>CP033464.1:2660000-5065000 GCA_007833815.1 Brevibacillus laterosporus | reverse complement strand
GGTGATGATGGCAGAGGGGTCACACACGTTCCCATTCCGAACACGACCGTTAAGCCCTCTAGCGCCAATGGTACTTGCTCATTCGAGCCGGGAGAGTAGGACGTTGCCAGGCCGGTAACCTCATTAGGTTACTGCAACTAATTCTATAGCCAATGAAGTAGTAAACGTCTCGACGTTTGCTATAAAAGCTTCAACCCCGACCGCTTGCGGTCAACAATTGGCGTAGACAATTGTTCTTTGAAAACTGGATAATGTAGAAAGCATACAAGGCAAACGTTCTTACTTTTAGTAAGGACATGCAACAACATTAGTGCAAACCGCATGGATGGTCTACTACAGACGCCACGTCATGTGGCAACGTAGACACTAGCACATCCTGTGCGTCGTGGTTAAGTTAATAAGGGCACACGGTGGATGCCTTGGCGTTAGGAGCCGAAGAAGGACGCAGCGAACTGCGATAAGCCTCGGGGAGTGGTAAGCACACTTTGATCCGGGGATTTCCGAATGGGGGAACCCACCATCTGTAATGGGATGGTATCCTTCACTGAATACATAGGTGATGAGAAGGCAGACCCGGTGAACTGAAACATCTAAGTAGCCGGAGGAAGAGAAAACAATAGTGATTCCGTCAGTAGTGGCGAGCGAACGCGGAAGAGCCTAAACCGTAGGATTTATCCTACGGGGTTGTGGGGCGTTTCATATAGGAGTTACAAAGGACAGATGTAGGTGAACAGTTTGGGAAGACTGACCAAAGAGCGTGATAGTCGCGTAACCCAAACATCTGTCCCTCCGAGACCAACCCCGAGTAGCGCGGGACACGAGAAATCCCGTGTGAATCTGGCAGGACCATCTGCTAAGGCTAAATACTACCTAACGACCGATAGTGAACCAGTACCGTGAGGGAAAGGTGAAAAGCACCCCGGGAGGGGAGTGAAATAGTACCTGAAACCGTGTGCTTACAAATAGTCGGAGCACTTTCTATGTGTGACGGCGTGCCTTTTGTAGAATGAACCGGCGAGTTACGATAGCGTGCGAGGTTAAGTCGAAGAGACGGAGCCGCAGCGAAAGCGAGTCTGAATAGGGCGAAAGTACGTTGTCGTAGACCCGAAACCGTGTGATCTAGCCATGTCCAGGGTGAAGGTAGGGTAACACCTACTGGAGGCCCGAACCCACGCACGTTGAAAAGTGCGGGGATGAGGTGTGGCTAGCGGTGAAATTCCAATCGAACTCGGAGATAGCTGGTTCTCCCCGAAATAGCTTTAGGGCTAGCCTCGGATTTAGAGTCTTGGAGGTAGAGCACTGATTGGACTAGGGGCCCTCATCGGGTTACCGAATTCAGTCAAACTCCGAATGCCAAGTACTTATATCCGGGAGTCAGACGGTGAGTGCTAAGATCCATCGTCAAAAGGGAAACAGCCCAGACCATCAGCTAAGGCCCCCAAGTGTATGTTAAGTGGGAAACGATGTGGAGTTGCCCAGACAACCAGGATGTTGGCTTAGAAGCAGCCACCATTTAAAGAGTGCGTAATAGCTCACTGGTCGAGTGACTCTGCGCGGAAAATGTAACGGGGCTAAACATACCGCCGAAGCTATGGCAGTCCTTATGGACTGGGTAGGGGAGCGTTCCAAGCAGCAGTGAAGCCGTATCGTAAGGAGCGGTGGAGCGCTTGGAAGTGAGAATGCCGGTGTAAGTAGCGAAAAGACAAGTGAGAATCTTGTCCACCGAAAGCCTAAGGTTTCCTGGGGAAGGCTCGTCCTCCCAGGGTTAGTCGGGACCTAAGCTGAGGCCGAAAGGCGTAGGCGATGGACAACTGGTTGATATTCCAGTACCACCTCTGTTCCGTTTGAGCAATGGCGTGACGCAGGAGGATAGGGTGAGCGGCCTATTGGATGGCCGTCTAAGCAGTAAGTGTGGTGTGTAGGCAAATCCGCACACCAGTAAGCACAAGCTGTGATGGCGAGGGAAATTATAGTACCGAAGTCCCTGATTTCACACTGCCAAGAAAAGCGTCTAGCGAGGAACAAGGTGCCCGTACCGCAAACCGACACAGGTAGGCGAGGAGAGAATCCTAAGGTGCGCGGGATAACTCTTGCTAAGGAACTCGGCAAAATGGCCCCGTAACTTCGGGAGAAGGGGCGCCTCGGTAGGGTTTATAGCCCGAGGAGGCCGCAGTGAAAAGGCCCAAGCGACTGTTTAGCAAAAACACAGGTCTCTGCGAAGCCGCAAGGCGAAGTATAGGGGCTGACGCCTGCCCGGTGCTGGAAGGTTAAGGGGATGGGTTAGCGCAAGCGAAGCTTTGAACCGAAGCCCCAGTAAACGGCGGCCGTAACTATAACGGTCCTAAGGTAGCGAAATTCCTTGTCGGGTAAGTTCCGACCCGCACGAAAGGCGTAACGACTTGGGCGCTGTCTCGGCAAGAGACCCGGTGAAATCATAATACCTGTGAAGATGCAGGTTACCCGCGACAAGACGGAAAGACCCCATGGAGCTTTACTGTAGCCTGGTATTGAAACTTTGTGCATCATGTACAGAATAGGTGGGAAGCTGTGAAGCGAGGGCGCCAGCCTTCGTGGAGCTGTCGTTGGGATACCACCCTTGATGTACGGAGTTTCTAACTTGCCGCCCTTATCGGGTGGAAGGACCATGCCAGGTGGGCAGTTTGACTGGGGCGGTCGCCTCCTAAAGAGTAACGGAGGCGCCCAAAGGTTCCCTCAGAATGGTCGGAAATCATTCGTAGAGTGTAAAGGCACAAGGGAGCTTGACTGCGAGACCTACAAGTCGAGCAGGGACGAAAGTCGGGCTTAGTGATCCGGTGGTTCCGCATGGAAGGGCCATCGCTCAACGGATAAAAGCTACCCTGGGGATAACAGGCTTATCTCCCCCAAGAGTCCACATCGACGGGGAGGTTTGGCACCTCGATGTCGGCTCATCGCATCCTGGGGCTGAAGTAGGTCCCAAGGGTTGGGCTGTTCGCCCATTAAAGCGGTACGCGAGCTGGGTTCAGAACGTCGTGAGACAGTTCGGTCCCTATCTGTCGCGGGCGTAGGAAGTTTGAGGAGAGCTGTCCTTAGTACGAGAGGACCGGGATGGACGCACCCCTGGTGCACCAGTTGTCACGCCAGTGGCACAGCTGGGTAGCTATGTGCGGACGGGATAAGCGCTGAAAGCATCTAAGCGTGAAGCCCCCTTCAAGATGAGACTTCCCATAGCGCAAGCTAGTAAGACCCCTCATAGACGATGAGGTTGATAGGTTCGGTGTGGAAGTGCAGTAATGCATGGAGCTGACGAATACTAATCGGTCGAGGACTTATCCACATTGCCTGTATGCTGACTTTCATTATCTAGTTTTCAGCGAATAAAAGTAAACGTTCTTTCTTTAAACAAAGAGGGAGCGTTTTTTGGTTGTTAATAACCCTAGTGTCCTTTAGAAAAAACAGTATATACATATAAAAGAAGATTTAGATAGAATGACAAGATACAAAAGTAGGAATTAAGAAAATAATGAAATACTTATTACATTTATGTGAAAAATTGAACAATCATGTTGCTATTCTCAGAAAATTGGGTAAAGTAGATAAAGAGAGCAAGAAGAAAAAAGGGAGGGAACCTCATGAACAGAAGAATAGCTGTAATGGAAAGGCCGGCAAAGAAAGAAGAACAAATTGTTTGGCAAAAGCAAGTGATACGTGAGGAATTGCTCAAGGAACCAACCTTAACAAAGAAGAGTAAATAGCATTAACATATATTTAAATGCGCTTGTTCTTAATCGAACAAGCGCATCTTTACTATATTTGATCAAATTACATACAAATAAAACCAGTTACGTAATATCAGAGGTACGTTTCCAATAGCTGAGTTTTCCCAGTAAACGCTCCTTAATATCCTCAGGCAAGGCACCTTTTACGCCTATTCCAACTACTGTATGAGGAAATTCTGGTTCTCCCAACGATTCGACTAATACAGTATCAAAAGCTTGCAACAAGCTCTTGAATCCTTCAGGTGTGAATCTCCAATAATCAGAAGGATAATCATGAATCGGAAAATCAAGAACAGAACTAATAACGCAGACTCCATTAGGTTTTAAGACTCGATAGCATTCTTCCATGGCCTTCCGGGGATATTCCACATGTTCCAATGTATCTAAACTGAGGATAGATCCTGCTGTTTCATCAGGTAAATCTATATCGTGTAAATTTAATATTTGATCTACTCCAGGTCCTTGTCGCATATCGCATCCGATATAGGTATGACCCGGGAAAAAGGGACGAAGATCTGCAAAGATTTCTTGGGAAGGCACTTGAAAGGAACCAAACTCATAGATGGGGTCGAGAATCGGTAGCTCCTCTGAACATAGTCGGACAAAATGTTTAATACAAAAACGCATGTATGAACCTCCTCAAAAAGCTTATTTCCTCTTATCTTATGAAGGATATTTTGGATAGTGACGGCATTACATAAATTCCTTAGACATACAAAGAGTATCGATATTTACTTTTCATCAAATTGTATCTGTAGAATATTCTGGTGAAAGGAGGGATGGAATAATGAACCGTTTTTGGGATAAAATTATTAAGCCTATACTGTTAAAAGAACAGCCAAAAAGCATTGTAGAAATTGGCGCAGACTACGGATTCAATACCGTACGAATACTGGAGTATTGCAAATGGCTTCATGCAAAGGTGTATGTTGTAGATCCGCTACCTAAGTTTGATGTGAATGCTTTTCAAAATTTATTTGGAGAACATTTGGAAATGGTTCGGCTACTGAGTCACGATGCATTACCGAAGATTCCAGAATATGATGTAGTACTCATTGATGGTGATCATAATTGGTATACCGTCTATTTTGAACTAAAAGCAATCGAAGAACGTTCCAAAACGACGGGAAAGTTTCCAATCGTTTTCTTCCATGATGTGGATTGGCCATATGGCAGACGGGATATGTATTATGATCCAAAACAGATACCTGCCGAATATTTGAAACCATATGCATTAAAAGGTATGATTCCCGGACAGTCCGAATTATCGGTTGAAGGGGGCATTAATAACAATCTATATAACGCTGAATACGAAAATGGCCCGAAAAATGGCGTACTTACAGCAATTGAAGATTTTTTACAGGATAGTAGTCTAGATTTATCATTCCAAAAGGTAGTTAGTGAGAATGGGCTGGGTGTTTTGTATGAAAATGATCCTGAAAAAGATAAGTATATCCGCTATGTGATAACCTCCTCAGGGATGTAATCCACATATATAAAAAAAGAACCCTGCAAATGGGTTCTTTTTTTATAGCTCTTATCTATATTACATACGTACAATTAATCCCTTATCTAAGTATAGGTGGGATATTCTAATTTTTTTCGCTAGTTGAGGGATTGAAGTTATATTCTTTCCAGTCCTCAAAACGATAATGGTCGAGAAAAATAGAACGTGTCTTATTATATTCTTCAAAATTAATGTCGTCTAAGCAATAATGCAGGATCCAGCTGTCTTCTTGATAAGGCACTACGACTTTATGGCCTGCTTTGCGGAAAGCTAATGACTGGGAGGTATCATAAAAATGAAAATTGGTTATATTTTCATCCCATTCCAAATCGTATTGCGTTACCATCATGACCCCATCAATACTGGTGACTTCTTGAAAAGGATGTGGAACGGCTCCAAACTTGTGTTGACCAAAGGAATTAATATAGGCCATTACCCTTCCAAAATGCCTGCTACCTTCCCACCACGCCCCTGAAGGTGGGAGATCATCTGTACCTGCCATCCCAAACATTCCAACTTCTTTATGCATAAAAACTTTGAGGCAATCAACCAAAAAATGGGTGTTCATAATGTAGGTATCCTGATGTAAATAGATTTTATAGTTAGCTTTACTTTGTCGCATTGCTCTATTATAGCCTTCCGTCATGCTAACTGCGTCATAGATCGAGATAATTTCCACTGAAAAACCAGGTGGAACCCAAAGGTGTCTAATGTGATTCAGACATTCCTTATAGAGGACATGGTCGTTCACGCAACTGATAAACGCGAAGGAAAGCTGTCTATTCTCCATTGCGTATTTCTCCTTTTTTAACGGATAAGAATGCATTCTTACCGCTTAATAGCCAATTAAATGCTCGAATGATACGAGTACTTTGACATTTGGTTTTTTAAACAAAGCTATACCTTCTCTTACCATATTCAAAACAAGCTAAATCGGCACCAAAAGAAAAGCCCGCTTCCCTCTGTTCCTTTTCTTCTACTTAACAAAGAACCGTCTCTGCCCAATTTCATAGATTGGTAAATGTGGTAAGTGTTCAAAAAAAGGAGGAAGTCGCGTGTCACATGAATATTCAAAGGTCTTTCCAAAGGTAAGTATTCTCATTCCAACTTATAATAGACCAGTTTACTTTGAACTGGCATTGCAAAGTCTTTAGCCCAGAATTATCCCAATCTTGAGATTATCGTAGGTGATGACAGCACGAATGAAGAAACCGAGTAACTGATCAAACCTTATTTGGAACAGCATCCTCATCTTATCTATTACAAAAATCCTCAAAATTTGGGGCAGTTGGATGATGATTTATTTTATTCAGATAAAATTAGCAGGATGATGGTCTATTTTTTACAAGATCCTCAAGAAGAGATTGCACTCGTTACTTCTAAGCGTGCAATTATCAATGAGGCAGGTATCATTCAACCAGATATTATGGAAACAAAAACAGGCTTCACACAAGATACAATCTTAGATGGACATGACATGATTGATATGTTAGTTGGTTTGCGATGGGGCAATTTTATTGGGGAGCCAACAACGGTACTATTTCGTAAAAAATATCTAACAGAACCGTTTGGTAGCTTATTTGGTAGAAAATATGTATGCACAGTTGATATGGCTTCTTGGATCGTATTATTACGAAATGGAAAAGGCGTATATATGACCGATACGTTAAGCTACTTCCGCATGCATGCTGCTCAACAAATTAATAACCGTCATATAACCATTTCAGGTTCTATTGATTTAGTGCATCTGATCCTACAGGTACCATCTCTTGGTTATTTAGAAGCGAAGGATAAGCTCACGATGGCCTACATTAATACTCTTCGGTTTATTCATGGCGCACTCTGTATTACCGATCCCGATCAAGTGGCGATGATACGTTAGAATTGCGTTCTTGCCGAGAATGAATCATCACAATGACACCTCATGTATAGGATTGTCATTTGTGACAGGGTACGAGATGATTTTCCATAAAAAATGAGCGAATTGGCACCTTAAGCATAATATAACATATCGTGCAGATGAAAAAGTCTGTTCTAGACGTATTGACCTGAACGTCAAACGATTTAGGGAGGCCCATATATGAAAGGAATTATTTTAGCCGGCGGAACAGGTTCTAGGCTATACCCCTTGACAAAGGTTACCAATAAACACTTATTACCGGTTGGAAAATATCCAATGATTTATCATCCTATTCATAAGTTAAAAGAGGCGGATATTTACGAGGTATTAATCGTAACTAGCCGTGAACATATGGGAGATGTAGTAAACCTGTTGGGAAGTGGAGTAGATTTTAATATGCAATTCACTTATAAAGTACAAGATGAACCAAAGGGAATTGCTCAAGCGCTAGGGATGGCAGAAGATTTTGCACACGGAGAACTCATTACTGTTATCTTAGGTGACAATGTATTCTCAGATAATATTTCGGACCATGTGAAAAGGTTTAGAGAACGCGGTTCTGGAGCCAATATCTTAATAAAACAAGTCATTGATCCAGAACGTTATGGTGTACCAAAATGGGAAGACGGAAAAATTGTTTCCATTACAGAAAAGCCGTCTAAACCAGACAGTGACTTTGCTGTAACGGGTATATATATGTACGATTGGAAGGTGTTTGAGATTATTAAAACTCTTTATCCTTCAGCACGCGGAGAATTAGAGATTACTGATGTTAACAATGCGTACATTGAGCGTAATGAAATGACTTACGATGTGCTTCAGGGATGGTGGACAGATGCAGGCACTCACCATTCGATTTTACATGCAAACCAATTAGCAGCCACATTAGAACTGGATAAATGGGAGAGCAATAAGCTAGAGGGAGAGATAGAGCGTGATTGATGGTGTGAAAGTAAAAAAGCTAGTAAAGTTTGCTGATGACCGGGGCTATTTTATGGAAGTGTGGCGTGACGATGACCTTTTATTAGAGAAATTTGGTCAATTATCAGCTTCCTTAACATATCCAGGGGTGATTAAAGCTTTCCATTACCATAAAAAGCAGGATGATATTTGGTTTTTTCCTGCTGGTAATGCACAGGTCGTCTTGTATGATGTAAGAGACGACTCACCTACTAAGGGTTTAACAGATGTCTATTATATGGGTGAGAATCATTTAATTTCACTGTTTATCCCACGTGGGGTGGCTCATGGTTATCGGGCATTAGGACAACAGCCAGCAGTTATTACTTATTTAACTAATATTTCTTATGACCCTAAAGATCCTGACGAATATAGAATTGCTCACGATGATAAAACCATTAATTTTAATTGGAACACCGTGTTTAAATAAGGAGGAAATACGCATGAAAGTATTGGTGACAGGTGGAGCGGGATTTATTGGAAGCAATTTTATTCATTATCTCCTACATCAATACCCCCATTATAAAATCATTAACTTAGATTACCTCACATATGCCGGAAATTTAGAGAATTTACAAGACATTGAAGAACATCCTCACTATCGTTTTGTGCGAGGCTCCATTTATGACAAGAAAGTGGTCGAAAGCCTTTTGTCAGGAGAAAAAGCTTTGTATTCCGATGACAAAACTCCGATTGATATAATTGTCAATTTTGCAGCAGAATCGCATGTTGATCGTAGTATTTCTGATCCGAGTTACTTTGTGAAGACAAATATAACAGGTACACAAGTGCTATTGGAATATGCCAGACGATATAAGATCAAACAATTTCTTCAGGTATCCACCGATGAGGTATATGGTTCGTTAGGAGAGACAGGATTGTTTACCGAAGATACTCCGCTTGCCCCCAATAGTCCTTACTCCGCTTCTAAAGCCGCAGCTGATTTGTTAGTACGTTCCTATCATCAAACATATGAGATGTATACCAATATCACACGTTGTTCTAACAATTATGGCCCGTATCAATTCCCAGAAAAATTAATACCGCTCGCCATTACTAACGCGATTGCTTATGAAAATATTCCCGTATATGGAGATGGACTACACGTCCGGGATTGGTTGCATGTAGAAGATCATTGTCGAGCTATCGATCTTGTTATGCATAGAGGAAAGCCTGGAGAAGTATATAATATTGGCGGCAGTAATGAATGGACTAATCTTAGTTTGCTTCAGACATTACTTCGCGCGTTAAATCGAGACGAGAATTTACTTCAATATGGAAAGGATCGCCTCAAGCATGATCGACGCTATGCCATTGATTCCACCAAAATACAAATAGAATTAGGGTGGGAGCCCATTCATACATTTGAGGAAGGTCTAACGAACACAATTCATTGGTATCAACAACATAAAGAATGGTGGCAGCGAGCTAAGTCAGGAGCATTTCGCGAATATTATAAGCAGCAATACGGTCATACCATCCAAGACCATCCTCATTAGCGTGTAATGTAAAAGGGAGGGAGCAGTGTGAAAGTGTTGGTCACTGGGGCACAAGGGCAATTGGGGCGAGACCTGGTTGCATTGTCACAGGGCATGGCTCATGTTCAGGGATACAGTCGACAAGAGTTAGATATTACACAATTGCATCAGGTAAGAGAGCAGGTGCAAGCCTATCAACCTGATGTCATTATTCATACAGCAGCTTATACAAATGTAGATCAGGCTGAAAGTGAACCTGATCAAGCTTATGCTGTAAATGCTTGGGGAACACGTAATGTGGCACTTGTTGCTCAAGAAATAGGTGCCAAAATGATTTATATCAGCTCAGATTATGTTTTCTCCGGGCAGGGAAATGAGCCATATGTTGAATTTGACCGTCCTGCTCCTACAAGTGTCTATGGGAAAAGCAAGCTAGCTGGAGAAGAATTGACTAGGAGCTTGTGCCCTAAACATTTTATTGTCCGAACGTCCTGGGTATTTGGGAAGTACGGTCATAACTTTGTGAAAACAATGCTTAAGCTAGGACAAAAACAATCAGAAATCTCAGTTGTCTCTGATCAAATAGGAGCACCAACATACACTGTTGATCTCGCTCAGTTTTTGTTGCAAATAGCTAAAAGTGAATGCTACGGCACTTATCATGTCTCAAATCAAGGTTGTTGTTCTTGGTATGACTTTGCTGAGGCTATCTTTGCGGAATATCAGCAGGATGTGAAGGTTGTTTCTATTACAACGAAAGATTTTCCCCGCCCCGCCCCCCGTCCCGCCTATTCTGTCATGGATCATATGGCCATTCGTTTGCATGGTTTTCAATTGCTTCGTCATTGGCGAGATGCATTACATGCGTATCACCTAGATTGTATGGCTACAAAGGAGGGAGAGTCATAACACTTACCCTCTCCATTGTGATATTGACGCGTAATGGGTTACCTTTTACAAAAATGTGTGTAGAAAGTATTCAAAAGCATACAACCAATTATGAACTTATTTTTGTCGATAATGGATCTTCTGATAGCACGGTTTCTTATTTGAATTCTCTTCCCCATACTGTTGTCATCTCTAATGAAGAAAATCGTGGCTTTGCAGCAGGCAATAATCAAGGATTCCGACAGGCTCAGGGCGAGTACATTGTCATGTTGAATAATGATACGTTGGTTACACCCGACTGGAGCCAATTGCTTATCAAATGGTTAGAGAAGGATTCATCTTTATGTATGGTGGGACCTCGCTCCAATAATTTGTCAGCAGAACAGCAAATTAGTACGGAAGAGAATGTACAGGTTACTACTCTTGATTCATTCGCGATTGATTGGAGCAAACACTATGCCAATCATGGATTCTATGGGCGAAAGTTAATTGGTCATTGCATGTTATTTCGACGGAGTCTTCTTGAACAAATTGGTGGATTGGATGAGCGATTCTATCCAGCAAGCTATGAGGATGATGATTTTTGTCTACGTGCTCGTCTTTACGGGAAAAAGCTGTGGATTGCTAATGACGTATTTATCTATCACTTTGGCCATGCTACCTTTCTAGCGAATAGCATTAGGTATCGCGATTATTCGTGGGATAACGCTAGACGGTTTATAGAAAAATGGCAGCTTCCGATTAGCGTGCATCAGTTAGAAACACAGGGATATGAACCAAATGATATAGTGGAGCGGATTGGAGTATTTGACCCGCAATGGCATATCGAGCCTATGTAACAGGAAATTGGGGGTGAGGGTTTGGCTACGATCAGTTTATGTATGATTGTAAGAAATGAAGAAAAATCCATTGCTCGTTGTCTACGCTCTGTCAAGGGAGCTGTAGATGAAATTATTATTGTGGATACTGGTTCAACTGACAAAACGATTAAAGAGGCAAAGGAATTTACCAAAAAGATTTTTCATTTCAAATGGGTAAATGATTTTTCTAAAGCGCGTAATTTTTCTTTTCAACAAGCTACGATGGATTACATTATGTGGATGGATGCAGATGATGTACTAGAGGAGATTGATCGGAAAAAATTGCAGTTATTTAAACATAAGATTGACCCCAGTATTGATGTAGTAGTGATGCCTTATCATACTGATAAAGATGAGTTTGGAAATGTCATCCTTCCTTATTTTCGTGAAAGAATTGTGAAGCGAACGCATAAACACTGTTGGGTTGGCATGGTACATGAATATATTCAGTATTCGTTTGGCAGAAGCTTTGAAATTGATATTGCTGTTACCCATCGTCCACGTCAACAAAAAAATTACAAGCGAAATCTAAGCATATATGAAAATGCGATTGCAGATGGCGTTTTATTAAACCCTCGAGAAAAATATTATTATGCCAATGAATTAAAAGATAATGAAAGATATGAAGAGGCTATTGGGATTTATCAGCAATTTGTAAATAATGAATTGCCACGAGCAGAGGAACCAGAGCTATTAATGGAACAAATATGCTTTTGCTATGAAAAATTACAGCTTCCAGAACAAGAGATCAAATATGCTTTAAAAAGCTTAGAGTATGGCTTGCCCCGAGCTGAAGTATGCTGTCGATTAGGATATTATTGGTTACAAAAAAATGAGCCGAAAAAGGCAGTTTTTTGGTATGAGTTGGCTACTACATTACCCAAACCTCATACGTGGGGGTTCCGTAAAGAAGCATGTTGGACTTGGCTTCCACATTTGCAATTATGTGTTTGCTACGATCACCTACAACAGTTCGAGAAATCTTACAAACATAATGAGTTGGCATCAGCATATCGTCCAGCAGATCCAGCTATTCTGGGCAATCGTGCGTACTTAACAAATCGACTGAAGGATTTGGGTATTGCCATTCCTACGTAACCCATGAAAAAACGAAAAACAGCGCGTCTCTGGAAAGTGAGACATGCGCTGTTTTTTTTGAAAGATAAGCTGTTGTTACTCTTCGGTGTTCTCTTCGTGTTGCTGTTTTCCATGATTTGAATTAATTTCCATATGTCTCAAAGTTGACTTCACTTTGTCCGTTTGTGATTGATAGTCAGTAATGACTTCCGTTAGAACGGCCACAGATTCTTTTAATGTAGGCTCATTGCTAATATGATCAATGGCTCTATGAATATGAATCATTTTATTTTCTGTTTCTCGTAAAAATTCGACTAGTTGCATGCCATTCATTTTGTTCACCTCATCATTTTTGATTCGGTTAAAACCGTTTCTTTACCCTAAGTGTGCGTTATAAAGCCATTTTGTATGCATCATTCGGTAAAGAAAATCATGTTCTTCTCGTAAGGTTACAAAAATTGGTCAAATCTACTGTTTCTATCGTCCAAGCATGGCTTCCCTCTTATACATAACTTAGAGTATCACAGTAGGAGGTGTTTTTATGAGGAAAAAGCATTCCAAACATCGTCACTATCACTATCATCACTATTATCACCATCGTCATGAAGAGCGTTCTGAATCAAGAAGGGAAGAAAGATCAGAGTTTGTTCAAAATGAATTCCGTTCTATCCAGCCTTCAGAGGATCGAGAAAATCATCGCCACGTCACAGTTATTATAAATCCTGGGGAAACTCTAGTGGTTCACGCGAGAGACAGAAGAAGCTCTCGATAAAAATCGTTATTGCTAATAATTGATTTTTTGCCAAATAAGGGGTCATTGGCTATTGCCGGTGGCTCTTTGTTTAAAGAACTGGATTGTAACTAATTTTGTTAACATAGATTGAAGCCGTGCCAAATCTTGTCTAAGTAAAATAATGTAAAATAGAGGAGGCATGGCTATGAGGAAGAAAGAGGCAAGCTGGGTACCTGTTCGAAAATATGATCGCCCTTTAGGCCCTGTTTGGCAGGTTAGAAAAGGAAGAGACGGGAACCAACAAACTGGTTTTTTTAAATATACGAATAGCAATACCGCAAAAAAGCTTGGTCCTGTTTTAGCCATGGAATTACTTTCGTATAGGCTTGCACGCAAGCTAGGCATCTCAGTCGCCAAAATTGAAGTAGTCACCATCCAAGGAAAAAAAGGCGTTATTTCCTATAAAAAAGGGAGGGGACGCCTATATAACTGGGAAGAATTTTATCAGCGAAAAGGACCAGGTGCTATCTACAAATTGCGATCCCCAGAAAGATTGATAGAGCTATTCATCTTTGATATTTGGATTGTCAATGTGGATCGACATGACGAGAATATCATAATATTCCCTACTCGGAAAGCATATGACTTTTATGCTATTGATCATAGTATGTCCCTGTTGGGGGCCTTTACTTTTCGCAAAATGCCATGGTATTCCAGACAGTGGGAGCATGTAGCTAAATATAATCATCATTATTTACAGGGTCTTCCCCACTTTATCAGAAGTTATGATCAGTTGAAGCCATTTATTCAAAAGATTCAACAACTGACACCTGTAGTTATAAAACAAACAGTAAGAAGAATTCCTCCATCCTTGTTAACAAGGGAGCAAAAAAAACAGGTGGAACGAGTCCTGTTGCGTCGACAGAGAAAATTGCATCGATTGGTACAGCTCTGGTTTTTGGAATATAAAGGATAGCTATACGCATAGAAAAGGAAGGTACCTCGGTTTACACCAGCCACCAGGCAGGAGGAGGTAGCCAGAAATATGATGTACTCAGGGGAAGACAGCTCTCATCTCATATGGACTGGGGCCGTAATTGCGATTATCACTTATTTAGTGGGTGGGATAGATAAACTTTTTACGGCATTTTGCATCTTTATGATTGTTGATTATATAACGGGAGTACTTGCCGCCTGGTATAATAGATCACTAAGCAGTCAGGAAGGGTTTCGAGGGATTGCAAAAAAAGTTGGGATGTTTGCTTTTATTATCATTGCTAATCAATTGGATTTAATTAGTGGTAGCAGTCAAGGCTTCTTACGAGATACAATCATCTTATTTATGATAGGGAATGAAGGAATTTCCATTTTAGAAAACTGTCATCGGTTAGGTTTACCTGTACCCGATTTTTTATTACGGGCTTTACAAAACGTGAAGAAGTTTAAAAAAGATGATAACTGGAAATAGTCATTTTTCAGATTAATTGGAGGTAAGGTACTTTGTCCATGCACAAAGTACCTTACCTCGTTCATAAATAAGAGAAAGAGCCTTGTGAAAAAAACTTTCTTAGAGTGTTTACAAAAATAGACAGTTTTTTTAACGAAGAGCGCGTATAATACAGCGTACTGGGAGAAGGAGGAGTTAAAGATGAAATTTACCTGCATACATTGCTGTAGTATTTTTCATGATCAACAAAGGTGTCCGATATGTGGTAGCACAGAGATAAAGCCGATTATTGTCGAGGTACAAAATGCTACTGAAACCATTGTGATACCTGCAAAAAAGAGTTATTTCTAATACAAAACATGAAACCTGCTGTCACAGTGAAACGTCATACTTGTTAAGACAAGATATGCAACAGGTAGGAGGAGCCAGCATGCTAGTAACAACAACACACACTGTGCAAGGTAGAGACGTCGAGCAGTACATTGATATTGTAACTGGTGAAGCGATTATGGCTGCCAACGTTGTTCGTGATTTCATGGCAGGCGTTCGAGATATTATAGGTGGACGAAGCGGTGCTTACGAGGACAAGTTGGCAGAAGGAAGATCAATTGCCATTAATGAAATGAAAGATAAAGCTGCTAAATTAGGCGCTAACGCAGTTATTGGAATTAACTTAGATTTTGAAACGATTGGTAATGGTATGATGATGGTTGTTGCTTCTGGAACAGCAGTTCGAATTCGTTAAGTTTCTGTTAGAATTTATAAGGGGCAAATACCTGAAGAAAGGTCTCTCTTTGCGCAAGTGAAGAGGGCTTTTTTACATGGTATGGAAAAGCCGATAAATCAGTCATTGCAAAACGAGCCTAGATCACTACAATTAAGTTATTACACAACACGTATATAACGGAGCTGATT
Source organism: Brevibacillus laterosporus (assembly GCA_007833815.1). NCBI lineage: Bacteria > Bacillati > Bacillota > Bacilli > Caryophanales > Paenibacillaceae > Brevibacillus > Brevibacillus laterosporus. Next base: position 5,049,477 of record CP033464.1, on the reverse strand, counting down.
ATTATTCAACCTATTCACAAGAACAAGTCATTTCTTTTATTAATGTCAGGTGAAATTGTTGCTGGAATTACCATGTGGGTGTGCATGTTATTGAATCTACAGTTTATGTCAAAGATCATGCAAACCAATTTGGGAACTGGCCTATTACTAATGACAGGGATGCTTGCAAGCATTCTATTTTTACCTACAGTGGGGAAAATGATTGATCAGTATGATAAGCAAAAAATTCTGATTGCCTCCTCATGCATAAGGTGTTTTGCCCCTGTATGTATGTATTTTGCTATTAGCTATACCTCGATCGGCTGGTTAGTCGCTTCGTTAATTGTGAATCAAGTAGCAGGTTCCATGTATTTACCAACGGTACGCGCGGGATTACCAGCTTTGGTCGGGGAAGCTAACCTGCTATCTGCAAACACGCTCTATATGAACATTGCTACCATGGCTAGAATTGCTGGGACAGCTGTAGGTGGCTTACTGCTATCATTATTTTCTATGCAGACCGTCACAGTGGGGGCTTTTTTCGGTTTTCTGATGTTAGTAATCATTGTGTTGTTTGTTCAAATTCCACAGTCGCACCAGAAGAAAAAACAAACTGGAGAAAAGTTGAAATTCACAGAAGTTTTCGAATTAATGAAAAAGGAGCCATCAGTAACCGTTGGGCTGATTAGCACGGGGGTAGTGACACTCTTCTTGGGTGGATTTAATCTATTGGTACTTGCTTTCGGAAAATTGCAGGATTCATCAACAATCATGGGTTATATTTATGCGGTAGAAGGATCAAGTGTACTACTTGCCGGTATTTTTGTACAAAAATTGGTAAGTCGAGTAAATCTAGTACAGGTGTCGTCTTTACTCGTATTGGTGATCGGAATGGCAGAATGGGGAATGTCGTTTGGCACAAATCAAATCATGGTTTTGCTTTCCTTTGGATTGCTGGGTTTTACATTAGGTTTTATATATCCGATGGTGACCACTGTTTTTCAAAAAAGGTTACCAGAAACGGTACAGGGACGCTTTTTTAGTTTTAAAGAGATCGTGGATCGCATCATTATTCAAGTTGCTATGCTCATTACGTCAGCCAGTTTAGATTTTATTGGACTCTCTACCTTCCTTATTCTACTAGGTTTCTTCACGATATGTACGGGACTATTTACATACCTATACGGAAAAAGGCAAAACCTAGTGGTAACGCATCTTGGATCTCAGAATGAATCGGTACAGGGATAAACTTTGATGTAGTAATTTATTTTGCTTGTTATTGACAAGTTGCTTAAATGTTACTATGATTTTCAAAGGGGCAAAATCCGATAAGAAAACTGGGGGTTTAACACATGAAAAAATCTTGGTACTCTACTGCACTTGTTTCTATTCTAGCGCTCTCTCTATTTGTAGCTGGTTGTGGGTCATCTAATCAGGGAACTACAGACGAGCAGGGAGGAAACACTACAGCGAAGAACTCCTTGGAAGCAATCAAAACGGCTGGAAAGGTTCGCATTGGTACAGAAGGCACCTACGCACCTTTTACGTACCATGATTCTACAGGTCAGCTGACTGGCTTTGATGTGGATATTGCCCGTGAAATTGCTAAACGCCTCGGCGTAGAACCTCAATTTGTCGAAAGCAAATGGGATGGTATAATTGCTGGACTTGATGCGAATCGTTTTGACATGGTTGTAAACGAGGTCGGCATTCGAGCAGACCGCAAAGAAAAATTTGATTTCTCTGACCCATACATCGTATCTAAAGCAGTGCTCATCGTTAACGAAGATAATAATGAGATTACCTCTTTTGCAGATTTGAAAGGGAAAAAATCAGCGCAATCACTGACAAGTAATTTAACAGACTTAGCTCGTGATAATGGAGCTGAGATTGTACAGTCAGAAGGATTTAATCAAGCGATTGAGCTTTTATTGTCTAAACGAGTAGATGCAACGGTTAACGATGGTTTATCCTTCCTTGACTTTAAGAAACAAAAGCCTGATGCGAAAATCAGAATTGCAGCGGAGCATCCAGATGCGACTCAAAATGGAATTATGTTCGCGAAGGGCAAACATAAAGAACTGATTGAAGCAGTAAATAAAGCTTTAAAAGAGATGAAAGCAGATGGTACTTATTTGAAAATCTCCGAGAAATATTTTGGTGCAGACGTCTCCAAATAACACAGATAGGACTGAATGGAAGTGGAACAATCTGATCGTATTATTGGTATTATCGTGGATTCATTTCTCCCGCTGTTAAAGGCGGGAATTTTGTACACGATACCTCTTACGTTACTATCTTTTATCATTGGATTGATACTTGCTTTTTTTACTGCGATTGCCCGGTTATCCTCCAATAAATTGTTGTATGGGATATCCAGCTTTTATGTGTGGGTTGTTCGGGGTACTCCATTGTTGGTGCAATTATTTATTATTTTCTATGGATTGCCTAAGTTGGGCGTTACTATCGATCCATTCCCGGCTGCAATTATTGGTTTTTCTTTAAGTGTGGGAGCATATAACTCCGAAGTAATTCGTGCAGCCATTCAGTCAGTGCCTAAGGGACAGTGGGAAGCCGCGTATACAATCGGGATGACCAAAAATCAGGCAAGACGCCGAATCATTATTCCCCAAGCTTTACGTGTAGCGATACCACCGCTTGGTAATTCATTTATCAGCTTGGTGAAGGATACTTCTCTAGCTGCTACCATTACCGTGACAGAAATGTTTCAGATATCTCAACAGATCACTGCAATGACATACGAGCCTTTGGTATTGTACTGTGAGGTAGCGGTCATCTATCTATTCTTCAGTACGATATTGTCTGCATTGCAGAGCCGTGTGGAACATCGTCTGGAACGCCGTATGGCTAGGTAGGAGGAGAGGAACATTATGATCGAGATTAAAGGACTTCATAAAAGCTTTCAACAGGTTGAAGTATTAAAAGACATTTCGCTTGGCATTGATAAAGGAGAAGCTGTCGTCATAATAGGTCCCTCTGGTTCTGGAAAGACTACCTTGCTCAGATGCATGAATCTTTTGGAAATACCTACAAAGGGCAGTATGCAGGTAGGTGGTCAACGCCTAGAGTTTACACCTATAACTAAAATGAAGGAAAAGGATTTGCTACCTGTTCGTAAGCAGTCAGGAATGGTTTTTCAGAGTTATAATCTTTTTCCACACATGACAGCATTAGAAAATGTGATGGAAGGACAGGTCATTGTCAAAAAACGCTCAAAGGAAGCCGCTCAAGCAAGAGCAGAAGAAATGCTTACAAAAGTGGGGCTTGCAGATCGTATGAACATGTATCCTCATCAGCTATCTGGAGGACAACAGCAGCGGGTCGGTATTGCCCGTGCGATGGCGCTAGATCCGACAGTGTTACTCTTTGATGAACCTACCTCGGCTTTGGATCCAGAATTGGTTGGTGAGGTACTAAAGGTCATGAAACAGTTGGCAGAAGAAGGCATGACAATGGTGATCGTGACGCACGAAATGAACTTTGCGCGGGATGTAGCAGATCGTGTAATCTTTATGGACGGTGGCGTCATTTTGGAGCAAGGTACGCCTGAGGAAATTTTTGAGCATTCGAAAAATGAACGAACTCGCCAGTTTTTGCGGCGTTTACAATCTTAAATGGAAAGGGCACTGGATATTGATTCCAGTGCTTTTTTACTTTTCTCACATATTGATAAAGCTTGTATCAGCAAAAAGACGTAGGGGTTACATACAGTATGCGAAAATTGGTAAAAAAAAGATGAAAACGTTTTGGCAACTAAGTACGTCTAACAAGTAAGGAAACAGGAAAGCCTAAAGCTGAGCACAAAAACAAGAGACAAACTTTAATAAATAGCACTCATTTTTTATGTAAAGAATACATAGACGACGTGTCTCTTCTTCATATGATTTGAAATTCGAGGAAGCAGGTGGATAGAATGAATCTCTCAAAATGGACAAAAGCCGGTATTGTTGCAGTACTTTGTCTGCCGCTGATGCATGTAGCGGGTTCACACAATTTTTTGCAAGCAGCTGAGAAAAAACCAGCGTACGTAGATCAGGTTTCCTCATCATCAAAAGCATCAGTAGCTACTGGGCAAGGACTACAAACGATAGCAAAAACAAGTGGGGTGGAAGAATCCACATTAGCAGATGATAAACAAGAAATTCGCCTGTATTCCATTCAGGATCAAGATAAACATGGTTTTATCGATGCAACAGGAAAAGTGGTAATCACTCCGCAATTTGAAGTGGTTGGTGAGTTTCATGAGGGGCTAGCCGTAGCCAAAAAAGATGGGAAATACGGGTTTATCAACCAACATGGGTCTTTTGTAATTCCAGCACAATATGAAGAAGCAGATTCGTTCTCAGAAGGAGTAGCTGCTGTTAAATCTGGTGATCGTTTTGGGTTTATTACCAAAGATAATGAGATGGTAATCCCAGCAACGTTCCAGTTTGCTCGCGGCTTTCAAAATGGCTTAGCTGCTATTGGAGAAAATAATAAATATGGTTTTATTAATAAGCATGGGCAAATCGTGATTCAACCAGAATATGAGATTGTGTGGGGTTTTCAAGAAGGTACTACAGTGGCGTATAAGGATGGGAAAGCAGGCTATCTTGATCAAACAGGAAAAGTCATCATTCCATTCGCCTATCAGATTGCTAATCCATTCCAAGAGGGACTAGCTCTGGTATATGCAGGTGAAGACAAAGGATATAGTCTGATCAATAAACAAGGTCAAGAAGTAGTTAAACCAGATGGATTTGAGCCTGGTAGCTTTTCGGAAGGTGTAGCTGACGTGATGGTAGATATAGATGGCGCTGGAGATTTTAAAGCTGGCTATATCAACAAAAAAGGAGAATTTTTGCTCCCTCCCACCTATGAACGTACGTTACCTTTTTCAGAAGGGCTGGCTTCCGTTAAAGTGAATGGTAAGTATGGTTTTATTAATAAACAAGGTAAAATGGTAATTAAACCTCAGTTTGAATCAGGTGGTGTGTTTCATAATGGTTTGGCTTATGAAGTGACCCATGACGAACAAGGATATACCTTTTGCTACGTAAATAAACAAGGAGAAATCATTTGGAGAAGTTCTGTTATGAAGGAGTTTCCAGGTGATTTAGAGTAAATAAAGTGAAGCTCTCGCAAATAACCGCGGGAGCTTTTTGTTTGGAATAAGAAGTGTGTCTAAAATATGTCTTAAATCATTTGGATTTTCTGTTAAATAAAGTATAATATTGGTAATGATTTAGAAAGGGGAAATTGAACCATGGAAATTGGCATTGCCATGTATCCGATCATCGGTTTCTTAGTCTTCTCTTTCATCTTGTTCTACTACTTGTATAAAGGTCTTATGAAGGATACAACGAAACACGACGAGGAGCATGTATGGGTTGAATACGACACTAGCTTCATGAAGGAGACTCCTCACTCACAGAAGAAAAAAGCAAAAAGTAATCAGCAGATGTAAATACAAAGGATGGATGAAGCACTCCTGGCTTTAGGGGTGCTTTTTTACTTTTTTAATTTGCTGAATTTTATGGTATAACTAGTATGGAAAGAGTACGAGCTCGTCATTATGAGCAAAGGAGATCGTCAATGCGTAAACCATATCTTATTGGACTTGCGTTACTAGCTGTGTGGTTTGTCTGGCTCCTCTACGGAATTAGCGCTTATCGAGGAGAACAATTTAGTACATTGTTTTTATTAGTAGCTTTCGGAACAGGGGTTTTTCCCATCTATTTCAGTTTCGTTCATTTAGTCATTGGGGATCGTTCGAAGCAATGGATCAGTTGGGTAGGAATTGTCACTACGGCTTTTGTGATCGTACCAGCCTCGATTTTTTTATTATATCGATTTGCGTAAAAAATTCATTCAAGCAAAGCGGTTGTCAGGTAGGTATTTATCTGATAAAGTGAAGTGAATTACATAGGAATAATCCAAAATAGAGGTGCGCAGCGGATGAGTCATCCTGTTTGCTTTACATCGTCGGGACGATGAGAACAGGATAAAAGGTCAATGCGCCGAAGTCGTTGCTGACCCGCAATCTACGGCTGGGGTGTACGTGAATAACGTACGTCTTGTCATGAAAGGTGAACCTTTCGTGGAGCGCTATTTATGAGTTGCCATGGTAGAACCAGCAATGAGTAGGCGAACCCACTCATTGCTTTTTTGCTTATCTTGGGATTATTCTTTTTCCACACAGTAATTTTGCAACAGCTTATTATAAACCAAATTGGTAGGAGGAAATTCCAATGAACATGATGGATGCCCACGAAATTATCAGCTTTATTCAAAAAAGCGAAAAGAAGACGCCTGTGAAGGTACATGTAAAGGGTAATTTAGAAGGTATCGATTTTGGTGAGAATACCAAAACCTTTATTACAGGCAATGTAGGCGTATTGTTTGGCGAATGGAAAGACATACAGCCTGTAATTGATGCGAATAAGGACAGCATTGTAGATTATGTGGTAGAGAGCGACCGTCGCAATTCTGCAATTCCGATACTAGATACAAAAGGAATTCAGGCGCGTATTGAGCCAGGTGCAGTCATTCGCGATCAAGTACACATTGGAAATAATGCGGTTATTATGATGGGTGCAGTTATCAATATCGGTGCTTCTATCGGTGAGGGTACAATGATCGATATGGGTGCTATTATTGGAGGACGTGGTACTGTTGGTAAAAATTGCCATATTGGTGCAGGAGCTGTCGTTGCTGGTGTTATTGAGCCACCCTCTGCAACTCCGGTAATCATTGAGGATGATGTATTGGTTGGAGCAAATGCTGTCATTTTAGAAGGTGTACGCATTGGACAAGGTTCAGTGGTTGCTGCAGGAGCTGTCGTTACACAGGATGTTCCAGCGAACGTGGTAGTAGCGGGTACACCAGCGAGAATCATCAAAGAGATTGATGCAAAAACCAAATCCAAAACGGAGATCATGCAAGAACTTCGTCAGCTATAAACGGGTACGAAAACATGCTAGATAGAAATCATATCAGCTAGGAATTGATTGAGCTGAATAAAGGGGTGTATTCCCATGACGGATTGGCTACAAAAAGATGAAACCTATTTGATGTCCACCTACAAACGATTGCCGATTGCGATCGAAAAGGGAGAGGGCAATTATTTACATGATACAGAGGGAAAAGCTTATCTCGATTTGTTTACTGGTCTTGCTGTCTCTGTTCTGGGTCACTCTCACCCCAAAATTGTAGAAGCTCTTGTAGAACAAGGAGAAAAATTCTTGCATATCTCCAACATTTTTTTGAACAAGCCAGCCATCACATTGGCAGAGCAGTTAGTTAAGCATACCATTCCAGGGAAAGTGTTTTTTAGCAACTCAGGGGCGGAAGCAACAGAAGCTGCAATAAAGCTTGTGCATAAATGGGCCAAAGCGACGGGAAAAGAGAACGCTGGGGTTATTGTGTTACAAAACAGCTTTCACGGTAGAACGCTTGGTGCTGTCAAATTAACTAGACAAGCTCACGTTTATCAGGATTACCCTCTACCGGCGTTCCCTGTATATGAAGTCGCGCCCGGTGATGTAGAGGGGTTGCGAGAGATTATCACGAGGTACTCCCCTGCATGCTTGTTAATGGAGCCTGTCCTCGGATCAGGCGGAGTCATTCCTCTTTCTGGGAGTTTTTTGGAAACAGCTTTTGCTCTATGTAAAGAACATGATGTTCTATTTGCCATGGATGAAATTCAAACAGGTATGGGGCGAACTGGTAAGTTGTTTGCCTACCAGCATGCAGCGATACAACCTGATCTGATCTTATTTGCCAAAGGTGTAGGTGGTGGGCTACCGCTAGGTGGGGTAATTGCTGGTGAGAAACTGGCGAATCTTTTCGTTCCTGGGGACCATGGAACAACGTTTGCTCCTTCTCCATTGAGTGCAGCATTGGGTAATGCAGTTATGGAAGCGTTGCTGGTAGATGGATGCCTAGAAGAGGGTAAAAAGCAGGCTGAGTATTTGTGGGAGAGAATTGTTAGTTTGATTGCAGAATATCCACATTTACTAGCGGATATTAGAGGCAAAGGTATGATGCTTGGCATTCAGACAAAACTTACTCCAGAACAGGTTAGTCAGATTCAAAAAGAGATGCTAGAAGCGGGATTTTTAATTGATGTTACGCAAAAAACGATTATTCGTCTGTTACCACCTCTCACTTTAACCAGTGAGGAAACCGATCGATTTGTGGCGTGCTTCCGCGATGTGTTAAAGCAAACGACCCGCTTGAAGGGGGAAGTTAGTTAAATGATATCTCCCTTTGTAGCAATTCGCCGAGAGTTGCACAAAATCCCAGAGCCTGGATTTTCTGAGTTTAAAACGCAACAGTTTTTGCTTTCTTTTATCGCTCAAATGCCTCAGGAGCATATAGAAGTGACGACTTGGAAAACAGGTGTGCTGGTTAAAGTGAACGGAACCTCTCCAAAGCGGATGCTGGCTTGGCGTGCTGACATGGATGGACTACCGATTGAAGAAGAGACCAACTATGATTTTCGCTCGGAACACCCAGGATATATGCATGCATGCGGACATGATATACACATGGCAATTGGGCTTGGTATCTTGAACCAGTTTGCTCAATGTCCTGCTATAGACGATCTACTATTTATTTTTCAACCTGCGGAAGAGGGACCAGGAGGTGCGGAACCGATGCTGGCAAGCCCTGAGTTTCGTCGCTATCAACCTGATGCCATCTTCGCATTGCATATTGCACCAGAATATCCAGTTGGGACCATTGCAATGAAAGAAGGAGTTTTCTTTGCTAACACTTCTGAGTTATTCATTGATGTGAAGGGAAGGGGTGGTCATGCAGCTTACCCGCATCTTGCCAATGATATGGTGGTTGTAGCGGCCCATCTGTTGACCCAATTACAAACGATTGTTGCTCGCAATGTGAATCCATTGGATGCTGGAGTCATTACGGTTGGTAAAATAGAAGGCGGTACAAAGCAGAATATCATCGCTGAGACGGCTCGACTAGAAGGAACTATTCGTACGCTGTCTCAAGATTCCATGCAAAAAATGAAACAGCGGATTGAAGCACTTGTCCAAGGTGTGGAAACAGGCTTTGACTGTCAAGCGTCAATTGATTACGGAGCCATGTATTGTCAGGTATATAATGATCCAAAGCTTTCGGAAAAATTTATGACCTGGTTGGACCAGCAGGAAGACGTTACGTTGGTTCGGTGCACAGAAGCGATGACTGGTGAAGATTTTGGGTACTTTTTGGCTGAAATTCCTGGCTTTTTATTTTGGCTTGGGGTAGATACTCCTTATGGATTGCATCATGCTAAGTTGGAGCCAAATGAACAAGCCATTGAGAATGCAATTGGAATCGTTACACGTTTCTTTCGTCAGTATGCAAACGTGATGTCAAACGAAATCAAATAAAAAGCAATGAAAGGCGGCCTGCGGGTCGTCTTTTGCTATTCCCACAGATTAGGCATCGGTTATCCACAATCTAGTACAGATTGACGGGGAAAAAAGTAGGCTTTTAGATCAGGATTGGCACAATAATCACTATATCCACTTGTGAGTAAATTTTGAAAACATACTGTGGATACTGTGGATGAAGGTAAAAAAAGTTCCTTTTCATGCACAACTATTTGAAGTGTGGTGCGTCTAAGATTAAGAGAAACAAACAGGAACAAATATCCTTTTGACCTGGAAGCATACGAGTACAGCTTCGGCTTTCTATATATTACGATTGATGGAGGGAATGAGATGAAAAAGCAATGGATGGCAGGACTAGCAACCATAATCGTTGTAGCTACAGCTACGACCGCATGGGGCGATACAAGCATACGTACATACTTCAATGGTGAGCGCAATAGTAAAATAGAAATCACCGCTTCAACACTTGATACCACACAGGAATTAATCAATAGCCTAGGTGGATTTGCGACTTATGATAAAGATACAGGAAAATTGTTCATCGATAAGCCAAACGTGAATATTATGGTTTTGGAAGGGGTTCAACAAAACAAAAACAATGATATCGTGTTGACTAATCCAGTGACAGGATTTCTGGAAAAAAACATTCCCCGTAACTTTGGCGTGTACGTAGAGGTTGATAATGTGGTTGATGCCAAAGATATGAGTGTAAGAGTAAATATTATTGGCCCAGATGGCAATGTAGTGGATAATAGTAAGGAGAAATCCTACTCAGTACGTGACGGTGGATTCTTTTTCTCCCAGCCTTTTGTCTCTACAAAGTTAAAAAAGAATGGTACATATAAAGTTCAATTGACAATGAAAAAAGAAAAAGATGCAAATATGGTCGTAGTGGGAGAGAATTCCTTTACAGTAGGCAAATAAAATGCTATTCCACCGTTTTCAAAATTAGCTGCCTAATGATATAATGGTTAGAAGTAATTTCTATTATGTAATGTAGGAAAGGAAAGATGAAAGCGAATGAAGACAAAAGCCACGCGGTCATCAACAGATACAGACGGCCCGAGTATACGTATTGCATGGAAAGACCCCCAATCAATTTTAGCCTCTTGGCTTGTGACGGAGGAATACCAGCAAGAGATTGAACAAGAATTTGCCATCCCATTCCATGAGCTGCCGCTAGTTCTTCGTCTGTATGATGTAACGTACCGGATTGAAATTAAGAATGACGGGCTAGACAGCTACACAGATTATGACATCAATTATCGGGCAAGCAATTGGATTCTTTACGGAGTAATGGAAGGGTGCAAATACTGTGTTGATCTTGGCATACGTATGGTAGACGGAAGGTTTTATTCGCTATCCAGATCCGAAATACTTTCGTAACACCTATAGGAAAGACAGGTCCGGATCACGGAACCTGTCTTTTGTTTTCTTTCTTGGCTTATTTATTTTCAAGGCATTTGTCATACACACGTAGCGCCACAGCTAGCACAGCCCATGCAGGCATAGGTTTATCTAAATCCTGTAGCCATTCAGGGGATGTGATGATTCCCTCTTCCAAAGCACGTTTCCCCACTTCAAGCTTCCAAGCGGCTACAGCTTCCTCCGATGGGGACGTTTTTTGATCATACTGGGTCAAGCTGTAGGCTGTAATCAATTTTTGTAGCTTTTCTGCATACTGTGGGTCGGTAGCGTAGCCTGATTGCTCCAGTTGTTCAGCTGCTAGATAAGGAGTATTTGCTGTAATAACAGTCTTATAGCGAGGTTTTAATAACAATTGTGAGTGGTCTTCGATAGATTGAAGAAAACTGTTATAGGCTTTGAAAGCCTGTTTTTTCGTTATCCACTTTCCCTGCAGATACTCTTTGGTTTCTACAAGAACGGAGCCGGCTGGACCTACTCCTTTTATCCCGAAAATATTATAAGATAACAGGCCTGTTGCAGGGTCTTTTGGAATGGAGTTACCAAATCCAGATTCTAGAATAGCTTGAGCTATGATTATGGAGGCGTAAATATGATACTTTTCAAAGGCAAGCTGAGCAGGTGCACTTACAAGTGATATGAATTCTGAGCGTTCCATAAAAAGGCACCTCCTTTTGTCCAGATATTGGAGTAAAAGCAAGGTACTCATTGATGGTAAGCACCTCCACAATGTATCATATTAGGAGGATGCCATTTTGCTTGGGCAGATGTGTAGAATGCATGCATAGAAAATACAAATTTAAGGCTTGCGTGGCTGAAAATACTGAATTCTTCCGTTAAATAGATGAAGTTCTCCTTTTACTTCACGAGCTAGGTAGCGGCAGTATTCGTTTCCTTTACTTTTATCGTTTTGGGTTGCCGTGTCCGGGATACTAATTTGAATAAAAGCGCGTTCCTGATTGTCTTTATGATGTGTGCCTACGCCAATGATCACATATTTATAAAGATCTGGATCTTTACCCTTTAAAATGAAAAATGTATCTTTTCCTTCCACTGGTTCTTCGATATGATAGGGAAAGGAAGCATCTGTATAGCTCCAATCCAATTGTTGACCTGTTTTACTGGTTTTATCTCGATAGTTTTGTAAAAATGTTTTGACATCATCAAGAGTAACCGTGGAGCCGATGGAACCATCTACTAGATATACATAGGCGGATTGCATATTCACGAATCAGTTCACTCCCATATCAAAGGTACAAATCTTTTCTGTTTCAAGTGTAGCATTACAGTTTAGGCTTCTGCAAGCGGATACAAAAAGCGGAAAGTAATTGATTATATTTTCTGAAAATAGTACAATGATGAAAATTTACAATTGTAGAGAGACAAAAATCAGTTGGGGGAATGGGAAATGAAGGATACAGCGATACGGCAGGTGCATGAAGCATTAAATACATTGCGGGCAATCAATGTTGTGAACAAAGACGATTGGGAAAGAGCTGCAAAAACAGCGAACTTGGATTCATCGGTACAATTAAATATTTTGTGGATCATTTGCTGCTATGAAGGAGTGCGTGTTACACAGATTGCTGATTGGACGTTTTGGCATCCCTCATCCATTGTCATTCATATAAAAAAGCTTATGGAAAAACAATTAGTGAGCATTGAAAAATCCGATATTGATGGTAGGGTCGTTCATGTGTATCCTACAAGCGCAGGACGTCAGGTTATTGAAAAAAGCAGGGAGAACACACCTAGTCTATTCCGCTTAACAGAGGCGTTGGAAAAATTAAAAGAGCGCTACTCAGTTGTAGTAGTAGAACTGTTTTTTGAATGCATATCATTCCTTGCTCAAACCCTACACGGTGCAGATAAAGTTAGATGGATTCAGGAAGGGGAAGAGCGTTTTCCTGAGAATCAAAGCTCTGCTGGATGAATATCCTCTGTAGTAAAGTACGGATATAAAAAGGGAAAAGTTTCATATTATTTAAAAAAGGTTATATAGTAATGTGTGATTTTCCAAATGTAAGGATTGTGTGATGGGTGAACCCTTTTTAGCTCCTTCTCATATTCTGATAAAGCGATCGGTGGGCATTTATCCCAGTCGAGAAAAGAATGGGGCGAGGAGAAAAAAGATCATACAAGATGGGAGGGTATCGCGATGGAAGTAATGGAATTGTTGTATGACGTGAACGAAGAGGCCAAGGTTCGTTTTCTGGGCTTTGCAACCGAAACGACTCGCTATGATTTTGGGATAGTGTACACACACCGTTTTTTTGGAAAACCAATGGTGGTATGTATGCAGACTGGACAATCAACGTTATTAAGTTCAGAAGACACACTGAATCCAAAACATCTGCAAGAAATCTTTAAATTGTCATGTTTGACCCAAGCAAATGAGCTCTCTCAATTCTTTCGTGATAACTTACCGTCCATGCCATTTCAGGATCAATACTAACCTAGATGTAAATAGACAATCCTTAATATGACAGCCTCCTCCGTTGGAATGGAAGAGGCTGTTTTTTTTCTGAAAAGATGTAGATCTATTTCAAACAATAGCTTAAAATTTCGTGTCGCCTAAATGTGACATACTAATTAATGTGTAATAAGCTTATCAAAGTAGTTATTATAAGAAACAAAGGGATGTTACAGTTGATTTCAGTAGCCTATTGACAGATAATGTATAGCATATTAAGATGGATACAACACATACTTTAATTAATGTGACATACTAATTAAAATGTTTTTGAAAGTAGACTTATTTTATAGGGGGCTTATCATGACGACAATCGTTTGTCAGAAATGCGGAGACATCATTGAACATTTAGAATCGCCACAAGTGAAAACACTTTACGGTTTATGCGATTGCCCGTGCCATCAGCATGATAATGAACATGAATAGGCTATTTTGAAGATATATTTTTGAATATATTGAGTCTTTCGTTTATTGAACACGCTCATTATGAGTGTGTTTTTTGCTTTTTCATTTTATTTCTAAAGATTTTTATTTACTTCTTCATTTAGTTGATAAATAATAAGAAGGATAGAGAAAAATGGAATATTTTGTAGAGAGGAGTTAAATTATGACGAAGAAGAGCTTTCAGCGATGGATAGCTGTTTTTGCCATGGCAACGACTTTAGTTAGTAGTGTGAACCCAGTATTAGCAGCCAATTATGATGAGGAAAAGATTACAGTGAATGGTGACACTGCAGCTGCCCCTTATGGTATGGATTTCGATGGGGATTATGCTGTATGGGTGGAGGAATCCGGGAAGAATTATTCCATTGTGGTTTATGATGTGGATGATGAAAAAATATCAAAGAAAATTTCTAGCAATAAATCTAAGAAAGTAGCACCACGTATCGATGGAAATACGGTAGTTTGGGCTCAAGTGGAAAACAATCGTTACCAATTATATGCTTATGATCTGAAAAAGGATAAAGAGCGTGAACTTACGAGCCAAAGTGCAAGAGTAACTGATCCAGAAGAGCTAAGCTTTAAAGATGGTGTAGTTGTTTGGAAAGACAAGCGTGATGGTGGAACAAATATTTATGCGATTGAAGTAAACAACAGCAAAGAACAACGCATATCCACAAGCGGAAAAGCTAGCCATCCTTCCGTTTATGATGACCAAGTGGTTTGGCAAGATGAGCGTAACGGAAAATCTGAATTGTATCATAATATATTAGGATCTTCTAAAGAGTATAAAACTTACTGGGGGAAGGCTACACCAGCTCATCCCATCATTGTTGACGATGATATCGTTTTCTTGAACCAAATAAGCGGTAATATTGAAAAAACGCAACAAGAGAGCAGTAAATCCAAAGTGTTGACCCACGAAAGAGGAGATGAAAAGCTGTTTGATTTCAACGGACGTTATCTTTTATATGGAACGGGTAGCTCATTGTATTATCTAGATACCAATAAAGATAATTCGTATAAAGTTAATAGTGATTACAATGAAAAAATGCCTCCTGTGATGAGTGGACGCTACGTGCTATATGCTACAGGTAAAAGCAACAACTTGACATTGAAATTATATGACACGAAAAAAGAGAAAAGCAAAGTGCTTGGCAAGGGCGAAAATTTAAAAAATGTAGCTTCTCCAGCAGCTAGCAAAAACCATGTTGCCTTCTTGAAGGAAGGTAAAAAAGAATCTCGCGTTATGCTGTATGATGCCAAAACTCGTAGAACTACTACTGTTTCTCCCGAAAAGCATGAAGCAGAGCATCCAGTGGTAAGTGATTCTTACGTGGTTTACTACGATAATGATGATAATGTATTAGTGGCTTACGACATCGAAACAGGTGAATCTACCAAGATCACTACTAAGAAAACAGATGTCGTAGAAGGTTTGTATGCTATTTATAATGAACATCTTGTTTGGGTAAGTGGTAGCAAACGCTCGAATACCGCTAATCTAACCAATTTAAAAAAGAATAAAACATCTGAACTGCATGAATCCAAAGGTGGCATTCGCAGTGTTGCTATTAATCATAAAGCTGTAGCTTTGATTGATGGCGATGACGATAATTATCAAGATGTTGTCATTTATGATTATGAAGATGGCGGACGTATCATGAAGGAAGAAGTAGAAAATGCAGACAGTATCGGTCTTGGCGATGGATTTGCAGCTTGGTCTGCTTATAATAGTGATACAAAAGATAAAGACATTTTCGTGTATTCATTCAAGATGAATCGTACTGATCTTCTATATGAAGAAGAAGGAGATCAAGAGAAGCCGATCGTATCGAAAAATATCATTTTCTATGAAACTGAAGTAGAAAAAGGCGGAGACGATCTTGATCGCTATGTCATGTATGATATGGATAAGCAACGTTTCAGATCTCCATTTGATAGTGATGCTGAACCATCTGAGATCGCAATCGGTGGCAATCGTTTAGTATGGTTGGATGATCGTGATGATGAGGAAGGTCTGTATACATCCTTATTTAGTTCTTATGACGACGATGATGAGGACGAAGACGAATAATAATACAAAAAGGCTGGTAGGATATAATTTCCTATCAGCCTTTTGATATGGTAAGCAAGTAGTTTTTAGTTTATTAGAACATCTTACTGAAAAAGTATAAAAAGAATATACCGAACCCATCTAACAGCGCAAGCCACAAGAGAAGGGATAGTTGTTTTGGAAAATTTTGGGTTTTCATTTCGCTGATATAATGATCGGCCATTAAAATGTTGGAGAAAAGGACAAGTAAGATATTGGGAGTTACCATCAATAAGCTTGGGAAATGCAATCCTCTTGCTATAAGGTTAACTAAAGAGGCAGCAATAAGAACGGTAACACCGTATACGGTGGTCTCCAAGCTAATTTGAACCAGCCAGCGTAAACTGATTTTCTTATAGCCAATCAGATAGGTGATTCCAAATAAAAGAATCCAGCTACAACTAGCGGATATGATGACCCAGTACGCACCGAGATCAAATGACCAGTGATCAAAATGTAGGCTGAGACTACCTCCATATAAGGCAGAACCGCCAATAGCAAGGATAAGATACCCGATCCATAGCAAGTAGGAATAGGGATTCGTGGTGGTGGATGTGGTGTTCATGTCATTTCTCCTTTTCTCAGGCGACGTAGGGCATATATTAAGTATGGACTACCTAATTTACTATACGTCATAAAGTCTAGAAAAGTTTCGAAGTTTTGTTAAATAGAGTGACAAAAAATCCTCTCCTTGTCAATATCAGAAAGGAGAGGACCTTTTTATGTGTTATTCATGTATAGCTGCTTGGCGTTTTACGACCTTGATAGTTTGAATGGTTTCATCTTCAGGACCTTGTACAGGAAGACCTACACGCAGGTTCTCTTTGATGTAATGAATGTTGTCAGATGTGACAACCTCTCCTGGGAATAAAATGGGAATACCAGGAGGATAAACCATAATGAATTCCGTGATGATGCGTCCTTCTGCAAGTTCGAGTGGGACAATTTCCGTTTCAGAATAAAAAGCATCACGTGGTGAAAGGGAGATCACGGGGATTTCAGGCAATGAAATTTCAATTAAATCACTTGGTTCCGCATGAGCAAATTCAACTGCTAGGTGCTGCAAGGCAGAAACTAATGTACCAACGGTTTCTTCAGTGTCTCCTGCCGTCACAAAGCAAAGAATGTTGTAGAGATCGCTCATTTCTACTTCAATGTTATATTTTTCTCGTAACCAATTCTCAACTTCCCAGCCAGTAATTCCGAGGTTACGTACATGAATGAGCAATTTAGTCGGGTCCATGGCGTACTCAGCCGGCATCCCTAAAATTTCTTTTCCTATACAACGCAGACGAGGGATTTTGTTAATTTCATCTCTCGCAGCGTTAGCCATACGAATGGAGTTTTCTATCATTTGCTTTCCATGTAAGGCTAAATGCTGTCTAGCCATGTCTAAGGAAGCGAGCAAAATGTAGGAAGTGGATGTTGTCGTTAGCATGCTCAGAATGGTTTTCACTCTGTCGACGTCTACAAGCCCTTCTCTTACGTTTAAAATGGAGCTTTGGGTGAGGGAGCCTCCCAACTTGTGAACGCTGGTAGCAGCCATGTCTGCGCCTGCTCGCATAGCAGATAATGGCATATCCTCATGAAAATGAATATGAGCACCATGAGCTTCATCTACTAGGACAGGTACATTATACTCATGGGAAATTTCTACGATTTGTTGTAAATCCCCAGCTATCCCAAAATAAGTTGGATTAATGACCAATAGGGCAGCTGCATCAGGATGGGCGCTCATTGCTTTTCGTACTGCTTTTGGTGTGATGCCATGAGCAATTCCTAGCTGTTCATCCATGATTGGGTGTATAAAGACTGGAATAGCACCGGCAAAAATAATGGCAGCGGTCACAGACTTATGCACATTTCGAGGCAAAATAATCTTATCTCCAGGATTGCAAGTTGCCATGATCATTGCCATGATTGCACCGCTTGTCCCTTGTATAGAGAAAAAGGTATGGTCAGCACCAAATGCTTCTGCCGCCAAATCCTGTGCTTCTTTAATTATTGCTTTTGGATGGTGCAAATCATCTAGTGGGGCGATATTAATTAAGTCAATTGATAAAGCGTTCTCCCCAATGAATTCTCGGAACGTAGGATTCATTCCCGTCCCCTTTTTGTGGCCTGGAATATGAAATTGAATGGGATTCCTCTCTGCATGTTCCACCAATCCGCTAAACAAGGGGGTTTTATCCTGTCTCATTATCGTATCGCCTCACTTTATTTTATAATAGTTTGAAAAACAACAAAATTGAGTATAGCAAATTGGGGGGGAAAGCAAGTGTTTTTTTTTGCATAACTCCCGTAATAGCAGGATTTATCCCTTTTAAAGCAGAAGGTTAAGAAAAACAGAAAGGAGGGTTAAGGATGAATACGAGAGTTACTGAGATGCTCAACATTATGTACCCCATTATACAAGGGGGATTGGCACATCTGGCATATGCCGAATTGGCAGCTGCGGTATCCGAGGCAGGTGGACTAGGTCAAATAACGGCCATGTCGTTACCTTCACCAGATTCTTTGCGAGCTGAAATCCAAAAGGTACGTACATTAACGACAAAGCCTTTTGGTGTTAACTTTGCTATTGGTCAGCATGATCGTCCTTATGAAGAAATGTTGGATGTAGCCATAGAAGAAGGAATTGGCGTCATCAGTATCACAGGAGGGAATCCAGAGCCGCTGATTCGTCGTACGGATGGATATGGTATGAAACGTATGGTGCTGGTGGCAGCGGTCAGACAAGCACAAAAAGCGGAAGCGATAGGAGCAGATGCTGTAATGGCAGTTGGTCAGGAAGGTGGGGGCCATTTAGGACGTGATGATATTGGAACCTTCGTGCTTATTCCCCGTGTAGTTGATTCGGTAAATATCCCTGTACTTGCAAGTGGTGGTATCGGTGATGGTCGGGGATTATTGGCAGCGCTTGCATTAGGGGCGGAAGGAGTGGAAATGGGGACTAGGTTTATTGCAACACAAGAATGTGTTCATGCACATGCTGCCTACAAGCAGGCGCTTATCCAGGCGACTGAGCATGATACTACCGTTATCAAGCGTTCACTGGGTACTCCTGCACGTGTGGTGAGTACGAAAGGCTCTGAGCATATTATAGAACTAGAAAAACAAGGCGTAGGATATGAGGGCTTGCGTGAATATATTAGTGGCAGGAACAATTGTCGCTTTATCTACGATGGGGATGCAGAGCATGGATTTGGTTGGGCAGGACAAGTGGTAGGTTTAATCCATGATGTCCCTACTGTTCAGGAGTTGTTCAATCGAATGATGGGGGATGTAAATGAGTTTCAAACCATTATACAAAAAACGTTCCAAGGGAAGCCATGACGCTCTTTTTGAACTTTTTATTAAAAAGAAGAACAGGTTCTTTACAATTGCATGAAAAAGGACCTGTTCTTTTGCATATAGATAGTAGAAAGCATACCAATTTACTAGAAAGTGCCCCCTATACTTGCCGATTTAGCATGTACAAACGAGTAAGGACTTGGAAGGTTTCCTCTAAGTGAGCTACAAGCGCTTCACCATCTCGTAAAATTGAATCATTTTTATCAATAGTGATTCCGCAAAGGATTTCTGCTTTTTTTACAGTTTGAAGACGTTGGATAAGGTTTAATAGTCCTTCTTCACCCAACTCAACTTGTGACGTACTGTGTGGTTGCATATGATCTGGAGACCACTGAAAATGTCCTGGCACAAGGGACATGATCTTCTTCAAATGTTTTTCCATGTTTTGTCCGATTTCTTGTTTAAACGGAGACTCATAAATAAGGGCGTACCAAACAAATAGGTGAGTGCCCCACAGTCCAATTTGAAAATGAGGATGTTTTTTGTAACCTCGTTTGTCATTTGCCCAAGCTACCCATGTATCTTTAGGTGGATTAACCGTACGACGTGCGTGTTTGGCTACATGATAAAACATTTCATCTCCTAGTGCCAGACCAAGTTGAGGAGCAAAATGTTCACCTAGAAAGGTTAATTTGGGCCGAATTTGATCTTTGATGCCTTCCATTCTCTCGTCTAATCCTTCAACGGAAAATACCTCAAAATCCTCAGATTGAAAGCCAGAAAAAGTGGTCATATGTAAACTCCTTTCAAGTGAGTACGTTGTTCATTTTATGTAACTGCAGATGCCTCTTTCCTTTATCACAGAGCAAAAAGGGCTCTAGAGCCGTGAAGAAAGCGAAATTCTCTCCATATGATATCATACCACACAGATAAGCAGACTATCGGGGGTTTTTCCTAGAGTGTAACTTGTTTGGTTTCATGAACCTAAATCGGGGTAAGTAAGGAACAGAACAACATTCCTACCATGTATCCAATAGGGGTGGCAATCCAACAGGAAATACTTGCAAGGGAGTGTCACAAAAATCGCTGGACAGTAATAGGATATACAACCCATTCCCAAGGGCTTATCTATAATCTGATAATTCGGTGTATTTTGGGGGGATGAAGTGTATGAAGAAAACCTATAACGAGTTAGAGTACAGCAATATCATTGTTTGGTTTGACCGAACTACTTTCCTTTCCTTATTGGAGACGCTTCATCAGAATGGATTATCTGTCAAAGTAAAAGAAGCAGCTCATACAATTCGAATGGATATTACAGCAGATAGTGGTGGACATCAGTTGGTTTTAGCCAAAAGTGGAGAACGATACAAGCTTGAGGAATATCATTACGCCGTTCGAGATATTAGACTGGCGATGGTACTGTACCAATTTATCGAGCAGGCTAAAGGCCATGCAGTGGTCAAAATTATTAATGAACATCAAACCCTAGTGAAGAACATCAGGTACGGTGAGGCTGTACGAATTGTAAAGATTAAAGGAGCTGAGAAAAAAGTGATCTATGAAAAAGCGTGTAACGTAACCATGGACCAAGTAATTGCTGCCTTGAAAAGAAGGGATGCCGAAGAAAGAATACCTGTATTGCGACTAGAGCTTGATTATGAATTAGCGACTCTACACGAAGCATTACAAAACAAAAATAAGGAGCAAGTGAAACGTTCAAAAGCACAATTGAGATTGCTACGTAAGGAAATGCTATTACTGGAAGTATAGCAGAAATCATGATGGAATGGGCAGGGTGAGAATGAACGTTCAAGACACGGAGTTTATATGAAAAACGGCTTCTTCGATATGAAGAGAGGCCGTTTTTCTTGTTATAGTAATAAAATGAGTAATTTTTTTACTGGAAACAGTCTCAAGTAATTGATCTTTTCAATAGCTTGGCGTTAAAATGGGTTAGTATGAAGTTGGTCGAGAAAGGAAGTATTTCTATGCAGCAAGCTTTACTCGCGATTCAGTCACCGTATATCCTCTTTGGATTATGCGGAATTACACTGCTGACCCTCGTGTATATTATCGTCTTACATACCAAAATGAATCGTTTACGTAAAAGAATGAATCGTTTCTTTGTTCGAAGCGAAGGAGACAATCTGGAAGAAACATTAAACCGCTTGCTTGGAGATATGGATGCATGGGAAGGAAAGCTTAGCGATCAGCAATTTATAGTCAATCGTTTATCCCAAAAAATGTCGACACAAGCGGGGAATATTGCTGTACATCGGTATAATGCTTTTGGAGAAATGGGAAGCGATTTAAGTTTTTCCTTGGCATTTTTGGATGAGCAAGAAAATGGTGTAGTTATTACAAGTATTTATGGTAGGGAAGAATCGCGGACGTATGCTAAGCCAATTGAGAAAGGTACTTCCGTTTACCACTTATCAGAAGAAGAGCAGATGGTGATAAAAAAAGCGATTACTTCTTCTGTATCCGTCCTGTAAATTGTATAAATCTGCGAGATAGTGATGATGTAGGAGGTTTTTCCATGAAACCGTCTGTAAACTCTCTAAATCGCTTTTTTCTTTGGAATCCTGCGTTTATAGGGCAGGATTTTTATTTTTGTTTTGTGTATAATCAAAAGTAGAGAAGTGTATAAAGATAAAAGTAGGTGATCCGCCTTCATTACCCATTTTGAGTTCAGACTCACGGGGCGGCAAGGTCAGGTTCTACAGCGATCTTTTGTGGATACTTAGCTCCCTTTTCCGCATTACCAGTCAACCAACCAGATACACATGCGTAACCGATTGGTATTTAGGAAAAACAATGAATTGGGGAGATTTGTATGGCACAGCGTTTAGCTACTAGTTACGCAAACGCCTTTTTTACCATGACAGAGCAGGAATTAATGCAATTTGTTCAACTCTTTGCAAACGAAAGAGTTCTCTTGATGGAACAGATATTTGAAAATGGGGATCGTGACATCGTCGTTGTGGATGGTAGTTCCGAAATACATCTTGCCTTCCAGAGATTTGAAAATCACTTTATTTGCGACAGTTCCTATACGATCAAAGATATCGGGCTTGCCAACGTGATGCGTAAAGCGATGAAAGCTTTTAAGGGTCACGCTGTTGTGCATCGAATTTACGAGAACTTCACAATTATTTATCATTACGATGAAGGTTCAGTGACGAAGATTGAAGAAGTGAATGACACCGAGGAATCCGTCATCTTTGAGCAGGACGGTGCAAGCTACGTCAAGGAATTACAACATCTATATGTACAAACGTCTAGTGAACAAGAGATTACACAGTTGCGCCAAGAGACCGATCGTCTACTTGACCTGCGCAATTGGGTAGGGGAACACAAACCGGACACGGTGTCAGTAATTGATCAAAAGCTGTCTGCTGTTTCACATCGTTTGTTTGTACTAGAAGCATAAAAGAAACGTATAAAAATGGGCGCTATTGGTGCCCATTTTTTGTACAAACGGAAAGCTTGAACCTCTCATGGCTAAAGCCACGAGATTCCTGCGCTATCACATCCAACGAAGTGAGAATTAGCAGGCTATCCCCGTAGTCCCTACGGTTATTGAAAAAAAGTGTACGTTGGACTCTTCTCTCTGACCTACTGCTTGGTTTTCGCTTTTCGGTCAGAGAGGACGAAGGTGCTTGAATGTTTTACGACACAAAGCATTCCTTATGGCAACCCCATACATTCCGTTTTCAATGAGCAATCTGTACAAGATTAGTATACCTGTTCTTGTTAGTTATTCAAAGAAGTAGTCGGTCAATTAACGTGTCAGAAGACACGCTTTGTCCGAAGCCGATTCATCTCATGATTAAAATCACGAGTGTTCTCGGCTAATTCATAAAATTTTAAAAAACATAGTTCTAATAGAAGAGCAGCTTTCCCTAGAAGGGCTTGGCAAGCCTATGGTTTCGTGGTATCCTGTGTTTATATTTGTTGAAAAATTTGGTATTTCCAGAATTAATTTTTAAAAAAGTATTGTGTTTTTCCCAGAACCATGATAATTTAAATCTCGTTGGAAAAACTAGATAGGAACCAGGATTCACTTCAAAGGGTGGACCAAAGACCCGCCCCCGTTAGTGAATGACGCAGGTCCTAGCGATGTTTCATTATCACACATGCTAGGAAGGGGGAACCGAAAGAATGGAATATTCTACTTTCGGAAGACACGTTGCCATTGACACTTGGGGAGTACAATTTGATTTACTGAACGATGCAGATTTCTTGAAGAAACAAATGGTTGAAGCAGCAGAAGCATGCGGTGCGACTGTTCTAAGTGTACAGTCTAAACAATTTGCACCACAGGGAGCAACTGTATTGGTTCTTTTGTCGGAAAGTCATCTTTCCATCCACACCTACCCAGAGCGCGGATTCGCCGCTTTGGATTGCTACACATGCGGAG
This sequence comes from Brevibacillus laterosporus, assembly GCA_007833815.1. Lineage (NCBI taxonomy): Bacteria > Bacillati > Bacillota > Bacilli > Caryophanales > Paenibacillaceae > Brevibacillus > Brevibacillus laterosporus. Next base: position 5,025,940 of record CP033464.1, on the reverse strand, counting down.
AGACAGTGGATCCGCAGGTTGCCATTGACTACATGGTTTCTGTATTAAAACCGGAGAAAGTCTTTGCTAAAAAACTAATTCGTGGTTTAGGTGAATTAGAAGTTGTGGAACCAGAAATGGAACTTTCTACAACGACTAACGCATAAGACAACCAATTGATTGACTAACAAGCAGAGGCGTCTGGCTAATAGCAGGCGCCTCGTTTTTTATTTATTTTCTATAACAACAAAAAAACAGGGCAGACGTTGACCGTTGCCCTGTTTTTTTGTTGTGCATAAAGATCGTTAGTTTTAACGGAATGGAGCAGTTATCGTACGACCAATGTCCATGACTAACGTGCCAAAATCTGCACCGACATTAGACAGATTGCCCGTAACGGTATTTGGACCAGACGTCATGTTAGACCCGGACGAGCGATAGTTGTTATCGATTCCTTTTACACGTGATATCATCTTGGTATCAGATGTAACGTAAATTCGGTGATGAGGAGCAGCTTTAACTGCTTCATTGTTTACCTCTCGTTCAATGGTACGGCGGTGAGATGAATTTTTATGATCTTTCAACTCAATACCAACAACCGCTTCATTTCCATAGACGACGGTAGTAGCTGATTGTACCCCTTTAATTTTCTTTGCAGCTGTAGTAATGCGATCAGCTAACTCACGGTTGTAAGCATGGTTCGGGGACATGAGAGAATGTGCATTTCCTCGATAACGTTGGCCATAGCCACTATTTGCGTAGTTATTACTAAAACCATGCATGCGAGAGTCTGTAGATTGGTATAGGCCAGAATGAGGGTAATTTCCTCTGTCTGTACCGTATCCATTGTAACCATAGCCGTTGTAAGTCATGGCACCATTGTAATTGTTAGTACCCATTGTTCCATAGCCACTCGGTGTCATTTGATTGGATCTGTAAGAATGGGTTTGGGCACCTTGCTTTGTAGTAGTTCCACAAGCAGTTACTGCTGTCAACAATACGAGACATGAAGCCGTATACAGGATTTTTTTCATGTTAGTTGGCCACCTCCATTAGGTAGTGTTAACAGAAGGTAGCCGAATTACTTAGGAAGTGCTCTCCAAGGAAAGAGCAGGAAAGGCCAGACCTGGCACGTCCCATACGGGTTTACGCACGGAAATTAAACTTTTGGATAAAAATAGTGTAAGACCAGAGACAGGAAATAACCAAGAGGATAGTAGAACGGGTTTACCGTAACGAAAAAGTGTAGCCTGTGGACAAAACAGATGCTCAGTCTGCAATGGGTGGTAATAATTGGGTATGTCCAAAGTGGGGATAAACAACACTTCAGGCTGACTTTGTAACCAAGGATGAAAAGCCACCTGTGTATTTGCTTGTGCTACCAAACCAAGAGCTATCTCATCCTCTGGCAAGTCTGGGAGCAGATGTAGTTGAGTGTATTTTTTTTCTGAATTCAAGTTCGTACTTAGGGAGAAGGTTGAAAGGGGTCTACCCCTGCGATCAAAACTACGACTACCTATGCCAGACAGACGCTTTGGATCATACAAAGCTTCAAATCCGGAGAAAGAGAACGGGTGCTTCCTACACTCCATTTGAAAATCCGGAGATAAAAAACAGGGAAGTAGCAAACGTTGTAAGGCAGTAGGGCTCAGCAAGCAAATAGTATGTTTTGTTGGAGAGTAAAAAGGAATTTGAGAAGGTGTGAAGCTGTTAAACCAGAATGCTTCCGTTTGTAGATATTCCCGTGCAGCTTTGGGAGGAAGTCTGCGGAATTGGTAAGAAAATGGGCTGTTGAATGTAGGGTGTAAGTGTAGACGGGTTTCTTGCTCGAAAATTTGTATATGTCGTGAATCACCGTAGGTACGTTTAAGCAAGGAGGCAGTTGCCGTAAAACCCTCTGGCAGCTCAGGTAACGTGTGTGTTTTCACATGCTCTGCTAATAATGGATCATATATAGTTGGAGATTTATAAATCGTATCACGATCAACCAGATATCGATAATCAGACCGAAAAAAACGATAAGCAGCCCATTTAGCTAAGGGCAATTCAGATTGATCTAATAAGGCAGGAGTAATTACATGTAAGGAAATGCTACCATCTTGCCAAATCAATGTAAGCTCTCCACAATACTGTAGTTTCACTGAGGAGGAAAGTACGTTCTCCTCTTCTAAATAGAAGTGAAAAGCGGCCAAGTCTTTGGAATGAGAGGCCATAGTAGCTAGCAGTTTAGTTTGAAAATCCATAAATACATCCATGACAAGACCTCCTTAACTGAATCTTTCAACAAAAATTACAAAAAATCCACCTAATCATGTTCGAAAAAATGTCATCCTATATCTATCAACAGGTAAGAGGGTGCTGTTACACAAAAATCTAAGGAATGTGGCTCAATAACTGTACGATTCGTTCCCCAACCACAAATAATGGAAGAAAAAATCATGCTTAGTCGACCGCGTAACCAGTTAGGCTGTACTTGTTGAAGCGTGGTGAGATCAAAAGAATTACGTGCTAACAGAAAATAACTGTCCATTGATTTGCTTTGATATAGTTGGTGATAACCGCTCATTATATAGGAAGGGGCTTTATCGTGAATGTGAATGGACGAGGTAGGTAGTCCATCTTTACATATCAGTGTTGGCAAAGAAAAAAGGAGATGAGCTCCCCTTAAAGCTTCTTGTTTTTCCATATCTAGAACAGAATCTCCCCGTAGCGTGACAGAGGGGTATAAGGTACCGATGGAATGGAAGGGCTGATAACAAATGTGACCTTCCAAATGAGAGAGTCGCAATCGTGATGCAGAGGGCAACGATTGGCGTAGCTCGGGAGGTTGTTGCAAAAAAAGATGCAAAAGAACAGCAAAAATTTCTGTATCGATCCAGAGTGGTGTAGAGACTTCACAAGAGGATAAGGCTAATGTTGTATGAATACGATTAATGATATGGGACGGCTGAAATTGTACATGGCATATAGAGAGGCGATTTGCCATTTGCTCATAGAAATCAATTATTATTTCGTTCATACCTGGATGCCAAATTTCAAAGAAGGTAGCACCATCTTGATAATGAATAGGTCTGGTTTGGGAGTTTGATTGAAATGTAGCTTGTAGCGTCACTCTCCAAAATTGCGACTGATAAATGCTACCGTCACTACGGCAGAGCAACTGTTTTTCTTGTTGCATAATGATCTGGGATTGCAATTTGTACGGCATTTTCTCACGAAAAAACCGTTTATGTTCCAAGCCCATTTTACTAATAAATAAATGCCAATCACGATATTCACCCAATTGCTCCATTGAAGTTGGTGGAGGAAGCTGCTTTTCACATCGGCAAAACTGTTGAAAGGTTCGCCACCCATTCTCATTTAAAGCAAGACTGATACGAGCTTGATGAAAGGCCGCAACCGCAGCAGATTCGGTTAAGTGTAAGGTGGTAGCTTGTCCCATCTCTTTTCGCGTAGACCAAACTGTTATGTGTAAAGTTGCTTGTATCAAAGATTGTTGTCTGTCAGCTAATCCATTACTCCATGAGAAGGTTTGAGACTGATGTTCTGTGATGTGAATACTCAGCAATAGACCAAATTGATCAGCTAGCCGCAATAAACTTGAGCAAATAGATGATAAGGTAGGTGTTATGGCTAATAGATCGGTGGCATGGGTCATTTCAGTTGCCTCCTTTCGTGCTATGATGGCATTTATTCAAGTGTAGCATGGGAGTGCAGTCAAGATTTGCCAAAGTATGACGGATTAGACAAGGAAAGTTCTCGACAAGAATCGGGTATTCCTCCACATTTTATAGATTGTGAATGAACCTATTACCTGTTATTATGGAGTGTATGCAAAGACGAGGAGGAACTTATGAAACGCCCTGATATTCGTAATATCGCAATTATTGCCCACGTTGACCACGGTAAAACGACACTGGTTGACAAACTTCTTATTCAATCCGGTACATTCCGTAGCAACCAACATGTGGCTGAGCGCATGATGGATTCCAATGATCTGGAACGTGAACGTGGAATCACTATCTTAGCGAAAACCACATCTGTAAAATATATGGATTACACCATTAACATCTTGGATACTCCTGGTCACGCCGATTTCGGTGGAGAAGTAGAACGTATCATGAGCATGGTAGATGGTGTTTTGTTGATTGTTGATGCGTTTGAAGGCTGCATGCCACAAACTCGTTTCGTTTTACGTAAAGCATTAGAAGCAAACGTAACGCCGATCGTTGTTGTGAACAAGATCGACCGTGACAATGCTCGCCCACAAGAAGTAATCAATGAAGTGTATGACCTATTTATTGATCTAGATGCGACAGAAGAACAATTGGACTTCCCAATTGTATATGCTTCTGGGATTCAAGGAATTGCTGGTAAGGAGCCGGACAACTTATCAGAAGACTTGAAGCCACTATTCGAAACCATAATTGAAGGCATCCCAGCTCCAGAAGCAAATGAAGAAGAGCCGTTGCAATTCCAAGTAACGATGCTTGATTATAATGATTTCCTAGGTCGTATTGGTATTGGCCGCGTTTATCGTGGTGTTATTAATCTAAATGACCAGGTATCTGTTGTAAAACGTGATGGTAGCATCAAGAAAATGCGTGTACAAAAGCTATTTGGTTTCCAAGGGCTAAACCGCGTTGAACAAAAAACAGCTCGTGCAGGCGATATTATTGCTGTAGCTGGTTTGGAAGACATTAACGTAGGGGAGACCGTTTGCAACGCTGATAAACCAGATCCATTGCCACTTTTGAAAATTGATGAGCCTACATTGCAAATGACCTTCTTGGTTAACAACAGTCCATTTGCTGGTAAAGAAGGAAAGCATGTTACTTCTCGTAAACTACGGGATCGCTTGATGTCCGAGCTTGAAACAGACGTATCCTTACGTGTTGATGAATCTGATTCAGCAGACGCTTTCGTTGTTTCTGGACGTGGCGAATTGCACTTGTCTATCCTGGTTGAAAACATGCGTCGTGAAGGCTACGAGTTGGGTGTATCTAAACCAGAAGTAATCATCCGTGAAATCGATGGTGTAAAAATGGAACCAGCTGAGCGTCTTATCATTGACGTTCCTGAAGAGCACACGGGTCCTGTTATGGAAACATTGGGAGCGCGTAAAGCTGAAATGGTGAATATGATTAACAATGGTTTCGGACAAGTTCGTTTGGAATTCCTTATTCCTTCCCGTGGCTTGATTGGATATCGTACAGAATTCATGACAATTACACGTGGTTATGGTATCTTGAACCACTCCTTTGACTGCTATCGCCCAGTTGTACCTGGTATCGTAGGCGGGCGCCGTGCTGGTGTATTGATTTCTAATGATACAGGTACTTCTAGCACATACGGTTTGATGTCAGTAGAAGATCGTGGAACTATGTTTATCCAACCTGGTACTGATGTATACGAGGGTATGATCGTTGGTGAACATAGCCGTGATAACGACTTGACCGTTAACGTAATCAAAGAAAAGCATGCTACCAACGTTCGTTCTGCTAACAAGGATGAAACAGTTAAAATGAAAACACCACGTATGCTTTCGTTGGAAGAAGCTCTTGAGTATCTGAACGATGATGAATTGTGCGAAGTAACACCTCATTCCGTTCGACTACGTAAGAAATACTTGAACAAGTCAGATCGTGAGCGTTATAACAAGACAAGACGTTTTGACTAAGAGAGTATATTTTTTAATCGTTATCTAACAAATGAATGAGTAAAGAACAGCCGTTTTGGAAGTACTCCAAGGCGGCTTTTCTTTTGACTAGGCACGCAAAGATTGCTACAGTAGACATGATACAAAATAAAACAGATAACCAGAAAACCACGAGGTGAAATAGATTGAAAATTGGATGTCATATTAGTGTCGCAAAAGGGCTAGAAAAAGCTGCTATGCAAGCGGTTCATTTGGGGGCGCAATCCTTTCAAGTGTTTACTAAGAACCCACGCGGACTTAAACCTAAAAAGATTGACCATAAAGATGCAGATAAAGGTGTAGAAATTATGACCAAGCATGACATTACGCTGGTTTGTCATACTCCTTATATTACGAATCTCTCCACACCTAAAGAGGATTTACAGGAAGTAACCATTCGTTCCATCGTTGAGGATTTGCACATCGCTGAAGCGTATGGTGCGATTGGAGCCGTAGTGCACTGTGGTAAGCATGTGGGCGAAGGAGAAGAATATGGTACCAAGCGTATGGTAGAGACGCTTGATTTGATTCTTGAGCAATACAATGGTCCAGTGAAGCTGTTGCTTGAAAATACGGCTGGACAAGGCACCGAGCTTGGACTAACCGTTCATGCGTTAGAAGAGATTCGCAAAGCAAGTAAATATCCTGAGAAAATTGGGTATTGCTTTGATACATGCCATGCATTTGCTGCTGGACAATGGGATGAAGAATCCTTTGATAAATTAGTAGAGGATATGGAGCAAACTGGGTACCTCAATAGTCTAGTTTGCATCCACTTTAATGACAGCAAAGTTCCCTTTGGAAGTCGAAAAGACCGACACGAAAAGATTGGCAAGGGTGAAATTGGTAGCGATGCATTAGCTAAATTCCTGCGTTCTGAGAAATTGCAGCATTTACCTGTCGTTCTTGAAACACCTGTTGATGATGAACAGGAATACGCAGATGAATTGGTTTACGTACGCGACCTACAAAGATAAGAACAAAGGAGAGGTAGAAAATGGAGTGGATAGAGCTAGCATCGATTTATGACCCTGCAAACCCACAGTCATTAACTTGGTACGATCATTTTTTTATGTGGGCTGATTTACAACGTTATTGGATCATTTTTGTGTATCTATTACTTGTTTATTATCTGGGGTTTGCGGAAAGAATGCGCATGCCTATACTAAAAACCGCTTTATTGATTATCTTGCTCTTGCTCGGTTCTGTTATCTTTGCTATCTTAGACACACAACTACCGGTGCGTGGCGGATTATTTGTAGCTATTACCATTCTGACTATTGTTAAATTGCGTATGAGACCTAATCGTACTCGAGACACGGGAGCAACTTCATGAGGATAGCAGATGCCTTGTTTAACTGGCTACAAATTCGTGTTGTCATGGAGTACCGAACAGACGATCGCTCTGCAAGCGATACGGAGATTTTTTTTCAGCAGATTTTACGTGAGGATCATAAGGTTGATCAACTCCATGTTCAAGTGGATGAAGATAGATATGTTGTTACGTATACAATAGATGATGAGCCACATGAAATGAACTTTGATCGTGAAGCCGTAGACATTTTATTGACTGCAATTCAGAATGAACCTAAATATGCAGAATAAGATAAGGCACTTCCTACTTCCTATCGTACACTTCAAAAGCTCTGCCAGTTAAATCGTGGCAGAGCTTTTTTGTTTTGTAGTTGGATCATTTTCGCAACCTTTTCTACCCAAACACCGTCTAGGGAACAGATGATTAGAAAAGGGGCAAGTTCTCATGAACAAAAAAGTAACGATTTTATCTGTAAGTGTGGCATCTGCCGGCATACTTTTTGCTGTCGTACCATTGATGGCAAATGCTGACCATGAAAAAAATTCTTCCAATGCTATACATGATACAGCAACTGCTTCTGCGGATAAACAGCCTACAATGTCTAGCTATGCAAAAAATATGTTGCCAGCAGGCCAAGTCCGTGAAAATTATTTATATAACATAGAGAATTTAGAAAAGGAAAATAAGCTGTTTTTACAGTTACTTTTAGAAGATTATAAAGATCGAGTATATGTGGTGGTAAAGGACCCAAACATGACGTTTGAAAAAAAGCTACAGGATGTTATTGAAGAATATGGAGATGAGTGGCAGAGTATTTTCAAAGAGGATTTTGATCATATTTACCTATCTGTACGAGCTTTAGCGAAGGGATTTGACTCCTACTCGGAAGAAACAACAGAAGGCGTGACAACGGTTTCTGGTAAAGTTCAACCGGGTGTCACGCGGGTGGTTATTTCTACCGAAAAGGGAAATAAAGTAGAAGTGCTACAATTCACTTCAAAGCATACATTCCGTGTCAGCATGCCGCAAGCATCCGCAGGGGAAATGCTAACGATACAGGCTTACCAGCAAAATAAATTAGTTGAAAGTGTCAAATTACGAGTTAAAGAAGCTCCTGTACTTACGGAAAATGCGCTTGTTTATTCCTTAGCAAAATATAATTCCCATAATAAAGAGGTTTCATTTCAGGGGAAGGTAAAAAGCTCTGCTGACCAAGTAAAAATTACGTATAACGGAACAACCAAAGAGATTCCAATCGAACGATTCTGGAGTTATGTAGGTTCCTTCTCATGGCAAATGCCTGTTTTAGGCGATAATATCCCTTCTACTGCAAGCGTAGAAGTCTTTGCTAAGGGTAAGCTGATAGATCGTCAAACCATTCAGGTAGTAAATATCTGGAAGGATGTCGATGGGGTATGGGATATGTTTAAGCAATGGCAGGGTGATGCCTATTTTGACAAAAAAGATAATATGCTTCGATTAAAAGGTAAATGGGATAACCTAAGAAAACAACTAGAAAAATTACCAAAACAGGCATTAGAGCCATTGAAGGTGGTTGTGACATCACCAGATGGCAAGAAGCATGAACAAAAGATAGAAGTAATCATTGAGCAAGGAGATCGGGATGAGTATGTTTTAAAATTCCCGTTTAAGGGTCCAAATCATAATGTTACAAGTGTACATGTTGCTTTTTATAATGGGAAAACCTTACTGTATGAGCAAGACTTAGAAGTTAAAAATTATGCCAAATTAAAGTCAACTGATAAGCCTCAACATGATAAGGAAAAGCAAAAAGAACAAAAAAATCAAGAGAAAGAGCAAAAGAAAGAGCAAAAGAAGAAAGATAAAGAACAAAAACACAAAGAGTAAGGGCAAGAAAGACGAAAAAAAGTGGGCCGACTGAAAAGATAATTGGGAGAAGCGGTGTCGAGACTAATAATAGTATAAACAAAGCCAGGACACAGTAGGTCCTGGCCTTTGTTCGTAGCTGTCACCTTACTGACGATAGGATTGTACATACTCAATTATTTCCTTAATGTAATCTCCAATAATAGGAATGGATAAGAACTTAGACAATAGGGTGCCCAGTAACGCTAGAACAATGGCAGTACCAATCGTTAAACCTAATCCTCTGGCTAAACCTGCAACGAAATTGGTCCAGATTAATCGGCGAGGGGCGGTGTAATTAAGAACGATATCAGCCAATCGAATATCTTCTAGATACAAGCCGATTTTGTGCAAAGTGGCATTTAATTGACGGACCTGTTGCAATTCTTCAATTGCCTTTTCTAGCTCTTGCACGAGACGATCAGGGGAAGCTGGTGGAGTGCCCAAAGATGTCTCCTCCTTATATATGATGTAAGAATTGGCATCTTTTTCGGATGGCATCATTGCGAGAGTGACTAAGCCCATGTACAATAAACAGTATGTAATGAAAAGAGGAGGATGATGATATGGCAGAAACAGTAGCACAATCATTATCTGAAGAGTTGTTTGAATTTCTGCAACATGAACGATATATGACGTTAGGTAGTATTGACCACGAGACAAAGGCTCCGGTTTTAAGTGCGATCTCCTGGGTACTGGCAATGGATAATCATACGATTCGAATTGCTTTGGATAGTCGTTCACGTATCCTTACTAATGTAAGTCAGGAACCAAAAGTAGTGCTGAACTTAATTGGTTGTGGCTCCACTTATGCGATTAACGGAATAGCTAAGGTTATCGTAGAAAAATTGGAAGGTGTACCGCTTAAATTAAGCATGCTGGAAGTAAAAATTGAAAGTGTACGAGATATTATGTTTTATGGTTCCCGTATTAGTGTAGAGCCGCAATACGAGAAAACATATGATCAAAAAGCAGCAGCTAAATTAGATCTACAAGTGATGACAGCACTTCGAGCGTAAGCTCATTACTTAGCTTAAGCGAAAAGAATCGGGCTCATGCAAGCATTTGAAAAAAAGAGGCAAAATTGTTTAGGAAAAAGAAAGGTGGTCTATTCCATCTTTCTTTTCTTTTTGGATAAAGAAAGTGAGTACAAAAGAAAAAAAGGAAAGGAGAGGGGGGTGAGGTTAAAAGGCTTAACAGGAGGAAATAAAAAGGCTAACTAATGAAATCGTCTGGATTGGATAGTTAGCCCTGTTAAAATTATATAGTAGTCTGGAAATGCAATTTCACATCAGAAAGGAATTTTTTAAGCTTCTGCTGTAAAAGTGATAGATCGTTCATACATTTTAGCTGCTTGCTCAAAGCGTTGATTTTTTAAATGGATATGGCCCAACAATTGGTAGGTCTTAATTAAAAATGCTTGCATATTTTTAATCGTAAAATAACCCCTAGCATTTTCTAGATGGACGAGAGCCTCATCATCTTCTCCTTGCATTAACATCACTTCAGCTAAGATAAATTGAGCTTCAGCCAACATTTTTTCACTATCTGATGAAATAACGGATTGGCAAAGGTTTTTCGCTTCTTCTAAACGTTTTTGCAACCGATATACATCAGCTAGAGCTATACGTGTAAAATTGAGAAGTTCATCTGCTATTTGATTAGATAAGAATTGTTGAGCCTGTTTTAGACAGTTTTCTGCTTTGTCGTAAACCAGCGTCTCTTTGTACATGAGCCCTAGATTCAACTGCACTTCTGCCAATCTCACCGGATTGCTGGCAATTTCAAAAATAGATAGGGCTTGTCTGTAGAAGGATTCAGCTTCTTGATATTGTTGAATTTGATGATAACAATGTCCTAGCGACAAATAAAGGTCGCCGCTCTTATATAAAATACCGTAATTTTTGTTTAATTCTTTTGCTTGCTGTAAATGTTCGATGGCTGAATAAAATTCACCCAATTTTCCATGCATACTGCCTACATGCAACAGAACAGAAATACGTAATAATCCACTAATTTCATAGCGATTTAATAATTGAAGAGCTTCATTCAAAAGATGAACGGCTTTTTCTGGCTGATCATGCTCACAGTAGAAGTGACCGAGGGAATCTAGAGCGCGAATCAAGACAGTTGGATTATCTGAATCTTGGGTGAGAACAATACTATTGCTATAGTGATCTTCTGCTTGTTCCAAGCGACCATCCACTTCAGCGATTTTTCCTTTTGCCCAGAGATAAACACCTTCTTCAGACTGAGGAATAATAGCACCTTGTAGCTTGAGTAGCCACTTGCGAGCGATTTCCCATTCTTGTTCGTCAATACGATTAATAATGTGGCGTAAGGAATTTTGAATTTCCACAAGCGTGAAAGAAGGGTTTTCGGTTTCAGTCCATAGTTCTTTAATTTCGGTTTGTAGTCGTTTTGCCAATTGTTCCAAAATTTCAGGCGACGGGATAACCTGACCTTTTTCAATTTGGCTGACATAGCTACGGTTACAAATGCCTTCTGCCAAATCTCCTTGAGTCATCTTTAGCCTTTTGCGGAATTCGCGCAGTCTTTTTCCTACTTGCGTCATATAGCAAACACCCTTGTTATTAATTTTGATTGTTTCGTGAATATTATCATTATACAACTTATTATACAAAATGTAACAATTAAATTTGAGTTGTGAAAGAAGAATATAGTATCAAAATTAAAATTTTGATCGAATTTATATGTCTTTATTCATTATCAAATGTAAACAAACACGAAAAAGAGGCGATATAAAGCCTCTTTTTCGTGTTTGTTAAAAGTATATTGATATAATAAATTGTTTATAGTACTCTATAGTTTATTTGTGTAGTAAAGATAAACGAGCAATTTTTTCGGGTTGCTGAGAGTTTGTACTGATTTTAAGAAGCACTTCATAGGAACGTACGACATATTGAGTGGATCGTTCAGCCGTAAAATATTGCATAGCTTGTTCTAAATGATAGAGTGCTTGTTCATAATGCTCACAATCGGTCAAAATATTAGCATAATTCAGGTTGATCTCAGCTAGTAGATGTGGGTTGTTGGAATTGTGAATGACGCTTTCGCAAAGCTTCTTGGCTCGCTGGTAGTAACCCATATCTCGATAAAGGTGAGCTAACTCATTGGTGGCGTTGTTAAACCAATGCTTCTGCTCTAATTTCTGCAAGATATCAATTGCCTTTAACAAGTATTCTTCAGATTTATCGTAGCGTTTCGTTACCCGATACAAGATGCCTAGGTTATTATACGTATTCGCTATTAGCTTTTCATCTGGTACGAGCTGGAGCACATCAAGGGCGAGAAGATTGTATTTTTCAGCCTGCTCATGTTGATGCAGGTGCAGATGACAAATGGCTAGTCCCATGTAGATAGATGTACTTTTGTACATGGTTCCATACGCATCGTTCAATTGAACCGCTTGGTTTAGTAATTCCACGGCTGAATAATACTCTTCTAGACTTCCATGCATTTTTGCAGACGTATAGAGAAGGGAGATTCGTAATAGACCACCGATTTCAAAGCGATTCACCAACTGCAGAGCTTCGCTTAAGAAAGGTATTGCCTTTTTTGCTTGTCGAGTCATTCCATAGTAATCTCCTAGTGATTGGAGGCTACGTACTAAGGAAACAGGATCATCCACATCACGGGCAAGAGAGATGCTCTCTAGTAATAGTTCTTCCACTTCCTCAAAACGTTGGTCATGCAAAGCTAGTTCAGCTTTTGCCCACAAATAGATACATTGATCCTCTGTGCGTAACTGCTGACCTTTTAACTTAAATAACCATTTACGCGAAATTTCAATATCATTTGCTTCTAAACGATTAACAATGTGTCGCAATGCATTTTGAATTTCTACTTCAGAAAATCCAATAGGAGATTCTGATTCAGTCCAAAGTTCTTTTAAATCGGTTTGTAACCGCTTGGCCAATTGATCAAGAATTTCGGGTGATGGTATGACATTGCCCTTTTCAATTTGACTAACATAGCTACGGTTACAAATGCCAACAGACAATTCTTCTTGAGTCATACGTAGGTTTTTACGGAAGTAACGTAAACGCTTACCAACATGTGTCACAAATATATCCACCTTTTCCCGTTTTTATTTTTTATTATACATAGAAATTACTAAATTGACATATTTTTCTTACTATTATAAGATATATTTGTAAGCAAAATTGCAAAAGGTCAATGGGGGTGCGTTTTTGTGAAGAAGTTCGGATCCGACGCTTGGGGCTAATTGCTTATATAATGTATAATGTTACCTGCCATTTTATGATCCTCTCGACCTACTAAAAAGTTCCTCACAATTAGTGAGGAACTTTTTTCAGTCTGTATGATAGCATACTGTTTTCTAATCCATTACTCAATAAACCATTATGCTTCATGCAAGATTGGTGTTGGTTTCGTTTGAGAATTAGACATATGCTGTTTCAGACGTTCGTTGTACCCATTAACCCAGAGTGCATCAATCATCTCAAATTGTTCTTTTGTAAGCGGGGCTACTTCAGACGCTAGTGAGAACTCTTTTAGCGTTGCATCGTTAGTAATGTTAGGTAAAACACTTACAACACTTGATCGGAATAAGGAGAACTGGATTGCTAATTGCCCAATCGTTCTATCTTTGCCATCAAATAAACCTTGTTGCTTCATTTCTTGTACAACGTCAACACCTGCTTGCATCCACGCTGTAGGGCGATGACTGCGGTGATCGCTCTTATCAAAATGTTTCTCAGGATCATAGCTACCATCCAATAGACCAGAAGCATGTGGTACACGAACGATTAAAGCACGGTTTTCTTGTTCAGCAATTGGGAATAGATTACGTGCAGGATCTTGCTCTACAATGTTGTTGATAATTTGAATAGCTGAATAGCCTGGGCGTTTCAAGGCTGCAATTGATTCTTCTTCCCAACCGATGTCAGGACCCATTGCTGCTCCGTAATGGCGAATTTTTCCTTCTTCTTTCAAACGCTCCAATGTTTCATGAACCTCGTCATTTAGTACTGATTCCATACGCGGATTGTGCAATTGATATAAGTCAATATAATCAGTACCTAATCGTTTTAAACTTTGCTCACAAGCATGGCGGATATTTTCTTTGGACCAGTTTTGCGGCAATTCAGAATGCCCTTTACGTTCGCCGGGAAGATTATAAATGTCGTAGCCAAATTTCGTAGCAATGACAACCTTTTCGCGAATATCGCCAAGAGCATCTTTTAAGATCGTTTCTCCTAATCCATTTCCATAAACATCGCCTGTATCAAAAAAAGTAACTCCATAATCATCATAAGAAGAGCGAAGCAAGCGTTTTCCTATTTCTACATCAGAAACTCCCCACCATTTGGTTGCTACAGACCATACGCCGAACCCCACTTCAGAGACAGAAAGATCTGTGCCGGGAAAAGTTCTATATTTCATAGATAATCTCTCCTTTTTAATAATAATAATAATGATCAACTATGCCTTATCTTACCATGTTTATTTTCTGCTAGGAAAGTTCATATATGGTTACATGTGACTGAATGGTGTCAGGTACTGTCAATCTGACAAAAAGAAGGAAGCAACAAAACAACCCATCCAAAGCCATCTGATGCGTGAGGCAGGGGATAGGTTGTAGACAGGTAAATTTTATTTGTTCATGTAGGGTTGAGCGGGTTTTTTCTGTGGTTCTTTTTCAGGACGCTTCATTCCCTTAGCACCTGGCTTATGCGAACGGGTGCCTGACTGCTGAGTATTTTGAGGAGGTTGTTTCTTCGTGCGCACATCACTTGGGAACTGAGGAATAATACGACCTGTGATATCCGCCAATTCATGCATAATACCAGCTATCGGTCTGCCAATCTTCATATCAGCTTGTACTTCTACCAAACGCTGGCGCAAATCTGCATCAGCAGTCACTAAGGCAGTAGCACCTTGTGGGTCTTCCTTAAGTGCTTCAGCCACGGAATATTTAATAACACCGACTTCGGGACGATCTAATTTTTCGCCTACGTCAATGGCTACAATCGCATATTTTCCCATAACAACTGCTGTAGCTTTTTTTACATTTTTCACCCGATTCGCCAGCTTAACCAAACGGTCGGCTGTCGCTTGCGGAGATTGATCATACTTGGGGGAAGGCTGTGTTTGTTCAACCCGCTGTGTTTTTGGTGCAGATGGATGATTACCTTGTTGGGAACCTGCTACATTCTGTACCCCTTTGGGAGTTCCAGCCCCCTTTGTCTGGGGTTTTTGGGTATGACTTTGACAAGCTGTGAGTAATAAGAAACAAGCTAGAGTAGAGATAAGTCTTCTCATGATGATCAATCCTTTCCACGGAACTCACTCCGATATTATGCCCCTAGTGTTTGCTCTCCCTTGCTTTTTATACGAACGGAGAAGGAGTTCGTCTATCTTTTATGCTTGCCACATACATATTGACTATCAGCAAATCTTTATACACTTCCCTTTAGGTCGGGTGTCATGAAAAAAGGGAAGAAAATAGAAGAAATCCAACAAACAAGAATAAAAAAAATGCATAAAATATCGAAGATGGGTAAGGGGAGGCGAATCATGATTTGAAAAAAATCTATGTAATTGATACAAACGTGCTCCTGCAAGATCCAATGGCGATCTATTCCTTTCACAACAACGATATCGTTATTCCAGCAGTCGTATTAGAAGAAGTGGATTCAAAAAAGCGGTACATGGATGAAATTGGGCGTAATTCTAGGCATGTAGCGAGGCTATTGGACCGTTTACGGCTCAATGGTCATTTGCATCAGGGCATACAGTTGGAGACTGGAGCTACCTTACGGGTGGAATTAAATCATTCTGCGATGGGGAATATGCAGAAGCAATTCCATGAGATGACCAATGATAATCGAATTCTAGCAGTAGCTCTCAACCTACAAGAGGAAGAAAATTCCACTGGACAAGGACGTCCTGTGATTCTGGTTAGCAAGGATGCATTGATGAGAGTAAAAGCGGATGCGCTAGGGTTAACTGCTGAAGATTTTTTATCAGATCGAGTGGTTCGGGAGTATTCAAGCATTTATCTCGGCTATGAAAAACGAACGGTTCCCTCAGACGTGATTAAATTGTATTACAGCATCCGCCGTCTTTCTCTAGCGACAGCCTTTCCTCATGAGGAATTTTACCCACATCAATTCCTGATCTTAAAGGATGAGTGTAATCCATCCATCTCTGCAATTGGCAAGATTGATGGAGAGGCAAAATATTTTGAACCTCTCGTCGGCGATGATGACCCCATTTGGGGTGTTAAAGCACGCAATGCTCAACAAAAAATGGCCATCGAATTATTATTGCGAGATGATGTTCCCCTTGTCACCATGACAGGAAAAGCGGGGACGGGCAAAACTTTGATTGCGCTTGCCGCAGGTCTGCTACAAATCGAGGATTTACAGAAGTATAAAAAATTGTTGGTTGCAAGACCGATTGTACCGATGGGAAAAGATATAGGTTACCTCCCTGGTGAAAAAGAAGAGAAGCTACGCCCCTGGATGCAACCAATCTATGATAATTTGGAGTATTTGTTTAACACAAAGCAATCTGGTGACTTAGACAAAATTCTAGATGGAATGGGTAGTATTCAGGTAGAAGCTTTGACTTACATTAGGGGAAGATCTATTCCAGGGCAGTATATTATCATTGATGAAGCGCAGAATTTAACCAAACATGAGGTAAAAACGATTCTAACCAGAGTAGGTGAGGGTTCCAAAATTGTTTTGATGGGCGATCCAGAACAAATAGATCACCCATATTTAGACGAAAGTAATAACGGACTTACCTACGTGGTCGAAATGTTTAAAGAGCAAAAGCTAGCAGGCCATATAAAGCTTGAAAAAGGGGAAAGAAGTGTGTTAGCTCAATTGGCTGCTGATATTCTGTAAGGTTTTTTTGTTAGCGAAAAAAATGTATAAGAGTATATCCCCCTGTGAAAGATAGAGGTGTCGAGGTTGTTGGTAACGAACGTTTGGGATCGCTTCAGGAGAATCAGGCGTCATTTCATTAGCCAATGCTAGTGGAGTGCCTATTCCAATCAGGAGGCGAAAGATCGCAAGCATGAATCGTTACTACCCCAAATGAAATGGCTAACCGATTTTTCTTTATAAATCGCTTTTTCGGAGGTAGATGAGCTAAAGAAGAGTTACGGATTGCCCAAACCATTTGAAATAACCCGACCAAAAAGCCGTCTCTTTAAAGAGGCGGCTTTTGCATTTTGCTTTCTGATGCTTATGAGAAATATGGGCAAGAAGCTTTCATTATCTCGAAAAAATTTTACTAGAAAAATTTTAAACATGCTTGTCTTTCTCTGGACATACACATGTACCAAGGAGGGAGAGTATCATGGTGACATTGGATTCAACCATTTCCTTTTTAATTTATATTACAGCTGTTTCCAGCGCGGCTGCTGGGGTAACCGAGATCGCTAAAAGCGTTATTCCCTTTTTAACGTATGATTATGTCCCAGATAATGATAGTTGCGAAGCACATTATGAAGCTGGTAAGAGACAACAGCTTAAAAAATTATTTAATCTCGTCTTCTCTGTATTAGCAGCTGGCTGTATTTTTGCGGAATTAGGATTAGATCCCGCACAAATCCTAATGGGAACAAAGACAGCTTATGTAGCGGATGCCTGGGGGGCCCGTATTTGGACGTGGGGAATTGTGGCTGTGTTTGGATCCCCTTTATTTCATTCCATCTTAAAAATCTTACAAGGCTACCAACAGACTGTCAGCAACAATCTGCCTCCTAAACCAACACAAAAAATCGGTGGAAAGTAAGCAGGAAGGAACAATTGTGTAAAAACTTGCGAACTTTATTATCCCTAGGGTAAGATATCGATATTGCTGTAGATGAACTCAAACATACGAATGAATGGCAAGATAGGGGAACATAGAGATGAATAATTGGAAAGTGATTGTAGGAAGTGCTGTACTTGCATCTGTTGTAGCGTTAACAGGTTGTCAGCCGCCGGGGACAACAGCTCCAACTCCTACAGAGAACACAACTTTGGCTCCAGCATTTGATCCTGAAAATGCCAAGGAGTATGGTATTCGTGGAGCCTATGTCGGAGAAGGAATTAAAGAAGCTATGGATGCTTTGAAACCAGAAAAGTATGAATTTATGGATATGGTTAGTCGAGAATCGCTAACGGTTGAACAGTTGGCAAAAGGCGAAGGGAATATTACTACAGGCATATTATTTGCTGATCAGGCGCAGGTGTTACTAACAGTCCAAAAAGGAGTAGTAACCAGTATCATGGTGGGTGGTATTCCGCAGGATAAAGGTGACAAATTTAAAACCAACAGAGGACTGTCTATGTATGAAAGTATAGACAAAGTGAAGCAACTCTATGGAGACGCAACTGGGGATAAAGAGCTTACGTATAAGGGAAGCAACTACCAAGTAGTATTTAGCTTAAATAACGGCAAGGTTTTTGGTTATCGCTTTGATGTTCTGGATAAGTAATGCTACTCAAGAGGAAAAAGAGCATCTCTTACTGGATTGGATGGTTGTAGCCCCGTCAAGTAGACAATGAAAAAAGAGTAAGTTTGTTATGCGGCGATCGCTTCACGGTACTCTACCGGGGAGAGATCGCCAAGTTTTTTCTGGAAACGTTCTTGGTTATAAAAATTGATATATTCCGTGATCAGTTTTCGAGCCTCCATTTGACTTGCTGGTTTTTCAAGGTAAAGTTTCTCTGTTTTCAAATGTGAGAAGAACGACTCCACACAGGCGTTATCAAAACAATTTCCCCTTCTTGAATGGCTTCCAATGAGCTGTTTCTCTTCAAGCATTCTCTTGTAAGACTTTGTTGTGTATTGGAATCCTTGATCAGAATGCAAAATGGCCCCTTGTGCATTCAAATACTTTACCGTGCCCAAAACGAGTTGTAGATCGTTACGAGATGACATGTCCCATGCGACAACTTCGTTGTTGTAAAGGTCTAAAACGACCGATAAATAGACAAAATCATGACCAACTCGGATATAGGTAATATCCGTTACAAATTTCTTCAAAATCGTTTCTGCTGTAAATTCTCGGTTGAGAACATTCGGAAAGACAACGGATGGTTTTCGCCCCGCAAAGGGGCGTTTCTTACGGATGACAGAGCGAATCCCCAGCTCTCGCATGAGCCTACGCACCTTTTTGTGGTTAACCAGGAACCCTTCTTTGAGAAGGGCTGTTCGCATGCGTTTATAACCGAAAATAGGACGAAGTCGATGAATAGCAAGAATATGTTCTTTTAGATTGGTTTCCAGCTCAAATTGGATCTGACGAGATCCTAAGGCCGATTTCCACTTGTAGAAACCAGCACGTGATACTTCCGCAATTTTACATAGTGTCGTGATGGAGTAGGTCTGACTCATTTTTTCGATGGTCCTAAATCGGGCTGGCTTATCCAACTTCCCTCCCCATGAAGATTCGGATTGAGCTTTTTTAGATATTCTACCTGCGCTTTCAGGTAGGCATTTTCCTCTTCTACGCTGCTGAAGTGCTTCTTATTCCAGTGCCCTCGATAGTCCACAAACGATTCTCCGTTTTTATGTTTCTGAACCCACGCGATGATTTGGGCATCACTTTTAATTCCCAGTTTTTTTCTGATCATGGCATAGCTCCACTGGTCTTCGACCCGTAGGCGCACAGCTTCCTTTTTAATTTCTTCACTATAGCGAGTAAAGATTTGTCCCTTTTTTGGTGGCATGAAAAAACCCCTCCGGTCAACAGTAATGAATCCATGATATCATGAACTCTTTTTTTACTGTCTACTGTAAGGGGATAATACCAGAAGGGGATAATACCAGGATAGTAGAGAGATGCTCCTTTTTTTATTGTAAGTGTGATATACCAATACATGAATATCTTTATGTAGTAGGAATACCTGGATGCCAGTCCAGCACGACCTTGTAGCGACTAGCTAATTGATCTAGTAACTCCTTATGGTTGGTGTCCGTAATATAAATGGTTTGGTCCTTTGCAGTAAAAGAAACCAGGATATGCTGCTTCATTTGTTCGTATGCTTCCTGATGATCATGAGTGAGAGGATTGTCAGGAAAGCGAAAGAAGCTCACGAGATTAGCGTATACATATTGACGGTCATTTAGACTAATAAATCCGTAATCACTAAGTTTTGGGCTTGTCACGCCTTCTGGAAGCAACCACAAGGAGAAGCATTCTGTTTTCGCCTGATACTTAGCTGCGATTTGTAACAATTGTTGTTGGTCATCCGTTGTGGAAACGATCATTAATTTTTTATCACGATCGATTACCTTTACTTGTTCACCAATCTTATGTACGATCTGCGCATAGAAACCAGGTAGCTTTCCTTTGGGCATTTCTAATTCGACACCATATAAAAGGGGTACCATTGTTTTGCCTCCTATCTCTCTGATACTATATTACTGTAGCAATTATTGCCATTGTATGTAAAGACAACCGTTGAGGCAAGGGAAGGAGTTTTTTATGGACATTGAAGTACGTTCTGTTGAATTAGGGCCGTTTGAGACGAACGCCTATATGATCAAAAATCAGGAGACAGGAGAAACAATCGTGGTTGACCCTGGTATTAATCCTGGTCCTCTTTTACAAGCAATGAAGTCAGAGAAGGTAGTAGGTATTTTACTAACTCACGCTCACTTAGATCATATTGGTGGTCTGACAGAGCTTCGTGAACAGACCCAAGCGCCAGTATACATCCATCCTATCGAGCAAAGCTGGTTGACTGATCCTGAGTTAAATGGCTCACAACGCTTTGGGTTCACACCGATTATCTGTGAGCCTGCTGAATACACGGTAGAAGATGGACAAGAGCTTCAGATAGCAGGATTGACTATCCAGGTTTTACACACACCAGGCCATTCTCCAGGAAGTGCGACTTTCGTAATTGGTCAGCATTGCTTTAGCGGAGATGTCTTGTTTGCCAATTCAATCGGACGCTCTGATTTGAGAGGTGGAGATTACAACACATTGATTCAGAGTATTCATGAGAAGTTATTTGAACTACCTGACGAGACGATTGTCTATCCTGGGCACGGACCATTGACTACGATTGATCGCGAAAAAACGTTTAATCCATACGTTTCTGGTTCACTGGGATAATTCCTGTTCAGGTATCCTCTTAAAAATGAACGTTTAAAGTAGACGCAACCAAATAGAAGTATAAGTAAAAAGCTAGCTCCAGGTATAATTCCTGTGCTAGCTTTTTGCTGGTTGTTGTATAGGACTATCTTACAAAATATTGAATTTCACCTTAATTTGTAGCTTGTGCCCATCCAAAGTGGCTTCTTGTACTTGAATGTTTGGATTGATTAAAGCAGGATAAAAGCCGAGGTCATACTCTTTTGTCATTTCCTCTGCTGTACTTTCCGGCAGTTCGTATCCATCAAACATTAGTTTAGTAATATGAAACCGTAACTCGGTGGGGGAGACCACTTCGTAAGAACCTATAATTTTCAAATTCACCTGATTGTAGTTACCTACTACTTCCAGTTCATTATGGTCAAATGCAAAGTATGCGTGTTGGAAGATCGGATCTTTTGAAAGCAAGAACTTATTAAATTCCTCTTCTGTAATCGTTAGCTTGTGAGTGAATAAGCCTTCGGACTGAATGTGATCCGGAGTGATTAGTTGAGGAAGATCTTGCATCACTCTGGCAAGCACGCCAAAAAAGTCTCGAAATACAGGTAAGCCACGCGAACGCCAATCATTGATTAGATTTTCCATTAATGCTTCAACGGAAGAGGAATCAGATAATTTAAGCAGATTTTCTTCCTTTAACATCTTGATGGCAATCATGTCGGCAAGACGTTTTTCATACATCTGCCTTAGTTCTCTAATCTTTTTTAGTTGACCTTGTTTTTGAATAGACAAGTTGTTGGCACGAGCTAACTCTATTTGAAAACTCTCCAGCTTTTTCATGTCACTAGTAAAAATTGTTTCCAATAGACGTGCACTTGCCAGCACTTGGTTAAAATCGTCCGCACTAAACAGCAGGGTTACCAAATCATTTCGTTTCCCCATGTAATAGGCTCTAGCTACTTTTCCAGCATGTTTGCGTTTGGATGAGATCGTTAGTTCTTGCTTCTTTGCCTCTAGTTCAAGCTCTGCCAAATCCCTATTGAGTTTACTCTCATCATGTTTTAATAGTTGTAAGTTACGCTCTAATTCCAACTGTGTTAGATGTTGTTGTAAAATCGTTTTTTCCAAAGGGAGAGCTCCCTCCGCTGTAGCTAGAGACGGAGGAAGAGCTAACAGGAAGCAAAGGAAAAATAGGATTCTTTTACGCATAGGCTTCCATCAATAATTACAAATTGCCTTGCATCAGCTGAGAAAGCGGAATAATTTCATCAGCTTTAGGAAGCGCCAGTTCCCATTTAGGAGCTACATTGAAATTGGAATATTTTAGTTCCAAGATAAACGAGATACCGATTGAGCCCATGTCAGGGTCTTCTTTGTCAGATACTTTTACATCCCAATCTACCAATTGGTATGGAATATAGTTGTCTTTATCCACTACTACAAAAGAATTTCCTTTTTGAATGTTAAAGTTTGATTTGATCAAATCTTTGTTTTTATCGATGTCAGCAGATAGATCTTTCAATCCTTTTTTCATATCCTCAAGTTGAGTGGAATCTTGTGCTAAGATATCTTTATAAGCAGGTGTTTCAGACATAGCTTTAACTACTTCTGGAATTACATTATCTACCGTTGTTTTCAAGAATGGAACCAGATTTTCATTAGTCAGTTTCATGTTGATTACACGAT
The DNA here is from genome assembly GCA_007833815.1 of Brevibacillus laterosporus. Lineage (NCBI taxonomy): Bacteria > Bacillati > Bacillota > Bacilli > Caryophanales > Paenibacillaceae > Brevibacillus > Brevibacillus laterosporus. Next base: position 5,003,278 of record CP033464.1, on the reverse strand, counting down.
CAGCTTTTATCTCAGCTGGTAGATTAGGAATGTCTTCTTTCTTTGCTTCTACAAAATATTCAGGACCATAATGCTTAAAGAGTGTATCAGCTAGTTTTACTGTTGCTTCTTTTTGTTTTTTCATGGCTTCTGGTGAGAAATCTGGTACTGCTGCTGGTTGGCCTTGAGCATCAGCCATTTTTTTCATTTCTTTATAATCAAGTTCAATGTATTTACCTTCTAACTGTTCCATACCAGGAAGGAAACCAAGAGCAGGAACTTTAATCCACATTTTATCTTGATTCATAATCATTGGTACGGAGAAAGTAGTATTAACACCTTGCATATTTACTTTTGCATCAAGAATAAGTTCTGTTTGAAAAGGTTCTAAAGATTGGTTCCCACGATATGTAAGCTCGGAATTTTTTAACACATCTAGAACCATTTTTGCTTGTGGATCATTTTCTAATTGCTCGTTTGTTGCATCTACTTTGAATTTCAAGGAACCACTAAAGCTGTAAGCATTCATAGAAATTTGTTTCTTGAAAGCTTCTTGTGCTACATCTTTTCCTGACTGTTTTGCCCCACAGCCCGCAAGAATAAGGGCAAACATAGCGAAGATAGCAAGAAAGATTGGTAGCTTGGTCTTAAACGTTTTCATTATAAACCTCCTAAATTTTTGCATAATACCTATACCATTATAGACGTTCTTTACCAATTTGTGTGTAAAAAAAAAAGCTGTTTCATTTTTAACGAACATATTTGCAGATTGGGGAGTGTATATACATGACATTCGAACTAAGAAGATATCTATGCCAAGAAATGAAAAATCAGAAGAAAAAAATGATTCGATTTGTTGAATTTATGGCAATTTGTTTATATCATCAAGAATTAGGTTACTACATGAAGCAGAAAAACAAAGTAGGTAAAAACGGGGACTTTTATACTAGTTCCCAAGTTGGTAACATCTTTGGAGAGACGTTATCTGATTCTATTCTCCTATTTTTTAGACAGAATGAAATGATAGACCCGGTGTTAATGGAAGTAGGAGGAGGAACAGGGCGTTTAATGCAACAGGTTTTGACTCGAATTAGAGAGGTAGATGCTGAATTATATGCGAGACTTAGAGTGATTATGGTAGAAATTAGTCCGTACCATGTCTGCTTGCAACAAGAGAGTCTACATTCCTTTTTACTTCCAAAAGTTTGGTACGATTCTGTAGAGGAAGCGGCGCGAAATGAACGTTTTGAGGGTGTTATTTTCTCAAATGAATATTTTGACGCATTCCCTGTTCACTTATTGGAAAAAAGACAAGGGGAGTGGCATGAGATAGGAATTGGTTTTGACCCGAAAGTGATACCAGATACAGAAGAAAGATTTACAGCAACAGCAATATTGTCAACTTCTACAACAGAAGCATCAAAAACTTTGCAACTAGCACATGTAGATGAATCACAAGATATTGTTTTTCAAGAATGGAATATGCCTGAAATATCGCCAGAAGTCGTTGCTATCATTCCAGGACTTCCCATAGAATTACCAGATGGAATGCGGATAGAAGTGCAGTCGGGGATAGCAGAGGTGATGAACGCCTTTAGTAGCATGCTAGAACGAGGACGTGTAATTAGTATTGACTACGGGGATATAGCAGAAGACCTTTATCATCCTAGTCGAAGAAAAGGAACACTTTCTTGTTATTATCAGCACCAGATGAATGAAAATTATTTAGAACGGGTAGGAGAGCAGGATATAACCGCCCATGTTAATTTCAGCAGATTGATGGAGTGTGGAGATGCGGTCGGACTTGTTACGAAGTCGTTTACACGTCAGGATCAATTTTTGCTGGCTAACGGTATTTTAGAGAAGGCTCAGGCACATCAAGACACCGATCCCTTTACAAGTGTGGCAATGAAGCGCAATAGAGCCATTCAACAGTTGCTTTTACCAAGCGGATTGGGCGGATTATTTCGAGTGCTGATTCAGGAGAAAACGCAGAGAAAAAAGAGAAAATGATATATGAGTGGTAGCAAAGGCAAACAAAAGAGCGAATCCGTTTAGGTTCGCTCTTTGTTGCTTCTTAAGAAATGATTTTTACATTAATAAGTGCAGGAAAGAATGTTCTCCTCCTGCTGATGCTGGTGGCATTCCATAGAACGTGTAATACGTAAATCCCACGAATGAAACAAACATAAAACAGAAGAAAAGATTCAGATAGGTTCTTTCCGTAAGACGCATATAACCAAGGGCCAGGAAAATAGCCGTCAATCCAAAGAACAACAATGACATCGGGAATAATTTACCCCAGAAGGCCATAATAGCGATCATTAGTGTCCAGAAGCTAAGCACGCGAAACATGCGATCCATATGTATCCCCCCTTTTGGCAGAACTTTTTGAAAAGATTGTCGTTTTCATTATATAGGACATGTCAAGCAGTGTAAACGATTGAGGTTTGACAGAATTATGTCAGGTGCTCTTGTAAATCAGCGATCACATAATTGCATGACTCGCATCCACCAATCATGGACGTTTCAGGTACCAGCTCAATATCGCCAAAGTAGGCCTGAAAAATACCTTCTAGCATGGCGTGATGCATTTTGCAAATGTTGGCCGGATGTTTTTTAGCGATTTCTGAGAATGTACAGTTAAATACGCGGAAACGAACGTGACGATCGTCCATTACTTCGAACTGGGGACGTAATCCCTGTGCTAAAGCAAGTCGATAGATACAATCCAATTTGTCTTCAAGCGTGCGTGAAGGAGCCAGTCTGTTTGTGTCTTTTGCACGTTTAGCTGCTTCTAGACCCAAGCGTTTTCCCATCGTAATTAAAGCTTCCTGTCCTGCTACTCCCAAGGAAAGGAGTGATTCAATAGCAATGTCTGCCAAAAGCTGATAGTCTCTTGGAGGAAACTGCAGACTGACAACTTCTTCTGAAATAGAGTAAAGTCGACTTGGTCTCCCGCCCTTTCCGCTTTTGTCCAGTTGAGATTGGAGTAATTGAACGTCTTCCAATTTAGTTAAATGCAGACGGGCTACGTTAGGGTGAATGGAAAACTGTTCCGCCACTTCATGAACTGTTGTGGGTTTGCTTGAATCGGTTACATATTGATAGATAGAAAAACGTGTGGGGTCTGCGAGCGCACTGGTTAATTTTAGCGCCTTTTCCATAAGAATCCCCCCTTTCAAAAACATTCGTCTTATAGTGTAGCCCATTTCTAGTGAATTGTTAAGCTTCTGTTATATATCCTTGATTTGTAAATAATTTTTATTAAGATTTTATATTAAATACTATTGACATAGTGTTAAATAAAGGACTAGAATCTACTATATAAAGTAAAGTGACTTCATCATTAATATTACACCTTTATTACATGGAGGAATGCAATATGGCAACAGCTATGAAAGATGCAAATCTCGGTACCCTAACGTTTTTTACATATCCGAGTTGCACGTCCTGTCGTAAGGCAAAAGCGTGGTTGGCTGAAAACGGAGTAAATTACGAAGAACGTCACCTGTTCAAAAACCCACCAAGCGTGCGCGAACTTTTGGAAATTGCTAAGATGACGTCAAGCGGTTTGGATGAATTGTTATCGACTCGCAGTCAGAAGTTCAAAGATTTGGACATGGATATTAATGACATGACTGTATCTGAACTTTTGGAAATGTTGAGCGAAGATCCTGCATTGCTGAAGCGTCCCATCTTGACTGACGGTGAGCACCTAATTGTTGGCTACAACCAATCAGCGATGAAAGAATTTTTTCTATAAAAGGAATTGAGTAACTAATTGGATTTACTCGTTATTTTATCATTTATCCAAAGAATGTCCACATGATAACAGGGCTTGAACTGCTTTCCAGCACATTTGCGACAAGCCTGCATGCGTGGACATTTTTTTTGTTGTATAAAAAAATATAAAATTATATGAATAGTAATGTGCTGATTGCTACTATTTGATATGCGTGTAAAACGTTGAAAAATCCCTTTTCTACTGAATATAGTGAGGAAACGGGTTTTCGCGACGACCTTGTCCATACTACAATGGAGGAAGTTGCGAAGGGAGTGTTTGTCATGTACCAAAACATCTTAGTACATAAACAGAATGGTATCGCCGAGATTATCTGTAATCGTCCCCATGTACGTAATGCATTAAGCCTAGAGATGATTGAGGAATTGCAAGATGCTCTTACCACGTGCGAAAAGGATGCTTCTATAAAGGTGATTTTATTTACCGGAAAAGGTAGCGCATTTGTATCAGGAGGGGACTTGCATCAATTTGGAGCAGTTAAGGGAGCCGATTCCCTGCCTTTATTACAGAAGGCAGAGCAATTGTTAACAAGAATTGATTCCTTTCGTAAACCAACCATTGCGATGGTAAATGGCCCTGCTATCGGTGGTGGAGCCGAATTTGCCTGTGCTTGTCATTTTCGCTTTATGAGCGAACTAGCTGTCTTTGCTTTTGTGCAAATTAATATGCATATTACTACGGGATTTGGTGGGGGTAGTCGCCTTTTTGTGAAATTGCCAGAATCTAGAGCGTTACGTTTGTTGTTGACCGGGGAGAAGGTGGGACCTCAAGCAGCTTTACAGATAGGGTTAGTGGAAGGTGTGTACCAGGAGGACAAACTGAGAGAGAAGACGTTTGAATTTGCCGAAGCCATTGCTAGGCAACCATTGGAGAGTATTTCAGCTTATATGAACATGCTAGCTTGGAAGAAAAACGGTATATCGCTACCAGAATCCATTCAGTTGGAGCTAGAGCAATGTGCGACGTTATGGGGGAACAACGAACACCTTCACTATATATCCACATTTTTTCGTAAAAACGAATAGCTAGTTAAATAGATTCACTCCCGTTTAAAGAACAGTCAGCTTGGAGATACTTTTTTCTAGTAATTGCGATTCTAGAAGAGTAGGGAAAAGCATAGAATGAACTACATCGTTCTTATCAGTTAACGGGAGGGACTTTATATATGGTAGCTTCAAGACAAGATGCTTGGACGGAAGATGATGATCTGGTACTCGCAGAAGTAACACTTCGCCATATTCGCGAGGGTGGTACGCAGTTGGCAGCTTTTGAAGAAGTAGGGCAGCGGTTGGGACGTACCTCCGCCGCATGCGGTTTTCGTTGGAATAGCACTGTACGTAAACAATATGATGCCGCGATTTCCATAGCTAAGGCGCAGCGTCAACAAATGAAAAAGTTGGGACGAATTCAGCCAGATATCCGTGTAGATAATACAAAGCTTTCAAGTGAACCAATAGAAGCTAGTGCACCAGAGCCACGCGAAAAGCCGAAGAATGACCCAGTTTTGGATTCAATTATCTCCCAACAGTTTCATCTACACGAAAGCACTTCGCAGGCTCAGGAAATAAAGCCAGCGGTAGCTATGCCCATACCGACGTTTACACAGGCTATAGAAACCTCTAGAGCAGTGGGTGAGGAACAGCAGGTGGAGTCGGCTATAAGATTGTTACAAGGCTATAAAGATATTGTGCGTAGATCTAAGCAGTTAGAGCGAGAATTGGAACAACGAGAACGAGAAATAAAAGATTTAAAAGAACACAATTTACAGCTAAGAAAAAATTTAGAGGATCATATCGGGGTAAACAACGATTATAAAGCCCTGTTGCAGATCATGGATCGCGCAAGACGATTGGCATTTTTGAAAGAAGAGGAATCAACAAAGCCGGTCTTTAAAATGGATTCAAATGGCAACCTAGAACGGATTGAATAAACGATTAAAAGTTATGTGGATGAGCGGTCCTAGATGGGACCGCTTTTCGTTGAATGAAAAAGCAAGCTGACATAATGATGGGTCAGCTTACTCATAGGTAGGTAATAACTAGAAAAAAAGCTATTCTTGTAAACCTACCGTGGTAGGTAACCAGGCGTAGGGATTTTCTCCTCTATCGCGAACTGGGTTATATTTTACAGGGAAGAACCCCATTTTGGTCCAGAATTGATCTGCTCTACAACGAGAACTGGTTTTGATTGGTAAACCAAAGCTCTTGGCATGGTTGACTAGTGCAGTTCCATAATCATTGTCTCGATATTCTGGTAATACTTCTAGTTTCCATAATTCAAAATAATCTTGTTGTGGTTCAAAATAACGATCATATTTCGCGTCAATTTTGTATAGACTCATGCGGGCAACTAAACGATCCTCATGATAAATCCCATAGAAGGGAGATTCAGAGTCGTTTTCGATGATATTAGCTTGCAAATCTTCTTTCATAGACAGCTCCTCAAGACCGAACTCACGGAATTTTTGGAACTCTTCCAACGTTTTATAATTAATATGCAAGCGTACTACTTCATACATTTATATGGCCCCCTTTCAAAAATAACGTCTGCCTTTTTATTATACACGTGATTACCCGGAAATGCTCAAAATGAATACTGATAAGTGTGCTTAGAGGGAAAATTTCGTGTTATGAAAAAATTTCTACCTGATATCTAGAAGAATTGACGAATTAGTGGCAAAATAAAGAAGAGACTAATTTTTTGTGTGAAAAGGAGGGTGAGGTCGTGAAAAAGGTTTGTATCGCCAATCGGGGGGAAATTGCAAGACGAGTCATACGTACCTGCAAACAGATGGGCATAGCAACCGTAGCTGTATATTCCGATGCGGACAAAGACGCTTTATTTGTTAAAGAAGCAGATGAAGCAATTCGGATTGGACCGCCACCAGTACCACAAAGCTATTTAAATAAGGAGGCCATTATTTCCGCCGCCAAAGAAGCGGGTGCGGATGCTATCCATCCAGGCTATGGACTACTCTCTGAAAATAGTGAGTTTGCTGAGCGCTGTGAACAAGTGGGCTTACTCTTTATTGGGCCTTCTCCATCTGTCATCGAGCAAATGGGAGATAAGGTAAAAGCAAGACAACTCATGCGCAGAGCAGGTGTACCTGTTGTACCGGGTATTGAAGATCATCTAGAGACAGCGGAGGACGCAGTCCGATTAGCAGCTTCAATTGGATATCCGCTCATGCTTAAAGCGAGTGCAGGGGGCGGAGGCATCGGCATGCAGGTGTGTCATAGTGACGATGAGATGCGCCACGCATTCCTTTCAGCTAAAGGAAGAGCAAAAGCTTATTTTGGCAATGACACCATGTTTTTGGAGCGTTATATTGAGCAACCGCATCACATTGAAGTGCAAATTTTAGCAGACCAAAAGGGAAGCATCTTACACTTATTGGAACGTGAATGCTCCATCCAACGTCGACATCAAAAGGTTGTTGAAGAAAGTCCATCACCGTTTTTGGATGAAAAGACGCGGGCTAGTATTTGTGCAATGGCCGTAACAGCTGCCAAGGCGGTCGGATATACGGGGGCAGGAACTGTCGAATTTATTATGGATGGGGATCGCACCTTTTACTTTCTAGAAATGAACACTCGTCTGCAAGTGGAGCATCCCGTTACAGAAGAAATGATTGGACTTGATTTAGTCGAATGGCAACTTCGTATAGCTCGTGGCGAGGCATTATCTTTTACCCAAGAAGAGGTCAAAGCGAAGCAACATGCGATAGAACTAAGGATTTATGCGGAAGATCCCGTTACCTTTTTTCCATCACCTGGTACGATTACTGCCTATCACGTACCCCAGATGGAAAATGTTCGTATTGACGATGCAGTGGAAACTGGCACGATAGTGACCCCGTTTTATGATCCGATGATTGCTAAGCTGATCGTATCAGGCGAGACACGTGAACAGGCCGTTTTACTTGCACAGCAAGCGGTTCAGAGCTATAAAATTGAAGGGTTAAAAACTAACCTTTCGTTTTTGCAGGATGTTTTAGAGCACCCAGCCTTTCAAAAGGGATGCTACGACACCCAATTTATCCAACAAATGAGAGAACCTAAAGGAGTGTAAATGAGATGAAACAAGTAACAGCAAGTATGGCAGGAACGGTTATTCAATTATTGGCGCAAGCAGGGGCGGAAGTAAGTGCGGGAGCAGATGTTGTTATGTTAGAATCCATGAAAATGGAAGTGCCGATTCAAGCAGAGATTACTGGAAAAGTGGCGACGGTTAAAGTGAATGTGGGGGATTTTGTCAATGAGGGAGATGTTCTTCTAGAGTTAGAATAATTTTTTTGCAAACAAACTGAGCGATCGTTCGGTTGAGGAGCTGAATTCCTATGCAGATTACCGTGTATGAAGTAGGACCGCGAGATGGTTTACAAAATGAAGGGGCGGTCATCAGTACAGAACATAAAATCGAGCTGATCGAGAAGCTGGCACAATCGGGAGTCCGCCATATTGAAGCGACCTCGCTCGTGCATCCTAAATGGATTCCGCAATTGTCCGATGCCACGCAGGTTCTTGCTGGTATATCTCGATTAGATGGCGTTCACTATAGTGTGCTGACGCCTAACCTGACAGGTCTGCAACGAATAACTGCGAATCAGGTGGATGAGATAGCGATTTTCATGTCGGCCAGTGAAGCCCATAATTTCAAGAACATTAATAAAACACGGGAAGATACCTATGGTGTATTGGCAGAAGTGGCTGAAGAAGCACAAAAGATGGGGCTGCGGGTCCGCGGCTATATCTCTACTGTTTTTGGTTGTCCTTATGAGGGTGAGGTGTCTTTGACGGAAAGTATGCGAGTCGTGGAGAAGCTACTCGCTATGGGTGTGTATCAGCTATCCATCGGTGACACCATTGGAGTTGCAACTCCGCGGCAGGTACATGAGGTATTTGCTACTTTTGACAAAGAGTGGGGGGCTACCTGGTTTGCTGGTCACTTTCATGATACACGAGGAACAGGTTTAGCTAATGTGGTAGCGGCTTTGCAACATGGAATTAGCACATTTGACAGCTCGATTGGTGGCCTGGGGGGATGTCCTTATGCTCCCGGAGCTGCAGGCAACATTTCTACGGAAGATGTTGTGTACTTATTGCATGGAATGGGCTATGACACTGGAATTGATCTAGATAAGTTGGTTGAAGCAGGTCAATTCATTCAGAAAATCTTGGGACGAGAATTACCATCCAAAGTATTAAAGACGGCGACAGGGTGATAAGGAGGGGCGTATGAGCATTCAACTTGAAAGACAAGGTCAGGTGGGCATCCTTACCATTCAGCGTCCAGAGGTATACAATTGCTTAAATCTAGTGACGCTAGAGCGATTTCAGCGCCTACTGACGGAGGTAGCTACTGATGCAGAGATCCGTGTTGTAGTCATTACGGGAGCTGGTGACAAAGCCTTTTGTTCTGGAGCCGATTTAAAAGAGAGAAAAACGATGCAACAGTCACAGGTGCAGCAGTATATTCGCACGATCCGCGATGTATTTACCCAAGTGGAACGTTTGTCTGTACCGGTAATTGCTGCAATGAACGGGGTTGCTTTTGGCGGTGGTTTGGAACTTGCTCTTGCTTGCGATCTGCGTGTTATGAGTGAGACAGCACAAACGGGTTTAACCGAAACATCGCTTGGAATTATCCCAGGTGCTGGGGGGACACAGAGACTACCTAGATTGATTGGAAAAGGAAAGGCGAAGGAATTAATTCTGACAGCACGTCGCATTGGAGCCCAAGAAGCACTGGAAATTGGTCTGGTTAATCAAATAGCTCCAGTAGAACAGGTGCTAGATACTTCTCTTTCTCTTGCTCAACAGATAGCTTTGAACGCACCGATTGCCCTTGCTCAAGCTAAATGGGCGATTGATTTTGGCATGGAGGTGGACATGGCAACAGGATTAGCGATAGAGAGTAATGCATACCAAATCCTAGTTCCAACGAAAGACCGCCTAGAGGGACTTGTAGCTTTTGCAGAAAAACGGAAGCCCGTATATCGAGGGGAATAAGCTAGGGGGATAAAAGATGAGCCAATCAATGGAAGAGATATTGCGGCAGCGGATGGAACAAGTAAAACAAGGTGGAGATCCGAAATACCATGAAAAGCAAAAGGAACAAGGTAAGCTGTTTGTGCGTGATCGACTGACTCTATTGTTTGACCAGGGTGAGTATACGCTAGAGGATGGTTTGTTTGCGAACTATAAGGCGGGCGATCTACCGGCAGATGGAGTAGTCACCGCGATTGGTAAAGTAAATGGACAAACGGTATGCGTCATGGCCAACGATTCTACAGTGAAGGCGGGATCATGGGGCTCCAGAACGGTAGAAAAAATTATTCGTATTCAAGAGACAGCGGAAAAACTATGCGTTCCCCTGCTATATCTTGTTGATTCAGCGGGAGCACGTATCACAGATCAGTTGGAAATGTTCCCAGGTCGTCGTGGAGCAGGACGCATTTTTTATAATCAGGTGAAATTATCAGGTAAAATCCCGCAAATTTGCATCCTCTTTGGCCCTTCTGCTGCAGGAGGGGCATATATACCAGCTTTTTGCGATATCGTGATCATGGTAGAAAATAATGCAAGTATGTACTTAGGTTCTCCACGGATGGCTGAGATGGTTATTGGTCAAAAAGTATCGCTAGAAGAACTGGGCGGGGCTCGTATGCATTGTAGCGTGAGCGGTTGTGGGGATGTCCTAGCTGCAAGCGAACAAGAAGCTATTACATCAGCACGTCGTTATCTTGGCTTTTTCCCATCGCATTATCAACAACAACCGCCAGTGGTAGAAGCCAAATCTCCAGTAGAGACAGCAAAAGATATCAATGCACTCATCCCAGAAAATCAGAATGCGCCATTTAACATGTATGATTTGATTGATACGCTGGTAGACGATGGATCATTCTTTGAAATCAAAAAATTATTTGCTCAAGAGTTGATTACCGGTTTAGCTCGTTTAGACGGAAAACCAGTAGGAATTATAGCGAACCAACCACGTGTCAAAGGTGGCGTGTTGTTCGTTGATTCAGCGGATAAAGCAGCGCGCTTCGTGACCTTATGTGATGCCTTCCATATTCCTCTCTTGTTCCTTGCCGATGTGCCAGGATTTATGATCGGGACAGCGGTAGAGCGTGCTGGCATTATTCGCCACGGAGCTAAAATGATCTCAGCAATGGCTGAAGCGACTGTACCAAAAATTTCTGTTATTGTGAGAAAAGCCTACGGTGCCGGTCTGTATGCGATGGCTAGCTCTGCATTTGAACCAGATGCTACTCTTGCTTTGCCTCATGCACAAATTGCTGTGATGGGACCAGAGGCGGCCGTAAATGCTGTCTATAGTAACAAAATTCAAGCGATTGAGGACCCGCAGGAGCGTCAGGCATTTATTATGGAAAAACGTCAGGAGTATCAAGAGGATATCGACATTTATCTACTTGCTTCTGAATTGATTGTGGATGCTATTATTGAACCGTCTAACCTGCGAACTGAGTTAATCTGGCGCTTTGATGCTTACCAATGTAAACAGCAAACGTTTACCAATCGCAAACATCCGGTTTATCCAGTATAAAAAAGAAGGGACTCCGCAGTAGGGGTCCCTTTCTAGCCTTACTATAGAACGACGGGAATTCAATCCTTAAATAAATCTCCAACTCCGTTAATCATCCGCCGTTACCGGACTTTCCCATGCTAGACGCAATTTTACCTGCCAATCCGGCGATAGTCATGGTTTGTAGCCAGATTTTACCTGGACCACGTAAGGTTGTTAAAAATAGACCTTCTCCGCCAAAAATAACATTTTTAATGCCTTTAATACGCTCAATGCTCATATCAACAGAGGATTCATAGGCTGCAACATGGGCTGTGTCCACCTTAATGACCTCCCCGTGCTGTAATTCCATCTCAGCTACTTCGCCGTCGATTTCTAAAAAGACCATTCCGCGACCACTTAAACGCTGCATGATGAAGCCTTCTCCGCCAAAAAAGCCCGTACCTAGTTTTTTTTGGAAATGGATGGAGACATCAATGTTTTCTGTTCCCACCAAAAAGGCGTGTTTTTGAGCAATAATTTCGTATCCCGGTTGGATGGTTAACGGAATTATTTTACCTGGCGCTGCTGGCGCAAAAGCAATCATACCAGGTGTACGTTGCGCTTCAAAAATGGTGAAGGTCAAAGATTCTCCAGCAAACGCTCGGCCAAGAGATTTGAGCATGCCTCCCCTAAAGCTGGTGTCCATTTTGATATTTTCACTCATCCAAGTCATTGATCCCGATTCGGTAAACAGTCGCTCACCGGGTTGTAAGTTAAATTGGAGAGCTTGCATGGTAGAGCCCATAATATGATATTCCATACGTAACCCACCTTCTAGTTGTTTTCAAGGGGATTATAAGTTAGTTTTCAGAAACATTCCACAAAAAATTTTATGTAAGGCATTTTCCGCCTCGTGATTATTTGTTATGCTGATTGTATCTAACTTATGTGATAAAGGTTGGGAGTTTTTATGAAAATCGCAATCATTGGTGGCGGATCTGTTGGATTGTTGTTGGCTGCCAGATTGTGTCTAGCAGGTTCACAGGTGCAGGTGATTACACGTACGCGACAGCAGGCGGATGAACTAACTCAGTACGGTCTACTGTTGCGCTCCTTACAAGGCGAACAGAAACGAATTCACATACAAGCCGTCTCTATGGAGGGTGCCCTTCCAGAAGCTGATCTCTATGTGTTAGCGGTCAAACAGACAAGTCTCACTGAGGTATTGCCTGTCTTACGTAAACTTGCTCCGAGTGCACGCATTCTTGCTGTACAAAATGGCATGGGTCACGACGATCAACTGAAGGAGGTGCTGGCTCTTAACCAGATTTATCTTGGCGTTCATACCGAAGGGGCGCGACGCCACTCTTTTACGGAAGTGGAACATACGGGTAAGGGGATTTGGCAATTAGGTTCGATTGTCGGACAAGATCAGGAGTCACTCATCTTAGACCCAATAATCGAAGCATTCCTTTCTATGGGGGAGGTGGCTGGGCTTGACATCATGTATGTTTTAGACATTCATATGGTGATGTGGCGAAAGTTGATGGCGAATGCTGTCATTAATCCGCTGACTACTCTATTTGAAATTCCGAATGGTGCATTGCTTGATTCTCCAGATACAGTGAGCCTTATGAAAAGGCTATTTGTAGAGGCAAAAGAAGTCGCATCCTTACACGGGCAAAAAATTGACGAATCAACTTGGCAGGAAATTGTACAAATTTGCCGAAATACATCCAGAAATTATTCTTCAATGCTACAGGACCTGCTGAATTATCGTCCATTGGAGATTGAAGCAATCAATGGCTATATTGTAAAGCGAGGAAGAGAGCTTAATATAGCAACGCCACAGCAGGAGGCAGTATACAAAGCAACTCTTCTCAAAGCAGGCTTGATGGCCCAAAGGGGATAAGTCCATTGCTCTCTCTCTTTAAAAATTTTTGGGGTGTATTAACCATTTTTCCTTTCGTAGCTTTCATAATCACGTTCTTTACAGTATTTTTTTGGAAAAAACAGCAAAAAAAAGCTGTTGTGTGGTCTGTGAATATTACGAATATTTTTTTTGTTATTTCGGTTGCTCAGATCTACAAAGGAATATGGCCTGAAGCAGTTTCTGCTTGGATACTAATTCTATTGCTTCTCCTTGGCTTGGCAGGAATGCTGTTCTTTCTACAAATGAAGGTGCGCGGAAGGGTTTCCTGGAAGAAAATAGGTTTTTCTACTTGGCGAATTTCCTTTATCATGTTCGTGTTTACCTACTTCTATCTATTTACAACCGGCATCTATAAAACGATGCAGGCCGCGCATGTTGGTTTGTCTATCATGTAACGAAGGTTGGTGCATAGGATGACGTTACCCATAGAGCTAATAGGAAACAAAATTAGGGCCGTTCGTAAGGAAAAAGGATACACCTTGGAAGTTATGGCCTCAAAAACGGGTTTAAGCAAAGGCTTATTAAGTCAAGTAGAAAGAGGAATTTCACAGCCATCTTTGGAATCTTTGTGGCGCATCACGAAAGCCCTGGAGGCTCCGCTGATTCACTTTTTTGAAGATGTAGAGCAAAGTCATATCCATGTCGTTCGTAAAGATAAGCGTCGACAAATGGTGTTCCCTGACTCTACAGGCACATATTCGTTATTATCTGGCGGTGGTGCCTCTAAACTGGCAGTTATGGAGGTACGTCTACAGCCTGGAGAACAGGCGAAGGATGTCTTTGTCTCTCATGAGGGGGAAGAGTGTCTAGTCGTAGTAGAAGGTCAGTTGCAGGTTAAATTGACAGAGGATGAGTATCAACTGGAAGCCGGAGACAGTATTTATTTTGACAAGGCACAGTTACATACGGTTGCCAATGTGAGCGATGCGCAAACCATTGCTATTTGGTCCGTTTCTTCACCTAGATTTTAAAGATTGGTGATAAAAAATAAACTTTGCAGGACACTTCCAGGGAGGGGTCCTGTTTTTCGTGCTTGCTCGCCGTGCTATAATTTAAAATAACAATTTGAAAGGGCGAAAGTAGGGGACGAATGAATACTACAAAATGGCACGTACCAGCAGTAAATCCGTTTCAAAGCGATTTTCAGAAGGAAAGCTCTAGAGCTCTCTCTTTTTTTACATATGCTCCCTATGACTCTCAATCGTATGTCACGCGCATGCGTCATGTGTCTAAGCAAAGCTATCCGCATCGTAATTTGTTAGCGGATGCTCTGCATACCTATAATCAGGATATCGAAAATCATGAAGCGGCTTTAGACATGATAGAGAAGCTACGTGAATCTGATTCCTTGGTTGTGGTATCGGGTCAACAGGCAGGGCTACTTACGGGACCTCTTTATACCATATACAAAGCGATTGATGTCATTCAATTGGCTAGGCAGACCTCTGCACAGTTGGGTGTATCGGTCATTCCGATGTTCTGGATTGCTGGCGAAGATCACGATTGGGAAGAAATTAATCATTTTTATCAACAAACGCAAACGAAAGAGATTCGAAAAGTAAAAATAAAAGCAAAACATATTGGGAAACACTCTGCTACAGACATAGCTGTGGAACAAGCTGATATGTTGCGGGTCATCGAAGACTTCTTTGCTGAAGAAACCGAGACGGACTATAGCGAGACAATCCGATGTTGTCTAGAGGAGACGGCCCGATGCTCGCATACATTAGTGGATTGGTTCGCGTTACTGATGGCGCGCCTGTTTGGTTCGCACGGACTGGTGTTCATTGAATCCTCTCTACCTATTGTACGTCAGCTTGAGCAGCCTGTATTTGAACAAATCATACGGGAAAATGAGAAGATGAATGAGGCGTTATTACAGACACAGGCTGACCTGCGAGAAAAGGGTTATCCTGAGCAGCTCGACATTCAACCTCAACAAGCGAATTTCTTTTTCTATGAACAAAGAGAGCGTGTATTAATGGAACGGGTCGAAGGTGGGTTTCAAAGTAAAGATGGAGGCAATGTTTATACACAAACAGAATTGCTCGACATTCTTGAAGAAGCACCAGAGCGTTTTAGTGCCAATGTAGTAACGCGTCCCTTGATGCAGGAGCATTTATTACCAACCTTGGCTTTTGTTGGTGGTCCAGGGGAAGTCGCTTATTGGGCCTACTTTAAAAAGTATTTTGCCGCATTTGGCTATGAGATGCCTATCGTCTTGAAACGAACCTCTGTCACGTTGATGGAGGGTGCTCTAGAGAAAATTAGAGAACAAAAGCAAGTAAGTTATGAGACGCTATTTACCCGATTTACTGATTGGAAAAATGAGTGGCTACAATCGCTGGATGATCAGGGATTTGCTCAGCGTTTTGAACAGAAGAAACGTGAATTAAAGATGCAGTATCAGGATCTATTACAAGATATAGTAGCGTATGATCAGGGCTTGGCTCAATTGGCCCAAAAAAATGTAGAGCGTGTTGTACAGGATGTTGATTTTATGCAAAAGCGCACTAAAGAAGCTATTCTTTACAAACATCAAGTAGAGGTGGATCGAGTTCTGCGTTTAGAACAAGCCATCGTTCCTCAGGAAAACTGGCAAGAGCGCGTATATCCGATTTTTACGTATCTGAACCGCTTTGGACCTGATTTGGTGGATCGATTGGTGACTACAGCTTTCGAGCGCGATGGATCTCACCACGTTGTCTATCTATAATTTTTACCTATGTAACAGCGCTCGCATGAATGGAGCGCTGTTTTTGTCTATCCTATGCTTGCAAATAAGGTAGTCTCTGTTGTAGAATCACCCCAAATCAATTGCTTGCCCGGGAGGTACCCTATGAAAATAACATTACATCAAATTTCAAACAAAATAGGATTTCGCGAAAAGGAATTAGCAACTGCCATTCTAAATGGAGATGTGACAGGAGAAGTCCCTGACCAAAACCCACAATCAAAACTAGCCTGGGTTGATCTTTTATCATTACAAAATTATATGGAGTGGTTATACGAACAGGGGAATATAACGGAACAGAAGTTTTTGAAAGGGATTCGCCATATTGAACTGATCAAGCAAAAAATGCTGAAATGACGCAAAAATGATCAGATAGGCAATAGGCGAACATATCGGGTCTTAGATCATACACTGCCAATATAACCTGCAAAAGAGGTGTATCGGACAGTGCAGAAAAGACGAATCGGTATTTTAACTTATCGAAACGGCAAACGCTTTAATGAACCGTTATTCTTTCGGCATTTACTTGCAGAGGGAGAAAAGCTAGGGGCGACGCTGTTCTTATTTTCACCAAAAGATGTTTTTGAATCAAAACGTCAGATCAGAGGATTCATTCCTGGGCCGGATAAGACATGGAAAAGTAAGATGTTCGATTGGCCTGATATCGTGATAGATCGTTATCGTTATTACCCGAAACCACAGCATCAGGGGTATCTTTCTTTTCGCAAACGTCCGTTGTTTACCTATGCTAACAGTCGATTTAGTTCTAAATGGAATGTACATCAGGTGTTAAGTCAAGAGCCATCCATGCAACCGTGGTTACCGGAGACGTTTGCCTATGAAAGGGATGTATTGACCAGCATGTTACAAAAATATCCACTGGTTTATGTAAAACCGGCGCAAGGAACAGCTGGTCGGAGTATCTTGCGCATTAAACAGATTTCTTCTGGTTATGAGCTACTAGGGAGAGGCTTGCATTTAAATAAGGTTAGTCACAAGGTAAATAATCGCTCAGAACTTCATCGCTATGTACAAGACTGGGTAAAAACAGAGAGATTAGGTGAAGAGATTTTTCTTCTTCAACAAGGTTTGCAGCTTGAACTGATACCGGGACGAACTGTTGATACTCGCATTCTTATTCAAAAGACGGAGTGGGGCGAGTGGGAAGTGACTGGGCTTGGGATGCGCATAGGAGGAGAAAAAAGCTCTACCTCTAATTTACATGGGGGTGGGCTGGCTAAAGACGCGGAGCAATTACTTACAAAACGTTTTGGTAAGTCTCAAGCAACCAAGATCATTCATAATTGTTATGAGCTCGCTCATCAGACAGCTGAAGCAGTGGAAACTTCTTACGGACGTATGATCGAGTTGGGGCTTGATGTAGGGATTGACATATCAGGTTGTCCCTATTTAATTGAAATTAATCCGAAGCCTGGTCGTGATATTTTTCGTAAATTAAAACGTGGCAAGGTTTACAAAGAAGCGGTAGTCCGACCCATTCAATATGCGCTTTATTTATTGAAAGAACAATAGGCTATCCAACATAACTGATAGAGTATGGCGAACTGCACAAAAATTCAGCATAAAAGGTGATGTAATTCCTACCTATGTGGTAAGATATAGAAGAAGACGGGTTCACATTTATAGAAGGAGGGTTTTTAGCAAATGACTATAGTTCAAGAGAGCATCGTAAAAGACATGGCCCTAGCGCCTAACGGCCATTTAAAGATTGATTGGGTAAAAGAACACATGCCGGTATTAAACCGTATTCGGGAACGCTTTGAACAAGAGAAACCATTCGCGGGTAAAAAGGTAGCAATCTCACTCCATTTAGAAGCAAAAACAGCTTATCTGGCAAAAGTGGTTCAAGCAGGTGGTGCTGAAGTTACTATTACCGGTTCTAATCCTTTGTCAACACAAGATGATGTATGCGCTGCTTTGGTGGAAGACGGTATTCGCGTATTTGCTAAATACAATCCATCCGAAGAAGAGTATAAAGAACTCCTCATTAAAACGCTGGAAACTCGTCCTGATTTTCTAATTGACGACGGTGGGGATCTCGTTACATTATTGCATGGAGAACGCCGTGATCTATTAGAAAATGTAAAAGGTGGAGCGGAAGAAACCACGACAGGAATTCTACGCTTACGTGCACTTGAAAAAGAAGGCAAGCTTGAATTCCCGATGGTAGCTGTAAACGATGCTTATTGTAAGTATCTGTTTGACAATCGCTATGGTACGGGCCAATCCGTATTTGATGGCATCAATCGTACAACAAACCTAGTTGTTGCAGGTAAAACTGTAGTTGTAGCTGGCTATGGCTGGTGCGGTAAAGGTGTGGCGATGCGTGCAAAAGGCTTGGGTGCTAAAGTAATCGTAACTGAAATTGACGCAATTAAAGCTGTAGAAGCATATATGGATGGATTCGAAGTCATGTCTATGGATGAGGCAGCTAAACTAGGTGACTACTTCGTTACGGTGACCGGTAACCGCGATATTATCCGCAAAGCTCACTTCGAAAGCATGAAAGATGGGGCTCTTTTGTCTAATGCTGGGCACTTCGATGTCGAAGTAAACAAAGTGGAACTAAATGAATTGTCGACGAGCAAACGTGTTGTTCGTAAAGATATTGAAGAATTTGTCATGCAAGATGGCCGTAAAATTTACCTGTTAGCAGAAGGACGTCTCGTAAACCTAGCTGCAGGTGATGGACACCCTGCGGAGATTATGGATATGACTTTTGCTCTACAAGCAGTAGGTCTTGAATATGTTAGTAAAAACTACGAAGCAATTGGTAAAACTGTATTAAACGTACCGTATGAGTTAGATGAAACCGTTGCTCGTTATAAATTGGAAGCGCTTGGAAAAAGTATCGACAAATTGACTCCAGAGCAAAAAGATTACCTAGAAAGCTGGGTCGAATAGGTAAGAATTTCGCTGGGAAATGGCATCAAAAATTGAAGAAAAAAACCTGCTGACAAATAGCAGGTTTTTTTTCTATAATAAGGAGAGGCAAGAAGTGGGGAAAAGTGGGGGATAGTGGTGGCCCTCGGAAGGAAAGTGGGGAAGATGGAATGTTCATGGGTGAGTATCAACATAACATCGATGATAAGAACCGCCTGACAATCCCAGTTAAATTCCGTGACATGCTCGGTACGTCCTTCGTTGTAACCCATGGCCTTGATCGTTGTTTATTCGTCTACCCGATGGAAGAATGGAAGGCGTTAACAGAGAAACTAAAATCTTTGCCATTTACCAAAGCAGACGCTCGGGCATTTACCCGCTTTTTCTTTTCTGGTGCTACTGAATGCGAGTGGGACAAGCAGGGAAGGGTAAACATACCCCCTCATTTGCGAGAACACAGCCATCTTATAAAAGAATGTGTTATTATTGGCGTGCAGAATCGCATGGAAATTTGGGGTAGGGCAGAATGGGATGCGTATTCTTTGGAACAAGAACATTCTTTTGGCGAGATTGCTGAAAAGCTCGTTGATTTTAATTTATAGACTCGGGAGTGACGTCATTTTGTTTCACCATGTTACCGTTTTATTACAGGAAGCCGTAGAAGGATTACATATTCGTCCTGATGGAATTTATGTGGATTGCACCTTGGGTGGGGCAGGCCACAGTGCTTTGATTGCTTCAAAGTTAGGCGATCAGGGTAAATTAATTGCTATTGATCAAGATGATGTAGCACTTGCAAATGCCAAGGAAAAACTACAGTCATATGGAGATAAAGTGATTTTGGTAAAAAGTAACTTTAGCTATCTAAAGGATGTCGTGCAAGATTTAGGTCTTGATGGCGTAGATGGCGTCTTGTTTGATCTAGGTGTATCTTCTCCTCAGTTGGATGTGGAAGAGCGTGGATTTAGCTATAATGGCGATGCGCCTCTTGATATGCGTATGGATCAGCAAGCTGACCTGTCTGCTTATGACATCGTGAATGAATGGGAGGAAGCTGAGATATCCAAAATCATCTTTGCGTATGGCGAAGAGAAGTTTGCCCGTAAAATTGCCCGGCAAATCGTGCTTCATCGTGAGAAGGCGCCGATTGAAACAACTAGTCAGCTTGTAGAGATTATTAAGGAAGCAATTCCAGCTCCCGCTCGTCGTACAGGACCTCATCCGGCGAAGAGAACGTTTCAAGCAATTCGTATTGCCGTGAACGATGAATTAAATGTGTTCAAGACTGCGGTTTCAGACGCTATTGATATTTTGCGTCCGGGTGGTAGAGTGAGTGTCATTACTTTCCATTCTTTAGAAGACCGTATTTGCAAGCATGCTTATTTGGAAAAAGCACAAGGTTGCACGTGCCCACCGGGGTTCCCGCAATGTGTGTGCGGCAATGAACCGATTGTTAAGATTATCACAAGAAAGCCATTGTTACCGTCTGAAGAAGAACTTACGGATAATCCACGTGCCAGATCGGCCAAGTTGCGTATTGCAGAGAAAAAATAGCACTAGTACAAAACATATGAACGAGGAAGCCAGTTATACATAAGCAGGGGGGGAACTAGGTTGAGTTATTATTCCCGTGGGAATTTGGCATATGAAGTAAACAGACGATCGCCATCTCCAAAAAAGATGAAGCGCACTGTTAAAATCAGACCCGGGGTACCCACAAGTGAAAAATTGATGTACTTGCTGCTCATCTTTGCTTTGGTCATTGCTACAAGCATTATCGGCTTCCGTTATAATCAGATTTCACAAAATAACTACCAAGTTCAGCTGTTGAAAAAAGAGATTGAAGTTACCAAGGGCGAGATTGAGTCCATGCAATTAAAAGTGGATGAAATGAGCAATCCCAAGCGTATTGGAACCGAAGCGGAAAAAATGGGAATGGTTCTTGATATGAAATCGGTTCGCAATATGGGTGGTATTTCATTGGAAGAGAATAAAAAAGCCGATAAAACAAAACAAGCTGAAAAAGTTCAATAATGTTACTCACGCAAGAGGGAGTAACATTTTCTTTTTTGCCAGAAAGGAAGAGGGAAAGGTCCGTGACAACAAAAAAGCGAATGAACATGCGTATTTTACTTGTGGGAATGGGGATTTTGCTCGGATTTTTACTTTTGGTATCGCGTTTGTGGTGGGTACAGGTGGTAGAGGCTGGATGGATTATGGAAAAGGGAGAGGGCCAATGGAATCGCAATACGACCTTAATTCCTAAACGTGGGAGTATTCTAGATCGAAATGGTAGACTACTTGCTTTCGAGGGGCGGGCTTATAAAGTGGAAGCACAGGTGCGCCCAAAGGTCTTGGCAAATGGTCAAAATGACACGAAGGATTATGTGAAAGATCCAGTTATGACAGCACAGAAACTATCTACGGTCATAAATGAGCCACAGGCCAAAATATTAGAGCGTCTGACCAAAAATCCAAATGCAATATGGGTTGAACTAGGTCCTGAAGCTGCAAAATTAACCTTGGAGCAAAAGGAAAAAATTATAGCCATGCAGTACCCGCTAGATGAAAAAGGGGTAAAATCCCCGCAAAATCTATTGCCTGGAATTAAAATTTCGGAAACAACCAATCGCTTTTATCCTAAAGGGAAATTTGCCTCTCATGTATTGGGTTTTTTGGATAATGAGGGAAAACCTGTGATGGGGATTGAACGACAATTTAAGAACGAATTAAAAGGGGAAGAGGGCGTCCTGAAGACCGTGAAGGATGCTCTGGGTTATCAGTTGCCAGATGGGGAGACTGAGTTTAAAGCAGCTAAGGATGGCCAAAATGTAAAGCTAACCCTTGACGATCAGGTACAAGATTACGTAGAAGAGGCGTTAGACAAAACAGATGCGGCGTTCCATCCAAAAGGTATGACAGTTATCGTAGCTGATCCTAATACAGGTGAAATCCTCGCGATGGCCAATCGTCCGCAGCATGATCCAAACAATTACCGTAATATCGTTAATTATATGAATTTTGGTGTGAGTTATACGTTTGAACCCGGTTCAACGTTTAAGATCATTACGCTCGCAGCTTCTATTCAAGAAGGGGTATTTCATTCGAATTGGACATTTAAATCAGGAAATTACAAGGCTTGGAAGTCAGGACCAGCTATTTACGATCATAATCGTAGTGGATGGGGATCTATTACATATTTAAATGGTGTACAGCGTTCAAGTAACGTTCTGTTTGCTATGTTAGGTAATGAGAAGCTAGGACAAGCTAAGCTAGAGCATTATTTCAAAGCGTTCGGATTTGGAAAAGAGACGAAAATACAACTACCCGGTGAAGAAGTAGGAAACTTAACAAACGTTGAAAAACCAAATAAATTTTCTCCGCGTGACTTGGCTGTCACACCAATTGGACAAGGGGTAACCGTAACGCCAATTCAGCAGGTCATGGCTGTAGCTGCTATTGCAAATGGTGGTAAGTTGATGCAACCGCTCATTGTAAAGGAGCGTACAGACCCACGTACAGGTCAGGTGCTAGAACGCTATCAGCCTAAAGAAGTTTCGCGTCCCATCTCAGAAGAAACGGCACGTGAAACTCGCAAAATTTTGCAAACGGTCATTGATGGCGATATAAAATCAGGAGCGACAGGACGAGCTTTTAAATTGGAGAATTTTAGTGTAGCTGGTAAAACAGGTACGGCACAGAAGTATAATGAGCGAGGGAAAATTATTGATAATAAATATATTTACTCCTTTATTGGATTTGCTCCCGTAGAAAATCCGAGGTTGGTTGTCTATATTGTAGTTGATGATCCAGGCGGTGGAGTAGAATATTCACAAGTTAGCCGAATAGTTATCGCACCAATGTTTCAAGCGATTATGGAAAAAAGCTTGCAATATTTGCAAGAGAAGCCTGACCGAAGTACCTTGGCTGCACAAGCCGCTGTGGTGGAAGAGAAGCAGTTACCAGAGTCAACTGTACCACAACTAACAGGCATCCCTTTAACGGAAGCGAAGGAACGGGCAAAGCAGGCAGGTTTTAAGGTAGAAGTGGTTGGTGAGGGGACCAATGTCATTAATCAAATCCCGGCTCCCTATGAAAAAGTAGGGAGCACCACGACCTTACTTCTTGCCTCAGATGGTAAAGCCTCAATGAAAATGCCTAATTTTAAAGGGAAATCATTGCGAGAAGTGCTGGAGTATGGTAATTTGCTGAGCATTGCAGTAAATGCAACAGGTAGCGGATATGTAGTTGAACAAAATGTAGAAGCAGGTGCCATACTGACGGGTAAAGAGACCATTCAAGTAAAGCTTTCCCCTGCGTATGTATCTGTAGACAAGTAGTTCTAACACTCCTCTTTGCTGAATAGGGTAGGAAAAGACAAACCTTATTGGCAAGGAGGAGTGTTTGCTGTATGCGGGTTTCAAATGTTACCGTGCGTCGGCGAATATTCATCGCACTCGTGGTGGGAATATTCTTGTTTATGGCATTGATTTCGCGGCTTGGCTACATTCAGTTAGTTCAGGGACAATGGTTGCAGGATGAAGCCAATGACTTATGGAGCCGCAACGTAAAATTTGAAGCAAAGCGTGGTAACATCAAAGATCGACATGGTGAGGATCTGGTGAAAAATACAACGGTTCCTTCTGTGATGGCCATACCGGCACAAATAAAAAATCCTGAAGAGACAGCCAAGAAACTGGGGATCATTTTGGGTCAGTCGGATCAAAAGGTACTCACTGAAATCAGCAAACGCTCTCAAATGATCGTACGAGTTCCTGGGGGACGGAAAATTTCACAAGAGAAGGCTAAGGAAATACAAGCTCTTGCGTTACCAGGAGTTAAAGTAGCAGATGACTCTAAACGATTTTATCCAAATGGTTCGTTCTTAGCGCAAGTGCTTGGTTTTACAGGAATTGACAATCAAGGTCTAACTGGGTTAGAAAAGATGTATGATAAGATATTGACGGGTACACCAGGTCATGTATCTTTTCCTGCTGATGCTGGTGGGCGGGCTATGCCAGGGCACGCGGAGAAGTATGTGTCACCAGTCGATGGCATGGATATGTACCTAACGATTGACAAACAAATTCAAACCTTTCTGGAGCGTGAACTAGATCAGGCGATGGTTGCTTATCAACCAGACGATATTTTAGCGGTAGCGATGAATCCGAAAACGGGAGAGATTCTGGCTATGGCCAGTAGACCAACCTATAATCCAGACCGCTATCTAGAGTATGCACCAGATATTTATAACCGCAATTTACCTATTTGGAAAACATACGAACCAGGTTCTACGTTTAAAATTGTTACGTTAGCGGCTTCTTTAAATGAAAAGGTCATTGATTTAAAAGAGAACTTTTTTGATCCAGGTCATATAAATGTAGCAGGTACCCCCTTGCGTTGCTGGAAAAGGCAGGGGCACGGTTCAGAGACGATGCTAGAAGTAGTGGAGAACTCTTGCAACCCAGGATTTGTGACAATGGGACAACGCCTAGGAAAAGAAAGGCTGTTTGAATACATCAAAAATTTTGGGTTCGGGAAAAAAACCGAAGTGGATTTAATCGGGGAATCGAATGGAATCTTGTTTAAATTACAGCGTGTTGGACCCGTCGAATTAGGAACGACTTCATTTGGTCAAGGGGTATCCGTAACACCTATTCAACAGATGGCAGCCGTCTCAGCGGCAATTAATGGTGGCAAATTGATGAAACCGTACATTGCAAAGGAGTGGAGGGATAGTGTAACGCACGATATTATCGGTCGTACCATACCCACTCAAGTGCGCCAAGTTATTTCCGAGGAAACATCAAAACAGGTGCGTAGTGCATTGGAAAGTGTTGTATCTCGTGGAACAGGGCACAATGCCTATATTGAAGGCTATCGAGTTGGAGGAAAGACGGGTACTGCTCAAAAATCAGCTAATGGACATTATGTATCTAATGAATACATTGTTTCTTTTATTGGATTTGCACCGGCAGATGATCCACAGATTCTAGTATACGTAGCTGTTGATAATCCGAAAGCTCAAGCATTCGGGGGCACGATCGCAGCTCCTGTTGTTAAAAATGTGCTAGAATCCAGCCTGCCTTATCTAAATGTAGAGAAACGCACCAGTGATATCGAACGTGAGATTGCCTACGGAGATAAAAAGTATGTGGAGGTTCCTAACCTAGTAGGAATGGCCATAAAAGAAATTACCAATTCGTACTATACCATGCCTTTAGAAGTTTCCGGTAAAGGAACTCATGTGATTAAACAGTCTCCCAAACCGGGCATAAAGGTGGAAGAAGGCTCAAAAATTCGCGTATACCTTGGTGACAAAACGACTAATTAGCTATACAATAGATGTTCGTAGAGGGAGATAGCTTTTTATCTCCCCTTCTTATCGCTTTTCTACTTTTGAAACGAAACATCTTTTGTCTATACTAGTTGGAGATTGGGGTGCCATTGTATGTTGTTAAGGGAGTTACTTGCCCCCTTGCTAGTCAGTCACACAACAGGGGATGACCAAGTAGTCATCACTGGAATTACGGCTGATTCGCGTAATGTTAAGCCCGGGGACTTATTCATTTGCCTGTCTGGCTTTACGGTAGACGGTCATGAATTTGCTGCTCAAGCGGTGGAAAAGGGAGCAATCGCCATTATAGCTGAGCGTGAAATCGAGGTGGACAAAACAGTTGTCATCGTACCAGATTCAAGGCGGGCAATGGCATTCTTAGCGGATCGGTTCTACGGTTCTCCTTCACAGAAGCTAAAACTGATCGGTGTTACTGGAACCAATGGAAAGACGACGACCACACATCTGATTGATAAAATACTAACAGACCAACAGAAAAAGACGGGTTTGATTGGGACGATCCATATGCGCATTGGGGATCAAATTGAGAAGGTGAAAAATACGACACCTGATATTATTGATCTACAATCTAGTTTTCGTCGGATGTTGGAGATTCATACGGATTATGCCATTATGGAGGTTTCCTCACACGCTCTGGATATGGGACGTGTACATGGCTGCGACTATCTAACAGCGATTTTTACGAATATGACACAAGATCATTTGGATTATCATAAGACATTTGAAAACTACCGTCAGGCAAAATCACTATTGTTTGCCCAGTTAGGGAACAGCTACGATCAACAGTCCATGAAAACAGCGATCTTAAATGCGGACGATGAGGTGTCGAAGTATTTTGCTCATGTGACCCCAGCTCGCGTGCTTACATATGGGATAGATCAGCAAGCGGATGTGCGAGCTGTTTCTATTCGTATTACTTCTGCTGGAACTAGCTTTACCGTGCAAAGCTTTGCCGGAGAAGCAACAGTTAATATGAAATTAATGGGAAAGTTTAATGTTTATAATGCATTAGCAGCTATTACAGCTACCCTAGTGGAAGGAGTTCCACTGGCAGCTATTATTCAAAGCTTAGAGGATATTCCAGGGGTAGACGGCCGTTTTGAGCCTGTGTCACTTGGACAGGATTATGCTGTAATCGTAGACTATTCCCACACGCCTGACAGCCTAGAAAATGCACTGATTACAGCAAAGGAATTTGTAACAGGCCGACTGATCTGTGTGGCAGGTTGTGGTGGAAATCGTGATCGTACAAAGCGCCCAATTATGGCACAGATTGCAACGAAATATGCTGACTACAGCGTCTTAACTTCAGATAATCCTCGTTTTGAGGAGCCAGAAGCCATCTTGGCTGATATGGTAGGTGGGCTACAGGATGTCGATCAGGAACGCTTCATTACGATTGTGAATCGACGCGAAGCCATTTTGCATGCGATTTCGCAGGCAAAACCGGGCGACTGTGTTCTGATCGCAGGTAAAGGACACGAAACCTATCAAGAAAGTAAAGGTGAGATCTTTCCGTTTGATGATCGGGAAATAGCAAAGGAAGCTATCCATGAACAGAAAAGAAACGAACAACTATGACTACTCATTAGCTACTATGCAAGAAAGGAGGTAGGGGCATGCCATTTGATAATGTCTTATTTATAACAATCATCGCAGCCTTTCTCATTGCTGTTTTAATTGGTCCGCTGTTTATTCCCATGCTTCGCCGATTAAAGTTTGGTCAAAGCATTCGTGAAGAAGGCCCCAAATCTCACCAGAAAAAAGCGGGAACACCTACTATGGGGGGAACCATCATTGCTATGGCTCTCCTATTAACCGTGTTAAAATTTGCGAAGTGGGACACGGAGTTGTTGTTTCTGATTGTTGTTACGTTTGGCTATGGACTTATCGGTTTTCTTGATGACTTTATTAAAATTAAAAGAAAACATAATCTGGGATTAACTGCGAAACAAAAGTTTTTTGGTCAAATCCTATTAGCGATCGGTGCTTATTATTTACTCTTGCAGATGAATCATCCCACAACGTTGACGATTCCAGGAACGTCACTAGGTATTGATCTGGGGCTCTTCTACTTCCCGTTCTTAGTCTTTTTACTTGTGGGGAGTACAAATGCTGTTAACCTTACAGACGGCTTAGATGGCTTGTTGGCAGGTTCAAGTGCAATTGCCTTTGGAGCATATGCGATCATAGCTTGGAATGCATCTAATATGGATACGGCCATCTTCAGTGCAGCAGTGGTTGGTTCTGTCCTAGGTTTCCTAGTCTTCAATGCACATCCAGCACGTGTATTTATGGGTGATACAGGTTCGCTTGCTTTAGGGGGAGCGTTGGCCGGGATTGCTATCATGACCAAAACAGAATTGCTACTGGCGATTATCGGAATTGTTTTTGTCATTGAAACGCTATCGGTCATTATTCAAGTTGTATCTTTCAAAACTCGCGGAAAACGAGTTTTCCGTATGAGCCCCTTGCATCATCATTTTGAGCTTACTGGTTGGTCTGAGTGGCGTGTGGTGGTCACATTTTGGCTTGTTGGCATTCTATTTGCCGGATTAGGTGTTTATTTAGAGGTGATACGTTAACATGGATATGTATAAAGGGAAGCGCGTTGTTGTTTTAGGTTTAGCGAAAAGCGGTGTGGCGGTTGCAAAACTGTTACACCGTTTTGGTGCTATTGTCATCGTAAATGATCAAAAGTCTCGTGAGGAAGCTACCGGATATGAAGAGTTAGAAGAGCTCGGGGTACAAGTTATTACAGGTGGACACCCTGATGATCTTATCTCCGAGGGTGTTTCATTAGTGGTTAAAAATCCAGGTATTCCATATGAATCAAAACCAGTTCAGCAAGCTTTAGCTATGTCCATTCCAGTTATTACGGAGGTGGAGCTAGCCTATCGATTGTCCAAAGCACCATTGATCGGCATCACGGGCTCTAATGGAAAAACGACGACTACGACCTTAGTGGGACTTATTTTGCATGCGGCAACTGTGGATGCTATCGTTGGTGGAAATATTGGCACGGTGTTATGTAGTTTGGCGGAAGAGATGAAGCAGGATCAGTATTTAGTGGCTGAATTAAGCAGTTTCCAATTAATAGGAACCGATACGTTCCGTCCGCATATTGCTACGATCTTAAATCTTTATCCAGCACATTTGGATTATCATCATTCGTTTGAAGAGTATACCAAGGCGAAATGTAAAATTTTTGCCAATCAGACGGAAGAAGATTATGCAGTTCTGCCGTATGATCATGAACCCGTGATGCAGGTTTGCCAAAACATTCGAGCAAAAACTTTCTATGTAAGTAGTAAGCAAGAGGTTCCGTGTGGCTCATTTATCAAGGATGGTATTGTCTACTTTAAAAACGTGGATGGCAAGGTAGATGAGATTATGAAAGCCAACGAGATTTCATTGCCAGGGGAATTTAATCAGGAAAATGCGCTTGCAGCGATCGTAATGAGTAGATTAGCTGGTGCTGACTACGATGCGATGAAGCATGTATTACGTAGTTTTAGTGGTGTTGAACATCGTTTAGAATACGTTGATACAATCGACGATGTAAAATATTATAACAATTCCAAAGCTACTAACTCCGAAGCTGCTATCCGAGGTATTGAAGCTTTTAAGGAGCCTGTTGTGCTTATCGCAGGTGGATTAGATCGGGGAGTGAATTTTGCCGAATTGGTTGAACCATTGAAAAACAAAGTAAAAGCAATAGTGACATATGGGCAAACATCTCCCATTTTACAGAAAAGAGCTGAAGAAGCAGGGATTGAACTTCGTTTTGCGGTCGATACTGTGGATAGTGCTGTCCAACAAGCAGCGGCTGTCGCAGAAGCGAATGACGTGGTCTTGTTAAGCCCGGCTTGTGCTAGCTGGGATATGTTCCCTTCCTATGAGGTAAGAGGGAGCATGTTTAAGGATAGCGTGCATAAACTTAGAAACAAGCCTATATAAACATGTCCCTTTGTGAGTTCAGACAAATATGAAAGCAAGGGGACGGCGTACGAAAGGATGGCTTGCGATGAGTAAAGTACGTTCTGCCCCTGATTTTGTTATCGTTTTTGTCACCCTGCTCTTATTAGGAATAGGGATTGTGATGGTCTACAGCGCCAGTGCTGTGTTTGCCCAGCACAAATTCCAAGACCCGTATTTTTTTACCAAACGGCAGATCATCTTCGCGATTTTGGGTATTGTCTCCATGTATGTGATGATGAATATTGACTATTGGGTATGGAAGAAATGGGCCAAAGTTGGATTTATTATAAGCCTGGCGTTGCTTGTGGTAGTTCTGGTTATCGGTCGTGAAGTTAATGGTTCAAAAAGTTGGCTTGGATTCGGCTCATTCGGTATTCAACCTGGAGAATTTGCCAAATTTGGTGTTGCGGCTTTTTTAGCCAGATGGTTGTCAGATAATCAAAAGAACATCTCTTATTTTAAAAAGGGATTGTTTCCTGCTTTGTTAATCCCAGTTGCATGTTTCGGGTTGATTATGTTACAACCTGATTTAGGGACTGGAAGCGTTTTGATGGGCATGGCGGTTCTAATGATTTTTGCCTC
This sequence comes from Brevibacillus laterosporus, assembly GCA_007833815.1. NCBI lineage: Bacteria > Bacillati > Bacillota > Bacilli > Caryophanales > Paenibacillaceae > Brevibacillus > Brevibacillus laterosporus. The sequence continues at coordinate 4,973,472 of CP033464.1, read as the reverse complement.
TGGAGCGAGAGTAAGCCATTTTGTTGGGCTTGGGATGATTGGCGCCGTGGGCTTTGTTGGTCTGATTCTGTCAGCACCATATCGAATGGCTCGGATTACTTCGTTTCTTGATCCATGGTCAGATCCATTAGGTTCCGGCTATCAAATCATTCAGTCACTATATGCGATTGGGCCAGGAGGTCTGTTAGGATTAGGATTGGGAGAGAGCAGGCAAAAGTTTTCCTACTTACCTGAGCCTTATAATGACTTTATTTTCTCCATTATTTCCGAGGAATTGGGCTTTGTTGGTGGGACCCTGGTGTTGCTCTTATTCTTGTTGCTATTATGGCGAGGTATGCGAGTAGCAATTACAGCGCCTGATCTGTTTGGAAATTTGTTGTCTCTTGCTATTATCGGCATGATCGGCATCCAAGTAACGATTAATGTAGGCGTTGTAACGGGCATGTTTCCTGTAACGGGCATCACCTTGCCGTTTCTAAGTTACGGTGGCTCCTCGCTAACGCTTATGCTTACGCAGGTAGGCATCTTGTTAAACATCTCCCGCTTTTCCAGATAACAGATAACATAAAAGAGATGGGTGATACTATGAGAGTCGTGTTAACAGGGGGAGGAACTGGAGGACACATCTATCCGGCGCTTGCGGTTGCAAAAGAAATTTTGCGTCATGAACCGCAAGCTGCCTTTTTGTATATCGGTACCCATAAAGGGTTGGAATCTACTATTGTCCCCAAATTTAATATACCCTTTCAAGCAGTAGAGATAGCAGGTTTTAAGCGCAAACTCTCTTTTGATAATGTGCGTACAATCATGAAGTTTATACGTGCGGTATCTGATTCGAAACGAATGCTGAAGGAATTTAAGCCAGACATCGTTATTGGTACAGGCGGTTACGTCTGCGGGCCGGTCGTGTATGCTGCTGCTAAGCTAGGCATTCCTACAATTATTCATGAACAAAATATTGTCCCCGGCATAACCAATAAATTTTTATCTCGCTATGTGAATCAAATTGCTGTCTCCTTTGAGGAGTCCTTGCCATTTTTTCCACAAGCCAAAACAAGCTTTATAGGTAATCCGAGGGCTACGGAAGTCATACATAGTGATTCTAGTAAAGGACGAAATATGCTAGGACTGCCAAGCGACAAAAAGATTGTGCTAGTGGTAGGAGGTAGTCGTGGGGCACGAGCGATCAATGAAGTGACGCTCTCATCTCTAACGCAGTTTAGCACGTATCCAGACTGTCACTTTGTCTATGTAACGGGAGCGGTTCATTATGAATCGATTAAAGAACGTGTAGAGCAAATGACAGATCGACCAAGCAACTTTACGCTCGTTCCATACGTCGATCATATGCCAGATTTACTAGCAGCAACACATGTGATTGTCAATCGAGCAGGAGCGTCTTTTTTGGCAGAAATCACGGCACTGGGGATTCCGTCGATTCTCATTCCATCTCCGTATGTAACCAATAACCATCAGGAGAAAAATGCACGAGGATTGGAAAGAACGGGAGCAGCAGCGGTCTTAGTTGAAAAAGAGTTAACATCTACGAAACTGATGTCCACGCTTCATACCGTGCTGACAGATGAACAAAAGTGGAGCAATATGCAAAAGGCATCCCTCTCATTAGGAATGCCAGAAGCTGCGAGTAATCTATATCAACAGATAGTAAAAGAGGTAAAACGCTAATAATAGGCGTTTGTCACGCTAGATCGGAAATGCGCATAGTATGGGAGCAAACGCGTGATTGAAAAAAGTTCCGACCTAGCATTTGTGTCAGGAGGTTCTTATGAAGCATGTAGCAGAAGCATTAGAACAAGCAAATGTTGGAAAAGTATGGGTTGAAGAGCCTCTCGCCAAGCATACAACATGGCGAATAGGGGGACCAGCAGACCTGATGATCCAGCCTACAGATAAAGAAGCGCTCATTCGGGCGGTTCAAATTATCCATCAACATGAGATTCCCTGGACTGTTATTGGGCGCGGTTCCAACCTTCTAGTGAGGGATGGAGGGATACGTGGGGCCGTGTTTAAGATAGCTCAGGGCCTAAGTCACTGCGAATTTCAGGGAGAAACGGTGTGTGTTGGTGCAGGGTACTCGATGGTACGCTTAGCGGTAGAGGCAGGAAAACAGGGCTTGACTGGATTAGAATTTGCAGGCGGGATTCCTGGATCTGTTGGAGGAGCTGTCTACATGAATGCCGGGGCGCATGGATCTGATCTTTCACGTATTCTAACAAGTGCCGAAATCCTTTTCAACGATGGAAAGACAAAGGTAGTAACCAAGGAAGAGATGCAGTTTAGTTACCGCACATCCCTATTGCAGCAACGCAAAGGTATTGTCATTGAAGCCACTCTTCAGTTACAGACCGGAGATCGCAAAGAGATTGCTACATCACTGGCTCAGTTCAAAGACCGTCGGCTTAGTACGCAACCTTTTAACTCGCCTTGCGCAGGTAGCGTTTTCCGTAATCCACCTGGAGATCATGCAGGACGTTTGATTGAAGCATCAGGGCTAAAAGGCTTTATCATTGGGGGAGCTCAAATATCTGAGATGCATGCTAATTTCATCGTAAATCGAGGAGGAGCCACGGCGACCGACGTCCTCACCTTAATTGAGCATGCTCGTGCTACGGTACTGAAAAACTTTAACGTAGATTTGCATACGGAGGTTTTGGTGATCGGCGAGGGGTAACACGGAGGTGAAAGTTTGGAAGCTTTTGCTATCGAAGGTGGAAAACCTCTGTCCGGAACGCTACGGATTCATGGAGCCAAAAATGCCGCTCTGCCAATTCTAGCTGCGACTGTACTCGCTGAAGGGCAGTTTCATATCTACGATGTACCACATTTGAAGGACATAGAAGTAATGCTCAAAATTTTGAGCGAAATTGGAGCGAAAGTAAGTCACAAAGAGCATACTGTCACGATTGATACGACAGGTATTAATCGGACTCAGGTACCTGAAGATTTAATGGGACAAATGCGTTCTTCCATTTTCCTCATGGGCCCATTATTAGCACGATTGGGGGAAGTAACCATTTCACGTCCTGGAGGCTGTGCCATCGGGGAGAGACGAATTGATCTCCATCTTTCCGGTTTGGCTGCTTTAGGTGCGCAATACATTGATGCTGAGGGCTACATTACTTTCCGTTCACCAGCGCTCGAAGGTACAAAAATATTCTTAACGTTTCCAAGTGTAGGTGCAACGGAGAATATTATGATGGCTGCTGTTCTGGCAAAAGGTACGACCCGGATATACAATGCCGCACGCGAGCCCGAAATCATTGATCTGCAAAATTTCCTAAATTCAATGGGAGCAAAAGTCCGCGGAGCAGGAACGGATACCATAGAGATTGACGGTGTTCCAAGGCTGAGAGCCATCAGTTATCGTGTTATCCCGGACCGGATCGTGACGGGCACGCATCTGTTAGCTGTAGGATTGTCAAAAGGACATATTGAACTTAGTAATACGATTCCTGAACATTTAACTGCTTTGGTTGAACTAGTACGTGGTAGCGGTGTTGAAATCAAAACATACCATGATATAATGGAAATAAAAAACACTTCTCGTCCACGGGCGATTAATCGCATTATGACGTCTCCCTATCCTGGTTTTCCAACCGATTTGCAAGCGCAGATGATGGTGTTTCTGTCGCTAGCAAACGGAACAAGTTTGATGAAGGAGACGGTGTTTGAAGGAAGGTTCAAGCATGTGACTGAACTGGAGCGCATGGGTGCTTCCATCTTTGTAGACCTAGGAACAGCTTTTATCCGTGGTGTTGATAAGTTTTATGGGGCTACAGTAGAGGCTACAGATTTGCGCGCAGGTGCTGCACTCGTATTGGCTGGTTTAGCTGCTCAAGGAACTACTCATGTTGAACAAACGCAACATATAGATCGAGGGTACGAACGTATCGAGAGACAACTGCAACAGTTGGGTGCTTCTATCTCTCGTATAACCATATAGCATACAAAAGTGGGGGAGCGGCATGGATGTTATGCCGCTTTTCACGCTTTATAAGGATAGTGAATAACCGTTGGGAGGGGAGAATAGTTGAATAGGTATAAGAACGACAGAATACCGCTCGTAAAAAATGCAACGCCACGTAAGAAAAAAGGAAACCGCCGTTTAATTATTGTGTTGGCTATTTTCTTCTTAATAGTATTAGGCGTTGTATTTTTCCGCTCTCCTTACAGTAAGGTAACTGATATTCAAGTCTATGGGAATATTTTATATACCAAGGAGCAGATTATTCAGGCATCTACCCTTACAAAAGGCATGCAGTTTTTTAATGTGTGGAATAGCGATGTTGAAGCAGGTATTTCCACATTAAAGGGCATCAAGGATATCTCTATCTCCCGTGATTTCCCTGGTGTTATTCGCTTAAATATTCAAGAATATCGCCGGACAGCCCTGTATGTAAATGGACAAAAACAGCCTAGTTATTTATTGGAAGAGGGTACGTTATTAGCTCCTCCAACACAACTTCTCATGATGGACAGACCTGTTATCCAATCTTGGGCGAGTAAGGATCCGAAAATGTTAAAACAGTTAGCTGAAGCCCTTATTTCGCTACAAGGTGGAGTTTTGCACCAAATCTCTGATCTATCGCTAGTACCTAGCAAATATGACGATCAGCAAGTGGTGCTAAATATGCGGGATGGGAATGAAGTTCGTAGTACACTCTCCCAATTAAAGAAAAAAATGCCTTGGTATCCGTCCATTGTACAGGAGATTCCTAAAGACCAAAAAGGAATTGTTAACCTTTTGGATGTGACGTGGTTTGAAGAATACAGTCATCATGTGACTAATCAACAACAATTACAACAAGTAACAAATCCTGATGGTAGCTCATCTAATCAATCTGGTACTGGTACGGATGCTTCCTCTAGTGAAAGTACAGAAAATCGTACGCAGGATCAAACTTCACAAACTCAGGACAACAACGGTCAAAACAATAGTCAAAACAATAGTCAAAACAATAGTGACCAAAAGAATGGACAAAATACGAACAATCAACAAAGTGACAATCAGAATAATGGGATTATTAACCAGAATAACGGTAGTTCGAATACCTCTAACCAAAATAACGACCAGAGCCAAAACAATGATCTGAGCCAAACCAATAGTCAGGCTGGTACTAATCAAGATACCCATTCAACGGAAGAAACAACTTCTTTTGAGTAAAAAATTCGAGGAGTCCAAGCAACTAGTAGAGCCAGCTAACCGTCTAGAAGGAAAATGAAAGGTGACAAAAGGCATGCGAGTTCGGAAATTTCATGTATATCTTACGCTGGTCATGTTTAGTACCGGATTTCTGATGGCTAACTCCATCGAGTTGACCCAGCTACATAAAAAAGTGGTGCAAACAGAAAAGGAATTTCAGCAAGAAACCAAGCTAAATGAACGTATTATTGCGGAACGAGAAAAGAATCGGGCACTTGAACAGCAATATACGGAAACTCAGCGTAAAGTATCCCAGGTAGAGACAGCGATGGCTAATCACCAATCAGAAGCGGCAGCGCTCTTAACGGCCTTGGACCGTTCGCGTATGCTGGCAGGGACGGTACCGGCGACAGGAACTGGTTTGATGGTTACCCTTCGAGATAATCCCAGTCCAATTAGCACCAATATTGTACAAAACATTGTCCACGAACAAGACATTTGGCGAGTAGTAAATGAGTTATTTGCCGCTGGAGCGGAGGGAATTAGCGTGAATGACCAACGCTTGGTTACCAGTTCCTCGATCCGTTGCGTGGGGCCTACCGTTATTGTAAACGGCGTAAAGTCGGCAGCGCCTTTTGTTATTAAGGCAGTGGGCGACCCTGTGACTTTAGAGGGAGCGCTTCAATTACCGGGTGGGGTTATTGATTCATTTGACGGGTTTATAAAAATTGAAACGGCGAAGAAAGATTCCCTTGAGCTACCTGCTTTTGTAGGTGAAGTGAAAATGGGAACAAGCTCTTCCTCCTAACAGGTGATACCATGCTGGAAAACCGTAAAATTACGTTTATATTAACCATTATTAGTGCTATCATAGGAATTATGTTAGCGACACAAATTCAGAGCACAAAGCATCCTAAACAAGCGGATGCGAGAAGTGTGATTGAACTTCGGAAAGCCCTACTAAAAGAACAGGAAAAAAGTAAGGACCTTTTAGCCGATATATCTAAACAGGGAGAACTTTTAGCCCAATATGAAGCATCTCTAAGTTCTGTAGAGACAATCGGTGTTATGAAAGAAGAATTAAACCGAACCAAAAAGCTAGCAGGTCTTGATGTTGTAGAAGGAAAAGGCATTATCATCCGTATTGAAAATATGGAAGTGCCAGTTGGCGATCATTGGGAAGGAGACGCTCCTCATATAGAGGAATCAGCATCTAGCTTGATGTTGGACGTTGACTTGCGTTGGTTGACCAATGAACTTTTAGCGAATGGTGCTACTGTGATTGCCATTAATAATAATCGGCTAATTTCTAATAGTTCGATCCGAAATGTAGGCGAGGAAATCCAAGTGGATACGAAAACCATTCGCTTGCCATATGAAATCAAGGCGCTAGGTGATCCTGAAACCTTACTAAGCAGTATGAAGCTAGAAGGTGTTGAAAGCACGTTTCAATCGATGAACAAAATTGTAAAAATGGAAGCACAGGATCATCTCATCATCCCGCCGTTCACAGGGAACAAGCAGATGCGGTTCATGAAACCGGTGAAGTTAAAAGGAGATTCATAATAATGTGGTTGCCGATTGTAGGGTTGATTGCAGGAGTAATAGCGGGATTTTATCTAAACATCAATGTACCTCAAGAGTATAGTAGTTACGTATCGATCGCATTGTTGGCTGGTTTGGATACGATTTTTGGTGGCATTCGATCTTATTTGGAACGAGTGTTCAATGTTCGGGTCTTTTTATCTGGGTTCTTTTTCAATACGCTGTTTGCCGCTGGACTAGCCTTTCTTGGAGCTTTTCTAGGCATTGATCTGTACATGGCAGCCATTGTAGCATTTGGGGTACGCTTATTTAATAACCTAGCCATCATACGTCGGATTTTGCTGGCAAAATGGTTAAATAAGCGTGATGTGTAAATAAATGAGCATCGGGTTCAACCAAATTATAACTTGGTTACAATTACCAATATGATTTTTAAAAAAGATTGTAAGAAAAAAAAGGGAATGGGTATCCTGTGTGGAATAAAATATGCAGATGTCATCACTTAATTAAAGTACAAGTTGAACTAGGGGAGGTGTCACTGGTTTGGTAAACAGTCAAAATGATCTTATTGTCAGCATCGATATTGGTACCTCTAAAGTACGCGTTATGATTGGAGAAGTAAATAACGGCAATATCAATATTATTGGTGTAGGCCAATCCCATTCAGAGGGCATTAGTAGAGGAACTATTGTAGATATCGACCAAACCGTGCATGCAATCCGAGAAGCAGTCGATCATGCTGAACGTATGGTAGGGGTAACAATTGAAGACGTTTATGTCGGAATATCTGGCACCCATATAGAGCTATTCGAAACGCAGGGCGTGGTAGCCGTTTCCAGTGAAGACCGCGAGATCCGTGAAGAAGATATTGATCGTGTTGTTCAAGCTGCAAAGGTTGTCGCACTGCCGCCAGATCGTGAAATTATCGATGTCGTACCGACGGAATTTGTTGTTGACGGTTTAGGAAAGATAAAAGATCCTCGGGGAATGATCGGCGTTCGTCTTGAGATGGAAGGCACCATTGTTACTGGATCCAAAACAGTGATCCACAATGTTGTACGATGTGCACAGCGAGCTGATTTACAGGTTGCTGGCATCTTTTTGCAACCATTGGCCGCAAGCTCCGTCGCCTTGACCAAAGACGATAAAAATCTAGGTGTTGTTCTAGTCGATATTGGCGCAGGCTCGACCACCATCGCAATTTTTGAACAGGGTCAATTAGTAGCTACTTCCACGCTCACAATCGGTGGAGACCATATCACCAATGATATTGCTCTCGGTTTACGCACACATACAGAAGTAGCAGAAAAAATGAAACGAAAACATGGGTGTGCTCTGATTGATGAAGCATCCGATGAAGAAAAATTCAAGGTAACACGTATCGGTAGTGAAGTGGAGAAACAATTCACTCAAGTCGATCTTGCCAATATTATCGAGCCACGGGCCGCAGAGATTTTCAACTTGATTGAAGATGAAGTATATCGTCTTGGGTTCCAGAATGAAATCGCTGGTGGATACGTTTTAACTGGTGGCACGGTTTGCATGCCAGGAATGTTAGAGCTTGCTAATGAAGAGCTAGCAGCACCTGTACGCATCGCCATACCTGATTATATTGGTGTACGTGACCCGGGATATACCATCGGTGTGGGCCTCATTCAATATGCCTCGATGCTGACGAATTATAAGTCCAAGAAGCCTGCCCCTGCAAAAGCGGCAAGCCGTCCGGCACCATCAGCACCGAAACGGGATTCTCAAGGGAATTTCATTGAAAAGATGAAGAATTGGTTTAGCGAATTCATTTAATCAAACCAACCGAACAGATAAAGAAGTTCAATAAAATTCGCCCCGTCGTCCTATAACAACGGGTTTTTAACAAAATTGAGAAAAGCGTGTATGAATGAATGAGGAGGAACTTTCAAGATGCTCGAATTTGACTTGGATATGGAACAATTAGCGCAAATAAAGGTTATTGGTTGTGGCGGCGGCGGTAGCAATGCTGTGAACCGAATGATTGCAGGCGGTGTAAAAGGTGTCGAATTCATTACGGTGAATACTGATGCCCAGGCGCTACATCTATCTAGCGCTGATATCAAGCTACAAATCGGGGAAAAGTTGACACGCGGCCTTGGTGCCGGCGCGAATCCTGACGTAGGTAAGAAAGCAGCAGAAGAAAGCCGTGAATTAATTGAGAATGCTCTACGCGGTTCTGACATGGTGTTTGTTACTGCAGGAATGGGTGGAGGTACCGGTACAGGTGCAGCCCCTGTGATTGCTGAAATTGCTAAAGAATTAGGTTCTCTAACAGTTGGTGTAGTAACAAGACCGTTCTCTTTTGAGGGCCGTAAACGCTCTCTGCAAGCAGAAGCGGGTATCGCTGCTTTAAAAGAAAAAGTAGATACGCTTATTGTCATTCCAAATGATCGTCTACTTGAAATCGTTGATAAAAATACGCCTATGCTAGAAGCTTTCCGAACAGCAGATAATGTACTAAGTCAAGGTGTACAGGGTATCTCTGATTTGATTGCAACCCCTGGTCTGATTAACCTTGACTTTGCTGATGTCAAAACAATTATGACTGAACGTGGATCTGCTCTTATGGGTATTGGTGTGGCTAGTGGAGAGAACCGTGCGGCTGAAGCAGCGCGTAAAGCAGTCTCCAGTCCATTACTAGAAACATCTATTGATGGAGCTCGTGGTGTTCTAATGAATATTACAGGTGGTACCAACCTGAGCTTATATGAGGTAAATGAAGCAGCGGATATTGTCTCTTCTGCGGCTGATCCGGAAGTAAATATGATTTTCGGTGCGGTTATTAACGAAGACCTGAAAAACGAAATCCTGGTAACGGTTATTGCAACTGGTTTTGCAGATAACCAACGCCATGTACCAGCGGCAACGCGTCGTCCACAGGCTGAAACGCAACAACAATCTGCTCGTAATATAGCACCACAACAGTCATCCTCTCCTTCCCGTTCTCGGGAAATGGAAGAAGAAAAGTCTATTAATATAAGCAACTTGGATAATCTAGACATCCCAGCATTCTTGCGCAATCGTCGTCGTAAGAATTAAGTAAGCGGATAAAATAGAGTGGAATAAGGATAACCTGAGGCCACAACCAACAAACATAGAAACCTTGTTCTCCTATAGAGAGCAAGGTTTTTTGCTTTGTAATTTTATTTTTTAACTTATTTGAAAGTGCACCATCTTCCCCATATGCAAGAACATGAATTTACAGAAGAACAGATGGAAGTTGTTTCCCATCTTATAAAACGAGGATATGTGTACAATTCAGAAGCTGAAGAGGAAGAGCTTCTAAAGCAAGCGATGGTGTTTGCTAGAAAAACACAAGTCATGCAGTATGTGATTTGCCCGACTTATACTTGCAATTTTCGTTGTCCTTACTGTTTTGAAAGCCATGAAATCCACGAGAAAATGTCTCTTTTAACGGATGAACAACCCAATGAGATATGGAAAGCCATTGATTTTTTTCACCAAGAGAGTGGTTTGAAAAAAGGAATGATTAACCTATTTGGTGGCGAACCATTATTACCATTTACACACAAAATCGTGCAAAAAATTTGTGAAAAAGCTGTTGAACTAGATTTTGAAATAGGTTGTAACACAAACGGGTATCATCTACCAACTTTTGTAGACCTCTTGGAAAACTATAAGGATCGACTCAACTTGACGATCACAATAGATGGTCCAGAACATATTCATGATCAAAGGCGAATCCTTGTGGGAGGAAAAGGTACGTTTAAAAAAATTGATAATAGCATTGTTGATGTACTTAATCGGGGAATATCAATAACAGTGCGTGTCAACATTGACAAGACAAACATAAATACCGTTTCCACTCTGATAGAGCATTACAAAGAAAATGAGATATTAGGCAGAGAAGGTTTTAAGATACATTTTGCTCCTGTAACCGATCATACGTGCCAAAGTACAGGTGATAACCTCATGCAAGGAATTGAGATTCTGAAACAATTGCGTCGAGATATTTCAAATCTGGAGGAATTGGAAAATCAGCAGAAGATAATAGTTGGCTCTGATATGTATCGATACATTTATTCTGTATCGCAGCTAGATCCCGAATTGCAAAGAAAAGCAATCCCATTTCTTCCAAACATCGTATTTTGTGAATCAGTGCAGGGTAGAAAAATTACTTTTGGCCCTGATAATCATATATATGCTTGTGCAGATTTGATTGGACGAGCCGAATATAAGATTGGTGATTATTACCCTGATTTTCTTCTTAAAGAATGGAAGTGGGATAAGTGGAAATCATTCAATTCTCTTACTATTCCACAATGTCGCAGTTGTTCATCTGCACCAATATGTGGTGGAGGGTGTGCCGCGGAAGCATTGGTGGTGTATGGAAATTTAGATCAACCGCATTGTACGCATGCAGGGGAACAAGTTCTTTCATATCTCGATTCCATTCGAAAAGAACTCACCACCATTTAATCATAAGAATAAGTGAGAAATTCTTTGGGTAAAGAGGGAGTGGTAAGCATGTTTTTCAGTACGTACAACTCATTTCATAAGCTTTCAAACGGAAGCTATGTTATCGTCAACTCTTTAAGCGGAGCGATTGACACGATTGAACCGGATGTAAAAAAAGTTCTAGATCAGATAAAATCAAAAACACAATGCGATTCAAATGCTGAACTAGACAATCTATTATCTTACTTGTTCAAGCGCGGATACCTCTTTGAAAGTAGGGAACAAGAGTGGGAGAAGCTGATTAAGCTTAGAGATGAAATGAATGCTCAGTTACAAGCTTCTTCACTGGGTGTCGTATTTAGTGTTTGCACAACGTACATGTGTAACCTACGCTGTCCCTATTGCTTTCAAGGACATGATATTCATAAAATCAATCATTCGCTTTCACAGGAAGAAATGGACAACATGTTTTTTGCGATTGATCGTATTCTGGAGACTGAAAAAGCGAGAGGCCGGTTCCAGAATGCCCAGCACACCATGCTTCTATATGGTGGGGAACCGCTACTTCCTACTTCAAAGAAGACGGTGCATGAAGTAGTACGTCGCGGCATAGAAGAATACGGTTTTCGTTCTTACGCGATTACAAACGGTACTTTCTTACATGAGTTTCTAGATTTTTTTGAACAATATAAATCAATGTGGGATTTTTTTCAGATCTCTATTGATGGACCAAAACATATTCATGATCAACGACGAGTCACAGCTGGTGGTCAAGGAACTTTTGACAAGATAGTCAGTAACATCGACTTGGCACTAACACGTGGATTCAAAATTGCTCTGCGAGCGAAGTATAAACATTTACGTAAGCAACTACAAATGAGGCAAACTGCTTCTTCACGTAGACGTTTGAAGAAAATCGGTCAACGAGAAAACCGTTGGATGACAGATGTTAATCACACTGTCAGTAAGGCACTCGTAGAAAAATATGGAGCAAATACACTCTTTGTTGTTGAAGACTTGACAGGTGTACGCAATGCTACTGAACGTGTACGTGTCAAAAATCGTTATGAATATGTATCTTGGGCATTCTATCAGTTGCGTCAAATGATAGAATACAAAGCTTTGATGCACCGATCAAAGGTGATGGCAGTTGACCCACGATACACATCGCAAACTTGTCCAAAGTGCGGGCATACAAAGAAAGCCAATCGAAACAAAAAAATACATGTATTCTGCTGTAAAGCCTGCCATTACACCTCAAACGATGATCGTATTGGGGCCATGAATCTTCAACGAAAAGGAATAGAGTACATCGTTGAAGTAACAACAGGAGCATAGCTTCTTTTGTTGGGTAGATGTCAACCTGCCCTGATGTAACACCACGCTTGTAAAAGCGAGAAAAGATAGGAGTCGAAAGATGCTTGTACTATCGGGTAGTTACAAGCTCGTGACTTTAGTCATGAGTTGTTGACCAGAATCATCTCTATTAGGGGGATTGTGGCAACGCTGGTGCTCGTCTCTTCATGCAACACAATTTTGTTATAGGCAATTGAACCTCTCATGGCTAAAGCCACGAGATTCCTGCGCTATCACATCCAACGAAGTGAGAATTAGCAGGCTATCCCCGTAGTCCCTACGGTTATTGAAAAAAAGTGTACGTTGGATTCTTCTCTCTGACCTACTGCTTGGTTTTCGCTTTTCGGTCAGAGAGGACGAAGGTGCTTGAATGTTTTACGCCACAAAGCATTCCTTATGGCAACCCCATACATTCAGTTTTCAATGAGCAATCTGTACAAGATTAGTATACCTGTTCTTGTTAGTTATTCAAAGAAGTAGTCGGACAATTAGCGTGTCAGAAGACACGTTTTGTCCGAAGCCGATTCATCTCATGATTAAAATCACGAGTGTTCTCGGCTAATTCATAAATTTGCTAGAATCATCTATGTTATAAGCAGTGAATATGAAACTAAAATATGAGTTTCACTATATAACAAAGCAGTTCTCCCAAAAACAGGCGAGAGACTGCTTTTTTCTTTACATCTTTACTCCTACATCCTTAACGCAAATACACATAAGAAAGAGACCGACCAACGGGAGGGAGAGGCGAATGGCTGGGGATATTTGTGCGACTCCAAACAGGAAAAGGTCTAGAATTCTACTATTGCCAAAATAAGCTACTGCCAAGGGGAAATGGGCCAACATCCCCAGTTTTTTCAACAAAAAAAGGGGAAAAACGCGGTCAAGTTTTGACAGACTTTACATATACATTGAGATATACTGTTTTTGCCAGACGGAGGTGAAGACAGTATATGGTGGTCTATCTGGATATCATTCTACTCCTAAATTTTGCAATTGATGCCTTATTGTTATGGTTTACCGCTTATTTTCGAAAAGAACGAATTGTTTGGTGGAGACTGTTAATTGCATCAGCAGTAGGGAGCTGTTATGTGGCCTTCTTCTTTTTTCCGTCTTTTTCGGGTATGTATGCGTGGTTTACAAAGCTACTCTTCTCATTATTTATTTTATGGATAGCCTTTGGGTGTAAACGTTTAACACATTTTTTACATCATCTAGCTATATTTTATTTTGTTGCATTTGTGTTTGGTGGAGGGGTATTTGCCCTTACTCTATTGACAACGAGCCAAAATGAAATTATTCAAGGCATTTTAGTTACCCATAACGATAGTTTCGGCGTAGGGACAAAACCAACACTACTCATCGTGTTTCTAGGATTTGTACTGGTATTTCTGTTAAGTAAAAAAAGCTATCAGTCTATCCAAGAGCCACGAAAAATAGAAGCATTCTTAGTGGAGGTAGAGGTGAAACTTACCGATCAAATCATTTTATGCCGTGGGCTTGTAGACACAGGCAACCAATTGCATGAGCCAATAACACGCATTCCAGTCATGGTTATGGAATGCAAATTGTTTAAAAAAATTTTACCGCTACCTATTTTACAAGTAGCAAGAGAGGAGGGAGAAAAGCTTCAGCGACTGGAGAACATTATGGATGAACTCCCGCTAGAGTGGCAAGGGAAATTGCGCCTTGTACCGTTTCGTAGCGTGTCTAGAGGAATGGATTTCATGGTAGCCATTCGTCCTGATCAAGTGGTGGTGGTACATGATGGGATGCGCCTCGTTACCGAACGTGTATTAATCGGGTTAAATCCGATTGAGTTATCAGCAGATGGCAAATATGAATCTATCGTGCATCCTGCATTAATTCAGCAAGAGGGAATAAACGAGAACACGAAAGAATCCAAAACAGTTCAATCAGCTAACATGATACAAGTAGTTCATACATCATCATTAGAACAGGAGGGCTAGCATGTACGTAAAAATTCGTCTATATGTCCAGTTAATGTGGTATCGCTTCTTGCTGAAAATCGGAGTGAAAGCGGAAGAAATATATTACATAGGTGGCAGTGAAGCGCTTCCCCCGCCCCTAACACGCGAAGAAGAAGAAGTCTTGCTCATTCGCCTTCCATCCGGTGATGGGGCAGTTCGAAGTATGTTGATTGAACGCAATTTACGTCTAGTTGTCTATATTGCCCGTAAGTTTGAAAATACGGGGATTAACATTGAGGATTTAGTTAGCATTGGAACAATTGGTTTAATTAAAGCGGTCAATACGTTCGATCCTGAAAAGAACATCAAGCTGGCTACCTATGCTTCCCGTTGTATCGAAAACGAGATTTTGATGTATTTGCGCCGTAATAATAAGATACGTTCGGAAGTATCATTTGATGAACCATTAAACATTGATTGGGATGGAAATGAGCTTCTGCTTTCTGACGTACTTGGCACAGAGAATGATACGATCTACAAAAATATCGAGGATCAGGTAGACCGTAAATTGTTGCATAAAGCGCTCGACAAGCTCTCGGATCGAGAGCGCGTGATTATGGAATTACGCTTTGGTTTGGCTGGGGAAGAAGAGAAGACGCAAAAGGATGTAGCTGATTTGCTAGGTATCTCGCAATCCTATATCTCACGTCTAGAAAAGCGAATAATCAAACGACTACGAAAAGAATTTAACAAAATGGTGTGACGCATAATTTATCCTCCTCTGGAAATACTGTTCCTATCCATACCAGAAAGTGGTTTTTTACAAACCATTTCTCCTGCCACCCTATTTTATAAATGGGATCATTTGCTTCTTTTCCTCGAATGCGGAGGGGGACGGAAGATAAGGCAGGGTACATACGGATAGGGACTTTTTTTCTCTGAGGAGGGAATGGTGTGTCACGCAACAAGGTTGAGATTTGTGGAGTAGACACTTCAAAGCTTCCAGTATTAAACAACAAAGAAATGCGGGAGCTCTTTGAACGATTACAGAGCGGTGAGCACTCTGCCAGAGAAAAGTTGGTGAATGGGAACTTACGTCTGGTGTTAAGTGTTATTCAACGGTTTAACAATCGTGGTGAATATGTTGACGATCTGTTTCAGGTGGGATGTATCGGCTTGATGAAAGCGATTGACAATTTTGATCTGGGACAGAACGTTAAGTTTTCAACATATGCTGTTCCCATGATTATTGGAGAAATCAGACGCTACTTGCGTGATAACAATCCGATTCGTGTATCCCGTTCCTTGCGAGATATCGCTTATAAAGCGTTGCAGGTACGCGACAGTCTGACGAATAAGCACTCGCGTGAGCCCACCATCGTGGAAATTTCTAGTGCATTAAATGTATCCAAAGAAGATGTCGTGTTTGCTCTCGATGCGATTCAGGACCCTGTTTCTTTGTTTGAGCCAATCTATCAGGACGGCGGAGATCCCATCTTTGTAATGGATCAGATCAGCGATGAAAAGAACAAAGATATCTTCTGGGTCGAGGAGATTGCTCTTCGTGAAGGCATGCAACGTTTAGGCGATCGAGAAAAAATGATTTTGTCTATGCGCTTCTATGAAGGGAAAACGCAGATGGAAGTAGCAGAGGAAATCGGGATTTCGCAAGCACAGGTCTCAAGACTGGAAAAAGCAGCGATTTCACATATGCAAAAGCATGTTCAATCGTAGCTAATCAATCACAGTTCCCATTAGCAGAATTATAGCAGGCTTTATACCACGCCTTGTTCAAGCAATGTTATGTTGCTTGGCAAGGCTATTTTTAACGGAGCTACTTTTTCAACGAAAGATACATATACATAAATAAGGGCTGTAGGCGAGTAGTTGAAAAGAAAGAGTGGTGAACTCCCATGGTGAAAATTTCCGAATTCCAAACCAAAGAGGTCGTCAACATAATAGATGGAAAGCGTTTAGGCCAAATTTCTGATTTAGAAATCGACTTAAAAGTAGGACGTGTCGAGGCTATCGTTGTCCCGGGAGAAGGACGATTTTTTGGATTATTTGCGGGGTCAAATGAGCATGTTATTCCATGGCGAAATATTGTTAAGATTGGCAAGGATGTTGTGTTGGTACGATTAGAGGAACCTATCAGATTGGATACCAAACGTACGGATGAAGAGCTTTCTTGAAAAGGTAGTAGTAGGATATAGCAGATGTCGTAAAAATAAGATCGATTTACTTGCCCTGACTGCTACAAAACCAGTAAGATATTAGAAAGGACTTTAGATACGAAAGGAGAGCAGATATATGGAGCCATTTCAGTTAAACGATACTACCCACACTTTGCATCTGAAGAAATGGGAGTCTGCTTATCCAGGACTGACAGCAGGGTTTACGACAAGGTGGGGTAAAGAGAGCACAGCTAGTTCTCAAACGTGTAATTTGGGATTACATGTGGGAGATAATCCTAACCATGTGATTAAAAATCGTCAGGGACTTGCTGATCAGCAAGGATTTTTGTTTGAAACATGGACCTGCGCTGATCAGATACATGGCAATAAAGTAACCAAAATTACTGCCGGCCAGATTGGTGCCGGCAGAGATAGTTTAGAGAGTGTCGTTGCAGATACAGATGGGTTATATACCACTGAGCGGGGAGTTTTTTTAACCTCTTTTTATGCTGATTGTGTTCCCCTCTTTTTTCTTGATCCAATCTCGAAAGCAATAGGACTGGCTCATGCAGGATGGAAGGGCACTGTTTCCTTGATCGCTCGGGAAATGGTTGAAGCCTTTAGCCGGGAATATCAATCCAACCCAGAGGATATCTATGTGGCAATTGGACCTAGTATCGGGGGCTGTTGCTATGAAGTGGATGAGCGCGTAATGCAACAGGTACGTATGGCGACTTCCCAATGGGAACAAGCTGTGCAATCCAGCAGCACTAGCGGTCATTTTATGCTAGATTTACGTCACTTAAATCAGTTGATAGTAAAGGAGGCAGGGGTTCTTGCTTCCCATATTAGTACGACTCATTATTGCACAAGTTGTCGTAACGATTTATTCTTTTCTCATCGAAAGGATCAGGGAAAAGCAGGTAGAATGGCTTCATTTATTGGGTGGAAGGAGCAAACAACATGACTAGAATGGTAGCAAAAGCTACAGTTGAACAGCGTATGGTTGACATTGAACAGAAAATAGCAGCAGCCTGTGAGCGGTCAAATCGTCAGCGTGAAGAGGTAAAAGTGGTAGCGGTGACGAAATATGTAGATACACCTGCGATTGGGGAAATCATCGATGCTGGACTTGCCCACATTGGGGAAAATCGTATCCAAGATGCACTTCCAAAATACGAAGCGTATAAAGACAAGGCGGTTTGGCACTACATCGGTCATTTGCAAACCAACAAGGTAAAAGATGTAGTGGGACGTTTTACATACATACATTCCTTAGACAGATTATCGATGGCCGAAGAAATTGAAAAACGAGCTAGCAAGCTAGGAATTGTCGTTTCTTGCTTGCTACAGATAAATATCTCCCAAGAAGAAACAAAATTTGGTTTACATCCGGATGATGTCTTGGCTTTTGTCAAAGAAATTAGTAATATGGAACACATAAGTATTGATGGATTAATGACTATGGCACCGCAAACAGAAGACCCTGAAGAGATTCGGTATGTGTTTCGTGGTTTGCGCGAATGGCAACAACGGATCAAAGAATGTAACTTACCTCGTGTGACAGTTCAGGAATTATCAATGGGCATGTCAGGAGATTTTGAGATAGCTATCGAAGAAGGGGCCACGTTTGTGCGTCTAGGCTCCGTGCTCGTGCAACCGGAATAGCGGAATAAGAGCGGCTTTTGTCCGGAGAGGAGGAAGGAATTTGGGAGTCATGAATAAACTAATGAATTTTTTTGGTCTGGAAAATGAAGAGTATGTGGAAGAGTATGTGGAAGAAGATCGTGATCAGGAAGCTCCTCCTAAGAAGAATGGGCAAAGAGCATCAGCTGGAAGTAATGTGGTGAGCCTGCATGCGGCTAGAGATCGTGAAGGTATTAGACTCATGCTATTTGAGCCACGCCATTATAGCGATGCGCAGGATATTGCAGACAGCTTGCGTAATAGACGACCTGTTGTAGTTAATTTGCAGCGTGTGGAGAACGATCAGGCAAAACGCATTATTGATTTCCTCAGTGGAACGGTATATGCCCTGAATGGAGACATCCAGAAGGTAGGGGAACAAATTTTTGTTTGCACGCCTGATCATGTGGATATTCAGGGAACCATTTCAAGCGTCATAGTAGAAGAGTAAGACATCAAGTTACTGGGGTGAATAAATGTATATATTGGGTGCAATTATTAACTTTGCGTTTCAAATCTATTTTTACATGGTAATTGCCTATGTCTTTATGTCATGGGTGCCACAAATGAGGGAAACGTCAATTGGTCAATTGTTGGAACGATTGGTAGAGCCATATCTATCTATTTTCCGCCGGTTCATTCCGCCTCTTGGCTTTATTGACTTGTCCCCGATGGTTGCTATGCTTGCGTTGTATTTTGCTAGAGAGGGATTATTTTCTCTGTTGAGTAGGTTCCTGTAAGAAAAGAGCGATGAGCAGATGAGTATTTACCATCATTTTAAAAAAGAAGAATATCCTTTCGTAGAACGGGCGCTGGAAATGCTAAGGCTAGTAGAAGAGCGGCAGATCACACGCTTAACGGATTTTCTTGATCCACGCCAACTTTTTATCTTACAAAGTCTTACATCACAAGTCCAGGACGTCAAAGTATCGGCTTCCGGTGGATATGATGAGGCAGAGAGGGTGCGCGTTTTGTTGCATCCCGCCTATATCGTACCTGAGGATGCCAATTTTCGCTTGTGTTTGTTTGAAATTACGGGTAACCAGCGTTTTGTTGCACTGGAGCATCGGGATGTAATGGGCGCATTGTTACATGTAGGCATAAAACGGGAAAAATTCGGTGATATTTTGCTTAACGGAGAAACATGTCAAACGGTTGTAGCCGAAGAAGTGGCTGATTTTGTTCGTATGCAGGTTACTCACATTCATCGCATTCCAGTTAGCTTACAAGAGTTACCTTTAACGGATGTCAAAGCATCCGAGAAAAAGGGGAAAAACAAAAGCTTCACTGTGCTCTCTGCCAGGCTTGATGCTATTATTGGAGAGGTATGTAACCTTTCACGAGCTAAGGCGTTGCTTCCTATTCGTGCTGGGAAATGCAAAGTGAATCATAAGGTAGTTGAAGACCCCTCGCATAGTATTAATCAAGGTGATATGATCTCGCTTGGTGGCTTCGGGAGATTTGAAATTACTGAGGTAACTGGACCAACTAAGAGTGGGCGCTTACGTCTGACCGCCTTTATATTTACGTGATTACTCGCATTTTTTCCCGAAGTGTGGCAGGATTTTTTATAGAAACTGTCGAAAGTATGGGGTAACTTGCCAACATAAGAAAACGGGGAAAGTGAGGAACTGTCTATGCCATTAACGCCTCTTGATATACATAATAAGGAATTTAGTTCCGGTTTCCGCGGTTATAATGTGGATGAAGTCAATGAGTTCTTGGACCAAATCATTAAAGACTTCGAGCTTATGATCAAGGAAAAAAGGGAAGTTGAAGAGCGCATGTCGCTGTTAACTGAGCGTTTGGACCATTATAAGAACTTAGAAGAAAATTTGAGTAAATCAATCCTAGTTGCTCAAGAAACCGCAGAAGAAGTGAGAACCAACGCGCGTAAAGAATCGCAGTTGATTTTAAAAGAAGCTGAAAAGAACGCGGATCGAATTATCAATGAAGCCTTGGCTAAATCACGTAAGGTAGCTATTGAGATTGAAGAGCTGAAAAAACGTGCTTCCGTCTATCGCATGCGTTTTCGCACGTTGCTCGAAGCACAATTGGAAATGCTGGAGAACGGCGATTGGGACGATTTACAAAAAATGGATTCTTCTTATGAAGGGTAACCAAAGGAATAAAGCATTGACGTTCTGTTAAAGATGGAATTATAATGTATACCAAGTTTTTATTCAGTTTTTACCCATATAACGAACAACGATGATTGGGAAAGTAAAGGTGTAAGTAATCCGTAACAGAGAGCCAAGCGGGTGGTGAAAGCTTGGACGGAGTTGACCCTTGAAGATCACCCAGGAGTTCATATCTGAAAGCATCATAAATGATGCGACTAGGTGAGCGTTACATTCACGTTACGAATGAATGAGTGGACATGAAAAGGCTTAGACATTTTGCCAAATCATGTTTATTAGGGTGGTACCACGGGAAGCTTTTCTCGTCCCTACGGGGATTAGAAAGGCTTTTTTTGTTGAGTAAAAATAGCTATACATGCTAATGGGCCTGTAATCACCCGGCAATAAGACTGGTATCGTAACTATAATCAAGGAGTGAATACAGATGAGTATCGATTATGGAAAAACGCTTAACCTGCCAAAAACAGAATTTCCTATGCGTGGAAATTTGCCCGTACGTGAACCTGAGGTAGAAGCAAGATGGGAAGAAATGGACATCTATAAACTAGTTTTGGAGCGTACGAAGGACCGCCCAAGCTTTATTCTACATGATGGCCCTCCTTACGCGAACGGAGATATCCATATTGGTCATTCTTTAAATAAAACGTTAAAAGACTTTATCGTTCGCTACAAATCCATGTCTGGTTTTTACGCACCGTATGTTCCAGGCTGGGATACACATGGTCTACCAATTGAGCAAGCAATCGTAAATGCACAAAAATTAGATCGTCGTAACATCGAAGTAAACGACTTCCGCAAACGTTGTGAAGAATATGCGTGGAGCTATGTAGAAAAACAACGTGAACAATTTAAACGTTTGGGTGTTCGCGCAGATTGGGAAAATCCTTACGTAACTCTGCAACCTGAATATGAAGCAGCGCAAATCCGTGTGTTTGGTGCCATGGCAACGAAAGGCTATATTTACAAAGGTCTGCGTTGTGTATATTGGTCTCCATCTTCTGAAACTGCATTAGCCGATGCAGAAATTGAATACTACGACAAGCGTTCTGCCTCTATCTATGTGCGTTTCATGGTGAAGGATGGAAAGGGCAAGCTAGATCAAGACACAGGTGTTATCATTTGGACAACTACTCCTTGGACCATTCCAGCTAACATGGCAATCTCGCTAAATCCTGAATTGGAATACAGTGTAGTGGTTGCAGATGGGAATAAATATTTAGTGGCTTCTGGTCTAGTGGAATCCGTAACCAAAGAAATTGGTTGGGAGCAAGTAGAAACCGTTCAAACCTTCAAAGGCTCTGACTTAGAAGGAATTGAGACACAACATCCATTCTATGATCGTATTTCCCCAGTAATTTTGGGTGATCACGTCACATTAGACGCTGGTACGGGTTGTGTTCATACTGCTCCAGGACACGGGGAAGATGACTTTAACGTTGCTAAAAAATACAATATCGAAGTGCTGTGCCCAGTGGATCATGAAGGGAAACTGACGAAAGAAGCACCGGGCTTTGAAGGGTTGTTCTATGAAGATGCCAACAAAGTGGTATCTGAAAAACTGAAAGAAAACGGCGCTTTGCTGAAATTAAGCTTTATCACTCACTCCTATCCGCATGACTGGCGTACGAAAAAGCCAATTATTTTCCGTGCGACAGAGCAATGGTTTGCGTCTGTGGAAGGTTTCCGTAGCCAAATGCTACAAGCCATTAAAGATGTGAAATGGACTCCACATTGGGGCGAGACTCGTCTTGCTAACATGGTGGCAGATCGTAATGATTGGTGCATTTCTCGTCAGCGTGTTTGGGGTGTACCAATTCCAATCTTCTTCTGCAAAGCGTGCAACGAACCGATCATCAATGAACAAACCATTGATCATATCGCTAACTTGTTTGCTAAAGAAGGTTCTGGCGTGTGGTTTGCTCGTGAAGCGTCTGAATTAATTCCAGAAGGATTGACTTGCGCTTGCGGTTGCAACGATTTCCGTAAAGAAACAGATATCATGGACGTTTGGTTTGATTCGGGTTCCTCACATGAGGCAGTATTGCGTCAACGTGATAATCTAAGCTGGCCTGCTGATCTGTATTTAGAGGGATCTGACCAATATCGTGGTTGGTTCAACTCCTCTTTATCTACCTCGGTAGCTGTTCATGGTCAAGCGCCATATAAAAGCATCTTGAGCCATGGTTTCACATTGGATGGTGAAGGACGTAAGATGTCCAAATCACTTGGTAATACGATTGTGCCAAAAGAAGTAACAGACAAGCTAGGAGCTGATATTTTACGTCTGTGGGTTTCTTCTGTTGACTATCAATCAGACCACCGGATTTCTGATGCGATTCTTGCACAGAATGCAGAAGTATATCGTAAAATCCGCAATACATTCCGTTTCTTGCTTGGTAACCTGGATGGCTTTGATCCAGCTAAAGATCGCGTAGAATACGATCGCTTGCCTGAGCTAGATCGCTTTATGTTGGCAAAGGCGGCAGAGATGGTAAAACGTACACGCAAAGCATATGATGAATATCAATTCCATACTGTATATCAAACTGTGCATAACTTCTGCACCATTGAGCTTTCTTCTTTCTACATGGACATCTCCAAAGATCGTTTATATGTAGAAGCACCAAATAATGAAGAGCGTCGTGCAGCACAAACGGTTATGTATGATATCTTGCTTAATCTAGTGAAATTGTTGTCTCCAATCATCCCGCATACAACAGATGAGGTATGGCGTTACATCCCAGGCGTAAGCGAGGCGAGTGTACAGCTTACCGATATGCCGGAAGTAAATGAACAACATTTGTTCAGTGCAGAAGAGCAAGCAAAATGGACAGCTTTCTTAGAAGTGCGCGATGAAGTGTTAAAAGCAATGGAAGAAGCACGCCGTAACAAAGTATTTGGTAATTCCGTTGATGCTAGATTGGTTCTATATCCACACACAGCAGAGGTTTACCAAACACTTATGAATATGGAGTTCTTGGCAGATCTATTCATCGTGGCAGATATTGAAATGCATGAAGCTGGTACAGAAGCCCCTGCGGAAGGTACTAAACTAGAAGGTATTTCTGTAGTTGTACTTGCGGCTGAAGGCGAGAAGTGTGAACGTTGCCGTGTCGTGAAGGAAGATGTAGGGAAAGTGGCATCACACCCATCTACATGCGAGCGTTGTGCAACGATTGTTGATGAACATTTTTCACATGTAACCGAATAAAACTATAAGTATCGATTAGTATATTGGGCACCAATTTCATTCGTTTTACAAAGAACGTTCTTATCAGGGAAAAAAATTCCCTAGTAAGAACGTTTTTTTGTCGGGCATACTACCAAAACGAGAGAGCTCTACATTTTTAAGTAAGGATGGTGCCCAGATGGATAAACAGATGCTGGCTCATGTAAAGGAAAGACTCCTTGATGAGAAAGAGAGCATAATGAAGCGTTTGGAGGAGAACGATCACTATGGAATGAAAAGTGCTATGGGTCAAGCTACCTCTGAACTTTCCACATATGATAATCATCCTGCAGATGTTGCTTCTGAATTGTTTGAGCGGGAAAAAGATATTGCGTTGTACCAACTGGATCGTGAAACATTAAACGAGATAGATCAAGCACTAGAGCGCATGAATGCGGGTACGTATGGGATTTGTACTGTCTGTGGAAAAGAAATTCCAACGGAGAGATTAGAAGCATTGCCACAAGCGCTGACGTGCAAAGAACATGCTCCAGCTCCTGTTGTTAACAATCAGCGTCCTATTGAGGAACAATTTTTGAAGCCAGCCTTTGGGCGAACTTCGATGGATGAAAAAGATACGAATTTCTTTGACGGGGAAGATGCATGGCAAATTGTAGAATCGTGGGGAACCTCCAGTACACCATTTTCTTTTCAAGACTCCGATAAAACAGACTACAACCATATGTATATTGAGTCAGACGAAGCAGAGGGCTATGTAGAAGCTGTGGAGCAAATTGGTTACACTGATATGTACGGCTACCAAGGACCGGACAGCGTTCATTTTATGCGGAGCCACACGTATGATAAGTACATGGCCCAAAACGAGGGAAAGGGTCTAATTATGTCATATGAGCAGTACTTGGATGATTTGGCCAAGCAGGAAGCGGATGACGATCTTAGCAACTTATAATATGGAGGTATTCTGTTGATTATTGAACGGGTCGAGACATACCCCTGCCTGCACAGGTTACGTGAACCTTATGGGGATGCTAATGGCTATAAAAAGTATCGTTCCTGTTACATGATTAAAATCGTGACACGCTCTGGGCTGGAAGGCTGGGGAGAATGTATTGATTGGCTACCGACGCTTGAAATAGGCTTTCGAAAACGAATCATTCCTTACTTGATTGGCAAGCAGGCAACGGATCGAAGCAAACTGGTTACGGTCGTGAAAAAGTGGCATCAACGAGCTGCTGCCGCCGTTAGTATGGCTTTGACGGAGATTGTGAGTAAGAGTGGGGGGCTGTCGGTATGCGATCTATATGGAGGGATGTGGCGAGATACGATACCTGTCTATGCTTCCTTTCAATCGTATCGTGATACGCCTAACTGGGAACAACAATCTTGTGAGCAAGTAGAACAGGCCTTACTTAGTGGGTTTCAAATGGCAAAAGTTAAAATTGGTGGTAGGACTATTAAGGAGGACCAAGCTCATGTAAATCTCTTAATGGCAACGCTTGGCTCACAAATGTCTTTTGCCTTGGATGCAAATCAGAGCTATGACGTGGCTGGTGTAGGAGCATGGCAACAACTATTTTCAGAATGGAGTAATCTGTTGTGGCTAGAGGAACCTATGCCGATGGACCGCTTACATGATTATGTTTTATTACGGGCTAAGCTATCTATTCCATTAGCTGGTGGAGAAAACATCCTAAATGTAAAGGCTTTTCACAGCCTGTGTCAGATCGGAGCGATTGACATTGCCCAGCCTGATCCTATGCATGAGGATGGAATAGATGGGTATCGTCATACGTTGCTAACCGTGCGTAGTTTTGGTTATCGTGTCTCTCCACATGTATTTGACGGTGCCTTAACACGGCTGTATGCATTGTTTGGGCAAGCCTGTCTACCTGCATGGAGCAAGATGACAGGGGATGAAATAGAACCTGTTGAGTGGGACGTTATGGAGAATCCCTTTACCCAGTTGATTCCTCTCTCAGCACAGCAAGGAACTGTTACGTTGCCAACAGGAGTGGGACTTGGTATAGAGATCGATACAGACATTCTGGCTCACTATACCTGGGATGGTAGTATGTATCAAGCCTAAGTTGTCATTTCATGATTACGTTGATCGTTTAAGAAAAGAGGACGTATGATGGCTCAATCGCAAAACAACTCGAAAAATCTCATAGGGTTAACGGGTGTTCCGTTGGTCATGGTTCTCGGGAATTCTATGTTAATTCCCATATTACCAACAATGAAAGCGGAGTTGCACCTTACTTCTTTCCAAACCAGTTTTTTGATTACAGCCTTTTCTATTGCGGCTGGAATCATTATTCCATTGGCAGGTTACTTATCTGACCGGTTTAATCGGAAAGTGGTTATAATGATTGCTCTTACTTTATATGGAGCAGGCGGTTTGCTCGCTGGATTAGCGGCATTGTGGGTAACGAATCCCTATTGGTTGATTATTTTAGGAAGGGTGTTACAGGGAATAGGTGCAGCAGGGACATCGCCTATTGCTATGGCTTTAGTAGGAGACTTATTTGATGGTGCTTCCGAAAGTAAAGCCCTTGGATTATTGGAAACCTCCAACGGCTTGGGTAAAGTGTTAAGTCCGATTTTAGGCTCTCTATTTGCTTTATGGACATGGTATGCTGTCTTTTTGGCGTTTCCAGTCATTTGCGCTGTGGTGCTAGTCATCTTTTTATTGTTAGTAAAAGAAAAAAAACAAAAAAAACAGCCTAAGTCAGTGAAAGAGTACCTTGGTTCGATTGGTAAGGTATTTAAACAAAACGGCAAGTGGCTAATTCCGGCCTTTTTTATCGGGAGCATATGCTTATCTACACTGTTTGGCGTGCTTTTTTATCTATCTGATTTGCTGGAAGAAACCTACAAAATTGATGGTGTGTTAAAAGGAGCTTTTTTAGCTATTCCCTTGCTAGCCATGAGTATTATGGCTTTTATTACAGGGGCGATTATTAAAAAGAAACTAACCGTGATGCGCTACTTTATTATTACGGGAATGCTCCTACTTACATTCTCCTATGCAGGGGCAAGCTTTGTATCCAATGTCTATTTCTTAATTGGAATTCTTGTATTTGGTAGCGTGGGAACAGGAATGATTTTACCTTGCCTCAATTCCATGATCATTGGGGCGGTTACTAAGACAGAGCGTGGAATGATTACGTCTTTGTATAATGGTGTGCGTTTTATTGGAGTAGCGTTAGGGCCACCGATTTTCACCTGGTTGTTGGGATTTTCGACTAAGGTCATGTTCTATTCGATTGCCTCAGTCACGCTACTATTTGCCATAATCGCTTTTTTTACCATAACACCACAAAAAGCTACAGATTCAAATGGAGCTACCGAGGAAGGGGCTGCAAAAGAGATTTCAACAGTGAGAAGTCCGACTGATGCGAGAAGCTCAACAGGTTCGAACGAAGAAGAATCCTCACAGGACAAGAAGCTGGTGGATCAAAAGGCTTTGGATGAAATAACAGTGTTGTTAGAAATTCGGGAGGAAACAAAGGAGCAAAAACAACAGGAGCAGATAAAAAAAGAATTGGGTTTGGACCCAGGAGATCTGTTTGAAAAAGTATTTACAAAAAAAGAAAAAGAGAAATCGTAATAGATCATTAGGCCTCCGAAGAGGAGGCTTTTTCTGTTGTGGCAAGGTTCTATATAAAAAAATTACTACTAACAATAATAAACAAATGTAAAAATCAGTATGATTCTATTGACATTTTAGGTAACGATGATATGATGATTTATAAATTGATTCCGATAACTTTATACAACTTCTTATCAAGAGCGGTGGAGGGACTGGCCCTATGAAACCCGGCAACCTTGATTCATTCAAAAGGTGCTAAATCCAGCAGAAATTTCTGAGAGATAAGAAGAATGGCACATACATATACATGAAGCCCTTCTTCTTAGAGAGAAGGGCTTTTTTGCATAAATTTTCCTTTTGTAAAAAAACACCAAATTACATGTAATAAAGACAGGTTGTGAAGGAGATATGTACTCTTACAAGCATATAACCAAGTATTCCGATATATAAATGGGGTTATGAAGAGAAGTGGAGGAAATTATGCATGTATCTGTTAAAACGAATTTTCACTATGCTGGTTACATTGTGGATTATTGTGACACTAACTTTTGTCATTATGCATCTTATACCGGGTGATCCTTTTGCGACTGATTCACAAATGCTACCAGCAGATGTAGTCCAAAATATGCGAGAAAAATATAATTTGGATAAACCAATTGCCCAACAGTATTTGTTATATCTAAAGGATTTGGTCCAATTTGATTTAGGGCCTTCCATTCAATCTAAATCACGTGATGTAAATGCACTGATCGCTTCCGGATTTCCCGTATCAGCTACGCTAGGCTTGCAATCGTTGTTCTTGGCATTGACGCTCGGTATTTCCTTGGGGATTATCGCGGCGCTTTATCATAACAGGTGGTTAGATTACGTTTCTATGTTTATCGCTATTATCGGGATTTCTGTCCCAAGCTTCATTTTAGCTCCGTTGCTAATCAAATTGATTGCAGTTGACTGGAAGCTCTTGCCCGCGGCTTCTTGGGGGTCTTGGAAGCACTCTATCTTGCCGTCAGTTACTTTGGCAGTTGGTCCAATGGCAATCATTGCTAGATTTGTTCGGGCTAGTATGCTTGAGGTTTTTAGTCAGAATTACATGAAGACGGCGGAGGCAAAAGGCTTGACTACATTTGTGATAGTAGTGAAACACGGGATTCGCAATGCATTGATTCCTGTTCTGACGTTTATCGGCCCTTTGTTTGCAGCATTGATTACCGGCACGTTCGTGGTTGAGAAAATCTTTGCTATTCCAGGCATTGGTAAATATTTTGTAGATGGCATTTTTAATCGTGATTACCCAGTTGTGATGGGAACAACGGTCTTTTATAGCATGGTCCTGATCTTGTCATTGTTTTTGATTGACGTATCTTATCGACTAGTGGACCCGAGAATTAAAATTACGAGCAAGGGGGACTAAGATATGGCGCAATCTTCACTCCATTCTGAACAAGATCATCTTTTTCGACCTGTAGATAAGCGAATTTTTGAAGAGAATCGAATTGAGCGACCAAGTCTAAGCTATGGAAAAGAAATGGTACGAAAAATAGTTCAGAACAAGCTAGCAATGCTCGGATTCAGCTTATTGATTTTAGTGATTATGCTTTCGCTCATCGGTCCTCATCTTGTAGTCTTTAGTCCAGCAAATCAGGATTTGTTGCTAGGGAATCTAAAACCTTCCGAAACACATTGGTTCGGAACAGACGATTTGGGACGAGATATGTGGGCACGCACATGGGCAGGTGGGAAAATTTCCCTATTCATAGGTTGTATCGCAGCTACCATCGATTTGTTGATCGGTGTAGCTGTAGGCGGCGTCTCGGGTTATATGGCAGGGCGAGGCAAAATGGGGGATCGAATTGACAACATCCTGATGCGGATCGTGGAAGTCTTGTATGGAATTCCGTATTTGTTAGTAGTTATTTTATTGATGGTGGTCTTAGAACCAGGGTTGTCTACTATTATTATTGCCCTATCAGTAACAGGCTGGGTTGGTATGGCTCGCTTAGTACGTGGTCAAGTGTTGCAGTTAAAACAGCAAGAATTTGTGCTAGCAGCGGAAAAATTAGGAACCTCTCACGCCAAAATTATTTGGAAGCATCTGTTGCCAAATGCCTTAGGAATTATCATTGTTAACCTGACCTTTACGATACCACAAGCCATCTTTGCTGAATCATTTTTAAGCTTTCTAGGTCTTGGTGTACAAGCACCTAATGCAAGCTGGGGAACAATGGCCAACGATGGAATTGGTGTTATTTTAAACGGACAGTGGTGGAGACTTTTCTTTCCAGGACTATTTATCTCCCTAACCATGTTTGCGTTTAATGCTTTCGGAGATGGATTACAAGATGCACTTGATCCTAAAAATAAAAAATAGAGGGGAGGGGTAATCATGAATCATTTGTTAGAAATAAACGAATTGCAAGTGGGCTTTAAGACATATGGAGGAGAGGTTCAGGCTGTTCGTGGCATTTCGTTCTTTGTGGATAAAGGAGAAGTGGTAGCGATCGTTGGAGAGAGTGGCTGCGGTAAATCAGTTACAGCGCAGGCTATCATGGGGATGGTAAAGGCAGGAAACGGTGTCAGAACGGAAGGCTCCATACGCTTTGCTGGTCAAGAAATTGCGGGTTTGTCCAAAAAGGCGTTGCAAGAGATCAGAGGTTCCAAAATAGGTATGGTGTTTCAAGATCCGATGACTTCACTTAATCCAACGATGAAAATTGGTAAGCAAATTGCAGAGGGCTTAGTAAAGCACCAAGGTCTATCCCTACAAGCGGCACAGCAAAAGGCGATCGAGCTGTTGCACCAAGTAGGTATTCCAGAAGCAGAGAAGCGATATCATCAGTATCCACATGAATTCTCTGGAGGAATGCGTCAGCGGGCCGTTATTGCCATTGCGATAGCCTGTAATCCACAGTTGTTGATCGCTGATGAGCCAACAACAGCTTTGGACGTGACCATTCAAGCCCAAATTCTTGATTTACTACTTGAATTACAACAAAAAACGGATACTTCGATCGTTATGATCACTCATGATTTAGGTGTCGTAGCAGAAATGGCTCAACGCGTTGTAGTGATGTATGCAGGTAAAATCGTAGAAACAGGGACAGTAGATGAGATTTTTGAATCGCCGAGCCATCCGTATACGAAAGGGCTGCTGGACTCGGTACCAAAGCTAGATCAAGCTGGGAAGCAAAGATTAGTTCCGATTGAAGGAGCTCCGCCTGATTTATTTGCTCCGCCAAAAGGATGCCCATTCGCTCCTCGATGTTCCTATGCGATGGAAATTTGCGTGGATCATCTACCACAGACGACCACATTTTCATCTACGCATCAGGCAAGCTGCTGGTTGCACGATCCAAGGTCTCCACGACAACAAGAATTTAGAGTAGCAGGGAGGGCTTAGGAAATGGTACGAAACGTTAAAATAACAGAATATAGAGAACAACCTGAAGTAATTTTAGAACTAAGCAACATGAAAAAATACTTTTCCTTAGGCTCCGATCAAACGGTGAAATCGGTAGACGGTATTACGTTGTCCATTAAAGCAGGTGAAACATTTGGCCTGGTGGGGGAAAGTGGAAGCGGAAAATCGACGCTGGGACGTACAGTGGTCGGATTGTATCAGCCCACAGAGGGACAAATTCGCTTTGCTGGCAAAGATATTACAACCTACAGTCGTCAAGAAAAGCGCGAATTCGATCGGAATATGCAAATGATTTTCCAGGACCCCTACTCCTCCTTAAATCCACGCATGCGAGTAGGTGACATTATCGGAGAGGGCATTGACGCTTACGGCATTGCTAAAGGATCAAAGCGTACTGAACGGATTTATGAGCTTTTGGAAAAAGTGGGCTTGCGTCCAGAACATGCGAAACGGTATCCTCACGAATTTAGTGGAGGACAGAGACAGCGGATCGGGATAGCCCGGGCGTTAGCTGTGGAGCCTATTTTTATTGTGGCAGATGAACCCATCTCTGCTCTTGATGTCTCCATTCAAGCGCAGATTGTCAATCTATTGGAAGATTTGCAACAGGAACAAGGGCTTACTTATTTGTTCATCGCGCATGATTTAGCGATGGTGAAGCATATCAGCGATCGAATTGGTGTCATGTATTTAGGTCAAATGATGGAGGTAGCAGATAGCGAGACATTGTTCCAAGAGCCTTTGCATCCCTACACGCAAGCATTGCTGTCTGCTATTCCAGCAACATCTACGACGGAGTTGGCAGAGAAAGAACGTATTGTATTAACAGGCGAGCTACCAAGTCCTCTTCAACCACCGATTGGCTGCCCGTTTTCGACTAGATGTCCAGTTGCAATGCCGGTCTGTAGAGAGTCTAAACCAGAGTGGAGGGAGGTGAAGCCGGATCACTGGACGGCTTGCTACTTGCACCACTAAGAAAAAAAGAGAGATTGACGAGGAGGAACCATCATTGAAAAAGCTATTATTACCAGCATTAGCCATTCTATTATTCCTAGTACCTACCCTAACTGCGTGTGGTAATCAAGAAGGTACAGCAGGTATACCTGAATCAGGAGCAAGTGCCAAACAAGAATTGACAGCCAATCTGGCAGGTGAGCCATATTCACTTGATCCTGCCATTGCTACCGATACAAAATCATTCTGGATTATTGATCATCTTTATGAGGGGCTCTATGCTTTTGACAAGGAAGGAAATGTAGTAGAAGGGGCGGCTCAAAAAGTAGAGATCTCTCCAGATGGAAAAACCTATACATTCACGATCCGTGACGATGCCAAGTGGTCAAATGGTGATGCGGTTACAGCTAAAGACTATGAATATTCATGGAAACGTGTCTTGAATAAAGAGACAGGAGCTACCAACGCTTTTTACCTGTATTACATAAAAGGCGCTGAGGCTTATAATAAAGGCGAAGGTAAAGTAGAAGAAGTCAAAGTAAACGCAACTGACGACAAAACACTGGTAGTGGAGCTGAACGCACCTACCTCCTATTTCCCAAAAGTAATGATGAACAATGTCTACTTTCCCGTGAATCAAAAGGTAGTAGAAGGAAATAAGAACTGGGTAGCAGAAGCGAATACACTGGTATCAAATGGTGCGTACAAATTGGCTAGTTGGGAGCATGATAGTCAATTAAAGCTAACGAAGAGTGAAAACTATTGGAATAAATCTAAGATCAGCATGGATACACTCAATTTTAAAATGGTACCAGATGCAACGACTTATTACCAAATGTACAAAACAGGTGAGCTAGATATCATTGATACGTTGCCGATCGATGCTATCGACCAAGAGAAGAACAATAAGGAATATGTAAGCCTCCCTAAATTTGGAACTTATTTGTACACTTTTAATGTGACACAAGAACCATTTACGAATGCTAAAATACGTCGTGCATTTGCTTTGTCAGTCGATCGTGACCTATTGACCAAAAATGTAACCAAAGCAGGCGAAACACCAGCATATGCCTATGTACCACAAGGCGTTAAAACAGCGGACGCAGATTTCCGCGGAGAAAAGCCAACCTACTTCACTTTTGACCCAACTGAAGCGAAAAAGCTATTGGCTGAGGGAATGAAAGAAGAGGGCTGGAGCAAACTTCCTACCGTAACCTTGAAGTACAATAACGCACAAAACCATAAAAAAGTAGCGGAAGCCTTGCAACAAATGTTTACAAATAATCTTGGCGTCGATGTGAAATTGGAAAATCAAGAGTGGAAAACCTACATTGATACTTATAAACAAAGTAATTTCCAAATGGCTCGCATGGGGTGGGTTGGCTCTTTCCTTGATCCTGTAGCCATGCTAGATTACTATTTAGGTGAGAGTCCAAATAACCAAGCCAAATGGGTAAATCCAAAATTTGATACGTTAATGGAAAAAGCGAAAGTGGAGCAGGATGAAGCGAAACGTAATCAATACTTACATGAAGCCGAAGATATCTTCATGCAGGATTTACCGGTTCTTCCGATCTTCTTCTATTCGCAAAACTATTTGAATGCCAATTCATTGACAGACGTAACGTACAGTGTGTATAAAAATCCTGACTTGCGCTGGGCTAAAAAAGTAGCAGAGTAATAAGGGACAATGTTCAACAAGCTTTGATTCTTGAATCTAAAACCAATGTATATGTATACCTGACATCTTAGGTCTGCTTCTGCCTTAAGAGGAGCAGACTCTTTTTTCAAAAAGTAACATGTTAATCAGTTTACTAATAGTAGAGTAACAAGCTTTGTTCAGTAAGTACCTGTATACAGATGTTTCACCAGTAGAGGAGACTGTTATGGATACAATTATGGATACGATGTTTCTTACAGGTTTACTCCTGTTGCTGGGAGGGGCAATTGTTTTTGTATGGCTTACAGGTTTTTTTGCTTTGTTTCTTAAAGGTTTTTACATACTAGGCAGCACCTTTTTTAAAAAATCAAAAGCTCTTCAGCAAATTGATGCGCAGCTTGCAGAGGATATAACCCTGCAAGAGTGGAAAAGAAAAAAAGCAAGGCAACTGATGGTCATACTGCTAGTGGTAGGAATGCTTTTTGTTATTCTATCCCTTATCTGGGCAGGCATCCAGTTGTCGTGATATTCATATGGACAATAAAATGATACATAAAAAGGGGAGTATGCATATGTCAGCAACAATCATTACTAACGCAACAATCATCATTGGCGATGGTCATAAATTGGAACAGGGTACCATTTTGTTAGCAGAGGGGAAAATTAAGGCAGTAGGTACGACAGCAGAGATTACTGATCAAATCAATCAGATAAAAGCCCAATATGCAGAGCTACTAACAATCAATGCGGAAGGTAAGTATGTGACACCAGGAATCATTGATGTGCATACACATCTGGGCGTCCATGAAGAAGGTATCGGAAAAGAAGGGCATGATTTTAATGAGACAAGCTCTCCAGTAACTCCTTATGTGAGAGCCTTAGATGGAATTAACCCTTTTGAGAGAGGTTTTGTCGAAGCTCGAAAAGCAGGTGTAACAACTGTTCAATCCATGCCAGGTAGCGCTAATGTGATCGGCGGAGAGATGGTTGTCTTAAAGACGGCCGGTACGATTGTAGATCAGATGATTGTCCGAGAGCCATCTGGAATGAAAGCAGCTTTTGGTGAGAATCCCAAGCGGGTGTTTGGCGCCAAAGATAAAGCACCGGTTACACGGATGGGAACTGCGGCTTTGTTCCGTCAAGAATTTATTAAAGCGAAAGAATATTTGGAATCTAAAGAAAAAGGTGATCCTGTTAAGCGTGATTTAGGCCTAGAAAACTTGGTGAAAGTGTTAAAGCGAGAGATTCCATTACGTGCTCATGCTCATCGTGCTGATGATATTGTAACAGCGCTACGTTTAGCTGAAGAATTTGACATTGAGATTACAATTGAGCATTGCACAGAAGGTCATAAAATCACGGATTTCTTACTAGAAAAAGGGGTTCGTGTTTCCTTAGGACCTACCCTTTCCTCACGGTCTAAGATCGAATTAGCAGATAAAGGCTTCCATACACACCTTGCCTTAGCAGAAGCGGGCGTACCTTTTAGTATTACTACAGATCATCCGGTTGTAGGAATTGAATACTTAGTGACCAGCGTTGCTCATGCCGTAAGCGATGGGTTGGATGAAGCCTTGGCATGGCAAGCTATCACGCTAAACGCTGCCAAACATTTAGGTGTAGAAGATCGTGTTGGTTCTTTGGAGAGTGGGAAGGATGCCGATGTGGTTATCTGGAGTGGGCATCCATTTCACATACAAAACAAGGTGGAGAAGACGTTTATCAATGGTGAAGTGGTATATGAGCGTGTGGATAAATAAGCAGAATGAAGTAGGAGGATTACATGAAGGTAGACCAAACAATCCAAACGGAGATAAACAAAACTCAGTCAGCATTGGAAAATAGAATCATTACCTATGTAGAGCAAAACAAGCAACAATTTATTTCGATTAGCCATGCTATTCATGAGCATCCTGAGATCGGCAATGAGGAAGTGTATGCGCAAGGGCTTTTAACTTCTTTGTTGGAAGAGGCAGGTTTTCAGGTAGAAAAAGGGGTGGCTGGTCATGCTACAGCCTTTCTGGCACGTAAACAGGTAGGCGAAAAAACAGGACCTACCATTGGTTATTTAGCTGAATATGATGCTTTGCCAGGTCTAGGTCATGCGTGTGGACATAATATTATCGGAACAACAAGTGTGCTTGCTGCGATTGCGCTAGGGGAGACGCTCCAAGAGACAGGTGGTGAAGTTGTAGTGCTGGGAACGCCGGCAGAGGAAGGCGGACCTAATGGCAGTGCGAAAGGCAGTTTTGTTACACATAATTTATTAACAGGTATAGACGCATGCATGATGGTGCACCCATTTAGCCACAACCGCATAACGGGGACAACGCTTGCTGTCATCCCGCTTGATTTTGAATTCATCGGCAAGGCGGCACACGCAGCGGCTGCACCAGAAGAGGGGATTAACGCACTTGATTCTGTTATTCAGCTTTTTAATGGAATCAATGCCTTACGTCAACACGTGACCGATGACGTGCGGATTCATGGGATTATCACGCATGGCGGTGACGCACCTAATATTGTACCCGAATATGCTAAGGCTAGGTTTTATATTCGGGCGTCCACACGTAGCACATGCCGAGAAGTGACTGAACGAATCAAGCAAATCGCTCAAGGGGCGGCATTAATGACAGGCGCGACTGTCAATCTCATCGCTTTTCAAAATGAAGTAGATGATTTGGTGCTGAACCGCACATTCGATGGCGTGTTTCAAGCACAAATGGAACGGTTTGGTTATGAGGTGGACACTCGTCATCAAGCAGGACTTGGTTCTACGGATGCAGGAAATATCAGTTATGTGGTGCCGACCATTCATCCATATATTAAAATTGGATCAGATGAGTTAGTCTGCCATACCGATGCGTTTCGTGAAGCCGCCAAATCACCAGAAGGGGACGCTGCCATAATTGTTGGAGCTAAGGTATTGGCTTTAACGGGGTTTACATTAATGACAAACGAGGCTGTATTAGCAGCGATTAAACAGGAATTCTCTCAACAAAAACAGGGGTTGTCCTAACAGTCGTAAAGGAAGGTTATTTTTCGACTACTCGTTGATTGGATGGAGTAGTATACTTAAGCACATGGTATTCTGAGAATGAACCATCTTTACTTGAACCTCTCATGGCTAAAGCCACGAGATTCCTGCGCTATCACATCCAACGAAGTGAGAATTAGCAGGCTATCCCCGTAGTCCCTACGGTTATTGAAAAAAAGTGTACGTTGGACTCTTCTCTCTGACCTACTGCTTGGTTTTCGCTTTTCGGTCAGAGAGGACGAAGGTATGAATGTTTTACGCCACAAAGCATTCCTTATGGCAACCCCATACATTCCGTTTTCAATGAGCAATCTGTACAAGATTAGTATACCTGTTCTTGTTAGTTATTCAAAGAAGTAGTCGGACAATTAACGTGTCAGAAGACACGCTTTGTCCGAAGCCGATTCATCTCATGATTAAAATCACGAGTGTTCTCGGCTAATTCATAAATTGGACTGCAATCTGCTCATATATCTATATGATCTTCTTAAGAAAGGGGAAGAGAATGATGAAGAAAAAATTAAATAAATTATAACCCATTCAGCGAACTAGCATTCGTACAATTCGGACTCGTGGACCGCCTACTGGCATTCTGAATTGATCTAATATAGAGAATACGGAGGTTAGAAAGCGAGTATGAGAAATGAAAAAGAAATGCTAGGTTTAATCCTCGGGTTTGCAAAAAATGATGAACGAATTCGTGCAGTAGTATTGGAGGGTTCACGGACGAATCCAAATGTGCCCAATGATATGTTTCAAGATTTTGATATCAGTTATCTTGTAAACGAAATGGATTCTTTTGTTCGAGACCCTAATTGGATTAATGTATTTGGTGATCGAATCATTATGCAAACTCCCGAAGCTATGTCCATGTTTCCCCCTGAGTTGGGCAGGCGGTTCTCTTACCTGATGCTGTTTACAGATGGAAACCGTATTGATCTGACCTTAACTCCTTTAGACGAAAAAGACGAGTATTGCAAAGAAGATAAGCTAATGGTCATTTTAATGGACAAAGATAACTGTCTCCCTGAAATCCCCACTTCAACCGATGAAGATTATTGGGTAAAACGTCCGTCTGCTGAATTCTTTGCGGATTGTTGCAATGAATTTTGGTGGGTCTCCACTTATGTAGCAAAAGGTTTGTGGAGAAAGGAAATTCTTTATGCACAAGATCATCTCAACAAAAATGTTAGACCGATGCTGCTCAAAATGCTGGAATGGCAGGTTGGTATCCAAACAGATTTTTCAGTTAGCATAGGTAAAAGTGGTAAATACTTGGAGAAACATATTTCGGAACAAAGCTGGCAAGAGCTTCTGTCCACCTATGCCGATGGAAGCTACGATGGTACATGGAAAGCGCTT
The DNA here is from genome assembly GCA_007833815.1 of Brevibacillus laterosporus. Lineage (NCBI taxonomy): Bacteria > Bacillati > Bacillota > Bacilli > Caryophanales > Paenibacillaceae > Brevibacillus > Brevibacillus laterosporus. The sequence continues at coordinate 4,935,813 of CP033464.1, read as the reverse complement.
TTTGCTATGGGAAATTTATTTCGCAGTACAGCAAAATACGTTGCAGATCATTTGCATTATAGATATCCTCAAGAAGAAGATCATCGAGTTACTGCCTTTTTAAAACACACCCAAAATTTACCATCCAATGCCACTGAAATCTACTGATCCTGAAGAGCCGTTTGAAAATTTACTACATTTTCTGAAAGACACGAATTAGATATATATAGTAATAAATAAAAAACCAGTCTAACACTTTGTTTTCGTGTGTTGACTGGTTTTTTGTTTATTTACCTATTTCCTCAAAAGGATTTGCCATAATCCAATTACAGGAGTTATCATCGTGTTTGGCGCATGTAGAAATCGTTTTTCTGAAAATTAGATTTATTATTGTTTTTTAAGAAAGACGGATGCTAAGAGGTGTGACATATTTACATTTCATTGTCTGTAGAGGTGGTTAATTTGTTATTTGTCAGGAGAGTATTAGTTGCTTGCTTATCACCTGTTGTATATACCTACTTATTTGTTTTTGTAAATGAAATATCACAAGGTCAATCGTTAGATTCATCTCGTACTATGATGATAGGATTTGAGTCGATTTTTCCAATTGTACTCATGTTTTATATCACGGTCGGACTGTTCAGTTCATATGCAATCGATTGGATGGAGAGATTTGTACGGAAGGATAGTCAATCTTCTTATCTGTCAAGCTTCATGGCGTATGCAGTAGGTGGATTGCTTGTTGTGCTTCTGATGGAGCTCATATTTTTCAGTAAATTTGAAATACCAATTGCAGCCTTACTAGTATTTGGAGTTGCTCCAGGCCTGGTGTTTTATCATGTTGATCTGATTCTGTTAAAATTCGTGCCAATCCTTGCAAAAATTGCTCAAAAATAAATTTTACCAAAAAATACTGATAAATGTAATCCTGTTGTATCGGGGATATGTTATAATTTTCCTTACTACAATAGCTTACTTTCACGAGAGTGGTCGGCTCACCCCTAGAAATCAATGCGGAGAGGGGGTGAGAACATGGAGGTTTACCAAGTGCTGTCCCTGCTGTTCATGTTTGGGATGTTTTTGTTAGCATTGTTAACCTACCTGAAAAAGAAATGACCTCAAGCTGTGCACTAAGCGCAGGAGGTCATTTCTTGTCTATAGCTGATGAGCTGATTCACCAACGGGAACCAACTATTGTAGAAGGCTGTGAGTGCGGCAACACTCACGGCTTTTTCTATATTACCATATGCAAGTAACTACATTTTAACACAAATGGGACAAGGTGACTAAGTCTGTCCCTGAAATAGGATCAAGATCAGGATTATTTTATGTAGCCCAAGTCGCGTAAACGAGCGATGGTCAAGGGATAGACGTCATCTTTTAGAAAAGCACTATATCGTTTATCTGAGCGCAACTCTTCGGCTGTTGGAATCTTATTACTGACAAAAGCCCCACCAACCGATCCTTCTACAATAGTAGCTACCTGTCGCTCTGCTTCTGCTACATAAATATCTTTGACGATCGAATCACCGACCGTATACTGACCAATTTTTGTGATGGAGGATAGGTGATAGCCTGTCTCCTCGTACGTCTCTCTAATGGCAGCTGCAATGCTTGATTCACCAGATTCCACTTTCCCTCCTGGGAGTTCATACCCTCGTGTGGTGTGGATGGTGAATAAAAGCTTGCCTTGATAAAAAGGAAAGACCAGGACATGCTTAGCTTGTTCCTCTCGAAATTCCGCCGGGTCAAAGCTTAACGTCATAGGTACGCCTGTCGTATCGTAAAAAGTGTCCATGTTAGGCCTCCTTAGCATGTAGGGCAATGTGTTTTGCGGTTTTCATAGCCTGACCGATTGCAAGTGAAAGACTAGCATAGTGACTTCCATTTGTAATGTCACCAATAGCGTAGACCCATGCATGAGAAGTACGCAAATGCTGATCTACAGTCAAAAACCCGCTCATTTCGTCTACTAGTTCAAGCACGGTGTGACTATTTGCAGCGATTCCGATACGAGGCAAAATCCAATCTACTTGCAAGCTATGCGTCTCTTGCTGGCATGTTTGCAAGTGAACAGAACATCTATTACCTTCGGATTTTGCTGCTTTCACTTCCGTTTCCATCCAAATGCTCACGTTAGATAGAGAGGAGGCCTTTTGCACCCATTCCTGCCTGCCGCGAAACTGATGACTACGGACTGCAAGCCAGATATGTCGTGCGTACACCGACAGATTACAAACACTTTCTAACGCACGATCTCCACCACCAATGACGAGAATGTCTTTTTGATCCAATAAATGAGCCCCCAAAGAAGTTGAAAAATCTGGTCCTAACACATGAGTAGGAACCTCTGCAAGCTGTGGCAAATGAATGGGACTTACACCTGTAGCAACAACTACATAATCCACTTGATACGAGGTTTGATCTGTATGTATGATTTTGGTTTGATAATCAATGCTACGCAGGCTTTCTTGATAGTTAATAGGTATTTGTAGCTCCTGCACACTTTCATGCAAGTCGGTCAGTAATTCTTGTCCGTTTGCATAAATTCTGGGGGGAGGTCCCAGATGCGATTATGGATATAGCGAATTTGTCCGCCAAGTGTATCGTTTTTTTCTATGACGAGGCAAGAAAGCCCAAGCCGTTTGCACCAAATTGCAGTGGAAATACCTGCCATTCCAGCGCCTGCGATCAGCACTTGAACATGTTTCAATTTCATTTCCCCCGCTTCTTACTAAAATGATTGCTTCTCTTCATTATAGCAAATTCCGCTGAGCTGGGGGATAAATTAAGCAGCTATGACCTTCACAACAAATGATTTCTCCTACTCGAGATTGTATAAGTGGACAAAACACGGTAAACTAGAAAACAGTTTTTTTACTGGATCAGAAGAATAAAGCTGTTCATAAAAGGGAGTCATTTACATGAAAGTCATTATTGCTGAAAAACCTGATCAGGCCTCAAAACTCTCAGGCCCATTTACATATAAAAAACAACAAGGATATATTGAAATTGCTCCGCATCGCTTATTTCCTAAGGGAGCCTTAGTGACATGGGCTGTAGGGCATATTTGCGAATTAGTTCCACCCGAAGAGTATAATCCAGCTTGGAAAAAATGGAGCATTCAGACGCTCCCTATGATACCAGAACGGTTTCGTTATCAGGTCATGGGATCAAAGGCCAAGCAGTTCACAATTATTAAACAGTTGCTAAGACGCTCAGATGTAACAGAAATTATCCATGCGGGTGACGCCGGACGTGAGGGTGAGCTGATTATTCGTACGGCTATAGAGCTTGCTGGCGTAAAGAAACCAATGAAACGATTATGGATTTCTTCCTTAACAGATCGCGCCATTGTAGAAGGTTTTGAGCACTTATTAGATGAGACACACACGCGAAATTTATACTACGAAGCGTACAGTCGTTCTTGTGCAGACTGGCTAATTGGGATGAATGCTTCCCGAATTTATACGATTCTCTTTAAGCAAAAGGGCGTTTCGGATGTGTTTTCGGCAGGACGTGTACAGACTCCTACCCTGGCGCTCGTAGTCAAACGGGAAAAAGAGATTGCTAATTTCAAGTCAGAGCCATTTTGGGAAGTGATTGCTTCCTTTGATATAGAAGGAAAGAAATATGAAGGCATTTGGCAGAAGAATGGTGAGTCTCGCTTATTTGAAGAGCAAATGGCTGTACGCATTGCCCAATTCTGCGAGAAGAAGTCTGCGAGTGTACAAGAGGTCAAAAAAGAACGCAAGGAATTCTTGCCACCGTTCTTGTTTAATCTCTCCTCCTTACAAGCAACTGCTAATAAAATTTTTAAGTTCTCACCAAAAAAGACATTGGATGTGGCTCAGCAATTATATCTGAAGGGATTTTTGTCCTATCCGCGTTCCGACTCCAGTTTTGTAACACCAGGAGAAGCCAAGACATTTCCAGAAATTTTGTCTAAGCTCTCCAAAAAGAAAGAGTTTCAATCGTTTTTTCCTACACCAGTACAATCAGTTGCTACTAATAAACGCTACGTAAATGAAAAGAAAGTAACGGATCACTACGCTATTATTCCTACTGAGCAAGTGCCTCATTTGGATAAGCTCTCTGCTGACGAACGCCATATCTATGATTTGGTGGCACGACGTCTGATTGCTGCACATTACGAGCCTGCGATTTTTGACTATACTACCATTACCACCTTGGTTGATGGACGGGCAACGTTTATACGCAAGGGAAAATGCCAAGTACAAGCAGGCTGGAGAACGGTTTTATTTCAAGGTCAAGAAGAGGACGATAAGGATAGGGATGAAGAAAAACTGCTACCACCGGTTGAAAAGGACGAAACGGGGAAGGTAAGCCGAGTAAAAGTGAAGGCTGGGAAAACACAACCGCCTAAACGCTATACAGAGGGCCAATTAATTACGCTGATGAAGACAGCAGGCAAGCATTTGGAGAATAGTGAATGGGAAAAAGTGTTATCTAAAACGGAGGGACTGGGCACAGAGGCTACACGAGCAGGCATTATTACGATGCTAAAAGATCGAAAGTATATTGATGTGAAGAAAAACCTAGTATTTGCCTTAGATAAAGGAAGCTTGCTGATTGATGCAATTGGGGATAAAATTCTCGCCTCTCCAGAGATGACGGCTCGCTGGGAGCAACGGCTTGCGGAAATTGGCCAAGGCCAGGCCTCTCCGCAAGAGTTTATGGAACAAGTCAAAAAGCTATCTCATAAGATTGTCCAGGATGCTACAGAGCAATCAGCTACGTGGGATTTTACCGGCATGGATATCGAAGCGATGCCTAAGCAAGCTTCTAAATTCACTGTAGGTAAAAAGGTAGCTATTTGTGCTGGATGCAAAGGCGCTATAGTAGACAAAGGAAATTTTTATGGCTGTGATCAGTTTAACAAGACTGGTTGTAAAATCACTCTTCCAAAAAAATTACTGAGTAAGTCACTGTCTGCCACAAATGTGAAAAAGCTGATGGAGGAAGGAAAAACCGGTCTGATTAAAGGCTTTAAAAAAGGTGAGAAGACGTTTGATGCCTATTTGGTTTGGGACCTTGAGAAGGCGCAATTTCAGTTTGAATTTGAAGCGAAGGCAGCCTCTTCAAGTGCAAAGGAGTACAAAAAGGCAAGCTCTAGAGCACCGAAAGGGAAAAAGATTACAGAGGCGCTATATTCTACTGAGTAGATCAGAATAAAACAAGGCAAAGTAACAAACAAGAAAGGAAGGGGGTGTGGTGTATGAATCCAGCAAGTCCAGTTTCACCCAAAGATCGAATAACCTCTATTGATACAGTGAGAGGCATTGCTATCTTGGGTATATTCCTAGTGAACTTCCCAGCCATGTTGGGGATTCAACCTCTAGACTCAAGGGGATATGCCCAAGGAACGGATGCAGTGTTTCGCTTTGGGTATGACTTATTTATTCAGACGAAATTTTACTCTTTGTTTGCCTTTTTGTTTGGATTAGGATTTTATCTATTCATGAGTAGAGCAGAAGCTAAGGGATACGCGCTGAGAGCTTTGTTTTCCATGCGTTTAACAGTTCTGTTTCTTATTGGTTGCCTACATTTTTTGCTGTTGTGGTATGGTGATATTTTACATATGTACGCACTGGTAGGCTTTTTACTTTTATTATTTTATCGACAAAAGGCATCAGCTCTGTTGGTTTGGAGCATTTTTCTAATGGGTCTGTTTATGTTGTTTATCTGGTTTGCTTTTTCCAGCGACGTTGTATTAGGTCAAACGGTTTTATTGGAAGCCCCTTGGTTCAATGGGCTAGAAGACTATGCCCAAAAAGTAAGTCAACGCTATGAAATTTTGACCGGAATACAGATTCTTAATGTAATCATTTATATTCCTGAGTTACTGGGACTGTTTTTGTTAGGATTGTGTGCAGGAAAGGTCAACTTTTTTCAACGTGTGCATGAATGGAAACGTGGCTTGCGCGTCACGCAGATAGTGAGTCTTGTGTTGACTATTCTGTTGTTTATCCCGATGTTTCGTTATTATTTCAGCCATGATGTGTATGTATCCGAAGAAATTCAAAAGTACATTCAAATGACAGGAAAAACGTTGGCGGTCTTTTATCTAGTCTCCATCGTTTTGTTGTTGGAAAACAAACGCTGGCAAGAGCGGCTCCACGGATTTACGTATGTGGGGCGTATGGCATTGACCAATTATTTATCGCAGACAATTATAACAGTCATGTTGTTTTCACTGTTTGTGCCGAATACAGCGGGAATCCCACTGTGGATTGGATTTATCTTTTGTATTACTCTCTATCTATTGCAGATCATGTTTAGTAAGTGGTGGTTATCGCAATACGCCTTTGGACCGATGGAGTGGCTGTGGAGATGTGGGACTTATATGCAAAAGCAACCATTGCGGTTGAAGGAACGGAGTCACGATTGATATAGGGGGATGAAAGGTGGCCTATCTAGAGGTCATCTTTTATTTGTATGGAAAGCGATCAAATATAGAAAAAAACGTGAAAGATTGCATTTGTATAAAAGGTTATGGAAAATGTAGTTGAACTTTACTCCTTTTTCATTTATAATTACATTATCTTTTTTTAATAAAATAGCAAACCCTCATCATATCTGGTGAGGTAGAGGTTGCGGTATTTAAGAGTATGCTGGACGAGACACAGAGAAGTTGTAGACTCCATCAGAAAGGAAAGACCGCCGAAGTTTGTACAAAGACTCTGTGATGTACAGGCTGGGGCTGTTTCCGAAAGGGGCAGAACTGTCACGTTTATTTTCCGAATAAGCGTGTTGTGCTATCTTCATGGAAGGTATGATGCGGGTCATGTATAAATCCGTCGTCAGGTTTTGATTGGCGGATTTTTTATATTCCCACTCCTTCCTTGCATGTATCTATGAACAGACAAAGGAGCGTTTTTTTATGCCACAGGCAACATCAAGGAACGAAAGGTCAACAAACATATCGGCTACTAGAGACGGGGGACAACCACAAGAACTGAAGCGCGGTCTAAAAGCTCGTCACCTTACCATGATCGCTCTTGGCGGTTCTATTGGTACGGGGCTATTTCTTGCAAGTGGTGGAGCCATTTCCCAAGCAGGTCCTGGTGGCGCGATTTTAGCATATTTGGCTATTGGTATTATGGTATATTTCTTAATGACCAGTTTGGGTGAGATGGCGGCTTTTATGCCAGAGTCAGGCTCTTTTAGTACCTACGCAACCAGGTTTGTAGATCCTGCTCTTGGCTTTGCGTTAGGTTGGAACTATTGGTATAACTGGGCCATTACGATTGCAGCCGAGTTATCTGCGGCGACGCTTTTAATGAAATTTTGGTTCCCAGAGAGCTCTTCAATGCTGTGGAGCGGTTTATTTTTAGCCTTGATGTTTGGATTGAACTATTTATCTGTAAAAGGCTACGGGGAGTCCGAGTTTTGGTTCTCCATGATTAAAGTAGCAACGGTTATTATTTTCCTAGTAGTTGGTATTTTAATGATCTTTGGTATTATGGGTGGAGAGGCTGTTGGCTTTAAGAACTTTACCGTTGGCGATGCACCATTCCACGGAGGCTTTATGGCAGCCCTTGGGGTGTTTATGATTGCTGGCTTTAGTTTTCAGGGCACAGAATTAATCGGGGTAGCAGCAGGAGAGAGCGATGATCCACGTAAAAACATCCCGAAAGCTATCAAGCAAGTGTTCTGGCGTATTCTGTTGTTCTACATTTTGGCGATTATGGTTATTGGTTTGTTGGTTCCGTACACCAGCCCGAATTTGGTGGGTGGCGATATAGATACGATTGCGATTAGTCCGTTTACGATGGTATTTGAAAAAGCAGGTTTGGCATTTGCCGCTTCTGTGATGAACGCTGTTATTTTATCGGCTGTATTGTCTGCGGGTAACTCCGGTATGTATGCATCTACACGTATGTTGTGGGCGATGGCGAAGGATGGAAAAGCACCTAAATTCTTTATGAAACTAAACAGTCGCGGTATTCCAATCTATTGCTTGCTGATGACAGCATCAGTTGGGATGGTTGCTTTCTTTGCTTCTCTATTCGGTGATGGTGCTGTATATACGTGGTTACTAAATGCTTCTGGTATGTCTGGATTCATTGCCTGGTTGGGTATTGCGATCAGTCATTATCGCTTCCGCCGTGCGTTTGTGGCACAAGGGCATAGCTTAAGTGAATTGCCGTTTAAAGCAAGATGGTTCCCATTCGGTCCTCTATTTGCCTTTATTTTATGCATGGTCGTTATTCTGGGACAAGATTACGAGGCATTTTTAGGCAACCAAATTAACTGGAATTCCATGCTGGTATCCTATATCGGTATTCCAATCTTCCTTGCTCTGTGGTTAGGTTATAAATGGACCAAGAAAACAAAAATGGTGAAATTAAACGAATGTGATTTCAGCAGTGGACATGTAAGAGACTAAAGTTAAAACCTTTTTTGCAACACCATAGATTATTACAGTAAAAACCACTCAACAAGCATGTAGGCAAAGTCCTGAAGCTTGTGAGTGGTTTTTTTGTATATATGTGTGTTCTATATGATGGCTTCTATCAATCAGAGTTTTTTTCATTTTATTGAAATTTTTAGTGAATATAAAAAGTTTGTCGAACGACCAGCCTCTATGCCGAACGTTTTAGCTGGTATCGACAAAAGAAGAAAAGTTATGCGTTCAGCGTTCGACATGATTTTAAGACAAGCTCTTTTATACTGATAGCAATGAGTTAAGCAGAAAGGAGTACAACCTTCATGATTACAAAAATCCTACAAATGCGAGCACAATCCCTATCGCTTCAAGAGATTTCTACAAGGTGTGGAATGACAATTGGCCAAGTGAAATACCAACTTCACAAATTTGGTCTGAAGTCGCAGGCGGATGGAGAGAACAAGGGTATAACAGAGGCGATCTTCGTCAATTTGTTCATGGGGAAGGTTGTAAGCCCCCCTTTTTATCCTCCTGTCTATCCATTGGAAACGGACAAGGGAGATAGCTATACGACTCAGGCAAAAGGTTTTTTAGCAGAACAAATGCAGGGGCAAGCTCAACAAGAGGAAAAACGTGTCCCGGTCATAACTGTGATTCCGACGGCACCTGAGACTGTGTATGTTCACTGGTATATTTCTAAATATCGCCTGCATATGATTGCAGGGTACTTGAATGAAGATTGGACGAATATTAAACAAGGAATTCGTCTGTATGAATTGGAGGAAGGCGTGACATCTAGAAGGGAAGTGGGGTATAAAGACGTGTATATCAGAGGAGAAGCAGAATCTTGCTATGTGGAGCATCTGCAAGTGGGCAAACAGTACGTGGCGGAGTTTGGTCTATATGCTTCTGGCCAATTTTGTCCCATTATGCGCTCAGAGGGCGTGACATTAACATCTTACCGGTATGCTGCATGGTAAAGCACCAAGGGAGGGCACCCCCGATTGCTTAGAGAAGAAACAGAGGATACTTGAACCTCTCATGGCTAAAGCCACGAGATTCCTGTGCTATCACATCCAACGAAGTGAGAATTAGCAGGCTATCCCCGTAGTCCCTACGGTTATTGAAAAAAAGTGTACGTTGGACTCTTCTCTCTGACCTACTGCTTGGTTTTCGCTTTTCGGTCAGAGAGGACGAAGGTGCTTGAATGTTTTACGCCACAAAGCATTCCTTATGGCAACCCCATACATTCCGTTTTCAATGAGCAATCTGTACAAGATTAGTATACCTGTTCTTGTTAGTTATTCAAAGAAGTAGTCGGTCAATTAACGTGTCAGAAGACACGCTCTGTCCGAAGCCGATTCATCTCATGATTAAAATCACGAGTGTTCTCGGCTAATTCATAAAATGATTAGTAGGCGACCACAGTGTCGCTTTTTTTATTTTGTTTAAGAGCTCAGCCTTCTATTCTGCTTTCCACCTTCATAAAGTATGAGTGGAGTATTTGACGTGACCATTACTTGTCTAGCATGGAGGGAATCAAATGAAAAAGCAGATTGTTTTTGGAACGGATGGATGGAGAGCTGTGATGGCTGATCAGTTTACGATGGAAAATGTACGGACGGTGGCAAAAGCAATTGCTTGTTATACAGAGGAGAATGGTTGGATAGATCGGGGCATAATTGTCGGCTATGACACTCGTTTTATGGGACGAATGTTTGCTCAAGAAGTTGTGCGTGTGTTGACTGCTCACGGCATCCTTTCCTTTTTGGTGAGCGAGCCCACACCAACACCTGTCGTTGCATTTGGAGTAAAGCATTTTGGTGTGAGCGGAGCGGTAATGTTGACTGCTAGCCACAATCCGGCGGAATACAATGGAATCAAATATATTCCCGAATATGCAGGACCAGCCTCTCCTGCTATTACGCAACGGTTAGAAGTACTGATTCAAGAGATTGAAGCGAGTGATGAACAGGTAGAGACACGCACCATCGAAGACGCTAAAATTCGTAAGCTATATCAACCGATTCACTTGAAACCTCACTATGAGGCACATATTCGACGGATTATTCGCATGGATGTGTTACAAAAAGCCAATTTAACCATAGTGGTAGACGCCATGCATGGGGCAGGGAGTGGTTATATGAGTGCGCTGTTGCAGGAGGCTGGTGTAGCGGTTAAAAGCATACGTGAAGAGAGAGATCCGTTATTTGGTGGCGGTCTGCCAGAGCCGAATGAACACCATTTAGCAGAATTATCTCGTCAAGTGCTGGTGGAAAATGCTGATTTGGGAGTAGCTAATGATGGAGATGCAGATCGGTTTGGTGTTGTGGATCGACAGGGTAGATATCTTCCGCCTAATGAAGTGCTGACACTACTCACTTACCACATGGTGAAAAACCGAAATGGTCAAGGCAAAGTCATTCGTACTGTAGCTACCACTCATCAATTGGACCGCATCTGTGAGCATTATGGGTTGGAATTAATTGAGACACCTGTGGGATTTAAATATATTGGGGCGCAGATGCTAAAAGGGAATGTGCTCATTGGTGGTGAGGAGAGTGGAGGAGCAAGCATTCTCGGCCATATTCCTGAGAAAGATGGAATCTTAATTAATTTATTAATTGCGGAAATGTGTGCGGTTGAGGGGAAGAGTTTAGAAGAGATTAAAGCGGATATTCACCGTAAATTTGGGCGCATGTATAGCATTAGGCTAGATATTCGCTTAAAACAAAAGGAAGATTTTTTGCGCCGTTTTAAGGAGAAGCCTCCACATGCGATTTCTGGATATGCAGTTGAATCCATTAAAACGGAGGATGGTTTTAAACTCTTGCTAGAAGGCGGACATTGGGTGCTGATTCGTCCATCTGGCACAGAGCCATTGTTACGGATTTATTGTGAGGCGACTGGGTCAGAAGAATTGGATCGGTTGAAAGAGGCAGTAAGGGATTGGTTTGAGGAGATCAAATAAATGAGCTACAGGAGTTTTAAACCACAAATAAGAAAAAGATTTTTAAAAAGGAACCAGCTTCTAGTGAGTTGGTTTTTTTCTCGTGTAAGTAGTAAGTAGGCAGGTCAAATGAAATGCATGGCGAAAAGTTCTTTCTAGATAATGATACTGGGTAAAAGGAACAATGTTTCTCGCATCATTCTTTGTTACAATAAAAGCTGAGATGCGAAGATGAAGAGAGGGTATCAATGAAATTGGAGCAGGATCTTTTGGAGCGTTTTTTAGAAGAAGTAGTATTAGAATCCCCCTCTCCCTATGACCCCGTTCAAGTCATTCATGCTCCTCATCCGTGGGAGATTGTAGGAACTGGTAATTACGCAGGCGTGTTCTGCCATCCTGACTATCCTGACGTTGTTATTAAGCTATATGCACCAGGTAAGCCAGGGATTTCTGAAGAGAGTGAAGTATATCGTCGTCTGGGTGAATCAAAATACTATCCGATTTGTTATCAGAGAGGGGAAAACTATCTAGTCATCAAGCGTATGAGAGGGATCTCATTGTTTGATTGTGTACGGTATGGTATTCCTATCCCTGAAAATGTAATAAAAGAAGTAGATGAGGCACTAGATGAAGCGAGAGCCAAGGGCCTATACCCTCAAGATGTTCATGGCAAAAATGTACTGATGTATCAAGGACATGCCTATATCATTGACGTGAGCGACTATATTCATCCGGGAGAAGATCGCAAATGGAAGGATATTCGAAGTGCTTATTATCGCTTTTACTATCCTTATCTTAAAGAACGTCGTATCAAAATTCCTCTGTGGACGCTTGATCTTGTTCGAAAAGGGTATCGTTTGTATCGGAAGCTGAAGGGTTTGACTTCTGTTAAACAAAAAGGGAAACAAAAAAAGAGTTCGATTTAACTGATCTAGCAGGAACTTATTGAAAAAAATTGCCCAACTGATTTTGCCTGTGGTACAATTTGCGGTGTTACTCTACGCCATTTCTTGAGGAGGCTGTTATGTATTTCTACTACATAATTGCGCTCGCGGTTATTGCATTGGATCAATGGACTAAGCATCTCGTGGTGAAGTATATGGAATATGGAGAGTCAATTCCGTTGATTGAAAATGTGTTCCACCTCACTTCACACCGTAATATGGGTGCTGCGTTTGGTATGCTCCAGAACCGTCGCGTGTTCTTTATTATTATCACCACTCTGGTTGTAATTGGGATTATCTATACTCTTTACAAACAAGGAAAAAGCAATCCGCGCATGTCGGTTGCCTTATCTCTCGTATTGGGAGGAGCCATCGGTAACTTTATTGATCGGGCTTCAACTGGACAAGTGGTGGACTTTTTACATGCTGTAATTATCAACTTCCCAATCTTTAATGTAGCCGATATGGCGATTACGTTTGGTGTGGCAGTGATGATGCTTGATATTTTTATGGAATCTCGCAAGCCATCACATTCTTCCAACAAGTAAGTGCATACTAGGATTGGAATGAATACATTTAGGAGCTTATACATGACAGAGCAAACTTTCGAACGTTTTGATTGGACAGTGGAAAAAGAAGTAGCAGGAGAGCGTATTGATAAATTTCTAACCATGCAGGAGGGAGAATGGTCTCGTTCTCAAGTACAGGCATGGGTAAAAGATGGAAGAGTTACGGTCAATGATGCACCGATTAAAAATAATTACAAGGTAGCAATGGATGACGAGATCAGTTTGCGTGTACCACCTCCAAAAGAGCTGAAGATCGAGGCCCAACCGATGGATTTGGACATTGTCTATGAAGATTCTGATGTCGTGGTAGTGAACAAACCGCGTGGCTTAGTCGTACATCCAGCACTAGGTCATTATACAGGAACGTTGGTAAATGGTCTGATGCATCATTGTAAAGATTTATCTGGCATTAACGGTGTGATGCGTCCAGGTATTGTACATCGCATTGATAAAGATACCTCTGGGTTGTTAATGATCGCAAAAAATGATAAAGCTCATGCCAGTCTAGCTGATCAATTAAAAGAACATACCGTTAATCGTAAATACGTAGCTGTCGTGCATGGAGAAATCCCTCATGAGATGGGTACTATTGATGCCCCGATCGGTCGTGACCCAAAAAATCGTCAACAGATGGCGGTTGTTTTTGGAAATAGTAAGCCTGCCGTGACTCACTTTGTTGTGTTAGAGCGTTTAAAGGATTTTACCATTGTGGAATTAAAGCTAGAGACAGGACGTACCCATCAGATACGTGTCCACATGAAATATATTGGCTACCCGTTAGCGGGTGATCCGAAATATGGACCACGAAAAACACTGAATATCAATGGTCAAGCTTTGCATGCGAAAACATTAGGATTTATACATCCTCGTACAGGTGAGTACATGGAATTTGATGCGCCAGTACCAAAAGAATTGCAAGCAGAGATTCAGTTCTTACGCGAGCAATAAAATTAGATGGGTTGACAGGTGTAAAAGGGTATGACATAATCATTCTTAACAAAAGGAAACCTTTAAATCCAGTCCCGTGAGGCTGGCAAGGGCGACGGTGAATAACGTAGATATCGATGGGATGATTATGCCCCTCTTTATGTACGCACACGGCTTCTTGTCAGTGAGACAAGAAGCTTTTTTTGTGCCAAAACACCAATGATGTGTGCATGAACACTAACTAGTAGTACAGTAGCCTCTCGAGCCTTGTAAAGGTCATCTACTTCTGCCGAAAGGAGCGACTCACATGAACGAAAAAAGCATCATGATGGATGAAGCAGCTATCAGACGAGCCTTAACTCGCATTGCTCATGAAATTATTGAACGTAATAAAGGCGTAGAAGACTGTGTGATCATCGGCATTAAAACACGCGGCATATATTTGGCAGAACGGTTAGCCAAACGAATAGAACAAATTGAGAATGTACAACTACCGTTTGGTGAATTGGACATCACTTTGTACCGCGATGATTTAACGCACAGATCATCGGAAGCGGTCGTTCATGGAGCGAAACTACCCCAGATTACGGGTAAAACGGTTATTCTGGTGGATGACGTGCTTTATACAGGTCGTACTGTCAGGGCTGCTCTGGATGCCTTAGTGGATCAAGGCCGCTCAACAATGATTCAACTTGCCGTATTAGTGGATCGTGGTCATCGTGAATTACCGATCCGACCTGATTATGTAGGCAAGAACATGCCAACATCCCGTTCTGAAATCATTGCTGTTCAACTGCAAGAAGTGGACGGTACCGATAAAGTTTCACTGATGCAAAAAGAAGAATGAATCGACAAGTTTATATCGCCTCTTTAAGGCTAATCCCGTGAGGTTAGCAAGGGGACTTGATCTAATGCTGGAGGTATGCGTACCTCTGTGCTTGGACCTGCCTCTTTGTGTACACACGAAGAGGTTTTTTTGTGCAAAAAATGAGAGAAAGCAGGGGAGAAAATGAGCAAACAAGATTTTGTAGATGTACATGAAACACCAGCTTTGACTCGTTTGTTACCACTAAGCATTCAGCACTTATTCGCCATGTTTGGCTCCACAGTATTAGTGCCAATTTTAACGGGTTTGGATATTTCAGCCGCACTGATCGCCAGCGGCTTGGGCACCCTTATTTTCATGATTATTACAAAAGGAAAAATTCCTAATTATCTCGGTTCTTCCTTCGCTTTCATCGGACCGATCATTACGGTGACAGCAACATACGGGCAAGGAGTTGCCTTGTTGGGCTGCTTTCTATCTGGTCTGGTTTATGTGCTGGTAGCAGCAATGGTACGAAAATTCGGAGTACGTTGGCTTGATCGCTTACTTCCACCAGTTGTAATTGCATCGATCATCGTGGTTATTGGATTAAGCTTGGCAGGAGTAGCTGTAGATATGGCTACAAAAGTAACGGTAGAGGGAACGTCGGTAATCTCGCTAACCTCCATTGAAATCTCATTGGTTACCCTGTTCGTAACGATTATCGCCGCGGTCATGCTACGTGGATTCTTCTCACTGATCCCCATCTTGCTTGGAATAATTGGTGGATACGGTTATACAGCCTTGCGACATGCTGAGTTGATTGATTGGGCTTCCATTACAAATGCTCCCTTTCTCATTAGCTTCTCAGAAATGTTTTCGCAACACTTGCATGTAGGCTTGTTAACAACTGCCATGATGGATAAAGGCGCATGGTTATCAGCCTTAATCATCGCACCGATCGCGTTTGTCTCCTTAACAGAGCATCTTGGTCATTTACTGGTGACAAGTAAAATTATGAATCGTGATCTAATGAAAGATCCCGGTTTGCATCGGAGTTTGCTAGGTGATGGTGTAGCTACCGCGGTAGCCGCTTTTCTCGGCGGACCACCTAGTACGACCTATGGAGAGAATATGGGGGTTCTAGCTATCACTCGCGTCTATAGTCGGGCGGTCATTGCTCTAGCGGCAGTGTTCGCAATCTTATTCTCCTTCTGTGGAAAAATCAGTGCTTTTCTCTTGACCATTCCAACTCCAGTGCTAGGCGGAGTTTCCATCGTACTCTTCGGGATTATCGCATCCCAGGGGTTCCGCATGTATGTTGAAAATAAAGTGGATTTCTCGGATAAACGCAACATGATTATTGCTGCCTCCATCCTTGTAACAGGAATTGGCGGATACAGAATTAGCTTTGAAGGAGTTACTTTCTGGCAGAGTTTCCTTACGAACTTAACGATTGATAACGTAGCATTTGCTACTTTCATAGGCATTTTCCTGCATGCGATCTTGCCTGGTAAAGAGTCAGCTATGGGTGAGGCGCACAAGGATAAGGTAGAGTCGGTAGCATAGATCAGATGACAGATAAGACATGTGGAGGAGTGGGGAATGATGAAGAATCTGCTGGGAATAAATGACCTTGGTAAAGGCGACATCGAAGCAATCTTGCGAGAAGCCGAATACTTTGCAGCACGGTCAAATGAACATAGCGACCTATTACACGGACGATTCGTAGCTAACCTATTTTTCGAAGCAAGTACGCGAACACGCTTCTCTTTTGAAGTAGCGGAAAAACGCTTGGGTGCTCACGTATTGAATTTTAGTGATAGCAACTCTTCCACTACTAAAGGTGAGACTATCTATGATACCTTGCGTACGCTCGAATCTATGGGTGTAGAGACTGCGGTTATTCGTACAGGGCAGAACGGATTGTTCACTGAACTTGCTAAAGAACCGAATTTAAACATGCACCTTGTGAATGCAGGAGAAGGCACGATCGATCATCCTACTCAATGCTTGTTGGACCTTCTCACTATGAAGCAACATCATGGCGGCATTCAAGGTTTACAGGTAGCGATCATTGGTGATTTACGTTACAGCAGAGTTCTAGGTTCACACCTGACTGCGTTACCGAAGCTAGGAGCCAAACTCATGATCGCAGGACCGGATCAGTTGATGCGCGATCAGGCAACCTTGCCAGAAGGTGTGAGAGTGGTAAGTATGGAGGAAGCTGTGGCAACAGCAGATGTAGTGATGATGCTACGGGTACAGCTAGAGCGTCATGCAGGCCAGCTCTTTTCTTCCAAAGAAACGTATCATCAGTCTTATGGACTTACAATGGAACGCGCTGCAATGATGAAGCATGATGCAATCATCATGCATCCAGCTCCTTTTAATCGCGGGGTGGAGATTGATGGTCGACTGGTAGAAAGTAAGAAATCAGTTATTTTCCCGCAAGTCACAAATGGAGTAGCTGTACGTATGGCTGTAATCGCTGGAATAATGACAGGAGGAATGAACGCATGGGAATCATCCTTAAAAATGGCAAGCTGCTAAACGAACAAGGGGAACTTTCGAGCAAGGATTTGTTAATTATAGACGGTCGCATTGTTAAAATAAAGAGCAATATAGAGATAGAAGAAGGTCATGAAGTGGTGGAATTGAATGGGCACTTCGTAGCACCAGGCCTAGTGGATGTACATGTGCATTTCCGCGAGCCAGGATTTGAAGCTAAAGAAACAATAGAAACAGGCGCCCATGCCGCTGTAGCAGGTGGTTACACAACAGTATCCTGCATGCCAAATACACGTCCAGTGATCGACAGTGTAGAAACAGTAGAATTGGTGCTAAATAAAGCAAAACAAGCGAAAATGGCTCGTGTATTGCCTTACGCTGCCATCACAGTTCGCCAGCTTGGATTAGAGCATACGGATTTTGCAGCCCTGCAACAAGCGGGAGCCTTTGCTCTGACTGATGATGGGGTAGGAGTACAAGCTACTGGAACGATGGTAGAAGCGATGAAACGGGCTAAAGCATTAGGTATGTCCGTGGTTGCTCACTGCGAAGACAACGATTTGTTACCTCTGGGTGGAGCTTTGCACGATGGAGTGACCGCAGCAAAGCATGGTTTACCAGGTATCCCGTCTGCATCAGAATCCGTGCATGTAGGACGAGATATTCTACTGGCTGAAGCGACAGGGGTTCACTATCATGTATGCCATATTAGTGCAAAAGAATCGGTGCGTTTAGTACGTGACGGTAAACGTGCAGGCATCAACGTTACGACGGAAGTAACACCACACCATCTTCTGTTATGCGATGAAGATATCCCAGATAGCCTAGATGCCAATTGGAAAATGAATCCTCCCCTACGTTCTCGGGCGGATCGTGAAGCATTAATCACTGGGTTAAAAGAGGGGAGCATTGACATTATTGCTACCGATCATGCGCCACATACATCGGAAGAAAAAGCAAAAGGATTAGAGCGTGCTCCATTCGGAATAGTCGGATTAGAGACGGCTTTTCCACTCCTATATACATATTTAGTAGAAAAAGGGATTTTTACACTTGCTGAGTTGGTGGACAAGATGGCGACAAAACCAGCCGCATTGTTTGGACTACCCTATGGAAAATTGGAAGAGGGAGCAATTGCTGACTTGGCGGTATTTGATCTCACGACTGAGAAAAGCATTAATCCAGATCATTTTAAAAGTAAAGGGAAAAACACACCATTTACTGGGTGGGTGTGCAAAGGATGGACTGTACTCACGATGGTAGATGGAGAAATCGTATACAACAACAATTAGGGCAAGGGGGACAACGGCATGAAAGCACGTTTGATATTAGAAGACGGAACGATTTGTATAGGAAAAGCGATGGGAGCCACCAATGAAAGCATCGGTGAGGTTGTATTTAACACAGGATTGACGGGCTATCAAGAGGTATTATCCGATCCTTCTTATTGTGGACAGATCGTCGTCATGACGTATCCCTTGATTGGTAACTACGGGATTAACCGCGATGATCTAGAGGCGGTTCGACCGTTTATCCATGGTTTTGTAGTACGCGAGCATTGCGATATGCCAAGTAATTGGCGCTCCACGCAAACCTTAGATGAGCTATTAAAATCATATGAAATACCAGGGATTTCTGGTGTAGATACACGTATGTTAACGCGCAAAATTCGTCATTTTGGAACCTTGCGTGGACTGATCACGACAAGCGAACAACCAGCCGAAGAGTTGATTGCACGTTTGAAAGGCACAGATGTAATGACGGATCAGGTTGCTCAGGTATCAACAAAGAGTATCTTCTCTAGTCCAGGTAACGGCGATCGTGTGGTTCTAGTAGATTTTGGTTCCAAGCACGGCATTATGCGCGAATTGTCCAAACGAGGTTGCGACATTGTAGTTGTTCCGCATAACGTTACAGCAGATGAGATTCGCCGTTTGCAACCAGATGGCATACTGTTGTCTAACGGCCCTGGCGATCCTAAGGATGTGCCGCAAGCCATTCAGATGATTAAAGAGATTCTCGGTGAATACCCGCTGTTTGGAATCTGCTTAGGACATCAGCTGTTTGCTCTGGCTAGCGGAGCGGACACGGAGAAATTGAAGTTTGGTCATCGTGGTGGTAATCATCCTGTAAAGGAATTACCAACTGGACGTACATACATCACGTCCCAAAACCATGGTTATGCAGTAAACGAAGCTTCCATTACAGGAACGGAATTAGAGGTAACTCATCTTGCGCTTAATGACGGTACGATTGAGGGACTGCGTAATAATGGAAAGCAAGCCTTCTCTGTTCAATACCATCCAGAAGCGGCACCGGGCCCATACGATTCAGGTTATTTATTCGACCAATTCTTAGACATGATGAAACAATCCAAGGAGGAGAAATGGTATGCCAAAAATAGATAATCTGAAAAAAATTCTGGTGATTGGCTCCGGTCCTATCGTAATTGGACAGGCGGCAGAGTTTGATTATGCAGGGACACAAGCTTGCGAGGCTTTAAAAGAAGAAGGCATGGAGGTAGTTCTAATCAACTCCAACCCAGCCACAATCATGACGGATACCAATATGGCTGACAAAGTATACATCGAGCCAATCACACCTGAGTTTGTAGCGCGTGTGATTCGTCAGGAAAAACCAGATGGATTGTTGCCAACGTTGGGCGGACAGACAGGTCTGAATATGGCAGTAGCTCTAGCAGACCTTGGTGTACTTGAAGAAGAAAATGTAACGCTACTAGGAACAAAGCTAACTTCAATTAAACAAGCGGAAGATCGCGAGTTGTTCCGCTCTCTCATGCAAGAATTAAATGAACCAGTACCTGATTCTGTGATCGTTAGCACGGTGGAAGAAGCACTCGATTTCGCAAATGAAATTGGCTACCCGATCATTGTTCGTCCCGCTTACACACTTGGTGGAACCGGCGGAGGTATTTGTGAGGATGAGGCTTCTTTGATCGAAATCGTCACAAGTGGCTTGAAATATTCCCCGATTACTCAATGCTTGGTGGAAAGAAGTATTGCCGGTATGAAAGAAATAGAATATGAAGTGATGCGTGACGCTAACGACAACTGTATCGTGGTATGCAATATGGAAAATATTGATCCAGTTGGCGTACACACAGGTGATTCAGTAGTCGTAGCTCCAAGTCAAACACTATCTGATCGTGAATATCAAATGCTACGCTCCTCTGCATTAAACATTATCCGAGCCTTGAAAATTGAGGGTGGATGCAATGTTCAGTACGCACTTGATCCGGTCAGCTTCCAATACTATGTCATTGAGGTAAATCCTCGTGTCAGTCGCTCTTCTGCACTGGCGTCTAAAGCAACTGGCTATCCGATCGCTAAGATGGCGGCGAAAATTGCTATTGGCTATACGCTGGATGAGTTAAAAAATCCAGTAACCGGACAAACCTACGCTTGCTTTGAACCAACTCTTGATTATGTGGTTAGCAAAATTCCACGCTGGCCTTTCGATAAATTTCAATCCGCTAATCGTCGTCTTGGTACGCAAATGAAGGCAACGGGTGAGGTGATGGCGATTGGACGTAGCTTTGAAGAATCTATGATGAAAGCGATTCGCTCACTGGAGATCGGTAGTCATCACCTGGAAATACCAGAAGCAAAAGAACTATCTGATGAAGAACTGGAACAACGTCTGGTAATCGCTGATGATGAACGCCTCTTCTTACTAGCGGAAGCGATGCGTCGTGGCTACCATATCTCCCGTATCCATCAGTTAACCAAGATTGACCTGTTCTTCTTACACAAATTCTGGAACATCGTTGCCTACGAAACAACCTTAGCTGAGTCTGGCTTGACTCAAGAAGCCCTGTATGAAGCAAAACGCCTTGGCTTTACCGATCGAAAAATCGCGGAATGTACAGGACAAAAAGAAGAAGAGGTATATAACCTACGCACACAATGGGGAATGAAGCCCGTTTATAAAATGGTGGATACTTGCGCTGCCGAGTTCGAAGCCCAAACACCATATTATTACTCGACCTATGAGCAAGAGAATGAATTTGTTGATACAGGTAAGAAACGTGTTATCGTGCTAGGCTCTGGTCCCATTCGCATCGGGCAAGGGATTGAATTTGATTATTCTACGGTGCATGCAGTCTGGGCTTTGAAAGAAGCTGGATACGAAGCCATCATTGTCAATAATAATCCTGAGACGGTATCAACAGACTTTAACACGTCTGATCGACTCTACTTTGAACCCTTGTATCTAGAAGATGTCATGCATATCATCGACCAAGAGCAACCAGAAGGTGTCATTGTTCAGTTTGGTGGGCAAACAGCGATCAATCTTGCTGATAAACTCTCTAAACGTGGTGTCAAAATCTTGGGTACAAGTCTAGAAAATATTGATGCAGCAGAGAACCGAGAGAAATTTGAAGCCTTGTTGCGAAAGCTAGATGTAGCTCAACCGCCGGGAAAAACAGTGACTTCTGTAGAAGAAGCAGTGGTTGCAGCTGACATGCTAGGCTTCCCTGTACTGGTTCGCCCTTCATATGTATTGGGAGGACGAGCGATGGAAATTGTTTACAACGAAGAAGAGCTAATCTCTTATATGAAAAAAGCAGTAAAAGTAAATCCAGAGCATCCCGTTCTCATTGATCGATATATGCTGGGAATCGAAGCAGAAGTAGATGCGATTTGCGATGGGGAGAATGTCTTGATTCCTGGCATCATGGAACACATCGAACGCGCAGGGGTTCATTCTGGTGACTCTATCGCAGTATATCCGCCGCAATCCTTGTCAGAGGAAGTAAAGGCAGAGATCATCGACATGACTACAAAGCTTGCACGCGCTCTCTGCATCAAGGGTTTACTCAATATCCAATTCGTTATCTATAAAGGAAAACCGTATGTCATCGAGGTCAACCCACGCAGTTCCCGTACAGTGCCGTTCTTGTCAAAAGTAACGGGTATTCCAATGGCAAACATTGCGACGAAAGCAATTCTTGGCTACAGCATTCCAGACCAGGGCTTCACGCCAGGCTATCATCTAGAAGAAGAGATGGTATCTGTAAAAGTACCTGTCTTCTCCTTTACAAAACTGCGACGTGTGGACATCACTTTAGGACCTGAGATGAAGTCAACTGGGGAAGTAATGGGACGTGAAACTACTCTAGCAAAAGCTCTGTACAAGGGATTGCTAGCGGCTGGCATGAATATTCCAACCAAAGGAACTCTTTTAGTAACGGTAGCAGACAAAGATAAGGAGGAAGCGTTATCTATCACAAAACGCTTCCAACAGCTTGGTTTTAACCTACTTGCTACAGATGGTACAGCAGACCACTTAGAGCAAGCAGGTTTGTCTGTACGTCGTGTACAAAAGTTATCGGAAGGTACACCGAACCTGCTAGATGAAATTCGCACAGGTCAAGTAAACCTAGTGCTTAACACCTTAACGAAAGGTAAAACACCACAACGCGATGGCTTCCGCATTCGTCGTGAGGCAGTGGAGAATGGGGCAGTATGTCTGACATCTCTGGATACAGCGAGTGCAATTTTGCATGTATTAGAGACGATCACATTCTCTACAGAGGCGATGCCAAAGCAACAGATGGGTAAGGTGCTGATCACAAAGTAACAAGAGATAGAGTTGACACAGAACGGGAAGTGCTCATCAAGAGCACTCCCTTCCTATATCTGAACAAATAAGTGGGCTACAGCGGAGAGGAGTTTCATGCATGGAAACAGCTTTATTTCAAGACCATTCGCTGCATCAGGTGGACGAGCGGATTATTTTAGCGCTTGATTTTCAAACAAAAGAAGAGGTAATGAACTGCCTTGCTAGCTTAGAGAATCAGGTCCGCTATGTGAAAGTAGGCATGGAGCTTTTCTATGCAGAAGGGTCAGCAATTGTTTCTTTTTTTAAGGAACGGGGGTTGCAGGTTTTTGTCGATTTGAAAATCCATGATATTCCGAATACAGCCAAAGGTTCGATGAAAAGTTTGGCTAAGCATGGCGCTGATATGGTGAATCTACACGTAGCAGGCGGAGTAGCTATGATGGAAGCGGCACGAGAAGGATTGGAGCAAGGAACCTCTGCTGGCAGTAAATCTCCGTTGCTGATTGGAGTAACCATGCTGACAAGCAGCAGCCAGCAGATGATGAATGAACAAATCTCTATTCCTGGTAGATTGGAAGATGCGGTAGTTCACTATGCATGCTTGGCTAATCAAGCTGGGTTGGACGGTGTTGTTGCTTCTCCATTGGAAGTACCAATCATTAAACAGGCCACTAGGAACGATTTTCTAACGGTAACACCTGGTATTCGCACCGTAGGATCTGCGTTTGGAGATCAAACACGAGTCACCACACCAGCCAAAGCATTTGAACTAGGTACAGATTATATCGTTATCGGTAGGTCCATTACACAGGCAGAAGAACCGGCAAAAGCATGGGCTGACATGATTGTAAGTATTCGGGAGGGAAAATAGATGAGTACAACCATTGCAAAACGAGTAGCACAACATCTGTTAACGATTGGAGCTGTACATCTCCGTCCAGAAGAACCGTTTACTTGGACATCTGGCATTAAGTCTCCCATCTATTGTGATAATCGTATCACGATGACATACCCAGAGGTACGTAGCTATTTAGCAGATGCTTTTGTTCAGGTGATCCATGAGCGTTTCCCTGAAGTAGAAGTTATTGCTGGAACAGCGACGGCAGGAATCCCTCATGCGGCATGGATTGCTGATCGTATGGGTTTGCCAATGATCTATGTGCGCGATAAGGCAAAAGGTCACGGTCGTCAAAATCAGATCGAGGGACGTATCGCTGCTGGACAAAAAGTGGTCGTTATTGAAGACTTAATTTCCACAGGTGGAAGCTCTATTAAAGCGGCGAAGGCTGTTGAGCTGGAAGGGGCAGAGGTACTAGGGGTAGTAGCGATCTTTAGCTACCAATTTGCAGACGCGGAGCATGCTTTTGCCGAGGCGAACTATCCGTTGCACACGTTGTCGAACTATACAGCGCTATTGGAGCAAGCGAAAGATAATGGAACAATCAGTGCTGAGCAAGAAAAAGTATTGTCCCGGTGGAAAGAAAAGCCTCATAGCTTTTATACGGAGCAAGGTATCCCCTTTACGTAGACAGTAAAAAGAGCGACAGTTACACAAAAAAAGCGGGCTACCAAGCAGAATAGATATGCTTGGATAGCTCGCTTTTGCTCATTTAACCAATCTTTTATACATAAACAACATAGCAACCCGCCACGGTAAAATCATACCATAAGCAAGGACAAAGAATAAACCTGCCGTCTGCATGGGAGTGAACGTATCTCCAACCCAGATTTTAATGGCGAGTCGAATTGCCAAGAGAACAAATAAAACAGCGATAAAAGCATTGGAACGACGTAAAAAGACATGATTCCCTACTTGTTCAAAGCGGGAGGACAAAATGAGCGGTATGGAAAACAAACACCCAATAAAGAAAGCGATAAAATCATAGCTGATGGGTGTGGGCACGCCCGGATAATGAAACATCGCAAACCCTGTTGCCATAGCAACGGGTGGGATAATAATCTTACGTGTGGATACAGGTTTTTTGGCTGAACGCAACCGAACAATAATGACTGTGGTTGCCATGAACAGACCGATAAGTATACTACCTACTGTAGGAGAGATGCCAAGAAATGTATTCATCATTTTGTACGGCTCCCTTCTCGATTCACCCTAAATATTTGCTTCTTATCTAAAATCTATACTACAAAAAAAGAAGAGGTGGTGTAAATACACCCCTCCTCTCTAAGTTTTGGAATTGTGACAAAATACAAAACATGAGTGCCCTGCTTTTACCCATTCGATGGGAATAAGCAGTTATGCCATTTTAGCAGGAGGTGCTTCTGAAACTTGCCGGACATCTAGGGCATGTCGCTTGCCATAGTAGTAGGAAAGACCACCGACAACAAGAGAAGCGAAGCCCATCGCGAATAAATAAGAGTGAATGCCCATCAGATCAAGACAAAGACCAGTGCCAGCTAGTGATAGTAAGAACCAAGCACGATCTAGCATGGTTTTAAAGGAAAAGAAGCGTCCACGTGATTCAGCAGGCAATTGTTTTTGAAAGAGGGTGGCATTAAGAGGTACAACCGTCCCAAAACAGAACCCGAATAGCGTATAAGATAAAAGTAATGGAACCAAGTCGTACGACATAGCCATCCCAATTTGGGACAATGCCAACAAAAATAGGAACAGGGTGGAGGACATGACCAAATTCGTTTTTCCAAAAAAACGTTTGACCAGAACACCAGCAATAAGTGCTGTGAGTCCCTCTGTTGTATAAATCCAGCCCATCAAGCCGGGCACTTTTAGCATCTCACTGAAATTGATAACTAATAGATTGGAGCCACCTACGAAATAAGAGACAACCAATGCATTCGTAAGACCAAGACTTAGCGTCCGATCTGATTTAAGCAAGGAGAAAACCTCTCGAAAAGGCATTTTAATGACTTTACCAGCTGTTTTTAATGAGTTGATAACAGGGATATGAACAGGAAGAATGAAAAGAATAAGGACAAAATAGCAGGCGAGTGTAATGCTATACAGCGTCCATAATTGCATAAAGCCAATCAATATCCCACCGATCGCCGTTCCCCCAATTCTTGCGAGCGTGGAAGCATTTACATAAAACCCGTTGGCACGGAGTAATTCCTCAGCTGGCACAATTAATGGAATAGATGCTTGGGCAGCTGGTTGATAGAATGTGGCAGCTAATTGAATAAAAATGGACGAGGCAATCATCCAACCTACAGAATCGTAATGAATCGCAAATAACATACAAATGGGTGCTAAACAGCGAATCAAGGTGGCATAAAACAACACATGCTTTTTCGAAAAACGATCGATCCATTCGCCAGCTTTAGGGGAAAAGAACAGACTGACAAAGAGACCCACCATTAACAATAAACCTTTTAAAAAATCGGAATCAAACAAATGTTGCAAAAATTTAAGGTTTCCGATAATTCCGATCCACATGCCTGTACCAGCGATAACCTCACCTACAACCAAGCATAAGTAAGATTTATTCCGTGATAAAATAATGACCACCCCTCATCCTGAATGTGTAGGTAAAATGTTTCAGTGTTATTATTATACCAATTTTTACATAAATAGGCATATCTTATTTTTGGCTTTTTTCTTATCTATGCGAACTCGTAATTTTTCATTCATAACAAATAGAAAGGGAATAAACATCGCACACTAGAGTAGAAATCTAGGTGGAGGGGGTTTTTACATGTGTACAAGCAAAGTAGAAAAAAGGAAAAGGCATCCTTTATTAATACTTATATGCTATAGCTGCTTTGCGACCCTCACTATATTCTATGGACTGGTAGAGAGACATAGCTTACTTATTACTTTTGTTGGATTTCATTTCGTGACCTGTCTTATCATTCCAATTTTTCATGCCTGTTGGGAAGGGAACTTGGCGGTAAAGTGGAGAGAAGCATGGGGGTTGCATAGGCATCAGGAAAGAAAGCTAAAAGGAATCTGGTGGGGAATCATTTCGGGAATTCTGTTGTTTATGCTCATTTGCTTTGGCTTCCATCTATTACTGTTGTCAGGGATGTCTACAGAGTGGATGCGCCTCAAGCTGTTTTCCTGGGGATTAACTGATGGGTCCAAATGGTGGTTTGCCCTATATATGACAGTCGGCAACTCGCTTTTGGAAGAGTTGTTATGGAGAGGCTTTCTGCTAGAACGTTTGCTTTATAATATGTCCCTATCTAAGGCTATTTTACTTAGTAGTTTTTTTTATGCGTTGTATCATTTTATCATTGGTGCTACTTTATTTGGTGCTCAGATAGGATTGCTTGCTACTTTCTTGGTTTTTGTGACCGGGATGTTTTGGGGATGGTTGAGGAGAACGTATCAAAGTATCTACCCGACGTGGATCAGTCATTTATTTGCGGATTGGGCTTTAATGTATATGATGCTTCGCTATGTATTGTAAAACAGGATTCCCCTAGCCAGAAGTGAGCAAAACCACTCCTAGCTAAGGAAACTGTCTTACAATAGGTACAAGTTCTTTACAATGGTTTTTCGTCCTGTCCTTTCTTTTGCATAAGTCTATGGTTGCGTTCCAAAATAACCTCGCTACGATCACGTAGGGTGTGCTTGTGTAAGAGATAGTCATCGGCAAGGTTGCTGATGCTACCAAAAACTAATCCGCGGCTACTAGCAAGCTCCCTACACTGCTGTAGAAGGCTTTCACTGGTTAAGGGAAGATTCATGCTGTGATACGCTTTTTGCTCCATAACGACCTGCAAACGTTCCTTAAGTAGATGTTTGAAGGAATCCACGTCAATGCCTAAGTGATGAAGCTCCTCTTTGTTCGAAATCGCCAACTTGGAGGCATTGTGAAGTAATTTTGTTGCCCCGCTAAAGTTACCACGACGGTGATGATAAAGAGCGACAGCTACTTGAATAAGACATACCCATGTAGACGTACGTATTTCTGGAGGGAGTGACTTCCAGTATTCCTCTAAAATCTCGTGACATTCAAAGTAATCTCGATCCGTATGAAAATGAAGTAAAAATTCTACATAAGCAGAAGGATACATATGATTCGCTCCTGTTAATCCATGTTTTTCTCTATTATAATGGATGGACGACCCCGATGTAGAGCGGGAATACAATTCATTAGATAAAGGTGGATAAAAATGACCCAACAAGAGATAATAGATACGCTAAAAGAGAAACGGATGACGGAAATCCTTGAACTTATTTATGATGCAAAGTCAGGTGATCTAGAGGAATTGGAATTGGTGGAAAGCCTTGGACTATTGGCAGATGAAACACTAAATAAAGAAGTAATTCGTTTGTTGGAGGAGCTTGGAGTGACCATGATCTATCTAAGCGGTGATGAAGAAGACAACGACGAGGAAGATGAAGAAGTATAAGTATTAGATAAGAAGAATAATGAAGTAAAAAGCTGATAAAAAGGTTACATAAAAAAGTCACAGCCCAAGCAAGGGCTGTGACTTTTTTATATTGTACAGTAAGAAAAGCTTACTTTTGAGTCCACACTCGATTTTTATTTCGTGTAGCTGGGAATTTTTCCCCCTTTTTTAGGTCAATGATCATTGGGTCCTCTACACCAGAGCCTGTTTCTCCGATTTCGATATAGACTTGATTCTTTGGTGATTTCTCTCCCTCGCGAAAACGGCTATGTTCGCCCATGCTTACGTCACCCCTTTTTCGTGTGTTATTTATAGTATCTCCTAGTCCAAGTAGGCTCATGTACGAAAAAAAGCGATAAAAATAGACGGATGTCTCCGGTACATTAGCTGATTTTGTTTGCACTAGACAGCTGTACCAATCACAAACATCAATCTGTACATAATTTGGTAACGTATCAGACAAAGAAAGGATGATGAGTTCATGGGTTGTGGATGCAGAAGAAGAAGAAGAAGATCAAGTTGTTGTCATATGGGAGGTCATGGTGGCTTCGAAAATTGCCATACTACGAAACATTGGAGAAAAGTTTGCAAATGTGTACCTTTCCACAGAACAGTTTGTGAAGCACCAGCTTTTGATGGAGATGGAGACAGCTGCGAACACGGACATCGCCATCGACACCATCACCACTGTCATAAAAAATGCTAGTTAATTTTGGGGAAGAGAGGCGCTTTTTAGGCGCTTCTCTTGCTTTGTTCGATGTTATTGATGACAGAGATCCCCTCATGATATAGAATCCCTGTCCATCATCTACTATGCATCTGAAATATCCGTAACAGAAGCCTTGTCCAGCAAAAGCAGAAGTGATATGATATACATAAATCCTTAGGTAACATTTCTATAAAAAGTTGATTCCGATCACCATTTGTGATAGGATTTCAAATACAACCGATGTATAGCATATTCCTGCGATGTGCGTTGAGCTAATATGTTTTTAACCTTAAGTGTTTCTAGGGAGACAGAACGCTGTTACCTACTGCCAGGCCCACCTCCTGTATGGGACGCTGGGAAGGCAAACGGGCGGCTGAGTCACCCACCTGGTCTTTCAGGTTAAAAGAAACATGTATAGCAAGACGGCAGAGCGGGGCGTTCTACATACGAAACAAAAACCTGGAGCAATTGCTCCAGGTTTTTGTTGTGTAATAAGCTTTTATTCTCATTAATTTTGAGATTGCTGTTTGTTTTTGCTTTGTTGTTTGTTGTTTTGATCTTTAGATGACTTTTTCTTAGTGTTATCCTGTTGTTGCTGATTTTGATTCCCTTGTTGATTTTGCTGACCGCTGTTATCTTCAATACTTACGATCGTTAGCTGTTGCTCCAAATCGGTTTGTTGCTGCGCATCCGTTACGATCTGGTACATTTGCAAAAATGTCGCTTTTTGCCCCTCAGGGATTCCCTTAATTCGGACAACCATTTCCTGTGGCTCGCTTTGTTGCTGATTTGATTGATTTTTTCTAGAATTACCTGTTTCTTGTAAAATATCCCCACCAAGAAAATTGAAAAAATCGCTGTCGTCATCTTGGCTATGATCCTGTTGACCCTGCTGATTTTGTCCAGATTCACTCTGCTTTCCTTGTTGGTTTTGCTGTTTGTTTTTATCTGGTTCAAATAGAATACTGAACTCATTCACGTCTGTTTGTACTATCCCAATTACTTCCATGTCTTCACCCTCGTTCGCTACGATATCTACCGCTTGAGTCACATATATGGGTAGTATGAAACGGAAGCGTTATAGATATGCAATAGGTAAAGATAAGTGGAGGAGGATTGACTGTAACTTCCTAATTTACTTTAGTTCTGCTGCCGGATTGTTTTTCATCTGGGCAACTAGGGTAGCATCTGGAGTAACAAATAACGTTTTTTGTTGTTCATATGTTACATAGCCAGGTTTAGCGCCATTTGGTTTTTTTACATGGCGGATCAAGGTGTAATCGACTGGAACTTTACTACCTTGTTGAGCTTTGCTGAAATACGCAGCTAGTATGGCTGCTTCATATAAAGCTTGATCACTTACCGTGCGGGATCTGATGACCACATGAGAACCGGGGATGTCTTTGGTGTGCAACCATGTCTCAAAGCTAGCTGCCAGTTTATTAGTCAGATATTCATTTTGTTTGTTATTCTTACCGACCAGTAACGTGATGCCATCTGATGAATAGTAGGCATCAAGTGTTGGGGTAGTCTCCTTTTTCTTTTTGGAGCCGCGTTTATTGCGATTGCGCAGATAGCCTTGTTCCACCAGCTCATCACGAATCTCTTCTGCTTCTACTAAGGTAGCGTGTGCCAATTGCACAAGTATGCCATCTAGATAGATGACTTCCTGTTTAGCTAAGCTAATCTGCTCTTCAATGAATGCTAGGCTGGCCTTCGCTTTGTTATATTTTTTATAGTAAGCTTGCATGTTTTCCGACGGTGTTTTTAAAATGTCTAGCGGAATAGTGATTGTCTCAGCATTTTCACTGTACCAGTTGGTAGCAATAAGCTCCGTATCTCCCTTTTTTGCTTGATGCATATGAGAAAGGATCAGTTCACCGAAAAGGCGATAGCGTTCAGCCTCGTGTGCGTCTTCAATGGAATGACGCAACTTTTCAATTTTCTTCTCGTTTTTGTTCTTTTCATTTGTTACCAATCGCAATAAATCTTGTACCTTTTGCTTAACCACGTCTCGCATTGCTTTATGCTCATAAAAGCGTTGCAAGCATTCGCTGATTGATGGGAAAGCCTCGCTTTCTCTCTCTCCCAAATGAGTAAGAGAAGTAATGGAGAAGGCTGCTTTTTCCGCAGTGGTCTCAATCACAGGCTTGTAGCGATGAAGATTCATTTGTTGCATAAAGGTCGAGAATTCGTTCCAAAGCGCGTCACGCGTTGGTAGTGCTGTTCGTGAAACAAGCTCTCTTGCTATCAGGGGACTAAGCCCACTAAAACGATCGACCAGTTGTTTGTCCAGTTTTCCTTCGTTCCATTGGAGCGTCATTACAAAATCCTGTTCACTTGCGGTTAATGGATTCTGCTTATTTTGGGCAGGGGGAGCCACATAGGTTCGACCTGGCAATACTTGTCGATACTGGCTAATCCCATGAGAAACATGGTGAATCCCATCTAGAATCATATCAGTCTTAATGTCTAGCAAAATGATATTGCTATGGCGCCCCATGATCTCAATCACAATACGTTTTCTAGTGGTATCTCCAAGTTCATCGCGGGATTTTAGATCAATGTAGATAACCCGTTCCATTTCATCTTGTGTGATGGCTTCAATGACGCCGTTTTCACAATGCTTTCGTAACAACATACAAAACATCGGAGCTTCTTTTGGATTCGTAAATTCTTCTGAAGTCAAATGCATGCGTGGATAAGTTGGATTTGCTGATAGTAATAATTTTAAGGTACCTTGAGTTGAACGCACCTGCATAACGATATCGCTCGGATGCGGTTGATGTATACGCGTAATACGGGCTCCTACGAGCATGGATAGCTCATGGACAACCGCTCTAGTTACTAATCCGTCAAAAGCCACATTCTTCACCTCTTGCTTCCTCTACCTAGCAGTAGCTATTTCCTCAGTGTAGCATACAGGGGAGATCAACCCAAGTAGTAACAGCAATTTTGTAGCTGGAAGTCAAGTTGACACTAGGCTGTATTCTCTCCTATAATAAATTAACGATTTTATGTCTGTGGGTGGAACCAGATGATTTCTATGACAGGCTACGGCCGAAAAGAAATAGAACGTGGATCTATGCGTTTGACGGTGGAAATGCGCACGGTCAATCATCGTTTTTGTGAGATCATTGTTCGTTTGCCCAAAGTCTGGACCATGCACGAAGAACGAGTGAAAAAACGGATTGCAACGAAAGTGCGCCGTGGGCGAGTAGATGTAACCGTCTCGCTAGAAGCCGTTCGGGACGAGTCCTCTGGGGTTCAAATTGATTGGAGCACAGCGCAATACTATGTCACGGCAGCCAAACAGCTAGTGGAACGCTTTGGTCTGCCTGAAACCCTTCACGTAAAAGATCTCATGCGTATGCCTGGTGTTTTGGTAGAAGCCAGTATACCTGAGCTATCTGATGAAGAGGTGGAACAGCTATTAGATGAGGCAACAGATGCTGCATTAGCTGAACTTTATGTCATGAAGAGTACAGAAGGGAATCGCTTGCAGCTTGATCTGAAACAACGCCTCGCTTACATTAAGTCAACGACCCACACTTTGCAAGATATTGCTCCAGAAGTAAGAGAGCAGTATCGCAATCGCCTGAAAAATCGCCTTGATGAAATCATGGAAGATCCTATGCTAGATGAATCTAAAATCTTTCAAGAGGTGGCATTATTTGCTGAAAAGGCCGATATCTCCGAGGAAATTACGCGTTTGTTAAGTCATTGTGAGCAATTGTTAGAGCAAATACATAGCTCGGAGATTATTGGACGCAAAATGGACTTTCTGTTGCAAGAGATGAACAGAGAGGCTAATACCATCGCGTCAAAAGCGAATCATTTACAGATTCAGCGCTTGGCAGTTGAAGTGAAGACCGAACTGGAAAAAATGAGGGAACAAGTGCAGAACGTTGAGTGAGGAAGGGTGCCAGTCTCTATGGGGATTAAGTTGATAAATATCGGATTTGGAAATATCGTGAATGCAACTCGTATCATCTCGATTGTAAGTCCTGAATCCGCACCAATTAAACGAATTATACAAGAGGCAAGGGATCGCAACATGCTTGTGGATGCTACATACGGACGTAGAACGCGCGCTGTGATTATCACAGATAGTGATCATGTCATCTTATCAGCGGTACAACCAGAAACGGTTGCCCAACGTCTAACCAATAAAGATGACGAGTCTGATGAATAAGGTAGGAGTTGAAACAAAGATTATGGATAAGGACCACGGCCTTCTGTTAGTTTTGTCGGGGCCATCAGGAGTGGGTAAAGGAACGGTTTGTAAGGCACTTCGAGAATATATGCCGCAACTTGTCTACTCTGTATCTGCGACAACCAGACAACCACGTATGAATGAAGTGGATGGGGTAAACTATTTCTTTAAAGAAAAAGAAGAGTTTAAGCGTATGATGGAAGAAGATGACCTTCTTGAATGGGCAGAGTATGTCGGTAACTACTATGGAACGCCTAGACGTTTTGTAGAAGACACGCTCGCTACTGGTCGAGATGTCATCCTAGAAATTGAAGTGCAAGGCGCCATGCAGGTAAAAGAAAAGTTCCCACAAGGCATTTTCTTATTCTTAGCACCTCCTGATCTGGAAGAGTTACAAAACCGCATTGTTGGACGTGGAACGGAAACGGAAGAATCCATTAAGAATCGGATGGCGATGGCGCGTACTGAGATTGAGATGATGAATCAATATGATTATGTTGTCGTTAATGATGAGATCTCTCACGCTTGTGAAAAGATTAAATCCATCGTAACAGCCGAGCATTTGAAAAAAGATCGTCAGGTTCATAAATTTTTGAAATGGCTTAAGGAGGTATAATACATGTTATATCCATCTATTGATAAACTTGTAGATAAAGTAGGTAGCAAATACACATTGGTGACACTTGCATCTAAGCGTGCGCGTCAACTTCGTGAAGAAAATGATATGCAGATTGAAAAACCTTTCTCTAAAAAATTTGTAGGGCAATCTTTAGAAGAGATCATCTCTGACAGATTACCGTACGAGACTCCAGCAGTAAAATAATACAAGAAAAAACAACCTCTAGAAGATTGCTTTAAACTGTAGACAAACTCTCTTTATGTCATTGACATGATGGGGGTTTGTTTTGTTTAAAGAGGATGATGGAGTAATCGATATCGCCTAATCATCTTGGGAAGGCCCATTTATAAATGGGACAAATTTAAGACCAAAATAGGTAAAAGAGGTTACAAAAGGTTATAAAAAATATATACTCGATAGCAGAGAAAGCCAATATAACAATAAAACATGATACGATAACTGAATGAATGCAAAACACTCAACCACTTATTGAAGGTTGTTTTTTTGCGTAGGATGGCGAGAAAGGAGCTGTACCATGAGTATCTTACAACATAAACAGATTGTTCTCGGTGTGTCCGGTGGAATTGCCGCCTATAAAGCAGCAGCCTTAACAAGTAAATTGACGCAGGCTGGAGCTAATGTAAACGTCGTATTGACGGCTAATGCTTGTCGATTCGTACAACCTATTACATTTGAAGCATTATCGCATCAACCCGTATATACGGATACGTTTGCCGAACCGGTTCCAGGAGTAATCTCACATATAGACGTAGCGGACCGAGCTGACCTGGTCATTCTGGCTCCCGCTACAGCTAACATCATCGGAAAATATGCAAACGGAATTGCTGATGATATGCTCTCCACCATGTTATTGGCTACGACTGCTCCAGTAATGGTAGCACCAGCCATGAATGTAAATATGTATAACCATCCGGCTGTACAAGCTAATATGCAGCGCTTGCTTTCCTATGGGGTTACGATGGTAGAGCCTAATGAAGGAATGCTGGCTTGTGGATGGGTAGGCAAAGGGCGCTTAGCAGAACCTGAACAAATTGTGGAGGCGGTTATTCGCTTTTTTGAACAGAAAGAGCTTACGAGCAAATCATTACATTCTTCAACGCATCAGGATTTACAAGGGCAAAAAATTGTTGTGACAGCAGGACCTACACGCGAAAAAATTGATCCGGTTCGTTATATTTCCAATTATTCGAGCGGTAAAATGGGTTATGCGATTGCAGAAGCAGCTCGTGACCGTGGTGCGGAGGTAACCTTAGTTAGTGGGCCCACTGCACTCTCTATTCCCACTGGAGTTACTTTTGTTCCAGTAGAATCGGTGCAAGAGATGTTGGAAGCCGTTTTACAAGTTTATCCACAGACGGATGTTGTGATTAAGTCAGCTGCTGTTTCTGATTATCGCCCTGAACAGGTGTATACCCATAAGGTAAAGAAAACAGCGAGGGAAGATTTTACACTCTCTCTTGTAAAGGCTCCAGATATCCTGCGAACGTTAGGAGAACAGAAAACACATCAGCTGTTAGTCGGATTTGCAGCGGAGACGCAAGAGATCGAGAAGCATGCACTAGACAAAATGCTCCGTAAAAACCTGGACATGATTGTAGCTAATGATGTGTTACAAGACGGAGCAGGCATGGGCGTTGATACCAATATTGTAACGATATATCAACAAGATCAAGAACCTATTCATCTCGATAAGATGAGTAAACGGGATGTAGCGGAACGACTTTTAGATGTAATGAAGCATAGCTTGAAAGCATCGGTTCAAGAGTCGTGATGCCACATGAGTAACCAGCAAACGAGAGCAAAAGTCATTGTAGATGTCCCGACAACACGTACCAATCGACCGTATGACTATGCTGTTCCACTGTGGTTACAGCCGTTGATTGCGGTGGGAAGCCGAGTCATTGTGCCATTTGGCCCTCGGAAGGTTCAAGGGTATGTCATTGGTCTGATACAGGGGCAAGAGTTAGATCATGACGCCGATGGTCCGGGCATTTTGAAAATAAAAGAAATTGAAAAGGTATTAGATGATGTTCCTCCTCTTTCCCTTGAATTGATTCATTTGGCAGAATGGATGAGCCATCGCTATTTATGCCCACTCACTATGTCTATTGCAGCAATGCTGCCTGCTGTTTTAAAAGGTAAAACAGAAAAATGGTACATGCTCGCAGATGAAGTAGATGAAGAACTGTTAGCGCAACATCCTTTGTTACGCTATTTATTGCATCAAGGAAGTCTGTTACAAACAGAAGCAGACAAGCAATTCCCGACCGATAGCAAACTAGTTCCCAAATGGATTAAAAGTGGATTAATCGTCAGTGAATATCAGGTGAAAGATCGGCTTACACATAAAAAAGTAGCGCATGTACAGCTTGCAATGGATGAGGAACGGGCATGGGAGCTTATGGAGAGCATGCCGAAGCGTTCCTGGCGTATGCGAAATGTACTTGAATTTTTGTTGAATCTGGGGCAACAAGAGTCATATCCAATCAAGGATATATTGGAAAAACTATCTATTACACGCTCTACACTTACAACTATGCAACAAAAAGGCTGGATAGCCATAGAACAGAAGGAAGTAGGGCGAGATCCATATGCCAACCGTACTTTTTCACCCCCGCCTAAGCATATATTAACGGAGGAACAACAGCATAATTTGACAGCAATTTTGCGTTCCATTGAGCAAGAAGAATATCACTCTTATCTGCTGCATGGCGTAACTGGTAGCGGTAAAACAGAAGTATATATGGAAGCAATCGAACAAACGTTAGCAAAAGGTCGAGAAGCAATCTTCTTGGTGCCTGAAATTTCGCTGACACCGCAGATGGTAGAGCGAATAAAAGGGCGTTTTGGTGATAATGTAGCTGTATTACACAGTGCGTTGTCTCAAGGAGAGCGTTATGATGAGTGGCGTAAAATCTTGCGGCAACAGGTACAGGTGGTAGTTGGGGCGCGTTCGGCAATTTTTGCTCCGTTTCGCAATCTTGGCCTCATCATCATGGATGAGGAGCATGAGGGTTCCTATAAACAAGAAGAGACTCCACGATACCATGCTAGGGATGTGGCAATATGGAGAGCGCAGACCAATGGAAGTGTGCTTATTATGGGCAGTGCAACACCTGCTCTAGAAACCTATGCATTGGCAACACGTGGACGCTATGATTTGTTAACAATGAAGGCCCGAGTTGGGAACCGACCACTCCCGAAAGTACACGTGGTTGATATGCGAGAAGAGATGAGAGATCAGAATCGCTCCATGTTTAGTAGAACCTTGCATCAGATGATTGAGGATCGCCTTCAAAAGCAACAGCAGATCGTCATTTTCTTAAATCGTAGAGGTTTCTCAACTTTTGTCATGTGCCGTTCCTGTGGATATACATTGGCTTGTCCGCATTGCGACATCTCACTTACTTATCATCGAACAAATCATACAGCTCGTTGTCATTATTGTGGATACACAATTTCTCAACCAAAGCATTGTCCAGAATGTCAAAGCGATCACATTCGGTTTTTTGGCACAGGTACGCAAAAAGTGGAGGAAGAATTGGCCAAATTATTCCCCGGTGTTCGCGTTATTCGCATGGATGTGGACACTACTTCAAAAAAGGGAGCGCACGAGACGTTACTCACCAAGTTTCGTACAGGTCAAGGTGACATTTTATTAGGCACACAAATGATTGCAAAAGGTCTTGATTTCCCACTTGTAACTTTAGTAGGAGTAATTGCTGCTGACACGTCTTTGTACCTGCCAGATTTTCGCGCGGCAGAAAAAACGTTTCAACTTTTAACCCAGGTAGGGGGGCGAGCGGGTCGTCATGAGCTTTCTGGAGATGTTGTTGTCCAAACGTATACACCTGAACATTACAGCATTCAGCATGCTACTCATCATGACTATGAAGCCTTTTATCAAGATGAGATGATCCATCGTAAAAAAACGGGATACCCGCCATTTTATCGTTTAGTATTACTTACGTTCTCACATGAAGACGTTCCTATGGTGATTCGGGCAGCAGAACAGCACGCTACTTATCTGCGACCACGCCTTGCGCAAACAACGGTTGTATTGGGTCCTGTCGCTTCGCCCGTTGCCCGGATCAAAGATAGATTTAGGTTTCAGATCATGTTAAAATATCGGGATGAACCGAAAATATTTGATCTGTTGGCGCAAACGACGCTACATTTTGATGATTGGATGAAACAAAACAAAGTGCTGTCCACGATAGATGTCGACCCACAGATGTTACTCTAACCAGATCAAATGCGACTTATGTTGGATATAGATTAAAGGAGGCCTTTTTATGGCAATTCGCAACATCGTAAATCATCCAGACCCTGTTTTAAGAGAAAAAACAATACAAGTAACGAAATTTAACAGTAATCTGCACAAGTTGCTTGATGATATGAAAGACACCATGTACGCGGCAAATGGCGTAGGTATAGCGGCTCCCCAAGTAGGTATTTCTAAACGTGTATTCGTGATGGATTGCGGTGATTTCTATGTAGAAGCTATCAACCCTGAAATCATTGAGTTTAGTGGAGAGCAGTATGACAATTATCCAGAAGGCTGCTTAAGCATTCCAGGTCTAAATGGTGATGTTCGTCGTCACATGTTGGTAAAAATGCGTGCGCAAGACCGTGACGGTAACTTCTATGAACTAGAAGTAGACGACTTAGAAGCTCGTTGCATTCAGCATGAGCTGGATCATTTGAACGGTGTTCTATTCATTGACATTGCTGAAAAAGTATACCCTGCAAAAGAGGGCGAGGAAGGGGTTTAGGGCCTTGAAAGATACTCGCATTCTTTTCATGGGAACACCTGATTTTTCTACACAAAGCTTGGAAGCCTTGCTTACCCATGGCTATCAGGTTGTAGGAGTAGTGACTCAACCGGATCGTCCGGTCGGCCGCAAACGCGTGCTGACCCCTCCTCCGGTGAAAGAGCTGGCACTACGTCACGGTTTACCTGTATATCAACCGGAAAAAATTAGGGAGAGCGAGGCTGTTCAGAGCGTGCTGGATGCTACTCGTCCCGATTTAATTGTAACAGCAGCGTATGGTCAAATTTTGCCTAACTCATTGTTAGAGGCTCCTAAACATGGTTGCATTAACGTACATGCCTCCCTATTGCCAAAATATCGTGGTGGTGCGCCAATTCATGCCAGCATTATTAATGGTGAGAAAGAGTCAGGCGTTACCATCATGTATATGGTGCAGGCGTTGGATGCAGGTGATATGATTTCTAAAGTGGTCGTACCGATTGAAGAGCGCGATACAGCAGGTAGTTTGTTTGAAAAGCTAGGAGCGGCTGGGGCAGATTTATTGATCGATACGTTACCAAAGCTTTTAAAGGGTGAGATTACACCAGAACCTCAAAACCATGAGGAAGCCACCTTTGCGCCTAACATTAAGCGTGAAAACGAGCGCCTCGACTGGAACAAGTCGGCTCG
Source organism: Brevibacillus laterosporus (assembly GCA_007833815.1). Classification (NCBI taxonomy): domain Bacteria; kingdom Bacillati; phylum Bacillota; class Bacilli; order Caryophanales; family Paenibacillaceae; genus Brevibacillus; species Brevibacillus laterosporus. Next base: position 4,896,783 of record CP033464.1, on the reverse strand, counting down.
GGAAATTTACAATCAGGTGCGTGGTATGAACTCCTGGCCTGTTGCCTTTACGACTTTTGAAGAAAAAGTGTGGAAAATTTGGTGGGCGGAAGTGGTTGAGCAAACTGGACAATTGGCTACGCCCGGGACCATCATTGATCGTACAGAAGATGGTCTAATCATTGCTTGTGGAGCAGGTAGTGTTATATTGAAAGAAATCCAACCAGAAGGCAAAAAGCGTATGAGCGTGTATGATTTCTTACGCGGAGCAGGCGCCTCTATTGCTATAGGTTCGAAAGTAGGAGAATAAATTCGTGTCAAAAACGAGAAGTACAACAGCGCGTGAAGTTGCCCTAGATGTTCTGGTTCGAGTAGAAGAGAACCATTCCTATAGCAACCTAGAATTGAAATATGCTCTAGATGGAGCAGGTCTTTCTAAAGCGGATGCAGGATTGGTGACGGAGCTTGTTTATGGAACAATTCAGCGACGAATGACGTTAGATGAAGTGATTGGCCAATTTGTAAAGGGCGGCACAAAAAAACTACAAGGCTGGGTTCTGCAATTATTGCGGATGAGCTTGTATCAGGTTCGTTTTTTGGATCGTGTACCGGAGCGAGCGGCCGTACATGAAGCGGTTGAAATTGCTAAAAAACGCGGACACAAAGGCATTTCTTCATTGGTAAATGGTGTGCTGCGCAATATCCTGCGCCAACCAGAGGCTTGGGAGAAGCTGCCTAAAGGTATAACGAAACAGATTGCGGTAACGCAGTCACATCCAGAGTGGCTGGTAAAGCGTTGGGTTAAGCAATATGGTGAAGAGATCACTAGAGCAATTTGTGAGAGTAACAATCAAGCGCCTATGCCAACCATTCGAGTTAATCGATTGCAAACATCTGCTGATGAGTTGTTACAAGAAATGAAAGAGGCATTCCCAGAGGCTATTCAATCTGAGCTTACGCCGGATGCTTTGTTGTTGCAAAGTGGACATGCAGCAGGATCTTCTTGGTTTCGGGAAGGACTTTGTACCATTCAAGACGAAAGCTCTATGCTAGTAGCCCCTGCATTGCATCTTGCTCCAGATTTGCGTGTTCTGGATGCTTGCGCGGCACCGGGTGGGAAAACGACGCATATTGCCGAGCTAATGGGTAATCAAGGGGAGATTCTAGCCTGCGATGTGCATCCACATAAACGCGAGCTAATTGAACAAAATGCAAAACGCCTAGGCATTGACATTATTACAACAATGGTAGTGGATGCGGCTGATTTGCCAGATCATAACGTAGGGCAATTTGATCGCATTTTGCTAGATGCACCTTGCACTGGATTTGGTGTAATTCGACGCAAACCGGACCTGAAATGGAATAAGACGGCGGAAGATGTGCGAGCGATTTCCGAGCTTCAGTATGAGTTGCTAGAACGCATTGCTCCTTTACTAAAGCCAGATGGTTATCTTGTTTATAGTACATGCACTATCGATTCTCAAGAAAACCAAGAAGTTGTGGAGCGTTTTATTGCTCAATATCCAGAGTTTGAGCTGGACAAGGCTCTGGTAGAGGATTTACCTGTAGGCGTAACCGAAAAAGTGGATGCGAAGAACGGCTATGTGCAAATTTTGCCACATCATTTTAACACCGACGGCTTCTTTATTGCGAGATTAAAGCGTGTTAGTTCTTAAATAAATAACGAGCTGGTTTACTAGGCTGTATTAAGTGGCAGGAATCAAGTCTCTTTAGTGAAAAAAAGTCAAGTGGAAATCTGCAATTGCGGCTTTCCACTTTTCCTTTTCCCTCACAAAGGGTACAATGAGTGAATGGGGTTTGTTTCTAACCCCCAAATACATTTAGTTATTACTAGTAAAAAAGGTGAACCTTACAATGAAAATTACATCATTTACAGACAATAAACCCTTAATCTATAGCTTGCGTCTTGAAGAAATGAAGCAATGGCTGGAAGAGAACGGGGAAAAAGCATTTCGTGCTACACAAATTTTTGACTGGTTATATGTGAAACGCGTAACAGAGTTTGAAGAGATGAGCAACCTGTCTAAAGCCTTACGTGATAAATTAGAGGAGCAGTTCCGTATCAAGGCCCTGACCGAGATCACACATCAAGAATCAGCGGATGGAACAATTAAGTTCTTGTTCCAATTGGTAGACGGTCATGCCATTGAAACAGTGATCATGCGCCACAATTATGGGAATAGCGTTTGTGTAACAACACAGGTAGGCTGTCGCATTGGCTGTACGTTTTGTGCATCCACGCTGGGTGGACTAAAGCGCAACTTGGATGCAGGTGAAATTGTGGCTCAGGTTTTGCAAGCCCAACGCGCTCTAGATGCCGATGAGGGACGTGCAAGTCATGTGGTTGTAATGGGGATTGGCGAACCATTCGAGAATTTTGAACCACTGTTATCTTTCTTGAACATCATTAATGACAACCGTGGGTTGAATATTGGTCAACGTCATATTACTGTTTCTACCAGCGGAATCGTGCCTAAGATTTATGAATTTGCCGAGCGTGGTGGGCAAGTGAATTTAGCTATTTCACTTCATGCTCCTAACACCGAGTTGAGAAGCAAGCTTATGCCGATCAATCGTGGATTCCCATTGGAAAAATTAATGGAGGCTTGTCGTCACTATGTAGCTAGAACCGGACGCCGTATCTCGTTTGAGTATGGTCTGTTTGGTGGACAAAATGATCAACCACATCATGCGGAAGAATTGGCTGACCTGATTGGTGATATGCTTTGTCACATTAACCTAATACCTGTGAACTACGTACCTGAGAGGGACTATGTTCGTACAGCTAAAAATGATATTTTCACCTTTAAACGCATTTTAGACGATCGCGGTTTAAACGTTACAATCAGACGAGAGCATGGCAGCGATATTGCGGCTGCTTGCGGTCAATTGCGTGCGCAACACGCGAAAGAAACGGCAGGGTGATAAACGTATGGAAATAGCGATGAAATCGCATGTAGGATGCGTCCGACAAGTAAATGAAGATTTTTATGCTTGCGCAGTTGACCTAGCTGGACGTGTGCTTGCAGTTGTCGCAGATGGCATGGGCGGTCATCAGGCTGGCGATGTCGCGAGCAAGATGGCGGTTGAACGCATTTTAAAAGAGATGAAAAAAATTGAGCATAACATGGCTCCTTTAGATGAGCGCGAATTATTGATGGATGCATTGATTCGCGCTAATCAGGAGGTGTACGAGTATGCAGAGGCACATCCTGAGTGTAACGGGATGGGAACTACAGTCGTTGCTACATTAGTGGGGAATGATGCTGGTGTCACAGCACACATTGGCGATAGCAGATTGTACCTTTATAAGGAAAATGAGCTGATTCAACATACGGAAGACCATTCACTTGTACAGGAATTGTTAAAGAGTGGGCAAATCAACCAAATGGAGGCTTCTTCACATCCTCAGCGCAATGTATTGATGAGAGCGTTAGGAACGGAGGATCATGTTCGGATTGATTTGGGACAGTTTGAGTGGTCAGACGCAGAGATTGTGTTGCTCTGCTCAGATGGGTTATCCAATAAGGTACCAGAAGAGATTATGGGGGAATGGTTAGCAAAACCGGTACCCCTTCAACAAAGCGTTGATGCGCTCGTTCAATATGCGTTGGACGCCGGGGGAGAAGATAATATTACTTGTGTGGCCATACGTAATAAAACGAAGCCTTCGCAAGTCTGTGAGAAAGAGGGGGGAGGAGAATGCAAGGTCAGCGACTAGGAGGGCGCTATCAGCTTGAGGAAGTGATTGGTGGCGGCGGAATGGCTATTGTTTACAAAGCCAGAGATCTTGTATTAAATCGAATTGTTGCCGTCAAATTGCTAAGACCCCAATTTGGCACGGACGAAGACTTTGTAGAGAGATTTCGTAGAGAGGCGCAAGCGGTAGCAAGTCTTTCACATCATAATATCGTAAATGTTTATGATGTTGGGCAAGATGATAATATTCATTACATGGTGATGGAATATATCGAGGGCTCGACATTAAAAGAGATCATTACATCCCAAGGCGGCATGCTGATGAGTGAATCAGTTCGGATTGCGATGCAGGTGTGTGATGCATTAGAACATGCCCATCAAAACCAGATTATTCATCGCGATATAAAGCCGCATAATATCATGATTGGAACGAATGGGCGTGTGAAAGTAACGGACTTCGGGATTGCTCGTGCTGTGACATCACAGACGATTACGCAAACGGGCTCCGTACTTGGTTCGGTCCACTATTTTTCTCCAGAACAGGCCCGTGGAGGAATTACAGCGGAGAAATCCGATATTTATTCACTCGGAATTGTGCTGTATGAAATGGTTACAGGTTCGTTGCCGTTCTCAGGAGATTCACCGATTACCGTGGCGCTCAAGCATTTACAAGATCCTTTGCCTGAGCCGCGCAAAATCAACCCAGCTATCCCACAAAGCTTGGAGAATGTTATTATTCGTGCTTTGGCCAAGGATCCATTCCAGCGCTATAAATCTGCTCGGGATATGTATGAAGACTTGGAAACGTGCTTATCAACAGAGAGGCGCCATGAAGCAAAGCTTACATTTGCAAGCGATATAAATGATGAAGAAACACGAGTCATTTCCGCAATCACGCCTGAGATGCTGGAGAAGACTAAACAAAATAGCTATCAACCGAGAACATATCCTACCCGTACTCCTCAAAAAGTTGCAAGCACAGAGGATCGATATGAAGACGAGGAGGAAGAGGAGGAAGATAACTTGGCTAGCAAGAAAAAGGGCACCTGGTGGAAACGAAGCCTTCTTTGGTCTGGTATCGCTGTTCTATTCGTTGTTTTGACTATTTTAGGTTTTAACCTTGCAATGAAGTTACTTACGGTTCCAGAAACTGATGTACCTTCCGTGATAGGGATGACGAGGGAGCAAGCGGAAACTGCTTTGAAAAATGTGGGCCTAAGTGCTACGTTTGCTGAAGCCTTTAACACCGCTGAGAAGGGCAAGGTTTTTGAACAAGACCCAGCCGCCACAAGGCGTGTCAAAGAAAATAGCACTGTAAACGTAACTATTAGTAAAGGTAAAGAGCAACTTCCGACACCAAACTATGTGGGTATGTCTCAACAAGAAGCGGAGAAAGCAGCGCGTCTAGCTAACTTTAAGGAAGTAAAAGTTGTTACGGAAGAAAGCAGTGTGGTCCCAGTTGGTGAGGTTATTAGTCAGGATCCGATGAAAGATACTAATGTTGCCCCTGTGGATACTATTATGACCTTAACGGTTAGTGAAGGAAAAAAACGAACAAAGGTACCAAATGATTTAGTGGGTAATCATTGGGATTTAGGTAGAGCTTCTCTCAATAATGCAAAACTAGAGCAGGGAGAATTAAAGCAGCAAGGTTCTTATGAATATCGGGAAACAGGTATTGTCCTTTCTACAAGTCCGCCTGCTGGCTCTGTAGTCGAAGAAGGCACAAAGATTAATATGGTGATAAGTAATGGACAGTGGCCTGCTGATGCCAAGATTGTAAGTGTTCCTGTTTATGTAGAGCATGATTCAACAGATGTTCCTTCAGCAGAGATTGAAGTAGTTGTGAAAGATGCTCGTAAAAAAGAACAAAAACCAGTTCATCAAACCATATCGGAAAGCACCAACTTTAACGTTGAAGTAGTCTTATCACCAGAGACGAATGCAAAAATCGAGGTCAAAAAGAATGGTGAGCCCATCAATACCATGGAAGTTGATTATCAATCGTATCCGTAAAACGTTGGAGGTACCTGCATGCCAGAAGGGCGCATTGTAAAAGCATTAAGTGGATTTTATTACGTAGCCGATCAAGCGAATCCAGAGCGAATCGTCCAATGTCGTGCGCGTGGCTTGTTTAAAAAGAAAGGATCAAAAATTACCCCTTTAGTTGGTGATTGGGTGGTATTTGAAGCCCCAAATGATCGAGACGGCTATGTGATGGAGATAGGAGAGCGAACAAGTGAATTGGTTCGCCCTTCTATTGCCAATGTAGATTTAGCGGTCTTGGTGTTCTCTGCTAAAGAACCTGACATGAGCCCGTTGTTGTTGGATAAATTCCTAGTGCATACGGAGCATGCTGGCATTGAGGCGATCATCGTTATTACGAAAGCGGATTTGTTAGAAGAGGAAGAATGTCAAAAAATTGTAGCGCAATATGAAAAGGTGGGGTATCGAGTGATTCCCACCTCCATTCATGATCAGCGTGGTGTAGAAGAAGTACGTGAAGAATTAATCGGTAAGTTAGCAGTGTTCGCCGGACAATCGGGTGTAGGTAAATCATCCCTATTAAATGAAATTTTTCCAGGCATAAGCTTGCAAACAGGGGAAATCAGCCAAAAGCTGGGGCGTGGTCGACATACTACTCGCCACGTAGAGCTACTACCGCTTCGAGAAGGTGGTTATGTGGCCGATACACCTGGATTTAGTTCATTAGATTTTATGAACATGACCGAGCTAGATTTGGCGCAAGCATTCCGTGATTTTGAGCAACAAAGCGATGGATGTAAATTTCGGGGGTGCTTGCATATAACAGAGCCAAGCTGTGCTGTTCAAGCGGCTTTGAAAGCTGATGAAATAGTTGTACATCGCTATAAACATTATCTACAGTTCATGGAAGAGTTGAGAGAATACCTGAGGAGGAACAAACAATGGTAAAAATCGCACCATCTATCCTATCAGCTGATTTTGCTCGCTTGGGAGAAGAGATTAAAGATGTGGAGCGTGGAGGTGCCGACTGGATTCACGTAGATGTGATGGATGGCCATTTTGTACCTAATATTACGATAGGACCACTGATCGTTGATGCGATCCGTCCAATTACACAGCTCCCCCTGGATGTACATCTAATGATTGAGGAACCCGATAGCTATATCGCTCAATTTGCTAAAAGTGGTGCAGATTATATCACGGTCCACCAAGAAGCATGTCGACATCTACATCGGACTATTCATCACATTAAGGAACAAGGTGTAAAAGCAGGAGTCGTGCTAAATCCCGCAACGCCTATCAGCACGATTCAACATGTGTTGGAGGATTTGGATCTGGTATTATTGATGACTGTAAACCCAGGATTCGGTGGACAGAAATTTATACATAGCGTATTACCAAAAGTGCGTGATCTACGCCATTTGTTAAATGAACGTGGGCTATCCCATGTTGATATTGAAATTGATGGTGGCGTAAATGCCGAAACAGCTCGCTTATGTGAAGATGCTGGAGCGACTGTACTTGTTGCTGGTTCTGCTGTTTATAATCAAGCAGATCGTGCGAAGGCGATCGCTGAGATTCGCGGGTAACGAAAGAAGGATGTTCTCTTATTTTGTATAGAGAGCATCCTTTTTTATGTTATAAAACGTTTTAAACACAGGGATCAGAATGTAAGAAATGTGGAAGGAAATGTATTCAATTAATACTAGATTGTATGATGATTACATAAGAGCTTAGATGATGGGAGCTATATGTATATAGGGGTGAATGATGTGAAAGGAGGGGAAAATTGTTACATTTAATAACCACGGATGACTATCAGCATTATATTTTTTTGGAGGTTTTTTATGAAGCTTACGGTTATGTATGACTTGCTAAGAAAGAACAAAGTTGTATATACAATCATTGAAGCATATACAACTTTATGTGTTGATCATTTCCAACTGTAATAGAATGGGTATGATGTTTAACCCACAAATGTATCAAACATCATCTTAACGAGAAAAATGCATAAAAAAATCAATGAACTGCATAAATAGAGTTTATAAGTAGGCTATATGAGTGGCCTATTAATGAATAGATGACCCTTTATGATCACAAACTATACATATATTTTAGGCATAAACGAATTTGGTACGATAAGATACATGAAAAATAACAGCAAATAAGACTGATTTCTTACGTTTATACTTATCATTTTCATTTTAATTAAATAAACACCACGATTTTTATAAAAATTTAATAAATATTATTAAATTTTACTTTCTTATTTTTATACATATGGTATTATAAATATAAGTTTTCGGTGTTTAGTAAATAATTTGGAATAAATACATCGTAGATAATCGATGTTTCATACAGGAGGGTTTTACCACATGACAAAACATACAAAAGCATTTGTAACACTTGCATTATCATCTCTTCTATCTATTTCCTTATTAACAGGATGTGGCACAGCGAGTAAAGACAGTGGAAATGCAGCTGGGGGGAGCACAGATAAAGCAGCAGCTAAAACCCTAACCATGTTCACTTCAGCCGACTACTATCCTTATGAATTCCACGAAACGAAGGATGGTAATGATCAGATTGTAGGAATGGACATTGATATCGCTACTTACATCGCTAAAGAGCTTGGGTATGAGCTGAAAGTAGTGGATACTGACTTTAATGGTCTAGTCCCTGCTTTGCAATCCAAACGGGCAGATTTCGTAATGGCGGGTATGTCCACTTCACCTGAGCGTAAAAAGAACGTAGACTTTTCTAATAACTATTATGAAGCAAAAAATACATTAGTAAGTAAAAAGGACTCGCCAATTACCCAGCCTGAACAATTGGCAGGCAAACGGGTAGCCGCTCAAATTGGGTCTATGCAAGAAACTGCTGCTCAAGCTATTGCTAAAGAGGTACAGGGTGTTGAGGTGGTTTCCTTAAATAAAATGGGTGAAATCATTCAGGAAGTAATTACCGGACGATCTGGGGCAGCGGTTGTGGAAAATACTGTCGCACAAGGCTTCCTGGATAAGAATCCCAATTTACAATCTACCGTTATGACAACAAATAATACAGAAGGCTATGCGATTGCGTTCCCAAAAGGATCAGAACATGTAGAGAAGTTTAATGAAGTCTTGAAGAAGATGGAAGAGAACGGCGAAATGGACAAACTGATTAAAAAGTGGCTGGGACAATAATCCCAGTCTGCTTTTTTTACAGAATTAATAAGATTTCATGATTAAATAGAGGTGAGCAAAAAAACATGACTACTACCATACCAATAGATTTTTCATTGCTTGAACCACATCTCCCATACATGTTAGCAGGTATGGGAATTACCTTACAGTTTACTGTTTTGTCCGTTTTCTTTGGATTTATTTTAGGAACGATTTTAACCTTATGTAAAATATCCAACAGCAAATTTTTACATGTGTTTGCTGCTTTTTATACAAGCATTTTCCGCGGTACACCTTTGTTGGTACAGCTCTTATTAATTTATTATGCAATTCCGCAATTAACGGGTTATCAAATTCCAGCCTTGTTTGCAGGAGTGCTTGCATTTAGCTTGAACTCTGCTGCATATTTGTCAGAAACGATGCGCGCGGGAATTTTGGCTGTAGATAAGGGGCAGTGGGAGGCGGCCAAAGCATTGGGTGTTCCTTACTCACGTATGATGAAAGACATTATTTTCCCTCAGGCGATTCGCAACATTTTGCCTGCCATTATGAATGAATTTATTACATTACTAAAGGATTCCTCGTTAGTATCAGTTATAGGTGTGGCAGAGATTTTGCGCCGTGCAGATATCGTTAAAGGTCAGTTGTACATTTATTTTGAGCCACTTGTTTTTGCTGGCTTACAGTACTATATTTTGGTCATGATTTTAACTCTATTGTCTACATGGTTAGAACGGAGGTTGCGTCGTAATGGTTAAAATTGAGAATCTGCATAAAGCGTACGGCAAACTGGAGGTTCTGAAAGGAATCAATACCAATATTAATAAAGGGGACGTAGTGGCAATCATTGGCCCATCTGGTTCGGGGAAATCTACGTTCCTGCGTTGTATTAATATGCTGGAAGAGCCCACAAAGGGACAAGTAATTATCAATGGAGTAGATATTACCACCTCCAAAAGCAACATTAATGTCATTCGGCAGAAGGTAGGAATGGTGTTTCAGCATTTTCATTTATTTCCTCATATGACGGTACTGCAAAACCTGACCTACGCACCGATCAAGGTAAAAAGAATGGCAAAGGCGGTTGCGGAGAAAAAGGGAATGGAGCTATTGAAACGTGTTGGACTATCTGATAAGGCAGGTGTCTATCCAAGTAGCTTATCTGGTGGACAAAAGCAACGTGTGGCGATTGCACGGGCATTAGCGATGGAGCCAGAGATTATGTTATTCGACGAACCAACATCCGCTCTTGACCCCGAGATGGTAAAAGAGGTACTGGAAGTAATGAAAAGTTTAGCGCATTCTGGTATGACGATGGCGATCGTTACGCATGAGATGGGCTTTGCTCGGGAAGTGGCGGATCGCGTACTGTTTCTAGACGGAGGTTTGCTGGTGGAAGATGCTCCACCGAAAGAATTTTTTACGCAGCCAACAAGCGAGCGTGCCCGTCAGTTTTTGGAAAAAGTATTATAGAAGACAAGGTAAGAATCATATATTCCTGAAAAAGGAAGCTTTTTTCTTCTGAAATTTTTAAAAAATATTGTTTTGACAGACCTCTGTCTATTTCTTTTTTCTTAGAATAGATAGGGGGTTTTTCGGTTTTTTTATATTGTTTTAGCACCGCTTACGTTTACTTCCCCAAGCGCCGACCGTACAATAAAGGGTAGCTTACTGAAAGTGCTAGCTAAACAGATATATCAAAAGCAAAAAATAACTGCTAAGAGACACATACTAGAAAGGAATGTAAAAAAATATGATCGATTTTACCATACATATTTGCACGGGCGGAGATCTTGATATGTTGCCGCAGGTGGAAAGAGAGGACTTATTGATTGGCGTAGATGGAGGAGCGATTGCCTTATTGGAAGGGGGAATGATCCCGCATATAGCTGTAGGGGATTTCGACACCATTCAGGACGAGGGGCTTAGACTGCTTCAAGATGCTGGTATTGCTATTAAAAAGTTCTCAGCTATGAAAAATGCAACAGACACAGAAATTGCTGTAGAGATCGCTGTAGAGGCTGCTCGTGAACATTTGCGAGAGTTAGGTTCCGCACTAGATAACGAAGACGGTGTGGTTCATTTGTATCCAGATCATCGCTATAAAATTGTAATGTATGGGGCGGTAGGTAGTAGATTAGATCATTCGCTTGCCAATTTGTCTCTGCTAAAAAAAGCGCATTTGGTAGGTGTATGGATGGAGATCGTTAATCGCCAAAATCGTGTCATGCTGTTATCGGATCATTTTCCGAGCTTGGATCTTCGGGGGCACTCAGGTGAGTTCCTTTCTTTAGTGCCAGCTTCACTTGAAGTGACAGGCATCAATCTAACAGGATTTGCCTATCCGTTAACCGACGCCACTATTCCGTTTGGTTCCTCGATTGGTGTTAGTAATGAATGGGTGGATGAATATGGAAAAATAGAACGGGCATCTGGGGATTTATTTGTTATTGCGGCTAGAGATCACTAAATGCATTGCACAAGTCCTGTTCTAAAAAGGTGCTACAACTTTTTCTGGAAAAACCAGCAACAAATGAAAATGGGCGCATATACATATCAGGTAGGTAGATATTCTTCTTGTGTAAGAAGTTTTTCTGTTTTTCCCCGGCATACTGGACATATGTTTGACCCTCTTCGGAATATGTATGTAATAGCTTTGTTACGGACTAAGCCCAAGGGGGGTGCGACATGGTATGAGTTTTCGCTCGTTTCACGTGAAGCAGGGGATGGCAATCAAACGCGTTCTCGGAGTCATTTTTGGAGTGGGTGGACTTATCCTCATTTTGAATACAATGCCCCTCTGGGTGTGGTATGCCATTCTGGGAGCAGCACTCATAGCAGCAGGCTGGTTTTTATTTCATCACAAGTAATTCCGGAGTAAGGAGGGGTCAAAATGCGTTTCTATACGATCAAGTTGCCGAAAATTCTAGGTGGTATGGTTCGCGCCATGATTGAAGCTTTCAATAAGAAAGCCAAGTAAACGCTGAGGATGTGGCTCAGATGAGAAGCGACATTCGATTGCCCATCAGCATGTTAATCAGGCATTCACCCTGTAATTGTGGTAGGTGGATGCCTTGGCACTTATGATGATTCCCTTATTAGGGGATATTAATAGCAAATAAAAAAAGCACCCACGAAAGGTGCTTTTTCTACATGTTCCATGTAAGTGCAACGTTGTCTTGTCCAGTCAAATACTAAACAGACCCCATTCTATGACGAATCACAAAAAGCGATTCGCTTCTAGCTCAGCTGGGCTGAGGTTATACGCGAGTTACAAGACCAGATTTCAAAGCTCTAGTGCTTACATAAACGCGTTTTGGTTTCCCGTTAACAAGGATGCGCACTTTTTGAACGTTAACACCCCAAGTACGGCGACTAGCACGCATAGAGTGAGAACGTGCATTACCAGCTTTCGCTGTTTTTCCAGTAACAAAACATTTACGTGACATTTACATCCACCTCCCTTGAAGCCTATTAAACAAGCCCATTACGGGCATAAGAACAGCTTGAATCATAGTATCATAGCAAGCTGTCAATTGCAATACTTGACAGGAAATTCCCTGTGGCTATTTCGTCAAATGAAAAAACCTTCAAATCACACTTTACTTATAGTAGAATGGGATGAAGCACAAGATATACCATTATGCGGATTGGTCTGTGTAAAAGGAGGAACCTTGAATGTCAGTGGAAATGAATACACCTCTTGGAAAAATTGACGTCAGCGAAGAAGTAATTGCTCGTATTGCTGGCGGGGCTGCCATGGAAGTATTTGGTCTTGTGGGTATGGCTTCGCGTAAAGCATTAAAAGACGGTATTGCCGAACTTCTGAAAAAAGATAATTTAAGCAAAGGGGTCGTTGTTCGCAATGAGAATAACGAAGTCAACCTAGATTTGCATATCATTGTGAGCTATGGTACAAAGATTTCTGAAGTGGCCGGCAATGTGCAGAGCCGTGTGCGATATACACTCGAGCAAACACTGGGAGTTGAGGTATCGGCGATTAATATATATGTCCAAGGGGTCAGAACAGACCGTGAACTGTAAGGAGGAAATGTAGTGGTACAAAAGCGTCTTGATGGCGTGCAGTTTAGTCAGATGGTTTATCTAGGCGCCAATAACCTGCATACGAACTACAAAATAGTAGATGCTTTAAACGTGTTCCCTGTTCCAGATGGTGATACAGGTACAAATATGAATCTTACGTTTACGGCTGGTGTAGAGGAGCTTTCCCGTAAAGAGTCTGCACATATCGGTAATTCAGCTCAGGCGTTGGCAAAAGGACTATTAATGGGGGCCCGCGGAAATTCAGGCGTTATATTGTCTCAATTATTCCGTGGATTTAGCAAGGTGGTAGCAGGTAAGGAATCCATCGATGCTCGCACGTTTGCAGATGCATTAAAAATGGGGGTGGATACAGCCTATCAGGCGGTAATGAAACCGGTTGAAGGTACTGTTCTTACGGTAGCACGTGAAGCAGCTGAGATGGCGGTTAAAATTTCTCGCACAACGGATGATATCCTGACTGTGATGGACAAGACCTATGAACAGGCGAAGCTTACGTTGAGCCAAACCCCTGAATATCTACCTGTATTAAAAGAAGTAGGCGTTGTTGATTCAGGTGGACAAGGATTAGTTTATATCTATGAAGGATTTATTCGTACCCTTCATGGAGAAAATGTTGTAGAACAAAAACAGATGCCAGGCGCAACATCTATGACACAGAACATGAATGACTTGGTAGAAGAAAAGCACAGCGCTCAATCTCAATTGAAAACGGAAGATATTCTGTATGGATATTGCACGGAGTTCATGGTTTATCTGACAGGAAGCACAGAGGCGAGCAAAAAGCCTTATGTAGAAGCAGCTTTCCGTGCTCAATTAGATACAATGGGAGATTCGTTGCTAGTTGTATCCGACGAGGACGTTGTGAAAGTACATATTCACGCAGAACACCCAGGAAATGTACTTAACTATGCACAGCAATTCGGTTCCCTACATCGAATTAAAATTGATAACATGCGTGAGCAACATTCTAATATCTTGCGTGAAGAAACCGCAGCTGTGACTCCGATAGAGGCTACACCTGTGTTAACCCAAGAAGAAGAGGTAGCTGCTCCAGTACCTTATGGCATTATTGCGGTAGCAGCAGGTGATGGCATCGCGGAGATTTTCCAAAGCTTAGGAGTACAAGTAGTGGTACAAGGTGGACAAACCATGAATCCGAGTACGGAAGACTTCATAAAAGCTATTGAAGAACTTCACGCTGAAAAAATTATTATTTTACCAAACAACAAAAACATCATCATGGCGGCTCAACAGGCAGCTGTATTAGCTAGTATGCCAGTGGCTGTTGTGCCGACGAAGAGTGTGCCACAGGGTATGGCTGCGTTGGTAGCATTTAATGGCGGAGAAGATTTAGAGAACAATAAAGAAACGATGACAAAAGCACTGGAACAGGTAAAAACAGGGCTGGTTACTCATGCAGTACGCGACACCAAAATGGGAGATGTCGAGATTGCTGAAGGTGACTTTATTGGGATCAACGAAGGAACCATTATCACAGCACAGTCAGACATGATGGCAAGCGCACAGGAACTTTTGAACCAAATGGTGGATGAAGAGACGGGGCTGGTCACGATTATTTATGGCGAAGATGCTTCCGAAGAACAAGGGGCTCTGCTAGAAGAAATGTTAGCGGACGCATTCGAGGATGTGGAAGTTGAGATCCTTTCTGGTAGACAACCACTTTATCCTTTTATTTTTGCTGTCGAGTAAGAGAGGAGTAATGTTACGTTGTCACCTATTGTAATTGTTACGGATAGTGCGTCAGATATTGACCCAGCTCTGATTTCACAGTTGGGTATTGAGATTGTTCCATTGAAGGTGAGCTTTGGTGACGAAACGTTTTTGGACGGAATCACTATACGTTCTACCGAGTTTTTTGAGCGTTTACGTACATCAGATGTGTTTCCAAGAACATCCCAGCCATCACCAGCAGAGTTCTCCCAAAAATTTAAGGACATTAGCGAAAAGCATGGTGCGGATGTGTGCATCATTGCTATTTTGTTGTCCAGTCAGCTATCAGGCACCTATCAATCTGCTGTTATTGGAAAGAGTATGCTGGAACAAGAACTGGATTTGACGATTATTGATTCCAAGAAAGGCGCTATGTTTGAAGGACTCCTTGCTATAGAAGCTGCAAAAATGGCTCGTGCAGGTCGATCCAAACAACAAATTCTGGATGAAGTAGACCGGATGATTCAGCATATGCAAAATTTCTTTATACTCGATACACTTGAATTTCTGCAAAAAGGTGGTCGTATCGGTCGTGCTTCCGCATTTATTGGTTCGCTATTAAACATTAAGCCTATCCTGTCGCTCGATGCTAACGGCGCTGTGTACGCTTTTGATAAGGTGCGTGGCAATAAAAAAGCAGTAGCTCGGATGGTGGACGAACTGAAAACCTATGCTGCAGATGCGAGAGTAAAGGTAGCGATCATGCATGCAAATGCACTAGAAGAAGCGAAGGCGTTAAAAGAGCGGGTTAACCAGGAATTTCAGGTAATCGAGACCTATATATCCGAAATTGGTCCTGTAATCGGAGCACACATTGGTCCAGGTGGTATTGCCTGCGCCATGGTAAAAGAGTAAGGACAAAGCTACCTTTTTAGCTAGCAATTACGGAGAACAGCACATTTTCAGCTTAAAATGTGACATCTAAAACAAGAAAATAAGAGAAGCACCTTGCTTGAATCGTGTTGGTTGCGATTAAGTAAGGTGTTTTTTGTTGTGGTAATATATGGGATCTGGGTCAATAGACTTGATGGCAGATGGAAAGGCTACATATGGGGATATTCACCGTTCATGAACGTGACAAAAATGAGTTCTATCGTTGTCCAGAATATTCGAACATTCTTTTTTCCCTTGATAAGAGAATCTCTACTCCCTTTTTGGCAAATCATACACATACAGATTTCAATATCAAGATGGAACGTAGAGGTTCACATTGAATAAAAAGGTGAGGTCATGTCATTCTTCCAACGATATTGGACAACTAGACAGGGAAGTCAGACAAGAGGCAGCGGATCTACAGATTCTAACTGTATCCACTCTTCTATGTATACCAATCTGACGAAATTGGAAACGATATTCTCTGGAATTCCGGAGCTAACCATGCGTGAGCTCCCTTTAAAATCAGGGGAGAAGGCACTGCTGGTCTATTTAGATGGCTTGGTAGATAAAACCATTGTAAATCGCGATATTGTTCATCCCCTATTGGTTACGGAATCTTTATATCCCGAAAAAATAGAATCCGTATTATGCGTAGGCAAAATCAAAAAAATTACTTTATGGGCTGAGATTGAGGAATCCTTGTTTCATGGTTGCTGCATTATATTTATGGATGGGTTTTCTTATGCTTTTCTTATTGAAGCACAAGGATGGCCACAACGTGCTATTCAGGAACCTCAGATCGAATCTGCTATTAAAAGTGCTCATCAGGGATTTATCGAGACAGCAAATGCCAATATTGCTATGATTCGACGCTATATCCCTAGTAGTGAGCTGAAGGTGAAGGAGCATACCATTGGGGAACGTGGTGGGGTCAAAGTGTCGCTCTTGTATTTGGAAGACGTGACGAATCCTGGTATTTTGGAAGAGCTTGAAACAAGATTGGAATCGCTTAACGTTGATATCATTTTAAATACAGGGGAACTAGAGGGATATTTAGAGGATCAGGCATTCACTCCCTTTCCTCAATTTTCCATGACAGAGCGTCCCGATACAGCCGCTTCACACATCTTACAAGGTAGAGTAGTCATTATAATGGATCGCTCGCCAGGCGTGCTAGTGGCTCCGATGACCTTCTTTTCTTATTTTCAAACCGTGGATGATTACAGCGTTCGCTGGATCGTTGCTTCCTTTATCCGCTTGTTGCGCTTTCTTGCCTTTTTTATCGCGATTTTAGCTCCTGCGACTTATATTGCTACCGTATCATTTCATTACGAATTAATACCACTCTCTTTGCTGTTAACGATTGGAGAATCGCGTGAAAGAGTTCCACTACCCCCGATTCTGGAAGCATTTATTATGGAACTGGTACTTGAGATGTTACGAGAAGCTGGCTTACGTTTACCGGCCCCCATTGGTCAAACCATTGGTATCGTAGGCGGTATTGTTATTGGTCAAGCTGCTGTATCGGCTGGATTGGTTAGTAATATCATGGTGATTGTAGTGGCTCTGACAGCAATTGCCTCGTTTATTATTCCGAATTTGGAAATGTCGGCTGGAATTCGTATGATTCGCTTTCCCATGATGCTGGTTGCTTCCTTATTCGGCATGGTGGGCATCATTTGGGGGCTTATTCTTCTCATTTTGCATCTACTCTCTCTAGAATCGCTTGGCACTCCATACGGAGCTTCTTTTTCACCCATGCATTTTTCCGAACTAAAGGATACCTTCGTCCGTTTACCCATGTGGATGATGAAGAAACGGCCAGTAGAGCTCAAGCCCAAGCAAGTTGATCGACATGGAGACAACGACGGAGGGGAGGGTGGGCATCATGAAAAAATTGATTGATCGAAAAATCTCTTTACTGCAATTTATTTTGACCATCAGTGGAATCGAGGTAGGTAGTAGTATTTTGACTCTACCTGCTGACCTGGCTCGTGTAACTGGTACCGACGGCTGGATTTCTATTATTATCGGATACTTGTTAACGATTCTAATTAGTCTTTGCATTATCGGTATCATGTCTAAACACCCACATAAAACGATGCTCGAGGTGTTGAATCACTATTTAGGTTCTTTTTTAGGTAAATCAGTCATGGTGGTATGGATTCTATATTCATTACTTGGAGCTATCACGATCTTTTATACCAGCATCTATATTATCAAAGAATGGGTATTACCCAATACAATGACATTTCTCATTGTAGTCCTCTTCCTTCTTTGCACGTACACGGCTTTACGGGGGGGCGTTCGACTGATTTGTCGATATCAGGTGTTCGTTTTCTTCTTTACACTGTGGATGCCCCTGATTTTGCTGTTTTCACTAAAGAATGGCCATCTTACGTTCTTGCTACCTGTGATTAAAGAGGGATGGATGCCTGTTCTACATGGGGTGAAGGTAACGGTATTAGCGTTTTTAGGTTTTGAGTGGATATTTTTGTTTTATCCTTATTTAGAGAATAAGAAGCATGCGGTCAAAGGAGTTATCATTGCAAATACCATCACACTGTTGGTATATTTGCAAATTACGTTGAGCTGTTTTTCCTTTTTTAGTCCAGATGAAATCACAAAGTTTATTTGGCCTACACTTACCTTGGTCAAACCGATTAAGTTTTCCTTTTTGGAACGCTTTGAGATCATCTATCTATCCTTCTATATTTTCACTTTTTCCACGTCTGTGATTCCTTACTTTTTCTTTGCAATAGAGAATATTGCCCAACTGTTTCATAAGCAGGACTGGCAAGTACCATACGTTATCTTGCTGGTATATGCGATCAGTTATCTGTTTTATCAGCCTTCGTATACAGATATTACGTATTGGAAAGAGGCGTGGCAATGGATGGGCTATTTTGTCGTATATACGTTTCCAGTGCTCTTTTTGCTGTATACCATGCTGGTTGGTCGATGGAGGGGGCGACAGTTGAATGAAAAAGCGGGATAAAGGTAAAGTTTTTCAGTTACTTAGCTTCATGGGTGCCTGTTGCTGTCTAATTAGTTTGAGTGGCTGTGGGGATCAGCTTCTCGTGGAAGATATTAATTTAGCTCTGATTTATGCGATGGATAGGACGCCTGACAATCAGCTAGTGGTGTATGAAATGAACCCTATCTTTGATAAAGATGCTAAAAAAAAATTCGCAGTCTATGGGGCAAAAGCACATACGATTCGGCAAGCGAAAGAAGTGTTTAACAGTGTGGCACAGGGACAGGTAGTTGTAGGAAAATTGCAAGTCGTGATGTTTGGTGAAGCGCTTTTGAAGCAGGAGGGAGGTATTGCTCCTTATCTGGATGTGGTGTATCGTGATTCTAAAAATGTAGGAAATCTCCTGCTCGCGTCGGTAAAAGGATCAATGTCTGATCTCGTACATAGTAACTTTCCTGATAAATCTATCTTGCCGCGCTATATTACGGATGCCCTTCAAAATAGCTCCAAACTTAATCAAGGAATAGCAACCACGCTTCAAGAATTTCATACGTTACTTTACGACAAGGGGATTACGCCAGCTATCATGGAGGTAAAAAAAGATAAGGATGGGGTCGTGGTAGTAGGAACTGCCTTATTGGACAAAACAGGCAGGCAGCAATTATCTTTGAACCGTCGAGAGAATCTATATCTGCTCATGTTGAAACGGAAAGCTAGAACTCCGATCTCTTATACAATATCAGTTCCGTCAGCTCTGTTTTCGCAAGGTCAGTCGGGTAAACAGAAAAAGGAAGGCTTTGTTACGATGAACATTCAAGAAATACGGCCAAGGATTTTGACCTCTTATCAAGATAATCAATTCGTCTTTACGGTCAACCTAGAATTTGTCGTACGTGTCATTGAGCGAACGATCTTTATTGATTTGGAGAAGGAAAAGGATAAGCTGGAACATATAATTGGCAACAAAATGAAGGCGGAAATAGAGTCACTAGTTACAAAGGTACAGCAGAAAGCGTTGGATCCATTTGGTTTTGGATGGTATGCAAGAGCTTATGAGTATCCTCATTGGAAGAAGGTTCAAGATCAGTGGCCTGCTCACTTTTCAAAAGCACGGGTGAATATCATACCTACTATTCAGATAGAAAGCCGAGGAGTGATTCAGTAGGTGGTGCAACGTGTGCTTTTGGAAGTAGCCGATTTCCCTAACCTGCGATACAATAAGGTGTACGAGATTTTTGGGAGAGCGAGGGCTGCTCAAATGAAATTTAAAAGCGTTTTCGATATTATTGGACCCGTGATGGTTGGTCCATCCAGTTCACATACAGCCGGAGCGGCTCGAATTGGACGCGTTGCTCGCACTTTGTTTGGTAAACAACCAAAAAAGGCGGAAATCACGTTTTATGGTTCCTTTGCAAAAACCTATCAAGGGCATGGCTCAGATGTAGCGACTGTGGCAGGTATCCTTGATTTCGATACAAGTGATTTACGATTGAAAGATTCTATACAGATAGCAAAAGACTTGGGAATTGAAGTTATTCTTACTACCTCGGAGCTACAGACGGAGCATCCTAACACGTCCCGGATTAAGCTCTCAGATGAGCATGATAGTGTGGAGATCGTTGGAATTTCTATTGGCGGCGGTAAGATGCTGATTACAGAAATTAACGGTTTCCAATTAACGTTGTCAGCCAGTGCACCTACGTTATTGGTGTTTCATGAAGATCGCTTTGGCATGATTGCCAAGGTATCTGAGATTTTGGCCGAACATCGTGTCAATATTGGCTTTATGGAAGTATCTCGACAGGTGCGCGGGAGTCTAGCTCTCATGATTATTGAGCTAGATACGCTTGTTGATCAGGTGACGATTCAGGAGATGGAAAGCTTGGCGTCCATTGAGCGTGTATTATTGTTGCCCACTGTATAAGCCTAGAGCTGTCGCAATTGGGTACTTTTATAAAAAAAACAGAGTCCCGTATATGGGAGTGGAGATAGAACTGGAAGGCAAGTGCTAAAAGGAGTTGAGGTCCATGTTTCGCAATGTAGCAGAGCTAGTGGAACTGGCGGAATCACAAGGAAAGCCCATTTCTCAAATCATGATTGATGCAGAGATGAACTTTTCTGAGCGGTCTCGTGAGTCTATTATGGAAGAGATGTATCGCAATCTGGATGTGATGGAAAAAGCGGTGCAACGGGGATTGACCGAAGATATTCGTTCGCATAGTGGTCTGACTGGTGGAGACGCTAAAAGGTTGCAACAATATATGAAGGAAAAACCGTTTTTATCAGGTAAAACGTTGTTAAATGCTGTAAGTATGTCTGTCGCTGTGAATGAAGTGAACGCGGCGATGGGGACGATTGTTGCCACACCAACAGCAGGTGCCTGTGGAATTGTACCTGGAACATTGTTTGCTGTATCAGGAAAGCTGAACCCGACGCGCGAGGAGATGGTGAATTATCTTTTTGCAGCGGGGGCGATTGGATATTGCATTGCCAACAATGCTTTTATTTCGGGAGCGGCTGGTGGTTGTCAAGCGGAGGTAGGATCTGCGACAGCGATGGCAGCAGCAGCGATCGTTGAAATGGCTGGAGGTACACCAAAGGAATCAGCACAAGCGGTGGCAATAGCTTTGAAGAATATGCTTGGTTTGGTCTGTGATCCGGTAGCTGGTTTGGTTGAGGTTCCTTGTGTGAAACGTAATGCGATGGGAGCAGCCATTGCAACAGTGGCTGCCGATATGGCGATGGCGGGAATTAAGAGTGTGATCCCTGCTGATGAAGTAATTTTAGCGATGTATCGTATTGGATGCAGTATGCCTAATACCCTGAAGGAAACGGCACAAGGCGGGTTGGCGGATACGAAAACAGGTCGTGCAATTGAGGCAAAAATCTTTGGTGTGCCGGTGAATCAGCATGATTGATTTGTTAGCTGGTCCTGTTAGCAACCTGCACGGAATTGGGGAAGAGAGGGCCAAAGATTTAGAGGCGTTGGGCATCTACAGCATCAAGGATTTAGTAGAGTATTTTCCGTCGCGCTATGAAGATTATCGCATTCGCGATTTAACTGAAGTGAAACATGAGGAGAGGGTTACTCTTGTAGGCACAGTCTACGGCGAACCCTCTGTTCGCTTTTTTGGCAAAAAAAAATCACGGATCAGCGTCAAAATTGTCATGGATCGCGTAGTGGTTACGGCTGTTTGGTTTAACCAAATGTATGTTAAAACGCAGTTATCTCCAGGTAAAGAGATCGTGGTGACAGGTAAGTGGGACAAGCATAAATTACAAATTACCGTGAGTGAAATGACACAAAAGGATTCACCGCGGGCGCAAAAACGCAATGATCTAGTCCCTGTTTACCCTTTAAGTGCGGGCATCAATCTTTTATTTTTACGAAAAACCATCCAGCGTGCTCTTGAGAAATACGGTAAGCTGATTCCGGAAATTTTGCCTCAGGAACTTCTGGAACGCTACCGCTTGTTGCCACGTCATGAGGCGATAGAGTTGATCCATTTTCCGGGGGATGCACAAGAAGGGCATCAAGCTCGTCGGCGAATTATGTTTGAAGAGCTATTTTTGTTTCAAGTGAAAATGCAGGCTTTTCGCCGTATAACACGCCAGCAGACCGAGGGGATTACCCAAGCCATTCCATTGGAGTTAGTGCGAAAATTCGTGTGTTCCCTACCGTTTCCGTTAACGGGAGCTCAGAAACGTGTGGTAAAAGAGGTGCTAGACGATATGCAGGCACCCTATGCGATGAATCGTTTATTGCAAGGAGACGTAGGCTCAGGTAAAACAGTAGTAGCAGCCATTGCCCTGTATGCCACAGTTAAGGCTGGCTACCAAGGGGCTTTAATGGTGCCGACAGAAATTTTGGCCGAACAGCATCTGCATTCATTAAAAAATTTATTAGAACCATTGGGGCTACAGATTGCATTGTTATCAGGCTCTGTTACAGGCAAAAGACGTCGAGAGCTTCTTGAGGCTTTGCAAACAGGTACTCTAGATGTAGTAGTTGGTACGCACGCACTTATTCAGGACGATGTATTTTTCTCCAAGCTGGGTCTGGTGATAACAGATGAGCAGCATCGTTTTGGAGTAGAACAAAGGCGTGTGTTACGTAACAAGGGACTCTATCCAGATGTTTTGTTCATGACAGCCACACCGATCCCACGTACGTTGGCAATCACGGCTTTTGGCGATATGGATGTCTCTGTAATCGATGAGATGCCTGCCGGACGTAAACCAGTAGAGACTTCATGGGCTAAGCATGAGCAGTTTCATCAGGTGTTAGAACGGATGCGGGCAGAATTATCACAAGGTCGCCAAGCTTATGTAATCTGTCCCTTGATTGAAGAATCGGACAAGCTGGATGTGCAAAAT
Source organism: Brevibacillus laterosporus (assembly GCA_007833815.1). Taxonomy (NCBI): domain Bacteria; kingdom Bacillati; phylum Bacillota; class Bacilli; order Caryophanales; family Paenibacillaceae; genus Brevibacillus; species Brevibacillus laterosporus. Next base: position 4,873,905 of record CP033464.1, on the reverse strand, counting down.
GCGATTGATGTGCATGCGCAATTAAGTATGTATTTTCAGGAGTATCAAGTGGGCTTGATGCATGGTCGTTTACCGTCCAAGGAGAAGGATGCAGTCATGCAGTTGTTTGCTAGTGCAAAAACCCAAATTCTTGTTTCTACGACCGTTGTAGAGGTTGGGGTAAACGTGCCCAATGCAACCTTCATGGTCATTTATGATGCCGAGCGATTTGGTCTTGCCCAGTTGCATCAGTTGCGGGGGCGTGTTGGTCGTGGTGCAGATCAGTCGTATTGTGTGCTCATTGCCGATCCGAAATCGGAAGTTGGAAAAGAACGGATGCGTGTCATGTGTGAAACGAACGACGGTTTTGAATTATCTCAACGCGACTTGGAACTGCGAGGTCCGGGTGATTTCTTTGGAACCAAGCAGAGCGGGGTGCCTGACTTTAAGGTAGCAGATTTACTCAGTGACTATAAAGCATTGGAGGTAGCTCGCCAGGAAGCAGCGGTTATGGTTAACACAGATAAGTTTTGGTCAGAGCCTGCGTATGCATATTTGCGCGCATACTTGCGAGAGCAGGGAATTTTGGATGGTACAGTTCTAGATTAGGTGGACTGCCACCTTCGTCTAGGGATCCGTTCGAAAAACATATACCGAACAGGAACCTGTGCTTATTAGTGCATACATGGAAAACCCCCTTTTGCTTCTTTAATATAGAAGAAAGAGGGGGTTACTCTTATTTTTCCAGAAACTGGTTTAAATAACGTGAATCGAGGGTATCTTTCTACTACTCGATGGAATCTAACAAAATCACATCTCCGCTTGATGCTAGCACTCCATAGTCGCAATCTAGTTTTCCGCACAATACATAATGGGTTCCGTCTGGATGTAATACATACATAGGTGTTAAAGTGATATGCTGTTTCAGTTTCTCGAAGGCGATTTCTTTTTCAATTGTAATAGGTTCAGCTTGCTCTAGATTCTCGTATACCTCTTTCCAAAAAAACTGATTATCGAAATAGGAAACGATTTGTAGCTGTTTAGAATCTAGGAACACGACGATTTTACCTGATATCACTTTGGTGCTAGAAACAGGTCGGAGCACTGCTTGGATATAGTTATTTTGCCGATACAGATAGGTTAGTCTCCAGCGTCCAGACTCTGTTGGATAGATAGAACGTAAAAAGTCTGATATCGCATGAATGGCTTGTTGCTGCTCATCCAATGTGATTGGCAGCATATCTGGATGTGATTCGTTAGAGAAGGCTTGTTCAGCCGTCACTTCCTCTTGGTTCTGAAACAGGGAAAGTTTTTGTTCCTCATAGGTAAGCGTTAATGGTGTTTTCCATTGAAATATGTGATCGATATCCAATCGAAAACGATTATCTACTAAAAATTCAAAGGGATATGTTGCTGATAGATCATTAGTGATATAAATCTCTTCGAGTGCATATGCCGGCACCCATTTATTTTCCTCCGTTGAGGGGAACTCGATTAAGCTGATTTGTTCGTCTGCGATTCGTAGCACATCCGCATCTAGGGTAAGTGTATACGGTTCTTCTTTAATCGTTTCTTTTACAGGAAACGACCTACTTACTGAAAAATCAATAAGTTGCCCCGCATCATTATGTGCTACGGTGATCATTCCCCCTGGAGAAAGAGGAATTCCGTTATGGCAGGCGATAAAATTGTAGGTGGTAGATGGCTGTTTCCGTCCATTTAGAATGAACTGCTCTTTATGGCGAAGTCCTGTTTCTTTTTCTATCCACTCAATTACTTCTGAAATAGTAGCAAAGCGTGAGGAACTCGTTGCAAATGTTTCTCCCCCGACAAAAATGACACTATTATAGCGTTTGGAGCTAATATCATATTCAATTACGGCTGTACCAGATGGATTCAGGTCTTCCTCCGTACGTTCTGTCACCCCATTTACAAACCATTCCATGCTTAATTGATAGGTTGTACCACGAATAGTATCCACGGTTGTATATAAACGGCTGGTATGTAAGTGATATGCTTGCAGACCAAATTTTTCGCTTGTAGCATTAATAATTTCTTGCAATCGTTTATCCATAATTATCACCTCTATTGGAAGATACGAGATTTCGTCTGAAAAGGTTTCACGGGAAACGTCCAGGCTGTTTTCGGAATGATACAGAATTACTACCCGGTCTTATGTGTACGTGAAAATAGATTGTGGCTCTTTCTTGATGCTGAAGGCTCTGAAAGATTTACTTACGTCCCGCCATGTACACTTCTTTACCGTCAGGGCTAGCCTGGATTTGATGGGACAATTTGAAGCGTTCTGGCAGGGTAACACTCTTATTTTGATCGACGTCATGTAATACAACAGCATAGCTACTTTCTTTCTCCGTGTCCATATTGACATTGATTAAGAAAGCAAGAGTAGTTGTATTAGGTAGCCATATGGCGTGTTTTATTTTTTCTGGCAGGTTCTGTGCAAGTGGTTTATCATCTTTTGTCACACTGCTTGGATAATAGAAATACTTATACGTACCATCATCCGATACTTGGAAGGAGGGGAAGTCAACCTCTTCTGAAGTCATCCATGTATGAGTTTTTTGGGTTTTCCAGTCAAAGATTAAGGGGAGTTCCCGATACTCTTTATTGGGAGTCAATCCGTTCATATATACAAGAACGATATTTCCTAAGTCTTCAAAAGTGATGGGAAGATAACTATCTGAAACAGAGCTTATGGCAGGAGTTCCTAGAAGGGCTTTAGACTGTTTTGTTAGTTTCTTGGTTTTTAGATCATAGATTCCCAGATCGAAATTCTCTACTTGTCGTTCGGTTCCCAAAGCCAGCAAAATCTTTTGATAATCTTTAGTAAAACTAGCTCCGTGTACGTATTCTGGTAATTGAATGCGATGAGCAGTCATATTTTTGGGTACATATTTCTCTAAGGATGTTTTGGGTGTTTCATAAAAGAACCCGCGTGTATCTGCAATGAAGTCACCTTTTCCTATATAAGTAGTATCCAGAGGGATCGGGTATTGTTGCGTAGTTTTTGTATTGATATCGTAGATGGAGCCCAGTTTGCGAAGTGGACCGTCACAATAGCAATAGTCTAAAAATCGTTCTTTTAACAAAAATCTTTTTTCCAAGCCGATGAGTGTCATGCTAGCTGGAGCATCTGTAAACTCTGTTAGTACGGTCACTTTATTGTCAATAAGAGATAATTTATACATCTGTTCTGGAGATTTCAGGTGGAGCTTAAGAAATTGTTCGTTTGTTAACACGTGTCCGCTTTTCGTTTTAGCACCTACTGGTTGTAATTGATATTCAGCAAAGGCGTCGGATTTATCTAGCTCTTGCTCCTGCTTAGCCCCTACTTTTAGCTCAACATCGCTGACCCAACTAAAGGAAAGGCTAGTGGGTATGGCCTCCGTATCTGTCACCACATTTTTACGTAAAGCATCTTCTACAGATTGTCTTTCCATCGTTTCACGGAAAAACAGGGTGTATTCCTGCTCATTGGGCGAAACCAGGGATTGCAGCGGAGAGTGAATTCGTGGCTCGCTGTTGAGCTGAATCCATACGTCCTGTTTGCTTAGATCAGGCTTAGGCACGAAAGGATTATTCTGTTGCGTATTTGCATCGCTTGGTGCTTGTCTTGCAAGTATGGACGTGTTCATAGCTGTGTGGGCAAATATGGGTTGAACTAGGGAGAAACCACATAAGAACGTACTACTCATGAGTATGAAAAGCCATTTTTTCATGAAAAGAAAAACCCCCTGTTTGATAGGAAATTTGATGGTAAATGATTACATATATAAGACGAAATAGAAAAAGAATAGTTGCGCACTTACATTCACATGATGAAAGCGTTTTTAATTGTGGCAAAGTTGCGTCATTTAACGGAAGTAGTTGGCGAAAGATTCTTTTTTCACTATGATGATTCTTAGTATCTACAGCACGATGGAAAGAGGAGCAGGGCAACATGTCTTTTTTACGCATTATCACTGGCTTGTGGCGAACGCAGGAAGAAACATATGAACAGGCTTGGGACCCCATGTTAGCCACGCGTTATTACGAGATGGATCAGACTGAGCTAGTACTGATTGTACTTTGGACCGTGGAACATTATTTGCCTAAGTGGCAGATCATTCATTTAGATGCAGAACGAGGGGAAATCATGTTGGAGACAACCGAATGGTTTCACCAATATGATGTGGTTATCTCTGTCTACTCCTTGTTTACAGGCAAAAGTACCATTGATGTTTTATCAGCAAAACGCTCCTGTATGGGTGATCTTGGGGCCTGTTATCGGCATGTTTCTCATTTTTTTGGTGCCTTGCACGCATCGTTGTCCTCTCAAGTGGAAGATGAGTATCAGGCTCATGATCTGTTTCAAAAAAGATTGCTACAAACATAGAACCAGTCTAAACCCGTATAAGGGTAGACTGGTTCTTTTTTTTTATGAGCGGACCGTATAAAATTTTATGGACGGTTATTTTTCTGAAACGCGGGATTTGCCAACGCCAGAGGGTAGACATTCACAACGTTTTAATTTAAGACTTTTCTTCTGATGGAAGTACTCCGAGTGCTACTTGAGCCATCTCTATATCCTCTTTTTTTCCGGTCGTTAACGCAAACATGGCAATCAAGACAGGATAGGCTGCCCATTGTTCGATGATATGTTCACGCATTCGTGGCCAAATTCGCCCTCCCGCGGCATGGTATTTTTTGAGTAGGGCATCAAGCGCAATCTCTCCAAAAATGGCGTAATACAGTACAAAGTCTGTTGCTGGATTAGAAACCTCAGCCTCTGTCCAATCCAATAGACCACTTACACGGTTGTCAATGTCAATCAAAATATGTGGTGGGTGCAAATCTCCGTGTACGAGGACAGAATGCTGTGGCCAGTACGTATCGTCAGAAGTCCATTTTTGCCACCGCTCCCACAGAGCTTCGGAAACACCTAGCTCACATTGTATCTGATCCATTCTCTTGATCATTGATTCCCTTGCTTCGGATGGATTCTGAATACGTATGCCGGCTGACGATGCTTGTTCATGATCAATCCCATGTAAGGCGGCGAGTGTGCTGGCTAATGAATCGATGAAAGAAGCAGGGAGTGCTTGATGGTCGATTTGGAACTTATATGCTTTTGCTTCTATATCCATCGTAGCGGCTGGAATTCCACGCAATTTCGGATAGGCGATTATCTCCTCTGTGAAAATTCGCCAATTCGGTATCTCGACGGGAAGGTGGTTCTGTACCAGCTTCAAAACATGGTGTTCATTGACGGCACGTTTGTATACATCCTGACGTCTAGGTTGGCGTAACACCCATGAAATGCCTTCCTCATCTTTCGCGAATGCCACACGGAAGTCCATCCCTGATTCATTTATTTCCACCTGAGTATCCTGTAATATGAGACCATTTTTCCTGGCGATGGTTAGCATTTCTTGATCAGATGTCATAGATTATGCACCCTTTGTTTACATAGAATGGTGTTTCACTAGACTGGACAACAAAAAAACACAGACTCGTTGCCTGTGTTTCGATAATTGGAAAAGGAGATCGCAAAAAAATCCCTTGGTCATGGAATCGAAAATAGATAGATATGCGTAACGATTATTTGTCCATGATGAGCGACAGTAGAAAGAAGGCATACAAAAAAAGAGGGCAGATGCGTCCCTCCCTCTTTCAGCATATGACTAAATAGGGTTTTCTTGTAAGGCAGACCAATCCCGATTGCTCTACTCACAGGCAGAGGCTTTGAGCACTATTAAATTGTAGTGTACAAAATTCTCATTCGGATATATTGATTTGCCACACATAACCCTCCGTTCCTATAAAGTAACCCGATTTTAGCACAGTACCCAGTCGTTTACAATAAAATCAAAACAATATGTAAAAAAACAGGTAGCTAGTTGTCACATTTTAGTGGGGGTGATTCGTTTACATGGTGAAGGGGAGTGAGGGTTGGATGAGGCGAATCTTCGTCAGATTGTTACTGACTAATATAAAAGTAGGCGCAAACAGTAAAAGATTGATAGAAAAGGACTTCTACTTAATTCCACCAGGCACTAAATCCCCTAACGATGTATCTTGTATTAGTCGTTTTATACATGATTTCATCAGTTCATAGTTCATGATAGAAGCCTAGAAAGTCTGTGTTTTGAGATAGAGGGGAATTTTACCTTTCCCTACAGTATAATGAAGAACATATATTCCTTTAGTAGGGAAGGTGCACCCATTCGGAGTGGGAAACCATAAAACCTATCCTTTTTCGTAACAAGCTTTGAAGAAGTCAGGAAGTCATTGTAAGACCAATTTCTGACTTCTTTGCAACCCCCTCCTGCTTCCTAATATCAATTCCTTATATTTTATCTTAAATTCTATAGCAACAAAGGTCTTTTTACTTTCGGTGTGAATGATCTTTGGACTGTTTAGTTGCATAACCTGTTGAATCAAAAAATTATACAATACGAACATGGAGCAGGTGTGTTAATAATGGAGATAGGTAAAGAGGCTAGTGCAGTGATTGCATACAATCATGGAGCAGGAAGTTGAAATAAACCCAGCACTTTCTAAACGAGAGAGAGTGCTGTTTTTTACCGTTTTTCTAAGTATAGGTTTTTTTGTAGAATGGTTTATAGTAATAATTAGAATAATTATACATAAAAAGGAAGGTGATTGTTTTCAGAACGTCCAACTGTTATCAAAGTAGGACTGTTAAGGAGTTTAAAATTCAGAAAATAACAAATGTTTAAGGGGGATTTTTTATGAAGAAAAGTATTTTATTTCTTTCAGTTTTAGGACTTGCTCTATCTCCAGTCACGTCTCTAGCAAGTTCCAATAAGCAATCAGATGAAAATAAGATTACATCCCAATTACAATCTTATTTTGATACAGAGCTCTCCTCTATCGAAAATAAAGATAAAGACAGCCTACAAGACCTCCGAAATATGTTTGACAATGACAACAAAGAAGTGCAAGAAATAGTGGATTATGAAATCGAACGAGCAAAATTTTTGATCGACTCACATAATGAAGATGGTACTAAAATCAATGGCTTTAAAAATAAAATAGATATCAAAAATATTGAGGTTAAGGGGGATACAGCCAATGTCACATTGTCACTTACCCAAAATATTGAATACTCTTTTCTCAAGGATACTTTCGAAAATGAGATTGACCATAAGGTAGAATTGATAAATCAAAATGGTGAATGGCTCATTGTTAAGGACGAATATATGGATAACTTAAAAGAATTATTCGATGTCGGTACTGATTTCAAACGCCTAGGAAAGGAAACTGTTTCTTTAGAACAAACTAAGGAAGAGAATATTCCACAAACGTGGGCGGAAAAACGAGCAAAAATTGAACGAACAGGTGAGGTATCAATGTTTAAAATTCCTGGGGATAGATGGGACGGTTACAGCGCATCTGATCGAGAAGACGCTGTATACTATGCTAAAAAGTATACGGATAGTAGCAATACTACCTCAACGTCCAATTACAATAACAGCCAATTCAAAGCCTATGGAGACACAGATTGCCAAAACTTTGTTTCTCAAGCAATCTGGTATGGACTAGGTGGTAGAGATAGTTCTACAAAGGATTACCCTATGAGAAGCGATTGGTGGGCCAATAAAAAAGGAGAAACTTCTACTTGGAATTGGACAGGGACAAAATATTTTTATAAGTTTATTACTAGAAATGACAGCAATGATGATTATGGTATCCAAGGAGGCGCATCCTCTTCACCAAAGTTGATCGAGGCTGGAGACTTCATATATGTACCTGGACATGTGATGTTCGTAACACGAGTTGATGATGATAATAACAATGATAAAACAGATTATGAAGAAATCTACATCAGTGCACATACCAATAATCAAAAAAATAAGAATTTAAAGGCATTGTATGGGGGAGCAAGCCCATCAAAATTAGATATGGAATTCATGCTAATCTATGGTAACAAGTGGAATGAAGAAGAATAAAATAAATAAGAGGATAAGTAGTGTCAAGATTAATCTTGACACTATACTTCTTTAGGAGGATAGCAAATGAAAAAAATCGTAATCAGTTTTATAGTGGGTGCCTCAATCGTAGGTAGTACGTTTTATTTCTCGAATTCAAAAGAAACAAGTTCAGCCAATTCAACAGCTAAGATTGCCGAAATTGAAAACCCAAGCGAGACAGACGCGGAAGTAAGAAAGAACATCATGAAAAGATATGTAGATGATATTGACTCCATTTTCAAAGAGATTGGGCCAGCGCTACCAGTATTAAAAATTGAAGATAAGAATCAGGTAGAAAAAGTGAAAACAGCTCAAGAATGGATTATTAAGAATGGTGAATTGGATAAAGGAAATGAGATTGTTTTGAGTCTATCAGATGATGGTGAGGGACAAAATAACACCTTTATTGTAGGTGCGATGATATTTAAAAAACAGGCAGAGAGTGAACTAAATATGGAATCAATGAACATAGAAAGACTAAGATATGGTCAAATTATTTTAGTGAAAGAAAACGGCAAGTGGAAAGTAAAAGAATTTATACGCAAATTGTGATTTTTATAGAGGTGGCCACACTTGTCTCCTAAGCTCGCTATACCTCGGAAATCAGTGTCTGTATCCGTACATGCTACAATTACGACTAAGAAACTAATAAAAACCCTGCGCTTTCTTGAAGTGCACCCTCATATGGTACAATTTTTAAAAATTAGACAGGTGATATAGAGATGGATATAAAGGTAAGGGATTATTTGGATGCTGACTATAATGAATTTCTTGAAATGGTAAGTTCCCTCTATAGCAAAGATCTTGAAGGTCAACCAATGAACCGTACGAAAGTAAACGCTACTATTAACGAGTGTAAAAAAAATCCACAAAAGGTTCGGATTATCATTTTATTAAACAACAATGAAATTATCGGATATTCAATACTGGCTTACTTTTGGAGTAACGAGTATGGTGGAAACATTCTATTCATAGATGAGTTATACGTTAAAGAAGATTCTAGAAGTAGAGGGATAGGTGCTTATTTTCTTAATTGTATAGAGAAAATGGATAATATCGTAGCCCTTCAGCTAGAAACAAATCCTTCCAATAAGAGGGTGTTTAACTATTACACAAGATTAGGGTTTGAAGTTGTGGGAAATACTCAATTGATCAAAACTAAAGGATACTAATACGTCAATCTGAATAGCGTCACAAGTCAGAGATTGAGCGTATCTTTGAAAAGAAGGATGTTGAGTAAGAACGCGAGTTATGCAGTTTCACACTGAATTCCAGGACAAGCTACAGAAGGCAAATGAAGAATATACAGCTAAAATTCAATCTCTATATGAACGCATCGAACAGTTGCGAGAAGATCATGAGCAAGAGTTAAAACTACAAAGCGAATCTTATAATAAGCAAATTACAGAATTGAAAAAGCAAGGAAAATGTTGAGCTAACTGAAGGGGCGAAAAAGAAGAAATAGAAATATTTAGGTGCCGGTAATCTTCTGTGGATTGGAGATATCGGTATTCTTTATTTTTTATGGAGTTTTGAATCATTTATCCGATGAAATTTGAAAGGATGTATCCGCATTTAGGTATCTTTTTTATCTGAACTGTCTGTTTAAATTATTCTACTTAAGAAATAACAAATCGATAAAAACATTCTTAAATAACGATATTGTTGACTATGTATATAAGGCAGATGTTGGTGGCCTTCCTAATGCAGTCCTAGATATCATGCCTGAAAAAATGGAAGATGACTTTGATTCTCCCGTAGACAGAAAAAAAAATACTGGTCGATTTGAGGGAAGAACCTTCTACGAAAAGTAGACCTGATACTCCTCTAGAGCGTAACTCATACTTCAAAAAGTTATTCAACAATAACTGATTTGTGATAAGTGTCGAATTATTTCACGACACTTATCTCTTTTTCATGTATCTCACTTGTTATAAAGGAGGGTTCCCCCAGATGAAAAAAATCTTTAACATGTTCATTCTTATTGTATCTGTAGTGATCAATGCCTGTACACCAAATACAAGCACCACCAACACTACAACTGTTCCGCCCTCAGCCACAAATGCTGTAGAACATAACAATTCTGACTATTTTTCTCTCACCTTGACAAACAAACAAAGTGAAAACTATTTTTTTACATACGATATAGATACGAAAATCATAAAAGAAGTCGCTAAAACCCCTGATACCGCTCAATACCCTCTTGGAGCCGTTGACCTAAATAATCAGTCACTCTATTATTCCGAACGTGATTCTACAGGGTCCGATCAACTGGTAAAACTTGATCTAGCTACGAAAAAGAAGGAGAAATTGACCACCAATTTATTTGCAATCAATTATATTATCCCAGTGGGAAATCAAATTATTGTAGCCGCTGCCGAAAAAACAAAATCCTCGGTCCAATTAGCTTCGTATGACTTACAAACAAAAAAACTATCATTTTGGGTTCCCCAAAATGATGACGATACCGCAGTAGAACATCTAATGTATAACCCATTTACAAAAAAGCTGTATGCTACTCTCTATTCTACTCAGGAACGCAGATCACTTTCCAGAAAAGCAGCGAAAGAACAAGCACCTGACGTAGATGCGGCCACTCATCGCGTCGTCGAATACGATATGAATCAAGGGGAACAAATAAAACAAAGAGAATTATACAAAGCAAAAGAAGTAATCAGATTATTCTCTGTCTCAACAAATACAGAAGTTGCACTGATAAAAAGTGGCTCTAAGGTTTTTAAAGAAAAACAATTGTATCTCTACTACTTTCATTCAGGCAAAAAAGAGCCACTTATTATTCCAGAACTAAATACAATCGAAGAGGCATATTTTGCTCCTGACAAACAAGGCCTTTTCATAAAAGGAAACCTTAAAACGACTCTGAAAAATAATGACGTAACAGTAGACGGGCCACCAAATGGATTATACTATTATGACTTCAAAACTCGTAAAATTACCAAAATATATTCAAAGTCCGACAGCTATATTAATAATTTCATACTGCTAGAGGATCCATCCAAATAACCAAGAAACCCCGTAATAAGCTACGGTATCCTTTGCATGCAACAATGGCAGTCCAGAACAAAAGTTCTAGACTGCCATTGTTTTATCTAATTCCTACTTGTTCGCTGGAAAGCTTTGATAGGTATTCCAAACTCCTAAAGTGGAGCTGTCTTTCATTTTAATGTCAGAGATGTACCATTTTTCTTTTCTCTTAGATCATGAGAAAAAACAGAAAATTGGATAGCTCCGTTGCGATCTGTAACGGCTTTACTCCATACTTCAGCTATTTCTTTAGAACTGGTTGGGGTAATTGTACCTTCTAACATCGCTATTCGTTTTAGATTGCGGTATAGTTCCCATAATGTTGAAGGTTATATTGGAGCTGATCTTTTTTCCAGGGGGTGCTGAATCGGTAACTTTTATGATCAACGTATTTATCTTTCTTTTTTCAGCTTCGATTTTGTTCTTTCATGCATTTTCGTTAATAATTTTTCTAAGACCTGACATTCTTCTTGAGTAAATTCTTCTAGTAAAGAGGCACAAGAGGACCAGAAAACCGGTAACGAGCGAAAAGTAATCTCTTTTCCTTTTTCTGTGATCTTGATGATTAATCTCCTACGATCTTGTGGGTGGCTGTATCGTATAATAAGCCCTCGTTTTTCCATCCAATCGAGTAGGCTTGTGACAGAAGCACGTTCAATACCTAACCGATCAGCTATAGCTGATGGACTCATATTAGTTTCTTCTTCACTGGCGCAAAATGAATAACAACAAGAAACCTAATTTACTTTCGGAGATTCCAAGAGATGCTAAGTCTATATCGACGGCATCTAACACATTATCGGAGACCCATTAAATAAAGGTTTATGTAAATGAATTGGTAGTCCGCGTATCTGTCGACTGTATAAAATTACCTCCGCGTTCATAGTATAAATAAGAACATGCGTTTGCTATACTGTTTAATGAGAATATATGTTCGATAGGAGTGTTCGATATGAACAAGAAGCGGGTGATTTTTCTAATCGATATGCAAAGCTTTTACGCAAGCGTTGAGAAAGCAGCCAATCCGGATCTTCGTGATCAAGCGGTCGTGGTGGCTGGTGATCCGAAGAGGCGGAGCGGTGTGATACTAGCTGCTTGTCCATTAGCAAAAGCATATGGCGTGACCACAGCAGAGCCTTTGTGGCAAGCCGAACAAAAATGCCGTCATCTTGTGGTAGTACGCCCCCGCATGCAACGTTATTTGGAGGTAGCGGCGCAGATTACGCTTATTTTTGAATCCTTTACCGATCTAGTGGAGCCCTTTTCGATTGACGAACAGTTCCTAGATATCACGGGCAGCTTGCGGTTATTTGGTACTGATCCGGAAGTGATTGCGACTAAGATTAGACAACGTGTTCTCATGGAGACGGGTGTAGTCTGTCGAGTGGGAATTGGCGAGAATAAGGCTTTGGCTAAAATGGCGTGCGATATGGCTAAAAAGCGAGAAAATGGTATTTTTTGTCTTAAAAAAGCGGAACTAGATGAAACGCTGTGGCAGTTACCCATTGAAAAGTTGTTTGGTGTGGGCTCACGGATGAAGCGTCATCTTCATCGTATGGGTCTGTACAAAATTGGTCAGCTAGCAGAAACATCACTTGAGGTCATGATTAAGCGCTTTGGAGTAAATGGAGAAGTGCTGTGGCGGACTGCACATGGCATTGATGAGTCACCTGTGTCGGTTAAGGCGCATGATGTTCAGAAAGGAATTGGTCACCATATGACATTGCCGCGTGACTATCATACAGCGGCAGAGATTAAGGTGGTTTTGTTGGAGCTATGTGAAGAAGTGTGTCGCAGGGCTAGAAGCAAAGAACGAATGGGCTGGGTCATATCTGTTGGATGTCGAGGGGCAGATTTTGATGTGCCGACAGGTTTTTCCCGCCAAATGAAAATGCTGGAGCCTACGAACGATGCGATGACGATTTATGCAGTTGTCTTGGAGTTATTTGAGCGTCATTGGGAGCATTCCCCGGTACGTAGCGTGGGCGTTCACATTGGACAATTGACACCAGATGATGTGTGTCAGCTTAGTTTATTTGAAGACAAAATGAAAAAGCGATCTCTTGCCTACACCATGGATGGCATTCGATCTCGCTTTGGCAATGATGCGATTATACGCGCAGTCTCGGTGCTCTCGGCCGGTCAAGTGAAGGAGAGAGCACACAAGATCGGGGGACACTATAAATGAGCCAGCCAGCCGTTCCTACCGAATGGCAGGAGCATGTGCGCGAATGTATCTTGTTTGATTTGTTGTTTAAAGTGGCAATGGTGGATCGGCAGACTTTGCGACAAATTCCATTGTCCCTCTCCTATATCAACTTATTAGAGCACCTGTCGCGTTGGGCAGAGCGTAGACATCATTATCTGCGCAGAGCCCTACTAGACAGAGGATGCGAAGTGATTGGCACACAGACCAAAGAGGGGTTGTATCGGGTGCAGGCCCGGCTCAATGGCTATGTACACGAACTACTCTACTCCCCCGAATTATTGCGGGCAGAATGTCAGGCGCGTGTCCAGCAATGGCTGACGGGAGAGGAGCAGCAGGATGGTGCAGGAAGTGGAGGCAAGCAGGGGATTGGTTGAAAACTAGAGATTTCCCAAAACCGAGTGTGCTGCTTAATATCTACGTCATGATCTCACTTTCTCATGCTACAGCTTTACGTTCTCAGCGTGTTTAGCTAGCTCTCGCTTCATGCGTCTCCCACGTGTCATTAAGAAGAACAGGTAAGCTAGCACATAGGTCACCATGGCTAAAGCGGAGATTCGATACATGATCGCATAATTGGCACTAGATGCTACTACGCCGAGCAACATAGAACCGATCGCAACTCCCAAGTCAATAGAGTTGAGAAAAGCAGCGTTAGCCATTCCTCGCTTATCGGGGCTCACTTCCTTAATGATCCAAGCTTGCATAGAAGGCTGCAAGGTTCCGTAGCCTAAACCATACAATACAGCCGAACAGATAAGACCTATCATACCAGTAGTGAAGGAGAGGGATAGTAGACCAGCGATGACTAGCAAAGCACCAGGAATCAGAACAGCTATATGTCCTTTTTGGTCAAAGATTTTGCCAGATAGCGGGCGAATGCACAGAATTGCTAGCGCGTTAAACAAAAAGAAGTTACCTACATTGTCGATCTGCATTTCTTTTCCGAATAAAGCTAAAAAGCTAAGTAAGCCGCCATAAGTAACTGACAGCAAGAGGTTTAAAAAGCAGGGAAGCAAGATGTTTTTATCCAGAAATGAAGCGCGGCTGGATGGTACAGATTCTAGTACTGATTGCGTGTTGAACGCCTTAACGTCTGTTTGCATAATGGGTTCGGTATTTGTAGTAGCTACATGATTTTCTTTTGGCAAAACTAGGTACAGCAAAGGGAAGATCAAGAAAATCAACAGAGTAGAAGAGGTAGTCAATGCTCCAAAGCCATACGTTGCTAATACCCATAGTCCAATCATCGGCGCAATAGACATGGCTAGGCTTGTAGATAAACCGAAGTAACCCATCCCTTCTCCAATACGGCGAATCGGAATGACGTGGGAAACCATCGTGGGGAAGGTTGTACTGGACATCCCAAAGCCGATTCCGTAGCAAACTCGCATAACAAGCAACATGGCTATGGTTCCACACCAATAGTAACCGGCTGTAGAGAGGGCGGCAATTGCTAATCCTGAGAATAGTAAGAAGGTCATCTTACCACGCTTCAGCAACTCACCTGCGAATAACCGTGTCACAATGGCAGACAAGGCAAAGAGACTTGTCACTAGACTGATCATAAAGTCATTAGCATGGAAGGTCTCTTTGACATAGGCCGGAAAAGCGGGGAGGATCATTTGTAAGTTAAGAAATAACAACAGATTACAGACAGTTAACAGTATAAATTTTTTAGACCAAAGTTTCTCTTGTTCTCCTAACAAAACGTACCACTCCTAAGACTCTATCTGTTTTTGAGCATTCTCACTCATTTGTTGTAAAAGCTGTTTCATAAACGCCAGATCAGCATCCGAAATGTGGTGAAGTGCTTCCTGAATGGTTTGCTGCTCGATGGGAAGTGTTTGTTTGACCATTTCTTTGCCAGCATCGGTTAAAAAAAGCAAAAAAGCGCGACGATCATTTTCGGACGTTTTTTTGTGAATCAATCCTTTTTTATAGAGTACATCCAAAATTCGGGTTGTAGTCGGTTGATCTTTGGATGTGCGATGTGCTAGTTCTTTTTGATTAATACCGTCTTGTTTATCCAATTGATACAAAAGTGAAAATTGCTCGGTAGTAATATCAAAGTCCTTTAAGCGCGAAGAGAGCAGATAAACGATTTTGCGGTAGGTCTGCCCCAGCATAAAGCCTATAGAATCCTCGGATACAATTTGTTTGGTCAAGGGAGTTCCTCCTTTCTAAGAAAATACTTGCTATGACAATTATATGTAAGACAATTATTTTTGTAAATATCTTTAGTTGAACGAACTTTTGATATGAGGGAACCCAGACTCGTCATAAAATGCCCGAATAGGATCGACCCTACGTTATTACGATGATGAGGGAGAACAGCGTATGGTAGGGCATGTGCTACATGTTGATCCTGTGTCACAACGACTTAAGCTACAGACGGAGAACGGAGTATCTTGGCTTAACTACCAAAGAAATTTGGCTGCTGAAGTGGAGGAGAGCTGGTGAAAGCTGGTGAAAGGATTAGCTACCAAGCAGTTATTCAAAAAAATTGTTGGTTTTGAAAAGAATGTGGATGATAAAAGGAAAAATAAACATGAGCAAATATCATGGAAATACAGAGAAAATGAGTAGTAACGTAAAAAATCAAGATTGGCAAAGATTGAACGATCTATTTTACGTTTCTAACTGAAATTATGTATTTTTCACTGGATTTTTGTGCGAAAATGCATTTTGCGTTGGGAACCCTTTTCGCTGTATTGTATGTAACGTGAGATTTATACCAAAACACGCATGAGCACAAAAGGGGATTACAAATGTTAGCACAAGAGATGGGCATGGTTTTAACCAAGCACGCGGAATTGATGGATGCAAAGCGTTGGGCGAATCTGATTGAACAAATGGAAAAGAAGGGTTTGTACGTCGTTATCGAGACAGACACCAACTGCCGCATGCTCAGTCCACTAGGTGGATTGATGCCGATGCCTTCGAAAAATCAACAGCTGACGGTTTTGACAGAAGAAGAATTGCTAGCAAAAGGCCTAGATGTTGGCCATCATATCGTAAAAAAGCAAGTAGATGTCACTAGCGGATCATAAAAGTCAAACGAAACGAAAACACTCAAACAACTAAACCTACTAAAATGAAACTAATTACACACGAATGCAACTGCTGCATGGCTCTCTTTCGCTTGGAAAGAGAGCTTTTTATTCCTTCTTTATTTTTTGCCCACCTTTTTCTTATTTTGAGATTAATAATGATTAGCTTACACACCCCTATAAAAACAAAACAGACTGCCTCAGATGAGCTAGCCTGTATGTTTTGGATGAGTGCATGTTACAAGAGCATATTCAAAAGGAAACAAGAAAGCTGAACTCAAGTGGCTGCTTATCCCATTTAAATGACGATTAGATACATATGTATGAAAAATATGAATGATAAAGTAAAATGGCGCTTGTTAGCAAAAAATAGTAGAACTTTCGATAGTAAACAAGACATAATGGTTAGCAACAGAGAAATTTGGATGAACATGTCCCAAAAAAATGCTTAAACCTTTTTCTAAAGCTAGCCTACTTTCGTTGTTTAGATAATTGTTGTTGCAATTGAATAAGCAAGCGTCTCGTTTCGGGAGTTTGGAGAGGAAGATCAGTAGCTTGTCTTCCTCTTTGCTGATAACCCGTCATATTCCATTTTTGTTCCTGTGCCAACCAGATGCGCCGCTTGATTTGTTCCCATCGACGGGAGGCCAATGAGATAGGTACGCGAAAAGCTAGAGCTAGCTGATTTAGCCAATCCCGCTCATATCTTGGCATGGTTAATGTCTGAAGTAAATAAAAGGGCATAGCTGCGTACAGTTGAAAGTGACCTGCCTGCATTTCCTGTAAGTCGCGCAGAGCAGGTGGCAAAGAAAGCTGGTTGCCAGAGTGACGCAATGGATGACATAATTCATGAAAAAATTCTGCTCGTCGTTGGGTTTCTGATAAATGCTGGTGTAAAAAAATGAGAAAGTCTCCGCTTTTCTCGCACCATCTTACGTGGGATGGTAGCCTTGTAAAAGCAATTTCGCCTCCAAACAACTCGGCAATCTCTTCTAGATGCAATTCCTCAGGGGCTAGAAAGCCATGTCTTTGATAGCTAGCGGAAATCCAGTCTTCTAAAGGTGTCATTTGATATAATTCGAGATTCATGAAAACCCCCTCCCTCCTAAATTATAACCTAAAAATACGAATATTTGTTCTGCTTTTTTAGGATGCCCCCTCATATCTTTATATTCTCGTTGTTCATAACAAAAAAAGGATAGTTGTAAGCGTACGGGACACTTACAATTATCCTTTATCTTTTTTACATGATAGAAGCAAACTACACCTTGGCTCCTGCAATTACTTTGAATTCTTTTCCATTTAGGATTTCCTTGCGCAATCGTAGCATTTTTTGATCCAAACTATTGGCTGCCTCAGCCGCTTCTGTTAATTCATGTAACACATAGGATGGTACTTGTTTATCGTATTTGTAAAACAAAATATGCTCGAGACTAGCCCAGAAATCCATGGCTAGGGTCCGTAGTTGAATTTCTGCGTTTACCCATTGAGTTCCTTCATTTAGCACGAGAGGCACTTGGACGATGAGGTGCAAGCTCTGATAACCATTTGGCTTTGGAGAGGCTATGTAATCTTTAATATCTACAAGGCGCAAATCTTCTCGCTGTTTAAAATGGTCCGCAATACGATAAATGTCTTCCACAAAGGCGCAAACGATACGAACACCAGCTACATCAAACAGCTTGTCTCGCACACTTTCCAACGTCTTGGGCAATCGTTTACGCTCCAGCTTATTCATGATACTAGCTGGTTCTTTTAAACGTGTTTTTATATGTTCAATGGGGGAATACCCGTCTTGCAATTTCCATTCTGTATTCACAATCATGATCTTCGTTTCCAATTCACGTAAGGCGAACTGGTAATGAAAGGCCATGTTTTTCCAGACTTCCATATTTTCTAGCATAGGTACGCTCCTTGTATCTTTTGTGACTTTTACGGCAAGCCATTGAATGCAGTTCATAGGCATGGTGAGCACAACAATGTTTATTATAACGGATGGTTGTGGGAGAAATATGTAAGCGGCGAAAAAGGACGTTGCCGATAGAACAGCAACGTCAGATAAGGATATATGTCATAATGTCCCTCAATTTTTTATGCTTTTAAACCGAAGCAGTTTGACGCTGAAAGCCTTTAAACCGTGTTCCTTGATAAGAGATAATACCGCGATCTCCTTCTACTAACAATCCATATTGCGGTCCAGTCAATTGAAATTCTTTGCGATCACCATCTGCAAATTCAAATGTGACATAATAAGAGGTGTGAGTAGAATGATTTTCAGAACCTCCAGACACTTGAAGACGTTTTGAAATAATGTGAGCTTGCTTATTTTCGAGAGGAGAATTGTTGTTTTTCGTCCAAATAAATAGGGAGAAACCAATAACAAAAACAAAACCACCAATTACAATAACAGGAATAACGGTAGACATAAAAGAGAGCATAGAATCAAGCATAGATGGTTCAGGATCGAACGTATTAGTAAAAAACAAAATGGAATCCTCCTAGTACAAAAATAGGGAATATTCACATGTATTATATCATAAGAAGTAGTTGTTTACAGTTTATACCACCTTGTGAATCAAAATAGGTGTCACATAGCCTTCTATAAGTGCCGCAAGTAGCACCAACGGTAAAATGACCAAAATATAGGTTTTAAGCGATTGGAATCCAGCTTTTCGGATGGAATAACGATGTCGATTAGGGGAAAAGAGGCGGCGAAACACAGTAATGCTTAGAAAAATGCCGACACTTCCACTTAAAAAGATCGCAATCATCTCGATAATGCCATGGGGAAGAATTCCGTAAACTAAGATATCTACCCAGGGTTTGTTCTGAATGGCAACCGACGCGAGCAGAATACTGATGGTGCTAATTGTCACTATAGCTGAGAAGGCAGGTAATATAATAAGTGGAATAATCCCTATTAACACGGAAAGAAAGGTCGCTTGTGCGTTATTTTTAAAAATAGACCAAAAAAAGTGTGTGGATGTACCGTCTGACTTGATACCTTTTGCATCAAAGGCTTGAGCAAGTGTTGTAAACAGTTCTTTGACCATCTGTGGATTTTGTACAATGAGTAAATAAAACACAATAGCGATCAACAAGGATACCACCATAATGATCCAAAAACTTTTCTTGTAATCATGCCTGAAGTGTTCCCATTCCTGAGCATATAAATCTCGTAGCATATCACTCACGCTCCTTATCGTCTAAAAGTAGTGGTATTTCTACCTAGATATGTATTCATAAAGGATTATTTTCATCCCATTTAGTGTAAATGATAAGGTATTAAAGCGTCACATGGCGAACCTCCATTCTCTAAATGTTACGATTACTTTTTAACAAAGATTCAAGCTCTAAATCATTCATTGGTTTGGGGATTTTTTCTTTTAATAAAGACCTGTGACCATATTTATATTTATACTTATATTTATATTATCCTTCAAGGAAATGTAAGAACCTGTTAGCGCATGAATGGTGATAGCGTGCGACGTTTGTAGAAAAAGAAAATGGAGTAGTTATTATAACTAAGTCAACTTATTGACTATATAAATGCCAAGTGGCAGTCTTGGAACATGACAAATTTGTTCCGGACTGCCACCTTTTATGAAACTATTGATTCCCGATAGTGCAACAATCGACCTCCGAATGTCGGACTGAATAAAACCCTCAGAGGGGAAAAAAGTGGTTTTCATTCCTGGGTTGTTCATTAGGTACTTGACATCATCCTCTTGTTGAGCTGTTCAAGCACAATTGGCCACGCCTGTTCATGCTGGTTCCTCGGCTCCTCTTCTGGAAACCCTGCGTGGGTAAGACGAAGTTGTGTACCCGCGCTGTGCGGTTCAAGCTCAACCGTGACAACCGTTTCAGCCCCCTTTGTTCCCCCAGCCCCAGTAACCCACGTTAATTCGACGAGACAATCTTGCTCAAGCCTCAGAAATCGTCCGTAATGCGGATGACGCTTCCCTTCAAAATGCGTCTCGAAAAAGAAAACCGTGTTGACTTCACCCTTCATTAACACCGATCCAGGAGCTGCAAACCAATGGTCGAACTGCTTCGTCCACGCTTGGAATAGTACGCCGGGCGATGAATCCATCAGGCGTTCCACCGTCAGACTAAACTGCCTTGTTGAAAGGTCAGGCATGGTAATAGGTATTGTCATCAAATATCAATCCTTTCGTTGAGTGGCGTTACAATAGTGCATAACTTAAGGGGTAAACAACTGATGCTGGTAAGGTGCGTCTTGTTTCGAGCAAGCTAAATACCTGAAGCCTATCTTCTCGTTAGAAGGATGGCGGCTCCTTTATAATCTCCATATCACGCCAAGCTATGACCTTATCAAAAAACTACTAGGTTGTCTTTTGAGGATATGAAATTAGTAAAAGGTTTCCAACAGAGATGTAAAATCTAAACTGTTGGAAACCTTTTTCATAGCCTGCGTGAAATCTTGTACTTCTGCTCATTTTTAAAAGAGGAATAGCGAGTTAATCATTTCTTACATAATGTGGTATATCAAATATTCGGAGGTGTGTTTTTGTGTTATACGATAACTACGATGATCTACAGAAGATTAGAGATGAAATGACGGAACCTGAATTGTTTGATTTTATGAGACGAAATCCAACAGACAATCACCGATTATATGCACGACGTTGTACATCTAGCTCTTCGTCGTCTTTCACCACTTTTTGCCCAATTACAGGTATAACCGGTCCAACCGGAGGAACAGGAGCAACGGGAGGAACAGGAGCGAACGGAGCAACGGGAGGAACAGGAGCAACGGGAGGAACAGGAGCAACGGGAGGAACAGGAGCAACGGGAGGAACAGGAGCGAACGGAGCAACGGGAGGAACAGGAGCGAACGGAGCAACGGGAGGAACAGGGGCGAACGGAGCAACGGGAGGAACAGGAGCGAACGGAGCAACGGGAGGAACAGGAGCAACGGGAGGAACAGGAGCAACGGGAGGAACAGGAGCAACGGGAGGAACAGGAGCGAACGGAGCAACGGGAGGAACAGGAGCGAACGGAGCAACGGGAGGAACAGGGGCGAACGGAGCAACGGGAGGAACAGGAGCGAACGGAGCAACGGGAGGAACAGGAGCGAACGGAGCAACGGGAGGAACAGGGGCGAACGGAGCAACGGGGGGAACAGGAGCAACCGGAGTTGGTTTGAATAGTTTTATTAGTGTATTCAGAAGTTTTTCTGGAACTGGAACCGATACAGTAGCTGCTTTTACTCCGATAACTTTCACAAACTTAAGTAGCAATGTTGGCAGTGCAATTCTTTTTACAGCCCCATCTGATACAATTACAATTTCACAATCAGGTTTTTATCTGTTTGATTTTGTCATTCATAATCAAGGAAGCGCAATTTTTAACTTGGAAATTGGGGGTGTTCCTGTAACACCAACACCTTTCACTGGGGATGGAGGGGGTCCAATTGCTGGTAGTATAATTTTAAATATTACTACTGTTCCGACTACTGTGCAGCTCGTGAATGCAAATAATTCGCCAGCACAGCTTCATAATAATACAAACACCACACTTACTATTTTAAAACTAACTCCCTAAATATAAGCATATACTGAAGTTCAGAATGGTTTACATCTTGGTTAGAGAAATTGAATTGAAAGACAACAGATTATATAGAATTGTACAAAATGGTCTGGCTTATACTTTTTGAAATAGATGGACCATTCGCTAGGTACAACTTCAAGAATCTAACAAATAAGGGGGCGCATAAAAGTGCTCCTTTTGTCTTACTCAAGCTCAACCTTAAAAACGTCAAACGCTGTTCCTGTATCAGAATAAAAAACGCACTAGAACTGGAACAACATCAGGAACTTTTGTAAATAACACGAAACAGTAATTATAGTAATAAAGCAATTGCAACTTTCAGATCAGCTGGAGGCACAGCTTTCATTAATATTATCTGGGAAGAACAAATAAGAGAGTGATAAAGTACGACCACCTACCCGTATAATAAAAAAATATAGGTCGTCACAACCTTGATGAGCTGGCTGATAGGATAAGGATTGCTAGTGGTCAGGAGCCGCGAAACCGATAGGAAGAATCCAAAACCTTCTGACAGATAATTGTTAAATATTATCACTAAAAATTCTCCTGAATGAAGGCGAAAAAGACAGCAGAAGGATGTCATGACTGGGAAAACAATGGTAAAATAGAAGAAGCAAAACCTTCTCCACCTAGAACGTAAACTTACCATGTCCAATTGTAAGCTTACAGTCCAAGCCAAGAGAAAGGAGTGTTACTTTGAACGATACAAAAAATCAAAAACTACGTTGGACTGCGTGGATTAGTTTGTCTTTGTTACTTCTTCTGGGCGCCTCCTTCCCGCATAATACCACAGTTTTATACCGCCTTTTACAGCAGATAGGCATTCCTACCAATATAGAAACTTTCCAAGTGGATGGCATTTTTCTTATATTATTATTTTTCTTTGTACTTGCCCTTTTCCTGAAAGAATACGGGGTAGGCAAAACAATTTTAATATTATGGATCGCTGTTCCGTTAGCAACTTCTCTTCTTATAGGTGGATTTCAACATTTTATTGCCACAGGTGTCTACGCACTTGATTATGAGAAAAAAAGAAGCTCCTGTAATTACAAAAAGACCTCAGATGGCTTGGTTAAAGGGAGTTGCCAATTCTATATTAAGAATTATGGCGGTAAAGAAGTCTATTTCTCCATAGATATGCCTTTTTCACCATTCAATACTAACAAAATTCAGCAGGAGCTTTTGCGTGAAGAATATGTGATTCAACCACGCTCTGAAGAAATTTTTGAAATGCCGTTTCAAATTCGACCTTATCAAATGATTCGGACTGACGAACCAGAGGAAATAGGGGGAGGTAGCATTACAAGCCCAGAAATTATGGTGCAGGCAGAGGGATATGAGCGGAGATTTTAGAAAGAAGTTTTTTTGATAATGAGCTTGAACAAGTTGGTACATAGCAAAAGCGCAAGAGGATATCCATACGGGTATCTTCATGCGCTTTTCGTTTTTTTCCAAAAGCATCTTTACATATCTACCGTTGCTTGAAATAAACACCGGCTATACAGACAAAATCAGCTGGGATGATTTACTCTGAACCAGCTATTAGTTTCCCAGTAGTAGTAAGCTGGCAGGTTCTTGCCCCCCTACTTGGCTTTCTCCGATAATTTCAACAGCGGCCGTGCGCAATTGGATCGGCAAGAAGGGGCTAGATGGGCCAATCTCAACATCGACTGCATGACAGCGAGTGGTTGGGAGGTCTTTTTATTTTGGCAGAACGATATCTAGAGTTTGCAAGCTAGAACCATCTGTTTTCACTGTTTTAAGCTGATAAGAGGATTCAGCGGGCCAGCCGATATCTTCTTGGAAAATTAGTTTGTTCTGTTTATGAAAATAGACAGGTGAACCAGCATACTTGTGTAATGTGGTGATTTGCTTTGCTTGTTGCGTTGCTATATCCATGGTGAACAGTTCATACTCAAACGTTTTTTTGGAAGAAGCAAGGGAAACAGCTGTAAAGGCAACTTGTTTATCATCCGGTGAAAAATGAACGTTATACATCTCAGGTGTTCCTAGCGCCTCGTTTACTGGCAAGTAGCTGGACAGTGTTTTCCCTTGTAAATCAGTGGCAAATATTGATAGTTTATCTTGAGTAAAGTCAGGCTTATCTGCTGTATTTGTAAATTTGGTGAAGAACAGTTTTTGTCCGTCCGATGATACAGACAGGTCTGACATTTGATATTCTTTATCGTTCGTAATTTGTCGTTTGTTTTTCCCCTGTATATCGATAGAAAAGATATCATAATCATGGGGGCGTTTGGAAGCGATTGGAGAGTAATTTTTAAATACCCCAGCTTTTAGAAAATAGATGGTTTGATTATCAGGAGCAAATGCTGCGTCTGTGATCAAATCATGCGGATCGGATAAATGCTGCAATTCAGAGCCATCTGCATTCATTATATAAAGAGCCTGTTCAGTAGTCTTATTTTCTACTGCTGTAGGTCGCACAAGAGCAAGAATCTTTTTCCCATCACTAGAGTAGACGGGCTGGAGCAAAGAATGACCAGGAAGACTTGCTAGCTTTTTGACACCTGTCCCATCTGGATTTGCTGTATAGAGACTAGCTACCCCATTAACCGAATAGGAAAATAAAATACGAGAATCATCTGGAGCAACATCAACACCTACCTCCAAACCTGTTTTTCCCGAATTCATTGCAGTAGTAGAAGCGTACAGAGAGCCTGTCACCCAAAGACCGATTGTAAGACAAAAAGCAATTCCTAAAAATAACCACTTGCGCGTTTTTTTGTTCATTTGTATCACCTCACGTGTTTTCTAAAAAGAACAGAAAAAGCCAACAGAAACAGCAGAGGAAATCCCAAGCAATAATCCTAGAAACGGCATACTACCGATTAACTTGTACTGTGTCCAATAAAAACCAGCCGAACATTAGAATACCACTTGCCCATTTTGACAGGGGATACAGCATAACTAACAGCAAAGTTAAGTTTGCTGTATGGATCACGTTTCTTTGCTTGCGCTCCGAGATGGTTAGATGCATAGGTTTTTTCCCGTATCCCCAAAACAAAAAGAGTAGAGTGAGTAGAATCAGAACCGTGCTTATCAGTAGTTTCCTCGGGAAGATTTTTTCTGGATTCCAATAGAACCAAAGCAATATGCTTCCAAGTAGCATTCCAGTTACCATAGGGAAAGGAAGAAATGCTTGCAAAATAAACAGGGAATACAAGTAATAAAAAATGGTGAACAGAATGGATCCTGCTCCCACAAGTACTAGTAGCAGGCGATAATGTGGAGATTGAGATTCTTGTAATTCCTCACCAATCTCCTGCTCGCCTCCAAAATCACGAATGGCTAGCCGCTCTGCTTCCTCTTGTGAATAGCCAGCTTGCAGATAATCCTGTTGTAGCTGGTGAAGATGGCCTAGGAATTCTTCTGTTAACTCAGCTCGATCCTGCTCGCTAAATTCCCCGTGCGACAAAATAGAGGAAACATACTCTTCCAATCGACTCATACATAACCCTTGGCTACCTTGCTCACCAGTGAGTGAATGGTGTTCCACTCCGATACTTTCCGCTGTAATTCTTCTGTGCCAGCATCCGTAATCTGATAATATTTGCGTCTTCCTTGGGCTTCATTGTCTCCCCAATAAGAGATGACCCATCCTTTTTTATGTAGTCGATTTAAGGCTGGATAGAGTGTGCCCTCACTCATGTGATATAAATTATCACTTTTTTCCTTTAGTTCTTTTGTAATTTCATAGCCATACATATCGCGTTCAGCGATCAAGGAGAGTAGTAAAATGTCGATGCTACCCTTCATTAGTTCCTTATCCAACAAGCTCAACTCCTTTTTTGCATTGTATAACGATGTATCTTGTATTGCAATACGATGTATGTAAAAGAAAGCAAATAAAAACAGCCCTTTCTTGGAACGGCTGTATTGCCATCCAATAATAGGGCTGTCTTAGGTAACGCATATGACTTGTTTGCTCATCATCATGCTGTTGTTTCGCTCCTATCTAGCTGGTCTTGGAAGTAACAGGGTGTTGAAAGGATTAGGTTACATCGCCTAGATCCCGCTGTGCTTCTAATTAAAATCCGTTAACTGCTTTGAATGCGTTCACGCGACCGTTTTGGTAGCTTGTGCCTGTAGCTGGGGTTTGATCAGCTGTAGACAAAACACGATCGACGATTTGTTTGTTCGTAGCACCTGGTTCTTTGCCCCAAGTCAATGCAAGAACGGATACAGCAACTGGAGTAGCCATGGACGTACCAGACATATTGGTGTAGCCACTGTTTTTGTAAGTAGAGTAAATATCTACACCAGGAGCAGCAATGTCAACCCAGCTTCCGTAGTTGGAGAAGTAAGCAAGTCCGTCGTTAGAATCAGTAGCAGCTACAGCAAGTACGTTGTTGTAAGCAGCTGGGTAAGAAAGAGAAGATGATCCGCTGTTACCTGCGGCAGCTACGATGATTTTGTTTTTGCCCCAAGCATAGTTAATGGCATCTTGGAAAGATTGTTGATAAGCTCCGCCACCAAGTGACATAGAGATGATGTCAGCTCCATTATCAGTAGCCCATGTTACGCCATTGATGATGTCAGCTGTATATCCAGATCCCTGTGCATTTAGTACTTTTACAGGAATAATTTTGGCTGAACCGTCAACACCGCTGACGCCAATTCCATTGTCACCGATGGCAGCAGCTAGACCTGCGCAGTGTGTACCATGACCATGGTCGTCGTTAGGTGTAGATGCACCAGAGACAAAGCTCTTACCAGGTAACAGGCTAGCCTGTAGATCAGGATGGTTTAATTGAACGCCAGTATCCAAGATAGCTACTTTCTTTTGAGATCCTTTAATAATGTCCCAAGCACCATAAGAGTTGATATTTTTGTGGTGCCATTGCTTATTGATCAGAGGATCATTTGGTGTGTAATCTACATGATACATCAGGTTAAATTCAACGGAATCTACATTTGGGTCTGCTAAATATTTTTGTCTAAATTCCTCAGCTTGTCCATCTGGAACTTTTACTAATTGCCATTCTGATTTGCCATTACCCAACTGTTCTACTTCTTCAGCACCTAAAGTAGAATGAATTTGCTCGGTGTTAATAGGTTGAAGGGTGTGTTTGAATTTTACCAATATTTCGTCATCTTTAAATTCACCAGCAGGAGCAGCAGCTTCCGTTTGTACTTGATGCTCAACCTTTTCAGTCATTGAAGCGAAAACATTGATAGGTAAAATCGTGGCTAACGCTGTGCAAAGAGATAGGACTTTTAGTGATTTTTTCATTTTTAACAACAACTCCCTTTAAAATATTTTGTTACTAGTCTAAATTATACGAAAATTACGAAAAAACACAATATATAACTTATCGACAAAAAATGTCTCAAAAGATAAAAATATGTCGAAATATTAATTTTTATTTACCTTTTTGTTGTATTGTTATTTCTAAGTGTGTTAAGGTCTTCTCTCAAAAAAATAGACCAAAGTGTTACGAGAGCTTACTATAGCTAGTTATCATTAGGAAAAATCTACCATCATCAAAATCCTATTCTGTAAAAACATTTTAGTAACATGTTAAAGGACGATGAAAAAAAACAGCTAGATTAGCTAAAAAATTTGTAGATTAGTTACAAGATTTGTTGGATGAATAAATAGAATAAAACATAATTTGGGAATATTAGAAAAATCAGGTTATTCACTTTGTGATTTCCACCCATTTCAAACTATAGCTAGCGCCAAATGGATGATAGGCTATTCCCTTTAGGTAAGACTTTGTCAATCTGGTTGCCCCTACTTGATAAACAGGGCCAATTACAGCATCGTTCATCAGGATTTTTTCTGCTTCCAGCGTTGAGTTCCAGCGTTCGTTGATATCGCTTGTTGTTTTTGTTCTAGCTGATTCTTCATGTATTCAGCAAGCTTTTTGCTTAAAGGACTATCGTAAGTGAGAAACTCTAAGGATACCTGCTTGGTTCCCAATTCTTGTTGGCCTGTTTTCCACAGTTCTTGTTAGACGTACGTCGTTAGTCTCTCCCTCCTTGGACGTGGTTTACTATTTTACTAATGCAAGTAATGTGCCTATTTGGGAAAGAGGCAAAACGAGAATTTTAACCATACAGAGCGCAGAGGGTGTCTTATAAGTCAAACAAGTAGACAGGGGGAGTGTATGATTCTTTTTGCGGGTAAAAACCGTTGGAGGACAAGTAAGAATCGTAAGGAGAAAGCAAAAAGACAGAAAAAAGCGAAAAAAAGAATAAAACCAAAAATGAGGAAAGCAAAAAACCTCAGGAATCATTCACAATGTAACACTCATATCACGATGCAAGGACGAAAAATGTTACTAACTTTCACTTTTCATCCCATAAGAGTGCTAGTGATTTCCAGAAGGTTTTTGGCAAGAAAAAATGGGGTATTAGGAAGTAATCGGGATAAGGAGCTTGTTCATCTTGTTATAAAGCGTTGCACGTGGGATCAGTGAGTTGGAGGTAGTGAATGAACTGGAATCATCTCGAGAACTAATTTATCTGTAAAAAACCGTATATTTGCAAGGTTTTTAATAGTATTGGAAGGTTTGTAAATAGATAGATAAATTGTTTTTTGTTTACATTGATACGCTAGATAGTTAAAATGTTATAGATAGGGTAGTATGTGAACGTATATATACCATAGATAAAGAGAAATAAAGTGAAGATAGACCTCCTTTTAGTGATATACGTAAGGGAGGTCTACTTCTTGTTATACATGGTGTGTCGTTAGAACTATTTCCTTTTCTGTCAATCGAGTAAAACACCCTTAAAACAAGCATGCTATAACTGGGGGTGTTAGCATGAAACGAATCTATACAGCTATTATACGGAGCTCAGCAATACTACTGACCCTTTCTCTATGGGGGTGTTCTACCCATTCTCCAGGTGGCACAAATACGCATATTGACATTCAAGAGTACAAAAGTGATCGTCGCAATAACCATGAGTTTGTAGAACCTGGACCAATGGCAATGATGTATAAAGGAAAAAATACAAATAGCTATCAGTTGACAGCCGTGGAAGAACGAGCCAAAAAAGTACCTGGAGTTCTTGATGCAAAAGCGATAGTTTTTGGAGATACCATGCTGATCGGTGTGATGACGGACGGAACTCCTAATGGAAAGTATGAACGAAAACCGATCCAGCGTGATCCAACAAGTGAATTACGACCGAAACTAAGTTTAAAATTAAATGTTGATGGACATGACAATCGAATTATCCGTGGGATTCGAGACACATTAATTCGTCAGGATAAGGTGCGTCTTGTCTTCATTACTCCTGATTTTAAAATGTACAAACGAATTTTATCCGTCCATGACAGATTGTTGGCAGGCCAACATGTGGACGAAAGTGAGTTCAGACGTTTAATTAATGATGTGGGAGCTTATACAGAAGGATTCAGTGCCAACTAGAGAATGATAGGTATGCGGGTACTTAGTAGAGTACCTGCTTCCTCGCTTTATGATAAACGTACAGAATGCTACAAAAGTTCAAGAAATTATATACATAAGAGTAAAGCAAGAGAGAGGATGACAAAAATGAAGAAAATATTAGTAGTAGACGATCAATAAAGAAGGCAAGCGGCTCTCCAACCTGCTGAATGATTTTTTAGATTGCAAAGAATGCAAGCAGGTAAACAAAATATTCATTTTATTCATGTCCAACTAGGTGAATTGTTGCAAGAACTATTGGAACAGTGGCAAGTAGGGCAAAATCATCATATTGTTCTTACTAAGCCGGAACAAAATATTTACGTGAAAGCAGATACAGATCAATTGACACAGGTGATTCATCAAATAACGGAAGTCTCCTCGATCTAACGAGAAGGAAAGCGAGTGGATGTGATATGTCGCCATGACTATGAATAAAAATCAAAAACATTTGCACGAAGCCCGTAAGCTATTTTTGCATGAATTAACGAATCAGTTAAGCAGCATGGAGGAACATCTGGAGCATTATGCTAATGAACAAAATTTGCAGTCTGCCCAAGAATTTTATCGAATCGCCCATACCTTGAAGGGTAGTGCACCTATCTTTGGACTGATGGCAATCGGTAAAGTGGCAGATTTACTGGTTCGAGAATTTGAATGGACACAAATGGATACCAGAAAAAGGCTAGCGCCTGACCAAATTGGTATGGTTAACATGCTAATTGGCCAATTAAAAATGGAACAAAGTTTTAGTAAGGAAGAAATTTTACATGAAGAGAAACAGGAAGAATATCTGTTGCTAAATAAACAAGCATATCGACTCCTATTAATTGACGACGATGATGTATTGCGCACCTATCTTGTCAAACGTCTTTCTCAAGAAGGCTATCAAGTCGAAGAGGCAGCCAATGTGGAAGAGGCCAAGCAATTATTACGGGAGCATACCTTTGATTTAATCACGTTGGATTTGATGATGCCCCCACAATCTGGGTATGAGATTTTTGACTTTGTGAGAAATGATATGGTGTTAAAGTGGATTCCGCTCATCGTGTTATCTGGAAGAAAAGATAGCGAGGATAAGGTAAGGTGCTATCGGATGGGAGCAGACCACTATGTGACCAAACCATTTCATTTTGAGGAGTTGGAAGCATGTATCTACCGCTTGCTTACGAGAACTCAGCACTATGAACAGATGGCTTTCCGTGATCCGTTAACTGGAGTGAACAATCGCCGCTATTTTGACCATCAATTACAAGTGGAATTGGCACAAACACGTAGGCAGCAGGAACCTAATTCACTTGCCTTTATTGATATTGATTATTTTAAAAAGATTAATGACATCTACGGACATCATATCGGTGATTTGGTTTTGCAAGGGTTAAGCTACAAAATCCAACAAAACTTACGTGCAACAGATTTGTTAGCACGTTATGGCGGTGAAGAATTTGTTATCGCCTTCCCTGGCACAACAGCTGAACAGGCTACAATGGTCTTAGAGCGGATTCTTGCTCAGTTACAGCAAGATCCTGTTGTGCAATTAGATGGTCAGAATTTTCATATCACGTTCTCTGCTGGTGTAGCAGAGTGGGATGAAATGATGTCGAAACAAAAATGGATGGAGCAGGCTGATCACGCCATGTATGAGGCGAAGCGTCAAGGGCGTAATCGAGTTGTTCGAGCCAAATTAAACATGGAAGAACCCCAGAACAATTTGGATTCCAACAAGAAAAAACGGTTGCTTCTGGCAGACGATGATCAAATTATTCGTTCGATCTTAAAAGCAAGGCTTGCCCATCCAGAAGTAGATATTATAGAAGCAGCAGATGGGGAAGAAGCGTTGAAAGTAATGAGGAAAAATAGACCGCATCTCTGTATTTTAGATGGAATTATGCCGAAAATGGATGGGTTTTCGTTATTGAAGATTATTCGACAAGATCAGAATCTACGCAAAATGAAAGTAATGATGCTTTCACACCGAAATAGTGAGGGCGACATCGTTCAAGGATTGTCGTTAGGGGCAGACGATTATATGTCGAAGCCATTTTCCATGGTTGAGTTGGAATTGCGTGTAAAGAGATTGTTACATTTACAGTAATGAAAATCGACCTAAATAAGTAAGCATGTATGTACATGAAAAAGGAGCAAGAAGCTTGATACCAAGGGCTTCTTACTCCTTCTTCTATAAGAAATAAAGTATGTAAGTAAAAGAAAAGACATCATTTCCTTGGAAATAGTGCCTTAGATCGACAAAAAGGAACATAAATAAAATGATCACAAGTCGCCTGCGCCTTTACGTAATTTCACTAAAAGATGTAATAATTGCTGTTGCTCGTCTTTTGATAATGGGGCAAAGAAACTATTTTGGTAATGCTCACGGATTTTCACTAATGATTCTTCTACCAAGCTTTGGTATTTATCTACTAACTTGACCACATAGCTACGGGAATCTTGGGGATGTGCTTCCTTATAAATAAATCCCTTTTTAAATAACCCTGGCAAAATTCGAGAGATAGTCGTTTTGTCACGTAAGGTAATCTCCCCTAGTTCTGTTGGGGTAACACCATTTGTTTTATATAATACAGCTAGCATTTGCCACTGTTCAGGGGTTAGATCGTAAGGCTTTAATACCTTATTAGTTTCCTCACGGGTAAGCTGACCAATTCGATGAAGATTATGACCTAAACTATTGCATACATCAGCTAAGTACGAGCTAGGGTTCATAAACAGGGTCCTTTCCATTCAAAAAAAGCCTTTTCTTCTTATATAACCACAGATAGAAAGCTTCGTCAAAGCGTGGAAAGTGACGACTTTGTGCAAATGAATTTTATGGCTGGCTCATTCTCTGAAAGATAAGCCTGTCTATAATAAAAAAATAAGCATATTAGAATGGCGGCCAAAGTGTTTATTTTCGTGATCCTGATCAAATCATGCTGGAACTACATACAAGTACTTTGCAATATAGAATGAGTAATTGGACCTAACAAGGCAAGGATACTTATTAATGACAAAAAACTCATATTTATCCCTTTTTCCATCGGGATATAGGGAATGTTTCAACTTGAAATGAGTAGTAACAGTGGATAAAATGAACTAAAGATTGTGGTTCTTAAGATTTATTCCCGATTAATATGAAAAAGCGTCCTGTTAGAGGGAGTATCAAAATGAGATAACGATATGGCGGAGCGGGCGGTCTTTATTTTGGCAAAATGCTGGAGGCCTACAAAAAACAAGCTCATCATGACTCTTTAACAGAAGTCCTGGTCAATCGGCAGTTTTTTAAGATGATGGACAGGGAGATACATAAAGCGAAAAACAACGTGATTGCCTATATTGTGGTCCCGTGGGTGGTGAGATGGAAATTTGGCATCGAGAGACCAGTCACATTTCCTTACAATAAGATGAAAACATATACATGAATGCATGTAACAACGCACACAATAGAAAAGAGAGTACGAAACCGGGGTACGACCTGGTTTTTTTAATGGATAAAATTGAATAGAAGATGGTCTGATACAAAAGGACCTACTGATTGGCAAGTAAACATTTTGTTAACAATTTGTTACCAAACAACAGACAACCGCCTAAATGATTCCAGTAAATCTGTGCCTGAATTAAGATTAAATGAAAATCAAGACATTTATTGTGTATTTTTTCTGAAGGTATTTGTGTATTTTTTTACAAAAAAAAGTGAGTCAGTGTGCTGAAAACCCTGTCATCTAGCGGTTCATCAAATCTTATTAATATCTTTACAAAAACTTAACATAGTTTATGTCGAATTTTGACTATAAATCAATTTACGTAGAAAAACATGTTTTATATAATCGTAGAGGTGATAATTCTGAAGGAGTGAGATTTCTTCCATGATCAAATCTAACAAAACAACATTCTTCGATCTTTTTGAACAGCAAGCTGCGACTGTACATAAAGGTTCCCATCTCTTTTTTGAAATGGTAAGTAACTACCAAAATTTACAGGAGAGAGTAGCTGAGATTAAAGCAGTTGAAAAGGAAGGCGACGCTGTTGTTCGTCAAATAATGAACCAATTAAACTCAACATTTATCACACCGTTGGAACGTGAGGATATTCACGCGTTGGCTCATACGCTTGATTCCGTTATTGACTTGATTGATGGTACCGCAGAATGCATGTATCTCTACCAAGTGAAACAAGTAGACAAGCGTGTACTAGCTCAAGCAAATATCTTACATCAACTAACTTCTAAACTAATCGAATTGATTCGGACTCTGCGTAAACTGGATCATAAAGTGGTAGAAGGTATCGCAAAAGATATCAAAACCCTTGAACATGAATCAGACGCGAATTATCGCAAAATGGTCTCTGAGTTGTTAAATACACCAGGGCAAGACCCAATTGAAGCGATTAAGTTAAAAGAGATTTATGAGAAACTGGAAGACTGTGCGGACTTTGCTGAGGACGTTTCTAATCTGGTTGAAGGGATTGTGCTGAAGAATGCTTAATCTGTCGCCAGAAATGATCATCCTGATTCTCGTGGTGATTATGGCTTTAAGCTTTGACTTTATCAACGGGTTCCATGATACGGCCAATGCAATTGCGACTTCTGTTTCAACCCGCGCGTTAAGCCCGCGTACGGCTATTCTTATGGCTGCTGTCTTTAATTTGATCGGTGCACTCACTTATACGGGTGTTGCCAAAACGATTGGTAGCGATATCGCTAATCCATTTGAATTGCAAAATGGGTTGGTCGTAGTACTTGCTGCATTGGTGGCTGCTATCCTTTGGAATCTGATTACCTGGTGGTTCGGGATTCCTAGTTCTTCTTCACATGCGTTAATCGGCGGGATTGCTGGTGCGGTTGTAGGTGCAGAAGGCTTAGGGGCGGTTAATTATAGTGGATTTATAAAAATCATTCAGGGTTTGATTGTATCTCCGCTTATTGCCTTTGCATTAGGATTTATTGTTATCAAGATTGTTTCTAAAATCGTTGCTAACATGCCATATCACAAAACCAACAAAGGCTTCCGTTACTTACAGGTGCTATCTGCTTCTTGGCAAGCATTTAGTCACGGGGCCAACGATGCCCAGAAGACAATGGGGATCATCACTTTTGCTATGGTATCAGGTGGATTTACGACATCAACGGACATTCCTTTGTGGGTAAAAGTGTCCGCGGCTCTCGCAATGGCATTTGGTACTTCTGTTGGAGGATGGAGAATTATCAAAACTCTAGGTGGCAAGATTATGAAAATCAAGCCTATTTCTGGGTTCTCTGCTGATATTTCCTCTGCATTTATCATTACGCTATTTACAATCTTGAAATTGCCGGTTAGTACAACACATGTAATCTCCTCTGCTATCATGGGGGTAGGTGCTTCACAGAAGTTCTCTGCTGTAAAGTGGGGCGTTGCGGGACGTATCATCTTCACGTGGGTAATTACACTTCCATCAGTAGCTCTATTAGCTGCCATCAGTTATCGTGTACTTGATGTATTTTTCTAAGATCATACTAAAATAAATCTGTAAAGCCTAAAAGCTAGGACACTCCTGTTAATCGTTGCCAGAGAGTGGGCCTAGCTTTTATTTCGATTTTTTGAATGGAATGAAAAGGGATATAGCATAAGTGATTTTGACGTAAGAGGATTCCAGCCCCGTCAAAATCATAAAACACGCCTTCTTCCGTGTGATGGGAGGTAAGGGTATTCGTTGTGTTTGTTTGTTGATAATACACAATGACAAAGTGATCCAGATATTCTTCTAAAAGCTCACTGGTCATTCTATCATCTCCTTCTTATCAGAAATGCCAGTCGATTATGACTGTATATCCATTATGACCCTTCCATATTTCTTTTAAACGAGAAGGAAGCCTTTTTTAGATAATCGTTCTTCTCTCATCAAAATAAAAGCATCCTGTTCCCCATTCTTAGGGATACAGGATGCTTGTTTATTCATTAGTCAGGCTACATGCTATTTTTTTGCGTGGGTCCAGCATTTTTTTGGCGTCGGTAACAGTAGATTAGTACAATCAAACCTACAACCATCAGCCCAAGGCTCATTACTTGAGCAATACGCAAAGGTCCAAGATATAGAGAGTCTGTACGCATTCCTTCAATAAAGAAGCGGCCAAATGAATATAAAATGAGGTAGCTTCCCATAATTTGACCATCAAATTTTTTGAAACGATACAACATCAATAACAGAAGTCCTAATACGAGCAGATTCCACACGGATTCATACAAGAAAGTAGGATGGTAGTATTGGCCTTGAATGAACATTTGCTCGCGAATAAAGGCAGGGAAGTTAGACATGAACGCAGCAGAAGCCACATCTCCATGCGCTTCCTGATTCATGAAATTACCCCAGCGACCAATGGCTTGGCCCAAGATAACACTAGGTAGCATGGCATCTGCTAATGTAAGGAAAGGCAGATTGTATTTTTTTACATAGAGAGCACCTGCTATAAATCCTCCAATTAACCCTCCGTGAATCGCTAGACCACCATTCCATACCTTAACGATATCGAGTAAATGATCTTTATACGTATTCCACTCAAAGGCTACGTAATAAAGGCGAGCACAGATGATAGCAGCAGGAATAATCCAAACCACCATGTTTAAAATATGATCGGGATCTATACCGGAGCGCTTGGCATTATAACGCGCGAGATATGTTCCTACTAAAAAAGCAGTCCCCATAATAAGTCCATACCAATGGACATCTAAGCTTCCGATGGAAAAGGCAATCGGATCATACAAAGTGAATCTCCTCCTCATGTTTACTCATGGGGAAAGTATAACATAGAATACACTCGTATTTCCTCATGCATTCCAATGAAAGCTGTTTTTCTAAAAGCATAAGGAATAAAAACCAAATGACTCTTTATGTCTTAGGTCAAAATTTCTAAAATATGTGCCAAGGAAGCCCGATTTTCCTTGTGTTGCAAGGGAAGAAATAAATCTCCTTTATTCTTAACCCGAGCTGGCATTGTATGGACGGTAAAATCACTCGGATGCGCATACTCTATTTCTGACCAACGTAAAGGGGCAGAGACGGTCGCTAGCTCCTTGGCTCTAGTTGTGTAGGGAGCAGGTAAGGTTTTGCCACGCCAATGTTGCAAGTAATCCAGATACAACTTGGTTCCCCGATTCTTTGTTAGGCGTTCAATAGTTAGTTTTTGTGGATACTTTTGCGTTAGATAGTTACAAATAAATTCCCCTACTTTACGAGTCTGTTCGAAGGAATAGCCTGATTGAATAGGAATATAGACTTGAATACCACTTGCACCCGATGTTTTGGGATAGCTGATGAGCTGTAACTCATCTAGGATTTCTTTTACATAGAGACTAGCCTCTATAGCATCATCAAAATCAGGAGTGGATGGGTCAAGATCAAAGACTAACTCGGTGGGCCATTCCTGCTGGGAGGTATGAAAGGCGATATGCCATTCTAATACCGCTTGATTGGCCATCCAGACCAGTGTAGCAACATCATTTAACAACGCATAGGTGATTGTGCCATCTACAGCACGTGGAATCCAATCTGGTGCATAGTTTGGAAGATTCTTTTGGTAAAAGGATTTATCTCCGACTCCGTGCGGATAGCGGATAACAGTTAGAAACCGATCAGTTGTATAAGGTAGCAAATAAGGCGCCATCTGTATGAGGTATTGCAAATAAATGAGTTTGGTTACGCCAGCTTTAGGCCATAAAGGCTTATCCGGATTGGTTATTATCAGCTCTTTTCCATCGATGTCTAAATGATATTCTTTCGTAGCAACCGCCAAGAATAAACACCTCCTGCTGTTCGGATGCGCCTTATTCTTCCCGATTTTTCGGTAATTGCTTCACATCGTCAGTTACTTTTTTTCCGGGATAAAAGAGTTTATACTCTTTTAATGGATTTTCTTTAGCACTAATGTGAGTAGGAGAAATTTTAAACACACCAACCGCACTGCCCAATGAAGAGCGATAATGGGTGACATGAGCCTCAGATAGGGAACGGTCAAAATAGCCAGGTACATATTTATCTAACATGACCTGTAACACCGCTGTTGCTTCTTTAGGATCGGTAATGAGTTCAATTTGTCCAAAGACAAGAACGCTAAAATAAGCGGTATCCACGTGGGCAGGGACGGGGTCTGACATAGTACCTTGCTCGTGGCTGACTGTGAAACAGACGCGAGGGTTCTCAGCTATCACCGTATTTTTTCGTCCCTCCATTGACCCATGGAAATAAATACAGCCATCTGCCCAGACGAAATTGACAGGAATTACGTATGGTTCGTCATGAAGGGAAAGGCCTACGTGACCGATTGGGGTTGTTTCCAAAAAACGAGTAATTTTGTGCTGATCATGAACTTGTTTCAGGGATCTTCTTAGTGGATTGGACATGGTTTTCCTCCTGTATAATAAAGGTTTCTTGACATAACAATTTGATTTACATCATAATTATCGTGAAAATCTGACCCTTTTCATAGAACCAGAATAAGAATATATAATAAGGTCAGATTCAGAAGCTAATCGGAGGTGTATATATGTTTTTCTCCACTACAAAGATGCAACAGAAAAAGCCAATGTATCAGCAGTTATATGAAGCGATCAAAACTGATATTGAAAATAACAGGCTAGTGCCTGGTAGTAAGCTTTTATCGGTCAGACAGATGGCCCAAGAATGGCAAGTGAGTCGGAACACAGTAGAGGCAGCCTATCATCAACTATTGGATGAAGGATATGTGAAAAGCAAAGAGAAAAGCGGATATTATGTAGAAGATTTATTGACCGATGGATGGACCAGAGATTTGGAAGCGGGGTCAGTCGAACAAACAAACGGAGTAGTTCATAGCGAAGAGGATTCCATGCCTTTGCCTATACGCTATGATTTTGTCTATGGCAAGGTGGATGGGACTGCATTTCCAGTAAAACAATGGAGAGCCTGTATGCAGGAAGCGATGCAATCCGAATTAGAACGAACAGAGGCATATGGTGAATACCAGGGAGAGTATCAATTACGGGAGGCTTTGGCTACGTACGTATATCAGGCAAGAGGAATTAAATGTGTAGCAGACCAAATTTTTATAGGATCAGGAACGCAGCAGTTAGCAAGCCTGTTATGTCAGACTGTCTTTCGTGACAAATCTGTTGTAGCAATGGAAAATCCCGGCTACGATCGCGTGCGACACGTATTTCATCAGCATGAATTTTCAGTACAACCTATCCAGTTGGATGAGGATGGTATTCGCTTAGATCAGTTGCTGACAAGTAAGGCTGATATCGCCTATGTCACCCCGTCTCATCAATATCCCTATGGTATGGTTATGTCTATTGTGCGACGATTGCAAATAATCGCTTGGGCAAAAGAAACGGGGGCATACCTGATTGAAGATGATTACGATGGAGAATTCCGCTATGGCACTAAGCCTATTCCAGCTTTGAAAGCGTTAGACGACAATGGACGGATCATTTATTTCGGGACAGCCTCAAAGGTCTTATTACCGTCCCTACGAATCAGCTACATGATCTTGCCTCAAACATTGGTTACACAATACAAGGAATTATGGCAAAAGTATTTACAGACCGCACCCAGAGTAATTCAGTATGCACTTGCTCTGTTCATACAAAAAGGAGAGTGGGCGAGGCACATCAGACGTATGAGAAATCTGTATGCGAAAAAGCATCGTCTTTTACTTCAATCCCTAGAGAAAACGATGGGAGAGCGAATAGAGATTATCGGGAGTGAAGCGGGGCTGCATATCTTACTTCGCATCCATACAACATATACGGAAAATGAGCTCATTACACGGGCAAGCCAACGGGGCTGTCAGGTTTATTCCATAGATCAGTATTATCAGCGAAAAGAAGGCCAGCAAGAGAACTTAGATAAATCTGAGTACCCTGTACTGCTTTTAGGATTTGGTGCCATTCCGGTAGAAGAGATAACAGCAGGAGTAGAAGAATTACATAAAGCATGGTGGGGATGAGCCAATGATATGAACATCGCAGTGAATCCAGGAAGAAATAAGCTTTGAATTGGAATTTTGTTCCCATTCGGATATTTTGGTATATATGCCGCATGATACAAAATTTTCATCTTCCTGGATGGAAGAATTAGGAATTGATCATACTAATTCTTAAAAAGGATTATGATTATGGAGCCAATTGTGCCTTTTGAACCAATAAGTACAAACGAAGTTCCGACTGGAGCCAACTGGGTTGGACAAGTAAAATGGGATGGAGTCCGTGTATTAACCTACTTTACCGATAATAAAACGCTATTGTTCAACCGAAAACGTAACGAAAGAACCAATCACTATCCAGAATTAATAAATAGTAGGGATTATTGTTCAGCAAAATCTGCGATATTAGATGGTGAAATCATCGCCTTTACGAACAATAAGCCCTCGTTTTATGAAGTAATGAGACGAGATGGGATTAAAAGCTTTAGTAAAATGGCATCTACTATAAATGAAGTGCCAATTACATACATGATTTTTGATATTCTTTTTTTTGACGGCAAATGGGTCACTACTTCTTCTTTGGAAGAAAGACAGAATTTGCTCACCCAGATCATTAGCCCAAACAATCATGTACAGCTAGTCGATAATTTTACAGAAACCGTTTCTTTGTATGATGTGGTTGTTAATAATGACCTTGAAGGAGTTGTATATAAAGACCTAAGTAGCACTTACATAATCAATGGAAAAGATCAACGATGGAGAAAGAAAAAGAAAATAAATGATCTCATAGCTGTTGTAGGTGGGGTAACTTATAGGGATACCATCGTAAACTCCTTGTTACTTGGCCTTTATGACCAACTTGGCCAACTATGGTATATAGGGAGCGTAGGTTCCGGTACATTAACTAATAAGGACTGGAGAAATCTTACTGATGGAATCAAACCAATTATTCAGGATAAAATTCCATTTAAGAATAGACCGCCCAAAGCACGTGAAGTGACATGGATAACTCCCATATTAACGGTGAAGGTAAACTATCTTGAATGGATTGATGGACATAATTTAAGGCAGCCTAGCATACAAGCATTTGTCACTGTTCCTCCTTCAAGTTGTGTATTTACCCAGTAACAAGCACTACAGCAAAATGGGTCTATAATAAGCTAGACCCATTTTCTATTTCACTCATATTCAGTGTCTGTAAACAAATCTAGGTCATCTATTCAGAGTACAGATTCTATTGCTGTTTTACCTTTTCTTTCACACTTGCTTTATCATCACAAATAAGGCTAGTTTTGTATTCGACCAACTGAATATCACATCCGGGACCCAAGGTTATATGATTGCCGCGGACGATGGCGGCTTTTGTGTCTTCAAGATAAATATCGTCACCCTCGATGATGTGTGTAGTTAGGCAATTGGAGAAGAATGGACGAAGCAGGGAAGGTAGGAAAGAGGCTCTTCGTTTTACTTCAATATGCTCTCCGCCTATTTCTTTTGCTCTGCACTCACCACTTGGTTGAACATAAATGCGACCAGCATTAAGTAATCCTTCAATTTGAAAGCACCCATACGTCTGGAAGGACTCAGCTTCACAATCACCGGTGATTTTAGCATAGCCACGTACCTTCACCTCTTCTCCATGGCAAGAACCTTCCACTAGAATACTACCATCAATGCTAATTTCTTGACCTTTTACTTGACCATTTACTTTTGTATTTCCACTAATTTTCATGATCTGGCTCTCCACATTGCCGTGAATGGAGGAGTTACCACGAACGATAAAGGATTCAGACTCTACATACCCTTCCACGGTAGCGTGTCCCGCGCAGGAAAACTCCTTGCAAACAATATCATTTGTGATTTTCGCACTACCTGCTATTTTGACTGAATGAAATGTTCCTCCAGGCACTTTCATGGACCCGTTAATTACCAGATCGTCTGATTCTTTTTTTGACATTTACAGCTCCTCCTTGAGTATGTCCCATTTTTGTTTCAAATTTTCAAGTAAAACGGGAAGAGAGAGTCGGGCGATAACACGAGCATGCTCTTCCCAATATATTTCGCAGGGGGACATTGTGAATAGACAGATTGACATGCCCATTTTTCTAACGAGAATGAGTTCAGTAGCTTTTCCTTGTAAAGAAGAGTAGTTGGCAGCGTATGTGCGCAGCACGGTCTTGGCTTCCTCCTTACTGCAATTTCCACTGAGGAGTAATTGGTCTACTGTGTACAGGGATAAGACCATTTCAAACGAGTATTCCTGCTGTTGATCAAAACACTCTTCATATAGTTCAAGAGAAATCGATGAAACAATGTTGCGAGAAAGAATGCTTTGCCTACTGATTGAATGATCCAAAGGGATAGGTGAGAACATATCAGCCAATTCATCCAGTGACAGATCATCCTTCATGCTTAGAATTTTGTTCACCCTATGAAGAATTTCTTGCTTAGGGAAAAAGGTCTCCTGTCCTGTAAAGGTTGACTTACGGATAAACCAGTCTTCGGGAATTAGGTTTTTGCGCTTCCAGCGATATAGTTGGCCATAGGAGATACCAGTTTGTTCTAACAATTCTTTTTTTGAAAGCAACTCTTGATTAATTTTGGAGACCTCCTTTGTAAAAGATGAGTGGAAAGAGGTGTTTTACTTGTGTAAATGATCGTAACATAACAATGTTACGTTGTAAATGGGAGACAAACTGTATCAAAGTGAAAAAATAATTGCGTGATTTTATTTAGAATGATTATAATGTGGTAGAGAGGATGGTGAAGGATATGAACGTGCTTGATTTTTCAGTACAAACGATGAATGAGGAAACAGTATCATTAGGACGCTATAAAGGTAAGGTTTTACTCATTGTGAATACAGCTAGCAAATGTGGCTTTACTCCTCAATTTACAGATTTACAAAAGTTGTATGAGCGTTATCAAGAGCAAGGTTTAGAAATTCTAGGATTTCCCTGCAATCAGTTTGAGCAACAAGAACCAGGAAATAACAAGCAGATTGCTCAGTTTTGTCAGCTAAATTATGGGGTGAAGTTCCCTGTTTTCGCGAAAACAGATGTAAAGGGAACGAATGCGAACCCATTGTTCCGTTATTTATGCCAAGAAATTCCGTTTGCTGGTTTTGACGAATCACAATCATCTGGTCGTCTTTTACATATGTTTTTGCAAGAAAAATTTCCTGAGACATTGCTGGATAACTCTATAAAATGGAATTTTACCAAGTTTTTAGTTGATCGAGAGGGAAATGTAGTGGGTCGCTATGAGTCTCCAGTAGAGCCAATGGATATGGAGATTCCTATTCAGAATTTATTATAGAAGCAATAGGAAGAAAAAAGACTAAGAAGCTGAGAGCAAACAGCTAAGCCTCAGCTTTTTAGCTATTGGTCAGGATTTTGGTTTCTGTGTTTTTTTACGTCGTAACGCTTTGGTCACGGTAGTAGAGCTTGATACAGGAGAGAGTGTGCTTGTTTCCTCCGTGATTACAGGTGCTTTTCCTTTCCTGGTTGCTTTCTCGCCGATAGGCTTTGGTTCAGGATAACGTTCCACAACATCCCGGTCCCTCTCTGTTTCCTTACCAGCTGGAGCTTGAGGCGTTCCTGTTTGAGCCAAGCTTTCTTTTAACGCCTGCATAAGATCAATGACATTGGCGCGTGGGGCGGAGGGAGCGGTTGCTACTTCTTTGCCTTCCAGCTTTTTTTGAATAAGTTCTTGTAAATGCTGTCGATACGTATCTTGGTATTGTTCAGGATGGAAGGGGCGCGACATGCCCTCGACCAATTGAATGGCCATGGCCAACTCACTTTCAACTAACGTAGCATCAGCTTGAGGAAGAGCTGGTACTTGTGAGAGAGAGCGCACCTCATCTGGGTAAAAAATCGTTTCCAACACCATGCCATTTTCATAGATCCGTAATACGGCCAAGCTTTCTTTATTACGCAGAGTGATTCTGGCAATAGCAATTTTACCTGTCTGTTGTAGAGCCACTCGTAGTAAGGAATAAGCTTTTTCTCCAGTTTCCTGTGGGGAGAGATAGTAGCTCTTATCAAAGTAAATCGGGTCAATCTCTGACAATTGAACAAAATCGACAATTTCAATAGCACGCTTTGTTTCTGGTGCAATTTTTTCTAAATCTTCATCTTGGATCATAACGAAATTGCCTTTTTCATATTCGTATCCTTTTATGATTTCGTCTGAAGCTACTTCTCGGTCACATGTTGGGCAAAGCTTGGAATAACGGATAGGAGTGTGGCACTCTTTATGCAGTTGACGAAAACGGATGTCGCGGTCTTCTGTTGCTGTAAACATACGAACTGGGATGTTCACTAAGCCAAAACTAATGGAACCTTTCCAAACGGTGTGCATAAAAAACGCCTCCTTATAAGTAGTATCCACAAGGAGGCAAGATGTGTTGGCATGTAACTTTTGGGACGTCCAAAAGTATTATTGATTATGCTTTTTTACGTTAGCATGATCTGCTTCGGATTGCATATCACGGGCATGTTCTATGCCAACGCCAGTGCGATCCGCTTGCGATTGTGCTTTAGAAGCTTTCAATTTACGTTCCGATGGATTTTTTGCTCCCATGTTGTTTCTCTCCTTTTATCCTTTATGGATGGGGAATTGTTACTAATATCCCTGTTTTGGACAAAAAAATACCTCACAGCTTCTAATGAAGAGTGAGGCAGTCATTCAAGCTGTTTCCGCGCGGGAAACTTGCCACCACCATGCTCCTATCTACATGAGGTGTCAACTGAACTGACTTCAATTATGGGAGAGGAGAAACCGGAGGAAGAGCTTATGGGGAAACGTAAGTCTTCTCCGCGGTTGTCGGCGACACCGGAGCATCGCTTGTATCACATTTTTGCCAGTCAAATGGTAACTTATACATTCTTTTCTATTTTTTTATCAGCAACAATCAAAATTTTACGTTTTTCCTTCCTATATGGTAGTATGAAAACTACTGTCCCACGAAAAATTTGTGGCAACGGATATGTATACAAGTCAGGTGAAGAGAAAATGAGAGTGATTTCAGGAGAACACAGAGGACGTCCACTTGCCGCTGTACCTGGTACAAGTACAAGACCCACAACAGATAAGGTGAAGGAATCCATCTTTAACATGATTGGACCTTATTTTGATGGGGAATGGGCTTTGGATCTATACGCAGGCACAGGAGGTTTAGGTATTGAAGCTCTTAGTCGCGGTGCTGCAAAAGCTATTTTTGTAGACAGTGATAGTAAAGCTTTTAACACCGTCAAACAAAATCTACAAACCATGCGATTAGATGAACAGGCAGAGGTTTATAAAATTGATTCAGCACGTGCGCTAAAGGTACTGGCTGCTCGTGGGGTTTTATTTGATTTAATATTTCTTGATCCGCCATATGCCAAGCAAAAGCTAGAGCAGGAGATTGAACAACTGCAAACGTTACATATGTTGGCAAGTGATGCTTGGATCGTGACAGAGCATGATTCTA
Source organism: Brevibacillus laterosporus (assembly GCA_007833815.1). Lineage (NCBI taxonomy): Bacteria > Bacillati > Bacillota > Bacilli > Caryophanales > Paenibacillaceae > Brevibacillus > Brevibacillus laterosporus. The sequence continues at coordinate 4,829,220 of CP033464.1, read as the reverse complement.
AGCTGACCTTGCCTGAACAAATTGGATTGTGCGAGCAATATCGCTGCTCTACCTACGGAGATACCAGAATTACCATTTATCGCTATACAGTGGAAGGGGATTCCTAGCATGAGAATAGCAGTTTGCCCAGGCAGTTTTGATCCAGTCACGTATGGGCATCTAGATATCATTAAGCGTGGAGCCAAAATTTTTGATAAGGTAATTGTTGCCGTACTGGTTAATTCCAGTAAAAATCCATTATTTACGCTAGAAGAGAGAATGGCATTATTGCGTGAAGTAACAGCTGAGTATTCTAATGTAGAAGTAGATACGTTTAATGGTCTGTTAATTGATTATATGCAACGAAAGGAAGCGCGTGTTTTGTTAAAAGGCTTGCGGGCAGTATCTGATTTTGAATATGAGATGCAGATGGCCTCTATTAATCGCAAGTTGGATGACGAAATTGAGACGCTATTTGTCATGACAAATAATCAATATTCATTCTTGAGTTCTAGTATCGTAAAGGAACTTGCCAAGTACGATGCCAATGTAACTGATCTAGTGCCGCCGATCGTGGAGCAATCCATGCGGTTAAAGTTTCAGGAATTACAGGGAAACAACAGCTAGGATGCCTTGTGCACAAGTTTATGTTCAAGACATTAAAGGGTAAGGAACACATGGGGGTTCTTACCCTTCCTTTGTTTTTGTGCGTATGGTTGGTACGATCAATGCTTGAATAACTTGTGTAGCAAGAAACAAATCAGAAATAATACGATAGCAATACCAGCTGCAATGGTGCTCATTTGTGAAAAAATCAACCACCATGACTTAGCTTGTAGCAAATGCTCGCTCGGTAAAAATGCCGGGATACTGGTATTTACATTTTGGGTGAGTATGGTCAACGGTTTCCAAAAAACAATGGTTAAAGTAGCAGCCAAAGCAGCATGTATGGCTCGACCAATGAGATAGGGCTTCACGCTAATATCCGTCTTACTTAAAATGCTTGCAACTTGCGCGTGGACGCTGAGTCCTCCCCAGGATATGATGGCAGCGGTAATAGCTGCTTTGGTCATCATGGAGATATCTTGAATTTCGCTCGTATTTTGGGCACCCATCGTTACTTCAAACAGACCCGCCAATCCAGCTTCCCCCATCTCATCTGTAAAGCCAACGGGACCCAAGGCTAGAGATAGTACTCGGTTTAGGAAGTTGGTGATGCCAACGGTCTGCATCATTTGAAGTAAGACGGAGAACATGATGATAAAACCGCCGACTACCATCAAGGTTTGCAAAGCGGACTGCACAGCATCGCCCATTAGCTTGCCAAATGGACGATTGTCCCTTATGCGAGCGCGATGCATGGCTTGCAAGGCTCGGTATAGTAAGGTATGTTGCGATTTTTCATAGGTGCCTGTGATGGATGCAGATGGGCTGTAGAGGCGGTATAGTATGCCAAGCAGGATAGCGGAGCCATAATGGGTAAAGGCAATCACATAGCCAAGTTGTTCACTGTTAAAAAAACCAACAGCTACAGCTCCGATCACAAACAGTGGATCTCCTGTGGTAGCAAAGGTAACGAGCCGTTCCCCTTCTACTTTTGTAATGTTGCCACGTTCCCGTAATCGAGTGGTTAGATTGGCTGCGACTGGGTAGCCAGAAGAGAACCCCATTGTCAGCACGAAACCTCCCGTACCAGGCACATTAAACAGAGGTCGCATCAGAGGCTCCAGCAATACCCCGATAAAATGAACAACTCCAACTCCCATCAAAACTTCCGATACAAATATGAAAGGAAGAAGAGCAGGAAAGACAACTTCCCACCAGATGTTTAATCCGCGAACAGCAGCCTGAAAGGAAGGTTCCGGATTAATAATAAGCACGAAAACCAAAAGGAGCGATAAAATCGCCAAGCTAATTGTGAGATAAGGAGAACGATGCGACATAGAACCCTCCCAGATGTAAGCGTTAGTACATGTCTACGTTGGAGAGGTACAAACTATTCATCATCTCTAATAGGTAAAAAATGAATGGAGGAGTGGGCTGTTTTCATAAGATGAGGGGAGGAGGCGTTTTTTCATGACAGAAAAGAAACGACCAACCGTTGGTTTGGCGCTGGGTTCTGGAGGTGCACGTGGTTTTGCTCATATTGGCATTCTAAAGGTGTTTGAAGAGCATAATATTCCTATTGATTATATAGCCGGAAGTAGCATGGGTAGCATGGTAGCAGCCTTTTATGCGAATGGAATCAAACCAGACATGATGGAAAAGCTGGCGATAAATCTAAAGCGCAAGCACTGGTTGGATCTGGTTGTCCCTCATATGGGATTAGTAGCGGGTCAAAAAATTAAAGAAATCATCCGCTTATTGACTCATGGCAAAAATATTGAGGAACTACAAATCCCTTTGGCTATCGTTGCTACTGACATAGAGACGGGAGAGCGGGTTGTTTTTACGGAGGGGCCAGTGGATACCGCAGTTCGTTCCAGTATTGCCATTCCAGGAATTTTTGTGCCGGAGCGGGTAAATGGCAGGTTGTTGGTTGATGGTGGTGTTATTGATCGGGTACCAATAACGGTTACGAGAGAGATGGGTGCTGATCTTGTCTTGGCAATTGACGTAGCCAATTTTGACACCAAAATGAAGGTGTCAACAATCTTTGATGTGATTGCTCAAACGATTGATGTGATGGAGCGGGAGATTCTGCGCCATCGGATGTTATCCGCAGATTTGGTCATTCGTCCAGAAGTAGGTCATATAGGTAGCTTGTCGTTTACGCAAATAGCTTCTATTGTGGAATTAGGAGAGATAGCGGCTCAAATGTATGTCGATCAAATTAAAGAGATGATAGAGAATTGGGAGGAAGCAAATGCAGAACGAACACCAATCGAACGAGCGTTTAAGACCAACCAATAAACGTAATGTAGCCGTCCTTGTAGCTATGGCGATCATGGCACTTATGATTATTAGTACCTACATACCTTTGCCTTATTACGTTCAGCGCGCTGGCACAGCGAAGGAGCTTGCACCCATAATTACAGTGGAGGGTGGTGTGAAAGATGAGAAGGGCACATTTATGTTGACTACTGTACGTATGTCCCGCGCCACACCTTTATGGTATGTATACGCACAATTTTCCAAGGATGTTGATCTCATTTCGGATAAATTTATTACAGCACAAGGTGAAAGCGATGAAGACTATGCTAAACGTGAATTGTTGGTCATGCAACGATCGCAACAGGTAGCAGAAGCGGTTGCACTTAAAAAAGCAGGTTATCCTGTAAAGATGGAAGATCAAGGAGTCTTAATCCTGTCTGTTATGGATGGCTACCCAGCTAAAAACGTGTTGAAGGTAGGCGATGTTATTACTTCGCTAAATAACAAGCCCGTGAAAACCACGAACGACTTATTCCTTTTATTAGAGGGAAAGAAGGCGGGAGATGCTATCACATTGCAATTTAAGCGGGATGGACAGGAGAAAAAAGCAGAGCTGGTTCTAGCTCAATTACCCGAAAATAATGGAGCTAAGTCACATCGAGCTGGATTTGGTATTACACCACAGGACCAGAAGCGTATTTTGTTTGATAAAAAAATCACCATTGCTGCTAATAACATAGGTGGACCATCAGCGGGCTTAATGTTCACATTGGAAATTTATAATCAATTGCGACCAGAAATCGATATAACTCGTGGCTATCGTATTGCTGGAACGGGTGAAATGAATTCGGATGGTACGGTAGGACGGATTGGGGGCATTAATCATAAGATTATCGCCGCCGATGCCGCAGGAGCAGAGATATTCTTTGCGCCCAACGATACCAGCGGAGATAAGTCAAACTATGAAGTAGCCGTGGAAACAGCGAAACGTATCCACACTTCTATGCGTATTGTACCGGTTAAAACGGTAGATGATGCGCTTCAATACCTACAGCATTTAAAACCAAAGGGAACAGAGTAAGGTTCCCTGCTACTGCTCAGGTGTGATTTGCAAGGGAATCCGTCGATATTCTTCTAAAAAGGGCTGCTCCATGCAAGAGGAACGTACCAACCGATATAAAGCATTCGAGCGGATATCAATATCAAGCATAGGGTGCAATCCATCTCGCACGTTTGTGTAGAGGGGGATTGTGCTTTTTTGTTTGGCTTGCTGTAGCAATACTCTTCCTTTCTGACTAAATCCAAGCACGCGGGCGTATGGTGCGCCTTGGCGAAGGCTGGAAGCAGATATCTGTTCTTTTTTCACATCGAGTAACAGATTAAGTAGCATACGTTGAATGCGGTTTTGAGTATATCGCTTACTTTTAGCGGAGGTGACTATATCTGCCACCGTTTTGGATCGCCTAGCAGATTCAAGTAGACGGTACTCCATGCCTTCTTCTATTTCATGATACATGGCAAGTTTTTCAGGAGTAAGCTGCAAAAGACGATGAAATAAGGGATGAGCGAAATCTTCCCAAGTGATAGGGCCAAGTCCTAATATCCATTCGCGATGTAACACATCTATGGTAGTTTTAGGTACGTAGGAGGCGACTGTCGCTACATTTTGTTGCGTCAGTAACTTTCGTAATGCTGTAGCACTTGCTATCTGCTCATCTGTAATTGTTTCTTGATGATAGCCTGCTTTTTGGCGTTGAATGGTGGCAGGTACAATTTTGCTGTTTAATCTAGCCAGTGATAGGAGATAGTTAAAACCAAGAATATTATTTGGCTGATCGAGGATTGCGCCGTGGATGCCATGATCAGCGAGGTACGTGTGAGCTGCCTCAGCGTATGCCTTGGGATAAGGAAGACCTTCACGTAGACCTGTTTTTAGTAAATGAGAAAAAGCGGGCGTCTCATGCGCGAGTATCTGTGCCGCTTGATGCATCCAACTAATGTCTCCACTTTCACTACCAAAGCATAACGTATCAACTATTCCGATACGATCTAACAAAGAGACAGCGCCATGGGCAAACATCTCAGCGTTTGAGGTGGCAAAGAGAGTGGGGAGTTCAATCACAAGATCAACACCTACTTGTAGAGCCATTTCGGTTCGCGCCCATTTTGAGACAATGGCAGGCTCACCCCGTTGTAAAAAATTGCCGCTCATGACGGCAACACAGGCATCTGCACCTGTCTTTTTTTTGGCTAAAGTAAAATGAAGCTTGTGTCCGTTATGCAAAGGGTTGTATTCTACTATAAGGCCCACTGTTTTCATTTGTAAAAATTACATCCTTTCTACCAGAACCTATCTGTACTGGTAGTGTAGTAAAGTTCAATTGTTCTGGCAAACTCTATTTGTAGCCAATAAGGTGTCAAGGAAAATAGGTTGACAAAGATGTAGGCAAAAGCTATAATCATCTTTGTTGTGCATGAGGTGATAACATGAATATAAAACTAATAGAATTGCACCACAGAAAAGGAGACCCACTTCCTTTTCAAACAAACTTGGATTCCCAGGATTTAAAGAAGCGTCATCAAGAGATCCGAGATTTATCGACCGTAAGCGTTACGGGAGAGGCTCAGGAGCTCGGTGGCTTAATCTATATCAAGGGAGAAATACAAGCAGAGGCTAAGTTCGTTTGTGCACGTTGCTTGACGCCGTACACAGAACAGTTTTCGATTCCTTTTTCTGAAACCTTTGCGCCGAATACATCCGATATCGTAATGGATGAGGATAGCGATATTCATCAGGTGACTGGCGAAGAGATCGAGTTGGACCCGTTCCTGGAAGAAAACTTCCTGTTGTCGATTTCAGCGTTTCCACTGTGCTCCAAGGATTGTGAGGGACTGTGCTCGAGTTGCGGAATTAACCGTAATGAACAGTCATGCAATTGTTCCACAGAACGTATTGATCCGCGTTTAGAAGCTTTAAAGAAATTCTTCATTCAAGCAGAAGAATAGGCTTGTTTTCAAGATGAAGCTCTTCTCTTTGGATGGATTGCTTCATTTTTGAACGGGTTGGTCGATTCCTGTGAATTGGTACTAACCCACATACATCGGTTCCACAGATAACCATTTCACTTATGGCTTGATGCCATGAGTTTCTATATGGGGAACCTTCAGACATTTTGACTTCGAAGGAGGTGTAAGGAAGATGGCAGTACCTCAACGTAGAACTTCCAAGACTCGTAAAAGATTGCGTCGTACGCACTTCAAATTAGAGATTCCAGGTATGGTTAAATGCGATAACTGCGGCGAACACAAGCTAGCTCACCGCATATGCGCAAGCTGCGGAACTTACAAAGGTAAGAAAGTAGTTCAATAAGTGAGAGGCAAGGTGAGATAATCACCTTGCTTTTTTTCTGTTCAAGCGAGAGTTTTTAACGGATTAGGTTATTTTTTATGAATAGGGTTGTAAAAACAGCCTCCCTCCCGTATACTAATTTAGTACCTGGTATTAAAAACAACTCGTAAGCATAGATATAAAATAGCTAAGGGGGGTGCCGAATATCGCTCGCATAGCTAAGAGAGATCGCCAAAGACAATTAGTGAATAGTCTGGAACGAAATCCATTCGCTACGGATGAAGATTTGGCTACGATGTTTGATGTTAGCATTCAAACAATAAGGCTGGATCGATTAGAGCTAGGCATACCGGAATTACGTGAACGGATTAAGTCTGTTGCAGAAAAAAGTTTAGATCCAGTCAAATCACTAGGAATTGAAGAAGTGATTGGCGAAGTAATAGATCTACAATTGGATGATTATGGAATTTCTGTTTTGGAAATAACAGAAGAGCACGTTTTTCATCGGACACAGATTGCTCGTGGGCATTACATTTTTGCTCAAGCAAACTCCCTGGCAGTGGCCGTCATCGACGCGGATGTTGCTTTAACGGCTACAGCTCGCATGCGTTTTATCCGACCTGTGAAGCAAGGAGAGAAGCTGGTTGCCAAGGCTGTGGTTCGTTCCACGGAAGGGGACGAAAGCAAGGTGCGCGTCGAAACGAAAGTCCAAGGAGAAAATGTGTTTACTGCTACATTCCGGGTGTTTCGTATCCGTGAGTAGGAAGAACAGGAATGAACAGGAGGGAAATGTACTTGCGTATTTCACTTGATGCCATGGGGGGCGATCATGCACCCCGCAGTGCTGTAGAAGGAGCTCTGGAGGCTATCGCTGTTGAACCCTCCTTGCAAATTGTTTTAGTTGGGGATGAATCAGCTATTGGTAGTTATTTGCCTACTCCCCATCCATCTAATATTGAGATTTTACATACAACTGAAAAGATAGCAACAGATGAAGAGCCAGTCAAAGCTGTGCGCCGTAAAAAAGATTCTTCTTTGGTTAAAGCTGTTGAACTAGCACGTCAAGAGGAAGTAGAAGCAGTCATTTCTGCTGGAAACACCGGTGCACTGATGACAGCTGGATTACTGGTTACCGGACGTATGAAAGGTATTGAGCGTCCAGCCCTTGCTGCGATGATACCAAAGATTAAGGGTGGCGTTACCTTAGTGCTTGATGTTGGTGCTAATATGGATGCCAAACCGCAACACTTAGTCCAATACGCCATTATGGGTAGCCTTTACGTAGAAAAAGTATTAGGAATAAAGCAACCACGCGTTGGACTATTAAATGTTGGCACAGAAGAAGCAAAAGGAAATGAGCTGGCGAAAAGTACCTTTCCTTTACTAAAAGAAAGTCCGGTGAATTTTATTGGCAACGTAGAAGCACGTGATCTGTTAGAGGACGCTTGCGACGTGCTAGTATGCGAAGGCTTTTCTGGCAACATTTTATTAAAAAATACAGAGGGAACGGCACTGGCGATTTTCTCCCAGTTAAAACGCGAACTTACCTCCACCTTCATGAATAAGCTGGCTGCTGCTATTTTAAAACCAAGTCTAAAACGCTTTGCTAACCGCATGGACTATGCAGAGTACGGTGGTGCGCCGATGCTTGGATTGAAGCGTCCTGTCTTTAAAGCGCATGGTTCATCCGATGCAAAAGCTTTTAAAAATGCTCTGCTTGCAGCGGCACGTTTTTGCAAATCTGATGTCAATCAGCTCATTTTAAAGGAGCTGCAGATCGATCATAGCGGAAAAGGGGAAAAAGAATGAATGGATTACGTCCTGTAGGAATCCTGGCAACAGGTTCTTATACACCTGATAAAGTGTTAAGTAATGCTGATTTGGAAAAAATGGTAGAAACCTCTGACGAATGGATTACCTCTCGTACAGGGATTCGTGAGCGCCGGATTTGTGCGGAAGACCAGGCTTCTTCAGATCTAGCCTATGAAGCTGCTGTAAGAGCGCTAGATAAAGCGAAAATAAGTGCCGAAGAAATTGACATGATCATTGTGGCAACTGTAACGCCTGACCATTCCTTCCCATCTACATCATGCCTATTACAAGATAGACTGGGTGCAAAAAAAGCGGCAGCTATTGATCTTTCGGCGGCATGTACAGGCTTCATTTACGGGGTGACGACGGCTACACAATTTATCGCGAATGGCATGTATCGTTATGTGTTGGTAATTGGGGTAGAGTCATTGTCCAAAATTACAAATTATGAAGACCGCAATACATGCGTATTGTTTGGTGACGGTGCAGGGGCGGCTGTTCTTGGTCCTGTTCCAGAGGGAATGGGCTTTAAAGCATTTGACGTGGGTGCGGACGGTTCTGGCGGAAATTTGTTATCTATGCCAGCTGGTGGCTCACGTTATCCAGCTACTAAAGAAACCGTAGAGAATAAAATGCACTATCTGGCCATGACTGGTAATGAAGTATTCAAATTTGCCGTGCGTATGATGAACAGCTCAACCGAAACTGTTCTGACAAAAGCAGGTATAGATAAAGAAGCGATTGATCTGTTGGTACCACATCAAGCGAATCTGCGTATCATTGATTCAGCTGTGAAACGTTTTGGCTTGTCAGAAGATAAAGTAGTGGTTAACTTGGATCGCTATGGAAATATGTCGTCTGCCTCTATTCCGGTTGCATTAGATGAAGCAATCGAAGCAGGTAGAGTAAAAGAAGGAGACAACATCATTCTCGTTGGTTTTGGTGGCGGTTTGACTTGGGGGGCTGCACTGCTTACATGGTGCACACGTGAACAAAGCGACGAATAAAGCGAAGTACACAGGGATTGGAGTCGAATGGATTTGAGTAAACTAGCATTTGTTTTTCCAGGACAAGGCTCTCAGTTTGTCGGAATGGGAGTACAGTTGTGTGAAGAATCAACAGCGGCAAAAGCGATTTTTAGTCAGGCGGATGAAGCCCTTGGTTTCTCGCTTTCACACCTATGCTTTGAGGGACCTGAAGAAGAACTGCGTTTGACAGCAAACACACAACCAGCCATTTTGACCATGAGCGTAGCTGTTCTTAACGCTTTGCAAGAAAAACGACCTGATCTGAAGCCGGATTTCGTGGCAGGACACAGTTTGGGTGAATATTCTGCACTGGTTGCTGCTGGGGCGATCAGCTTTAAAGATGCAGTTAAGACCGTACGAGCTCGTGGAAAATTTATGGAACAAGCCGTGCCTGCTGGTCAAGGGGCTATGGCAGCTGTACTGAATATGGACCGCCAAAACTTGCAAAGCATTTGCGAACAAGTGACGGAAGCCGGATATCCTGTTCAGCTTGCCAATATGAACTGCCCAGGACAAATTGTAATCTCAGGTAGTGCTGAAGGTGTAGAAAAAGCAGGCGTATTGGCAAAAGAAGCGGGCGCTAAACGCGTCATGCCACTAAATGTTAGCGGACCTTTCCATTCTTCTTTGATGCAGCCAGCTTCTGAGCTTCTACAAGCTGTTTTAGCTGATATCGAAATAAAAGATGCTAATGTACCTGTTGTGACGAATGTTACGGCACGCCCTATGACTGGATCTAGCGAAATTGCTACAAGATTGGTTGAACAGGTATCTTCTCCTGTTCTCTGGGAAGATTCAGTTGCTTGGATGATCGAGCAAGGAGTGACTACATTTGTCGAGATCGGCCCAGGAAAAGTATTAGCTGGTCTGGTTAAAAAAATTGCACCAAAAGATGCGAACATAAAAATCTTTAGCCTGCAAGACATGGATTCACTCACTGAATTCGTAGGAGGAGAAGCATGTTAATGATAGAAGGAAAAGTAGCTTTGATTACGGGAGCTTCTCGTGGAATTGGCCGTGCGATTGCACTAAAATATGCGGAAGCAGGAGCCAATATCATTGTTAACTACTCAGGAAACGAAGCGAAGGCTCAGGAAACAGTGGCCGACATCGAAAAATTGGGTCGTGAAGCAATTATGATTCGTGCCAACGTGGGAAATACAGAGGAAGCGGAGAATATGGTAAAAGAAGCGTTAGAGCGCTTTGGTAAAATCGATATTCTCGTAAATAACGCAGGAATTACTAGAGATAATCTCTTAATGCGTATGAAAGAATCAGAATGGGACGATGTTATTAACGTCAATTTAAAAGGTGTATTTAATATGACGAAGGCGCTGACTCGTCCAATGATGAAACAACGTAGCGGAAGCATGATCAATATTACATCGGTTGTAGGTGTATTAGGGAATGCAGGACAGGCTAACTACGTGGCTGCCAAAGCTGGGGTCATTGGTTTAACCAAAACCACCGCTCGTGAACTGGCCTCACGAAACATTAAAGTGAATGCCATAGCTCCAGGATTTGTTGATACGGATATGACAGATGTTCTACCAGAGGATGTTAAGGGCGGGATTCTAGCACAAATTCCATTTAACCGTTTGGGATCGGCTGACGAAATTGCCAATGTGGCACTCTTCCTAGCATCTGATGCATCTAGCTATATGACAGGGCAGACTTTGCATGTAGACGGCGGCATGTATATGTAAACTGGTTTTTACTAGAGACATCCCGTATAATACGTTGAGAGGGGGTGAAGTAAGTGGCAGAAGTTCTTGATCGAGTAAAGAAAATCGTCATCGACCGTTTAGGTGTAGACGAAGACAAAGTAACGTTGGAAGCTTCTTTCAAAGAAGATCTAGGGGCAGACTCCCTTGACGTAGTTGAGCTTGTTATGGAATTGGAAGACGAGTTCGACCTTGAGATCTCTGATGAAGATGCAGAAAAAATTACTACTGTGGGTGAAGTAGTTAATTACATATCTTCCCACAAGTAATCGCTAAGGAGGGGCTCCGTTTCGACGGGGCTTCTCCCTTTACGCAAATAAGTGATTTTTTCAACAAACGTACTTATTAATAACGTAAGATAGGATGCGCAAGCTGATTTAATATAGAGGTGAATGAACATGAGACGTAGAGTAGTCCTTACGGGTTTTGGGTGTATTACAGCACTTGGAAAAGAACCAGAAACTCTTTGGAAGAACCTGCTGGCAGGTAAATCAGGGATAAGTCATATCGAGAATTTTGACACGACCGATTACGCCACGAAGATTGCAGCAGAAGTAAAGGACTTTGACCCAGAACAATATATGGATAAACGAGAAGCGCGGCGTATGGACCGTTTCGTGCAGTTTGGTCTGGCAGCAGCGAAAGAAGCAGTAAAGAATGCAGATTTAACCATTACTGATGAGAATGCCGAGCGTATTGGCGTCTATATTGGTTCTGGGATTGGTGGACTTAGCACATGGGAAGAACAACATCAGATTCTGATGGAGAAAGGTCCACGTCGTGTTAGCCCATTCTTTATTCCTATGCTAATCGCTAATATGGCTTCTGGGGTTGCTTCTATCGAGTTGGGTGCCAAAGGGCCAACTTCAAGTGCAATCACCGCGTGTGCAACAGGTACGAATGCAATTGGTGACGCTTTCCGTCTCATTCAGTATGATCAAGCTGATGTGATGATTACAGGTGGAACAGAAGCGACGATTCGTCCGATGGGTATGGCGGGTTTTTGTTCACTAAAGGCGATGTCTACACGCAACGATGATCCACAAAAGGCAAGTCGTCCTTTTGATCAAGGTAGAGATGGTTTCGTTATGGGTGAAGGAGCTGGGGTATTAGTTTTGGAAGAATTAGAGCACGCTAAACAACGCGGTGCGACAATTATTGCTGAGATTATTGGCTACGGTATGAGCGCTGATGCGTTCCATATTACTGCTCCTGTTGAAAATGGAGATGGTGCACGACGCTGTATGTTACATACGCTAAAAGATGCAGGTGTGTCTCCTGAGCAAGTGGACTACATCAATGCACATGGTACATCTACACCAGCTGGTGATCTGGCTGAAACAAAAGCGATTAAGAGCCTATTTGGCGAGCATGCATACAAGCTGGCTGTGAGTTCTACAAAATCCATGACAGGTCATTTGCTGGGAGCAACAGGAGCTATCGAAGCGATGGCGACTGCTTATGCTCTGCGTGATCAGATTTTACCTCCAACCATCAACTTAGAGAACCCTGACCCAGGATGCGATCTGGATTATGTACCAAACAAAGCAAGAGAGGCAAAAGTAGAATATGCTTTGTCTAACACGTTTGGCTTTGGTGGGCATAATGCGACCATTCTTTTGAAACGTTATGCGGAGTAGGGTATGCATTCGGTGAGGGAAGGTGTGAGAGGGATGAATTTTAAAGGGCTGCAAGAAAAAATTGGAATCGTATTCACTGATGAGTCCTTGTTGCGGCAAGCATTCACCCATTCTTCCTATGTGAACGAGCAAAGGGGCAAACGGATTTCCGACAACGAACGCTTAGAGTTTTTGGGTGATGCGGTGTTGGAGCTAACGGTCTCCCAATTTTTATACAAAATGTTCCCGAAAATGAGCGAGGGTGAAATGACCAAGCTTCGTGCGGCGATCGTATGTGAACCGTCACTCGTCAAGTTTGCGGAATTACTTTATTTTGGAGAACTAGTATTATTGGGAAAAGGTGAGGAGCTTACAGGGGGACGTCAACGTCCAGCTCTTCTTGCTGACGTTTTTGAAGCCTTTGTCGGCGCTTTGTACCTTGATCAAGGCTTGGATGCAGTTTTTCAGTTCCTAGAAAAATATGTGTATCCGCGCATTGATAAGGGTGAATTTACACAAGTGACCGATTTTAAAAGTCAATTGCAAGAGCTTGTTCAACAGGACAGCTTGGGAGAAATTATTTATCGCATTTTGCAAGAGAGAGGACCTGCCCACAATCGTGAATTCGTATCAGAAGTGATATTGAATGGCAATCAGTTGGGAGTAGGCTCCGGTCGTTCTAAGAAAGAGGCAGAACAGCGCGCTGCTGCCCTTGCTCTCATGAAAATTGGAACAAAAGGGTAATCCATAATACTAGCTGTACAGATGTTTAAAAAGACTAGGCTTTTACTTTGTTTGATATACAAAGTAGGGGTCTAGTCTTTTTTATGTATGATCAGTTGCTGTATTCTTTTTCAAATTATTTTTAATAAGGTGTAAGTTTTTTGTGAAACGGAGTTCTACAATATGAACACAATGAACACACAAAAAGGCTCACAAACCAGTGCCCTCTTTTGACAGGAGGATAACATCATGCATGATGATTCTGAGCTTATAAAGCTTGTGTTACAAGGTAATCAACAAGCTTTTGCTCCCATTATTGATAAATACAAAGTGAAACTGTATTCCAGTGTTCATAAAAGTTTATTACCATTTGCACAAATTTGAACTTGGTTCTAATTTTCTGCTTGGTTATTCCGAATTGCTCATAATGCTTGCATGGATGAATTAGCTCGTAAAAGAAAACAACCTTCTTTCGTGAAAGCCGAGATAGAGCAGTTTTTTCAGGAAAGCAGGTTATGAGGAATGACTCGAAAAAACGCTAGAAAATCAGGTATTTCCCAAGTCACCCTACGCCAAATGGGTCATCTGTGATAAACTAGGAGAGTTAAAGAGGATTGAGTATGTTTAGGGGAGATTATCATGTATTTAAAACGGTTGGAACTGATCGGCTTTAAGTCGTTTGCAGACCGGACCGAATTGGAGTTTGTACCGGGAGTGACTGCGGTAGTTGGTCCAAACGGTAGCGGCAAGAGCAACGTATCGGATGCGATTCGTTGGGTGCTTGGTGAACAAAGCGCCAAGTCGCTTCGTGGCTCCAAGATGGAGGATATTATTTTTGCTGGTAGCGATACGCGCAAACCGGTAAATTTCGCGGAAGTATCTTTAACCCTAGATAACTCGGATGGCTCTTTGGATACCGAATACTCCGAAGTGACCGTTACACGTCGAGTCTATCGTTCAGGGGACAGCGACTATTCTATTAACAAGCGTTCCTGCCGATTAAAAGATATCATGGAACTGTTTATGGATACCGGCGTAGGAAAAGAAGCCTACTCCATCATTGGACAAGGACGAATTGAAGAGATTCTTAGTACGAAATCAGAAGATCGCCGGGGCATTTTTGAAGAAGCAGCCGGAATTGTAAAATATAAAACTCGCAAGCGAGAAGCAGAAAAGAAACTGGATGAGACGACACAGAATTTAGTGCGCATTTATGATATCCGCAATGAGGTAGAAGAGCAGGTAGGTCCTTTGCAGGAGCAAGCAGAAAAAGCAAAAACCTACAAAGGCTTGCATGAAAAACTAATCCAACATGAGGTAGCGCTCTACGTGCAACAAATTGAACAGACGCATACCAAATGGGAAGAAACGAAACGACAGGCGACGGATCTTGAAAATCAGTTAGCTAAGCGTACCACACAAGCAGGGCAACAAGAAGCTGAGCTGGAGCAGGCTCGTTATAAGGTTAATCAGATCGACCAATCTATTGAAGAGTTGCAGCAGGTGTTGCTCACGGTTAGTGAAGAGGCGGAGAAGGTGGAAGGCCGCCGTGAGGTATTACGGGAACGTAAAAGAAATCTAGAAGCCAATCGCAAGCAAACGATGGAGCAAATGCATCGTTTAACCGAGAAGCAACATACCCTAGAGGAAGAACTGACAACGGAAGAGACACGTCGCGAAGAAGCCAAAGGCAAGATGCGTGAAGCGGAAGGCCAACTAAGGAAGGCAGAATCCGAATTTCAAGTGGTCGTGCGTGGTTTAACGGATGACTTAGAAAAGCTGAAGAGCGATTACTTCGACAAGCTAAATGAAATGGCTCGTCTCCGTAATGATATCCGCCATCAAGAACAGACACGAGATACAAGCAAGGCGAGAATGGAGCGTCTGCAAGCAGACCGTGATCGTTTAGGTAACGAGGAGTCTTCTCATGTGAATACAGGAGAGGGATATGCTGCTGAGCTTGCAACCATTGAGCAGAAAATAAATGCGACCTTAACCCGTTTCCGCGAACTCATAGCCGAAACCCGCGGACAAGAGCAACAGATGGAAGAAGCAGAAAAAGAAATACACCGCCTTGAACAGCAACGCGAGGCTACACGTTCCAGATTGGATCTGTTAAAAGAGATGCAACATGATTTTGCTGGCTTCCAGCAGGGTGTTAAAGAAATTTTACGTGCTCGTGAAAAAGGCATGAATGGAATTCACGGAGCGGTTGCTGAGCTTATGACGGTTCCTCGTAATGTTGAAACAGCTATTGAAGTTGCATTAGGTGGGGCGTTGCAAAACGTGGTCGTAAACGATGAGGCAGCTGGACGTGAAGCGATTTCCTACTTGAAAAGGCACAATTTGGGGCGTGCTACTTTCTTACCACTATCCGTGATTCGGTCCCGTTCGCTTACTAGTGAAGATGAACGACAGTTGCGCCATGAAAACGGTGTGGTTGGAATTGCGAGTCGTCTTGTTTCCTTTGATGAAGCTTATCGGGCGGTAGTCGAGTCTATGCTTGGTAACGTGATTATCACTGAGACATTAGAGCAAGCAAACCGTGTTGCGAGAAGTTGTCATTACCGCTATCGAGTGGTCACGTTAGATGGTGATATTGTTAACGCAGGTGGTTCCATGACAGGTGGAGCCGTGAAGAAAAACAGCGCCAATCTGCTTGGACGTAATCGTCAAGTGGAAGAATTAGAAGCCATGTTAGATACTTTGCATAATGAAATTACGCAGAAAAAGGCTAGCATGGAAGAGGTAATAAAGTCAGCTAAACTAGCAGAAGATCAACAGGAAAAATTACGTGAACAGGGCGAAGTTCTTCGTTTGCGTGAACAGGAATTAAAAGGTTTATTGCAACAAGCGGAGATATCCGGAAAATCAATACGTGAACGTATGGCTGTACTCGATCAGGATATGGCCCTTTATCAGAAAGAGATGAGTGATGCTGGGCATAAGCTGACTGAACTTACTCAGCAATTGGACGGTTTAGCGGAAGAAGAGCACTTGCTTACAACCGCTATCGCGACGGCGGAAACAAGACGAAAAGAGCATATGCTCAGCAAGGAAGAAATGAATGAGCAGATTACCAGTCTGAAGGTATTGGTGGCTCAAGTGAAGCAGGAGCATGCTTCGCGCATAGAACAGGTAGAGCGCTTGCGTGAACAACGTGCCTTGCTGACGAAAGAATGGGAAGAAGCAAATCAGGCGTTGATGGATTTACATAGCCTAGATGATAATAATGATTCGTTTTTTGGAGAATTGGATGAAAAAATCACTGAGCTTCGCCAAGATAAGGACCGTGTTGCCAACTTGATTTCTGAACGACGTGGTGATCGAGCTAGTTTATTTGCTAAGCAGGAGCAATTGGAGCTTGAAGTAAAAGAGATTCGTAAACAAGTGAAAGCACTTGAAGAGAAGCTACACGTGGAAGAAGTGAAGGGTAACCGTTATGAAGTGGAATTGGATCATTTGCTCAGCAAACTATCCGAAGAATACGAGCTGAGTTTTGATCTAGCAAAACAGAAATATCCGCCGCTAGGAGATATTGCTGAACAACAGGTGGTAGTAAACGGATTGAAAAAGCAAATTGCTGCACTAGGAACGGTACATTTGGGAGCGATCGAAGAGTATGATCGTCTAACGGAACGATTAGATTTCTTACGTAAACAGGAAGCTGATTTAATAGAAGCAAAAGAGATGCTGTATCAGGTGATTGCTGAGATGGACACAGAGATGTCACGTCGTTTCCAACAAACATTTGACGAAATTCGAGTCCAATTCCAGGATGTGTTTGTGCAGTTGTTTGGGGGAGGTAGAGCGGATCTCTTATTGTCACAACCAGATCGATTGCTGGAAACAGGAATTGATATTGTAGCTCAACCACCTGGCAAGAAACTACAAAACTTAGCATTGTTATCGGGAGGCGAGCGCGCATTAACCGCTATGGCCCTTTTATTTGCCATCTTGCGTGTGAAGCCAGTGCCATTCTGTGTGTTGGATGAGGTAGAAGCCGCTCTGGATGAAGCCAACGTCAGCCGATTTGCAGAATACATGCACCACTTTAGCAGTGATACCCAGTTTATTTGTGTTACACATAGGAAAGGAACCATGGAAAGCGCTGATGTTTTGTACGGTATTACAATGCAGGAAGGCGGCGTTTCCAAACTGGTATCTGTTAAACTAGAAGAGACGAAAAAACTTGTTGAATCCGCCTCATAGGCGCATATAGACTCAAAGCATCATGAAAAACAGGAGACAACATTCAAGGAGGGTCATTTGTGAGCTTTTTTAAGAAACTTCGTGATTCCATCGTTAAAAAATCAGAAGAGGTAACGCAGAAGTTTACGGATGGGTTAACCAAAACGAGAGATCTTTTGGTAGAAAAGGTAGAGGATTTAGTTCGTCGTTATAAAAAGATTGATGAGGATTTCTTTGAAGAATTAGAAGAAATTCTGATTGCAGCTGATGTGGGCGTAAATACAGTGATGGAGCTCGTTGATGATTTGCGTAGCGAGGTACGGAAGCACAAGATTGAGAATGCTCTTGATTTGCAACCGATTCTTTCGGAAAAGCTGGTAAACTTATTACGTAATGATGATGCGCACAATACGGCATTACAAATAGAAGAAGGACGTTTAAACGTTGTGTTATTCGTAGGGGTAAATGGTGTAGGGAAAACCACTACCATTGGTAAGATGGCTCATATGTTTAAACAACAAGGGAAAAAAGTAGTATTAGCTGCTGGGGATACGTTCCGTGCGGCAGCCATTGAACAGTTGGAAGTGTGGGGAAATCGTGTCGATGTAGATGTGATCAAACACCAGCAGGGCGCTGATCCCGCAGCTGTTATCTTTGATGCGGTACAAGCGGCTAAGTCACGTAAGGCAGATGTTCTTCTTTGCGATACGGCAGGACGCTTGCAAAACAAGGTAAATCTAATGGAAGAGCTAAATAAAATCTTCCGTGTCTTACAACGTGAAATCCCAGACGCCCCACATGAAGTATTGTTGGTGCTGGATGCTACGACTGGGCAGAATGCAATGAACCAAGCAAAGGCATTTGGGCAATCAGCAGGTGTCACAGGAATTGTATTGACCAAACTAGATGGAACCGCAAAGGGTGGTATTGTTATTGCTATCCGTAATGAACTGGATATCCCTGTGAAGTATGTAGGTTTAGGCGAGAAAATGGATGATCTGCAAGCCTTTGATCCAGAGCAATTCGTCCATGCATTATTTGCTGGCCTGATTGAAAAAGAAGTGGAGCAGGAAGCTGAATCCGATCAAGAAAAGTAAGCATAAGTACGCTGTTTTTATAGAATTTATACAGAAAAAAATTAATGTCAACAAAAACACTTGACAGTAGGCGCAGGATTGTATAGTATATTACTTGGCTCTGTAAAGTAAAAAGACTTTACACAGTAGCAACCGATCTAACTGTAAAGGATTGGTTCCATGCTGGAAAAAACGAATCAAGTGAATCTCTTATTTGACTTCTATGCTTCCTTACTAAAAGGAAAGCAACGTGAATACCTTGAGCTTTACTACCTGGATGATCTATCGTTAAGCGAGATTGCAGAAATGCATGAAGTAAGCCGACAAGCCGTTTATGATCATATCAAGCGAGCTGAAAAGCAGCTGTATGAATATGACGACAAGCTGAAGTTGACAGCGAAGCATGAACAGCGTCAAGAGGTTGTGAAGATGATGATCAATCTGGTAGAAGCGACAGGTGGGGACGATACGAGAGAGGAATTGCTTATCTTGCTCCGCCAACTGTCAGAGATGGATTAGGAGGGGCACATATGGCATTTGAAAGCTTGGCAAGCCGATTGCAGGGCGCCTTTGATAAGCTACGTGGCAGAGGTAAAATTGACGAAACCATCGTGAATGAAGCGATGCGTGAAGTGCGTCTCGCTTTATTGGAAGCAGACGTTAACTTTAAAGTCGTGAAACAATTTGTCGCTCGTATCAAGGAACGTGCAATTGGACAAGATGTGTTGAAAAGCTTAACGCCAGGACAAATGGTTATTAAAGTGGTAAATGAAGAGCTGACTGAGCTTATGGGCGGTGACGTCTCCAAGCTTGCTGTCTCCAACCGACCGCCGACTGTTATTATGATGGTTGGTCTACAAGGTGCGGGTAAAACAACCACGACCGGTAAACTGGCTAAGCTATTACAAAAGCAAAATCGCAAGCCAATGCTAGTCGCTTGTGATATTTATCGCCCTGCTGCAATTAAGCAGCTACAAGTACTAGGTGAGCAGTTGAATGCCCCTGTGTTCTCAATGGGTGATCAAGTAAGTCCGGTAGAAATCGCTACGAAAGCGATTGAACATGCCAAAGAAAATCACTACGATTATGTGATTCTTGATACGGCAGGTCGTCTGCATATTGATGAGACTCTCATGGAAGAGCTTCAGCAAGTGCGTGAAGTGGCAAAGCCAGATGAGATTTTGTTGGTTGTCGATGCTATGACTGGTCAAGATGCAGTCAATGTAGCAGAGAGCTTTAACAATCAACTAGAGCTTACGGGTGTGATTCTTACTAAGTTAGATGGAGACACACGTGGTGGTGCAGCCCTTTCCGTTAAAGCAGTGACTGGTAAACCGATCAAGTTCGCAGCGATGGGTGAAAAGCTTGATGCTTTAGAAGCATTCCATCCAGATCGTATGGCATCACGCATCTTGGGCATGGGCGATGTACTGAGCTTGATTGAAAAAGCACAGGAAAACGTCGATGTGGATAAAGCAAAAGAGATGGAGCGCCAAATGCGCCAAGGGGAATTCACCTTTGACATGTTCTTGGATTCCATGCAGCAAATGCGCCAATTAGGGCCGATTGAGGACCTCTTGGGTATGTTGCCTGGGATGAACAAGATGAAGGGCATGAAAGATCTAAAGGTGGATGAAAAGCAACTCGCTCGTACAGAAGCTATCGTGAAATCGATGACAAAAGAAGAGCGTGCTAACCCTGACGTCATGAATGCAAACCGTCGCAAGCGTATTGCAGCCGGTAGCGGAACCACAATCCAGGAAGTGAATCGTTTCATTAAACAGTTCGAAGATATGAAGAAAATGATGAAGCAATTCACAGGCATGACGGACAAAATGAAAAAGAAAAGCAAGAAAAAAGGCGGATTCCTTCCGTTTAAAGGAAAGCCACCGATCGATCCGTTCGGCGGCATGGGTGGAGGTACCGACGATAAAAAAGGCGGCGGCTTCAACTTCCCATTTAATCCGTTTAAATAATGTAAGCTTGAACTCTCTTCGCTTCATAAAAGCGATAGTTCAGATATATAGACACATACAACGTTTATCGTTGATTCTTTTAGGAGGTGAACAACATGGCAGTTAAAATTCGTCTAAAGCGCATGGGTTCTAGTAAGGCTCCTTTCTACCGTGTGGTAGTTGCGGATTCTCGTTCCCCACGTGATGGTCGTTTCATTGAAGAGATCGGCTATTACAATCCAGTTGCTCAACCAGCAGTGGTTAACATTGACAGCGAGAAAGCTGTACAATGGATCATGAACGGAGCACAACCTACCGATACAGCTCGTAACTTGCTTTCTCAAGTAGGCGTACTTGCGAAAGTACACGAAGCAAAATTCGGCAAGAAGTAAGATTGGGACGGTGATCTTTAGATGAAGGCTTTGATCGAAACGATCGCGAAAGCTCTTGTGGATCATCCGGAACATGTGAAAGTGAACGCAGTGGACAAAGAGCGTATCTTGGTTTTCGAGCTTTCCGTTCATCCAGATGATATGGGTAAGATTATTGGAAAACAAGGTCGCATTGCGAAAGCCCTGCGGACGGTTGTAACGGCTGCTGCAGTGCAGACTGATAAGCGGATTACCGTTGAAATCGTATAAAAAAGACTGGGGGTTTCTCCAGTCTTTTTTCGTATCTACATACGTGTTTATTCCACATGTTAAGGTATGATGAATCACAATGCTACTAAATGTGTCTATATAAAACGGGAGCAAATAGAACTTTCAGCTGTCGGGAGGCGGGTCCTATGATCAGCATTGAGAGATTGGTCCATGTAAAAGTTGTTTTGACGGAGAAAACAAAGACCATATTACGGGAAGAATATGAAAGAAAAGCGCAATATGTGCATATGGAATTGGAACAATGGCGATTCCAACGCAAGAAAATATTAGCAGAGGCAGAAAAACGTGGAAGCGAAGGGGTGCGTCTAGCTCAAGAGCGATTGGATCAGGAAGAAGGAACGTTACGAGAAAAATTAGAACTTATTTCCCTCCAATTGGAACAAGTAGAAAGACTCCCCTTAGAAAGTGAACTTCATCAGCAAACACTTAAGAGTCAGATTGAAATGGAAGTCGGGGACCGTTGGAATGAAAAAATGGCGGATGCTGAAATTATCATTCGTGACGGGATCGTAATTGAAATACGTCAAGGAGGCAAAAGCTTGTGACACAATCAAAATTTTATACAGTAGGAAAATTGGTTAATACACAGGGATTACGTGGGGAAATGCGTGTCGTTTCCACAACAGATTTTCCTGATGTTCGTTTTAAAAAGGGGAATAAGTTACATTTATTTCATCCAAGCTTGTCAACGCCTATGATCATTGAAATAGCTTCGTACCGTGAACATAAAGATTTTATTATCCTAACGTTTAAAGGATACACATCTATTAATGACGTGGAAAAGTATAAGGGTGGAGAATTAAAAGTTCCTGAAACCGAGCTACTGGAGCTTGAGGAAGATGAATTTTATATCCATCAGCTCATTGGTTGCGAAGTGATTACGGATACAGGCGAAGTATTGGGCAAGATTGCAGAGGTTCTGCAACCAGGTGCTAATGACGTCTGGGTGGTAAAAGGTAACGGAGGCAAAGAAATCATGCTACCATACATCGACGATTGCATTAAAGAAGTAGATGTTCAGAACAAAAAAGTAATTTGCCACATCATGGATGGATTGCTGTAGGGGAGAGTTAGATCATGCGTATTGATGTACTAACACTGTTTCCAGAGATGTTTACAGGAGTATTCTCTACCAGCATTTTAGGAAAAGCAGCAGAGCGAGGAATCGTCGATTTTGGAGTGATTAACTTTCGCGATTATTCGAAGAGCAAACATGGCAACGTAGATGATACTCCCTACGGAGGCGGTGGCGGCATGGTCTTAAAGCCAGATCCGATTTTTGATGCTGTGGAAGCTCTATCTGTTCGCGAAGGCGCTGCGAAACCGCGCGTTATTTTAATGTGCCCACAGGGAAGACGTTATGATCAAAAAATGGCAGAGGAATTAGCAAAAAAAGAGCATCTAGTGTTCATTTGTGGTCACTATGAAGGCTACGATGAGCGTATTCGTGAGCATCTGGTGACGGATGAAATCTCTATAGGCGATTATGTACTGACAGGCGGAGAATTAGGCTCGATGGTCGTTATTGATAGTGTTGTGCGTTTACAACCAGGTGCGCTTGGCAATGAAATGTCTGCTGTAACAGACTCCTTTTCTACGGGGCTTTTAGAGCACCCTCATTACACACGCCCTGCCGAATTTAGAGGCTGGAGGGTGCCTGATATCTTATTATCGGGACACCATGCGAACATTGAAAGATGGCGCCTGAAAGAATCACTAAAGCGTACCTGGCAACGCCGGCCAGAGTTATTGGAGCAGATTGAGAAATCCAAAGAGATTCAAAAGTTACTGGTGGAGATTCAACAAGAAGCGAGTGAGAGTGACTCTTGATGCTCATAAGCATGGAAATGAGGAAGATTACAATCATGTTATATTGTAGAGCTAAGAGATTTATCCTTGATTATTTTCCTCTGATGCTTGTAAATAGCCCTCATGTATGATAAAATATCACTTGTGGCAATTTTGCCGCTGACTTCGACGGTCCGCTACTCGATCGTTAACCTAACATAAGGTTTAGCAATAGAGGCGAGTAAGAACGTCTGTGTGGAAGGAGTGAATCATGATGAATCAAATTATTCGTGAATTAGAAAAAGAACAACTGAAACAGGATCTTCCTGCGTTCCGTCCTGGTGACACTGTACGTGTACACGTTAAGGTAATCGAGGGTACTCGTGAGCGTATTCAGGTGTTCGAAGGCGTTGTTATCCGCCGCCGTGGTACTGGTGTAAGCGAAACTTTCACTGTTCGTAAGATTTCTTACAACGTGGGTGTTGAGCGTACATTCCCACTACACACACCTAAGATCGACAAGCTTGAAGTAGTACGCCATGGTCGCGTACGTCGTGCGAAGTTGTACTATCTTCGCGATCGCGTAGGTAAAGCTGCTCGTATTAAAGAAATTCGTCGATAAGAATAAGAGGGGGGCTGCTTGCCAGTCCCCCTTTTTTCAGTTCTATTAGTTTAGAATGCTCCAGTCCTCTAGAAAGTACAGATCATTTCAGATAGATGCACTTATAAAGTGTAAAGATATCTTCTGTCATATATAATAGATAAATGAGACTCTAGAGCAGGAGGAAAGATTATGAGCGAAACTGCCTCGACTACCAAGAAGAAAAATGAAGCTTGGGAATGGATTAAAGCGATTGTCATTGCAATAGCTTTAGCATTCTTTATCCGTACCTTTTTATTTGCCCCGTTTATCGTCGAGGGTCATTCCATGGATTTTACTTTACACAACGAGGAAAAACTCGTGGTTAACAAAGCTCTCTACCATTTGAGAGAGCCACAGCGTGAGGAAATTATCGTATTCCATGCGTCTGAAAAACGTGATTATATTAAACGTGTCATTGCTGTGGCTGGAGACACCGTTGAAGTAAGAGATGATGTTTTGTATGTTAATGATAAAGTAGTGGAAGAGCCATATTTAAAAGAGAAACGTGACATTGCAGAAAAAGAGAAGGATTTGCCACTAACCACTCCTTACGAAAAAATAACGATTCCACCTGGACATATATTTGTGATGGGCGACAACCGCCAAAATAGTTCAGATAGTCGAGAATTTGGTCCAGTAGAAGTAAGTAAAGTGGTAGGACGTGCAGAGTTCGTCTTCTGGCCGATCAAAGATATACGCATGACACGCTAATCAACTAAACAGCAGTGTATAAAAAGTAGGTGAATGTACGATGACAATCCAATGGTTTCCGGGACACATGGCCAAAGCGCGCCGGCAAGTAACGGAGAAATTAAAGCAAATTGATGTGGTTATTGAGCTTCTGGATGCAAGGCTACCTTTGTCTAGTCGCAACCCGATGATCGATGAGATCGTGGCAGAAAAGCCACGTTTGATTCTGCTAAACAAGGCAGATTTGGCTGATCCAGCTGTAACAGAGATGTGGACGAGATATTTTAAAGAACAAGGCATCCGTACGTTACCGATTGACGCTTTATCAGGTAGAGGAGTTAACAGACTGCCTGAGCTATGTCAAGAATTGGCCGCAGACATGTTACAAAAACGTGCTGATCGAGGCATGCTAGCAAGAGCTGTACGTATTATGATCTTGGGTATTCCCAATGTAGGTAAATCCTCGTTGATTAACCGTCTGGCTAAACGTTCTGTTGCTCAAACAGGCGATCGTCCAGCTGTAACAAAATCACAACAATGGGTAAAAATGGGTGATACACTTGAACTTCTGGATACACCAGGTATCCTTTGGCCTAAGTTTGAGGATCAGATGGTAGGGCTTCGCTTAGCAGCTAGTGGTGCAATTAAGGACGAACTAATTGATTTCTCTGAAGTTGCTTTGTACGCTGTTCGCTATATGATGCATTACTACCCAGAGCGTCTAAAAGAGCGTTATAAGCTGACTGATTTACCTGAGGATGGCGTAGAATTACTAGAGATGATTGGTAAAAAACGTGGCTGTATGGCTTCAGGTGGACATATTGATTATGACAAAGCTTCCGAGCTATTGTTACGTGAATTACGTTCAGGAAAGATTGGTCAAATTACGTTAGAACGTCCGATTGATTGGGAAATGGAAGTGGCAATTGGTGAACCGCGTTCTATGTATGATGAATAAAAAATGTGTTTATTGACCCTTGCCGTATTGGCAGGGGTTTTTGATTGTTAGACCTGAACATGTAAAATGGTATGGATAATCCTAAAAGTGAGAAAAATTTTTGTCGCAAGGCTAGTCTTACGATAAAATAAAGATAGAAAGCAATGGGAGTCGGGAGAGAAAATTAATGAACATAGCAGAAATGTCGATACAGAAGATAAGAGACTGGGTAGAAGGAACAGACCAATTGTCTGCAGAGCAACGTTTGGAGCTCTCTAAAGACCAGCGAAAAGGTGTACAAGCAATTTGGCGCAGATTTATCGCTCAGGAAAACCATCTGAAAAAGCAACAAGCCCTATGGGAAATCATGACTGAAACAGAGAAGCTGTACTGGGCACAAGGGAATGAATACATAGTAGGTATCGATGAAGTAGGACGAGGACCACTAGCAGGTCCGGTTGTTGCTTCAGCAGTATGTTTACCAGCTACATTTTATCTACCAGGATTAAATGATTCCAAAAAAGTAAGTGCCTCTATGCGAGAAGCTTACTATGAAGTAATTATGCAAGAAGCAACTGCTGTAGGCATTGGGATTATTTCTGCTGAGCGCATTGATGAAATAAATATCTTGGAAGCAACACGCGAAGCAATGTATGTAGCGATTAGAGAGACAGGAATAACCCCAGAGTTATGTTTAATCGATGCTGTACATTTACCGCGTTTAGCAACGCCACAAGTCTCGATTATTGGTGGTGACGGCAAGAGTGTCTCCATTGCGGCCGCGTCAATCGTGGCAAAAGTGACGCGTGACCGGCTTATGAAAGCGTATGCTGAGGAGTATCCGGCTTATGGCTTTGAACAAAATGCTGGTTATGGCACAGCAGAGCACCTACAAGCATTACGTACGTACGGTCCTTCACCATTGCACCGCAAGACATTTGGAGGCGTAAAGGAGCTTATTACTGGATAGAGTGTTCAAAGGACCTTTTTATTCGTTTTGATATGAAAGGAGGAGAAGCGATGATACAAGCTGGTCAACTGCTATCTAACATGTGGCAACAAGCCCGTGCAAGCGGAAGCAAACAAGTAGAACTAAGTCCTAACCAGGTGGTAAAAGGGACCATCGTAAAAGTACTCCCGGAACAAGCGGCTATCGTCCAAATTGGCGGAATACAAATGGTTGCCAAAATGGAGACGAATCTGGAAGCAGGTCAAAAAGCTTGGTTACAGGTTCAAGGGAATACAGAGCCACTTACGCTAAAAGTGGTCCATACTGAGGCAGGTCAAACCTCTAAAGAGGCTTCACAGGAAGGCTTATTACGCTCTTTTGGCTTACCTAATCAACCAGAGCTAAAAGAAGCTTTGCAATTTTTACTTGATAAAAATTTGCCTGTTAACAAGCAAACCTTATTGGAACTCGGTCAAATTATAAAAACACAAGGGTCAGGGACAGATGTCATGCAATCCGTGCAGACAGCGCTCACCAAACAGCTTCCTCTCACACAAGATGTGGTTCTGGCATTGCGCAGTTTTTTGTTTGGAAATAACATTTCTGACTCCATTCGCGCTTTTTTACAACAGGTTAACGATACGTTGGCAACGCTCTCATTACATAGCGAAGGGAAGGGCACTGCTGAGCAGAATCAGACAACATCACAAGGTGGCTCTTCAGCTTCTGCGTCGCCACAATTGCAACAACCTTTGCGAACTCTTGCTACCTTACTACAGTCGTTACCGTTACAACTGAATGAAAAAACACCTTTGTTAGACGGAAGCCCAGCAATGTTGCCAAAACAGGTAATAGCGAATCTTTCGCAAACATCATTAAACCAAACCGTAGACGGTCAACAAATGGGAGTAGGGTTACAAAATGGAGCTTCACCTGTTCAAATAGGGCATCAAACAGGGCAACAAACTAACCTCTCGAATCAACCAACCAATCAACAGGGGCTCATGCCATCATCTTTAGCAGATAAGGTAGCTACCTTTTTTTCAGGATCGAATGTGAAACAGGGGGGAAATACTGGGGTTCCTAGTGGAGTTGGAGGAGACCAACCGACTCGATTTGAGGGGAGTCTAGGTGGGGGGAGAGGACAAGCTACTTTGCAACAAACTGAAGGTGCAAGTCAGTCAACTTTATTTCCTCCATCTGGAACTACACGCACTCCTATACAACCAGTCAGCATCACAGGTAATGGTAACCAAACAATTGATAACGTAGGGCAATCCAACCAAAATAGTCAACAACAAACAGGTGTTCCAATTCTGGGGCAGAATTTGCAGACTACGAGCCGTTCTTCTGGCATGCTTGTCTCAGAAGATCCGTCTTCACTTAAACAACAATCTTTAATGAACAATCAGGCAATATCCTCGCAAGCAAAAGATGGATCGGCAGTGGATCAACCCCATTTGGAAAAGAGTCCGGGAGTTTTGCAACAAAAGCTGGAATTGCTGGGTATCACAAATGAAAGAAATCTTTTTCAGTCTGGGCGAGCAGGTAACGAAACGATTGATCAACAGCAGCTACAAAATATAAAAAGCTTGTTGTTACAAATCACTCAGGCTCCACAAGGTGTATCTTTAGCACTCAAGGAAGCATCAGAGCAACTGCTTCAACACATCACTGGACAACAATTAATGATGTCTACTTCACAGCAAACGCAACCCCTGACGCATGTGATGATGCAAATTCCAATCAAGACTGAGCAAGGAGAAGATACGGCTTTTGTACAAGTGGAAGCACGTAAACAAAAGGGCGGGCAATTAGACCCAGGGAATTGTAGACTATTTTTCCAATTAGATTTGCATGTCTTGGGAATGACAATGGTTGATGTAACAATTGTAAATCGAATTACTACTATTCAGGTTTATAATGACCAGTCTTGGTTGGAAAAATTGATTCAGTCAGAAAGACAAACGTTTACTCAGCAACTACAAGAAGTAGGCTACCAGCTATCTATTTTACGTGTCCAACCACTACCAGATGCCAAATCAGGCAATGGTGGACTTACAAGAGATACAGAGCAAATGAAGAGTAACTATACAGGTGTTGATTTGCGTGTGTAGCAAAAGAAAGGGGGGACGTTATGGAGGAGTCTGGTGGGCATAAATCTTCTCAACCATCTACTTTTAACAACGCCTTTCAAGAAAACTCGGTACCACGATTAAAAAAAGTGGTAGCGTTGCGATATAAGGAAGATCAGGATGAGGCCCCGCGTTTAGTAGCTAAAGGGGGCGGTTATATTGCTGAGAACATCCTACAGAAGGCAAAAGAACATAACATTCCTGTTCAAGAGGACCCTTCGTTATTAGAGGTTTTGTCTAAATTAGATTTACAACAGCAAATTCCCCCTAAATTATACCAGGTAGTAGCAGAAATTCTTGCATTTGTTTATCGGTTAGATAAGAAAGAATGGAACCAATGACAGCCCGACGAAAAATGATTGGTCAAATCGGAGAAGAAAGGGCAAGCAACTACCTGAAAAGCTTGGGGTATCGTATTATTGGTCGTAATGTTCGGCTATCTCAAGGAGAGATTGATATTGTGGCCATGGAAGGGCAGACAGTTGTGTTTATTGAGGTTCGGAGTCGCACAGGTTCAAGAGAGGTTATCCCGAAGTATGGGAGCCCTGTTGAATCGATAACTCCACGCAAGCAGCAGAAATTACGACAGCTAGCACTAGCCTACCTTCAAAGCCATAATCAGTCCTATGATGCATTTCGGATAGATGCCATTGCAGTATGGATTTGCCCCGATCTTTCACAAACGGAAGTAGGTCTAGAGCATTATAAGCATATTTAGCTATTTGTATAGTAAGGACCTAACTTGTAAGAAATAGGCGAGTTCATAGGTATTCGTCTACATCCATAATACCTCTTTGAGCGTAGTATACAATGTACTCGACGAGTTGTAACTCCTCCACATTAGGTAATACATCTGGATTGGCTGTCTATAAGTCAGAAATGACTTGGGGCAGTCTTTTTTTGTGTGACCTGGTTATTACATGATGAAATAAAAAAACGTTTTCTTCCGAGGAAGAGAACGTTTTTTTAAATGGTACATAAAGGAAAAATAAATAGGACTTATGTAACAATAATTATTCTTTCGTGCTAACAGGCATATCATTCAAGCAATCATGGCAAATGATTTTACCTTTGAAGTGAGTAATTTGGTCTGCGTTTCCACAGAAAATACAAGATGGCAAGTATTTTTTCAAGATTACGCGTTCTCCATCTACATAGATCTCCATAGGATCTTTAATTTCAATGTTTAGCGTGCGTCTCAATTCAATAGGAAGAACGATACGTCCTAGTTCATCCACTTTTCTTACAATACCTGTTGATTTCATAGGTGTGAATCCCCTCTCTGTCAGATGTATTTAGTCAAAATTCGACAAGTTTATCTGATTATTATAGTACCAATATTTAATAAATAAGTCAATCTTTACTTTTTTTAAAAAAGTGACTATATTACTAACATTTATGATGGTGATTCCGCTTACATGGGGCTATAGTCTAGATACGTTTTCTGTTTTTTAGAAATGATACGAAATCCTCTTAGCCTCGTATTATGGACTATTTTTCACTTTTTCTAAAGATACACCGGAGCAACAGGTAAAAAAACATACTCAACGATTATTTACCCAAAAATGGTGTATGTCAAACCTGTTTTTATGAACATATTTTTGTACCACTAAAAAATCGCCTTATCAAGTGAACGATATTGGATAGCTTCTGCTACATGTGTAGCTTTGATATGCTTAGAAGCATCCAGATCAGCAATGGTACGAGCGACTTTTACAATTCGATCATATCCACGAGCACTCAACCCTAATTTGTCGAAAGCAATGCTCATTAATTCTTGTCCGCCTTGATCAAGAGAGCAATATGTTCGCAATTCTTGTCCAGTCATAGAGCTGTTAAAAGAAAAACGTTTGTTTTGATGATAACGATCATGTTGAATTTGGCGAGCTACTTCCACACGTGTGAGGATTGAAGCTGAGTTTTCCTCCTCCTCTCGTTTGGTTAGATGTTCCACGGAAACGCGAGGAACCTCCAAATGAATATCAATGCGATCTAACAAAGGACCAGAGATTTTGGAACGATATTTTAATACTTGTAAGGGAGAGCACCGACAGATAGTTTGATCTTTGGAACCATAATACCCACATGGACAAGGATTCATAGACCCAATTAATAAGAAACGAGCTGGATACATATACGCTTGTTTGGCCCTACCGATGGTAATTTGACCATTTTCCAGAGGTTGTCGCAACACTTCAAGAACTCCTCGAGAAAATTCAGGCATTTCATCAAGAAAAAGAATTCCACCGTGGGCCAGACTGCACTCACCTGGACGAGGGACTTGGGCTCCTCCACCTGCAAGAGCGGCTTGGGTAATCGTATGATGTGGTGCACGCAGGGGACGAGCTGCAATGAGTCCTTGACGAGTTGTAAAGCCCGCAATGCTGTAAATTTTGGTTACTTCAAAGGATTCCTCCTGCGTCATTTTAGGCATGATGGATGGGAAGCAGTTGGCTAATAAGGTTTTTCCAGAGCCAGGCGGACCAACTAGCATTACATTATGAAAACCAGCTGCTGCAACTTCCAGCCCTCTTTTCACGAACTTCTGCCCCATAACATCAGCAAAATCGTATGAAGGAATCACATCAAAGGGACTATTTTCGCTTGCAAGTGGTTTAATTGAGTTAGAATGAAAATAGTCAGAATTAACCAGAGTAGAATCTATTGGTTGAACCCATTCGTTGCCTTTACTAGCCTCCACAGCTGTTCTTAAATGTGGTACAGACATGATTTCTAAGGGAACTAGCTCTGCTTCTACTCGATTGGCAGTGGGTAATATTGCTTTGCTAAATCCTCTTTGATGAGCTTCGAGTAGCATGGGTAAGACACCTGGAATAGGGCGTAAGCTACCATCCAGCGCTAGTTCACCGAGAATGAGTGGAGTGGCCGATGTCATTTCAATTTGTTTGGATGCAAGTAAAATTCCAAAGGCAATGGCTAAGTCAAAGGCTGACCCTTCTTTGCGCACATCAGCAGGGGCTAAATTAACGGTAATGCGCTGCATAGGGAAGTCGAATCCGGCATTTTTTAAGGCGGCTCGGACGCGATCTCGGGCTTCTTTAATAGCGCTACCACCTAAACCCACCACTTCAAAATGTGGCAATCCATTAGAAATATCCACTTCTACAGTTACTAGCATGCCATCTATTCCATGAATGGTCGCTGAATAAATTTTGGCGTACATATTAGATATCCCCTTTATAAGTCAGTACGTGAAGATCTGAACCAGCTTCAAACCACTTTCAAAACAATTGAAAATGAAGTTTAAATCAAGTTCTAACCTACTTCTACTCAAATTAGATGTAAGCTCAGTTCAAACCAAGCTATCCCATTCTATAAAGCCATCTAATTCTGACTGTATAAAAAGTTAAAGGGTATCTGCAAAATGATTTTGTCTTACAAAACCTGCTAGCTGTTCCCATTAGGCCTATCATTTTGTACAATGAAAGGTAAGTCCATGTACAATATCAATATTTTACTCTGCGTTTCGCTAAAAACCGATTTTGTAGAGTATTACGAACGGACATCTTATAGAAGTAAGGATGATCAGATTGAATATACTAACAGCGGATCATATTAGAAAAAGTTTTGGAGAAAAGGTCTTGTTTGAACCCCTCTCCTTTCATATTGCAGAGAATCAGCGAATTGGTTTGATTGGTGTAAATGGTACAGGTAAGTCTACCTTGCTAAAAATATTAGCTGGTATAGAAGAAGCTGATCAGGGAGAAATCCTTCATTCCAATCATTTTCGAGTAGAATATTTGCCTCAGAACCCAGAATTTGATGGAGATTCAACTGTCTTAGAGCAAGTATTTTACGGGGATACTCCACTAATGCGTGCTTTGCGTGAATATGAGGTTTCTCTGGAGGAATTGCAACAAGATCAGGAGAATGATCACAAACTCCAACGGTTATTGCGTGCTCAGCAACAAATGGATGCAACTAATGCGTGGGATGCAAATACCAAAGCCAAAACGGTGCTCACCAAATTGGGTATTACTCAATTTGCACAAAAAGTGGGGGAACTTTCTGGTGGACAACGCAAACGTGTAGCGATGGCGCGTGCGTTAATTCAACCTGCGGATTTGTTAATTCTAGATGAGCCAACCAACCATATTGACAATGAGACAGTCGAGTGGCTGGAAGAGTACCTCGCTTCATTTAGAGGTGCATTGCTATTAGTAACGCATGATCGTTATTTCCTTGATCGAGTAACGAATCGAATTTTTGAATTGGATAATGGCAAGCTGTATAGCTATGAAGGCAACTATGCTGCATTTTTAGAAAAGAAGGCAGAACGAGAAGAGAATGAAACGGCTCAAGAAAGCAAACGACAAAATCTCTTGCGCAGAGAGCTAGCGTGGTTGAGAAGAGGCGCTAAAGCGAGAACCACTAAACAAAAAGCACGGGTGCAACGAGCGGAAGAATTACGCGACAAGAAGACGGATGGACCACAGGCAAAGCTTGATATCGCTTTGGGTGCAAGTCGTCTTGGTAAGAAGGTAATTGAAGCCGAAAATGTCTCTAAAGCGTTTGGTGAACGTACATTACTTACAGATTTTAGCTATATTGTGGTACCGGGTGATCGGATTGGGATCATTGGACCTAATGGTAGCGGAAAATCAACTCTGTTGAACATGCTTGCAGGGCGTTTACAACCTGATAGCGGAACGATTGAAACAGGTGAAACGGTTAAGCTTGCTTTCTACACGCAAGAAAATGTAGAAATGGACGGAAATTTACGAGCTATTGAATACATTAAAGAAGTGGCAGAACAAATCAAAACAGCTGATGGATTCACCCTGTCCGCTTCGCAGATGTTGGAACGATTTTTATTTACTCCCAATCAGCAATGGACGTATATTTCTAAACTATCTGGTGGGGAGCGTCGTCGTCTTTATTTGCTACGCACGCTGATGGGAGAACCAAATGTTCTGTTCCTCGATGAGCCGACGAATGATCTAGATATACAAACGCTTAGTATTCTAGAAGACTATCTAGATCACTTCCCAGGAGCTGTTATTACTGTCTCTCATGATCGTTATTTCCTAGATCGGACGGTTGAGCATCTGTTTGCTTTTGAAGGGCAAGGGGAAATTCGTCACTACATGGGAAATTACTCCGAGTACTTGGAAGAGAGTAAACAAGAAAAAGCCTTAGCCGAAAAAACAGAAAAAGGAAGAGCTGATGAGCAAAAATCAGATCAATCAACTGCTCAGGCTACTCGAGGGGCCAATCGAACCAAAAAATTATCCTATAAAGACCAACGAGATTGGGATGAAATAGAGAATCGTATTGCGAGTTTGGAAGCAAAGCTCTCAGAAGTGAAAAATCAGGTCGCAAATGCAGGCAGTAATTTAGATCGAGTGCAAGAACTGTTTGCAGAAGAGCAAGCGATAGCCAGTCAATTGGAACAAGCAATGGAGCGTTGGACGGAGCTATCTATTATGGTAGAAGAATTAGAGGAAACCAATAAAAAAGGATAGCAAAATAATGAAGGTCTAACGAAATATAAGGAACCGTGGATCGGTGGGTGGGAAGGTTGAGAAGACCTTCCTTCTTTTTTTTGCAGAAGCATCATAAACTGATTCATCCCGACTCAAAGCGTGTAAAAACATGTTGCAAACACGCTTACATAATTAGGAATATTCAAAATAGAATGAGATAAAGAAACACATCATAATATATCTTCGATGGTATACGGGCAAAAGTTCTGAGCAAATAATGGGTGAAATTACCTGGCAATAAACGGTGGACTCACCTATCGATTTACAGTATATTCAAAAGGAAATCACGCACGATTATGGAAGGAAACCCATCATTTTCTCTGCGTGTAGCCGGTACCTAGAGACAAACATTATGATCTATTACAAACCTTTGGAAAAGAGAGGGATAAACATGAAAAAGAAGAGCGGAATACAACTGTTAGTAGCAGGAACCATGATTTTATCGACAGTGGTAGTACCACAGGTTATTTTGGCTAAGACTGTTGCAGTAAAGCCAGTTCAAACAAATACAGCTTTTACTCAAGGAACTGGTTATCAAGCTGGAACCTATGATTATCAATCAGCACAACCTTCTACATATAACTGGACGCGCCAATCACGTTATAATGTGGTTCCTAATCCAGTAGAAAAATGGTCTATTACATCAGGAAAATCTATTACTGCCTCTCCTGTAGTTACTGGTAATGGTACAGTATATGTAGCCTCAAATGGGGGAGAATTGTATGCTTACCAAAATGGTCGTATTAACTGGAAAACTCAGTTAAAGGGCAATTTGTCTAGCACTGTAATTGGTAAAGGCGGAACGATTTATACAGGGTCATCTGAACATACATTGTTTGCTGTTTATCCAAGTGGCGTGAAAAAGTGGGAGAAACGTACAGTCGGTGAAGTAACAACGTCACCAGCACTTGGCTCAGATGGAACGATCTATGTAGGAACTGGCGATGGTAAATTACAAGCATTTAACGAAAATGGATCAGAAAAATGGACATTTAGTGCTACAGCACCAGTAACTACAGCACCAATCATCTCCAAAGATCAAATGGTATATGTAGGAAGCTCCGACGGTAAATTGTTTGCTGTCCAAGCGGCATCAGGAAAAACGAAATGGACGCTGACAATGGATGCTCCGATGAAACAATCCCCAGTGATCGGGAATGATGGTACTCTGTATCTAGGTACAGAAGCTGGAACAATCTATGCCGTTGGATCAAATGGAAAAGTAAAATGGTCCATTTCTGTTGGAAAAAAAGTAACCTCGTCACCAGCGATTGATGCAAACGGAACGCTTTATGTTGGAACGGATAGTGGTATGTTTTTTGCTTTAGATTCTAAAAACGGAAAACAAAAATGGACCTTCAATGGTGGACATCAAATCGATTCAGCTCCGATCATTGGTGCCAATGGTGTTATTTACATGGTAACAGGAAACGGTATGTTGCGCGCACTTGACCAAAAAGGAAATCGTATCTGGGAATATAGCATGAAAGATAATACAGTCTCATCACCTGCTATAGGCGCGGACGGTACTATTTATCTTGTATCTCAAAATGGACGTGTGACAGCAGTTGGTAAGTAAAATTACGAAAATAGGCTAGAAATTGAGAATCGTCTTATCAACAAAGGCGATTCTTTTTTTGTTCGTCAAAACTTCGATAACGATTATGCTCTTCTGAATAACTGTAACAATGCAACAGTGAGTTATGCTATAGATATTGAAATATTATTTTTAATTACATTCGTTTAGCAAAGCGAACCATTATGGGTCGCTTTTTTTGTTAAGGAGATCAGTAAGAACAAATGGATAAATTTGAAAAAGAGAAGTTTTTGTCTTTGTTTTGTAATATTACTTTAGTATGATAAGAAAAATATATCAATTGAAATGAGTACATGTCACATAGACTAAAAAGGAATAAGACATGTAGGAGTAAGAGTCTGATAACAGGAAAAAGTAATCATTAGCCAAAAAGATTGGGGCAAAGCTTGGAAGCTTGGATAAAACATCTTCTTGAACCTCTCATGGCTAAAGCTACGAGATTCCTGCGCTATCACATCCAACGAAGTGAGAATTAGCAGGCTATCCCCGTAGTCCCTACGGTTATTGAAAAAAAGTGTACGTTGGACTCTTCTCTCTGACCTACTGCTTGGTTTTCGCTTTTCGGTCAGAGAGGACGAAGGTGCTTGAATGTTTTACGCCACAAAGCATTCCTTATGGCAACCCCATACATTCCGTTTTCAATGAGCAATCTGTACAAGATTAGTATACCTGTTCTTGTTAGTTATTCAAAGAAGTAGTCGGACAAGTAACGTGTCAGAAGACACGCTTTGTCCGAAGCCGATTCATCTCATGAGTAAAATCACGAGTGTTCTCGGCTAATTCATAAAACCAGTGGAAAGGTAACAGGGTGAATGATGAAATCCTTATGTACTTTTCTTGCAGAGATCCATCGTGTCTCTGAGAGCGAGATTTTATTTGATTTTTTCCATGATCGACTTCCTTCTAAACATCCAGTGCTGCTGAAACGCTTACTTGTTTTACCTCGTGTGTATTTTGACTTCCTTATTGAAAAAGGGGTCATGCAGGTAAGGGGAGTGGGTACTTATCAGACAGCTTACCGTAACAGTGTTGCAGTTGGGATGAACATGAAGTCGTTAGGGAGCACAGTACTCTTTGATATATGTTTTTCTAAAGAAACCTATCAGTTATGGCAGAAGATGGATGCTGTCATTGAAGATATCTCATTACCAGCTGATCTGTTTGAAGATTATGTGTATCGATTAGGGGCATTAAGTCGCTTTCGCCATCTCGGCAGACTGGATGACCCTGTTATAGCTACTAAGCTGGGTGAGAACGATATGATTGAATTTAAGCAGGACTTCTTGAATTCAAAGCAAGCGATCGTCAAAGCGATTGTTGCCTTTTCTAATAGTAATAATGGTAATTTATTTTTAGGTATTAGCGATGATTCAAAAATTGTGGGCGTGAATGATGAACTTGCTCATTACGGTGATCCCGATAAGTATTTACTTGCCATCACTCAGTATATTCAAGATAAGACCACGCCGATTCTGCATCCATTTCCAAAGATATCCTTACGGGAAGTAGAGGGGAAGTTTGTAGTTAGTATATTTGTGGAAGTTGGGACTGAATTGATGTGCGGACTTGATAAAAATAATGAAAAATATGTCTCGATTCGAACGAACAATCGCTCTTTTATTGTGAGAGATCCCCATCAAATTGGAGAAATTTACGTAAAACGAAAATTGGGGAGCGATATTAGCCGTCGTCTGGGACTACTGTAGGCTTACAGCCAAAGAAGCAAGATCAGGAGGGGACATGCGTGAAAAAAAGCTGGCATGTTTGCTTGATGTCCGTTATATGGACTTGTTTCGTCGTTGCTGGTTGTTCCACGCAATCAAGCAGTTATGGATCAGAAGAAAAAGTAGACCTTTCGCAGGTGTTTCAGGCACTGGAAAGTGTTTCTGTCCTCACTACGAATGGACAAGAAATACCACTACCTATGGAAGATTTTGAAAAGAATTTTACAGATCGTCGCTTATCATTGGTAATGTCAAAGGATGCACTGGTGGATCAGGAAATTAAATTCAGACTAATCGCCTATAGACAAAAGGAAGCTCCGTTGGTTATGGAGGTAGGTGAACATGGTTTCACCTATGCAAATAATACCTATCGAGGCGATAATGCAAGCGTTTTCTATCAAACAGCTCGTAAGCAACTTGGGCAAGCTGTGATAAGTGCTCAGGACCTAGGTGGGTTAGAATTTAAAGCGGTTGACTTGTCACAGGCAAATACTGTAACAGTGCGGGGTACAACGGCACAAGAGGCTAGACGTTTGATATCAGAAAGTAAAATGTTAGATCAATCTGTTCATGCGTACCCCCTCTATCCTTCTTATCAAGTGAGCTATACACAGGGACAGAGTGGGCTTCATTTGGAACAGCTTCAACCAACTTTATTACGCTGCGTGATTGGGCGAGAAGTCATTTATTATCAAACAAGTTCCGCCTTGTATAAACTGGTAACTAATTTGTTACCAGAAAGGCCAAAAACCACAGGATGGGAAGAGTTATATGAAGCAACACGATTAAATGCTGTAAGTGACGGACAACAAACCAGTAAAAACGAAGCACACCTCATGAAACAAAACCTCATACAACAAGGGAAAATACATCAAGTGATTCGTGTGCTTACACGTACACAACATTCTAACGCTACGATTCAACATCAAGGGAAGTCGACATTTCCATTGAACCTGACCTTTTATGTAGATCAATTACAGTATCAAATGAAGGTAGAAGGAAATTATGTTCTCTATCAAGGTAAGCAATACTATTGGCCTAATCTACAAACTAATATTGAATCTATTCTATTTACAATCAAAGACTAAATAATTTACTCAGTCTATAAATGATGACGTACTATTAAGTAAGTGACTTTTTCCAAATCTTATCGTAAAATAATTATGTCATAACATTGACACTTTTTGTCCGACCAGAGCTTTTTGGGGCTGGTTTTTGCTTGGTCTAGCAAGAAATCATACTTTTGCTCACCATTATTGATTCAAACTGCCATAGGAGGTTGCAGAATGAACATTCATGAGTATCAAGGAAAACAGATACTAAAACAATACGGAGTAAAGGTACCGGAAGGTCGAGTAGCTTTTTCCGTAGATGAAGCTGTGAAAGCAGCAGAAGAGCTTGGCACCCAGGTCGTAGTGGTAAAAGCCCAAATCCATGCTGGTGGTCGCGGAAAAGCTGGTGGGGTTAAAGTCGCTAAGAACCTAGATGAAGTCCGTACATACGCGAACGAAATTCTTGGTAAAGTGCTTGTTACTCACCAAACAGGTCCAGAAGGCAAAGAAGTAAAGCGCTTACTAATTGAACAAGGCTGTGACATTAAGAAAGAATATTATGTAGGGGTTGTAGTTGATCGTGCCACCAACCGTGTTGTCCTGATGGCATCAGAAGAGGGTGGTACTGAGATCGAAGAGGTAGCAGCTAAATCACCTGAGAAGATCTTTAAAGAAGTGGTTGATCCTGTTACAGGTTTACTACCATTCCAGGCTCGCCGCTTGGCTTTTGCGATCAATATTCCTGCTGAGTTAGTAAATAAAGCTGCTGGTTTCATGATGAGCTTATATCAAGCATTCGTTGATAAAGATTGTTCCATTGCTGAGATCAATCCGCTTGTTGTCACTGGCGACGGCGAGGTGATGGCTTTGGATGCTAAATTAAACTTTGATAGCAATGCCCTCTATCGTCATTCTGATGTATTGGAATTACGTGACTTAGAAGAAGAAGACGAAAAAGAGATTCAAGCTTCTAAATATGATCTATCCTACATTGCCCTAGACGGTAACATCGGTTGCATGGTAAATGGTGCAGGTCTAGCGATGGCAACTATGGATATTATCAAATTCTATGGGGGAGACCCGGCGAACTTCCTAGATGTTGGGGGCGGTGCGACAGAAGAGAAAGTAACAGAAGCTTTCAAAATCATTCTGTCAGATCCTAAGGTAAAAGGTATTTTCATCAATATCTTTGGTGGTATTATGAAATGCGACATTATCGCGAGCGGTGTAGTAGCAGCAGCGAAACAAGTAAGTTTGGACAAGCCTCTAGTTGTTCGTCTGGAAGGTACAAACGTTGACCTTGGTAAACAAATTCTGAAAGATTCAGGATTAGATATCGTTGCAGCTGATTCCATGGCTGATGGGGCCGAGAAAATCGTTGCTCTCGTAAAGTAGGATGTTGTCCGTTACAGAAGCAAGAAGACGATAAAAAGGTGGGAAACATACGCGATGAGTATTTTAATTAATAAAAATACCAAAGTGATTACACAAGGGATTACAGGCTCTACAGCTTTGTTCCATACCCGCGGTGCAGTTGAATACGGTACACAGATGGTAGGCGGCGTACGCGCAGGAAAAGGCGGACAAGAAGTAGATGGGATTCCTATTTTTGATACTGTTATAGAAGCTGTAGAAAAAACGGGTGCAACCGTCTCTGTGATTTATGTACCGCCAGCAGGTGCAGCAGATGCCATCATGGAAGCCGTAGATGCCAATCTTGATTTGGTTATTTGCATCACGGAAGGTATTCCTGTTCTTGATATGGTTAAAGTGAAACGTTACATGGAAGGCAAAAAGACTCGTTTAATTGGTCCAAACTGCCCAGGGGTAATTACTCCAGGTGAATGTAAAATTGGAATTATGCCAGGTTACATTCATACACCAGGTAAAGTGGGTATCGTGTCCCGCTCTGGTACGTTGACCTATGAAGCAGTACACCAAACAACAACACGCGGTATGGGTCAATCCACAGCGGTTGGTATTGGTGGCGATCCAGTTAACGGAACCAACTTTATCGATGTATTGAAATTATTTAATGAAGACCCTGATACAGAAGCAGTTATTATGATTGGGGAAATCGGCGGTACAGCAGAAGAGGAAGCGGCTGAATGGATTGCGGCTAATATGAAAAAGCCGGTAGTAGGATTCATTGGTGGTCAAACAGCTCCTCCAGGTAAACGTATGGGTCATGCGGGTGCGATTATCTCAGGTGGTAAGGGAACAGCCGCTGAGAAAATTGCTAAACTAGAAGAATGTGGCGTACGTGTTGCTAAAACGCCTGCTGTTATTGGAGAAACATTAGTAGAATTCCTGACAGAAAAAGGAATGCTAGACAAAATAATGAGTAGATAATTACTTGCAAAAAGTCAACAAGCTACAAACTACTCCAAGAACGTTACAATGGAGATAAGTTCGAGTTTGCTTGGCTTTTTGTTTTTATTTTTTGTGCCATCCCTCTTTCTCTTTTTATAATGAAGAAAAAGAAAGAGGGAAGGTAGATGAAGGAACTAGAGGAACGTGATTGGATTTATACTTTGAGTAGATGTAGTGGTGTTGGAAGAAAAACATTATGGGCTATCTATGAAGAAAAGGGAAGCTTTGAGCCTCCTTATAACCTACAATGGCTAGGGAAGAGAGGCGTGGGCAGCTTTACTACAATTACTGCGAGACAGGTATACGAGGATCAATTAGAGAGGCAACGAAAGGGAATCCAATTCATCACCTATTGGGATCAAGAGTACCCAGATTATTTACGTGAGATACCTGATCCTCCCATTCTTTTATATTATCGGGGTAATTTGGAATTGTTACGGAAAATATCAATCGGTGTTGTGGGAACACGAAATCCTTCTACATATGGTCGTGATGTTTGCAAAATGTTGGTAGGTAGTCTAGCTAAATCGGGTATGGTCATCGTATCGGGAGTTGCTAAAGGCATTGATACCATTGCTCATCAGACAGCCCTCCATCTTCAGGTGGAAACTATTGGTGTGCTGGGAAATGGGCTAGATCGGATTTATCCTGCCCAAAATAGGTTATTATATACCCAAATAGCACAGCATGGACTACTTCTATCTGAATATTCAGAGGGAATGGCTCCAAGGACTGGTTTTTTTCCTGAACGTAATCGGATTATTAGTGGACTCTGTTGGGGAACACTTGTTGTGGAGGCAGCGGCGAAAAGCGGATCGCTCATTACTGCTCGTTGTGCCTTAGAACAAAATAGAGAGGTATTTACGGTGCCTGGTTCCATTTTTTCTAAAGGAAGTGCAGGCACGCATTACTTAATGAAAGAGGGAGCAAAACTAGTAAGCTCGTTAGAAGACATCATCGAAGAACTACCCCATCACCTACAAGCTAGTTTGAAAAAGAAATGTATAAATACAGAGATAATACAACTGTCAGCAGGTGAGAAAGCTCTCTTAGCATGTATGCAAGAGAATAGTCTTCATATAGATGAAATGATGCTCAGAATACCTAGAGATTGGCGTAAAGATTTTCATGCTATTTTACTTTTATTGGTAGGGAAAGGCTTGCTTGAAGAAGAAGCTGGACAATTTTATAGAAGAAGAGAAAGTGCAGAAGGAAAATATTAGAAGTTTGACAAATGGATATCCCGTATTGAATAATAGGGGAGATTCATTTAGTAAGGGGGAAAAATAGAATGGCTGATACTCTCGTTATCGTCGAGTCCCCGGCGAAAGCAAAGACGATAGGTAAATATCTGGGCAGCAAATATGTCGTGAAAGCGTCAATGGGCCATGTGCGCGACCTTCCAAAAAGTCAAATGGGGGTTGATGTAGGTAACCATTTTGAACCCAAATACATAACCATTCGTGGTAAAGGTGACATTTTAAAAGGCTTGAAAGATGCAGCTAAGAAAGCCACTAAAGTATATCTCGCAGCTGACCCGGATCGCGAAGGGGAAGCGATTGCTTGGCATTTAGCCACATATCTTGGTCTTGATATATCAAAGCCTCTGCGTGTAGTCTTTAATGAAATCACGAAAGAAGCTATTAAAGATGCCTTTAAGCATCCGAGACACATTAATATGGATTTGGTACACGCTCAACAAGCTCGCAGAATTTTGGACCGTCTTGTGGGTTATAATATTAGCCCCATCTTATGGAAAAAAGTGCGTAAGGGCTTGAGTGCGGGTCGTGTTCAATCTGTAACTGTGAAAATGATTAATGACCGAGAAAAAGAGATTCAGCAGTTTAATCCTGAGGAGTATTGGACGATTACTTCTACGTTGGAATCTAAAAGCAAGCCATTTGAAGCGCGTTTTTATGGATATGCTAACGAGAAAGTAGAACTCTCTTCAGAAGAGAATGTGCAAGAGGTTTTGAGAAAAATCAAGAAAGATGAATACAGAGTCGTAAAAGTGCAAAAGAAGGAACGCAAGCGTCACCCAGCTCCTGCCTTTATCACTAGTTCCTTGCAACAGGAAGCGGCTCGCAAGCTTAATTTCCGTACCGCTAAGACGATGATGATCGCTCAACAATTATATGAGGGTATTGATTTAGGCAAAGAAGGTACTGTCGGTTTGATTACGTATATGCGTACAGACTCTACACGAGTATCGCAGACAGCTCAAGACGAGGCGAAAGAATTTATTACTAATCAATATGGACAAGAGTTTGCTGTAAAGGAAGCTCGTCAAGCACCTAAAAAAGAAAACGCTCAGGATGCTCATGAAGCAGTGCGACCTACGTCTGTCATGCGTACGCCTGATGAAATGAAGGAACACTTAAGTCGAGATCAAATGCGATTGTATCGCTTAATTTGGGAGCGCTTTTTAGCAAGCCAAATGGCTTCCGCCGTGCTTGATACAATGAGCGTAGATATAGATAACAATGGTGTGATGTTCCGTGCCAGCGGATCTAAAGTACAATTCGCAGGCTTTATGAAGGTGTACATTGAAGGCAATGATGATGGCTCCAATGAGGATGATAAGCTGTTACCTCCCATTGAAGAGGGGCAGATTCTATCTGAACAAGCAATTGAGCCGAAACAGCATTTTACGCAACCGCCACCGCGTTATACGGAAGCAAGATTGGTTAAAACGCTGGAGGAAAACGGAATAGGTCGTCCATCCACGTATGCTCCTACCCTAGAAACGATTCAAAAGCGTGGATATGTTGCTTTAGAAGAGAAGCGATTTATACCTACTGAACTTGGACAGATTGTTATAACTATGATTGAAGAGTTTTTCCCAGAGATTTTAGATGTAGAATTTACATCTGGAATGGAGGG
The DNA here is from genome assembly GCA_007833815.1 of Brevibacillus laterosporus. Lineage (NCBI taxonomy): Bacteria > Bacillati > Bacillota > Bacilli > Caryophanales > Paenibacillaceae > Brevibacillus > Brevibacillus laterosporus. The sequence continues at coordinate 4,785,950 of CP033464.1, read as the reverse complement.
CGGGCTCGACAAAGTTGAGGATGGGATTGCAGACTGGGTAAAAATACTGGATTCTTTCTATCAAGGCTTTGCTGAGCGAGTTAAAGTGGCTGAAGAAGAAATGAAGGAAGTCGAACTGAAAGATGAGGTTTCAGATGAAGTTTGTGAACTATGCGGAAAGCATCTAGTTTACAAATTAGGCCGCTTCGGAAAGTTCCTAGCTTGTTCCGGATTTCCAGATTGCCGAAATACCAAGCCGATTGTAAAACATATTGGTGTGAAATGTTCAAGTTGTGAAAACGGTGAAGTGGTAGAACGTAAAAGTAAAAAGAACCGTATTTTCTATGGATGTACCAATTATCCAGAATGTGAGTTCTTGTCCTGGGATAAACCGATTGCCAGACCATGTCCGAAGTGCAATGAGATGCTTGTTGAAAAGAAACGAAAAAAACAAGGCGTAAATATTGTATGTACAAAATGTGATTACGAAGAAGAAGGGGATTCATAGAACTTTTAGTTCTATTCCCCTATTCAATTAAATAGTAGGTATAGAGAGGATTTTTCACCATGACACAACCTTTTGTAACGGTGGTCGGTGCAGGTCTTGCTGGGAGTGAAGCCGCTTGGCAAATTGCTCAAGCCGGTGTTTCTGTTAAGTTGTATGAAATGAGGCCAGTTAAGCAAACCCCTGCGCACCACACAGATAAATTTGCTGAACTGGTTTGCAGTAATTCACTAAGAGCTAATTCATTGACCAATGCTGTTGGGGTATTAAAAGAGGAAATGCGTCAATTTGATTCTGTGATCATGAAAGCAGCGGATCAATGCCAAGTTCCTGCTGGTGGAGCTTTGGCTGTTGACCGTCATGAATTTGCAGAGTATGTTACGGAAGCAGTACGTAATCATCCATTAATTGAGGTGGTTAACGAAGAAATCACAGAAATTCCAGAGGGGATTGTAATCATTGCATCTGGTCCGCTTACTTCCCCAGCTCTTTCTGAACAACTAAAAGAGCTTACGGGAGAAGAGTACCTGTATTTCTACGATGCTGCGGCACCTATCATCGAGAAAGATTCTATTGATATGGAAAAGGTATTTGTTGCTTCACGTTATGATAAAGGAGAAGCGGCATACTTAAATTGTCCGATGAATGAAGAGGAATTTAATCGTTTTTACGATGCATTGATTTCTGCGGAAACCGTTCCTCTCAAGGAATTTGAAAAAGAAGTCTTTTTCGAAGGATGCATGCCAATTGAAGTCATGGCATCTCGTGGAAGCCAGACTATGCTGTTTGGACCGTTGAAACCAGTAGGCCTAACCGACCCGCGTACTGGAGAACAACCACATGCCGTTATTCAGCTTAGACAGGACAATAGTGCTGCAACTCTGTATAACATCGTAGGTTTTCAGACTCATTTGAAATGGCCAGAGCAAAAACGAGTTTTTCAATTGATTCCAGGTCTGGAAAATTGTGAAATTATTCGCTATGGAGTCATGCATCGCAATACGTTTATCAACTCTCCGAAGTTGTTGCGTCCAACCTATCAGTATAAAGAGCGTGATAGTTTGTTTTTTGCAGGACAGATGACTGGTGTCGAGGGTTATGTGGAATCAGCAGCATCTGGACTACTAGCGGGGATAAATGCGGCGCGTCTTGCTAAGGGAGAAGAACAAATGATTCTTCCGGAGGAGACTGTAATGGGTAGCATGGCACATTATATCACAACAACCAACGCCAAACATTTCCAACCAATGAATGCTAATTTTGGTCTTTTACCAAGTTTAGGAATTAAAATTAGGAACAAAAAGGAAAAAAACGAAAAGATCGCTGAACGGGCGCTTGGTAGTATTCAGAATTTTACACATAAAAGACATAATTAAAGTTGTTTCAGTGTTTAGCGCTATGTTACTATATATGTGATTTGGGAGGAGTACATCTCAGATGGACAATTCATCCGAGTTTTCCGCATGGATCATATCTTACATCCATTACCTAAAGGTGGAAAAAAACGTCTCTCCTCATACGCTGAAGCAATACGTAGCAGATATCAATGAATTTGTCGTATTTATGAAACAGCAACAAATCAATGAATTTGCTGCTGTTTCTTATTTACATGGTCGGTCTTTTTTAGCTCATCTTGCAAAAAAAGGTCTTTCCCGTCGGAGTATTGCGAGAAAATTGTCTAGCTTGCGGAGCTTTTATCGCTTTTTAATGCGTGAAGAGTATTTGGAACAAAATCCGTTTCAGATGGTTTCTACACCAAAAGTGGAGAAAAAGCTACCTACCTTTATGTATCCGCATGAAATAGAGACACTATTAGGAGTAGTTGATACTAAAACGTCGCTTGGTCTCCGTGATTTCCTTATTTTTGAACTTTTATATGCAAGTGGAATGCGCGTGTCTGAATTGGTAACACTGTCAATAAACGCTGTTGATATTCAGAATGGGATTGCCCTTGTATACGGTAAAGGTGCTAAGGAAAGATATGTGCCAATCGGAAGTTATGCCATCAAGGCTCTGCAACAATACTTACAGGTAGGGCGGCCGAGGTTACTAGCAAAGGCTAAAAAAGATACCCCAATTCTCTTGTTAAATTATAGGGGAACTCCCTTATCAGATCGTAGTGTGCGCCGAATGGTAGATAAATATCTACAACAAGCAGCCCTACATCTAGGGATTTCACCCCACAGTTTCCGTCACTCATTTGCTACGCATCTACTCAATGCAGGAGCAGATTTACGGACGGTGCAAGAGCTATTAGGACATGTGAATATCTCCACTACACAAGTATACACCCACATCACAAAAGAAAGATTGCGGGAGGTATACGATACTGCACATCCGCGTGCAAATTTTCACAGGGGGTGAACGACTATGGAACAATTTCATGCTACCACCATTTTTGCCGTCCAGCATAAGGGTGAAGCGGCGATGGCAGGAGACGGTCAGGTTACATTTGGCAATAGTATGGTGATGAAAAACAAAGCCAAAAAAGTACGAAGACTATATCGTGAAGAAGTTATGGCAGGATTTGCTGGCTCTGTTGCTGATGCAATTACGTTGTTTGAGCTTTTTGAAGGCAAACTGGAAGAGTATCATGGTAATTTACAGAGAGCGGCAGTCGAGCTGGCCAAAGAATGGCGTTCTGATAAAGTATTACGCCGTTTAGAAGCTATGATGATTGTGTGCAATCGAAGACATCTTCTTTTGATCTCAGGTAATGGGGAAATTATTGAACCGGACGACGGCATATTAGCCATCGGATCAGGCGGAAATTTTGCCCTGGCAGCGGGACGGGCTTTGAAAAAATATGCACCAGAGCTTACAGCTAGGCAGATTGCTGAAGCCAGTCTATTAACAGCCGCTGAAATTTGCGTCTTTACGAATACGAATTTAGTAATTGAAGACATGAAACTGGAAGGGTAAGGGAGAGATGTCCTTGTTAAATTGGGAGCAATTGACCCCCCGCTTGATTGTAGAACATTTGGATAAATACATTGTAGGGCAGCAGCAGGCCAAACGTGCCATTGCTGTAGCGCTTCGCAATAGATATCGTCGTAGTCTCTTGCCGGAACAATTTCGAGATGAAGTGATTCCCAAAAATATCTTGATGATTGGACCGACTGGAGTCGGGAAAACGGAGATTGCGCGCCGTATCGCAAAGTTAACCGGAGCCCCATTTATTAAAGTGGAAGCTACGAAATATACAGAAGTCGGTTACGTAGGTCGCGATGTGGAATCGATGGTACGCGATTTAGTGGAATCGTCAATCCGAATTGTCAAAACGGAAAAGATGGAAAAAGTGAAGGGAAAAGCGGAGAAAAATGCTGAAGAAGCGCTAGTTCAGCTCTTACTTCCTTCAAAGAAACAGCAAAACAACTTTAAGAACCCGTTTGAGATGCTATTTTCTAACCAGCAACAAACCGAAAAAACTGATGAGGAAGATCCATCCCTGGAGAAACAACGTAAACAAGTGGCCTGGAAATTAGCTGCAGGTGAACTGGAGGATCAACAGATCGAAATAGAGGTAGAAGACCAGTCACCGTCCATGTTTGATATGTTGCAGATTCCTGGTGCAGAGCAGATGGGTAATCAGATGCAGGAAATGCTGGGAAGCTTGATGCCTAAGCGAACAAAAAAACGCAAGCTAACCATTCGGGAAGCACGCAAGATCTTGACTCAGCAAGAGGCCCAAAAACTGGTAGATATGGATGAAGTGATTCAAGAATCCATATCTAGAGCAGAACAATTTGGGATTATCTTTATCGATGAGATTGATAAAATCGCCGGAAAAGATAGCCGTGGACCAGATGTGTCACGAGAGGGAGTTCAACGTGACATCTTGCCGATCGTGGAAGGTTCTACGATTATGACCAAGTATGGGCCGGTCAAGACAGATTATATGCTCTTTATGGCTGCAGGAGCCTTCCATGTAGCCAAACCATCTGATCTTATACCAGAATTGCAGGGACGTTTTCCAATTCGAGTAGAGCTTTCAAGCTTGAAAGTTGAAGATTTTATAAGAATATTGACAGAACCTAAAAATGCTTTAATTACACAATATCAAGCCCTTTTGGAAACAGAAGGAATTAAAATTGTGTTTTCTGAAGATGCTATACATGAGATAGCACGATTGGCAACAGAGGTGAATCAAAGTACTGATAATATCGGAGCAAGAAGGTTACACACTATATTAGAAAAATTGCTTGAAGATTTGTCGTTTGAAGCGCCAAATATTAACTTGAGTGTGATTAATATCACCGCTCAATATGTGCAAGAGAAGTTAAATAGTATTGTACAGAATCGCGACCTAAGTCAATACATTTTATAGAGAGAAAACATATATATTGGCGATCGATTTGTGAGAAGATGTCAGGAGGAAATATACGATGGATTTACTAACAAAAACTAGAAGGATTAACCGTATGTTACAAAAAACAGCTGGTAATGCGGTTAATTTTAATGAGATGTCTAGCGTACTAAGCGACGTTATTGAGGCAAATATTTTTGTGTTAAGCAGAAAAGGAAAATTGCTGGGTTATGCAATTGCTCAAGAAATCGATAATGATCGTATTCGCAAAATGCTAGAGGAACGCCGTTTCCCAGAAGAATATAGTAATGGTTTATTAAAAGTAGAAGAAACATCTTCTAATCTAGATGTTAACAGTCCACACAGTGCTTTTCCAGTAGAAATGAAAGCAGTGTTCCCTACAGGTTGGACAACAATTGTTCCGATTATGGGTGGCGGAGATCGTTTGGGTACATTGATCTTGGCACGTGTAAACAAAGAATTCGTTGAAGGTGACCTAATTCTAACTGAAGTGGGCGCTACTGTAGTAGGTATGGAGATCTTGCGTGAGCGTGCAGAGGCGATTGAAGAGGAAGCACGTAGCAAAGCTGTCGTGCAAATGGCAATTGGTTCTCTGTCCTACAGTGAGCTTGAGGCAGTTGAGCATATTTTCCAAGAGCTAGATGGGAAAGAAGGCCTACTAGTTGCTTCAAAAATTGCTGACCGTGTGGGAATTACGCGTTCTGTTATTGTTAACGCTTTGAGAAAATTAGAGAGCGCTGGTGTAATTGAATCTCGTTCTTTGGGTATGAAGGGAACATTTATTAAAGTTCTGAATGGAAAACTTCTTCCAGAATTAGAGAAACTTAAAACGCCATAAACTGACAAAAAAACCAGTGGTTATCCGCTTTGTGGAAAAATGAAGAAGGGGGTCTATTGACCTTCTTCTCTTTTTTTTCATATTTATCACTTGTTTGTGTAGTATTCATAATAAGTATTCACATTATTAATACATATATGAAATGAATGTGACAAAATTGGTAAAAAACACTGTTTTTATGGGCATTTTCCCCAATTGAGACTTTTGTAACATTTTTCCTAGTCCTAGTAAGATAGGGCTTTCTTAGTAGTTTTCTTCATGGTATTATAGGTGCGTGTTAGATGTCGAATTGCAAAGAAAATAGAAGAAAAATGTACGCTTAGGCACAAAGGAGGGTAGAGAAACTTGATTCAATCTACGCAATTAAATGTACTAGAAAACTCATTGGACGCCGCTATGCTTAGGCAAAAAGTGATTGCCAACAATATTTCTAACATTGATACCCCTCATTTTCAAAGCAAACAGGTTGTGTTTGAGAGCTTGTTGCAGGAGGCAATGGAAGGAAATAATGGTCGAACCTTAGGAGCATATCGAACGAATCAGAGACACATTCCATTTGGCACAGGTTTAGGTAATATCCCTCAGGCCCGAACCATGACTAACAACCAAACGTTAATTCAAAACAATGGGAACAATGTGGACATTGATTTTGAGATGAGCCAACAGGCCAAAAACACCATCTGGTATAATGGTCTTGTTCAGTTAACAAATGGATACTTTACAAAAATGAAGAGTGTTGTTGAGGGAGGATGATAGTAGATGAGTCTGTTTCGTGGAATTGATACAAGTGCCTCTGCCTTGACTGCCAATCGTCTTAGGCTGGATACGATTGCTTCTAATATCGCTAATGCCAATACGACGCGTGGGAAATTTGTTGACGGCGCGTGGCAACCGTACCGACGTAAGATGGTAGAATTAACACCAAGAACAGGAGAGTCTTTCGACAATCTTCTACAAGCAGCAGTCGGGAATGTAGCAGGTCGTCAGGAGTCTGGGGTACGCGTTACCGGGATTAAGGAGGACAATAGTCAGTTCCAGAGGGTCTATAATCCTGAGCATCCTGACGCAGACCTAGAGGGCTATGTCATGATGCCTAACGTAGACGTGGCAAAAGAAATGATTGACATGATTTCTGCTTCTAGGTCCTATGAGGCAAATGTTACAGCTATGAACGCGCTTAAGGGTATGATGCAAAAAGCACTAGAGATTAATGGTAAATAATAAAGGGGTTGGCTGACAGATGGAAATCAGTAACATAGGTTCAGTCATAAACGCACAGCCGCTACAAGTAAAAAACACAGCTTCACCGGCTGAAGTAGCACGAAATTTCTCGGCCTATATGACCGACGCACTGGATCAGGTTAATCAGGCTCAGTTAGCTTCGGAACAAATGACAATGAAATATGCAGCAGGAGAAGTGACTGATGTCCATCAAGTGATGGTAACAGGTCAAAAAGCATCTCTGATGTTGCAAATGACGATGCAAGTACGTAACAAAGCGATCGAAGCATATCAGGAAATCATGCGCATGCAGGTGTAAGGTTCCAAACTGGTATGCAGCTCTGTAGAGGTGAACCATGAACGAACGTTTATTGTTATATCGAGACAAGATGAAGACAATGTGGGACAAGCTCACAAAAAAACAAAAATTATTGATAGGCGCTTCAGCTCTGTTCTTACTTATCGCGCTTTCCCTTTATCTATACATAGCTTCTCGTCCTGTATATGTAAATTTATATGACAGATTGAGTGAGCAAGAAGTTGGTGCGATCAAACAAGAGCTAGAAGGAAAAAACATCCCATATCGCTTGACTGGGAATGGGACAGGCATTCAAGTGCCGCAAACCATGGCGCAAGATGTCATTGTTGATTTAGCAGCTCAAGGAATTCCAAAAGATGCAGGTTTCAGCTCAGAAATTTTCTCCAATAATATGTTTGGCATGACCGATCGCCAGTTTGAAGTGATGAAGAAAGATGCTCTTCAACTGGAGATTCGAAAAATCTTGGAAAAAGTAAAAGGAGTTCGTACTGCCCAAGTTATTTTAACCATGCCGGAAGATACCACATTTGTTACAGACAACACAGATAAAGCCACAGCATCAGTCATGGTAGAGGTAGACCCAAGTACTCAATTAAACGATGCACAAATCAAATCCTTATATCATATTGTTTCACGATCAGTGAAAAACTTGCCTGTAGAAAACATAACGATTACCGATCAGTATTCCAATACGTTGGAGTTATCTAGTAAAGAAGACGGCAGTTCAATTACTACTTTTGAACAACAAGAGAGGATACGTAATAAAGTAGAAAGAGAAATACAGAAAAATTTATTTAACATGCTGTCCACCATTATGGGACGAGATAAGGTTGTCGTACATACGATGGTACAGATGGATTTTTCAAAAGAAAACCGGGTAGAAAATCTGGTCGCACCTGTTGTAAATGATGAAGGCATTATAATTAGTTCTCAAAAATTATCAAAAGCATATACCGGACAAGGTACTCCGCCTATTGGTGGCGTAGCCGGTACAGGTGACAATCAGATTGGTAGCTATCAATCTGCTACGGCTCAAGGGAGCAATAGTGAATATGAAGAACTATCTGATACCGTCAATCGTGAAGTAAATCGTATAACAAAGAATGTAACCGCTAGTCCATATCAAATTGTTGATATTTCTATCAACGTTGGGGTTGAACCTCCGAATGGGGGAACGTTGGATGACGCTACCAAAGAAAATATTCAAAAAGTAATTGGTAATGTTGTTCGTGTGGCCGTCAGCAATAAGAATCTACCCGATGATGAAGTGAACAAGCGTATTTCTGTTTTTGCGAAACCGTTCTCGGGTAAGCTTGACGAAGATAACAAGGGTTTCTTTACTCCAACTATGATGTATGGAGTGGGAGCAGTTGCTTTGTTAGCCTTGGGAGCAGTGGCGTACATGCTTATTCGTCGCCGCAAACAACAGCAGGAGGAAGAAGAAGTAGAGTTCGATGAAGAGTTTCCCTATGCTCCATCGCTTGAGATTCCCGACCTTTCTTCTTTGGAAGATAATACGGATGAAGCGATGGTTCGTAAACAGTTGGAAAAATTGGCGCGAAGCAACCCGGACGAGTTCGTCGTTCTGCTTCGTACGTGGCTAGCAGAAGACTAAGGAGTGAGTATAGTGGCTCGTGTCGCAAAAGAGTTATCCGGAAGGCAAAAAGCTGCGATTTTGCTCATTTCGCTTGGTCCAGATGTCTCGGCACAGGTATTTAAGCATTTACGTGAAGATGAGATTGAACAACTTACATTGGAAATTGCCAGTGTACGTAAAGTGGATCATGAAGAAAAAGGCAAAATACTAGCAGAATTCCATCAGATTGCAGTTGCCAAAGAAGTAATAGCACAGGGTGGTATTACGTACGCAAAAGAAATTTTGGAAAAAGCATTAGGAGAAAGCAAGGCGCTAGATATTTTGAACCGTTTAACGGCCAATTTGCAAGTGCGTCCATTTGACTTCGCTAGAAAGGCCGATCCTAGCCAAATCCTTAACTTTATTCAAAATGAACATTCGCAAACTATTGCGTTAGTTCTTGCTTATTTAGAACCTCAACAGTCATCTATGATCTTATCGTCTCTGTCGCAGGATCGTCAGGCAGATGTAGCTAAACGTATTGCTTTAATGGATAGCACATCTCCAGAGGTAATTGCGCAGGTAGAACAGGTATTAGAACAAAAGCTGTCCGCAACCGTTACCCAAGATTACACACAAGCGGGTGGTATTGAATCAATTGTGAATATATTAAATGGTGTTGACCGTAGTACGGAACGAACCATACTTGATTCACTAGAGATTCAAGATCCAGAGCTTGCTGAAGAGATCAAAAAACGGATGTTTGTATTCGAGGACATCGCTACGCTCGACAATCGATCCATTCAACGTGTTATTCGCGATTTGGACAACAACGATTTGCAACTTGCGCTTAAAGTGGCAAGCGAAGAAGTTCGTGAAACGGTTTTCCGCAACATGTCCAAACGGATGGCGGATACGTTCAAAGAAGAAATGGAATTTATGGGACCTGTGCGATTGCGTGATGTCGAAGAAGCTCAATCTCGCATCGTTGCTACTATTCGTCGCTTAGAAGAAGCTGGAGAAATCATCATCGCCCGCGGTGGAGGAGATGATATCATTGTCTAGGATTTTTAAGGCAAATCGATATGTCCAGTCGGTGGATACCTATGTACTTGAAGTGACTCAGCAAGTGAATCCTGCTATACAAGTACAGACGGATGAAGTAGAAGAAATGTTGCTAGAAAATAAAGTTATAGAACATCAGAAACTGCACGAAGAAGCAAAAGCCATTATACGTGATGCGAAAGAATTAGCTGAAAGTATTATGGCTGATGCTTCTAATCAAGCAGAGCAAATGCGTGAACAAGCTCGGCAGGAGATTGCTGAGTGGTGGGAGCAACAGCAAAGAGAAGTAGAAGAGATGGCGCAGGAGACGAAAGAAATGGCTCGCCTAGAAGGATACAACCTTGGGCAGGAGCAAGGCTTGGAGACAGCACGCCTCGAACAGGAAGCAAATGTTCAGCAGGCAAAGGACGTTTTAACTCAAGCCTATGACACCAAAGAGAGTATTATATCGGAAGCCGAGCCATTCTTAGTTGAGCTAAGCTTAGAAATCTCCCGCAAAATTATTCATGATGAGCTGGTGCTAGAACCTCAAAAAGTCGTTGAGATTGTTCGACAAGCTTTAAAAAGCTCACGCTCGCACGGAGTTGTATCCATTCTGGTGAACCATAAATTGTATCCATTCGTCGAAGAGCATCGTGCACAACTTCTTTCTTTGATCGATGGACAAGCGGAACTAGGTATTTATCCGGATTATGCGGTTGAGGATGAGGGATGCATTATTCGGACAGCTTACGGAAGTGTGGATGCCAAAATAGATACGCAACTGAAAGAAATCAAACAAATCCTGATGGACGTTGCGCGGGGAAGTGAATCCCAATGATTACATTAAACACAGAAAAATACAAAGCTGCCATGCAGACAATTACGCCTCATCGCATAAATGGTAAGGTGACACAGGTAGTGGGACTTACTGTAGAGTCACAAGGGCCTGAAGCCAAACTAGGCGAGATTTGCATGATTGAATCCCCTAATCACAAAGAACCAATTATGGCAGAAGTGGTGGGATTTCGAGATACGAAGGTTCTGTTAATGCCTCTTGGAGATTTATCGTATATCGGTCCTGGATGTGATGTGGTAGCTACAGGAAAGCCTTTGTCAGTGAAGGTAGGCCCTGAGATCCTAGGAAGTATTCTCGACGGCTTAGGTCGTCCTCTGTCGAATGAATCCCTTCCATATGGATTAACTAGCTATCCAACTGATAACACGCCTCCTAATCCCTTGACAAGGCCAAGGATAGCAGAACCGCTAAGCCTAGGTGTACGAGCCATCGATGGCTTGTTGTCAATGGGAAAAGGACAGCGTGTCGGTATCTTTGCCGGCTCTGGTGTAGGAAAAAGTACATTAATGAGTATGATTGCCCGTAATACGACGGCTGATATCAATGTAATTGGTCTCATAGGAGAACGTGGACGTGAAGTACGTGACTTTATCGAGCGCGACTTAGGCGAAGAGGGATTAAAACGATCGGTTGTTGTAGTTGCCACATCAGATCAGCCAGCCATGATTCGAATCAAAGGTGCGATGATTGCTACTTCCATTGCTGAATATTTTAGGGATCGTGGGCTGAACGTGATGTTAATGATGGACTCCGTGACGCGATTTGCTATGGCTCAGCGTGAGATTGGACTCGCCATTGGTGAACCGCCAGCTACACGTGGGTATACCCCGTCTGTTTTTGCTATGTTACCTAAGCTACTGGAACGCTCAGGAACTTCAGATAAAGGTAGTATTACCGCTTTGTATACCGTATTGGTTGACTCTGATGACATGAATGATCCGATAGCTGATGCTGTACGAGGGATATTAGATGGTCATATCGTCTTAGATCGGAAAATTGCCCAGCGTGGACATTTTCCAGCCATCGATATTTTGCAAAGTGTAAGTAGGGTCATGAGTGAGATTTGCTCGCCCCAACACTTACAAGCTGCCCAGGAATTAAAACGACACATGGCTACCTATAAAGAGGCAGAGGATTTAATTAACATTGGAGCGTACAAGACGGGAACTAATCGAGAAATTGATGCAGCCATTCGCTATCGAGAGATCATCCGCTCATTCACGGCGCAGGGGGTTAACGAACCATCCAATTTCAATACGACTTTACAGGCATTAACCACTCATTTTGGGAGTGTGATGTAACATGAAGCCCTTTCGCTTTCATATGCAGAAAGTACTTGATTTAAAGGAAAAAGAAACAGAACAAGCACAATGGGCATTTGGCCGATCGGTACAACAAAAGCAGCAAGAGGAGCAAAAGCTATATCGGCTTGTTGATCAGCGAAATGGCATGTCCGATTCGCTTGTGGATATGCAACATGCTGCATGTAGCGCATCCGATTTATTAGCCGTTACAAGATTTCAGCAGGTAGTAGACCGTCAGATTGCCACGCAAAAACGGCGCATCATCGGGTGTGACAAAGAAATTGAACGATGCCAGGAAAAATTACATTACCATTTGCAAGAATCCAAGCTCTGGTCAACCCTGCGAGACAAAGCTCAAACGAAATATGTAGAATGGCAAAACCAGGTGGAACAAAAAGAAATGGATGAGATCGGCACGAATCGATTCCTCCGACAATTGAAGCAGGTGTGAAAGGAGGCGTCTTCATGGAAGAGGAAATCCAGGAGGAACGCGAGTATAACAGGCTAGAGTGGCTCTTATACATTATTGTTATTCCTGCCTTATTTGCTAGTTTGTTAGCTGGAATCTTGGCAAGCCTCCTTGGCTACAATGTCGTGGGAAGCGTAAAAGATTGGCTAAATAGCATTCCTTATGTAGAAAAGCTGATACCAGACGATGCAACAACTAGCCAGACGGTAGCAGATAACAAAGCAGAATCAAAAGAATCAAAAGAATCAAAAGCAGCTCAGGCAAATGAGGATGCAACGAAAACCAAACAGGCCGCTGCTCAATTGCAGAAAGAAGTAAGTCAAAAAGAAAGCACGATTGCAGCTCTACAAAAACAAATCGATGATCTAAAAAGAACAACTGAAGAAAAACGCCTTAAAGAAGAAGAGAGACAAAAACAGTTTCAGGATTTAGCTAAGGTATATAGCTCTATGTCGGCAAAAAATGCCGCTGCGATTGTAGGAAATCTTAGCAAGGAAGAAGCGGTTGTGGTTCTTTCCAAGATGAAGACGGACGAACAGGCACAGTTGCTGGCGAAGATGGATCCAAAGAAGGCTGCTGATATTTCTATTCTGCTAAAGGATAATCAAATTTCAAAAGATGATGACATTGCAGCCTTACAACAGCGGGTCCAGATATTAACGAAAGCATTAAGTGAAACTAGGGAAACAAATAGAATCGATGCAGAGAAATTGTCCAATAGCTTTCAGTCAATGAATACAGGCGATGCATCTAAAATTTTAATCTCTTTGTATAAAATTAATGCGGAACGCGCTCTAAGTGTATTGGGACAAGTGTCTGACAGTAAACGGGGCGAGTTATTAGGTGAAATTAGCAAGACAAACCCCGAATTAGCAGCGCGCTTGACGAATGCGTTGCCTCGATGAAGTACAATTGTTCTTCATCGTTTACATAGCAACGAAATAATAGAGGAGGTGACTAAATGAATATTGGAAACATGCAAACTGTGATGCCTATGACAACCGGTACGACAGGAGTTGCCACTGTAATGAATGGAGGGCAAGCTACCGTATCCGGCCAAGAGCAAGGAGCTTTTTCTTCGCAATTAGGCTTAGCGTTTGGAGCCTTTAATAACATGGCTGAAGTAGAATTTCCTGGTATGTCCGAAGAAGACGCAAGTGCTTTAGGAGACCTTATGGCTATGCTTCAGCAGTTGTTGGGAACCAACCAACAGATGCTTTTGTCACAAGAACAGCAAATCAGTGAAGTAGATGGACAAACCGATGAAGCTCTTGTAGGCAAGCTTCCAATCATCACACTTACAACGGAACAGGGAAAACAAACCTTGTTACAAGCGTTGGCAGCACAAGGAATGTCGGAGGAAGATGCCAACAAGCTAACTGATTTGTTACAGAAGCTTCCGACGATGACACCTGTTCAAGCAAAGGGAGATTACCAACAATTGCTTGAAACAGTGCAAAAAACGTTGGGACAAATGGGGATTTCCTTACAAAAAGAAGGAGCTCCTGAGGGTGAACAGTCCTTATTGATCACTCCGCAAATGAAAAAAGAATTGATTCCTACTGCAACCAATCGAGCAGAAGTTCCAAATCAGATGCCTGCCCATATGCAACCAGTTCGCGTTCATCACGCGCTGAGTCAATATGGACAGGAAGCTGGCATTCAAGTGAAATCGTTCCAAACTACATTACAGGAAGCGATAGCACCAGTAGTTATGGATACAGAAGCTGTTGATGCCGATGTAGATACGACTACCACCTTCCAAGTGGCTAACACTGCAGCTACTACGGTACAAAACCAATCAGGTACAGCAGCGGACATGAGGAGTTTCCCTGTTCGAGCAGAACAGATGCCACAACAGGTTACGGATATATTCGTCCGTCAGCTGAAGGTGGGAACATTACAAGGGGTTACCGAAGCGAAACTAATATTGTATCCACAGGAACTAGGCAAAGTTGATGTGCGTATTACTTCACACAATGGTGTGATAACCGCTCACTTCATTGCTGACTCCAAACATGGTAAGGACATGCTGGATCAGCAGATGGCTCAACTTCGAAACGCTTTTGTTCAACAGGGCATACAAGTAGATAAGCTGGAAGTAAGCCAACAAAGCAATAATTCCACTCCTTTCTCTTTTGATCAAGGAAAAGAGAATGGTGGGCAACAGGCTCGTGAACAGTCTCAAGAACAAGGGGCACAGAACGAGCAAGAAGCTTCCTTTGACAGTGTTCTCGATGGTGAACGTGAAAGTAGTACAAGGTTAGGAACGACAACATCTCGCGTAGACCTGAACGCATAACGGGTATAAGGATGGAGGGGTAGCTTTGAATCATCACATACGTGTGGGAAGTACCTATTATCCTTCGCGGCTCTCCACTCCTAAGCAAACGGGGGCTTCGCAACCAACGACTAAGCCGTTTGATCAATGGCTTTCCGATTCCTTAACGACCCAGCAGAGTCCCTCACCAAAAGCTCTCTCTTTCAGTCAACATGCTGTACAGCGGATGCGGGAGAGTGGAATTGAGTTGCAACCAGAAGATATGCAGCGGTTGGAGAGCGGATTTCAAAAGGCGAGGAACAAAGGAGCACGAGAGTCCTTAATCTTAATGGATCGTGTCGCTTATGTCGTAAGCATCTCTAATCATAAGGTCATTACGGCCATGGATGAAAGCCGAATGAAGGAAAATGTATTTACCAATATAGACAGTGCTGTCTTTGTATAAGTAGGGCCGGCCCTCATGTAGGAAGCCCACGGATTGCCAAATGACGGAGGTAGTCCATACTTTAAAAATAGGGAGGTTTGTTCATGATTCGTTCAATGTATTCCGGTGTATCCGGCATGAAGGGTTTTCAAACGAAATTGGATGTAATTGGTAATAATATCGCTAACGTGAATACAGTTGGTTTTAAGAAGAGTCGCGTAATGTTCCAAGATATTTTAAGCCAAAAGGTTGGTAGTGAGTCTGGTCCAACTGATACTCGTGGAAGTGTTAATCCGAAGCAAGTAGGTTTGGGGAGTAAAGTAGCCTCCATTGACATAGTTCATTCTGTGGGTAGCCCAATGACAACAAATCTGACATCTGATTTATCTATTGAAGGTGATGGATACTTTGCCGTTTCCGATGGAGAAAATAAATATCTGACTCGTGCTGGTAACTTTGAACGTGATGTTGATGGATTTCTTGTTAATCCACAGGGGCTAAAATTATTGGGTGCGGATGAAGAACCTATTCAGATTGACAGAGAAGAATTTGTTTCTTATTCAATTGGATTAGATGGTACAGTTACTACAGTTAATAAAGATCAAGAAGTTGGTGAAGCTGGTCAAGTTGGGATAGTAGTTGTACCCAATCCAGGTGGCTTGGAAAAGTTAGGTGGTTCCCTTTATAAAACAACTATAGCTTCAGGAAATGTAGAAAATGAAATTGTTGATCCAACAGAAGCCTACTGCAAAGTCATCTCTGGACAACTTGAAATGTCCAACGTTGACCTAAGTGAAGAGTTCACTGAAATGATCGTTGCTCAGCGCGGTTTCCAAGCGAACTCCCGCATTATCACCACTTCCGACAGTATTTTGGAAGAGCTGGTTAACCTAAAACGATAGGTAACAAATCGTAACAGTACGTAACAATAAGCATCACAACGATAAGGCATGAGGAGGAACCACTCCTCCTCTGCCACCTTTGAAAGGAGTCGTTAGATGATTCGCTTGACTCGTTTTAATGGAAATACATTTTATTTAAACGCGGTTCATATTGAAGTAGTAGAAGCAACACCAGATACGATCATTACCCTGAACAATGGGAAGAAATATTTGGTCAAAGAGACAGTAGAAGACATTATTCTTCAAATGAAGCAGTTTTATCAGGAATCGTATTTGGCAAAGACGCTCGGGCAACCGAACGAATCTAGCTAATAACGGGAGGCCGCTATGTTTCAAAATAAATTAGTGAATATGGCACTTATTATTTTAATTGCTATTACTCTGTTAGGTGTGGCAGGATTCTTTGGGTACATGTCCATCATTGCTCCATCTACAACAGCTAACGGCGCTGAGGTGGTAAAAGCATTAAACGCAGATGAAATGAAGGAATACTCGGTAGATACGGATGACATTACCACCAACCTTTTAACCAATAATTTTGTGGTTGTGCGCTTTAGCATCACTGCAGACGGGAAAAAAAGTAAAGCTGAACTGGAAAAAAGACTGCCGCAAGTGAAGCAAGTCATTATTAAAACCTTGGCTGGATTAACTCCAGATGATTTAAAAGGGACGGAAGGCATTAACAAGCTTGAGGCCAAAGTTCTAGGGGATGTTAATACAATTATGCAAGATGGCAGGATCGTTTTAGTTACAACGACTAACCTAAAAAAGCCATAAGAGATGGGAAAAAACGATGAGTGGGATGAAACAAAGCGCAAAAGGAGGTGACCGCCATGGCCGAGGTACTTTCACAAAGTGAGATAGACGCGTTATTAGCCGCTCTTTCCTCTGGAGAAATGGATGCTAATGAACTAAAGAAAGAAGACGCTGAGAAAAAAATCAAAGTATACGATTTTAAACGAGCGCTTCGCTTTTCCAAGGATCAGATCCGCGGACTGACGCGAATTCACGAGAATTACGCCAGACTCTTAACTACCTATTTTTCAGCGCAGCTTCGGACCTTCGTGCAAATTAATGTCGCCTCTGTTGACCAGTTGCCATACGACGAATTTATCCGATCTATACCGAAGATGACCATTCTAAATATCTTTGAGGCGCCGCCTTTGGAAGGTAGAATGGTTATGGAAGTAAATCCAAATATCGCTTATGCGATGTTGGACCGATTATTGGGCGGTCAAGGAATGATCCCAGACAAGATGGGGGCATTGACCGAGATTGAAACGACCGTAATGGAACGCGTCTTCAGCAAGGCGCTGGATAGTTTTCACGAAGCTTGGAAGCAAATTATTGAGTTAGATCCGTATTTGGAAGTTCTTGAAATGAATCCGCAATTTATGCAGATTGTTTCCCCTAATGAGATTGTTGCTGTTATTTCCTTTAGTACAAAGATTGGTGATACGACAGGCATGATTAATCTTTGTCTGCCTCACGTGGTATTAGAACCAATCATGCCTAAGCTATCTGGGCAATACTGGTTCTCAACACAGCGACGACAACGGGATGAAGCAGAGAGACAGCTCTTAGAAGACCAAGTCAAAACAGCTAAATTGCCGATTTGTGCAGAACTAGGAACAAGCACCATCACCGTAAGAGAGTTTTTGCAACTGACACAGGGTGATGTCATTCAATTGGACCAAACCATTGATAACAGGCTACATGTCAAAGTGGGCGATTGCTTAAAATTCTACGCTCAACCAGGTACATTGAAGGGCAAGGTAGCTGTACAAATCGATGAAGTGATAGAGGAGGGGGAGGAAAACTATGAGTAGAGATATGTTGTCTCAAGAAGAGATTGATGCCTTGCTAAAAGCGAACGATAACCTCTCTGAGGAGCCAACGCAAGTGGAGAACAACATCCCTGATGTTGATGAATATCTCTCTCCCTTTGAGCAAGATGCTTTGGGTGAAATTGGTAATATTACGTTTGGGAGTGCGGCAACCGCGTTATCTACTCTGCTAAACCAAAAAGTTGATATTACCACACCGACAGTCTCCATCGTGAAGCGAAGTGAGTTAGTCGATGAATTTCCACGCCCGCATGTCGCGGTGCATGTTGAGTACACGGATGGATTCCAAGGTATCAACATGCTCGTTATTAAGGTAGCGGATGCCTCTGTCATTGCAGACTTGATGATGGGTGGAGATGGTCGAAATAATGCTATCGAATTGTCTGAGATGCATTTAAGTGCTGTGCAGGAAGCGATGAATCAAATGATGGGTTCTGCCGCCACTTCCATGTCTACTATTTTTAATCAATTAGTTAACATTTCTCCGCCCGGGATTGATATGATGGATTTACAGAATGGGCAAGGAGAAGAAGGATTGCCTAGCGGTGAGGAACTTGTCAAAATTTCGTTCCAAATCAAGGTTGGCGATCAAGGAGAGCTAATTGACTCTTCCATTATGCAACTATTACCGATTAATTTTGCTAAACAAATGATTAGCCAATTGATGGGAAGTGAAGCACCTGATATGGTTGAAACAGCAGCAACAGCTTCTATTATGCAAGAACCTTCTATTGATTTTGGAAAACCAGTTGCAACTCCACCAGCACCAGCAGTAGCAACGGAAGCACCAATGTCAGCATCAGCACCACAACCGCCAGTGATGGAACCAGTACCTGGCATGCCGATGAGTGCGGCACCAAGCGGTTATGATCAACAACCGCCGCATCCGTATCCACCGCAACCAGCACCATATGGCTACCCGCCAAATCAAGGGTATGCTCCATATCCATACCCATATCAACCGTATCCGCCGCAACCATATGCACAGCCTCCACAACAGGCTGGAGGAGCGATTAATACACAGGTAGCAGCAACAAATGTACAACCAGCACAATTTACACCATTCCAGGGGAATAATGTTGTGCAGCCAGAAGAGCAAAACCTTGGATTGCTACTGGATATTCCGCTTCAGGTGACTGTAGAGTTAGGTCGAACTAAAAAATTGATTCGAGATATCTTAGAGATGTCTGCTGGTTCTATTATTCAGTTGGATAAATTGGCAGGCGAACCTGTTGATATATTAGTCAACAACAAGCTGATTGCTAAAGGTGAAGTCGTTGTCATTGATGAAAACTTCGGAGTGCGTGTAACCGATATAATCAGTCAATGGGATCGTGTACAGAAGTTACAATAAGCAGATTTCTTTAAGGAGGAACAGTAGGATGTCTAACAAAGTGTTAATCGTGGATGATGCAGCATTTATGAGAATGATGGTGAAGGAAATTTTAACGAAAAATGGTTTCACCGTTGTTGGGGAAGCTAGCGATGGTGCCCAAGCCGTTGAAAAGTATAAGGAATTAGGTCCTGATCTAGTAACCATGGATATTACCATGCCAGAAATGGATGGTATTACAGCTTTGAAGGAAATTCGTAAGCTTGATCCTAATGCTCGTGTTATCATGTGTTCGGCAATGGGACAACAATCCATGGTTATCGACGCTATCCAGGCTGGTGCAAAAGACTTTATCGTAAAACCTTTCCAAGCGGATCGAGTAATCGAAGCCATCAAAAAGACGTTGAGCTAAACGATTATGAATGCAATGAACATTCGTAGTTTGTTCGTGGCAATGTTACTAGTTTTTGCTGTAGTAGCGCCTCCCCCAGTAATTAGTTATGCGGAGGCGAAACAGACAGAAGGATCAGCTTTTGACTGGTTACAGCAGGATGCAAAACAGGGAAAACAAGGGACTGGAGGAGAGCTATCTGCGGATTCTCCAGTTCCAAAAACCCCTAGTATTCTTGGGTATGTGGTCCAAATCGTCTTTTCTTTGGCAGTAGTGGTCGGGCTTATCTACCTCTTATTTAAATGGATAGGAAAGAAACAAACTGGTGGTTTTCGAGAAAGTGGCCCATTTCGCTCTTTAGGAGGCTATTCTCTTGGAACTGGTAAGTCCATTCAATTGGTGATGATTGGCGACTCCCTGTACGTATTAGGCGTAGGAGATAATATCCAGCTTATCCGCCAGATTTCACCTGGTGATGAGTTGGACGTTATTTTAGCCGATATCGAGAACAAAACGGCTCCTGACTGGTCATGGAATAAGCTTGGTCATTTGTTTCAAGCACAATCTAAGCCTGCATCCACGCAAACTCAACAAACAGATGCCTCTTTTGATCAGCTACTGGACGAACAGTGGCGGGAAGTCTCCCATGCGGAGCAACAAAAGAATCAATGGGAACAGAACCGCCGCAAAGGGGATTAGTCATGAACAGATTTTTGCCACTTTTATTTATATGTGCAACGTTTCTTTGTTTGATGACCTATGCACAAGTCGCTGAAGCAAGTACGTCAGGTGCAGCGGGACTTTTGAATAACATTCCACAGGTGGAGTTCAAGATTGGTGGGGGAGCAGATACTCCCGAAAAAACAGCCTCTTCTATCCAGCTTCTGTTAATGTTTACTGTCTTAGCCTTGGCGCCTAGCATATTAATTTTAATGACTTGCTTTACGCGTATTGTTGTGGTGTTGTCGTTTGTGCGTACCGCTTTGGCTACTCAGCAAATGCCACCTAACCAGGTAATTGTAGGCATGGCATTGTTCCTGACTTTTTTCGTCATGGCGCCTACATTTCAAACCATTAATGATACGGCAGTAAAACCGTTTATGCAGGGGGAAATCACGGAGCAACAAGCGTTAGATAAAGCAGTTACTCCTCTCAAGACGTTTATGCTAAAGCAGACTAGGCAAAAGGATTTGGCGTTATTTTTACAATACTCGAAGTCTGAAAAACCAAAGTCTATTGAAGATGTCTCTCTAGTGGCGCTGGTTCCTGCTTTTGCAATCAGCGAATTAAAAACAGCCTTCCAAATTGGTTTTATGCTGTTTATTCCATTTTTGGTTATCGATATGATTGTCGCCAGTATTTTGATGGGGATGGGGATGATGATGCTTCCACCTGTCATGATTTCACTACCGTTTAAAATCCTGTTGTTTATCATGGTGGACGGTTGGTATCTCGTTGTGAAATCTCTCTTTTTAAGCTTCTAGGAGGCCTGATGAAACATGACATCAGATATGATCTTACAAATTGCGCAATCCTCGGTGTACACCATATTGATCGTGCTTGCCCCTATTTTGGGAATTGCGTTGTTAGTCGGGCTAATGGTGAGTATTTTTCAGGCAACAACACAAATTCAAGAACAAACGTTGGCGTTCATACCGAAGATCGTGGCTGTGTTTCTTTCTTTGCTCATTTTTGGTCCATGGATGCTACGGATTGTCATTGAATTTACAGCAAATATCATGGGTAACCTGTACAGATTTGTGGGGTAGAATATGCAACTGATTGAAACGTTCTTGCCAATGTACCTGCTGGTATTTGTGCGGATTATTTCCTTCGTGGTATCGGCTCCACTATTTACGCAACGTGGTATGCCCAACCAGTTTAAGATTGGCTTTGCTGCCGCTATGGCGTTCATTAGTTTTGCCTATGTGCCTATTTTGGATAAAATTCCACTTGATATCACTTTTGCTGCTTATGTAGTAAAGGAAACGATCGTGGGCCTGTTATTGGGTTTCTTGCTACAGCTCATGTTTTCGGCTGTACGGGTAGCGGGTGGGCTCATGGATATGCAAATGGGACTAGCCATGGCTAACGTTGTAGATCCTGCGACGGGTGCTTATGTACCGATCACGGGTCGGTTGAAAGAAATCTTAGCTACCTTATATTTCTTGAGTATTAATGGACATCATTTGATGATACAAGGTATTCTGAAAAGCTATCAGACAATCCCCATTAGCAAATTGGGAATTGCGTTTTCTTCCGAGGCATTTGGAGAGTTTATGTTAAAGGCTTTCTCGCAGATGTTTTTAAGTGCCTTTATGATGGCGATACCAATTGTCGTTGCTTTATTTCTGGTAGACCTCTCTCTTGGTATTATCGCCAAAATGGTGCCACAATTTAATATCTTTGTGGTTGGTTTGCCTTTGAAACTGTTAGTTAGCTTTTTAATGCTCATTTTCGTAATGCCTGGATTCTTTTTAGTTCTTAGCAATTATTTTTCCAAGATGTTTCAGGCCATGGCGGAATTGATCGGGATTTTGGGAGGAGCATGATGAGTCATCCACGTTTTTTTGTGACAGTAGACCTGCAATTTTTTAACGGCGAAAAAACAGAAAAAGCGACTCCTCAAAAACGTCAGGATTCTCGCAAAAAAGGACAGGTTGCCAAAAGTTCAGATTTGGCTCCCGCTTTTATGATCAGCTCCGTGTTTTTTCTGTTGATGATCGCTGGCTCTTGGATGTTGGGCATCTTTGAGGGCATTCTACGCGAATCGTTGGGCAGTTATGCGACCTGGGAAGTAAATGCTGAAAATCTTCAGGTGATTTCCCTGCAGGTCGTCAAGGAGGCAGCCAAGATTCTTAGTATAGTGTTTGGCGTCTGCATGTTGGTCGCGTTAGTGGTCAACTATTTGCAAGTCGGGGTGCTTTTTTCTTTAGAACCAATCCAATTTAAACTAGAGAAACTTAACCCAATCGAAGGATTCAAAAAAATCTTTTCGATCCGGTCCATTGTTGAATTGTTTAAGTCTATTTTAAAGATTACCGCAGGAATGATTGTTGTTTACATGATCTTATGGGACATCAAGGACAAGATTCCACGACTTTCTTTTTCCACACTAGAAGCAGTCTTAGAGTTTACGGGCTGGCAAGTCGTCAAGTTGGGAATTTCTGTCGGTATGCTGTTGGTTATCTTAGCGTTTCTTGATTATCTATATCAACGCTACGAATATGAAAAGAATCTGCGCATGTCCAAACAAGACATCAAGGATGAACATAAAAAGATGGAGGGTGACCCCCTCATCAAAAGTAAGATCAAGGAACGACAAAGACAGATGGCGATGCGCCGTATGATGCAGGAGATCCCTAACGCCGATGTCATTATCACCAACCCGACGCACTTTGCAGTAGCGATTAAGTATGATCCGGCTGAAATGATGGCGCCGACGGTGATTGCCAAAGGTCAGGATTATTTAGCCCTGAAAATCAGGGAAATGGCCAAGAAACACCGCGTTGTTACTATGGAAAACAAACCGCTTGCCCGTGCGTTATACTCACAAGTGGAAATTGGACAGACAATCCCTGAGGAGCTGTTCAAAGCGGTAGCGGAAGTATTGGCCTATGTCTACAAACTTCAAGGTAAAGTGAAGCGGTGAAAGGAGGAGACGAGATGGGTGCAAAACAGTTGGGCATGATCATCTTCGTGTTAAGCATTGTCGTAATGATGGTAATTCCTTTACCATCCGGACTGTTGGATATGCTACTGATTGTTAATATATCGTTGGCCCTGGTTATCCTGCTCGTCTCGATGTATACCAAAGAGACTCTGGAATTTTCCATCTTTCCTACATTATTGCTATTAACAACGCTATTCCGATTGGCTCTAAATGTTTCAACCACGCGTAACATTCTGTCAACTGGACAGGGTGGTACTGTTATCGAAGCATTTGGTGATTTCGTAGTAGGTGGTAACGCGGTTATCGGTTTTGTTGTATTCCTAATCTTGATCATCATCCAGTTCATCGTTATCACAAAAGGTTCAGAGCGCGTAGCGGAAGTAGCTGCTCGTTTTACACTAGATGCGATGCCTGGGAAGCAAATGAGTATTGACGCGGACCTGAACGCAGGGATGATTAGTGAACAAGATGCGAGACAGCGCCGCCGCAAAATTGAGCGAGAAGCAGACTTTTACGGTTCTATGGATGGGGCAAGTAAATTCGTAAAAGGGGACGCTATTGCAGGTATCGTTATTTTTATCGTAAATATCATTGGTGGTTTTATTATCGGGGTTGCTATACATAAATTGAGCTTTATGGAAGCGTTAAGTACCTTTACACTACTTTCGATTGGTGATGCCTTAGTAAGCCAGATTCCTGCACTATTAATTTCGACAGCGACAGGTATTATTGTGACACGTGCCTCCTCAGAAGGTGGTTTGGGCGAAGATATTACGGAACAATTATTTGCTCATCCTAAACTGCTGTATGTGGTTGCTGCAGCCATGTTATTACTTGGAGTGTTCACGCCAATCAGTTTGATCCCTACAGCTGTAGTAGCTATTATTCTAATCTTAGCTGCGATGAAGTTGTCTAAACAGCAAAAGAGTGAATTGGAGGAATCCTTTACGCAGGAAGAAGAGCAACAGCTAGAAGAGGTACGAAGCCCAGAAAGCGTGGTCAATCTTCTACAAGTCGATCCCATTGAGTTTGAATTTGGCTATGGATTAATTCCGTTAGCGGATACCAAGCAAGGTGGGGATTTACTTGATCGAGTTATTATGATTCGACGCCAGTGTGCACTTGAATTGGGACTTGTTGTGCCTGTCATTCGCATTCGCGATAACATTCAGTTAAAGCCCAATGAATACATCATCAAAATTAAAGGCAATGTGATTGCAACTGGTGAGATTTTGATGGATCATTATCTAGCTATGAGTCCTGGGTTTGAAGATGAATCAGTCGAGGGTATTCCTACGATGGAACCTGCCTTTGGCCTACCTGCGCTGTGGGTGTCTGAGGAAAATAAAGAGATGGCCGAGCTGTCTGGTTACACGGTTGTTGATCCGCCATCTGTAGTTGCTACCCATCTGACAGAGATTATAAAACGTCACGCTCATGAATTACTTGGTCGTCAGGAAACACGGGCGTTGATTGATAACGTACGTGAATCAGCACCAGTATTAGTAGATGAATTGATCCCATCCTTACTTACAATTGGGGATGTTCAGAAGGTCCTACAGAAATTATTGAAAGAAAAAATTTCTGTTCGTAATCTTCCTGTCATTCTGGAAGCTTTGGCCGATCATGCCATGTACTCCAAAGATCCAGAAGTTTTGACTGAATATGTAAGACAGGCACTAGCTAGACAAATTACTTTGCAATATACGCAACCTGGGGAACCGCTCCGAGTCATTACAGCAGGACCAAGTTTGGAAAAAACCATCTCCGAGAGTGTCGAACAATCGGAACAAGGCAGTTACCTAGCCATGGACCCTGATACTTCTCAGCGCATCTACCAAAACGTGTCTGAGCAAGTAAATCGTATGGTAAATATGGGGCAACAACCTGTTATCCTGTCTTCTCCTATGACGCGTATGTATTTACGTCAATTAATGGAGCGTATGATGCCGGATATTCCTGTTCTGTCTTACAGTGAATTAGAGCCTCATGTTGAAGTGCAGAGTGTAGGAGTGGTGAACGTATCATGAAAGTAAAACGTTACTTGGTTGAATCGATGCCAGAAGCTTTAGAAAAGATTCGTGTTGAACTTGGGAAAGATGCTGTCATTTTAAATACGAAGCAAGTCAAGACAGGCGGCTTCATGGGGATGTTCCGGAAACAGCAAATCGAAGTGATTGCGGCGGCGGAAACCAAGGAAGAAAAGCAGGCTCCAGTAAAGCCTGCTACTTCCGTTCCTAAACTGGATGGGCAAGGATATCAACAGCCTAATAAGAGTTATCAACCATCTGTTGTACAGCATCCTGAGTTTTCCAAAGCAGCTCTCCAGCACAATGAGACTCCTTACATAGCACATGTAGAAGAGGAGCTATTGTCAATTCATACACAAGGGGCAGTTAGTGATCAACAAGAGGAACGGCCAAAGTCATTGGCAGGGGCACTTGCTGCCATCCGTTACCAACAAGCGCTACATACTTTTACGGATGCCAATCAGCCTAATCAGCAGGCGGGAACAGTACAACCCATGCAAAAGCCAACTCCAGACGATACTAGTTCTCTACAAATGAAGTCTAATCCGGTTGAAACTCAGTCCGTGCCAGCAGAGAGTTCACTTAGATTAGAGCGTTCTCCAACGATCAATCAGCCTGATATCTCTGTTACTACGGAAAAAGAACAACAAGGTAAACGACTTGATCAAGCAACAGGCATGCAAGAATATCGTGACATGATTGGGGAGCTAAAAGATATGAGGGTGATGCTCCACAAGCTCTTGTTTGCTAAACAGGCAAGTGAGCAATTACCTACACCGCTTGCAGACTGGCGAGAGAAGCTCTTGCAAAATGAAATGCAAGAAAGTACCATTGCTACTCTATTGCATGATATTTTACTAGAGCTACCTGACCCATATCATGTCACCCACGAAGAAGTAGAGGACTTGATGAAGCTCAGGATTGCAGAGCGAGTAGCTAAGCATGTACCTGATGTTACTCAAACAAGGGACCCCAAAAAGTATCTATTCTTTTTTGGACCAACTGGGGTGGGTAAAACCACAACGATTGCTAAACTGGCAGCTTGGCATATGTTAAAAGAGAAACGAAAAGTAGGATTTATTACTGCCGATACCTATCGTATTGCAGCGGTGGAGCAACTGAAGACATATGCTAACATTTTAAATGTACCGTTGGAAGTTGTCTTTTCTGCTAATGAAATGGAGAACGCCTTGGACAAAATGCAGGGCTATGACCTTATTTTCATAGATACGGCTGGTCGCAACTATCGAAATGATGAATTTGTGAATAAAATAAAAGAATACTTACAATGGGAAGAGATGAGTGAGCATTTACTAGTTATGAGTCTTACCTCCAAATTTGCGGACATGCAGGCAATTGTGGAGCAGTTTAAGGACGTGCCTATCTCGCAAGTTATTTTGACGAAAGCTGATGAAACACTACATTATGGACCCATCTTGTCGTTACTCGAACAATTTGATCTTCCTCTTTCCTATCTGACCACAGGACAAAATGTTCCCGATGATATTGAAATCATCACAACGGAGAAACTGACCAAGTTGATCGTGGGGGAAGAGGCATATGCATGATCAGGCGCAAAAGTTACGAGAACAGTTTCAACGAAAACAGCAGATGCATGCAGATACAGAGACACGAAAAACGCGACTCGTAGCCGTTACAAGCGGAAAAGGTGGCGTTGGTAAATCAAATGTTACACTTAATTTAGCATTGGGTCTCATGGAACAAGGGAAGAAAGTTCTTGTGTTTGATGTTGATCTAGGCTTAGCCAATCTTGACGTCTTAATGGGTGTTACCCCTAAGAAACATTTATTTCATCTTCTCGAAGCAGATCAGACAGTCTGGGATATCATTGAAAAAGGTCCTAAAGGGTTGGAGTTTATTGCAGGCGGTTCAGGCTTCAACCAAATTTCTCAGCTACAGGATTGGGAATTGAGTAAGGTTTTTGATGAATTAGGAAAATTACAAGGCTATGCCGATATTATCCTTTTCGATACAGGGGCTGGGCTTAGCAAGGAATCTTTACAGTTTCTAATGGCATCTGATGAAATTCTGCTGGTGACCACACCTGAGCCTCCAGCTATCACTGATGCGTATGCAATGATGAAGATGGTTCATTTGCAAAAACCTGATGCCAAGATCAAGCTAATTATTAATCGTGCCTCAACGATGCGGGAAGGACAGCAAACTGCTGACAAACTGATTACAGTAGCGCAACGCTTCCTGGAATTTCCTATAGGAACACTTGGATTTTTGCCGGACGACCCGTACGTTTCAAAGGCAGTAAAGCAGCAACAACCCCTTTTACTCGTTTATCCACAGTCTCAGATGGCAAAAGGCATACGCCAACTGGCTGAAAAATATAGTGTCGAGTTCAGCCCTTCTTCAACAGAACGGGAGGAGCAAGGCGGACTAAAAGGATTTCTTGCTAAATTGCGAAATTGGATGTAACAGATGGTGGAAACGATTGGAGTGACTAGAAGGGAGCGGTAACATGACGAAAATAAAAGTGCTAGTGGCAGACGATTCCGCTTTCATGCGCAAGGTCATTTCTGACATTTTGACAAGCGATCCTAACATTGAAGTCGTGGCTCGTGCTCGAAATGGAATGGAATGCTTAGAAAAAGTAAAGGAATTTCAACCAGATGTGGTCACGTTAGACGTGGAAATGCCTATTTTGGATGGACTAGCCACATTAGAGAGACTAATGGCAGAACAACCTTTGCCAGTTGTCATGTTGAGTAGTTTGACCAAAGAAGGGGCGGACGCGACTCTAAAAGCGTTGGAGTTAGGCGCTTTTGACTTTATCGGTAAACCCTCTGGGCCTATTTCGTTAGACATTCATAAGGTGGGCCAACAGCTTGTCGAACTTGTAAAGGAAGCAGCGGTTGCAAAGGGGCGTATTAAGCAGAAGCTAACAGCTCCATTAACGAAGACTTCTGTCAAAAAAACTCAAGTAGAGCCACAAAAGAAGCTACGTCAAACAGAAAAGACGAGTGAGTACCCTTCTCTTTCTGATAAAGGAAGTAAGGGATTGCAACCTATGGAAATGTCGGATAAGACAGGGACGAAAGTTGTATTTCTAGGAACTTCAACAGGAGGACCTCGTGCTTTGCAAACACTGTTAACTCACATTCCTGCTTTTTTTCCAGCACCTATATTAATTGTGCAGCATATGCCACCTGGATTTACCAAAAGTTTGGCCCAACGGCTAGATAGCATGTGTCAAATAACGGTAAAGGAAGCAAGCGATGGAGAAGAAATAAAGGCAGGTACAGCTTATATTGCACCGGGTGGTTATCATATGGAAGCCACGCAACCAACCGGTGGAAAAGTCATTATAAAATTACATCAAGAAGCACCACGTGGAGGTCATCGTCCGTCCGTTGACGTTTTGTTTGAATCAGCGAGTAAACTTACGCATACAAGGCAGTGGGCGGTCATTTTGACTGGAATGGGAGCTGATGGGACAGCAGGCTTACGACAGATGAAGGAAGCTCATCACGTCGTAGGATTGATAGAAGATCAAAGTAGTTGTGTCGTGTACGGAATGCCACGTGCAGCCATTCAAGCTGGATTAGCGGATCATGTAGTTCCACTGGACCACATGGCGGAGACGTTAGTTCGACTCGTAACATGATGGGGGAGGTTATTTACACATGGATATGAATCAATATCTCGATATGTTTATTGAAGAATCCAAGGAACATTTGCAGGCGATTAACTCCAATCTGTTGTCTCTGGAGACCGATCCGAATGATATTGGAATCGTTAATGAAATTTTTCGTTCAGCTCACACCTTAAAAGGAATGGCAGCAACGATGGGCTTTGAAGATTTGGCCAGCTTAACGCATGAGATGGAAAACGTACTTGATTTAATTCGTAATCAGAAATTAATGATTACAAGCGACATTATGGACGTCATTTTCAAAAGTGTCGATATCATGGAAAGCATGGTCCAAAACATCATGGAAGGCGGGGATGGGGCCGCTGATGTTAGCTCATTGGTAGGAGTGCTCCGTTCCATAGTAGCAGGAGATTTTAACGAGGTATCTCCTGAGCCTGCTGTTACGATGGCTGAAAGTACAGACTCTGATTCTGAGACGAATGACCAGATGGTAGAAGTGTCTACTGAGATACGTGATTATCATTTAGATGATTATGCGATCACGATCATGCGTCAATCACAGGAAACGGGAAATAATTTGTACTGGATTCGTGTAATTTTGCGTTCGGAATGTATACTAAAAGCCGCTCGTGCTTATATGGTTTTTGATCAATTGGACACCCATGGAGAAGTAATCAACTCAACACCTTCTGTGGAAGAAATTGAAAACGAGAAATTTGACCTGTCGTTTGAGGTCGTATATATCACTTCAAAATCATTAGAAGAGATCCATAAAGCAATTAGCAATATCTCTGAAATCGAGGAAGTACTGATCGAAGAGGTTAAATTGCCAGGTAGTGAAAAGGAAGTAGCGGTTGCGGCTCCTGTGAAAGAAGTCGTAAAGCCTGAAACAGAACAAAAGGCAGCAACTCCAGCGGCACCTGTTAAAAAGCCTGCTGCTAGCAAAACCATTCGCGTGGATATTGAACGTTTGGACATTTTAATGAATTTGTTTAGCGAACTGGTTATTGACCGTGGACGTTTGGAGCAGTTAGCAAGAGAAATCGGTAAAACAGAACTACATGAAACGGTGGAACACATGAGCCGGATCAGTGGAGATCTACAAAATATTATCCTGACCATGCGCATGGTTCCTGTGGAGCAGGTATTTAACCGTTTCCCTCGAATGGTTCGAGATTTGACTAAAGAATTAAACAAGAAGGTGAATCTAGAGATATTCGGGGCTGAAACAGAGCTAGACCGTACGGTTATTGATGAAATTGGTGATCCGCTTGTTCACTTATTGCGAAACTCCATTGACCATGGGTTAGAGTCTCCTGAAAAGCGTAAACAGTCAGGTAAGCCAGAAGAGGGCGTTGTTCAGTTAAAAGCGTATCATAGCGGCAATCATGTTTTTATCGAAGTGCGTGACGATGGAGCTGGTATCGATAAGGATAAAGTGCGTGACAAAGCGATTAGTCGTGGAGTAGTTAGTGCGGCTGTTGCGGAGACAATGGCGGATAGACAAATATTTGAACTGTTGTTCTCATCAGGATTTAGTACGGCTGATGTAGTTTCTGACATCTCTGGGCGTGGTGTAGGTCTCGACGTTGTTAAAACCAAGATTGAATCCTTGGGTGGTTCCGTGTCAGTGGATTCAGCGCCAAATGAAGGTTCCGTTTTCCGTATTCAACTTCCTTTGACCCTTTCGATTATTTCTGCGATGCTGGTTCAG
Source organism: Brevibacillus laterosporus (assembly GCA_007833815.1). Taxonomy (NCBI): domain Bacteria; kingdom Bacillati; phylum Bacillota; class Bacilli; order Caryophanales; family Paenibacillaceae; genus Brevibacillus; species Brevibacillus laterosporus. Next base: position 4,755,289 of record CP033464.1, on the reverse strand, counting down.
GTTGAAAATGAAAAATACGCGGTACCACTTAGCTCTATTATCGAGACTGCTGTCTTCAAGAAAAGCGAAATTATGATGGCGCATCGTCAACAAGTGATTGATTTCCGGGGGCGTATCGTCCCTTTGGTGTCTCTCAAAGAAATTTTCCAGATTCCAACGAGTGGGAAAGCACGTGAGGATGAAGTCGCTGTAGTCATTGTTCGCAAAGGGGAAAAAATGGCAGGGTTAGTTGTTGATTCCTTTATTGGACAACAAGAAATTGTGCTGAAATCGCTAGGCAAGTATTTAGTAAATGTCTTCGCTATTTCGGGGGCAACGATTTTAGGTGACGGGCAAGTCGCATTGATTCTAGATTGCAATGCCTTAATTAAATAGGTAGGAGGTCATGAGTATGTTGGATATGAAAACAGCATCTGAAGAAGTGAAAGTAATTATTTTTCGCTTGGTAGACGAAGAGTACGGTGTAGAGGTTCAACAGGTTAAATCTATTGAGAAGCTGGAGCATATTACCCGCGTACCACGTACACCTGTTTTTGTAAAAGGGGTTATCAATTTACGTGGTGTGGTAACTCCTATTATTGATTTACGCAGTCGTTTTCAATTGGAGGAGGCAGAATATACTGAGGCTACTCGTGTTATTATCGTGGCTGTAGACGAACTAGAAGTGGGGCTTATTGTTGATTCTGCGAACGACGTAGTTGATATTCCTGTTAATGCAATCGAACCGCCACCAGCCGTGGTTGGCGGAGTAGAGGCAACTTATTTGCGTGGTGTAGCCAAATTAGAAAAACGTCTACTTATTTTGTTGAATCTTGATAAGGTGCTGAGCACAGAAGAGATCAAGCAATTGGATTCTTTTGAGGTTTAGATATGACTCATATTAAGAAATTGGGCGAATTTCAATTAGATGTGCTGCGTGAAGTAGGCAATATCGGGGCTGGTCATGCAACCACGGCACTTTCGCAATTGATTCAAAAAGAAATCGACATGACCGTTCCACAAGTTCGTATAATCTCTTTCCAGGAAATTGCTGATTTCCTGGGGGGAGATGAAGTGGTGGTAATCGCAGTATTTTTGCGTGTCGAAGGTGATTGCCCCGGAAATATGTTTTTTATCATAGATATTCCTTCCGCTAAAAATTTGTTGCAACATCTGCTGGGCCTAGTGCCTCAAGAAGAGCAAGAAGAGGTATTTAGTGATATGGAATTGTCAGCTTTGCATGAAATCGGCAATATTATGGCAGGCTCTTATCTGTCCTCGTTAGCTGATTTTACGAAGCTTAGCATGCAACCGACTGTACCAGCTCTTGCAATTGATATGGCTGGCGCTCTATTGAGTTACGGACTTATCGAACTAGGACGGGTTGGGGATTTCGCTTTAACGATTGACACAGCTTTTATGGAAGATAACGAAAAAATGCAAGGCCACTTTTTCCTCATCCCAGATCCGGATTCATTTGCAACACTATTCCAAGCATTAGGGGTCCCGTTAGATGGAAATTATTAAAGTTGGAATGGCAGACGTAGGAGTAGCTAGTGCCCCCGACCATATTCGTACGACAGGCTTAGGATCTTGCGTCGGGGTTGTGCTTTATGATCGTATCAAGAGGATTGCGGGAATGGCACATGTTATGCTACCAGATTCTAGCCTAGGGAAAAATACAGAGACCAATCATTTGAAATATGCTGATACAGCAATACCTGAATTAATTGAACGAATGAAGAAGCTAGGAGCACAAAGCCGTCATATGACAGCTAAATTGGCTGGAGGCTCCCAAATGTTTACCTTTCTTTCTACCAATGACGCAATGCGAATTGGACCACGGAATGTGGAAGCATGCAAGGTAGCTTTAAAACAATTTGCCATTCAGATTATTGCAGAAGATACTGGTGGAAATTGTGGACGAACCATTGAAGTGGATGCGGAAACCGGTATATTACAAATCCGGACCGTAAATCAAGGGACTAAGGAAGTATAACCATGAATCAAACCGTGAAAAGAAGCCTTTGGCTAGGATGCATTGCATTTCTCTTTACGTTTTTGGCAGCCTTTACTGGCAATTTGTTAACTGTATCGTTTTATCGTGGAGCTCTGGCATTTCTTGTCGTATTTGCAATTGCCTTTCTTGTTCAGCTGGTATTATCTATTCTCTTTCCAAAAGAAGAGGCAATCGAGCCGGGTGATGGAGATGAAAACGTAGACCTAGATGCAGACGCAGCAACAGTCTTGGATGATCAAGAAGAATCTACTCATACAAGTGATAACAAAGAATCTACAAATCCAGAAGACGAGTTTATACCACTAACAGCACAAGATGTATCTACAGAGCATGATCCAAAATTAATTGCCCAAACGTTAAGAAGATTTACTGATGAGTAAAAGGCAGGTGATTAAACCATGGCTCGCGTATATAATCAAGAGAAGGTAACAAAAGAATTTGATAAATGGATGGAATGGAAAGAAAACGGGAGTCGAGAAGCGGAATTAGAACTGGTGGAAAAATTCTTGCCGCTAGTAAACAAAGTGGCAATGCGTCTTTCCATTGGTTTGCCTAACAACGTGGATAAGGATGATCTCATCAGCTATGGTCGATTCGGGTTGCTTGATGCTTTAAACAAATTTGATTATAAACGGGGCTTGCAGTTTGAAACGTATGCCATGTGGAGGATTCGTGGAGCCATGATCGATGGATTACGTGAAAATGATTGGATTCCTCGCACGGTACGGGATAAGGCAAAAAAAATCGAAGAAGCATATACATATTTAGAGCAAAATCTGTTGCGTTCCCCCACTGAGAAAGAAGTGAGTCTTCATTTGGGGATTACGGAAAAAGAAGTTCAACAGGTGATGTATGACACCTCACTATCCAGCATGTTGTCGATAGACGAAGCAGTAGGTGATGAAGATGAACAGAAAATTGCTCGTCATGCTTATTTAATAGACGATCTTATGCCGAATCCTGAAAACGTCGCCCAAATGCAAAACTTAAAGGAAGTTTTAACCCAAACCATTGACAAATTACCAGAAAAGGAACGCCTCGTTGTTTCACTTTTTTACTTTGAAGAGTTAACTCTGTCTGAAATCGCTGAGGTCATGAGCTTATCCCCTTCACGCATTTCCCAGTTGCATTCCAAAGCGATTTTTCGTCTGCGCAACACGTTGGCAAAATGGAAATCGCAGTTGATGTAGAAAACTGGTGGCGCTAGTAAGCGCAGGAAAAGGGGGGTTTTACGTGAGTCAAATTGCCGATTACGCGGATATTCACATTTCATCTGACAAACTTATTGCCGAAATTACTATGAAAACAGACAGTGATATCCCGTTAAAAGAGGAAGACTTGATTCGATTTTGTGAAACAAAAGGTTTGAAATTCGGACTTATAGAAAATCATATACGTGCCATCTGTTCTACCCCATCTCAATATGTAAATATCCCTCTTAGCATTGCTAAGGGACAGGAACCAGTAGCGGGTAAAGATGGTAGCATTCGTTATCTATTTCAAGATGAGACAGCAGAGAAAGCTTCCCCCAAAATGCTTGAAGATGGTCGAGTGGATTATTATTCCGTTCTCAACATTGCTAATGTGACACGTGGTCAACTTTTAGCAGAAAAGATTATGGCAACACCGGGAGAACCAGGTAGAACTGTTACAGGTGAAGTGATCCCACCTAAGCCAGGCAAAGAAGCTATGTTAAAGCCGGGTAAGGGAATTGTTTTAAATGAAGAACGAACGTTGGCATACGCTGTTATAGACGGTCAGGTATCGGTAGACAAGGATAAGATTCATGTATTTCCTGTCTATGAGGTAAATGGAGACTTGGATTTCAGCGTGGGTAATATTGATTTTGTAGGAACGGTTGTTATTCGTGGCCATGTACCAACTGGGTTTACGATAAAAGCCACAGGTGATATTCGCATCTATGGAAGTGTTGAAGGAGCAGAGCTGATTGCAGAAGGCTCTATTGATATAAAAAATGGTATTGCTGGTCAGGATAAGGGGCATGTTCAGGCAGGAAATAACGTGACTACCTCCTACATTCAAAATGGGAATGTAACCGCTGGTAATAACGTTTTCGTTAAACAAAGCATTATGTTTTCACGTGTACGGGCTGGAAAACAGGTGGTTTGTAAAGGAACCAAAGGTATTATTATTGGTGGTGTGACCCAAGCGGGCGAGAAGATTATTGCGCAAGTCGTTGGCAATATGAGTTCTACGCCAACCAGTCTTGAAGTGGGGGCTAAACCGCAATCCCGCGATCTCGTCGGCCAAATTAAACAGAAATTAACCGACCTTCACGATCAGAAACGTAAGGCGGATCAAGGACTCCAAGTATTGAATCAAATGATGCAAGCTTATGGAGATTTGCCTGCTGATAAGAAGGCGTTACAGATTAAATTGACCAATACGCAACTGGTTGTGGAAAAAGATATAAAAGTGATAGAAGAGGAAAAACGAGCACTTGAAGCCGAACTGGAAAAAGAGATGCCAGCCTACATTGAAGTGTCTCAACTAATTTTTCCAGGGGCAAAGCTGGTTTTTGGTAAGCACGTGCGTTTCATTAAACAGGAGTTTAGCCGTACTCGTTTTCTGGTTTTGGATGGAGAGATTTCTACTTCCACTCTCATTTAGAAAAGGAGAGAGATGCTGATGAGTTTTAAAGCGCTCGAATTGCAACATGCTATTCCTCGGACACAAGAGATAGGCAGATGGCAAGAACAACTGCAACAGCGGGCTGCAGCCGAACAACAGCAAATTAAGGAAGAACAGAAGAGGCTAAACGAAGCCAAACGGAATAAAACGGAGAATGTGCACAAGTCAGAACATCAGCAAGTAAAAAATAATCAAGAAGAGTCTGCAAAGAAACGTGGAGGAGAACAAGGGCAAACGAAGGATGGATCTGCAGGAGGGGCATTGAAGGCGCACGATCATCCATCGATTGATCCAATCCGTGGTCATCATATTGATATCTCTTTGTAACTATTCAAACTAGGTGAAAACAAATGACTCTATTGTTATATGTGTTACTAGGGATTGGCCTTATCGCTATAATGCTTTCAGGCCTCTCCTTTTGGTTGTCTAAAAGAAAACATCAAGAGATTATAGGTTCTGATGCAGTATCTTCTGTGGGGCACTTAGAGCCCAGCAATCTAGATCGCACTAGCATGGAAACGACACTAAAACGCTTTGTCCAACAAGTAAAAAGGGAAAATGAAGAACTGGCTGACAAGTTGTATGCAACAATTGAACAATTAGGAATAAATCAGCAGGAACTATCAGCTTCTAATCAACTACATGAACAAAATAACCATAATATGCAGCAAGAGATAGATAAACTAAGTCAGCAACTGCTTGAGTTGCAAAAATCTCATCTTATATTAAAAAAGAGCGTGGAGCAATCCCAGACGTTGAACCAAAATAGTGCAAATCAACTGCCAGAGATTTCTCAAGACGTGTTGGCATTAAAAGATCGGTACCAGCGGGTTTTTGAATTAGTACAGCAAGGGCTCACTACTCCTGAGATTGCAAAAAAGCTTGGAGCAGGTCATGGGGAGATTGAATTAATTTTAACGCTTGCCGAGCCGATTGAAAGAGAGGCCTGACATGAGAACGAGAATCGGGTGGATGGGGTTTGGATTAGGAGTCGTGTTCTCTGCTTTATTTCTTTTGACCTTTGGACAGAAGGCGATTAGCATGGATGAAATAAAGAAGATCGCTACTACTCAAGGTTGGGTTGTTTTATCCAAGGAAGAATTTCAAAACATGCAAGTACAGGTATCTCCTAAAGAGACGCCACAAGCACCACTGGATACAAGTAAAGTAACACAGATTGGGCAACCAGCCTCCTCTTCGTCTACTGAGCAGAAGCAACCAGAGAAATCTCCTGCTACTGTTTCAACAACAAATAATGAAAATAAGAAGTCAGCTTCTGAAAAGGCCAATAAAGCTTCAGAGTCGTCTAGTTCGACGACAGATAAACAAAAAACGAATGATTTATCAAGCCAAGACAAAAAGAAGACGGAACAATCTGCCGAGAAATCTATTCCTCCTAAAGATTCGTCATCTAAAACGCAACAGCAAACTACGCCTACTCAGAATCCTGTTCCCAAGTCTCAGGATACTTCTGTGACATCTCCATCTTCTACAGATGTAAAAGAGTCTGTGAAAAAGCAGGAGAAGCCGATTGAGCAGTCTACAAATAATAAGCAGGAAGTAGAGGAGAAGGATACCCCAGATATAACGCCACCAGTTCCTCCGACTTCTCCTGAGCCACCTAAAGCACCTGTATCCGATTCAATATCTGATCATAAATAAACACCAGATGACGGCAAGGATGCCACGGTAATTTGGCATTAAACCAGCAGTATTGGAAAAAATGACGGTAAATTTTTGGATAATATGGATAGAGATAGGTGAAAATAACAGTAGAATGAAGCAACTTTTCTAACACTCTTTATTGCATTTGTTATTTTGATATGATATAGTTTTCTTCGGTGTTAAATACACACGCAGGCTAATTTCGGCAACGGTGCTACCATTTGGTAGTTTTGCTTGAAAGATGCGGTCCGCGGAGGTTGACACAAAAAACCAAATCAGAGGAGGTGTGAAATATGGCGGTAATCTCTATGAAACAACTTCTTGAGGCTGGTGTTCACTTCGGTCACCAAACTCGTCGTTGGAACCCAAAAATGGATCGCTATATCTTCACTGAACGTAACGGAATTTACATCATCGACTTGCAAAAGACGGTGAAAAAGGTAGAAGAGGCATACAACTTCATGCGCGAACTTGCTGCTAACGAAGGTAAAGTACTTTTCGTTGGAACAAAGAAACAAGCGCAAGAATCTGTTAAAGATGAAGCTGAGCGCACTGGTCACTACTTCATCAACCAACGTTGGTTGGGTGGTACATTGACTAACTTCGAAACTATCCAAAAACGTACTGCTCGTCTTGCTCAACTAAAACGTATGCAAGAAGATGGTACTTTCGATGTTCTTCCTAAAAAAGAAGTTATCGTATTGAACAAAGAAATGGATCGCCTAGAGAAATTCTTGGGCGGTATTGCGCACATGAAAGAATTACCTGACGCATTGTTCGTAATCGACCCTCGCAAAGAGCGTATCGCTGTTGCAGAAGCTCGTAAATTGGGTATCCCAATCGTAGCGATTGTTGATACTAACTGCGATCCAGATGAAATCGACTATGTGATTCCTGGTAACGATGACGCTATCCGTGCTGTTAAACTATTAACTGGCAAGATGGCTGATGCTCTGTCTGAAGGAAACCAAGGCGGAGAGCAAACAACCACGGCGTAATGAATGAGGGTGGACTGAGGGTTTTCAGAACCCCCGTCCACCTTTTTCTACGAATACAATTGTATCTCCCGACGAAGAGTTTCACACATTACATACGTAGGCAATAAGATGCTTGCGGATTAGTTGAAGGAGGATGTAATTCAATGGCAATTACGGCACAAACAGTTAAAGAATTGCGCGAAAGAACAGGCGCAGGTATGATGGACTGCAAACGCGCACTAGAAGAAGTAAATGGTGATATCGAAAAAGCGATTGACCTACTTCGTGAAAAAGGTATCGCAAAAGCTGCGAAAAAGTCCGGACGTATCGCTGCTGAAGGTTTGACTGGTTTCGCAGTAAACGGAAACATTGGTACAGTGGTAGAAGTTAACTGTGAAACAGACTTCGTTGCTAAAAACCCTGAGTTCCAACAATTAGTAAAAGATATCGCTGAGCACGTAGTAACCGCTCGTCCAGCTAGTGTTGAAGAAGCATTGACTCAAGCTTTCCAAGGTGGAGAAGATTTGGGTACATCAATCAACGCGAAAATCGCGACAATTGGTGAAAACATCAGCTTCCGTCGTTTTGAAATCCTTGAAAAAGCTGACAACGGCGTTTTCGGCGGATACCTACACATGGGTGGAAAAATCGGTGCGTTGGTAGCTTTGAACGATTCTAGCGATGAAGCTTTGGCAAAAGACCTTGCGATGCACGCAGCGGCTTCTAACCCACGTTTCGGCGTGAGAGAAGAAGTTTCTCAAGACGTGATTGATCGCGAGCGTGAAGTATTGAAAAACCAAGCGCTGTCCGAAGGCAAACCTGCTAACATCGTTGACAAAATGGTAGAAGGCCGCATGGCAAAATTCTTCGAAGAATATTGCTTGGTTGAACAACCATTCGTTAAAGATCCAGACAAACGCGTTTCCCAATTGTTGAAAGAAGCAGGAGCTAGCTTCAAAGGCTTCGCTCGCTTCCAAGTTGGAGAAGGTATTGAAAAGAAACAAGAAGATTTTGCTGCTGAAGTAATGGCGCAAGTGAATAAGCAATAAGATGACAATAGGGAACACCGCTGTGTTCCCTATTTTTAAAGAAAGACAGGAAAATGAGCAATACGAAATGAAAATGGAGGTCTTTTCGCATGCCAGAAGCTGCATATAAACGAGTCATACTAAAGCTGAGTGGAGAGGCACTAGCTGGAGAACTAGGGTATGGAATCGACCCAAAAGTTATCGCTTCGATTGCAAATCAAATTAAGGAAATCGTAGAACTTGGTGTAGAAGTAGCTGTAGTAGTAGGTGGTGGAAACATCTGGAGAGGCCTTTCTGGTAGCTCTAAAGGGATGGATCGTGCAACGGCTGACTACATGGGCATGCTTGCAACCGTTATGAACGCGTTAGCGATGCAAGATGGTTTAGAACAAGTCGGCGTACCTACCCGAGTACAAACTTCTATTGAAATGCGTCAAGTAGCGGAGCCATACATTCGCAGAAAAGCTATTCGTCATTTGGAAAAAAGTCGAGTTGTCATTTTTGCGGCTGGTACAGGTAACCCGTATTTCTCCACCGATACAACAGCGGCATTACGAGCTGCCGAGATCGAAGCAGAGGTTATTCTGATGGCAAAGAACAAGGTGGACGGTGTATATACGGCTGATCCAAGTATTGACGAAAGCGCTACAAAATACGATAACCTAACTTTCCTCGAAGTCTTAAACAAAGGCTTGGGCGTCATGGATTCTACCGCTTCCAGTCTTTGTATGGATAATCATATACCACTTATTGTTTTTGCCATAACGGAAGAAGGCAACATTCGTCGGGCCGTCATGGGAGAAAAAATTGGGACTATAGTAAAGGGGGATGCTTAAATGCCACAAAACATTTTAAAGGATATGGAAGATCGCATGAGCAAGGCGATTCATACATTAAAAAAGGACCTAGCAACGTTGCGCGCAGGTCGTGCAACACCAGCTATGTTAGATAAAATTGTGGTGGATTACTATGGAACGCCAACACCAATCAATCAATTGGCAAACATAGTAGCACCAGAACCGCGTACGCTACAAATTCAACCTTGGGATAAGACGTCACTAAAAGATATCGATAAAGCAATCATGCAATCCGATATTGGACTTACGCCAACCAATGATGGTTCGATCATTCGCATCTCAGTACCGGCACTTACAGAAGAGCGCCGTCGCGATTTAGTGAAAGTGGCAAACAAGAATGGTGAAGATGCAAAAGTAGCGATTCGTAACGTACGTCGTGATGCAAATGATGGCATTAAAAAGTTGGAAAAAGCGGCTTCTATCTCTGAGGATGAATCCCGCGGTCATCAAGAAACGGTTCAAAAAACGACCGATAAGTTTATTGCGGAAGTTGATAAAATCGTAAAAGATAAAGAGAAGGACATTCTCGAGGTATAATGTGAGAATTTGTTCCCCCTCTATGATGAGGGGGAGCTATGTCTATATCTCTCTTTTTGGGGGAAACCTGTATGTTAGAACGGTTAGGAAAAATGTTTAGCGGTAAGCAGGAAGAACGAAAAAACAATACGTTTGATCAGGCAGGAGTCATTCCGCGTCATGTGGCAGTTATTATGGATGGTAATGGCAGATGGGCTAAAAAACGTAATTTACCGCGTATTGCTGGACACCATCAGGGAATGAAAACCGTAAAAGACGTGGTTAAAGCAGCTGATGAAATTGGTGTAGGTGTATTAACCATGTATGCCTTTTCAACAGAGAATTGGAAGCGTCCTAAAGACGAAGTAGATTTTCTTATGAAACTTCCACAGGAGTTTTTGTCGACTGAATTGGTAGAATTAGTTGAACGAAATGTACGAATTCGTATGGTAGGCTCACGTGAAGGATTACCTTCCCATACCCTAAAGGCTTTGCTAGAAGCCGAGGAAAAAACAAAAAATAATACAGGATTGCAACTCAATTTTGCCCTTAATTATGGTGGGCGTGATGAAATTTTGAAAGCGACAAAAGAGATTGCTCAGTTGGTCGCACAAGGCAAGTTAACACCTGAACAAATTGATGAGGAAACGATTGCCTCACATTTATATACGCAAGGAATTCCCGAACCTGATTTGTTGATTCGCACGAGCGGAGAAATTCGTATTAGCAATTTTATGTTATGGCAACTAGCTTATACGGAATTTTGGTTCACGGATGTATATTGGCCCGATTTTTCCAAAGAGCATTTCTTACAGGCGATTGCTGAATACCAAGGTCGAGCTCGTCGATATGGCGCAGTTTGAGCTGGAGAGGTGGAACAAGTGAAGGAACGGATAATTACCGGATTAATCGGGGGGTTGGCTTTCTGACCCTGGTTTATCTGGGAGGGGTTTGGTACTCATCCCTTGTATTACTTATGGCCTTCATCGGCCTTTTTGAATTTTTACGCATGGCCAGCATAAAGCCATTTAGTTTTCCAGGTATCCTAGGCTATATTATTTTAATAAGTGCGTGGCAACCAGATCTGGCGGCTTTATTATTTCCAGTGCTCGGTTTTTTTCAGGTGAGTGGTTTTGGTGCAATTACAGTAGAATGGAGTCAAATTCTTCTTTTACCGTTATTTTTGTTACTATTTTATACCGTTCTTAGCAAAAATCGTTTTCATATTGAACATGCCGCTCTGGTACTACTCGGAGCGTTATACATAGGATATGGTTTCCATTACGTTGCCGTTGCTCGTGGGGGTGTGGGTTTAGCTGGATTTTGGCTCACTATTATCATCTTGTTATCTGTATGGTCAACAGATACAGGAGCTTATTTTGCAGGCAAAGCATTGGGGAAACGAAAGCTTTGGCCAGATATTAGTCCAAATAAAACAGTCGAGGGAGCTCTTGGCGGGTTCCTTGCTTCCCTTCTGATTGTAGGAGCAGTAGATGCTATTTTGATCTCTTTGCAAGTACCAGGAGCGCTACCGTTGAGTCAGGCTTTGGGAATTGCATCCATTACCGGTATTGTCGGCCCACTAGGAGATTTAGTAGAATCAGCTTACAAGCGTCATTTCGCAGTAAAGGACTCAGGACATATCCTTCCGGGGCACGGAGGCATCCTCGATCGATTCGATAGTATGCTGATCGTGTTTCCGGTGCTGTACCTGTTTGGCTTGTTTTAGGTTAAGGATTGTAGATAAATAGGGGTTTGAGGTGAAATGGGTGAAAAACATATCGCTGTTAGGTTCTACCGGTTCGATCGGGACAAGTACCATGGAAGTAGTGAAACAGCACCCTGATCAATTTAAAATCGTAGCAATGGCGGCCGGTAACAACATTGACTTATTGGTGGAGCAAGCTCTGTATGCTAAACCGGAACTGATTTCCGTAGGGACAGAGGAGCTTGCTAAAGAGTTGTCAAAACGTCTTGCAGGAGTTCTCTCAGCAGAGATTACGTACGGATTAGATGGCCTTATTGAGGTAGCTACACATCCACAAGCATCGTTTGTTATGTCAGCTGTAGTAGGGAGTGTAGGAGTAAAACCCACTTTGGCTGCTATTGAACGGGGGAAAACAATTGGACTTGCCAATAAAGAAACCTTGGTAAGTGCAGGACATGTGGTCATGGAGGCTGCCCAAAAACATCAGGCGACGATTCTTCCAGTAGATAGTGAGCATTCAGCTATTTTTCAGGCGCTAAAAGGGGAGAATCGACAGGATGTTTCTAAACTAATCATTACAGCTTCAGGGGGATCGCTCCGGAATCTATCTCGGGATGAGTTGGTTCATGTAACGCGTGAAGATGCATTACGCCATCCCAATTGGAGCATGGGGGCTAAAATAACGATTGATTCAGCCACCATGATGAATAAAGGCTTTGAAGTGATAGAAGCTCATTGGTTGTTCGGAATGCCTTATGAACAGATAGAGACAATTCTTCACTATGAAAGTATCATTCATTCTATGGTAGAATACAAAGATAAAGCCGTGATAGCACAATTGGGGACACCTGATATGAAGGTTCCGATTCAGTACGCTCTTACCTATCCAAATCGCTGGCCTTTGCCGACCGAGACTCTCGATCTAGTCAAATGCGGAACGCTACATTTTAAAGAGATGGATTTCACCCGCTATCCACTCTTAAAACTGGCGTATGATTGCGGTAAGATTGGTGGCACACTGCCAGCAGTACTGAATGCAGCCAATGAAGTCGCTGTTTCGCGTTTTTTACAAGATGAACTAACAATTGTTGGAATTGAAGATGTCGTTCATCAGGTATGTGCACAGCATCAAACAAGTTTACATCCTTCCTTGGAGGAGATTGATGAAGCTGATGCATGGGCACGTAACACTGCCCTAAACTGGGGCAAGTAAGATTTGAAGTAGAACCAAGCAAAAGCTTTGCAGGAGACAGGTACTGATTAGACGCTACAACTACATATAGTAGAATAGTGGTCCTGTTTCGATAGAACGGGTGGGTGCTTCTCAATCATGAATTAGAAGGAAAGGTGGCTATATCTATGCAAATGCCTCCCGTACAAATTGGTTTTGGATCAGTGATCGCCTTCGTGGTTATTTTTGGATTGTTGGTCTTTTTCCATGAAATGGGCCATTTTTTGTTAGCAAAACGGGCAGGCATTTTATGCCGCGAATTTGCGCTAGGAATGGGACCAAAAATCTATAGATTTAAAAAAGGCGAGACAGAATATACGTTGCGTTTGTTACCCATTGGCGGTATGGTACGAATGGCTGGAGAAGATCCTGAGTTGGAAGTATTGCAACCGCATATGGAAGTTGGGGTTTTGTTTAACAAAGCTAATCAGATTTCTCACGTTTATGTTACCCCAAAAGATATTCCAGATCATGCGACTATTGGTAATGTAGTACGTTTTGATCTTGAACATGATTTGATGATGACACTAGATGTGCAGGGAGAGGCGAAGACATTCGCTGTAGACCCCAAGACGATGCTGGTGATTGAGGGTAAGGAAGTACAGATCGCCCCTTTCAATCGCCAATTTAGAGGAAAAACATTGTGGCAACGTTTCTTGGCCATCTTTGCTGGTCCTGCTGCTAACTTCATCTTAGCGTTTGCAGTATTTGTGGCGGGGGCCTTATTCTTTGGAGCTCCGACTAAAGATGCAGTTTTAGGTCAAGTTGTTCCAGATGGACCTGCTTATCAGGCGGGGTTAAAACAGGGAGATCGGATTCTTAGTGTTGATGGTACACCGATAAATGAATGGAACCAATTTGTGGGGGTAATTAATTCGTCCCCTAATAAAAAGCTAGAAGTTAAGATTAATAGAGGTGGGCAAGATATGGTCGTCCCCGTACAGGTAAATGAACAAGGTAAAATCATGGTGGGTGCGGGTGTCAAGAAAGAGGTTGGGACAGCACTGAAACATGGCTATGATCAAACCATCTTCTGGACTAAAACCATCTTCACCAATCTTGCACAGCTCTTTACGGGTCATGTGAGCGTGAAAGATTTGAGTGGACCAGCGGGAATCTTTACGATGACCAGTCAAATGGCTCAAAATGGTCTTGCAGCGCTCTTTACTTGGACTGCGCTTTTGAGTATTAACCTTGGTATTTTTAACTTGCTTCCAATCCCAGCATTAGATGGTGGACGTCTTGTGTTCATTGCGATTGAAGCACTACGTGGTAAACCGATTGATCCTAACAAAGAAGGCATGGTTCACTTTGTTGGTTTTGCTTTATTGATGATGCTAATTCTGGTTGTGACTTGGAATGATATACAACGACTCTTTTTACAGTAAATCAACGTGTAGAAAGAAACAGATAAAGGAGTGTGCTTACTTTGTTTAAGCGCGAGGAGACCAAACCGGTATTTGTAGGCGGAGTCCAAATTGGGGGACAAAAAAGCGTGGTTATCCAATCAATGACCACCGCTGATACGCGTGATGTAGAAGCTACGCTCACACAGATAGAGCAATTAAACGAAGCAGGATGCCAAATCGTTCGCTTGGCGGTTATTAATGAGGATGCCGCTAAAGCGATTAAACAAATTAAAGAACGTTCCCCCCTACCATTAGTAGCTGATATTCATTTTGACTATCGATTAGCGCTTACGGCATTGGAGAGCGGAATTGATAAAATACGAATTAATCCAGGGAATATTGGTAATAGAGCTAGAACACAGGCAGTAGTCGATGCTTGCCGTGAACGAAATGTTCCGATCCGTATTGGTGTAAACTCTGGTTCTGTAGAAAAACGTTTATTAGACAAATACGGATACCCAAGTCCGGAAGCGATTGTTGAGTCAGCAATGAATCACGTTGAGATTCTTGAAGATCTAAACTATGATAATATCACTATCTCATTAAAATCTTCAGATGTTCCAACTATGATTCAGACGTATTCGTTGATGGCACAACGTCGTCCTTACCCTCTACATGTAGGGGTAACGGAGGCAGGTACACAATTCTCTGGTAGCATTAAATCTTCTGTAGGGATTGGTACTGTTTTGTCCATGGGTATCGGTGACACAATCCGTGTATCACTCACGGCTGATCCTGTTGAGGAGATTAAAGTAGCGAAACAGATTTTGCGTAGCCTAGATATCGTCAATAATGACCCAGTTGTTATTGCCTGCCCATCTTGTGGACGTTGCGCCATTGATCTGATTGGTTTGGCAACTAAGGTAGAAGATGCGGTCAGCACGTTGAAAAAACCACTAAAGGTGGCTGTTATGGGTTGTGCAGTTAACGGACCTGGTGAAGCACGTGAGGCAGATGTAGGTGTAGCTGGTGGTAATGGAGAGGGTCTGATCTTCCGCAACGGTGAAATCATCCGTAAAGTAAAAGAAGATGAACTCTTTGAAGAGTTAATGAAAGAGATTAACACAATTATGGAAGAGAAATAGAACGTGTTGATTTGATCAAAGGAGGAACTTGTGTGTTAAGGCAAAGCCAATTACTAATCCCTACTTTACGCGAGGTACCAGCAGACGCAGAAATTGCCAGTCATAAGCTGTTGTTGCGTGCTGGTCTCGCAAGACAGTTAGCTTCCGGTATTTATACGTTTATGCCGATAGCTTTGCGTGTCCTCCATAAAATTCAAAACATCGTGCGTGAAGAAATGAACAACGCAGGTGCACAAGAGATTTTAATGCCAACGATTCAACCGGCTGAAATTTGGGAGAAAAGTGGACGTTGGGACCATTATGGACCTGAATTGATGCGTTTACGTGATCGCCATGATCGTCGTTTTGCTTTAGGACCAACTCATGAAGAAGTTGTAGCTACCTTAGTAGCTAGCGAAATCAATTCATATAAAAAGCTACCGATTAACTTGTACCAAATACAAACCAAATTCCGTGATGAGGTTCGTCCGCGTTTTGGATTAATTCGTTGCCGGGAATTTATGATGAAGGATGCCTATTCTTTTGATATAACTCAAGAAGGCTTGGATAAAAGCTTTGATGATATGTTCCATGCGTACCACCGCATTTTTACTCGTGTCGGACTTAACTATCGTGCGGTAGAAGCAGATGCGGGTTCTATTGGTGGAACGGGCACATATGAATTTATGGCGTTGTGTGATATTGGGGAAGACACGATAGCTTATTCTACGGAGGGCGATTATGCAGCCAATCTGGAAAAAGCGGAAGTCATCTATAACGGACCTACTTCAGTAGAGGCAGACGTAGCTCCTTTAGAAAAAATCCATACACCAAATACTAAAACGATTGAGCAATTGAAAGAAAGTATGGGTGTGGAAGGCAAAGATATCGTGAAAAGCTTGGCTTACATGGTAGATGATCAATTTGTACTTGTTTTGCTACGTGGTGATCATGAGCTCAATGAAGTTAAGCTGAAAAATATGTTTGATGCGCTTGATGTACGTATGGCGACAGAAGCAGAAATCACTGAGAAGCTAAATGCTCCAGTTGGTTTTGTTGGTCCTGTGGGTGCTGTAGAGAAGAAGAATGAGGTAGTAGCAGATAACTACGTACAAGGGGTGGCAAGTGCCATCATCGGAGCAAACGAAGTCGATCATCATCTGAAGAATGCGCAATACGGACGTGATTATCAAGTATCCCGTTTTGCTGATCTGCGCAACATTCAGGAAGGTGATGTTTGCCCACGTACACATGCTCCAATCGCTTTTGCGCGCGGTGTAGAAGTAGGTCACGTATTTAAATTGGGTACGAAATACTCAGAGCCAATTGGTGCTACGTTCTTGGATGAGAACGGTCGTGAACAAACGATGATCATGGGTTGCTACGGTATTGGTGTATCACGTACGTTGGCTGCTGTCATTGAACAGAACAACGACGAGAACGGTATCATTTGGCCTGTGTCTGTTGCTCCATATCATGCACATGTGATTCCAATTAATGTAAAAGTGGATCAACAGCGTGAAATGAGTGAAGAGATTACAGCTGCGTTGCAAGCTGCGGGAGTAGAAGTGTTGTATGACGACCGTACAGAACGTGCTGGTGTGAAGTTTAAAGATGCCGATTTACTTGGTTTACCACTACGTATTACGGTTTCTGATAAATTGGAACCAGGTACAGTAGAAGTTCGCGTAAGACGCACGGGTGAAGCGACTGTGGTAGCTGTTAGCGAACTTGTCCCTTATGTAAAAGAACAACTAGCAAATCTGTAAGAGTCAGGTAAGGAAATCTGAATGCAGGATTTGCTTGGGATTTTGTAGAAGAGAAAAAGGTACCCCAGATGAGCAAGGGGTACCTTTTCTATGTAGATATTACCTTTGGTTCTACCTAGCATTTTGTCGTAAGGTAGAGAAGGAAAAAAGCGAGAGGTGAGGAAAAAGTGGATCTATTAACAGAACAAAAACATAGATTTTCTCTGCTCCTCAAGCAATTAGAGGTTCCCCAAGAGATGATTGAGCGATATTTCGCCGAGGGGTACATTGAGAAGCTGGAAGTATATAAACAAACCAAAGAATGGATGTTTCATTTTACATTAGAAAAAATGATGCCCATTGATATATACCGTGCCTTTACCAAGCGGTTACAACAAACATTTGCGCACTTAGCTAAGGTTGACGCTATTTTTCGTTATTCCTTACAGCCGCCCATACATATTGTGGTGGAAGAATACTGGGATTATTTGTTGAGCGACCCAGATGCTCAATTGCAAACATTGGCAGGTACCCTAAAAACGGGACGAATGGAGACAGCGGGGGAGCAAGTAAAGCTTTTGTTACCAACTGAGATGGCTGTTGATATTATGAAATCGAAAAAAGCAGATGAACAACTGACTGAAGCATTTTGGAAGATTGCTCAAGTGCGTCCGCGCTTCCTATTCCAAGCAGAAGAAAACGATGAAGCTATGCAAGCCTTTATTGAACAACGTAAAGAAGAGGAGCGGGCGTTAGTCAAAAATGTAATGACTCAGCAAGCACAAGCGGAGAAAGAGCGTCAGAACGGGCAAGGTGCTGAAGCGATTACAACGGTTACCATTGGATATGACATTAAGGAGGAACCCGTACCTATCAGTGAAATCCAAGAGGAAGAGAGACGGATTACGATTCAGGGTACGGTTTTTAATGTTGAAATTAAAGAATTAAAAAGTGGACGTCATATCTTAACATTCCATATGACGGATTATACGGATTCGTTGACCGTCAAAATCTTTTCACGTGACAAAGATGACGTAAAAGTACTAGAGGCTATTAAAGATGGTATGTGGATTAAAGCACGCGGTAGCGTTCAGCATGATACCTTTATGCGTGAGCTGGTTATGATGGCAAATGACATCAACCAGATTGAACAGCAAGGACGAAAG
Source organism: Brevibacillus laterosporus (assembly GCA_007833815.1). Classification (NCBI taxonomy): domain Bacteria; kingdom Bacillati; phylum Bacillota; class Bacilli; order Caryophanales; family Paenibacillaceae; genus Brevibacillus; species Brevibacillus laterosporus. The sequence goes on along the minus strand of CP033464.1, from coordinate 4,737,269 downwards.
GATCGGGCAGAGGAAAAACGTGTCGAGTTGCACGCTCACACTCCAATGAGCATGTTGGATGGTGTAGTTTCGGTCAAATCTTACATTTCACAAGCCGCCAAATGGGGACATAAAGCTGTGACGATCACCGACCATGGTGTAGTGCAGTCGTTCCCGGAAGCATATAGTGTAGCCAAAAAGAACGGTGTCAAATGTATACTTGGTTTAGAAGCGTATGTAGTGGAAGATGGCATTAATATTGTATATAACTTGGATCGTGGAGCAACGAATTATGCCATTGACGATAAGACCCCCTATGTCGTATTTGATACAGAGACGACGGGATTAAATGCCAATGAACATACGATTATCGAAATTGCAGCTGTTAAAATGGTCGGTTCAGAGATTATTGAAGAGTGGACAGAATTGATTGATCCTGGTATTTTGGTTGGTCCTAAAACCACAGAGATTACGGGAATTACAAATGAGATGTTACGGGGACAACAGAAGCTAGATGTCGTCTTGCGCCGTTTTAAAGAATTTGCTGGGGATGCTATTCTTGTTGCGCATAATGCGGAATTTGACCAAGCATTTATTAATGCATGTGCTATACGTGTAGGGATGGAACCGTGGACAAATTCGTTCTTAGACACCTTGCCGCTCGCACGCATGATGTATCCGGGTATGCGTAACTATCGTCTGGGTACACTGGCGAAACGTTTTAATGTTGAGCTCATCAATGCTCACCGTGCCTTAGATGACACTGTCGCGCTGGCTAAAGTATTCCAGCTCATTTTAAAAGACATGAAGGAAGCAGAGATCAAAACACTTTCAGAGTTAAATGAGCGAAGCAATGCGCAGGCGGATTACAAGAGTACCCGTCCTTTCCATGCTACGATTTTAGTTAAAAATAAAGAAGGCTTAAAAAATCTATATAAGCTGGTGTCTATCTCACATACGGAAACCTTTTTCCGCGTACCGCGCATTATGCGTAGTCAGATTACCAAGTATCGAGAAGGATTGTTGATTGGTACGGCTTGTAAAGAAGGAGAGCTGTTCCAAGGTATTCTACGTGGTAAACCAGAAAAAGAGTTAGAAGATATTGCTAGATTTTACGATTATATTGAGTTGCAACCATTGGAACATTACAAACCATTATTGCGTAACGAGACGATTCCGCACACGGATGTCGTAAAGACGTATCATGAAACATTGATTCGAATTGGTAATCATTTGGAACGACCGGTTGTAGCTACTGGTGATGTCCATTTTCTGGACCCACAAGATCATACGTTCCGTGAAGTATTCTTGTTATCAAAGGGAGATCAAGATGCCAACGATCAACCTCCTCTTTACTTCATGACCACCGAGGAGATGTTAGAGGCATTCTCTTACTTGGGAGAACAAAAGGCTAAAGAAATTGTTATAGACAACACGAATGCTATTGCGGATATGATTGAGGAAGTTAGCCCGATCCCAGACCGTTTGTATACCCCTGTCATTGAAGGGGCAGATGAAGAGTTACGTGATATGTGTTATGACAAAGCAAAGCGTATCTATGGTGCCCCGTTACCAGAGATTGTTGAAAAACGTTTGGAAAAAGAACTGACAAGTATTATCAAGCACGGATTTGGCGTTATTTATCTCATCTCACAGCGCTTGGTAACAAAATCACTTAGTGATGGCTATCTAGTAGGTTCGAGGGGATCGGTAGGTTCTTCTTTTGTAGCAACCATGTCCGATATCACAGAGGTTAACCCGCTGCCACCGCATTATGTATGCCCAAACTGTCAGTATAGCGAGTTTATCATGGACGGTTCCATCGGTTCTGGATTTGACTTGAAAGATAAAAATTGCGATAGATGTGGCACCGGCTATATGAAGGATGGTCAGGATATTCCCTTCGAAACATTCCTTGGATTTAAAGGGGATAAGGTTCCCGATATCGATTTGAACTTCTCTGGTGACTATCAACCTCGGGCGCATAAATATACACAAGATCTATTTGGTGTCGATAACGTTTTTCGTGCCGGAACGATTGGTACGGTTGCGGAAAAGACAGCGTATGGTTATGTGCGTAAATGGGCGGAAGAACGTAAATTAATGCTGCGCGGAGCAGAAATTGCTCGATTGGTAAATGGATGTACAGGTGTCAAACGTACCACTGGACAGCATCCAGGGGGGATTATAGTTCTGCCTGACTATATGGATATGGAAGACTTTTGCCCTATTCAATTTCCGGCTGATGATGTTAAATCTGAATGGCGGACAACGCACTTTGATTTCCATTCCATTCATGACAATCTATTAAAACTAGATATTCTTGGACACGACGACCCGACCGTTATCCGTATGTTGCAGGATTTAACAGGACTAGATCCAAAACAGATTCCGTTGGACGATCCTAAAACGATGTCAATTTTTAGCTCAACAGAAGCTTTAGGTGTAACGGCTGATCAAATCCGCACGAAAATGGGGACGCTAGGAATTCCGGAGTTTGGTACCAAATTCGTTCGTCAGATGCTAGAAGATACCAAACCAACCACCTTTGCCGAATTGGTACAGATTTCTGGACTCTCTCACGGGACAGACGTTTGGCTGAACAACGCTCAGGAGCTGATTCGTAATGAGACATGTAAGCTTTCAGAAGTTATCGGTTGTCGGGACGATATCATGGTATATCTGATTTATAAAGGATTGGAACCATCTCAAGCCTTTAAAATAATGGAATCGGTACGTAAAGGTAAGGGTGTTAGCGAGGAAGATCAAGAAGAGATGCGTAAACATGACGTGCCTGAATGGTACTTAGGTTCCTGCCAACGGATTAAATATATGTTCCCAAAAGCACATGCGACTGCCTATGTTATGATGGCCGTTCGGATTGCTTATTGCAAGGTGCACCATCCATTGGAATTTTACGCAACGTATTTCACTGTACGTGCCGATGATTTTGAAATTCCGTTGATGGTACAAGGCTCTGTAGCTATTCGTCAAAGGATTGAGGAGATTGAAGAAAAAGGGCACGATGCCCAGCCAAAAGAAAAATCCTTACTGACTGTACTGGAAATGGCATTGGAAATGGTGGAGCGAGGCTTTGGCTTTACCAATGTGGATCTTTATCGTTCAGACGCTGAGAAATTCCTGATTGACGGTAATCAACTGATTGCACCGTTTAATGCGATTCCAGGCCTAGGAACCAATGCGGCAATCAGTATTGTAGAAGCACGTAAGAAAGGCGAATTTTTATCGAAAGAGGACTTACTTAGTCGTTCCAAGATTTCTAAAACGATTTTGGAGTATCTTGATGAACAAGGAGCCTTACAAGGTATGCCGGAATCAAACCAATTATCCTTGTTTTAACAACAATAAGGTAAATATCTTTTACCAACATATTCTTGAATCGGCAACTTTAAGGCTATATGCTTCTACCAATGAAAGGTATTTTTGGTAGAGTGTATTGTTGAGGTTGCCTTTCTAAGTAGAGTATTGCTAGGATATAATATTTTGGGAAGTTTGTTGATGGTCAGCAATACAGGTCAATAGCTAGAAGTAGGGGTGGAAGGAAATGCGACCGATTTGGATTGGAATTATAGCTTCTTTCTTTTTTGCGTTTACCTTTGTACTAAATCGTTCTATGGAATTAGCTGGAGGTAGTTGGATGTGGAGTGCAACACTTCGCTATTTTTTCATGCTACCGCCACTACTGTTACTTGTGTTCATGCGAGGAAATTTGGGAAAGCTATGGATAGAGCTCAGAAAGCACCCCAGAGAATGGATGTTGTGGAGCACGGTTGGCTTTGGGCTGTTCTACGCTCCGTTTTGTTTTGCTCAAGCGTATGGACCAGGGTGGCTAATTGCGGGTACATGGCAGATTACAATCATATCTGGTTCTTTGTTGGCTCCGTTCTTTTTTGAACAGAAGATGGGCTCGCAAGGCTTACAAGTAGTGAGAGGTACAATTTCTTTGCCTGGTTTATGGATGTCAGGCGTCATTCTATTAGGAATTGCTTTGATGCAGAGCGAACAAGCCAGTCTTTTGCAAACAAAAGAGGTATTACTAGGATTTTTGCCAGTTGTGCTTGCTTCCTTTGCTTACCCGTTAGGAAATCGAAAAATGATGCAAATTTGTGGAGATCGTGTAGATACTTATCAACGTGTACTTGGTATGACGATATGTAGTATGCCGTTTTGGATTGTTTTATCGGTGATTGCTCTGATAGTAGAAGGAGGTCCAAGCCAGAATCAAATTTTGCAAACATCCATGGTTGCGCTTTTCTCTGGGGTCTGTGCGACTGTTCTATTTTTCCGTGCCACTGAGATGGTGAAAGGGAGTATGCGTCAATTAGCTGCCGTGGAAGCAACACAGTCAATGGAAGTTTTATTCGCTACAGCAGGAGAGGTTATATGGTTATCAGCTAGCTTACCTACACCAATAGCTTCTGTGGGCCTCCTACTAATTATGGTGGGGATGGTTCTACATAGCTTAGTTTCGGGACGGAAAGAAAAGGAAACGCCCCCTGTCAATGTAGCAGGTTAACAAGGAAAGTCTTTGCTATGATTGGTTTGGTAGGGATTCAGCACGGTTCTGGTAAGTCTGATCAAAAGAGGCAGTGGTTGTCAAGACGAATGGTATTATGCTATAATTTTTTTGGAAATACTGGTTATACACGTACGAGAGTGGGGAAACCCACTCTTTCTTCTTGACCACGGAGGATTTCCTGATAGAAAGCTTCTTATGGCAAAGAATTTGACTTGTGACCACCCGGTGCCACCTTGGTAGCCGGTTACACATTTATAACAGTATGGATCTGCTTAAAGGAGGAACTTGCTTGAGCAAGGTAGTGCAAATTGTTGAGGAACTACTGACTCCTATCCTTGAAGAAACAGGATTGGAACTGGTGGATATCGAATACAAAAAGGAAGGTAGCAACTGGTTTTTGCGTATCTTTATCGACAATGATTCGTCTAACATCGATATTGAAGATTGTGGTACTGTAAGTGAAAAACTAGGGGCAAAGCTGGACGAACTGGACCCGATTCCAACCGCATATTTCTTGGAGGTTTCTTCGCCTGGAGCGGAACGTCCTTTACGTAAAGAAAAAGATTACCACAAGGCTGTAGGCAAACACGTACATATCACCACCAAAGAAGCGGTGGACGGTCACACGTTGTTTGAAGGAACACTAGAAGCGTTTGACGGTGAAACGTTAACGATTTCTGAACAAAAAAACAAATATACAATTAAAATGGAACAAATAAGCGAAGCCCGATTGGCTATCGTCTTTTAATTGAGGGGAGGACATAAGTACAATGAATGCAGAGTTTATTACAGCACTGCATGATCTGGAAAAGGAAAAAGGAATCGACAAAGAGGTTTTGATTGAAGCAATTGAGGCAGCGCTGATCTCAGGTTACAAGCGTAACTTTAATTCCGCACAAAACGTCCGTGTTGATGTAAACCGCCATTCAGGTCAAGTTCGCGTGTTTGCACGCAAAAATGTTGTAGAAGATGTGCTAGATGCACGTTTGGAGATTTCTTTGGAGGCAGCTAATGAAATCGATCCAAACTTCCGCATTGATGACATCGTAGAGATTGAGGTAACGCCACGTGATTTTGGACGCATTGCGGCTCAAACAGCGAAGCAAGTCGTTACTCAACGCATACGTGAAGCAGAACGTGGACTTATTTATAATGAATTTATTGATCGTGAAGAAGATATCGTAAATGGTATTGTTCAACGTCAAGATTCCCGGTCTTATTTTGTCGACTTGGGTAAAGTGGAAGCGGTAATGCCTCTTACTGAAAAAATGCCGACGGATGACTTTAAACCACAAGACCGCATCAAAGCATATATTATTAAAGTAGAAAAAACTACAAAAGGTCCACAAATCGTGATCTCTCGTACGCATCCAGGTCTGTTAAAACGTTTGTTTGAACTGGAAGTACCTGAAATTTATGACGGCGTAGTTGAAATTAAATCAGTAGCTCGTGAAGCAGGGGATCGCTCAAAAATTGCGGTTCACTCCACAAATGAGGAAGTCGATCCAGTTGGTGCCTGTGTAGGTCCAAAGGGTCTGCGCGTACAAACCATCGTAAATGAACTAAAGGGCGAAAAAATTGACATTGTTCGCTGGTCTGAGGACCCGGCTGAATATGTGGCGAATGCGCTAAGTCCTTCCAAAGTTGTTCATGTAGAAGTGAACGTAGAGGAGAAAATGACGCGTGTAATCGTACCTGACTATCAATTATCACTTGCTATCGGTAAACGTGGACAGAATGCACGTTTGGCAGCCAAACTTACTGGATGGAAAATCGATATTAAGAGTGAAAGTCAAGCAGAACAAGAGGGGATTTCCTATCCTAAGCCTTCCGATGAAGAAGCTAGCGATGTGGGGATGGAATGAAAGTAAAAAAAGTTCCGTTGCGTAAATGCATCGTTTGTCAGGAAATGTACCCGAAGAAGGAATTGCTACGCGTCGTTCGCACGCCGGATGAGCAAATTTTGATTGATCCAAGCGGAAGGGCGTCCGGACGCGGCACCTATGTTTGTCAAAAAGAAAGCTGCCGCACACCAGATACTTTCACTGCTGGGAAATGGAAAAAAGTTTTGGAACGTGCGCTAAACACCAGCATTTCACAGGAACAATACGATAACTTCCGCGAGAAATGGCTGGAGATGATGGGGAAATGAATCAAAAAGTAGCGCAATTGCTAGGGTTGGCCATGCGTGCAGGCAAAGTAATAACGGGTGAAGGTCTCGTGATCAATGGAGTTCGTAACGGACAGGCAAAGCTTGTCCTTCTGGCTACAGATGCATCAGCTAACACGACCAAGAAAGTGTCCGACAAATGCCTGTATTATAAGGTGCCTTGTTATTCGCTTTCGACCAGGTACGAACTTGGAAGTGCGATTGGTAAAGAAGCTCGAGTCTCGATCGCCATCACAGATAGTAGGATGGCAAAGAGCATGGAGAACCTTCTCACACCTAATCCATAACAAGGGGTGATTACATGAAGACACGCGTATACGAATACGCAAAGAAACATAACATGAGCAGTAAGGAAATTGTTACTCTCTTGAAGAGAATCAATATAGATGTCAGCAATCACATGAGTATTATGGACGAAGAAACGGTACAAAAATTGGAACAACATTTGGCAAATTTACGAGCAAATGCTTCCAGTGGTAACACCCAGGCAAAACAAGTGCAACAGCCAAAGCAAGAAAAGCCACAAACCAAATCAAGCAGCGAGGCGCGAGCCACATCCCAATCGGAAAACTCCCCCAAACAAGACGGCCAAAAACCGCAAATTGCAAATGCTGCTGGTAAAACCTCCGCTCAAGTACAAGGCAGAGGCACGCAAAACCAAAATCAGGGGAAGAATCAGGAGCGAAGAGCAAATACTATGACGCAAAACAAAAAACAAGATGCAAAACAAACAGAAGTAAAACCGCAAACTGCCAACGTTGACGCAGAACGCAAAGAAGAAACTTTAGCAGACAAAGCAAAAATTCCAGCTAAGGTTGGAATGGAAAAACGCGAAAAAATTAAGAAGGCTCCACAAGTTAAAAAAACCTTCGAAGATAACAGAAAAGGACCGCAGTTTAACAAAAACCAAAGACGCCAAAATAACGGACGTCAAGGTGGACACACTCCTGCACCGCGTCCTGTTTATGAATTGCCAAGCAAAATTACGTTTACAGAGTCACTTACTGCGAACGAATTGGGCAAAAAGCTAAGAAGAGAACCAGCAGAAATCATTAAAAAGCTGTTCGCTTTGGGTATTATGGCTACGATCAACCAAGATCTAGATAGAGATACCATTGAACTAATTTGTACTGACTACGGTGTAGAAGTAGAAGAAAAAATTATCATTGATGAAATTAACTTCGAAACACTCGCTGAGGTAGATACAGACGAAGAGCTAAGCGAACGCCCACCAGTTGTTACGATTATGGGTCACGTTGACCATGGTAAAACAACGTTACTAGATGCAATCCGCTCTACAAATGTAGTTGCTGGAGAAGCTGGTGGTATCACACAGCATATTGGTGCATACCAAGTTGAGATTAAAGGTAAGAAGATTACATTCTTGGATACGCCTGGTCACGCCGCTTTTACAACGATGCGTGCTCGTGGTGCTCAAGTTACGGATATCACGATCCTAGTTGTTGCTGCTGATGATGGTGTTAAACCACAAACGATTGAAGCAATTAGCCATGCGAAAGCGGCAAATGTTCCGATTATCGTTGCTGTCAACAAAATCGATAAAGTAGGCGCTGATCTAGATCGTGTTAAGCAAGAATTAATGAAATACGAATTAGTAGCTGAAGAGTGGGGCGGCGAAACAATTTTCTGCCCGCTATCTGCGAAACAACGTTCAGGTATTGAAGAGCTTCTAGAATACATTCTATTGGTATCTGAAGTACAAGAATTGAAAGCAAACCCTGACAAGCGTGCTCGTGGTACAGTTGTCGAGGCTGAATTGGATAAAGGACGCGGACCGGTTGCAACTGTATTGGTTCAACATGGTACGTTGCGTGTCGGAGATCCAATCGTTGTAGGTTCTGCTTTTGGTCGCATACGTGCGATGGTGAACGACAAAGGTCGTCGTATTAAAGAAGCACCACCGTCCATGCCAATTGAAATCACTGGTTTGAATGATGTACCTCAAGCTGGCGATCAGTTCATGGTATTTGAAGATGAAAAGAAAGCTCGTTCAATTGGTGAATCTCGTGCAGTTAAACAACGTGATTCTGAGCGTCGTGCAAGCGCTCGTGTCTCCTTGGATGATTTGTTCACTCAAATCCAGGAAGGCGATATTAAAGAATTGAACTTAATCATTAAAGCAGACGTTCAAGGTTCTGTAGAAGCCCTACGCGGTTCTCTTGAGAAAATTGAAGTCAATGGTACTCGTGTGAAGGTTATTCATACAGGTGCTGGTGCGATTACTGAGTCAGACGTTACTTTAGCGAATGCATCTAATGCGATCATTATTGGTTTCAATGTTCGTCCTGAGCCTAATGCACGTAGCATGGCTGAACAAGAGAAGATTGATATCCGTCTACACCGCGTTATTTACACAGTTATCGAAGAGATTGAATCCGCGTTGAAAGGGATGCTTGATCCTGTATACAAAGAGGAGATCATCGGCCAAGCGGAAGCTCGTCAAATCTTCAAAGTATCTAAAGTGGGTACAATCGCAGGTTGCTACGTAACGGAAGGTAAGTTAAGCCGTGATGCAGGTGCTCGTTTGATTCGTGAAGGCGTAGTTATTTATGAAGGTAAATTAGATACGCTAAAACGTTTCAAAGACGATGTGAAAGAAGTAGCAACGAACTATGAGTGCGGTGTTACTCTAGAGCGTTTCACTGACATTAAAGAGGGCGACATCATTGAAGCCTTCATTATGGTTGAAGTTAAAGCCTAGTGGTAGCTGTGACGCAGTTAGAACTGTTTATGCCCTATACAAGCTCTCTAAAGGAAAAACGTTCAATTATTAAAAGCGTCATGGGTCAAATTCGGCATAAGTACAATGTATCAATTGCCGAAATAGATTTTCACGAGCAATGGCAGCGTACCTTACTTGAGGTAGCTGCCGTTGCCAATGAATACTCCTTTTTGCAAAAGGAAATTACCACCATCGTGCGGTTTGTAGAAACATTTTCCGACGTAGAGTTAATTCGGGCGGATACGGAATACTACGACTAAGCTACGATTACGTTCGGAGGTGAACATAATGAGCATGAATAAAACCCGAATGAGTCGCGTAAGTGAAGAGATCAAAAAAGAATTGAGCGTTCTATTGCAACGTGAAATGAAAGATCCACGCATCGGTTTTGTAACAGTAACAGATGTGGAAGTAACTAGTGACCTTCAACAAGCAAAAGTGTTTATCAGTGTTTTTGGAGATGAAAGCAAACGTGAGGATACGCTGAGAGGTTTGCAAAAAGCAAAAGGCTTTCTTCGTACGGAAGTGGGACGTCGTATCAAGTTAAGACATGTACCTGAACTTCTATTTAAACTGGATGCTTCCATTGATTACGGAAATAAAATCGATAACCTTTTGCGTGAAATCTCCCCAAATGAAGGAGAGAAGTAGGATGAATATCGATCAAACTGTTTTCTTAGATGCCGCTCGTTTTGTTCGTGAAAACGAGCGTTTCTTAATTATTTCCCACGTAAACCCTGATGGTGACACGACGGGCTCTGCTCTTGCTATGGCTCTTTTATTAGAACAGCTGGGCAAGAGTTATGTGATTGTAAACCAAGGATCTACAACTGAGATGTTCTCCTTTTTGCCACGCTTTAACAACATCATCAATCTATCTGAACAAACTGTGGACGAGAAATTTTCTTGCGTTATCGCTGTAGACGCGGCAGATAGCAGTCGGATGGGAGAAGTTACTCATTTGTTTGCTCCAGACGCACAAATTCTAAATATTGACCATCATCCCACCAATGATGCATTTGGTACATTCAATATTATTATTCCTCATGCTGCTGCTACAGCAGAGATTATGTATGATTGGTGTGCTGCTGCCTCATTTTCATTAACAAAAGAGATTGCAACTTGCATCTATACTGGGTTACTTACGGACACAGGTGGATTTCGCTATTCCAATACGACACCGCATGTCATGGAGGTTGCTTCTCATCTTCTTACCTATGGTGTGGCTTCAGCTGAAATTGCAGAGCGTTGTCTAGAGAGCATTACGTTAAAGCACGTGCAGATTCTCAAGCGTGCCTTAGGATCTCTTGAGCTTACAAATAATGGACTCGTTGCTACTATACAGATATCGAAACAGGACTTTTTGGAAACAAATTCAACCAATGACGATACCGGTGGCATTGTCAATTATGGGCGTAATATTGAGGGTGTCGAGGTCGGTATCTTTTTAACCGAAGTAGAAGAAGGCATTATTAAAATTAGTTTCCGTTCTCGTGCGCAGGTAGATGTGGCTCAGCTAGCCAAGAGCATCGGTGGCGGTGGACATGCCCGCGCAGCAGGGTGCACCATGAAAGGTGTAACACTGGAACAGGCGAAGGAATCTGTTTGGCGATTGGTAGATCAAGTGCTTGGAGTGGAATGATATGAGTGAGCAACATGGTGTTCTCGTTTTACATAAACCGGCTGGAATGACTTCACATGATTGTGTTGCAAGAATTCGCCGGATTTTTCAAACGAAAAAAGTGGGGCATACTGGTACACTAGATCCAGATGTGACGGGTGTGTTACCTATATGTATAAACCACGCAACGCGAATTGTGGAGTATTTGCAGGAGCTGCCAAAAGCGTATGAAGTAATCATGCGTATCGGTTCAACTACAACTACCGAGGATGCCTCTGGCGACGTATTGGAGACAGCCAAGGTGGATGCTACGACCATTACTAGAGAACGCGTGGAAGCTGCATTGGAAGAAATGCTTGGAACAATAGAGCAAGTCCCTCCGATGTATTCTGCCATTAAGGTAAATGGACAACGATTATACGATTTAGCTCGTGAAGGTATTACCATTGAGCGAAAGGCTCGCGAGGTTACTCTTTATGAATTACAACTACATGAGATAGAATCTACCGAAGAGTACGTAGATGTCTCGTTTTATTGTCTTTGCTCCAAAGGGACGTATATGCGCACCTTATGTGTTGACCTCGGAGAGAAACTGGGGTATCCTGCGCATATGGCTAAGTTAATTCGTGTCAAAAGCGGACCATTTACGATGGAACAGGCTGTAACGTTTGAAGAATTGGAAGCAAGAATGAACAAGGAGCAGACTACGAAGAGCATTGAGCAACTTGTTATTCCGATTGGAGAAGCTTTATCTTATTTGCCTCGCTATGAAATTGCGGCAGATAGAGCTAAGGCTGTACTAAATGGTTTGGAAACAGGTTTGCCAGGTTGTCAAGTTGAGGAAGGAAAGCTCATTTGTTTGTATAGTAATGACCAGTTACTTGGTATTCACAAGGTATATAAGAGCCAACGCGGTCTATATGCCAAACCAGAAAAAGTTTTTCGCACATGAGGTGGGGACTTTGAACATAATACGACTATCCTATCCGCTTTCATCTGAGATCAAATTACAACCATGCGCGGTCGCCATGGGATACTTCGATGGTGTTCACATTGGGCATCGTCGCGTCATCCAGCGAGCGATTGATTATGCCCAAACTCACGGACTGAAAAGTGGTGTCTTGACCTTTGATCCACATCCGCGTGAAGTGCTAGGGAGAAGTGGTTATTCTCAATACATCACCCCGTTGGATGATAAGCTGGAGCAATTTGAAAAAATGGGAGTAGACATTGTCTTCGTCATGCAATTTGACATTGGCTTCTCCTCTATCTATCCTGAAGATTTCGTGGAAGAAGTAATTCTGCCTCTTCAGGTAAAGCATATTGTGGTAGGCTTTGACAATACGTTTGCTTATCGAGGCATGGGTACAACACAGACGTTATTAGAATTAAGCAAAGATCGATATTCGGTAGACGTCATTGGGCCTGTGAATCGTTTAGGTGAAAAGGTAAGTAGCACCATTATTCGGGAATATTTGCATCAAGGAGAAGTGGAGCAAGTGCGTCATCTTCTAGGGCGTCCTTATAAAGTAAAGGGAACGGTTATTCACGGAGATAAGCGTGGGCGAACCATTGGATTTCCTACTGCCAATGTCGGTGTGGACGAGCCTTATTTAATTGGGAAAAATGGTGTATATGGCGTTCGGATTACCGTAGACGGTCAAACGTATGATGGCGTAATGAATATCGGAATTAAACCGACTTTTGAGTTGGAAAAACGAGAAAAATCGCTGGAAGTTCATATTATGGGTTTTAAAGAGGAGATTTATGGGAAAAATGTAGAAGTAGAGCTACTCTTCATGATTCGAGATGAAATTAAATTCTCTGGCGTGGAAGCTCTTGTCGCACAAATCCAGCAAGATGTGAACTTTGCTAAAGAAAAATTTACTAAGTTGGTGTGATTCACTAGCTCAGTGAATGATTCCCTTTACTTTTTGAAAAAAAGTATGCTATAATCTGTACTGTTCTAAGCAGAACGACCCTCTAGCTTGGCTGTCCGATTCTCACCGACGGCATGCTCAGCTAATGGGAAATTTAATGGAGGTGAGTACGAATGGCACTTACTCAAGAGCGTAAAACTCAATTGATCAACGAATTCCGTACACATGATAACGATACTGGATCTCCTGAGGTTCAAATCGCGATTCTTACGGAAAACATCAACAATCTTAACGGACACCTACGCACACACAAGAAAGATCACCACAGCCGTCGTGGTCTATTGAAAATGGTAGGTCAACGCCGTAACCTTTTAGGCTACCTAAAAGACAACGACGTTGCTCGTTATCGTACATTGGTTGACAAACTTGGTCTTCGCCGTTAATCGGCACGTCTGAAAAAGCGGGTGAATTCCCGCTTTTTCTATTATCATATCTATTTTATTTCTGCCACAGCAGGAAATAATACATAGAGATAGAAAAGAATCATGTTAGACAATGGTCTATTTAAGGAGGACTGCTAAAAGAATGGAGCAACAATATCGTACTTTCGACTTTGATTTAGCAGGCCGAAAACTGACGCTTGAGTTTGGAAAAGTTGCAAAACAGGCGCATGGTTCGGTCTTAGTGCGTTACGGAGATACCACCATTCTATCTGCGGTTACCGTTTCTAAAGAACCAAAGGATTTGGATTTCTTTCCATTAACGGTAAACTACGAAGAACGCTTATATGCAGTAGGTAAAATTCCAGGTGGATTTATTAAGAGAGAGGGTCGCCCAAGTGAGAGAGCCATTTTGGCGAGCCGATTGATTGACCGTCCAATTCGTCCTTTATTCTTGGAAGGTTTCCGTAATGATGTACAAGTAGTAAATACTGTTCTTTCCGTTGATCAGGATTGCTCAACAGAAATCGCTGCGATGATTGGTACTTCTGCTGCATTAAGCACATCTGAAATTCCATTTAATGGGCCAATTGCAGGTGTTATTGTAGGTCGTGTAGATGGTAAATTGATTATCAACCCTACGATTGCTGAGCAAGAGAAGAGTGACATTCATCTAGTAGTAGCAGGTACGATGGACGCTATTAACATGGTGGAAGCTGGTGCGAAAGAAGTACCAGAAGAAATCATGTTAGAAGCGATCATGTTTGGTCACGATTGCATCAAAAAAATCGTTGCTTTCCAAAATGAAATCGTAGCTGAGATCGGCAAGCAAAAGATGGAAGTAAAATTGCACAATGTGGACGAAGAAATTGATCAAGCTGTTCGCGCTTTTGCTGATGCCAGCTTACGTGAAGCCGTTCGTGTAGAAGAGAAGCATGCTCGTGCAGAAGCGATTGATACTGTCAAGGCTCAAACACAAGCACATTTCGCTGAAGTGTATCCAGAAGGAGCAGGCGAGATTAGCGAAATTTTATACAACATGGTTAAAGAAGAAGTACGCCGTTTGATTACGCATGAAAAAGTACGTCCAGATGGTCGTGGACTAACTGAAATTCGTCCGTTGTCCAGCGAAGTTGGCATTTTGCCTAGAACGCATGGCTCTGGTTTATTTACACGGGGTCAAACACAAGCGCTTAGCGTTTGTACTTTAGGAGCACTTGGCGATGTACAAATCTTGGACGGACTTGGTCTTGAAGAAACAAAACGCTTCATGCACCATTACAATTTCCCTCCATACAGCGTAGGTGAAGCACGTCCACTTCGTCCTCCAGGTCGTCGTGAAATCGGTCACGGTGCATTAGGTGAAAGAGCGATTGAGCCAATCATTCCTAATGAAGTAGAATTCCCATACACGATTCGTCTAGTATCTGAAGTGATTGAATCCAATGGTTCTACCTCTCAAGCTTCCATCTGCGGTAGCGTACTTGCTTTGATGGATGCAGGGGTACCGATTAAAGCACCGGTTGCAGGTATTGCAATGGGCTTGATTATGGATACAAACGGGGAACAATTCTCCATCTTAACAGACATCCAAGGTATGGAAGATCATTTGGGTGATATGGACTTTAAAGTAGCAGGTACGGCTGAAGGTGTTACAGCTCTTCAAATGGATATCAAGATTGAGGGTATCAACCGTGAAATCCTAGAGCAAGCATTGACGCAAGCGAAGGAAGGCAGAATGCATATTCTTGAAAGCATGCTGGCTACGATCAATGGTCCTCGTGATCACTTGTCTCCTTACGCACCGAAAATCATGACAATGTCGATTAACCCAGATAAAATTCGTGATGTTATCGGGCCACAAGGTCGTATCATCAATAAGATCATTGAAGAAACAGGCGTTAAAATTGATATCGAGCAAGATGGCCGTATCTTTATCGCATCCACAAATGCGGAAGCGAACCTACGTGCAAAACAAATCATCGAAGACTTGGTGCGCGAAGTAGAAGTGGGTCAAACCTACTTGGGTACTGTTAAGCGTGTTGAAAAATACGGGGCTTTCATTGAGTTGTTTGCGGGTAAAGAAGGACTTTGCCACATTTCTCAATTGGCTGAAGAACGCGTAGCGAAAACAGAAGACGTAGTAGCTGTTGGCGATAAAATCTTAGTGAAAGTAACTGAGATTGACGACCAAGGCCGCGTTAATATTTCTCGTAAAGCCGTTTTGAAAGAACAAGCACAAGCTGCACCACCAGCAACTGAATAATAGATAAGCCAAAAAGCTTTGCCGATCATGGGAAACCATGTGGGTGCAAGCTTTTTTTGCTTCTATCGAGAACTTTCCCTACATAGATTGGACAAAGAGGATAGAGAATAAGGGATAGGAACTCGATAGATAAAAGCAAAGGTGATGAAAACGTGAAAAAACAACCCGAAAAAGCAAGAAAATACATGATGGTAGCTACTGCTTGTGGGGCGTTACTGTTCGCATTAGTAACCTCTTCCCCAGTTAGTACATATGTGACGCAATTAAAAGTGGGCGTAACTCCAGTACAAGGTAAGGTAGCGATTGAGGAACCATTTAGAGAAAAGATAGAGCAGTGGCAAAAAGAGCGAGAAGAAGCACCACAGGATGCATACCTTGATCCTGTTTGGAAAGCAATTCCCGGATATAACGGACGTGTGATCGATATTAACGCAACAATTGCCCAAATGAAGAAAACTGGCAAGCAGGATGAGAGCACGATTGTTTTTAAAGAACAGATGCCAAAAGTACAGGTAGAACAGCTTGGAGCCCACCCCATTTATCGGGGTAACCCCAAAAAAGAAGCGGTCAGCTTCATGGTTAACGTAGCGTGGGGTAACGAATATCTCGATAAAATTCTTGATACATTGGATAGGCATAAAGTAAAAACAACTTTTTTCCTAGATGGATCTTGGGTCAAACGAAATCCTGATCTAGCAAAGAAAATCTATGACAGAGGTCATGAAATAGGTAATCATGCGTATTCTCATCCAGATATGAGCAAGTTGGGTGAAGCGCGTATTCGCCAAGAGATTAGCAAAACTCAAGACATCATTACACAGACAATCGGCATTAAACCTAATTTATTTGCACCGCCGTCCGGTTCTTTTAACCAACGTGTCGTTGAGATTGCTCATCAGGATTATCAGATGAAGACGATTCTTTGGACAGCAGATACTGTAGATTGGAAAAACCCCCCGGTTGGAACAATGGTGGAACGCATTCGCAAGAAGCTGGATAGAGGTGTACTCATATTGATGCATCCAACTGCTTCTTCCGCTCAAGGATTGGAACAAATGTTGACACTGGCTGAGAAAAAAGGGCTAAGCCCAACGACAGTTTCAGAGGTAATTTCTAGCCGTCGCTTACCGTAGAATCCTGTGGAATATTGTACCGGACGCTATTTTTTGCTATAGTAAGACATGTTATTTTCTATTGAAAGCTGATAGCTTATTAGTAACATGTACAACAGGGAAGCGACTTTATGATCGCTTCCCTGTGTGGCATAAGCCAGAGATAGCAGATTGATAGAGGGGGATCAGATTTGATTCAAACATATACGTGTGCAAATGGTGTCCGGATTGTTACGGAAAAGATAGCGAGTGTTCGATCTGTTGCTTTAGGCATTTGGGTAGGAACTGGTTCCAAGTACGAAAATGAGCAAAATAACGGAATTTCTCATTTTTTGGAGCACATGTTTTTTAAAGGCACCACGAATCGCAGTGCAAAAGAGATTGCGGAAGCGTTTGATGAAATTGGTGGGAACGTAAATGCCTTCACATCCAAAGAATATACTTGCTATTATGCGCGTGTGCTTGATCAACACGCACCGCTTGCTCTCAATATTTTATCCGATATGTATTTTAACTCCGTGTTTGACGCAGAAGAACTGGAGAAAGAAAAGAACGTAGTGCTAGAAGAAATCAGCATGTATGAAGATACACCAGATGATTTGGTGCATGATCTGATAGCGCGTGCCTCCTATGCAGACCATTCGCTTGGTTATACCATTCTGGGAAAAGAAGACGTGCTAAAGGGCATGAAACGTGATGATTTATTGACATATATTGATCAGCGTTACCTACCTGAGAACACAGTTATTACCGTGGCAGGTAATTATGATGACGAGTTAATTACGTTAGTTAAATCATTATTTTCTACGTACCAGCGCACAGGCAGTAAGATGGATATCACTACGCCAACATTCACAGGTCAAAGCATCGTGCATCAAAAGCAGACCGAGCAGGCTCATCTTTGTCTGTCTATACCTGGTTATGCTGTTGGTCATGATGATGTTTATTCCTTGATTATTTTAAATAATATTTTGGGCGGTAGCATGAGTTCTCGTTTGTTCCAAGAGATTCGTGAAGAACGCGGTCTAGCTTATTCCGTTTATTCTTATCATTCCTCTTATAAGGAAGCTGGTACGTTTAATATTTATACGGGAACGGCCCCAGAACATGTAGGAAAAGTGTTTGACATCGTTTCTAACGTTTTACATGATGTTCGTACAAATGGAATTACACAAAAAGAATTAAACAAAGGAAAAGAACAGCTTAAAGGTAGCTTGATGCTAAGCTTAGAGAGCACCAGTAGCCGCATGAATCGTTTAGGTAAAAACGAATTGTTACATGGCAGACATCTTACACTAGACGAAATAATTGCTAAGGTAGAGCGTGTAAGTCAGGAATCTGTTTTAGCAGTGGCTAAAGAATTGTTCCACTCTAAAATGGCAATGGCGATTGTTAGTCCTTTGGAAGCATTCCCAGAAAACGTTGATGCAAATGTATTCTTAACTTAAAAATGAGGTGTCTTTTGTGTTTGTAAACATCAAGAAAATGTCTCCGATGATCGGGACAGATATCCCTTTACCGCACTACGCAACGGAAGGTTCTGCTGGACTCGATCTAGCAGCGTGCATTGAACAGGAAATTACGATTGCTCCGGGTGAACGTGCCAAGGTTCCTACAGGGATCGCTTTGCAAATGCCCGATGCGAGTATGGTAGGTTTGGTCTTCCCACGTAGCGGAAACGCTTTTAAATACGGGATATCGTTGACGAATGCCGTCGGTGTTATTGATAGTGATTATACTGGTGAAATTCAAGTGCTGTTGCAGAATTTGGATACAACTGAGCCCTTTGTTGTTAGAAAAGGCGACCGTGTTGCCCAATTACTCTTTATGCCTGTGACTCAAGCACGTTTAGCGATCGTGGACGAGTTGGAGAAGACAGAGCGTGGCGCAGGTGGATTTGGATCTACTGGTAAATAAGTGAAATAATGAGAGGCTTCTCCTAAGTCGTTGTACAAGGACTTAGGTAGAAGTCTCTTTTCGCTTTTATTTCCAAATAGTAGTTAGAAAGTTGTCTTTTTCTACTTTTTGGATGTATAAACCGGTCAACATTTTCGTATATCTGCTGTGAGTGGACAAACAAAGGGGGAAGCAAGATGCGATTAAGCGAGTTCAGTGGAAAAGAGATCATTGATGTTGATTTTGGTGAAAAACGTGGGGTAGTAGCCCAGTCCGATATGGAAATTAATCCAATAAATGGAGATATTACTGCTATTGTTGTTTCAAATAGCACCTTATTTGGAATAGGAAAGAAAAAGGCTGACGTCATCATTCCTTGGAAGTCTATAGTACAAATCGGTCCTGATATGATTATTGTACAGTTGCAACCTACATAAAACTAATTCTAGCAGTAAACTCCAGTAACGAAACGATGGGTATTCGAATAGGATGACGGTAGATTAACCAAGTGCACGAAACCTACCACGACGTGAGCGAAAACAACGATCCGTCAACTATTTTACATTTTCCAAAGGGCTTGGAAAAATTCTTTGCGTTTCCAGGTTTTCTTGCGTAAAATGTTTGGAAAGGGGAACACGGCATGCTAACGGGAAAACATGTTGCTTTTGTTGGCGGTGATGCTCGTCAACTGGAAGTCATCAAAAAGTGCATTCAGCTGGACGCCACAGTTACTCTTATCGGATTTGATAATCTGGAGAGTAGCTTTACAGGAGCAACGAAAAAACCATTAACATGCGATGTGTTAAAAGATGTAGATGCCCTGATCCTACCTATCGTCGGTACGGATGACAAAGGAATGATTGAAAGCATTTTTTCTACAAAAAGCATACAGCTCTCTGATGAGCATGTCGAAGCTTTACCAGAAAAATGCGTCGTCTATACCGGGATGGCGAAGCCTTATCTGAGAGAACTATTAAAAACGTACAGCGTTCCGCTAAAAGAGCTGTTGAATCGTGACGATGTGGCTATCTATAATTCCATTCCTACTGTGGAAGGTGCATTGATGGTAGCGATCCAAAACACTGATATTACGATTCACGGCTCTGAGGTGATTGTTCTCGGATTAGGTCGAGTAGGAATGTCATTAGCTAGAGCTTTGCATGCGTTGGGAGCACATGTTAAAGTGGGGGCAAAACGTCCGGAGCACATAGCACGTAGTAATGAGATGGGCATAGATGCCTTTGATCTCGATGATTTTAAGTTGTATGTATCAAAAGTGGACATTATTTTTAACACCATCCCGCATTTGATTATTACATCGGACATCATAGCACTGATGCCGCAGACTGCTTTTATCCTAGATATTGCTTCTAAGCCGGGTGGAACCGATTTTCGTTATGCAGAACGCCGCGGAATTAAAGCGATCCTTGCCCCAAGCCTTCCTGGAATTGTTGCACCGAAAACAGCCGGGCAAATTATAGCCAATACATTAGCACGACTACTATCGGAGCAAATTGACAACCAGGAGGGATCATCATGAGCGATCTGAAAGGGAAAACGGTCGGATTTGGGTTAACGGGTTCCCATTGCACATTGGAAGAAACCATGCCGCAAATTCAGAGTTTAGTAGATGCGGGAGCACGTGTTGTACCCGTAGCGAGCCATACCGTTATGACAACTGATACTCGGTTTGGAACGACTAACCATTGGCAGAACCAATTAAAACAGATCACAGGCGAAGAGATTATCACCACCGTTCCTGATGCAGAACCGCTTGGACCTTCCAAGCTGTTTGACGTTATGGTGATTGCTCCATGCACAGGTAACACCACGAGCCGATTGGCGAATGCACTCACAGACAGCCCTGTTTTAATGGCTGCAAAAGCAACATTACGTAACTTACACCCAGTCGTCTTGGCGATTTCAACCAACGATGGACTTGGTTTAAATGCAGCAAATATTGCTAAACTTCTAGCCACCAAAAATATTTATTTTGTTCCGTTTGGGCAGGATGCACCTGACAAAAAACCAAACTCGCTGGTAGCACGAATGGATCTCATTAAAGAAACGTGTGAGCTAGCTTTACAACATCGTCAGTTGCAGCCTTTGCTTATAGAAAGATTCCATTATTGATGCAGCTAACAGGCTCTTAGGAGGAGAAAAAGATGGGGAACCAACTGAAGGTAAATGTCGCAGTCGTGGGAGCGACAGGAGCAGTAGGACAGCAAATGATTCAACTTTTGGAGAAAAGAAATTTTCCAATCGATCAATTAAAGTTACTAGCTTCAAAAAGATCGGCTGGTCAAAAGGTGCTGTTTAAAGGTCAAGAAGTGACAATTGAAGAAGCAACACCTGAAAGCTTTGTCGGTGTACATTTTGCGCTTTTTAGTGCAGGCGGAGCAATAAGTAAGGAATTGGCTCCACACGCTGTACGTCACGGAGCAGTTGTCATTGATAATACCAGCGCTTATCGAATGGATCCAGAAGTCCCATTGGTTGTGCCTGAAGTGAACATGGATGCGGCACGTAAGCACAATGGAATCATTGCAAATCCTAATTGCTCTACCATTCAGATGGTTGCAGCATTGAAGCCTCTTTATGACCGTTATGGAATAGATCGAATTATTGTTTCTACTTATCAAGCCGTATCTGGTGCGGGTGCTCAAGCGATTAATGAGCTGTTGACTCAAACCAGGGACATTCTAGATGGAAAAGAGCCGGAAGCTAAAGTACTACCGGTATCCAAACTTCCTGTTCATCATCAGATTGCCTTTAATGCGATTCCGCAAATTGATGTTTTCACAGACAATGGATTTACGTATGAAGAGATGAAGATGATTAACGAAACAAAGAAAATATTGGGTGACGATCAAGTTTTAATTGCGGCTACTTGCGTGCGTATTCCGGTAGTAAAAGGTCACAGTGAGTCCGTTTATGTCGAGTTTAAAAATGACTATGAACTGGAAGAAGTGAAATCTTTACTAGCACATGCACCTGGTATTGTGCTTGTCGATTCCCCTGAAGAACAAAAATATCCATTGGCTACCGATTCTGCGGATAAGCTTGAAGTTTTTGTCGGTCGTGTTCGCCGAGATTTAACGCATCCACGAGGCATCCATATGTGGGTTGTATCTGACAATCTATTAAAGGGTGCTGCTTGGAACACCGTACAAATTGCCGAGGAGCTTATCAAGGCCAACAGCTAGGAGAGAGGTATCATGAAAATACTTGTCCAAAAGTTCGGCGGTTCATCCTTAACAACGGAGGATCATCGTAATCGGGCAATTGGCCACATTGAAAAAGCACTGGCGGAAGGCTTTTCCTTGGTAATAGTAGTGTCAGCGATGGGGCGTAAGGGTGATCCTTACGCCACTGACACGCTATTACAATTGATCCGTCAAAATGGGGACAGCCTACGGGCGCGCGAAAACGACCTGTTATTGCACACAGGAGAGATTATTTCCGCTTGCGTCATGTCCAGTATGCTAAATGAGCGAGGCATCGAGTCTACTATTTTAACGGGTGGGCAAGCTAATATCATTACGACTGACGATTTTAGTAATGCCCAAATTCTAACAATTGAACCTGATCGTATTCAACAAGAGCTTGAGCGTGGGCGTGTTGTTATTGTTCCGGGGTTCCAAGGCCGTACGGAAGATTGGCAGGTAACGACTTTGGGCCGTGGAGGTAGCGATACGACAGCAACAGCCCTTGGTGTTGCCCTACAAGCTGAAATGGTTGATATCTTTACAGATGTAAATGGCATTATGACGGCCGATCCACGGATTGTAGATGAGGCAAAATCACTTCATACCGTTACGTACACAGAGATTTGTAACATGGCGCACTTGGGGGCTAAGGTTATTCACCCACGCGCTGTGGAAATTGCTATGCAAACAAATATTCCAATTCGAGTACGTTCCACGTTCTCAGATGATCCAGGAACACTAGTTACCAGTCTGCATGAGTTAGGTCGTTTTAATGAATCATTTAGTGACCGACTCGTAGTGGGAATTGCCCATGTTCCCAATATTACACAGATCAAGGTGTTCTCTAAAGAAGGACAATATGATACACAGCTTCAGGTCTTTAAAGCGATGGCTCAAAATAATATTAGTGTCGATTTTATTAATGTAAATCCTCTAGGCGTAGCCTATACGGTACACGACCACATGGCTGAAAAAGCGGCTTCTATCTTAGCTGACATGGGATATGATCCTCAACTGATGGCTCACTGCGCAAAGGTATCAGTTATTGGTGCTGGTATTGCAGGAGTGCCTGGTGTCATGGCTCATATTGTAGAAGCACTTACTAATGAGGAAATACAGATTCTACAATCTGCAGACTCACATACCACTATTTGGGTGCTAGTAAATGACGAGGATATGGTTAGAGCTGTGCGCGCATTGCACCAGCAGTTTGACTTGTCTAATGCCCGCCTATAAATAGAAAAAAAGATATAGAGCCTAAAAGGAAAGTGGAAGATAGAGGAGAGATGAAACGTGGCCATTTTTGGACGTATTGTGACTGCGATGGTAACACCTTTTAATGATGAGGGGCAGATTGATTGGGATCGTACAGAAAAACTAATTGACTACCTAATTGCCACAGGCTCAGATGCACTAGTGGTAAGTGGTACAACTGGAGAATCACCAACACTCTCTAAACAGGAGAAGCTGGATTTATTTTCTTTTAGCGTAAAAAAAGCCAAAGGTAGGGTTAAAGTAATTGCTGGCACAGGTTGTAATGATACAGAAGCAAGCATTACCTTTACTAAAGAAGCGGCAAAAACGGGTGTAGATGCTATAATGCTGGTAGCGCCTTATTATAGTCGCACATCACAAGAGGGGTTATACCAACATTTCAAGGTGATTAGTGAAGCGGTAGAGTTGCCAATCATGTTGTACAATGTACCTGGACGAACAGGTGTTAACATGACGGCAGAGACAACATTGCGCCTTGCAGAGCTACCGAATGTTGTGTGCATCAAAGAAGCATCTGGTAACCTTACGCAGATGGCACAGATCATAGAGCATGCACCTCAAGGTTTTGAGCTATACAGTGGTGATGATGGATTGACTGTACCGGTGCTTTCTATCGGTGGCGTTGGTGTAGTAAGTGTAACAAGCCATGTGATTGGACTTGAGATGAAAGAGATGGTGGATGCATTCTATAATGGAGATGCTTCTAGAGCAGCGGCTCTTCATCGTAAGCTAGTTCCTATTTTTGAAGGAGCATTTAAATACCCAAATCCGACACCAATTAAAGCTGCATTGAACAGAAAAGGGATTGAGGTAGGCGGTGTTCGTTTACCGCTTGTGGATTTGACCGAAGAAGAAGCTGCCTATACAAATGAATGGTTATAGGTTGTTGATGCTACGTAATCACATCATCAAGTTGAATACTTCTGTTTATACGGTGTTATCTAAAATAAATCGTTGGGTACGTCACTTTCTGAGCGACTACCCAGCGATTTTCATTTTTATTAAAGAAAAAGTGATGTTGAGTTTATGGCCTTTTACTCGTTACATATCAGTTCTTTGAGGTAGCTCAGAACCCTTGTCGGATGTGCTTAGTTACGCCCTTTGTCCCATATCTTTACAAATATATGATGAGGGGAAATCTAAGAAAAACGTGCAAACCCTTGCCATTGCTGGGTCAATAACACTTAGATAAATTTCTATATATGCTTTTCTTACTTGTATTCCTGTTTTTAATTCGGATATAATAGGGATAAGCGATTTGGGGCGGTTTAATTTGAGGAGTAATTTGACAACTAAATATAGGAGGTACATTCATTGTCTAAGTTGAATCAAAATGTTCTTATTTTCGCCCTGGGCGGAGTTGGCGAAATCGGTAAGAACATGTACGTAGTAGAGACCGATGATGACATCGTCGTTATTGACGCTGGTCTTAAATTTCCAGAGGAGGAAATGTTGGGGATCGACATGGTAATTCCCGATATTACCTATCTGGAAGAAAATCGTGATAAAGTACGCGGAATTATCATTACACATGGACATGAAGATCATATTGGAGGACTAAGTTACGTATTGCGTCACCTTAATGTGCCGGTATATGCAACAAAGTTAACGTTAGGTCTGATTGATGTTAAATTGAAAGAAGCGGGCATTCTAAACACAACCACTCGTCATTTGATCCATAGTGATTCTGAAGTAAATCTCGGGAGCACATTAACAGCGACGTTTTTTCGAGTAAATCATAGTATTCCTGATTCAGTAGGTGTATGCTTAGCAACCCCTGAAGGTTATGTCGTCCATACCGGAGATTTTAAGTTTGATCAAACCCCCGTAAACAATCAAAGAGCTGATCTCGGAAAAATGGCGGAAATTGGGGAACGAGGAGTACTATGCCTGTTATCAGACAGTACGAACTCAGAACGTCCAGGCTTTACTGGATCTGAAAGTTCAGTAGGCAGAGCGTTAAAAGAAGTCTTCCATAAGGCAGAAGGTCGAATTATCGTTTCTACCTTTGCATCGAATGTTCATCGTATCCAGCAAGTTTTTGATGCTGCTGTTCAATACAACCGTAAAGTAACTCTAGTAGGACGCAGTATGATTAACGTAATTACCATAAGTATGGATCTAGGATATTTACACGTACCTGAAGGGGTTATTGTAGATATCGATGAAAGTAATAAACTACCATTGGAACAAGTAGTTATTTTGTCAACAGGAAGTCAGGGAGAGCCTATGTCAGCGCTTACCCGCATTGCCCGATCCGCCCATCGGAAAATTGACATGATGCCTGGTGACACAGTGATCATTGCAGCAACACCAATTCCAGGGAACGAAAAATACGTTTCCCGCACCATCGATCAATTATGTCGAGCAGGCGCAGAAGTCATTTACGGAGGACATGGGCCAAATGGTACCGTTCACGTATCTGGACATGGAAGTCAGGAAGAGCTACGTTTAATGCTTAACCTAATGAAACCTGAATACTTTATCCCAATTCACGGGGAGTATCGCATGCAGCGTATGCATGCAATACTTGCTGAACAGGTGGGCGTTCCATCTGAGAATATCTTCTTACTTGATAATGGAGATACCGTCGAGATTGCAAAGGGTAAGGCAAGATACGGTCCTAAAGTGCATGCAGGCAACGTTCTAATTGACGGACTTGGCGTAGGCGATGTAGGTAACATTGTTCTACGTGATCGCAAATTATTATCCCAAGATGGAATTCTGGTTGTTGTCGTTACCCTCAGTAAACAACACGGTACGATCGTGTCTGGACCCGATATCATCTCTCGAGGCTTCGTTTATGTACGTGAGTCAGAAGAATTGATGGAAGAGGCAAATCGTATTGTAGCCCAAACTCTGCAAAAATGTATGGATGAGAAAGTAAATGAATGGTCATCGCTTAAGAATAATGTAAAAGATACGCTCGGTCGTTATCTATACGAACAGACGCGCAGAAGACCAATGATTTTACCTATTATCATGGAAGTGTAATTCCAAACGTGGTTTTAGAGAGTCGGAAATCCTTGTATATCAAGGGTTTTCGGCTTTTCGTTTTTGGCTGAAAAGACGTTTTGACAGCTTTTTGACAGCCTTTATTATACTAAAGTGATGTTTTTTGGGATTTTCACCAATCTGTAGGAGTAGGGTAGCATGTGTGTGGCGGAGGTCATGAAAGCGAATAGCAGGAACTTCAGCAAACTGGCAGGCAACTTTAAAATGACATACCCTTGTTCCTGATACAAAAAGACGCGTTAATTCTAGGCGAAGAGTTAGCTCTTTTGAGACTCGACATCATCCAATTGAAAGAAGGCAGCCAATAGTGCGATTTTGGTCACTCGCGTATAGATGCAATTGGATTACTGCTGAAAAACTACGTGGAGCGGTAAAGACAGACGATTACCGATTTGGTGAGATAACGCCAGAGGAATACAAATAAATCACAGGAATAGATTTTTGGCGTCTTTTCCAATCGGAGAGGCGTTTTTTCATGGGGAGCTACGGCTCCCTATTTTATTTACCCCAAGGGGGTGAGGAGGAGAGGGGAAGCATGGAAGAAATGATTTACAAGGCAGTGGTATCCCAAGGACCGTTTGTGGCTTTGTTTGTATGGCTGCTGTTTTCTACGAAAAAAGAAGGAAGAGACCGCGAAACCCGATTGGTTAAACAAGCTCAGACACGCGAAGAAAAACTCATGGAACATAATGAACGGATGGTTATTCATTTGGAGCGTAATACAGCTACATTGCAACAGATTGAGCGCAGTTTAAATGGGCTAGAGAACGATATTCATGAACTAAAAGAAAAGGTGGGATAATGATGATAGAGATCGGTTTAGTGATTGCAGTAGTAATGGCGGCAGGAGCTTGGTTGAAAACGAGAAAATGGTATCCAAATGATTACATTCCACTGGCTATCGTCTTTATGGCGGTAGCTTTTAATTTGTGCAATGCGCTTCTATTCGGCGGAGATTATCTTGAGGCTGGCAAGTTAGCGTTCATTGAAGCAACGGCTGCTATTGGGATCCATTCAGGAATTAAAAATTCGTTTCAGAAGGGAGATGTGAAGTAATGAAACCACAGGATTTTAAAGATAAGATTGCACCTGGCGCTGTAGCTGACATGAAGAAAAAGGGATACCTGCATCTCTTACAATCGCTCAGGCTATTCTTGAATCAGCTTGGGGAGAATCTATTGCAGATCATTCTAAGCTAATTCTAAACGGCACGAGAGACAAGCCTACACGTTATCACGGCGTGCTAGGTGTTGATTATAAATACGGGATAATCTAGGTTTTTGGGGTAGAATTCATCCCAAGACAAAAAAGCATCGGTTTAACGTCATTGCCAATGATCGGCTCACTCCTAGAGACTATCAGCGGTTTACTTTCCAATGGCTCCGAGAAGCGTACAGGGTGCTCAAACCTGGTAGACACATTTATGTTTTCATAGATTGGAGCATGTATCCCCTCTTATATTTGTGGATGCAACGCGTAGGTTTTGTCATAAAAAACTGTGTGGTCTGGAACAAAGTACACATGGGAATGGGATATCAATATCGATATCAACACGAATTTATCGTATTTGCAGTTAAAGGGAAAAGCAAAGAACGTCGTATCCCTAATCGACGAATAACAGACATCTGGCCAATACCAAAAGTAGCAGGACAAAGAATGATTCATCCCACTGAGAAGCCAGCTAAGCTCATGGAGGATATTATTATAAACAGTAGCCAGGAAGGTGAAACGGTAGCGGATTTCTTCTTAGGTTCAGGTCCAGTGGTTGAAGCAGCATACAAGCTTGTCAGAAATGTAACTGGATTTGAAAGCGATGAAACCTACTTTAATTTAGCAAGACAAAGATAACGCGATATCCCTCTGACGGTTTTGATTCCGTTAGAAGGCTATTTTTGTTTCTGTGGAATTAATGGTAATCTGGCAATTCTATTCTTTTCTTTGTTCAACTATTAATTTAATAGTGAAAACCAAAATTAAAGTAATAACAAAAAAATTGTTTGCATTTTCCATCGATATTTGTTGCCAAACTAAAATTGAAACAAGAAGCAAAGAGAAAACAATGTATGCTATGTTTTTGGAAAACATAGATTTTAACAGGATTGAACCTCTCGTGGCTTTAGCCATGAGAGGTTCAATCAATTGCTCCCTTATTAACAAGTATTTCTATTAATTTCTGATCATTGTATCCTTTTGCAATTGTAAGGGGTGATCCTTCGTAATAGTCTTTTATATTTGGATCTGCATTGTTATCAAGTAATAAATTTCCTATTTCATAGTTCTTTTCAAGTGCAGCATAATAGAGAGCTGTTCTGCCATCAGTATTTGTAACATTCGGATTAATATTATGAACAATAAAAAATTCAACCTTAATTAGATCACCATCTCTTGCAGCTTTTAGAAACTCTTTTGGATTAAATACATCATCGTATTGGTCATTGTAAGTAATATGTTCTTTTGGAGAATTATCGATAATTAATGCACTCCCCGCGATTACAATGAGAAAAAGTATTAACCAAACTATCCTCTTCATTCTAAGACACCTCGGTTTAGTAGGACATATATAACTAAAGATATCATATCTGTTCACATTTTATCTAGTCGAGAAACTATTTTAAAAAACCTGTTACACCATTAAAAATGTAACAGGTTTTTCTTATGGGTTTGACCTAATAAATACGAATCAAAAAACAATTATTTCCACCAACCTCCATCATTACTTTTCTGTAATCTGAACTTGAAACTTTCTTCTCTGCTAAAATTAGGAAAGGTTTTGCTTGCTTAAATGCATCATCTTTATCCTTAATATATGAATAGTATCTACCAAACTCATTGTTATTCCAATCCATTACATTTGCATCATCAACATACCGTTTAAAGTCAGAAAACGAGCTTATTTTCTTTTTTTTCATTTTCGGAAGTTCGTTTAGAGTATCAGCAAAAGCCGCACTTATGGCAGCATTGCTACTCATGCCCATTTTTATTAACGTCGACAAACTTTCTCCGTAGTAATCTAGTGCATCATTTCGAAGGAGTAAACCCCATTCATGATTGGTTGTTGCTACCCGGGTTTTAACTTTTCCTAAACGGCTATCATTAACGGATAGATAATTCCACAGAAAATGTCTATATGCGTCCTCTAATTGAGAATCATTTTTGTAGTATTTTTTTGCAGTATCTTTTGCCTCGTCTCCATATTCTTTAATTCTTTTCATGTCTCTTAAGCCCAAACCTTCATCCTCATTTAGAAAAGCCTCAATTACATTACCTTGTCTTAATGCTATTTGATTATCATCATAACTTATCAAGGATAATATTTCTGGCTCTGCTTCATCTTCATTAAACACATCTTTATATTCTTCGTAGAATTCAAGGGCTTCCTTTTGCTCAGCTGTTAATTCAAAATTATTAACCACTTCTGATGATACGGCGTTTATGTTTTCCTCAGCATGAACTGGAATAGTTGTTGATCCAATTGCTAGGATTAGAGCTACGGCGCTTGATGTAAGTATTGTTTTGTTCATGATTCAAACTCTTTTTGGTATATATTTCTTATTTTAAAGAAATGTACCATAAATTACAAAATAATTATACTTTAATGATTCGACAAAATATCACAATCTCCACAAATATAATCTTTAGGAGGGCTTGCTCATGTTTGATAATGGCTATGTAATTTTACCCATTGCATAATCTCCTTATCATCAAACAAAATAAGAACGCGCATTCGTATTTAAGGAGATGTTTTGATGGCTAGTAAAATTCTTGATCCACTTGTAACGAAATTTATTTTGCCAGAGCATGCTGAGATGCTACGCCAGCTTCACGAGGATAAGAAACTGATCGAGAAGCCGATCATTGAAGAGGATGAGTTAGCCGAGTTTTGTTACCGGATATCTGACTCCCGACAGTATGATTATGCTCTTACAATCAATTGGTGGAAAGCAATCAAGGGAGATTGAGGAGTAATTGAAACGGCATGGGTATGGAATCCTAGCCCTAGCAGTACCTCTTAGATTACATACAGTGTATTGCCTGTGGGAACAGGGATACATAGACACCCCATCGATAAGATTTATGATGGGGTTGTTTATGTTATTGTTTAGTATCTTCAACTGAGTTTATTGCTATATTGAAAAACGTGACATTATTCTAACGAAAGAGCTTGTTATTGACTTAGAGTTAATTTATTTATTCCTTTGAATTTTAATATTGCTGAGACTAAATATAGAAAACAAAACAAAGCAAACCATATACCCGTACTAGAAAACATATAGTAGATGCTCAATGGTAGTGACCAAACGAAGGAAATAATTATTACTGGAGGAGAAACGAATGAGGTTACTAATCCAAAAATAGCAGGAAATAATATAAAAAACAGAAATACTAAGAATAGTCCTTTTATTGTTTGATCGCGAATTATTGCGGCATACCATAAATAAATGTTCATTATTGAAGAAATAAAGCCACATAAAAAGCCAAATAGTAAATAAGAATTTCTTTTCATGCTATTCACCTCTTGTAATTTTATAGACGATATATTGAAATGTTTGTTATAATACAAACAAATTAATTATATGTTTATAATTGTATGGTGATATCAGCTTTTTTTAATATGTCGTTGGCAAAATAATGTAAGGTTAAAAATAGCTGTTCTATTGTTGCACTGTTTATGATCATCATAGACAACTTTACTTTCTTTAATCAAAAAAACATATCGAACAATATTTATTGGAGGGAAAACAAATGGCACGAGCACTTTACATCAGTATGCTTGGGGAAGGTCATGTAAATCCAACGTTGGGGTTAGTTAGCGATTTAGTAAAACGTGGGGAACAGATTGTCTATTATTCATCAAATAAATTTCAGGAGAAAATTGAAAAAACAGGTGCTACGTTTCGCCCCATTAATCAAGAAGCACAGAGAAAGCTTCAAGAGAGCAGTCATCTTTTGAACTCACAGCCAGAAGAATATTTACTACAATTTCTGAGTGCATTGGAGATGATAACGGATTCTGTTTTGGATGAAATCTCCAAAGAAACGTATGATTATATTTTATATGATGCTCAATCGTTAACAGGACAATGGGTTGCTCATCAATGTAGGTTATTATCTATTGCCACTTGGACCACGTTTGCCTTCTCACAAGACCCACAAGTAAACATGGAACTTACAGGAACAAGTGATATGAAACGGAAACAAGAACGGTTGGCCATGATACAAGCGTTTTTACGATTGGAAGAAATAGAAAAACGCAAAAAACACTTAGAAAATAAGTATGAAGTTCCGTTACCCGGAAACTTTTTGCTCAGTCCAGGCTCAGGTGATCTAAATATTGTTTTCACTTCTTCTTATTTTCAGAGAAATAGCCAGAATTTCAAGGATAACTATATTTTTGTAGGTCCGTCAATTACTGAAAGTAGTAACCTAGGGGATTTTCCAATTGATTCACTAAAAGAAAAGTGTGTTATTTTCATCTCTATGGGAACAATCGTATCCAAACAATCTGATCTTTATCAAAAATGCTTCGAAGCTTTAAAAGACTTGGATGTTAAAGTGGTACTTAGTATAGGGCGGGAACTAACCGTGGAACAACTGGGAGATGTACCAGATAACTTTATTGTTCGCAATTATGTCCCTCAATTGGATGTACTCCGTCAAACGGATGTTTTTATAAGCCATTGTGGAATGAATAGTACAAGTGAATCACTTTATTTTGAAGTGCCTTTAGTTATGCTCCCAATGATAAATGATCAACCTATGGTGGCTCATCGAGTAAAAGAACTTGGTGCAGGGACTATGTTAAATATCAAGCAGCTATCTTGCGAGGATTTAAAACAAGCTGTTAACGAAGTTTTGCAAAATCCGGTTTATAAGGAAAAAGCAAAAATAATTAGTCAATCATTCCGTGATGCAGGAGGGTATGACAAAGCATCTGATGAAGTTTTGAAATTTACTCGTTTGATCCAAAACATTTGATCTATGTAAATATTTAAGGCATGAAGATAGTCCAGGCATTTCAACTTAGAGGGGCATAAAATATATTGCCTGTAGGAACAGGGATACAGCAAAAACGATCTGTCAATTAATCGTTGACGGGTCGTTTTGTATATCCATGGGATCTGAAGCAACAAAGGAGAAGAGAGAAAATGAAAATCCATATGATTTCTCTCTTGATTACAGCGTAACCTATAAATCAAAACGGTCTAATGAGCGTTGTCTTTGATCGTACACGTATACAGGTGGCACGCACGGTATGGTGGATCGGATTGCTTATACTATCGATATCAATAATTTCTCCTTTTCTTTATCTTCTTTTATAGATGAGCCATCGGCACTTAAACCATGATTTTTACCTGCTTATCTTACAAAAATGTAATATTGATGAAAGGCTATTCAATGTTACATTGGGTAAAACTCCCTTATACTGATAGTATGAGAATCAGAATAGAGGAGAATGAAAATGAAAAAGGTAATTATCGGGATTTTAGTCTTCTTATTAATTTTGGTTGGAATGTTCTTTCTTATGAAGGACAATCTTTTTAAAAAAATAGGGGCAGACATCTACTATGTGCAAATCATTGGAGAAGGTAAAAACTTGACAGGTACTCATCTGTACGAATATACACTAACCGGTTACGATAAAAATGGATTGGAAAAAAAGATTACATTTAATGGACTAAAACAATTACGACAAGAAGCGTATCTTGAAGTGTATGTTAAGAGTGGTGAGGCTGATGAAGTAGTTACCTATAACGAGGTACAAAAAGCAGATATCCCTGCAAAAGCAAATGAAAAGCTAAAATAATAACGTCTGGGAAATCCAATAAAAATCGATAAAACACTCCTTTCTTGTGGGAATTGGCAGATCTTCTTTACTTGCCAAAAGATCACGGATAGGAGTGTTTTTTTAAAATCATGGCTGGTATTTCCAACAATGCATGATTTCGGTATGGCTTACCCATACTAAAATTAGCATAAAGGAGGTCGTAAGCCAGATGAATTCTAAGGATTATTTACGTAAACCGCCATTTTCAATGAATAGTAATAAAAATGAGGAGAGTCCACAAACGCCCCAAATACAGCCAGAACGCTCCCGCGCGCAAGAACAACCAGAGATAACACCACCTCAGCAAGAACCTTCAGAGGAAGCTAAAAAACGCCTAATAGAAAATATTACACAACTGGGTCAGACTAACGTACCTCAATTGGAAAGCAATATATACTGCCTAACGATTATCGGGCAGGTAGAGGGTCATATTCAATTACCTCCTCAAAATAAAACAACCAAATATGAACATATCATTCCTCAATTGGTGGCCGCAGAACAAAACCAAAAGATTGAGGGAGTTATGGTTATCTTAAATACAGTGGGTGGGGATGTTGAAGCAGGTCTTGCTCTCGCAGAAATGATTTCTTCACTATCCAAGCCTGTAGTTACCCTTGTATTAGGTGGAGGGCATTCTATTGGTGTACCAATATCTGTTGCAGGTGATTACTCCTATATTGCTGAGACAGCGACGATGACTATCCATCCTATCCGATTAACGGGTCTTGTCATTGGTGTACCGCAAACCTTCGAGTATCTGGACAAAATGCAAGATCGTGTTGTCTCGTTTGTTGCTCGTAATTCTGACATTACAGAGGAACAATTCCGTGATCTTATGCTACGGACAGGTGAACTAACTCGTGATATCGGCACTAATGTAATTGGATCTGATGCAGTCAAATATGGTTTAATTAATGAAGTTGGTGGACTTGGTAAAGCGTTAAAGAAACTAAATGAGCTCATTGAGGAAAAACGTAACCAAGAAGGTGTTCTTCAATGATTATTTACTCTGCTATGCCAATGGAAATCATTTTTGCTAATCAGGATCAGGTGGAGAAACAGCAAATCCAAGAAATCCAAATGGGTGAGGCGGTCATGTTAGTAGAGCCCATTAGTGCATATGAGGGTAAAATTATACGACTAATCAGCCCTAATCCACATGACTATGTAAATCCTGCATATGCACCTGGTCAAACACTTAAATTTCGTCCTTTTTTTGAATAATAAAGGTTTTTTGTTAGTGGTTTTGTATTTGTAACAATTTCCTGTGGTATACTAATTTGAGATAGCAAAAACAGCCGGACGAATCAACTCCGGCTGTTTTTGTTCCCTTAATGCAGGGATTTTCGCTGATAAAAGGGAATGTAACAAGGGGACTGGAAAGATACAAGCATTTATATGTAAAGGAGGCAAGCGTGCCATGAGTCGAAGAAAGAGAAAAACATCCCCATCGGCATGGGCCTCGATCATTAAGCTGGAACTGATTGGTCTTATCATGATCTGTCTCAGTGTGATCGGTCTCTTGGAGAGTGGTTGGTTAGGTCAAAAGGTACTTTCCTTTTTATTCCGCATGTTTGCAGGATCATGGGATTTTCTGATTCCTGTTGCCCTTATTGTCATTTCTGTTTATATGATGTTTGTTCGCAAACTCCCAAGAATGAGTCCAAGAATGTTCGGGTTTTTCATCATTTTCATGGGAATCCTGTTGTGGGACCATTTACTATTATATGAGCTTTTGTCTGGGAATGGACGTTTTGACCAAAATATGGTCCAGCTAACATGGGAGCGTATTATGGAGGATCAGAAGCAGAAGGTATCGACAGTAAGCGTTGGTGGGGGAATGATAGGGGCTATTTTATTTACGGTAGCACATGCTCTCATTGGCAAAGTTGGGACAGGTCTTGTTGTTGGCCTTTTCTTTTTGATTGGTATCATGTTTATTTTCCAACTTTCCTATGTAGATTTATTCAATGTCATCCGGGGAAAGCTTTCTGCAGGCTATACAAGAACCAAAGAATCCGTCAAAGAATCCATTCAACTTTTACAGGAAGAAAAAGAAAAGAAGCGAATGGAAGTCAAGGATGGGAATGGATCAAACTTAGAGCATGCCAGTGCTATAGAGAGTCCATTACCATTAATTGTAGATAATAGTGTCCCTTGGAAAGAACAATTAGATAGTGAACAAGCAATCGTTTCTCCCGTGATAAGGGATTTTACAGAGCGAGTAGACGAATCTCTTCCAGAACAGGAAGCTGTAGCTCCCAATCAGAGAGCAGAAACATCCGCTAAGATAACGATTAAACCGAAGGCTAATTCGCAAACAGAAGAGATGCCGGACGTGACGGTGAACTTTCAGACAGAGAATAGCCAGCTTGAAAGTAATTATGTCATCCCAGACTTGTCTATGTTGTCGAGACCAAAAAACACGTCCCAACAGAAAGACGTAGATCATGCATCAAATGCAGCCAAGCTAGTGCAGACACTGAAAAGCTTTGGTGTAAACGCAATCGTCTCTGAAATCCATCGAGGTCCTGCAGTGACACGATATGAAGTACAACCAGCAACTGGGGTAAAAGTAAGCCGTATTGTAAGCTTGACGGATGATTTAGCACTAGCATTAGCAGCAAAAGATATTCGTATTGAAGCTCCGATACCTGGTAAATCTGCCATTGGTATTGAGGTACCTAATAATGAAATTTCACTGGTAACACTTAGAGAAGTTTTAGAAAGTCAGCAGTGCAAAGACTCAGAAGCTAAGTTAACTGTTGCTCTTGGACGTGATATTTCGGGTGAACCAATTTTAGCAGATTTATCAAAAATGCCCCATTTATTGGTAGCGGGGGCTACGGGCAGTGGTAAATCAGTATGTGTTAATGGGATTATCATGAGTATTTTATTGCGTGCAAAACCGAACGAAGTGAAATTAATGATGATAGATCCAAAAATGGTAGAGCTTAATGTATATAATGGTATACCACATTTACTAGCACCTGTTGTAACTGATCCAAAACGTGCTTCTGTGGCTTTGAAAAAAGTAGTGGTAGAAATGGAAAGACGCTACAATTTGTTTTCTAAATCTAATTGCCGCAACGTAGAGATGTACAACCAAATGGTTCAATCAGCAGAACAAGACCAAAAAACTGCTCCTTTGCCCTATATAGTTGTAATTGTAGATGAGTTAGCAGATTTGATGATGGTAGCACCAGGAGAAGTAGAAGATGCAATTTGTCGATTAGCTCAGATGGCTCGAGCAGCTGGAATTCATCTTTTAATTGCTACTCAGCGTCCATCTGTTGACGTTATTACGGGTGTGATAAAGGCGAACATTCCATCACGTATTGCCTTTGGAGTTTCGTCTATGGCTGATTCGCGAACTATTTTGGATATGGGAGGAGCGGAAAAACTACTTGGACGAGGAGACATGTTGTTTTTACCGATGGGAGCTTCCAAACCAACCCGTGTACAAGGCGCTTTTGTTGCAGATAAGGAAGTAGAAGAGGTTGTTTCGTTTGTGAAAGAACAACAGGAAGCAAAATACAGTGAAGAGATGATTCCCGAGGAAATAAGCGAGGAACCACAGATGGTCATGGACGACGAAATGTACGATCAAGCTGTGCAGGTTATTGCAGAAGCACAGACGGCATCAGCCTCTCTATTACAGAGAAGACTGCGTGTTGGCTATACGAGAGCAGCTCGCTTAATAGACATGATGGAGGCTCAGGGAATCGTTGGTCCGTACGAGGGTAGTAAGCCTCGTGAAGTACGAATTCCGCGCCCATCATCTGAAACACAAATCTCCTAAAAATGTTTTTTGTGTTAAATATTAAAAAAACTAACATATTCCGAATGATAGAATAAAAAATTCGCTTGCATATCGCTTCTTACATGGGGTAAAATTTCTACGGACTGGCGAAAATATTAGATTCATGTCGATAATGGGGGGTTTTTCCTTAAAAGGCAGTGGTAAGAGAACAGAATAAACAAGTTATCGTTTTTATTATTTACTTGTTCTCTCCTGTCAATTGGAGTAACACTCATGCTTGATAGTCTGATATTTTCTTGTCTACATAAAAACTGATCATTGGGGGTATCACAAGCATGAAAAAGATCCTATCTGTTCTTTCCGTGGCGACCCTAAGTCTTTCTCTGGTGCTAACTGGTTGCGGTAAAGCTCAACCTACTGAGCCTAGTAAAGAAAGCGCTTCTCCAGCGGCCGAAAAGAAACTTTCTGCAAAAGTTGGTATGGTTACTGATGTTGGTGGTGTAAACGACAACTCCTTTAACCAAAGCGCATGGGAAGGTCTGCAAAAGCTAAGCAAAGACACAGGCATTGAAACAAACTATGCCCAAAGTAATGGCGATGCTGACTATGTACCAAACTTGAACAACTTTGTTAAGGAAAAATGGGATCTGACATGGGGTATTGGTTTCTTGATGGCTGAACCAGTGAAAAAAATTGCTGACCAAAACCCAGATGCAAAATTGGCGATTATCGACGCTCAAGTTGATGCACCAAACGTAGCATCCGTATTATTTA
Organism: Brevibacillus laterosporus; assembly: GCA_007833815.1. NCBI lineage: Bacteria > Bacillati > Bacillota > Bacilli > Caryophanales > Paenibacillaceae > Brevibacillus > Brevibacillus laterosporus. The sequence goes on along the minus strand of CP033464.1, from coordinate 4,699,760 downwards.
AAGAGCAAGAAGGATCATTCTTGGCGGGGGTTGTTGCTGCTGAAATGTCGAAAACCAAAAAAGTTGGTTTCGTAGGCGGTATTAAAATCCCAGTTATTGAACGTTTTGAAGCTGGATTTATTGCTGGTGTAAAAGCAGTTAATCCGGAAATTAAAGTAGTATCTATCTACACAGGTGCGTTTGACAAACCTGACCAAGGTAAATCTACCGCTTCTGGTATGTATGCGCAAGGCGTAGACATCATTTTCCATGCTTCTGGTGCTACTGGAGACGGTGTATTCAACGAGGCTGCTGACCGTAAGAAAAAAGGCGAAAACGTTTGGGTTATCGGTGTAGACAAAGACCAATCTCTTAACTTTGGTAACGAAATTACGTTGACTTCTATGGTGAAAAAAGTAGACGAGGCTGTTTACAAAGTATCCAAAGACATGGCTGAAGGCAAATGGGACGGTGGAAAAGTTGTTAACCTAGGTATCGCTGAAGATGGCGTAGGTTTGGCTTCTACTTCTACTGCCAATGTACCGGCTGAAGTTCTGAAAAAAGTTGATGAATTTAAAGAGAAAATCGTTAGCGGTGAAATTAAAGTTCCAGAAAAAGCTGTTCAGTAATTTGATCTAGTTATTTATGTGTTGAAAAAAATATGCAACAGGGCTAGTTTCATAACTAGCCTTGTTGTTGCCTTGTGAAGAATTACTTTAGAATTATTACCCAGAAAAACGGGGTGAGTGAAATGAAAGATGTAAAAACTGTTGTAGAAATGCGTGGAATTACGAAGCGTTTTCCAGGAATTATTGCGAATGATAACATCCAGCTTAAAGTAAAGAAGGGCGAAATTCACGCGCTCTTAGGTGAAAATGGTGCGGGTAAATCAACTCTAATGAATATTCTATTCGGGTTGTATCAACCTGATGAAGGTGAAATTTTACTTGATGAAACACCGGTGAAAATTACCAGTCCAAACGTTGCCAACGAAATGGGTATAGGAATGGTTCACCAACACTTTATGCTTGTCGAACCGTTTACCGTTACGGAAAATATTATTCTAGGAAAAGAACCAAAGAATGGTTTGAAGATAGATATAGATTCAGCGGCAAAAAAGGTACAAGCACTTTCTGAACAGTATGGGCTGAAGGTTGATCCATATGCAAAAATCGAAGACATCTCTGTAGGAATGCAACAACGTGTTGAGATTCTTAAAACATTGTACCGTGGAGCAAATATCTTAATTTTTGACGAACCAACGGCTGTTCTTACACCGCAGGAAATTTCCGAGTTAATTGAGATTATGCGCAATCTAGTAAAAGAAGGCAAGACGATTATTTTGATTACACATAAATTAAAAGAGATTATGGCGATCTGCGATAGTGTAACCATTATCCGCCGTGGTAAGACCATCGACTCCCTAGCGATTAAAGATACTAATCCAGACGAATTGGCTTCCAAAATGGTGGGACGCGATGTAACGTTTGCGGTAGATAAAAAGCCTGCTAATCCTAAAGAGGCGATTTTCTCTGTGAAAAATGTAACAGCAATGGGGAATCGAGGAGTTAATGCCCTAAATAGCATCAGCTTTGATGTCAAAGCAGGGGAAATTCTTGGGATTGCTGGTGTAGATGGTAATGGTCAGTCAGAATTGATTGAAGTGTTAACTGGATTACGCAAGTGTCAAGAAGGTTCAGTTACTTTAAAAGGTAAGGATCTGACAAACAAAGCTCCTCGCCTTATATCCGAATCTGGACTGTCTAATATACCGGAAGATCGACATAAACACGGATTAATTCTTGATTTTAACATGGCTGAAAACATTGTTCTCGAGACGTATTTCCATCCTGAATTTAATAGGAATGGGTTCTTGAACTATGACGCTATCAACAAACATGCGGCAAAGCTAATTGAAGAGTTCGATGTACGTACACCAGGGATACATACCCTAGCACGCGCGCTGTCAGGTGGTAACCAACAGAAGGCGATTATTGCCCGTGAAGTGGACAAGGACCCTGATCTGTTAATTGCAGCTCAACCTACACGTGGTTTGGATGTAGGTGCGATTGAATTTATTCATAAACGTCTGATTGAGCAACGCGATAAAGGAAAAGCGGTTTTACTGATTTCGTTTGAGTTGGACGAAATCCGCAATGTTTCTGATCGTATCGCTGTTATTTATGAAGGTGAAATTGTTGGTATTGTTGATCCGAAAACAACGAATGAACAAGAGCTCGGTTTGATGATGTCTGGTGGAAAACGCATGCAAGGAGGCGAACAGGATGAATAATGTTTTTAAGGTTTTAACAAAGGATTCTTTCATCGTTCCTGTTGTTGCGATTCTGCTTGGACTCATCGTTGGGGCAATTGCGATGCTGGCAGGTGGATTTGATCCACTGTTAGCCTATGGCGCTTTGTTAAAGAAAGTATTTGGTGATGCTTATAATTTCGGTGAAACAATACGACAAATCACTCCTTTAATTTTTAGTGGTTTGGCAGTTGCCTTTGCTTTCCGTACAGGACTATTTAACATCGGGGTAGAGGGTCAATTCATGATGGGTATGGTTACAGCTGTTTACCTAGGTGTAAAGCTGGATTTACCTGCCTACATTCATGCTCCAATAACAATTATTGCTAGTACAATCGCAGGTGGACTATGGGCAGCTTTTGCAGGTTGGTTAAAAGCGGCACGTGGTGTCCATGAGGTTATCACAACGATCATGATGAACTGGATTGCTTTGTATCTGGTGAACTTTATCCTAGTTACTACATTGGTTCCGGAAGGTCAACAGCGTTCTCCAGAAATTAAGGATTCAGCTTCCATTGCAATTGGTTGGTTGTCTCAAATGTTTGAAAGTGCACGTATGCACTGGGGTACGTTACTTGCTCTTGTTTTAGCTGTTTTGTTCTTTGTTATTTTATGGAAAACCAAAACAGGATTTGAACTTCGTGCGACAGGGTTTAACCCGCATGCAGCACAGTATGCTGGTATGAACGTAAATAATAATGTAGTAAAAGCTATGTTTATTTCAGGATGTATGGCAGGTATGGGTGGAGCAGCCGAAATTCTTGGAGTGTTCCATTACCAAGCAATTATGGCCGCACAACCAGGGTATGGTTTTGATGGAATCGCGGTAGCTCTAATCGGTGGTAATACACCTATTGGGGTAGTATTAGGAGCCATTTTATTTGGAGTCTTGTCCTTTGGAGCGAATGGAATGAAGATGGGAGCAGGCGTACCAGTAGAATTAATTCGTGTGGTAATTGCTTCTGTTATCTTCTTCGTTGCAGCTCACGGAATTGTTAGATATATCTTAAAACCTGTTCTTTCTAAGAAGAATAAGAAGGAGGTGCTGTAAACATGCAATGGCTAACCATTGGTGGCGATCTTTTTCATGACACGATCGTATTCTCCACAGCCCTCATTTTCGCGGCACTAGGCGGCGTTATTTCTGAACGTTCCGGGGTAGTTAACATTGCGCTGGAAGGCCTCATGGTAATGGGAGCTTTCGTTGGGGCGGTTGTTACTTACTTTATGGAACCAGCACCTTATGCACCTTGGATTGGATTAATCGCAGCTGGTGTTGCCGGGATTATTTTTTCCCTGCCTCACGCAGCGGCTTCTATTACCTTTAAGTCTAATCAGGTAGTAAGCGGTGTTGCTCTTAACTTCTTGGCAACAGGTTTGGCTGTATATCTCACCAAAATCATCTTTGATGGTGCTGGGCAAACGAAAACGTTAAGTGTTGTATTTTCTAAATGGGATATACCGTATTTGAGTGATATTCCTTTCCTTGGTCGTGCTTTGTTCCAAGCATATCCAACAAGTTATTTGGCATTTATCACAGTAGCAATTGTATGGTTCATACTGTTTAAAACTCAGTTTGGTCTAAGACTTCGCTCTGTTGGGGAGCATCCACGTGCGGCTGATACAGCTGGTATTAATGTATTTCGTATTCGCTACATTGCTGTTATGTTGAGTGGGGCGTTAGCTGCGTTGGGTGGAGCAACTGTTGCTCTAACAACTACATCAAACTTCTCGCACAATACCATTTCTGGTCAAGGTTTTATCGCGCTTGCAGCGATGATCTTTGGTAAATGGCATCCAGTAGGCGCGATGGGAGCAGCTCTTTTCTTCGGGTTAGCCCAAGCTGTTAAGACGATTGTACAGGTGTTCGGGCTTACGAAGTACATTCCAGTTGAATTCATTTACATGTTGCCATATGTCTTGACGATTTTGGTACTTGCTGGTCTGGTAGGTAAATCACGTGCTCCAAAAGCTAGTGGTGAACCATACGAAACAGGTTCTCGTTAATAATCGTTACTCTTATATTTCTAACCAGAATATATTATTGTGAAGCTTACTTGTATCCTTATGTAACCACCTTTCCTATTGGAAGGGTGGTTTTTCATGTTAGGCTACTTTTTTCCAGTAATTTTGCATAGATAGCCGTTTGTAACCTATGGGATAATGGGCATGTTTGACTTTGATAAGGAGGCTACTTACATGACTAAATTACTGAGGAGTACGGGCAGTTGGATATTATGTAGCATGGTGGGTACTGCCTTGCTTTCAATGCTCTGGATTGCCCCTATGCAAGTACAGGCTACTTCTGTGCCCCGCATATTCTTAATGGTAGATGGAAAAGGAATAACAACAGACGTAACACCACAAATTGTGAATAACCGTATGTTGGTGCCAATTCGAGCTGTGTCAGAAGCTTCCAAAGCAGAGGTTACGTATGAGGCATCAACCAAGCAAGTACTTATTACGACGGAAACGGAACAAATTACTTATAAGGTAAATCAAAAAACAGCGTGGGGCAATGGAAAAAAGCATACGCTTGATGCTCATCCCATTGTAAAAGAAGGCCGTGTTTTAGTTCCTCTACGCTCGATAAGTGAGTTATTGGGCTATCAGGTAAAGTATGATGAAAAGACGAAGGTAGCGATGGTTTCAACGAATCCTACTACAGCAGCTTATACGGTACAAGCTGGGGACTCGCTTTGGTCCATCAGTCAAAAATTCGGTGTACCCATTTCATCGATAAAAAAAGAATCTAGTCTAACAAAGGATGAGGTATGGCAGGGAATGAAGCTAACCATTCCAGTTGTTAGCAAGTCTGAACAGACATGGAGCCCATTAGATAAAAAAGCGAAGCAACAGCATATAGAAAACATGGACCCATCGTTAGCTCCCAAACAAAGTGTTTTTCCATTAAAAAAAGGGACATGGTATGAACAAGTTTACGATACATATGGAGATGGACGAGTATGGGGAGCAGATGCACAAGGTAGAAATCATGAAGGCATTGATATTATGGCTTTTCATGGGATGCCTGTCTTCTCGTCGACTGATGGCACCATTAATCGCTTAGGATGGAATACTATGGGGGGATGGAGAGTAAATATTACGCACTCCTCTGGTAAGTATCGAATGTACTATGCTCATTTGAGTGCTTTTGCTCCTAATATAAAGGTGGGTAGTTCGGTTAAAGCGGGACAATTAATTGGTTTTGTAGGTGATACTGGCTACGGCCCAAGTGGAACGACGGGTATGTTTGCACCCCACTTGCATTTCGGACTTTATAGCAATCCGACAGGCGAAGCTGTTAATCCCTATTATTACCTTAAATATCTGGAAACGATCGAGATGGAATCGCTTAAGTAGCAATGAATATGTGTGAAAACTCATAATCTAACCATTTCCGGGCAAACTAATGTGAGAGATGGAGCATAAGGAGTGTATGAATATGTGGGAATGTCCATACTGTGGTTTTGATAACGGTCATGTTTTTTTGGACAGTCAATTACATGGCATTCTATGCTTAAATCCGGACTGTGGACGCTTCGATTCAAGCGATAACAGTTTAGAAATGCTAGGTGAATGGGATACAAGTGATTTTTAAACTAATGTCATAGACCGGAAAAAGACTGTTGAGATCAGCTCATCAGTCTTTTTTCGTTTCGTAGTTGTTATGTATAAGTGTACCCAGGAATGGCATACATTTGATGTAATCATTTTGCTGAAAGCTACCTGTTTTGGGTAAAATAGAAAATAGGTACGTTAACAAGGAGGGAGACAAATTAAATGGCAGAAAAAGCACAGGAAATTGCCTTTACCAAATCTCAGGTAAACGGAATGAATCTACATATCTTACAGACTGAAAAGTTTAAATCAATCACGATGATCGTAAATATTGAACAGGAACTAACAGAGGAGAATGCGTCGAAAACAGCTTTGCTTGCCATGGTGTTAAAGCGTGCAACGGCTCGTTTTCCGGAACCACAGAAGCTTCGTCAGCATCTTGATTATTTATATGGAGCTATTTTTGACGTAGATGTAGCAAAAAAGGGGGAACGCCAAGTCCTACAGGTATATATGGAGGTTCCTAATGAGAAGTATTTAAGTGGAAAACAGTCTCTTGTGGAAGACGCAATACAGTTCGTTGGCGATATCCTGACTCGTCCTTATCTGGTTCACGATCAGTTTGACAGTAATTATGTTGAAGCAGAAAAAAAATCTCTAACGAAGAAAATTGAAAGCATCGTTAATGATAAAATGAGATATGCAAATCAACGAATTACGGAAGAAATGTTTAAAGATGAAGCATATGCTATTTCTGCATTGGGTGATTTGCCTCATTTGGCAAAGGTAGATGTCGCTTCCCTTACCGATTATTATCATCAATTGATGGTTAATAACCCAATTGAAATATTCGTAGTGGGTGATGTGAAGGAAGATGAGATTCGTTCTTTATTTGAGAAGCACGTACAGCTATCCACACAACGTCAAAGTAGTCTAGATATTCAACGGTCTTCCAAAAAAGTTACGGAACAAAAAACGATTGTGGATCGAATGGATGTAAATCAGGCCAAATTAAACATAGGATGCCGTACAAATATTATTTACAAAGATGACGATTATCCTGCTTTATTAGTGTATAACGGGATTCTGGGTGGTTTTCCACACTCTAAACTGTTTTTGAATGTGCGCGAAAAGGCTAGCTTGGCTTATTATGCAGTATCCCGTTTAGAAAGTCATAAAGGCGTAGTTATGATGATGTCGGGTATTGATGCAAAGAACTATGAACAAGCTGTGACTATTATAAAGGAACAAATCGCTATGATGGAGCAGGGCGAGATCAGTCAAGAAGAGATGGATATGACTAAAGCCACGTTATATAACCAATTTAAAGAATTGCTTGATAGCGGAAAAATGATGGTAGAATATGCCTATAATGGAGTCATTAGTGGTAAAGCTCGTGATTTGCAAACCTTGCTTACTGAAATTGAGAAAGTTAGCGTGCAAGATGTCGTAAACGTTGCTAAAAAGGTTGAACTGGATACAATCTATCTATTGCGTGATAAGAAGGGAGGAGAATAGGGTGAAAACAGTAACATTTGATCAGCTTAATGAGACACTCTATCATGAAAAACTGCCAAACGGTTTGTCAGTCTATTTGTTGCCAAAAGAGGGCTTTAGTAAGACATATGCCGTTTTTACAACCCGTTATGGTTCAAATGATAGCCATTTTCGATTTAATAATCTGGAAACCATTAATGTACCTGATGGCATTGCTCATTTTTTGGAGCATAAGCTGTTTGAAAAAGAAGACCGTGATGTATTTCAGGATTTTTCAAGAAATGGTGCTTCTTATAATGCTTTTACCAGTTTTAACCGGACAGCCTATCTCTTTTCCTCTACGGATAAAGTAGAAGACAATTTGAAGATACTACTTGATTTTGTACAGGAACCTTATTTTGAGGAAGCAAGTGTTGAAAAAGAGAAAGGGATTATTGGTCAAGAAATTCAGATGTACGATGATAATCCGGATTGGAAAGTATACATCAATCTGTTAAAAGCGATGTATCAAAAATATCCGGTACGAATTGAGATTGCGGGAACAATTGAAACCATTACTCCCATAACAAAAGATATGTTATACCAGTGCTACGAGACATTCTATCATCCAAGTAATATGGTGTTATTTGTAGTGGGGGGATTTGATAAAGACCAGATTGGTGAATTGATTCGTAGTAATCAGCAAGCTAAAAATTTTCCACCAGCACCGATCATTGAACGTTTTTTTCCAGAGGAACCACCCGAAGTTGGTGAAAAGCTTGTAGAAGCCCATCTTTCCGTGGCAATTCCTAAAATCTACATCGGTTTTAAAGAGGCTACAAACAAGTTGTTTGGTGAAGAGCTGTTAAAACGTGAATTAACGACAAAACTGATGTTGGATTTACTGTTCGGCAACAGTTCTAGTTTTTACCAAAAATATTATGACAAAGGACTAATTACCGAAGCCTTTGATTTTGATTATAGCAACGAGATTGATTACGGCTATACCATTTTAGGCGGAGATACACCTGACCCAGAAAAGTTAGTTACTGTCATTACACAGGAAATTAAGGAAGCAAAATCGCGTGGAATTGATGAGGAATCATTCCAACGGCAAAAACGGAGAAGAATTGGTCTGTTCTTGCGCTCACTGAATTCCATTGAGTTTATTGCTAATCAGTTTACTAGCTATAAATTTAACGGGATTGATTTGTTTGAAATCGTACCTACTTTAGAAAAAATTACGTTAGAGGATGTACAACAACGCATGCATGACCATTTGCAAGAAAGTCAGATGGCTGTCTCTATCGTGCGTTCACAGTCTTAGGCATCGTTGGGAAGAGGAGAAATAGATGGAAGACAAGCAAGCATGGGCGTTAGTCACAGGAGCTTCCGGTGAGATTGGGCAAGCTATTGCCAAGAAGCTAGCAGACGAATCGATCCCGCTGTACCTTCATTACAACAAACAAGTAGAAAAAATAAATGTACTGCTATCTTATTGTCAAAAAAAAGATGTGCCTGCTATTGCTTTGCAAGCTGATTTATCTCAACCAGAGGCGGTTACATCGATGTTCACTCAGATGCCAATAAAGCCGCTTTATATAATTAATAATGCTTCGATTGATCATGTAGGCTTAGTAAACGATGTTACCCCGGCGTTGTTTGATGAATTGGTTCGAGTTAATATGGGCTCTTGTTTTTTTGTCTCACAGCAAGGACTTCCTGCGATGCTACAGGCGAGATTTGGGCGAATTGTTACCATCTCCTCTATCTGGGGAGAAACAGGAGCCGCGTGTGAAGTTCTGTATTCCATGACAAAAGGGGCCATCCTTAGCTTTACAAAAGCATTAGCCAAGGAGGTAGCTCTCAACCATATTACAGTCAATGCGGTATCACCAGGTGCTGTTTCAGGTGGGATGATGGATCGGTTTACTTCAGAAGAAAAAGAAGACTTATGCGAAGAAATTCCTATGGGACGATTGGGTCAGCCAGAGGAGGTAGCCGCAGCCGTTTCTTTCTTATTACAAAAAGAAGCAGGATATATCACGGGTCAAACCGTCTCCGTTAATGGAGGATGGCATATGTAAGCTGTAACAGTACATTCCTTTCCTTCTTGCATAAAAATCAAAACAAAAACGCATTCTAATTTTGAACGGACATGAGAAATGGTCCGAAGAGTGCTAAGGAGGGATTTGGATGTCAGTACTTGATAACTTTGGTGATTGGAAAGGTTTTTTGTCTGAACGCGTCCAACAAGCTACACAAGCTGGTATGAACTCCGATACCATCCAAAATGTAGCATATCAAATCGGTGGATACCTTGCAGATCAGGTTGATCCGAAAAACGAACAAGAACGTTTACTTAAACAATTGTGGGATGCTGGAGATGACGAGCAACGTCGTGCGATAGCTAGCGTAATGGTTAAAATTGTGAGCGATGGTCAAAAAGAATAAATGATGATTTTTTCGAAACAAGTAGCTCTTACGTATTAACAGCGTAAGGGCTGTTTTTTTGTACGATTAGAAGCAAATAAGATCCCAGTAAAGGTTTGATGGAAACAAGTTTTCTTATGATGGTATAAAAAGTGTAAGCTAGCATATAAATGATTATTGATAAATAAGGGGGATGTTATAAAGTGTAATAAAAGATTTTTTATTAGCATTGTTGGCATGTTTTCTGCATTTTTTCTTTGTCCTTCTACCTGCAAATGGTATACTATTGTTGAAAAGCCATCTATCACGGGGGAAGAACAATAGGATTGTTCTTACAGAAAAAGGGGATACATGATGCTCACGGAGGAGAAAGAATTTTTTGAGTGGTATCTAGAATATCGCTTGATTAAGGATCGTCCTGGTCTGCTTGGAGACTTAGCTTCTATTCTAGGGATGCTTAACATCAACATTCGTACAATCAATGGTGTTCAAACCAACACGCGAGGAATGTTATTATCCACAGATGACAATGATAAGATAGAAGCCTTACGTAGCTTGTTGTTAAAAGTAAGTAATATTGAAATTAACAAGCTGCGACCGCCTACTATGCTTGACCGTCTAGCTGTTCGTCATGGACGTTATATTGAACGTGATGCGGAAGACAAAAAAACATTTCGCTTTATTCGTGACGAATTGGGGATTCTGGTTGATTTTCTTGCAGAGTTATTTAAAAAAGAAGGCCATCAATTAATCGGGATTCGTGGAATGCCTCGAGTTGGTAAAACAGAGTCTATGATTGCAGCCAGTGTATCCTCCAATAAGCGTTGGACGTTTATTTCATCAACATTACTGCGACAAACAGTTCGCAGTTCCTTGACCGTTGATGAAATGACAGCCAATCATGTATATTTGATTGATGGGATTGTCTCAACCATGCGCTCTACGGAACGTCACCACAGCTTGTTGCGTGAAATTATGGCTTTCCCAGCTACTAAAGTCATTGAACACCCTGACATTTTTGCAAGAGAGACAGAGTACAAGCTGTCTGACTTCCACTACATTATTGAATTGAGACATCATCCTGATGAAGAGATTACATATGATTTAATCAACACGAGAAGTTTTAATGACTTCGAAATGACGTAAGGAGGCTACATTGTGTCTGAGCTCGGCCACGTATTGAAGAGAGCACGAGAAGAAAAAGGAATCTCGCTCAATGATATACAAAAAATGACCAAAATCCAAACCAGATATTTAGAAGCGATTGAGCGGGGAGATTTTCACATGTTGCCCGGCCACTTTTATGCCAAAGCTTTTATTAAAAGCTATGCGGAAGCGGTAGGATTGGATCCTAATCAGATCGTGGAGCATTACCAGGCCGACTTGCCATCCCAACCTTCGCAAGAACAGGTGGAACGACTACAACGACGCCATGTGGTTCAAAGGCGATCCCCTTTTCAAACTGGTAGGTGGGTAGCTCCTACTTTGTTAACTCTGTTTATCATCTTAGTTGTTGGTGTTGTTTACATGGCGTTAGTGAATCGGGATAATACACCACCTACTGTTCAAAGACCTCCTGAAGGTATTATTGATACCACCCAAGGTGGGGGAGGGGTTCCTACACCGAATCAAACACCAGGTCAGGGACAGGCTCCAACTACCCCTGGAACAGCTACACCGCCAGCAACTACCACGCCTCCGGATGGAACTATTCCCGAGACGAATCTTCCTGAGCCCGATGAGGGGACTAGTACACTTACCTTTGAATCACAACAAGGAAAGTATTACAATTATAAAGTTGGTAATACAGATAAAATCTCAGTAACGATTAAAGCAACCCATGGTGCTTGTTGGGTGCAGGTGCGGGATAAAGATTCTGGTAAAAAGCTGTTTGAAGCTACCCTGCAAAAAGGGGAAGAAAAAACCGTAGATGCTCAGGATACTGCCTTTTTACATCTTGGATATTCTCCTGCGGTTGAAGTGCTAGTTAATCAAGTGCCGATTACCATGAGTGACATTAAAGCGCAGACAGCTAAGTTTAATTTCACCTTGCAAAAGGAAGAAATTCCAGCGCCGTAAAGCTTGCTATAAGCTTCATCATCCCGTTTCACTTTCAAAAGTGGGACGGGATTTTTCTATGTAGGAGGAGCGTTTATTCCTTATCTTTATTGTGTGTACAACCAGGCTTGGATAGATGGGAAAATGTGCTTTGAACGCCTGAAAACAGTTGTTTTTAAGTGTTACCCTTTTTGACTACTCACCTTGCCTTATATTATACTGGTTAGGTGAATTTGGGCTGGAATATGCAATTGGAGGAAGAGAAATGACCGAAAAAACAACACCCCGTGAAAAGGTTGCCATTGTGACCTTGGGATGTGAGAAGAACTTGGTCGATTCAGATATGATGGCACATCTGATCGATGAAAAGGGTTACGAGTTAGTTGATAATCCGGATGATGCAACAGTCGTTATCGTGAATACCTGTGGATTCATCGATGCAGCAAAAGAAGAATCCGTTAACAAGATTTTGGACATGGCTGAGTTAAAAGAGAGCGGAAAGTTAAAGTCATTGGTAGTAGCTGGCTGTTTAACCCAACGCTATAAAGAAGACTTATTAAATGAGATCCCAGAAGTGGATGGTATTGTGGGAACCGGTGATTTCATGTCAATTATTAATGTGATTGAAGACACTCTCATTGGTAAGCGTACAAGTCTGATCGGAAATCCTGTATTTAACTACGAACAAGTTATTAAACGCAAGGTAAAAGAAGGAACCTACACGACATATACAAAGATTGCAGAGGGCTGCGATAACAACTGTACATTCTGTAGTATCCCACTCATGCGCGGTAAATTTCGAAGTCGTTCCATTGAATCTATCGTAGAGGAAGCGACATATCTGGCAACGAAAGGCATTGTGGAAATTTCGCTGATCGCCCAGGACTCAACCAACTACGGTATGGATTTATACGGCAAGCTAATGTTGCCTGAACTATTGAACAGACTTTCTGAAGTAGACGGTATTGAGTGGGTTCGACTACACTATGCATACCCAGGGTTCTTTACAGACGAGTTAATTGAAACGTTTGCTAAAAACCCAAAAGTTTGTAAATATATTGATATGCCTTTGCAACACTCAGAGGATGGTATCTTGAAACGGATGCGCCGTCCAGGACGTCAAACCGATATTCGTGAACTTGTTGCTAAAATCCGCGCTGAAGTACCGGATGTAGCTTTGAGAACCTCTTTAATTGTTGGTTTCCCAGGTGAAACGGAAGAAGATTTCCAGAAGTTGTGTGATTTCGTGAAAGACATTAAGTTTGATCGTCTAGGTGTGTTTACTTATTCAAATGAGGACGATACTCCTGCTACACGCCTGCCTGATCAGATTGATGAAGATGTCAAGGAAAAACGCGCTAACATATTGATGGAAATTCAACGCGAGATTGCCAACGAAAAGAATGGTCAACACGTGGGTAAAGTATTGGATGTCCTAGTAGAGAGATACGAAGGCAGAAACAATATTTACGTAGGCCGTACCCAATACGATGCTCCAGAGATCGATGGGGAAGTCTTTATTTCTAACTATCAAGGAGAATTAGGTAAGATCGTAAAGGTGAGTATTACCCACTCATACGATTATGATCTAGCTGGGGAGGTTATTTAGTTGAATCTTGCCAACCGCATCACGCTTGCCAGAATTTTTCTGGTTCCTGTCGTCATGTTTTTTCTACTAGTAGAATACAAATTTGGCACGTTTACCATCGGGACTCTAACTATGACGTACAATGAGCTGATAGCGGCTTTGGTATTCATCTTGGCAGCCAGCACAGATGGTCTAGATGGGTACATTGCCCGTAAGCGGAAGATTGTTACGAATCTGGGCAAGTTTTTAGATCCATTGGCGGACAAATTGTTGGTATCGGCTTCGCTTATTTCTCTTGTAGAGATGCAACGAATTGAAGCGTGGGTCGTTATTGTGATTATCAGTCGGGAATTTGCAGTGACGGGACTTCGAATGATTGCAGCGGCGGAAGGAAAAGTTATTGCCGCAAGCGCTTGGGGAAAAATTAAGACATGGGTGCAAATCATTGCGATTACTGTATTAATGATGAACAATTTCCCGTTTGGGTTTGTCGGTGTACCTTTTGACAAAATTGCGATCTGGGCAATGGTCTTGATCACCCTTTGGTCGGGTTATGACTATTTTGCCAAGAATCGTAATGTCATTCAATATTCGTAAAAGATTGGGATGAAGAGTGATGAAAGCGGAAATAATCGCGGTTGGGACTGAGTTGTTACTTGGACAAATTGCTAATACAAACGCACAATTTTTATCACAAAAGTTAGCAGAAGTAGGAATTAATGTTTATTATCACATTACAGTTGGCGATAATTATGAACGAATGCTTCAAGTGATAGAGCGTGCGAAATCGCGTTCCGATCTCATCATTTTTACCGGAGGGTTAGGCCCTACGCAGGACGATTTAACCAAAGACGTAGTGGCCGACCATCTGGGTCACAAGCTAGTCACGGATGAGAAAGCAATGGCGAACATTCGTGATTTTTTTGACCGACGCGGTATTGATATGACGGAAAACAATCGTAAGCAAGCCCTTGTGATTGAGGGATCGACGGTCTTTGACAATGATTATGGAATGGCACCAGGAATGGGGATTACCCAAGAGGGTGTAAACTATGTCTTGTTGCCAGGTCCTCCAAGCGAAATGTATCCGATGGTGGAAAATTATTTGATGCCATTTTTGGCTTCTCTAGGTAATGAGCATCAAATCTTTCATTCTCGTGTCTTTCGCTTTTTTGGTATAGGAGAATCTTTATTAGAAGCAAAGCTGATTGACCTAATTGAAGCGCAATCCAATCCGACAATTGCCCCGTATGCCAAGGAATTTGAGGTGACGTTGCGCGTTACAGCACGAGCTACTTCTGTGGAAGAAGCAGAGAGTTTAGTAAAACCTGTTGAAGAAGAGATTCGTAACCGTGTAGGCGAGTTTATATATGCAGTAGGAGAATCTCCCTTACATCAGGTGTTATATGAACAACTGCTTTTGAAGCAACAGACGATCTCCTTTGCCGAAAGCTGTACAGGAGGTGCTGTTTCTCAACTGCTTACCTCGATACCTGGTGCGTCGCAGGTATATCGGGGGGGATTGTTTGCTATAGTAATGAAATGAAACATCAGTGGCTGGATGTGCCTCTTAAAGTCCTTGAGACAGAAGGAGCTGTCAGCGAAACTACTGCTCGGCTTTTAGCTGAGAATATCCGTCAAAAGATGGGCACGACCTATGGCGTTTCTGTTACCGGTGTAGCAGGACCTGAATCTTCCGAGGGGAAACCTGTAGGACTGGTCTATATCGGAATCGCCAGTGAGAATCAGCCTACTTTGATAAAAAAGGTGCAAGTAGCGGGACAACGCAGAGCTATAATTGGACGTGTCGCCAAGTATGCTCTATATTACACGTTCCAGCAGCTTCACTGTAACGACTAAAAGAAAGGTGACTATCATGACGATTTTTTCAGATTTTGCTTTACATAAAAATGTGTTGCAAGCTATTCATGATATGGGCTTTGAAGAACCATCACCAATTCAAGCTGCTTGCATCCCGAAAATCTTAGAGGGTGGCGACCTAATCGGACAGGCTCAGACCGGAACAGGAAAGACAGCTGCGTTTGGGATTCCACTAGCTGAAGCGTTAAATCCAGCTAACAATCGCATACAGGCAATTGTTCTAACTCCAACACGCGAACTGGCTATACAGGTAGCAGGAGAATTGGTTCGAATTTGCAAACACAAAAAAATTCGCACCTTACCTATCTATGGAGGACAATTGATTAGCCATCAGATTCGTGCGCTTCGGCAAGGCGTGCATGTGATTATTGGTACGCCTGGACGTGTTTTGGATCATTTGCGTCGTAAAACCCTACAGCTTGAAAATGTAAAGATGCTTGTTCTTGATGAAGCGGATGAAATGCTGGATATGGGTTTTATTGAAGATATTGAGACGATTCTTAGTCACATGAAAGCAGAGCGTCAAACCTTGCTTTTCTCAGCGACGATGCCTCCTGAAATCAAGCGTTTAGCTCATCGATACATGAAAAACCCTGAAATTGTGGCTGTCAGTCGTGAAGAGGTTACAGCACCTTCTATTGAACAAGTGTATTATAAAGTATTTGAACGCAATAAACGGGAGAGTCTTTGCCGTATTCTGGATAGTCAGGATG
The DNA here is from genome assembly GCA_007833815.1 of Brevibacillus laterosporus. Taxonomy (NCBI): domain Bacteria; kingdom Bacillati; phylum Bacillota; class Bacilli; order Caryophanales; family Paenibacillaceae; genus Brevibacillus; species Brevibacillus laterosporus. Next base: position 4,683,760 of record CP033464.1, on the reverse strand, counting down.
TAGAGCTTGGAATCATCTTCTGTAGAACGAAGCGTGGTGTAGATGAATTGAGCGAAGCCTTGCAAGCACGTGGCTATTTGGCAGACGGCTTACATGGTGATTTATCTCAAGCACAACGCGACAAAGTGATGAAAGCTTTCCGTGAAGGCACCATCGAGTTCTTGATTGCTACAGATGTAGCGGCTCGTGGAATTGATGTAGGTAATGTGTCTCATGTTATCAATTATGATATTCCACAAGATCCTGAAAGCTACGTGCATCGAATTGGCCGCACGGGTCGGGCTGGGCGCAAGGGGATTGCCATGACGCTAGTCACTCCACGGGAGATGCGTCAACTGATGGTGATTCAGAAACAGACCAAGGCATCCATGGTTACCCGCACCGTGCCCACTTTGGAAGAGATTGCTGAGCGTAAACGTATACAGTTACGTGAACAGCTGCGCTCATTAATTGCAAGTGATTCTACGAATGCTATGTACCAAGAGATTGTTAGCGATTTAATGCAGGAGTACGATCCAGCTAAAGTTGCAGCCGCCGCTCTACACCTTGCGTTCCATAGTGATCCAAGTGGAAATGATGACGAAGAAGGGTATAACTTTGGTGAAACAGGTGCAGCAAAAGGAATGGTTAGGTTCTTCCTTAATGTCGGACGAAACGTTAACATGAAGCCTCAAGATCTTGTACGAGAGATTTCTGAATCAGTAGGCATACCAGGAAAATCAGTAGGACGGATTGATATTTTTGAAAACTTTACGTTTGTGGAAGTTCCAGAGGATGTTGCTCCGTTTGTGTATGAGGCGTTAAGACAGACGCGGATTAACGGCAAACGCATTAATCTGGAGCCTGCAAAACCACGAACACGTAAATCATAATTTACCTATATAGAAGGCATTTTCACCCAAAGGTTGAGTGAAAATGCCTTCTTTTTTCTACATAATTCCTATACGAATATTTGTTCGTAAAAAATACTTGGCAAACCCCTCTATCTCGATGTATGATACATACATAAGAAAAAGTTGAGTGGAACGAGAAAGGGAGTGTCACTATTGTCAGATCGTCGCGCTGCGTTAGAGAGTGCTTTAAGACAAATAGAAAAACAGTTCGGGAAAGGCTCTATCATGAAGATGGGGGAGATGGCAAATACACAAGTTTCTACAGTTTCAACAGGGGCTTTAGCTCTTGATATAGCACTTGGTGTTGGCGGTTTCCCACGTGGTCGTATTGTTGAAATTTATGGACCAGAATCCTCTGGTAAAACAACGGTTGCGCTTCATGCCATTGCAGAGGTACAAAAGCAAGGCGGACAAGCAGCTTTTATTGATGCCGAGCATGCCTTAGACCCTGTTTACGCTGCTAAATTAGGTGTTAACATAGAAGAATTACTTTTATCTCAACCAGATACGGGCGAACAAGCTTTAGAAATTGCGGAAGCTCTGGTACGCTCTGGTGCTGTAGATATTATCGTAGTAGACTCCGTAGCAGCTTTGGTTCCTAAAGCGGAGATCGAAGGGGAAATGGGAGACTCTCACGTTGGTCTACAAGCGCGTTTGATGTCTCAAGCGTTACGTAAGCTTTCTGGTGCTATCAATAAGTCGAAAACTATTACGATCTTTATTAACCAGTTGCGTGAAAAAGTCGGTGTTATGTTTGGTAACCCAGAAACTACTCCTGGTGGTCGTGCTTTGAAGTTCTACGCTAGTGTGCGTCTTGATGTACGTAAAGCAGAGGGCATTAAACAAGGTAACGATGTAGTAGGTACAAAAACGAAAATTAAAGTTGTGAAAAATAAAGTGGCTCCTCCGTTTAAAGTAGCCGAAGTAGATATTATGTATGGAGAAGGTATCTCTAAAGAAGGAAGTATTCTAGATATTGGAGCTGAGTTGGACATCGTTGCAAAAAGCGGTGCTTGGTATGCATTTAATGAAGAGCGGTTAGGTCAAGGTCGTGAAAATGCAAAACAGTTCTTGAAAGAGAACGCATCTATTGCAGCTCAGATTGACCAAAAAATTCGAGAATATTACAGCCTGAATCCTAATTCCATCCCAGAGGGTGAAGAGATTCACGATCCAGAGCAGGATGAAGAGCCAGCTTTTGATTTAGAGTAGAAGTGATGTAAGCCTGTCGTATTCTGTGCGACAGGCTTTTTATGTAAAGAAAAAGCAGTCTGGATTAGAGGAGGAGACATGAAAACCTCAGGGGTAATCACGGCGGTTCATAGGGATTCTAAACGAAAAAAAGTGTATTTGATTGATCTGGACAATGAATTTGCATTTGAAGTGCATGAGGAAGTCTTCATTAAGTATCACTTGATGAAGGGAACCGAGGTAGATAGTAACTTTTACGCAGAAGTGTTACGAGCGGACCAGGAGAACAGAGCCTATCTGGCTGCTATCAATTATCTAAGCTATCGTCCACGTAGTTCCATGGAAGTGGAAAGATACCTAGTGGGAAAAGAGTTTTCTTCAGAGCTAGCAGAAAGTATGGTGGAGAAGTGTACGCAAGAAGGATATCTAAATGATGAGCTCTTTGCTAAAAAGTGGGTAGAAGAGAGACTCCGTTTGAAACCTCGGGGTACTTATATGCTAAAGATGGAATTGAAGCAGAAGGGAATTGCCCCTAGCTTGATAGAGAAAGTATTGGGACGAATAGCGTATGAGCAGGAGCTGGATGTAGCTCGTTCCTTACTACGAGGAAAAGTAGCTAGAAAAACAGGTCCTATTGATCAAAAAACAGAGCACAAGCTTTTGCAATTTTTATTGAGGAAGGGGTTTTCTCATTCCCTCGTTCAGCAGGTAAGAAATGAATGGAGATTGGAAAACTGGACAGAGGAAGAAGAGGAACTTTGAGAGGGTGTACGGTATAATCCTTCCCTATTCGAAGCAATCCTACTCCCAGCAAGGTCTACTCCTTGACAAGGCTTGTTCGCAAATAATAAAATAGGTTTGTATTACTTGGTGTTTGATAACTTTTTGCTACTAGCAATCCATAACTGAACATCCATGAGACCTATGTCTATCATGATTGCAGTCGACCGAGTCGCATCGGTCTTGTTTTTTAGGCTATGGATGCCAAATGTTTCCTGTTTAGCTCTTCACTTGGTTTTCATTCGGTTTGCCAAGATACGAAGATGATGATAGGAATCACCAAGAAGAAAAATGATTTGTATGAGAAATGTAAAAGTCATAGACAAAGGAGGTGTAAGAGAACACGTATGGATCTATCTAACCCACTATTGTTAGTTTTGCTATTGTTGGTAGCACTAGCAATTGGTTTTGGGGTCGGATACTTCTTACGTAAATCCATTGCAGAAGCCAAAATTTCAAGCGCAGAAGAAGCGGCGAAGCAAATCGTCGAAGAAGCAAAACGCGATGCGGAGGCAGTGAAAAAGGAAAAAGTCTTAGAAGCCAAAGACGAAGTGTTTAAGCTGCGTACAGATGCTGATCATGAAATCAAAGAGCGTCGTAACGAAATTCAGCGTCAAGAAAGACGTATCCTTCAAAAAGAGGAGTCTCTTGACCGAAAGCTGGACCAATTGGAACGTAAAGAAGTAGAACAAAGCGACCGTGAAAAATCAATTACTGAGTTGCAAGCCAAGGTTGAGCAATTATATAAAGATCAAGTTGCTGAACTAGAACGCATTTCAGGACTAACTCAAGATGAAGCAAAAACGATTATTTTAACAAACGTAGAAAACGAAGTGCGCCATGACATGGCAATTATGATCAAGGATATTGAAACGCATGCTAAAGAGGACGCTGACAAGAAAGCTCGTGAGATCATCACAACAGCTATTCAACGCTGCGCGGCTGATCATGTGGCGGAGACGACCGTCTCAGTTGTTACTCTTCCCAATGATGAAATGAAAGGTCGAATTATCGGTCGTGAAGGTCGTAACATTCGTGCACTAGAGACGTTAACTGGTATTGATCTTATTATTGATGATACTCCTGAGGCAGTTATTCTTTCTGGCTTTGACCCGATTCGACGTGAAATTGCTAAAACAGCCCTCGATAAGCTGGTGGCAGACGGACGTATTCACCCGGCTCGCATTGAGGAAATGGTAGAGAAATCTCGACGTGAAGTAGATGAACGTATCCGTGAATATGGGGAACAAGCAACTTTTGAGACAGATGTACATGGTTTACACCCTGATTTGATAAAGATTTTGGGACGATTACGTTACCGTACAAGTTATGGACAAAACGTCTTGAAACACTCAATGGAAGTAGCTCATCTTGCTGGTCTCATGGCTGCGGAATTGAAGGAAGACGTGAAACTTGCAAAGAGAGCAGGTCTGTTGCACGATATTGGTAAAGCAATTGATCATGAAGTAGAAGGCTCTCACGTAGAGATTGGCGTGGAATTAGCCAAGAAGTACAATGAGCACCCTGTTGTTATCAACAGTATTGCTTCTCATCATGGTGATACAGAACCTACTTCTGTTATTGCGATGCTAGTAGCAGCAGCAGATGCCCTTTCTGCAGCTCGTCCAGGCGCTCGTCGTGAAACCTTGGAAACATATATTAAGCGCTTGGAGAAACTGGAGGAAATCTCCGAATCCTTCGATGGCGTAGAAAAATCATATGCAATCCAAGCAGGTCGAGAAGTACGCGTGATGGTACAACCAGAAAAAATTGATGATGCCGAAGCAATGAGATTAGCTCGGGAAATTACAAAACGTATTGAAAATGAGCTGGATTATCCAGGACATATACGCGTAACGGTGATTCGGGAAACCCGCGCTGTTGAATACGCGAAGTAAAAATAAAGTGGCGAGATGCCACTTTATTTTTTTGACGGATAGGAATTTATCAAAATTCTCATCTCTAATACGTGCAACTAAGGTTCCAGCCGGCGCCAGAGACTTGGCAACCACCAAGTTTTCTTGAGAAAGAATGAATAGTAGAGGTGACTTGAATGAAATTGTTGTTCATCGGGGATATTGTAGGATCTCCAGGAAGAGAAATTGTAAAAGAGTATGTACCACGGCTGAAACGTAAATATGCACCTGATCTGATTGTAGTCAACGGCGAAAATGCGGCACATGGTCGTGGTATTACTCGTAAAATTGCCAACGAATTTTTTCAAGTGGGTGTACAAGCGATTACAATGGGTAATCACACGTGGGATAATCGAGAAGTTTTTGATTTTATAGATGAAGAAGCTCGTATTGTTCGACCAGCGAATTTTCCTGAGGGAACACCAGGAAGAGGTCTCACCTATGTACAAACACATATGGGAGAGGTAGCTATCATTAATGTACAAGGCAGAACCTTTTTACCACCATTGTTGTGTCCGTTTGAAACAGCAGAGCAATTAGTAGAAGAAGCACGAAAACGTACCAAATTTATTTTTGTGGATGTGCATGCTGAGGCTACTTCAGAGAAACAGGCATTAGGCTGGTATCTCGATGGTAAAATCAGCGCAATGGTAGGAACACACACACATGTACAAACGGGAGACGAACGAATCTTACCTAATGGTACAGGCTATATTACCGATGCAGGGATGTGCGGACCAACAGATGGAATTCTGGGTATGGACCGTAGCGCAGTTATCATGAAATTTTTAACACAACTACCTGTTAGATTTGAAGTAGCAGAGGGCCCGACACAATTAAATGGTGTTCTGTTTACATTTGATAAAACAACTGGAAAAACTACAAAGATTGAACGAATTCGAATTGACGCGACTTGTCCTTTTATGGAATAATACAAAGTAGGTTCGAATTTTGCGAATATTAATCGTAAAAGGCAGGAATTTTTAGGGGTTATGCGAATATCATTCTAGAGATAAGAGTTATTTCTATCTGACGGGAGGTACAAAGGATGGACGTATTAAAAGTTTCAGCAAAGTCTAACCCCAACTCTGTTGCTGGTGCTCTTGCAGGCGTACTCCGTGAACGTGGGGCCGCCGAGATTCAAGCCATTGGAGCGGGGGCGCTCAATCAAGCTGTGAAGGCAGTAGCTATCGCACGTGGGTTCGTAGCGCCTAGTGGTGTTGATTTAATTTGTATCCCAGCCTTTACAGACATTATTATTGATGGAGAAGAACGTACAGCCATAAAATTAATTGTGGAACCCAGATGATAGAGATATAACCTACCTAATCACCTGTTTGTCCTCTTGGAATAAACAGGTTTTTTATTTGTCAGGATAAGAGACAAGCCTGCTGAACATAAAGAGTAGATGCCAAGCCTATCAGTCGATCGGCTTGGCTTTTTAATAGTTATACATGTAACCATCTTCTCAATTCAAACGTAAAAAAGATGTACAAGCGGTCAAATACAACTAAAAAAGTAAACATGGCTTGCTTTCATTGGCAAAATCAACGAAGATATAAAGAATAGCTAATAATTCAGCTTCAAAAGAAGGACAAAACCTTCTAAATTTTTTGTAAAAACAGTTGCGACTTTATGGGAACATGTTACAATTACTTCAGAAGATCATTAATATACCGAGTACATTTATTTACACAATGCAACCATCTTTAGTAAATGTACTTGCAATTTCAATAAGCTAGGTCTACAATTGGTCTTGCTTATACACAAATTCTTCACATTTTGTCTGGGAAATTATCTAGACAAATGCTGAATGAATAAAAGTGTGCAGTTCGGATTGAATGATGATTGTAGATTTTCTCACAGTCGCTGAAGGGGTGGAATTTCATGATTAGTCAACTTTCTTGGAAAGTTGGAGGACAACAAGGGGAAGGTATTGAAAGCACGGGTGAAATCTTTTCTATTGCCATGAACCGCATGGGTTATTATCTGTATGGTTACCGTCATTTCTCCTCGCGTATTAAAGGAGGACATACCAATAATAAGATTCGTGTAAGCACGAAGCCTGTTCAAGCCATTTCGGATGTGCTAGACATGTTGGTAGCGTTTGACCAGGAAACGATTGATGTAAACGCTCCAGAGTTACGTGAAGGCGGAGTCATCATAGCGGATGCTAAGTTTAACCCAGTGTTGCCAGAAGGATTGCAGCCTGTTCGCCTATTAGCTGTTCCACTAACTGAAATTGCAGAAGAATTGGGTACTTCCTTAATGAAAAACATGGTGTCTATTGGGGCAACCAGTGCGATTTTGGGTATTCCGGTTGAGGGATACCGAAACATTGTAGAGGACATGTTCTTGCGTAAAGGCGAAAAAGTAGTCGAATTAAACATGCAAGCGATTTCTCGTGGAGCACAATTTGTAAATGAACTAACAGGTGGACAACTTCCAGAGTTCCAACTAGAGCCGGCAGATGGTAACAAACGTCTTTTCATGATCGGAAATGATGCGATAGCTCTAGGCTGTTTGACGGCTGGAGTCCGCTTTATGCCTGCTTACCCAATCACACCAGCGTCCGAGATCATGGAATATCTTATTAAAAAATTACCGAAATTTGGCGGTACAGTTATACAAACAGAGGACGAAATTGCTGCAATCACAATGGCAATTGGAGCAAGCTACGGTGGTGTGCGTACATTGACAGCATCAGCCGGTCCTGGTCTATCTCTTATGATGGAAGCTATCGGTTTAGCTGGTATGACAGAGATGCCTGTCGTTATTGTAGACACACAACGTGGAGGTCCTTCTACAGGTCTGCCTACAAAGCAGGAGCAATCAGATGTTAATGCGATGATTAATGGTACACATGGCGAAATTCCTAAAGTAGTGATGGCGCCTACAACAGTTGAAGAGTGCTTCTATGATGCAGTAGAGGCTTTTAATATTGCAGAAGAATACCAAGTACCAGTTATATTAATTACGGATTTGGCGTTGTCACTCGGTAAACAAACCGTTGATCCGCTTGATTATAATCGTGCTGAGATTCGTCGAGGCAAATTACTTGCTGGTCAAGAGCTTCCAGAAACAGAAGCTGGTGCGATGTTCAAGCGCTATGAGGTAACAGAAGATGGCGTTTCTCCACGCGTCATTCCAGGTCAAAAACATGGTCTTCACCACGTAACAGGGGTAGAGCACGACCAAACAGGTAAACCATCTGAAAGTCCGACAAACCGCAAAGCGCAAATGGATAAACGTCTGCGTAAGTTAGACGTACTTCCTGCTAAATTCCCAACTCCGGTTCGCATTAATGGTGGAGGCATAGAGTCTGATGTATTATTGGTCTCAATCAATTCTGTTGGGGGTACAGTGGAAGAAGCACGTATTCGTTTAGAAGAAGAGGGATTAAAGGTAAATCATGCCCAAATTCGTTTGCTCCATCCATTCCCTGTGGATGCAATCAAACCTTACGTGGATCAAGCTAAAAAAATAGTTGTGGTAGAAAACAATGCGACTGGTCAAATCGCCAACCTAGTAAAATTGAATGTGGGCTGTGCTGACAAACTGGAGAACGTGTTAAAATACGATGGGAATCCATTCTTACCGAACGAAATTTATACACAAGTCAAGGGGCTGATAAAAGATGGCGACGTTCAAAGAGTTTCGCAATAGTACCAAGCCAAACTGGTGTCCAGGGTGTGGTGACTTCTCCGTTCAAGCTGCAATTCAACGCGCAGCAGCAAACGTGGGATTGGAACCAGAAAACTTGGCCGTCGTGTCTGGTATTGGTTGTTCAGGACGTATTTCTGGTTATATTAATTGTTATGGCTTCCATGGAGTACACGGTCGAGCTTTGCCAATCGCACAAGGTCTAAAAATGGCTAACCGTGAGTTAACTGTAATTGCATCTGGCGGAGACGGAGACGGTTTCGCCATTGGTATGGGTCATACTGTACATGCGATTCGTCGTAATATGGATATTACGTATATTGTTATGGATAACCAAATCTATGGACTTACAAAAGGTCAAACATCGCCGCGCTCTGCAGCAGGCTTTGTGACCAAATCTACGCCTGCTGGTGCGATTGAACAAGCTATTTCTCCAATTGAATTAGCTTTGTCAGCGGGAGCTACTTTCGTGGCCCAATCCGTATCCAGTGATTTAAAGGGATTGACAGATGTTATTGAAAAAGGGTTGCAACATAAAGGCTTCTCGTTAATTAACGTATTTAGCCCCTGTGTAACCTTTAATAAAGTGAATACGTATGACTGGTTCAAACAGAATATCGTACCGGTTGATAGCATTGAAGGCTACGACAAACATGATAAAATTATGGCGATGTCCCACTCGATGGCGAACAAGGGTTTGCTCACAGGGATTGTGTACCAAAATACCGAGCAACAGCGTTACGAGGATTTGGTCAAAGGATTTGGTCAAGAAGGTCTTGTTAAAAAAGATCTGCAACTTGGTGAAGAGCTCTTTAATCAATTGCAAGCAGAATTTGCGTAGTATAAACGCTAGAATAGCTATTGTAAAAACCTAACAAAACATCCCTTCATCTACACTTGGTAGCAAAAGAGTATTTCTTTGCTAAGCTAGTGTTTATGAAGGGATGCTTTTTTGTTGGCGAATCAGCAGATAACGAAAAGCAAGCAGAGTTTAGAGAATACCAGAATCAGCTTGTTTTTTACCTACTAACTGTCAATTCCATTGCTTGGACTTATCCATCACTTGACGATAAAATAGCATCACCAAAAAGAAGACGACAATCTGTCCAAAAAGCGGGTACAATATAGTAAGTAAAGAACTAAACCCTACAAAACTCACCCCATAGCAAATTAATAGTATGATGCATAGGAGTAGCGAAAAATGAATGTCGAAATAACTTCTTACCTGTTCAACCAGACCGAACAAATTGGCAACAAGCGAGGAGAACACCTCTGCATAGACCAATAAAGCGAATAGAAAAGTAATCGTTTTGCCCAATCCAGACAAAATGAAAATAGTAGGAGTATCTACAAATTGAACATGCGGCATATTATCGAGAAGCGATGTATACGCGAGAAACAGAAGGAAGCCAATTCCTAACCCACCAGCTAATCCTCCATAAAATAAAGTTCGCCTAGAAGAGCACTCTCGCCCAATTGGGATTAGGACAGCTTGTGCTAATGCAACATTAAGCGATACATAATATATGGGTGATTGGAGCCATCCTTCGCTATCTAGTTCATCAAGAGGCAAGCCAGTTACGGACGCTGTGGTGTCCCAAGGCTTCGTGTAAAAAAAGACGAGAAGAGTAAACCCAATAAGGATTGGAACAAAAATACTATTTACTTTGTGGATGGCGTCCATACCTCTAGCCGTAACCAAGAAAATTAGTATCATACTAGTCCAAATTCCTATCTGAGCTGGCAAATGGAAGGATTCTTGAAAAAGTGAGCCAGTAAAGGCAAGCATGACCGAAGTTGTCCCAATTAGGACAAGAAGTAATATTGTATTAAAAAAAGTGCCGACTGTTTTGCCAAATAGATAGAAGCTAACCTCCTGATAGGATTGGGCCTGTATGCGCTGTGCTACCAGCATTACCTGTATACCAGACCAGATAAATAGCACACTAGCAATACTAATGCCAAGCAAGCCGTAGGGTCCAAATCGCACAAAGAATTCAAGAATCTCTCTACCTGAAGCAAATCCGGCACCTACAACCGTTCCAATATAAGTAAACGCGATCTGCAAAATAGTTCTCCACGACTTTTGCATCTAGTACCTCCTGTCCACCATACTACATCCTATGAAATGGAGAGTGAAAACATGCGTATCACTGTGCTAGGCTTTCAATCACCGTATCCAGGACCTGGAGGAGCAACCCCTGGTTATTTACTGCAAACTGAATCATTGAATTTATTAGTGGACTGTGGCAGTGGAGTAGTCAGTCAATTAACCAAATACATACCGATTTACCAGTTAGATGCGATATTCTTATCACATTATCATCAAGATCATATTGCTGATGTTGGGGTTTTGCAGTATGGTTTGCATGTGCATAACAGAGTGGAAGGAATACGTGCTAATCAACCTTTACCTATTTATGCCCCGACAGAGCCAGCAGAGTATAGTAGTAAAATGGTATATAAAGACGCAACGATTTTTAAGCCCGTTTTCGAGGTTGATGAAGTGACTGTAGGAGACATAACCGTTCGTTTTATTAGAACAGATCATCCCATTTTATGTTACGCTATGGTTTTTACATATAATGGTAAAAAGGTCTTGTATGGTGCTGATACAGGAATGCAGATGAAGTGGGAAGAGTTTCCGGAGCCCGATTTATTCATATGTGAGGGTACGTATCTGGATGGCTTTGAGCCAAACAAGCCAAGTGGTCATCTATCTGTGCGCCAAGCTGCTCAGATTGCGGCAGATATAAAAGCAAAATCGTTATTGATTACGCACCTATTCCAAAACACGAAATCAGAGGATGTCTACGAGCAAGCTAGTTCATATCGGGGATTATGTTATGTAGCAGAGATAGGATTACAGATAGAGATATAAAAAGGAGAGAATGAGTGTGTTTCCAAACGTATTAGAAGTCGTACGCCAATATATTAGAGAACGAGTAACCGAGGGAGAGACTGTAGTAGACGCGACCATGGGTAATGGGAATGATACGTTGTTTCTCGCTCAATTAGTTGGGGAAAGGGGAAAAGTGTATGCCTATGATGTTCAAACAGAAGCCATTGAGAAGACTAGAGCACGTCTAGAACGTGAGCACATGTTAGAACGGGTGAATCTGTTATTAACCAGCCACGAACAGATTAAAGAGATCCCTGTAAACGTAGGGGCTGTAATGTTTAATTTAGGATATTTACCGGGCGGAAATAAGGATATTACCACACAAGCTAATAGCACCATTCATGCTATTGAAGCAGGCTTGGATAAGCTTCGAACTGCTGGGATTATGACTATCATTATTTATTGGGGCCACGAGGCGGGTGCTATTGAAAAAGATGCAGTAGTTGCTTATTGTGAAAAATTATCGCAATCAGAATACCTTGTGCTCCGCTACCAATATATGAATCAACAAAACCAAGCCCCTTTTATTATTGCAATTGAAAAACGTTAAATAACCAAACAGATATAATTAACCTTACCCGAGTAATGGACATGTAGTAGAGTCCTTTGCTCGTTTTTTTTGTTTGAAATGAACTACATAAAAAAATAGGCAACCCATCTGTCTACAGCCTACATAGAGTGGTAAAGAGATAAATGTGCCGAAGAACAGTGTAGGAAGGGATGAATGTGGAAAAAATCGGAATCATGCTCGACTGGAAAGTCATTTATATGAATAAACAGCGGCAACACACCTATGAGCGACTCGGCTTTTATGTCGAAATTGGCGATAGGCTTGGTTTAAAGCCTGTATTCTTTCATCCAGGCCAAATTGATTTTGCCACGAATAAAATAAAAGGCTACGTGTGGAGAAATGAGAAGCTGGTATCATCCACTTTTTTTATCCCAAAAGTCATTCACAATCGAGTGCTTTCTGGTAATAATGATACAAATGTTCGTATAAAGAAATTAGAAAAAATAAGCCGGGTGTATAACGGAATTGTAACGCGCAATAAATGGAAAGTGCACAAGAGCCTCTGGAGACAAGATGACTTGCGTTATTATCTGCCGGAAACTAAGCTATTTCATAAAAAAGCCTTTTTTGACATGCTGAATCAGTACGATATTTTATACGTAAAACCAGCAATTGGATCCGTAGGTGTTGGTGTAGCTCGCATTGAACGTGAGGCGGAGGGATATGCTTTTTACTCGTCGCGTACACGAAAAATCTTTCAACGCCCAAAAGCTCTCCTACAGTTTGTGGAAAAATGGATCGGAAAAAAGCCATTTATTATTCAACAGGGTATTTCACTTTGTAAGTACGAGGATCGGACTTTTGATGTGCGTGTCTCCATTCAAAAAAATCAACAACATGAATGGGAGATATCGGGAATGGTTGCTAAGATAGCTAATCCTGAAAATAAATTAAGCAATTTAGCACAAGGAGGCAGTGCAGAACAGCTGGAAACTGTTCTAAGCTCTCTTTTTTCTATTCAGAGCATCCCCATTATTATAAGGCGTTTGCAGACTGCCTGTTTTGCTATTGTAGAACAGTTAGAACGTCATGAACCATCACTTGTTGATCTGGGGTTAGATATGGGCATTGATCGGTCAGGATTACCTTATTTCATCGAGGCGAATGTGAGAGATCAACGGTATTCGTTTTTTAAAGCAGATGAGAAAGCTATGTTTTATCGCTCCTATGAAGCTCCCCTAGAATATGGAGCTACTCTATACAAGAAAAAGAAATAACCATGTAGAAGAGCTTTAATTGCATGAACATGGAATCGCTTGTGTATAAACAGGGAATATGTGTTGACCGTTTCGTGCTACGGGCTAAGGATGCTTGAGGAGAAGCGTTATACGTAATAAAAGGCCAGCTCCAAATTGGATGCGGGCCTTTTCGTACATTCATAGCATGAAGTGTAGTCTAGGGCTGTTATTGTTCGGTACGGAAATGGTGATACACGAGGGCAAGAACCGCTTTACGAGTCAAAATTCCCTCAAAGACGCCCTCCTCATCTTCAACGCATACAAATGGATGATTAATGGACAACTCCAGAGCGCGCTGAAAAGAGTCCGTAGGGTGCAGACGCGGGATATTGCGATCCATAACTTCTTCTACATGATGTTCATGCAACGTTTCATACTCCACTCGCTCTAGACCCAAAATTGATTCCAATATCATTGTTTTACTAATTTGTCCCATCACTTTATAGGAAGAATCCAATACAGGAATGGCGGAATATCTACTTTTCACCAGTACCAGCAAAGCGTGTTCCAATGAATTGCCCAGTTGAACATGAGCTACTTTTGAGGCGGGCAATATTAAATCCATAATCGGGTAATTGAAAATATGTTTAGCTTGAGGATTAATCAATGCAAGATCCTCCTTACCTTTCATTGTTAATGGACATTCTTCTTTTATTGTATAAAAAATTAAGCAAAAATGCATTTATTTCTCTATTTGAAATGAGATGAATCACAAGTATATTTGTAATACTTGTGATTTCAGGTACAGTTTGAGGGTTATCATCCTATTTTTTGTCAAGTTTTGTTCATCTATCGTACATATTGAGTTGCTAAATTACTTTACATAGCTCGAGTCAGATTGAGGTGGACTAGGTAGTGGGATCATCATGACAGTTACATTACCTGGGGCAGGAGAAAAAGAAAAAACCTGAGCAAATGGTACTCAGGTTTTTCAAGTGAAAAGATGTCTTTATATAGATATGCGATTGCTCTCATAAGTTATGTTGCTTATTTTAGTAACTGCCAATCAGATTGTTTAATCTCTGCTGCTGTATGGGAGAAGAGACCAAGACGCCCAGTTAAATGCTGGATAGCTACTTGCTTATCTGCTTCTGTCAAAGGCAAGGTTCCTTTAGGAGCTGTCCATTTTTTAGTTATAGCGGCATAAAGTTGTTCCTTTACTTCCTCAACGGTGATGGCACGTCCCATATGTTCAGAGATACTGCCAATTGTCTCTTTTCGGACGGCAGGAATGGGGCGTTGAGCTATTTCCATTTCATATAAACCTGCTTGAGCATAGAAGTCTTCCATGAGGGCCCCGCGCTCTAATCCACTTCCTTCAATGTTGATACAGAGTTGCAAGATGGAACCATAGCGGGTACGGCGTTGGGCCATCCCACCAATCTTTTTACCAACAAGTGCAAAATCATAATCACCTACACAATAGGAATCTACGACTTCTCCCAGCTCAATTTTTCCGTAATCCGCAAGTCCTACCGATAGGATTTCCGCAGCTAGCTTATAAAAATCATCAATTGTCAAATTGCATTGGGGGAACAAAATAGCCATGTTTAATACGCCACTATCGAGTGGGACACATGCACCACCAGATGAACGGAGAAGTGCCGAGTATCCTTTATGGCTGTATGCTTTCAATGTTTGTTCTAAGTGTGGGAGCTTGGCGTCACGCCGTCCCAACCAAAAAGCTTTATCATAAATCCATAGATGGATAATCGGTTTAGCATTAGGCTCTTTCATAGCAGTAGCCAATGCTTCATCCAACGCAATCGGTTCTACTGGTGATTGGCGATAGGTGCCAGAATCAATCCAGGTAAATGGAGAGTGCAGTAGATCAGAATACACAATAAAACCCCTTCCCAAATACCCTCCTGTAAGAGAGGTGTCTCTCTTCATTATACACATGTCTTGAAAATCTCTGCTAGTAAAAGGAGTATTCAGAAAAGATGGATTTTTTGGTACGATTTGTTTAATATATGAGAGAAGTCTAGAAGTCCATGTAAGAGAGGAAGAGAGATTTGTCAGAGAAGGTAACTGTAGTCCTTGTACCCATGGAAGAACGAGATAAGGGTGAATATGATCGATTGTTGTTAGAGGCTGATGAATCTGAAGAAATGATTGCGCGTTATAAGCACCGCGGTGATATGTATGCTGCATTTATGGAGGAACGCTTGCTTGGCATAGCAATTTTGCTACCGTGTACCGAGGAAATGGTAGAAATTAAAAACATTGCGGTATGTGGGGACGAACAAGGAAAAGGCTATGGCAAACAATTCATTTCTTGCTTAGAAGAGAAGGCGAAGGAAGCCAACTACAAGGTAATGGTTGTGGGAACAGCTAATTCTAGCTTGGATAACTTAGCGTTTTATCAAAAAGTGGGATTTCGAATTTCTGGAGTGAAAGCTGATTTCTTTTTGCAGTATCCTTATCCAATTTGGGAAAATGGGATTCGTGCTTTAGATATGGTGATATTGAAAAAAAATCTGTAAAAAAAGAGCTGGCTCCTAAGAACGTTTCGTAAAGGTACCAGAGTTTCATCATTGTACCTGTTACATATAACGAAATGTTCAAAGAAGACCAGCTTTTCTCTTATTTTTTAGTAGCTGTAAATGTGAAATTGTCAAACCAAGTAGTCTTGGATGGAATCTGTATAGACGCATCTTTGTTCATGTACAATCCTATTTCAGAATTGTCCCATTTCACATTTTGTAGATTATAGACATTTGTCCCGTTTACATAAATAGACAAGGTATTATCTTTTGCTTTTATTTTTAGTTTGTTGTTTGCTTTTAGTTTGGTGGCAATGCTGGCAATTGCTTTGGTTTCTTTCTCCTCTGGATCAGTAAGATGGCGAACTTGCAAGGAGTCCTTCGTCAAATAAACGATATTAGCCTCTCCATTACCTCCATTAAAGAATAAACCCGCTTCAACATCTGTTTTTACTGGAATAATATCTACTGTTACTTCCCATTCCTTATCATTTTTGTTTACTTTTTCTTGTAAAGGTAGTAGATAGTGTTTTAGATCTTTGTCATTGCTATAAGCGGTTACACGTTTATCGTAAACCACCCATGATCCAGTTCCTTGCGCATTGTTCCACTTTTTTAATTGGTTATCAGAAAAATCATCTTTCACTTCTGTTGTTTTTTGATCCGGCTTAGGCTGTGGCACAGGAGTTGTTGGATCAGTTGGGAATACCACTTTTTGTTCATCCAATTTAGCACGGTACAATAGAGATGCGGCTTCAGCGCGAGTGATGGCATCTTGTGGACGGAAAGTACCGTCGTTGAAGCCTTTAATTAGATCATTATCTAAGGCGATCGCGATAAAGGAACGAAGATTGTAGGAAATTCTTTCTTTATCTTTAAATTGATTCAACAAAGACTCTTTTGCAGATTTAGATTGGTCATAACCTAGTAAGCGAACCAAAGCCACGGCAATATCTTCACGTACAGCATTTTGGTCCGGCTTGTAGTTGTACGTAGAGCCTGATTTGTAGCCTGTTAGGTAAGGCTTTGCATTCTCGACATACGTAAATGCCCAATGACTTCGTGGCACATCTTTAAAGGTCTGAGAAATACTCCATTTATCCCCCAATTGGACCCCAGAAGCGGCAATCATAATTTTAGCAAACTCGGCACGGGTAACTTTTGAGTTAGGACGAAACGATCCATCGCTATAGCCGTCAATAACCCCCTTGTTGGCCATATCCGTGATTGCTTCATACGCCCAATGATCTCGTGGAACGTCCCAGAAATTTGTACTTTTTGCTTGTGCTAGCAGGGGCATCATGGAAAACAGTAATAGGAACGACAACAGTAAAGCAGAAATTTTTTTCATGGTTTCCTCCTCAGTTTCTTTTTGCTGTGTGATGTTTTGTCAAATTTCTTGACGTAGAAATAGATACGTTAGTTTCAGTGTTTGTCAGAAAAAATAAAAAATAGGGCGGATTGAGCAGGTCTAATCTCCTTGTCGCTGATTGAAATTGGCTAAATAGGCTTGTTTTTAGTGGCAAAGGAGAAAATAAGCTATGAAAAAAGATAGAAAAAACTAGCACGATAGTAGATGGATGGTTACGGGTAAAGATATGTTGTATATATACATTTGACAATGGTGTTATGATTTTTTGAGAATACAAGTAACTGGTGAAAAGAAGAAAGGTGGAATGATGTGGGTATTGTAGATGATTTGTTAAAAACGGTGGTAAATGCGAGTTATCGAGTCGAGATTGAGGGACTCTCGAAACTTGATTTTTCCAAACCGGTTATTTTAGCGCCAAATCATGTCTCGATAGTAGATGCGGTATTGCTGGCTTGCAATCTTCCGAAAGAGGTATGCTATGTAGTCAATACAGATATTGCAAAGAAGTATGCAAGCTTCTTGTCGCAACGAAAGTTTATAACCGTGGATCCCTTTAACTCCTATTCAATTCGCAAAATTGTACGTGAAGTAAAGACTGGCGTACCTCTAGTGTTGTTTCCTGAGGGTAGGATTACAACGACTGGAGGATTAATGAAAATATACAGTGGGCTAGGTTACATCGCGCTCCGTACAGGTGCCACTATCTACCCCATTACACTGGTGGGACCCGAACGAACACCGTTTTCTTACATTACGAATAAGTGGAAAACGCACCTGTTTCCCAAAGTGCGTATCCGTATTGGAGAGGCCTATACGATCCCAGTAAAAGAGGGGGTATCTAAGCGCATCCAAAAAGAAAAAGCAAGTAATCTAGTGCTAAGAACGATGCAAAGGGAATTATTTTACACCAAAGAAAAGCAGCATGTGCAATTATTTAACGAGATGCTGGATGCATGTCGTCTTAATGGTCCAAACCGAATGATTGGTGAAGAATTAACACAGTCCATTACTTACAAGAAGTTGGCTATAAGTTCATACGCCTTAGGTGATAAATTAAAAGGTCTGGTTCGTAATGAGCAACGCATTGGGACGTTATTACCAACATCACTTGGTCATACAGTAGCTTTATTTTCTTTGTTTTATTTGGATAAGACAGCAGCCCTGCTCAACTTTAGTATGGGAGTTCAAATGGTGTTGGAGGCATGTGAAACAGCTAGCATTACCATCATAGTAACCTCCCGAGAATTTATTCAGAAGGCTAACTTGCAGCCCATGGCTGACGCGCTCGCAGAACATGTCCAGCTCATTTACTTAGAAGATGTAAAAGCATCCATTAGCACAAATGACAAAGTAAAAGCCTTGTTTGCTTATATAGGCAATCAGCGTGCTTTCAAAGTGGCATCTCAACAGGAAAGTGAACTTATTTTATTTACATCTGGAAGCGAGAGTAAACCTAAAGGGGTGGTGCTGACACATAGCAACATCTATAACAATATTCAACAAGTCTTGACCATGATGGATATGACATCCAAAGACAAGTTTTTAAATACCTTGCCGATGTTTCATAGTTTTGGACTAACGGTAGGTACTATTTTGCCAATAGTGACGGGAATACCTGTATTCTTTTACCCTTCACCACTTCATTACAAGGTGATTCCTGAGATTGCGTATGATCGCAATTGCACGGTGTTATTTGGAACCTCCACA
This sequence comes from Brevibacillus laterosporus, assembly GCA_007833815.1. Taxonomy (NCBI): domain Bacteria; kingdom Bacillati; phylum Bacillota; class Bacilli; order Caryophanales; family Paenibacillaceae; genus Brevibacillus; species Brevibacillus laterosporus. The sequence continues at coordinate 4,665,041 of CP033464.1, read as the reverse complement.
TTTTTGGCAGGATATGCCCGTACTGCCAAACCATACGATTTTTACTCGATGCGTCATGTAGTGGCAGGTGCCGAAAAATTAAAGGATGAGGTACGCCAACTATGGATGGACAAATTTGGCATAAGGGTGATGGAAGGGTATGGTACGACTGAGGCTTCCCCTATTCTTTCGTTAAACACACAGTTGCTACATAAAAAAGGGACAGTAGGTCAATTCCTTCCAGGAATTCGCTATGAATTAGAGCCGATTGAAGGCATTTCTGAAGGCGGTAACCTTTGGGTAGATGGAGCGAATGTAATGAAAGGCTATTTGTTTCATGGTAAGGGATTTGAACCTAGAGAAGGCTACTATGATTGTGGAGATATCGTAACGGTGGATGATGAGGGTTTTATTTCCATTGTAGCACGTAAAAAACGTTTCGCAAAAATTGCTGGTGAAATGGTTTCTCTACATTTAGTGGAGCAATTGGTTACCGAAATGGTGGAAGATACTAGACTGGCTGCTGTAACGGCAGGTGATCCACGTAAAGGAGAACGGATCTATCTATTTACTTCTATTCCCATCACATTGCGTGAGGTTAAGGAATATGTGATAGCAAAAGGCTTCTCTGCATTATTGGTTCCTTCCAAAATTGTAGAAATTGCGGAACTTCCTTTGTTAGGAAGTGGCAAGGTGGACTATGTAACGTTAAAACAATGGGCAGAACAAGAAAATCCATCCAACCGATAGCGAGAGGAGAGCGGCATTTGTGAATCATCAGGCCTTGAAATTTCTATATATTACTCAATTTTTATCCGCATTTGCTGATAACATGGCACTATTTGTGATTGCTAATTTGCTAAGACAAAATGGATTTTCTCCTGTTGCTCTTGCCCTGGTTTCCATGGCATTTTTCTTGCCATTTATTTTGATGGCACCTGTGGTGGGACCCATAGCTGATAAGTATTCGAAAACAACCATTTTACTCGCGGGTAATCTGTTGAAACTACTTGGCATCGTGTTATTAATGGTGGTAGATCACCAGAGTATTGTGGCGTTGATGGTCAGTTACTTTACCGTAGGCATAGGAGCTGTCGTTTATTCACCCGCCAAGTATGGCATATTAGTGGAGCTTACTGGGAATGAAATGGAGTTATTTGAAGCTAATTCACGGATTGAAGCCTATACGATACTTGCGATTCTGCTGGGTATTGGTGGAGGAGGCGCAATTGCAGCAATTACTAGCGCGGGCGTTTCTTCTAGCATCTGTTTGCTTCTCTTTGCAGCTTCAATCGCTATGACCTTTTTCATTCCCATGCAGCGAGGCAACCCCCACATTAAAATCGGCGAAGAAATTCGATTGTTTTTTGATAATTTTCGTTTGCTTTATCGCCATCCGGCTACGCATTACGCACTGGTAGGAACAGGGGCATTCTGGATGAGCTCAGCGGTGCTACGTATTGCTGTCCTTGCCTGGATTCCCCTTACATTAGGCTTTGCAGAGGATGACTTTCGGGTATCGCTCATCCTAGCTACGACTTCAATTGGTATTATTGGTGGAGCTTTCTTTGCCCCTAAGGTTATTCCATTATCCAGATTTACCAAAGCGATTCTCTATGGGTTTCTTATGACGGGCTGTATCATGGTGTTTCCTTGGATTCAATCGACATTCATTGCTATCTTGATGTTGCTTGCTGTTGGTTTTATGGGTGGTGTATTTATCGTTCCTATGAACACCGTGATTCAGGAACAAGGACTTCAAATAATTGGATCAGGTAAGACCATTGCTGTCCAAAATTTTGTGGAGAATGGTTTGATGTTAGGAGGAACTGCTATTTACTATGCGGTGGCCTATATGGGAGGATCTGTTTCCTTTGCTATTTTATTTCAAGGAATTCTACTCGCAGTTTTTCTCGGTTATTTGGTAATAAAAATTCCAGAAGTAGATCGGGCTCGGACGAAACGGATATAAATGTCACAAAAATGATCCATGGATGAATAGATATAAATATGAGATGATGGAAAATGAAAGAGTTTTCATAATTCAAACGTCAGTTAAAAATCGGCACAAGGTGATGAAATGAAACGCATAGAGCTGATTATGCAACAGATCGTATCCATATCACGAGAAGGTAGGGCAAGTAGCGCTCAAGAGTTGGCTGAAATTTTATCGTTAAGTCGAGCTAATGTAAGCTCTGATTTAAACCAGCTATGGAAAGAAGGCCGAATTGAGAAAGGTACAACCCGCCCCGTGCGATTCTCTTTACCTGGTACTCAGCCTGAAGCTTTATTGAATAAGGAGAAAGTGCGAGGGTATCTGTCTGAGAGGGGGCAAGCTGAAGCAAAAGTGGCTTGGGATCGTAATATACCTCAGAGCGTCAATCAGCTACAAGCTAGTGTGATGGACCAGTTGGCTAAAGATTGTCAGAGTTTAACGGCACTCATTGAACAAGCTAAAGCAGCCTTGCTCTATCCACCTCATGGCATGCATACACTCCTATTTGGTGAGACAGGTGTAGGAAAAACCATGTTTGCTGGACTCATGCACGAATATGCTGTGGAAAAAGGAATTTTAACGGCCTCTGCTCCGTTTATCACATTCAACTGTGCAGACTATGCTCACAATGCTCAGTTATTGGTGAGTCAATTATTTGGCGTAAAAAAAGGTGCATACACTGGTGCAGATAGTGACCGTCCAGGGTTAATGGAAACGGCTAATAGGGGTATTTTGTTTTTAGATGAGGTTCATCGCTTGCCATCAGAAGGACAAGAGATGCTATTTACTTTCATCGATAAGGGCTTTTACAGGCGTGTAGGCGAAACGGATGGAGTGCGTCAGGCCAATGTAAGATTAATTGCGGCAACAACTGAAAATCCTACCTCTGCACTACTCGCTACTTTTACCAGACGTATTCCTATGATGATTTCTCTGCCTTCCTTAAAAGAACGAGGACTGGAAGAGCGTTTGCAGTTAAGTAAGCAATTTTTTCAAGAAGAGTCTTATCGATTAGGAAAAGATATCCATGTTTCAGGGAATTCTATCCGTGCTCTTCTACTGTATCACTGTCCGAATAACATCGGTCAATTGAAGACGGATATTCGGCTTTCCTGCGCAAAAGCATATGCCGATTTTATCTCTTTACGAAAGACAGAAATGCAGATTACTACAGCAGATCTTCCTCCTCATGTAAAAGAAGGCGTGTTACACGTGGAACAAAACAGACAAAATATGGAGAAGCTTATCGGAGAAAGAAAATATTTTCTATTTCATCCAGACCAAGAGCCATATTTATTAGAAGATTCGTCTGTTATTGATAGTAATATTTATGAGCGGATGGAACAAAAGATCGTTAAACTACGGGCTACAGGTGCATCTGATACAGAATTATATACAGTCTTAAATAGTGAAATCGAGAAATATTTTACTAATTATCTGACTAATGTACGAAAAAGCTTTAATCAGGAGGATGTACTGAAAATCGTTCACCCTGAGATTGTCCATTTAGTCGAAGACATTGTAGGATATGCCGAGACTATTTTGAGTAGAAAATTAACACGCAATGTCCTACTGGGAATGTCCTTGCACATTCAGACATTGATTGATCGTATTGGAAGGGGTAAAACGATTTCTAATCCGCAGTTAAATCAGATTAGCAAACTGCATAAAGCTGAATTCATGGTGGCTCTTGAATGTGTGAGCAAAATAGAAGAGGCGTTTGATCTTGAAATACCGTTAGATGAAGCAGGTTTTCTCTGCATGTTCTTTGTACTTGATGAAGCACAGCCTGAAGAGATCAAAAATTATGTAGGTATTCTCGTCATGATGCATGGAAATTCTAGTGCTACTTCTATGGTAGAGGTAACAAACCGCCTCTTGGGCACCAATCATGCTGTCTCATTGGACATGCCTTTAGAAAAACCACCACATGAATTATTAGAGCAGGCTAGGGAAATTGCCAGAACGATCGGAAATGAAGAAGGATTACTATTTTTAGTAGATATGGGCTCCTTACTTACCTTTGGTGAAATCATTCAAAAAGAATTAGGGATACCAGTAAAAGTTATTCCATTGGTGAGCACCACCCATGTTCTAGAAGCTACGCGCAAAGCAATATCAGGCTCTTCTTTAGATGAGATTTATCAAAGTGTGCTAGCTGTATCCAGCCACGAAATTCAAGAGCAGTCAGTTAAACGGGAACGAAAAAAACTCCCTAAACAAGTAATTGTAACGGCGTGTCTGACAGGAGAAGGAAGCGCACTTGTAATTAAAAATCTGTTGAAAAATTATCTCCGTTTTCATAACGAATCACTACAAATTATTCCGATTACCTGTGTAGATCAACATAAGGCCAAACAGGAGTTAGAAGCACTAAAAGAGAAGCGACAAGTTTTGTGTACAGTTAGTAATTTCCGGCTGGATATAGAGGTTCCTCAATATAATATTGAGCAAGTTTTAAGCTTACAGGCCATTCCAGAGATTCAGCAGATTATCGATCAAGAAGAAATTTACCAAAAAATGGGAGAAACACTTGAATCCCATTTAAAATATCTCTCAGGCGAACAAGTTTTGTCAGATGTACGTGCTTCTATAAAGCGAATGGAGAAGGAGCTTCAACAGGACTTATATCAGGATGAATTAATGGGAATTACATTGCATATGTGCTGTATGATAGATAGGTTAAAAGGTAGAGAAGAAGTAGCGGTATTTAAAGAAAGGGAAGCGTACAAGCAAAATTATAAAGAGATGTTTACTGCGATACAACGGCATATACAGCCGATTGAAATGACATATGGCATCATGGTGGAAGAAAATGAAATCTGTTATCTTGTAAAATTTTTTCTCATGAGTGAAGCAAATCAGTCTCAAATATAATCAAACACTACTTGTTCTTAAAACGAAACACTACCACATTAGTGTTTCGTTTTTCTGTGGATGAGCAATACACTATGCAAAAACAAAGAGATACCTGCCTACATGTATAATCATTAGTGTTTTGGCATAGCACTTGCATAATTAAGAAAATGTAAACACTTACATGACTAGAAGGGGGCATATAAAGATGAATATCGTACTATGTTGTTCAGCAGGAATGTCAACTAGCCTACTTGTAACTCGAATGGAGCAGGCAGCAAAGGATTTGGGAATAGAGGCAACCATTTGGGCTATATCTGCAGATGACATGCGTGATAACTGGGATAAAGCAGAAGTCGTGCTACTTGGTCCACAAATCCGCTATAAATTAGCAGAATTAAAAAAAGAAGGCGATGCGAGAAATATCCCAGTTGATGTGATTAACCCTGTAGACTACGGTATGGTAAATGGTCAAAAGGTTCTCGAATCAGCACTAAACATGAAGAAATAGATAGGAGTGATATCGATGGACAGACTCGTTCAATTTTTCGAGAGAGCTCTGATGCCCATTGCGGGTAAAGTCGCCGGGCAGAAGCATTTACAAGCTATTCGTGACGGTATCGTATTAACAACTCCCCTGCTAATTGTCGGGTCCTTATGCTTAGTTATTGGTTTTATTCCAATTGAAGGCTATGATGATTTTATGAAGGGAATTTTTGGTGAATTATGGCGTACTAAGCTGCTTTACCCGGTAGGAGCTACTTTTGATATTATGGCACTCATTGCTAGTTTTGGTGTAGCGTATCGGTTAGCAGAAAAGTATAAGGTCGACCCTTTATCTGCGGCCGCCATATCTGTTGCCTCCTTCTTATTGGTAACGCCATACAATACGATGTTTACACCGCCTGGTACAGAAACAGCCTTACAGGTTAGTGGTGTCATCCCTGTAACATTAATGGGTAGCCAAGGTTTGTTTGTTGCCATGATTATAGCTCTTATTTCAACTGAAATTTTCCGTATTGTTATTCAAAAGGATATTGTTGTAAAAATGCCTCCAGGTGTGCCACCAGCGGTTGCGAAATCTTTCGTTGCTCTTATTCCAGCTTTTATAGTGCTGGGAACGTGCTGGATTATTCGATTAATTATGGAAGTGACCACTTTTGAAAGCGTACACAATATTGTTAAAACCCTGTTGGGTGTTCCATTACAAGCATTAGGTTCTAGCTTTGCAGGTGCTTTAATTGCCGTTATTCTTATTCACCTTTTATGGGCTTGCGGTCTACATGGAGCTAATTTGGTTGGTAGTGTAATGAGTCCAATTTGGTTAACTCTGATGGATGCGAACCGAGCTGTATATATGAGCAACCCAAATGCAGAATTACCAAATGTTATTACAAGTCAATTCTTTGATCTCTGGCTTTATATCGGTGGATCAGGTACAACGCTCGCCATGGTTGTTGCAATGGCCTTTATGGCGAAGAGTCAACAGATGAAGAGTTTAGGTAGGCTTTCTCTTGCTCCAGGGTTATTTAACATAAACGAGCCGGTGATCTTCGGGATGCCGATCGTAATGAACCCTCTTTTAATTATACCGTTCGTAATAACTCCAGTTGTTTTATTGTGCGTCTCTTATTTTGCAATGTCCACGGGACTTGTAGCGAGACCAAGTGGTATATCCGTACCTTGGACTACGCCATTGTTAATCAGCGGTTATCTAGCGACTGGTGCTAAAATGTCTGGATTGTATCTCCAATTAATTAACTTTATATTGGCATTTACGATTTACTATCCATTCTTCCGTCTGTGGGATCGTCAAAAATACAGAGAAGAGCAAGAGGCAACAAAAAATCAAGCTGCTAACACATTACAAGCATAAGAAGGACGTGTTGAGCAGGTACAGAAAGGGGTAATCGTTACGAAACTGATCATAAATGCAGACGATTTTGGTTACTCAAGAGGAGTCAACTATGGAATTATTACTTCTCATGAACGTGGGGTTGTTACTTCAACTACTATGATGATGAATATGCCTGAGGTGGCGCATGCCTTCCAACTGGCAGAACAACATCCAGCGCTAGGAGTAGGAATTCACTTGGTTCTGACTTGTGGGAAACCAATCAGTGACGATGTACCTTCTTTGGTAGATGAATCAAGTCGCTTTCACTCGTTACGGGATGTATTTGACAAAATGAATACAGAAGATGTTGAGAAAGAGTTTACACGTCAGTTGGAAGCATTCCTCTCATACGGGAAGAAACCAACCCATATCGATAGCCATCACCATGTACATGGGCATGAAAAGGTATTGCCTATTGTGCTGAAATTGGCGGAGCGGTATCATTTACCGCTTCGTCTCTTCCACACACATGATGAAGCGAACATGCTACAAGCAGGCGTACGGAGCACTGTAGCTTTTGATCATAATTTCTATGGAGATGATCTTTCCCTTGAGTCTTTGGAAAAAATCCTGGACAAACATGTTGGAGTGGAGTCGCTAGAAATCATGACACATCCCGCTTATATCGACCAACCTCTTTACCAAGGAAGTAGCTATGCACTTCAACGTATGAACGAATTGGTGATTCTGACTGACCCGCACGTTAAAGAGCGGCTGAATTCCCGAGATATAAAATTGATTACATTTGAACAACTTGGCTGACAGTGGGTCATGGGATAGGAGGCTAACCATATGGAAATTACAGATGTAGCTTTTCACATTATATTACATGGTGGCAACGCAAAGAGCTTTGCGATGGAGGCAATTGCGGCAGCAAAGCGAGGAGAGATAGAGGAAGCACGCAAATTAATGGACGAGGCCACCGCAGAGCTACGCGAGGCTCATCATATACAGACTTCTTTAATTCAGGAAGAGGCTGGTGGACGTAAAACTGAATTAACGTTATTAATGATCCATGCGCAAGACCATTTGATGAATGCGATCACGGTTAAAGACCTAGCAAATGAATTCATTGATCTTTATGCAAAAATGAACATCGAAGGGGGACATACAGTTGAGCGGAATTAAAATTGTTACCATTGGCGGTGGCTCCAGCTATACACCAGAGTTGGTTGAAGGCTTCATTAAGCGTTATGAGGAATTACCTGTGCGTGAACTCTGGCTAGTCGATATTCCTGAAGGAAAAGAAAAGTTAGAAATCGTAGGAAATTTAGCAAAACGCATGGTGGAGAAGGCTGGCGTTCCGATGCAAATTCATTTGTCATTGGATCGTAGAGAAGCGTTGCCTGGGGCAGATTTTGTTACGACTCAATTACGTGTAGGTCTGCTAAAGGCACGTGGATTGGATGAAAGTATACCATTAAAACACGGTTGCATTGGTCAGGAGACAAACGGTGCTGGTGGTTTATTTAAAGCGTTGCGTACAATCCCAGTTATTTTAGGCATTAGCAAGGATATGGAAGAGCTTTGCCCGGATGCGTGGCTCATTAATTTCACGAATCCGGCTGGAATGGTGACAGAGGCGGTTCTACGCCACAGCAATATTAAAAAAGTAGTCGGTCTTTGCAATGTACCTGTTGGCATGAAAATGGCTGTTGCTAAAATGCTAGATGTAGATGGTAGCCGTGTGCACATTGATTTTGCAGGATTAAATCACATGGTCTTCGGGACAAATGTCTATGTGGATGGCAAGAAAGTTACGGATCAAGTAATCGAAAAGCTGACAAGTGACGAAGAAAATGGACCATCCGTGAAAAATATTGTAGATATGGGCTGGGAAAAAGAGTTCATTCGTGCACTTGGTTTATTGCCTTGCCCGTATCATCGTTATTACTATCAGACAGGACCAATGCTTGAGTATGAATTAGAAGCGGCAAAAAAAGAAGGAACCAGAGCCGAAGTGGTTCAACAAGTGGAAGCGGAATTGTTTGAACTGTATAAAGATCCAGAGTTGGCCATCAAGCCACCGCAACTGGAGAAACGGGGCGGCGCTTACTACAGTGACGCGGCATGTAACTTAATATACTCTATTTATAACGATGTGCGTGATATTCAGCCAGTTAACGTTCGGAACAACGGAGCGATTGCAGGCATTTCACCTGATTCAGCTGTAGAAGTGAACTGCGTAATTACGAAAGAAGGACCTGTGCCAATCTCAGTCGGCGAGCTACCTATTGCCGTAAACGGATTGGTTCAACAAATTAAATCCTTTGAACGAGTATCTATTGAGGCAGCAGTGACGGGTGATTACCATAAGGCGTTGCTAGCGATGAGCATTAATCCACTAATTCCATCTGATAGCATCGCCAAAACTATTTTAGACGAAATGCTGGAAGCGCATAAGCCTTATCTACCGCAGTTTTTTAAAGAAGAAACAGCGAAAGAGACAGCAGAAGCTGGTAAAGCATAAGTTTGAACCAATAATCTAGAAACTAGCTAGTAGTTTGTTTACAAAAAAGCACAGGGGGTTGTCAAAGCGGAATGTTGGTCATTCTCGCAATATCAACCTTCTGTGCTTTTTTGAATCATTTCAATGAAGATTTGTACATGTATTGTTATGAAATCATTTTCAAACCAATTGCAGCGGATACGATCATCAGAATAAAAAGAACTCGTCGCCATTCTTTAGGCTCTTTGTAAACCAGCATTCCCAGTAACGCGCTCCCAACTGTACCGATACCAGTCCAGATCGCGTAAGCTGTACCCATTGAAATACTTTTCATGGATAAGGTCAAAAAGGTGAAACTAAGACCGAATCCACCAATCAAAATGAGATAGGAAGACAAGCTGTGTTTCATCGAGACTTTTTTTAATCCCAGCACACCAATTATTTCAAAAAAACCTGCAAAAATTAAGAAAGCCCAACCCATGATTAGCTCGCTCCTTTCATTTTTGTTTCTTTGGTTCCAGAATCATCGGATGTAATTAATTTTAGTCCAATGACACCAGCTAGTAATAAGGCAACAAAGCCTAATTTAGCAAGGTGGAAAGGTTCACCAAACAACAACATCTCTGTCAAAACGGTACCTGTAGTGCCGATTCCTGTAAAGACGGCATAGACGGTCCCGATTGGTAAATTTTTGGTTGCGCGGATAAGAACGTCAAAACTAAGGGTAATAATAATCAACGTTCCAGCCCATTCATACCAATGAGAGGAGTATTTAATCCCCGCGATCCAAATAATTTCTAATAATCCGCCGATTAGTACGTATGTCCAGTTCCGGTTCATAATATGTTTCCTCCAAACCTTTTACTTGTGTAAGTGAAGCTCAATCCCTTTAGCGAAAATTTTCCATGAAGCAGACCAACGTTTTTCATATCGTTCTGATCCACCAAACAATAACTCTGCAAACAGACCATCCATCAAACAAAGAAACGCAATCGCGGCATCTTGTGGCTCATCAACCTGTATTTCTCCCAATTGGTTTGCACGCTCAAACAAGGGGACTAGCATAGTCTCCAGTTCATCGAAAAACTGATTGGTCACTTCACTAACGGGTTCCACCATGCTAGATGGGGGAAAGAAAGCCATCCGTAGCCAAAAGGTAAAGGTGCCGTCTTGATCAAAATTTGCTTTGTAATTGTTTAGCATGTGGGGTAACAGGACAGATAGGTGTTGATCTTGATTGACAAGAAAGAAATGCTGAATATAGGCTGTCTCTTTTGCAAACACATCATGTATCAAATGTAAGAAAAGGTCTTCTTTTGCCTTGAAGTGGGCATAAATGGAAGGTTTTTTTATCCCTACCTCATCTGCAATTTGAGCAAGCGATGTTCCTTCATAGCCATGTAGAGCAAAACACTGCAATGCAGCTTCTTTAATTTTGTTTGCAGTCATATCGCAACCTCCTACCTAACGTTCGTTAGGCAAAGCATCTCACATGACTTTACTCTTGTCAAATGTAAAATTCTCCAAAGTAGGGCATCAGCAAGATCAGAAGAGGAGGAATGATACTTTCTAAATAAAAGTGTTGACAAAATCTCTATTAAAAAGTACCATACTAATATAAGGTAAGTAAATATATATTAATGTATTGCATGCAACAGGTCTAACTAGGCAAATAATAAGCTACATACATCAGAAGGGATGATTACAAACATGGCAACAGTATTGTATATTACAGCAAATCCGAAATCTGTAGAGGAATCTTTTGGGCTAAGTGTGGGAGAATCTTTCTTGGAGGCCTATCGTCAAGAAAACCCGCAAGATGAGGTAGTCCGTGTTGATCTATTTAAAGAAGATATTCCAATGATTGATGGTACAGTGTTGGACGCATGGAACCAATTGCGTCAAGGTACTGCATTTGGTGACTTGTCTCCAGAAGCTCAAGCTAAAGTTGGCCGCATGGGAGAAGTATTGGAGCAGTTCTTACAAGCAGATCGTTATGTATTCGTAACACCAATGTGGAACCTAAGCTTCCCTCCAGTTGTAAAAGCATATGTTGACAACCTATTGATTGCTGGCAAAACATTTAAATATACAGAAGCTGGCCCAGCTGGTTTACTAGATGGCAAACAAGTTCTTCACATCCAAGCCCGTGGTGGTATGTACTCAGAAGGTCCTGCTGCTGACTTCGAATTCGGTGATAAATATTTAAAAGCAACAATGAACTTCATCGGTATCACTGAATATGAAACATTGGCAGTAGAAGGTATGAACGCACTTCCTACTGAAGCAGAGAATATCAAAGCGAAAGCGAAAGAACGTGCTACTGAAATCGCTAAAACGTTTGGTAAATAAAGAGAAATAAGCTACACGGAAAAGACCAGTTTTTGCAAAGTTAGTAAGCTTTTCATAACAAAATCATTCAGCGAAGCATAAAAAAACGCCATGGCTTATAAAAGCTGTGGCGTTTTTCAATGCTTCCTGATAATCAATAATCCCTGTACGAGACAGCGTGTTAAGGGCAATGATTGTAAATTCGGCTTTTGGATAAAGCTGTCTCCATTTTTCGCGAGTCCAGTTACTATTACGGACCATACTGCGATAATGCTCGCCAAAACCAATGGAATCTGTGTTTAGCTTCTGTGTTCGAGCAATCAGTTTCTCACCCGCACGATGGGCATCAATTTCTTGTGTTTGCCAAGAGTAATAAGGAAGAGAAGACAAGGTTTTATCGTTCACATTTTGGAGCAGTACCTGTCTCCTTTTTTGTGTTATTTTTTGTATGATATTGCTAGTAAATTCTTGATATAGCAAGGGTTTACATGCTTCGCGTCGAGATTTTATGAAAGTATAGAATACGAAAATAATCCATGCTATAATAGCGAGGTAAAATAGAAGCGGCTTCTTAAGATATGATCAGCACACTCTCTTTTACCCAATAGGGAAGGAGGTGAGTACATAAAGGTACATAGAGGTATATCAGACGTTGTCTCTGATGTTCATGTTTGGCATGTTCTTTTTAGCCTTGATTATTACTTATCTAAAATAAAAAACCTCTCTTGAGCTGATTAGGCGAGGAGATCATTTTTCACCAAGAAGTTATGAGCGAGCTACACTCTTTAAGGGATAGTCTATTGTATGGTCGTGAATACAGAGCACCTACATCGTTTTGATCTTGGCTAAATAGGGGATATATTATGAAAAGCTTTTTGTATGTATTGTTTGGATTTATTGATTCATTCTCCATTTTATTTTTAACGTTTAAAGCATTTAGATTGCCAGTCAGTATGTATTTGAGAGATTTCACAATTATGGCTACAGCACTATCCATAACATCATTTGTAAATAGGGTGTTATTAGAAGTGGATCAGATTGATGTTGGAGCACAATTTTTTTTGATTGTAGTGTTTTTTAGACTCCTGTTTAAGATAAGACTTTATGAATCAGCTTTAATTACAGCTATTGGGTATCTAAGTTACCTAGGAATACAATTTGTCATATACCCTGTTCTCTTATCTTTTGGTTGGGTGACACTAAGTGATGGTAAGAGTCTTGTAGAGTGGGGAACCTTCTTGATTCAACTTATCACCGATGTGACTGTCTTGTTGATAGGTTGGCTCATTGGTATGTTTAATTTTGGATTCTCTTTCATTATGCAACCACCCCATGACTTATATCAAAAAGGAAAACTGGATGCCTTAAAGATAAGGATCATTTGTGGATTGGTTTTAGGGATTATTACTATTTCTTTTGATACATATTGGATTTTTATTTTTAAAGGCGACATATGGGTGTTGATACTGCCTATTTTGGCCCCTCTATTTCTTTTACTTCGGTGGTTAAATAGGAGGGACAAGATTATTGATTGAAAAACTGTCGGAAGTTATGTCTCTGAAAATAAAAAACGCAAGTCCAGAGCGTACGAATAGCGTAGCTGTATTATCATACGCTCTTTCTATTTTGCTCAATTTCTTGTTCATTTGTTTCTTTTTGTTTCTTATTGGGGTTTGGACAGGTAGGTTACAGGATACTTTCATTGCGTTGATGTCTTTTGTGATATTACGTTTTTTTTCTGGGGGATATCACCTAAAATCATTAGATCAATGCGTCATTGTTACGACAGCGATTATTGCAGTGATTCCGCATATTCCTGTAAACTACATTCTTGTATATATACTAACGGTTATCAGCGTAATTTTAGTACTCTTTCATGCACCTAATAGTACATATGAAAATCTGACCGTACCTCGAAAAGTGCTGGTATTAAAATTATTCGCTGTTTTGCTTGTAAGCATAAATTTCGTTATCGGTTCTCCCATAGTAGCATTATCTTTCTTTGTTCAATCCTTGTTATTGATTCCTGAAGGGAGGTGAGTGTCAAATGAAAAAACTTATAGCAGAAACTACTTCGGCTATACTTACCACTGTAGCTAGAGCTTTTGCTGTTTCTTACAAAGCTAGCATCGGTAGTCCAATTGTTCCAGAAGAATTAAAAAAGCAAAGTGAAGCAAAATGAGACCTAGGTTAACAGGAATTAGAGTCGAAAGAAAGTACGATGAGTCAGATTTTGTAGAATTTGGAGTGGAAGAGGTTAATTATGTAGATCTCTTTAGACCAAAAAAGAATTCGGATAGCATTTTACGCTTTCATACTAACAAAGGTGTGTTTCTTGCCGTGACTACATTAGAAGGAATTCGTGCTTCTTGGGGGAAATACGGATTTGTTTCATTAGATGCTGTAAATGTTGTCAATCTCGAAAACATTACTTATGTAGTTGAGAATGCATTATTCATCAGGGCTTACTTCGGTGACGGTTCTTATACAACAGTTTCTAGGTCTAAATACGAATTAGTTAAACATCTGAAAAAAAAGAACCATCCAGATTGACTGGGTGGTTCTTTTTTTGGCATAAAATTATACAGTTATTTTTATGGAATGTAAAGAAAAATTGAAGGGGGTACAACAGGGTGACTTTTTCTTCATTTTTCGACAAAAAATTCTATAATTTAATGATAAATTTTTATAAGCAAAAGAATTTTAAAGTAGGTGAAAAAAATGGAGATAAACACGGTAAAACTTACAGATTATACAAAAATGAAAGCCGTTGAATTAGCCGAACTCTATTTGATAGAAAATAAAGACTACAGTATAAATTCCATTATTTGTTTTATAGAAAAAATCATTGAAGATGCAAAAAAGCGCCATAATCAGTTTGATTACTGATTAGGACGGTTTTTGTTTTTTACGATTTCAACAGCTGCGTCAATCATTGTGCCGATGTTCATTTGTATATCCTCGGGTAAAGATAGAAAATCGTTAATTTTTTGCATTTGCTTCGAAGTTAGTTTTTCTAATTTTTCTTTTGGTAGGTATGCATCCACTAAAGAAAGATCGTGCCCCGATTGTTCGCTGGCTCGTCCGAGAAGATAATCTACAGTAACAAAATAGAGATCAGCTAGTGTTATAAGAGTATCATTATCGGGTTGTGAGTGATCATTCTCATATTTGGAGATAGTGGAGTAATCAAGTCCGAGTTTATTGGCAACTTGTTCTTGTGTTAGTTTTGCTTTTTTTCTAGATTTTTGTAAACGTTGACCAAATGATGACATATACTCACCCCATTTTTATAACAATTATACGACAGTTGAATTATCTTCAAAAGAAACATGAAGATAATTCAAGTAACGCAAGTATATAATTTGAATTTTTTTCAAGTTTTTTCTCGGAAAATAATCATGGACATATACAACATGACTAGTTATCCCTACTATCAATGTCAAAAATACTAGCTATTTAACCTCATTATAATGGTTTTTAAATAGATTTTGTTCGCCTTTAACTTGAAAAAACTTCAAGTTTTATGGTGGACAAGAGTAAACAAGCATCAAGGAATTTATGAAGCGTAATATTACAACAAATGATACATAGGATAGCTATTCAACGTCATGTGAGAACGTTTGGTTAGCCTTTTTGAGTTGAATGCTCGTTTCATTTCCTTTACAATAATAACTATATTAATGATAATCATTCTCAAATAATGAAGGCGTGTTAAGATTGATAACTATGATAAGAAAAGGGGAAATAAATTGAAAAAGATATATGTCGACCTGCTAGATGAAATGTTTAATATTCATTTACTAGAGCCTAAGGGAGCTTATTGTTCAATACCTGCCACTGACTTACTTAACGAGAGCCAAATGCGAAAATTTCTTGATCAATATGCCCCAATCATAAAAGCATTAGATGATACCGCTACAGCAGCGTATATTGCTAGTTGGTTTCTTACGATGGCTACGGGGCTTCAGTATATGGTGTCCGTGCAAAACAAGGCTCTGGATTTGTCACTTACCAATTTGATCATACATATGAGTCCAAAAAAAGAGGGATCATACACCCGTATCTCCTTTCAACTACGGTCTTGGACGGAAACGGAGGCTCCTTGGGATGGGGTAGAGAGACAGGAATGGAGAAGAGAGGTTCTTTCCTATTTATACGGTAAGACATTGCGTCCCCTTTTGGAGTGTATGTCTGCCGTTACTGGATTTAACGTTGGTCAGATGTGGGGGCAATTGCCAACGAAATTCCATTACTTTATAGAAGATCTTGTGGAAAAAACAACTGAATCTGAAGGAAAGCAGCGTGTGATTGACGATTTCGATTTTTTAAAGCAAGAGTTGAGTTCAAGTGTCTTTGGTCGTAATAAGAATCCGTTTGATGTCAAAGTACGGTTGATTGAACACTTGGAGGACCCAACGAAGCAACTACGTATGAAAAACGTATGTTGCAGATATTTTATGACCGAGGGAGCCGATTATTGCTACACCTGTCCTCGTATGAGAGAAGAGGACAGAGAGGCAAGAAGAATTAGGCATCGGTCCGAAATAAAAAAGGCGAATGCATAATTTTGCTACAATACAAATTACTTATAACAAGCGAAAACGTACGTTGTTTTGTGTGAGACAATCGTTTGGCGTGCTACACCTACTTTGATAGAGAGCTCTTCTTGCGCCCAACCAAGAAGGGTTCTTTTTTCACGTATACCATTTTTCATAGTACTTCTCCATGTAAAGTTATTTTACGTACAGGTCAATGGAATGTGGATTTCATCTAAATTGTTACTGGAGAACTTTTTCCTTTTATTCTCAATGTACAAATATGCTATAATGTCTGGATGGTAGCAGAAAAAAACAGCGTATTATGAGGTGAATATAGAAGATGATCGATAAAAAAGAGGCGACAACGGACTTAAAATCCGGAAAGTCTAGCAAATCAACAGCAGATTTTTCAAAATATTTTCAGGCACCAAGCTTAAAAGATGCCAAGAAACGTGGAAAAGAAGATATTGAAGTGCATTACGATTTCAGCATTCCCGAGGAAATGAAACAAATTGGGAAGGGCCATCACTATATGATTCGTACTTACGGCTGTCAAATGAACGAACATGACACCGAAACTATGGCTGGAATTTTTGAAGCAATGGGTTACACAGCGACAGAAGATACGATGGAAGCTGATGTCATTCTGTTTAATACCTGTGCAATCCGAGAAGGGGCTGAGGATAAGGTATTCGGAGAGCTTGGTCACATGAAGCATCTGAAACGTAACAATCCGAATCTCGTTCTCGGTTTATGTGGCTGTATGTCACAAGAGGAAAAGGTAGTAAATAAAGTGTTGCGTTCCTATTCCGAAGTAGACATGATTTTTGGTACGCACAATATCCATCGTCTGCCTGTATTATTACGAGATGCGATGTTCAGTAAAGAAATGGTGATTGAGGTATGGTCCAAAGAGGGCGATATCATTGAAAATATGCCGAAAACTCGTACCGGTGATATCAAAGCCTGGGTAAACATTATGTACGGTTGTGACAAGTTCTGTACCTACTGTATTGTGCCATATACACGTGGAAAAGAACGTAGTCGTCGCCCAGAAGACGTCATTGCCGAGGTACGTGAGTTGGCGCGTCAAGGTTTTAAAGAGGTTATGGTACTAGGACAAAATGTAAATGCCTATGGTAAAGATTTTGAAGATCAGGAATACGGACTAGGGAATTTGTTGGACGAACTTCGTAAGATTGATATCCCGCGTATTCGTTTTACAACTAGTCATCCGCGCGATTTTGATGACTATCTAATTGAAGTGTTAGCAAAAGGCGGAAATCTTGTGGAGCAAATCCATTTACCTGCGCAATCTGGTAGTTCTGAAGTCTTGAAAAAAATGGCGCGTAAATATACAAGAGAACATTATATGGAGTTGGTCCGTAAAATTAAGGCAGCTATTCCAAACGTCTCGCTAAGCACTGATATCATTGTAGGATTCCCAGGTGAAACAGAGGAACAATTCCTGGAAACGTTGTCTATGATGAAAGAAGTGGAGTACGACTCTGCCTATACTTTCATTTATTCACCACGTGAGGGTACCCCAGCAGCTTCTATGGTGGATAATGTACCAGAAGCAGAGAAAAAGGATCGTCTACAGAGACTGATGGCGGTACAAAATGAGATTTCATTGCGTAAAAATCAACAAATGATTGGAAAAACCTACGAACTGTTGATCGAGGGAGAGAGTCGAAAAAACCCAGAAGTATTAACAGGTCGTACACGAACTGGAAAATTAGTGCATGTAAAAGCTGATAATTCTTTAATTGGTACACTAGTACATGTTACAATTACAGATGCAAAAACATTTACCACGTATGGAGAATTAGTGACTAAAGTTGAGGTGTAATTGGAGATGGCAGAAACACCGGTTTACACAGATCAAGAAATTTTGGCAAAAGCGCGTGAATTAGCTAACATGATCTCCCGTACGAAAGAAGTAGATTTTTTCAAACGAGCTGAATCCCAAGTCAAGCAGAATGAACGCGTTCAAGAATTGATTTCCAGTCTGAAAGCAAAACAAAAGCAAATAGTCATGTATGAAAGTATGAGCAATGCGAAGCTTGTAGAAAAAGTGCAAACGGAATTCGATACCCTTCAAGAGGAATTAGACGCAATTCCACTGGTAACTGAATTCAAGCAATCCCAAACTGATGTAAACGATTTATTGCAAATGGTTACGCATGTTATTACCAATACTGTTTCAGATAGAATTATCCTAGATACAGGTGGTAACCCTCTTACTGGTAAAACAGGTGGTCCCGAAGCAGGTCATCATGATGATGAAGGCTGTGGTTGTGGTCACTAAATAAAGAATGATAATTCTTGCCACAACGGTTCTCTCGATCTTGCACCCTAGACTAATAACCTGCATACAAATGTACAGAAACGTTGTATGGAGGAGGTTACAAAATGTCTGGTACGGATAAAGACTTGCAATGTCGAGAATTGATTGCCAAAGCTGTCTGCGGTAGAGGACATAAATTCTCTCAATCGACACATACGATCGCACCTGCTCATACGCCAACTACCATTTTGGGATGCTGGATTATTAATAATAATTTTTCAGCAGAAAAAGTGGCAGAGTCGGTCGTTATCAGTGGAACGTATGATGTAAATCTCTGGTATTCCTATGAGGATAATACCCAAACAGAGGTCAAAAAAGAAGAAGTACATTACACTTTAGATGTTCCGTTTTCTTATTTTGACAAACATTGCCGTGGTGATTTAGAAATAATTTGCCAATGCATTGAACAACCAAAATGTGTTAGAGCAGAAATTAGCGGTAGTACGGTGAATGTACGAGTGGAACAGGAGTACTCTGTGGAAGTCGTTGGAGAAACCAAGGTGTGCGTTGTTGTTTGCCATAGCTGCGATGACAAAGATTCCTTCTCACATGACTTTGATGATTCAACCGACGAGTACGATCAATTCGACTCGGCGAGCCTGCTAGATGATCTAGATTAAGTACTTGGAAGTAAGGCTGTCGGCGTATCCGATGGCCTTTTTTGTTTTTTAATAACAGAAAAATTACGTGAATTAGTTAAAAATGTTACATATGTTAGATTACGCACCACCTTTTTGTAAAGTGCATAGCTTGTAGGAAGGAAGCAAGGGAGGTAGGCGTATGTCTAACATGGTAATGAGTAAAGTCGCCACTTTTTCCATGGAAAAGTGGAATAGGGAGAGCGCCATAAAACATACGCATCAACGAGAGAGAATGATGGCCATTTTGAAGTTACACGGGGTGCCTATTCAGACGTACGCTGGTGTAATCCCAATGCAAACGTATGAAGTACATTTGTTTCAACATCAGATCGCCGCTATTTATCGAATAGAGAATCGGACTGTCTGGATTTTACAGGCAGCGCGGACGGTTGGCAAAACTCAAAAAGAAGAAGTTAGCCAACAGTTAGATGAAACAGAAAAAAATCGGATCGTTTCCTTGGCAATTCGTACCGTTTATGCTCTAGGGCTGGATTATGGGATAGTAACAGTTGGGGTTCATTCCCCAATAAGGATGCGGGTAATAGATTGTCATGCTCAACTGTCGGTAGATGTTTCGCTTCTGGAACGAGTGCAGTTGTTTATGAAGCAACGTGAACAGCAGATTCTTCTGGATCAAGTAGCTACTCCACAGGTGATGCTGGGAGCTGACCCTGAATTTGCTCTGCGTGACCAGTCAGGAAAAATGGCAATTGCTTCTGAGTATTTGCAAAAATATGGCGCTGTTGGATACGATGGAGTCCGATTAAAAACAGAGCTTCCATCTAATCAGCATCCGTTGGTTGAAGTTCGACCAGACCCCTCAACAGAACCGGAAATCGTTATGAAAAATATTTATAAAGCTCTTCATTTGGCTCAACGTAAGATCGCTGATGATTCGATTAGTTGGCTGGCAGGGGGAATGCCCTTTGACGGTTATCCAATCGGAGGCCATGTTCATGTTAGTGGGACTGCTCTTCATTTCGATTTAATTCGCAAATTAGATACTTATTTGGCATTGCCGCTGTGTTTGTTAGAAGATCGTGGATGTATCAAAAGACGACCACGTTACGGTTTTCTAGGAGATGTACGTGAACAACCGCATGGAGGATTTGAATACAGGACGTTACCTAGTTGGCTGGTTTCACCACGAATGACCAAGGGTGTTTTGACTCTGACCAAAGTGATTGTTGAATCCCAATATCTTCTCAAGCGAGATGTGAGTACAGATGTAGCCATGCAGCTTGCTTACTATCGAGGAGAGAAAGAGAAACTCACTTCCTTAGTCAAGGAGTTGTATGCCGAGCTAAAGGTTCTTCCTTTGTATCAAACGTATCGAAAATATCTAACTCCCTTTTTTCATAGTATTTTTACGGAGGGGGAGTGGCAAAGCAATCATGATATCAAGTTGGCTTGGAAGTTACCCCCATTTCAACTCAACAACCATCAGGAACCATGTTATAATAGATGAAATGATTATGGGTATTAGGAGTAGAAAAGATGGCACAATACACCCCAATGATTCAACAGTATTTAGAGATAAAGCGCCAATATACGGATGCTTTTTTGTTTTTCCGTTTAGGCGACTTTTATGAACTCTTTTTTGAAGATGCAATTCTAGCCTCACGTGAACTGGAAATTACGTTAACAGGACGTGGAGGAGGAACAGAAGAGCGCATTCCAATGTGTGGAGTGCCTCATCACGCAGCTGAGACCTATATTGCGGAATTGTTAAAAAAGGGATACAAAGTAGCGATTTGCGAGCAAGTAGAAGATCCCAAAGAGTCAAAAGGTGTTGTAAAGCGTGAAGTAACACGAATGATTACACCTGGAACCATGATTGAAGGAAAATGGTTAAACGATAAAGAGAACAATTATCTGGTTGCTATCGCCGCATTGTCAGGAAAAGCGGCGGTAGCAGCATGTGATTTAAGTACCGGTGAAATGTATACAACTTCTTTGTCAACGATGTATGCAGCAGTAGAAGAAGCGATGCAGTATCGCCCAAGTGAGCTGTTGCTATGTGATATTGCTGAGGATGAACTTAGAGGTAAAGGTTTATCACCTCATATGTCTATTACTTGCCTAGCGACCAATGTAGTCTCACAAACGGCCGTAGATGAGTTATACCCAACGGAAGCTACTCAGCTAGAGGATGCTGTTCGTCAAGCGATGAACGGACTCTTGCATTATGTCAGAACTACGCAAAAGCGGGCGTTGACACATATGCGTTCCTTGCAACATTATGTGGCACATGAATTTTTGCAAATGGACCATTTCTCACGGAGAAATTTAGAGCTGACGGAAACCATCCGGGACAAGTCCAAAAAAGGCTCTTTGCTATGGTTGCTGGATAAAACGGAGACAGCGATGGGCGGACGTTTGTTGCGTCGTTGGATTGAACGCCCACTATTACATCCGGATGAAATTGGTAAACGATACGATACGGTAGAAGCATTCCGCCACGATTTATTATTGCGTTCTGATGTGCGTGAGGGGCTTGATCGTGTATATGATCTGGAGCGTTTAGCGGGACGTATTTCTTATGGCAATGCAAATGCAAAAGATTTAGTCCAACTGCGCCATTCTCTCGAAGCCATTCCTGATATAAAGCACCTATTGGTTAACAGCGGAGAAGAAGCTTTACAAACAATTGCTTCCGACATGGATGACTGTAGTGATATCGCACAATTTTTAGCAGAAACCCTAGTGGAAGAGCCGCCTGTGAGTGTCCGTGAGGGAAATTTGATTCAAGATGGCTATGATGAATACTTGGACAAGCTCAGATTGGCTAGTCGCCAAGGTAAGAGCTGGATTGCTCAATTAGAAAAAAGCGAGCGGGAACTGACAGGAATTCGTTCGTTAAAAGTAGGCTTTAATAAAGTATTTGGTTACTATATCGAAATTTCAAAGGCGAACCTTGCCCATATACCAGAGGGGCGTTACGAACGTAAGCAAACGTTAACGAATGCGGAGCGCTATGTGACTCCAGAGTTAAAAGAGAAAGAAGCACTGATTCTAGAAGCGGAAGAGAAGTTAGTTGAGCTAGAGTATCAGTTATTTACCCAAATTCGTTTGGAAGTGGCCAAGCATATCCCTCGCATCCAAACATTAGCAGAACGAATTGCTCGCATTGACGTGTTGCAAGCCTTTGCTACAGTTAGTGATGAACGTGGATTTATCCGTCCAATATTAACAACGGATGGTGAAGTGTACGTAAAGGATGGTCGTCACGCGGTAGTTGAAGCCGTATTAAATCAAGAGAAGTATGTTGCAAATGACGTGATGATGAATCAAAAAGACCGTAATATTTTGCTCATCACAGGGCCTAATATGGCGGGTAAGAGTACGTATATGCGACAAATGGCGTTGATTACGGTTATGGCCCAGATCGGTTGCTTTGTTCCAGCTAGCGAAGCGCGAATTAGCTTAGTGGATCAAATTTTTACGCGAATTGGAGCTGCGGATGATTTGGTAGGAGGATTCTCTACCTTTATGGTTGAGATGCTAGAAACGCGTAATGCGCTAGTAAAGGCAACTCCACGTAGCTTGATATTGCTAGATGAGATTGGTCGAGGAACGTCTACCTATGATGGAATGGCTTTAGCGCAAGCGGTGATTGAATATATCCATGAACATATAGGAGCAAAAACCTTATTCTCCACGCACTATCATGAACTAACCGATCTGGAGGAGAAAATCCCAGGAGTGGTGAATGTTCATGCTCGTTGTGAAGAGCGGGATGGCAAGCTCTTATTCTTGCATAAGATTGAGGAAGGCCGTGCTGATAAAAGCTACGGGATTCATGTTGCGGAATTAGCTGAGATGCCATTTGAGGTGATCAGTCGTGCACGCGAAATCTTACAGGGATTAGAAGGCAAGGATCGAGAAGCACCGTTAGAGCAACTGTCGCTAGATATGTTGTGGGGTCAAGCTCCCTCACAGCAAGTCTCTTCGGGTCAAGCTATGACTACTCATAAGAAAAAGAGCAAAGGTAGCGATACTACCAAATCAAACGTAGAAACAGAATCCAAAACGGACATGACTGATGTGATAGAAGTCGCAAAAGTGGAGCACCCCTCAGCTATTTCTAGTAGAACAACAGAAAATGCTAGATTGGAAACTGCTTCTACTGTTCTTGAACCTGTTGTAAATCCATTCGAAACAGAAGTTCTATCAGAATTACGTGACTTAGATTTAAATCAAATGACGCCGCTACAAGCACTCATTCAGTTATCTGAATGGAATGCACGTTTGCGTAAACATAAGTAAGCTTGCTTCACACAGAAAGGGGAGGAACATGGGGAAAATTCAAGTGCTAACGGAACAGGTAAGCAATATGATTGCCGCTGGTGAAGTGGTGGAACGCCCAGCCTCTGTGGTGAAGGAGCTGGTGGAAAATTCAATTGATGCAGGTACCTCTCAGATAGAAATTCACATTGAGGAAGGTGGTTTACAGCTCATACGCATTGTCGATAATGGGGCAGGAATGGATCGTGATGATTGCTTACGTGCTTTTGAGCGGCATGCTACGAGCAAGATTCGTTCGGCGCGCGATTTGTTCCATATTCGCTCTCTTGGCTTTCGTGGTGAAGCATTGGCATCTATCGCCTCGGTATCTCGAATTGAATTGATGAGTGCTGAAGATAGTGGACAAGTGGGAACCAAGGTCGTAATTGACGGTGGAGACATGAAGGTCGTAGAGGATTACGCTAGAGTCAAAGGAACAGAGATTGTCGTGCGTGACCTATTTTTTAATACACCGGCGCGTTTAAAATATATGCGTTCCATTTCCACGGAGGTAGGACATGTCTCAGATTATGTAAATCGGTTAGCGATTACCTATCCGACGATTGCTTTTACGTTGACTCATAATGGGAGAAGTTTGTTGCAAACATCGGGTGATGGCAAGCTGTTACATGTAATGGCAGCCATTTATGGAGTTCAGGTTGCTAAGTTATTGCTGCCGTTTGAAGGAGAGACATTAGATTTTCGCTGGAGTGGTTTATTATCTAAAACAGAGGTAACGAGAGCTAATCGTACATACATCTCTACGCTGGTTAATGGGCGTTATGTACGTAATTACCCACTGTCTCAAGCGATAATGCGAGGGTATCATACCTTTTTACCGATCGGTCGCTTTCCGATTGTTGCTATGCATATTGAAATGGACCCTATTTTAGTTGATGTGAATGTTCATCCAGCTAAACTAGAGGTACGTTTTAGTAAAGAGCAAGAATTGTGTGCAGCGGTCGAACAATCAGTAAAAGAGGCACTGCAAACAGGCTTACGAATCGTGCAACCAATGCAGACAAGCAGTCGTCCTAAAATTAAGATGGAAAAGCCATACCAGCCGCAGTTTGACCTAGGTGAGCGGCATTCGGCTGAACAGCAACAACAAATGAATCGTTTGCTTACGGCTTTTGATGTGCCTATCAGAGAGCGGCGACCAACGTACGCAGAACAGATGTCTGGGTCTACATCTGAATTGACGGCAAAACAACAATTGAGCCAACAGATAGACCAGCAGGTGGTTGATAAACCAGAAGTCGATATACACGTAGAAGCAGATCAACCACATGAAAGCAAATGGATGTATGCGGGTAACAGCATGACCAGCTATCTTGCTAGCGACTTGAGCCAACAGCGAGTTGAAAGCCCAACTAGTAATTTAGTTCAGCATTCAGATGTAAGTGTGCCCCAGGAACTTGAACGTTCGTCAACGGAACATGATGGAACTGAGTGTAAGAAAAGCTCTGAAATGGAAGAGGCTCGATGGGACGATTCTATTGAAAATGACGAAAACGTAAAAGACGAAGTAGATAGTAATGAATCTCAATCATATATAGTAGAACAGTCACAAGCAGAGAGCGATCTTGATGACTCAGCGAACTTAGAAGAGCTTGAATCTGCTGTACCTGTCTTTTATCCAGTAGGCCAGGTTCATGGGACCTACATCATTGCTCAGAACGACTCTGGCATGTACTTAATTGATCAGCATGCTGCTCAGGAACGGATCTTTTACGAGTACTTTATGCAAAGATTGCAAGATGAGACGATATCTAGTCAAATGCTTTTATTCCCGCATACGGTGGAATGTACGATGCAGGAAGAGGCGAAATTACTGGAACGACTTGATTTGCTACAATCTTTTGGATTGGATATGGAATGGTTTGGTAACCGGACATTTCTTGTTAGGGCTCACCCTCAGTGGTTCCCGCAAGGAAGTGAAGTGG
Organism: Brevibacillus laterosporus; assembly: GCA_007833815.1. Lineage (NCBI taxonomy): Bacteria > Bacillati > Bacillota > Bacilli > Caryophanales > Paenibacillaceae > Brevibacillus > Brevibacillus laterosporus. The sequence goes on along the minus strand of CP033464.1, from coordinate 4,639,768 downwards.
AAATCATTAATGAACTGATCCAATTTGTACAAGAAGCAAGTGAAAGCGAGCGGGTCGAAGTGAGTAAGATGCGGGAAAAAGCTGCCATTATGATGTCATGCAAGGCTTCAATTAAAGCCAATCGTTATTTGATGCATGCAGAGATGGAGGCCCTATTGGCCCGTCTTCGTCAAACGACAAGTCCTTTCACCTGCCCGCATGGTCGACCAATTGCTATTCACTTTTCTACCTATGATTTAGAAAAAATGTTTAAGCGAGTCATGTAAAAGATCGTATATCTATGTGCGTAAAAGAACATCTCGAACGTTGGATTACGAGACGAGCGGGTGTTCTTTCTAGCAACAAATACAAGAGCATATACAGAAATCTAATAGAACGGACTTAGTATGAGTAGGAAACGAGTGATGATATGATTGTAACAACAGGAAGTGAGCCTAAATCAGTTGTTTTGGCTCATGCGCACGAACTGGCTACTATCTTTGACGCTCCACTAGTGTCACGTGGGGAGGATTCTATCGAAAAGCTCCGGGGTAAATACCAGACGGATGATATCTTAATCGTAACCGCCAAGGGAGCTAGGCTGGAACGGAAAGGTCAACAAGCTTTCTTTTTTCATCCAAATACGGCCTCGTTCCGTATAAAGAGGCTAGAACGCGGCGATAATGATACTATGCTTTCCGCTTGCCAAATTTCACCAGGTGACAAGGTGCTCGATGCCACGATAGGTTTGGCTGCAGATGCGATCGTATTTGCCTATGCCACGGGTGAAGCTGGGCAAGTGGTGGGAATTGAATCGGAGCCTGTGATTGCTAGATTAGTGCGAGACGGTCTTGCTCACTGGGACACGGGAACACAAGCTTTAATTGAAGCAATGAGACGCGTACAGGTGGAAGAATCAGACCATCTTCAAATGCTACAAAGTATGCCTGATAACTCATTTGACGTGGTTTATTTTGATCCTATGTTCCAACAAGCTGTCTCAGAGTCACATGGTATTTCTACCTTGCGCCAATTGGCTAATAATAAGGTGCTGACTGAGGAAACGATTGCTCAAGCTCGACGGGTAGCTAAGCGACGAGTCGTTTTAAAAGAGGGTACAACAGGTATCCTACATGAGCAATTGGGTTTTACACCTTACCGAAAACGTGAGCACCAAGTGATTTATAGTTATATCGAAGCATTGGAGGGGAGTGAGAGATGAAGGAAAAAGAAAACTTAGTGGTAATTGTAGGCCCTACTGCGGTAGGTAAAACAGCTCTAAGCCTACAATTAGCCCAACAATTCAACGGAGAGATCATCTCTGGAGATTCCATGCAGGTATATCGTGGCATGGATATAGGTACAGCTAAAGCTTCTGATGAAGAGCGTGCTATTGTTCCCCATCATCTGATTGATATCATGAACCCAGATGAGGAATATTCTGTAGCTATCTTTCAACAGCAGGCGCGGAGGCTAATCACCCAAATAAATCAGCGTAATCATCTACCCATCATCGTGGGTGGAACAGGACTTTACATACAGTCAGTTACTCATGATTATCAATTCTCTGAGGCGGATCAGGACGCGGAAATGCGAGATCGGTTGCAAAAATATGCTGACGTAGAAGGAGTAGAAGCCCTACACCGACGCTTACGTGAACATGATCCTATTACAGCAGATCGTTTGCATCCTAATGATGTGCGCAGAGTTATTCGAGCGATAGAAATTTACGAGTTGACTGGAAAACGTATGTCTGATTTTCAGAATCAGGCGGCCTATTCTCCTTACAATTTAAAAATTATTGGCTTGACGATGGATCGGGCGAAGCTCTATGAACGAGTAAATCAACGAGTAGATGTAATGATTGAGGCTGGTTTAGTAGAAGAGGTTCGTATTCTGCTTGACCAAGGGTATTCAGCCGATTTAGTAGCTATGCAAGGCTTGGGTTACAAGGAGCTTATCCCTTATCTTTATGGAGAGATTACTCTGGACAAAGCTATTTCTGATATCAAGCAACGAACACGCCATTTTGCTAAGCGTCAGCTAACCTGGTTTAGACGCATGCCTCAGTTGGAATGGTACGATATGACCAATCCCGATTCTTATGAACAAGTGGTTGAAACAATTACCAGTGCGTTGGAAGGAAAGTTCCATTCAACGCCGAATATATAACTTACAAGTCCTTTTAGGGGGTATTGTCCATGAAACAGACGATCAATATTCAAGATACGTTCTTAAACCATCTACGAAAAGAAAATATCGCAGTTACCATATATTTGGTAAACGGATTCCAATTGCGAGGCTATATCAAAGCGTTTGATAACTTCACAATCGTTATTGATACAGAAGGCAAGCAACAATTGGTTTATAAACATGCGATTTCTACGTTTACTCCACAACGTCCTGTATCTTTGATGTCGGAAAGCCAAGCACAACAATCGTAAAAGTAGGCAAGAAAATCAGGGTTTCTTCGGGAATCCTGATTTTTTTGCTCAAAAAGGCATAAAGCAGAATAATTTAGCAGGTAAATATTGACTTTTTTGCGTATAACGGAATAAAATGGAAGTATAACATGGTGAAGGCAGGCGATGAGATGTTTGCTGAAGAGAGAAGAGGAAAGATTCTGGAGATCCTACATGAAGCGCAGCGTGTGTTGGTGAAGGAATTAGCGGAACAATTTCACGTTTCTATTGATTCCATTCGGAGAGATTTGTCCATTATGGAAGAGCAGGGACTTTTGAAAAAAACGCACGGTGGGGCTATCCCTGTATCAGCAGTGCGTAAGCCTGTTGCACCGTCAGCAATACGCTTCAAGGATGGACCCAGTCATATTACTGCCATTTCTAAAACAGCAGTATCCTACATTCAAGAGCACGATACGATATTTTTAAGTGGAACAAGCTTACATTTTCATATGTTAAAATTTTTACCTCAACATATGCCTATAACAGTGGTGACCAATTCGATTAAAATTGCCGAACAGTTACGTGAATCTGAAAAAACCGACGTTTATCTGATAGGAGGACAAGTCAAGAAAACTGGTACGATTTCCGATATTATCGCAAATGAAATGGTGAAACAATTCACGATTGATCTTTGTTTCTTAACGGCTGGAGCGATTAGTTTACAAGGCGTTAGCACTGCAACACCAGAAGTGGCAAGCTTTAGCCGTGCTGTCCTGGAAGTTTCGCGTCGGCGTTTTATTTTAGCTTCTCACGAAGAGATGGGGCATGACGCTTTTTCTAAAATAGGTCCCCTCAACAGTTTTCATTTACTTATCACCGATGAGGGAACCCCAAAAGAGTTGCGAGATCAAATGGAAAAGCAAGGTCTAGAGGTAACAGTAGCAAAAGGAAGTTATCCAATCGCGGTTCCAGATTATTCGTAAGTTTTTATTTTACTGTTTTCCTGGTCACCTATCTCTTTATGTGAAATGTGAAACAGGCTACTAAGTTGCGAAGTGGCCAGGATATAATAATCATTTGCAGTTACCTCCTTAAAACCACAACTGTTATACAGTTTAAGGGCATTTTTGTTCCTCACTTCTACCTCCAAGACGATTGATGGTGACTGTTTTTTTATTAATTCACAAACCACTCTTGTCAAAATTTCTCTCCCATAACCTCTTCCCTGAAAGGACGGCATGACAGCAAAGCCATAAATAAAATCCATATCATCTATGCGTTGATAACTAAGTTTACCTATGAATTCATTTCCAAGAAAGGCAACGATAGGATGCCGATCAGGTTCTTGAATTCCTTCTAATGCGTGTCTGATTGAATCTTCTTTAGACGATCCAAAGGACTCTATATCTACTTGTACGAATAAGGAAATGTCTTCTTCCGTTGCTTCCCTTAGAAAAAGAGAGGTTGTTTTTGGATCAGAAGGGGGGAGTCCATTTCCATCCAGTATTCAGAGAAGGAATAGGTGCTTCCCAGTGCTTCCAAAAAGGCTTTACCAGAAGCAGATTTTTCCTGAGACATGAAAATAAGTTTTGGTAACTGGCGACGTTCAATTTCCGGGTAAGCTAGCTGTAGCAAGGAATAGAAAATACCATTGCGTCGATGAGCAGGATCAACCATACCGCTGATTTCTACCTCCCGATTATTAAAAATATATAGGGCGAGATAGCCAATCATTCGGTCATCTTTTGCGAAATAAAAATCTTGAATTTGATCAGTGGGTCTGCAACTAATCATATCTAGATTTAATTTGATTTGGATTTGATCATATTCATTGCAAACTTGTAAAAGGTCTTTCACTTGAGTTAGTTCTGCTTCTGTAAGTCCTGCGGCGGCGTAAGCACCGTTTGGTTGTCTAAGCACATCTATTCACACCTTTCGTAAACGACTATTCTACATACAAATTAGTCTTGAAGCTAATGTATAATAGTAAGTATAAAAGAATTCAAAAAATACGCATATTAAAAATTGCGTGTTAGGTAGCATAAATTGCGTTGGGGGAAATATGTACAGATGGATATGCTTCTAGAATGGAAAAACAGCGGTTTTCGGCTGTTTACATTACAACAAGGTCAAAGTGACGAATTACACGATCATGGTGATTATTTGCAAGTAAGCATGCCAATAGACAATGAGATAGAGATTCAATGGAATAAAAGCTACCAAAGGGTTGCTGCTAAGCAGAGGCTGTTGGTACAGCCAGATGATCAACATCGTCATCTTGCTACCTATGGCCCAGCTACTATTATGTTGGTTGGCTTCCAGCATGATTTTTTACAAGAAGTATGGGAAAATGAACAGTCTGTTAGAAAGAGACCTGCACTGGAATACACAAGTTTGTCTACAGAGGTTGTACCACTTTTTCAGCAAACGGTACAACGGGCTTTTCAACGATCATTATTTGAACCAATGGACGAGCTACATCAAATGGAACTGGAGTGGGAGGTAGCCAGATTATTCCTTACCCTTCATTCAAAAAAGAATACAGATAGTGAGCTAGAAGTGACATGCTTGCATGAACATCCGGGTGTCAAAAGAGCGATCGATTATATGCATCAAGAATTTAAACACCCCTTAACACTTGAAGAGATAGCAGGTATTGCTGGTAGTAGCAAATTTCATTTTATCCATCAGTTTAAAAGAAATAAAAGAATGACACCTGGACAATATCTGCAACAATTACGGATAAAAGAGGCAGCTTATTTACTACGTTCCACAGATTGGGAGATCACCCGTATTGCATATGAAGCTGGTTTTGGGAGCCTCAGTTCATTTCAACGCGTGTGGAAGCAACAGTATGGCGCCTCAGCCAGCAATTTTAGAAAAAATGTTTGAGTCCTGTATAAAAATCTTCATTCTGGCTACACTATAATCATCGAGCTCGGTGGTCACCAGTTAGAAACGCGCAACAGTCTTTATAGGAGGTTGATGTGCCGTGGACAATGAAATGATTACCCAGATTGTGGTATCCGGTTCGCTTTGATGATCTAACTCTATAATGGAGGTAGATGTGTTAAAGAAAAGTACCGCTAGTGCCCCAAAAGACTGAGCTCGATGTGAACCGCTCTCCTATGAGGGCGGTTTTTCGTGTTGTTAGAATGTATAACTAATTCTATGGAAAAAATTGTCACAAAAATCGTCCAGCGGAATCTAATTCTATGGAAAGCAAAAAAGAATATATAAAGCAGGTGAACTCATTGGAAAAAGCGGAAATCGCTTTAACGATGTCTAAAGAGCTTAGTTTAGAGTCTCTTATGCATGAGTATGGTCAGAAGATTTTAAATATGGTGTATCTCATGTTAAAGGACCAAAAGATTGCGGAAGATATTACACAAGAAACGTTCATGAAAGCGTATATGAATTGGGATTAGCTATCAATGAAACGAAAAAGTATGTTCGTTCCTGGTCATTTCGGACGATTTTTTCAAAGCTTACTTTGCAGAGTCAACAGCAAGCGGAGAGCAAATTAACTGATGATACAGAAAGTGTATTTTTAAAGCAAGACCGAGCAACTGAATTAAAAAATCTGGTGATGTCTCTATCCCCAGATTATCGCCAAGTTGTGTAATGGAAATTACTAAGATTACTCCCAATGCAAAAGGGAAGATTTCTAAAGAACAAGCTCAGGAGAAAGCCTTTCGTTTTTTGGAAAAATACCTTGATCCCTGGGACAAGGAAGTACAACTCACATACAGTAATAATGATGAAAACTCATATAGATTCCGTTTCTTTAAAAGTTATCAAGGCATTCTGGTTTTACCAACGGTGGATTCGTATGTAAGTTATTTGGTTGAAATAGATTCAGTTACAGGAGAAGGGATCAGATTTACGAAACAGTCCATTAAAGAACCTTTTTTAACTAATAATCAAGTCAAGCTCCCGGATCGAAATGCAATTATGTCACCAGAGGTAGGTGCTAGAGAATGGCTTCGTTATCATCCATTAGAACTGGGATATGAAATTAAAAGCGGGGAAAAGACACCTAGATTGGTTTATGAACTTGCTGAAGACAGATTGAATAAAGATGTTTTTATCGATGCTACTACAGGTAGAGCCATTTTTGTTGACAGATAGAAAGCATCCCGTGTCACTGTAACAGGTGAGACGGGATTTTTTTATAAATCAAGCTATTTATTTTATATTTTCTGTACAGGATTTCAAAGCATACTGCGTATACTGTAGAGACGATTATGGAAAGCAGGTGATGGGACATGAAACAGGCTGCGACCATGACCAAGACGGTCGTTACGGAATCACCGGAATCACCACATCGAATTCAATTTGTGTTTCATCATCCGGTGGTCCAGCCGCTAAAGGAGCCAGAACCGCTGGCAGATACGGTACGCTCTACTGCTAACGATCATATTAAATCTGTTATTAATGAGCTGGAAAAAATGATTGGATTAGAGGAAGCAAAACTTGTCATGTACGAAATTTATGCCCTACTTAGAACGAACCGTGAACGAGCAAAATATCAATTAAAGACAGAGCAACAGGTCTATCATATGGTATTCAAAGGTAGCCCAGGAACAGGAAAGACTACGGTGGCACGGATTTTTGGGAAGGTACTAAAAGAGATGGGAATTTTGAGCAAGGGTCACTTAATTGAAGTGGAACGTGCTGATCTGGTTGGAGAGTTTATTGGGCATACAGCGCAGAAGACAAGGGATTTAATTAAAAAAGCTTTGGGGGGTATCCTGTTTGTAGATGAAGCTTATTCGTTAGCCCGTGGGGGAGAAAAGGATTTTGGTAAGGAAGCAGTTGATTGTCTAACAAAGGCGATGGAAGATCATAAAAACGATTTTATTTGCATATTGGCGGGTTACACAGAGGAAATGGATGAATTCCTACAGATTAATCCAGGCTTACCTTCTCGTTTCCCCATTCAGATTCATTTTACCGATTATGAGGTGGAGGAGCTGATGGAGATTGCATCTATCATGGTCGAGGAAAAACAATATGTTCTCTCCTCTACGGCGAAAGAAAAAATGAAACAACACCTGATCCACTTGCTTTCCGATCCTTTTTTGGAGTCATTTAGCAATGCTCGCTACATACGTAATTTATTGGAGAAAGCAATCCGTGCTCAAGCTATGCGTTTGCTAAAGAATGCTAAACCAAGCAAAGAAGAATTAATGAATATACGAGCAGAAGACTTGCATATAAGTCATTTTTTAAACTGAGAACCTATCGCTTGCAGTAGCAGGTTTTGTGACACAATCTAGAGGAATAAGCCCTCAGCCATCTAGATTTTAGTATCAGAAGGATGAAAAGGATGACAAATGGGTAAAAAAGAAGGTATATTGATTACTAGCTAGTAAAAGAATGACACAGGGCAGACGTTTGCTAAACAAGTGGGCGGATGCCGTTCTTTTCGTCTGGGGATTTGGGAAGGAAGGATACATATATGAGTGAATGGAATAAACAACAAACAGCTTTGGTAGTGGGTTGTCTATTAGATCAACGCAATGAGGAACGCATGCGACTATCCATGGACGAGTTGGGAGAACTTGCACGTACGGCTGGTGTTGAGGTGCTAGAAGTTATCACCCAAAATCGTGATCGTGTAGATTCAGCTTGGTATCTAGGAACGGGTAAAATTCAGGAAATAGCTGAATTAGCTGTGAGTCTGGATGTAGATGTCGTGATTTTTAACGATGAATTGTCTTCTAGCCAAAATCGTAATCTAGAAGCTTTATTTGAATGCCGGGTGATTGACCGTACACAGTTGATTCTAGATATATTTGCGAGTCGAGCTAATTCACGAGAAGGTAAAATTCAAGTAGAGTTAGCCCAATACAGCTATTTATTGCCACGACTTGCCGGACAAGGAAATCAGATGTCTCGATTGGGTGGAGGAATCGGTACGCGTGGGCCGGGTGAAACCAAATTGGAGACAGACCGCCGCCATATTCGTCGCCGAATTAGTGAATTGAAGCAACAGTTAGATGATATCGTTCGTACACGCCATCTTCACCGTGAACGTCGTAAGAAAAACCATGTGTATCAGATCGCATTGGTTGGCTATACGAACGCAGGTAAATCTACCTTACTAAACAATTTAACAAAAGCAGATACATTACAAGAAGATAAATTATTTGCTACGCTTGACCCCACCACACGTCAGTTGAGCCTGCCTAGTGGAAAGGAAGTGCTGTTGACGGATACGGTTGGTTTTATTCAAGATCTCCCGACTGCTCTCATTGCAGCTTTCCGTTCTACTTTGGAAGGTGTTCAGGAGGCAGATTTAATTTTACATGTGGTAGATTGCTCCCATCCTGACTTTGAAGTTCATATGGAGGTTGTGGACAAAGTCTTGAAGGATTTAGAAGCTGAAAGCATCCCCCAATTAGTTGTTTATAATAAGGCTGACTTACTTGATTCAGACAGATATTTGCCACGAGTAGAAGATTCCATTCAAATATCGGCATTGTCTGAACAAGATTTACAGCGTTTGCTCAACAGGATCGAAGGGATCGTGCTGACGGGGTATGAAAATGTCGAGCTAATTATTCCGATGGAGCGTGGAGATGTGATTTCTATGATGCATCGAGCTGGATTAGAAATGGAGCAGGAATTTTCCGAGGATGGAACTGCTTATCATATAACGATACGTATTAAGTCAGATGAGCCGATGTATGGGCGTTTGATTCCGTATATGGTAAATCCACCTGTTGTGAACGAAGAGGAATGGTAAGAGAAAGGTGAGAGAAAAAACATGTTTCAACTGTTTGCGCACGGAGAGCAATTACGCCCGCTCGTGGAAGATGTAGAAGAAATGATTGCCAAGCGTCATCAAGAAGTATCTCGCTTGGTTGATTATAATCAATTCAAAGTATTACGTTCGTTTCAAAAGCATGAAGTGAATGAATTTCATTTTTCACCGTCTACAGGATACGGCTATGATGATAGTGGTCGAGCTACATTAGAATCCATTTATGCTGAGGTGTTTGGTGGAGAAGCTGCCTTGGTACGACCGCATATCATATCAGGTACGCATGCCATTGCCATTAGTTTATTTGGAATGTTGCGCCCAGGGGATCATTTATTATATATCACAGGCAAACCATATGATACGTTAGAAGAAGTAGTAGGTGTGCGTGGGGAAGGTCAAGGCTCCCTGAAGGATTACGGAATTAGCTATGACTACGTACCGCTATTGGAGAATGGAAGTATTGATTTTACTGCTGTAAAGGCAGCGATTCGTCCAGAAACGAAAGTGATTGGTATTCAACGTTCACGTGGATATGCCGATCGTCCCTCGTTTACGATTGCCAAGTTAGAGGAAATGATTTCTTTTGTTAAAGAAATAAATCCTGGCGTAAACGTGTTCGTAGACAATTGTTATGGCGAATTTACGGAAGAAAAAGAACCACTTCAGGTTGGCGCTGATATTATGGCAGGCTCGCTGATTAAAAATCCAGGCGGTGGTTTAGTCAAAACAGGTGGATATATTGTGGGGCGCGAAGATCTGGTCACAATGGCATCTTATCGTATGGCAGCCCCTGGGATTGGAGCGGAGGGAGGAGCGTCGTTATACTCCTTGTTGGAGATGTTCCAAGGATTTTTCTTAGCTCCACATGTGGTGGGTGAAGCGTTAAAAGGGGCTATTTTTTCCTCTGCCATGTTGGAAAAACTGGGATTCCGCACCGATCCATTGTGGCATGAACCACGTACGGATTTAATTCAATCTGTAGAATTTGGCAACGCTGAGCGTTTGATAACTTTCTGCCAAGGTATTCAGAAGTCAGCACCTGTCGACTCACATGTAACACCATATCCTAGTCCCATGCCAGGTTATGCGGATGAGGTTATCATGGCAGCAGGGACCTTTATTCAGGGTGCTAGCATTGAGTTTTCTGCTGATGGTCCCCTACGTGCGCCTTATTTGGGATTTGTACAGGGTGGACTCACTTACTCGCATGTAAAAGTGGGAATTTTAACAGCTTTAGATGGTATGATAGCAAAAGGCTTGCTTGATATATAAAATGTTAAATTATCCTTACGCAATTATACAGACAGCTATGAATGAATATCATTTGTAGCTGTTTTTTTGTGCCTTCTAAATGATCCATTCGTCAAACTATAGGGCTGGACAATTGCCGATTTTACCAACGTACAATTTGCGTGGAATATATGGAATCTTCTGGTATATTAATAAGAGAGGATATATGACAAGGATTGCGGTGAGGACCATGCAAATTGAACCTGAGCAACAGCGAAAAAAAGACCCGGAATTATCACTCCGGATTAATATTATGTTTCTAGCAGTTTTTATCTGCTTTGTAGTCGTCATCTTACGACTGGCATACGTTCAAGTTGTCCAAGGAGAGCTATTTGTACAAGAATTGGAGAAATACAGTCTAAAAGAACTTCCTATTCCTGCGCCAAGAGGTCATATTTTAGATAGGAATGGTGTTGTGTTAGTTGATAACAAACCAGTTTTTACTGTGAAATTTATGGACAAACCAGAAGAGAAAATAAACAAGGAGAAAGTAGCTGAAGATTTGGCTACATTGCTGAATTGGAAGCAAGAAGAGCGTGGGGATGATAAGAAGCTTGCGGACTTGGGGATTCAGTTACAGGCGGGCTTTCCCATCTTGTTGTCTCACGAGGAACGTCAGGGCTTGCGAACACGAATACAGATAAAATTAGATGCGTTACCCTCCCGTGAGAGAATCAATCAGTTACAACCTGTTGATTTATTACGCATAGCAAAAGAAGTGCATGTACCTATCAAATATGCCTTCACCGATTTAGAACGAATTCAGGCTTTTGAAATGTTGAAAAAAAAGACAGGAAAGCCCTTTCCGCAAGACCAAGGATTAAACGATCGAGCATTGCTTATAGAACTGATTACACAGCAGATTTCTTTTCCTTATAAATTAGAGAAAAAACAGTCAGAAGACCTGATAAGTAAAATAAAAAGCTCCATTACGACCTTATATGAAACGCCCGTGGCCAAACAAAGTGATCGACAATTAATTGAGAATGCACGCTTCTTTTTTCTTGATGTGAAGCTAGGTCTTTCTGTGATACAGCGTGAACGGACATGGCGAAAATTGCTTGTTTTGGAACGAATGGTAGGAGTAGGAGTACCAGCATTTATGCCAAGGCAGGTAAAGCGTAATATTACAGCGGCTGAAGATGCCCGGATTGAGGAACGGTTAATCGAATTACCTGGTGTTTATGTAGAGGTGGAGCCGCTTAGGAAAGTGAAGAAAGATGACGAAGGAGGCCCATTAGCGACACATATCCTAGGGTATATTAACTCGATTGATCCACGATTTGTCAAAGAGTATAAAGCCAAGCAATATGCTGATAATGAGTTAGTCGGTGTAGCAGGCTTGGAAAAATATTATGAGTCCCAGCTGCGTGGGAAGAGTGGTGCCATGGCTGTGCAGGTAAACAGGAACTCGGAGTTTGTCAACGAAACCATAAAACGAGTAGCAGAGCCTGGAAATGATCTCGTTCTCAGTTTGGACTGGAGGTTTCAAGATAAAGTAGAAGAAATCTTGCACAAATCTCTTTCGCAGAAAAATATGAAAGTAGGACATGCAATAGTCATGGTACCGAGTACGGGAGAAATATTGGCCTTGGCAAATTATCCAGATTACGATTTGAATTTATATTATGATCGGGAGACATTTAGTAAGGTGTATGCAACCGATATTTGGCCCTTTGAGGATAATAAAATTATTCGAGGAGCTTATGCACCGGGCTCTACTGTAAAACCTCTATCTGTCATGCTTGCGTTACAAGAAGGCTTGGTAACTCCTGCCGAGACGATCTTCGACAGAGGCGGTATCTATGTTGGTAATCGATTTAAAAATAACTGGTTACGCTCTGGACATGGTGCGGTAGATGCGAGAAGGGCATTGCAGGTATCTAATAATACCTACATGTATGAGATGGGGCTTCGTCTAGCAAGAAAGGGGAATCGGGAAGGCAAGCATTATAGCGAACAATTTGCCGTGTTAGATTACTATAATAGTCAGTTTGGGCTGGGTGTAAAAACGGGAATCGATCTTCCGGGCGAGAAGCCAGGATACCGAGCGAAAGACAAATATTTAGGGAATTTAGTAGATGCTTTTATAGGTCAATATAATAATTTCACGCCTATACAACTCTGCCAGTATGTAAGCACAATAGCCAATGGGGGTTACCGAATCAAGCCCCACTTAGTCAAAGAGATTCGTAAGGGAACAAGTAACCCGGCAGAGCAAAAAACGTTGACTAAAGTGGAGCCATACGTTCTAAATAAGGTCGACATTGATCCTGAGTGGATAAAGGTAGCGCAGGAGGGTATGGCCAAGGTAACAAAGCCGAATGGTACTGCGTATAGGAACTTTAAAGATTTCCCTTTTCCAGTGGCAGCTAAAACAGGTACAGCACAAACTGGTGGAGACGCAGACAATGCGCTGATTGTTGGATATGCGCCTGTTAAGAATCCACAGATGGCTTTTGTTGTGGTTGTACCAGGTGGTGGACATGGTGCCGATATGTCTGGTCCAATTGCAAAGCAGATTTTGGAAGAATACGTAAAAATGTATGGTATAGAGCAGTAAGTAAAATAGTTATATTGATAAGGAAGTCACGTGAAAAATGAGCATGTTTTCTAGAATGACCTGGTTGTTCTACCATGTAGGTAGTCAAGAGGCAGTCTGAAAATGTGTTTTTTTCTTATATATAAGTTCTGTACAAAAAATAAATATAGTCCAGTAGCCGGTTGTTTACGATTAAGATGAATAAACAAAACCTATCCTAACCCTTTACATTTAGAGGAATGATGGATGTCTTTGAGGACATCCTGGGGCTGGTTTTCTTTTTTTTTAAAATACATGTCAGGTTTTCTAACACGTATTGACAGGTAAGCTGCTATCAGTTAGAATTTGAACATAATAAATTTGAATCATTGGAATGGCAGGAAGGGGAAGCAAAATGAGTGATGAAATTCGTCGCAACATGGCCCTTTTTCCCATAGGCATCGTGATGAAGTTAACCGACCTGACTGCACGACAGATTCGGTATTATGAACAACACGGGTTAGTTACGCCAGTTCGTACAGAAGGGAAACAGCGGTTATTTTCGTTTAATGATGTCGATCGTCTTTTAGAAATTAAAGAATTGATTGACAAGGGCTTAAATATCGCCGGAATTAAACAGGTGATTCAGTTGAAAGAACCTGTCGTGGAAGCGCCGATCTTACCAGAAAAAACGGCAGCTCGTCCACAAATGTCGGAGAAGGAATTATTGCAATTATTAAAACAACAAATTATTCACCCCGGTGCTAATCGCTTAGGCGAATCGGCATTGATTCGTGGAGAACTTTCCCGGTTCTTCCACTAGATAAATGGGTACAAAAAATTCATGGATTTGGTCGAGGAGGAAGAGAGAATGAGCCGTTTTACCAAAGAAGACATTATGCGTTTTGCCGATGAAGAGAATGTGAAGTATATCCGTTTGCAATTTACTGACCTAATGGGTATCAGTAAAAATGTTGAGATTCCGGTTTCTCAATTGCCAAAAGCGTTAGACAACAAGATGATGTTTGACGGATCTTCCATTGAGGGTTTCGTGCGCATTGAAGAATCTGACATGTATCTTTTCCCAGACCTTGACACATGGGTGGTATTCCCGTGGGGTACTGAATTCGGAAAAGTGGCTCGTTTGATCTGTGATGTGTATATGCCTGATGGTAAGCCATTTGAAGGTGATCCTCGCTATATTTTGAAAAAGGTAATGAAAGAAGCAGAAGAGCTTGGCTATACGGATTTCAACGTTGGCCCAGAACCTGAATTCTTCTTGTTCAAAATTGATGAAAAAGGGGAACCTACCCTTAATTTAAATGACCAAGGTGGATACTTTGACTTTGCACCACTAGACATGGGTGAAAACTGTCGTCGTGATATCGTGTTAACTTTGGAGAAAATGGGCTTTGAAATCGAAGCTTCTCACCATGAAGTGGCTCCAGGACAACATGAAATTGATTTTAAATATGCAAATGCCTTGCAAGCAGCTGATCAAATTCTAACGTTCAAACTGGTTGTTAAAACCATTGCTCGAGAACATGGTCTGCACGCAACCTTTATGCCAAAGCCAATGTTTGGTGTAAGTGGTTCTGGTATGCATGCTCATCAATCTCTGTTCATTGGCACAGAAAATGCATTCTATGATGAATCTGATGAGCTAGGTTTAAGTCAAACTGCAAAATACTACCTAGCTGGTCTTTTGAAGCATGCAAGAGGGTTTGCTGCAATCACGAACCCACTAGTTAACTCTTACAAGCGTCTCGTTCCAGGCTATGAAGCGCCTTGTTACGTGGCATGGTCTGCGAAAAACCGTTCTCCATTAGTTCGTATCCCTGCTTCACGTGGAATGGGGACTCGTTTAGAAGTGCGCAATCCTGATCCAGCAGCGAACCCATACTTGGCACTAGCCGTTATGCTAAAAGCAGGTTTGGATGGAATTAAGAACAAATTAGAATTGCAACCTGCTGTTGACCGTAACATCTACGTAATGAACGAAGCTGATCGCGAAGCAAATGGCATTGATAGCCTACCATCTACGTTAAAAGAGGCAATTGAGTGCCTGAAGGCGGATCGTGTTATCTGTGAAGCACTTGGTGAGCATGCGTCGTTACACTTCATTGAAGCGAAAGAAATCGAATGGGATATGTTCCGCACACGTGTACACGAGTGGGAGCGTAGCCAATACATGAATACGTATTAATCGTCAGAACCCTTGCGCCTCTAAGCGTGAGGGTTTTTGTTGTTTGTGGGCAGAAATCAATTATTTTAAGTTTTCAAATCATTGCCCACAATTTGCCCACATTTTTTTCGATTAATCATAAATATTCTTCATGTAGTTTTCAAACGTACCCATGTTATCTGATTCAATCTTTTTCGAGATATGGGCGTATACATCTGATGTGATTTGTATGCTACCGTGCCCAAGGCGTTCCTGAACGTATTTCATGTCTGTTCCTGTCTCTAATAGTAAAACCGCGTGGGTATGTCGTAGGGAATGGATAGGGAGTGAAGGAATATTGGCTTTATGTAATATTCTCGAAAAAGCATTAAACAGAGAGGATTTAGGAATAAAATTACCATCGTTTCTACACAGAACTAGATTTAGGTCGTGGTGATATTTCTCATTCCAAGCAAGTTTATTCTGATTCTGATATTTTACATGATTTTTTAAGTCGTTTATTAAAGATTGACTTATGCGGATAGTTCTGGCGGAGCTGTACGTTTTTGTGTCTCCGAACAGTTCGTTTTTATTTTTCGCAGAAAAGTCGAGAGTCTTGTTGGTGTTGATTGTGCTGTTTTTGGTATCCATATCCGACCACTGTAAGGCAGCTGCTTCACCTTTGCGCATACCTGTCTCAATCAGAGTTTTGAAGAAGATCCAATAGATATAATCATATTGATAAGCAGTTTGCAAAAAAAGAGGTATGTCATTTGATTCCATAAATGTAACGCCTTTAGTCTTCTTTTGGCCTTTAATTGTGACACCAGTGCAAGGGTTCTTTTCAGTTTTATTTAGTGTTACGGCTTTTTCCATCGCATTATTCATAGTAGTGTGTACTATCTCTATAGAACGTTTGCTGTAGTTTTTTTCTGATAGTTGATTTAAAAACCTCTGATACATGATTGGTTTAACATCACGTCACTTTATGTTCTTAAAGAAAGGAATGATGTGGTTTGCAATATTCCTCTTGTGCAACTCAAATGTGTTTTTACGGATGGTGTCCTTTTTATACTCATTTAGCCAAATCATTAGATAGTTATTTAGAGAAACATCTTCTTGTTCATAGCCCTCCAGTAATTTTTTCTCATCTTCTGAAGCGGCAAGTTGGGCTTCTTTTTTTGTTGTAAACCCCCCTTTTGTTTTTTCTTTAAATCCCTGTGTGAAAGGGTCTTTATATCGTACCCGGTATTCCCGCTTTGAGCCGCGCTTTCTGTAAGATGCCATGTGTATTCCTCCTTTTACTCGTTACAATTACTCATCCTTGTCAGGGACGTGTTCAACAATACCTTCAAGGTTAACCCCAAAATGATTACAAAGCTTGTCCAATACCTCCATTGAAACATATTCATCTTTGCCCATTTTTGCAACGGTTATAGAGTGTAGACCTAGGTTTTCCCTTAGGTCTTTTTTCTTCATGTCTTTGTCGATCAGCATCTTCCACAGCGGCTTATAGGTAAACCCCATTTCTAACATCACCTTTTTATTTTTATAGGTAATTATATCTGCTAAAACATACAAATACAAATATAAAATACACAAAAGTGACTTTATGTGTTGACCATGTGATTTTAAATAGGTATTATAAGTATATAAATATGATTTTTAAATTATACAAAAGTGTACTTGTGGTGATTTAAATGGATACTTCAACTGTAGATGTAATGAAAAAATTCAGTAATTTCTTAAAGAAAGAGCATCTTAGACTTTCTATAGATATCCATTTGAAGAGGAGCAGCGAAAGTGACTCCTGCAACCATGATAGTGCTGGATGCACTAAGATTGCGAGCAATGAAAGTAATCGGGGTGGCGTACTTAAAAATCGAAACCATAATGAAGATGGTAAAGGTTAGTAGGGCGAGTGTTGAGAGAGCAATAAGAAAACTTGAGCAGGTGGGTATCATCAAGCGCATTACTACGGCTAGAAAAACGGGCTTGCAGGGTGCTAACATGTTTGCTTTTTTACACTCAAATGACGGGGTTAAGGTTGAAGGGGTTGGATGGTGGAGAAAACGCAATAGCACCAAGCTCTGAGGCTAAGAAAGGCGAGTCCAATACAAGCGTTTTTAATACTCCAAAAAATCAAAAAGAAAACAATAAAGATAACGTTAAAGTAACAAGGCTAGAAAAGGATTCCACAGTTATACCGAACTACATCCCGAAGGAATTTGTTAAGGCAATCCGACCAGCGTTCTCATGTGGGACAGTTATTAAGCAGTTCTGGAGTAGGGTCGTAATGTTCAAAAGAGTAACTGGGTGGGAGAGAAACGAGAACGTTATTCCTATAGCCTTAGATGCTTGGGGGTATATACCAAGAATGAGTATAAGCGGGATCAGAAGGAGTGGGGATTAGATAGGTTCCTAAGATGCTTCTACGGTACGATGAAGAGAATCGAGGAGAAGAGAACCCAAGAGCTGGTTGCTCAGTGGGTATAAAAAAACTGTATACCAAAGATTCCATTTACTGCTATAATTCACCTTAATACAATAGTTCGGCTCTCAAGGGTGGTCGGCTCACTCTCTTTTATCCCGATAGGGAAGGGGGTGAGAGTATGACGGTATACGAGGCAATTTCATTAATGATAGCATTTGGATTATTGATCGTTGCCATACTGTCTTTCCACAAAAGGAAATAGACCTCCCTTGACCTGACAAGTAGGGGAAGTCTATTCTTCTGAAAGTCTTTGAGCCGACCCTTTGCAGGGACAAACTTTTGTACCGACCGTTAGGTGTTACCAGCACCTGCGGTCTTTTTAGTGTATGCAAATTAATTTAAAAATATTCAGTTGATAGTCAAAACGTATCATATTTATATTATAACTGTAATGACGGAAACCACAAGGGGGAGATGCGATTTATTAAATGGGAGCATTCCCTGGTCTTTTGATAGTTGATAAAAGCAGTAGCTAATATATAGGCAAAATATTGGATTTGTAACATTACATAAAAAAACAAATTGGTAGATTTATACAGTGGTCTCATAGTATTATGAGAATAATAGATTCCTCTCTCGATGGCGTTTAAAAGCTCATCCCTATGTCATAGATGTAGGGGGTGAGGCCCATGTCAGTATACCAATCACTGATGGTGATGTTTGGATTTGGAATGTTTATCATCGCTTTGATTACACTGATTATTATGATTTTAAAATAACAAAGAGTAAAACCGTCTTGACTCTGCTAAAGTTCAACGATTTTACTCTATAGGGCTTGAGCCAATTCCATTGAGGAATCGTCTATTGTATAGACTGTAGGTGCTACAACACCTGCGGTCTTTTTAGTTTATACGTTTCTAGTAACTATATAATACCACATTATAGCTTCAATTATACGAAAAAATTTCGTGAAATACGAAATAATACGAAATCTATAACTGTTGAGAAGTCAGGTTCAATCTAGATTTTGGATGTCATATGTCAAATTATTTTTTGGTTTTACCTTGCGTACTAGCCCACTCAACAAATAGTCCTACTGATGCGGAGCCTAATAGCACAGCAAAAAACGGTGACCATAAACTGCTTTTTTCACTTGGCACAATATTAAATACTCCAATTAAGAAAATTATAAAAAAGACAATTATACTTGGTCTGAATACCCTCTTCAAATCGCATCTCTCCTAATGTTCATAAATAGGTACCCAAATAAGACTATGGATTATGTTGGAAACTCATAGTATTATGAGAATAATAGATTACTTTCTCAATGGCGTTTTTTAAAGCTCATCCCTGTGTTATAGATGTAGGGGGTGAGGCCCATGTCAGTATACCAATCATTAATGGTGATGTTCGGATTCGGTACGTTTATCATCGCTTTGATTACACTGATTATTACGATTATAAGATAGCAAAAAATAAGACCGCCTAAACTCACAAAAGTAGGGACGATCTTACATAGGGGTTGAGCAATTCCATTGAGGAATCGTCTATTGTCAAGACTGTAGGTGCTGCAACACCTGCGGTCTTTTTTATTATAGGCAAGATACAAGCCCTGTAGTACAAAAATGTAAGTTCTATACGACAAAATGTCGTGTATACCATACATTTTACAATTAGTTAATTGAGAATACAACATAAATAATATCACAAAAACAGCATAGTCGATATTATGATATAATTTAAGTTAAATAGAAATTAGTTTATATTTACTAAAAAGCATACCTATCAAAGATCGAAAATTACAAATAATAGAAATAAGAAAACTATTCATGCTATAATGGCTAGGTACAATAGAATCGGCTCTCTCAATGGCGATCTTGGCTCACCCCCATGTCATAGTAGCAAGGGGGTGATGCTCATGTCCGTATACGAAGCGCTTATGGTAATGTTTGCCTTTGGAACATTTATCATAGTTTTAGTAGGGCTATTTTACAAAATGACAAAAAAGTAAGATCGCCATTGAGCCTTCCCAAGCTTGACGATCTTACTCCCTGATTTGAGCCAATCCCATTGAGGGATGGTCTATTGTATGGCCAAGGTATGTTAGCGCATAACTTGGTCTTTTTTAGTATAAGCAAGTTGATTTACAAATATTCAGTTGATACGTTTTTCGTATCAATACTCTTATTATAAACGTATTGGAAAAAACCGCAAGAGTTAAGTTAGGTGTGATTTTCCTCAACGTGTTATTCAAATTGATTTCCGATTATCTGCATATATGGTATATTTTTCTTTGTTGAAATTTACTATATGTTGTGGAGGTTGGTAATTTTGGTAGTACACAAGTTGGGCTTGATTTTTGCAGTTACAGCAATCTTTTTTTCTTTATATATGATGTCGGGTTGCGTAACCGAAGTTTGCAAACATTACAAAAAAATATTGTTTAAATATGAAAAAGGTTAATTCTTTAAGTTGTAGAAAAAATAAATTGGTAGATTTATGCTGTGATCTCATAGTATTATAAGTACAGTAGATTACTCTCTCAATGGTCATCAAAGGATCATCCCAATGTCATAGGACAGGGAGGGGTGAGAGCCATGTCAGTATACGAATCATTGATGGTGATGTTTACCTTTGGATTGCTGATAATTTCTCTAATCGGACTGATCATAAAGATGCAAGCAAAATAAGACCGCCATTGCCGTGGAAAGCTAAGCGACCTTACTTTGTGATTTGAAGTCAATCCCATTAAGAGATAATCTATTATATGAAACTGCGGGTGTTCTAAGCACCTGCGGTTTTTTGAGTTTTCAAGTTGATTCCCAAAAATATAGAGTGGTAAAAATTTAGATAGTATTGTATTTATTCAAAAGTTACTTTTAAAATAAATGCTACTTTTATTATAACTCTATCTGCGAATAAAACAAGTTATGTGTGATTTTTTTTGCGTAAAAATTAAATCTTTTCAAATGGGGTAGCCAGCCAAATTTGAAACCGTTCTAATCAACCAATAAATAATATAAAGCTACAGACTTTAACGCATCCAAACGAGTATGTCGGACACCCTTACAAACCAAAAGGAGGGTAGCAGCTATGGGAAAGTTAGATAAATCATTAGAAAAGCTTGTACAAACCGGAGTTATCCAAACACCTAAGTATTGGAAAACCAACGCTGTTCAGGGCGGTACCGTAAAAGGTGATTATGCTACCACGTTAATTATCATTATGGCTAATAAATTGGAGGTATAAGCGTATGAAAACAACAGGAAACAAAGCGGTATTAATTGCTGGTGTACTTGGTGCGATGAAGTTGCTTGCTGACTCATATGGATACAGCATAATTACCGACGATCAGATCAACGCAATAGTAAATGGCATTTTTGCTGTAGTAGCTATTTTTACGAATAATTTCAAATCAACTAATTAGATCAAAATGACAACAGTCTGGTAACTTTTAGATCAATGTCACCCATATCTTATAAACAAAAGTATCATCATTTGCTAAATCCTTTTTTGTGTATACTCTGAATTTACTAACTTCAGCTAATCGAAAACTAAGAACGTAGGCTATTTTATAATCAGGGGTGATATAATCCTCATAATTTCGCCCATAGATTTCATTAGCTATTGAATGTGCCCATTCCTCTGCCTCCCCCAATGGCATAAAACTTCCCTTGGTTTTCTATAAATGCCATAGCATCTCTAGCATGAGAAGAGCTAGGTAACGTTTCCCACTCATCTTTTGCTGGATCATACACTTCAAGATTAGCCAAGGAAACAGATCCAGGAGTTCCCCCGTAAACATAAATTTTATCATCGTATACTATACCACCAACGTTGTATCTAGCTGTTGGCATTGGTTCTTCTGCTGCAAACGAATGCGTCTGAAAACTAAACAAGGTCATAATCATCGCTAAAGCGAATAGTCCTATTTTCTTTAAGTTCATTTGTTTAACACTATTACTCTATCTGTATAGAAAGAGAAAGTGTCTCCCCCCTTTTGAGTGTATGTAAGAATAACGAATAAAGATTTGTAAGAATATTAGATATGTCGGCCGACACATTTGCATTATAATTGAAAAATATGTAATTGATTATGGTGTATTTTGTATATTTTTAAAAAAATATTTGCTTTTTTAATTATTATAGGAAAGAAATGTACTCCCTGTTCGTATTTGGTAAAAAATCTTTTGCTCTGTCGATCCAAAGGCTTGCGTTCCTACGTGGGCTACTTTGTAGATTCTCATCTATTTTTTCGTAAAAGAGTTACTAGTAAAGCTATAGTGAACGCTTGCGCGATTGCAAGTACTATAGACATATTCTCAAGAAAAGTTCCTTTAGTCTTTGCTTTTTTACAAACGATAAAAGCATTTCGGAAATTTGTTATACATTTCTTAGGATAGTGAAAACCTGAAATATATGCACGGGAATATTCTCGGGACTGGAGTCGGAAGAAGATAGTGAAATAACTACAATGTTATTTTAAGGTTCATTCAAGGTTCAGGGATTACAATAAATTTGTAAGGTAACTGCTTACAAAAAAAATTAACTATGGGGAGTTTGATTCTAATGAATAAAATAGCATCAAAATGGTTGATTGGGGCTTTAGCAGTAGCAGCCATTGCGATAACTGTGTCTTTTATGCTAATTCAGAAACTAGCCGTTGATAAACATGATAATAAACATGACGTTGTTTACCAGGAGCAAATAATGATAGACATGGGAGAAGATACACGATCACCAGAGGAAAAGGCAGAAGCGGAGCAAAGGTACAATGAATTAAAAGGACAAGGTTTAATTCAAGAAACTGTAAATCCTGATGGTACGACTTCAGCAACTTTCGGAGGCCAATGAACTAGCTAATGATTTCCAGAAGCTATTTAACCAGCGGGAAAAAGTGGAATTGGATGGAGCAACCAAGAAAGAGATAGATGAAATTCGTGAACAAGTGAAGAATGGTACATTAACTCAGGAACAATTCGAAATGCGAATGGAAGAGAAAGGCATTTACACTAATCCTTCAAACGTTATACAGTTGGAAGGGAGCATATGATATGCAAACAATAGTAATCGTAGAAGACGAAGGGCCGATTTCTCGGGTTCTACAAGTCTATTTGGAAAAAGCGGGATATCAGGTGGAGCTTGCCTTTGACGGTGAAGAAGCCATTACTACATTCGATCGTGTGACACCTTCTCTGGTCTTATTGGACGTCATGCTACCAGGGCAGAGTGGTTGGAAGGTATTGGAGTATATACGTACCAAAAGTAGTTGTCCCGTCATCATGTTAACAGCGTTAGGACAACTGGACCAGAAGATAACTGGGTTAAATCAGGGTGCTGATGATTACATTACCAAGCCTTTCATTGGTGAGGAAGTTGTGGCACGTGTCAATGCTGTCATGCGACGCTCTTTGCTGGTCATGGGTGACTATCAGGCACGGATTTTTGGTAGTTTAAAAGTAGATTACCAGGCTCATTCTGTTATGTTGCACGGCATTGAACTTACTTTCACACCACGTGATCTGTCCCTTTTTTTATTTCTCGCACAGCATCCCAATCAGACCTTTACAAGAGAACAGTTAATCGAACACGTCTGGGGTATGGATTATGAGGGCAGTGATCGTGCTGTGGATCTAGCGGTGAAACGGATCAGGAGAACCTTACAAAACTGGCCAACCGATGAAGGAGAGATTCGTACAATACGGAGATTGGGGTATCAGTTCTGTGTCAATGAAAAATAAAGAGCGGAAGACGCTATTAACCTATTGGACAACTAAAAAGGAGGAGTAGTAATGAGACGTCAGGACAATCATGTTAAAGGCACAGGTTCTTTAGGGCCAGGAGAAGGAAACCGAACTTTAGAACTTATGGGACCACCAGAAGGAAATTAATAGTTGCTAGGTTAGTAAGGCTCCCTGTATGGGGGCTTTTTTCGTCAAAACCTCCATTTCCTCGTCAAAGGATTCGACAAGACTGATACGGAATACGGAATATGAGGTGAGGATAGATGATGAAAAGCAGGTTGAAGGTGATCTTGGCCGAAAGGAACATGCAGCAGCAAGATTTACTTAGGCTAATGAAAAAACCAGTCTCTCATGGCGCCATGAGTAAAATAGTAAACGGAACAATCCCTAAGTTGGAAACTGCTGCTGATATAGCTCAAGCGTTAAATATACATATAGATGATATTTGGTTCCTTGAATGAAGATTTTTGATCTGGACAGGCAATATATTCCCAATGGGAACATACAATGTACCATCAAGGTTAAAGAGATGGTGCAGATGTGGATCGTCCACCAACGCATGGCGGAACTGTGGGTTATTAATAAGACCAGAGAGCTCACTGACTCGGAAATGACAGAAATGAGTGAATGCCTTAGTGCAAATGCTACAAGAGCTTGGGAGGTTGCGAAACTCAAAAACTTATCTGTAATTGCCAGCGTGACGAAAGACATAGAATGGCAGCATGAGCTGTGTGCTAGATTGGAAAAGATACAGGGTTGAAAAGGAAAAAAGCCCCTCTTAAATAGAGAAGGGCATGACTTACATTTGTAAAAAAATAGTACTCAAAAGGCTATTAACCCTTGCCCACAATTTGCCTGCTTGTTTCATCTTAACGACTTGCCATTTCACTTCTTCCGGATAATGTACTCTTGTGCCCATAAAGAAGCACCTCCTTCGAATCATATTAGAAATACGATTCAGGAGGTGCTTTTTTCCTTGTTTCAATTTACTGGGTCACTTCACTTGGTATCGAGGAGGGACTTTCCCTATTTCACTTCTACAGTAAAATCCTTCAGTGGTCGCCCTGACCAACCTTGTTTCAGAGAAACGATAAATCTGTAGCTTGCTTTCGGAGCACTTTTGCTGGCTTTGACTTTGATTTGGACAGTGGTCGTTTCTCCGGGCATGAGTTCCAAGTTTTTTTCAGGATCGGTAATAACCTTTACCATATTGGGACTGTTGTAGGCGAAGTGATAGTTGACATCAATGGTGTACTTAGCGGTGTGAACTCTGCTGTCGTTGGTCACCTGAATATTTTCAATTACAATTTCTTCACCCGGGGACAACAAGTATTCACCATTGGCGTTCATCCGTTTTTCCGTAGAAGTGTTGGCACTTTGTGGCGTTGGTGCTGGCGTTTGTATAACGTGAGGTTGTTCGGTTGATGGTGCAGTAACACTCTGATTCCGTGGGTATTGTTTTAATAAGTAAACAACAACCTCATTGGTTTCAGGATAATGGTCCACTTTTACCATTGTATAACGGGTAGGAGACTCATAGAAATTCACGTCGCCTGAATCTAATGTTTTCGTAAGGCTAGACAACCATTGTTTATTCAATAGCTCCTTCGTTCCCTCGTATGTCATGTAGCTAATGTATTGGTCCTCATCATCGAAGAAAATTGAAAAAGAACCGTATCTATAACATAAGCTCCTTGTCTCATCATCCACGTAGGACTCAGACTTAGGCTTCCCCAGCAACGTTTTCACTTCTTCTTTTGTTAAATCAAAAGAAAGTACCTTTTCCGTGCCATCCTGATTGTAAACAGCTACATATTCGCCAATCTGAAGAGAAGCATAGAAAGGCTCAAAGACTGCTACAGAAGGATTGTTTACCTTTTCAACAACAGGAGGTGGTGGTTGGGGTTCACTGCTTTCTGCTTCGCTAAGCTTAGGTACTACTTCTGAACCCGCGTTCTTCGCTATTTCTGGATGAGCCGTCGTTATTACAGCGGTGGCATTTTTGGAGTCAAATACAAATTGATTCAACCAAAAGATAGAGCCTGCACCTATTCCAAGAACGGTTCCGAACACTACAATGATTTTACCAAGCTCGCTTTTTGTGTCATTATTTTTTGCCAAGATGAGTCCTCCTACATCGTTACAGTCCATTGATCACTGCTCTGTGTACCAACGTACGTTATGTCGTCTATTACTTATTACCTAATATCGGAGATTCGCTAAACGTTCTTTAGACCGGTGTTTTCGTTTGTGAACTCTACTAGCTTCCTTCTGCCGTTCTATCCGGCATGTTGGGCAGTAGTACGCTCTAGGACCGCCAAGAAAAGTCACCTGACATTGTTTACATGTATGTTGAATCATTTTCTATTCACCAAATGACAGAGGGTTTTATACTTCCAATAAGGAAGACCTTTTTCGTCTTGTCCGTCTGGTTCTGGAACCGTACCACGTTTTCGACGATCCGTTAATGCCTGGCGTGAACAGCCTATTAGTTTAGCGAGTGCATTATACCCAATACGATCAGTGTCGATATCATCAGGCCCATATGCACGACCAACTAACCCTCCTTCGGTCATCCGTTGGAGGGCATGGGAGCGAAAGGAGGGTTTCAAGCGTGTCTAGTAAAATTAAAAACCTATTTGGATCAAGTCGGTTAGTGTTGCCAGAACAGCGAGAGGCATACCTGCAATACAGAGTGGATGAAAAGCTGGTGCCGATGCCGATACTCGAAAGCGATGAGCTCGCGTCGATGCCTATTGTGATGAATTAGGACTGAAACTCAAGGGGGTTGTTTGTGTGGTATATTTTTTTTGCCGATTTGATGTGGTTTTTAGTTGGAAAATCGTCAGCTTTTGAAAAATAAGTTTTAGACTGAAATACTTTGGCAATTCGAGCATCGCTTTAGCACATCAACATTTCCTTATATGTTGCTTTAACTCTATATGGAGACGTTTGATTTCGTTTACTTCAAGTCTCATCCTATTTATTTCTTTTTGGAGTTTATATCGAAAAATGTACGGAAATATTCTTCTGTTTTGATTCCATGCCATGTGAAGGAGTAAGCTCAGAACAATGATGCAAAACTGGACTAGAACAACCAAAGGAAAGAACAATCTAAGAGACATTGCTAATGTAGAATCTACGCCAATATGAATCTTTAATACGTTCCATATAACCCATAGTAAAAGTGATATTGAATAAAAAACAAGTGAAACCTCTGTATTCCCATATAATGCAAGCCAATATAGCATGTATTGGGACAGAGGTGTCTTATGAGAATGATGAGTTTCATATTTCTTACCTTTTTTCTGTTTCCACTCTGAGTCATGACAGCTATTTTGCATATTTTGCCCCTCCAATATGGTGTCTGATAAAAAGTATTCCCCACCAAACCCACAAAATATAAACGGACTGCTGGGAATGTCTTTAATTGGATGCTTATTGCTAAGCATTTTCGATTCCCGCATAGTTAGGAAATGACATGACAACAATATTTGCAAAGAGGGTGATTTGTATCGATCAGGAATTGAAAAATTTATTGGATGAACAAAACCTGGATTTATTATATGAATATATATCCCGATTCCAACCTTACGATTTAGCTGAAATGTTCATACAATTTGAGCATGAAGATCAATTGAAGTGGATTTCCATGCTCCCCATTCCGCTAGGCGCCGAGATCCTTGAATATGTAGAACCGGAATTGCAGTACCGCATTCTGGATCGAATCAACACTGACACTGCATCTTCATTGCTTAATGAAATGTCAAGCGATAAAGTAGTGGATTTGCTTTTGGCAATCCATCCTCACCAAGCGGAAAAATTAATGAAATTTTTGCCGCCCGATTACAGGGAGAAAATCAGTACATTGATGACCTTTTCTCCTGATTCGGCAGGAAGTCTGGCCACAGTAGAATACATTGCCGCGCGGAATTCCTGGACCGTTGACCAAGCCTTGCAGCATGTCCGGAAAGTCGGGCATGAGGCAGAAATTGTTTCTTATATTTATGTTCTGGATACTCATGGCAAGTTAGCCGGTATCGTATCACTTAAAGATATCATTCTGGCAAAACCGGACACACAGCTAGAGGAAATTATGAAAGAGGATGTCGTCACGGTTCCTGCAGAGATGGACCAACAAGAGGTTGCCTATATTTTATCAAATTACGATTTGTATGCTATTCCTGTGGTCACTTCTGACAATCGAATGATTGGGATTATAACCGTAGATGATTTGATTGATGTCATCCACGAGGAAGCAACGGAAGATTTCCAAAAACTAGGGGGGAGTCAACCGTTAGAAGAGCCTTATTTTAAAAATTCCATTTGGGGTTTGTTTCGCAAACGAATCGGGTGGCTGCTGATATTATTTGTTGCCGAGGCTTATACAGGGAATGTTTTGCGGCACTTTGAAGATACCCTTTCCGAAGTCGTCACTCTGGCTTTCTTTATTCCATTATTGATCGGAACGGGGGGGAACTCGGGAACGCAAACCGTCACTACATTGGTTCGCGCATTGGCAATGGGTGAAGTGAAGTTCAAAGACATTTTCAAAGTAATGAGAAAGGAAGTATCTACAGGAGTTTTTCTCGGACTTTGCATGGGAATTGTGGCACTGATCCGGGCAGAGTTTTTGGGGGTAGGCTTCGATGTTGGAACCGTTGTTGCGGTCACCGCCATCTTTATTGTCGTTTGGGCTTCCTTAGTCGCGGCGGTTTTGCCACTGATTTTGCACAAATTGAAAATAGACCCTGCTGTGGTATCAGGCCCATTTATTGCAACATTGGTAGACGGCACCGGATTGATCATTTATTTTACCATGGCAAAGCTGATGTTGAATTTATAATGTTTGAAGCTAATGACTGTTTTTCTGTAAGGGTAGCGACAGGGTTGATGTTGGCGCTACCCCTAAATAAAATCATTGGTGTCAGAGCATAGCAATACTAGACTATGACCACACCAAACGGGTGCGTTTTTCTTTTCCCCCTTAATATGTGAGCCATGTCATAACCGAAAGACTGCTAGCGAAGATAGAGGCGCTTGGAGATGATCTATCAATTCATTCGAGACATGATGCATATGAAATTATCACGTATTTACCAGGTGTTTTTATTTTGGTGCATTGCAATCTCTTGATTAATATATCTATGGAGTATTAATCAGTAGCTAGGAAGACGCTCATTCTAATTGTCTTACATTCACAAGTAGGAAAAGCAAATTGTTTTAACAAAGAGCCTTTGCTTTACATACAGTAAGTAAGGACAATTGACTATTCCAATTAAAAATGGAGGAAAATGAATGAGTAACTCACACGTGCCAGACTATTCTTATACTAACCAACCGTATTGGGTTGTACCTACGGCTACGGACGATCAACAAACGATGCCTCATCCTATTCTTATGGAGGCTAGACAACTCGCTCCTAATCAACTATTACTTACGTATGACCAGCCGACTGATTTAGCATCAGCAACAACAATATCTAATTATTGGATAAGAAGTAATATGACTAATCCCACTGATATTGCCAGTCTCGGAATGGGAGAGGCACTTACGAAAGCAAATGCGATACGCCCTGAAATGGGAATGATAACACCGGTTGATCATTCGAGAATGAGATTTACTATGACATTTAGGGTTAGTGCTTTCTCAGGTGTCTTTTATATAGTACTCCCTTGTTTTGTTAACTTAGAGGGAAGAACAGGTTATATGGGAGAAAACTGGGGGCCTTTCAGTAGAAATGTGTTTATCGGAATGTAAATTGCCAGGAAGTCTAGGGCTAAGACCATCTGCTCAATTTTATCGTCTGTGATAAACACTGAGCGGTATGAAAGACTAACAGGTAACAATAGTGTAATACACATAACCAGTCGAACATTTTATTTTTGTGTTGGACTGGTTTTTTGGGGGGCAGAGAATCAGTCTGAAACTATTTTTCTAACATCAAAAGGACAAACGTTCACAGAGTCACAGAAAGCGGGCAAGGTGAGCTTTTAGAAAGAGAAGAAGATAAGAGGCGCTTGGAGATAATCTATCAATTCATTAGAGACATCATAGATTCTATATATGGTAGAGGGTGTAAATATGAACTATAAAGTAACTCCTCGAAGCATTGGGCTAGATACTGGAAAAGCAGAACTCGCTGCAGAAGAGATGAATCAGTATTTAGCAAACCTACAAGTCATGTTCATTGAGATTCATAATCTTCATTGGAATGTGGTGGGTATAAGTTTTTTCAATATCCATGAAAAAACTCAAATGCTCTATGAAAAAGTTGGAGAGGGTATTGACCTGATAGCAACAAACACAGACGTTCACAGAGTCATAGAAAGCGGGCAAGGTGAACTTTTAAAAGGATAAAAAGGTAAGGTCAAAAACCTCCGCAATGCCAGCGCTAGACCGCGTGGAAGTCTGCTGTAAAAAAAGTTCCCTAAATGAATTTTCAAATGAAAGAGTACAAAGAAAATGGCACATTTTTCAAAAGTTAGTTTTTATTTGTTGTCTGAAACCTTACATAATGACTATTTTGTATATCGAAAAACTTGTAACTATTTCCCATATGTTTCGTCATAATTTACATAGTCATACATATATAATTCGCTGGGAGGATTCTATGAAAAAAAGTATTTTAGTAAGCTTGTTGGCCTTAGCCGTAAGTGTAACACCAACAGCGTTTGCCTCGGAGACCAGTAACCCAGCACAATCTAGTAAAACGAAAACAGAAGAAACACAATTGTTGCTGCAATTCCCTCTAGCAACTGATCAATATCGAGTTTTTGCCGATTTTAGTGAGAAAATCGATCCCGAAACCAAGGTAAAAACTTTACATAACGGTATTGATTACGTTGCTCCAAAAGGAACATCTATCGTTGCCGCAAATGATGGTGTTGTTATGTTCGGGGGTAGTCTAAAAGGATTTGGAGAAACGATAATCATCGATCATAATTCAGAGTTCATGACCATTTATGGGAGCATTAAACCAGGATCTTTTCTTGTCAAAACAGGAGATTCTGTAAAAAAGGACAAAAAATTGCTGAAGCGGGTTCGTCTGAATCAACCGGAAATCAACTGTATTTTACCGTTTATAAACAAGGGAAACCTGTAAATCCAAACGATTTTTTAAAGCAGTCAAGCAAGTAAATACACACAGTCACCTATCGTTTAGATTAGTTGGCTGTTTTCTCTTCCTCAAAACCGCATGACTGGCAAGGCATATCAATCACATAGCAATCATCTTCATCCATCGCGAATTCTGAACCACATTGAGGACACTTACCTTCTTCGATGCAAAATCCGCAAGATTCTTTTCCATACCCGAAATGCTCGTAGTAACCGTAAACGTAGCCCCATCCTTTGCATTCTTTGCAATGATTCGGATGTTGGCGGTCATAATCAGCTCGTTTTTCATTCGCAACTAACAGACAGGCAGGATGATGTAAGTATTGTTCCGTGAAAATAAAATTGTAGACTGTAAAATAAAGTAATAGACTGAAAAAGAGTTTGAGCTAACGGGCAGTTTTCGCTCCAAGTAACGTTAACACTTCTTCCCCAGACATTTCAAATATGACAGTCAGCTAATTCCAATCGTATTTATTGGTAAAAACAAATTATAGTAAAGCGAGAGAACCTTACTATGAAATCTACTAAACATTTCAAGATCATACTTTCCTTGTGTCTCACTTTTTTACTCGTTCCTCATGTCGTACAAGCAGAACAACAGATCACCACGATGAGTGCAGATATCCCGACAGAGAAGGAGATTCAGGTGCCACCTGGTTTGACAGAACCATTCTTTGTTCCATTTATGAGACCGCTTCTGGATGCGGACCCACTGTTTAAGGGGCGTCAACCGTTCCCATTTTTCGCGCTTGTATCCCCCACTGGAAAAATAATAGCAAGTCAGGAATTCACGGATTGGCCTGGTTACATCAGTCCGCTCAGAAATGGATATGGCTTCTTTAAAACAGGAGCTATGTTCAAGTACAGCGAGTATATTATTTACGACAAGCAAGGAAACATCCAGGAAATGGCTTCGTACGACAATTCGTTCTCGCAAATTGATGGCGAATGGTTTTTATCTTCTGACAATGGACAGTCTTACTTTTACAATGTCCGTACCAAAACCACCAAACAGCTTACCGGTGAGGAACAATGGTGGAGTATATCCGATCAATATACAGGTAAAATAGCGTACGATATTCATCACTACCCTTTTGTGCAATATCAAAAAAGTAATGGAATAATTACATCCCACAAATTCGGTTTAAAAGATATGAATGGAAAAGTATTCTGCAAACCATTTTTCGATGAATATATGGGATACAGCGAAGGATTACACCGTGTAAAAATAAACGGCATGACTCACTTCATCACTCACGAAGGAAAAGTCGTATTGAAGCCTTCACGGAATTACAAGGTGGAATCAAACTTTCATTCGGGCGTAATCATCGTATCAGGAAAAAAGGATAAGGAAGAATTTTATTTGCTGATGGACAAAAAAGGGGCCTTCGTATCAAAAAAGTACGCTTTTATTAAGGAGACGAATGACGGACAGTTTATTGCTGTTTCGAAAACAAATGACGGATTTTTCTTTCAGAAAATAAATGCCATGGACAAAGCTACTACAACACTGAGTTATAAGCTGGATAAACCAGAAGAACTGAAGCAGCTGAATCAGACCGGCAAGCTGTATCACACAGATACACATATCATTACGGACATAGCGAATCAACAGCCATTCCCATTTTCGCACAAACTGCTCACGCCTCCGAGAAATGAGACGGTTGCAATTGAATACACAATAGCAGGTATTAAACGAATGGGTGTGTTTACACATGGAGGAAAACAAATATATGCGAGACAGGTGAAGTAGTCGATCGATGCGATACGTATTCGCTATGAACGAGAATAAATTGTATTTAAAAAACCCTTCAGTTACGTGAAGTACATCCCTTAAAGTAGACATTGGAAAAACCCTCGAGGTTATCCGATGAACTTTGATAATGTCCCCTTTGAGTGGACAGGTGAAAAGCGACGAAGATTCATCTCATGATAAAATCAGGGGTATTCTCAGATCAATCATAAAGATGTCAGTAATTGCTTGTGGAATGACTGTATACAATTGAAGCGGCCACTCACAGAGTGACCGCTAGGAAACTTATACGACTATAATAAAGCTCCAGTAAAAGTGATTCCCCCAATAACTGTTGCCGTGCCACCACCAACAATTAGGGCGGTTAATGAGTACGTAACATTACCAGTTCCAGGAGTTAAATCAACGTGATTTATACTCGTGGTACCAAACGAGTTTGCTCCAGATCTTTGATCTATGGTACTAAAAATAACCGTAGAGCCGCGTAGAACTTGGAATTGAACTGATGGATTACTTGTTTCGCTTTGCCAACCAATTACTCCAGTTAACCAGACACGGTTTGAAACGGAACTTCCCGTAATTGTGATTGTGTGTAATGTGATTGGGATAGTAGTTAATGCAATTGCAGAACTACCACTAGTATTGGGGGTATTTTCGGAAACCTGGAAATTTAAAAAGCCTCCAGAAGTTCCGGTTGCCCCAGTAGCGCCAGTGATACCAGTAGCTCCCGTAGTCCCGGTAGCGCCAGCGATGCCAGTAGCTCCCGTAGCCCCGGTAGCGCCAGCGATGCCAGTAGCTCCCGTAGCCCCAGTAGCGCCAGCGATGCCAGTAGCTCCCGTAGCCCCAGTAGCGCCAGCGATGCCAGTAGCTCCCGTAGCCCCGGTAGCGCCAGTGATACCAGTAGAACCCGTAGCCCCAGTAACGCCAGCAATGCCAGTAGAACCCGTAGCCCCAGTAGCGCCAGCGATGCCAGTAGCTCCCGTAGCCCCAGTAGCGCCAGTGATACCAGTAGCTCCCGTAGCGCCAGTAGCGCCAGTGATACCAGTAGCTCCCGTAGCCCCGGTAGCGCCAGCGATGCCAGTAGCTCCCGTAGCGCCAGTGATACCAGTAGCTCCCGTAGCCCCAGTAACGCCAGTGATACCAGTAGCTCCCGTAGCCCCAGTAACGCCAGTGATACCAGTAGCTCCCGTAGCCCCAGTAACGCCAGTGATACCAGTAGCTCCCGTAGCCCCAGTAGCGCCAGCGATGCCAGTAGCTCCCGTAGCCCCGGTAGCGCCAGTCGGACCTACATCACCAGTAGCCCCGGTCGGACCAACATCACCGATAGCGCCAGTGTCACCAGAAGCGCCAGTCGGGCCAACATCACCGGTAGCGCCAGTGTCACCAGTAGCGCCGGTCGGACCAACGTCGCCAGTAGCGCCAGTCGGACCAACGTCGCCAGAAGCGCCGGTCGGACCAACGTCTCCTGTAGCCCCAGTCGGACCAACGTCTCCTGTAGCCCCAGTCGGACCAACATCACCTGTAGCGCCAGTCGGACCAGTGTCACCAGTAGAGCCGGTCGGACCAACGTCTCCTGTAGCGCCAGTCGGACCAGTGTCGCCAGTAGCGCCGGTCGGACCAACGTCACCAGTAGCGCCAGTCGGACCAACATCACCAGTAGAGCCGGTTGGTCCAACATCACCAGAAGCGCCAGTCGGACCAGTGTCGCCAGTAGCGCCGGTCGGACCAACGTCACCAGTAGCGCCAGTCGGACCAACGTCGCCAGTAGCGCCAGTCGGACCAGTGTCGCCAGAAGCGCCGGTCGGACCAACATCACCGGTAGCGCCAGTCGGACCAGTGTCGCCAGTAGCGCCGGTCGGACCAACGTCACCAGTAGCGCCGGTCGGACCAACGTCACCAGTAGCGCCAGTCGGACCAGTGTCACCGGTAGCGCCAGTCGGACCAGTGTCACCGGTAGAGCCGGTCGGACCAACATCACCGGTAGCGCCAGTCGGACCAGTGCCGCCAGTAGAGCCGATCGGACCAGTGTCGCCAGTAGCGCCGGTCGGACCAACGTCACCAGAAGCGCCGGTCGGACCAACGTCACCAGTAGCGCCAGTCGGACCAACATCACCAGTAGCGCCAGTCGGACCAGTGTCACCAGTAGCCCCGGTCGGACCAACATCACCAGTAGAGCCGGTTGGTCCAACATCACCAGAAGCGCCAGTCGGACCAGTGTCACCAGTAGCCCCGGTCGGACCAACATCACCAGTAGAGCCGGTTGGTCCAACATCACCAGAAGCGCCAGTCGGACCAACATCACCAGTAGAGCCAGTCGGACCAGTGTCACCAGTAGAGCCGGTCGGACCAACGTCGCCAGTCGGACCAGTGTCGCCAGTAGCGCCGGTCGGACCAACGTCACCAGTAGCGCCAGTCGGACCAACATTACCAGTAGAGCCGGTCGGACCAACGTCGCCAGTCGGACCAGTGTCGCCAGTAGCGCCGGTCGGACCAACATCACCGGCAGCGCCAGTCGGACCAACGTCGCCAGTAGCGCCAGTCGGACCAGTGTCACCGGTAGCGCCAGTCGGGCCTACTCCTGCACCAGTATGCAATAATACGATGTCATCAACAACTATATCTGCTGTTGATAGAGTAGGAATCTTTTCGATAATAAGCAAAGCTTGAGTCGCTGTTGCCGGCACAGCAGAAGTTGTTTCGTAGATTGTAGTCCAGTTATTAGTTGCATTATCGGGAAGGTGACCTATTGGAATTGTAATATTCAGTCCGAGATTAATAGGGGCAGCTAATACATCTAAATAGAAAAGGACAATATTTACTTGTGGGCTAGTCAAGTTTCCAATTTTTGCGATGGATAGAAAAAATTCAAAACTATCTCCAGGTGTTACGGGTACTGCTTGAAACAATAAACCATTAGATGTATTTCCAAATAATAGTGCACTAAAAAAACCGGAGTGACTCTGTAGATTAGTAATGGCTACATTTGAAAAGCTCCATGGGATCAGGGTTCCCGTTTCAAAATCTCCATTTACAATTTTATTGGTAAAGGGCAAAATAAACCACCACTTTCATAATGAGGTTTAGATGCTAGTACATTATATGTTGACTCATCTATCTTTGAAAGGGCACGTGTCATAGGAAAAAAAACAATTTTTGAAAGGAATAGATCGTTATTGAGTAAAAGAACAAAATATGAATATAAAATGACTTCGAAAAGTAGCCCAATCTAATAAAAATATGATGAGAATATAGATGAAATTCAAATTGTATTTCTTATATAGAGATATTTAAACAATATAAATAACAGACCGCTCCAACAAAAGGAGATCGAGGAGTAATTGAATCTGCATGGGTATGGGTAGATAAGTTTGATTCAACGTTTAAGCAAATCAAGTTGAAGAATGACGAAGAGTATTTCTGGATACCGGGGAATATACGAAAAAGTTACAAGATGAAGGCTTTTCAAGACAAGAAGCCCTACAACTGACTATAAATTATCAAACAAACTTGATGATGCTTGGTAAGAAGTAAATAAAAAAGGCTCTTTTCGTAATTATTGTTGCAAATTGAGGTGACAAGAGACTAACTCTTGTCGAGACTCCGAATGAATGTAGTAACATTGCCTAAACAACAGGCTCCTTGTGGATTATTAACCTCACACCCACAGCGATTGGCTTGAACTTGTTCACGAATATGGTCCATCGGATGTTGATTTTCATGAACCGCTTGTATTAAGCGTTCTCTCGTCCATCCAAAACAGTAGCATACAGACACATCCAACGCATCGTCTTTCTGAAACACCGATACGTTGAGCATATTTTTGCCAAAGGTCTGCAAATCGCTAAAATAGACAACTTCACAAGATGGATTAGAGCAAAATGCGTAAGATAATTCAGGATGTATGGTTTCTAACGCTGTCGGTTTAAGCAATGCTTTGAGTGTAATCAATTGAACACTTTTGCCCTTTTGATGACAAACAGGGCATTGGTTAGGCGTTGTTGGCTTTTC
Source organism: Brevibacillus laterosporus (assembly GCA_007833815.1). Lineage (NCBI taxonomy): Bacteria > Bacillati > Bacillota > Bacilli > Caryophanales > Paenibacillaceae > Brevibacillus > Brevibacillus laterosporus. The sequence continues at coordinate 4,603,579 of CP033464.1, read as the reverse complement.
TGTGGATGTTTGACAACAGCTATCCATTTCTAATCACTCCTTATGCAGTTTTGAAGGTACGATCAGGTGAAAAATTGGCTTTCTTACACGCATCCAACACTATTGTTTTATCCACCATTCACAAACAAATGTTCTGGGTATCTTGTAGCAGATACCTCGATTAGCAACAATCTTTTAGAAAAGAGCCATAAAAAAAGCCCCCTCATCGGAAGCGTGAATTTAACTTGGATAAGCAATATTATACCACGCAAAGCCGTTGAGGGGGAGTTGGAACGTGAAGAAAATGAAACCTGATCAAACTGATTTAATCGAAAATGAGGTGATAAGCGCCCCTTTAGTTGAAAATCTTTTTACCCTCGTTATCTTAGCCAATGATCAGGGGTATTTATATAATAAGGTAGTTTAGTATATTGATTCCCTTTAGCTGAATTAGCTTGAGATTGTGTCAAGAATATACAATCAGTCAGATCCGCATTGCTTAAATCTGTATCCCTTAAGTCCGCACCGATAAAATCTACTTTTCTTAAATCAGCATTACTTAAGTTAGCTGCAATCAAAAGTACTCCTCTTAAATTTGCCCCTTTTAGATCAGTACCTTTTAAATTTGCTCCTAAATAGTCTAGCCCTTTATTAATCTTTCTTTTTTTATTCGTTTGAACAAAGTCTTTCCGAACTAAATCGCTTGTCCTGACTAATAAATCGTTAACAGTATTTCGATGAGTAGGTATGTCTACACTTAAAATTTCTTCAGGTGTCCTGTTTGTCATTTGTACAGTTTCATCATAAGCGTTTTTTAATTCTTTTTGAAATGGCTTCGTTTCTGTTAGCCCTAAGGCTTGGCTGAGATAACAGAGCATTTCATGTAACTGTTGAACATTAGGGAATACTGCAAACATCTCACTTGATTTTTGCATGTTATTTCGCCAATCATTTCCTTTATAAATACTCTGCGAAACATGTTGTCCAGCTCCAAAACATTCATAAGAGACACATCCACGAAAGCCCTTATCTCTTAATTGGTCATGTATACTGCAGCGATTATCAGTACATAAATTACGGCAAGGTTCCCCACCGTCTTTATTGAATGAAAAATCTGCTGATTTGGCATAAGGTAAAGCAACACAACACAAGCCAAAACAATTTTCGCAATCAGACATTAAATAGTCATCCATTTAAAGAACACTTCCTCTTATTTTATTACCCTTAATTTTATACCATTCAAGTATAGACGTTATGCTTTGTGATGTTTATTCCGAAATATTCTTTCCGTTAATTTCCTGTTGTTAAGTCGAAGTCACTGCGTAGCCTGAGTAAGCTCTGACCTTTTGTTAAACTAACCTCCCGTTAGTGACACAACGAACTAAATACTGTGTCATAATAAACTATACTGTAATACTAAATTGCTATTATGCAGAAATACCACATTAAGTTACTTATCTGCTGCTAGTTTTTAAAGGACGCTAACCAGCGTCTTTTTCTTTTGCCCAGCGTTGGGATTCCGGGGTTCGGTAGGAAACTACCACAGCTCGATGGACTTCGGGACCCGAACGGTGGGTAAAAGTGGGGTGTGATGTATGGAATAAAACAAAGGATTAAACGTAGGTTATTTTGAAGAGGAAAAAGCGCGCAATATGGCTTTGGTGTCCAAGTAGCTTCCTTCTACAGAAGAAGTGAATCCAGATGAAGAAAAGGACAAAGAAACAATCACGGATGTGGCGTTAGAAGATCGGTTAAAACTTAAAGAGATTGAAGTTGAAGCGGAGGAGACAGTCCTTCGTTTTTTTAATGCCGTAAATAAGCGGTTTGCTAACTATGAGGCTGATGATGACGGCTTGATGGGGGAGTTCCTGATTGTAAAATCGGACAATTCACTCACTAGCAAGAGAGGAATGATTATTCTATAGCCTAGATCCCAGTTTCTCCTTTTGTATCGTTTTCGGATAACATCAAATTCATTTAACTGGATTTGTTATTTAGAACGGGACTTCACATCGTTATACAAAGTCCAACAATTAATTCATATTATTACCTATATATTTTGTTCTCATAAAATAAGAACTAATGTTTCTTTTAAGAGGAGAATTATCATGGCTAGTAAAATTCTTGATCCGTTAGTAACGAAATTTATTTTACCTGAACACGCTCAGATGTTATTTCAGCTTTACGAGGATAAGAAACTGATTGAAAAGCCAATCATTGAAGAGAATGAGTTAGCCGAGTTATGTTATCGGATATCTGACTTCACGTCATTACGACTACGCTCTTACAATTAACTGGTGGAAAGCAACAAAGGGAGATAGGGGAGTAAGTGAAACAGCGTGGGGTTGGATTGAAAAGTTCGATTCACCGTTCACACAAGTTAAACTGAAAAATGATGAGGACTTATCTATTGAAATTGGCAGTAGCCCTCTGACGGAACACAAGCCGTTGGAGAGCTTTTGATATTTTCATATTTTGTGGTACTGCCAAGGGTCCTACCAACAAAACGCGGATATTATACACTAACCCCTGATAGAGCAGGCTATATGCTGCAATCTTGTATTTTATAGATTTTTTTTCGAATAAATATGTAAAGAAATGTACATTGATAGTAATCCAATTAATAACGCAATACCTAAAGGAAGCCAATCTATAATTATTCCAGGAATTAATTCAATAAAAGAAAAATCCAAGGATAGGTTTGACGATTGCATCCATTTTAAAACAGTAGGAAGTACAAAAGGCGTTAAAAAAATTGTGAAGAATGAAATATATCTTGTTTTCTCATAACCTAGATGAATTTGAATAGGTATTAATATTCCAAAGAAAATAGAAACGACCAATAATGCTATGCCGATATTCAAAGGAGTTAACCGTTCTAAGCCAACGGATGATCCAATTACAGTTGCTAGGTTATATAACAAAAAACAGCCCATAAAGATCAAAAGAACAAATAGGTATTTTCCTTTAATGATACCATTTCTTGTATAAGGGGTTGTACATAGTAGTGCAGCACCTTTATATTTCTCTTCTGACATTGAAACCATATTAAATAAAATAAATTCTGCGAATAGCACAGTAATAAGAAAGCTTACAAAACTACCGCCACTAAATTCTAACTTTGAATAGAGATAGATTGGTCCTATAACTGCAAAAAGTAGCATGGGTATAATATATTTTTTGGCAAGAATTAAATCCTTTTTTACAAGATTAATAACCATTTCCATTCCCTCCTATATAGGCTAACATTATATTTTCAATCGATGGTCTCTCTATAATGACATCATTCATTTGTTCTAGGATCACTTCCTGTTTATCTGTAATACCCTCAAACCCATATGCTGTTTGATGCAACCTTAAGAATAATTTTTCAGTATGTTGATTAATGAATTGATTGTCGCCTTTTATTAAAGCATGACGGTCTAATAATTCATCTTTACTTTCATTTAATATAATTCGACCATTATCAATGAGGATAAGTACATCTGCAATTTTATCTAAATCAGAAGTTATATGAGTTGAAAAAAATACACTTTTTCCTTCCTCATTCATAAATTCTGACAGTATCTCCATTAACTCACTTCGAACAAGTGGATCTAGACCACTTGTTGGTTCGTCCATTATTAATAAATCAGCATGATGAGAAAGAGCTAACGTAATGGCAAACTTCATGCGCATACCTTTTGATAAATGGGAAATTTTTTGATCCAATCTTAAATCAAATCGATTGATATTCTTTGAAAATACGGATTCATCCCAGTTACTATAAGCAGGGGCGATTATACTTTTCATCTCCAGTAATGTCATTTCTTCATAGAAATATCCTTCATCCAATACGACACCTATCTGATTTTTTATTTCTTGTTCATGTTTTTCTAACTCTTTTCCCTTGAAACGTATATTTCCAGAATCCTTTCTATAGAGCCCGAGTATCGTTTTTATAGTACTCGTTTTCCCTGACCCGTTAATACCAATAAAACCAGTAATACAATCTTCCTTTAAAGAAAAATTGATATTATCTAAACTGAAGTTACCTAATTCTTTATATAAATTATTCACTTCTAAAACATTCTTCATTGTTCATCATCCTCTTCAAACAGTATATCCATCATTAAATATAGTTCTTCTTTCTGAATACCTAGGTTTTTAGCCATATGCCATACTTCTGATAAGTTTTTTTCTACTAAGTGCTTTTTAGCCTCCATTAATATATCTACATTTTCTGATGCTACGAAGGATCCTCTACCTGCTTTTGTTACAATAAAACCCTCTTTTTCTAACTCCTCATACACCCTTTTTGTTGTAAGTACGCTAACCTTAAGATCATTTGCTAATGAACGAATAGAAGGTAGCTGTTCTCCTTCCTTTAATTCTTCACGAAAAATTGCTGATTTAATTTGGTCCTTTATTTGCTGATATAATGGTTGGCCAGAATTATTTTTAATAATAATTTTCATGATTGTACCCCTCGTTATTCTAACTGTATATTATAATAATACACAGTATGCACACAATCAATACACTCTAGAATGCATTTACGATTAAATTCTATAAATGGTAAAAAGACATCTTTAAGGTAAGTGGCAGAATGGTGGAACAAAATGGTAGGAAATAAGCGAGATAAGATTGAATATATTACTTTAAATGATCTGGAATACTTAAGGTCAAACCATGAAGTCGTGCAGAATGCAATTGGAAATTTCTTGCAGAGTCGATCGCATTCACCCTCCTTATAGTATCTACCGACATTAAGCGCAAGCCCTATCTTACGAAATGACAAGTCTATCCTCTTTTATCATGGTCCCAGAAAAAGTTGTATGATTACAAGGACTTCTGTCTAACACTTTATTTTCGTGTTTCGACTGGCTTTTTCTGTAAGAGGATTGATTAATCTAATACTATTTTTAAAAGGTAAACGCATTTTCAGATTTAAAAACGGCATTTAGCCAAATAGACCCACACAAATGGGGCGTTAGCTTACAGTTTACTTTTGTCAAAGGTTCGGCAACTGAACCTGTTATTGTACGAGGATTTGGAGGTGCATTCGATTGATTCTCAAAAAGCCTAAAGCGTTATCCATGATCGAGCAGGAGAAAAAAGAAGCGCAAATGCCATTAGAACGCTTGGTGAAGAGTTAGCCCTTTTGAGACTCGACATCATCCAATTGAAAGGAGGCAGCCAATAGTGCGATTTTGGTCACTCGCGTATAGATGCAATTGGTTTACTGCTGAAAAACCGCGTAGAGCAGTAAGGACAGACGATACTGATTTGGAGATTACATGAAGAATACAAACAAATCACAGGAATAGATTTTTAGAGCCTTTTCCATTCGGAGAGGCGTTTTTTCATGGGGAGTCGTATATGCGGCTCTCTTTATTTTTGCTCCATAGATAGGGGAAAGAAGTCGTGAGTTTAAAAGAGTTCGGGGCTTCCAGCGTCTTTGCTGTTTTAGGAACGACGGCTAGTACATTTTTAAGTCTGTATTAGAAATATATCCATAAATAAAAAATGCATTGTTTTCTTCTTTATAAGGGATTCTAAGCTTTTGTAAAATTAGACGGAAACTCTCAGTTATGTCAATCAATTCAGGAGGGATAAGTTTTCCCACTTAGTGTTATTCATAATTGAACATAATCGCTTCTGGGTAACAACTTCATGTACTCTTTTCTTAAAATCTTGTTCTGAGACCATAAAAAACCCTCCTGTTATATTCGCCATTTCTGATTCACCGATTTTATTCTCTCCTCTTCGGCAATGTAACTGCCTGTACAATGCCTAATTGTCCAAGATAGGCATTTAATAATAAATTTACTTAACAGTGATCATTATATTGTTCTAAATTAGCTTGTACAGATTCGCTCAGAATCTTTTTGATCGCTGTAATAGGGAGTTGATCAAATGAATTAAAACGAATACACCCCTTACCTACTTTGAGAGAATGTAACAGTTTTATGTTTCTTTGCAATACAGGTGTGTTTAAGATATACAGGCTAATATACTGTTTTTGTGATGCGAATGCAAAAAGTTGCCCATTTAGTTCATAATAGGGCATCTTGTATTTTACCAGTTCTTTTGCATTAGGCGCTTCCTGAACTAACAGAGTACGAAGTTTGTTTAAATCATCTCGTCGGTCTTTGGGAGCATTTGCAATGTATGCATCTACTGTTTCAATATTCTGGGACACTTTATAATCAACTCCATTCGTGAGCCATCTTAGTGTGAAGAAAGCATTAAAGAGATATGTTCGTCTTTTTATAGACAACTCCTTTTCTAATCTATGGTAGCAACCTTCTTTTGTCCTATTAGGGGGTACCGCTATGGTGCTATCCCTTCATGAGCAATTGTGTAGATACCCCTGCATGATATTGAATGGTTATATCCTATTCCTCTTCCTTTTTATTTCCCCATACCTTAAACAAAGCGTATATACATGAGGCTAGTATAAGTAAGCAGATTATCATATCTAACATAGTTAATCCTTAGTATGGTGTAATTTTATTTTTTAGGGTAATGATAACGTTTTTTCATGTTGGAAATGGCATCCACCAATGTGCCAAATAACACCACAGATTTGTATTCTTTTTCAATGTACTTGGCATAAATCTCATTCTTTTTAACTTCAGCCTGAGAAGTGCTAGCTTGCATGGAATCAGCGGCTAGCCCCTTCCCCATGCTCAGAGGTTGAAATAGAAAGCAAACCATTAGGAACTAGACATTTTTGACGAAAGAATTAGAGGTATGGCGATGTTTTAGTTGGTTTATTTGTAATAGGTGGAACAGAAGCAGTCTCTTTGACACCTGCCCAGCTTATTTGCCATTACTTATTTTTTCATCTACAATATCTATGTAAAAAAATGTGTAAATTTTTATTGGAGGAATGACTTTATGGCACTTCACAACTGGGCGTATATATATTTATCTCCAAAATTTAGTCCAGAAAAAAACACAACGACCACCCAAAATGAAGAGTGTAAATTTACTGCTATTGGGATTGATTTTGAAGAAAAAGAACGTGTAATACAAATTGCACAGCAACTTGTGAAAAATGGAGTTCAAATGATTGAATTATGTGGAGGATTTGGACCTATATGGATTGCTAAAGTAAGCGAAGCTATAAATAATGCTGTTCCTGTAGGAAGTGTTGCATATGGACCTGAAGCGCGAAAACCAATGCTAGATTTGCTCGCGCCGGATAATTCAGATAAATAGTGAATAATGAAAAAGAGCATTTTTTCTGCTCTTTTTTTATGTGTAACAGCGTTGGGATTCCTAGGTTAAATGTTAGAGCGTATATATATTGTTTTAGAAGGGCATAAAAACTTCGAATTTCTGAAATTAACGTGGTTTCAGCCGGAGATAGTGTTGAACGAAAAGAAACAAGGTATGTTTGTGAATCACTTTGAAAAAATTATTTATGAAAAAAGAGCGCCCATGTGGTGCTCTTTTTTCAGGGGATAGATTGAAGTTCTTTATTTATTTTGTGAATCTATGACAGAAAAATTTGTCTGTTCCATTTGAAGTGGTTGTAAAATATGTTCTGCAACGTATTGTTCCCATGTCTGATGGGTAATACTCTCCACAGTAGAGCTAATCGTTGCATACATTAAATTGTTATATAAATAACTAGCACGAAACAGTGATTCACGTGGTAAATATTTGATTTTTTCAACGACCTCTTTTCGACTTAACGAATGAATGTACCATAGCAAGTCGTGCCGACCAATACCAGAACGATGAGAAGCTAAATCACGAGTAGTAATTTGCGCATTAGCAACTATAACGGATAAAGAGAAATAAGGAATATAAGATTGAACTGGAGTATCCCAATCGAACTTTTTTTGCTGTTCTAAAAGGCTTAAAGAAAATGTACCAAATGCTTTTGTGGTAGAACCGATTGCAAACCGTGTTTGGGGAGTAACAGGTTCTTTCTTTTCTAAATTACGATACCCAAAACCTTTTGAAACAATGATATTTCCATCTTTTACAATCGCTATGGCAGCTCCTGGAACATGTAAATCCGCCATCATTTTCTCGAGCTTTGTTTGTAAGGTACTGACCAGAGCAGTTTCAATTGTAGTCATTCTTCTAACCTCCAGATAAAGGAAGTCATTCCAGACGGGGAAATTGGCTAGATAATGCCTGTATCGAGTCATTCTTTTCTCATCTGAAGACAGAAATGATGTATCGATGCTCTCCAAAATCACTTGAGGAATTAAATCAAACGGTTGAAACATATATAGCCTTTTATAATCAGAGTCGTTTTCAGAAAAAACTTGGCGACCGCTCACCGATTGAGTATCGGGAAACGATCGCCGTGTAACAATGGGTTTTTAGGCAGTCTACTTGACAGGATTATGACCATTAATCGGGAGGGTTTTCATTTTTTCTTGACAATCATCTCTGCAACCATTTTGCTTATTTTCATGAAATTTCGCAACCAAGCATTAGCTATTTAAACAATTTATTAATCACTTTAAATATATCAGCTCTGTCGATCCGAAGGCTTGCGTTCCTACGTGGGCTACTTTGTAGGTGAGATGGGGACTATTTTACGCTTATTTTTCATCAATAGATGAAAATTTGTATGCTTTTTTAAGAAGAGTCTTAGGTACACTTAAGTTGTAAAAAATCAACCAGAAAAGAGGAGAAACAACAATGGAAAATAACAATTTGATACAATCTTTCGTCATTACTTCTGATCCTCAATATCCTTGGACTCCTTGTTCAGATAGTTCAAGCTCACCTACATGTCCAGAAGATGCAGATACTAAAAGAAGACGTTCTGAAGAATTGATAAGAGAACAATACCAAAATATTAATTCATATACTGATACTGTATCAAATGCATCTGTGCTTATAAATGGGGATATTACTGCCTATGGACATAATTCGCCATGGAGCCCAGAACAACAATGGGATAAAATGAGAGATTTACTTAGGATATTAAAAAAACCTTATTATTTTGGTTTAGGTAATCATGACATTGAAAATAATAAAGGTCAATGTGCTTTTGATAGTTGTTTTAGGGCATCTATGCAAAGGTATATAAATCATGTTAAAAGTCATAATTTACCGTCATCTCAATTTGATTTTAAGAGTGATTTCATTAGTGGTATGGGTTCTTCTACTACAATAGAATCAGGAAGTTTTGGTTATGCTGTAGATTTTGGACATATATATTCTATACAGTTAAATAATTTCCCTACAATGAAATCAGAATCTTTAGTTATTGGTTATACTGTAAGAATGTTTGAAAATTTGAATTGGTTGGAAGAACAACTTCGCATTGCTAGGGCAGCTGGGAAAATCATTATTGTAAATGTTCATAAGCCAGATAGTTGGGCTGGAGGACCTAATCAAAGATTTAAAAATTTATTAAAAGATTACGGTGTTGCGGCAGTTTTTTGTGGTCATTATCATTTTAACTGTGGGGATTATACTAATAACAGTTCTTATAGTCAATATTTTGGTGACATTCCTGTTTTTTTATCAGGTAGTGCATCACAAAGAACATATTTAATTTTAGAACATCATTTTGAAACAGAATTCAACTCAAAATTAAATATATATTCAGTAAGAAGCAATAACTGGAGGGAGAGAACACTAGAAAAAAGCATTGTAATACCTGTTTCTGTTCCTGGTGTTTTTAAAATTGTAACTACTTTAAATAATTCAGGGGCTTTACATAAAATGCCTGATAATAATGTTGTATTATGGGAGAAAAATTATCCAGGTGCAAGTGTTCATCAAAAATGGGAAATTGTATATGATCTAAGTAAAAAAGCCTATCAAATAAAATATAACCAAGAATCAAATCTAGTTTTAGCTTGGAATGTTCCAGATGCTCACAATGTTTTTGCTACACCTAATCAACAAAAAGAAGAACATTATTGGATACTAGAATATTTAGAAGAAGAAGATTCCTATATAATAAAAAATAAACGAGATCCTAAATACGTATTGGATGTAGATGGTGGTTATGCTGGTAATGGTACAAATATTAAAGTAGAACTACAACATGATTTGAATAGCCCATATATTAAGGCTCAAAAATTCAAATTAGAAAGAGCATAATTTTTTGTCCTGATGTAAAAATCCAAATGATTACATCCCACAGGCTATCGTCTTTATGGCGGTAGCTTTTCATTTGTGCAATGCGCTTCTATTTGGTGGAGATTATCTTGAGGCTGGAAATTAGCCTTTATTGAGGCAACGGCTGCTATCGGGAAACCTAACAGTACCTCTTACATTTACATACAATGTATTGCTTGTGGGACTGTTAAACAATCTCAATTATTTAACCAACAATATCAGCTCTGCTGAACCGAAGGTTGTGTTCTTATGTGGGCTATTTTGTAGGCGAGATGGGGCCTTAAATCATTTATACACGCAAAATCCCTCTAGGAAGTCTAAAGCGTAAAATAGTTCCTATCTTTCTCAAGGTGGGGACTATTTTACGCTTATTTTTCATCAATAGAGGAAAATTTGTATGCTTTTTTCGGAAAGATTCAGAGATATACTTTGTTTGTAGAGGAGGGGGGATATATTATGAAAAAACGATAGACGACTCATCTTGAATTGGGTAGTCAATTTAGAAGTGAATAAATATTTTAGGATGTGAATCAATTTCTCTCTATATGACTTATTTTGAACCTCTCATGGCTAAAGCCACGAGATTCCTGCGCTGTCACTTACAACGAAGTGAGAATTAGCAGGCTAACCCCGTAGTTCCTACGGTTATAGCAAAACTTGTACGTTGGACCCTGCTCTTTCACATACTGCTTGGTTTTCGCTTTTCAGTGAGAGAGGGCGAATGTGGCTTGAACATTTTACGTGGTGAAGCCTTTCTCACCACAACCCCATATGGTCAGTTTTCAATGAGCAATCTGTAGAGGAATATTATACCATGTTTTGTCTTGCCATCCCAAAAGGGATTTCAACAAAAGCACTATTTCATCTCACGACTAAAGTAACGAGTGTTCAGAGAGCAAGAAATAAATGATGTAAATATTGGAGGTAAAAACATGAATAAAAACGACAAAAATAAGTATGAGATAGTAGATGATTCACAAAATTCATCCCATATTTCAAATAGGTACCCGCTAGCAAATAATCCAAATCAAAAATTACAAAATACAAATTATAAAGATTGGCTAGCTACGTCTAATAATACGAGTCTTGTAGATTTTGTTCCGTATGAAGTTACTTGGTTAGGTGCGACTATAGCTGCAATCACTATAGTTGCTGCGGTTGCAAGTATGTTTACACTCGGCCCCGGCCTTCTTATAGTCGGTGGTATATCTGCTGGAGCTTATGTACTAGCTTCTATAGTCCCTCTTTTATGGCCTGCAGATCAAGATAATACATTCGATCTAGTTATGGAAGCAACAGAAAAATTGATTGATAAAAAAATATCTGAGTTGGTACGAACATTGACAGAAGTAAAAATTAAAGAATTACAGGCTCAATATGATGATTATAAATTGAGTTTTAATCACTGGGTAAGATATCCCCACGATCCAAAAGCAATAGCTGATGTAAAGGCTAGCTTGGGGAATTTTAATTATGCGTGTGTAGGAGCTATGGAGGCCCTTTCTATGAAAGGGTATGAAGTAGCACAGCTGGGGGCTTATGCACAAGCAGCCAATCTGCATTTACTACTTCTACGAGATGGGATTTTATATGCAGATTATTGGAATTTAGCTAAAGATGCCCCACCTGGAGAGCTTAATTACGAAAGATTTATAAAATACAGAAAGGACTATATTGATTATTGTTCACATTGGTATAACGAAGGTTTAATAGATGCAGATGAAAACAATAATGGACTTGTATACCAAAGAACTATGACAATTTTAGTATTAGATGTAATTGCAATGTTTCCAATGTATGATGCACGTCTATATAATAAGCCTGTTAAAATGGAATTTTTGACAAGAACAATTTATACAGATCAAATAAATGGAAATCATGGAAAATCTATATATGACAGAAATCTATTTCGTAGGTTACAAGAAGTAGAATTATACACAAATAAAATAGGTGGGACATCATTACTGGTGGGGCATTGTAACAAATATAAAAGAATGGATGATGAGATTATTACAGGTGATTTACAGGGGTATGTATCGGCTGATAAAAAACCTTTAGATTTTGACTACAGGAATGTTTATCAGGTTAAAACAACAAGTTACGCGGGTAGAAATATTAGAGAAATGATTTTTAAGGGAACAGGAAATAATGAGTGGAAATATAATATTGGTCAAGGCGATTCAATACAGTATAGCACCATACCACAGGGGATGGAATCAAGTATAAGTTATAATAACTATAGTCATTATTTATCAGACTGTATTTTCAGTTCGGTCGTCTTAGACAATGAAAAATATATATTTGGCTGGAACCATACAAATGTTGACCCTACAGGCAATTATGTAACAGATGCAGAAGAAGATGAACAAGAAAATTACAATTATCAAATCTCACAAGTTCCAGCTGTGAAAGCTAGTGAACTTATAAATAATAATAGTCCTGCAGGTGGTATATCCGTTGAGGAAGGTCCATACTTTACAGGAGGAAATGTACTTTTATCATCAGTAAAGTTATTTCCGAATCAACCTGGTATTGGACAGACTGATATGAAGATTAAGTTGCCAATAATACAAAAAAGTTTCAAGCAACCAAGCAGAAAATATCGTATTCGGATGTATTATGCTGCTAATCATGATCATAGTATTGTGTTTAAACAACCTGGAAATAACAATCAGGGTTCCAAAATATCTTTTAAATCAACATGTAACCTGGAACAGGATCATTACAAAGCGAAATTTGAACATTTTAAGTATGTAGAAGCAGACGTACCAACAATATTTGGAAGTGATGGAACAGTAACACTGTGTACTTTAGAATTATCATATGCTGATAGTGTTGTACGTGCGGCAAATGGGTGGCCACTTTGGTTAATGATAGACAAAATCGAATTTATTCCGGTTGAGTCGTAAGCGGAAAATAGTTCCTAGGGTCTGTCAAAAGTTTTGTGTAAACCCTGTGAAGCCAGGTAATAGTATCCTTTATTCCCCTACATGAAAAAACACCTATGCTACCTGTTTCCTATACTCGTATGGGGACAGGTAGTTTAATTTCTCCTGAATTCGTTCTTCATTGTAAAAACAGATGTAATTCTCTACTTTTTGTATTACCATTAGGTTTGTTAGGATCTCTCTTTTTAGAGAGGCGAATTCTTCCGACTTTAGCGAGGAGTGGAAGGATTCAATGACAGCATTATCATGGCAATTCCCCTTTCGGGACATGCTCGTGATAATGCTTTTTTCTTTTGCTTTGCTTTGAAACGCGTATGACGTATACATTGAGCCTTGGTCACTGTGGAGAAGGGCACCTGCTGCCTCCCTAGTATGTATTGCCTCCTCCAGAATTTCTAGTACGAGAGAAACATCTTGTCGGTCACTTATTCGGTAAGCGATGATTTCGTTGTTATACAGGTCCATAATTGTCGATATGTAATATCCGTAACCCACTTTTCATTTGGTTTCGAAGCCGTAAAATCCCTGTTACGTTCATTCGCTACAACAATTCTGCTCTCCCCGTTGATATACGTCTTACGTTTTGGCTTGGTGCGACATTGTAGATTTTTCTTCTGCATAATCCTTTGGACAGTCTTACGATTCACCTGTTTGTTATGCTTACGACACAGTAGAGCTCGTATCTTTCTGTGACCAAAACGATATTTCCGACACAACTGTTCAATTAAAGTTGGAAATTTCCCCCGAAAACTCTCTACAACCTCCATTATAATTGATTTTTCCACCTCCTTTCTCCTTTGTCGTTCGTTCCAGATACTTTTTTAGGACTTCAATTTGCATCTCTAATTGTCGGATTTTTAGATCCTTCTGAGTCATCTCGTCGAGATGACTTGAACCGCTTTTCCCATACTTATACTGCTTGCCTACAGGTTGGGAAAATCGATGTGTTTCCCCGTTTCGATACCACTTCATCTAGGTTTTAATTTGCTTTTTATCTTTGATTCCTAACTGCTCCAATAAAAATATGATTCAGGAGGTGCTTTTTCCTTGTCTCAATTTACTGGGTCACTTCAGTCCATTATATAGTGGGGACTATTTTACACTTAATTTTCATCAATAGATGAAAATTTGTATGCTTTTTCTATGAAGATTGAGAGATATACTTTGTTTGTAGACGAGGGGGGATATATTATGAAAAAACGATAGACGTATTATGCTATATTGTGTAGTCAATTTAGAAGTGAATAAATATTTTAGGATGTATAAACGATCAATCAAATAATCTTGGATCCTAGAGGAGTGAAAAAAATGTCTCCTGTTTTTCCCTATTATTTTGACGATGGGCAAACTACATTCCATGGTACATTTTCAATTAGCAAACTAAAAAAAGCGTACCATGATAACTATGATTACTTTCAGCTTCATTTTTTAGAAGGTACATTTTTCATCAAAGATGTGTATCAAACTAAGATATATGAAGAGAACTTCAAGGGAATAAAAGCTGTTATAGCTTTAAAGAAAGAATATTTACAAGAAGAACCTTCCACTTATGAAAAAGAAATTTGTTTCACTAGTCAAAATCGAGCAAGAAGAAATCAGTATGGGTTAATGGTAGTAAATGTTGATATGGAAGAGAAGCTTCCTACTAAAAAAATGTTACATTGGTTGTTACATGATCAAATAGAAAATCTGTTTATTGGAAATGAAAAGTATTTGGTAACAATTACATGATGAAAGAGGAGGATATAGTATGAAGAAAAGAAATGTAGATAGTCTTAGAATTTATGATTGGACTAAAACGATTGAGGATGTAAAAAATCGAGATAGTAAAATGTTGAGAAATGTACCAAGTTCGTTCTATCAAGAAATGAAAGATTCTTCTATGAGTGCAAAAGTACAAGGAAATTGGGGCAATTGGGAGCTAACGGATGAAGGATCGGGACAATATCCCATTTTTAAATGTTATATAGAAAATGGAACCTTCGAAGTAGATACAAACAACGAAAAAGCTACGCATCATTTACAAAATTCCTGGATTAAAATTTGTCTAAAGATTGAAGATAGTCAAACAGAAATGTATGTCATTTCGGAAAAAGAAGATACTTTATACAGCATCAATCATGCTTTCCATTTTAATAGCGGGCATGGAATGGTATCTATTCTACTAGAAAAGTTGCTTGTAACTTGGTTTAAAGAACATAGACACCTATTACATCAACAAATTAATACCTATAACATTCAATACAGTACTTCAAATGACTTATCATTGATGGGATGGGATACCAGTTATGTGACTTCGTTCTCGAATGTAAATAAAAATATTCAACAAAAAAAATTATATCCAGAAAAATTCTATTATGAATTCACGGATACTTCATTAGGATTCCCGCTTGAATTCAGCTTGAACGGAACATTTGATTCGTGGGAAATCACAACAGGGGCAGATGGCCAAAATGTAAATTTCATTTGTAAAATTAATGAAAACAGTTTCCTTCATTATATAACTGCTGATAAAATGTACAGACTTGCTTCTAGAGAAGATCCTAATCCTGTTCTTGAACCTTATATGAAAATTCAGTTAAAATTAAAATACTTGAATTCAACAGAAAAAACTATTACAGATTCTACTGGTAAAGGAAATGGGTATCAAGTTGATTTAAAAGTGAAAACTGATCAGGATACAAGCGGGGATCAACCAGTAATCCTAGTGAAAACCCACTTTTCAAATGAGATACCTGAATTGATAGCAATGTTCGTAGAGATAATGTTTAAAAATTGGTTTAATGAAAACATCGATAAATTCGAAAATATCTTTTCACATCTCCTTTTGGAGGAAACTGCCAAAGATGAAAATTTCCAATGGCTAAAGCCAACTGATAAGTATTATGGTGTAGCAGAGGGAAAGGATGAAAATGGGCAACCAAGTTTAGATACAAGTGTATTCGCCGTTATGACAATGGTAGAAAATCGTAAGAATAATTACCCACAACATACAGTAGATGCCCGTTTATTACACGCAGTTAAGAATGCAAAGGATACAAATGACTCAGCCTTTGGCATCGATATGCCATTATTCGTAGATAAATGGCTGGGACGAGGTCTCAATATTATGCAGGTTGGTACACCAGACCAATTCGAGAAAACGGACAACGGTTTGTTTATTCAAAACAAAGAGAGAATTCAGTTCGGCACGGTATACGATCATAATGAAAATGAGGTACCTTCTTATGTTGATCCTAAAAAATTTAGACTAGGCATTACAAATAATCAAATGGTCTTAGATATAGAGGACCTTACATGGGAGCAAGCTAGGGGAATAATTGGACATGCCAACTATACACAACACTATGGTCTTAGTCTTAAAAGTGGTGTTGACGAGTTAGGTAAAGAATACAAAAATGTATTAGTTCCAAGTGAAGAGGGTGAGGCTACACTTACACTCACTTATACTCTTGAAGATTGGTATCAAAGGGAACAATTAATTATAGAAATTGCTACAGGACTAGCCTTGTCAATCGCAGCAGGAGCATTTTTTTCAGCTACCAGCGCCGTATTTAGACAAGCAAGTGCCTATATCAGTCAACAATTCTCCAAAATCGGGACCACTATGATGAGGGCAGTCATTTCTCTAAAAGAGCTATTAAAAAGAGCAGGAACCAATGCTTCTCAAGCAGCCAGAAGGGAAATGATAGAATTAACCACTTTCAATATTACCCGAGCCCCTTCCTATGTTGGGCTTAACTCGCCAGGAGTAATGTACCAAGTGCTACAACAGCCTCGTACACTCTGGTCTAGAATCTGGGAAATATCATCAAAATCAGCCCTAGTATTTACTCAAATGGCGGTAATTGGAGCTGCAGGAATGCTACCAACTGCGATAGCTAAATATCTTGATTATTTAGCAGAAGAACATTATTCCGAACTTCCAACCATCGATGCGTTTCTTGCTAATTGCGTAGGAGCTGTAAAATGGCCGGATAATAGCGAACTTCAAGTGGAAACGGCCCGGCTCCAAGGGATTTATTTAATGGGTGGGAAATTAATTAAGTAATAGGGATATTTGGATAGGAGTGACTTAAAGTTTACACTTGACTAGACTTCTACTGGATGAAAAAGGTTGAATATTAGTAACAGAACATACTGAATTTTCTTATAATTGATGCGAGCATGTCATATTACATTTATTCTTCTAAAAAAATGAAGCATTAGAATAGATGTTGGCATTGCTCGCTTATCTATTACATTACTAGGTTAACACACGAAACCCCATACACATTATTACAATCCGACCTAGATAAATACAGAAGGGATATGATGATGCATGACAATTACTCATTCGACTAGTACTTTGAATTGGGATACGGTATTTGCCATTCCTATTGCGGAAGTGAATCGTATGATAAGGGAACAAAAAAGCAGTCCGAAAAATTTTGAATTAACTGATTCAAATGGAAATGATTTCAAAGGGGAATTTAAGGACTGGCAAATTATCACGGGTGGGGATGGAAATAGTATTCGAATGAACATACCTGTTCGAGATTTCCAAACCATCTTACAGGATTTTTTCATAGGAAAATTTGGATTTCAATCTGCAGATTTACATGTTCAAGTCAAGCTTACCTATCTTCCGCACGAAACAGTCACAAAAAATGAAGGAAATGAACAATTATATGGTTTGAAAATGAAAACAAAGAGTTCGGGTCCAATTGATCCTGTCGTGATAGGTATCTCATTAAAAAATGTGACAGGTATATTCTATCCAGGGTCATTGAATCATAATGTATTCATTGATCTTGAGGAGATTCTAAAAGAAATATTCATGAGTCAAATTATTACATGGTTAACGTTACATCTCGAACAATTTACCCATACTTTTAATGTAGTCAACTTAAATCTGTATATTAGTGGTGATGAAGCATGGGCATGGTGTAGGCCTTCCTACGTTGATTATGCCTATACAGATATTGAGGGAGACGTAGAAAAAAGTTTATTAGGAGTCTTATGTATGACAGGAGGAAGGAGGGGAGGAATTCAACAACAACAAAAATTAGATGCCTATGTCATTCCCAAATCCTCAAATGCTGGATTTTTAATTGCAGAAGAACGATTTTTACGAGACGTATTATTGCCAACGTTACCAATGAAGTTTACAAATTCAACAATTGATGACTATGAAGTGATTAATGCAAGTGGTGAAGCAGGACAGTATCAACATATTCTCCAACTGAAAGACGGAAGAAAGATACAATTAGAGAGGGTACAAGCGAATGGATCAATGTATACTCCTTACCTGGAAGAATTGAAGCTAAGTTTGATCGGGGATGAAATGAAACTGGAAACATATACAGAGACTCATATATTTGACGGTATAAAAGCATATTGTCGTACCACTCATCATTATCGGATTGTATTAGCTACTAACAAAAAGGGGGAGCAAACCATCACGTATGAACAAGTAAAAGAACCGACACTGTTACAAGGAACGATAAATGGAGGTTCTGCGTTACCATGGATAATGCTTGTTGCGGGAATCATTGCGTCTGTCCTTTTAGCTGTGTTTACAGGAGGAGCAACATTGCTTATAGCTGGAATTGTTGTATCACTAATATTTGGAACCATTGCTTTGTTACCTACAATTTTTGAAACGTTAAATGTTGAAACGTCTCCAAGCATAGACCTTTTGTTAGAAAATACAACTTCTCAAATTATTTGGAATGCTAGTGAAACCTTTGAATTAGATTATGCTGGCTTAGCAGGACCACTTCAACTAGGTGGAAGGTTTGTGATATAGAGAGTCCACGATAGTTTATAAGTAAATAAGTAGAGAGGATGGTTATTTTGGATACGCATGGTTGGGATGTTGTGTATGTAGGTACTAGGGATTTAATAAATAAGCAATTAAGAAAATATATGAATGATAATAAAATCACGTTTACGTATGAAGACGAAAATACATCTGTTACATTGACCTTTGATAATTGGGAGATTGTTCCTGGGGGAGCAAGTAAATTATTGAGAGTGAAAACCCTAGTAAAAGAGGGAGAGCTAATCTTTATGGGGAACTCTACAAAGTTAGACGGTATATGTCCTCTATTAGAACTTCAGCTGGGATTTTTTCAGCAATCTAATACTCAGAAGTTAGCTTTTAACTTTCTAGTAAAAGGAGAAAGAGAAGGAGACCAACGAGAAGGCGCTGTTACTGTACTCAATCCAGATATAAATCAAGTATTTTCTCAGGGAAGTATGGTTTATACATTTTTAAACTTAACGTTAGCAGATATGTTTATAAATAACAAAGACAGAGTATCCCATATATTCGCAGAATTAAATGGATCAAATGGTATTTCATGGATGCAACCTAAAGATTATAAATATTCGTATTACTCCCCAACTAATAATCAAGAGAAAGGTTTTTTAGTGATATTTTCTGTGGTAACAAATCGAGACATATCTAATCTAGCTGAATTGATTGATGGCGCGATACTAGATAATAATCATGAGACATTCTTGGTTCTATCTGAAAAATTGTTTTTAGAACATATGATTATGCCTGAGCTGCCCAATTCATTTGGTCATGGAGCAACCATCAATCACTTTCGATTTGAAAGTACATCACCTACAAGTGGAGTCATTAAGAATAATAGGAATATAAGCTGTGACACAATAAAATCGGGGTTAATATATTATTATCCAGTAATGACGAGCTTACATTTAAAAATTGAAAGTAACAAACTTCACATGAAGGCATCAGGAAATTGTAAGATTGAAGGTCTATCAGATTCCTATATAAATTTTAATTACGAAGCAAAAAGTACTTTTTATTATAGTCGAAATAACAAGAAAATTGAATTCAGAATGGAGAATACTCCAAAGGTAGATACTGATTTAGATATTCCAGTGTGGATGTGGATTAACCCTATAGCAATGGGAATTATTTATGGTGTTGCATCTGCACTTGCTAGTTCTATTGCTAACAATCTCAGAATCAACACAAATACTTATATTGGTAACTTATCAAGTAATGTGGTGAGATGGAGTGGTATGGATGAGGAAGAGATTACAGATTGTGTGCTTGATGTAGCTTTTTGTATAAAAGGGACAACCGAAGAACTTCAAAAAGCGCATGTATTTGAAAAATGGACGGAGGGTAATGGATGGGTAAGGGGTGCAACGTTTTCGCGTTTTCCAGAGACAAAAGTGAGATATCAATGGAAGATTAATGACTATTTTCGAGAGATAATACAATCTCCTCCAACGGGAAGTGATGGAAAGCGAACTGTACCTTGCCTAGAGACTCCAGGCAATAATTTAGAATTGTACGCTGTAGACGAAAAAAACGATAATCTGAAAGTAAAAGTTGCAGAGTATAAATCACTGCTTACAGGTCATGAATTTGGTAGTTGGAATATCGTTAATTTTAATCATACTCAATATGTAGATGGTCTGTATTTTAATAAAGTTCCAAGTAGAAAAGTCCGCTATCAATTGAGTATTGATAGAGTAGAGACAGCTATTAAGGATGCTTATCCATTAGATTTTCAAGGACGACGATATGTAAATTTCTTAGATTTCAATGCTGGCAGGGGCATTCCAATCGGAAGTAGAGTACAGGTACTTGCTGTCGATGATCAATACGATAATCTGAGATTTCAAGTTGCATTACGTAACTGAAATACCATTCAATGTATAAGCTGCTGAAAATAGCTTGAAAAGCACCTCTTGAATCGTATTCAAAGATATGATTCTTAGGAGGTGTTTCTATATGGGGACAAGAGTTTCTTATCCAGAAGAAGGTAAGCGTAAAATAGAAAGGATAGATACTATTTTACGCTTACGCTTGTTTGTAACTGTCTACTTGACAAGGGTAAGACCAAATCTTGATGGTGAATGAGACAGACCCTACCATATTAATTACTTGCCTTACTCGAAACTATGTAAAGCGTCTGAAAAGCGTGAAATTGCCTCATAAATATGTTCTTCCTTAACTCGGCCGAATGTAAATCGAGCATATCCTTTCTGTGTCCCGAAGACACTTCCGGGAACATAAACAACTCCTCTTTTGATTGCCTCTTTTAACAATTGTTGTTCACTAACGTCTGCCTTCACCTTACACCACATATGAATACCACCCTCGGGTACTAGAAACTCTACCTGTTCACCTAGCTGGTCATATAATGAAAAAACCATTTTGTCTCTATTAATTGCGAGTGAGTTACGAAGCTTGTCCAAATGAATCGGGAAGTCCTCAGACGATAAAAACTGGGTTGCGATCCATTCAGGTATAATGCTATGTCCAAAATCGATTTGTTGTTTTGCATCCGCTAAACGTTCAATTACTGTCTGGGGGCCAGATATCCATCCGATCCGTAAACCAGACGCGACAATTTTGCTTAAGGAACTAACATAGAGAACGGTACCATTTTGATCCAAAGATTTTAAGGTTGGAACTTGTGTTTTATCAAAAGCAGTTAAACTGTATGGATCATCCTCAATGATAGGTATTCCGAAGTGGGAGGAAATTTCTAGAACTCTTTTTCTACGTTCTAAGTTGAGAAATGACCCATTAGGATTTTGAAAATTGGGATTAAGAAATACCATTTTAATGCGATGCTGCTTATAGAATTCCACGATATCATCCGGATTAATCCCATGATTATCAACAGGTAACAAGAAGGGTCTTAGTCCGGCTGATTTAAATAAAGGTAAAGAATAGCTATATGAGGGGTCTTCAATCGCAACGGCATCCCCTGATTGAAGTAAGCACTGGACAATCAAGTAAAGAGCCTGCTGTGCCCCAGAAGTAATCAATACAGATGAAGGCGTCGCAGTAATATTTCTAGATTCCTTTAGATGTAAGGAGATGGTTTCACGCAGTTTCAGGTTACCTTGAGGGTGATCATAGCCAACGTGATAGGTAAAAGCCTCATTCGACATGATGTTGCGAAAGTATTGGGAAGCAGATAAATCGGGTGAAAGTTCCCCGCTTGCTAGATCTATGAGATCAAGAGAGAATGCCTCTTTGCGTATGGAACGCGTCATAGTGGTGTTAGGAAGGAATGATCCTGTTTCGATCAATTTCTCCCAGTTGGGAATGCGGTTGCGAGATGTACCCCATATGTTTCTGCTTACGATTGTCCCCTTCCCCTGCAAGCTTTCCACAATACCAGCAGCACGTAATTCTTCATAGGCAGATACGACTGTCGAACGGTTTACATCTAATTCTTTTGAAAGCAAGCGTTCGGAAGGAAGCACTGTTCCAGCAGGATATTCTCCATTGGAGATACGTTGTTCAAGATATTGGGCAATTTGCTTATATAAAGGGATTCTACTTTCACGATTGGGTTGCCAATCCATACAAGATTTCACTTCCTTACTATTCACTTTAAAGCTTAGTGGATGGTCATAATTTTATGGAACTGGAGGGTTCATTTCAACTTATAAAATATATAATTTTAATAGTACTTAATGTTACTAAAACATATAGTGACCTATTATTGCAATTAAGGGGTTCAGTGAAAGGAGAGAAGAGTATGAAGTATCGAAAGTTTCCAGGCACAGATTCTCTGGTATCTGAAATTGGCTTTGGCGTTTGGACAGTAGCAACCCACTGGTGGGGGATAACGGATCGAAGTTTAGGCAAAAAGCTTTTGCAGTCTGCATACGAGGATTTCGGAATTACCTTTTTTGACACGGCAGACGTGTATGGTGATGGCTATGGGGAGAAAATCATTGCAGAAACATTAGGTAGTGTTCGAGACAAGATTTTCATAGCAACAAAATTTGGATATGACATCTACCAACATCCCGGTGAGCGAAAAGGACATACAGAGCTTCCTCAAAACTGGTCGAAGAAGCATATTGTGACAGCCTGTGAA
Source organism: Brevibacillus laterosporus (assembly GCA_007833815.1). Classification (NCBI taxonomy): domain Bacteria; kingdom Bacillati; phylum Bacillota; class Bacilli; order Caryophanales; family Paenibacillaceae; genus Brevibacillus; species Brevibacillus laterosporus. Next base: position 4,580,685 of record CP033464.1, on the reverse strand, counting down.
CAAAGCTTGAAACGTCTTGGAACAGATTATATCGATTATTATCAGCTTCACAATCCACGAATGGATGCAATTCAAAATGATGAGATATTGGAATCTCTTGAGCAGTTAAAATCTCAAGGAAAGATTCGCCATTATGGAGTAGCGATGGGGCCTGATCTCGGGTGGAGAAATGAATCCTTAGAAGCATGGAACAAGGGATATGAGGCTGTACAAGTAATCAATAATATACTGGAACAGGAACCAGCTAGGGACCTATTACAGGTTGCAGAAGAACAGGCAAAAACATTAATTATAAGAATCCCTCATGCCTCTGGATTACTGGACGGCACTTATGATCCTGACAAGCATTTTGGTAAGTCAGACCATAGAGCGCATCGTCCAGTCGATTGGATGAGAGCAGGTAATGAGGTGGTAAATGAAATGAAGAATAAAGGGCTATTCGACGGTTCAAATCGAACATTGGCTCAACTAGCGATTCAGTTTTCCCTTTACCATCCCTCTGTTCTCTCCGTAATACCTAATATTACGAGTGAAGAAAATTTGGAAGAATTTGCACTAACTTCTGAGACTGTTCCGCTTTCTAAGGAAGAGCATGAGCAAATGGAGTTACTGTGGGTAAACGGGTACAATGAGCGTTTAAAACAACCGTTATCCGATTCAAGTAGCAAACCTACTCCTGTACATCAGTAATTGCGTAATCAATCTCATTCATAGGATTCCTCGGATTCCTTGGTAATTCTTAACATAGTAAGCCCCAAAATTGGACGTAAGTGATGCTTTGTCCATCTTTGGGGCTTTATTTATGTTGTCTACCTTACTTGATGTGGTGTTCATTCTTTGTGGCTAATTCTTGTCGTAATTGTTTCGATATGTTGAACATGGATGGGTGAAACGATGGCAGACTGGATGGCGACATTCTTTCAATAATTCAGTAGGATAGGGTCGTGTATCTGTGGTTTTCTTCTAAACTTACTGTTTGAATGGATTTGGTTACTAGCGCGCGTAAATAATCGGTATCCGTTATACACAACTCGACCAAATGATCGTGTCTACTAATCTGAAAATACATCAAGAAAGGGGTACCTCCATGAAATTTAAATGGGCTTTCATTACTTTCATTTTTGCCACTATTACAATACTTACAGGTTGTAGTAACAAGTTAATGGTCTTAGATCCTAAAGGACCTCAGGCCCAAACGCAAGCGGATGTCATTATGATATCGATTTGGACGATGGCATTCATTGTTATTGTCGTTGTCGCTCTTTTTGTATATATGATAGTAAAATACAATGCGTCTAAACAAAGGGAAAATTATGAACCTCCTTACATTGAAGGCAATATGATTGTTGAATTGGTTTGTGTAGGGATACCAGTTTTAATCGTAGTTGTACTTTCAATTATTTCGGTCAAAAGCAACTATATAGTTGAATCAACCCCGAAAGGATACGAAGATAAAAAACCTTTAATTATTTATGCTTCATCCTCAAACTGGAAATGGCATTTTAGTTATCCGGAGGAAGATATCGAAACAGTTAACTACCTACGTATACCAACAGACCGAGCAATTGAATTTAAACTTTATTCATACGGACCTATTACTAGTTTTTGGATTCCGCAATTAGGGGGACAAAAATACGCAATGGCTGACATGGTTACCACATTACACTTAGCAGCTGATGTTTCAGGTGAATACATGGGACGAAATGCAAACTTTAGTGGAAAAGGATTTGCTGAAAATACTTTCAACGTCCAGGCTATGCCTGAAGCAAAATATGATAAATGGGTAAAGGAAGTTAAAGAAACTGCTGAACCTCTTACCGAAGAAAAATTCGATGAATTATTAGTACCAGGTCACGTTGGGCAATCCACGTTCAATGGAACCCATTTAGAATTTAGGCCAGCTCCAGAAGGTGAGCATGGTGGACATCATCATTGATCTAGAAATTCTAATGAATGCTCAGAATACAATCAATACTATTACTATTTTTATAAATTAACAGCTAGTTTACATGACAAAAATTCACTTCCCGAAAGGAGTCACAATAGCATGGATTACTTTAATAGATTTGCCGTACCCCATCCAAGTCCTGCGATTTACGCATCGATGGTTGCCATTGTTCTTACTGTTGTCGCGATAATGGCTGGCTTAACCTATTTCAAAAAATGGGGTTATTTATGGCGCGAATGGTTAACTACAGTAGACCATAAACGTATCGGCATTATGTATCTACTATCTGCTTTGCTGATGCTATTCCGTGGTGGTGCTGACGCTATTATGATGCGTGCTCAAACAGCCGTGCCTGAAAATACCTTGCTAGATGCTCAGCACTATAATGAAATTTTCACAACACATGGGACTGTCATGCTCATCTTTATGGCAATGCCGTTCATTTATGCCCTAATGAACTTCGTTGTTCCATTACAAATTGGAGCTCGTGATGTGGCGTTCCCACGTTTAAATGCACTAGGCTTCTGGCTATTTTTCATGGGTGCGATGTTATTCAACATCTCTTTCGTAGTTGGTGGTTCTCCTGATGCAGGTTGGTCTGCTTATTTTCCATTGGCAGGTAATGAATTTAGTCCATCTGTAGGAACGAACTATTATGCGTTAGCACTTCAGATTTCTGGGCTTGGTACATTAATATCTGGTATTAACTTTATTACTACCATTCTAAAAATGAGAGCACCTGGTATAACATTAATGAAAATGCCGATGTTCACATGGTCTGCCTTTGTCACTAATGTTATCGTGGTTTTCGCTTTCCCTGTATTAACAGTGGCGCTTATTATGATGACAATGGACCGACTATTTGGAACACACTTCTTTGCGTCGACTAATGGCGGCATGGACATGCTTTGGGCGAACTTGTTCTGGGTTTGGGGCCATCCTGAGGTTTACATTTTAGTCCTGCCGGCATTTGGTGTATATAGTGAGATTATTTCAACCTTTGCACGCCGTAACTTATATGGTTATAAATCAATGGTGGCGTCAATGGTTATAATATCTCTTCTTTCATTCTTAGTATGGACACACCATTTCTTTACAATGGGACAGGGAGCACTTACTAACAGTATATTCTCTATAACAACAATGGCGATTGCTGTTCCAACTGGGATTAAGATATTTAACTGGTTGTTCACGCTTTGGAAAGGAAAAATTGTTTTTACAGTTCCGATGCTCTATTCATTAGGATTTATTCCTATTTTCTTAATTGGTGGGGTAACTGGAGTTATGCTTGGAATGTCAGCAGCTGACTACCAATACCATAATACGATGTTCTTAGTAGCACACTTCCACTACGTAATTATTCCTGGTGTTGTATTCGCTATGATTGCTGGTCTCACTTACTGGTGGCCAAAAATGTTTGGTTTCATGCTGAATGAAAGAATCGGGAAATGGGCGTTTTGGTTTATTGCAATCAGCTTTAACGTCACATTTTTCCCAATGTTCCTCTCGGGTTTAGATGGTCAAGCGCGTCGTATGTACACTTACTCTGAATCAACTGGCTTTGGACCGTTGAACTTCATTTCTTTCATTGGAGCAATCGGAATGTTAATTGGTTTTGTTCTACTTGTTTACAATATTTACTGGAGTGTTCGTTATGCGTCAAGAAATATTAGTACGGATCCGTGGGACGCACGTTCTCTTGAATGGGCTACACATAGTCCAGTACCAGCATATAACTTTGCTGTTACACCACAAGCTAATTCAATTGAAGCATTCTGGGATTCTAAGAAAAAAGGTCATAAATTATTCAAAGGTGAAATGAAAAAAATTCATATGCCAAATAACAGCGGTGCTCCGTTCCTCATGAGTTGTATTTTCTTCCTGTGGGGCTTTGCATTTGTTTTCGGGATGTGGATTGTTGCCATACTTGCAACAATCAGTATCTTTGCTTGTTTGACTTACCGTTCATTTGAGAAAGATGACGGCTATTACATCTCTGTTAAAGAAATTGAAGAGACAGAAAAAAGATTGCGAGGTGCTTAATCTATGAAAATAAATCACTCGCTACCACTCGAATATAGTACAGAACAAAATTCGTTAAATATCCTAGGCTTCTGGATTTTCCTTGGAGCCGAAATTGTTCTTTTTGGAACGCTTTTCGCATCATATTTCACATTAGTAGATCGGATTGGTAACGGTCCAGCTGGGAGAGAGATTTTCGAGATCACTCCAGTACTAATTGAAACAATCTTGCTTTTAGTAAGTAGTTTTATCATCGGTCTTGGAATTCACGCCATGCGTATCGGTAACAAGAAAGCAATGATGACATTCTTTACTATCACATTGCTTCTTGGTCTAGGATTCTTAGGAGTTGAAATTTATGAATTCGTTCACTATGTTCACATTGGAGCAGGATTACAAACAAGTGCGTTTACAGCTATCCTACTAACAACATTAGGAACACATGGTGCGCACGTTTCATTTGGAATATTCTGGGGATTATATATCATCATGCAAGTTAAAAAGCGAGGTTTGACTCCTCAAACAGCCAATAAATCATTCATTTTCTCTCTGTACTGGCATTTCTTAGACGTAGTTTGGATCTTCATCTTCAGCTTCGTCTACCTGAAAGGAATGATGTAAAAGATGAAAGAGCTATTCCCGCAAAAACAAGTAATGGGCTTTGCAATGTCCATGATTCTTACTGCAATTGCGCTTACTGTCTATTTCTTTGACATTTCATTTGCAATAGGTATGACGGTTCTTCTTGTAACAGCATTCATACAAGCTGGTGTTCAGCTAGTTGTGTTTATGCATGCTGGTGAAACTGGTGATCAAAAATCAATTTATACGAACCTATTTTACGCATTAGTTATAGCTCTTGTTACAGTGTTTGGAACCTTGCTATGTATGATCTGGGGTTACCAATAATGCATTTTATCAAAAAGGAGTGTCTATAAGGAGAACTTTACAAAATGATTGTCACTTTCGAAAAAGGCACTATTGGGGTTTTCAAAAGAGTCATAGTAATCACAACATGCAGCCAAAGCTCCCCAGGGGTCGGCTGCATTTTTGTTATCAGGGGTCTAGTCAACCAATACATAAATACGTATTAAAGTCGTCATAACCCTTACGCCTCTAGGGTTGAGGGTTTTTTGTTTTTGTGGATGATATTTGAATTTTTACATGGCAGAGACTATTCTAGACAATGCCTATAAATTGCTATTTGAATATATATTTAGGAATTTTGTAAAAAAAAGAAAAAAGTTCTTGATAATAATTCTCAATGTAACTATAATGATTACAACAGGAGGTGAACAAATTAGAAGAAAGTGGGTAAAAGGAATTTTAATAATATTCATAGTTTTTACATTTTAACAATAATCTATGGGAGGAATTATGATGTTTAAAAAAATTATTTTAGCTGGCGTATTAGGAGTAGCGGGATTGACTGGAGCAAGTCTGACAGGATTAGAAGCAACAAAAGTGAGTGCTGCTGCGAGTACGCAAGCACAAGATGTTGTAAAATATTACTCTTTAAGTTCCAATGAAGTTACTCAAAAAGAATCCTTTTACTTAAAAAAAGGGGAGGAGCTTAGCGTTACAGTAAATAATTCGGGGTATCCTATTACTTACACAGTCTATGATGCAGACAATAAAGTGATAGGTACATATGATACGTACTCAAATTATGGGCGTATCTTTAAAGCAGCAAAAGATGGGAACATCTCTGTTCAATTTAAATCAGGAGTAAATTCTTCTTTTACAAAAAAAATGAGCTTTACAGCTAAATTTTCATTTTATAAGTTTGCAGAATAAGTTCTACATTTTGTAGAGAACAACAGTATTCGGAAGCTAGTAGGCGAGGAAGAATGTTTTTGAAACCAAAACCGATAACTCATTTTTGCCTTAGTTCAATAGAACAGAAGTGTTTAGGTTTTGGAGACGGGGTTATCTTACCTTTATAGTGACGAGTACTACCACCGATGCTTGTAAACAGGTCCTTCTCAAACTGAAGGACCTGTTTATTTAGCAACCGAGTACATTTCTTCTTATTTTCAACAGGATTGCTTCAAATCCCATGCTTTATCTCTTGCATTTATCCCAGCCAGCCATTATTTCGTAGATAGTAAAACCTCTGGCACGATTTTTATTCACTGAGTTAAGAGGAGTTTGTAAATTAAGTGCTGTGATTAATTGCATAAAAAAATTTTACCTCGATTCCTAGAGGATTCAGCAATGCGAACAGCTTCCTGTACCTCCAGTAGGTGGTAATGAGAGTATGGCAGCATTAGTCCCAATTTTTTTTCGCTTATTAATGTTATCAAAAGAGTAAAGGTTTCTTGCCAAGTTTGTACAGATACCTGCTGATTCCAATGCCTTAGATGGAACAGCTTAATATTCACTTTTGCCATACGCGAAATATCTGCCCAATTAACAGGTATCCCTGATAAAAGACCAAGCGTTAATAAAATACCGTTAGGTCGGACGCAAAAAGCTAACTCTGATCCAGCTGATCCCCCTATGGAATCAATAGCAGCATTTGCTCCAAGCCCATTGGTCAATTCCATAACAGTATGATGTAATGAAGTCTCTGAGGTATTTATTACATGGGACGCACCAAGCTGGAGCAGTTCTTCTGTATAGGTATTGTTCCTAGTGACAGCAATTAATCGAAAACCGAGAATAGTAGATAACTGGCAAAAGATACGTCCAATAGAAGAGCCGCAAGCGTTGACGAGTAATATATCATCTTCTCTTAATTTTAATACTTCTGTACAAGTAATCCATGCTGTTATAGGGTTTATATATAACTGTGCGGCTGTATAATCTTCAATAGAATTAGGTATGGGAATTGCCAATTCCGCTGATGTTTTCACAAATTCCTGCCAGGTACCTTCTCCTCGTAAAGGAAGAACACGTCTACCAAGTAGCTCTTGAGAAACGGAAGGACCAACTTCTTCTACAATACCTACCCCTTCATATCCTGGAATCGAAGGTAAAGAAATACGATGAGAGTATGCGCCTCTAATGGGTATTAAGTCAGAAGGATTTATAGGACGAACGCTCATACGAACAAGAATTTCTCCACTCATAGGACGTTGGATTTTTTTACTTTCAACTTGTAAAACATCCTGCGGTCTTCCAAATTCATGGTATGTAATACATGTGGCTAACAAGATAATAACTCTCCTTTCATTGAAATCTCCCTCTTATTTTATATTATCATCTTCAACAACGATGCTGGCAGTAAAGCTGAATACTTGCAATGACATAAAAATTGTGAATAATATTATTATAACGTGAAGATTTCTCATAAAACGAGTTGACGTAGTTTTATGGTCTCATTTGTAGGTAGTGTCTAAAGAGATGATTCCATTCGTTAGTAGAATGAAAAACGGTTTCAGCTTATAAAGGAAGCCGTTTTATTTTTAGACCAACCTATAGTAGTTAGAATAATAACTTCTAAAAAGGAAATGAGGAGTAAATAGTGAATGTAAGAGCTTTATTACATATGTTTATCGCTATGACGATTTTTGGATCAGTTGGATTTTTTTCTGTTTTAACTGGTCTTCCGGCATTGGAATTAGTTTTTATTAGATGTATTTGCGCAACCATTTTTCTAGGGCTGACATGGGTTATTACAGGAACATATAAAAAAGAAAAATGGAGCAAAGGAGAGTTGATTAGAATCAGTTTCTGTGGTTTAGCAAATCTTTTAAATTGGATTTTCTTATTTAAATCCTTTGAACTAATATCTATTACAGTAGCGATATCACTCTATCATCTTGCTCCGATGATTGTCTTACTTGTAGGCAGCTTTATCTTTAGAGAAAAATTAACAATACTATCAATCCTGGCTATATCTGTATGTTTTGTAGGAACCATATTCATTATTGGAGTTGGTGGTGAGGTATCACATGCTCCATTCCAAATGACCGGATTTTTGTACGCTATTTTAGCAGCGCTCTTTTATGCGTTGACGATGATTCTAGGGAAAAGCATTCAAAAAACAAGTGTATATGCTACCACGTTCATACAAACGGCTTTTGGCGCAATTTGCTTACTTCCATTTATTCAATATCATGTATTTGGGGATTTAACTACTCTAAATTGGGCCTATGCAATAATAACTGGTATTATCCACACTGGTGTTGTTTATCTTCTGTTTTTCGATAGTGTTCGAAAGCTATCCACTAGAACGATTTCAGGAATGGTATTTTTAGATCCAGCAGTTGCTATTTTATTAGATGTGCTCATAATCGGATTTCGACCAAGTACCATTCAAACAGTAGGCATCTTATTTATTTTCATTGGAATGCTCTATACATTAAAAAAACCAAAACATGAAAATAAAATAAGTGTATAATCATCGGGAGTTCCCCTCTATAATTGATTAAAAATGGGAGCTTAGCTAAAATGATGGAAATCATTTTAGGAGGAGAGGGTCACATGAATGCTTATGAGTTGAAGATAAAAGAATATTTACATTCCACTAATGCCGATGCCGAACACTTTATTTTAAATCAATCTTGTCATACGGTCCAAGATGCAGCCAAAGCCGTTAACGTTTCTATAAACGATGTCGTAAAAAATATTTGTATGATTGACCAAAATGGAAATGTAATTGTTGCCATTGTAAGAGGAGAAGATAGAGCCAGTACATCGAGAGTAAGTAAGGCACTCCATATTGAAAGACCTCGTTTGGCAGATGAAAAAGAAGTGTTAGAAGGCACTGGATACCCCGCAGGTGGAGTCCCCTCTTTTGGTTTTGATGCAACCTTTTTAATTGATCCTAGAGTAATGGAATTGAATTACGTTTTTACGGGTGGAGGTTCGCCTCATTCCTTAGTTAAAATGAAGGTAGAAGACTTATTGAAGTTAAATAGAGGAAAGAATGTTCGAGTAAGAAAATAATAGGTACCAAATGTTGTGAGCGCATAAGCCTTAAGCAAATAAAAATAGAGTAAAAAAAGCACCACTCGGATGCTTTTTTTACTGGATGTCCATCATAATCCTATAGAAGAAGTACTTTCGTATATCTACAAAAAGATCAATTAATAATCACAGTTCCTGATATGGGTACGGGCTTAATTCCAGAGTTTTGTAAAATTACAATCCAATGAGAACTACGAGGGACAGTTACAGTAGAGCTTTTCGGATAGACTTTTTCAGCTCCATATCTATTTGCATTGAGTAGATACCATCCCAGTGTATCTACAGGTTTGTCGAATGTAACTGTTACTGTGCCACCTTTAGATAGAAAAAAAGGTCCCGTGACCCCAGCCTCTCCATATCCTCTGTCCCATTCCTTCACGGTTAACGAAAATGGAATAGAAGACTGAAGGTAAGCATTATCACTTGTACTTACTGTGGTAGTGTTATCCTTTTCTGGAGCGGCAAAACTAGTTGATGAGATTGAGAAAACAAAAGGTACAGCTAATAAAGAATAAAATATTTTTTTCATCATATAACCTTCTTTCCTTAATCAGATATATAGATCGTTGATTGGAACGAATTAAGTCCCTTAATGTAAAATTCTATAAATGTTATATTTTACCTTTTTGTTTCTTAGACCTCTTTTCTTACCTATATTAGGCTATGTAAACTTCTCGATCTAATAGAGAGAATTCATGTATATTCTGGAAAGAAGACACGTATAGCAAACAAGAGAAGAAAAATACATGAGCAAAAATGAAACGCAGGGGAGTATTGATACGTACATATAGAAAACGGGTAGGAAGCAACAAAGAGGGGGTTTTAACATGGATGTCTTATTGTGGTTGATCGTCATTCTCTTATTCGGTCTTAGCATCGCTGGCATCTTTTTTCCTGTGTTACCTGATACCATTTTGTTATGGGGCGGTTTCTTGTTATATCAGTTTGCTATAGCAGGACCGGGGGCAGGATTACCAGTTTCCTTTTGGTGGGGAATGGGAATTTTAAGTGTCTTGTTATTCGGTGCCGATTTATTGACCAACATGTACTTTGTTAAAAAGTATGGGGGATCAAAGGCATCAGCAATTGGCTCTATAGTGGGTATTATCATCGGTGTATTTTTGTTTCCACCATTTGGTATGATTATTGTACCATTTATATTTGTATTGTTAATTGAAATGCTGATGCAAAAACAACCGGCCGAACGTGCTTTTAAGATAGCAGTAGGGAGCCTAATTGGTTTCTTTAGTAGTGCTGTCGTGAAAATCTTTATTCAATTGATTATGATCATCTGGTTCTTTATTGTGGCCCTGTAGAACTTTGTTTGAATAGAATAGATCAAAATAGATCAGATCACAAAGCTTGTTACATATAACAAAACCGAGACTGTCGATCACATTTTCTCTACGAATAGTGGAGTTATGTTGACAATCTCGGTTTGTTTTATTTGTAAAAATTTCGATCATTAAAAAATAAGCTTACTTCTATCGGTAACTATTATGAGGAGGAGTAAACAAATCTTCATGTGCATTTCTAACAAGAGAAAAATGGTCTACATTGTAATGCCCATGCAAAATTTCATTATGGTGATTAATCATTTGTTCGGCAGTTAAAATGGTCGAATCCGTTGTAGAATGTCCGTCTCCAACAAGAGTCACATCAAAGCCAGATATGGTAGCTGTTCTTACGGCTGTGTCTATGCAGTGTTCTGTTTTGCAACCCATCATAATAAGATGCTTAATTTGATGTTCTTGTAAGAAAGATAATAAAGGTGTTCCATAAAACACATTAGTTGCTGTTTTATCGAATATTTTCGAGGTAAAGGGGACATGAATGTTCTGATGAATACCAAAACCTCGCCCATTTCCATTAGCAACATCTTTATCTCGAATGAAAATGATGAAAGAATCTGTATCTACTGCTTGTTGTATGACTGCATTAATAGAAAGTAATAAATTTTCCCTTTGATAAACGGGTTTATTGGTTTCGTTTCCATCAAGTAGTTCTTGTTGAGCGTCAATGATGAGTAAGGCTTGTTTGAAGTCTTGATCCAAATAAAACACTCCTTTATTGGTAAGAACGTTATCTAGTAATCTTACATCTAAGAATAAACAAATAGAAGAAGAAAAACGACGAACATCTAACAGAAACGTATTGCAGAAAAGAGTAGTGAGTTACAAAAAAATAAGCTACATAAATAAAGGATCACAAACAAAAAACTCTTGGTGAGTATTATCTTCACCAAGAGTTTTTTGAGTTCAATCAAATTAGAAGCATCTTTGGGGATTAAAGTAAATGTTCTAGTGGAAAAGGCGATAAACACCAATCACTTTGCCTAGAATACTAACATTATCTAAAATGATCGGTTCTAATTGAGAATTTTCTGGTTGTAGACGGAAGTGGGTCTTTTCCTTAAAGAAACGTTTAACAGTTGCTTCATCTTCTTCTGTCATAGCCACTACGATATCTCCGTTATTGGCTACATTTTGCTGGCGGACAATTACGTAGTCGCCATCTAAAATTCCTGCTTCAATCATACTCTCTCCCATTACGCGCAACATGAATACATTGTCAGATGTAACGATGTTTTCTGGCAACGGAAAATATTCTTCCACTTGTTCAATTGCTGTAATAGGTTGACCTGCTGTTACCTTTCCGACAACTGGGACGCGAACAATGGAACTTTCATAATCATCCTGTAAACGACTTTCATCCAATAATTCAATGGCACGTGGTTTAGTAGGATCGCGGCGGATTAGGCCTTTCTTTTCAAGTCGTGCGAGATGACCGTGAACAGTGGAGCTGGAAGCTAGTCCCACCGCTTCACCGATTTCTCGGACAGACGGGGGATATCCTTTATCTTTTACTTCCTTACGAATAAAATCAATGATCGCTTGTTGGCGATTGGAGAGTTTGGACATTTCGAACACCTCATTCTCTCGATCCAGATATTTTCTACATTATACCATGAGAATTTGCGTTCGACAAACATTAGTTCGATTTTTACCGCTTGACAGGAATATTTGTTCGCATTATGATTAAGATAATAAAATGAGAACAAACGTTTGTGAGGGTGATGATAATGACAGTACAATCTAGCAATTGTCAGAATCTATACAAGGATAAAACAAAAACAACGACGAATAAGGCTACTTGGGTACACCATAAAAGAGGGATAACACGAGGGCAAGCTTTATTATCCATATTGCTTATTGTCGTTTTATCCTTTGTAGTGAGCAGTATGATTTTTGGAAAGGAAAAAGTAGCAATTGCAGCTCCTCATGCTCAGCAAGATTCTCTGGTGATTACAATTCAGTCGGGAGATACGCTATGGAGTATAGCAGAAGCTTATAAAGAAAAATCTGGTTTAACAGCTAGAGAATTGATTGAAGAAATCATGAAACAAAATCATTTAGATAACCCGATGATTTATGCAGGAAATGATCTCATTATTCCAACATATCGCTGAGTCCATAACCATAATTTATCTCTCTTCTCCTTTTGTCTTGTGTTATAATAAAAGGAAGTTAGTTGAGGAGGTATCACCATTGGTTACTGATGCAGAAGTAAAACGTATTAATGAATTAGCCAAGAAATCGAAGGGTGTTGGCTTAACTCCAGAAGAAAAAGCGGAGCAACAAGTTCTTCGTCAAAAATACATTGATGCTATGAAGGCTTCCATGAAGGCAAATCTAGATTCTATCCGTTATGTAGAGGATGAGGAACCTAAGCATAAGCACTAACATACGTGATTTCTTCTAATGTTTCCTAGGAAGAGCGACTACACAGATTTATCCACAAGTTAACAGAGGCGATGGAGTTCGCCCTAAGCGCCGATAGGCTAATGACTCCTACCAGTTATATTGCTGGTAGGAGTTTGTTTGTGTATGTAAAGAGAAATGTATGAGAAAGGGGAAAACACATGCCATTTCTGATTGTTGGATTGGCTGGAATGATGGGGGCTGTTTTGCGCTACTTACTGGGAACATGGACATTGGGCTGGTGGGGGCTATCTTTTCCGTTAGGTACCCTATTGATTAATTTCATGGGCTGTATTGGATTGGGAGTTCTGAATCAGTATATCCTGACTCGAAATCAGCTCCCTACATGGTTTACCTTAGGAGTAGGGACTGGGTTTATTGGTTCTTTTACTACCTTTTCTACTTTTAGTGTGGAGACGGTCGCGCTATGGCAGCAGCACCAATATTTGCTCGCTATTTGTTATGTGTTAGCCAGTTTATGGGGTGGGCTACTAATGATAAAGCTTGGTTCTGTGATAGGGACTCGTATAGCAGGGAAAGGGAGCGATGCTGATGCTGTTGAATAGTATAGGAGTAGCATTGGGTGGGTGCCTTGGGGCGATGGCGCGTTTTGGAATGAGTCATTTAATAAATGGTCGTTTTCAAGGGATGTTTCCGCTGGCAACCTGTTGCATCAATATTCTTGGATCTTTTTTATTGGGAGTTATTACAGGTGCTTCTTTTGCTCCATTTTTTTTAGTAGTGGCGGGAACAGGTTTTATGGGAGCCTTCACTACCTTTTCTACATGCAAATGGGAAAGCTATACGTTATTCACAAAAAAGCGTAACCAGTTAGGAGTAGTATACCTATTTGTCAGTTATTCTTTGGGAATTTCATCTGCCGCATTAGGAATGTTTGTTGGGGTACATCTATGACGCTCAACATTTCCCTTGGATTTACCAATTAGTTTTGATAAGATAAATATTCGTTTGATGAAAAGGAGGTTGGACATGTGACCATTCATCATCCTGCATATGAGGAAGAACAAGGCCGACTAGATAAAACGGTACATACCATTGAAAAAGAGATCGGACAACTCCGGGAAGATTTGCGAGAGGCGACTGACGATTATGTCAAACAAGTAGTGAATTCTTCGAAAGCAAGGGACCTCTTTCATCTAGAAAGCACTGTGAAAAAGCCTTATTTTGGTCGGGTAGATTTCATGAAAGAGGAAACATATGAATTGGATTCCGTATACATTGGAAAACGTGGGGTCGTAGAACGCGACACGATGGACAGTGTTGTAGTAGATTGGCGTGCACCCATTGCTAGTCTTTACTACAGTGGTGAGAGCAAGGAGGCTTTTTACCGAACACTACAGGGGATTGTACGGGGAGAAGTAAAGCTAAAACGTAATTTTGCAATAGAAGACGCTCAAATTACAGGAATATATGACGGTGCCTTAAAAGAGACCATTCACCGCGAAATTGGAACTCCAGAAGACTTTCTGGAAGAAGGATATATTGACGAATTTTTAGCTTCTAGTCTGAATCAAAATAACGATAGTCGATTAAAAGATATCGTTGCCACAATTCAAACCGAACAGAATGATATCATTCGTGCAGAAAAAGATAGGGCCATTGTTGTACAAGGGGTAGCGGGAAGCGGAAAGACTACGATTGCCTTACATCGACTCTCATATTTGATCTATAACTATCAGCATTTGATTGCTTCTAGGAAATTTATGGTATTTGCACCAAATAAGCTGTTCTTAACGTATATTGCCGATGTATTGCCCGAATTAGGCGTGGAAGATGTACAACAAGCAACCTTCACGGAGTGGGCAGCTAAACAGGTAAAGGTACTCTTGCCAAAAGGATGGCGTATACTTGACCCAAGCAAGCCCTTATTACTCTTCTTTGAAGATGATGCTAACAAACAAACAGAACAACGCAAAACTTGGCATCGGATGTCATTTAAAGGTTCACTTCACTGTCGTAATATGCTAGATCAGTATATGGATTATTTGTTAAATGAACTGATTGCATATAAGGATTTGCGATTTATTTATAATAAGACAAAGCATGTTTTTGAAATGAAAAAAGAAGAAATCCGCCAGTTGTTTATAGATGAGTTTGCTCATTTACCATATCGCCGTCGATTAGAAGCGTTAACTAAGTATGTAAAACAACACATGACTCAACAATTATTTACCCATTTACGTGAAGCAAAAATTGATTTAGATAAGCCAAGTTTACTGCGTTTTGAGAAAAAGATCGATGAATTGCTTGTCTTGTATTTGGGGAAGTGGCCAAATATAGATCCTTTTACTGTGTACACGCAGCTATTTGGAGATTGGGAACTATTGCGCAACCTTACAAGTGAACAAATTTCGGATGAAGTGTTGCAAGATGTTGTGGATACATCAAAATCATTTTTGGACGAAGAACGTATAGAAGCAGAAGACCTTGCGCCTATTTTATATATGCGTCATCTACTAGAAGGAAGCGGTAAGGAAG
Organism: Brevibacillus laterosporus; assembly: GCA_007833815.1. Taxonomy (NCBI): domain Bacteria; kingdom Bacillati; phylum Bacillota; class Bacilli; order Caryophanales; family Paenibacillaceae; genus Brevibacillus; species Brevibacillus laterosporus. The sequence goes on along the minus strand of CP033464.1, from coordinate 4,565,538 downwards.
CGCCTTTCGATCATACGGTTATTGATGAAGCGCAAGATTTGAGTTATTTAGAGATTTTTGTACTATCTTTGCACACCAAAAATGAGTCAATGACTATTGTAGGGGATTTGGCTCAAGGTATTCATGCCTACCGAGGGTTGGATAGCTGGCAACCAGTTATTAGGAATATCTTTAAAAAGAAAACGGACTTTTTTACATTAGAGCAAAGCTATCGTTCGACCATTGAAATTATGAATTGGTCCAACGTTGTCCTGGAAGGAACTCATTTACCTGAGATTACTGAGGCAAAACCAGTCTTGCGTCATGGTGACGAGCCTTTGTTTTTGCGGGCAAATAAACGGAGTAATATGCTAGATGATATAAAGACACGCATTGAAAAGTCTCTGGACTTTGGTCATCAAACGGTGGCCATTGTGACCAAAACAATTCAAGAGAGCAAAAAAGTTGCCAAGGCGCTAAAGGAAAAAGGGCTTGAACTTCATCTTTTAGGCGTGAAAGATAAGGAATTTCCTGGTGGTGTAACAGTTCTTCCTGCTTATTTGACTAAAGGATTGCAATTTGACGTAGTAATTGTGCTAGACGTAGATAATGAACATTACAGAGATAATGTTATGGATGCCAAGCTACTGTATGTAACCATGTCACGTCCTGTGCATCAACTTTTGTTGTATATTCAAGGGGAAGCTAAGGTGTCCTCATGGTTACGTGCAAAAGATCATGTTATACAAGCGATTTGATAAAAATAGTACAGGATTAATACAGTCGTTTATAAAAATGTTGTAAACATACATGAAAAAACCATGAGCGCTATCCAGTTTGGAACAGTTGTTTGAGTCAATCAGTTTCTGGATAAAAGCGATCATGGTTTTTGTTTTGGTCATATCTGCCTATGTCCTCGTAATTACCACTTGTTCTATTACTTCGATATTTGGATGAAGCGACTGCATAATGGTGCAGTTAGATGGTACCAAGCGCAACGCCTTTTCTAGCTTTTCCAATACAAGATCAGAGCCTGTAATGGTGTATAATAGGCTCACCTTAGTCAAGGGATTAGCACCATCTTCGCTTTGAACCGCATCTATTTGAAGAGTAAGCGAATCATATTGGATACGTTGTTTTTCTAATATTCGGGTAAAGACAATTTGGCTACATCCTGCAATTGCAGAAACTAGCAAATCGATAGGTTTAAAGCCTTCATGACGGTTACTAGAGATGGTTAGAGTTCCAAAGGGGAATGTTGTTTGCAATGTTTGATTGATTTGGTTAAATTGCACGATGATTCCTCCTATTCTGGGTAATAGAAAACCACGAAGAGTGATGTTCTTCGTGGTTTCTTTTAAATGCAAAGCCTTATGTAGAGTGTTACATGTACAATCAAGGTAAGCTAAGCAATAGAGATTAGTGATCCCCTGTGTTGCCTTTGCTTGGATTGGTCACCACAAAACCTTCTTCTGGAACATACAGATAATCTACTACGACTCCATCCAGTAGTTCTTCGGACGTTTGCAAGAGGACATCAATTTCTTTATCAGTAGAAACAACGGTATCCTGCTCTGAAGGTTTGTCCAATGTCATGCCATAATGAGCGTGTGTACCATGTTTGTGCGTGATATATACACGAAGTTTTAAGTCTTTATCTGTTTCTTGAGCCATAATTTCATTAATTTTTTTTGCGGCATTACGAGTAATTTTTGCTTTCATCATCGAAGACTCCTTACCTTGTTAGGATGAGTTCATCATAACAAACTTCCCTTCCTTGTGGCAAACCTCTTACGCACTTATAAGTAAACATAATAATAAAAAAGGAAGAAAAGCGAAAATAGATAGGAGAAAGAAGCTTAGGGTCGTCTTACAAGGTAGATGTGGATAGTGGGTTGCCAAGAAACGAAACTGGCAACCCAAACTAGCTATCCCTAATAAAATGCTCCAGGCCAATCGTACCATCCAAGCGAAGATAAATATGCATCAGTAAATGCATCTTCTTCACGAGAAGGATAAGACAATTCATGCTCATCAACAAAAAATAATTCACTAGGTTCTACATGTCGATGTGGATCATAATTCATGGAGAAAAGCCCCCTTTACAACAAATAGTTTGTCCCGTTTTGAGAAGAAATACGACTTTGAAATTTTTTGCAAAAGGGTATTGAATATCAAAAAGGTTCATGATATACTCATTCTTGTTGTCAAGCAAATGAGTAGTTGCTACTAGACATGCCGGTGTAGCTCAATTGGTAGAGCACCTGACTTGTAATCAGGGGGTTGTGGGTTCAAGTCCTATCGCCGGCACCATTTATGGGGAGATAGTGAAGTGGCTAAACACGGCAGACTGTAAATCTGCTCCCTCCGGGTTCGGCGGTTCGAATCCGTCTCTCCCCACCATATTTGTTAGGTAAGCACCTTGACTGTTGGTCACGGTGCTTTTTTTATACCATCATAACATGTAAAATATTTGGTTGAGATGAATAGGGTAAAACTAAGACTTTGTTTATGTTAGGACATGAGAAAGCTGACTTTGTAAATATAATCAACAGCCAAAATTATCTGGTAGAGCCAAGAAGTACCATAATCACATTTTTATTGAAAATAAATTAAATTTCACCTTGTCTAAATTGTGTATTCTTTTGATATTTCTCGCGTCTGAATAAAATAAGAGGGGTCAATTTGTCTGTTGTTGAGGTAAAGTAATAGGAGAGTTCTCTAAGCGAAAATATGGTGGAAGTAGTTCTTTGTCATGCGATTAAATGGTAGCTCTGTTTGTCATACTAGAAGATAGGAAATTATAAACTGAGGTGGTTACGTGATTTCACGAGAAGATATTATGAAGGTTCAAGAACAAATGAATCGGGAAGTAAGTAAACTTGTCAATATTGTATTATTAGACAGTCAACAAGTGGCCGGTGAAATTTCTGAAGTGACGCATGAGGGGATTCTTTTATCTGATGGGCGAACATACATGTATGAAAATATCAAGGAGATTAACGGATTGTAAAAATGAAAGCGGTAACAATCAGAAACCTGAAAAACAGAACTATCGCTATCTTGTTAGTTCTGTTTTCAATTGTGCTAAAAGGGACCTAAAAACCATCACGTATCAAGCTATTATACGATAAATACATCTTCTTTTTTGAAGGAATAGGGGGCTAAGACACCCCCTGACGTAGTTTACAGACCTGTGATGGGGAAGAAATATTTTAATGCATCGGGTAATACACGTTGCCAGAATCCCCAGACATGATCACCATGATCTTCAATGTAGGCAATACGTGCTTGCTTTTGTTCAAGAACAGTCTTCATTCGCTGGTTGTAATCCAAGAAATCGTAAGTACCTGTACTGGTTTCTACTTGCAACTCTTCCAAACCAACAATCATCCACATATGCATCCAGGATAAATCAGTTGTCTTTTCTGCTTCAACAATGGAGGCATCAAAGAACGCACCTGATAAAGAAATTATTTTATGGAACAGATGAGGGTAATCAAGGGCTAAATGGAAAGAGACTGTACCACCTAAAGAGTCACCAGCTAGAATCCGGCTATCCGTATCTTGGCGGATTGGATATTTTTCTTCAATATAAGGGACAAGTTCCTCTGCGAAGAATCGTTTGTACCCAGGGTTTCTTTCACCTACATGTGAGTATTCGCTGGTGCGTTTACTACGCTCGTTCGAGACACCGACAATAATCATAGGCTCCATGCCTTCTTCAAGAATAAGGCGATTAGCGATTGTAGCAATTCGACCCATTGTAAAGAACTCGTTTCCATCCTGACAGTAGATGACCGGGTAGGAGAGCATGTCGTTGTAGCCCGGTGGTAAATACACTTTCACTTGACGCGGAGCATCTAGGTAGCTACTGGTAAGTTCTTCTTTGATGATGGTTCGTTTTAGAATGTCTGACATCGAATGGAGACCTCCCGACAATTGTTCTCAGTTTAAAAAAATTTAATTAAAGACTTGCAAAAAAATGATACAGAACTTATCATTGATAATAACAGGAACAAGTAAAACCCTGTAATGACTATATTATAACACAAAAAACAGAGTCATGAACTGAAATATAACAGTTAAAATAACTTTTATATAGTTCGCGTATACAGGGCTTCTGTATCTTCTAAAAAATGTAATTTTACTCCAAACAAAAACTCCGTTAATGAGGTGAGCTAAATGACTGTATCTACTGCTGTAGAACATATCGGTCACAATGAGCCGTTGCAAATTCTGGCTCAGGATGGAACTGTCATTAATCCTGAAATGATGCCTAAGCTTTCTGATGAAGAACTTCGCGAAATTATGCGTCGTATGGTATTCACTCGCGTATGGGATCAACGTGCAATTAGTTTGCAACGTCAAGGTCGTCTTGGTTTCGTAGCTCCAGTTTCTGGACAAGAAGCTACTATGGTTGGTTCTGAATTTGCTTTGAGCAAAGAAGATTTCATCCTACCAAGCTACCGTGACCTTCCACAAATGGTATGGCATGGTGTTCCTATGTATCAAGTATTCTTATGGTCCCGTGGACATGTTGAAGGTGGACGTTACCCTGAGGGTGTTAACGTATTGATGCCACAAATCATCATTGCAGCACAATGTACGCAAGCGACTGGTGTAGCAATGGGCTTTAAACTTCGTGGAGAAAAGAAAGTAGCAATCAACTACTTCGGTGATGGTGCTACTTCTCAAGGTGATTTCTATGAAGCAATGAACTATGCGGGTGTATATAACCTGCCAGTTATCTTCTTTAACCAAAACAATGGTTATGCGATCTCCTTGCCGTTTGCTAAACAAACAAAATCCGAAAACATCGCTGTCAAATCTGTAGCAGCTGGTATCTCCAGTGCTCGTATTGATGGTATGGACGTTCTTGCAGTTGTAAAAGCGACTCAAGTTGCGAGAGAGCGCGGTATCAACGGTGGAGGAGCTACATTGATCGAAGCTCTTACATATCGTTTCGGACCTCACTCCATGTCTGGTGATGATCCAACTCGTTACCGTACAGGTGAAGAGCAATCCGAATGGGAACAAAAAGATCCATTAATTCGTTTCCGTAAGTTCTTAGAAACAAAAGGACTATGGAGCGAACAAGATGAAGAAGCAGTAATTGAAGAGGCAAAAGCCCATGTTGCTGAGCAAATCAAGAAAGCTGACGAAACAGCAAAAATGAAAGTTTCTGAGCTTATTGATGTGATGTTCGAAACTTTGCCTCCACACCTAGAAGAACAAAAAGCAGAATATCTGGCAAAGGAGTCGAAGTAAGCCATGGCAAATTTGACAATGATTCAAGCCATTACAGATGCAATGCGTATTGAATTGGCACGCGACCCTCAAGTTCTAGTATTTGGGGAAGACGTGGGTAACAATGGTGGTGTATTCCGTGCAACAGAAAATCTGCAAAAAGAGTTTGGCGAAGATCGCGTATTTGATACGCCTCTAGCTGAATCTGGTTTTGGTGGATTGGCAGTAGGTCTTGGGGTAAACGGATTCCGTCCAGTTGTTGAGATCCAGTTCTTTGGTTTCGTTTTTGAAACAATTGATGCGATTACAACTCAAGCTGCTCGTATGCGTTTCCGTTCTGGTGGAAAATTCACTAGCCCGATCGTATTCCGCTCTCCTTTTGGTGGTGGCGTAAAAACACCTGAGTTGCACTCTGACTCTCTAGAAGGTATTTTCCTTCAAACACCAGGTGTGAAAGTAGTAATTCCTTCTAACCCTTACGATGCAAAAGGCCTTTTGATTTCCGCGATCCGTGATAACGATCCGGTTATCTTCCTTGAGCATATGAAACTATATCGTTCTTTCCGTCAAGAAGTACCAGAAGGCGAGTACACTATTCCATTGGGTAAAGCCAATATCGTTCGTGAAGGTACTGATGTTACCATCATCACATACGGTGCAATGGTACAAACTAGCATGAAGGCTGCTGAAGAATTGGAAAAACAGGGGAAAAGCGTTGAAGTTATCGACTTGCGTACGATTTCTCCATTAGATATGGAAACTATTCTGGCTTCCGTCCAAAAAACAAATCGTGCAATTGTTGTACAAGAAGCTCAACGTACCGCTGGTGTTGCTGCTGAAATCATCGCGCAAATCAACGAAAAAGCTATCTTACATCTAGAAGCGCCTGTTCTTCGTATCGCACCTCCAGATTCCGTGTTCCCTTTTGCACAAGTAGAAGATGCTTGGTTGCCTGACGTAAAAGGTATTGTTGACGGCGTGAACCGCGTATTGGAGTTCTAAGATTCGTATAATCAACGGCGGAAAGTAAGCTTTCCGCCTTCTTTCTCGAAACCGATAGGAGGGAATTATAGTGGCACGATTTGAATTTAAACTGCCAGAAACCGGTGAAGGTATCCACGAAGGCGAAATTGCAAAGTGGCATATTGCTGTAGGAGATACAATTGAAGAGGATCAAGTTATCCTAGAAGTACAAAACGATAAATCCATGGTAGAACTACCGTCTCCTGTAGCAGGTAAAGTTCTTGAGATTACAGTTAGCGAAGGCACTGTTTCCATGCTAGGTGACACACTTTGTGTTATTGAAGTGGAAGGCGCATTACCTGAAGGTCAAGATCATGGTCATGGTGGCGAAAGTCATGCAGCACCAGCTCCTGCTACTCAAGAAGCTACTAAAGCACCTGCGGCAGCTCCTGCTCCACAAGCAGTTGCTCAAGGTGGTGCATCAATTGATCGCAAGCATGTGCTTGCTACTCCTTCCGTGCGTAAATATGCTCGTGAAAAAGAAATCGACTTGACATTTGTACCAGGTACAGGTGGTAAAGTTGGTCGCATTACAAAAGCTGATGTAGATGCTTATCTTGCTGGAGGCGCTACTGCACCTGCTCAAGAAACTGCAGCTCCTCAAGTGGCTCAAACTTCCCAAGCTGCAGCAGCTACACCTACACAACACTATGCAGCACAAGCTTTCGAATTGGAAGAGCGCGTACCTTTGAAAGGTATCCGTAAAGCCATTTCTAAAGCAATGGTTAAATCTAAATATACAGCTCCACATGTTACATTGTTTGACGAAGTAGACGTTACTGGCTTGGTGAACCTACGTAAAGAAGGTAAACCACTAGCTATGGAACAAGGAATTAAATTGACTTACCTTCCATTTATTGTTAAAGCAGTGGTAGCTGGTCTGAAAAAATTCCCAATCCTTAATACTTCTATGGATGATGAAGCACAAGAAATCATCTTCAAGAAGTACTACAACATTGGTATTGCAACATCTACAGAAGACGGCTTACTCGTACCTGTAGTTAAAAGCGCAGATCGCAAATCCATCTTCGAAATCTCAGCTGAGATTAACGAATTAGCTGGTAAAGCTCGTGATCGTAAAGCAACTGCCGATGAAATGAAAGGTTCTACTTTCAGCATCACAAACATCGGTTCCGCTGGTGGAATGTTCTTCACTCCAGTGATCAACCATCCTGAAGTTGCCATTTTGGGTGTAGGTCGCATTGAAGAAAAACCAGTAGTGAAAAACGGCGAGATTGTTATTGCACCAGTTTTAGCGTTGTCTCTAAGCTTTGATCACCGTCTAATCGATGGAGATCCAGCGCAACGTTTTATGAACTTTATCAAGAAGCTTCTGGAGAACCCAACACTATTGGTCATGGAGGGATAACAAGATGGTAGTAGGAGAATTCGTAGAAGAAATTGATGTAGTAGTCATTGGGGCAGGTCCTGGTGGTTATGTCGCAGCAATCCGCGCAGCTCAAATGGGGAAAAGCGTGGTTGTAGTAGAACGTGGTAACGTAGGTGGCGTATGCTTGAACGTGGGTTGTATCCCATCAAAAGCACTTATCCATGCTTCTCACGTTTATGAAAATGCACAACATGGTGAGGCCATGGGTATTACCATGGATAACGTTAAAGTTGACTATGCTAAAGTGCAAGAGTGGAAAAGTGGCATCGTGAAACAATTAACTGGCGGCGTTGCTTCTTTGTTCAAAGGCAATAAAATACGTCTAGTTTCTGGAGAAGCGTTCTTCTTGTCTGAAAATGAGATTAGCGTTTATGACGAAAATGAATCTCATAAATTTAAGTTCAACAATGCGATTATCGCAACTGGTTCCCGTCCGTTCGAACTTCCAGCGTTTAAATGGAGCAAGCGGGTATTGTCCTCTACTGAGGTATTAGGCCTTAGCGAACTTCCTAAACGTATGGTAGTTATCGGTGGTGGATACATTGGTGTTGAGCTAGGTACGGTTCTTGCTAAATTTGGTACAGAACTTACAATCCTTGAAGGTGCTGACCATATTTTACCAGGTTTCGAACAAGACATGACTCGTCTAGTAGAACGTCGTCTGAAAAAGCATAACGTCAAAATTCATACCAAAGCTCTTGCAAAAGGTGTGGAAGAAACAGAAAACGGTGTAGTAGTGAAAGCAGAAGTAAAAGGCGAAGAAATGTCCTTTGAAGCTGATTATGTACTAGTTACTGTTGGCCGTAAGCCTAACACAAATGATATCGGTCTTGAAGCAATCGGCGTGAAAATGAACGATCGCGGACTGATCGAAGTTGATAAACAAGGTCGTACAAGCGTACCAAGCATCTATGCGATTGGTGACATTGTTCCAGGTCTTGCTCTAGCTCACAAAGCTTCTTATGAAGGTAAAGTGGCGGCTGAAGCAATCGCAGGACACGCGGCAGAAGTGGATTACAAGTGCATTCCTTCCGTTGTATTCTCTGATCCAGAAATGTCCAGCGTTGGTATCTCCGAAAAAGAAGCAAAAGAACAAGGTCTAGATGTAGTTGTGGGTCGTTTCCCTTATGCTGCTAACGGACGTGCTCTATCTGTTAATGCAGGCGAAGGATTTGCAAAAATCATCGCTGACAAAGAAACAGGTGTAGTTCTAGGTGCACAATTTGTTGGTGAAGATGCTTCTAACATCGTATCTGAAGTAGCTTTGGCTATTGAAATGGGTGCTACATTAGAAGATATCGAACTAACTATCCATGCTCACCCAACCTTGGGAGAAGTAACATTGGAAGCCGCAGAATTGGCGCTTGGTCGTCCGATTCACGTGGTAGTAAAGTAAAAATATATAATGGCTATATAGAAAAAGGTTGCTGGAATATCCGGCAGCCTTTTTCTTTTTACACGTATAAGAATTCATAACTACTATGTCTTTTATATTTAGATTAAGGATAAATTTTGGAACCAGAGCGTTTAAACTCTTCTGCTTTTTGAGAAAGCCCTGTTTTAATCGTTGGATCATCAAGAATCGGCATATTTTTTTCTGTTATATTTTTGCCAACCATCTCCTTCAATTCATGACTAATCTTCATACTACAAAACTTCGGTCCACACATAGAGCAAAAATGCGCGGTTTTGGCTGGTTCAGCGGGAAGAGCTTCATCATGATAATCGCGAGCACGTTCGGGATCTAATGATAAATGAAATTGATCGTGCCAACGAAATTCAAAACGGGCTTTTGACATAGCATCATCCCAAGATTGAGCTAGTGGATGACCCTTTGCCAGATCAGCTGCATGTGCTGCGATTTTGTAGGCGATGACACCTTCTTTTACATCGTGCTTGTTAGGTAGTCCTAAATGTTCTTTTGGTGTTACATAACATAGCATCGCAGTACCAAACCAGCCGATCATGGCAGCACCAATGGCAGATGTGATGTGATCGTAGCCTGGTGCAATATCTGTAGTAAGTGGTCCCAGTGTATAGAAGGGGGCTTCCTGACAGATTTTTTGTTGAATATCCACGTTTTCTTTAATCTTGTGCATTGGAACATGTCCTGGTCCTTCAATCATGACTTGAACATCATATTCCCAAGCAATTTTAGTTAGTTCCCCTAAGGTTTCTAATTCTGCCATCTGAGCGGCATCATTAGCATCCGCAATAGAACCAGGACGTAGACCATCACCTAAGGAGAGGGAGATATCGTAGGAACTAGCAATCTCACATATCTCACGGAAATGTGTATATAAAAAATTCTCTTGATGATAGGTAAGGCACCAGGAAGCCATAATGGAACCTCCACGAGAAACAATGCCTGTCAGTCGACCCATGGTAAGTGGAATGTAGCGAAGCAAGAGGCCTGCATGCACCGTGAAGTAGTCTACACCTTGTTCCGCCTGTTCAATTAGCGTTTCTCGGTACAACTCCCACGATAAATTCTCGGGCTTTCCTCCTGCTTTCTCCAAAGCTTGATACAAAGGGACGGTTCCAACAGGCACAGGAGCATTGCGGAGAATCCATTCACGGGTCATATGAATGTTTTTGCCAGTAGATAGATCCATAATGGTATCTGCTCCCCAACGAATAGCCCAGACCATTTTTTCCACTTCATCTTCAATAGAAGAGAGAACAGCAGAATTTCCGATATTAGCATTAATTTTTACCAAAAAATGTTTGCCGATAAGCATAGGCTCTACCTCAGGGTGGTTAATATTAGCTGGCAGAATAGCTCGTCCACTGGCAATTTCTTTTCGCACCGTATCTGGATCCATTCCCTCGCGAATGGCTGCAAATTCCATTTCAGGTGTAATGATACCTTTGCGTGCGTAATGAAGCTGCGTAACTCGTTGTCCCAGGCGGGCTCGTAAGGGTTGACGTTTTTCAAAGGATTGAACGGGAAGTGGCTTCGTATTTATTTCAGTAGGGGGAGGATTTTTGCAGTATCCATATGACTCCGTATCATTTCGCTCGATAATCCAAGCAGACCGGAGTGGGGGAAGACCTTTGGTTACATCAAGCTTTTCATGTAGGGCTGCATCTGTGTAAGGACCGCTTGTATCATACACTAGCAAAGAAAGATTCGGTGTAACTCTACCTTGTTGATCGACAGTTGGAGAGAGCGTAATTTCACGAAACGGAACAAGGAGATCAAGTCGTGAGCCTGTCACATACTTTTTGCAGCTTGCAGGAAAAAAAGATGGAGTCGATAAAAAAGACATTGTTAAACCTCCCAACATGTTTTGGCAACTAGCTGGTACGGTAGGAGCGATAAACCAAAAAAGCCGTACAGCAAAGGCTGACGGCTCTTATCCATACAAAACAAACATGCTGAAATAAACGAAAGATTCGTATGGGATCGTTTCCTACGCTGGCATTATCCAGATCAGGTTTCACGGTCGGTAGCAGAGTACTCCACCCTCTCAGCCTGGCTTAATCCAAGCTCCCGTATCCATATGTAGTTGCTCTTATACCTTATCATATGGAAAAATGTGGGTCAATAGGATTGGCGCAACATTAACGATGGAAATGCCATCAGTAAAAGAGGGGGTTGTCCGAATGCTTCAGGTCGATATGTATATACAGGATGGCGTAAATACCAACTAATGTATAAGTGAAGGCTGTTTAGTGTTAACTCAACACCTTTGATTCTATTTTCAAAAAGAAGGATTGTCCCTATGCGATCTCCATTTCTTGCGCTGGGAAACATCGATAATAAAAAATGACTAATATGTTCACGTGAAGAATGAAAATGAGTAAGTAATTGTTGTTGCATGATAGTGAGTACGGGATACTGATTGTTCCAGGTAGAGTGAAAAATGAGTCGTATATAAGAGGTTAAGAATAATATAAATCGGTGGAATAGAAGCTCGGGATCATCATTGTAATCTTGTTCAATTGGAGGTGTATGTGAAGGTCTTCGTTCTTTGTATATGCGCATATTTTGTTCGAAGGAGTGCATAAAGGTACGAAGGGGTAAAGTAGTCACAAATTCAAATTGCTCTTCTAACTCTTGTATGCCACATGTCAGAATAGGGGTAAATAATAGGGGTATTTGATCAACAAACAGCGGGGTAAAGTAAAGTAGTTCATTAAATAAGTGTTCGTGTTTCATCATTTGTATCATTTCTACATACTCAGGGTGATGTAAAAAATGAACAAATCTTTGCGTAAGCATATGCAAGCTACCCGCTACTTCAAGCATAGGAGATATTTCAAGAAATACTAAAGCTTCCTCAGGTATATTCATATCAATTGAAATCATATAATCCCCCTTTCCCACTTATGTTTATCATAAACAAGAGGAGATGGACAAAATTAGAAAAACCGCCGCTCCAACCAAATGGAAAAGGCGATTTTTCTATCAGAAGATTAACCTTTGCGAGTCTTGATTTGATGGGTATGATTCTGTTGTTTTACCTTTTTCGTACCTGGTTGCGGTTCCCCTGTTTGTTCTAAACCACGAAATTGGTTATTATAAGTTTGATGCGGATTTTCTACTAAGAAATCATCTTTAGCCATCCTTATCAACTCCTTCGTGATTAGTATGGGAGGGAAAATGGTATCACATGCACAGGGAAGTGTTTGCAGACCTGTGAATTTTAGTTAAATAGGAGAGGACAGATTTCCATGAAAAAAAGAAGAATGTTTATGGCAGCGATGGCTAGCTTATTACTTGTGACAGGTTGTGGTGGAAACCAATCGGATACTACACCAACTGAACAAGCCCAAGATATAAAGGTAAATCAGGTAGATCTCACAGCTGAACTGAAACTCACAGAGAAAGCAGTTATTGGACAAACTACACTGGCTCAGCTGGAAAAAACATATGGACCTGCTGTAGAAAAAAAGACAATTAAAAGTAATTTTCGAAGCAATTTAAAAGCAGAGAATGGACCAAATCCAGAAGTGGAGCAAGAAGTAGCTTTTATCAAGATTAATCCGTTAACAGGAGCAAAGTGGGACAAGGCTTATCCCTTATATTTCACCAAAACCGCTGATCCTACATTGGTAGCTGCCCAAGTGATGTTAAAACGAGGAGATTTGATGAAAAAACTAGAGGGTGGCAAGCTAAGTATAGAAGATGTTAAAAAGGTTTATGGAGCACCAACTCGCGATTTAGGAAGAGTTCTGGAGTATTATGATTTCAAAAATAAAGCAGTCTTGCATGTAATTGTAACGGAGGATAATCAGATTTCTACCATGTTGACCCATTACGGGCTTTTGTATGCGGACAAGCCTGAAGATAGAATTGAAAATGAAAATATTATTAAACGTTTGAGTCAAGAAAAAGGATCAACTTCAAAATAAAACAGGAATCAGTCATTAAATGACTCACTTGACCTATTAATTAGCCGTAACGAATGGAGGGACACATCATGCCTACCTTGATTGCACCAGTGTTTAATACCGAAACAGATGAACCACTTCGTATACAGCTTAATGAGGATTTCTATTTGGTATCTGGCTTTGAGCCCCTATACAAGATTTGTCATGAACGCTTGCGTCCACAGATGAACGAGAATAGGCTCCATTTTGAAGAGAAAGTGAAACCAAATTCCCTTTTTCTTTATGCGGAGTATCCTACCTTAAAAGTAAAAGAGGATCGCCCCTTTATAACTGAGATAGAAAATCGATTAAATATGGCAAATGGAGAGGGGGTCTGTTCCATTCCTTACCTATTAACTATGGAGGAAAATCGGTATGGGATAAATTATTTAAAACGATCATTAGATGGACCAAAGTTTATGTATACCGATCAAACAGAGGGATTGTTCAAACGCTTGATGAATGAGGATATCTCGTTTCCGACCGTCCCGTATCGCAGGTATTTATTAGCCTTGGAAAAGAAATCGTTAGAGGATGAGTTGTTGGATTTATGGATTGCTTTGGAATCTTTGTTTGTTCCAGATGGAAAAAAGGGAGAAATTACGTACAAGGTGCGTGCCAGAATTGCTTATTATCTGGGGCAAACACCGGAAGAACGTATTAGAATTTCCAATTTTATTAAAACCTCTTACAATCATCGTTCTGAAGTGGTTCACAGTGGTAAGGATTTGGGAAATACGATTAAAGAAGAAATACAAATACTACGCCAGATTGCCAGAGCAACCCTCATTAATTTAGCATTGGAAAAAACGAATTTACAAAAATTGAGGGAACAACTGGATAATTTGGTGCTAACCGGTAAAACTTATAAAGAGCAGTATTCACCAGCCTATTTTGAGAAAATCGTCTTGCCATAGGAACGACGACGGTAAATGAAGTGGAATAGTAAACGGGTTATGTAAAAAGTAAACAAAAAAGCAGCTACTTTTTCTATGAGTAGCTGCTTTTTTTTGCACGCAAACAAATGCTTAAGAACGCTCAAACCTTTTGTTTTTAAGCAAGATTACGAATATGCTTGATTAAACCTATTGAACCTGCTTCGACTAACTCATACACATAATCAAATCTGCCTGTAAAGTATGGGTCTTCTACTTCTGTTTCTTTATAAGCTGGAGCGTAATCCATTAGCATAGTAACATTTTTAGCATCTGGAGCCAATGTGCGTAGTTTTTCTACGTTTGAATTGTCCGCAGACAAATAAAACACGAACCATGTGAAACCCCCTAACCTTCATCTGTACAAAACAAAAACCTCGGCCATCAAATCGCCGAGGTTATTTGTTAACCTGCTCACATACCTTTTATTAGTATACCATCCATGCATTTGGTAACCAACGACCACGTGGGTCGTCATTTGCGGATTTAGTGAGAACGTTACCTTTATCAACCATCATAGAAGAGGTACCGCCGTCCATTGCCATTCCATTTACGGCACCGTATTCTTCTAGCAGATCAGCCATATCTTTCATACTTGCCCCGATAGAATGCTTTTGGCGACCATCAATTACAATGAACAAAATGGTGCCATCAGCTGTCTGTCCAACAGCTGTACGTGGGGCGATTCCCCAGCTAATGGGGTCTTTCCCAGCGAAGAGATTCTTACCATTTACCATCAATTGTGGACGGAATGACATAGCATCTCTGATATTCATTTTCAGAAGTTCTTTGGAGGTATAACGTCCTGTGATTAATTTCCCGTTGTAATCAATCCCAAGCACGGTGTCCCCATTAGATGGATTGTAATCTTGTAGCAGTTTACCATCTACAATGACTAATCCAGCAGCTTGACTGCCGTACCCCATAAAATTGGGATCATAAAAGCCACTTGCATTTACCCCACCTATTGCATTTGTGCGCTCTGAAAACTCACTAATCCATTCACCACGTGGTTTTCCGCGGTTCTGCTTGTTCCCAGTGGTTTGAATTAAATGAACGCGATTTGGATCTGACACTTTCATGACGTATCCTTTAAAGTAATGAGCAGGATTAAAGTTTTTCTCAACGGGAATAACTTCAGTCAGTTCTTTTTGAACAGGATTTTCTTCTGGTTTATCTACTTTAGCAGGAGTTGTACTAATCTCTGCGGGCGAAACTGAATTAATCGCTTCTGGATTATTAATCTCAGCACGTAGGGAATTAAGCGCGTCTTCCCCTACCAGTGTATATTTAGCCCAACTGGAGTGTTGTGTGGTTAGCAACGTTCCAGCAAGCCATAGCCGCAAGTCATGTGTCAGGTAAAAGCCAGCGACTAGTACAACGAAGGTTACAATACTTGCGATCATTACTTTCATTCTGCGTTTCGCTTTCCTCTTTTTTGATCTTCGCATAGGCGGTTGATCTTTAGAGCTGCGAGAACGGGTTAAAGGTGCCTCTGACATGTATCTCATTCCTATCTAGCTTAATATGATATTCGAACGTGCAAGTAGTTCCATTTATATGACGCACATCTGAATAAAAGGTTACGACCTTTTTCACCTAGATCTAGCATAGCCTTTTGTCGTGCCATCAGCATGCTTTATCTGGATCTGGGCAAACTACTTGTGGAGGTGAGGTTCATGCGTGAATTTGATAAAGAGTTCCAAGACCAAGTAGAAGAGTACAGGAAAAATCCACCGGGTACTCTTAACCAGCATAGTGAGAAAGACCGTCATGACAAAATGGAAAAACGGGAGACGCGAGTGGACTCTAACTCCTAACCTGATACGTAAAGGCGATGACTCTCTATGAGAAATCGCCTTTTTAGTAAATACATATAATTAATAGAAGTAAGGATCGATTTTCATACCTTGGGTTTTCTTCTTGCCAAGAAAATGGTAAGCTAGTCTGTACGAACTATTTGGTTGTAGGAGGATTTCTTCAGTGTCTAACGATTTTATGCAAATTACACGAGGCCCCATTGTAACATTTCTAAGGGAACGTGGCTATGAAAAGCTAACTCCTATTCAAGCACAAACCTTACCTGTCATTCTAGAGGGAAAAGATGTCATAGCCGAATCCCCTACTGGATCGGGCAAAACGATGGCATATCTATTACCTCTTGTCCAAAAATTAGATGAAACAAAAAAAGAATTACAAGTGTTAGTTTTGGCACCTACTCAAGAGTTAGTTATGCAAATCTATCGCGAGGCAACGCAATTATTAGCTTCTATAGGTATGCATGCCGCTGCACTTATTGGTGGTGTCGATACGAAGCGCCAGGTGGAAAAGCTAAAAACCCATCCAGCTATTGTAATTGGAACGCCAGGCCGTGTAAAAGAACTACTGGAATTACGTAAATTAAAAGTTCACACAGTGCAAAGTGTAGTAATCGATGAGGCCGACCGCATGCTGGACCGTGGATTTGCTAATCCAGTACAGGACGTACTGCGCCGTTTAATGCGTGACACGCAACGTTTGTTTTTCTCAGCGACATTATCTAAACAAACACAAACCATGATAAACGGTATGGCTCGTGAACCGATAGTCATTGCGACTGAGGCTCCAGATAGCAAATACGAGGTGCTACATTTTTACTTAGTGGAAGAGGGACGTAAAAAAGCAGATGCGCTTCGTCGTCTAATTCGTTTGGTAGATGCCAAAAAAACACTTGTTTTTTTGAATACCATTGAACGAGTTGACGAAATCACAGATAAGTTAACTTACCATCATTTAGAGTGCGAGCTTTTACACCGTGATACGCCTAAAGTGGATCGAGCCAAAGCTCTGCAACATTTCCGTGATGGAAAACTCCCTGTACTGATCGTGACAGACGTGGCCGCCCGTGGTATTGATATCTCTGACGTTGAGCTGGTCATTCACTACGATCCAGCTACAGATGCGGATACCTATGTTCACCGGAGTGGTAGAACGGGACGTATGGGCAAGGCTGGGTTGGTGTTTTCAATTGTGTTGCCAAACCAGCGTTTTATCATCCAAAAATTCTCTAAACAAAAACAAATTCTTATCCAGGAAAAAACGATGTCTCATGGCGCATTAGTTGATCCGAGTGGGGAGCGAAAGCCTTATTCCGGGCAGAAAATGACACCACGTCGCGAGTCTTCAAATGGAGATCGCACACAAGGTAAGCGCGATCCTTCGAAAGGTCGTTCCTAAAACATTGTTCATTTGCCGAGAAAGTACATAAGCCTCCCCTAACTGTGACACATTAGTAGGGTACAAACATTCCTTGTTAACGGAAGGTGGAAGGGCTTGTGCGTAGAAATCGGTTGTATGAAGAGAAGCTATTGGTAAATGGGCCGATTGGTGGCGAAAAGTTGTCCAGTCAGGAGCGCCAAACCTTGCAAAACGAAGCAGAAGAATTAAAAGAGCGTATGGAACAAGCAAAACAGGAAGAGATTGTCGAATAGGGTTCCACGCTAAAAAGAGCGGCTGCTTAAGCCGCTCTTTTACCTTGATACAGTGATATCCTGATGGATGGTTTATTTAGGGCGTTTGGATAGCAGATAAAATAAAAAGCAAAAACTGATGCCAAGAATGATCATCCAGATAATGCTAGTAAAAGGCAAATTGCTCAATGTATTCTCTCCTCCTAATATGCCTAACCTGTTTATGCAAAATTGCTCCGTATCTCCAATGTAAGCAAATCATCTGTTATAATCAAGTTCTGATAGCTAGAACGTGGGAAATAGAGAGAAGGGGAAACATTTTTATGAATTTTAGTATCGACTGGATTTCCTTTTTTGTATTGGAGCAAATAGATGATGAGGGAACGAAGCAGGTACGCATGTCAAAAATTCTCTCGCATGATGAGTATGAGCGTAGCGAACTAAAAACGTTCCTTGATGGCGAATTTACAAAGATTGCTAAACGAAAAGTAGAGAAAAATCCCTTACATGATGCGGCTGCAACCAAATTAGGGCAATTTATTTTAGAGCCTGGACATCCGTTAGACTCTAATCCCAATTATGGATTGTTTAAACGTTTGTTGCATTCTACATCAAAAGAAGATATCAAAGCAAATTCTCTGGACCTGCTCCAATCCTATTTAAAAACTCCGCAAGTTCGTGGTGGCGTGCTTTTAATAGTCAAAGCCAAGTTGGACAAGCTGGATGATCATTTCTTATTTTTGTTAAAATGTGATTTTGAACAAAAAACAGCAGTGATTACGGATGAAAACAGCTTGATATCCAATGTAGAAATGGCGATTAATGCGAAAAATATGAAATCAATCATGTATCCTTTCATGGAAGAAGAGGGTATGGTAGACATCTATCATGTTAAAATTCACCAATTCTCGCATGCTCGCTATTTCGAAGAGTTTCTCAAGTTTATTGAGTATCCTAGAACCATCACGGAAATTGTCTCCCAAGAAGTAATCTCGCTTGCAAAGCAGCATATTGAATACACCTATCCGGATGACTCACCGCAACGTCAGCAAGAGGAAGAAGAAATTGAGCTGATCGCTGCTAGTCCGAAACGTGAGCTTGCAGAGAAATGGGAACATGAGACGGTTATGGAAGCTATGCATATCATTACCGATCACCAGCCCGAAATTGAACTGAAATTTAAGCTGGATCACTTGCAAGTAAGAGCAATGCTGTCCGATTACGGCACACAAATGCATATTGCCAAGGTGGCTGGTCGTTATGTTGTCCTGTTGGAAGGAGACATCTTGCAATTTGAAAAAGGTTTTTCTCCTGTGGAATTTTTAAAACCCAAAACTCTTCATGAACTAGTAGACGATATTGAGAAAAGGGCTAATGAAGCTACTACTCATCCTGGGTACCCAGAGGATAACATTGAAAAAACTCCTAGTATGGAAGCAGTACCAGCATCAGCGCCTACAGATGATACTCCACCTTGGTAGAATCACATATCCTAGAACGCGTCAAATAGAAAGAAAATATAGCTATCAGACAAAGCGAGGGGTGAGCAGATGAGCTACAATCATGATCAGGAACAAAGTCACGATGAAAAGGGTCGTGAATCCATCCAGAAGCGTGTAAAAGAACTATTGGAGCGAGAATTACCTGTAGGCTGGAGCTGTCTTGTAGATGGAGAGCAGATTACGTTACAAGTTGCCATTGAAGGCGAAATTCATGAGCGGTCCATTCCGCTACAGTCTCTATACAAGCAAGTTGAAGACTCACCTGACAACCGTCGTGAACTCTTATATCGCTACATACAGCATATTATGGCGGCAGTTAAAGGGGCTACTGATACGCCTACATTGGCTGGCAACGAACAACATGTGTACCCAGTGTTACGTCATTCATCATTTTTTGATCATCCTAAAGCTAAAACACTATTAACTCATCCCCATACAGCAGAAACGAAAATTGCCTATGCATTGGATCGAGAGGATGGTTATGTTTTACTTGATGAAAAAATGTTGCAAGAGGCGGAGTGGAGCAAAGAACAGTTGCATGACCTAGCTATGGACAATCTTGAGGCATCTCCCTACACGATCAAAGCCGATCAGGTAGGGGAGCATGTTCTTTATTTTCTCAATTCCCAAGATGGATATGCTGCAAGTCGTATTTTAATACCGAGTATCCTACATGAATTTGAGGGGAAAAAGAAAGGTAAGTTGCTGGGAACGGCGATTCCTCATCAGGACGTCATGATTATTGGTGATCTGGCAAATGATAAAGGGGCACAATTGTTAGCTCAAGTGACACACCATTTTGCAAGTAAAGGTGACGTGCCTATATGCCCGTTGCCCTTCATCTATCAACAAGGGGAGCTGGAGACCTATTTGGTCGTCAGTCCCAATCAGAAAGGATAAGAATGATGTTAACGAAAATTGAAAAAGAATTACTAGAAGAATGTATGGATGATCTGTATGCTGATTTTAGCGATTACAAAAAAAGCTTGAAGCCCGGTGAAGAAATGAATGCAACGTATAAGACGTTTGTAAGCATCACGAAAAAGTTGGGGTTGAGTCAGCCTAAGTAAGCATAGAAATAACATCACTGCTACAGGTAGAAGGTTTATCAGCCTTCATCTTTAGCAAAAGTTTGCAAAGACTCCAGAGGAAAGCAACCTAGTACGGATGCTTTCCTTTTTTACGTATAATAACTCCACGTAGTCTATAGGAAGATAACGGTTATCCTATTTCAGATAATGGTTATGTTCGTTGTCTTTAATGAAACCACTGACCTGTTTTTAAAAAGGGAGAAAACCAATGAGTCCCTGTTTTGATAATATCCAATGATGTTTTGTATTCAGATTCCCCTATAACTGGTAAAAGCGTTTCCTGCACTAATTGAGCGTACCAAGACACGTCACAAAACCAGTCCATTCCTCCAGCAGTCATATGCTGCACTGGTGGCCACACTTGTTCCAATGCAGGGCTGTAGGAGAGAGAGGGGGAATAGTTACTAGAAGATGTTACAGCTTTATTAGGAGTAAATCTATCAGGCCAGTAATCAGCCCTTGAGCCTGTATGTGGAATCTCTCGACAAAACTGACAGATAGCTTTCAAACGCTCAAAATCAGCAAATAGGTGATGATATAGGGTTTTTCCGATCTGAATACGAATGGATAGCTCCTCAAAATTCGTGACACTAAGCCCTAACATTTTGTCATAGGTATTGCTACATGACATTCGATAAGGGAATAGTACTTGTTCTAAGGAAAACATCGCAGGTAAGGTAAAGTCGAGTCGTTCTAATACATGTGTGACAAAGTAAGGATGAGTAATGACACGCTGGTGTATGTAATTTTGCTCGTTAATAATGAGTCCCCAGGTTAAAAGATTACGCTCATTTCTCATGAAGGTACCAAAAGGCTCCCATACTTTCCTTTCAGGTTGGCCAAAAGCGTGCCAAAATCTAGACCAAATAGGAATCATAAATTGAGAAACACCAAGTTCAGGTAACCATGAGGAAAAATCCTGTGTATGTGATTTCATGGCTGCATATAGCAATAACTGTGGGTATGCATCCTGGAATATGAGCCAATTACATCGCTCCAAAAAGGCAAAAAAATCTTCTATTTCTTGTTGTGGTAACAGTTTTGGTAACCATTCTCCTTGTAAGTCGGTCATTTGCCATCCGCCGTTACGCGAGACCAAATGAGCTAGCAAGGCCCAATCTATTTCAGGATAAGCTTGATAAAAAGAGTAATAGGCATTCGTACGAGTAATATTATTTGCATTTGCTTCTTTTACTTCATGGCGAATGTTATTTAGAATTTGTTTTTTTGTAAAAGTAGGCATGACGGCATGAACATCCTTTCTTTTACAGATAATGCTAGCTTCTCCTGTTACAAGAAGAACATTCAACATCAGTAGAGAAAAGCAAAGAAAACAGGCTTCTCGCCAAAAAGGGCAGAAGCCTGTTTTCTTTTTATTTCGGTAAAACTTGCAGTAACAATGATACGATACCAGCAGCGATTAAAGGTCCAACAGGAACACCCTTAAACAGTGATACCCCGACAATCGTTCCAACTAATAGCCCTGTCACAATAACAGGGTTAGTCGTCATGAGTCCAGCGCCTCTTCCTCCTAAATAAGCAACAAAAATTCCTATAACTACAGCTAGCAACGACTGCCAGTTCGTAAACGTGCCCCAAATCATCTGCGGTGTAATTTTGCCACTAGCAAGAGGGGTCATGACGCCAATGGTTAAAATAATAATTCCAATATGCAAACCGTTTTGCTCTAAAAACGGAAAAACACGCTCCAATTGTAATAATCGTACAAATAGTAAAAAAGAAACCGCAATCGCTACGGCATTATTACTACCTACAATTGCCAAGCCTAGCAATAATAATAGAAGTAAGCTGGTGATATCCATGATTTTGTCTCACTTTCTGCTCATAAAGTTATTCCTCTAGCATACCGACTGGAAAACCTACAGCTTCCGCCTCTCTGTTATGTTGAAAGGTTCCCCATGCAAAGACACCGTTAAAATATTCGATGACAAAGGGCTCTTGTTGTCCATGTACCTGATAGCATTTCCCAATACGGAATTCTTGGGTCCCCACATAATAAGATTTAGCCATAAAAAATTTTTGTTCAAGAATACCAATGCTCACTTGATCATCTTGTTTCTTTTTTTCATCAATCTGTTTACGGAGCATTTCCATTTCTTCTTGTAGTTCGGCTAAGGTAAACTGGCTGTATAAACGCATGTTCTGCCTCCTCTATGCTTGACTCCTAGTTCAATCTTATCTTTCTAACTCTTTATTGTAACAAGAAAAAAGGAAAAGCGTGAGCAAAAATGGAAAAAAAAAAAGCACTCATCCGGCGTTGAATGGGTGCAGAGGATATGGGGGTTTTGAGAAGGTATACTCACAAATCAATTTATTCGCTCTCACCCGAATAACCGGACTTGTGATAAGACCTCTGAAGAACAGTTCTCCAGATTATACTCAAAATTTGAAACGACTGATTAGCAATTACTATAGCAAATAAAAATAAATTGAAAATAAAGGAAAAATAAAAGAGTGTGAAATCACATGTAAGCTTGTTTTTATTAAATAGCGAACACGTGGTTATCAATCACAACTGTTGTTGTCCGACTGAAAATCCATCGTGAGGTAGAGATGTCAGGATTGTAAAAATAGAGTGCCCCATGAGAGGGATCTTCTCCAAATAAAGCATCACGTACAGCTAATTGGGTTTCTTTGTTTTTAGCTGAAGACAACCGACCGTTTTGAATAACACTAAACGCATTTCGGGCAAAAATGACCCCTTTTATAGTAGAAGGAAATTGCTCAGATTTGACTCGATTTAAAACAACCGCTGCTACAGCGACCTTACCTTCATAGGATTCACCACGACTTTCCGCATAAACCAGACGCTCTAACATATCAATTTCCCCGGGAATATTAGAGCTTTGTTGTAACCAGGAAAAAGTTTCTTCAGTAAGCAAACCATCTGCTGGTATGCCCTTTAAACGCTGAAAGGCAGCTACTGCTTGTCCTAGCTCTTCACTGGAACGCCCATCAATTGGTCCATCATAGAAGCCCACTTTTTTTAGTTTGGCTTGGGCTTTCCGAATATTTTCCCAACTGCCTTCTGCTGGTGGTTCCTCTACAGACTCCGAATTTGCTGTACGCTGTTGAGGAGCGGAAGCATAGGAAGAGGGTTGTTCCTTTGCCTTGTTAGCAGATACAGGTTGGATGGCAGGTGCAGCAACACCTGCTGGCGTAAAGAAAAAAGCAATAGAACTAACGCCGGCTAACAGGCCAACGTGCAATGTCATACGGATCAAGGGTAAAGTCCTTATTGATATCAAGGGAGTGCCTCCTTTATAGTTCGGGCGGGAGCCTACACAGCTTCACCACACTTCAAATTTGGCAATTTATTCATGTAATAGAAAAGGACGTAGAGGTAAACGCCCTTTTATTTTTGTCCTCAATTTATGCCGTTGAGTCTTTTTATCTTCAATCATTCTAGTCATAGGGAAAAGCCTAGGACAATAGTAGGATATTGGAAACAATTTCGAGAGGAGATACGCTGAAAAATTGAGGATCGGCATGTAAATGAAAAAGTTTTCCTTTTAAAATAAGCGACGAACAAAGAAAAAAGGGGAGATTTGTTATACTCGTTGGTCAAAAAAATAGGAATGGGACAGGGATAGAGGCTGAGGATGTCTTTACATTGATACGGGGAAATGATGTGAAATGAAAGGTCGAATACAACAGAATAAAGAAGAAAATGAGCAGATAGAAAGGTAATAGGTGGTTTATCCTGCAAAGAAATATCCCGAAGATTGGCGGGTGTACCTCTAATTCCCATGGAAAACGTATGAAATCATATTGAAAAAAATTGAACGAATCCTACTTTTTATGAATTTATGGACCATTATGCAGAAAGCCCTTGGATGTGCCAGTTGATATGCTCCCCTTGTGGTAGACAGTTGAAATAATATAACTGTTTCCTTACAAGGAGGAGCATTTTTATGTCCCATAAAGCAAAAATATCTGGGTCAGAAAAGATTGCAGCTATTGAAAAATATCTTCGTGGGGAAGATTCGCTTAATCATTTAGCAAATCTTCTAGATGTTTCCTTTCCATCTATTAAACAATGGCTTCAAACTTATCAATCATTAGGTCCAAACGGATTGCTCAATACATCCAAGAACTCCTCCTATTCCACAGAATTAAAGAAAACAGCTGTCGAGGATTATCTGGCTAGTCGTGGTTCTCACATGGATATATGTAAAAGATATGGCATCAAATCAACCCGCCAACTGCGTAACTGGATCCTGAAGTATAATGGTCATGAGAAGCCGAAAGCTTCCGGCTCAGGAGGAACGCCAATCATGACAAAAGGACGAGCAACTACTTACAAGGAAAGAATTGAAATCGTAAGATTCTGTATAGAACATCAACACAATTATGCCCAAACCGCACAGAAATTTCAGGTATCCTATCAGCAAGTTTATTCTTGGACAAATAAATACATTAAATCTGGTGTAGATGCACTTCAGGATAAACGTGGAAAGCGAAAATCTGAAGATGAGATGTCCGAAGTGGAGAAACTGAGGGCACATAATAAGCTGCTTCAAGCTGAGAACAGAAGAAAGCAAATGGAGATTGACTTACTAAAAAAGCTGGACGAAATCCAAAGGGGGCGATTCTAAGCCAAGTCCGATATGAACCTGTATATTTTGCCATACGCGATCTTCATGACAGTAAATTATATCCCATTAGTCAACTCTGTGAAAACATGGGGATTCAACGTTCTTCGTATTATAAATGGCTAAACAGGAAAGAAAGTAATAACGAGAAATTCAACAAAGAGTTGCTTCTCATGATTAAGGATGCCTATGAAGAAAGAGATGGAATCCTTGGATATCGTCAGATGACAATCAAACTAAACCGACAACACAATCTTACTGTTAACCATAAACGGATATACAGACTCATGTGTATCTTACAAATAAAATCGGTATGCCGCAGAAAGAAAAAGAATTACATTCCTTCAACGCCTGAAATTACGACGGAAAATGTCTTGAACAGAGATTTCGAATCCGATGGATTCGGTACAAAATGGCTCACTGACGTGACGGAAATGAAGTATGGCCTTCAAAGCAAGGCTTATTTGAGTGCAATCCTGGATTTGTCAGATAAAAGTATTGTTTCTTTTGTGATCGGGCATTCCAACAACAATGAACTTGTTTTTAGAACTTTTGATATTGCACATCAGTCATATCCTAATGCTAAACCTATCTTTCATAGTGACCGAGGGTTCCAATATACGAGCAAAAAATTCAAGAAAAAACTGGACGATGCAGGAATGATACAAAGCATGTCGAGGGTATCTAGGTGCATAGACAATGGCCCGATGGAATCGTTTTGGGGAATGATAAAATCCGAAATGTATGATCTCAATAAATTCAATACATACAAAGAGCTGGAAGTAGCAATTATGGAATACATAAATTACTACAATAACCATCGATACCAGAAAAGACTAAACTGTATGACACCTTTGGAATACAGGCAATACCTTCAAAGTTCAGCATCATAAGAAAGACACCAACCTAAGTGAATAGTTGGTGTCTGATCTTTTATTTTTCCATTGTCTACTTGACGGGGGGCAGTTCAAGTAGGCAATCCAAGGGCTTTCTATTTTGATACGTTTATTTTTCTGTAACTGTAATCTTTTGAATGGTGATGGTTTCGGTTGGGGTACTATTTTCACCGAATCCACCTGCTTTTACAGGTGTAGCTGCAATCTTGTCTATGGTATCGATACCTGCTGTTATTTTTCCGAAAATCGTGTAGTTTGGTTGGCTATCCAAATTTTTTACATCTTCACCAGAACCAATGAAGAACTGACTACCATTCGTATTTGGACCTGCATTAGCCATTGCTACAACACCCTTATCATAGGAGTGACCATTTTTTAATTCATCTTCAAAAGAGTAACCTGGACCACCCG
Organism: Brevibacillus laterosporus; assembly: GCA_007833815.1. Taxonomy (NCBI): domain Bacteria; kingdom Bacillati; phylum Bacillota; class Bacilli; order Caryophanales; family Paenibacillaceae; genus Brevibacillus; species Brevibacillus laterosporus. The sequence goes on along the minus strand of CP033464.1, from coordinate 4,539,617 downwards.
TGCCATCTGCTACGGTATTGTTATCGCCCCGACTAGTTGGATCACCAGTCTGAATCATGAAGCTCTGGATGATGCGGTGAAATTTTATCCCATCGTAAAAATGATCGTTTGCGAGAAAAACAAAGCTATTGACGGTTTTAGGAGCGTCTTTGGCAAACAATTGGATGGTAAATGAGCCTTTGTTCGTTTCCACAACGGCTTCATAATTTTTGTTTGGATCAATCTTCATCTCAGGAGCCTTATCATATTGTTTACTAGGCTGCTTAGTAGTTTCATCCTTTTTGTCTGTAGGGGTGGTTTGACCAGAAGTAGCGTTATTTTGTTGCTGATCAGTAGCTGGAGCTGTTTTTGTCCCACACCCTGTTACGACAAGAGTGAAGCCCAATAATAGTGCAATCGGTAGACGTTTCATGATGTCCCTCCTCATTTTTTCTTTATTGTAACAGACAACCTATGAAGAGGTGAAATTATGGTGGCTAAAGGTCAATATACACAAGACGAAGTTAAAAGTTGGTTTGAGAGTTATCAATGTAGGCTGTTAAGCTCCTATGTGAATCAAAAAAGTGAATTAGTATACTCATGCAAATGCGGAAAAGAAATGCACAATACATTTCAGCGTCTAAAGAAATTCTGTAAAGACCCATACTGCATCAATTGTCGTAGAGAAGAGAATCGGAAAAAGATTTACGAGGAAGTCATTGAGGTAATAATGAAGTACAACTTATAGGATAGGAGATTCCTATAAAAACAAAAAAATCCCCTTCCAGCATATAGCCAGAAGGGGTAAATTACTCTACTTCATTTGTTTGTTCAATTCATCTTTCCATTCGCAAAGGGTAGATTCAATCAATCCTTTAACTTCTTCATCAGTTACTTTAATTTTATTCCGAGCCATACTAGCGACAAAGTACGTAACAGCTTCATTGTATTTCTCTGAACCTTTCAAATGAACAAAAGCTTGTTCAACATATTGCACAGCACGTAGTGCATGCTCTTTTTTGATTTTACCTTTGAGAAACGTAACTAAATAAAAAATAGCCCATGTTCCTACTGCTAACAGTAGAAGATGAGCTACATCTAATACGATTTGACCTAATAAAATACTCATTTCATCATACTCCTTTTTAAATAATTGCTTCTTATTTAACTTCTTTCAGGACATATTCAACTGCCCGATCAATAAAAGTGATTACTTCTGCACGAGTAGCAGGTTGATCTGGATGTAAATTACCTTTCTCATCTCCTAGTACAATGCCTTTCTCATACAAACGATCAGCAGGATCAGAAACCCATTTCATCTTTTCAGGAATGTCTTTAAAGTATTTTGACATGATATATAGCACCTTTTCTTTTGTAATATTTTCTGTATTTTTAGAAGTGTCACCGTGTAATTCTTGTCCAACTTTCTCTTTAAACAAAGCCCACTCATCAGGATTATTTACAAACCATCGGTGACAATCCTTCCAGCCAACAACTTCCTTATGTAGCCAAAGATCATTTTCAGTTAGGTTATATCGCTTTAATAGCTGTACACAGAAATCTAAAAGAGATTGATAAGTTTCAGAAGTCATCTTCCCACTCATATCTATATGATTACATTCAATGCCAATCGTGCAGTTGTTAGGATATGTACTTAAACGTTTCAAAGCAGAAGTAGTGTATGTAGTTGAACCTACGTGATAAGCCATTTCATTTTCAGGAACGCATCTTAAAATATCACCATTTAAATCTATAATGTAGTGAGCTGATCCATAGTTTGTTTTTCCAAATTTACGATTCTCAAAAAATCCCCATGTATTAATTGCCTTTTGCATGGGTGCAGCTACCCAATGTATGACAATTCCTTTGATCGTTTTAACTTTTAAACGAGGTCTGGAGTAGTCGTTAGGGGTAAGTAGTTTTTCAATCATTTTCAAATATAATCGCCTCCAGTTATTGCAAAAAATTCACAGCAGATGCATTCAAACCGAGTAATACACAGAGGATTAAGCCAATCAGCATAATCAACTTATTAGTGGTTTCTTGATACCATTTCTTTTCATCATTACCTTGAGAAACTTTTATCTCAGAAGACTTAGATTCTCGAATTAGCCTGATTTCCTCACGTTGTTGACGCATCTCTTCACGTTGCTGGTCAGCAATAGTAGTTAGCTTGGTAATGTTTTCGGTCATAGTCACAATAGCATCATTAAAAAGCTTCTCGCTTTGTTTAATACTCAAATTAATATCTCGAATATCTTCTTTTGTCTCCTCTTTGAAAGAATTGAGTTCTCTGTGTAGATTCTCAATTTTCACTTCTAAAACTTGATTACTGGACATGATAGCAGTTCCTTTCAACGTAGAGTTATATGAAACATGTATATATTTCTAACCTCCTTTCCAACGAATAGGGATAGATTTACAAGGCTTTGAAGTAAAAATTTAAAAGACCGCCTTTCCTGTTTAAAAAAATAAAAAAATTATTTAATCCAATATTTTTTATTGTTATTTACAAAAAAATACAATAAAGTTAGAATTAAGTTAAGATTGATAAAGGAATCAATGTGATTACTTATAAATTATGGAAGGGGATTAACATGAGTGTAAATCTGACTTTCACAACATTGGGGGAACTTATAAAGGAAAAAAGAGAAGAGTTAGGTGTCAGTCTGTCAGAAGTGTCCAGAATGACAGGGATTAGTAAAGGGGTTTTATCGAAGATTGAATCTGGAGATACGAAACGTCCAGAGTTAAGAACTTTAAAGCCAATTGCGGATGTTTTGGCAATTCCCTATGAAGGCATAATTGAATGGTATATCGAAGTAGAGCATCGGATCGAAGTATTTGACGATTTTTTATCGTTATGCATTGAAACCTCAAATGCTTCTTTGATGACAAAAGTGGCAATGAAATTCCTTGAAAACTCCAAAGAAGAAACACATATACTATTAGAGCACATATATAGGCTTGCCAATAGTAGTACGAACAATGAAATGAAGTTAGCACTTTTTAATACTATAATTTCATATTCAAGAGTGCATGGGATACCACACTTCATTGCTAAATCCTCCTTACAGAAATATTTGATTGAAAGACAAGATTTTAAAAATATGGAGGAATCATTTAAAATTGGTGAAGAGGTTGTTCATTATGCAGATTTTTTAACTGAAGAGGAGCGGATAATTTTATACTTTAGAATGGGACTTCAGGCTTATGCTATAAAAAAATACGAAACATGTATTGAACTATGCGAAGCAGGGATTGCATTAGAAAAAAATGATACTGAGCTGAAAGCTAGAGCATATTTAGCTATGATTAATTCATATTCTGACTTACATAATTATGACTCTGTTGAAAACTTGCTTGATATTTTTGAAAAATTTGAACATAAGTTTGTTCTGGAATCATCCATGATTACACGAGCTATAACTAAAGCTAAGAAGAAAGAATATGAGATAGCGATTCCTATGTTAAAAAAATATATGGATGAATTAAGTAAGGATAATAAAGTACACGTAGTAAATGAACTGCTTGGGATATATGTTCATTTCAACATTGTACAGTCAATAAATGAAATAATAAGCAGAGAAAGGGAATTACTTCCAGACAATGCATACACACCTTATAAATTAACCTCGCTTGCAAGGTACTACCGTCAAAAAGCCGATTTCCAAATAAGCAAGGAACTTCTAGAAGAAGGTATGGAAAGCTACATTAACAGCATAACAACATACGGGAAAATAAATGATCACATCGAAATAGCAAAATGTTTGCAGGAAATTTTCAAATATTTCTCAAAAAATTCAAAGCCAATTGATTTGCACTATGTAAAACAGTTAGAAGAAGCATATAATGAGATAAATGGAAAAAAGAGTATGTAAAAGGAGGATTCCAATGAAGAAAAAAATTGTTCTAATGTTATTAACTTTAGGTTTAATTACAAATATTGGTTTTGTTTCGGTTGAAACAGAAGAAGTAAATAATCTGAACGAGTTCAGTATGCGTGCCAATAATGCTGATCCGGGCTATTGATATTTTTGTTACTTTCGAACGCTTTTAAATAGCGTTCTTTTTTTATGTTTTTTCAATGATATTTTGTCGTAATTTGTAAAACGTTTCAAGAAAATAGCTTTTTAAGTAAAAAATAGAACATAATGGAAAATAATACTCAGGAGGAATAAAGGAGGTGTTAACTTCAATCTAGATGACTTATCAACTAAAAGGAGCGTTCCCGTTAGTTTGAAGACCAGCGGAACGCCCCCACCTTGAGAAACAAAAAATGTTTCTCAAGTTCATTTTACCACTCACTTACAGAATATGAAAACAGAAAATTCTCAACTAGGAAATGATTTACAAAAAAATATTGAACTCCTCCGCAAAGAATTAGAGATGTTGTATTTCAAAGAAGGCTCATTTTCAAGTCCAATAGTATTGCAACTAAGTCAACAGCTAGATGAGTACATTGTTGCACTTCAAAAAATACAATACATTTGATTGTAAAATTAGTATATCAGTCTCTTTTGTTCAATTCGTTCCACAAAATATAAAGGAGTCCAAAAGCTATAAAGAAGTAACCTAAGTAGAGGGGGATGCTTCCTACAAACACCATTATTTTTTCAAATGAAAATTCTCCCCACTTATCACTTAGGCTATATATAGCTGATGTTAGGAACTGTACCGCTATTAAAAATGCTCCAATGGCACAAAAATAAACACCTGCGGCTCTTCTGTTCATATCCACCCTCCTTTTTATTAACACCCTAACTTACACACAAATTTCAGTCAATATATTTTTACAAAAAATTACATGAGAGGATTGATTAACTAATGAAAAAAACATTCTTGTCAGGTCTTAGTGCGCTTTTAGTGGGAAGTGCGTTATTTACTGGAGGAGGTTTTGCCACTAAAGTCAACGCACAGTCTTCCGAATCGTATGATGAGTATTTCACTAATAGTATTGAAGACGATGAAACTATTGTTTCTGTGTATCGTAACACAGCAAATGGTTTAAAGAAATTATCAATTGAAGATGTAAAAGCACTTTCCGATACCACCGAACAGAACGATCTAGATAAGAAAAAGTCCTTTGAGAGTATAAATCATCTTAATAAGGAAGATGAAGTAAATCCTCTTTGGATTATAATTCGCCAATGGCATGAATATGAGTACAAAAAAAGAGGTGGGAAAGAAGTTACTTATGAGAAAGAGCGAAAGCGTGCTTCAAGCGTTTGGTACAACACTAAATCAACACCTGTAGAACGTAGTTTTAAGGTTTCAGGAAGCACACAACTAACTAAAAATGTCACACTTAATTCTGATGCTTTCAAAATTTTAAAAGCATCTATATCATCATCTGCCGTAGAATCAGCTTCATTTGAGGACTCTATTAAAGAAACTGTTAGTCCGGGCTATAGTGCGTGGATAGAATTTGTGCCTATAAAATACAACACATGGGGTACAATGTATGACTGGGTATATAAAATAACTGACATTTCTAATGGCACTCCAGATAAGTCTTTGGATACTGTTGATGAAATTGATTACTACTTTCCACTAGAGACTAGATATGGTGAGGCAGACGGTATCTTTGTATTAAAAGAGAAAAAGGGAGAATATACTCCGTAGCATTAGAAAAAAGAAAACTTCAAACAATGTCAGATGAGAAACGTACAGAATTAGGTATACATTTGGAATAAAATGACAAATACTTATCCCCCCTTTATAATGAGGGGGGATTGTGCTTTTCAAATAAAAAATGAACACAGAATGGAGAGTTTGGTGATGAAAAAAGTTTATCTTTTCTTGCTGATTTCCATCCTAGCTATCACTTCAATTTCATCTTGGAATCCAACCAAAGCTGAAGCAGCAAAAGCCAGTGTTGCCGCCAAAAAAAATGACAAACTAACAAAAGAAAATATAACTTTCATAGCATCTCTTTTAGAAAACTCTGCTCCTGATGTACTGACTGATAAAGTACTAACCAGTAAAGGTGATATACCTAAATTATTATGGTTTGATAAATTACAAACATGGACGGGGGATTTTATATCTCTCTCAAGGGCAAAACGGTTTATTGATGGCAACTCGAAAGAAGTTATCATTTCAACATTAAAAAAATACTATACCTCCTCTAAAGCAGAAGAAATCTTTGCCTTTTACTTTAAAAAGAGAGACAACGGTACTTATGAATGCATAGAGACAGAAGGATTCTCATCAAGTATGCAAGGTATTGTGGAAGGTCTAAAAGTAACTATTCAAAAGAAGAATGCGACAAATACAATTGTTTTATTCGAAGGCATTGGATATGACTCCTTAAACTTTAAAGAGATATTAAAACGTACAACAAAGGTACAATTCAATCTTGTCAAAAACAAGAATCATTATCTCATTGACGATATGATTGACCTAGATTGAGCTTTAATCAAAGCTTACTTGCTTAAACTTAAACCACTACAAATAAACAAAATGTTATGATTGCATTTTTACCAATATGTGTTATGCTATAGTTAATATACTGACATGGGTTCAAAAAGACCGTAGGTGCTGGTAACACCTACGGTTTGTACAAAAGACTGTCCCTTCAAAGGGGTGGCTCATTTTTGTCGGATGAAGTAGATCACTAAGCTGCGATGCTCAAGGGTGATCTACTTCTTTTTTGTCATTTATACTACCTCTTATAAGATAAATACATAGCCAGCATCTGCATCATATTTTATATTTCTCACAGTAATCCTCGCATGTATGTCACTAATCCTTCTTACTCTTACTGTAATCCTAGCTGGAATTTTTACATCCCGATATCCTCTAACCTTAATTTCTGCATTTAAGAATCCTGAGTTGACCTGAATGCTACAAGGGAAATCTCTAGCATGTCGAACAAACATTTGACTAGAGAAAAACTTCCTTGATGAAATAACAATTGAGCTACTGAGTTTATTATTTTCTCGTTGTCGAACAGTTAATGAACTTGTAAGATCACGATTTCTTTCCTTTTTCTCAATACTGAAGGTAGATGGCAAATTCTTTACATAAGCAACTTTAATATTGGCACGTAGCTGTTTGAAGCGTTCTTTTTTCTCAATAGTCAGATTGGAAAATAACTGTTGATACTTTGCTACACGTACAGTCAATGAAGTATCTAGTTGCCCCATACGTGGCTTTTTCTCAATTGCCATAGAGCTTAGTAAGGATGAGTCTTCTAACCGTCTTACAGTAAGTTGAGCAGGAATTACAGTTTCTTTAGGTTTTTTCTCAATAGACATGAAAGCTGACATTGAGCTGTTTCGTTTGCCTACTACATCCATCGAGCAACTTAATTCAGTATCTACTGATTTCCTTAAAATAGATAGTTGTGCAGCTAAGTCTTTTGTTTTGTATTTACTGTTTACATTAATGGAAGCAGCTAGGCTGTCCTCACCGTTAGCACGTATAGATAAAGTTGCTGGTAATTTGCCCAAAGCTAAACTGGAAATTAGCTTATAAAACCCTACTTCTAATATAGGGGGAGTGAACGATTCCCTAGTCTGTAGCTGAATAGTTGATTGCTCATTTTGTTCTTCTGCAAATAAAAAAACACCATGGTTAGGTGTTTTACCTTCATACCATTCTTTAACTAAAGTAAAGACATCAATCTCAATATATCCATCAGCATGAGTAATGTACTTCTCAGTTATCTTTCTGCCTTGAGGTGGTTGATTACTCCATGTTACATCATGTTCTCGCCAATCATCGAGAATTTCAAATAAAGCAAGATTAATGGGTGATTCTAAATATCCACAATATAGCTTTAACTTAGCTCGTTTTAACTCTTTTTCTTTTGGTAACTTAGATAAATCAAACTCAACCAATCCACGAAAACGTTCTGAATTAGTCTTACCAATTAGCATGCTTGGATCTGATCCATAGCTAAGAGTAGGGATACCCTCACGGATTGTACTATCTTTTATTGAAGTTAATTCGTGAATCTCTAATGGTCGCTCAATAGTTTCGAAACGACCTGTCATTTTGTTTTTTGGAGTAATTGTAATAGAGGCTGGAAAATGATTTAAAAAGGGGATACTTATAGAAGCAGGAATGGTAGGCTGCCTAAACCCCCATACAGAAAACTTCCCCTTCATAGTATTGTTCAAATATAATCACACCTTCTCATTGTATTGAGAATTAACTTTCAGAGGCAGGTTCAGCTTCTGCATAAATATCAAATTCACCAGAGTGAGCTACATCATCTGCATTAGTTACAATCCGCACATAAAAAGATACGTTCTCATCTCTCTTTTGAATATCTGTGAAGGTTAGCACTTGTTCAGGAATAAAAGGATTTTCCGTTTTGGATATTTGAATTTGAGTTTGATAATATGTAGGAGCATGCAACTCAACTTTTAGATTCTTAATATCCATTCCTTCTTTGTTTGTTAAGTTAACTTTAACAGGAAGGGTTGTTTGTCCTGCAATGATAGAGCCAAAGCTAAGATATTGAAGTACTTCACCAGCATCAGTTGAGTAGTATTTTCCTTTTTCATCAGAAAATATCAATCCGATATAATCACCAATAAAACTTGTGATATCTTTACTTTCTTTCCCGTATGAATCAAAGGCAATTGTCTCAATAGTATTTGAGGAATCGATATTAATATCTTTTGTATTAAGATAGATTGTTTGAACGTGAGGAGTTGGGAGAAAATCTGTAAATCCATCAGAAGGATAAATTTGCTTACCATTTAAATTAACTTTAAACTTAATTTTATCTTGCTCGTCGTCTCCAATTTCTATTTTTAAATTCTTTCCTTCTAATTTTACTAACAACTTTGGTTCAGTATCATATAGTAAAATATTACCTTCCTCAGTTATTACAGTCCCATCTGGTTGTTCAACAGTTATTTTTATTGTATATGGATTAGTTGCTTGTTGAAACATATCAGAAGTTAGTGATACCGTACTATGAGTTTCCTCCGTTAAAATAGGAGTCCATTCTTTTAATAAAACATATGGCTCAAGCATTTCGATTTTATAACGATATGGTGCTGTATAATCTCCACATAAAACGATATTTAAATCTTCATCATTAGTAGAATCTTGTACCCAACAAGCTATATCAATATTTGAAAAGGACTTTAAAGCTTCTATCATATAAACATTTAAATATTCAACCCCATACTGGATAAAATCTTGTTCAGAATAAGGTGTTTTACTAGCAACAACCCATTTATCTCCGTTAAAGGCTAAGATATTATCCTGATCTATAAGTAGTATTTTTTCTTGAAGAGGAGGTTGTTCTGCCAAAAATAGAGCGTCATCAAAAAGTTTAACAGGGTAAGGTATGCCTTTATCATTTCGGGGGTTACCTAGCTGCCCTGAACTGTTGCTCCCAAAACCCCAAAGAATCCCATCTTTCTTGATAACATTTGTATGCTCTGAGCCACACGATACATATCTTACATCTTTCATGACCTCTGTGGGGTATGGATTGGCACGTACTCCACCAAAATTTGTTGAAAACCCTAATTGCCCTCTATAATTAAGACCCCATCCGTAAAGAGAATTGTCGATTGTAATTGCCATAGTAAATTTCCCACCACAAGACACATACTTTACGTTATTCAGAATAAGCCTTGGGGTGGGATTTGGATTTGAAGTGTCAATATTACTCGAATGCCCTAATTGCCCACGTTGATTATTACCGAAACTCCAAAGAGTATTGTCCATTTTGATAACCATAGTGAAATTGTCTGAACAAGTTACATATTTAACATCATCCATTATTTTTTGAGGAATTGGATTAGGAGTATATGAACCAATATTTGTAGAATGCCCTAATTGTCCATTTCTATTATTACCAAAACTCCATAATGAATTATCCATTTTAATAACCATTGTGTATCCACCAAGACCACAAGATACATATCGTACATCGTCCATGATCTTTGTGGGAGTTGCATTTGCATTATCTGTCTTTAAGTTTGCATAATGCCCTAATTCTCCATGTGCATTTCTACCAAACCCCCAAAGTGTATTGTCTTTCTTTATGACCATTGTATGGTATTCAAGAGCTGAAGCTTGTTTAACACCGTCCATTATCTTCCTATGGTGACTAATAAAAGTTTCATTGGGTATTCCTAATTGTCCATAGTTATTATATCCTTGTACCCAAAGAGAGTCATCGGTTTTAATAGCGACTGAGATTCCATAGTTACTAGAATTAAAATATTTAACATCATTCATTATCTTAATAGGAGAATCATATCCATAACCTAAAAATGCACCATAGCACCATAGTGTATTATCATTTTTTATTGTAAAACTACCAGAATGAAGACTCATATTGTTTCACCTCAATAGCTAAAATTGATTGCATTAATATTTTCCCAATTTTCCAAGTCAATTGTTGATTTGTAAACAATCCCAGTTTTTACTTGACTTTTATCAGAGGGAACTAACTTTCTTTTATGAGATATTTGAATTGACTGAGATGGTAAAATTTTAAATTCGTAATCATATTTAGTATTTCTTGGCATCAATAAATCTTTTTCTTTAAAATTTGCAGATGCTTTAACAGTAGAATTAGGAAGTATAATATCTCCATCAAAGCCTACATCAATTGCATCTAGACCAATTTTTGAAGATGTGTTGTTGAAAATTTCAACTACATAAACTCCCGATCTTAAATTATTTTTTTCATATACAAGAGTCTGAAACTGGGTTACAGAACTATACATAGAAAAAGAGTCTATAAATTTTCCATTTATCTTTACTAGACACTCTTCAGAGTAGTCGTTGCCGATTCCAGAAATTATACGGAATCTATCTCCTCTAAGTATAAAAGCATAAGATACACCATTATTAGAAGAATACCTACATGTTGAATTATAATGTTCTTCGATGTTATTAGAGTTCCAGTAGCCAGAATCAGGTAGATAATGGATATTCGGATTAGTATCATCAATTCTTTTCCAACCATCTTCAGGTTTTAAAAGTTGTTCTCCAATCTTTGGCATTTAATTCATCTCCCAGTTAAATTCTTGACTAGCTTCTTTGGTGAGGTTTGAAACCGATTCACTTACGATTTTCCCATTAAGCTTAATTCCAACACTACCTTCCACATCTCTATTTGAAACTAATCGAAGAGTGAGGGCAGGGGATTTTTCAGATAATCCAACTAAAACTTTTATATGAAAAGAAATATCTTCGAATTGTAATTTATGCTTATACCCAAACACATATTCTGTGATAACAGGGCTTAATTCTCCAGAGCTATTTAACAAGTCTATTTCTGCCTCAGCTCTCTTAAAAGTAATCAAATCCTGATAAAACTCATTGTGTCCTGTTAGTGGATATTCTTTTTCTCCAGACTTATAGACCAGATCAATTTGTCCATTTCCTAATTTAAAATGACCACCAAATGTTTCATAGTAAAGCTTATGTCCATGACCGATTAATCCAAAACGAACAGCAGCCTTTTTATCTATAGAGTAAAAATCATTTTCTTGTTTTGTATTAAAATCAAATTCTGATAGATGAGTGCCATCTGTGTATTCTGCCAACCAGATGAATTCCCTTTGTGACACAGGAGAGTAGGGGATAATGTGAGATAACATTGTATTGACCTCCGATATAAAAAGGCTGTCACTCAAATTGAGAAACAGCCCATAGGTTATTTTATATATAATGAAATATCTTTTTTATTAGGTGAACGTATAAGAAACTCGCACGTTAAAATTAAAAGTGCCAGCAGGGGCATTTAGTGGGGGAGTGGCTTGGAGAATAAATTCAGCAAAGTTTGCCTTTGAGTTTTCTTTAACTGCATCATTTACAGCTCCAGCAATAGTACCGTCTTCTTGACCACTAGCCTTGATCTTTTTAGTTGATTGATTGCCACCAATTGCAGTGAAATTAACTTCAGACATAGATACCACTTTAGTGGAAACCCATTTACCTGTAACAACAGGACTATTAGAGCCACCCTGAGTATCTACTGTAGTGAGAGTGCAGTCGTTCATATCTGATACAGCCGATGTGCCACCCCTGTTATTCCAAAGTAGTACCCCTAATTGTGGAGAAGTATCTCCTGCATTAATAGTTCCTATTTTCCAACCGCCATTAGCAGCTAAATCTAATGTATTGTCCTGTGAATACCAGCTAATTAATGGTTCTGCCATATGTAAACCTCCATTAAAATTATTTTATAAAACAACATCAATTTGTATTGAAATCCCTTCTTGTAGAGGATCGAATTTGTCAGCTTCTACAAATAAACGCAATACATCATCCTTTTTTATCTCACTAATTAACAGGGGAGGAATAAAGGCTGAATAATGGTCTGTTTTGAATTGAATAGGTAGATCGGTTATTTTCTCCCATTCACTATGAGTACCAAAGTCACTACCTGATATTTTTTCAATAAATATATGAGTAGGGGAGGCACTGGAAGGCTTATTGCATATTGCCTTTATAGATTTAATCTTACAATCGAAAGGAATAGAGGTAATAATTTTTTGCACTCCATCCGTTATGATTGTGGGAATGACAAAATGAATGGATCTGTTTTGTAGTTTATCATGCATCAAGTTAAAATCATCTGAAGACATAAGACCATCTATCTTTTCATTTACTAATGGGATTGAGCCTCTAGTGTAGTTGTCAATTTCTTTCCAATTGCCATCACCTTCATATCGATATCGACTACCCGTACTTAAAACCATTGTGGTAGAACCGATTTCAGGATTGGGGTAGACTAAGGAAATATCCTCATATTTATCAACTGGCTTTAACCAGATTAGGCGAGTAGTCATAGCAGCCTTATAAGCTAAATCAGCTTTTTCATCTGCATTATCACCAGCTTTGATTGCCTTATCTGAGGCTGATAGAGCCATTTCAGTTGCTTGATTCGCTCGATTGGCAGCAAAAAAAGCCCCTTCGGCAGCCATGTTAGCATTTTTGGCAGCTTCAAGAGCTTTGTCTATAGAATCTTCCACTTCAATTATTCTAATTAGAGCTGTATCAATGATATGCTGTAAATTTTCCACAACATCACTATTGGGATTATGTGAGTAGATTCGACAGGCAGGATATTGAATCATCCCTCTTCCTTTATAGGTAACAGCAACAGTTTTACCTTCTTGAGAAGGATGAAAAGTAACAATACCATTGTAATAGGTGACAATAAACTCATCTTCTAACGGAATAGGTTTGGAGTCTGGCTTACGTTGATCAAGCTCCGCATAATTGGGAATTTGTACACGATGAAACTCAGCAGGAATTTCTGTTAATACTACACGATTATTGATAATCTTTAGTATCTCTGTCCTATCAACATAGGGATCTAATTCATTCCCCTCTCTCCATGTAATAAGAATGGGGTCATTGTAATCAAACTGAAAGGGCAATTAATTACCTCCTTTCTTTAGGAGCCGACATATACATTTTTGCAACCAGTTTCTATAACGGTAGAAGGAGAGGTGTGGGTTTTTACTTGACTTCCAACGATAGCTGCTAGTACACCTTCAACATAAACACGATTACTATTGCCAACGATAATTTTGCCTGTGCCACCCTCATGATTGCTTACATTAACTGCATTGCTTGGAATGTGTGTCTGCTCGGTTTCTTTAACAGAATCATTTAGTTTAGCAACCTTTTGACCATTTACATATACTTTATTGCTTGAAGCTTGAACGACACCTTTGACAGTGGATGAACCAGTATGATTTTCATAACCACCGACACATACACAGCCCGCATCGTTACAAATTTGTGTAATACAAGGATTCCATATTTGATATCGAATGTCGTTAGCTGTAACATCTCTTGTTTTACTACCTTCAAATGCTAATAGGGGAATAATAATCACTCCTAATAAAAAAGCCCCTCAAGTGAAGGACTGATATCATTCTTGAATAGTTGTCACATAGCCATTATCGAAATAAATGTACTTTTTAATGGAATAAACCCATTGTTCATGTACTCCATTAGCGGTAGTTGTTTTATTAATGTTATTTGGTTTTCCCCATGTAGAATTTAGCACCTCTTCTTTAGTCATTCCGATAGTGGGTGTTAGAATAGTTGATAGGGAAGAAGATACCGTATTTTTACTTTGAGTAATTGATGAGGGTACGATTTTATACTTCTTCCATGCAAGTTTTATCTCATCTATATAATAACTATCATATTCTTCAGGAATCTCATATAAATGCTGTGTAGCTTCCACGATGTTACTTTTTTCTTTTTTAACGAAACTTAAATAATGGTAGATTGAATTTGGTATTTTATCCTTTGTTTCACGGAAGGCTTCAATCAAAATATCAATCTTCCCATTTTTTATTAGTGTGTTCATCTCGTTTTGAAAAGATTTTTTTTCTTTCAGAATTTCATCTTTATGGAAATCCGAATAGCTATTTGGTATTAAAGCTAGAGGGACTCCCATATATTTAAACCTTTTTGATTCTTCCTCAAAATTGTCTTTAGCACGCATTGCATTCTTAAAGTTAGAAAGTGTTTTATACTCACCTCTATATTCATAGAACTTAGAGTTGTTTAAAAGTTTTTCAGCTTGCAAATAATCTTTATCAGATATTAGTTGATATATATTCTCAAGTTCTTTATTAGCTTCTTCTTTCTCATTAATTTGAGAAATTGGGTTATCAGTGCTACTTTCATTAATCAAAAGAGGTTCTGATTGCGTGTTGCTACAGGCGCTCAAACTTAGTATCAAAAAGAGGGCTAACAAATATTTTTTCATATGATAGCTCCTTTACATTGTAAATAAACTTTGTGTAAATATTTGTTAGTATCTATATCGGTTAGATTACTAAAGATTTTTAATTTAGGTACAGATTACCAGCAGATACAATGCGAACATCACGACCAAGTTCAATGTAACTTCCAGATAGAGATTGTAATTTTATATTGCCATTAGACTCCATTTTAATAGAACTCATTCCTGATCCTTGTAATTTAATTTCGATTTCATTGTTTGTCATTTTTAATGATGTTTGTGCTGCTCCAACATTTGAAGAAATGTTGATTTCATCATTGCTTAATACTATACTGCGTTTCCCTTGTCCTGATGAAGAGGATGTGTAGTAGTCAATAGCGAATTTATCTGTGTCTTTATAAATCCAAGCTTTCTCTGCTTGACCCTTACCCGAACCAGCACCCATTTCAATAATTGGATAAGCAGAAGGATCGTCACCATTAAAATAAATCTGCATTTTTATTAATTCATCATAGGTGTAGGCTTCAACTGGATAACCAGTATCCTCTATTGTAGTAGAAGAGCGATCAGAGTCAAGCCAGTAGAGTAAATCACCATTTCTGTTGGTGGCTTGTGTGCTTCCTGTAGCTTGACCTGTTATCCATTTAATATATTGATCGTGGATGTGGATGTAGTTGCGTGTACCTGTTTCAGCAGAAGGATTGATTGTTTTTAGTTGATTAACACATAGATCAGCTATAAAACCTTGATCTGCTGTGATTACCTTAGCTGTAATGTTTTCTGCCTGTATATTACCTACGATTTTATCAAATTGGTTTAAGTCTAGAAACTTTGTATTTGCATCAAGAATTAAATCCTCCCCAGATTCACCACCAAGAAGTATGAGACGTTTGGCAACCAAGTCTTCTGCATATAAAATCCCATTCGTATCTACGTAGAATTTCTTTTCCCATGAGCCACCTTCTTTACGTTCAATTTTAATACCTTCTGTAGCATTTAGGGTGGTTTTTACTAGATTGTCTCCACGAGTGACAGTGATGCCATTTTCAGCATCAATAACAACGTTATTATAATCTCGCCCAAGCTGAAGAGAGCTTTTTTCTAAAAAGTTCTCAAGAGAATTCCTTGCGGACGTTGCTGCATCATGATAATCCTTAAAGACTTGATAAAATTCGGTACGATTTGAATGCAAGTCTTTTGTGATACTCGTAGATTTATTCATATCGATAAAGACAGGAGTTACATAAGAGATTAATCGATTATATTTGGCTACAAGATTGCTTTTTGCAGTTTCCAATGCACGTTTTGCTTTGTCCAATTCGGGATAACTTTTTTCTCTATCTGTAAATACTTTACCAAGGTAGGTGTCAATTTGGGAAAGTAGAGTTTGATATGTTTGTTGTAAGGAGCGAACTTGATTAAGGAGAGTTACTTTTTCAGAGGATATAATAACATCATCTAAGATAATAGAATCAAGAGTCGTAAAATCAAAGTTGAGCGCATCCTCATCTAAGAGGATTTCCCCTCTGGCGTTAACAATCGTTAGTTTCTTGGCAACTAATTCCTCAGCAACCAACCTTCCATCTAAATCTACATAGAAGGTTTTGAACCAGCGACCTTCCTTTTTCTTTTCAATGGCAATGCCTAAATCAGCGTTCAGCCAAATACGATTCAATTCATTTCCACGAGTAACACAAATACCATCTTTAGTACTAAGGGTAATATTTTGTCCTAAGTGACCATTAATAGGTCGAAGGTCGATAATACCTGCTTCTGCATCCAATAGAATTTCGTTTTTATCAGAGAATATCTTGATGTTTTTGGTAACAAGACCTTCAGAGTGGATAATGCCATTCGTGTCTAACCATAAAATCTTATGCCATTCTGTTCCCTTTTTGCGTGTGATGGTAAATCCGTCATCTCTATCCATGATGACTTGATTAATATCATTTTCAAGCTTAACACCAAAGCGATCAGGCTTAGTATCATAAAGCCCAAACCACATAACCTCACGTTTGTTTCGATCAGTAATAACCATTTTGTTTCCGCGGATTTCAAGTATGCCATCAGGATCACCGACAACAACACGCTCACCAGTGATGATACGTCCGTAAATCCGTTCACCAACAATTCCAATACCTGTAATAGCATGTTTATATGTATTACCACCGTCATTAGTGATCGCTAAACAACCGTGTGTGGCACGAAGAAAGGTGAGAGGGTCATTAGGATCAATAATTGTAATCCCAGATCGGTCAATAATCACAGTCTCATTAAAAGCCATTGTAAGCTGTTCTTTCACATAGTCATACATGTTCTGAATGATTTTACTTACATCGCCAAGATCGTGTTCATACTTGTCCCATTTGTATTTGCTCATATCTACTTTAGTAGAGGTAGAAATAGATTTATAAAGGGACTTAATGAACTTATCTTCATTTGTTTCGATGTCATTCACATTTGCGATAGTAAGTTTAATATTAGCATCTTCAAAATTAAATTCCATTTCAGTGATTTTTGCAGTTACATTAACATCAAGCTTTTCATATTGAATCGTCACTGTATCACCAATATTGAGCTTATCCCAGTTGCGTTGCTCCTCAATGATTTCGAAGAAGTTTACAATGTCCATGTTTATTACAGTCTTTGGCTTTGCAAATTCCTCAAATACTTTAATACCAGCATCGTACAAATCTTTATCATCGATAATTTGTTCATTGACCCATTCTTTTTCAATGATATATTGATTGCGCTCTTTAATTAGCTCTGAAGTAAAGTTTTTTTCAACAGAAATCTTGTCTTTAAGAGTGTTAATCTTAGAATCTACAGTTGCAATCAAACTTTCTATTCTTCTAAGTACTGCTTTTTGGTTGGTGATATCTTGAAGTTTACTGGCTTTTTGGGCTTGATAAAATTCATCAGGTTGTAAGGTAGTTTGTGCAACAAATAAGTTGTCCAAAATTACCTGCAATTCATTTTCTAACTTTACCAATGTGGCTTTCTCAGCAAGTAATATTTTTTGATATCCTTCTTTTTCAGTTAGGTATTTTTTAAATTCATCTTTATGATCTTCTATCAATTTCACATAATCAAGAATGGCATGACATAATTCATCTGACATATAATAACTATGCGAAATGACGTTTCTTTTTTCATCACGGTAAAAGGGGAACATGAAATAGCCAAAGTTTTCTATGTAGTTACTACCAGTCGGATTTACTCTTTGAATTGAAAGATTATCTTTCCCAAATACTTTTAGGCGAGTAACCATTTCATCTGGCTGTATTTCTTTCTCTAAAGTTTTTAAATAACGACCATAAGAAAACTTTAAGCCTTTGTTATTACCAAGATTCTCGTGTTTGTAAAGATTAATTTGCCTTTTCTTTGTGTCCCATACAATAAGTGCATTAAAAGTTTTAGCAATCTCATAGACAAAATCTAAAACAGTAGTGGAGGTTATTTCAAAGGAGCGGAACTTTAAATCGAACTCTGCATCAACATATCCAATATTCCAAATAGTTCCTCTTAATGCGTCTAATAGCACAGCAGATGCGGATACAGAAATTTCCTTGTATTCCCGTACATTTTTGTCTGTAAGTTCATATCCCAAAGAAAAAGCATGGATTTGTTTCACATCACCTTTTTCATTCATTGTTCCAGTTGGAACATCAATAATAAACCATTCTTCATAATTACCTTTTACGAACTTAAGCAAAAAACGATGTCGTAATTGATCTATATTGGGATTACGCTTGTTTTGATGGTGAATTTCACGTTCATAGGGGATATCAAAGGTTAACTCATTAAGAGAGCCAAGGCGAGAGGTAAAAACGATGTTGTGAGCTTCTGTTAACTTTGCAATTATTTTGCGATTTGGTTTAGCGAGAAAAATCTCAGGTTGAACAGGTTTTTTATCGAAATCGATTTTCCCCATTTGCATGATATCAATAGACAGATAGGTGCCTCCTTATCCCTGACTAGTTTTAAATTCATATCTGAACCTTACTTTGAAACTTCCTTTAAATTCTAGAATGTTTCGTCCACGAACAAGCTCTAAATACTGATTATTAAAGTTATCGTAACGGTAAACATTGTAGATATCTGTCTCGATATGTTCTCTTTCACAATCAATATATAGCTTTTCCTTATCTTTAATATCTTTAAAGGAAAACTCAAGATTCTTATTTGATTTGTTAATGATGCTAAAATCTCCATCACCAATCTTTTCAATCCATATTTCTGGTTTACAAGGAATATCGCCATTGCTTAGAAAAAGATAGGTGGGAGTAACAGTTAAAGTGAAATCATGGAGGAGGGGGAGGGATGCACTTGTTTCAGAAATAGCTACATAACGATATTGAAAAACAGTAGACTTTGAATTAGTATCGATTTTAAAATTTGGTAGAGGAGAGTTACCTTTTACCTTTCTCCATCCTTGCCAATTAAGACCACCATCATAAGAAACATTAGTTTCAATATAGGTTTTTGAGCCAATTGGAGATGTTTCATTCCAATTAATCAAGGAGTACCCACTACCAGTATCTTTTGCAATGCTAAAAATAGGGGAGGTGCGACTGCCACGAATTAAACGTAAATCATTCCATTTCACTCAACATCCCCCTTAGAAAATCATAATTGTAACTTTGGTGTTTGGATTATCCCCACGTATGAAAATCTTTTTATCAGTCCATAGAGAATAGCCATCATATATCCGTACAGGTTTATCGCTTCGCACAATAATATATCCTTTAGGAATTCGATTGAGTTCATGGGGAACTTCCTCTTCATAATAATTGGATTCATATTTTCCAATGGTAAATGAACGATACTCTGCATTTAGCTTTCCAGCTTTTGTTCCATCTGAAACAGTACCCAATGAGATATCCGCATCACGTAACTTGGGATTGTTAACAACCTGATCTTTAATATGATGATTGAGAACGGCATCTTGAAAAATTTTAGAACTGGTAATAGAGTTATTACCGATTTTAGAGTTTGTAACAGCATTGGAGGCAATTTTTGATTCTGTCACTTGTCCATCTGCCAAAGTAGGACTAACTTCAAATGCACTTAAATTGCGTTTATCAATGACTTCAATTATCTCGTAAGAACTGGTCAGCACTTTTGCTAACAATAGTGATTCATCAGGTGTAGTAGGCTGACTTGAACCAACTGGTACTTCTTTAAATATGTAGTTGCTTTTTCTATCAATAAATAAGTAGGTTTCACGATAAGACGAAAAGGTGCGCTGCATAGAAGTTTTGACAATTCGACTCCCTTGAACATATGCTTTACCTTCTGAAATAGTAGTATCTAGGTTAACCCCATTAATATAATCCAACCATAGAATACAAGCACCTTTGTCTACCTGCATGAGTGTGCCAACAGATATAATATTTTTAAGTTGATTATTTGTTCCTAGTGGTAATTCAACTAGAGTCCACGTATTAGCTATTAGTGAAGGGAAATTTAATTTCTTTTTGTGATTTGCTGCCAATGGAGCATCACTTAATACAAGAGCAAAATCCCCTTCTTTGGTATTGATGTTACACTTCACCCATAACTTAATTGTTTTTGTTGTCGTTAAATCAATTGGATAAATTGTAGTAGAAGCAAGCAAGCCAATAGAGGCATTTTCAAGCATATTTATTTTTAAACTTGCCACTCCTGATTTAAAATCTACAGTATCCTTCTGCAATGAAACTCCAGTTGGTGATGCAATTTCGTCCCAAACTGAATCACAATCATGAATACGAACTCCTGTAGTTGTTGAAGGTAGTAGACCTTCTACTACATAATCTTTGTATAAATCTGCATGTCTTTCTACAACGTTTCGACCCAGCCAATCATCAACAGTCTGGAAGTTCTTTGTGATGTCTAATACATCAACATCATCTTCATATCTAATCTCCTTTAATTTAAGTAGAGGAGTATTCGTTGCCATTCTTTAAATCACCCCATTTATTCTTTAATAAGTCCTTCCATTTTGGTTTTTTACTATCTAATCGCAAATCTCCTGACGGGAGGGTAATCATATTATTCAGTTTACCTTTTTGGAAATCTGCTTGAGTTGTTTCGGTGATTACAGTAGTATGACCTTTGATTTCATACCATTCAGATACATACTGTGGAGAGTAAGAATAGGGTGAATCGCATCTCATTTCTAACTCTACGTAGCCTTGTTTTAGACCGTTGTGGAATAAGGTTGAATCCGAATGTAACATACAAAAGAAAATTCTATTTGGATTATCGGTTGTATAAAAAGGTTTGTAATAATCTTGATCGAGCCATCTAGCCACTTCACGTATTTTCTCATGGTCATAATAATGTTCAAATGCAAATGTAAGTGAAAAAGAAAGAGGGGAGCGAGTCACACCTTGAAAGTATGGCTTGTCATTCCCTCTTACAGTAATTTCATTTATTTGTTTCTCTGCAACAAAAGACTCTTCAAAGAAACCATTAGACATTTTAACATTAAGTAATCCCATATCGGTTGACTTTATCCCGTCATAATAAAAATCTAATCCTTCTTTTATATTTTTCCACCTCTTCTTTTTACACCATTAATAAATGTGTCAACAAGTGAACTAGCTTCTTTTTTTGTACCCATTAATTTATCGATATTAAAATTTACTGTTATTGGTGGGGAAGATGGTGCTATTTGAGGTGTTAAGGTTGGGAAGGAATTAGGTGTAAATGACTTTATTAGATTTTGGAGGTTAGGAATGAAATTCTTTGTAATATTCTCTGGAGGGATCATCAACTCTCCACCAAGCGCTTTAATTATGCCTTCATCTGGCTTCAAGTTGAACATGTTGTTTGCAATATTAGTCAATTGATCAGGAGTGCCACCAGGGACAATGCCACCTTTATGGAAAGTGCCTTTATACCAGTCATAGGCTTCTTTATGTTCCATACCTTTTAATTTGTTGGCTAACTCTGCTGGTATTTGAGCGTAGTAAGGCTTGGCTCGGTCTTCCCAATATTTCTGGTTTTTTTTATCTCCCTTATCATAAGCTTCTGTCCATTTCCCTTTAGCGTAGACAATTTCATTTACTTGAGCTTTATATTGTTGCCATTTGTTTGGTGACTTACCGCTGCTATCACCACCAACACTGCCTCCACCTGAACTTGATCCACCACCAATTGGTAGATTATTTAATTGATTGATAGCTCTTTTAGCTTCTTCAATCTTAGCGAGAAGGTTGTTTGCAATACTTTCACCGATAGTAGACATATTTTCCTTGATAAACTTGGCAAACTTATCAAGATCAGAGGACATTGCTGTTAAATTCCCGTTGAGAATGTTTTGGCGCATTTGAGCAAATCTACGCTCATCATTTATCAATTCATCATATTTTTCTTGTGTGCGTTTTTTCTCTTCCTCAATGTTTTTAAGAAGGCGATCATGTTTATTATTTTCAAGCTCAATTTGTCTATTGATGTACTCTTTGTATTCATCAAGTAGTTTCTCAAGATCACGTTTTTCTCGATTTAAACGATCTTTGGTGGCATCGTATTTTGCATCTTCTGCTTTTTTCTTGGCATCGATCTCTTTTTGAAACTTGTCAAGATTGTCATTTAAATTATCCTTGCGTAGTTCAACGCCACGCTTATAATTTAATTCTTCAATTGCTCGATCTTTCTCATCTAATTGTTTTTTTAATTCACTAAGTTGATATTGCCCTTCAACAGAGTCATCTAAATATAATTCGTTGTATTTCTCTTGAAGTTCTTGTCGTTCCTTCTGTAAATGAGCTAATTCGTCGTTATACTCTTTTTCACTAACTTCACGATCAATGGATTTCAAGCGTTCATTAACTATATCTTTATAGCGATTTAGTTCTTCATCTAAGCCGTCCATAACTTTTCTATGACGTTTTTCTTCTTTATCAATTTGTTCTTCAATCGCTTCAATGTCTGCTTTGACTGCCTTTTCCTTTTCTTTTAATTCTTTCTTAAGGTTATCGAGCTTTTTCTTGTGTCGTTTGTCTTCTGCGTCTTTCTCGTCCTCAAGAGCCTTCAAAGCAGCTTTCTTTTGTTGCTCATATACTCCTTTATAGACATCACTAAAAGTAGAGAGGATAGAGTCTTGGAGCGATTTTTTTAGTCTTAACTGTTCAATTTGGAGTGCTACAATTTCACTGTTTAATTGCTTTACAAGACTAATTTCAGTTTGATGCTGAGAAATAACCTCTCTACGCAAAGAAATTTCTTGTTGGAGACTGTTATATTTTTGTTGTCCCAATCTCAGATAGTTGTCATATTCGCTCAAGTACATTTTATTGGTGTTGTCACCAATAGTGTCCATAGTGGCTTGAGCAAGCTCTATTTGTTGAGTTAATTCGTCTGTCTTTTGTTTTTGTTCACCAAGTAGGCTATTAACGGAAGCCAATTTTTTCTCACTAATGGAATTATTCACTGCTAACCAAGCACTGCTATTATCCGCAAGAGTTTTATTTAACTCTTTTATTTGTAGATCGGTTAGTCCACCTAAAGCCAGTTGTTTACGAATGGCTTGATTAGCTTCGTGCAAATTAGACTGTTTTTTCTTTAGAAGACTAACTTCCTCTGTTAGTGAATCTCTATAGGGTTGAGAGGCTGAATCATATTGATGTAGTCTAGTTTCAACATCCTGTAATTGATGATCGAGAATGGCATTCTTATCTGCAAACTCCTCAACTTGAGACGTAATAAACGCAAATGATACAGTAGATATTTTATTTTGAATGTCTGCAATAGTGCGTTTTAATTCTTCTGCCTTTTTGAAAGTCTCATCTGAACCTTCTACACCTTTTTTATTTTTTTTGCCACCAATTTTTCCAGAAGAGAGTAGAGCCTTTTGTTCTTTTTCATAAAGATTGAGTTTCTGATAGAGTGCATCTCGCTCATCTGATAAAGCTTTACGATAGTCACTAGTAGTGGAAGGATATTTAGCTTTACGCTGTTCAATAAGAGCTAAGGCAGTATCTAACCGTTCAAGCGCTTTTTGCTGTTCCGTTAGAGCGGAATACTCAGCTTTCGATTTAGTAGAAGGAGTTTTAGTTTTTGAAGTTCCATAAGTAGGGGATGAGATCATTTTTTTTAGAGCTTCAATTTGATCTATTTGGGACTTAACTGATTCAACTTGTCTTTGTGTCTTCTCAATATCCATAGCCTCAGAAATACTAGATGCTTGGTTCATTTTCGTGCTTAATCCACTCAATGCGTTTTGGGCATCAGCAACGCTTTCTATAGCCCTAATTTCGATTCCATAGTTTTGCAATTTAGCAAAAAGAGTTTGATTTTGACTGTTCAAATCTCTTACTCTGGCTTGTCCAATATCAGCAAAAATATTTAATTTCGTATTTCTTAGCTGAATGATAGCATGTTGATTAACCTTTACCATTCCATTTTCAATGGAGAAAGCATTAGCTAAACCTGCTTCTTTTGCAATTAGTTCTGCTGCTTCTCGTGCTGTAATTGATTTTCCTTGAGCTAAATCAGATAGGAGATTATTCAACTCACCTACAGCCTCTGATGTCTTTTTATATGAATCTTGAAGTTGTTCTTCTGTGGCTAATATCCCTTCAGCACCATCAAGAGAGGCGGGTCTAATTGCCATTAGATCTTCTACCAGACTATCAATTATCGACCTATCTAAACCAATTTCCTGAAGCCCTTTCTTAATTGACTCTAATGCTGAACCAAGTGAAGTAGAGCTAAAATTTCCAGATTGCATAGCCGTTTGAATTGATTGTATTTTGAGCAATGTTTTCTCTAACAAATCAATTTTAGTGGGGTCAGTCAGAAATTTACCATCTAATGATTTTCCTAAATTTTTTAAGTAATCATCAACTTTAGGATCTAGCTTTATATTGTTTATTTCTTTTAAAGAATTAACGGTATCGTTAACGAATCCTTGAGTCTTTACAAGCTCCGATCTCATTTCACGTTGCAAAGAATAGAGCTTACTTTTATTGGTTTTCAGCATATCTTCAAAACTTTTTTTGAAGATACTAAAAACACCTGCTTCCTTCAACCGATTATTAGCATTCTCTACAATTCGTTCAACAGACTCGATTTGAGCCTGTAACTCTTTAATTTTAGGTAGAGACTCTTCTGTATCAATTGAATATTTGTAAATTTGTTCCTTGCTTTTTAAATTTGCTAACTCTCGAAGAGTGTCAATTTCTTCACGAACAGCAGTAGCATTTTTTAATCTTGCTTTTCCAGATTCATCATAATGGTCAATTAGAGAGGGGAGGAGAGTGCCCAAATCATTTTGGATTTTAAGATATTCTCTTTCTTGTTCATTGGTTGTTGCTGAACTGATACTCTTATCTTTATAAATTTTGTTAAGTTTTGTATATTCGTTCACAAGAGCTTGTATATGCTCTTTTTGATTTGATAAGCTCTCAACTAAAGAGTCATTGAACTTGTTTGTTTCTTCTCTTGCTTCTTTTTGTTTACCTGTTAGATAGATAAACGAACCAGCTAATAAAGTGATTGCTGTTATCGCCAAGCCAATAGGGTTTGAAATTAAGGCAGCAGTGAAAGCTCTAGTTGCATTTGTTGCCAAGCCCATAACGCCGGTAGTAGCTGTCAATGAAGTGGCTGTTGTCTTTGTGGCAATATCAAACATTATCAAGCCACCAATAACGCCTAAGATAACATTTTTTAAGATTTCACCATTGCTGATTACCTCGGTAAATCCCTTGATAAAGGTTGTAGTTACAGAGAGCGTGTCAGACATTGCACCTTTAAGACCATTTTCACCAACAGAAAACGCCAGTTCTTGTGTTGCTGAAGTAACTTGACTCAATTTGGATTCTAAAGATTTCATATGTTTCTCATTCTCTTCGAGAGCAGAACCCATTGAATTTTGAGCTGTTTCAGTAACTTCATCAAGTCGACTAAATCCTTCTAACATAGCGATCATACGGGTAATGTGATGCTTACCAGATAAAGCTTCGGCAACCATCGTTTTTTGTGATTTTGTCAGACCGTCCATTGCTACAGCAGTATCCCTATAAATATCTACAGCATTTCTTAAATCTCCATTAAGATCACGGACTTTTACACCAATACTTGCTAATGCGTCTTGTGCTTTATTTGAATTCAAACGAGGTAGTACCGTTTTGAGCATGTTACCTACTACATTACCACTTTCGCGAGTTTTCTCTGAGATAACTGTGATCATTCCTATTAACTGATCGAGCGTGACACCAAAGGCTTGAGCTGTTTCAGCACTTTTTGTCAAACCTTGAGCTAGTCCAGCAGAAGTAACAGAGTAGTTATTATCAACTTCATTCAGTTTATCAATAACAGAAACAGCATCTTCAGCGTGGAGATTCAACTGTTTTAGTATCCCTGTCAGATAGCTTGCTGTATCTGCTACTTTGGTTCCCATAACATTAGAGCCTAATAAAGTGGCATTAAGCATTTTTGTGGCATCGGATGCTTCAAAACCAGCTTTTCCATATTCAACAAGTGCGTCAGTTGTTTCACTCAAGGAACGACCGTATGTATTAGCTATTGCCAATGTATTATCCATAAGCTGACCGAAATCTGTCCCAGAAGACAATACCTTAGAAAGTTCAGTTAGCTTAGTATCAATATCAACAATAACTCCAAGCATGTTTTGCAAAGCTTGGGTAGCCCCATAGAATATTCCAGTGGCAGCAGCCCAAAGACTGATCTTTTCAAAAGCAGTCTTAAAGGCAGAACCTAAGTCATAGGAACGAGTGTTTAAATCTTTAAGTGACTCACTTAATTTGTGAGTCTCACCCGTGGCTTTATTGATGTACGCAGATACGGTTGAAATTTGTGATCCATTGCGTAGTTGTTGAGTAACCTTGATGTACCTTTCCGTTTCAGTAACATTTGCACTAATTAATTTCCTGCCCTCAACTAAAGACTGATGATAGTATCTGTCTGCATTGGTGACTTGTTGAATGGCATTAGCCATCTTTGGATATTGACTAAAATCTAACCCTTTTGAGTTACTAGATGACATTCTAGAAGCATCATAAACACGTTTTAAACGCTCTTCTAGATTGGATAATTTTCTTAATTGATCATTTGAGACTATTTCACCTAGAGAAGCCTTCTTTTGGAAATCAGAAAGAATATTTTTATATCTAGCGAGGTTACGTTCTAATTTAGCAGAGGAGGTGGGGGAGAGATTATCAAGTTTAACTTCTAATTTTAAAGCATTCTGATACTTTTTATTTAAGGTATTGACTATATCATTAAGTTTTTTATCAGCCTTTGCTTTGTCGTCGACAAAAGTAAATCCCGTTGTTTGAAATATTTTTTTAGAGCCATCAGGGGTTTTAAACTGAGTCCACTTTAACTGTTCTTTTACTAATCTGCCTAATTCGTCCCTATATTCTATTGTTGCAGATTTTAGGTTTTTGGTGTTTTTATAAGTTTGAACAGTCGCTTTTGCATACTGGTCAGTGGAATTCCGGATATCCTTTAATCGATTTTGGAGATCAGAATAACCTTCATTGCTTAATTTGGTTTTTTGAAAAATCGTTTCAATTTTCTTTTGAGTTAATTCTGCCTGATCCTTATATGTTTTTAAGGTTGAACTATCAACTTTAAAGCTTAATTTTAACGGTGAAGCAAGGAGTTTTTGCTCAATTTCTTTTAATTGTTTTAAAATGGTTTGACTTGATAACTGCTTATCTAATTCAGCTTGAATCAATATACGGAGAGGGTTGTTAGGCAAATATTCACTTCCTTTCAGAAAAAGTTCGCAAAACAAAAAAGCCCTGCTAGTAGGCGGAGCTTGTGAATAAAAATGTTGTCATAATATACTCTCAAGACTGTCGGCAGAGGAAACAATCTGCACGACACTTTTGAAAACATATTTTCATAGAATAAAATTCATCTTTCATCAGATGTTATTTAAAACCAAACATATCATCAATAACATCCTCATCATGATTTTTGGAATAATCCTGAGTAGTTTTTGGATCGGAATGATGCATAAATTTTTGCACTTCTTCTAATGAGAATTTTTTAGGTTTTCCATGCTCATCAAGCAAGCGAGGGTCTTCACCTTGTAAGAGACATTCGCAACGGCTGTGTCGAAGAGAATGGGGGAAGAATTCAATTTTAGCTCCTTCAATTTCACTTAATACCTTTGACATGAAAACAACACGTTCATAAAGTGATTCATATGTAGCAGCACGCTTGTTTTCCCCTTTACCTGAAATCCACAAGGAGTCTATATTATCTTCCCCACGTTCATTTAAATAGCATATAATTAATTCTTTAGTGTCATCTAGATATACAAGTGGGAAAGCCTTTCCTCGCTTACCAATTACGATATTGGTTTTATTTCCTTCAAGTAGTCCATGTTTTTTCACTTGGGCTACTTCATTTCTACGACCAGCAGAATCAAACATAACCATTAATAGAGTTGCATATTGAAGTCTATTGCGTTTAATCAATTCATCACGCAATTTTATTACCTGAGTATAAGCTAAGAAAAAGTTATCTTCATTTGTTTTGACAGCTTCTTTTGGAAGACCTTTTACTTTTTTTGCAACGTTATTGTCATAATCATAATCATCATCATCTTCAACGAAAGTTAAAAGCGAGCGAACAGCACTCATTAAACGATTAGCTCTTGCATTACTTACTTTTAAATCTTCTGAGAGCCACAAACTAAAACGCCTGAAATCTTTTTTAGTAAGCTCTAATAAGCTTCGGTTTTTTAATTTCCGTTTTATGTATAACAAAACAATCCTCAAATCGTTTTTATACTGGCTTATCGTAGAGGGTTTAATTTTTCTTTGCCTATACTCTTCAAGAAAATCTTCAACTATGTTTTTGTTCTCTTCATTTACTTCAAGCCATTCATTTTCATCAAATATCCTGTTGTAGACACGTCCACGTTTTTTATCAGTCAATACAACACCTCTTTTTATTCAACAATTATTTTCTTTTGCTTTAAAGAAGACTTCAGGGTTTTAATGTGGAGTTTTTTATCGACTATTTCCTCTTTAGTGTTTTGAACAAAGGGGCGCTTTTGTTTAGTCTTGTAGATTCTTGAATTTATCCAATCGTAGCCTTCACCAGTTTCAATGATACGGGGGATATATTTTTCATTCTCTGAGCGAGTAGGGGAGATTGATACAGTATTATGGGAGAGGGATATTTCAATGTCATTTTTTAATTTACCTGTTCTTTTGTCAATGGTTGGTGTGTAGCTTTCATACACGTCTTTATCAATTCGGTCTTGCATAGTTTTTTTTGTTTCTTCACCAACATTCATAAGAGAAGAACTAATTTGACTAGCTAGATAGGAATTTAACTCATGAAGACTTTTGAACTTTTTCAATTTCATCATCCTGTAGTGAATTGGTATATACTTGATCAATCATTTTCTGTACTTGGGGAGCATTTCTAAAATATTCAGCCAGCTTTTCCTCTACCTTCCGAAATTCTTTAGAATCAAACTTTTTTTCAATTTCATCTAACATTTCTGTATCATATAGTTCAATGAAAACTTGAGTAAGTGTAGATAAATCGTTCTCTTTTGGAATTGGGAAGTCAGTAAAGTGACGAAGAAAAAATACATGCCCAAGTTGTATAATTGATTGAAGGTCTTCAGGAGTGAAATTTTTATCTGAAGAAAAAGTAGAAATAAGTTGACTGATATCAGATAGCATATCAATCAACTTGCTATTACGAATATGTTCGTCAATTTTCACTTCATATTGCCCATTCAGTATATGTATTACCTTTTGACCTGAAATTTTTTTATGTTCTTTGTTAAGATCATTTAAAGTCATCCGTTTAGCCATTCATTTTCCTCCTATTATCCTTAATTGTTACTTTGCATATGAAAGATTTTCCAACACTTCGCAGTATCTATCATAATAAAGAGCATTTTCTTTACTAAATGGAGTTTCAATATTTAGGATGATATTAGAAACAGTAAGTAACATTTCTTTTCGCTCTTCTGTTTCGTCCAAAATGAAATCTTCCCTCATAAGAATATCCATTTCCCTATTAAATGCTGCTACATTTACATCTTTAATGGTGAAGAGATTTTTACCTTCTTCATTCTTTTTCATAACAATTTGTCCATTTTCATCATACTCAGCATACTGATGAATTAATTTGTTTTTTTCTTCTTCCATTTCAATAATTCTATCCTCAAGGAGTTTACAAAAACGTGTTCGCATACGTGATTGTTTACTGGTAAGTTCAAGCTCATATAGAATCTTGTGTAGGGTTGGTAACTCATAGTTAGCAAGTTTCACGTGAATCATCTCCTTTAATAAAAATAGTGGGGGAGTAAACTCCCACCACTATACCTTCAATTGTTCCGTTCCACTAAAATCATCAATATTAGCACGAAGTTCATTCATTTTCTTCTCAATTTGAGTTTGAACATGCTGTTCCCAAGCAAGCGCCACCGCTTTCTCTTTTCCGTTATAGCTCACTTTTGAAAATTTATTAAAGATAGGGAATTGGGTAGGAAATCTACGGAAACTTTGGGGGAGAGTAACTTCTGATTCTACACTTTTACCATCTTCAAACGTAGTAATTTTAATTGTTCCACCAGTGTTAATTTCAATGTCTCCAAAATCTTTAAATAGCTCTTCATCCGTCTCAGGAATTTCTTTTACGGCGATTTCAATTGAATATACATTGTTTTCCAAATTTTTCTTTACATCAAGTGTAATCAATAATTAAGCCTCCGTAGTTCTCATATTTTTAATTTGCTTAGCAAAACTTTGAATTAATTTAAGGTGATCACCTAATTCTTCGGAAGAGAGTATTAATTCAGTTTCATGAGCGATTGTTTCATCGACACGTCTAATAGATAGGTGAGGAAGGGGAATGTCATTTACTGTTTTCAAAATGATCCTAAACTCTTCAAATGTATTATCATCTATTGGGATTCGAGCACTTTCAATCTCCGTGACTTCTCCAAAACGAAGGTATTCTACTTTCATTTTCATTGCTTCACTTCCGATTTTTTATTCTTCAAGTAAGTCAATAAATACCATTCCATCTCCAGATTTCTTGTCAGCTAGAACTTCAGCTTCAAAATTAAATACAGAAGGATCGCCAGCAGCACCGTGTGTCAGAGTGAAGTTAGGCTTAATTTTCAACTTAGGAATGGTGTATTTAGCCTCAAAGTCTTCGTCATCTTCATTGCGCCATAAAGTGTCAGCCTCAAGTAGGTATGTACCAGGGAACGTTTTACTTGTAATGTCCATTGACTGGCTTTTTGTTGGTGCGTCAATATAATAATCAGCAATTACCATATCTCCAGATTCGATAGAACCGGTAAGTTTAACTTTTGTTGTTGATCCTGTAGTAGTTACAGAACCAGACAATTTTTCAAGCATGGAAGATCCATCATCTGTTTTAAAGAAAAAGGTATTGTAGCCTTTGGTAGTTGTAGGCTTTTTAGTCAGTTTAATAATTTTATCAGTACCATCTTCTTCAACTGTAAGAACTTCTTTTTTATGGATAGGTCGGGTGGTAGCTTTAAACGTTGTTCCAGTTGCAATTGCGAATGTTTCTTTCGAAATTAAACCATCTTCCATTTTCATGGAAATTTCACGGTCACTGTCCCAACCAATACGTTTGGGATTACCTCTACCACCAGTAGCATATACGGTACTTCCACTAAACTCCAATGTTGAAGTTTTTAAAGTTTCAAAGTATGCTACAGGCTCCTTTGTTACAATGTCTTTCAATACAACATTGCAAATTTCACGTACACCATATTGCATGTATAGAATTCCTCCAATATTTATTTAATTTTAGTCATCCAGTGTTTTAGCTCAATTGATTTTGAATCCGCACCATGCATTAATGCCTGAATATTTACTTGATAATCATCAAGTAATTTCATTCGATTAAATTGATCATTAAACTGAACCATATTCATATCAAAGACATTAAAAATGCTAATACCATTGGCATTAGCAGAAGTTATTGATATTAAGTCTAAGAGAGAAAGAGATTCTTCTTGAATAGCATTAGACTTTGATTTGACTTCTTGAACCCTTTTTCTACCTGCAAGAAGTATTTGCTTAATCTTCTCAGCTCCACTATTAGCAGGTTTGTAGTCATTTTCCTCAATAGAATGATAATTATTTTGAATCTTTATAATCTCTATCAGTTCCACAAAATTATCCTTAGAGATAATTTTTGAATCACTAATGTCTCCGAAAACAAAACCAAGCTCACTGTCATAATGAATTTCTTTTTCACGCAGAAAATAGAGCAGGGCACTTACAAACAAAGTCAGATAATTTGTGTCAACTAATGCTAAGTCGTAAAGTGAAAAGTGAGGGGATAATCTTGAAAAATCTTGTGGAGAGAGTAAGGAGGATATATCTAAAGTTAAGATATGAAGATGTTGGTTATGCTTATCATATCCGTATTGAACAATTTCTCTTAAGGTAAAAGGGGATACAGTGAAAGCATCTAGTGGGGTAGGAAGTCCAGCCATTGTTCTTAATTTGATTAGTTCGTTAGTGTTCATTTTTTTCTTCCTGTCCCGATAGTCTCCATCACAGCGGTTAACTCATATCCATTAAACTTTGAATTATATTTTACAAACCTAGCATTGAGGAAATTAAGTCTCCCAACTTTTTCAATACTCTTATCAGCAAGCTGGTCTAAAATCTCACTCAATATCTCAAAAGGACGAAGAGCTGTCTCGCTATCTGTACTGATGCTCCACAGATTCTTTGACATGACAACTTCAAATAAGACATCTGTATTTTCGATAACTCTGTGTTTAATATTCAGCTCTGGATAACTTATCCTAAGTTGGACGCAATCAGAATCTGTAGTTTCAAGATCAAATGGATAGGGAAAGATATTCTTCATTATTAATGAAGAAGGCTTCAAGATATCAGGTTGTTCTAAAGGATTCTCATTATTATAGTGAATTAGTTTGCATAGTCTTTGATTTTTAATTAGCTCCAAAATAATAGATTGTAAATTTGGACTCCATAGCCTTAATCTTTTCATGTATCCTCCTATCCAAATAAGCTTTTTACTTTGATTTCTTTGTAATCAGTTATCTCTCCAGCTTTTGCCCATAACCTAAAATAACCAAGCTTCTTAGTAGCTTGGACAGTACACGATTTTTGATTAGCATTTGCTATGGTAAGATAATTGATTGGTTTATCATGATCATCTGTGATCAACCATGATACTTGAATATCATCAATTTCAATTCCATTATTACTAAAGATCACTGAATATCTTTCTGTATCACTTTGCACTATTGTTTCACTACCAATGATATCTATTAAGAAATTATCTCTTACATCTTCAGTTACATTAACCAAGATAGAGGAGGATAAAGAACCCATAGATACTGTGATATTTGCTTGACCAATATCTAACCCATGACAAATTCCATTCTTATCAACATTTACGACATTAGGGAAGTTGCTTGTATAAGAAAGTGGGGGAGAGGGAAGTGGAGAGCCATTCTGAAGAACATCAACTTTTAATTTAAAAGAGCTTCCTTTTTGTAGCTCATACTCAAGTGATGAAATTCTTATTTCATTGGAGCATGGAGTGTAGTCAGCTATACCAAGATTGAAGTTATCTTTAATGTTACTAACATCTTCCGCTACAACAAGATCAATCAAGCCATCATTTAAAAGATTGAGGTCTATGACTTTAAAAACAGAATGGTTAAATATAAAACGCCTATCACGTCTAATCCTTGATGTAGCCTCTGTTTCAGGAATGATTACTCTCATTTGCTTATCTGGTAGGGTGAAATTCTTATCTTCTTCAGTACCACCAATGTACCCCAACTTAGTTACATAACATGGCGATTCATAAACAACAAACTGGTCTTGCCATCTTATTGTTTGATTACAAAAGATCATTGTTCCTTTTTGATATAAGGGGTTCTCTTGATCAAGCAAAGTAACGAGCCAGTTTCGTCCATTTACCTTAACAATGTCGCCTACACTAAAATCACCATTTCGCATAATTAGAGTTTTCAACCACTGTTCTGTTTTAGAATATTTACTAAGAATACTAGCTAATTTAATAACTCCATTAATGACTACCTCAGTTCCACCAAGCCCGTTTAAAGTCATGTCTAAAAGCTTGTTCCCATCTCTCATATACTTCTCTGTAATATTTGCATTGTGATAATTTTTATAGCTTTTTATCGCAATCACATCCGCAGGCTAACTTACTAGGAAGACGTGAAATCTCACCACTGACCGACAATATAATTTCTCGTATCTCTCTCAATTCTTCTTCTTGTAATAATTTTAGTCCAGTAAACTTTTCAAGACGGAAAAGAGTAGAATTATTTTTTCTGCTTAGACGTTCACAATATACTTGGATATTTTCTAATTGATCGAACTCATTATTAATCATCATAAATAGTCATCAGCTCGATTCTGTATGATGTTCTCGACTTTTTTTTCTTCATTTGCCACAAGGGTATCAAGTGATCGTAATTGAGCCTGATAATTCTTTAATCCGATATCTTTTGTGAATGGTTGCCAAGTATTAGTGAAGTAAATTAACTGGTTTTTTAAAAAGGTAATCCTTAGATAGTGAGCAAGTAGGAGAAGGTCATCATTTGGTAATTTTTTTGAAACTGTCTCACTTGTGTCATCCCAATCAATATCTTCACGAAGACGATTGTTGTAATCCATTATTGCTCCGTGGATGAAATCATAGATTTGTTCATCATTTTGGGGAAGTTCCAGATCGTCAACTTTACAACGAGTGATAAAAGTGGTGTAGATTTGATCGTAGGTAGTGTTCTTCATGGCAACACCAGCTTATTCTTTTTCTTCGTCTTCAAACAGAATGTCTTGAGGAATTTCAGACCAATCAGCCAATACTTTTCGAGTAGCAGCACTATCAATTTTTTCTTCTTTGGCAACGTCTAGAATGAACCTTTTTTCAGAATCAGAAGTTACTTTTTTCAATTCAGTCTTCAACTTAGTAGGATTCATTTTAAGTAACGTAACAATTTCTTGACGTGTACGTGTATTACTTTCGTAATTTTCCTTATCAGTGATATTTTCAAGGGCTTCCTTGGCTTCATCGGAATCGTTAACGATAACTAATTCACCATCACGGAATGTTTGACTGGACATAAGTAAATAATCAACGAGTTGCTGAGGAACTGACTTAATATCAACCTTAGCCTTAGTGCTCCCAGTCCATTGATACGTTTTTTCATTACCATTATTAAACTGATAATTTACTACGTAAGGTGTGTTACGATATCTTGCCACATTAATCATTTTTTCCATGTGAATTTATCCTCCTTAATGTCATCTGAAGAGAAGAAATCTCTTCTATTTATTAGATTGCTACAGCAGCGTCTTCTTTTAGAATTCCTAAGATTTGTCCAAATAGGAGTCTGATATCTGCAAATTGAACAATTTTCATCTTAATCCGTTCATCTTCCATGTTTTGCTCAGTCATTTGTTGAAGAGCACCAAATTCTGTTACAGCAAAAGGCTTTTGTTTAACATCACCTGCGAACATATAACCTACGTTTACTGGAAGCTCAACTTTAGAATTGAAATCATCAATAAATGGATTGACAAGATTAACTGCATTAGTTCTACCCACTGTAGAGATATTTAGCGATGTAAGAAGCTCATCTTTTCTAGGATCACTAATTAGATTTGCTGGTTGTTGCATTGCAAAATAGTCAATCAACAAGCTATCAGCAACAAAAATTGGACGACCACCATATCTTGATAGAACAGAAGCTAAACTGTTGTAATCTGTAATTTTTAAATTTGCACCTTGCTTAACATTTTTTGCAGGAATTTTACCAGAGAGGATTGCTTTTTGTGTAATTTTTGAAATAGCGTCTAAATACAGGCGAACTTTTGCATTTGCTACATCATCAATTAATTTATTAAAATACTCAACAACTTCTTTGGTATCACCGAAAGGTTCATAGTAAAATCCAGTAGAGAACTTGTTAGGAATAGCAGTTACATATTTTTTTCCATCGATACGTACCAAATCTACTCCAGAACCATTAGCACTCCATTGTACCTTTGCTTTAAATTTTTGGGGAAGTTCATATTTTACAACAGTATTTCGATCGGCTGTTTTTAAAGTTGCTAACAATCCAATAATCTCAGTCACCTTGGGTTTAGCAATTTCATCTGCCTTTTGCACAATTAGAGAGTTAAATTGATGAAGAAGAGAGGGATCAGGATAACTTGTGCTAAAAACCTTACTGCAATAGGTTTTTAAGTCTTCTTGATCAGTTTTATCCATTTTGCTATTGT
This sequence comes from Brevibacillus laterosporus, assembly GCA_007833815.1. Classification (NCBI taxonomy): domain Bacteria; kingdom Bacillati; phylum Bacillota; class Bacilli; order Caryophanales; family Paenibacillaceae; genus Brevibacillus; species Brevibacillus laterosporus. Next base: position 4,503,647 of record CP033464.1, on the reverse strand, counting down.
AAACTCTATTAAAAAGTTCTTTTAATTTACCATTATCGATTTGCTTCATTTACATTGCTCCTTATTCTATTTAATTGATTAAAATTCTTGAACTTCTAACTTAACAAGCGGTTTACCACAGGTGTATTCCAGATTATCTTCATTACTGACAACAAGGAATTTAGTTTTAGATTTTACGTAATCGGCATGAGGCGAGGAAGCCAAAGAAATAATGTATTTTTTTGATGTGGGGTCAAAGTGTGCGACTTGATTTTCTTTCACTTCAGTTACGCCAGAATTGAGCTTAAAAGCAGAAGTGTCATAACGAAAACCTTTATACCAATAAACGATACGAGCACGCTCTCCTTCAGCATTAAAGAAATCAATTAATTCCTCACCTAAATAGCGATCTTCTGGTGTTGCAATAAGATAAGATTCATTTTCAACATTAGTTAATTGCTTACAAGTTCTTTCACCCTCTGCATTAAAACCTAGTTCAACTAGAGTAAAGTTATCAATATCACCACCTTCTACAATCGCACCATTTGCTAAAGTGCGTACCTTAATTGCATTTAAATTACCAACTTCGTGATTACCACGTTGAGTTAGAGTTTGCATTTGACGAGTAGTCATTTATATAAGCCTCCTATTAAAATTTGTTTAATTAAATTCCATATCTACTTTCAAAATCGTCACCATCGGGTAAAAGCTTACTTGTCTGTGAGGCATACTCTTTAATAAAAGAGTGTTCTTCTTGTTTCTTAGGCGCTGTAGCAACCATATCAACTAGCATAGTATTAAGTTGCAAAACAGCATCCTTTCCTTCCAGTGAAGAATTCAAAGAAAGCTTAATTAGAGTTTGAACCTCATCAGTTTCATACTTTTCCTTACCATTAACAGCTTCAAATTTATCTGCATAGTAGGATTTTTTCTCGTTTAAAGATTTTTCAAGTTGTTCAGTTTCATACTTTTCTTTATATGTTTGCAACTCTTGATATTGAGAACTCAAAGAAATTAGCTTGTCCGAGGCTTCGTTGAATTGTTTCTCAAGCTGACCTTTATCTTGGGTGAGCTGGTTCAAAGAAGAGGAGAGAATTTGACTTTCTGAGGCTAATTGTTCTGCTTTTTTATTTGCTTCATTTAATTGAGTTTGCATTTGCTCAACTTCAGTTGTTGTAATCCATGTCCTTTGCTCAACAACTTCAGTTTTTGAATCCATATTTACTGTCAGGACATCACCATTTTTACCGTAATCAACTTTATAATGCTTAACCCCATCATGTTCATTCCAACTTTCAAAAATGAAAGAAGTATCAAAAACACTGACAATATAAGAACTGTTGTATTCTTGCTCTGCCATCTGTGTTGAGATTTGATTATAAAGTTTTGAACGAACGTCTTCATGTGACAGTTCACATATTTTTTTGAAAAACATTGATTCACCTTCCTTTTCTTTCTGATTGATAGCTTGTGCAATAAGCCTGTTAAATTGTTTTAAATCATTAAAACTGAGTAGGGTAGAGGAATCGTATGCTGGAGCAACTACCTTATGCCCGTTTCGCTCTTCAGAATTTAATAGGGCGTGACCATCATAAATTATGGGTGATTCCACATATTCAATTCCATCTTTGAAAGAATAATTTCTGTACAAAAATTCCACACTCGAAAAAATCTGAATGCCACGACTATACCACTCCAGTAATAAATCACATACATCACTAAAGCGAAAACGCCATAGAACTGCATCGGCTGCGAGAACTTCTTTTTCTTGACCATTTTCATTGATAACCATTAAGTACCCCTCCGAAGAGAATACGCCAATCGGAATAGTGTCAGTTTTTACTGTTCGTTCGCCATATCGATCATAGTCAAGGTGCTCTTCATGACCCCCAAGAGCATCAGATAATGTTCCAAATTGAGAAACAGGATAATATTTAGCTACAATTGGTTTATTCAATAAAGTGTGTGCGGCTCCCATTGAAACTTCTTTTGAAACAATTTGTCCATGCCATGACTCTTCAAAATCATGGATGATAAAAGTAGCTGATAGAAGAGTGGGGTCATCAGATTGTTTAATTTCATTTAGTTGAAGCTTGAAGCTCGATTTCTTATCCACTTATATTTCTCACCTCCTTTAAGTGGGTTGTTCATTACCATTGTTAGTTTTGCTTTTAATGGTATTTTCAGAGGTGGGTTCATCATTATTTGGTCTTCCAGTTTTATTTGATTCAGTGGCGGTATAAGCACTCGCATACGGCTTAATTTTTTCTTGAAGCTTCATTTCTTCTTGTTCATAAATTGACTGATTTACATACTCGTTAAAATCTAATCCACTCATCAAATCGATTACTGCTTTTAAACTAAAGCCTTCCTGAGTGTGGAGTTTCATTAGGATATCTACTTTTTCTTTAAGGGTAAGAGGAGGTTCTTTGTCATAAACGAGGTAGTAATCATCGAAAACAGAAGAGGGGAGGATGATTTTGAAGAGTTTTTGATAAACATCTTGCTCAATATCTTCAAGAAGAATAGCTATTCTCTTGTAGAAGACTTCCAGACTGATCTTAGCAGAGGCAAAGTTCCCACCTGTACCATTTAAAATGGCAGGACTTGTCCCAAAGGCAGAGGTAACATCATTGTTTATCGAATCAAATTTTTTAGGGTCTAACGCATCTGATTTCATTTCAGGAAACTCTAAGCTGGCAAAGTCGGGGATTGATACGACAGTGATTCCTTTAGACTGGTTCTTTTCAAGAGCAGCCTTAACACCAGAGTGGATTTTTTGTTTAATAGTTTTATTTAACTTTAAATTTCCTAACTCTGTATTTTTTTCGCTACCGATAGTCAAAACAGCAACCGCAGAGATGATTTTATTGGCAATAGACTTTTCTATATCTTTTAGTTTTTTCTTATGCTGTAAATCAAAAAAACCCGTTAAAGCCCAATTTAATCCATAAGCTTGATTCCTTTTTAAAGTATGTGTACGTAAGCAAACAGTACGATCTTGGGGGAGATAAACAAATTTCTTTGAGGAATCTATTCTATAGTCTTCATACATTTTTTCTGTGACATAGGGAGTAAGATTATCGAGAAAAGCTTTTCTTTGCAAATCATCAAGGCTACCAATAGCAGATAGATCAACTTGAATAATCCATTCGCCATTCACTCTATAGGCTGGCGATGCTATCTTTAAATCATCAAAAATGTAAAAGTAGGGGTTCTTTTTATCGCCAAGCCAAATTCCCACAAGTGTGCCAGTTGAAATGAGCTGAGTTATAATATCTCTAGACAGTTGCTTGTGTTTCACTTTTCTTAAAGCTTTATTGCATGTCATTAAATTCTTTTCGTAGTTTTTACCTTTGTCATACACTTCAATCTTATAATTTAGAGTAGGAAGAACCTTAGTTAATTCGAACAATTGGAAAACTTCACCAGAAGTAATGTAATAGTAATGAGCTAAATTATTCAACTCAGTTATGTAATTATCAGGATCAGAAAGATAAGTAAGCAATTGTTTTGAGGATACTTCGCTCAATATTCCATCATTAAACATGTTTGAAACAAAGCCTTCTGCAAAAAGAGCGGTATATTCTTCTATAGCATTTAGCTGTCTTTCTGTTTCAAAATCAACCTTCGGTTTTTTAGGTCGTCCACGGGGCATAATTCACCTCCTTAGTTGTAATATACAAAATCATCATCTTCATCGAAAATATCTTGTTTTAGAAGCTGCCGTTCTAGTTCAGTGGCAATATAGTTCCCATAAGTTATAGAGCTGTAACGGTCTTTACGCTTAGATCTAGGCTCTTTTAATCTAATTAACCCACTATCTAGACGTTCACCTTCGAGATTAATCATTTCATTAATTAAGGCAGTGATTTGAATATACACAGATTCAAATCTAACTTTTTGTTCAATTGGTAAAGAACTGAATCCTTTAAGTTTTTCAAGATATTCTTTGCCTTCTGTTTCTTTTGCTAACATTTTCATACTTCCACGCTTTAGTACGTCTCTAAGCAGAACTGCACATTCACTATTAAATTGAGGGTTCCCTTTTATGCTGTAGATTCTTTTGGGCGAATTTTGATAGGTGCATCGTTCACCCATTCGCTGATCATTTATGCAAGTCCAAGGTTCGTATTCTACTTGTCTTTCTCGATCATAAAGGGGCTGAACTAATTGATCATAAATCCCCAAACCAAAACTTTGAGTATCTAACACTAGGAAATCACAATCAAGATCCTCCATGAGCTGCCGAATTCTCACAGCTTGTGAAGTTGTATGACCTCCCACCATACTTTCCATATAACTAATATGTCTCTCAAAGCCTTTGGAAGTAGGTATCAGTCTCAGCATGGAATAAGCACTTGCGTCATTTTCCTTTCCTGCCATTCCTGCGATGTCACAAGTTAATAGTCTAATTTCATCATTTTTCTTATTTTCATATCTAAAAGAGGTATCTTTTATTATGTAATACATGGGTTTTGGAAATATTGGCTTAGGCAGCTTTCTATTTTTTTCAAGGTCTTCATACTTAAAAAAAGCTTTTTCTGATTCACCAAAAAATAAACATTCCATCTCCATAGAAAAACCAACTTCATCAAAGTCAGATTCCGACATTTCATCTTCAACTTGCTCTGTCATCAACAATCCTTCTTTAATTGCCATTTGATAGGGGAGTCCACATACAAAATATTGTTTACTGTCCGTCATGGATTTAAAAAATGCTTGCAGCTTTGCCCACGACCAGTGTATTTTGTACCAGCATGAAGAAAGATATATTTCCTTATTTCTTTCTTTTAAATGAGCGTATTCAGGCTTTCCAAGATACTTAGGCTGTCTTGGAGCAGTTAAAAACTTCCTCAGCACTTTATTGATTATTTCAAGATCAATCATCCTGAACTCATCTGCTATTAATAAGTTGGCTCGTTTACTTCGTGCGCCATCGTTTGATGCAACTACTTTTATCCAACTACCATTGTGAAATTCCACCTTGGGGTCATTAGCAGAAGTAGACAGGTTGCTGATTTCTCTAAAGAGATTTGGACAATTTTTCTTTAAATCGTCTATTTTTTCTATTACTTCTCTTGCTTGAGCTTTAGTACCTGAAGCAATTACTATTTTGGTTTCGGGATATAAAATAGAACGTATACAACAATAAATCGCAGTTAACCAAGTTTTACCTTGTCCACGGCTAGCTAGATACATGAAGTAATGAGAAACGCTCATCATATAAATCAGGATGACTTGAAAGAGTTTTAGATCAATACCTAAATACTCTTTTGCAAAACGATGGGGGTTTGATCGATAGTAGCTAGTCCATACGCCAATTCCAGTCATTAATCTTTCTGATTTATTATGGTTGCTTAGAGCCTTGTTAAAGTTCCTACCTTTTTGAAAAATACTAATTCCTTTGTGAGCTTTGTTTCTATCAACTTGATAATTTGGAATTCCAGCCATTATTGATCACCTTCGTTTGTTTCATCATCTTCAAATTTAGGTGGCTCCGCTGTGTATTTTTCCATTTCTTCATCATAGGCAATAGAGTATTCATTCTTGATACCAATCATTTTGCATAAATGTCCTAAGAACCATATGTTTATGTACTTACGAATGCTATCAACATCTCTCCAAGTAGGGTCTGGTTCAGGTATGGGACGTTCATTCTCGTATTTTTTTATCAATGTGCCAAAAGTGGCGTGTTCTGTTGCATTAGCACCAGTTTCTTGAACAGGCTTAATATTTGCTGATCCAAGTAAGTCTTGTAGCGTCTTTAGTTCTTTATCAACGGGCTGGTTCTTTTCACGTTTTCTCTTGATGGTTAATCTTGTGTGTGAAGCTTCTTGAAAGAGTAGTTCCATAGTATAACCATCGCACTCATATGAATTTATAAAACGATTGAATTCATTTTGTAAGAATTCATAATCCTCATTTTTAAAACCTCTGCCCCAAAAATCAATTAAACTTTGCAATTCATCTGATGAAAATTCAATCTTTGTAAATTCGGGGTCAGGTTGCAAAGAGCTTTCAAAACTATCGTTTGCTGCTTGGCTAAAGACACTGTCAGCAAAGGTTTTTCCTTTGTATTGTGGGAAAGATGAAATTGGTGGAATGTACTTAGACCAATCTCCTTCGAGATTTTCCCATTGATCATAGAAAAATGGTTTATCCAGCATAGATAGAACATGAATAACACGTTCAAAATAACCTTCTGTTGCTTTTTCACCTATGTATTCATTCAGACAATCTTTACAAACTATAAATTTTTTTGTAGTTAGAAGGGGATTGGTGTTTACATAAAAGCTACTTGCAACTCTTTTTTTTACGCACTTTAAACATTCAATTTTTTCTTTTTCTTTGTTATTTACTTTTTTTATTGACATTGAAACACTTCCTTATAAATCAGAACAACTAGTGGAGTGTCTTGCTGGAATTGAACCAGCTATATTGCACAGCCTTGAGACACATGAAATACCCCCGAATGGGGGAAAGGGAGGGGAAATAGTACAATAAAAATCACATTTTATCTGTAGGGGATGGGAGGAAGGGGAGTAATATAAAAAGCCACCATCAGTTTTTGATGGCAACCTAGTAATTAAAGTAGAATTTTATAAGTGCAAATTTGACCTGACTTAAGTAGTACTAAAGATGACTCCACGTTTTTCCATGCTTTATTTTAGAAATGCATGCTGCTTTTACATTAGACATTGATGCTATCTGTACTACTTTCATCTTTGATTCTGCCAATAGCTTCTTAATTTTTTTCACATCCTGATCTGTTAAAACAGCACCTGCATGCGATTCACCGACAGCATAATTTCTACTTCTTATTTTTTCGATACTTTCTTTCGTATGTTTCCTTCCAAAAAAGGGATTATTTTTACCACTTGAATCTGCGTGATTTTTACTTATCTTACGCTTTGTTTCATCAGGCACTTGTTTCATGCAATTTCCGCCATATTCAATGTTGTATCCATAATCTCTGTGAGAACTTTTGTAGTATTTAATCCATTGTATTTCTTTATAGTCTAAATTATCGATTTCTACTGTCTCTAAAACTTTAAATATGAATTTTTCTTCTCCGTATTTATTCCATGCGTTTTGTAATCGTCCATTACCATGTTTATTATTTCTTAATCGAGATTTATGCTCTCTAAATCTTTGATGAATATTCACACTTTGTCCTATATATACATGATGATTTAATATATTTTTTATTATGTAAATACCGCATATTTTAGCATTACTAATCACTACCTATCCTCCAGATAAAGAAAGGAACTGATTATATCATGAGATATTGTCAGTTCCTTTGTATTAGAGGTTAGTGAATGCTTCACAGTAGACATAACCTTATTTTTAATTAAGTTTAAATGTGTGACTTGTAACTTTTCCTTTGCCTTCTTCGAATATCAACATCTTACCAGCAGCTTTGGCTCCAGTCATTAGCCTATCACTAAATTTATCAGACCCCATCACTGAAGGAAGAATAATAATTTCACAGTCATTAGTTACACCTTCTCCAACAGTGATTTCTTCTGCGTGATGAAAGTGAGAAAGAATAAGATAATCAATAAATTCACGATGTAACATAGACAGATCTCTCAATGCGGTCTTAACATTCTTAATTTGATGTCCATGTTTTGCGTGGAAGCGATATCCGCAAATCTCAAAACGGGCATAGTCATCTGTATAAAGTGGAACTTCAATCCGTGGATTATTTACAAGCATGTCATGGATGTAGATAGCAATTAGCCGTTCAACGTCCTCTTTCACGAACTGTCCGGCTTTTGTTCCAAGTGGTCTAATTTCAGTATGATTTGACGAAGGGACATGATGATATGTAATTTTCACATGAGAAGATAAACGATTTAGCCATTCAACAATTAATCGCTGATAACGAATAACTTGATCCATTAGACCAAATTGAAGACTCATTAGCTGACTAATGCGAAGTCCAATGCCTTCAACATTATCTGCACCATTAACAATATGTAAATGAGTTAGTTTTTCTTGTTTTATTTTATTTACAGTTTGAGTAAACAAATCTGCAAGGCGCAGTCGAACTTCATCTTCATCATATTTATTGTTAACACTTTCAAAAATCTTACCAAAGTGGACATCGCCAAATCCAAGTAAAGCACCTTTTTGTCCGGTAGAGTGGGGAAGTGCATGAAAATCAGGTGGGTGTAATGAATTCTCTCTTACTGCACGAGTGAATTCTTCAATGAGAAGTTCTTTTCTGGCATCCTCACGAGTAATACGATTGATATGAAGTCCAAGAGTTTGATTTTTAATGCGCTCCTTTTGAAGAGAGTAAACCTTATCATCAATAACGGAACCAACTTCATCGGCGCTACTCTTTACCCCATCTTCATAACCCTCGATGTAGTTTGCATACCATTTGCGATATTTTGATTCGCCAAAATTTTCACCAGTTTCCTTATTGATTAAATCAGCAATTTGATTCCAATTAATAGAGTAGAGGTGTTTTGCCCTCGCTAATCTAAGTTTATATGCCTTAATAGTCTCATCTGGTTTTCTTTTTAACTCATCTGGAGTAACTATCATTAAGTCACTCCTTATACCAATTCATTTTCATCAACGGATTCAATTTCATCATCTTCTTTAATAGTAATACTAACTTGTCTACCATCAAATTCTTTTAGCAAATCATACAATTTATAATAACGTATATCAATTTCTTTTGTTTCTTTATTCTTTGTTGCTTCTTCAATTAAACCAGTCTGATGAACAAATAGACCTTTCAGACTCAAAGAGTGGGAACGCTTCGCCATATTGTTTCCTCCTGTTATCAAATAAAAATACACCGTATTAAGGGAACGGTGTAAACCCAGATATAAAATCTCAGTCCTACGGGTACATAGACCCAAGATATATGTATGCAAGGTGGGGCGGCGTATCCCACATCTCTTTTGACTAGTTTAAGCAGGACTGCGCCCTTTAAATAGCGTGACGGGAACCTTTCCGTCCTCTTGCAAATTATTAGAATAGCCTCAACGGGCAATATATGTATTAAATTTTTTATTATTTTTATTTAATTAAATCTTTTAGTGGTTTAGCTACTTTAAATGCTGGATACTTAGAGGCAGCAATATCTAATTGAGCTTGAGCTTTTGCTTCCTCTTCGTTAACACCTTGTTCTTTTAGCTCTTTTAGCATTTTTGGGTTATACCCTTTACGAGCTGCACGATCACGAACTTCAAATGTACCAAAACCTGCTAATTTCACTTTGTCACCTGTAACTAAGGCATCTGTAATAGCGTCTAAAACTGCATCAACATATACACCTGCACCTTTTTTACTGACCTCTAATTTCTCTGCTACCTTTGCGCTAAGTTCCGTTTTGTTCATAATAATAAATCCTCCTTGGTTATCCGTTAATTTATTTTTTATATCCTTACACTATATATAGGGACTTGAAGGCTGTTTTTTGCATTAAAACTGTCACTTTTCACAAAACCTGCATTTGTTATAATAGCCGTCCCCTTTTTTATCTGACCTTTTTCTATAATATTTTTCAGATAACAGTTTGTTAGTGCCACAGCTTTTGCACTTTTTGTACTTTCCTTTAACTTTGTATGTATAAAGCCATTCTTCATGATCATTAAGGTATGTATCGGCAATCATCTTAGGGATAAATGAATTAAATATCTTTGAAATCCTGTCGTCATTTAAAGTGAGTTTATATTTATCAAAAAGGTAAGAAGTTATCTCGTTACCTGGTGCACCTTCAATTTTCATAGTAAGAATGTCTTTAACATAATTTTCAAAATTTACTTTCTCGATTAACTCATCTAATACATATAAGATATGCCACATGTCAGAGCTAGGCTTGTCAGCACAGCCTTTTTTCAATGAATAGTAGTGGTTAAGTAATTCAAGAATGTGTTTTTCATTTTTAAAGTCAATTTTATTTTCAGATACAGAAACATAAGTGCCCAATTCATCGAAATAACCAGTGTCACAATCATAATCAATTCTTGTTGTCCCTTTTTGAAGTTTTTTAAAGTGAATAGTTCCTGCTAGTTTTTCTTTCATGATAAGAATTTCTTTTGATAAATCTTTGTAGAAATCTTTAAGTAGATTTAAATTCCTTTTCCCATGTAATTTTTCAATTTGTTTTTGGAGTGTTTCGCGGTCATTCTTAGGTAATCCATAGCCTAATTGCATACTTAACTTCTTAAGAAAAACATCTAGTTCTTTAATCTCTTCATACTTTTCTATGTCTTGTTCTGTGATGCATTGCTCAAAGAAATGTTTGGTTCCTTTTTCTATATCTAATGCAAAATTGCTAGTATGTAACTCTTTCTTTTTAATTTCCTTCAGTTTACTTTTAGTCAAATGATTCTTTGGGGAACGTCTCTGTGATTTGGGGTTATTCTTAATCAACTCTTCCTGAACAAAATCATCGTATCTTGGATGAAGAAGGTAGTTAGCCAAACCTTCTAGTCTTTTTAGGAAAGAGTCTGTTTCGGATTCAATTAGGTAATCCTTGCTTGTCTTGACTTGCTTATCCCAGAAGGCAGGCGAGGATACGTACTCAATCATCCAATAGGATAAGCTGTCTTCAAGAGTGTTATGGAGTAACTGAGTTCTTTCTTTAGCGTAAGGTAAATTGAAATCCAAAAGGCTGTAAATCTTTTTAAATACATCTCTATAATCATCTTGTACATTCCAGCAATTTTTAGTTGTTTTAAAGTTATAGCCATGTGAGTACAGAAAAGCTTTAAATTGTTTAACCCAATGTTCTTTACGCTGCTTTAATAAGGCGTTTAATTTCTTTGAATTTTCAGCTTTAACATTTTCTATTACTTGAAATTTGAAATTTTCTTTACCATATAGAGAGTAGTCGATTTGCAAAACTCGATTATCATGAATTCCTGAATTTAATAGAGAATATGTATTTAAGATTTCTTTAGGAATATCACTGGAAAATTCCACAAAAACTTTATCGTTGATGTTATTTGAAATTAAAAAAATACCTGATTGCTTATACTTCAAATTAATCCTCCTTCATAGTTTTTATATCTATAATCAGTATACATCTAATTAAAGATTAATTCAATATATATTTTTTATATTGTATTATTGAACCCACTCTTATATAATTTGCTTAGGTAAGGGGGGAAATGAATATGAACAATACTCAAGGCTATACGAAAGTAATAGGCATTCACATACCTACTGTACATAAAGCGATCTTATCATTCTTAGAAGAGAGAAGAGGAGCTAGTCAAAATACTGCTATTAGTTATAAGCAACACATTGAACAATTTTTTGGATATACAAGAGGGAAAAAACTAAATGAATTAAATGAAGAAGATTTAATGTTTACAAGGCAAGAGGTTGTAGAGTATAGAAATTACTTAATTAACTTAATGGATGAAAATGGGGTAAAAAAAAGGTATTCAAATTCTTCTATTAATACAAAAATTTCCATAGTGAAATCACTATTTGATTTTTTACCGAACTATGATTATCAAGTTAACTCATTGGTATTTAAGTTGATTCCTTTAACCGAAAATAATTCTAAACCTAATGGCTTTTTGACTTGGAATGAAATGCAACAAATTATAATTAAGGTTAAGAATCAGAAGAATGGATGGGAAAAATCAATAATCTTAAAATTAGCAGCTCAAACAGCAATTAGAAAAAATGCATTGTTCAATTTGAAACGTACCGAAATACTATTAATAAACAATGAAATACCAGTAATTAAAGCTTATGACAAAAAAGGAAAACTGGATAATAAACCTATTCCAATTGTTATTTACAATGAGCTAATGGAATTTATAAAAGTACACGGAAAGGGAGAAAGAGTATTTACTATTAGATCCCAAGCTACATTAAATAATGCCATTGCTAAAGCATGTGAAGAATTGCAGATTTCTAAGGATAGAAAGATAACATTTCACTCGTTTAAAAAGGGTAGCGTAGATACGACTCAAAAAGTATTTAAAGACGTAAAAATTACTCAGCAGCATGCTAATCATGCGAATCCAAGTACGACTTTAAACATTTATACAGACTCTATTCATGATTATAAGATGATGCCTTCCTTCTTACTTGGGCAAGAGATTGATTTATCTAAGTTAGAAGAGATGAGTAAAGAGGAAATTATCAATGTCATTCAAGGACTGGATATTGGAATTAAGGCAGAGATTGGGAGAAAAATTAATAAATAATGTTTAAATACATGGGTAAACGTAGCGTTTTGATGGCTGCGTTTTTTTGTTTTATAATAATGTATCGTGACATGTAGATAATATAAAGGTTTTCGGGACATTTACTGTTGTTTTAGGGTGTATTATCTATGATCGTGTTCTCTGTATCGTTAAAAGGTAGTTATATCAAGGGAAAGTAGTCATTTATAAGGTCGAAATAGGTAAAGATGCAATTTTTGATGGGATTGATAAGAAAGGAAAAGCGTTGATATGATTAGAGTTTATCGAGCTGCTTACGATCCAATTTACGATCCAAATTTCATGGTGTGGAAGTGGATGTGTTGCACCTGAAATGCGAACATATATTCTTGTTTTGGATGTAAAAGTACCCCCCCATACCTCTATAAGCCTTTGTTTAAGGGCTTTTTATTTTGTATATAAGATACATTATATACAAAGTTGAGTAATCACCTTCTTAACTCACCAATATATACAAATGACCATATAAAACCCTCAATAGAAGATGAGCATAAACATTTCAACTATTTTAAGGAAATTCAGAATGTAATAAATAGCTATTATATAAGCCTATTCGATTTATAACATGTAAGCCGGAGCCGAACACTTCATATCCCATTTACTATGCCCATCTGTCACACTGTTACCTTACAACTATCACATATACACTCAAATATTAAGTAAAAATATGTATACATGATAAGTCTAATATGATATAATATAAATATAAAGAACCTCAGATAATAAAATGTTTTTCCTCGATATGTTCCTCTAACTATCCACTTATAATCCTCTAACTTTAACTAAAGGAGATGCTTATAATGCAGAATGTTCTATATCATGGTACATGGGAAACGGATATCAATTTCATTGATCTACCAGTAGCCAACTATAACTCAATTGGTACATGGCTAACTGAATCACCTGATAAAGCTAATATGTATGGGAAGAATGTAGTATCTGTTAATGTAGAAATCAATAACCCCTTTTTTGCACATACTGATAACTTTGATGAATTCTTTTTCAATATTCCTATCTCAAATAAATATATTGACACTAATAAGCCAACTAGAGAAGACATGAAATTCCTTTTAAATAATGCTGAATACATTCAGGAGTTCAAAAATCTGATTGTCAACGCTGGTTATGATACGATCATTTTTACAGATTCAAAGATTGATCTTTCGAACGATGAAGGAACGCAAACAGTTTATATACTCTTGAAGCCAAATGTGCAAATAGCTTCACATAAATATTTACAAGAGGTGAATTGCTGTGCTTAATGAATTTGTAAGATACATGTCTGTATTAACTAACGATGATACTGTAACCATCGCTAATAACAATGAAGCGTTTGAACAAGGTGATATGGTTCAATTAATTACTGACATTCTAGATGGCTTAAAGGTTGATTATGATACACATGTAAATGATGATTTGACTATTAACATTGATCTGTATGAATAGTAAACGCATCAGGGGGAATAAATGACACAGCCAATAATTAAAGTAGTTGACTCCATTATGGGTAGTGGTAAATCATCAGCGGCAATTAACATGATCAACTCAGACACAGAAAACAATTACATCTATATCACACCTTACTTACCAGAAGTGGAACGTATTAAGAAGTTTTGTTCAGATAGGAAATTTTACGACCCTAAAGTATTTTCAAAAGATGGAGAAACATTCTATAAGCTTGATTCATTTCATAATCTACTCAAGGATAATAAGAACATAGCAACCACTCATGTGTTATTCCAGATGGCTACAGAAGAGACTAAGGAATTGATCTATAGTGGTAACTACATTTTAGTTTTAGATGAGGTAATAGAAGTTGTTAAGGAATTACATATTAAACCACATGATATAAATATGCTTTTCGAAAATCAATGGATGTATGAAAGCGATGGTATAGTTTATTGGAACACCGATAAAGAGCAGAGTGAGGGGGTTTATGATGGAGAATTTAAGCTCATAAGAAGGTATGCACTAAATCATAACCTAGTATTACACAATGGTAAAATGTTATTGTGGACGTTTCCAGTAGAGATATTCAAACAGTTCAAAGAGGTCTATGTATTAACTTATCTGTTTGAAGCTCAATATCAAAAGTATTTTTATGACATTAATTCAATTCAATATAAAAAATATATTGCAACTAAAGAGGGTGATCTGTATCTATTTAAAGAAACCACTGGGCAGTGTAATACAGAAATTAAGAAATCCTTAAAAGAGAAAATTCATATTTATCAAGGGGATGAACTAAATAAAATAGGGGATAAGGATCATTCATTGTCTAAGAAGTGGTATCATGAAAAGAAGCATATGCATGGTAAAATGAAAAACAATGTGTTAAATTTTTTTACCAACAAACTCAAATCTAAATCAGATGCCAATATGTGGACTACCTTTGCAGATTATGAATCCAAGCTCAAAGGAAAGGGTTATGCAAAAGGGTTTGTATCTTGTACGAGTCGAGCCACTAATGAATATAAAGACAAGACAGCCTTAGCATATACAATCAATCGTTTCTTACATCCAGTCATAGCTAACTATTTCATATCAAAAGGTGTAAAGGTGAATGATGATCTAAATGCGTTGCAGGAATTACTACAATGGATATGGAGGTCAGCTATTAGAGAAGGTAAGGAAATCAATCTGTATATACCAAGCAAAAGAATGAGAGAGTTATTAATAAATTGGCTGGATGATGATATCAAATAAAATGTTATTGCTTCAAAGGCAATAAACCGAAAAAAAAAGCATTGGTATGACTGCGTTTTTGGGCTGTAGGTCTTAAAGGAAAGGTTTATATAAAAAGATAAAATATATAATAAATTAATTCATAAAAGTATAAAAGATACACACTCATTTTACTACGTAAAAGGAGTGTTCATAACGCAACATGTTGCGTTATGAGATAGAAGTATATTTTCATTAGGAATTAAATGTAATTAAACTATATAAAATTAATATATAACTAAGAAGTGGTGATATTTATGTTGATTAAATATGAATTAGGTCAACTAATTAAAATTGTATCAGGTAACTTTAAAGGTGAAACTGGATTCATTACAGGTAAATCAGCAGATAAATATAGCATTATGTTTATGAATGGAATTGAAATGATGGCTAAAGCTGATTGCATCGTAAAAGAAAATTCTAGAAAGGTATGGAGAAGGTTTCTATTCACTCCTATTGGAGATGAAATTGGTTATAAAGATGAAATATACCAAATCATGAAAACTAGTAGATATTATGTATTGTATGTAAAAAATAGTAAAACAGGTAGCGTTTTACCTTCTCACTGTAGGTTGTTTTTAACTGAAGAGGAGCCACAGAGTATCATTAGCTCCTTTCAATCTGATATAGAAGGATAGATAAGCTAACGAGGTCATAAACTTGAGGTATGCAGTACTTCTTCAGCTATAGTAGAATTAATCTTGGCTATACTACATAAACACTAATTCTACTAGTATCAACAGGGGGAAAGTATGTGGAAATTTAATGACGGAAGAAAATATTATAGGGAAACAAAGAATTTTTGGAGAGGATACCGTTTTGAAAGTACGGCTGATTCATTTTTTTGGGGTATTATGGCTGAATTGCTTGTCTTTTTGTGTGGTATAGTTCATTATGCATGGAGTACTGTTTTTATGAATACTTTGGTAATATTAAGTTTAGTTTTTCTTGTTTATTTTGGAGTCAAACTCTATCTTTCAAAATATCATATTGCATTCTGTATCACCTTATCAGTTATTATCACATCAGTCTGGGCAGTAACCTTTTATATCAATCCCTATGGGCAAGAGCAAGGAACTTCTCTAATTTTTGCGGTAATAGTTTCGATAATTTCACTTTATTTTCACCTTGTTGGACTAATTAGAGTATAGACTTTTTAACAATAAAATCTACCTTTCATTACATAAAAAAAGCATCTCCAGTATACTCGCTGCGAGGTGCTTTTTTGGTTATTCATCTTCATCAAGTTTAAATAATTCATTCATATCAGTTATTTGAAGAACTTTTGCAATTTTAGTCAAATGGCTGCGGTTAAATGTTGTCCGCATATTATTTGCTATTTCGGCTATTGTTGTAGGCTGTATTCCAGTTTCTTGGGCTAGTCTCTTTTGTGTGTATTCGGGTTTACTCTCAAGAATTTCCTTTAGTCGCACTTTAAGCAAATAATTCACCCCAATTTATTTAATAAATACATTATAACACTTAAAAATAAAATTGTATATATGCATCCATAAATATTGACATCCATATATTTATGGATTATAATTAAGACATAAGAACGGTTATAGTACGTTAAATAAATAATTAAAGGAGCTGTTCAGATGTCTTTCATCAATATATACATAAAAAAAATTGACGAATGGAACACCCATGCGATTTTTCTATCGGACAAACAAGAGAAGCGTTTTGTAACTAAACGTGAGAGGTTTGAAAAAGACGGCTACGAATTATTGTTCGATAGTGCGAAATCATTAGAGCAGGCTATGAAATATTGTGAAATCTTTGATGTGTCCCCTTGCGAGTGTGTGGGTTGCGGCTGTAATGTAGAAACGGCACTATATCGAGGAAAACGTTGGATAGAAGTTAAGCATATCGAAGAAAGAGAAATCCCTTTTAATGGATATTTGTGTGACGGCTGTGCAAATGACCATGACCTGTTTAATGTCGTTTACATAGCTGATTACAAACCTAGATTGTACTAAAATTGAAAAGAAAATTAAGTGAGAATAATTCACCAGTGCAAATGAAATGACTATTTTATTGGAAAAATATAAAATAAAAATTTATAATTGTAATCAAGAAAGAAATACATAGGAGGCGATTTATGATGGGTAAATATGAAATCAGAGCAGTGCGTTTTGATAATAACGTAGGTAAAATGGTTTATGATATTCATTACATCATGGCAACGTCTAGAGAGCATGCAGAAGATATTTTTGAATCAGATCTATCTAATATAGGTGAAGTTGTAGGAGTTGCAAGAGTGGCATAAAAATGGTGTAGATTACAGAAGATGAAGAACCAAGTTATATACGGTCAATTATTACTTTCAAAGTAAAATGTAAACATAAATAATAATAGTTAAAAAGGAGATAAAAAAGATGATAAAACAACAATTCGAAAAAGTGGTTAATGAAGTAATTTCAGGCGAAAGATATACATTGTTTGGCTTTAATGAATTCGGGTTTCCAAATGCTCAACATGTAGTAATCAAAGAAGCTGAAGTAAAAAAATATGCTCAGTATGACTATGCACTGTATATCACATTCAAGCCAAAAGGTAAACGAACTTGGTATCAAACAGTATTCACCCCTAGAAAAACTTTAGTCATTTGGAAAGGGTGGCAAAACGTAGCAGATGAAATGTATGCAACAGATAAAATAGCAGGAATTGTAACTCAAACATCCTATAGTTGCTTTGATGAAAAATATCTATACCAAGGGTTAAATTCTGTAAGCGAAGAACCTCTTGTGATCTTAAATGAAGATTACTATAAGAGCATAGAAGATTTTGAATTTATTTATCAGGTGGCAGATGCAAAAGGCAGAAGATTTTACAATGATATATCAGATTTAAAAAAAGAATACGAAGAAACAGGAATCTTGCAAAAAACAAATGTAAGAAAGGAGCTAAGAGGTCAACCAACTTTTAAAAATTTGCTAGGTCCTATGTGGAATGGTATGGAAGGCAATAAACATATTATTAGATATGAAGGTTGATAATAACTCGATTGAGCGAGTATAAACAGACCTTAGGCTCAAAGCGTTGAGAAGCAAAAAGCTTCTCAGGTGGTTCAAATAAAAGGAGGATGAATACATGAATAAAACAATCACTCTTAACACCTATGCTAGTAACATTCAATATCTGCTTCCTGTTTCGGACGTAGATAGCTTAAATGGTTCACTTTGGTTCGATGTAAAAGCAGAATGGCTATTGAAAGAGATAATAGATTTACCGGAGTTTCTTTCTGAATATACATATGATGATGCAGAAGAATTACTATTACAAGCTAGGAAAGATAATGCCTTAGTTAAATTCTTAGATCCAATTACAAATAGCATTATAGACGTAGCATAAAACGAAAAACATACTTAGGAGGAACAATAAATGGGAACAGCAACATTGAAGATCAATGAGGAATTAAATGGAATTGAATTATTCTTTAATTCTAAGCCTGTACAAAAAGTAATTGACAACTTGAAAGAAAATGGTTTTAGATGGTCAGGATTTAAAAAATGCTGGTACACAAAGCAATCAGAAAGGGCTTTCCAAATTGCTAGAAGTCTTACAATTGACAGTGAACAAGTCGCAATATCAACAGAAAAAGTAGTTAAAAAAACTAAAACTAAAAATAATAATATTAGTTTGTGGGATTCTACACAATGGACTGATATTGAAGTTAACAGGGAACAGTATACAAAAGAAATGGCAAAGGAAATTCGCACACACGTCAGAAAAAGATTTCCTCAGTGCAAATTTTCAGTAACAAGTGATTACAATAGCATTAATTTTTACATTGTATCTTCTCCATATGAGAAGGAAAGTAAATACTTGATAGCAATCAGAGAATATTGCAGTAAGCTTTTAAATGCTTATAATCATTGCTATGATCCAGCGGACCCTTACACTGATTATGCAGGAAGTTACAATTTTTATGGATGGGTAGAAATTGACTGGCAATATTCACAAACTAAAGTAACAGAAGAAATTGAAAACAATATGAAAGATTTTGATATTAAATTTGAAGAAGCTCAAAAAGCTGAAGAAGAAAAAAGACATCAAGAATTTTTAGAATGGCAACAACAAAGGGAACTAGAAGAAATTGAATATAAAAAACACCAACAAGAGGAACAAAAACAAATTGAATTTATTTATAACAGCGTAGATGTAAAAACACTAGAAGAAAACGAACAATATTTTGTAATCGGCTCTGAATTTGCAAATATGAATAAAAATAATACAATCGATGAATATAAGGAAGAAGTTGAACAGGGCGAATACTCACTCGAAAACGTGAAAATAACAAAAGAAGTACATTTTAACAATGAAGAAGCGTTAACATATTTTACTAACATGTTATTACATGATTTTGACTTTCTATGTGAAACTGGTGGAAGTTATACAGACGATAACAGAATTAATTCAATGGCAGATTTCTATAACATGGATGAAGACGAAAAGAAAACTGTAAAATGGAATTTACTAGGAGTTGCAGTATATCTTAATAACAAATTGCAATTCGTGATAGATGCACAGGGATATAGTTATGCTCGATATGTTGGACTAGTAAATAACGCAACAATAGAAATGACGTTCAAATACGAACAGGTAATAAGTGAAGAAAAAATAACAGCATTAAAAGAACAGGCTGACCAATTAGAGAATATTTCTACCAATATTATTTCTGATTTAGATATCATTGAAACATGGCAAAATGAAAGCTGGAAAGAGTACAAAGAAGCAATCAAAGAGAAATTTAAGCAATACAATATGAAGTTAACAAAGAAAATTATACAACAGTTGTACACTGAACCCCTAAAAGTAAGCATGTATAAATTACTGCAAGAAGTGGATGGAATACAGGAGCAATTCAAAAATGCAGACATACAACAAGGCGAAAAACTCACACTGTTTTATATTTCTGACTTTGGAACAATTGTCACGAATCGTATAACATTTGACAGCGTAGAATCTACAACATACGCACAATATAAAAATGCTGTAAAATTAACTTTTAAACCTGTGAATAAAAGACAATTATATTACAACTACTTTTATTCTACTTTGTTAGTATATAAAGGCTGGCATGATCTACCTGAAACCGTATTACATGATGTAGAAGTGTGTAATGGTTACACATTAACCAAAAGTAAGTACTTGTCATGTGACAAAAAGCTGTATGATGAGATTTTAAATCTCTTTGAACAACAGGGAATCAGACCAATTGTAAACACGTATAAACCGATATAACAGAGCAGTGTATTCCATGCAGTTTTAGGGGTATCTGCATAATAAAAATCCCTAAGCTCCATATATATTATATGATGCTATGGTTGCTTATAAAATTGAAATAACAGACTGAATATAAGGAGGATATAGCAAATGTTAAATAACAATCCAGACTTTTATCCGACACCAGGTAAATTAATTCATAAAATGTTATCGCTTATAGACTTTAAAACAATTAGGACAATCTTAGAACCAAGTGCAGGAAAGGGAAATCTTGCGGAAGCAATAACAGAAAAATTTAAATATAGTCAGTCATATTACAGAAATGAAAAATACGACATCGACACAATAGAAATAGATAACAACTTGCAATACATATTGAAAGGGAAACAGTTTAGACTAGTGCATGATGACTTTTTAACATATAACACATTTAAAAATTACGATGCTATTTTTATGAATCCTCCTTTTTCTCAAGGAGAGAAACATTTATTAAAAGCAATTGAAATGCAACAATCAGGAGGGAAAATTGTCTGCTTGTTAAATGCTGAAACATTGAGAAACCCTTACACTAACAGTAGGAAAGAACTTATACGGCAATTAGATCAATACAATGCCCAAATTGAATATATAGAAAATGCTTTTACGGATGCAGAAAGAAAAACAAATGTAGAAATAGCTCTGATTTATTTAGACATTCCTAAAATTGAGTATAACAGCGTCATTTTGGACGAATTGAAACAAGAACAAAAATATAACATAAATACAAATTATACCAGTGATAAATTGATAAATTCTGATTTCATCAAGGGAATAGTTGATCAGTATAATTATGAAGTAAAAGTAGGGTTAGCACTCATAAATGAATATAACAGTTTAAAACCTTTCATGCTAAATAGTTTTACAAATAATAACAGACCAGTGTTAAAATTAGAATTAGAATATAGTGACAAGGAAGGAAGTAGTATAGAAAATGCATATATAAAACAAATTCGATCAAAATACTGGAGCGCATTATTCACCAATGAACAGTTTATAGGGTTGTTTACAAGCAATTTAAAACAGAAATATTTGGAGTCTGTAGATGAATTAGAGGATTATGATTTTTCCTTATACAACATTTATTCCCTAAGAATCCAACTAAGTAAAGAAATGATTCAAGGAGTAGAGGAAACGATTTTAAACCTATTCGAAGAGTTTAGTCATAAACACTATTTTGACGAAGCATCAAAAAATATTCATTACTATAACGGATGGAAAACTAATAAAGCATATAAAATTAACAAAAAAGTGATTATACCTTTGAATGGATTTAGGGATTTGCAATATTCTTGGGGGAGGTATGAGCCTAGTAATTATAAAGTATTAAACAAATTAAAAGACATTGAAAAAGTCTTCAACTATTTGGACAATGGGAAAACTGAAGAAATAGATATAACACAGGCTTTAAAAATGGCTGAATACTACAATGAAAACAAAAAAATTAGTTTAAAATATTTTTATGTCACTTTCTACAAAAAAGGCACATGCCATATTGAATTCAAAAACATGGAGTTATTGCACAAGTTTAATTTATTTGGATCACAAAAAAGAAACTGGCTACCTCCTTCGTACGGAAAGGTTAAATACAAAGATATGACAACGGAAGATAAAGAAGTAATAAACCAATTTGAAGGAGAGCAGTCTTATAACAAAGTAATGAGCAATAAGTCATATTACATCGTGGATACAATTGAATTATTGAAGTTGACTTCATAACCCAATATCAGATCTCACATAACAGAAAAACAAGGAGGATACAAACATATTTGAAGGTGATTACACAATCTTCAATCCATCAAAATGGAGTTACAGAGGTCAAACAGGTAACGGGCTGGAGATTTACGAACACATGGAAAGAGGTTGGATCAATCTATATAACCCGATAACAGGTGAGTGTGTTTCTTTCTATAAGTAAAAAATGAAAATGCAAAATACTTGTTGTATATGATGAAATGACACTATTTTATTAAATCTAAAATTATAGGAGTGACTAAAATGGATAATAAAGTTAGAAAAATGGAATTTTTAGGCGTTGACGATTGGGATAGACCAGTTTACAAATGTATTGAATCAAACATGCTATGGAAAGATGTAACATTAGGAAGTGAGAAACCAGAGCTATATAGTTGCCAAAACAGCTTTGACGGTGAACCTGATAGCCCCATAAAATCAGATTTGGAAATACACTTTAAGAACCAGTACGTTAAAGAGGAAAACAGATTTAACTATATGATGCTCGATAGGTTAAGAAGTGACTGTGATTATTACCTTGGTTATGGAAATAGGAATAAAAATCGGTTGTATCTTAATGATGAACAAAAACACATTGACCAAATGAAAGAATTGTACAATAGTTTTCCAAACAATAAAAAACCTGAATGGCTAACATATGAACAGATTTTAAATTATGAAAAGTTAATGGTAAATCCATAACGATATTTTCTGATTCCTATAAAAGCGGTCTTTCATTCAAATAATAAAATTAAAATAAATGGAGTGAATAAAATGAAAAACTTTACTTTTGAAGGATTACAATTCAAACCATTAAACACTCTAAAGGGGAAACAAGGGGAATTTTTCGCAATATCCAAAAGGATTTCAGATAAGGGATTGACCCCCGAAGATTGGAATTATGATGAGTTCTATCAAGTTGCAAAAGAAAATGGAGCAGGCGAAATTGATCTATTTGAAATGAATGGGAAAGTAGTAATACCAGCAGAAAATTATCTATTTGAATATAAATAAATGATAAAAGAGTCTTATAACAGATCAATAAAAATAATGGAGTGATTCTTAATGCAAACACTAGAAATAGGGGCTTTTACTGATTCAGATTTTGCTGACTTAATTAATGAGAAATTCTTTTCACTCGACGAACGTTTCACTAACAAATGGTATCCTGTCACTTTGGATACTCCAAAGGGTGCTATTCAATTAGATATTGGAATGAGCAAACAACATTTCATACATTTTAGAAAACCTCTGAAACCATCGCACAAGAATGCAGAAGGACAAACAGTATTCCTTTATTTTAATTATAGAATCACAAAGAAAAAGGAATTTAAAGAGAATGGTTATAGTTATGACGTAGCCCCACAGTTTAGATAAATGCGGTCTAGTGAAAGAACGAGTTTTGGAAGAAATTAAAGTATGGGATATTGATAGGCTCAGAAGTGAGTTGTCAATGTTTATTAATCAAGAGTCTGAGAGTGAACTTATTAACCTATATTTTGACGATATTGCAACAGAGGATGAACAGCTAAAAGGATACCTTGCGGAATAAGAAAATAAAAGTATTCTGAATGTGGGTTTTGTTTAACATTATAAATGAACTGACTATATTATCCAAAAGGATGAGATGATAAATGAGAGTTGGTAAAGTTGTTTGTAAGTACATGGGAATGGTAATCAGGAATACCAAAGTGAAATTTATTTATGATATGACAACAATTAACGGTCACGTATTTATTCGGGAAGATTACAAGAATGGATTTACATTAAACGATGAGCAGTTAGAACTATTCTTAAATAGAAAGAAGTGTAAGGTGGATTTTGGAGTGTCAAAAGGGATATTCTGGGCAGAGTTACAATCCTAATATTGTCTAATAAAAGCGTTCTTTAATAGATTAATAAAAATAAATATATTAATTAAAATAAAAAAATGAATGGATGATTATAAATGATAAAAGAAAGAAAAGCTAAAAATTCTAGTCGTGGAATCTATCTGCAAGATAAAGAATTAAAACAAACAAGCTTTCAACCGAGTAGTCATTTCAAATATATAGTCGATCCAGTTAACAAGAAAGTAATAATTGTACCTTCTGATAATGAAAAGGATAACACAGTTTCCAAGAGATCAATGGGCGATGGTGTCAAACCAGTAATAGACATACGTAATCAGCAAGCATTGGCGGTATTTAAAGAATGTGATTACTTACAAGTTCAAATTTATGAAGAACAGATCATTGTAGAAGGGTATCAACAAGCGGAAGAGAGTATTGTAACTAAGGTTGGTAACAAGATAAAAAAAGCCTTTGGTCGTAAAACCAAGGTAACAGATATTACAAATATACTGTCAGTAAAAAAGAAAGTCACAGTTGCAGTATCAAGGGAAGAATTAAAAAAGGTAGTTGGCTCTACGTTTGATATTTCAGAAGATTCATTCGAATTCGTTTCCCAAGATGAAGATATAAATGAAGGTTTCTTCCATAAGATAAAAGAAAGTCTAAAAAACCTAGCTATACCTTTGCAGATAGCATCATTGTTTAGTGGTGCAGGTATTATGGACTTAGGTTTTAAGCAAGCAGGATTTGACATTGTGTTTGCTTTAGAACAGGATGCTGAAGCAGTAGAGACATATCGTTATAATCATGGGGAGCATGTCGTACAAGCTGACATAAGGGAATTTAATAAGTCTGATATAACAAAAGCACCTATCATGATTGGTGGCACACCATGCAAAGGATTTTCAAATTCGAATAGATACACAAATTTTCTCGATAACCCTGATAACCTACTTGTGAGAGAATACATAGAAGCCATAAAAAGCAATGATAATTGCAAAGTGTTTGTGTTAGAAAACGTACCACAAATTCTCACTGCTGGTAATGGACAATTTAAGAATGAAATTTATGAACAGTTATCAGATTTCGAGATAACGTCTGGAGTGCTTAAGGCGGTGTCATATGGCGCACCCCAATTTAGAGAAAGGGCTATTATTATAGGCAGTAAAGTGGGGCGTATAGAGTTACCAGTGCCTACATTCGAGCCAGAATACTATAAGACAGTAAGAGACGCTTTCGAAGGGTTAAATGATAACACACCCAATCAACTGGATGTATCCAAAGCGAAAGAGCTTACAGTTAAGCGTATGAGTTACGTTCCGCAAGGAGGTAATGTATTCAATATTCCAGAAGAGATAAGACCAAAGGGAAAGCATAGCGATTTATATAAGCGTTTAGAATGGGACAAACCATCTATAACAATCGTTAACCCTAGAAAAGCTACAATAACCCATCCAGAAGAGAACAGAATAATTTCAGTGAGAGAAGCTGCCAGACTTCAAGGTGTACCCGATGATTTCATTTTTCAAGGATCACTTAGTGCAAAACAACAGCAAGTAGCAAATGGAGTACCAGTAAATTTAGTATACGCAGTAGCTAAAGTGATCAAGAAAGCAATCATGAAATTTAATTTTAATAATTGGAATCTTCAAACAGGTCTTCTATAGGATTGAATAAGAGGAGGAAAGTATAATGAAAAAGGTAATCTGGGTAGAGTCAAAAGAAGAATTAGAAGAGTTGGCGAGGCTCCATCCAGCACAAGTATGCAGATTAAGTGAAGTTATAAGTTTTCCGTGCGAGGTTGAGTTGGTAGGAAATGAATACGAGAAGTTCATAATCATATAATGAAATTCAGATTTTAATAGAAATATAGAAGTTGCAATTTTAAAATCCAAATACTATATAATGAAAAAGATATATACTAATGATAAATCAACTTTTTGGAAGTTTGAAAAAATGTGACTTTAATTGAGAGTGGAGGAACTGTATTCATGGATAAGAATACATTTGATGTTATTAAAAAGTTTGAAAGCTTAGCAAGTGAGTTGTATTTTGAGCTTGAAAATGAACTAGGAGTAGAGAGAGCAGATAAATTACTTAAAGGATTTGATGCTTATCAGTCTCAATTATTGAAGCTTGGCAAATATGCTGATGAAGAAAAGATGCTTGATAAGCAAGGGTTCTTAAAGGATAATTATGATGGTTTTCCACGATATTTAAAATTGACTGTTATTTACGAATATAACAACGGATTCTCTTTATGTGAAACGACATCTGGATTGATATTGCTTGCTCCTACTGAGTTGATAAGTACTGATACCGAATAATAAATTAAAGGATTATAAATAAAACGAATCTTTTATTGAGAAATGAGGTTTTATCATTGGGGAAATTTGAAAAGATGTTATCAAAAATTAACGAAGAGCATATTGAATTTGCGCAAGAAATTGATTTTGACTTATGGAACTTTGCACTGCAACAGTATCCGCAAGGATTATTTGATATGCTTTTTCTTGATGCACAAGATTTAAGCGAGGAGGAGATTAAAGAGCGCAAAGCAGTCTTGGATGCGGCTTATGTGTACCTTCAATCGACTATGGAGGAGATAAGTAGAGAACTTAAAAAGAAATATCCGAATGAAGTAGAAACAGAGCATAGTAGGTTGAATTATTAGCTTGAACAGGGTTGTGAGTTAAAATTATAAATTTTTTATTTAGAAAGGAGCGATAGTAAATGCTAAAATACAAAGATTGTTTAACTTGTGGCAATTCGGTTAGTACCGACGGGGAAAACGGAGAACACATCTTGTACTGCACCATCCATGAGAACAATGTTCATGAAGAAGATATGTGTAATGACTTTAATTGAATGACTATTATTAAGAGAGAGGTAGATACTAAATGGAACAAGTAAAAAAATTAAGAGTAAGCCACTTTCCACAAATTCCATGCAAGCCATTCGTTGTTGAAGTAGATAATTTGGAGCAAGCAAGACTTGTACACAATACACTTGCCGACTATGATTTATTTCAGTATGACAATAACATCAAACCGGATTATGCAAATGCTACAGTAGTAGAACAATGGGATGAAGAAGAACAAGAATGGTTGTCTTGGTCTGATGAAGAGACTGGAATTGATGATATTAACGAATATTTTGAGGAGAACGAGTCCTAAAAAACGATAACCTGCATATCTCCCATATAAGAAATAAATGCAGGTTACATCGTTCTATTAATAATCTATACCTTATGTGACAGAAATATACTAGCTAGCAATATATATTAAAAGTGGAATTTCATTATATGGCATTAAAAAATAAAAATAATAAATTTAGGAGTTGTTATGATGTCTAATTTCAAATTAGCACTGAGTATGTTCGTTTTGGTAACAGCAGCGGTATTCAATCAGCAGAATGTTTCAGCTTGCAACCAGTATACAACATTCACATATGAGGTAACACAGATTGATAACGATCAATTTTATGGCACAGGAGTAAATGATAATAGCAATATCTATTTCTTGGAGGAGAATGTGAAACAAAGTAACACAATTAAGGTGGGGGACGTAGTAGTTGCTTACTTTGATCCGAGCAACATTGAAGATGGATTAATGCGTGTAGAGAATGCTGAATCTATTACAGTTGGAAAGTAGATGTAATGAAGGTTTATTAAGAGAGACAACGGTTTAAACTGTTGTCTCTGAGGTTTTAGATTTGTTTTTGAATGTTAACATATATTCTATGTATGACATTGCAACCAAGCTACTGAAGAATGTTGGAAAAAGTATTGAATGAACATTGACTTGTATATTGAATAAACCAAATATTTCATATGAAATTAATAGCAATGAGTTAGAAATAAAAAGTGCTAACTTAGAATCTTGTAAGAAATTAGATATTCCTTTGCCGATTAATATTAACAAGAAAAACAAAATTAATATTATGAATGTGCAAAATAATAACGTAGCTGTACTATTGAATTTTTTATAATATTGTTCAACTATATTTGAAAGTCCTGCTGTAATTGTTATTCCAAGTATGAACCCTATAAAGGTGAAATATAAAACCAGCAAAAACAAGCGAAAATTCCTCTTTTCAAGAGAGATACTGCAAATCTTCCTTGAGCAAAACACAGATGTTGACAATATACTAATTAAAAGAAAGACATTAGGCATCCATTTTTCAAAGGCGCTAAAAACGGCATAGCAGAGTAATACAAAAGTAGCTGTTATTGATAATAAGCTAGAAATTGTTAACGCAATTTCTGTTCTGGATAATTTCATACTTGTCCCCTTTTTACCTAAATATTATCAAATAAAACAGACAAATCAATGATAAAATAAATTGTTACTATATGGTACATACGTTCTCTAAATGGTATGATGAATTTATAGGAACTTACATTTCAAAAAAGACTTCCGATGTTTATTGATGATTTTAAACTTTTTACACATTAATACTGTATATAAATCTACTATTAATGTGTAATGACTATTGGGAGGTGCTTATGAGCGATATATATAGTTTAGTCCAACGTATTTTTTCCGATAAATACCTTTCCCAACAACTAAATAATGCTTCTTTAATGATAAACAGCGAAACATTTAAACAAGCTATCACTTTAAGCGAAGAGTTTAAAAAGAAGGGTATTTTTACAAAAGATTTTTTCAGCGCTATACATAATGCTATTGCTGCAAATAATTTTGTTGATAAGTTCAATGCTATCATGCTAGAAATAGACTTCCCACCTCTTTTAGAAGTGGAACTTGATGAAATGAAAGAAATTGTAGCATTCTATGAAAAAAATGGTGTTCGGAAAAGTAAAACAAAAATTGAGAGTTATATTGAATCATTTTATAATAATGAAGTAATACAAGGAATAATTGAAGATTGGTATAGTAATGAAATAGTTAAAAAAAGGATTGAAGTTTTTAAAGAAATACTTGCAAATCATTCTGATCAAAGGTACTTTTCTTCTATTTCTTTGTTAATAGCGCAATATGAGGGAACTATTGTTGATAAATTTAACTATAAGGGGAAAATGAAAGGAAAAGAGTATCAAGAATTAAGAAACAGGCTTTTTAAATCAAAAATATCAAGCTCCTTTGATAAAAACGTTGATGAGCTATTTAATGTAAAAATACTTTGTCAATTTGAACATGGACAGACTATTGGTTCACCATTAAGTCGACATGCAATAGTTCATGGAAGTGATACAGCTTTTGGGACTAAAATTAATTCTATTAGATGTATACTTATTTATGATTACATTATTAAAAAGTTAGATTGGATTGTAGAATAAAAGGGACATTTTATTATTTCTTTAGGTTCCTCTATACTGATCAATTTTAATAACGATAAAATTACTCTAATAAATGAGAGAGGATATGGTCTAACAAATGTCTATGACTATCGCCAATCCAAAAGTTTTTATTTCTTATGCTTGGACTTCAACAGAGCATGAAGAGTGGGTTGTCTCTTTAGCTACACGACTTAGAGAGTCAGGAGTGGATGTAAAACTTGACAAATGGGATTTAAAAGAGGGACAGGACACATACGCTTTTATGGAAGGCATGGTTAGAGCAGAGGAAACAGATAAGGTATTAATTATCTGTGATAAAGGATATAAAGAACGTTCAGAAACTAGAAAAGGCGGTGTGGGAACAGAAACACAAATAATTAGTCCAGAGGTATACTTAGATGTAAAGCAGGAAAAATTTATTCCCATCGTTTCCGAGAGAAGTGACAATGGCGAGGATTATGTTCCAATATATATGAGAACAAGATTGTATATTGATTTATCCTTGGATGATAGATTTGAAGAGGGCTTTGAAAAACTACTTAGGAATATCTATAATCGACCACTTTATAAAAAACCAGCGCTAGGTGATGCTCCTGAATGGCTTTTCTCTGAAGAAATTTCACATTACACAACAACAAACATTCTAAAACAACTTAAAGACGCTATAATTAGAAACCCCAAAAGAGTTAATTCACTATCTCAAAACTTTGTCGAAGAGTTATTACATAGTCTAGAACCTCTTAAAATTGACAGTGTAGAGGATCGAGATACTTTTGACGATGTTATTAAAGATAATATTGATAAGATGTTACCTTTACGTAATGACTACATAAGCTTTTTAGAATTGAGCGTTGACTCTGGAGATTTCGATATAGATACACTCATAGACTTATTTGAAAACTTGTGGAGTTTAACTGATGGGAATGATTCCCACGACATAAAGACAGATCATTATAAATTTTTTGTGCATGAACTATTTTTATACACGTGTATGATTCTTCTCGATAAAAAGAATTATGGGGAATTGTACCAACTCCTAGTGACTGAATATTATTTAAAAACACAATATAACCAAAAAACTCCAGAAACTTTCACTAAGTTTAGATTTTATTTAAGGTCAATTAATGAAATACGCAATCAAAGGCTAGAAATGAGAAAGTATAGTCTTCAAGCTCAGTATCTGATTGAACGATGTACGCTAAGAAATTATTCCAAACAACAATTAGTTGCGACAGATAAACTGCTTTATTATTGGTCTATTATCCTTATTGAGGATACTGATTATGATCCTAAATGGTTTCCGATTACTTACATTTATGGAGGTCATCAAAAAATAGAACTTTTACAGAAACTAAGATCTAAAAAGCACTTTGAGCGTATTAAAGTATTATTTAATGTTATTAATGCAGAAGAGCTGGTATCCATCATAGAAAATTTTGATAATAAATACCGAGAAGGCTATGGATCGGCAAATTCTATTGAAACCATAGCTTATCACATAAAGCCAGATGATATTTGTGTAAAGCCTTAATAAAATACGCATTTCATCACATAAAAGAGGCGTGAATAAGCGTCTCTAAAATTTATGTTTACAATACAAAAATAATAAATTATGATATAATAGTTGGTATTTAATAGAAACCTAAAGGGGATTTAAAAGGAGGGATGCATATTTTATATTAAAATTATAGGTACACTAGACATACATTTTCTTGCTTGTTATTAACTAAAAAAACACTATAATTAGAATGTAACGAAACTAGACAATTTTATCAACAGTAATTAGAAATAGCGATTCCAAAACACAAACATGGAGAAATTACAATGGATATCGTACTTTATTTAGTTCTTGGTTTTGTAGATGTCATGGCAATTTTGGCTGTTATTTTTCGGTTCTTTCGTTTCCCGATCAGAATGTTTATAAGAGAGCTTGTAACTATAGGAGTTGCGCTTTCAGTTATCTCATTTTTTATGAGATTGGTATTTAATGTCCCAGAACTAGATATGGGTATTCAATTTATTCTTTATGTTGTATTTTTTAGGTATTTGATCAAAATAAAGATTTTTGACTCTTTCTTACTAGCTTCTATTGGTTATTTATCAAATACTGTTTCACAGCTTGCAATTTATTATTTTCTCTCATTTACTGGCATTGTTACGCCGGAGGATATACAAAGTACTTCTAACTTTGGGACATATCTAATTCAATTCTCTTCCGAAGTATTTTTGTTTTTAGTCGCTTGGTGTTTTTATAAGTCAAATCTGGGGTTCTCATTTATCATTTGTCCACCTCAAGATGTTCACTTAAAGGTAAAAATGAGAGGGGTTAATTTGTTCTTACTTATAGGGATAATGCTTAGTGTTGCTACGCTTTTTTTAGCCCCTTACTTACTAATTTATTATCTGAACTGGTTACACATTCTTGCTTTTATCATGACGATTGTGTTTTGTCTGCTATACTTTGTGGCTAATAGAAGGGATGCGGAAGATTTATGGTAGAAAGAGTCGCATCAACTATAGCCCATATAATAAAAAAGGCAACTCCTGAAGAATCGGCAAGTGAAGAGGTTTTAGCTTATTCATTAGCTATACAACTGAACGGAATAGCGATTATTGTTAGCTCCTTGATTATAGGCGTTATTACTGGTAAAGCGATTGATACGTTAATAGCTCTAGTTTCTTTCTCATTGCTGCGTTTAGTTTCTGGAGGATGGCACGCAAAAACCATGACTTTGTGCTATTGGGTGTCTACAACAATAATATCACTTATACCACATTTGCAGATTGATAAAAGCCTTTTATTGTATTTTAATTTAATCACTTTTTTGTTGGTTGCTATATATGCACCCAAAAGTAAAGAGGAAAATAATATTCCTTTATCAGCATTACCATACCTCAAGATTGTTTCAGTATTGATTGTAGGTATTGGTTTTTATCTAGAGAACACAGTCGTTAGTTTAGCTTTATTTGTACAAGCGTTAACGTTAATTCCTGCACTTGAAAGGAGGTGTCAGCCATGAATAAGACTATCGCAAAATTAGCTTCAAAATATCTTCAAAAAACTGCAAAAACGTTCACTGTCTCCTACAAGTCTTTTGTTGGAGCGCCAAAAGTTCCAACTGAACTTATTAAAAAATAATTGAAAAAAATGGCTGAATATATGAAAATCACAGGTATTCGTGCTGACAGAAAGTATGACGAAACAGACTACAGATTATTAGATTTAGATGATATTCTTTATATTGGTTTTATTTATCAGGGGAAAATTAAAATTCTTACCTTCCATACGATATACGGCAAATACCATCCGATTGCTACCCTAGAAGGATTTCGAGTATTGCTTAAAGACCATGGGTTTCGTTCGTTAGATTCTGTAAATGTAGTAAATATGAGCAAGATTAAGTCTGTAGTGGAAAGCGATGCGGACATTAGGGTTTATTTCGAGGATGGTACATACACTACTGTATCTAGAGCAAAATCAGCTTTATTAAAAAATTTTCCAAAAAAGACTATCGATTTAGGATAGTCTTTTTTTGTACTAGTTTTTAGATATAGCACACTTTACTCTAGAAGTAAACAACAATTGGATACCTATTCTATTTATGGGTATTAAATGACAACATTCGACATATTTTTCAAAATACTAATGATATTATTTTACTATAAATAAAGATTATCAATCAAAAATTATCAACCATAAACTTCATGGGTATGCAAAAAAGGAGAGGTGAACGGTGGAAATTGTTGTAACCGATATATTTAAGTGCAATTTTAACTATAAATCAAATACAGACACATGGGAATGGGATCTGGTTACAAGTCCTGTTGAAGCTCAAAAAATTGATCCAGAATATAAGTTGGCATCATTAAATGATTTACATGAATATATAGCAGCTTGCGGTTACATATTTAAAGGGGTAGTGAGAGTTGCAGAAGGGGATTTTACATGGTCTGAATATCACGATAAACAAGGGGAATATTTTTGTGAGTATGTGCATGTATAAATCTAAGCGCTTACAGGGGGATTTAGCAAAATCAAGAAAGCAGATCGATCTTGAGCAACGGCTGTAGTCTACTTTCTTGATTTTGTACCTTAAAAAACATCATTTATTTGTATTTTATTATTGAGTTGGCATTTTTCTATTTAATGTCAATTCAATGTACTTAGTCAAAGCTCGTTGTTCTTCAGGAGACAGTTCTTTTGCAATCTCAATCAGTTCTATTAGATTTGGGTGAAGATTAGATATGCCAGTATTGAAAAAATAGCCAATATCTACTTCTAAGGCTGAGAGAATTTTGTATAAAGTTTCGACACTTGGAGATGTTTTCTCGTTTTCAATATCGCTAATAGAAGATTGTGCAATTCCAGCCTTTTCTGCAAGCTCTTTTGCTGTTAAGTCTCTGTTTTTACGATAGACTCTGATTTTTTCACCTAACTTCATAAGAAAACCACCTAGTTATTAATCAATATAATCATATCTATACTGTAACTCATAAATTGTAGAGAAAACAACAGATTCTCTTATACCGATATTTTAGTTGACTTAAATCGATATTCCGATTAATATAAAGATATAGGAAATACCGATTTTAAAAAGTGTATGGAAGGATTGATATTAATGATTACATCCTCACAGCCCACACTAGTATACATAGTACATGATTTTGAAAATATATCTGCAAATTGGGAACTGACAACTGATTGTTTTATGGTAGCAAAAGGTTATCCTCATCGTTCTCTAGCTTCACTCAACGATTTGCATGAATATGTAGCTGCTTGCGGACATGTTTTTGAAGGAGTTCTTAAAGTGCAAGAAGGATTTTGTAAATGGTTCGAATCGTCTACTGAAACAGAAGAATTGCTAGAAGATTACACTTGTGAATATAGATTAATAGAGATGGGCAGTTTTAAAGAGTTGCAATAGATTAGTTGTTGATATTTTATTATTTTTATATTATATTAAGAAAGAAGATTGGGATTTAAAAGTTGGTTTTTTAAAAAAATATCATGGAGGAATTTAACATGACACAAAACAATGCAAGACACTTAGATTTGATTCAAGGGTCAAAAGACCAAAGAGATAAATACATAGGAAGAGTAGATATTTTAGAAAAGATAAAAAAGCTAGTTTTACTTGGAGACAATGAATATACCACTATAGAACTTGTATCTAATTATTATGAAGTTAGCATAGCTGCAATTAGGAAATTAGCACAAAGACACCAAGGAGAACTGGAATCAGATGGTATGAAGATAATTAAAGGTCAAGATTTAAAGAATTACAAAGAAAGTCTAAAGATTAAACTAGGACACCCTGTCTTAGTTAACAATCGGTCACTTTTAACCATTATTCCTAAGCGTGCTATATTACGTATAGGTATGCTACTAACTGAATCATCTATAGCAGAACAAGTGAGAACTTATCTACTTAACATTGAAGATCAAGCTACAGATGAACAAAAAAGCAACGCAGTCATTAGATCTCTAGTTTGGGATGAAGCAACGGATGAGTTACTAATAAACACAGTAACCGCATTCGCTCATACAGAAAAGACATTACAACAAGCCTTTCATAAGGTATCTGAATTGACAGGATTCTCTAAGAATAAGATTCATGGTAGATGGTATCAAAACTTAAAGGAAAAATGTGATACTAAAACACTTGATCTTATCTCAAACAATAGAGGGAGTGTCTTAAAAAAAGATGAAGTAGTTGAAAGTGCTACAAGTGTGTTAGATAATACTGCCCTTTTAGAGATGAAAAGTTGGCTTGAAAATTCAATGGCTCATCAAATCAAAGAGATAACAGAAAACTTACATCACAAAGAAACTGAATGGCTGTCTAGGAATCAAGAACTTGCTTTAAAGTTAGATGCTAAGACAGTTGAAATTAACTATTTAAAATCCAATATTATTCAATCGGAGCAGACAATTGAATTACTACAAGATTCTCTAAAAATAAAAGATGACTCTATTAAAGAAAAAGATAGACGCATCGATAAGCTTTCTAAAGAAACAAGAGAAATGAAAAAACGCATGGAAGCAGTCTCTTTATTGTTCGATAAGAAAGCGGTGATAAAAGAAACTAATGGAAAAGCTGAAGTTAAACGTCCGAAAACAGCCTTTAAGATGGATAAGAACGGTAACTTAGATAAGATGTATTGAAATTCGTTTTTTATTGGATACATAGCGATATACAAACATTGCTGTTGATCGAGGATGATCTTTAAGGAGGTGACATAGTATGAATGAGTATTATTCTGAAGTTATAAAATCATTAACATTTAATGATTTACAGGTATTGAGTTTTTTGTCGGATGAAGATGCTACAGCCTCATTTAAAGCCAAAAAGAATAAAAAAATATGTGAACACACAAATTTAACTGAGGCTATGTTGAGAACATCAATCACGAGACTATTAGCGTGCCGATTGATTGATGTTGTATCTGGTCTTAAAGAGAAAGCGTATTATCTTAGTAAGTATGGCATTACTGCCATTGATATATCTTTCAAAGGAGTGGATAAAGAATGATAGCTGTTATTGGTTGTGGAGGAGCAGGAGGAAATATTGCAGATGAGGCATCAAGAGTGGGATTTGCTACTGGAGCAATTAATTTCTCACAGCAGGATTTAGATTCGCTAGAGTATGTACAACTCAAATTACGTATACCAGGAAGTGAGGGAGTAGGTCACAATCGAGATGAGGCAAAGCGACTGCTTTCAAAACACTATCAAATGTGTATAGATTGGATTATTGAACATTTCTCAAATCCCTCGATTGAGGCAATTATTTTTGCAACATCATCAGGCGGTGGATCTGGGAGTGCAATAACTCCAATGTTATTAGATTTGATGAAACAGATGATGCCAGATAAGGTGTATTCTGTTATAGTGGCAACTCCAGATTTGTCAGAGGTAGACATTAGTCAAGCGAACACCTTAAATACAGTAGAAGAGCTGTCCAGTTTAGATGTTAGTATAATTCCTATAGATAATAATCAAATAAAAATATACCATAATATAAATACAAAAAACGAAATATATCAACTTACTAATACTACTGTAATTAATCACCTTGCCAATCTACATGGATATACTGAAAGAGCTTCTAAAAATGGAACATTTGATAAAAGAGATTTTAAAACGACTCTAGGAACAAAGGGGATACTTGTTTTTTCTGAGTTTAATATTTTCTCTGCAATAAATAATACATTTGTAGTTTCTTCTGAGTCAGTTGCAGATCGTATCCATGATGAATGGCGTAAATCTGTTTATGTGCCTGTTCCCAATGATTTTGTCACAAGAGCGGCTGTCATTTTTGATGGAAGGGAAGACATGTTGCAACATATTAACCATGAATTGATATTCTCTTACTTTAATCAAGGAGCGCCAATTGATCTATTTGAAGGGTTTTACTCTAGTCAAGAGACTAATAGAGTAATGACTGTTCTAAGTGGGCTTCCTTGGATTACTACGCGCTTAACACAGATTGATAATCAAATTGAAAATAATAAAGATAAGATACAACACATTTTTTCAAGAGAGAACCAATTCCAAGCCAAATCATCTAACCTATTTAACAAGCTGAGAGGCACTAATGAAGTTGAGGGTAATAAGTCATCTACTAAAGTGTCTGCAATGGATATATTGAAAAAATATCGAAATTGAAGATTTGATATTTGAACACCCTAAAATACCTGATATTTTACAGGTATTTTTTATTTTTACTTGATATATCGTATAAAATAATGGTATTATTTAGATACAGATAACTATATCAAATCTTAATATAAAATAAAAAATATAATAACGGAGTTGATAAAATGGAGATCAATCGTAAGAAGATTCTAAGAGGCGATGTTTACTTAGCGGATCTGTTCGGGAATACGGGATCAGAGCAGGGTGGACAAAGACCAGTATTAGTTATTCAGAACAATATAGGGAATACTTTTAGTCCGACCGTCATCGTTGCGTGCATTACAAAAAAGATCAAGAAGGCAAATTTACCAACCCATATAGAAGCAAGCGCTGAATTGAATGGACTCGATTATGACAGCGTAGTACTAATGGAGCAATTGCGTACCATTGATAAAGCACGTCTATTTGAAAAAGTAGCGCACTTAGATGAAAAGACAATGGAACAAGTTAACTATGCAATAATGGTAAGTTTAGGTTTGATTGATAGAAAAGTAGTAACGGGGTTGCAACCTTATCAGATAGCAGCAAGTATGAAATTCAAAAATTCTATGGTGGTATAACGGAGGGAAATATTAATGGGATTAGTTGTTGCAATATTCTTTTTTATAGGTTCTCAATTATTTAATAAATAAGTGCTATCTGGATATCTTTAACAACTGATATAATAGTCTATGGATCAAGTACATAATAGAGTTTAGTTTGTAGAAATGAGGAAACTTGTGTGATACTAGTCAAATTAAAAGATGGAACTGTTTATGAAAATGATACTAGCTTAGGATTGAATTTGGATAAAATGGGAATTCAAGATTGTTTGTTGGATAC
The DNA here is from genome assembly GCA_007833815.1 of Brevibacillus laterosporus. Classification (NCBI taxonomy): domain Bacteria; kingdom Bacillati; phylum Bacillota; class Bacilli; order Caryophanales; family Paenibacillaceae; genus Brevibacillus; species Brevibacillus laterosporus. The sequence goes on along the minus strand of CP033464.1, from coordinate 4,466,066 downwards.
TGCCGAGTATAATCTAACCTTCAAAAAGTCAGAAAGTTTATTTGATACAGATTGGATCAGGATTAATCGAGAAGATGTGCAAGAAATAATTGAGGATTAAATAGACATCTCTTATTCGAAAGGAGAGGACAGAATATAAAAAAAACAAGAGAATCATTATTAGAGAAAGGTTTTATCTCAGTAGGTACACTTAAGGGTTGCGAATATTTAGCAAAGAAGCTAGAACATGACGGATTCGCTTACTTTGTAATTACACCAAACGGGCAGGTAATGCCTGAAATTGCTCAAACCAGCTCAATTGAACAAGTACATATTCTTAATGTAATTAAGGAAAAACTTATGGATAAATAGAAACTACGCTGTGCAGACGAACGGCAATAGAAGGTTAACAAACGCTTGTAAAGAACATCCTTATAGTAGATGCAAAACTATTGTAGGGGTGAATATCATGTGCGGACGTTTCACATTGTTTGTAAAACCTGATGACCTTAAAGAAAGATATAGCTTAGAAGAAATACCATTTGAGCTTATACCAAGATACAATATAGCTCCTACTCAACATATAACTGCAATAATAAATGATAAAGGTAGAAATCGAATTGGGCAGCTAAAATGGGGGCTGATTCCTTCTTGGTCGAAAGATGAGAAAATGGCTTATAAAATGATTAATGCCAAAGCGGAAACAATCCGAGAAAAGCCTTCCTTTAAGAAATTGTTTATTAGAAAACGTTGTATAATTCCTGCTGATGGTTTCTATGAGTGGAAGAAGATTGATAGTGATAAACAGCCAATGAGAATCATGATGAAAGATGAAGGAATATTTTCATTGGCAGGATTATACGATACTTGGACAAGCCCAGAGGGAGTAAGAATAAATACATGTACCATAATCACAACAAAGCCTAATACATTAATGGCTGACATACATGATCGTATGCCTGTAATAATCAAGAGAGAAGATGAATCATTATGGCTAAATAGGGATGTTCAAGATGGTGAGTTGTTAGAATCTCTACTATTGCCATTTGATGAAGAACAAATGAAAGCATATCCTGTGTCTAAAATGGTAGGCAACGTTAGAAATGATTTACCTGAGTGCATAGCTGAAATTTAAGAGGACAAATATAAGTTTCAAGGCAATCTTGCTAGAGTAGAATAAAAGGAGAATTTTAATGGACATAGATCAATTGGGAATAGACAAAAGAAACTTTAATAATGATTTAAAGGAAAATGAATTATTCGAGCAAGTTCACAAGTCATTTATGGAATTCCTGAACAATCCTACAATAGATAATAGAATCGAACATGAGAAAGCTGATGAGCAGTACAAAGAATATAAACAACAAAGGTTGGAGCGTCTTAAAACTGAAGCTAAGAATGAACTGGGAAGCGAATAAAGAAGATACTTAAGGAGAATCAATGTATGGCTCAATGGACTACAAAAATTAATCCGTCAGCTATGGATTTTGCATTCCGCTTGAGTAAGTATGATTGCTACAGAAAAAGGACAGGTAAATGTTCATTGCTTTTAACAGAAAAAGAGTATGCAACTGAGATACAAAAAGAAAAACAAAGCAAGAAAAGCTACGGAGATGGTTCTGTAAGAAAATGTGTGGATTTAAAGAACAGTCTTCTTGAACATGGCAATCAAAGTGACATAAGAATTACAAGCAATTCTTGTAATCATTGGGCTATAACTGACGGGCAGCATAGACTTTGTATTTATAAAACACTTAATATTAGTAACATTGAGGTTATAGAATCACAAGGCTCTGATTACATCTGTCGGGTTTGCTATTTTAAAAAAAAGAGTTTCAAATTTAGAATCAAATCGTACTTAGGGCTTGAAAGAGAGTTTGTCAGATAAAAAATGATATGAAGGAAAGGGTTAGGCAAATGGGAATTCTAGATTAGGTTGAAAGGGTTGATAAAAATGAATGAACCCTACGTTCACGAGATTGATCTGGGTATCTTAAAAACAAGTATAGAAAATTCTAAGATGTTCCAAGTAATGGCAACATATAAGGTTATCTTAGGAATAATGGAGGAAGGAACGGACAAAAGTGGTTTTGTAAAGGTAAATCAATCTGAACTTGGAAGAATGCTTGAATTATCTCAAACTTCAATTGCAAACAAATTGAAATTCTTATTAAAGTACGGATTGATAAAGAAAAGCAGAACTAAAAAAGGGTTTTACAAAGTCTTGAGTGTTAACCTACTTGAGAAAACCCCTTTTGGTACTATGATAGCTATAATCAATATAGTAGAAGATCATCCAGAAGTCTTTAGTAGTTTTGCCAAACAATCGGAAATGTTGGGAGTTTCTTTGAATGAAATTCAGACTGCATGGGGGTTCTTTTCTTACTGTAATGGCTCAAAATATAACTAAAGCGGTGTTTTGATGGATAGTTTGATTAGTGAATTCAAAAGTAGATTAAGGAACGGCAATGGGAATCATTTGTATCTTAATATAACGTTAGATGAGTTAGAGATGCTTGGTGGAGCTAAAAAAATTGTGAAGTTTGCCACAGGAATATCAAGAGGAAATCTTTCTATATCGGTTTTAAAGAGCGGCACAATTAATTTTGTTCATGTGACCACGCCTAATAAAATTGAAGCAATAAAGGAAAGTGGGCTAATATCAATAACTGAAGGAATGTATGCCCTTGGTAAAGGAATTTATCTTGCAGACAGAATGGATTTATTTAGTTTCACAAATTTACAAATGTGGGTAGCAACCCATGTGAGCAATTTAGAGCTAAGTGTTGTATTTGGGAGATTTGATGGTATTTATACCAAATGTATATATCCGTCTAATAGGCAGGGCTTCATAGTTGTAAGTCAAACAATACATCCTCAATGTTTTACTAAAATTGAACCTAGCGTAAATCGTGAGGAATTTTTGAATAGAAGACTACAAGATTTATAATGAAAAGGTAATTTTAAGGGGGTAGAGATTAATTATGTTAGAATTAGTGTATGTTGAAACTTATTCCAATGATAAAAAGAAAATTCTTGAAAAAGAATCTGTTACTACGCCCGGTTTCAATTGTGTACTTGATGTAGCTAAATATCTTTATTTGGAACGAGAATTTGATTTAAAACATTGCGTAGACGAACATCTGATTTCAGAAGATTGGTTTGTGCATGGAGATAATTTCGCTAATGAAACTGGGTACAGATATTCTAAATCCTATTATTTCATTAACAATTTCCAAGAAATAAAGGGTATTAGTTTGAAAGCAGCAATGGAAATAGTCGATGCATTATACTTGATAGAAGAACACACTCACACAATAAGCAAAGAGGTTAATGAATTTGAAAAAAGATTTGCAAATGATGTGTATCTAGATAACATTAAATGTTCAATGGATATTGTTAGAATTAAAAAGAATGTTCTTTTGCGATATGGCTATTCTCAAGCTCAAATGACAGAAATGATAAGGTGCTTATATCACAAAAATTATCATTTTGCGAGATAAGTAATGAAATTGGTATTTTAACTATTATGGATTTGGGGGAATAAATATGGCGAAGAATACTACAGAAGATTTCATAAAGGCTATAGAGCAAAAAGCATTTATTATCCAAGAAGGAGAGGACGAGTTTAGATTTAGAAATTACATATCAGCAGCAGATATATTTTTTGACAAACATCAAAAGTACACAACAGATAGAGAATTTTTCTTGAAATTCATAGCGGACAAAGTGATAAGCCCAAACGAGGATGAAGACATATTTCAAAGATTAAGCTTACTACAAGATAAAAATTTAATAGAACTAGGGTATCTGTATGTTAATGGAAATGCAAAGTTTAAAGGTTATTTTGAAGAAATAAATGATCAAGATGATTTTTTCATACGGTTTAAGCTAGCATTGGATAGCTATAAAAAGGAAGAAAATGATTTACACAATCAAAAGATGGAAAAAATTCTAGGGGTTCAGAGATTGAAAGGGCTGGATACTATTACAAAACTTGCACAGCAAGTATCTCGCCCCTATTCAAGTATTCGTGATCTAAATGTTGTTTATCCTGAAATGCACCTATTAAAGCATATAAGTCAACATGAAAAGACATTTAATGATTTTTCAAGAGTACTGTCTCTCGGTAAAAATATTAATGATACATTATATTATGGGTCATTGGCTACCAAAGCAATGCAAGAACAAATGAAAATTCCAAATGTAGAATTGCGAAAATTACCTGATTTTAATAAGGTTTACAATATTACAAGAGTTGCTTTAGAAGCATTTAAGTCAAGTAGTGAGATAAGCAGAGCAACTTCATTGAGATATAATTTTGATATTTACAATAGTATAAAAAACAACTTGGATTATCTAGTAGAAAATAGCAGGATAAATAATACTATTTTGGAAACAGCGAGAAAATCTGCTTTTAGTTTATCATCTTTAGAAACATATGCTCATCATTTTAGATCATATCTAAATTTTGATGATTTTGATGAAACTAGCCTCCCTGAAAAGGAGCTATTGCATTCAGCTTTAGATGCTGAATTGCAAGATTCAGGATTCTTTGAGTCTAATTTATCAGCAGAAGAGAAGTTAGAAGCATTAGACCAAAAATTGCAAAATCCTACTGAAAGACCAGAATGGGTAAATCAAGTTTTATTATGGTTTACAATTCATATTGTTAATTATTTAATACTCTTAATAATTAGCAGTTCTATTTCTGGTAGCTTTAGTGCAGCAGTTCCATCAATAGATTCTGCTATGTTTATTGCTTTACTATGGCAAAAGCCTTTTAGATATTCAAAAAAAGACAAGCTTGAAGTAAAAGAAAATCCATGGCATCGTTCAAAGACGATTGCTTATCTTGAAAAGGAGCAAGAAGTTATTTTCATGAGAAAACGAAAAGATTGGTCTTATGTTGATTTTGAATACCATAACGAAAGAAAAAGGGGATGGGTTCTATCAAGATATATAGAAAGAAAGTAGAATCAACATATTGAAGAAGGGAGGGGAGGTTATTGCAGAGAACTTCGATAATAAATAAACACGTTTTTCAATTTAAAGGTAAAAAATATTTCTTCAACGTTGATCACGACTCTACTAGGTTATATCTAAACGTATTCCAGCAAAAAGGTGCTCCTGTCATCTGTGAAAGGTTTTCCCCTCTTTTCAATCAAATAATGAACATTCTATCCGAGCGGTACTCCTCATCTTTATCTAAATCATTAAATACTGAAGAACAGCTAATAAGTGAGCAAGCTAGAAGAGAATATAAAATCGATTTTGACACCAGTGGTATTGAGGGTGAAATTAATTTGTTTGTTCAGGAATATTTTGGATGCTATTCAGAAATTAATCTGACTAAAAGAATTTATAGTTACATTAAGTATCATCATCCCGATGCAATTCTCACTGAATATGATGGACGTTTTTTTGTCTCAAAGAATAACCAAGGACATGAAGCAGTAAGAAAAAGATTATTGGCATGTGGAGATGAAATGAGAACAAAGCTAAAAGAACTGGAAAGTGTAGTTGATAAATTGAGTTATGCTATTTTAGATGAAAAGTAAATAGGAACACTAGAAAAAGCGATTGTTATATCTACGATAGTCGATATTGAAAACAAATATGATGGGATAACAATTCGTAATAAGGAGAAAATGTCGTATGAACTTTTTATTAGAGTACTATGTAGAAGGAGCACCAGTACACAAAGCAGAGTATACTGGAAGTTTAAGAAGTGCTTTACGTTATGCACTAAACAGCATCTCTAGCAAGAATGCAATTGCAAATGTAGTAGAAGTTTATAAAGTGGAGAATGGTGAGCAAATCTGGATAAAAGAGTACGGAGTATGAACGAATAAGGGATGATCATATGAAGAAGTTTGTTAACGAACTAGCTCCTAAACAGAAAAAGATATACGATTATATAACAAGTAATGTAACAGATGATGGAAGTGATTTAATTGGTCTACTAGAAGAAGTTTCTGAATACTATGAGGCAGTGCCAGAACATATTTGTGAATACTATACAGAATTGAAAGAGATAGAAAAAATTGAAGTAATACATTTTGTTACGAGATACATACTTAGAAAGAATTGATAAAATACTGTTTTTATTGGAGGGGAACCTTTGATTAGATGTCCAAAATGTAATAGTGACGATACAAAGATTCATGTTGAAGCAATTTACGCAGATAGTATTTCTTTTGATTGGAAAATGAAAGGAAAAGGAATTAAACAAATTAAGTATAATATAAGAAACAGAGCATTACCCTATCCAGAAATTAGAGTATTTTTTGATTGTAATTCATGTAGTTATTCTTCAGACAATCTGAATGGTTTTGACACGCTTGAAGGTACTGATGAAGAAGTTCAGCTAATCTTACACCAGATTCATAAGTCTATTAATGGGTAAAGCCAAAAAATAGAATAATTATACAGCATGCTTTTCTTATTGCCTTGCACTATTATTTTACTTATAATCATCTGGGTGAGGTGATTATAAAATGTCATTAATAGTTAAAATTTCCATTAAAGATGATAAGGGTAAAGAAGCTGAATTAGAGTTACAAGAAACTGATAGTCTTTCAAAATTGGTTATCGTTCAAAATGTGTTTAACATATTTGGTATTGATAAAGATATTTTGAAAACAGTAAAAGAGTTTGAAAAAATAGGTAAGGCTTATAGTCATTTCTTTGACAATATGAAGCAAGAAGAAGAGCAGGTAGAAGAGAAGCAGCAAATTAACAATGAAGAAATTCGAGAGCAAATGATTGAAGGACTTCAAGAGATTCATAAATCTCCAGAGAATCAGGGGGATCGAGACACTCAAACGGACACTGTTCCTGATAATGTTGTACAGGTTTCAGATTATCAAACAACAGGAATTAAGGAAGATTCTAATGGAAAAAAAAGATATAAATTAAGATACGAATGTCCAATTTGTATGAATAAGGGAGTTCATTACATTTATAGCAATTCGACCGAAACGTGGTGTCATGCTTGTGGAAGTAAGATGCCAATTAAGTCAGCTCATAAAGAGGGATTTCCCAATAGAGATTCACATGGAAATTTTTATAGAGCAGGTGATTATTGCGACTACTCTTACTAATAGGGGTAGTCGGTTTTTGGATAGTGACTGTTCAATTTAATGGCATACATAGAAAAATATATCATTATATAAAATAAAAATTTGTATTAAATAACAAAGTGTGTTATAATGAAGGTGTGGGGAATTAATTGGCTGTGGAGGTAATTTTATGATTTATTCTGAATATCAGGAATTGCAAGTGCACCTTAGACAAGAGATTAATATTAAGCGAAAATCTCAAGGTTTAAAATTAAATAAATTAGCTGAACTGTTAGGAATAGATAATGTAACCACATTAACACGAATTCTAAAACCCAGTGATTCGGTAGATAGAAAGTTTAATGTAGAAATGATTGATTCCATTACCTCTATTCTAAAGCTGCCAGAAGGATACTTTTATCCTTGGTTTTTAGGTGAACTGAGAAGAAAAACAAAGAAAAATGAAAGTGGTACATTTATCGAAGGGAAAACGAAGGACTTTATTAAGAGATGTTTAGACATTTCGCTGTATAGTATTGTGTCAGAGTTAATTGAAGAAGTTATCAATGAGAAAAATACAAAAGTGATCTTTGATCTAGCTGAAGAAATTTTTTCTCACGCAGAAGTAAAGTATCCTTATGATCCAAGCACTGTAAACTACAATCAACCAGAATACACTCACGCACTTTATCTATACCAGCTTATTTCAGAAAAAGAAAAAAGCTTTTCTCCACAGTTAGCAGTTTGCTATCTGAGAATTTTTTACTTACTCAGATTTGATCCACAGCAAGTACATGAACGATTTGTCTTAATGAAAAACTTTATACGATTTATGCCAGAGGATGAGCAATTAGTTGCTTATGAACGAGCTTGTGCTTACTATAAGATGTATTATAACTGGGACAAGTTATATGAATCATCAGTTGCGCTAGAAAATTTGGCGAAAGGAAAAAACGAAGATAAATTTGGCTTTTCCTTAGTTTCAAAAGGGTTTGCCCTCAATGGGCTTCACAGGTTCAATGAAGCTTTAGAAGTTATTAATGAGTATAAAAATATTGATCTTTTTGAAGACCAAGCTAAAATAAACCAATTAATAACGCACATACATCTTGGAGATATGACCAAGGCTGATGAGCTTATTGAAATTGCATTGAAAAATCCTTCACCAACTAGAGAATCCACACTCGCAATAGTGCTTGAAAAATACTCGGAAACAAGCCAATTAGATCCAGCATTAAAACTGATTGAAAAATGCAATCAGCATTTAAACTTAGATAAGGATGATAAAACTCATCTTGCTTTTAAGATTATGAAGTTTAAAAGGGCAGAGGGGTTAATACATATACAAAATGATATGTACGATAAAGGGATAAACAGGATATTAGAAGCGGCAGAGATAGCAATAAATCTCGATCTGACACCAGAGTTTGGTGAGTTGGTCGCTTTATTAAGTCAAAATATTGAATATGCAAATAAAGAACAGAAAAACAAGCTGTATGACTTATATAAGAAACGATGAAAGGAGGTGATTCTATGAAGAAGTTATTACTTTCAATGTTTGCAGTGTTATGCCTTGTATCAATGGCATCAGTGGCTAGTGCAGACGCAGGAGAACGCCCAGTAGCATTAATGGACGCAGGAGAACGACCTTAGAATTACATAAGTATCTTAAAACCTCTCAATGTCTTTGGGAGGTTTTTTTTTGTTGTAGATATTGTCGAATATTGTCGCAACAATTCCATTTTACTTATATTTTATTTCTTTTGGAACTGTGTTTAAATGTAAATAGTAATAAAAAAATAATAACAACAGTAAACGTACCAAACAAAACAAAAAATTGAGAAGTGAAAAATCAGATTATAAAAATACAAAAGAACGAACTTTCATTCTCGACAATGGTAAACGAGAGGAGTATTTATTGAAATGTTAGTTTATCTAGAAGACTATACAAAAAAAATAGTTTTTGCAAATGGTATTTTTACATTTGAAATTGACAACTCAGATTTTGATGTTTGCGGTTCAATATTAAATCAGCAAATCCTAGTGGGTACAACCAGTGGCACAGATATTAAGTTAGATGTGACAAAGGTAACTTTCGAAGCAGAGGAAGAAATTGATGAAGTCACACACTATGAGATACATATGAATGTTCGTATGGCGCTAGGAGATTCAGAAGAGATTGACGGGGAAAGTCCTGTCACCTGTGCATACTGGATGCTTTCAGATTTAAATATGGACTGTGAGTTTCTTGAATTAGAATTTAAAAAACAAACACATTGTTTTAAAGTTCTTTCATCAAATATCACTTGGATAAATTGACTCCTTTCTTGAGGGGTCAATTTTTGTTGTCAGATCATCCTATTAAACTGTATAATAGAAATAAAAATGACTACAATTAATTATTATTATATTAATTTCCTGAAAGAGGCTGATCAGATGCAAGTTGGCGTAACTAGAGATATGGTTGAGGAAGTGTTATCTCAAGGCTTGACTGAAATAAAGACCAGTAGAAAAACTGTAAACTCTTTTAAAAAACAGTTAACTGTACATGGAGTGGGGTTAGCAGATTCTCAGCGCATTATTAATGGGAAAACACCTTTAAATAAAGTAGAAAATAGTGTATTATGCTTGTTCCTTATTCACATTAGAGGATTTATAGAAGATCAGGATTTGAAAAATAAGATAGCTGCTGAAAACTATTTTACTCAACATGAGATAAATGAGATAAATTTAATGGAGCTTTCCCCAGAGGATGAGGAGTTGCTACCATATACTTTTTCTGACGTGAAGCAGTTTGAGTTAGATGATTATGATACATCAATTGATGCTGAACAACTTCTTAAATTGAGTGAAGGAAATGTCATTCAATACAATTTTAACACTCAAAGGGAAGCTAAATTAGTGAAAACAGTAACCAGCATAATAAAAGCTCCTAAATTAAATCAAAAAGCGGTAAAGGAAATCACTCAATTAATTCTTGAAGACAAATTGTTTAGAACAACAATCACATTTAATGCTAGATTAAACTCCTCTGATTCGGGACAAGAATTAATTTTTGACACAAGAAATAAAACATTAACCGTCACCGAAGGTACAAAGTTAGACTGTCTGGATGGCTTTCATAGGTTAACTGCTACAATTAATGCTATCAAATTAAATCCTGATAGTAAAATGACATTCGGATTAAGGATCGTTAATTACAGTGAGAAAAAAGCACAGAGCCTGTTCTCTCAAATTAATACTTTTACCAGTCAAAGTGTGTCAAGGTTAGCAGAAATGCGTCAAAGCCATTCCTCATATGTTGTTAAACAACTTAGAGAAGAGAGCATGCTTGGAGACAAGATATCTTCAAGTGATCATCTTTCAACTGATCAGTTAGTAACTTTCACGGTTTTAGATTCAATTATAGATGAAGTGTTCCATCCATCAAACATCATTGAAGCAAAAGAGATTGTAGGTCTTCTAAAAGAAACGTTTGATTCAATTGCGATGAGATATCCTAAAGAATTTGTAACTAACATTGGTGAAACTAGAAAAGAAACGATCATAAACAGCAATCAAATGTTCAATGCGTATGTAATTCTAGCTAAGAAATTGAAGGATGTGGGGCTACCTCCAAGTCACATTGCAACGCTCATAGATAAGATTGATTTTTCACGTAGCAATCCACTATGGAGAGAAATAGGGGTATTGGACAATAACAATTCGATTATGACCAAGCCTAAGAGTAAAATAGTAAACTTTTTTAAAAAATTGGATGTTAAAGAGGAGATAAACAATGTCTAATTTACGGTATGAGGATGGCTATTATAACGAAGCCTTAAAATATGCTTTTTTGGAAGAGTATTCAAACAATCCTAGAACATGCGACACATATTCTAGGATTCTGAAAGCAAGTAAGGACATTGAAGAAGAAAAAGGAAAAGACTTGGGTAGTTTTAATGTTGGTGACTTGGAGGATTTATTTACCCATTTAAATCCTTCTAGTATATGGTCTAGTCAAACGAATATAAGCATTGTTAAGAGCTATCTAAACTGGATAATAGAAAATGGGCATAGAGAAAATAATATTAATCCATTAGTGATGGTTAAAAGCATCGAGGGATATGCGAGACAATTTATTGATGAAAGTGCAAAACAGTATTTTTCTAAAAAAACAATTGAGGAAATTGTTCAATTTGCAGTAAATCGTCAAGATGCTGTTATTCCATTGGCTTTGTTTGAGGGTTTTGCAGGAAAAGAAAACTGTGAAATAAGAAATCTAAAATGGCACGAGGTAGACGTAAATAATAATAGTGTTTTGCTAACTGATATAGATAGCTCTAAAAGAGAATTGATTGTCTCTGATAAATTAATTGAGCTTTTAAAAGCTGCTCATCATGAAGCAGAATACCTTAAAAATAATGGGAATGAACTACCAGATACATCACGTAATATAAGAGAAGGTATCGATCTAGTGGAAACAGGCTATGTATTGAAGCCAGCTAAGACTAGAGTCGTCAATACTGATGCAGTAGGTAAGCATGTTGTTTCAAGACGTTTAACTGCATTGGGTGAGTATTTTGGAATCCATAACTTTACTGCTTTAAAAATAATGAGATCAGGTATGATCTATATGGGCTATGAGTTATACAAGAGAGATGGAGTTTTAGATAAAGAGCAATTCGGAGAAATATGCGTAAGATTTAATATACCCAAAGCTTATTATGCTAATATGTATGATTATAATTACAATCGGATTAAAGAGTATATAAATCTAGACACGATTAAAGAACTATATGGTGAATAAGAGCGAAGCCCTCAGAATGTCTGGGGGTTTATTTATACCATAGACTGAGAAGTTGAAGTGAATATAAAAACAAAAATAATTTATTTAATTCCTAAAAGGGTATTTACAAGTCTGAAAAGAAGATGTAATATAAAATAAAAATATGTATTTAAATATCTTATTTATAAGAGGTAGGTATTCAATGAGTAGTGTTTGGGATGAAGGAGAGCCAATGTCAACAAAAGATTTAGTTTCACTGTATGAGTGTGGCATTAGAAAACAGGAAGCAAAGTTAATTAAACTCAAAGAGTCGTACAGTGATTGCAGTATGCTTGAAGAAGAAATTCAAGATATGAAAGATAAACTAAAGCAAAATAAAGCCATGAAATGAAAGACACTTTTTATTAAAGGGGAGAAAGGGAAATGGAAAGTGAAATATTAACAGGTCTAAAACCAATGTTTGATGAAGCAGAGAAAAAAGGATTGTGGTTTTATTCTAGTTATCATGACATTTGGTTTTCTCCAAGTGAGCTTAAACAAAAACAAGAAAATGGAAAGTTTCTATGGGGGGCGGTTAACTGGCAACTTCGTGATCCTCTAGAGAGAGTAGTAGAACTTAAGTTTAGAAGAAATCAATGACAAATAAAATTTAATAATTAAAGCAAGAACCTAATAAAAGCTGGCTTTCATCAGATAGGAGGGATTCAAATGAAATACCTAGAGCGAATCGTTAAGATTCTAGATGATCCAAGCTACAGTGAAACAGTAAATAAGATAATTAACAATATAATTTCAGAATCAGAAGAAGACCATAGGATTGCTGATGGAATTAAACTTTATTATCCAGAAACAAATAAAAGGGTAAGAATAGGTGACAGAGTGATTTCTAACGAGGAAGAAGAATACTGGGGAGAACAAGTAACACGAATCAATGAAGATGGAACAATTAATGTAACCTCACCACTAGATATCCTTAAGGGAATTTCGCATAAAAACTATAGATTACATACAAATAAAAACGTCTTTTTTGAGGAGTGCGCAAATGCTACCCGAAAATGTAAAACAAGAACTTGAAAGTGCTTTTGAGCATATAGAAGCTGCATATGATTTACTACATGGACAAGATGGTTACTATGATTCAAAACAATCACTTTCTGATTTCATATATTATTTTGATGAGAGTAAAGACACTGTTAGAGGTAAGGTTAATGTTCTTTATCGAGCTTTGTTGGAATTAACCTCAGAATACAAACCAGATCCTGCTGATGACAAGAGTTGGAGGGAAGAATATTGTGACTGATGAAGAAAAACAACGTGCAATTGAGTTAGGTAAGCAACTGGGATTAGAGGTTACATTCGGCAATGAAGAACCAGGTACTTTTATTGGGGACAACAAATTGAGTTTTGGGGAATTGTTTAAGGATTGGTTTGATGATGTAAACGAGGAGGCATAGCTAATGTTTGCGAGAGTTAGTTTTGATAGTGATAATCGTATTAAAATTCAAGAAAAGGAAGAGCTTGAATTATTTATTGGTGATGTGGTCGATTGTAAACCATTGGTGCTGGAAAATGGTGAGTTAAAAGAATTCTATAGTTGGTCGCATACATATAAAGAAGAGGAAGCTGCTCTATCTGAAGGGAAAATGAAATTTGTAACCACATCTGATTATGTAGAATTGAAACCAAGTAAGGAATATTTAATAGAGGTAGAATCTTTTATTCAAAAGTTTCCAACGATAATAATTAAAATTAGAGGCACAGTCCAAGCATCAAATAGTGCTGTAGCTAATATGCTGAAGCAAATGCAAGAGGTACAAGATAAGTTTCAAAAAGCATTGCAGTCATTTGATAAAAAAATTGAGTTTAATCAAAAGTGCGATGTACACATTGGGAACCTTGGGTTGTTGAATATTAATCAGATGGGCTATGCAGTTGATAAATGTACCGAAGAACTACAAGTAATATTGAATCAAGGTTGGAGAATTTTAGCTGTTTGCCCTCAATCAAATCAACGAAGACCAGATTATGTGTTAGGTAGATTCAATGGTGAAGATGACGCTGAAGTGATATGCATTAACTTTTAAAAGTTGTTTAATGAAGGAGGATGAGATGAAAAAATATACCATACGAGACGTAACAGAAATTATCCAATCTGTGGGATTAGGTTATGCAGTTGGCTCTTACCTGAGTCATAAGCATATTGAGGATAAAGAGTTATCTGTACTTTGGAAGCAATGCCATGAAGCGATCCAAAACATTGATCGGGAGCCATACTATGAAGCGATGAGAAAGATTGAGGATAGACTTAGAGGGTATTATGAGTGAAGTAAAAAAGGGAATGAAGGAGGAAGTTAACTGAATACATTTGCCGTAGGGGTATGTAAAAAAGAAATTTCTGAAATGTTAGAGCCATTTAAAGGCACGGGGTACGAAAAGGAATACAAAGTTAAGATAGGGGATCGTAAGACAATCTATTCAGATAATCTTTATAATGAGTCAGATCAAGTTTACTTCTACCTAAGGCATAAAAAAATTCAGATACTTAAAGAGCAGCTTGAAAGTTTATTTGAAATTGAGTGGAAATTTGGATGTTATAATACTTGCATTCGTGATGGAGTGCATTGTGTAAATTTGCCCAACTGTATAGAAAGTGCAAGTCATTTATCTCCAAAAGAAGCTTGGACATGTAACATAGGATGGGAAGTTGGCAGAGCAGATTGTTGCGAGTATAGCCATGCATAGGGAGTTGAGAAAGTGGACAATTTTCAATTTAAACTCAATAAAGAAAAGACAAAATCAGCAGATGGCATTACTTATGTTGCTAAAAGATTGAATGAAGAAAACTATATGATTTCTTGGGAATGTGAAAGAGGAAGAGATGAAGTGCCCTATCCTGTAACAATGGTAGAGGCGTTATTAGAAGACGGAACATGGATTGTTGTAGATAACAAATAAAACATGAATTTTATAGGGAAATGAGGCTGATAAAATGAGTGATTGGGAAAAGAGATTAATATTAAAAGTCTATGCTGGGTCAATAAGCTATGGAACAAATACAAAAGACAGCGATGAAGATTTTCGTGGTATTTGCATACCAGATAAGAATATACTTCTAGGTTTACATACATTTGAAACGAAAGAGAAAAGAGAGTTAGGTGAACTAGACGATGTAACATATTCACTACAGAAGTTCGTTCAGCTTGCTTTACAAAACAATCCAAACATATTGGATACTCTTTTTGTAGCTAATAATCATGTGGTATTCATTAATGAATTTGGGAAAGAGTTACGTGAAATTAGAAAAGAGTTTATCAGTAAGCAAGCATATAAAACCTATGGTGGGTACGCAATTTCTCAACTACAAAGGATGACTAAAGTAGAGAAAAATGCTACAGGAAAACGTGCTGCATTAATTGAGAAATATGGTTATGATACAAAAAATGCAATGCATTTAATTAGACTGTTGCACATGGGGATTGAAATTCTTACTGAAGGCGAAGTACATGTATTGCGACATGATAATAAATATCTGATGGAAATTAGAAATGGCAAGTATACATTAAGCGATATTGAGGATGAGTACAAACATCTTAAACAGTTACTTGATCTTGCATATGTAAATTCTAAGATTCCAAGTCAACCTAATTTCGATAAGATTAATAGTTGGTTAGTAGATGCACATATACGCTCACTAAAGTGGGAGGGCAATAAGTGAATATCCCATCAAATGTACAAATCGTTTTAGATATATTACATGAAAATGGACACTCTGCTTATTTAGTTGGTGGATGTGTAAGAGATCATCTATTGAATAGAGAACCAAAGGATTATGATATTTCAACCTCTGCAAAACCAGAGGAAGTACAACAATTATTTGATAAAACTATTCCTACAGGAATCAAACATGGAACCGTAACAGTGGTTCTTGACGGAGAAAACATTGAGGTAACTACATATCGTAAAGATGGTAATTACTCAGATGGACGTAGACCAGATTCAGTAGAGTTTGCAGAAACAATTGAAGAAGATTTAAGTCGAAGAGATTTTACAATGAATGCAATTGCATTTGATGGTGAAAATTATATAGATCCGTTTAACGGTAGAGAAGATTTACAATATGGATTTATTAGAGCGGTTGGAAAACCATTAGAACGCTTAAAAGAAGATGCTTTAAGAATGCTTAGAGCTATTCGATTTGCTGGTCAATTAGGATTTAACATTAATATAGATACAATGGAAGCAATTAAAACAAGTAGTCATTTAATAAGCAATGTATCTATAGAAAGACAACGTGAAGAGCTTTGTAAGATTCTACAATCAGATAAGCCAAGTATCGCACTACGACTTCTCCATAAATCTACTTTACTTCAATACATAATCCCAGAGCTGAATAGTTGTGTTGGCTTTGATCAATACAGCCCATATCATGATAAATGTGTTTTTGAACATACATTGGAAGTGTTAGATAATGTACCTCCATTTCTTGAAGTTAGACTTGCAGCATTATTTCATGACACAGCAAAACCAAACACTTTTTCTCTTGACGAGAAGGGTATTGGTCACTTTTATGGGCATCAATCTGAAGGGGCTGAATTGACTCAAAAGATTATGCAACGTTTAAAATTTGACACTAGAACGGTTAAAACAGTTAGCATGCTTGTTAATGAGCATATGAGTAGACCAAATATTGATCAAGTAAAAGCTATAAAAAAACTAATTCGAAGAGTAGGGGTAGAGAATTTAAACAGTTTATTCAAGTTGCAAGAAGCAGATATTAAAACGCATAAAAATTATGAGGCTCATCTTGATTCTTTTTTACTAACTGTACAAAAAACAAAAGAAATACTAGAAGAAAAGCAACCATTTTCAGTAAAAGATTTAGATATTAATGGTCATGATTTGATTGAAATTGGATTTGAAAAAGGTAGAAAAATTGGTGAGGTTTTAAATAAACTACTTGAATTAGTGTTAGATCAACCAGAATTAAATACTAAGACGATACTGCTAGGTAAAGCTAAAAACTATATAAAATAAAAAAGGAGAGTGTAGATTTGGAGTTTAAATTTGAAAAGAGTAAATTATACAATTATCTGGGGAAAGAGTTGGTTGGGGAATTAAAAAGAACTAAAGCTTATATTGCAGGTGGTGCAATCACGAGCTTATTTTGCAATCGTGAAATTAATGATTTGGATGTTTATTTTAGAAATGAAGAATCTATGATTGATTTCCTTGAATCACTTTGGGATGAAACTGGTACTTATGTTGCTTCGTTAACAAAGAAATCTATTTTGTTGTTGAAGAATAGCCTACACATTCAATTAATACACGATAGGATGTATGAATTACCAAAAGAAATTTTCAAAGCATTTGATTTCACTGTGTGCATGGGCTGCTACGATTTTACTACAGAATCATTTATCTTACATGAAGATTTTTTAAGACATAATGCACAGCGCCAGTTAAATTTTAATCCTGATACATTGTACCCAGTGGTATCAGCTTTAAGAGTACAAAAATATGAAGATAAAGGATATGAAATATCAAAAACAGAGTTTCTAAAGATTATGCTTTCTTGCATGAAGCTAGAAATTAACTCTTATGATGAACTCAAAAATCATTTGGGTGGTATGTACGGGATCAACCTTGATAAGGCGTTTGATGAAACAAAAGAATTTTCATTAGAAGACGCCATTATTCAAATTAGCAGTCTATTTCACCATGAAAGCTATTTTGTAAAGCCAGTACAAATTGAATTCACTAATTTAGATGACATTATTACTCAAATTTCAAAAACGCCCATTAAATACATAGAACTAAAAAATAAATTCTATAAAATCAAATCTGATGGAACGTTAACTAAAATACATAAAAAGCCTGAGAACGGAATTGAAGTAGATAAAGGAGAGTATTTTGCAGATAAAAAGCTTTATAAATTTGTAGAGAAAAAAGATGGAAGATATTTCAGTTATTATGATAAAGATTTTGAATATACGATAGGAGCCGAGATCCAGCCTAAAAATGATTATCTTTACTTTGGTTTTATTGAAGATGTATTTGATTTCTCTTATAAAGATAGATCGAATAGAGTTTTACTTGAAGCACTGGCTCTTCCAAGTTCCATTAAAGAATATAATGATATAGCTTTTTTAATTGAAAAATGTGAGATTCTTCGAGAAGTTCCAGAAGAAGAGTATAAACGGTTTATTGAAGACAGTGAAATAAATTGGGGAGGATAACCAAATGTATCTCACAATTATTGAGGGAACTGTAGAAGAATTTGAAACCATAGAAGATGTAATCGACCACATTCAAAGTAATGTTTATTTCGAAGTAGATCAGACTGCACTTCGATGGAAATTAGAGCATATGAATTTAAATGAATCAGTCAAATTAAGAAATGATTGCATGGTTGTCAAGTGTTTGAATCAAGATGAAATCAAAGAAAGAGCAGACCAGATGTTTGAAAAGGTAGCAAATCAAGCAAGAAAAAACGGGAGTGTAAGTATTAGTTGGGTTCAAAACGTTTTTCGATTAGATTATTACACATCAGCTACTATTGTTGATCGAATGGAAGATGAAAAAATTTGTGAGAGATACAAAGGGGAAAGTCATCGAAAGATTATCGGTTAGAGACATAATTTTAAAGGAAGGTAGCTAATGAAAGTTGAGATAGAACTAACAAATGATGAAGTATATTTTTTGAGACGAATTCAAAACGACTATCAGATTCAGCAAGAAAATGAGCTGGTTCCTACTCCGAATCTTTATGTGTTGGTTGACTACAAAGAAGTTATTGTAGATCGGGATTTTGAAAGTGACTATGAGACTACATATAATGATTCAGAAAATGGAGAGTATGGCATTAGGATTTCTGAATTAAAAAAATACTTAACTGAAAATCATAAAGAAGAAATCGATGAGTTTATAAATAATGATGAATACATAGACAGTGTAACTGGTGAAAGTTTATTTGACTGGGAAGATGAAGATCATATTGACGAATTGATTGAGTATCTTCACATGGATATGTACAAAGCTGATACTACATTGAAAAAAGAGGACGTTCAAACTTTCCTTACACATGAAGCTGCTCAAAAACATTTAGAGTCCAATTACTACAATTATCATAGAAATGCGTTTATTGATAGACGCAAGCCTTGGAGAAGCTTTGAGATGGAAACATTGATAAAGTTACTATATAGAATCTCTGTAGAAAAGGAGTGATAAATTGAATCTAACTAACTTAGAAAAATTGAAAATTATTCAATGGTTTAACTACATACGTTCAACAAATCCAATTCATCTAAACGAAAGTGATTTTAAAGTTGTAAAGAAAATTCGAAAGTCAATGTTAGACAAATAAACATTGGTTGTTTGAGGAGGAATTATGTTTTCAATATTTAGAAAAAAACCAAAATGCAAACATAGTTGGATATTGAATGACATTCATGTCCAATATATTAATTCGTATATTGAAGTGTCGGGTGACGATAGATTTGTTCTTTACTGTACTGAATGCAAACGTGAGAAAACTGTACGTGAACATGAATTAATGCAAATGGAGAGTTATGGCTTAGTAAACAAATGAAATATGGGGGTTAGAAATGAAATTTACAAGTAATCACATTGCAGGAGTTCTAGAGCATAAGCGTCAAGTTGGAAATGAGTTGAATAAATTTTCATCAGAGCTATTCAAGAGAGGAGTCAGTCATGATTATTCAAAGTTTAGCGATGAAGAAATGCTTATTTTTGAACAAGTTACACCAAATTTAAAAAAGCTTACATATGGATCAGAAGAATACAAAGCTCAACTGAAGGCAATTGAGCCAGCGTTGAATCATCACTATGCAAATAATAGTCATCACCCAGAATATCATCAGAATGGTATTCAAGATATGAATCTAATGGATATCGTTGAAATGTTATGTGATTGGATGGCGGCAGTTAAGCGACATGAAAATGGTAATATTTTTAAAAGTATAAATATTAATCAAGAACGATTCGGCTATTCTAATGAACTAAAATCTATTCTTCTTAATACTGTTAGATCATTACATAAATATTGTATTGAATGGAGCTGTTGCGATGGTAGAAAAGGGGGATATGTAGCGGATAATATTACAGATTTACATGAACAGATTGATAACGATGTAACTATTGAAGAAGACCTGAAAAATGATTTGAAATATGGTTTTTTTAGGGAATTTCAAAATCAAGACTATATAACCAAAAGCGCATGCTGGGATAACGATTTTTCTATTCAGTGGACTATTAATAGTTAGAAATGGAAATTTAATAGAGAGGTGTAAAGTGAACTTTTGAATAGAGTAATCAGAAATGTTCGCCAAGAATCCGCAGCAGGGTGGTATATAGGTGGTTTAGAGTTTTTAGAGGACAATGTAGTGTGTTGGGATAAAGAAACTGGTTATTTTCCATCAGAGGATATTCTAAAAAATCATTATCCCTATTCTATCAGTACGGAAGAAGCATGTATAAAAGCGAAGCAGTATAAATGGATAGATTGGGAAATCTAATAGGATGAAATAGTGATTTTAATTGGTACATATAAAATAAAAAATGAAGAGGGATGAAAATGAGCAGTAGTAGTATTTATTTGCTAGATCAGAGTTTTAACGGTGTTGTAGATGAAGAATACAAAAATTCTTGGTTGTTTAGTCCAATTATTTGGGATGTGTTACTGGAAAAATATATGTATGATGAAATTCAAACACCATATGGCTATAAGAAAGGCATTATCGGATTCGGGGGAGATCAATTGCAACGGCAGTTAAACGAAATTATTAATAATTGTGATAGTGTCTCTGATCGTATTTGTTGGGAACTTTCAATGCAACAAATTTTCTTTTCGAAAGACAAGGAAATAGTAGCACAGGGAATTAAAGATTTCCTTGTAAACAACAATAAGTTTCATCTAACTGATGAAGGTGTTTCATATTTAGCACTTGAACATATCGCAGAAAGATTTAATCAAATTGCTGATGACATATTTAATAATGATGAAAAGGAGTATCCGTACTTTGTATTTAAAAATACGAGCGTTGATGATGGTGTTGAATACTGGTTCGAGCAGTATGACGAAGAGACTGATGAATATAAAGATAAATCTTTAAGGGATTGGGATACTGTTATCACCGAATTTGTAAAAATTGACGATGGGAAAATCAGCTTTATCAATAATATTGATTATTTCAAATAAATGATTGGATTAATTGGATAACATTTATTCACGATTTAAGTTTATGATTTTGAATTAAATAAAAAATAAAAATTAAGAAAGTAGGTATTTTTGAATGGAACGTAAAAAGTATATGGATATAATTCGTTATGGTCATAAAACTACAGTTGGAGTTTTAAATGAAGGTGATCAGATTGTTATACAGGAAAAAATAGATGGAGCTAATGCCTCTTTTATGTTTGATGAGAACAGTGGAAAAATTCGTGCCTTCTCACGTAATACTGAACTAGATGAAGAAAATACATTGGGCGGCTTTTATCAATGGACTCAGCAGCTTAACCCAAATGAATTATGTATTGGCGGTATTTACTTTGGTGAATGGCTGAATCCACATAAGGTAAAGTATACAAAATATGAAAAACAATTTTTCTTATTTGATATTTATAATACATACACAAATGAATATGTAGATTTCTCGATGGTTATAGAAGAAGCTGAACGGCTAGATTTAAATCCTGTTCCTGTATTTTATCAAGGAGAGTATAAGGGATATGAACATCTTAAGTCATTTGTTGGCAAAACATTGCTTGGCGGTAAGCTTGGTGATTTAGAAACCGGAGAAGGGATTGTCGTAAAGAATATTGACTATAAAGACAGATTTGGAAAGCAATTATTTGTGAAATTGGTGACTGACAGTTTTCGAGAAGTACAAAAACAAAAAGCACCTAAAGACCCAAATCAATTAAAGACTCCAGAGATGTTATTTGTTGAGCATTATGTAACACAGGCAAGAGTTGAAAAGTTCTTGTATAAGCTAGTTGACGAAGGAATTCTAGATGAAAATTTCGGTATTGAGGACATGGGTGTAATTTTAAAGAATCTAAACGTTAGGATTTACGAGGATTTATTAAAAGAGGAAAGTGATTACTTACCAAAAGAATACGAAGAAAAAATTATGCGTAAAAGCTTGAGTAGATTGTTGCCAGACCTAGTAAAAACTATTTTTTTAAGCCATGCTGCCTAATCAAGAGGAGTGGTAATGATGAACACAGGAAAGCAAATAGTAGAGTGCTTAAAGCATGGTATATCAATCTATTCAGATAAGATCTATACATATGGGCTATCACATACATATGACATTGAGAAAAGAACACTATACGTTCAATCAAGAATTAATCCTATACACATGGATGCATTAATTGCTTTCATTCAATTTGAGATGAGTGAAAAGGTTGATGAGTGTTACAGTATGAATCAAGAAGATGTGATCAGTGTGCTACACAAGTTTTTTGGGGTAATAAAGTTAGATAATAAACAAAAATATAGTAAATCATTTGAGATCGACTTATATTGCAACTGGGAAAGCTGGTGCGGTAGCAGAGTTTGGGAAGTTGAACAATTTAAAATAGAGGGCATGATTGAGGAGCTTCAGAAGATTTATGATACCAATAAAGAGAGTAGGCTGAGTTGATGTTTTTAGCTTGGGATGATAATAGACAAAAATGGATTACAAAAGATGTGATTATAACTAACGATGGAATTTACAAAGATTTTAGAGATTATTTAGATGGTATTGCTACCAAAGAGGTTGCTATTTTAAAAAATGTTGGCATTCCTGATAAAAATAACAAACAGGTCTATGAGGAGTACATAGTACATCATGAATTTTATGGGCAACTTATCGTTAAATGGCTTACTGAGCAAGCTTACTTTTATTTGCACGATCCACATTATAGTGATCCATATGAAGAGGGAGAACATCATACGGCTGAATTAATTCGTGAGTGTGAGGTAATTGGCAATACATTTGAAGATATCTATTAAAAGACGTGTTTTATCAGATAAAAAGGGGGCTTATTTTTTGAAAGTTAAACTATTTACACATACAGATTTAGACGGTGTTGGCTGTGCTATTGTAGCAAAATGTGCATTTCAAGATGTAGATGTTGAATATTGTAATTACGATGAGATTAACTTGAAAATAGAAAAATTTACTGCTACTGAGCAATATAGGCACTACGATAAGGTGTTTATTACAGACATATCAGTTAATGAAAAAGTAGCAAATTTAATCGACTTTTCAATATCAAGGGATCTTAGAGCAAAAGATAAATACAAGTTGATTGACCACCATGTAACCGCAAAGTGGCTTAATAAATTTGACTGGGCAGAAGTAAATGATTTGGAAATAAGCATCTATCCTCCCGAAGAGTACATGAAATCTAGTGGAACAAGTCTCTTTTACCATTACATATGGGAGAATTATGAAATTAATATTTCAGATCTTTTACGGTTTGTTGAGCTAGTTAGACGATTTGACACATGGGAATGGAATACAAAATTTAAAGATAAACATGCAAAACAGTTGAATGATTTGCTTACTATTATAGGTAGAGACAAATTTATTGAGCGATTCGAATTAGTACAAATTGTAGACTTCAGTCGATCAGAGAAAATGCTACTAGATATTGAGGAAAAGAGAATTAAGGAATACATAGAACAAAAAGAAAAAGAGCTAATAGTAAAGAACGATTCCAATGGTGTCGCTGGTATAGTTTTTGCGGAACGATATCATTCAGAGCTAGGTAATGAACTTGCTAAGAATCACCCAGAGGTTGATTTTATTGTAATGGTCAATATGGGTGATAAGAAAATTAGTTATCGGGGAATTAAAGATGATTTCCATCTAGGAGATATAGCAAAACGGAAATACGGTGGCGGAGGTCACGCTAAAGCTGCTGGTTGTCAATTAAATGAAAAAGTAATTAGTGATGTATTAGAGGGGATTTTGCAAATATAAATCACAAATTAAGAGGTGAAGTGTTTGGTAGATTTCAGGAAGATTCTTGAACAAAGAAACTCAGAGGAGTATAAGCTTGAGCAAGCCGCTAAAGTAGAACGTAAGCGACTAAAAGAAGAACTACGTAAGAAGACAGCTTGTTTTACTGGGCATAGACCGGACAAACTTGGTGGCTATGATATGAAGAATCCTACAATGATGAAGTTAAAAGAGAAATTAATAGAGACGATAGAAGCTGTAATTAAACAAGAAGGTATAACTCGTTTCATTTCGGGTGGAGCTTTAGGGACTGATACATTAGCATTTTATTGTGTTCATCGCCTGAAGAGTAAATATCCACATATCCAAAACATACTGTCAGTACCCTTTGAAAATCAAGATAAGGTATGGAGTGTCGAGCAAAAGAAATGGTATAGAAAAATGTTTGATCTAGCAGATGAGGCAATATACGTAGATACCTTAAACGAATACATAGTCAAAGACACTGTTACTGGTGACTATCATCCTACTAAATTGCAAAAGAGAAATGAGCATATGATTGATCGTAGTAGTGTTGTAATTGCTGTATACGATGGAAATAAAGGTGGTACAGCAAATTGTCTCTGGTATGCCAGAAAGAGCGTTGATAGCCGAGTAGTCTATCGATTACATCCAAACTATGATTTTGAACTAGATATAAGTTATATGGGATATTGCTAATGATCATATGAAATGGAGAGATTAGGATTGATTTCATTTTGGAGCAAGAGACGTGTCAGAGAGTTAGAATATGAGAATGAAAAATTACGAAAGAGAAATGAAGAACTAGGCGATAAGCTTCGAGAGGTAACTAAATGGAGAGAAAAACCTGATTGGAGAAAGAGCATTACAGTTTCACCTTATATTTTTGAAAAATACATACGTAAAGAATCACAGAATCGCATAGTGCACTATTCTTGGAAGGGATACGATGTAAAAATAGATAAGAACATGTCAGATGGATATGTAAGGTATGAAGAAGCAATAGAATTTCCTCATGATAATTGTAAGAATTGCGGAATTAATTTTAAACTTATTTTTGGATATCCAAGTGGAACAGGAGATTTTTGCTCAGTGAAATGTTACAGAGAAAAATTGATGAAATGAATATTTTATCAAAAATTTGAAGGGGAATTAATGAGTTCAGAAACGACAAAAAGGTTGTGTGAATTGAAAACATTGCTCAACAACCTTTTGCCAAATGAATTATTCATAAGAGTTTTAGAGGGAGAGGTAATACTCCCAATAAAAACGATTTTGGAAAAACAGGAAGTGACTGTAGTGAAGCTATGAGGCTCTATCTGGAAGGTCAAAAAATTGTTATTGATGTGCCAAATGTGGGAAGTCAAGTATTTTGCAAAGAATATGGAAAACAAAAATTTGTAGACTTTACTATAGAAGAAATTGCAAATGCGAAATGGGCTTTAATTATTAAATAAGGCAAATTTAATGAAAAATGGCTTAATTTGTCAATGGACTGATTGGTTAAAATATGAGAGTAATTCGAAACAAAGTAAAGAGTTCGGTTATCTTGATTATGAATATCGAATGATTATCAACAGAGGCTTATTTTGATATGAATAAAAAAAAAATCTATTCAATGGAGGTAAATCATGAGAGATACGAGTATTGAAGTTGAATTGAAATTTGAGGACGAAAGTAGCTTTGAGTATCAAGCAAATGTAATACCAAGAGTAGGTGAAATTATAGACATTAACGTAGATGATATGATAGGTAATTTTGAAGTTTTGAAGGTCAAACATTGCGTATTTAAAAATAAAAGACCATATGGCATGCCATCTCAGATTTTATCTTATGTGACTGTTTATATAAAAAATAAAAATAGTGGAGATATAGAAAATGATTAAAATAAAGAAAACTAATATTAGTGAAGTGGTCGTCATACCTGAAAAACCTTGGTTGAGCGAAAGAAGTGAGGAAGAGGAGTATAAAAAGGCTGAAGAGTTAAAAGCCAGTATTGAACGACATGTTGATGATATTGGAGAAATTTATATAAACACCAAATGTATGTATGGAAATGAAAGAGGAGGTGAATTTAATACACTTTATGATGTTCTTGCGAACCAGTACTATTACATTGATGAATGTTATGAATATCAGTATGTTCTTCCTAATGCTGACTTAGGGATAAGAGAATGCGCTTTTAGTTTTAGAGAGTTAATTGAAACGGCATATAGACATCCATGGCAATTTGAACTAAAAGAGTCGAGCGTAGAATTAACACAAGAGAAAAAAATGTTCTTACAAAAAGTAATCGAAGTTGGCTTAAAGGATACAAGCAAATAAAAGTATATTTTACGGAAAAGAGATGCGCTAATGGATCAGGAAACAAAAGATATAACAGTAATGTTTCTCTTCATAATTCTAATTTTTGCATTAGGTGGACTGGCTGTACAAGGTGTTTGCCTGATATTTGGGATACCTCAGTTTAGTTACTTACAAAGTGTTGGAATATTTACAGCAATAATATTTTTTCTGACTTCAGCAGCAACAACATGATAAAAGAAGGATTTCATTAGGGGGATAGGTGGTGGTACTGGTGGTAGACATTGTATTGAAAGATGGTACAACAATAAAGGAATGTTCCATCTACAACGAAGGAGTAATTGGAGAAATGTCTATACAAAATGTAGAAAAGCTGATAAGTAAATTTCAAGTGCAGTCATGGGAAAATGAACGGAAAGTAATACCTTTTCAAACAAGAATGATGAAAGGCTACATACCAGTTCCTAATGTAGAGTCTTATATGATTAGAACTGTTGACTAAATATATGATTAAGGAGGCACTAGAATGTGAGAAATAAAGTTTTGAGGTTTGGGATCATGTCGTCAAAGTGAGGTCGTACAGAAAACCGAACAATTTGACGACATGATTGGATTCCGGTTTTCCCATTATCCGTAAACATGCAATACACCAAACAAAAAATCGCTGACTATAAAGTTAAACTATATAGAAACAAATGATAGGTAGTATTTAAATCGTTTTAAAATCCCTATTTATATAATCCAAAGTTGACTTTATATGAAACGGATAGCTCTTGCCCTGCATACATATATACTAATGTTGCTTCCTTTGAAAAATCAATTTGATCTAATGGGAAAGAAGCTACGATAATTGCTCTATATGAAGGTGTTTTAGGATAGTATTCTGTATATGATGGCATTTCATCTTTACCATCAATAGATAAAGGTTGAATGACCTTATTGCCTTGTTTGAGGACTGCGCTAGATGAATCTAAGTAATTTACATCGTTGCCATATGTAGTTATGGAAAAAGGTATGTAGCCCTTAAAACTAGCTGCCGTTTGTTTAGCCTGAGCTAGTGTATAAGGTTTCATTTGTTGATTATAGTAGTAAGACTCTGAGAATACTAGATTATAGGGGGTAACAACTTCTGCCGTTGGATTAAAAAGCTTGATCTTGTTTTCTATTACAGGAAGGTCGTATGATTTCATAAATAAGTTATATTGTTCTGAAGTTTTCTTGCCGTCTTTTATCGCTCCATTCAAAGTAGGGTCTGATAATTTGAATATCTTATCTCTCACAATTTGGCTTTGATTAGTCTGAACTGTTGCCTTTTTTACAGGTAGTTGAGCTGCAAAGCTAGTCCCTGCATTGGCACTAATGATAGATAAGATAGAGAGAGAGATTGCGAGGTGTTTTTGTATTTTCATAATTTCCTCCTTAGTATTATAGAAAATAATGTTATATCTTTTATTATCAACTAATAAATACCAATATTCAAGAAAAGGTTGATATGTTTTGTATAAGCATAAAAAGGAATAATCTAATGATAATGTCCCTGACGAAGTATACGATCAGATACGTATAAAACGTGAGTCACTACAGGAGATAGATGCAATGGACAAGGCGCAAGTAAATCTTATTTCTTGGATGTATGACTTTATTGTTGTTCAAATGAAGCTTAACCCTGAGAAATGCAATAATAGGGACATTGAGTTACTTCAGCAAGCCATCAAAAGGAGATTCCCGAAGTACTATCACGCAATTGTCAATGAGCTTTGTAAAGGTGAGTGAAGAAATGCTATATCATGAGATAAATGAGCAGCTAAAAGCTGGAGATATTGTATACATATGTGATTATCGTTTTAACAACATAGATCAGCAACCGATTCGTCATGTGGAACCACAAAAGGTAATGGTATTTAGTAATAGTGACTTACCAAGGAATAAAAATGTATATTATTCTGAACATCATTTTAGACCCTTGAATAAAAAAGGTAAGTCGTCGAGTAGAATTATTGCACCATATGACAACACAGGATATCGGCATTATACGGGAGTTTCATTAAACATCTTCTTTAGTGAAGAGGAATGCATTAAACATTATTGGCGACAATGTAAGCAAATTCTTAAGAGATTTGAACAAGCTAAAATCGACAAAGTAAATTACTATGAAAGCAAAATAAATGAAATTAACGAGGAGATGCTTCACCAAGTGCAAGGATAAACATAGAAGTAATTGATGTATAAATGAATACTGCAATTAGAGTAAGAGTCTAAATGAAAGCAAATGGAGGGGGATTTGATATTTCGTATACAGCATATGAACGTGAGACAGTATTGACATGTGATGATGAGACTAAAATGTGGACAATTTACACGTTACAGCCGCCAATTATCACAAGGTTAAGAAAAGCTGGAATAGAGCCGTTTCAGATTGATAAGGATGGGGGACATCATTACAAAGAAGTAGCTTTTAGGCAGGTGTCTTTCAGATCCAAAAGCAAAGGACGGGAGATGACAGATGAGCAAAGAAGAGAAGCTGCTGAACGATTTAAGAGAGCTAGAGAGGAGAAAGAGGTGGAGGGTGATATTAAGTAAAGAGAAGTGTCAGGTTCTTTGGAAAATTGAGGATGAAATCAAGGAATTAGCAAAACAAAATCATAAATACATATCCTCAACTTATTTAGCCAAATCAATCAATGAAAGTGAATCAGATGTGCTGGAATGTTTAATGCACCTTCAGCAACAAAAGAAACCAAATAAGGGAGGTCTGATGTTTAAAGTCATTTGCCCAGCACATGACAAAGTAATTGAAGAGATAAGAGATGTATGGTTGAACGGATTGACTGTGGAGTTAAAAGATAGATATTGGTGTGGGTGTTGTATTGAATATAGACCAATGAATCTTGATGAGATAAGAGTTTCATTTGAAATCAGCGACCAGTATCTTGGCTACATTAGGGACTATCAGTTAAAAGGATGATTATATGCAGATTAATACATATGCTGAGAACGTGTGCTTCAAAATTTTCGAGGCATTAGGAATAGTAACTCGCAATAAAATGATGTTTTTATCAGACAACCAAAGGAGGAATGGTCATGGCTAAATATCGTAAAAAACCTGTAGTTATTGAAGCAGTACAGTGGTTCGAAGGAATGGATGTTGAAGGTGTATTTGACCTAGCAAGCGTGTCTGAAGCTTGGTTTAATAAAACAGATGCGGATGGAAGATATTTTATCCAGACACTAGAAGGACAGATGTCTGTTAGAAATGGTGATTACATTATCACAGGCATTAAAGGTGAAAAATATCCATGTAAACCAGACATTTTCGAAGCTACATATGAATTAGTTAAATAAGAAAGGACTCATCATCGAATTTTGGAAAAGATGATCAATCAATGTAAGGAGGAAGAAATTATTAAGAGTGCAATTCAATTTCATAATGGCTCAAAAATTATCCTTAAGAAAGAGTATGCTGCGATAAGAGGAAAACAGAGCTTAAAATTTTATGAGTTTAATGGAAAATGGCAAAGGAGAGGTTGCATGAAAGAAGAATTGATGAATAATCTTGAAGATATAGAGTTAGTCCGCCAATTAGTTAATGAATTGCAAATCAGAGATTCTAGTAAGAACATTATTAAGTTAGCAATTAGTGATGCATTTAGAACTGTAAATAAGAAATTGTACATTATCGAAAGTAGAGAAAAAACAAAACTTGAAACTAAAATGATTGATAATCATAAAGTTACAATTCCTAAAGGGCTATACAGTAATAAAAATGCTGTTTATTACTATGGAAATGGCGTCATTTATCAAATCAGCAAACCAAGATTTGACCAAGATAAAAGCTTTCACATGATAAATTGCGTTTGGATTGATGAAGTTAATAGGCAAACAAAACTAATAGTTCGTACTCTAGGTGGAGATAACTACGGAGATAGATATTCTTTGGAAGCAAGTTACTTTAAGGATATAAGGGATGAATATCCGCATTTGACTAAGGCGATTAGACGTAGTAATTATAAATATAAAGAATATGTAGAAAAGGTTTTGGCATACATAAGAGAGTTTAATGGATTTGAGAATTTCCATGTAAAAGGGAAAACAAAATAAAATGGAAAGAGAAAGACACATGAACTCTACAAATAGTCTTAGTGAGGCTACACACTGGAAAGCTACTTTTGATTCTAATTGGGAATGTAAAGAAACGTTATCATGCGTGACATTAGGAAAGGTATATGAATTAAAAAGAGGACAAAAAGAAGAGTTATATGTTATTGATGATAAAGGTGATTTGAGTACAATATTTCTTTGTCACAATGGAGAATTAGTTAAGATAAAAAATTTATATGGAAGTGAGTCAGGTGCATGACTGAGTATTATGTCAAAAAGCATCCAGAATTGAAAGAGGTGGTTGATAAACACAATCTTAAGTTTGACTTGGACAGTTGGGGTATGGGAGTAATAGTTTTTTATGAGGGGGAAGAAATCGGATATTGGTTTCAGAGTTTAAATGGGATAAGTATGCAGTACGCAATAGGATTTGGACTTCATAATGATTTTCATGAAAATTTTACACTATTGAGCGAAGGTATTGATTACAGAATTAATACGTACTTAACCAAATGAAAAATTCATTTCATTAGGGTGAAATATAAAATAAAAATATGTATTTACATAAGATATGTCGGTGTGATATTATTAATTTTATAAGAGAGGTGATTGAGTGGGATAGAGTTGAACAAGAGTCCTCCTGAAGTTTATAAAAAAATAAAAAATTAAAAAACAGAAGGGGATATATAATGGCTAATCAAAACCAAACGTTTGGTAATTTCGAAGTTAAGGGCTTCATAACTATAACGCCAGACACGTTCCAAATTGATCTGAAAGGTAAAAATACACCTACATGGAATTACTCTAGGATCAATATGAAAATGGAAGATGGTAATGGAAAGAGTTTTTATTTAAATGCTCAGGATGGATTTGATTCAATAAATGGAAAAACAATCTTTGCACAAATCAAAGACAGCAAAGAGCAGCTTCAAATTGCTTTTGCCGACCGAAATAATTCTGAAATTCTTTCGTATGTAGACGAATCATCTTATATTCGTGTGGCACTACGAAAAGTAGAAAAGTCAGAAGGCAAGAAGGAATGGGAGTACAACAACTTTTTAACTCTTTACGATGCAATTAATTTCCTTAAGCCACGACTTGAAACGGGAATGAAGTTGTCTGTATGGGGTAGAACAAAATATAGTCCGTATAACGATTCTCTAAACAAGGAGTTCCAAATTCAATCAATTTATTTATTGCCAGAAGACGATACGACAACACTTGGATTTAAATTTTATCAAAATGTACTATTGACAACCGAATCGTTAATTGATGATAAGTGGGAAGAAGAAGGCATAGCTACGCTGAAAGCAAAAGTAATTCAAAAAGTTAAGAAGAAGTTGACAGTTCTGCATATCCCACTAGTGATACGTAGCACACCAGAAAACAAAGAGAAGGTTCGGAGTGTTATTGAGAAATTTTATAAAGTTGATGGAGATAACGTTAGACGCATTCGTTTAGAAGGAAAGTACAGTGTTGGCTATGTATCTGGTCAAGTTAAAGAAGAGGATTTTCCACTTGAAGTAATTGAGTTAATCAATGATGGTATTTATACCAAAGAAGAAGTTCTCAAGATGTATGTAAATCGTGACTATGTAGATGAAATGACAGTAATTCGACCAGTAGTTAATAAAGATAGAGATACTAATAAAATAAAAGCCGACTATAGCGATACTGAGTACACGTTGGATGATCTGAATAATTTAGATAAAGAACCAGAACCAGTAGTTATTGCATCTAATCAATTGAAAGATGACGATTTCTCCTTTTTAGATGAATTAGAATAAGGTTTATACATATTAAATAAAAATAACATTAAATTGGAGTGTAAAAATTTGACTTTAAAATTTCGTAAACCAGAAGAACGTAAGCAAGGCTTGAAGATCCTATTCTATGGAGAAAATGGTTCAGGGAAATCGTGGACGGCACTTACATTTCCTAAAAATGCAGTTGTTGATTCTGAGTCTAAAATTGGAGTGAACGAATCAAACCCACGTTTTAAAGATAATATTGTTGGTATTGCTGATACCTCAAATTATTATGATGTAGTAGAACTAATGGAGCAGGTATTAAAAGACCCAAAAATTTGTAAGACATTTACTGTTGATTCTTACACTAAAGTCTATAATTCTGTTCAAGTTAGTGCAATGGAAGTTGAAGAGGAACGTGCTCGTAAAAAAGGCGGTAACGTTGATGATCAAACCATTTCTATGCGTGGTCATGGGAAAGTCAAACTAAATGTAGTACGACTAGATGATTTCATTGCTCAAGCTTCTGCAAAAGGTATCAATGTAATTGCAGTTGCACATAAAGAGGACGTAAAACAAAAATCAGGAGATAACTGGATTAAAATTGGAGAAAAGCCTGACTTACGCAAGAACGCTGAACATACATTCGATGTCGTGTTTCGTTTCTATAAAGAAAAAGATATTGTGACAGGAGAATATAAATATTGCGCTGATGTTGAAAAGGATACTACAAATACATATAAACTCGGTACAAAAATTGAAAATGTGACTTATGAAAACTTTAAAGAATATATTGAGCGAAATTCGAAAGCAAAGATAATTGATTCCAATTATGATAAAACTATTCAAACTAATATGGAAGGTATGAAAAAAGAACAAGAAGATTTTGAAACAATTGTGAAAGAGTTTAAAGATTTATATAAGAGACTAGGGGATACCGATCCAGAAAACAAATCAAAGATTGGTAAGCTAATGAAGGAAAAAGGTGTTGAGAAATACAATGATCCATTAATGGCATCTCAACTCAAAGAAGTTATTGAAAAGATGAAGAAGATGTAACTATTGTTTTATATGGGTGAGGGGATAAATCTCTCACCCATATTTCTAAAAGAGGTGAGTTTGTGAAATCTACGGTTAAATGTTATCAGTGTAAGGAAGATGTTCAAAAAGTTGATGCCATTATAGAAAGATATAAAACTTTAAAAAACGAGTATAATAGATATTTTCATTCGGATAATTGTCACCGAGTATACATCCAAATGATGGAAGAAGAGAGGAGATGGAAATCACTTTATCAATATATAAAAGTAGAAATCTTTAGATATGACACGATGCAATCTCTTAGTAAACACTGTGTAAGTAGACTTAAAGGGTTACGAAGTGGAAATTATGGGGTGAGGAAGAATACAAAGGTTTCGTTGAGTGAACATGGATATCCTTATGAAATTATACATATGACTTTTAAAGTAAAAAAGGTAGATATCTTAAATTCATTTGCAGATAAATCTAAGTTTTCTTCTGAAGAACATCAAGTCGATTATATGATGGCTATTATACAAAACTATATTAATGATGTTTATCAAAGAGTCAAAGAACGTGAGGAAAACGATAAAAAATTAAAGAGATTTATAGTACCACAATTTGATACAGAAATAAGTGCTGAATTCGTTAATAAGACAAAAATTGATAAAAATAAAGTAGCAAATAAATTAAAACATTTGTTTTAGTTGAGGTGGATAGGTGAGCATCAAGGAGAAAATTAAAGATATCTTAAAACCAATAGAAGCTAATGTTGTTGGGGTGTTTTGGAAGAGTCCTGAGCTTTATTTTGATTACCACGATTTATCTAAAGAACTGTTCAAGAATCCAATATGGCTATTTTTTTATACACTGGGTCAGAAAGTAGCACGTAAGGGCATAAAAATACTTGATGAAGTATCTGTAGAGGTATTCTTACAGGATAAAAGTAAATCGCATGAAAAGTATAAAGAATATGGTGGATACGATGTCATTGAAAACCTTAATTTCTATTCGACCATAGAAAATGCCGACTCATACATAAGTGAATTAAAGAAATGGGCTGCTCTATATGAAATAGCAGATAAATTAATCATCAATGAGAATACAATAAGTAATTTATCAGATCTAAATGTTAATGAGCTTTATGATTATTTTAATGCTCAACTGAATAACATCTTTATAAATGCTGACGATGGAATTGAGACACATAATCTTGAAGACGATCTTCTTGAAATTATCGATGAGGCTGATAGCGGATTAAACGTTGGGATGGAAATACCAAGTAAGATTTTAAATAGCGAAATTGGCGGAGTAATGGATGGGCAAATCTATCTTTTGGGAGGTTTAAGTGGAACTGGGAAAACAACTGCAACTATCCAATTAATATTATCTGCTGTTTTTGAAAATGAAGAAGCGTGTGTAGTAATGCTAAATGAGCAAGACCACGTTAAATGGAAACAAGAATTATTGACTTGGATTATAAATAATAAAATTGATCGAAATGAGATGCCTTTCTTCAATAAGAAAAGGTGGAGGCAAGGAAAGTTCACTAAAGATGAAAGAGTGCTGCTTGCCAACGCTAAGGATTACCTTGAACAAAAGATGATCAATAACAAAATCATTCTTTGCCACTTTAAATCATACTCTCGAAAGCAATCCGAAAAGATAATAAAAAAGTACGCTTCGTTGGGCGTTAAGAAGTTCGTATTAGATACTTTTAAGATTTCTTCAGATAGAGATAATAACGAATCATTCTGGCTATCAATGCAAGAAGATATGAGAAAGTTTGATGATCTTATAAAAGCTTCAAACTTAAATGTCCACTTATGGATTACATTACAGTTACAAAAAGGTAGTGTACTGAAGAGATATTTGACCGGTGATAGTATTGGTATGGCAAAAAATGTAATAGACGTTGCCACTGTAGGAATGTTAATGCGTAGGGTTAGAAATGATGAATATGCAGGTGGAAAATGGGAACTTAAAGTAATCGAACCAATTGGTACTAATTCGTCTATAACAACAGGTAGAGAAGTTGTTCTTAATCCAAATAAAAAATATGTAATTATATTTATTGAGAAAAATAGGAACGGAGAAAGTCAAGCATATCAAATTGTTGCTGAACAAGATTTAGGAAATATTATTTACAAGGAGGTTGGGATTTGCGATATTCCGTTTGACTCCTAAGTTAGAGGTGATTATCTCTGTGGATTATAAAGAATTGAAGAAATACATAATAAAAAATGATTTGCTTGAAGATTTACTTCATAAAATCGGATGTCATACGTTGAGTGTGTATTCAAAAGAAATAAGATGTGCATTGCCACAAGATGATGACAACAGTAAAGTATCTATATTTTTAAATGAAGAATTAAACGTAAGGATATTTACTAAAGGTAAAACAGTTTATGGAACAATATATGACTTAATAATGTTTATTTTTGATATCGGATTCAAGGATGCATATCAAAAATGTGCTATTTTACTAGGAGTCAGTGACATAAGTTGTCAAATGAAAAAGAAAATAAATCCATTGGATTGCTTTAAAGGCATAAAGAAAATCAAAACAGATATTATTGAACAAGAACAATATTACGATATATCTATACTATATCAATACTCAAAAACACCACATATCGACCTAATTAGAGAAGGAATATTACAAAGTGTTATTGAGAAATACTCCATTTGTTTTGATGAAAGAACTGATAGAATCGTTTTCCCACATTTTAAATATGACGATAAGGGTAAAATAGCAGGGTTGATTGGACGAACAGTAATTAAGGCTTATAAAGAACTCCATATACCTAAGTATTTCTCAATGGAAGGCATTAAGTATGAGAAAAGCAAAAACTTGTATGGTTTATGTCATAACATTGACGAAATAAAAAAAAGAGGAGTTATTCTGGTTTTTGAATCTGAAAAAAGTGTACTGAAAGCAGATATCTATCGACATCCAATTGGTATTGCAATTGGATGTCATGACTTGTCAGTATTTCAGAAGAGGCTGTTATTATCTTTAAATGTTGAGATTGTGATCGCTTTTGATAAGGATGTGGATGAGAATCATATTTTAACCTTATGTAAAGAGTTGAGCCTTTATCGTAAAGTCTCATATATAAAAGATAAATGGGGGCTATTAAAAGAGAAAGATTCACCTACCGATCGTGGGTATAAAAGATTTGAATATTTACTTAGAAATCGAGTAGTAGTATAGAAAGGAGCGAAATGTGGGTAAAAGAAAACAAGTTGTCGTACCTAAAAGATTTATCGATAGATTTGGTGAGAACCCGAATTTGTGGAGTTTTAGTAAGATCAATACGTTCGAAAATTGTTCGTTTGAGTATTACCTTGCAAGAATCAAAAAAGTTGAAAGTAAGGACAACATATACACAGTAGCAGGGTCGTGTTCTCATGATATACTTGAAGATTTCTATAATGGGAAAATCAAATATGAAAATATGATAAATAGATTTGAAGATGGATTTTTGGACATAGAGATTTCTGATTTTAGGTTTAGCAACGATGAAGAGAAGAATATTAAGATGAGAAAAAAGTACAAGGAGAGTATAGTTCATTTTTTTAATAACCATAAACCAGTAAATACAAAAGTCATTTCTGAGCAAACCGTATGGATTGATGTTAACGGAAATCTTTTTCTTGGGTATATTGATTCCATACATAAAGAAGATGAGTGTTACATTATCACTGATTATAAAAGCAGCAGTATCTATAAAGGTAAGAAAATTCAGGATCAGGCAAAGCAATTAAGGCTATATGCTTTAGGCTTGCATCAATACGGAGTTGAATTGGAAAAAATTAAGGTAAGATGGAATTTTATAAAATACACTAATGTTACTTACAAGTTAAAGAATGGAAAATTCAAGACAACAAGTGCTGAAAGAAACGGTTGGGTTAAAGCAATTGAAACTCCTTTAAAAAAGGATATTAAAAGTGTATACAATATAGAAAATTGGGAAGTTGATTTAAAATTTGAGGAATGTGTAAAAAATAATTCACTTTCACAATTACATGACGAAATAAAAAACAAATATGAAGTTGGAGATTGTTATGTCTATCCAGAGATAAACCAGAAAATTCTCGATGAACTTGTAGTTGAATTTGAGAATAGCATCAATATAATTAACAGTCGGACGGATCTAGAAGATGACTGGGAAAGAGAAGAAATTGGTCAAAAGGATTCCTTTTATTGCTCAGTATTATGTGGAGTTAAGAGTCATTGTAAGTACTATAAGAAACATTTGAATAACAACGGATGTAAAGCGAAGAACGAAGAGAATACTTTAAATGATTTAGACTTACCTTGGGAGTGATAAAGTGAATAATTATGTTACATACCATCTTCATTCTGATCTCAGTAATCCTACGGTTTCAACAGGGGCTGATAGTACCACAAAATACAAACAGTATCTTGATAAAGCTGTTGAATTAGGTATGACATCAATCGCTTTTTCAGAGCATGGGAATATCTTTAACTGGGTACAAAAGAAGCAGGAGACTGAAAAACGAGGGTTAAAATATATTCATGCAAATGAAATTTATCTAACTGAGCATATTGACAAAGAGAAAGGGTTAATTCGTGATAACTACCATTTTATGCTTATTGCGAGGAATCTAAATGGAGTCAAAGAATTGAATGCTTTGACCTCCAAATCGTTTAATCGTGAAGATGGTCATTTCTACTATAATCCTAGACTTTCATTTAATGAGTTATTTTCCACAAGCGATAATTTACTAATGACGAGTGCCTGTCTAGCGTCCCCACTATGGAGAGCAATAAAAAGAGAGAATAAACAAGTACTGCAATCACTACAAGATTTTTTTGAAAAGAATAAACACAGAATGTTTCTTGAAATTCAATATCATTTACACCCTGAACAAGTTGAATTCAATAAATGGCTATATCAGTTTTCAAAAGAAGCTCAAATTCCTCTTATTGCAGGAACAGATACTCACTCACTAAATAAAGAGCATCAGGCAGCGAGAAAGATTCTTATGATGGCAAAGGGTGCAACGTATGGCGATGAAGATTTATTTGATCTTACTTTTAAATCCTATAATGAACTTGTGCAAATGTTTAAATCGCAAAATGCAATTCCAGAAGATGCGTACCTAGAAGCAATATATAACACTAATATTATGGCTAATATGGTTGAACAGTTTTCATTAGATAGTAAGCCAAAATACCCAAAACTGTACGATAATCCTATTAAAGTATTCAAAGAAAAAATTGAATCAGGAATTAAGAGTCGAAATGTAAATTGTCTGTCAAAAGAAGTTAGACCAAAGTACATTGAACGTATCAAAGACGAGTTCGCTGTATACAAAAAAACCGATACTATAGATTATATGTTACTTCAGACTAATATTATTGATTGGTGTAAGAATAAAGGCATCTATCAAGGATATGGAAGAGGATCGGTTAATGGTAGCCTTATTGCCTATTTACTTGGTATTACCGAGATGGACTCAATAAAGCATAACCTAAACTTTTTCCGTTTTCTTAACCCAGAGCGTGTAACACTAGCAGATATCGATATTGACTTTCCACCGAGTAGACGACAAGAAGTTATTGACTATGTTGCCAACTTAAGAAAAATTCATTTTAGTGAGATTATAACGTATAATACAATTGCTCTAAAGGGAGCGATTCGTGAAGTTGGAAGGGCTTTAAAAATTCCATTGTTTGAAGTAGACGAAATAGCAAAATCAGTTTATAAAGATGATGAAAAAGGCGATGTTGTTAACCAAAAATATAGAGACAAATATGCAGAACTTTTTAGTTATGTGGATTTATTAAATGGAGTAGTTATAAGTATAGGATCTCATCCTTCTGGATTCTTGGTTTCACCTATAACATTAGATGATAATATTGGGCTTTGTTATACAAAGGAAAGTAAGTATGCAGTTAGTCAGATTAATATGAAAGAGCTTGAAAGTCTCAATTTTGTTAAATTAGATATTCTGGGATTAGCAAACATCGAGATTATTAATGACACATGTGAACTTGCAGGAATTGAAAGATTAACTCCCGATAATATCAATGAAAATGACATCGACGTTTGGAGCGCTCTTACTGATAGTACATTAGGGATATTTCAATGGGAGTCAGAGACAGCTTATAATTATATTAAAAAATTATTAGATAAGGAAACTATAAAAAAAATTAAAGTAAAATTACCAAACTATAAATTGATTGATTTACTCTCAGTTGGTAATGGAGCAATTCGTCCTTCTGGAGCCTCATATCGTGATAATCTTGCTCAGGGTATATTTAAAGACAATGGTCATGAGGGGCTTAATGAGTTGTTGTATGATACTTTAGGATATCTTGTTTATCAAGAGCAAATCATGCGCTTTCTAACTCAGTTTTGTAACTTTTCTGACGCGCAATCTGATAGTGTTAGACGTGGTTTAGCAAAGAAGGTTGGAACCGAGCAATACTTAGGAGACATTCAAAATGGATTTTTTAATTTTATGAAATCTAAGTATGAAATTGATCAGGATAGAGCTTCAGAGTTGCTTTCTTCTTTCCTTGATGTTATTAGAGATGCTTCTGATTATGGATTTTCGGTAAATCATTCGCAACCATATTCCTACACAGGATATATATGTGGGTATCTTCGTTATCACTATCCTTTAGAGTTCTTAACTGTAATGTTGAATATTAATAATGACGACAAAGAAAAGACAGCAAAGATTTTTGAGTATGCAAAGCAAAAGGGTATACAAGTTAAAAGTATCCGATTCGGTAGATCGAGAGCAAATTATTCTGTAAATCAAGAGGAAAAGGTAATCTATAAGGGTGTCGGATCAATTTCTTTTCTTAGTAGCATTGTTGCAGAAGAACTGTTTAAAATTAGCACGGAAAACTATAATTCATTTGCAGATTTACTATTCCACATTCACTTAAATACGAGTGCTAATTTTAAACAAGTACGCATCCTAACCTCTTTGGGTTACTTTGATATGTTTGGTAAGAACAAAAAATTATTGGCAATTGTCGATGAGTATGAGAATAGATTAAAAAATAAAAATCTCAAAGAAGAAACGAAACAGAAAAGGCTTCAATTAATAAGAGAGTTTGAATCATCGGAAGAAGA
This sequence comes from Brevibacillus laterosporus, assembly GCA_007833815.1. NCBI lineage: Bacteria > Bacillati > Bacillota > Bacilli > Caryophanales > Paenibacillaceae > Brevibacillus > Brevibacillus laterosporus. The sequence goes on along the minus strand of CP033464.1, from coordinate 4,425,965 downwards.
TATATCTCTTGGGGTAAAAGAGCAAATTAAAGCTGAAATTGATTATTATGGATATGAAGTAACTACATTCGAAAAATCTCCTTTGAGTGTCTTCATTATCACTGAAATAAACACTAAATACGCTCCAAAGATACGGTTATATAATTTGAAAAGTGGAGAAGTGTTGGTTCTCAAATGTAATAAGAATGATATGAAGAAAAACTTGTTTGGTGAGCTATCAATTATTCAAGTTAAGATGATCTTGGAGAGAGCTAAGAGAAGAAAAGTGAATAATGAATGGATTGATACGGGGGAGAAAGAAAAGTATTTGTCAGATTGGACAGTTCTAAGATAGTAAATAAAAATATGTATACAAAATAAAACTGATGTGTTAATGTATAAATATAGAAATTGAAAGGAGGAATCATATGAAGGTATTACCTACACAACATATTGCAGACCGAAAAGCACATACATATATAATGAATCGTAAGAACACTAAAAAAGAAGGACAAGGTTTTCAAGAACAATTTATAAAGGCTCTTGAAAATAAATCAAAGCTGAATCGAATGTATATCTGATGAAATACATATTTCATTATATTAATTAAAATAATGAATTGATACATAATTTAAGAAGAGGTAATTTTGAAAAAATGGGTTTGACGTTGCGAGAATGGGCAGAGAGAAAGAATTACTCTCCAGACAAGGGATAAGCTTCACCAACCCTTCCAAACACCAAATGCACGACATGATACTGCCGTACAGGTAAATCAGGAAACACAAACCGGACGTTATCGCTGTTTCGGATAGCTTCAATGTCAAAAGGGATACCGTGTCGTCGAAACTTTCTCACTAACCTAGCAGATCGGCTACACGGCACTAGATAATAAAACGATTTTTGCATGATATATCACTCCTTTTGATAGAGCATATCTCTATCATTTGGGACAAAAAAAGGAGGGCAACTTCATGAAGATAAAGGCGATTTTAGAAGTAGAAATTGATATTGATGAATCTACGTATAACAGCCTTGATGTGAATGTAATAGATGCGGTGGGGGATGCGGAGGCTTATAAAGAAATTGAAGACAGGGCTAGATCAATCACTACACAATGCATAAGTGCAGAGATAATCGAGGAAGAAGTTGGTCTATACGCGCTATTTAAACGAACTTTTGGCTTTGAGCCATGCCAGCATACCATTGATGCAATTAAGGAAGATGTTAGTTATGCAGTAATTGATGAAGGGGCTTCTCTTAAAAGAGTGTTTCAACTCGCTAAAGATTTTTACGACGAACATAAGTCACATCAGGACGACATAGCTTATTGCTTTGAGATAGCGCTCGCTGATGAAGTGCTGATTTAATAAGCCATATGCAACGCTGCTATGAAAGTGGTTGCTTAATAAACGGTAATTTAGATAAATGGAGGTGATCGTTATTGAAAGGATAAAACATTTTTTTCGAAAAATGGAATGTCACATTGACGGACATTACTTCAAAGGAAAAATGCACCACAATTCAGAGGACAATATCTATCAACATGAATATCGAGAAAAGTGTGAACGCTGTGGCGGAATAAGAGTGCAGGAAATATGCTTACGCAAGATTTGGATTGGAGATGTAGGCTATTGGTCGTACTGGTACATCAAAGAAACAGGTAAAAGAATTTGGTGATTTAACAAAACAAACAACCTGATAAATGGAGGTATTGATTATGAGAAAAAGACCTGCAATGTGGGCAATTGGTTTCAAGCATCAGGAAGCTGCATTTTACAATTTCATGAAAGGTGAAGAAGATACCAACCTAACTTTTAATCATCTAGTCCCAACAAAAGATATGGCTGAGGATTTTCTTGAGGATTACTTGGCAATTTCATATGTGCCAATTCCTGTAACGATTATCAGTTATTCCGAGGATGGAACTTTTGCCTATGCCTATGATCCACTTCATGAATGGGAGTAATCGTAGAAACCATTGCTTGTGATAAGGGAGGATGCGGAATGAACGAATACAAACTATTTAAGGTTAACGAAGAATATCCAGAGTACATCGTTGCTCAAACAGCAGAAGAGGCTCTAAATGATCATAACGAACGTGGCGGTAAAGAAGGTGCTGTGGTAACAATTGACGAGGTTAAAGAAATATCGCTCGATACAGTTGGTAATTTCGAGCAAGAGGACAGCAGCCGTAAACTGATGAGCTTTCGAGATTTTCTTGGACAAGATTTTGCTTATAAAGAGCCAACATGCATTTGCTGGAACGACTAGGAGGATAAAAGATGATTAGTGCTTGGTGGTTGGTATTAATAGTCCCGTTGTCCGCATCTTTTGGGACTCTCCGAACTTGCAGCTATTTGAAGGAGGATGAGGAATGATCGGTAGGTTATCGCAACACCTGTTCAAGCATGCGACAAACACAAAAGAAAGTCGGGATTCTTTGAGCAGATAGGAGATGTAAATACATAGCGAGGTGAAGTGTAAATTGAATTGGATGTTCCAAGGTATGAAATGGTATCAAGTATTATTATTCATTGTTAAATTGCCATATTTCATAGCTGTAGAAAAAGGATGGCTACCAAAAAAATTTGATCATAGAAAGTAATATTAAGTCAAAAATTTTAGGGGCGCTGATACATGATAAAGGAAGAGATTAATAAGAAATTATTTGAGATTCTGGGTCTAGTAGAAAAGGATAATGGGTTTTGGTGTTACGTTGAACGAATTTTGGACAATGAAATAGTTGCTGAAGGTTATGAGGGACATTTCTCTTTTCTTACAGGTGATGGCATGTTGCTATTGATTGAAGAGGCAAGAAAAGAGAATATTCGTTTTGAAATAACTACGCACGTTGAATTGAATTTAGTACTATGCGGAATTGATGTAGTTGAACATAATTCTTTTACACATGTTGCAAGTCACATCCATTTACCTACAGCAGTAGCCCTAGCCTATCTAAAAGCTAAAGGCGTGGACATTACGCCGAATGTGGAGGGAGTGGCATGAATGGATCAATGCCCACATTGTAAAGGATGGTTTGTGCAGTGCCCATGCTGTGGTGAAAGTTTTTGTGAGGATTGTAGGCTACTAGAACGGGATGCAGTAGATACTGAAGAGGGAGTTCATGATTAATGAGCAGAGAGATTGACGCTAAAGTGGCGGAGTGCTTGGGTTGGACAGAAATTAATCCACATCAAGAGCTGATAGCAGGTGGGCATGGAATAGGCGTTAGAAAGGGAGAGGTTAACACAAATTTAAAAGGGTCTTTACTAAGAACCCCTATCCCCTACTATTCATCATCTGGCGAAGATATGTTATGGCTAATTGCTGATGCAAGAGAAGATGGATATCTATTTGAAATGAGCGAATCGCCTATAGATTCTGCTTGTAAAGTATCGAAATGGAATGAGACAGAAAAAACATTCGAACTACTATCGGTCTTTCACCTAGAAGAGATCAATTATTTGCCAGCAGTTGTAGCACTTGCATATTTAGAAGCTAAGGGTGTGGATATCACGCCTTATCTAAAGGAGGAAAAATAAATGACCAATAAAGAAAAAATTGATCTATTAAACTCTTTACATGACAAGGTTGTCGACTGGGAATGTAGTGGAAACGAGTGCTACTATATCATGATTCATTTAGATGATGAGGCAAAGGCAGTATTAAGTAAACTAGGTGTCGATCAACAATACATACTAGAAAATCAAGTTATGTGTAGTGACGGTGAGATTGCTTTAGATATTGTATATATAGGTTTTAATGATTGTGGAGCAGTCTATTGGAACTGTGAAACTGGCTTTAAAGAAAAGGTGAATGAAAATTAAAAAAATATTTGAAGAAATTCTTTATTTCACGTTTGCCTTTTCTCTAGTACTTGGACTGTCGGCATGTATGTACGGAATCGGTTGTATTGTTGGAAGTTTTATAGGTGAAACAGAAACATTCTCAATAGTTGGCTCTTTTGTAATTGTAATGTTGCTGTGGATACTAGCAGAAATTATAGAGATAAATAACAGCCATTTAATTAATGAAGAATATTTGAATATTGGTAGAGAAAGGAGATAAATATATATGTCATACTTCCGTATTGATGATCAAGTTGAGATTATTTCGACTAGCTATGATACAGAAAAGCGTAAATTTTATGGATCAGTAGCTAGAGTGATTGATATCAAGAAGTCAAACAATGGTGGATGGACTGACACTGATCTACGACTAGTATTTAATGATGGTTATGAAACATGGCTGGCGGCAGAGGATTGTGTAAACCATTAAGAAATCTCTGAAAGATTATACCAAGCTTTAAACTCATTCTATGCCTTTGAAGTTATGACAGCTTTAGGAGGGGGAGTAGTAAATCAATTTAAAAAGCAAAAAGCCCCCATGTAGGGAGCTAAGATACAAAACGAACAAAACTAGGGGATCGCAAAAGTCTTGACTTGGTGTAGCACTGAAACTTAATTTCACATTTTATCAGTGGTTGTACGTATTTCCATTTGTCAGTATCTTTTGTAACTATTTGATCTGAAATTTGATAGAATTGCTTCCTTGCATCAGGCGGAACGAATTCCATGACTCCAAGATAATTACCATCCTTAGACAAAGACCATCCAAACTCATTTTTCCTAATTCCAGTGATAGTCACTGTTTCATATAGATAAGCTTTTGTTTTGAGCCAAAAATGACTACGTGTATCTAGTAGGTAGGGACTATCCAAGTCTTTTGAGACAATGCCTTCAAGTCCAAGTTCTTTTGTTTTATTGAACAATCCTACGCCATCATTTGAAGATGGGCATATAGAAATCTCATTTGAGGGAGATATCACTGAATTTAAAATATCAAGTCTCTCATACAGAGGTAGTTTAGTTAAATCTTTATCATTCAAATAGAGTATGTCAAAGGCTACAAAGTGGCTAGGCAATGTATGAGATAAACGTTCAATTTGTTGGTCGTTTTTAGTCATCAAACGCTTCATGACAGATTCAAAACAAGGTTTTATTCCTTCCATTACAACCATTTCGCCATCAAAAATAGCATTCTTTATGGGGAAGGATGGTCTAATCTCAGGAAAAGGTAATGTGCATTCGTTCTGATGTCGAGTGAAGAGTCTGGTATTTCCATTATCGTATGACATGATGCAGCGAAAACCATCAAATTTGAGTTGGTGTGTGAGATTGCCATGAGGTGGTAAATCAGACTTATGCAACAACATAGGCTTTATAGGCTTATTTATCATAGCAGCATTCCTCCAAGATTAGAGTAACACTTTGAGGGATGATAATTTATATAAAAATATTGGAAGTGATATACAGTGATTAAGAACAAGTTTGAAATAATCTGTAATAATTGCGGACAGGCTACAGTTTTTACACAAGATCAAGATAATAGAGATAAGGTAATCACCAGCAACGATTTCATTACAATATGGTGTTGTTACGGAGAATGGATGGTTAGTTGCGAGTGCGGAGTAGACATTAATAATAGATATGAAAATTAAGACGCATAACTAGGGGGATAACTATGAAGATTTATCTTGTTTACAGTATTGACTGCTCTGATGATTATCCGCAATTAATTAGCGGTCATAAAAGTGAACAAAATGCCAAGAAAAAAGTTGAATCCTTAACGAGAGCTGAATTGGAAAGAGTGGCAAATTGTAGCGACTGGGTTAGTACGGGGATTGGATCAATGCCCGAACTTCCATATGAATGTACTTATACACATGTAGCTATAGACCTTGAAGATTAAAAAAATATATGTGGAGGTGTTCTATTGAAGAGCTATCATCCAAGCTATCCTCAAGAGAGCTTCGTTTGTGGAAGTATATTAACTTTCAGCAAGAGGGAAGAAAAAGAAATATCACTGATAACTGGTACGGTGCTTAGTAATAGCAAATGGACGCAAGATGGCGAACCATATATTGAAGTAGGATTTAACCAAAAGATTTGTAAATACATTACAAATTGGGATATGATGAAAGATTGATTTTATCACTAAAAAAAGAAGGACGTGTTCAAATGAGTATTGAAATTTACTTCAAAGTAGACAAACTATATGAGTATCTGTGCGATGTTCCCGAAGATTCAACAAAAGATAAACTTAACGAAGCAATTGATAAAGCTATCAGCATTGTTGAAGAAATTAAAGATGATGTATATGAGTTACGAGGAGAACTTGAGGGAGTAAGTATTACAATTCAAAATATTGTTCGAAATATCTAAAGGAGAAGATACAAATGGGAAAAGTTAAATTACCTAAAGAAGTTGCAGAAGCAGTTGAGTGGCTTATAAAAAATGGTTATTCAAAAGAATGGATTGCAAGAGAACATTTAAAAAATCCAAGAGATTGGTGCAACGGGGCTGTAGAGTTGAGAGGATTAGAACTTGATATATTATTAAAAGCATTATTTATAGGTTATGAAGTTGAAATGACACCAGAGGAAAAATTGTATCAACTATACAAAGAATATGAAGACAAATACCTGACAAGCTCAAAAGACGAGCTGTCACAGAAGTACAACCTTATTTGTCAAGGAATAGAGATTGCTGTGGACAAGCTAGGATATAAAATTGGAGGCATCAATGCCTGATGAAATTGTAGTTTTATTAGAAAGGGAGATGACGTAAGATGAAGATCATTACCAGTAAGAATATTAATTTCGTAGTCGGAATGGCTGGGAAAGCAGGAGAAATTAACGAATACCTAAAATTAAATAAAAATAAAAAATAAAAGGAGAATATTGTAATAAATGATGATTGTAAAGCCTTACGTAATTACATGGGAGAGTCTAAAGGAAAGAAGTTTAATTGAATGTATTGATATCCCAATGTATGCAGAAATTCTTTCATTTGAAGTAAATAACCGTGAATTGATAATGAATGTACTTCAAGATAATGAGCAGAAAGAAAAACACTCTGTAAAAATTGCATTAATTCAAAGCGGAATTGATGTCACCGATATGATTGAAAAGAATCTCATCTTCTATCAAACTATCCGTTTCAACAACAAATCTTACCATGTCTTTTGTAATGAATTTATTTAAGTATCAATAAAGGAGGCGCAATGCTAACACAGCTATTTACCTTATCATTGTTTCTTCAATTAAATGCTATTGGAGTTGACGAAGCACTAGTGGCATTAAACGAGAAACAAGTTGATAAACAAGAAGTGCGTGCAGCGACTGAAGAGATAAATACATATAAGCAATACGACATTCCATTGTCAAAGGACTTGCAGCAATATATACATAAACAAGCGGAAAAGTATAATTTAAGTTACGAATTGATGTTAGCTTTAGCTCATACAGAGTCAACCTTCAGAACTGATATTGTATCGTATGATGGATCAAGCGTTGGACTATTCCAAATCAACACAAGAAATACGATTGATTGGCTCGGTGACAATGTAGGACTAAGTAAGCCCAATGCAAAGAGTCCATATCACTCAGCTCAGATGGCGAGTTGGTATGTGAATTACTTAAAGGAAAAGTATTTTAATGAAGGATACAGCGAAGAGACAGTTATTAAAAGAGTATTGATTGGCTATAGATATGGAATTAGTAAAAGCGCAAAATATGTAAGACAAAATGGATTACACCATAAATACATAGACAAAGTATTGGCATATAAGAACAAGCTTGAAAGTGGGGAACTGGATGCAAAATAAAAAATTTGAGGAACTTGGCAAAGAAATTGGGGCATTTACAGGCTTAAAACAAGAAGCATATGGGAATAGCGTAGATAAGTCATTTGAACTGATGAAAATTTTCCTTAAAGAATATAAAAATAATGATGATACATATACAATACCAGAAGTTCTTTTAAAACACTTGTTGCTACAGGTTCGGATGATCGACAAACAGAATCGGATTTTTTCAAATCCAAAAGGAGATTTAATGGGAGAGTCACCTTATAAAGATTTAACTGGCTATAGCTTAATTGGGGTAGAAATGGATAACTTTTAAAGCTATTTAGTAGGAGTTAAAATTTTCTTTGGTGTATCTTTTCCAAGGGATTTGTGAAGGGTGAATAGCACGCAAGAGATTAACAACATCTCTTCTCCCTTTATAATGGAGCATTCCAATGGTATCTTGAGTGGCTAATATAACATCGTATGAATTAAAGTAACGAGCGTAATATCTCATTGCTTTATCTGAGGCAAACTTACTGTTAAATTCACTCTTAGGTATCAGCACGATTGGAAAAGATACACCACAATGTGTAATAACAGTTGCTTTAAACATCATATTCTTCACCTCATGAGATGATTTATTTAAAGTTTCCTCCTAACCCTTATTTTATTGTTCAAGAAGAAGAAATATTCAGGATAAAAAATGGTGGAAGCTACATTTAGGAGGGATACTTATTTTGAATTTCTTCAATGTGTTTAAAAGAAAGTCTAAACCTGAAATTAACTTAGAACAAATGTGTCAATTGGTGCGTAACCATAGTGAGATTGTAAAGGAGTATAGATACACTAAAATTTTTCATTATGACATTCTATATAAAACTAAAATTGACGACCTTTGTTTTGAGCTGTTCGAATATCGTTTAGATAAGAAGTTCTATTTAAAAATTTATCTAGAAGATGACTTTGGTAAATTACTTATATTTAATTCTGAATTGATTACGTATGAAGAATCGCCATATCGCTTTAGTGGAAGATGGAAGAATATGATTTTACTATATTTCAAAATAATGGAGGAAGAAATCGATATAATGAATGATCTTCTTGCAGAAGAAGAGATAATAAGAGCAAGAAAGAAAAAAGAGGAAGAAATAACGAAAGCTAGAGAGATAAAAGAGGAAGAGGAAATTTTACATGTGCACTTTGAAAACGAATATGAGTCTATTTTAACTCAATTAGAGAACTAGAATTCTACATACCTAAATTTGTTTTCTTTATCTGATTATTAATTTAAGGAGGTTTTTTGTGGAAAAGATTCAGCTTCACGAACTTAAGGATATCTACAGGCTTGATCACGGCATTATTCTAGAAGTGAATAAATACAAACCATTAGGCAACTTTCTTAGCTCAGAATATAAGAAGAAATCGAAGAAGGTTAAAGGTCTTACACAGGGATATGAACTGAAAGAAGAATATAAGGGTTATCCAAAAGGAACTATTATTTTATATGACCATCCAGTAGAAGCTAAAAGTGACATAAAAAACTTCACGTTTGAATTGAAATTAAGTGGTGGATCATTTCTTGGGGATTATTTGAAGCATAGAAACATATATCAACAGATTGAAAAAATCATTGCTTCATATGAAGCGGAATAGAGGGAGACATGAAACGATTTAAGGTTACTGTACAAAGAGAAGATGTATACATAATTGAATTGAATGAGCTGCTATTTAGTGAAGATTGGATGAAACAGTTTAGAGAAGAATTCTATGATTTCCATACCTTAGAACAACACGCTGAACACATCGCTCAATTAAGAGCAAGATTTGGAGGGGGGCGTTTGGAAGGATACGGAGTACCGTTGATAAATGGCAAGACACAAAACTTTTATGATCATCCTGAAGCGGGAATCAATATTAACATAGTAAGTGAAGATGAAGAATGTGATGCATATACAGAAGAATTAAAATAAAACAATTTAGTGAGGGAGATAAACAAAGTATACGAAGAGGGGATTATGGTGTGCTGGTATTATAAATGCAATCTATTCGATGTGGAATTTCCCAATTTAGAGCCACGTCTTATCGAAAAAAATTAGCAGATAGACTACTGAATGACTTTTTGAACTCCGTAGACTACATGCCTATGCTCAATAAATTAAATAATAGCGTAAGGAGATAGTCTATGAGAATTTTATCAGAAATAATTGATGATGTGATTGATGGAAAAATGCCTGCTCATGAAGAATGTTATTACGCTTTGAAGGTGTATAGAGCCATGTTAAATATCGACCACCGACAACTTAGGGAAGAATTGTTGAGCGAAAAGCGTTCGCCTGAGTTTATCAGAAAAATGAAAGCAGAAACCTCATTTGATATGTACAAAGGTGCATTGTCAAAGACTCCTAAAGAATGGCTACGAGAGTAAACTTTTAAGCAAAATAAAAATTCACTAAAAATCTGGGGGAAAGTGTATGACAATTGAGCAAAGCATTAAAGATGTAATTTCTAAGAAACTGGAAGATGGTACTGTTGAAAAGTTAATTGAAGAACAACTAGAGAAAGGCATTAACAATGCCTTAAATAGCCTGTTCGGTTCATATGGAGATGTCACTAAAGTTATCGAAAAGAAGGTTAAGTCGGTTATGATTCCTTATCTAGAATCGTATGACTACTCGGAATACATTGTAAAGCTAGACAGTGTTCTTACCGATGTCTTGAAGCATTCTGCTCTGGAAAATAAAAAGCTGCTGACAAATTTCAAATCGCTGATAGAGCCTAGTGAACATGAAAAGTCGCTTAAGGTAACTGACTTGTATGAGAGATGGATGGATTACGTAGCAAAGAATGTCAATACAGATGATCTGAAAATTGATTATGATGATGGTGTTAGTTATGAATATATTGATGTAAGGTTTGAGGTTGATTACAACGAGAATCGAAATTGGGATATTTATGAGTATGCAGTACTATCTTTTGAATGTGAACAAGATAAGGAAATGAATTTCTCTATTAGGTTATCTCGATGGAAAGAGGGATCAGATAAGGGATGGAATATGAATTTTGACTCTGTTCACGAACTAAGCTCATTAAGACACTTAAAAGAGTTTGAAATCCAGTTGATGAAGTTGGCTCAGAACCATACCAAAATCATACTTGATAAAGATTATGATCAAGATGTAATTCAGCCAGAAGCTGAACCTGAAGCTACGTATAGTTAAAATATGGTTTTCAAGTCCATTAGAAGAGATAAGGGGAGTTTAAATGAAGTCTATCATTAAAGGAGAAAAAGTAAAAAAAGAATATTATTTGGGTTGTTACCAAGGAAGCAGTTGCTTTGGCTACGAGCCTGTTTATTACAAAATAGATGTAAACTATCCTAGTGAAAAAAATGGGGAAATTTCATCAAGCGAAGAATTTCTTGAATATATCACAGTGAAAGAGACTGAAAATATAAATAGAATTCTAAGAGAAAAAGATACAATTTTAGTTGACGAACAACACCTTAAAATTTATAAAGTTGTTCATGACACTGAAGGAAATGTCATTTACTTTACTGACTATAAAGAAGTAGTAGAGGACTTAGACTCTAAAACTGAAGCTGAGAAAAATTTTGAATTAAGGAAGTTATTTCTTGAGGAAAGAAAAAAAGAAAAATCTCAAGTCAATCAAGAAACACAACTAAATAATAATAACTTGCCAAAAAATAGTCGTAAGCGTTGGTGGGAATTTAGTGAATAAAAAATTATAGCAGTTGACGACTGCAAACTACTCGGAAGGATAATAGCAATAGCTTACTGTGAGAGGAGTAAAATCTAATGTTGAGTCGAGGGGATTTAATTGAACTGGGAAATTTAGTTGAGGATAAGATTAAGATTTGCAGAGAGACAAGCGGAAGGTTTAATAGTTCCATATTGGGTAAGCAGCTAGATGAAAGTAGAAAAAAAGAAATTTTAAAATATGAAAGATTAAAAGTGAAAATCCATGATCAGATGGGTGATTTTGATGAGCAATAAAAGTTGTGAAGACTGTGTGCATCATAGAGTATATACATGTAAAAATGATATAGCTGGTTGGTATTCATATTGTACTGGAGTCATATTACAAAATGGTCAGAGCAAAAAGAGTGAATGGATTAATAGTTTATCTGAAGCCCAAGAATGTGATTTTTATGATGAAGACTCATGGATGAAATGAGGGGGATGACAATTGGAGATTCTATTAAAAGCATTTGCACAAATGATAGGATTCACAACAGGTATCTTGTTTATTGTTTGGTTTATGAATAGAAAAAGCTCAAAAGAAGTTTATTATCATTATGACTATATGGATTACATACTTTTCAAGGAAATTGTAGAAGTCTACAAAATTATTGGTGGGGATTATGGAAGAGTAGCATTGGAAACTGAAAAAATATTGAAAGAATACAAAAAAGATTGGAGTAGTAAGACTTTGAAAGAGGCACATGATGTAATAAATTCAATAAAAATCCCTGATGATGATGTGTGGCAAGAGGCTTGTCTCAAATGGGCTGAAGTTAAGTATAAAAAGGAGATATAAAATGAAAAAGGCATTGGGTATTGTGATGTTTATTAGTGGACTGTTATTAGGGCTTTATGTGGGTGGTTGAATATGTTTTATAGGTGGCATAACAGAATTAGTTGATATTGTATCCAATGCGATGAATGGGAATGAGATAAATGGATTATCAGCAGCATTAAACATTGGAAAGCACGATGCGATTAGAAATGCAATTGATAAGCTTGAAGTAATTAGAGACATAAAATAAGAAGTTAAAGGAGGATTCATTGTGTATCAATGCCCAGAATGCAAGGAAAAACTTGTATGGCTCTCAGATCAAGACAACGGAGGCATTATAAGTAATGAGTACTGCTGCAATACATGCAACATTGAAGTTATCAAGTATAGAAATCCAAAATCAACAACTGAAGAGTAATGGAATCAAGAATTTATTATGCACCAAGGGAGGGAGTTTAGTCTAATGAGCCTTAAAGGTAAAGGAATCAAAGAAATTAAAAATGTTTCATTGTTTGATTCAAATAGAGAAGTTATTTATGTATGGAAGTCAATTTTTAAATCCAATCTATCAAACGATATAATTTATTCAAATGAAGAGGAATAGAAAGAGCTGATATTTAAATAGAAGGAATGATAGTGGGGGAGTGAATATTTGGAGAAAGAACAATTAGGAAGCTTAGAAATTAACCGTATTTATCATATGGATTGTTTAGAAGGAATGAAACTAATACCAGATAAAAGTATAGATATGATACTGTGTGACTTGCCATATGGTCAAACCGCAAGAAACAAATGGGATACTGTTATTCCTTTTAAGCCTTTATGGGAACAGTATGAAAGAATTATTAAAAGTAATGGAGCTATTGTGTTATTCGCCAATGGAATGTTTACCGCAGATTTGATGGCAAGTAATAAAAAAATGTGGAGATATAACCTAGTGTGGGACAAGGTATTACCAAGTGGATTTTTAAACGCAAAAAAGATGCCATTGAGAAGTCACGAAGATTTATGTGTTTTTTACAAGAAACTTCCTTTGTACAATCCCCAAATGGTTGAAGGAGACGAATGTCACAGTAGAGGTAAAGCAGTAGGGAAATCTCAAGAAGATTTTTCAAGAAACACAAATTATGGACAATTCCAAGCAGTAAATACTAAAGGTAATCTAAAATATCCTAAGTCAATCTTAACATTTAAGAAACCACATCCATCAACTACACAGCATCCAACACAAAAATCAGTAGAATGTATAGAGTGGCTGATTCGTACTTACACCAATGAAGGGGACATTGTACTCGATAATTGTATTGGATCAGGCACTACAGCAGAAGCAGCAATAAATACCAAAAGAAGTTTTTTAGGATTTGAAACTGAATATAAATACATAGAAATTGCAAATCAACGAATTGAAAGTACATATTACGAAATTGCTGATCAAAAATTACTTAATATTACTCAATGAAAAGTGAGTTTTATTATATACATTACGTTGATTCTAACTAAAAAAATACCTCCCTCAGAAACTGTTCTTGAAGGAGGTATTTTTACCTTAATCCATTGTTCTTTTATCAAACGTATCTTTTCTAACATCAAGCGATCTGCCATTTATTCTTATATGAGTGTCATCCGTCCATTCAACATCAATATTTGATTCTTTCCAACTCCAATAAATAAGCTTGTCACCAAAAAAACCGACATTTACATCTACTCTCAGCCCACCTTCATCCCCAAAGCGATAAACTTTTGCAGTGTATGTATTATTAGGAGAGTTCACTACTTGAACTAAATTGCCCTGTTGTAGAAACAGTGTAGAATAGAATGCTAAATATACGACTAGAGATAGAAACACTATTAAAGAGATTAATATTATCAGTAGTCTTTTGAATAGTGTCTTCATAGCGCTTCGCTCCGTTTTTTAGGTTAAAGTTTTTTATTTATTCAAAACTATCGTTCAAGTACCAATTAATTCCTCTACGAATAGCTTTTTGATCAGTTGGATCATCAAAGTATGTATCAAACCAACTTAACCTTGCTGTACCAGACAAGATTTGAACCATCCCTGCTGCACTGAGGAGAGTTTTAGTGCCAAAGTGATATCTACCTACATAGCCAAAGTGAATATTTCCAATGTCTTCCCCAGTGAGATAATATGTTTCTCCGTCAATTCTTACAGTTCTTGTTTTATCCCATCCGATTTCTCTTTTTAAGTCCCAAGCTCCTCCTGATCTTACTTGTACGGCAAAATAAGAAGCTGTTGCTAACCAAGGATCAATACTAGGGTTAAAGCGAGCTGCTTGTTCATAAGCTTTTTCTTTGCCCTTTAAATCGTCAAGGTTTGCATATGCTTTGCTTGCAAGTGGATACTTTGCAGGTTCGTCAGGAATGGCTCTGGCAGTTATCTCGTCATCATTTGGCTTAGACTCTTCAACATGGGACAATGCCTTTAATTCTTCCACAGTTGCAACTGATAATTCAAAATCTGAGTTATACTTTAGAATACCTTCCTCAACACCTTCATTTACAGAGCTTACAACTTCTTTGTAGGAATCCACAAGTTCTTTGTTTAAATTTCCAAAGTCAATTTCAGAAATATTTAGGGTTCCATCCTTGTTCAAGTTAATGTCTTCCTTAAGATTGTTTGTAATGTACTCATGAAGGTCAGTTACATTCTTAATGTTCGGAAAAGTTTCCTCCTGTGCATTTACTTGTGAATAACCAGTAAATAACATCAAAACAGCTAACGTAGCACTTAGTATCTTTTTCATAAAATTCCTCCTATTGATTTAATTGGATAACTTTTCTAATTTTACTATTATCTTAATGTTAATGCAATTATAAAGACAGACCCAATAAACTTGCTAGACAGATTATGAGCGGAATAGTACGGCAGGCAGATGGAACCGTCAAGCCAAGTCGTGCAAACAGTAAAGCCGTAGCGGAGTTCGGGTCTAGGTCAAACGTATGGGGATACTCAACAGGAGAAGGTAAGTCTTCGAGAGATGATATAGCTTTCAGGCATCCAGCTATCTTCCCCGAAGCCTTTGTGCGAGATCATATCTTATCGTGGTCTAATGAAGATGGAACCGATCTACATCGACGGCGATGAACCTCAACTTATCACTTGTGGAACGGATATCACCACACTTTCTGAACTTTTTGAGAGGGGCGAATTTTAGTGGCTAATCCCACTATTTTCACCTCGAAAGTTAAATACCCAGAAAACGAAAATATGAGACAATAGACTATTATGTCCTTTATAAATAAATTATTATTATAGCTTTTCTATAAGTATTTACCTCCAAATATTTTATTGTTTGGGGGTTTTGTGTGTTATTCTATCTATTTACATATATTACAAATAATGGTATATTAAATTGGTAAAAATTGAGAGGAGCGATTATGTTGAAACGAAAATTTCTTCCTGTTGCAACTTTGGCACTTGCTTCTGTACTTATGATCCAGAATAATCATAACGTTTTAGCAGAGCGTAACAACGAATTGAATAATGATATTGAAGCTGATGAGCATTCTTTAGGTGCAGATGAAAAAGAAATATTAGCAGAAAAGGCACAGAAATATCAAGATGAGGAAAACGAAATTATTGAGGATGAACGAAATAGGTTTAATGAAGAAGTGGAAAAGTACATAGAAAAGCAAGAGGAAAAACAAAGCTTGGATATGTCTTTATCCTCAGATGATGGATTGGATCACATAAAAAAAGAAAGTGCTGCCAGACTCAAAAAGAAATTAGACAGCTTATCGAGGAAGCAGGGATGGGTAGACTTAAGCCCTGAAGAGACAAAAGGAATTGTTCCATATTCGGAAGAAGGAAGTCTAAACCTCACTGACTACAAAATACAATATATAAAAGAAGACAAAATGTACAAATTCAGTGCTGAATGGGAGTTTGAAGATCCTGACGATTGGGACATTTATGGTGACGGAAAAGACTTTGCAGCCCTGAGAAGCACAGAGCCATTAAACTTCATTAGATCATTTTGCAGATCGCAACAATATGTAGTTGAGAAAAGGTCAGGTAGAGTTTTGCAGAAGATAAACAGTGGTTATGATGAAGATGGCAAATCAGAAGGAAACACCATTACAAAGAAATACGAAAATCTTCATGGTGTTATTTGGAATGTACGAGATTACGTATATGAGACGGATGATATACACCATCCAACCCATATTGTGAATGATACAGCATGGGGAAGAGCCTCTACTTTCTTTCAACTAAGGAAATCTTCTGAAAGACCAAAACTTTTCATGGATTACGAACATAACTGGTTAAATTATAAATGGTCTACTTCATTTAGCATTTCAGGGGTAAATTTAACTGGTAGTGGTATGAGCATTAGCTATGATGAAAAGCCTAATCGAATGTTTAAAACAAGCAAAGGAAGAGCTTTATCTCTATAATTCATTACTCTTTGATTATTGTGTCATTAAAATTTTTGGAGTATAGTTGTAAAGCGCTCTAATTTCTAGGAGGAGTGAGTCTTCTGTGAAATTTCTATACTATCTTTGCGGAATTGTCGTTGCCACTTTTGTACTGCTTAATGTTATTGGACTATTTGATTTTAGCAGTTCGGACAAAGAGACAGTGTTGCTTACTTCTCTTATCGCAACTAATTTAATCATAATTTTTATTTTGACCAACAAAGAGTAGAATGTGGCTTTTAGACTATGCATAACCGTAAAACAGAGTGGCTTAAAAGACTAACTCTATAGAAGATGGCTACATGTGAATGAATATCACAAAGTCATCTTCTTTTATTCTTTTCTATAGAAAAAAAGAAACAAAACAATATATTAATTAAAAATTTTTGAAAAGGTATTGAAAATAAAAATATGTATTGTATAATACTAATTAAGGAGGTGATCAACATTCAAAACATCACATTGAGAACGATGAGTGGAGATAGAGGCATCTTTACAGATAAAAGAAGGAGATATTTTAATTCAGAAAATACCTGAAAATTATCCACTAGAAGAAGCTCAAAAGGTGCACGATTTTCTAATGAACACCCTTGAAAAAAGCTCTAAGGTAATTACAATAGGACAGGGTATTGAGTTACAAGTTTTAAGTGTCAATAATAAATAACATAAAAATAATGAAGGGTGATAATTTTGTATATTAACTGGTCAAAAATTTCTAATAAAGAGTCTAAATTTGCTGAAGTGAAACACAACGGTATTAATTATTACGGGATTGGTTCTAAAGGAAAGGTGATTGACTACTTTGGTAAAACTCGCTCTGAAGCTAAAGCATTTATTGAGACTGAACTGGCTTTATATGGACAAGAGCTAGGTTTCTTAGGAGCTTATCAATCTTAATGACAAAAGACGTGCCTTCTATAGAAGATGCTAGAGAATACATAGAAACACTAAAGAAGAAATGCAAGATAGATATTGATAGGGCTTATGAATTATCAAAAGGTGATTTTACATACGGATATGAGGGAAAAGAACAAAAGAGAGCTTTGAAGAACTTAGAGAAGGCTTACTGGGAGTTAACTCAAAACACATAGAAAATTGAGGTGTGCAAATGGAAAGGTATGTTGCCCAACTTAGGTATGTCAATGCTATTCAAATGACAAGAGATTTTTCATTTCAAAACGATAATAGACTTTTTAAAGGAGAAATTGGAGATTATATCGTAACAGAAAACGGTTATCAATATGCATTGCCTAGGAACGTGTTTGAAAATCTTTTCAAGAAATCTACAATACCTGAAAGTCTACATCAAGTTGATTTTGAACAAGCCTACAAAGAAACATACGATTTATTTGAAAAGGTATATTAAACAAAAATATGAATAATATATTTATTGTTTACGATTCTTTAACAGGTAACGTAGCTAGATTTGTATCACGATTAGATTTTAAGAAAGAAAAAGTGTCCCCTAAATTAGAAGTAAGTCAACCATACTTTCTAGTAACTTACACTACTGGGTTTGGCGAAGTGCCAGAAAGTACTCAGGAATTCTTACATCGCAATCACAGTAATTTACTTGGAGTAGCTTCGAGTGGCAACAGGAACTGGGGACAGCTATTTGGGAAAAGTGCTGATATTATATCATTGCAATACAATGTCCCAATATTGTGTAAATTTGAGTTGTCTGGCACATACAACGATACAGAGCGTTTTACTCAGGAGGTAAATAAGATTGTCCAATTTCATTCCAAAGTGGATAGAGTTAAACAATGAATTAGTCATTAAGAAGAATGATCAGTTTCAATTCAATAAAGATAAGGAAGCAACTAAGAGCTATTTCATTGATTACATTAATCAAAACACCGTGTTCTTTCATGATTTAAAGGAAAAGCTAGATTACCTAATAGAAAATGATTATTACGAGACAGAGTTTCTAGCTAAATATGCATATCAAGAGATTAAAGAAGTGTTTGATTTAGCTTACGAGAAGAAATTCCGTTTTCCTTCGTTTATGAGTGCGTTCAAGTTTTATAATGGCTATGCTTTAAAAACTAACGATAAGCAAAAAATTCTTGAGCGTTATGAAGATCGGAATGCAATTGTTGCATTATTTCTAGCAGACGGTGACTTTAAAAAAGCGATACAATTTATTAAGTTGCTTATTAATCAAGAGTATCAACCTGCAACTCCAACGTTTCTTAATGCAGGACGCAAAAGACGTGGCGAGTTAGTAAGTTGCTTTCTATTAGAAGTTAATGACTCCCTAAATGACATTTCAAAAGCAATTGAAACAGCGATGCAACTTAGTAAAGTGGGCGGGGGTGTTTCCCTAAATTTAAGTAAATTAAGAGCAAAAGGTGAGTCGATCAAAGGGGTAGAGAATGCAACAAAAGGTGTTGTAGGAGTTATGAAGTTATTAGATCATGCTTTTAGATATGCTGATCAAATGGGGCAACGTCAAGGAAGCGGAGCAGTATATTTAAATATCTTTCATGTAGACATCAATGACTTTTTGGATACGAAAAAGATTAACGCTGATGAAGATGTTCGAGTAAAAACCCTATCAATTGGTGTTGTCATTCCAGATAAGTTTATTGAGCTTGCACGAGAGGATAAAGCTATGTATGTTTTCTATCCTCATACGGTTTATAAAGCTTACGGAGTACACTTAGATGAAATGAATTTGAATGAAATGTATCAACAGTTAGTTGATAATCCAAGTGTCCGCAAAGTAAAAATAAACCCACGCAAACTGTTAGAGAAAATAGCGATTATACGCTATGAGTCAGGGTATCCATACATAATGTTTGAAGGTAATACGAATAAGGATAATGTGTTGAACGAAATTTCTAGAGTTAAATTTAGTAATCTGTGTTCAGAAATTCTTCAACCTTCATTAGTTTCTACATATAGAGACTATGGGGAACAAGATGAAATCGGGCTGGATATCTCTTGTAACTTAGGATCACTTAACATTGTAAATATAATGGAAAACAAATCAATCAAGAAGTCAGTTAAGTTAGCTATTGATGCCCTAACTACAGTATCTGAAAAAACTTCAATTACTAATGCTCCAGCAGTTCAAAGAGCGAATGAATTAATGAGATCAATCGGATTAGGAGCATTAAATCTGCATGGATATCTTGCTAAGAATAAGATTCGATATGAAAGTGAAGAAGCGAGGGATTTTGCCAATACGTTCTTTATGATGGTGAATTATTATTCTCTTGAAAGATCGATGGAGATTGCAGGAGATACTGGCATAAAATTCTATGGCTTTGATAAGTCAACATATGCAACAGGTGAGTATTTCGATATGTACATCCAAGAAGAATTTGCTCCAATAACAGACAAAGCTAAGGGGCTATTTGAGGGAATTTACATTCCAACTAAAGAGGATTGGATTCATTTAAAACAACAAGTTATGAAAAATGGGATCGCCCATAGCTATAGACTAGCAATTGCTCCTACAGGCTCAATTTCTTATGTTCAATCAGCTACAGCTTCAGTAATGCCAATTATGGAACGTATTGAAGAACGTACATATGGGGACTCCAAAACATATTATCCAATGCCATATTTATCTCCTGAGAATTGGTTCTATTATACAGAAGCATATGACATGGATATGTTCAAAGTAGTAGATATGATTGCAACGATTCAAAAACACGTTGATCAAGGTATATCATTTACAATCTTCTTAAAAGACACTATGACAACAAGAGATTTAACTAAGATTGATTTATATGCCCATCATAAGGGTGTAAAGACACTCTACTATGCACGAACAAAAGATACTACTAGAGAAAACTGCTTATCATGTCAGGTTTAAAGGAGTTGTATATTTGAGTAAAGTTTACGATGCTGCTAACTGGTCAGTACATGAGGATAACTACACGCAATTATTTTATGAACAAAATGTTCGTCAATTTTGGCTCCCAGAAGAAATTAGTTTAAATGGGGATTTGCTTACTTGGAAAACTCTTAGTAAAGAAGAGCAGGACACTTACAAAAAAGTATTAGGTGGGTTAACTTTACTTGATACAGAGCAAGGAAATGTGGGTATGCCATTGATTGCTCAACATGTAAAAGGACATCAAAGAAAAGCTGTGCTAAATTTTATGGCTATGATGGAGAATGCTGTTCATGCTAAGTCTTATTCTAATATCTTTTTAACATTAGCCTCTATAGAAGAAATTAATGATGTCTTTGAATGGGTTAAAGGAAATAAATATTTGCAACACAAAGCGGATATCATTGTTACCTATTATAAAAATATCGAACCTGATGACATTATAAGTCTTTACAAAGCAATGGTCGCTTCTGTGTACTTAGAAAGCTTCTTGTTTTATAGTGGTTTTTACTATCCATTATACTTCTATGGTCAAGGTAAGTTGATGCAAAGTGGAGAAATTATCTCTCTTATTATTAGAGACGAAAGTATTCACGGAATTTACGTTGGTATATTATCACAAGAATTGTTTAAAAGGTTAAAAGAAGATACTCAAGAAGAGTTAAAACAATTTTCCTATGATTTGCTAAACAAACTTTATCTCAACGAATTGCTGTATACTGAAGACCTCTATAATCAAGTTGGTCTTGCCCATGATGTAAAGAAATTCTTACGTTACAACGCTAACAAGGCTTTGATGAATCTAGGTTTTGATCCTTATTTTGAGGAAGAAGAGATTAATCCAATTGTCTTGAATGGATTAAACACAAAAACCAAGTCTCATGACTTCTTCTCAATGAAAGGGAATGGATACGTTAAAGCAAAAGTAGAACCAATTCGAGATGAGGATTTTTATTTTGACTAAGGGAGATTATCAATGAGTAAAATGGATGAGCAGATTTTAGTAGTAAAACGAACGGAACTATTTGATAACGAGAGACTAGTGTTTCAAGGTATTGAAAAGGAACCTGACAGAATCACGAAGTTAATGAGTAATATCTCAAATCATTACTGTGTAATGAGACGTGGAGATGCAGAGGAAAATCCAAGTTTTAAGCAACAAATTCCTTATGTTGTTATCCGCAAGGGAAATGAGCTGTTCATGTATAAACGCCTTTCAGGTGGAGGAGAAACACGTCTACATGACAAGCTATCGTTAGGTACTGGTGGTCATATGAATCAAGAAGATACTAACAGTTTTGAAGAAGTTCTAGAGGCGAATCTACTCAGAGAGCTTGAAGAAGAATTAGACATTCAAGCAACAGATAGAGAATTTAACACGATTGGCTTTATCAATGACGATCTAGAAGAAGTGGGTAAAGTACATATTGGGTTGCTTGTAACACTTGATCTAGATGGAAGTGCAACAGTAGATGTTAGAGAAACAGAGCAGCTAGAGGGCGAATGGACAACCATTGATGAGCTGTTGAAGCCTAATACATATGAAAGATTAGAAAGCTGGTCTAAGTTTGTAGTAGATGTATTAAAGTAGAACTGATGGGGGATTTATTTCCCCCACATTTATCAAGGTTTAATTATAAACTAACGATAGGGGGCTGAAATGGTTCGAGAGTATTTATATAGTTTCTGTAAAAGACATATATGCTTTGGTATCGCTTGTCTTCTAAGTTTATTTATTGAACAAGGCTTAAATCTAGGAACTATTATCTTGTTTGTTTTTGCAATAATCAGTGATGAAATACATAAGTAAAACAGTTTTTTATCAGAAAGGATGAGGTTATAAATGAAAAAGATATTGGTGAAGTCGGATTTTAGTTATAGTGATTATGCCCTTGGGCTAGTCGCTTACGAAATTATTACTGAAGATCAATGGCAAGTTATTCAAAAGGCTATGAAAGATGGGCTACCAATTTATTTAGGCGAATATGCTGGGAAACATTCAGAAGTAAGATTCTGCCTTGAGGAGAATGATGTAGAGCTTGTTACGGATGACCAAAGTAAAATTCAATTCTTTGAAGAGATGTTTGATTCAAGCTTCATCGGCAATTATAGTTTGGTGGATAAAATATTTGAAGAGTCAGAATAAAACAATGATTTCATTGGGAAAAGAGGAGGGTCTTACAAAAATATGCTGTCTTATAAAGACAAGATAGAAAACTTTAAACAAGAAATACGCAGCTCAGGTTGTCAAACATACAAATCTGCTAATAAGACTGGTAAATTACTAGGTACAATGTATATAAAAAATAAAATGGATTATGGATTTCATTTGTATTATATTCATGAACCAAGTAAAACTGATCCATTGGCAGGTAAAAACGGAACAGTATCTGAAATGTACTATGATTTAAGAAATAAGAATTTCTGGATTAAAAGAAATCTCAAAGAAGTTAGATTTAGTATCAGAAACGTAGATAGTATATTCCCAAAAGACTACGATCAGAGAAATGAAATATTTAACATACTCTCTACTCCTGCAAATCAAGGCTTGTATAACTCAGCATTTCATTTCTTAGGGGCAATGGGGAAAGAGCAAACTGAAATGTTTGGAAGGTTCTTTCATAGGTTAATTACAGAATTTAGCTATTACGAACTGTTACATAAGGCAGGAGTTAGAATCGATTCTTATACCCACATAGCAAATCCAAATGGAAAATCGCCCATGGAGATTTTAGGACTAAGTAAAACCCAATGGAAGATGATTACTAAATACAACATATCAATCAAAAATTTCAAGGAAATAAAAAACGATAGCGCAGATAATAAAATGATTAACTTTTTGTCTTATATTAAGACGTTAGAGGATGAATTTGGAATCAATAGAACAGTTGATTTTTTTAATAACGAATTTGGTCATGTCTATGAAGATCGCGTTTATAGGTCAGCATTGCAGATTGCAGAGCAATATAATTTACCAATTAAAAAGTTTATTAAATACATATATTTTGAGTGTGATGTTTCTCAAGGATTAAATGCCACATCTGCGATAATTGAATATGCAGATTATATTAGAATGACTACAGAAATGGGTTATGAAAGGTTTGATCGATACCCTAGATTTTTGAGAACAGTGCATGATATTGCAAGCAGAAATTATAAGGTTAAATTAAATGAAAAAGAAATGAAAGAATGGGAAGCATCTTATGAAAACAATAAACATTTTGAATATGCATATCAGGGTTTCAAAATCTTCTCTCCTAAAGAACCATCAGATTTAATAAGAGAAGGAAACGTTTTAGGTCATTGTGTTGGTTCATATGTTGACAAGGTTAGAAAAGGAATTTCAACTATTTTATTCCTTAGAGAGCGAGATGATATTGGAACTCCATTGGTAACTATTGAAGTTAAAGAAAATCGAATTGTTCAGGCTAAAGGAAAAATGAATTATCCACCAAGTAAAGATCAAAATGAAATTATTAAAAAGTTTGCTGAAAAGTACAAGCTTGCTATCTAATTTGAGGAGGAATAACTTATGAAAATTGAAGTGGGGATGAAATGTAAGCAAGTTGTAGTTATCGAGGAGTTCGACTTCGATTATGTTGATCAAGAATTTGAGATCACTAAAGTCACAGATACAGTTATTATGGGCAAGAGGCTGGAAAGTGGAGTTGGCTTTGGAATTGAACCTAATAAATTTGAAGAGTATTTTGAATTGCTTCATGAAATTAAAACTGAAAATACATATATCAAAGATAATATTAAAGTAATTCAAAATGACAGAGTTACAATCGTTATTCTTCCCGATGGCAGCAAGGGTGTTTCAAAATGTTTACCACAAGATACATATGATGCAACAAAAGGATACGATATTGCCTACATTAAAGCAAAAATCAAGAGTCTTAAAAAGCAGTTAAAACAACTAAGTAAGTAATTAAAGAAGATCATATCATACTAGGAGGATAGCAAATGAAAATAGAAATTGGATTGAAAGATGGAACTACCATATATACTAACACCTTTCAGGAAGGGATGGGTTTTCTTAAGCCTATGGATGAAAAAGATTGGCTTGTAACTAAGGGAGCCGTAGTTCCATATAAAAATATTGAATATATAAAACGACTTAAAGAGAAAAACGAAGCAACAAACTGTGAAAAAATAACATATAACATCAGTAATATCCAATCTGATAAAGAAATTTCTATAAACAACTTGGCAGAGAACATAGTGGGAAAAATTCAAAAGAGAAATAACAATCAAATTTAATACATAGGAGGATAATCTATAGTGCGACATAGCAAATATGGTAGACGAGAAGTAATCGACTTATCCATTTATGATGAGAATGGGAGGTTTATAACAAAACTAGACTCTCTCAAAAATAGCTATATTGGCTCAAAGGGAACTAAGGGATTGGTGAAAGTACAAGACGCTTTGGTTGATCAATTTTTAATTGCCTTTATAGGAGAATACGAAAAAAGTAGTCTCAGTGACTTTCAAAAAGATATCCATAATGGATTAAAAAAACATACATATATTATCAACTTAAAATCAAGAAAGAAATGTAAGTTAGTTGCAACTACTTTATGGCGTAATGAAGATAGCGAGGAAAAAAAAGTAATTTTTGAGATTCCTAATGCCATAACAGTTAATAATACAAAATTTTATAATGATGGTATTATTCCATCGCCACTTGATGTAATTTTTGAGTTTTATCCATATAACGATAAAGGACACATTTATAAGATTCATATTGAATCCGATCCAAGTGACTCAGAAGATAGATTCGTTTAATTCCTATCAGATTTAGCAGAAGGAAAATAATTAGGAGGATACATGAATACAATTATTATTAGTAGGTTAAGGAGAGATTACGATTCAAGTAGATAAGCAATATTTAGAATTGGTGGAAGATATTTTAGAAAACGGATATTATGATAACAATCGGACAGGCATAGCCACGAAAAAGCTGTTTGGTAAGCTACTAAGCTATGATTTACAGAAAGAATTTCCGATCTTAACAACTAAATTTGTTGCGTTTAAGACAGCAGTCAAAGAATTGTTATGGATTTATAAGCATCAAAGTAATGATGTGAAGCTGTTGCAGGAAATGGGTGTACGGGTATGGGATGAATGGGCTTGGGAAGATGGAACGATTGGAAAAGCATACGGTTATCAAATCGCAAAGCACAAGCAGATAGATAAGTTGATCGATGGGCTGAAAAATAATCCACAAGGGCGCAGACATATTATTAGCTTATGGGACATGAATGATTTAGAAGAAATGGCTTTGCAACCTTGCGCTTTTCAGACAATATGGGATGTATCAGACGGCTATTTAAACTGTACACTTGTACAACGCAGCGGTGATATAGGCTTAGGCATTCCATTTAATACTACTCAATATGCCGTACTTATTTATATGATTGCTCAAGTCACAGGTTTAAAAGTAGGAAAATTTAATCATTACATTAACAATGCACATATCTACGAAAATCATTTTGAAGGCTTACGTACCCAATTAACTAGAGAGGCGTACCCTGCTCCAAGCTTCTGGATTAATCCTGAGATCACTGATTTTTATGATTTTACACCTGATGATGTGAAAGTAATTGATTATAAACATCATCCAAAAATTGATATGGAAGTAGCGGTATAAATATTATGAATCAACAATTGTAAAAACAACCCATTATATGGTATTTTTTGTACAAGGAGTGCACATCCTAATATATTAGTTTTGGGGGTATTGTAATGAGGAAAAAACTTTTACTGTCTATGGCATCTGCTTTGTCAATCTTAGCTATTTCTTCTGCTGTTAGTGCAAGTGAGGTAGAACGCATTAACACAAAACAAAGTGTAGTTGTTAAATCTTGCCGTACTGTTATTTACAACGAGAGATATGATTTAGATGAAGATGTTAAGATATACATTACTAGAACGATTGAAGGACAGGAAGTTAAATTTAAACTAAAAGAGTTTGGAACTAGAAAAGGTGAGAACTTCCAGTGGGCTAAATACGAAGGTACTTTGTGTAACTAATTAGTTTTAATAATTTGAATAGTCGACTCAGTTAAAGGTCGGCTATTCAAAGCTTAAATAAAATAAAAAATAAAAACAGTTTATACTTGCAAACTATTTTGAGGTGAAAAGTGAACGACCATTGTACAGTCATTAATCAATTTGCAGAACTCCCTGATAGCCCAGTAGTTGGTGATATATACTTTGTCTGTGAAGCAGAGCATCTATTTGATACAACAGTTATCTTTGTCTGGTGCGGAGATGGATGGGAGATATTAAACTATGGAGGGATTTAGATGACAAAAACTATTGTTCTTACAAATACACTTATTAACACTTTGAATGAATTAGAGCAGCTTGAAAAGTCAACAAATCAAAAACTAAGCGATTTAGATAAAAGGTTATCTGACGCTCATCAAGACTTAGAGAATGTAAATTTAAATGCATGCCAAGGTTATAAGGTGGCAAAGCTTATCCAAGAAATTCTTCAAGAAAGAAGACTAGTAAAGAATGAACACCACTGCATTCAGAGCGCTATGGCATCACTTGATATAACTAAAATGAAAAATAAGGCTATTTCAATGAAACAAAGGGTAGATTCTATCTACAATAGAGAGTTAAGCAAAACAAAGTTACATGGTGCTTTTAAAGATATTATTTAACTGGAGGACTTAAATGACTCTTACAGAGATACATAGTGAATACAAAAAATTAAATAAGCTAATTGATACATATAGAGGTAAAAAGTTTTTGCTTGATGGCTCAGTAATCGGATTGCATGGAGAAATCCAATGTAAAGTTGAATGCATTGATATGGCAGAGGATTCTGTTGGACTGGTGTTTTATTCTCCTGAAGAGGGATACGATGAGAAAGATCAATGGGCTGTAGAGTGGATTACTATATCTACATTAGAAAGGCATGCGAAATGGCTTGAGTAATGAAATGTCCATTTTATCAAACATAGAAGGAGTGAAATTGTTTGCTTAAACAGATATTTGGATTTGACCAAGATACATTAAAGAAAGGGCAGGCTGTAAGGATAGAGGATAAAAAAAGAGTTTACCCAAGTAGAAGTTATCGTGATCCTAATGACACTGAATATGAATATGAAAATTTAGCTGGCAATTACTTAGTTTATGATGTGGAAGTCCTTCTTTTAAAATTAACCACCAGTGCAGGTGGGACAATAAATGTTCCAATTAAACATTTTACAGGTGAGAATCCACGAATGACTATTAAAATACTGGGGTAAAAATTATGCATAAAAATTGGAATGAGCTATCAGCAGAAGAAAAGAAGTGGTTGTTTGAATGGAATATAAGAAATGTCAGAAAGGAGGATGATGGGCATAAAAAGAGTATTGGATCGAATTAAATTTCAGTATCTTTACTGCATTGAGTCTAAACCGAAGTTTTTTCTTCAATTAATAATATTATTGTTTGTCTCGAATTCAGTTGTATGGCTTTTGACTATTAATAATCATTTTCCTGATTGGCGCATGGGATTAATGTGGTCGATATTAGCTAGTATCGGAGCATTATTTGGAACATTCGATTCTCACGTAATGAAAGGCTATCGCAAAATTGCATTAAACAGACTAAATAAGTTCAAACAAAAAGCACTATTAAATGAAACGCAATACACAATCACAGAGCTATTTGAAGGAATTGAAAATGATATTTTGAAAGATAATTTTATTGAAGCTTTGTATCACTCTAATTTAGGAAAGGAGTTTAGAATAGGTGATCGTTAATAAAAGTGCAGAAAAATTTATGGGGTATATTGAGTATTCTTATAGACCTGATCCAAATGTTTGTTTTACATATGGATTCACTGAAGAAGATGAGGAAATTCCATTTGAGAGCGACATCTTTTATTCTTTAGAGGAATTATTAAATAAAGTTTCTCAGACAAGGCTAGATGAATTCAAAAAAGAATATGATGCAGATAAAGTTTGGATTTCCTGCATTTCATTTAAAGCTAAAAGTGAGGATGAAGAAACTGCCGCAGACATTTCATTGTTTGAATGTAGAAAGTCAATGGGGGTTATAAGCACAAAAATCAGCAACGAAGATATAACTAATCGTGCATTAACAAATATCAAAAAATTAAAGGAAATTATTGATAATACATTAGAGCAATATCCAGTTAAATATTAGCAATACAAGGGAGGATGTTTCAATGAGAAAATTTAAGATCGTATATGACTATGAGTTTGGTGAAGATGGCTGTGTAACAACTTTATACGATGAAAACAATTCAATAATATTAAGTGGAGACTGGTATCATCATAAGATAACCCATCAAGTTGAAGGATTTTTCCATTGCTTAGATTATCTGGAAATTCAATATGAGAATATTTCAGAAGATATAAATAATTAGAGCAATCAATTAGCTAGTAAAATGTATTTTAATCAGACACCAATGGGAGATGAATGCATGAAATCAGTTCCTGACGATTCAACTAAAAGAAATGTATATTATTGCGAATATAAAGGAAAAAACAACTTGTTTCACTCGACCGTAACTGATGATTATGAATATGCTTTATCGCTTGATTCTAAAGCTCAATTAGCTACATTAGACCAACTTAAATTTTATGCGAACGCAGGAGAAGTATTCTATGGTTTATTAAATACATATGATGGAACTGTTGAATGGAAAGAGTATACATATACTGATAAATTCGGTGAAGAAGAAATATTTGAAGACTATATCCTAATTTAAAGATGAACTCAAATTTACAAGTCTTGTTTTTACATATTATAAGGATGAAAATGTATTGTGATTACTTATCGAGGAGTGGACATCATGACAAACAATACAGAAGACTATCAAGAGTTTAAATTAAACTTTGCTAAGGTTGTAAGTAAAATGTCTACATATGAACAGAAAAAGCTATTTAAACTGATCAGAAGGGAATCAAAAAGATATCCTGTAACCAAAAGGCTACAGCCTTAAATGGTTACAGGATATCAAGAAGGAGGTAGAAGGCATAGCAAAACTTATATTTAAGTATGGACAAATGAACAGTTCTAAAACCATGAATTTGTTATCAACAGCTCATAATTTTGAAGAAGGTGGTAAAACAGTATTAATTTTAACTTCATCAATTGATAATCGGTACGGTGTAGGGAAAGTCACCTCACGAATAGGTATCCAGAGAGATACTATTTCAGTTGATGAATCTGTTAGGGTGTATAAATTAATTGAAGAAATTTACCCTGACTATGTTTTAGTGGACGAAGTTTCTTTCTTGAAAAAGGTAACAATCATGGAACTCATAAAAGTGGTGGATGAATTAACAATTGATGTCATTTGTTATGGGTTACTAAAGGACTTTAGGGGTGAATTATTTGAAGGCAGCTATCATTTATTGGCTCATGCGGACAAGATTGAAGAGATAAAAACAACATGTCATTTTTGCAAAAAGAAAGCAACACATATTTTAAAATTTATAGAAGGCAAGCCCACTTACACTGGAGAGCAAATAGAAGTAGGCGGTAATGATACATATAAGTCGGTTTGTAGACAGCATTATTTCGAAGGTGGGAATTAAATAAAAATATGTAAGCGGTGATTCGTTGGATAGATTTAATTTTAAAGATGAAAGTGGATTAGTGGGGCGATGCTTACTTTCTAGTTGCAATGAAGAATGCTATGAAGGAAACAGTGTATATTTCACTGATGAAGGCATCATTTGTTCCGATTACTGTTTAATTAGATACGCAACTAATCGATTGAATATTGCTTTAGGTACTCTTGATAAAAACGGGCAACTGAAAATGGAATTTCCAATATGACAAAGGAGAAAAAATACAACATTTGAAAACAGAAAAGAAAAGATATTACTACCCAACAGCGTGTGATAACGAAATTGTATACATAGTTACGAAATGCACTCTTGAAGAAGCAAAAGAAAAAGGATATTTAGACAGACATCCAAGCAAGAAATGCTCACATAAAAGTTATGTAGGTTTAAGCAGCACAGCTTCTCTATATAACCTGCACAGAGATTTAAAGGGAAGATATCATGGATATGAATGACATAATAATACGGGGGAATAAGATGGATATAAATAACGAAAGTGTCTCTAAGTATTACAATTATTTAATGACAAAATATTGCAACAGAAATTTAAGCGAACAAGATCGAATAATAGCCAAAAGTAAAATGGATGTCATTCAGGATTTAGTTGGTATTTATGAACATGGATATGAAGAGGATTTGTTTTGGAATGAAATGGGAAGACCAGCACTTCCAGAAGAAATAAAAGCTGCAATAAGAAAGCTTAATTAATACATATAAAATAAAAAGTAGGATGGTCTTATTGAATAAAAAGAAATTTAGACTTACATCGCCAATGCCACCATCAGTAAATCACTATCTGGGATATAGAGCAGTCCCCAAAAAGAAGAAAGGTAGAACAGTATATATTGTAGTCCCATATCTCACAAAAGAAGCAAGAGATTACAAAGAAATGTTTTCAAAATATGCCATAAAACAGGTGAAAGAACAAGGATGGGATATCGAGGGGACGAGAAATAGACATTACTATATGGACTGTGTTTATTACTTCCCACGTATCGATATGGACGAACAGAATTACTTTAAATGCATGTGCGATGCCCTTAACGGAATTGCATACATAGATGATAATTTTATCCTTACTAGGACAAGTCGGATATATTACGACACTAAAAACCCAAGAGTTGAAATTGAAATAAGTGAAGTTGATTACATAGGAATTTTTGATAGTGAGAAAGAGTTAATGGAGTTTGAAAATAAATGCAAGACATGCAAAAGGTATAAGCGAAATTGTTCAATTTTAAAAGAGTCAAAGGAAGGTCGGATTCGAGAAGAAATTGATGGGGAAAAGAAGTGTGTTAAATTTTCAAGAATTAAAAAGGGGAGATAATTACGGAAAGTATCAATGTAAAAGGAGATAAATATATAATCACACATAATCCTGATGGTACAGCGCAGGCTGAATGCAAGAAAAATAAAAGAGGACTTCATATAATGCTTACTTTTACTAATTGCAAAAGTAAAAATAAGATTGCTACGGACTCACTAAGGAGATTCTTAATTAATACATAATGATTAAGCCTTGAACTAATAATTCAAGGCTTTTTAATTTTTTATTTTACATTTATAATTAGTTTTATAAGGAGGGTTATTTAAAATGAAAAAAAGAGTATGGGCATTGTACAGAGTATCAACTGATCGTCAAGTTACCGAAGAAGATATTCCCATGCAAAGAAAGGCAGTACATCAGTTTATGCAAAGTAAGTCGAACTGGGTACTTGAAAAAGAACTCAGTGAATTAGGGGTTTCTGGGTACAAAAAAAGCGTATCAGAACGTGACAAGATTCAATTAATAAAAAAAGGAGCTGAGAATAAAGAGTATGATATTTTATTAGTCTGGAAAGACGATAGGTTAGGTAGGAATAAATTTGAAATTCCTTTTAT
Source organism: Brevibacillus laterosporus (assembly GCA_007833815.1). Taxonomy (NCBI): domain Bacteria; kingdom Bacillati; phylum Bacillota; class Bacilli; order Caryophanales; family Paenibacillaceae; genus Brevibacillus; species Brevibacillus laterosporus. The sequence continues at coordinate 4,394,039 of CP033464.1, read as the reverse complement.
GTTGGAATATTTAAAGAAAAATGGAATCGAAGTTTGGTCAGTTGTAGATGGAGTGCTAAATAAAGATGAGAGACATGAAGATAGCTTAGTGAGCTTTCTTAGATTTTGGGTTGCCGAAGGTGAGAGTAAGAAAACATCAACAAGGGTTACAGAGGCAATTAAGCAAATGAATGAGGAAGGGAAGTGGACAGGAGCAAGAGTTCCTTATGGTTATGAGGTTTATGATACCAATCAAAAACATCCCAAACATGAAAAAACGATGAAAAATATCAGAATAAATGAAGAGCAATCTAGAATAGTTAAGCTTATGTTTCTCCTTGTGTTAGAAAAAGGGTATGGAGCGGATAGAATTACGAATTATTTAAACGAATGCGGTATACCTTCTCAAAGCGGTGTCAAATGGAGAAACAATGTTGTTAGACGGATTTTGCGTAATCCTATTTACAAGGGCGAGCAACGATACGGAACCACGTATAGCAATAATAAGCTAAAGCCTGTTGAAAAGATTAAGCTAAAACCTAAGAGAGATGATTTAGTAATTATTTCTGATGAGATTTTTGATGAAGTGCAAAATATTATTGATTCTAGAAAAATTCAAAAAGATGAATCTGAATATAAAGTTGTTGCACCTAGCAAGTATTTGCTTTTAAATGGTTTAGCAAAGTGTGGGTATTGTGGTTCAAGGCTATTTGTGGATTCTTCAACAAAGACAAAAATAAAGAAGAATGGAGAAAAAAGCAGCTATACTTATTGGAGATATATTTGCCGAGAAGGAACTAATCATAGAGAGACACATCCAAAATGTTACTTCGGGGCAAAAAAATATGACTACGAAACTGAGGAAGTAATTATAGAAACAATGAAATTAATTGAACTCAATGGATTAGAAGAAGCAGTCAATGAATCAAAAAAGTTGAAAATAGAAAATGAATTGATAGTTAGAAAAAACATCATCAAAGAGATAGATGAAACAAAAAAGCAGCTAGAGGCTTTGAAAAAATTAATAATAAAAATTGCTATGGGTGAAAGTAAATTATCAGAAGAATATGTTGAGGAACAGATCAACAATAAAGAGGAGGAGTTAAAAGAGTATCAGAGAAGACTAGATGAATGTAATGAAAAAATTGCAGACCTAGAGAATGAAAATAAAAAGACTATTAAAATTAAATCTGAGCTTTGTAATTGGGAAGAAAAATATAGAAATGCTGATTGGGATTCTAAGAAGACAATGTTATCTAAAGTATTGGATAGTGTGGAGTATGGTGATGTCATAAAAATTAATTTTAATATCATAATAAATGAGCTTTTAAAGCAATCAATGTAGCCCCATCATGATAATAGTAGGCGTATTTACATAACGATGCCATCGCCTTTCGGATCACCGGTTTGGATCATGAAGCTCTGGATGATTCGGTGAAAGACGACACCATCGTAGAAATGATCATTCGCTAGGAAGACAAAGTTGTTTACGGTTTTAGGAGCATCCTTGGCAAACAACTGGATGGTAAATGATCCTTTGTTTGTTTCTACAACAGCCTCATAATTTTTGTTAGGATCAATTTTCATGTCAGGAGCCTTGTCATATTGTTTGCTAGGCTTCTTGGCGGTTTCATCTTTTTTGTCTGTAGGGCTGGTTTGACCAGAAGTAGCGTTATTTTGTTGCTGATCAGTAGCTGGAGCTGTTTTTGTCCCACACCCTGTTACGACGAGAGTGAAGCCCAATAATAGTGCGAGTGGTAGACGTTTCATGAAGAACCTCCTTATTTTTTCTTTATTGTACCAGACAATCTATGCAGAGGTGAAATGATGGTAGCTAAATCTCAATATACACAAAACGAAGTTAATAGCTGGCTTGAAAGTTATCAATGTAAGCTGTTAAGCCCCTATGTGAATCAAAAAAGTGAATTAGTATACTCATGCAAATGTGGAAAAGAAATACGCAGTACATTTCAGCGTCTAAAGAAATACTGTAAAGACCCATATTGTATCAATTGTCGTAGAGAGGAAAATCGTAAAAAGATTTATGAGGAAGTCATTGAGGTTATAATGAAGTACAATTTATAGGGTATGAGTTTTCCACATAAACAAAAAAATCCCCTTCCAGCATATAGCCAGAAGGGGATAACTATTTTACTTCATTTGTTTGTTCAATTCATCTTTCCATTCACGAAGAGTAGATTCAATCAATGCTTTAACTTCTTCATCGGTTACTTTAATTTTATTACGACTCATACTTGCAACAAAGTACTTAACAGCTTCATTGTATTTTTCTGTACCTTTCATATTAACAAAGGCTTGTTCTGCGTATTGCACAGCACAGATTTGAAGTCTTCCAAGAGTTTTTCAACGTGATGAACGCTTTTCGGAGGATGGCAGTTTTGGACCGTTCTGCCAATTACTGCTTTTGTGCGGGCATAAATTCGCTCTTTTCCATGGGAGTAGTAGCATACAACATCATCCTTGTCAATGAACGTAATATCCACATGCAAGAGATTCATCGTCAGCTCTAATTATAAGGAAAAAGAAGATTCTCTTTACGGCTGTAATGTTTATCGATATCCAATAACAGATGTAAGTCTCCCATTAGTTTATAGACGTTTTCTTCACTATCTTCTTTTTCGAATTGTTCATAGTGAAGCTGAAGCTTGAAGTTAACAAGAATATCTATTTTTTATTTTAAAAGAAGAGATATAATTATTAGCGATTGACAGGCTTACGATAATTCTTTCGAAAGCCTGTTTTTTCTCTTTAGTTATTGCACGTACTATTCTTTCTTTATCTATCTAATATTGAACTATTAAGGTGTTTTTATTTAATTGATGAAGTGATTGGCATTCGATTAGATGATTTCTTCTTCTAATTTCCCTGGAATAATAATGAAACAGCCGTTTTCATCAATATCAATTAATTTCTTTCTTTTTAACTGACTAATTGTGCGACTAATCGTTTCCCTTGATGTTCCAATCATATTGGCGAGTTCTCGATTTGTAAATTGGGTCGTTAATTTATATTTGTCATTTATCTGTATACCATTTGATTTACATAAGCGAAGTAATAACATAATAATTTGTTCATACGTATCATGAAGAATTTGTTCTTCTAATCTATTCTGGAGATCCACAATTTTTTCTTCAAGAACTTTAAACAATTTAATACATAGTTGAGGATACTGAATCAAAATATTCTCAAAATCAGCGATGGGAAAAACGATTAATTGTGCAATCTCAAGTATCTCAGCATGTGCTGGGAAAGTACCTTTTCGGAAGAAACCGGCGTGGGGAAACATTTCTCCAGCTTGAAGGACAGAAACAATTTGTTCCCTTCCAGTTACATCCGTTTTTTGAATTTTCACCTTACCTGAGTGGATAAAAAAAACGCGATCAAGTGTGTCACCCTGCATAAATACAAAAGATCTTGCTTTATAAATTCGTATTTGAGAAATATCCACAATGGACTGAAGTTCTTCTTCTGAAAGTTCTTTAAAAAGGGGAACTTCCCGTAAATGTTTTTTGATCATTCCTTCTTTCATATATAGCAACTCCTTAATAATTCTAGGCATATTCTTTCCATAATAAAAATATATCAAACGGCTAAATGAAACAGTGAAATGAATCAATTAAGGGAGGGAGGATCTCATTCCAGAGCTTATGCCATGACTGGAGATTACATGGGAAAGTGAACCTTTCTGTATATACATTCAAATAGTATTATGAAATTTGAAAAAATATATAAAAATGGGACATGAGCACTTTTTACTCTTGTCCCATTTTTTATGGATAAGTAGCTATCTAGAGTTTTTGTTTATTCATTATTAAAATCTATGAGTTCAATGAAAGATTGTTTTTATGCAAAATAAGAATGTCAATCAAAGTCATTGATATTGCGAAAATTATTTCGCAAGGGTAACTTAAAAGAGGGTGCTATTCCTTTTTTTAGTTACCCCCACAACCATCAAGTTAAAGATTCATCCGCTTCTTTTTTCTTACTTAAGCTTGTGCAATTGCACGTGGAAACAAAACATTATTTTCTAAATGAATATGCTGGAACAGATCAGATTCAAGGGCTTCAAGTCGTTGATAGACAAGACGATAAGTACCGCAAGCTCCTTTTGGAGGAGTAAAGTCATTCGTAATTGTACGAAGTTCTTTAATAATATCGCCAGCATGGCTATGCTCACTCTCCAATGCTTCCACCACTTTGCGTAATTTCGTATAAATTTCATCAGTTGAATTTTGCTCAAATGCTAAAATCAACGGGAAATCCTCTGTTTCTTCTTTAATTAAATGTTGCTCTAACTCTGTTTTTAATTCATGAAATAACTTGTGAATTTTAGCTAAATGTGGTTGTTCTGATCCATGAACGCGTAACACTTTTGTTACGTATGGACTTAACTGCGGCAACTCTTCATTTAAATAGCGATGGTGCTTATTTATAATATAGTCAATTAATTCACTATAAGAGGCGGTCTTCCAATCAATTTCAGATTCATTTAAAAGTTTTGTTTCATGATAAAGAGTATTTAAGTTTGTGATAACCTCTTCTGTTGATAAATTTCTCTCATTAATCGCGTCGATAAGGGGTCTATTACCGCCGCAGCAAAAATCTATTCTATATAATTTGAAAAGGTCGCTTGCCTTCGGAAATTTCGTAACAATATCACCAATAATAGAAGTCTCAGTAAATGTATGTTCCATATGAATGCCTCCATAAAGTTTAAATTTTGTATCTAGATTAAGAATATGAATAATTTTGAGTTAACGTCGTGATATCAATCACTTATAATGTGTTAATTTCATCACCATTTATTATTACTGATAAAAATAGGTAAAAAAAACTCTAATAATTTTAGAGCTTTCAGACTGTGGAGAAATCCATTTATCTTTTAACTCACGACTGATCCTAGTTTCCAAGATCATACGTATACATTGACTGCTATCAAAAAATAGACGTTCTACATAAGTTGAAATCAAAAAGGACTTTGAAAAAACAAAAGGTTTATTTGGTGTGGACAACTGTTAGGAAAAACCTTTTGTTTTTATACTCTCGGACAGCACCATTCGTTGACTAACAGGTATTAAACCAAATGACACGCCACATAATGATGGGGACCAACTTCCAGATACCTTGGAGCTTGGTTGGAGCACAAAGGAATTACATATGGACATCTTGTATGAAATTTGCACCCAGAGGGGGGATTTGCCGGACTGGGGATTTCACCTTGCAAAACGATTCGCTCTCGTCTAACTGTAGGATTGGGAACAGGAACGGTTGGTGAAAGAAGCCTCGGCTATCCAGACGCGGGAGCCTTTGCATTGGGTGTCATCTTCACGGAGTTAGCTCAAGTCATAGAATGAACCGATTATAGCTGATTGTTATATTCAAATGATAATACTAAGGGCTGTCCCAAAAATCATGAAATATGACTGAAGGTAGCCACGTAAACCTTCGAATGGAAGATTTTTCTTCTTTAAAGGGGAATAGCGAATGTATACATATTTATCCTGGAACTTCATCCAGAAATCCTCACAATCTTTGTTACGTAAGAGCATATTCCTTTTTAATTTTACCTTTGAGAAACGTAACCAAATAAAAAATAGCCCATGTTCCTACTGCTAACAGTAGAAGATGAGCTACATCTAATACAATTTTACCTAATAAAATACTCATTTTATCATACTCCTTTTTATTTTTACTTTTATTCTCTGTGATCTGAAATTCGATCAAGCAACAGTAGGGTCATCCAAGGAAGTTCTTGATAAATCTCACCATTCTCTACACGTTTCTCCCAGTCGCTAGGACTGTTTAAGTAACCTTTCTTAGATAAACTGTTGATTGCTTCTTTTGCATAAGATTTACCTTGTTCTGACATAATGAATTTCATGAATTCTTCCTCCTTATTTTTAATTGGTGTGACTGGTGAAGCAATAGGTTGTTCTTTTTTATAGTGCTTATCTAGATATTCAATAGGGTTAATGTCGTTGCCAAATCCACCACTTGGTGAACACTTGGCTCTAACTTCAAAGTGTAAATGCTTACCTGTTGAACGACCTGTGCTACCTTGTAAGCCAATGACTTGATTTGCTTTTACCTTGTCCCCAACTTTAACAAACGACTTAGATAGGTGAGCGTACATTAAATTATGGTTATTATTATCTTTAATGGCGACTGCAAGCCGGAGCCTCCATAGCCTGTACCTCTAATGTTATCAGGTATTTCTTTAGAGAAAATTACAACTCCATCTGTAAAAGATTCTATGGGTGCATTCTTACCACCTGATCTTTTTACCAAGTCAATTCCAGTATGATGAACCTTATTACCATTGAAAGGATCAGATCGTCTCCCATAGGGGGAAGTTACTCTGTATGGGGTTAAAAAATCACTCATATGTATTTCTCTCCTACGAATTTATTTAAAAATATCAACCACTTGAGTACTAATTCCAAGAGAAGCCAAAGCTCCCAACAGAATCATACTGAATAAAAGTAAAAGCTGCTTAGTTGTACTTTGAAGAAATTTCTTATCATCATTTCCCTGTGATGCTTTAGCCTCTCGAATCAATCTGATTTCTTCACGTTGTTGATCAGCAATTGTCGTTAATCTTGTAATATTTTCTGTCATAGTGACAATCGCCTTATTAAACAACTTCTCATTTCCCTTAATGCTGCTACTGCTATTGATTTCCTTGATGTCTTCTTTTGTCTCTTCCTTAAGCTCATATAGTTCTCTGTGTAGATTCTCAATTTTCACTTCTAAAACTTGATTATTTGACATTGTAATAGTTCCTTTCAACATGGTGTCGTGTGTAACATGAGCAATATTTGATTAACCTCCTTTCCAACGTATAGGAATTGATTTATGAGATTTTGGATTCAGAATTTATGAAGACCACCTTTCAAGTTGCTATATGTAAAAAAAATTATTTAATCCAATAATTTTTATTGTTATTTACAAAATTATACAATAAAGTTAGAATTGAGTTAAGATTAATAAAGGAACTACTGATAAATTGGGAAGGGGATTGACATGGTTGACAGTCTAACTTTCACAACATTGGGGGAACTGATAAAAGGGAAAAGAACAGAGATGGGTATTAGTCTATCGGAACTGGGGAGAGTGTCAGGAGTTAGTAAGGGGGTCTTATCGAAGATTGAATCTGGGGAAACGAAACGTCCAGAGCTTCGGACATTAAAACCGATTGCAGATGTTTTAGGAATCCCCTATGAAGAGATCATTGAACGCTATATTGAAATAGAACACCGGATTGAAGTCTTGGATGATATATTACAGTTGTGCATTGAAGTCTCAAGCTCTTCTTTGATGACTAAAGTGGCAATGAAATTCCTTGAGAATTCTAAAGAAGAAACATATGTATTATTAGAGCATGTATTTTGTCTTGCTAATAATACTGCAAACAATGAAGTTAGACTGTCGCTTTATAATACAATTATTAAATACTCAAGAGTACACGGAATACCACCATATATAGCCAAACCATCCTTGCAAAAATATCTAATTGAAAGACAAGATTTAAAAAATATGGAGGAATCATTTAAAATTGGTGAAGAGGTTGTTCACTATGCAGATTTTTTATCTGAAGAGGAACAGATAATTTTATATTTTAGAATGGCACTTCAAGCATATGCTATAAAAAAATACGAAACATGTATTGAACTATGCCAAGCTGGAATAGTTCTAGAAAAAAATGATACTGAGCTGAAGGCTAGAGCATATTTAGCTATGATTAATTCATATTCTGACTTACATAATTATGACTCTGTTGAAGATTTGTTGGATATTTTCGAAAGATTCGAATATAAATTCGTTCAGGAATCATCCATGATTACACGAGCTATCACCAAAGCAAAGAAGAAAGAGTATGAGATAGCGATTCCAATGTTAAAAAAATCTATGGATGAATTAAGCAAGGAAAATAAAATACATGTAATAAATGAATTGCTTGGGATATATGTTCATTTCAATATTGCAGAATCAATACATGAAATAATAAACAAGGAAAGGGAATTATTACCCGATAATGCACATACACCTTATAAATTAACATCTCTTGCAAGGTACTACCGTCAAAAAGGCGCTTTCCAAATAAACAAAGGACTTCTTGCGGAAGGCATGGAAAGCTACATTAACAGCATAACAACGTACGGGAAAATAGGTGATCACATCGAAAGTACAGAATGCTTACAAGAAATTTTCAAATATTTCTCAAAAAATTCAAGACCAATTGATTTGCAATATGTAAAAAAGTTAGAAGAGGCGTATAATGAAATAAATGGGAAAAAGAGTAAGTGAAAGGGGGATTCCAATGAGAAAAAAAATTGTTCTAATGTTATTATCTTTAGGTTTAATTACAAATATTGGTTTTGCTTCAGTTAAAATAGAAGAAGCAAATAATCTGGAGCTTTTCAGTATGCGTGCAAATAATGCTGATCCAGGCTATTGATACTTTTGTTATTTCCGAACGCTATCCAATGGCGTTCTTTTTTTATGTTTTTTCGCCGATATTTTGTCGTAATTTGTAAAACGTTTCAATTTGATGATTTTTTAAGGGAAATTTAGAACGGGATGGTAAAATAATACACAGGAGGAAGAAAGGAGGTGTCGCTTTCAATCTATATGATTTGTTAACTAAAAGGGGCGTTCCCGTTAGTTTGCACACCATCGGAACGCCCCCAGCTTGAGGAACAAAAAATGTTTCTCAAGTTTATTTTACCACTCACTGATAAGTGAAGAAAGCAGGAAATTTAAAATTAGAAAACGATTTACAGAAGCTTATAGAAGTCCTCCGTAAAGAGTTAGAGCATCGGTATTTCAAAAAAGGTTCATTTTTACATCCAGAAGTATTGCAGATGAGCCAACAACTAGATGAGTACATTGTTGTCTTTCAAAAGCTTTGCTTACAAAATGACTGAAGTAGATGTCAGATGAAAATAGGTTGTACGAAAGTCTTTTAGAATAAACTACAAGAATCTACTTCAACATATAAAAAACAAAAATATCAGGAGGAATTTATATGAAAAAATTAGCAGGTTTGGCTCTGTCTACTATGTTAGCTTTAAGTGCTTTCTCCATAGTTCCTGAAGCATACGCAAAAGAGCTTAATAAGGAAAAGGAAGACACAATTTCAGTTGTTAAAGACTACATGGATAAACACGTTCCTGAACTTATACATGATTTGGAAAAATTGAAATCAAAGAAGATAGAAAACTCGGAAGAAATTGAAAAAGTTATTGAGGAACACTACAAAAAATTCCCAGCACCACAAGAGATGAATGATTCATCTCTAAGTGTTGAAGATGTTTTCCCAGAAAAGTCAAAAGCACTAAAGCTTTATAATGCTAAGAATAAAAATAAATTTTCTGTAGGAAATTTTATGGAAAAACATAATAGTCCGGCTGGTTATGGTCAATTTATTGATTTTAATAAGAAAGATGGTGAATTAGTCGTATATGTAGGAGACGCAGGTGAGGTAATTATTCAATCTCTTAGCACAATTGAAGAGCCATCGTTAAACGCTAAAGAAGTCAAAGCAAGCGCTACAGCTAAAAAAACAGAAAGGAAAGAGTCTAGATACGAATTTTATAATGGATGGGGGTTAAAAGCTTTAGAAGTGTGGGCAAAGGGTCAATTTGAATATGACGGGAAAAAAGTAAAAGCAGTTTATAATGATGGAGATTGGAAAAAATATGTTGGTGGCACGATACTAACTGTTGATGAAAGAGCTTTGGGGAAAGTAAGAAACTTCTCTGAAGAAAAAGAGGAGTATTGCGAAGTATACACAAGACTAAGAGCAGAGGGTATCATAGGGTGGAAGTACTTTGGGATCACCCTAAATACCGAAATATTTGAGGTTTATGTAGGGTCTACAGTTAAGGGAAGTACTTATGGTGGAATAAACGAACTGTAATTAATAAAAAAAGGCTAGGTTATATTATCTAGCCTTTTTCCCCTTATAATAAAATGAATATGCAATTAGCATTAATAAAATTATTGTCATAATAATTTGAGTGAAAATAGCTCCTTTTGGAAATAACAAGCCGACAAGTACTATTACTGCAAATAAGGCTATAATTATAATGGTTAGCTTTTGCATCAGTCGTAAATACACCTAAACCCCTCCTTCCACACTTTACAATATAATAACATATTTTTCTTGTTTTTAAAATAATAACCTCCAGCAGTCTAAGCTAAAGGGAGGTCATGAGTTGTTTTAGAGCCTCAGCATCTCCTACAAAATAAACACATAGCCAGCATCTGCATCATATTGAAGATTCCTCACTGTAATCCTCGCATGTATGTCACTAATTCTTCTTACTCGCACCGTAATACTAGTTGGAAGTGTAGTATCACGGTATCCTCTAACTTTAATCTCTGCATTTAAGAATCCTGAATTAACTTGAATACTACATGGGAAATCTCTAACATGTCGAACAGACATTTGACTAGGGAGCAACTTCCTTGACGGAATAACAATTGAACTACCTAGTTTTTCGTTACCTTTTTGTCTAACAGTCAATAAACATGTGAGTTCACGATTTCTTTCCTTCTTCTCAATACTGAAAGTAGAAAGCAAACTCTTCACATAGGCAACTTTAATATTGGCACGAAGCTCTTTTAATCGCTCTTTCTTTTCAATAGTCAAGTTGGAAAATAGTTCTTGATGTCTTGCCACACGTACAGTCAATGAAGCGTCTAACTGGTTCATACGTGGCTTCTTCTCAATACTTATTGAACTTAATAAGGATGAAGCTTCTAACCTTCTTACTGTAAGTTCAGCAGGAACTACAGTTTCTCTGAGCTTCTTCTCAATGGTTAAAGAAGCTGACATTGAACTATTCCGTTTACCTACCACATCCATAGAACAACTCAATTCAGTACCAACTGATTTTCTTAGAATGGATAACTGAGCTGGTAAACCTTCAATTTTGTATTTACTGTTTACATCAATAGAAGCAGCAAGAGTATTCTCATCCTTAGCACGCACAGATAAAGTTGCAGGTAACTTACCCAAAGCTAGACTTGAAATAATCTTATAAAAGCCAACTTCTAAGATAGGAGGCGTTGAGGATTCTTTAGTTTGTAACTGAATAGTTGATTGCTCATTCTGTTCTTCTGCAAATAAAGGGTCCAGGGTTTGTTCCTTGCAAGATGGCTTCAGATCAATAGTACATCAAGACAGAGGACTGATGGTGAGTATATAATGATTAATGTATTGACAGTAAGCAGTAATCTACGAGATGAAAGGAGAGCAAAATGAAAAGAATATTGTTCAAAGTATTTGACTAGATTTACATCACTTAACGAAGAAGAACAACAGGCTATTGCTGAAGATATACTTATTGAGGAATATAAAAAAGGAACAGTTCTCCTTAGACAAGGAGATGTTCCCACTAAATGTTATTTCGTGTTGAAGGGATGCGTAAGGCAGTATTCGATTGATGAAACGGGAAAAGAGATCACATCCAATTTCTACACAGAAGAGCAAGCAAGTTCGATTTTCAATCATCATAAACTAGATAAGTCATCCGAGTACACCATTACGTGTCATGAAGACTCCGTATTGGTCGTTGGTGACCTAGATACCGAAAAAGACATGTATAACAAATACACTCAATTGGAATCAATGACACGCAAGATGATAGAGGAAAACTTTGGTCAGGTGCAAGATGAATTCGCTGCATTTATCGCTTCTACACCTGAAGAACGCTTCAAAGCACTATTACTGAAACGAACCTCATTTAATCGATCGTGTACCCCAACATCAATTGGCGAGTTATCTCGGTATTACCCCAGAGTCATTAAGCAGAATCAAGAAGCGGGTCCATAAAGATAATAATTAGGCAGATGTCACGCCTTTATAGAGACTTTTCCTCCTCTTAACAGCAACCATAATCCAAAGCCTAATTCTCCTACAATCATTGGCACAGTAAATACAAGTTTAAGTATCGTAATGATCCCATCGTATTGTGGAAGAAACGTATTACAGAGGTGAATGACAATATAGCCTATTGAAGCAATCAACAATAAGATGCTAATGACTTTAGGTATGTTGACTGATTTGAAAGCCAAACAGCCCACAATCAATAGATGCCCGCCAAAAATTAGTAAACCAATAGACCAGATCGAATCAAATGCTTCCAAATACAGCATCACATGTGCTTGAAGTTGATCGGTTTTAAATAATAATAAATAGTCTGTACTGTTTGAGAGAAGCAACACAAATATTAAATTCAGTATGGCAATTCCCAATATAGTCGCATAGGTAAGACGGAGCTATGCACCGAGCAATGAAAGACTTTTATTAATTGGCTTCAGGAAAATATAGAAAGCCCAGGCGACCACTATGTCACAGATCAGGATGATGACCCAACCAAAGATTTCAGCTTTGAAAAGCATATTTGATGACATGATGTTATGAAATGTGGTGCTGGCATCCTCTTGCACCACAAGGCTTCCATGGACAAAGCCACACGAAAAAAATGCAGCAAGTGTCATAATGATAAGCGATGTCCCAGCAGTTAGAGCAGTTTTTCGCTGATCTGTTAGTTCTTTTCCTGAGGTAACCATCAAATAACCCCCTATTTTTCTGAATTAATTTCATTGTAATACGCGGGTTATGACGGTTCATTGACTTAAATCAAGGGTGCGTATCATTTGGGGTTCATCATTATTTACAGACTGCGCGGTGAACCGTACCATAAGTAGATAAATCCCATTATTCCCCAAATTATAAAGTTTCAGGAGTAGAATTAACAGAAGAGCAGGTGACATTTTTTGAAAAAGGAATTAAAGCTGGTTTAAAGGATACAAGCAAATAAAAATTTCGAAAGGGGGGGCCAATGGATACATGCTGATAAGTATGAAAAAGCATTTAATCTATGGATTGAATATCTCTACTTTACCGAGTTTTACGATCAGGGAGTCTGTTCTTCTCGTTCTGAACGTGATGGGTCTGCCTTACCAGGCAATTCATTGGAGTATGGCATGATCAATCAACATGCACGATGGCTCTATAAGAAATTACAGGAAAAGCAAAAGAGTTAAAAATTGATGATGATACGTGGAGACAAGCAAAAATTGCGGCAAGCAGGTACAGCCAAGTAGAAGTTGAACGAATATATAAAAATAATAAGATGGAATGATGTTTTTATCAGATCATTTAAAGGAGCAATCAGTGATAGCAGAAAATAAGCATGCGTCCCATACGTCTATGGAAGCCTTTGAAGCAGAAGTAAAGTTTTATTGCTACCTCTATTTTTTATAGCGTAATTTTATCTATTAATGCAAATGGGGATTGAACCAATATTATGTAGGAGGAGTAACAGTGGCTCCCAGAGAAAATATGATAAAGTTTTTAAAACTGTGTATAAGAAGTTGGATACTATCGAAAGAAGAGAAGAAGCAATATATTTTGTAGATAGAATTTTAGCTTACGTTAAATATATTGCAAGTCACGCTGTAGAAAAAGAAGAGGTTGAATTTATTCTTTGACTCTGTTATACAACAATGTTGATAATTCATCAAAAAGAAAAAGGACCCGTTTTGAGGTCCTGTTCAATAAAATAAATAGGTGCTTTCACTCAGGTTTCTATGGTTTTGTTGGTTGAGCGGAAAGACCAATTATATCTGTGGAACCAAATAATAGCAATGCAATTAAAATAATTATTAATATTAATTCCGAGAAACCCTCTCCATCAAAATTATTCATTATGAGTTCACCCTTTTCCTTTCTTAAAAAACTCATCAATTATCCATTTTCTTTTTAAGTGCCTGAATAATCTCATCTACGGTCATATTTCCATTATCGTTAAGAAATTTCATCATGTTATCTACATTTTTATTGTTCAAATCGCCTAATGTAATGTACTTTCCCGTTAAGCTGACAATCATCGTAGCTTGTCTAAACAATTGAACAGCATCTACTCTTAACTTACCAGTTAAAAGAAGAACAGCCACAATGAGTTCTAAATTATTGCCATTCAGGCAGTGTAAAATTGATGAATTATTGGTTGACTGTTTCTTTTTTTTATTGGTTGACTGTTTCTTTTTTGCATTACTTGATGAATTATTGGTTGACCGTTTCTTTTTTACATTACTTGATGAATTTTGTGTTAACATATTATTTTTTTGAAAGGAATCCATTTATTCTTCCTCCCACCAAACATAGTTATTGCTCATACATATCGGTGTGAGGTGAGACTGTAAACTACAATTTCGCAAGTTTCACCCTTTAGTACAAAACAAATCCAGCAAGTGTACACACTGACTTTTTCATATAACAATCATATTCAAAGAACCGATTTATTGTGCTTGGTAAAAATTTTTTATTGCGTTAAACTGCCCGTTAGCTGAATAACAATTCAACAACATTCTTTAACAGAGCCTATTTTTTAGGAAATGGGAACGGGCAGACCCTTTTAATTCTTGATAATTATGTACATAACAAATTTGCATTCACACTATTTGCGTACAGTTATTTTTATGGTGATACACAAATATATTAGATCGAGACATTATAAACTCCGAATGGACTATCTACAATAAGAAGCTATCTAAGGAAGAAAAATGTCTATTGGAAGTTATAAAAAAACTAGATGATAAATCAGTTAGTATTCTTGAAAGTGTAGTTATTGCAATGCATCATTCACAAAATTCTGAGTGTACAGATCAATTAATATTTGTGTTTGTCCAAGTTTCGGAAACTAGCGGTTACTTTTCATCTATTGGTTTTGAAAAAGTTAGTCTTTTAAAGGGAATAGAGGTAGAAGTATGGTCTAAACGCTTTCCTTTCTGGTGAAGCCAATTACTATCATACCTCTTCCTAAATAGAAGACTTCATAATAAAAAGTTGATTTTATCAGATTAAATTTAATGAAGGTTTTTTAAAAGAACAGGAAAAGAGGTACTTCTGACTTCAGAACTATTTCAAACTGTCAATTGCAGTGGTAAGTTCTTTTTCGTTTATTGAAGGTAGTGACTCTGTTTCAAAAACATTTTTATACTCATTGTTCGAAGAGTCATGAGCATCTAAGCTGTTTTGTTCATTCAGCTTAAATAGCTGATTTGGCGTGTTGGGGATTAAAATGTTCTTTTTAAGTTCCTCATCATACTCACCATTTAAGAATAGTAGATAGTTGCCCTGTTCAATTTCTTGATTTTTCTCATCTACAATATTTGCCATAGCATTACCAGTGTCGAAACCGAAAATTAAGGAGAAGACTGGAGAACATGAAGTATTTAATCACTTTTATTTATATCGTTGTGGGAAAAATTCTCTTGTTTACATGTTTCGATCCCAAATTTTTTGGCTATACAATCCAGTACTATTTCAGCATCAGCATTTTTTATCTAATCCTTTTGGGAATTATAGTCATTTCAATAAAACGCATTTTGAACAAAAAAGTAGACAACGATCGTACTAATGTTTTTTTGTCATTAGCTATTTTCGTAAGTTATTGTTTCTTGACTTTGTGTGTAGGTAAATATATTGAACGCCACAATGCGAGCTAGCCACCCGTATTGTGGTCTTTTTTGCTCATGGCTCTGTCGTGGCGGCTGATGAATAGACCCCACCCAGTGCCGAATGAACCTATCATTCCACCAATAACATACTTAACCCATGTAATACAGCTACAAAGAATTTTCCAATTTATTTGTACTCACAAGAAAAGCTTAAATATTATACCCTAAATAACGCTTTAGCGTTACGTTGAACAGGTCGATTATGGTCAGATATCACCATGATTAACCTGTTTTTTGTTATTTTCGCTTTCTCTTACGGTTTTTTCAAATTCATTCGTAACTGTAGAATACCCTATAACGATATAGAGAGTGTGAGGGGCGTGAAGCGCAACTTTCAAGATGGACAGCACGACAACTATAGCGGGGGCGGTCAAAAGCCAATCATTGAAGAGGACGAGCTAGCCGAGTTTTGTTACAGGATACCTGACTCACGTCAGTATGACTATGCAATAACAATTAGTTGGTGGAAAGAGACAAAAGAAGGTCGAGGAGTAATTGAATCTGCATGGGGATGGGTAGAGAAGTTTGATTCAACGTTTAAACAGATCAAGTTAAAGAATGATGAGGATTTCTGGTGGATACCTGGTAACAAGGATACAGAAAACCCGTCAGTGCTACCGCTGACGGGAATTTTTTTATACTATATTATTTTCACACTATTTTTTTGGTGTCCACTTACTGGTAGCTTAACCCGATTAGTTTACTTTACATTGCTAATTATCGTCACTTATTTTAGAAAAAATCATATCAAACCAATTGCTCTCTATTAGGTGATTTACAACCTTTTCAATAGTTTCTCTCTTTGTATTATCGATAAGGACCATATCGCTAGACCAATAAAAAGTCCCATGCAATTTTTCTCCAGTTTCCTGATTTTGTTTTCTTAGTGATTCAATGTTTTGATAAGTAAAAAAAGAGGCAATCCATCGTGTGTTATCTGAAAACGTGATGATCACATCTGTGTTATCATCAAATACATCGGGAGGAGTTGCAAATTCTTCTCTCTCTATCCAAATCTTCTTAATTGATTTTTTCATAAGTAGTCCTCCTTTCAACTAATCATATAGTTTTCTTAAGCGTTTTAAAACTGTATCTTGATTATCCTTATTTGATTTACCTAATATTTCAAATGTATCGTTTTTAATTCTATAATACACTCTTGCTCCTGAATCTCCCCGAAGCTCCCAAACATCCCCGAATAAATGTCTGCTACCTTTTCCTGATTTCCCCCCTGCCAAAAACCTTTTTACTAAATTATTTGCATCGTCTTGTACTCGTTTATCTTTCATTGCTCTTTCTGTCTCCCGTAAGATGAGAGAATCTTCATCGATCCTAGATTTTACAAAATATTTACCAATCTTCTGTCGTCCTTTGAGGACATCATTTGCAAGATCGACTACATCATCACCGTATTTCTTCAGTAGGTCATACGTTTTTTTTCCGGCTTTCGCTCCTTTTCCAGCAGGGAATAGAGAGAGAATTGCGAATCCTTTCTCTACATCACTAGCTTTTGGATCAAAAATTGTTTTTACATCATCTAGAATTAAGAAATCCAGTCCTGCTTTGGCAGCGTCTAATAAAAAATTACCAGCATCAACTAACCATCTCTTACTAGAATCAATCCAATCAGAAGCCGTATCCTTTAAATCATCCCACCATGAATTAGAACTAGCTGAAGCGCTAGCTAGATATAACTGTTTACCTTCTTTTGATATTTGTACACTATCATTTTGAATATTACCTTGTAGATGATCATTGTTACGTTGCTCCTGTTGATTTTTTACAGCCATTACTTCTCTTGCGCTGTTCATATTTTGTCTGTAAGAATTTGAAGCACTAGAAACTGATAACATGTTAATCCTCCTAATATTTTTTTGAATAATAGTGAATATACAAATATATCCAAATAGTATATCGGAAGATTTGATGGGAATATTTAGTATAAAATAAAAAAATATATTTTTTAGTAAAAAAATGCATATATATAAATATATCGGAAAAATGATAGCTTCCTAAATTCTTGATCCACTTTTGCCAAAGCATGCTGAGATGTTGCGTCAACTTCACGAGGATAAAAAGCTGATTGAAAAGCCAATCATTGAAGAAGATGGGCTAGCCGAGTTCTGTTATCGGATATCTGAATCACGTCAGTTTGACTACGCTCTTACAATCAACTGGTGGAAAGCTACAAAAGGGGATAGAGGAGTAATCGAAACAGCGTGGGGATGGGTAGAGAAGTTTGATTCAACGTTCAAGCAGATCAAGCTAAAGAATGATGAGGATTTCTGGTGGATACCTGTTGAGGATGTAGTGAGCGTTGTTATTTAATGAGGAAAGTCGTCTCCTTTAATTAAGGAAACGACTTTTTCTTTTGAAAACATTGCAAACCATTTTGCAAACCAACTTCAAGGAACGCAAAGGAACACAACGGTATCAAAAATATGTAAGAAGTGACGTTTATGCTGACATGAAGGAGCGGAATGAAACAAAAAGATATTGCTCATCTAGTCATTCATGTAATGGAAGGTACATATGCTGGTTCCATTAGTTCGGCGCAAAAAGACCATGGTAGTAAAGGTGCTTCTTCTGCGCATTACTATGTAAGTGATGACGGAGATATCACTCAAATGGTTGATGATAGGAATATAGCAAGAAGTGCAAATCCATATACAATTGGTATTGAAAATGAAGGGTATGTTGATGATCCAAAATGGTTTACAAATATCATGTATAGAGAATCTGCAAAACTAGCAGCAATGTTAGCTTATACTTATGATATCCCTATAGTCAGAAAACACATTAAAGGGCACAGTGAATATCCGAATCAAACACACACTGATCCGGAAACATTGGCACTGGGATTACTACATGAAAAAGGTAAAGGTAACTTATGATAAATTTGTAGATGATGGTAGATAGTGAATTATAACTGCTATCAAATAAGGAGGATCGCAAATTGAAGAATCTGTTTTATTTGTTGGCAACATTTATTTTTCTTACAGGCTGTGGACAGGAAACGTCAACATCTCAACAAGAGCAAGAGTACAGGTTTCAATTCAATGGAATATCGTTAGGGGACTCTTACAATAAAATTGTAGGGTTATACGGAAAGCCGGAATCAGAAGATGAAAAGGGTGATATTAAATTAATCGCTTATAGAAGTAAAAAGGGGCTGTCAAATACTATTACTCTACAAAAAGATAAGGTAATAAAAAGTACCTCATACATGGAGTATCTTGAAGAAGAGAAATTGCCAAGAACAAAAGAAGATGTATTCAAAACGTATGGCACAGAATATAAAATGAAATTAAAGGATTGCTATGAATCAACTAAGTGTGAAAATTATGTTTACACATTTGAGAATGAGATTTTAGAATTTTTAACGTATTGGGATAACCAAAAGATCGATGTGGTAACGTTAAAAACGAAAGAATTTGATACTGCTCAGTAAAGAAGAACTCAAGTAATTCCACGTATCCTTTTGGTTTATGAATTCGTGGGTATTTTCAATAAGCTGAGAAACTGAATTCCAACATCCTTACATGAAAAATACATAGCTAGCATCTGCATCATATTGCGTATTCCTCACCGTAATCCTAGCATGTAAATCACTAATTCTTCTTACTCGTACTGTAATACTCTCTAGAATGGTAGTATCACGGAATCCTCTGACTTTAATTTCTGCATTCAGGAAACCAGAATTAACTTGAATACGACATGGAAAATCTCTAACATGTCGAACAGACATTTAACTAGAGAGAAACTTCCTTGATGGAATAACAATTGAGCTACCTAGTTGATCACTGCCTTTTTGCCGAACAGTCAATGAACATGCAAGATCACGATCTCTTTCCTTCTTCTCAATACTCAAACTGGAAAGTAGACTCTTCATAAGAACAACATTTATAAAGCTCCTTTAATCTCTCTTTCTGTCCTTTTTCTAGGGTGATCCTGAACGATTGCAGAATCGAATGGAGTGGGATTAATGGCTATAACTTTCGTTCTGTTAATTGGATAATCACTTTCAAGTCTTACAACACCAGAACAAGAAGAACAACGACGAAAAGATTGAGCATACATTTTAAAAAATTGAAAATCTATGAAAAAACGCGATCTTATCCCGTATGTTACGGAAAGAATCGCGTTTTTTATTCTTGAGACAACATGTTGTCTTAGCTTGATAGGCGTGATGTTAGAACATACATCCACTCAATAGGTTAGGCTTTAAAATATTCAATGTCATTTTTGTAATTGTCGTATGCAGCTTTATACTCCATAACGCGAGCTACTTCAGAAATAAAGGTTTCATCATAACCAGCTCTTCTCAACAAATGAAAGCCCATTTCCATGCCAGAAGCGATACCACCTGCAGTTACGATTCTGCCAGTATCGACTATGCGAGCACGACTGATTTTGCAGGCTGGTGCGATTTCCGCTAATCGATCGATTGGCACCTTGCCCATGTTTGTCGCTTCCAAATGATCTGGCTCTTTACGGTTTGTTGCAGGAATACCGTCCAAGAGTCCCATCCTACCGTAAATCCATGAACCAGTACATACACTTGTAAGTAGAGTTGTTTCGGGAAGAGATTGGATGTATTGGTGTAGTCGCTTATTATTCGTTTCTTGACGTGTGCCAAAGCCGCCAGGAATTAAAAATGCATCCAAATCGGGCATATCATTGAAGCTGTAGTTAGGGTGTACAGTAAGACCGGCTTGTGTCTGAATTGGTTTCATAGCGTCTGCAACAAGAAAAGCATCCAATTCTGGATCAAATCTTCTTGCCACCGAAAATACACCGTATGGGGCTGCGTAATCAATAACTTCTGCGTCCTTAAAAACGTACACACCTAATCTAAATCCTTGTTTTTTGTTCATTGTTTGTTTCTCCTTTTGCATTCTTATATTTTTGGGAGCAGTCTTTCATCTGCACGAAAATTAATATATCATTGAATTAACAATTTCACTTATGAATATATACAATAAAAGCTATTTTGTTTTTCGATATCAAGGAGGTTGTTTATACGATGATTGAATTATTGGAAGGGAAGTTTTTTAAGACATTTATTGCAGTGATTGAAGAAAATAGTTTTAGTCGAGCCGCAGATAAATTAGGGTATGTTCAATCTACTGTAACCACTCATATTCAGTTATTGGAACAAGCCTGTAAACAAAAATTGTTTCATCGATTATCCAGGGGTGTAAAACCTACAGAAGCTGGTTTGAGGCTTGCTACATTTGCGTACCAATTTATTCATTTAGGCATGTCTTTACAGGAGGCAATGAACGAACTGGATCAACCACAAGGAATTGTACATATTCGTATGCAAGAATCTTTCTTCTTAACGCGTATGTCTTCCCTTATTCAAGAATTTTTAGGTCAATATCCAAAGATAAAAGTAAGACTGGAAGCAGGATTTCAGCCAGATATTCTGAATCACGTTTTAAAACACGCTGTAGATTTTGGTATTGTTCCTCAAAATCCGCATCGTAATGATATTGTTTTCTATCCTTTAATAGAGGAAAAGCTAGTTTTTATCGCCTCTGATGCACTGGTACAAAGAGTTGAATCTAAAGGTCTAGATGCTCTAAATGATGAAATAGTAATAAGCTTCGGGACAAACTGTTTATACCATACTCAAGCTAGCAAGATTTTGCAGGAAGCTGGAATTGAGGGGAACACTGCACTGGAGTTTCCAAGTATTGAAATGATAAAACAATCTGTGAAAAGTGGAATTGGTTTTGCATTAATTCCGGAAATAGGTGTAAGAAAAGAACTTGAAGAAGGGCAATTCAAAACCTTGCCCTTATGTCCGCCAATTTTCTCGACACACGGACTTATTGTCCATAAAGATAGGGAGTTAAGCTTTCCTGCAAAATTATTCAAGTCGAAAATAATCAATCATTTTTCCTAGGAGACGAATACGTAACCGACACTGTGTAAATTTTTTATTTAGAAGAGTGAAAGCCTAATGTGGCTTAGTATAAACAATGAGTAAGTAGCAATAAAATGTTGACAACGGATGGAAAAGATAGTATTCTTCAGATATCTCAAATTTAAGATATCAAAAAATGAGACATATAGATTTGATAGTTGCAAAAGGTAAGATTAACTGTAAAAAGAAAGGAGAAAACAAAATGTTGAACAAGCAGGCAAAACAAATTGACTTGGAAACAGTCGATTCAAATAGAAATCAAGAGCAATCCCTCCATTTGTTCGTCGTGCTATCCCGTGCTTTTAACTGGGCGTCTGCTCACGTTCAGAAAGATATTCGACAATATGACTTAAATCCCACTGAGTTTGGCGTCTTAGAATTGTTATTTCATAGAGGCAGACAACCTCTTCAGCAGATTGGTGACAAGATTTTGATCTCCAGTGGTAACATTACCTATGTGGTAGATAAGTTAGAGAAAAAAGGATATTTGCTTCGTAAGCCTTGCCCAAATGATCGACGCGTTATCTATGCGGAATTAACGCAAGATGGAGAGCAGTTCTTACAAGATATTTTTCCGAAACATCAAGAGAAGCTGGCAGAAGCGCTCAATGGTCTTTCTTCAGAAGAAAAAGAGATTGCGATCGTTTTATTGAAAAAATTAGGGAAGTCAGCCCAAATGAATTTTGCTGATAAGTAGTGATGACGGTTGAGATAATAAAAAGAAGCATATTATCCATCTTTCGTATATATCTTTAATTAAAGATACTCAAAATAAAACATATTCCTAAGGAGGAAAAGAAAATGGATGCAGGACTTTTACTTATTCGATTAGTTGTAGGTCTCTTGTTTATTGGTCATGGTACACAGAAATTGTTTGGATGGTTTGGTGGGCACGGTTTAAAAGGTACGGCAGGCTGGTTAGAATCAATCGGTGTGAAACCTGGCTTGTTGATGGCATTCATGGCGGGAGCTAGTGAAGTGGTGGGTGGGCTATTATTTGCATCCGGTGTGTTTACTTGGGTAGGAGGAGCACTAATCGCTGTGACCATGTTGATCGCCATTTTCACTGTACATGGAAAAAATGGATTGTGGGTTACTCAAAACGGAATGGAATACAATCTGGTTTTGTTAGCGGTGGCTATAGGTGTCGCATTGATTGGACCAGGCGCTTATGCTTTATTCGCATAAGGTTGATCAGAAAATAGAGTAGTATCTACATTCACTCTCCATTATTGTATAGTAAAGAGGTAAATGACCACGTTTGCCAAGGTAAGTCCTGTAGGAAAAGGGCAATTGATGAAGCAAGAACGAAGTAGGTAGGAAGTGGCAGGAGAGAGTGAGGTAATTGTGGAGAGAACTTACTGTCCTCTCGCTTTCCTCCTCTTCCTGTAACTAATCGTTATACATAAAATGAGAAGAGGTAGTATACATGAATGATTTTACAAACATAGTTAAAAGTCGACGTTCCGCTAATAATTTCATAGAAGGGGTGGAAATCCCACAATCTGATCTTGAAGAGATTTTTGGTTTAGTTAAATATTCTCCTTCTGCCTTTAATCTTCAGCATACACATTACTTGGTAGTGACAGATCCTATCTTAAAAGAAAAGATTTATGAATCGTGCAAGCAGTATAAAGTACATACGTCTTCAGCGGTTATTCTGGTATTGGGGAATCGGAACGCTTATCAAGGAGTGGCTAAAATTAATGAAGGCATGCACAATCTCGGAATTCTGAGCAAACAAGAGCTAGATCGTACAATTGAAATTGTGACAGGGATGTATGAAGGTAGAGGCGAAACATTTATGAAAGAAGACGCGATTCGTAATGCAAGCCTATCTGCTATGTTGTTTATACTATCCGCAAAAGAAAAAGGTTGGGATACGTGCCCGATGATTGGGTTTGATCCAAGTGCTATTAAAGAAATTTTACAAATTCCTGATGAGTATGAAACCGTGATGATGATTACCATGGGAAAAGAAAAGATTTCGAGTCAACGTCCACGTGGCTATCGCAAGCCAAATGGAGAGTTTGTAAGCTACAACGGTATGTGAGTCGTAAAAACATTGCTAAAGCTGTCAAATCCGACATGCTTCAGCAATGTTTTTTATATAAGAGAATAAAAATCTAACAAATGACATCCCTACCTGTCTTCTGTCTTTTACTCCTTTTAACTATTTCGTTATATTTTTACTATCAACCAGCTGTGGTAATGAAATAATGTTATTTATCTGAATGAGATGGGAGTGTTAGCATCATGATTTTGGCGAAATTCCTGTTTTTCCAACAGAGTTTGATCAACAAAGCACATTTTGCGAAAAGCTTTTCAAGAACGCGATGTTTCGTTATACTGTCTTAGAGTTTGTAAGAAGGACGTGAACATAACGATGAGTCAAGCAGACATACAATACCTTGCTTTGGTGGAAGATATTTTAGAAAACGGATATTATGATAACAATCGGACAGGCATAGCTACGAAAAAACTATTTGGTAAGCTACTAAGCTATGATTTACAGAAAGAATTTCCGATCTTAACAACTAAATTTGTTGCGTTTAAGACAGCAGTCAAAGAATTGTTATGGATTTATAAGCATCAAAGTAATGATGTGAAGCTGTTGCAAGAGATGGGTGTACACGTATGGGATGAATGGGCTAAAGAGGATGGAACGATCGGAAAAGCATACGGCTATCAGATTGCAAAACACAAGCAAATTGACAAGCTAATCGATGGTCTGAAAAATGATCCTCAAGGACGCCGACATATTATTAGCTTATGGGATATGAACGATTTAGAAGAAATGGCGTTGCAACCATGTGCTTTCCAAACCATGTGGGATGTAGCGGATGGTTATGTAAACTGCACTCTTGTACAACGTAGCGGTGATATGGGCCTAGGTATTCCGTTTAATACTACCCAGTATGCTGTGCTCATTCATATGATCGCGCAAGTCACAGGTCTAAAGCCGGGAAAATTCCAACACTATATTAATAATGCACATATTTATGAAAATCACTTTGAAGGCTTACGCACACAACTAACTAGGGAGGCCTATCCAGCTCCTAGCTTCTGGATTAACCCCGAGATTACCGATTTTTATGATTTTACACCAGATGATGTGAAATTAATTGACTATAAACATCAGCCTAAAATTGCCATGGAGGTGGCTATTTAGTGCTATCAAGTATTTTTGCTATGGGAAAAAATCGAGTCATTGGTCAAGATAACCAACTACCTTGGCGGTTACCAGAAGATCTTAAGTATTTTCGCCGAATCACCACTGGGCATGCCGTTATCATGGGACGGAAAACGCATGAATCTATTGGGAAACCTTTACCTAATCGACGCAATATCGTGCTGACGACACAAACAAATTATCAGGCGGATGGCTGTGAAATCGCTCATTCGATTGAAGATGTTCTTGCACTGGTAGATAGCACAGAAGAAGCTTTTATTATTGGTGGGGCGGAAATCTACAAGCTGCTATTGCCGTACACGAATAAAATGTATATCACTCAGATTCAGCAGGAATTTAAGGGAGATGCTTTTTTTCCTACTTTTGATGAATCAGAATGGGTGCTAACAGAGAGGGCACCTGGTGTACAAAACGACGAGAATCCATATAAGTATGAATTTCAAATATATGTTCGTAGTGTATTGAATTGTAAAGAGTCTGAGAAATCAGGCCACTAGCAAGGGCAACAACTAAACATCTTTGCTCCCTTATTTTACTGGGAACAAGGATGTTTTTTTCTGTGCGTTTCTTTTTTTTTCCTTACGTATAAGAAAAAGTGCATATTTCACACTTTTTTTGATTCTGTCTGTGACCTTTTTTAGATATGATGCGTCAATTGGAGTAGAAACATACAGTGTGGAGGAAGAGGGATGGTAATGGCCGTTAAGCAGGACGGTAAGGAAAACCCGTCTGTTGCGATAGAGATTGATTACTATGAAGCGAGAGATTTCCCTGAGTTATATGATGAATATTTTGATCGAGTCAATCGATATTTACGATGTCGTGTACATAGTTCGTGGGATGCAGATGACTTGACCACCAGCGTATTTTTAAAAGCACTGGAGAAATTTGATCAATATAGCCGTAGAAGTCCATTTGCATCTTGGATTTTTCGTATCGCTCATAATACGTTTATCGATTTTGTCCGTAAGATTCGTGAATATCCTACAGAAGCAGAGGAATTATTGTTTATAGAAGCAGATGATGAGTATCAACCAGAACTGCGCGCTTTATCTAAAGAAGAAATGACTTTGTTGCGGACAAGGTTAAATATGTTATCACAGGATCAGCGTGATGTTTTGACGCTTCGTTTCTTTGCCGATCTAAAGATTTCACAAGTTGCGGAAGTGTTAGCTAAAAGTGAATCGTCCGTTAAGATGATCTCTCACCGCGGAATTAAAGTCTTGCAGAGTTTGTATGAGGAAGGTGATTGCCATGAAGGATGATCTACGTAATGCATCAGATCAGACAAATGAACATGAACAGACCGTGGTTGAACTCTTGTCGCATCTAAGTGATATGCGGAAGGCGGTTCCTGTTAACTATCGGTTAAAAGAAGATTTAAAGCGTAAATTAATGGAGCAAATGCATGGGCAAAAACAACCACAGCTTACGGTAGTTCGCCAGGAAGAAATGAAGCATAAAGATAAAAAGAGAATTAATCGTAAAAGAGGCTGGTATATGCTGGGGGGAGTAGGAACAGTTGCTTTGGCTGCTTTTTTGTATGTAAATGTGGCTCAAGCGGATGTTGATCTTGCCATATCTAAGTCATCTATCACTATTCCTAAGCTGTCTACTGATACGGCCGTGCTATCCTCAGACCTGCAAGTCGCTTATTTGCAAGCTGATAACAAATTACACATTATCAGTCAGTATGGTAGTGAAATAGATGCTCCTATTGAACTTCCACAACAAATTGGTACGTATGACTCCATAGCATGGAATTCTACAGGTAAGAAACTAGCTTTGACAGAGAACAGTAAAGATAAAAGTAAATTATGGATTGTGCAACTCAATCAGAGTAAAGAACAGAGTTATGCACCGCGACTTCTGTTAGAACAGGAGAATCGTCCATTGGTTGACCCTTCATTCGATCCTAAAGATGAATTTTTAGCCTATACAGTATTTATGCAAAATAATCCTGAGATTTGGGTGACCAATCTGCGTACTTTTGGCAAAGAAAAGGTAGCTGACGGTTCGAAGGCGACCTGGTCTCTCAATGGTCGTTACCTCTCTTTTGAACAGAATGGAGAAGTTAGTATTTTTGATCGGCAGACAGCGGAAATCAAGGAAAAAGTGAAAGGAAGCTCTCCGTCCTGGTTATCAGCTAAGCAACTTACGATTCTTTCACCAGAAGGAGTCCTGTTAATGGGTACGATGGATGAAACCATAAAAAACTGGAAAAAAGTAAAATTACCATCCAGTATTCATAAAGAATCAGTGAAGCGGGCTGAATGGACGAGCGATGGAAAGCACCTTTTAATTGTCACCACTGATCAACAAGATTTTATGTTTACGCCGCTTGATTTACAATAATAGGAGGAACATATATGTGGAAATGGATGGTAGCGATTGCGCTCGCTTTCATGGGATTTCAAGCTCCTGTTGCGTATGCGGCGGACAGAATTGAAATAAAGACAAAGGTCCCATTTGCTGAAGTAACGAGCCAAGATAATTTAATTCGCGTATATGCGGATATTACCAATAACGGAGATGCAGTTACTGGCGAACTACGATTTACGATTGAGGAGCTTTATGGAAGTAAAAGAAAGCTTCCTTATTTAAAAGAGATTACTATGCAAAAAGGGGAGACAAAGCACGTTTTCTTTGATTTACCCAGTGAAGATATACTAGATAATGGTAGTAGATTACGATTGGGGTTCTATCAAGGAGATCAATTGCTTGCCAAGGTAACACCCAGTTATCAGGTTAGAGAAAAACAGTCGGATCAAGTAAGCGTTGTTGTACTAGATCAACACGAAAATAGTATGCAATTTTTAAACCAAGTAAAACAAGAAAGTGACATAGACGACCAAAATAAAGAGTTTACGAAAGAATTGACCTGGAATAGTATGCTGGTCAGTAATATTATTCCAGAAGAGCTTCCTACCGAAACTCACGTCCTAAGTAATATCAATATGTTAGTGATTGGAGATATTTCAAAAAATAGTTTGTCATCTAAACAGATGGAAGGAATCAAAGAGTGGGTATATGCTGGAGGTAATCTATTGGTTTCAGCTGCTACCCCCTCTGAAATATTGGAATCTTTTAAAGAGTGGATGCCTGCTTTGATCAAGCAGCCTGGTGTCACAAAAGATCTATCTCCTTTTACAGAAATGGGTAAAAAGTCCGTTTTACCTGTTCAACAAATAGAGGTGTATAACAAGTCCTTGCCATTGTTCTCGACCCAAAAAGTGGGTTTAGGTACATTATTCTTTGCCAACTATGATGTGAATGCCCAGCCTTTGGCCTCTTGGGAATTTAATCGTCAGTTGTGGAGTAAACTGGTGTCTCAATATGAACTAAATAGCCAAGTCCGCTTTCCTTATTTAAATCGAAATCCTGCCTTCTATAATTTGGCTAATCATATTCCAGATGTTCATGTGCCTTCTGCCTCGTTGCTATTCTTAGTCTGGATCGGTTATGTATTACTAATTGGACCTATCCTGTATGTATTGTTAAAGCGTAGAGATCGTCGGGATTGGGCATGGGGCATTATCCCTGTCTCTGCCTTACTTGTTAGTGTTGGAGCACTTTCTTTTGGTAAGAATTTAATAGCGCCGAATGATAAGATCTACACAGTAAACCAGATTATTTCGATTAAACCTGATTTAGCGATTTTAAAATCTGATGCAACCGTGTTGAAACGTTCTGGGGGCGATATCAGATTAGATTCAAAAGATGGCTTGATTGTTCCAGGAAATCTTATGAAATACACACAAAAAAAAGATAGAGACAACCTAGCCTATACGATTCGTCAAAACGATCAAGGCCAATTTCAAACAACGATAAACCAAATTCCTTATATGACGCAAAAGCCGATTAATGGCGGAGGTTTGGTTAAAGATGTTGGCGAGATACAAGCTGATTTGTTATTTGAACAAGAGCATATCAAAGGCACGATCACAAACAAGAGTGTTTTTGATTACCAAGAGTTGTATCTTACGATGGGCGAGCGAAGAATGGAGCTAGGCTCTCTCGCAAAAGGGGAGACTAAGCAGATAAATGAAGAGGTAAAACCATTTTATAAACAAGATTTTTCCTTTGAAGAAAAGGCATATCCTACCCAAAATGAACGGCAAAAGGCTTTATTATACAATGATTCGTTGCAAGGGATGAGTAGTGTCAGCGGATTAAATCTGGTAGGCGTAAGTGAGAGCCCATATAAAGTGTTTACTACATCTGAACAAGGCTTTATACAAAACTATCTAACATTTGTTCAACAACCAATCCTGCTGAAACATGCTCAAACCAACCACATCACTTATCCATATGGGACGTTACGGGTTCGGATTCTTAGTACGGAAGGTAAAGTAGTAAGAGAAGATAATGAGACAGTCACTATGTTTAAGGGAAAAGTAACATATGGAGTACAAATTCCATCCAATGTAGAACTAACGAACGTGCTAGCTCCACTGGATAATCTTGCTTATCAATCTGTGAAGAAAGCTGTGTACCATGCGACTTCTCGAGAATGGAAAATACTTGATAGTAATAGCTCTTTGCAGTTAAAAACCAACCCACAAGAATATGTAAATAATGAAGGGTTTGTTTTGATTAGATTCATCTATGAAGGAGATTCACCTGTCTCCATTCCACAACCTGTCTTCCAGTTGGAAGGGAAGGAGAAACGATAATGATACAGACGCAGAATCTCTCCAAGCAATATGGGAAATTTGAAGCGCTAAAAAATGTGAATTTGTCCATCCAAAAAGGCAGGGTGTATGGATTTATTGGACCAAATGGTGCAGGAAAAAGTACGACAATGATGATTCTGGCTACCCTCCTGCCAGCCACCAGTGGGAAAGCTTATGTTGGTGGATATGATGTAGAGAAGGAGCCTAAAGAAGTTAAACAGTTACTAGGTTATATGCCTGATTTTTTTGGTGTTTATGATAACTTAAAAGCAACGGAATATCTTGACTTTTATGCACGTGCATACAATATTCCAGCGCGTAATCGTTCGAATTTAATAGCTGATCTGTTAGATTTGGTTAATCTCAGTAACAAAGCAGATGCCTATGTCGATCATTTGTCTCGCGGAATGAAACAGCGTCTTGGTTTAGCGCGTTGTTTGGTTCATAACCCAGAGGTTCTTATTTTGGACGAACCTGCTTCAGGTCTGGACCCACGGGCACGCATTGAGATGCGGGAGATCTTAAAGAAATTACAAGGAATGGGCAAAACGATTCTGATTAGCTCACATATCTTGCCAGAATTAGCAGAGCTCTGCGATGAAATTGGAGTTATTGAAAAAGGTCAGCTTATTGCAAATGGAGCCGTTAATGAGGTGAGCACGGAGACACGAGGTATCTCCATTATGCAACTAAAAACGTTGGGTAACCTAGAGCTTGCTGAACAAATTTTGCTTGCTTCTCCCTTTGTGAAACGCTTAGATAACAAAAATAGTCATTTCCGTTTTCATTTTACTGGTTCGCCGGAAGAAAAGGTTGTTCTATTGCAGCAGCTCATGCAGGCAAATGTTCCTGTAACACATTTTGCTGACTCACAAGAAAACCTGGAAGATGTGTTCCTAGCGATTACGGAAGGAGTTGGGAACTAATGGGTCATTTTTTTGGTAATCCGCTTATTTCGAAAGAATTGCGGGAGAGATTTCGCTCTAAAAAGACAATCTGGATTCTTTTCAGTTATTTAATGGTGTTTGGAGCTGTTTTGTTGGGGTATTTGACCATCATTGAGAAAACGGACACGGTCTTTTTAGGGCAAGGTGACAATCTATTTTTTGCAATGTCAGCTTTGCAATATGCCTTGATTTGTTTTATAGCCCCAGCGTTAGCAGCAGGGACTATTAGTGGGGAAAGGGAAAGGCAAACCCTTAATATTCTATTAACTACCCAGTTATCGCCTCGGCGGATTATTTTAAGCAAGCTGGTTACTTCATTGTCATTTATGTTTCTCTTGATTGTGGCTTCTCTACCACTTTACAGTTTTGTATTTTTGTATGGAGGAGTATCGCCATCTCAAATTTTTAGTATGATCCTATTTTTTGCTATCAACATTATGTTTTTTGGTTCGTTAGGTATCTTTTGTTCAACTTGGGTCAAACGAACAGGTGTAAGTACGATTACTGCCTATGGAATTGCCTTTTTCTTTGTGGTAGGTACAGCGTTTCTCTTGTACTTCTTGTTAGCGATTATTCGTTACTGGTATCCGGACACCGATTATGGAATAGAAAGCTTTTTTCTATTAAAGTGGCTATCCTATATTAATCCGTGTCTAGTCGGATCGCGCATTCTTGGCATCGATGTTTTTTCTTCCATTTCTATGAGTGAAGATTACTATTGGATCTATTTCGCCAGCTTTTATCTGGTGCTTAGCGTAGGGTTATTATGCTGGTCTGCTTACTTATTAAAACCAGTACGCCGACCATGGACAACACGTGAACAGGAAAGCAAGAGTGAAGGTGCTAGAGAATAGCCTGCGTGGTTGGTTTCATGCTATACTACCCAAAGAATGACAGAGAGAACACAGGGGGTAATAGCCATGGCACAACAACAAAAGAATCAACAAGATGTACAAGTGTTAGACTATGAAGAGATGTTGCAATTCGTAGAAAAAAAACTTGCTGAGGGTGGCATGAAAGTAGGACGCAAAGAGATTATTGCAATCTTGGAAGCGGAGGAAGCTTTTTTGATCGAAAAAGGTGTCATTGAGGAAATACCTTACGAAGCTAACTAGTTGGACTAGTAACCCCGCAAATACAGCAGTTGTGTTGATCTGACCGTCTTCTTCAAGGAGACGGTCTTTTGTGGTGAGGAACTTCTCATGGACTTTTCCTAAAAAGAAAGGTATGCTAATAATGATGTCGGGGAAAACTGGTTGGGACTGGTGTCAGAGCTAGTACCAGCCTGTTATGTAAACCCACACGTTCGTATGAGTGCTGTCTGAATGGACGACGATACATAACCCAAGCGAGTAAAAGCAGGAGGCATATACACATGGAAAACGAAAAAGATTTGGCTTTAGGCGATATCATCACTCTAGACGATGAAAACGGCGAAGATATGGGCGACTTTGAAGTAATCGCGATGTTTGAACTAAATAACAAACAATTTGTTGCGCTAACAGAAGCAACAGAAGAAGAAGAGATTGATGAAGAAGGCGAAATCGACATTTATGTGTTCGGCATTGAAGAAGGCGAATTGGTTCCGTTGCTAGAAGAAGAGGAAGAAGCTGCTCATGCTAAATTGCATGAAACAATGGAAGGCATTGAACTGATTGACCGTACGCACGACTAAGAAGCATTACGTTCAAAAAAGAGAAAGCAAAACCCGGAGTTGCTCATCGACTCCGGGTTTCTTGTTGGTTTTTGAGTATCTACTGGTTATATTGCGTGTTCATCTCAATAATATTATCTTTTAAATCATGTACAGCTAAAATGCAGGTTTTGTCCGTGTCTTCCAGTTCACGAACTAACGCCGATGCTTCATCTTTGGTTAATCCGATATGTTCGAGCTTGGAGCGTAACTCTTTTCCGCCATTGTCAAAAAAATGGGCTTTGGTGTCGATATGACCTTTTGCTTTTTCAAAGTGAGTACTGTATTTGTAAAAGTTGTCGCGTTGATTGGAATGGTTTTTGTCCGGATTCCACTTCAACACATAAATGTCATCTTTAGCATATCCAGATGAATTGAGTGCTTCAATGTCAGCTACCAAATGCTCATCGTACTTATGCAGCTTTACAAACGGCTTTGTTGCACTTAGCACAGGTTCATCCTCCTCGCAAATAGGTATGGTTACATTATCTAGCTTGCCCTGTAATTATGTCTTTACCCTGACGAACTTTGTGCCAATAAGATGACCTAGCCTTGTCTGAAGCGTTTCTTTTTGCTACAATAAGTTATTATTTCATACCCAAGCAGACATTTCTGGTGAGGAGAGTTTCACATGCCAAAGTTTAAGTTATTTGCAGGAAAAAAAGGTGCAGCCGATCAAAAACGAAACAATCAATATGTTAAGTTAGCTCGTCAAATTTATGTGGAAGCGAGAAACGGCGGACCTGACCCCAATGCAAACCTGAAACTAAAAGCAATTATTGCCAATGCGCGAGCTATTAATATGCCCAATGACAATATTGAGCGTGCGATTAAAAAAGCTACGGACAGTGGTCAAGGGGATAATTACGAAGAAATCCGTTATGAAGGATATGCGCCAGGTGGCGTTGCTGTCATCGTAGAGTGCTTGTCTGACAATCGAAATCGTACAGCAGCTGATGTTCGTTCGATTTTTGGTAAACGCGGTGGTAATATGGGTGAAACAGGCTCTGTAAGCTTCATGTTTGACCGTAAAGGTGCTATTGTTATTGATCGTGAACAATTTGAAGCTGATGAAGATACAATGCTGATGCAAGCATTAGAAGCTGGTGCAGAGGATTTAGTCGTGACAGAGGAAGAATATGAAATCATTACGCATCCTCATGAATTGGATCAAGTAAAGCATGCTTTGGAAGCAGAGGGATACAAATTCGCTAATGCAGAAGTACAATGGATTCCGCAAAACACAGTCAAAGTCACAGGTGAAGATGCTGAAAAAATCCTGAAGATGATGGAAGCATTTGAAGATAATGACGACGTGCAAAATGTGTATGCAAATTACGACATTGATAAAGAAGAGCTGGAACGTATTCAAGGCTAATTCTTTCAGCCATCTTGTCCATACGGCAGGATGGCTGTATTTATCTACAAAAAACGAACGAATGTTCTTGTTATTCCTCAGAAAGTAGGATATACATAAGAGAGACTCGTTTTATGAAAAGTTTGGATTTGCAAAAAAATACATATGGACAAGCAGGAAGAACGTTACCTTTGTTAGAAAGGGATAAAGATGGCTATTCTTCTACCAGACTAGGGAAAAGCAATAAAGAAGGTGAATTTTTCCTGTATGCAGGTTTGTTACTGTGGAACAACAAGCAAAATACATGTATAGTAGCAACTATGTAAGAGCTTTCATGTAAAAGAGTTTTTTCTTTTCATGAAATGAGATAAAATAGCGATTAGGTGTTCGCTTAAGGAACGTTGATTGCGAGTGTGTAAGAGGGGAGAACAGAATGGCTGATAATCGAGCACTATCATATACCGAAGACGACATTCAGGTCTTGGAAGGCTTGATCGCCGTCCGTAAACGACCTGGTATGTATATAGGCTCCACCGGATCACGCGGTCTGCACCACTTAGTGTGGGAGATCGTGGATAATGCTAAGGATGAAGCTTTGGCTGGCGTGAACGATCGCATTATTATCACTCTTTATCCGGATGGTAGCGTTAGCGTGGAGGACCATGGTCGCGGTATTCCAACAGGTATGCATAAATCTGGACGACCAGTGCCAGAAGTCATTTTTACTACGCTTCATGCAGGTGGTAAATTTGGCGGTGGCGGGTACAAAAAAAGCGGAGGCTTGCACGGAGTAGGCTCTAGTGTTGTTGTTGCTTTATCTCGCTGGTTAGAAGTAGAAATTCACCGAGAAGGAAACATCTATAAGCAACGCTTTGAATACCTAGTGGACAAGAATGGTCAAGAACTTGTAGGTAAAGCGGTAACCGGTCTTGAGATTGTAGGGAAGTCCAAACGTACAGGAACAACCGTAACGTTTAAACCTGATCCAGAGGTATTTACCACCACTAAATTTGATTACGAAACCTTGCGTGACCGCTTCCGTGAAACAGCTTTTCTGTTGAAAGGTTTACGCTTGGTGTTAATTGATAAACGTACACCAGAAATACGCAAAGAAGAATTTTATTATGAAGATGGCATCAAATCTTATGTAGAGTATTTAAACGAGGGTAAGAACGCGTTACATTCCGTTGTCTATTTTGACGGAGAAAAAGATAATGTGTATGTAGAGCTAGCCTTCCAATACAATGATGGCTATACAGAGACGTTGGCTTCTTATGTGAACTCGATCCCTACAAATGATGGTGGAACGCATGTCACTGGGTTTAAAAATGCCACAACTCGAATTTTCAATGATTTTGCCCGCAAGAAAGGGTATATCAAGGAAAAGGATCCTAATTTGACCGGTAACGATTTGCGTGAAGGTTTTTTAGGTGTGTTATCTTTGCAAATGTCCGATGTCCAGTTTGAATCGCAAACGAAGGATAAATTAGGTAATGAAGAGGCACGTACCATTGTTGAACAAATTATCTCCGAAAAGCTGGGCTTCTTCCTAGAAGAGAATCCAGAGATCGCCAAGCTGTTAATTGATAAAGCGTTAAAATCTATGCAGATTCGTGAGGAACTTCGCAAACAACGAGAAGCATTACGCGGAGATAAAAAGGGAAAGGGTGCTAAGAAACGCAGATCCATTTCTGAAAAATTTGCGCCACCTCAATATAAAAATCCTAGTATTAATGAACTGTTTCTAGTTGAGGGTGATTCAGCAGGTGGCTCGGCCAAGCAAGCACGCAACTCTGAATATCAAGCGATCTTTGGTTTAAAAGGAAAGCCGTTGAACACAGAGAAGGCCAAACTATCCGAGGTTTTATCTAACGAAGAGTTTCGGACGATTTTAGAAGTGTTGGAGACGGATATCGGTGAAGAATTTTCCATAGAAAATTGTGCGTTTGATAAAATTATTATCATGTCTGACGCCGACGTGGATGGTTCGCATATTCAAGCGCTTCTGTTAACCTTCTTCTTCCGTTATATGCAGCCGCTTATCGCCTCTAATAAGCTTTATATTGCTCAGCCTCCTCTCTATCAAGTAGCTAAAGATGGTGGGAAAGGCAAGAAGAGCGCAGAATCCTACTACTGTTGGGACGACCAAGAATTGGAAACAGCTCTGAAAAAGTTAGGTAAAGGGGCTAAAATCACTCGTTACAAAGGTTTAGGTGAGATGAACCCTAATCAATTGTGGGAGACGACAATGGATCCTGAGAATCGGAAGTTGATTCGAGTGTCTCTTGCAGATCGGGCTCACTGTGAAAAATTAATTACGGTTTTAATGGGCGATAAAGTCCCTCCTCGTCGTGAATGGATCGAGACCCATGTCACATTTGAAGTAGGAGAGGATGAGTAACATGTTTTCTAATCGTTTAATTGAACAAAGCTTTGCAGAGATTATGGGGAAACGCTTTGGGGATTATGCCAATCTGGTTATCCTCTCTCGCGCTATTCCTGATGCTCGTGATGGCTTAAAGCCGGTACAGCGCCGGATTTTATATTCGATGTACGAAGAGAATAACACCTTTGATAAACCATACCGTAAATCAGCAAAAACGGTTGGTTCTGTTATGGGTACCTATCATCCGCATGGGGATGCCTCTATCTATGAAACGATGGTACGAATGGCGCAATGGTGGAAGATGCGTCATGTGTTGATTCAGGGTCAAGGTAACTTTGGTAGCCTTGATGCGGATCCTCCTGCTGCTATGCGTTATACCGAAGCACGCTTATCTGCGCTTGCTAATGAGCTATTACGGGATATTGAAAAGGATACGGTACCATTTATCCCGAACTATGATAACTCCACAGAGCAGCCTGCTGTTTTGCCAGCACGGTTCCCTAACTTGTTAGTGAATGGAGCTTCTGGTATTGCTGTAGGTTTTGCCACGGATATCCCTACACATAATCTGGGAGAAGTAATTGACGCTACGATCGCAATGATGCGCAAACCATCCATCACGACTGATGAGCTGATGGAGTTCGTTAAAGGTCCGGACTTTTCCAATCGGGGGATTGTCCAAGGTATATCAGGTATTAAAAAGGCATTTGAAACTGGTAGAGGTCAGTTTATCATTCGTGGACGAGCAGACGTCGAAGAGGCAAAAGGAAACAAACACAAACGCATTGTAATTAGTGAGATTCCTTATGATGTTGTCAAATCCAAGCTGGTTGCTCAAATTGATGAGCTAGTTATGGAACGTAAAATTGAAGGTGCTATAGCTGTTCGAGATGAGACCGGACGTAAAGAAGCTGAGTTGAAGAAGGTTCGTGTCGTTATCGACCTGAAAAAAGAAGCTGACGCACAGGCTATTTTACATTATTTGTATAAAAATACTGATTTACAGATTTTCTACAACTACAACATGAATGCGATTTATGAGGGTACCATCAAGCAGATGGGGCTCAAGCATTTATTAGATGCGTATATTACGCATCAAAAAGAAATGGTGACACGTCGTTCTCAATTTGATTTAGATCGAAAAGAGAATCGTTCCCATATCGTCGAGGGCTTGATCCACGCTAAATCAATACTTAGACAAATTGTTGATACGATTATGGATTCGGAAGATCGTGCAGATGCGAAAAAGAATATTATGGAAAAATTTAGATTTACCGATCTGCAAGCTGACGCTATTTTGAGCATTCAACTAGCTTCTCTTACACGAATTGATATTGTGAAGCTTGAAAAAGAGTTACAGACGCTCGCAAAGGAAATCGAGGAGCTGAAGGCTATTCTTGGTAGTGAGAAAAAGCTTATCTCTGTTCTGGTTGCTGAACTAAGTGAAATTAAGAAGAAATATAGTGAGCCACGTATGACTGAGATTCAGGGTGAGATTGAGGAAATTAAGCTCGATCTATCCATGCAAATCCAGATAGAAGATTGTATTGTGACACTGACACATGAAGGGTATGTTAAGCGTGTTAGCCCACGTTCCTTTAAATCAATGGGTGGCTCTATTGAAACCTGTGGGGTGAAAGAAGGGGATAAGGTACGGACATTCTGTGAAACCAATACCTCCCATACAGCACTGTTCTTTACCCAAGACGGTAAATATTTCGCTATTCTGGTTAACGATCTTCCTGATGCGAAATGGAAAGATATCGGAACAGCGCTCGTGAATGTGCTCTCCTTGGAAAAGGGTCAAAGAATTGTTGCCGTACATATTGTCGATAGCTTTGACAAACCCCTGTATGTCTGCCATTCAACAAAAAGTGGTTTAGTTAAAAAGACAGCCTTAAAAGAGTATGGAACGAACCGCTCGGGTGCAATTGTTGCTATTAAATTAAAGAGCAATGAAGATGAAGTGAATCATGTCCATTTGATTAACGACGAGGGAGCATTTGTTGGTGTAACCCAGGAGGGAATGGTTATTCGCTTTTTACAAAATGAAGTATCGGCAACAGGTCGAGCTTCAAGTGGTGTCAAAGCGATTAATTTATCAAAAGATGACCAATTAATTGATCTGTTGGTGACTGGCATAGAGGATAACCGTGTATTGCGAGCGTTAACCACAGAAGGGGTAGTGAAACGTACTTCAATTGCTCAAATTCCTCTACAGGGTCGCGCTGGTAAAGGTTTACTTCTCATCCGTAAGAGAAAGATGAATCCGCACCAAATCAGAGCAATTTTGCTGGAGGACCCCAACTCTCCTAAATGGATACTTGTGACCAAACGTGGTGATATAATATCGGTTGAAGCAGATCAGGTACCTATAAATGAACAGGGTGGAATTGGTCGCTTAGTAGTTGAGGAAGCTTATGAACAAATTTTGTTAGAGGCTACAATTCCATCCCAAGATGGAAAAGAGTCGGATGACGAAAGATAAAGTTGAATCAATATTACAAAAGAGTACTTTTCATCCAGCTAAGAGAAACAGCCAAGAGAAACCTTATACGGGAACATCATTGAAGGGATGACGGAGAATGTTAAAACCATTTGAGCGGTTTACAAGTGAATTGAACTGGCAACAGTTATCGTTGTTGCTTGATACCGTAATGTATTTTGAAGATGCTTTAAAATATCTATCTATTCCGAGCCAGTCAGGGGAATCAATCTCTGTACCCTTGCATCCTGAGACGTTACGTCTGATGTTGGAAGAATTTGAGGAAGAGCAAGCGTTTGAGAAGAAAAGTGTTACGTTTGATTTTACCTGGACGAGTGAAGAAGAGAGCCATGGTCTTGTGCACGTTACATTGCCGTCTGGACGTGAACTAACCCAACGTACCAATATAAAAGAATTTTCTATGGTATAGAAGAAAAATCAAAGCAAATCAGTAAGGAAAGCCGTTGTCCCAACATGGACAACGGCTTTTGCATGAAACATTAATCGTATGCGGAGAAAAAGAACCATCTTATTTCCGGGGGAATGATATTTCCGTTCATTTCAGCAAATAAAACAAAGTCAGGGGAAATTCGTAATGCTTTTTTCATAGCTGGGACAAACTAAAGACGAGGTGATCATCGTGGAAAAAAGTCTGCACGTAAACGGAAGAGAATTTCATTTTGCAACAACCTACGATGGGGATTCTCAATATGATGTACAGGTGCGTAGTGGTGAAAAAATTGTCAGCTCATTTAAAATCTATGCTGAAACTGAGCGTGATGTTTTCCCGGTAGCATTAGCGCATATGGAATCTGATATCGAAATGGGAAATTTGCAAGTATAACCAGCAACAGTAACGGTGTCATTTGAACAGAACAAACAAGCAGGGCAGCAGTTGCTTGCTTCTACAGAGCGGTTATCTATGGTACATCAAAAGCCCGGAGTAAAGGATAACCCGGGTTTTTTGTTGTGAGGAAGCAATCTACTTTCTAATACAGTTGAGTAAAACGTGGTATAGCTGGCTGTCTCGCATGTTATCCTCTTTCTTTTTAGTTAAAAAAGTGATAAAACAAGGAGAAGGAGCAAGATAACGGAGGACAATAAAACGATGAATATAATAGAGGAACAAACATGGATAGATAAGATGAAAGAATGGCAACAAGCAGATAGTATTTCGCCACAGGTGACAGAAGTAGAGGCTATTCAAATCTTGCAATATATAGAAGAAAAACGGGAACAGTTGCTACATACGTACACAGATTCTGATGAACACCAGGATGAGCAAAAACAAATGGTAGGAGTAGATCAACCTGAATTGGATCAAGCTGAAGCTACAGTACTCACCATCCTAGCACAGATACGTTGGAAGAAGACACAACAAATCTCGTTGGTGGAGGAGTGGTTAAAGAAAGCGAGGAGATTGGATCCAAATAATCAACAAGCCGCTTCTTTACAAGCAGAAATATATCTTCATTCCTTATTGCAATCCTTAAAAGAAACAGCCCAATTTCCCCCTATACGTGAGACTGACAACGCAGCTACACGAAAAAAAGTAACAGCTCAATTCGTTACGCAGATTCAGGAGCGTCTGGATGATTTAGTTAATTGGGAGGATATGCTGCAAGCGGGTACGAAAGGGGCCCAACTCTCTTCCAATGCCATCCTTCAGCAGAAATACAAGTCATTGCGTGAAGGCACACTTGAGCTAGAGGAAACATTAATCTTGTTACATAAAGAGGCGCAGGGATATGCAAACTCGGTACAAGGACTATTTTACTCTTCAGAATTGTTGGCTCGACTCCAACACGCCAATAAAAAACTGCGAGAAATCGAGCAGTCGATACGTGAACAGCTAACGCCTACACAAACAGACGACGAATTACAAGATCATGTGCCAGCGATCGAGCAAATTGATCAA
This sequence comes from Brevibacillus laterosporus, assembly GCA_007833815.1. Taxonomy (NCBI): domain Bacteria; kingdom Bacillati; phylum Bacillota; class Bacilli; order Caryophanales; family Paenibacillaceae; genus Brevibacillus; species Brevibacillus laterosporus. The sequence continues at coordinate 4,353,912 of CP033464.1, read as the reverse complement.
TTGGTTGGCCTAACCGATATGAAAAAGCGAGTAAAGCAATTAGCCCAATTTTTACAGTATCAGCGCATTCGTACAGAAAAGGGCTGGGAGTTGGCCGATCCATTGGAATTGCACGCCGTTTTAATGGGGAATCCTGGTACGGGGAAAACGACATTGGCGCGCCTTTTAGCCACACTTTATCATGAATTGGGCTTATTAGAACGGGCAGAAGTGGTAGAAGTTGATCGTTCTCAGTTGGTGGGAGCTTATGTGGGACAATCGGAGCAAAGAACGATGGAAGTGATTAAAAAAGCGGTAGGCGGTGTTTTGTTTATTGATGAAGCCTATAGTTTAAAACGGGCGGAGTCAAGCGACAGTGATTACGGTCAGGTTGTCATTGATACGCTTGTCTCTGCAATGACAAGTGGGTATAGCGGTAAGTTCGTGCTGATTTTAGCAGGTTATCCTGAAGAAATGCGAAACTTCTTAAGGGCAAATCCCGGTTTGCGTAGTCGCTTCCCGGAAAGTAATCACTTTACATTACCCGACTTTACCACGGATGAATTATTACAGGTAGCTGAGCAAGTGGCCGAGCGTAATGATTTTATACTACGTTCTGATACCAAAATTTCTATTCAACAACGCCTAGAGCGAGAGCGGGTTGATGAAACCTTTGGGAATGCCCGTACTGCCAAAAATATTATTTTGGATGCCATCTTTGCTAAGGGAAGTCATGTGGAAGATACAGAATCGATCAAAATTCCCGATTTTACAATTCTTACGCCAGCGGATGTGGAAGCTAATTCGTCGTGTGGTGAAGTACAGGTTAACAATCTTTCCGCAAAACAACGATTGGATCAGATGATAGGACTTATGGAAATGAAAGCTGAATTAACCAAAGTGGCGGCTTTTGTGTCCATTCAACGTTCACGTCAAGAAAAAGGATTGCCAGCTGTTCCCGTTGAACTGCATGCTGTTTTTACAGGAAATCCAGGTACGGGAAAAACGACGGTAGCACAACTATATGCACAAATTTTACACGAAGTAGGCTATCTCAAACGAGGGCATCTCGTCACAGTGGGTCGCGCTGATCTCGTTGCTAATTATGTTGGGCAGACAGCTAGTAAAACCAAGCGAAAAATCAAGGAAGCATTAGGTGGTGTTTTATTTATTGATGAAGCGTATGCCCTGATGTCTTCTAGCGAAAATGATTATGGGCAAGAGGCTGTAAATACGCTGGTAGAAGAGATTAGCAAGCACGGAGAAAATCTGGTAGTAGTCCTAGCAGGCTATCCATACGATATGCAAAAATTTATAGATAGTAACCCAGGTCTTTCCTCGCGTTTTAAAAAGTATTTCCGGTTTCCAGATTATACAGCTCTCGAGCTATTATCTATTATTACGCAATTTATTCAGGGAAATAGCTATGAGTTAACGGATGAAACGCAAGAACTCTTAGCAGAAAAATTAGAAGTGTGGAGTGAACAAGGAAAGATCAGAGGCAATGGACGTTTCGCTAAAAATGTGGTTCAAGAAGCGATGCAAGAGCAAGCATTGCGCCTAGCGGCAGAAGAAAAGATGGACTGGACAAAAGAGGAATTAAGCTTACTCACGTGGGAAGATTTTAGTAAAGCGATTCAGCGTATCATACCAACGTAATCATATAAAAAGACAGGGATATGTGAGAGTATCCCTGTCTTTTTTTGAATCAATACGAGTAAGTTTTGTCTACGAGAAACTGGACAAAATCAAGTATTTTACTAGCTACTATGCTACTCGTCCAAGTCGTCTACATTATTCGGTTTGAGTGGAAGGATTCACAGTATCTTGAGATTTCAAAGAACCTAAAATATATCCGATGATCGCTCCTACAATCGCAGGAACAACCCAACCGATTCCTTTTGAATATAGAGGAAGGAATTGTAGCCACTCTGTAATTCTCCCTAAGGGAAAGCCAAAGGCATGCAGGCAATCCACTAGACTAATGATTCCAGCGAATAGGACGCTCCATACATATACTTGTTGATATCCTTTTATTTGTTTGTGAATCAGCGACAAAATAATCAGTACGATCGCGATTGGATATAATCCGGCCAAAACAGGCACAGAGAAAGAAATGATTTGATTTAATCCCAGGTTAGCAATCACTAAGCTAAATACACACAGAATGCTAATCACAACTTTATAGCGTAATGCAGGAATCAGGGTAGAGAAAAATTGACCGCACGCTGTAATGAGTCCAATGGAAGTTGTTAAGCATGCTAAGGTAATAGCTGTACCAAGTAACACGACGCCAGCTTGACCAAACAGATAAGATACAACTGCTGTTAAAATTTGACCACCATTTGTAGAGACACCTAGTATAGAGCTACCTGCTCCCAAATAAGCTAAAGTCATATATACGAGCGCCAAAGCAACGCCAGCAATGGAACCTGCTTTAACCGTAGCCATTCTAATGCTGTTTTTATCCGTAATTCCTCGACTTTGGATAGAAGAAATCACGACAATTCCGAAAACTAAGGCACCTAATGTATCCATGGTCAGATATCCTTCGAGGAATCCTTTGAAAAACGCACCGTCCATGTAGGCCTCCGAAGGTGTGGGAAAAGCACCTAACGGCTTAAAAATGCTCCGAACAAACAATATTGCGATAATTAGCAATAGTGTGGGTGTTAAGATTTTTCCGATGCGATCGATTAATTTAGTAGGGTTCAGACATAGCCAAAATGTGATTGACATATAGACGATCGAATAAAAAAACAAAGGTAAGCTGCTTTCTTTTACAGATGCGGACAGCAGAGGAGAAAGACCAATCTCATAGGCAACGCTTGCTGTTCGCGGAATTCCGAAAAATGGGCCAATAGCTAGATAAATTAAGGTGGGAAAAATAATGCCGAATAGCGGATGAACCCGGTTTGCTAAAACTTTTAAATCGCCTCCTGATGTTGCGGTAGCAGCGACGGCTAAAACAGGAAGACCTACGCCAGTTAATACAAAGCCGAGAATGGCTACCCAAACGCTTGTCCCAGCGGATTGCCCAAGTAAAGGTGGAAATATCATATTGCCTGCGCCGAAAAATAGAGCAAACAGCATCAATCCAATAGTCACTGTTTCTTTCATTGATAGTTGCTTTTGTTTCATAAGATAGATAGACTCCTTGCGATATATTTTGTTATTCAATTAATTTATCACACATTGAAAAAAGCATACGTGTTAAATTTTTTAATAATGTTACCATTTTGTGAATAAAATCTGTTTTTATTGATAATTCCTACTTTTTTGTTTGAAGGTTTATACTATTAAGAATTGTTTATGGTCATTTTTCCTGATGTTACCACTTTATTACATAAGGAAAAGTCTTTGGGAAAGAATAGAAGGAAAACAACGGAAAGTAGGAGAAATGATGCCGCGAATCGTATCAATCGGCACAGCAAATCCACAATATATTGTCGCGCAACATGAGAGCAAGGAATTTGCGCGTCGTTTCTTTCAAGATCATTTTCGTGATATCGACCGCCTATTACAAGTATTTGAATCGGCTGAGATTGAAAGTAGAAGTTTCGCCACTCCGTTAGAGTGGTTCGAACAGCCACGTGATTGGGCCGAAAAAAACCAGTTATACGTACAGCAAGCCCTAGAATTAAGTGTAAGTGCTATTGAGCAGTGTTTAGAAAATGCAGGTGTTTCAGCTGACGCTATAGATCATGTAGTCATGGTCAGCTCAACAGGAATAGCCACCCCTAGTTTGGATGCCCTCCTATATAATCGCTTGCCGTTTCGCTCAGATTTGAAGCGAACACCTGTATGGGGACTAGGGTGTGCTGGAGGAGTAGCAGGATTAGCTAAAGGATATGCTTTTGCGAAGGCTCATCCAGAGGAACGTATACTGGTCTGCTGCGTAGAATTGTGTGGGTTAACTTTTGTTCATGGGGATCGAAGTAAAAGTAACTTGATTGCCACTAGTTTGTTTGCCGATGGGGCGGCTGCAGTATTGTTGTATGGAGATGACCGAGAAGTCCATGAAAATGCACCTTCTATTCTGTCTACACAATCAACTATATGGCGGGACACGGTTGATGTTATGGGCTGGGATGTGAGAGAAGAAGGCTTGAGGGTAATCTTTTCGAAGGATATTCCGTCACTGGTAAAAGAGAAAATAAAGCCGGAAATGGAGAGCTTCTTAAGAAAGAAAGGAAAGACTACTTGTCGTATTGATCGTATGATTGCACATCCAGGGGGGAGTAAGGTGCTACAAGCCTATGAGCAGGCTCTACAACTTCCACCGGATAGATTGCGCCATGCAAGAGAGGTACTACGGGATCATGGAAATATGTCATCTTGTACCGTCTTATTTGTTTTGGAAAGAGAGATGAGAGAAGAGCATTTACCAGGAGAAACAGGATTGCTATTAGCTCTTGGTCCGGGATTTTCATGCGAGCAGGTGCTATTGGAATGGTAATCGTATTTATTATGGTGATAGCGATGGTAATTTGTCAGCGCTGTGCAGAGTTGTTGGTAGCGAAAAGAAATACGCGCTATATCAAGGACGCAGGAGGATATGAAGTAGCGGCCGAGCACTACAAATGGATTGTAAGCTTGCATGTTAGCTTTTTCCTGAGTTTGATTGGAGAGGTGTCGCTACGTGCGTCTACTGTTCCTATATCATTTTACTTTTGGCCGTTTTTAGTGTTTTGTCCAGCCCAGCTACTGAGAATCTGGAGCATGCGAAGTTTGGGGCGTTTTTGGAACACGAGGATTTTTGTCTTGGCGGGTAAACAGCCGATCGTATGTGGGCCTTATCGCTTTATCCGTCATCCGAACTACTTGGTGGTTTTGTTAGAAGTAGGAATGCTACCTCTTACATTTGGTGCTTGGAAAACGGCACTGTTCTTTACTGTAGCCAAGATAATGATACTTAAGGTTCGTATTGCAGCAGAGGAGCAAGCGTTACAAAAGGCATATCAGTATGAAGCATGGATGGGGGAAAAAGGGAGATTCGTTCCAGTAAGAAAACAGAGAGGCTAATCGGACATGATATACATAAAAAACTCGGCTATCGCATATGTAAGTAGCAATAGCCGAGTTTTGGTTGATTACGATTGCTGGGAATGACGTAACAACTGTAAGATTTTCTCTTTCACAAGCATAAACTCTGGAGATAACAACATTTTTTCCTGGCGTGGTCGCTCAAATGGCACTAAAATTGTGTCAGCTACCTGTGCTGGTTTGGCCGTAAGTACATAAATTTTATCAGATAAAAAGATGGCTTCGTCAATGCTATGTGTAATTAAAAGTACAGAACGTTTATGCTTTTCCCAAATGGTTAATAACCAATTTTGCATGTCAGTACGACTAAGTGCATCCAAGGCCCCAAAGGGTTCATCTAAGCAGATTAGCTCTTGTTTGCTTAACAAGGCGCGCAAGAAAGCGACTCTTTGTTGCATCCCACCAGATAACATGTGAGGATAAGCTTTTTCATAACCGTCTAATCCTACCTTTGGTAACCATTCACGTGCTAATTTCACCGTTTCTTTACGTGATACGCCTTCTACTTCTAGGGCTAATCCGACGTTTTCTTCTACAGTGCGCCAAGGAAGTAAGCTAGAGGATTGAGGCATATAGCTAATGTGCCCTGTTTCACCGGTAACCTGCTTACCTTCAATGGTAATGGTACCATGCGAGGGTGATAATAGACCTCCGATAATATGAAATAACGTACTTTTTCCGCTCCCAGATGGTCCGATCAAGGAGACAAATTCCCCCTTTTTTACTTCTAAGGAGATCTGATGAAGCACGTCAATGGTACTGTTGGACTCTGTAAAGGAGTGTGAGACTTGTTCAACGACAAGTGTGGAAGGGGTAACAGAGGCGTGAGTCACCGAAGCCATATGCAATTCAGATATTGTTGTAGATGTGGAAGCCATATCTCGTTCTGTAGTTAAGTTCGTACTGATAGAGGTTTGAATGTCATTACTCACGCTAGCTCACTCCTTTCTGTTTGACCTCAAATGCTCTAGCTGCCTTACTTGTCTGATTGCCAACGGATCGCCCAGCGTTCTATGAGACTAATCAGGCCAAATAACAGACAACTGACAATCACAATGAGAAACATCGTCACAAATACGCGGTCAGCGCGAAATGATGATTTTGCCATCAGCATGTAGACCCCAATGCCTTTTTGTGCCCCTAACCATTCGGAAATGACGGCACCCATTACGCTGTAGGTAGCGGATATTTTAAGACCAGAAAACATGGAAGCAAGGGAGTGAGGTAACTCTACCTTCCAGAAAATCTGTTGACGGGTAGCGCCAATCATAAGCATGTAACGTTTCATTTGAGGATCGGTTTGTGCAAGTCCAGTCATTGTGGATAAGGTGACTGGGAAGAAACAGACCAACGTAATCAAAATCATTTTAGGTAATAAACCAAAACCAAACCAAATCATCAAAAGAGGTGCTAGAATGATAGTTGGTATGTTTTGACTTAGGATTAGTAACGGATACAAAGCAGCTTTAATGGGTGGCGTCACATGTAATAAAAAGGCGAGAATTAGCCCAGCTGTGCTCCCTATTGTAAAACCTAACAGGGTGATTTGTAAGGTAGCCCACAAATGCTGTGTAAGCTGAGGCGCTTGTTGCCAACCTTCTTGGAAAATGGCAAGGGGACTTGGCAAAAACCATGCCTCAGGCTTCCAGATGAAGGTTGCGAGCTGCCAGATAAAGAGAAACAGGAAGACCGCGAGAACGGGCGGCCATCCTGTTGTAAATAAACGACGATTCTTAATCATGGACGATATTTCTCCGTCAAAACATCCATGGAAGCAAGTCCATCAGCGCGGTGATAGATTTTAATCTGTGAGATTACGGACGGGCAACCTGCTTCAACCATGACATCATTCATTTTTTTTACGACAGCAAGCAGTTCTTCCAAATCGCCTTCCATCGTGGTTTCTAACGGACTAACAAGATGCTTTACCCCTGATTGTTGAATGACTTCGATTGCTTTGTCTACAAAGGGAATGACCCCTTCACCTTGAGGTGTGGTAGGGATAATTTGAATGCTAACCAAGGCGTTTGCCATCTGTAATCGCTCCTCTATGTGATATGTCTATCTTTATGGTTTTGGTAAAAAGTCATTCGTGAAAGCTTTGTCTACATCAAGTGGTTTTTCCAATAACTGATGTTCAACCATCCAGTCTGAGTAGCCTTGCCATACATCACGTTTTTGTTCTCCCCAACGTGGTGCATCATCTTGATAGCGAGGACTTAACCATTTTTGACTTGCCTTTACCAATTTTTCGTCCAGATCTGGAACATGCTTTAGAAGAATGCTAGCTGCTTCTTCGGGATGTTTACTTGCATACTGATATCCCTGTGAAGTAGCTGCCATGAAAGCTTTCACTACCTCGGGTTTCTCTTGAATCATTTTTTCATTAGTAATGAGAACGGGGGTATAATAATCTAGTTTATCCGAATATTTATTAACGTATATCATGTTTATTGGTTCGTTGCGTAATTCTGCTTCAATGCCAGTCCATGCATAAAAAATCCAAGCGAAGTCAATATCGCGTTTTACGGCAGTAAAGTAATCCGCATCGCCTACATTAATGATATTTAGCTTGTTCACATCGGCTTTATCTAAGCTCATCAGAGATTGTAAAACAGCTTTTTCACTAGGGGCACCATAGCCTCCATAGGTTTTTCCTTCAAAATCTTTGGGAGACAAAATGTTCTTGCTCACAGGTGAGGCAAACCCAGATGTATTATGTTGTATGACGGCAGCAAGTGAAACAATGGGTACGTTTTGAGTTCGTGCTTGCGTGACGCCTTCTTGATAGCTTACTCCAAATGGAATTTCACCGGTGGCTACCATTGTATCGGCTCCGTTCATACCAGGCTGAACGATTTCCACATCCAGACCTTGTTCGGTAAAATAGCCTTTTTCTAGGGCGACATATAACCCGGTGTGATTGGTATTGGGTGTCCAGTCGAGAACCACCTTACTAGGAGTTTTGGCAGGGGGTGTTTCAGCTGTCGTTTTGTTATTTGATGCATCTGGGGAAGCAGATTGTCCGCAAGCTGTTAAAGCGAACAAAAGCAAGCCAGATAGTAAAGTAGCAGTATAGCGTTTACCATTTCTCATAAATCCCGTAACCTCCATGTTGTTTGGTAGACAACAAAAAAACGCAACCTGTTCTGGAAGCGTTCATGTAAGAAGATATCAGAAGCTTACTTCCCTACGCTGGCATTATCCAGATCAGGTTATGGGTCAGTATTAAAGGCAATACACTCTCAGCTGGCCAATTCCAGCTCCCCGAAGCGTTATGTAGTTGTTATCATTACTGCCATCATATACTCAATTGAATCGTTTGTCTAGAAAGCCATACAATTAAAGAATGAGTTTAGAATCGATATGTATTTGATTGCTGTATGCTCTGTACATCGAGCTACAAAGCTCTTGTCACAAATACTTTAGTATGGTATAACTTTAGTTAGCTAATATACTAAAGCGTAGGTGAACGTCATGCTATTATTAAATGGAGTTATACTCTCTGTGCTTGTGATCGTCATATTGTCGTTGTTGCGACTAAACGTCATCTTTGGATTGATCGCCGCTTCCATAACAGCTGGTTTGGTAGCTGGTGTTTCATTAACCGACACCATTCAAATGATGGTTCAGGGAATGAGTGGACAATTAGAAACAGCACTCAGCTATATTTTACTTGGGATGTTTGCTGTCATGATTGCCAAGTCTGATATTACCTCCTTATTGGTAAAAAAATTATTAGTGGTATTGCGTGGAAAACGTGGTATTCTGCTGATGTCAATTGCCACAGCGGCCTGCTTGTCACAAAATGCGGTACCAGTGCATATTGCCTTTATTCCGATTTTAATTCCACCTTTATTGACCTTGTTTACAAAAATGCAAATAGACCGCCGTGCTGTTGCTTGTGCTTTAACATTTGGCTTACAAGCACCTTATATCATGATTCCAGCAGGTTTTGGACTAATCTATCATCAGATCGTTGTTTCTGAAATGGGTAAGGCTGGAATGACAATCGCTGTAACCGATTTTCCAAAAGCGATGCTTATTCCTGGGATTGGTATGATTGTAGGATTATTGGTGGCACTATTCATAAGTTATCGAAAATCACGCATCTATCAAGAAACGTCAATGGAGGTTGAGAACCAGGAAGAGAAGCGTGTATTACGTTTTACCAAGCGTCATGCATTCACCCTAGTAGCCATTCTCATAGCATTGACAGTTCAATTATTGACCAAATCACTTATAATCGGCTCGCTTTCTGGAATTGTATGTTTATTTGCCTTTCGCGTGGTACCATGGAATTTTGGGGACGAGGTGGTGCAACGAGGTGTTGCTATGATGGGGTTTATCGCTTTTGTCATCTTGCTTGCTTCTGGATATGCTACTGTTTTAAAAGAGACGGGATCTGTTCAGCAATTGGTAGAGACTGGAGTGGCGTTTTTTGGTCAAAATCGTTTGTTAGCTAGCATAGTTATGCTATTGATCGGTTTACTCATTACAATGGGAATTGGTTCTTCATTTGGTACAGTCCCAATTATTGCAGCAATTTTCGTACCGCTCTGTGCTGGCTTGGGGTTTTCTGTACTGGCGACGGCTGCTTTAATTGGAACAGCGGGGGCTTTAGGGGATGCAGGATCTCCGGCCTCAGATAGTACCCTTGGGCCTACCTCAGGACTGAATGCAGATGGGCAACATCACCATATCTGGGACACATGTGTACCTACTTTTCTTCATTATAATATTCCCTTGTTTCTATTCGGATTACTAGCTTCCTTTCTCATATAAATAAGTACGTGTATATGTTATAATCAAGTGCGAAATAATGCAAAAAGTCTTTTTCATTGAAAAAGACTTTTTTTTGTATCTATCTACCTATACATGGAGAAAAAAACAGGTCTAATTACTCTAGTATGAAGTTACTGGTTCTGTGAATCTAAAAATATAGGAGAAATCTCTGATGTTCTTCCAAATATCTTGTCAAGTAAGCATCATGATTGATTTCCAAGGTCACGAGTAAATAAAATTTCGTATTACCTGTTAAAACGAGTATGAGTAATCAGGGGAGATAAGAGATGTCGCGAATACTAGTACACCCGCATCTGTTGCAAGAATTGGGGAACGAATACAAGCGAGCTGCACAGGAGTGGAGTGAAATAGAAGGACGTTTGCATCATGCGATGGAAAGTCTGGCCTGGGAAGTCAGGCAACAGTCACATTTGGAAGACAACTGGCGTGCGGCCCGTGTTTTAATGGGACAACTGCAAGAGCACTCCAGCGATATAGCTAAGCGTCTGATAGAGTCAGCAGAACGCTTCCAACAGGTGGATAGAGAAAGTGCGGAACGATTATCGCTAATGATGGAGCATGTTCGACATCAATTGAGAGAGCAGGAAACAGTGCTGACCGTAGCAGGCTCTCCTCGATTTTTTCCGCAACAGGATATTCAACGGCATTTAGCAACATTAGGTTCAAAGGAAGAGCTGCCAATTACAAGGGTTCAATTTGTACGTGAAAACTTACAATTTCTTGATGCTTCTATACACGATGGATATGGTAAGAATACAATTGCAGAAGAACAGGCTGATCCTTCTGTATCTGGATTGGTTAAGGTAAATGAAAAAATTCCACCATACTAATGGCTTACCTTACTTTAGGAAAACGAAGCAGATGAATGCTTCCAAATCCTTTGCGGTACTACGGAGGCTGTGTTCAAACAGCTTCTTCCCTGGTTTCTTACAACAGGTGCATAAGGAGAGTCGGTTATGAGTTATGATTTACAAGCGACACATCGAACTCCAGCTCTTATCATTTATCTCATTGATGTGAGTGGTTCCATGTGTCTACCTATGGGGGACAGACGCCGAATTGATGTGGTGATGGACGCTTTATCTGCTGCCATTCGACAGATGATTTTTCGCTCTACCAAAGGAACTCGTATGTCACCGCGTTACCGCATAGCTTTATTGGCTTACAGCGATGAAGTGTACGATTTGTTGGATGGGGTACGAGGAATAGATGAAGTAGCTCGGTTGGGCAAGTTGCCTGAAATAAGCCCCCGCAGATTGACAGACACGGCCAAAGCATTTAAACAGGTTGAAAAATTATTGTTAGAAGAGCTCCCTTTTCTACAGGATTCTCCTGCTCCCTTGATCTGTCATATGACGGATGGGGCGGCAACTGGAGAGGATCCAGAGCCTGTGGTCAAAAGAATTATGCAAATGGCTGTTCCCGATGGTCAGGTGCTTGTTGAAAATATTTTTATTTCCGAAGATGTATGTGATGAGCAGATTGGCGATGTAAAACGCTGGGATGGGATCATGCCTGATACGATAATGAGTGACGAACATGCGAATAAGCTCCGTGCGATGTCTTCTGTCCTACCAGAGAGCTATCGTGAAATGATGAGTGAATCTATGTATCAATTAAAAAAGGGGGCGTTGCTCATGTTCCCGGCTACCAGTCCTGAATTGGTGTCTTTAGGTTTTCAAATGTCGGCAGCAACCCCCGTTCGATAAAGACAGGTGATGTGTCATGAAACAAGCCTATCGATATGGAAAGGTACATCAACAAGCAGAGCTTATTGTAACGAGAGTAACGGAACAATTTGTCTGGAGATACGCTTACGCCCGGGCTTCGGAAACGCAAAATGTTCGGGAGAAGGGCCAGGATTACCTTACGTTTGCTAGAAACGAGGAATCTTTTTTATTTGCATTGTGTGATGGCGTGTCACTTTCTTACTGTGGGGAGCTTGCAGCTAAAATACTAGGAGATTCACTGCTGGATTGGCTTGCTTCAGATGTCATAGATCAAGAGGAGCAGAAAGAATTCCTTTTACAGCATTTGAACAGACATTTACAAGCATTAACCACTGTATCGAGTAAAATCGTTGTCACCCATCCACTACCCTCAAGTATTACAGGTATGCTAAAAGATGTATTAGAATCAAAGCGGATGCATGGTAGTGAAACGATGTATATTTGTGGACGCATTGATCTACCCTCGCTTTCCTTTCCAGAGGGAAGAATCCTATTCGCCTGGCAGGGGGATTTGCGTCTACGATTATTTAGTCAAGAACAGGAAATAACAGAATGTTTAAAAGGAACATTTCATACACAAGAGCGTTGGTCAACATTACATGGACCTGTGGGTGGAAAACCTCATTTATTTCAATCCAGTTTGGCTGGTCAGCATTGTGTTACACGAATGATAGCCTATACAGATGGCTTAGCCACATTAGATAAATGCTATCCCCTCCCGACAGACAACGAGTTACAGTCTATGATTCTCCAAGCTAGTGATAGTCCGCTCAGCGATGATATAGCGTTGCTGGATGTTTGCTGGAATCAGATAGACTCGTTTACCCCAAATAATAAGACGGGACACAGAGAGAGTGGTTCGCTTGGCTTGCGCGATAAAATCAATAGCATTGTAAGGAGGCTAGTATGAAAAGTCCGATTGAATCTATTTCAATCACGGATAAACAGCTATATTTTTTAGCATGCCTAACTGGTGCTGATCAAGTATTGGGTATAGCAGAGCCTTATGCTGGGTATCTGACAGAAGACTTGCAAGAAGAATGGGACTTAATAAAGACAGAGCTTTTGCAAAAAGGCTATATATTTGAGGATGAAACAGGTCTGTACATAAATGAGGTAGTAAATACGCTTGTGGCTCCTTGTGGACATGCTACAACGTGTTGTTACTTCCGTTACACCGATGAACAAAAAGAGACATACGAGGGATACTTCCATTTCGACCCTGAAGTCGTGGTTGAGAAGATAGCGGCATCCGGTGGGAAAAATGTATATGAGCTAAGAGCACTAGGCAAACCAGTACAAGCTAGTAAAACAATGTGCAGCCGTATCAAGAAAAATCCTGAGGAAAAAGTTATGGTTCCATCTATTGAATTACCAAATGCTATCTTTCAACAAATCAGAGGAATGGTAGACACGGCTTCTATAAATGAGATTTGCGCCACGTTATTGGATCATCATTGCCATATAGAGGCAGCGGAGGCTTTTGCTCAATCTTTAAAAAAACAATGGTGTGAAGGGCAACTGATTACGATGTCATGGCATCAAAACGAATGGAGTTTAAATGGCATGACGTTTCTTACAGCTAGTAATGCAAACTGGTTAATTCGTCTTTTTGTTAAGGAACGAGAGGATTGGGTATGTATCAATCCTAGTTCCGATCTGGAAGTGGATGAGATTTTGCAGGAAATCATCTTAGAAAAGTTAATCGTTCAGACGATCTAAATAAAAAACAATGGTGAGGAAATGAATAAAGTCATTGTAACGATTGTAACAAATTCTGATAAGAGTAAGTGGTTTGATTTTGAATTGCCTTCTGATATTCCCAGTCAATTGATTGCTGAGAAGATATCCCTCGTCTTAAAAGAAGGAGAGCCACATTTGTTGACTGACCTGACGTATCTACTGGAAGTGAAAGTGGGGAGAAGCGAATGGAAAACCCTTTCGACAAGAGCCACATTGTCACAGGCAGGTGTCAAGTCTGGAGCATATCTGAGAGTACAACGTAGCTTTTCTACAGGTAACGAAAACAAAAACCAACCAATTGAAGGATGGCGTTCTTTGTACCAACAACAAGTACCTGTCAGTGAGCACGTACACACTCAATATGAGAAAAAAGAAAAAGAATTGAACGAGCTAAAAGGGTATGTATGGAAGACTTTGTAATAATAAATGGAAGGGGGAGCAGGAATGGCCAATGACTATTTTCAACGATCACCACGCTTTAGGCGTACGTTACCCAAACAAACAGTAGAAATCCATCGTCCTCCTCTTGTTCCCCATCCTCCTGCTTTCTCTATCATTTCTATCTTATTTCCCATCGTTATAACGGGAATTTCGCTTTTTGCGTATTTATATCTCGGATCACGAATTAATGCGGGTAGCAAAAATTTTTTAGTGTTTCAGATGATTTCTATGAGTGCGATGATTATTTCGTATACGATTCCGCTGTTTACCTATTTATATAATAAGAGAAATTACCGAAGGCAGATAGAAACGCGAGCAAATAGTTATCAAGCACAGTTGGAGAAACATAGACAGGAATTAAAAGCGTTACAAGAGGCACAGCAAACCATTATGCACGAAATGAACCCGTCTGTGGAGCAGTGTATAAAGAGAGTAGAAGAGCGAAGCAGTTCTTTATGGGAGCGTTCCATGCGCGATGAAGATTTTTTGCGTCTGCGTATGGGAGTAGGAACCCTACCAGCTAGCTATCAGATTACTGTGCCAAAACAGGAAGGTTATGAGACAGATCCGTTAATTGAAGAGGCACAAGATGTAGCTCAAACATTTGGTGAGGTTGAATCGGTTCCTGTCCAACTACCCCTGTATCAATCTAAAGTCATAGGCGTGGTAGGCGAGCAGGAAGCCGTTTTGAATGCTATTAGAGTTATAGTACTGCAGATGGTTACACACCATTCTCCTGATGAAGTGAAGATCGCTGCCTTTTATCCAGAATGGGAAGAAGAACAATGGAAATGGCTACGCTGGCTACCGCATACTTGGGATGACGAACAGACAATGCGGTTTATTGCTCAGGAAAAAAGGAGCGCTCATCTATTACTCGACTTTTTGTATGGGCAACTAATCCGGAGAAAAATGGCGCGGGCAACTGATTTGAGTAAAGCGGTTGAAATACCTTGCTGGGTGTTTATACTGTCAGCCCCTCATCTCATTGAGGATGAGCCTATTTTGCCTTTACTATTAAAAGAGGCAGAAGCAATCGGTGCATGCACGATTTTACTTGCGGATAGTAAAAACTCACTTCCTATGCAGTGTCAGTTGATCGTAGAGTTGCAAGGAGATCACGGTTCATGTAAAGAAACGGTGACAGGTGATGCAACTGATATAGGGGATCTGGAAAGGGAATTTACAGTAGACAATCTTCCAGTAGATGCGGCGGAGCATGTTGCACGCATGATGGCAAGTCTGAAGGTAAAGCGCTCTACATCATCAGAAATACCTCAGGTATTGTCGTTGTTTGACCTATTGGATATTAAGAAGATAGAAGAATTAGATGTAGCTACTCTCTGGCGTAGAAATCGTTTTCCTGACTCATTACCAGTCCCAGTAGGGGTGAGGACTGGCGGTAAAAAAATTCTATTAAATCTGCATGACAAAATGGAGAGACGTGGACATGGTCCGCATGGTTTAGTGGCTGGTACGACAGGTTCTGGAAAAAGTGAGGTTATTCAATCAATCGTTGCGTCACTAGCTGTCCACTACCATCCATATGAGATGGCCTTTTTATTAATTGATTATAAAGGCGGGGGGATGTCTAATACTTTTAGCGATTTACCTCATTTGGTGGGCTCGATTACCAATCTAGATGATCGCATTCTAGAAAGAGCAAAGATTTCGTTACGAGCTGAGCTAATCCGTCGACAAAAAATCTTAAATGAAGCGGGAGATCTTCAGCACATTGATGAGTATTATGAAACGGCATGGCGAGCCACTCATCCTCTCCCTCATCTGATTATTATTATTGACGAGTTTGCGCAATTAAAAAAAGAGCAGCCTGAGTTTATGAATGAACTAATATCGATTGCAGCTATTGGAAGAACCTTAGGTGTCCATTTGATCCTAGCTACCCAAAAGCCTGGGGGTGTCGTGGATGATAAAATTTGGAGTAATGCCCGTTTTCGCATTTGTCTTAGAGTGCAGGATGATGCAGACAGCCGGGAGATGTTAAAGGTACCGGATGCTGCTTGGATTACAACGCCTGGGCGTGGCTATTTACAGGTGGGCAGTAATGAGGAATTTGATCTGGTCCAATTTGCCTGGAGTGGTGCTCCTTACCATGTAAACCAAAACAATCAGCAAAATTGTCTGGAGATATATGATGTTTCATTAAATGGTAGGCGTACGAAACGAGAGGCAAAAGGAACCCTAGCCAACAGAGAGTATACTAGAAAACAAAAGAAGCAACTTCAGATTCTGATGGAATACTTGGCAAAAACAGCAGATCTAGAAGGAATCGGGCGCTTGCCAAGCCCATGGCTTCCACCGTTACCTGAACAGCTTTTTTTAGAAGATATATCCGATCGCAGACATGGCTGGAATGGTAGGGAATGGATAGCAGGGGCATCGAGCCTTTCTGCTATTGTAGGCTTGGTAGACGATTTGGCGAATCAACGACAAGAACCGTTGATGATATCACTAGAGGAGGGGCATTTACCTATCTATGGTATGCCAGGAACAGGAAAGACTACTTTTTTGCAGACGTTACTACTATCGTTGGCGACTCGTCATTCACCTGAACACCTCCACTTTTATTTGTTGGATTTTGGACGAATGTTGCGAGATTTTGCGCACTTACCTCATGTTGGTTCCTTCATTTCAGATGATGAAAAGGATAAAATTAGGCGTTTATTTCGTTATCTGTTACAGGAATTAATAAGACGACGTGAGCTACTTGCAGCTAGCGGGGCGAAAACACTGCGAGCATATCAGATGTCAACTGGCATCATTGTGCCTAGGATTGTCGTTTGCATAGATGGTTATCTGAACTTCCGAAATCAGTACTCCCATGAGCATGATCAACTGGAGCAGTTAGTAAGAGAAGGAGCGAGCGTCGGTATTACCTTTGTAGTGACAGCTAACCGTGTTACTGATATTTTGGAGCGAGTGCGAAGTAGCTTTTCACTGGGAGTTACCCTTGAGCTATCTGATCCAAGTGACTATTATTTTGCGGTGGGGCGTCCAACAAAACCGCCTGTTCATTTACCAGAGGGACGTGGGTTAGTAAAAGGTCAGTTGCCGCCGCTAGTGTTTCAGACCGCTTTACCGATAACAGGGGAAGACGATATGCAACGCTCGATTCTTCTTCGTAACATCATGGAGCAGATGAGCAGTACTTGGGAAGGGGATCGTCCAAAAGAGATTGTGCCACTACCCGAGGTTGTTTTATTGGAAGAATTATTTGAGGTAGAATCAGTCTATAATAGTGCATCCTCTACTTCTACTACTTCTGATATTCCGATTGCCTCTTCTCACTCTTTAAAGGTTCCCGTCGGTATTTATGTGGATGATTTAACTACCTTTGAAGTAGATTTGAGAGAAGGACCATATTTTGTGGTAGGTAGTCCTATGGAAGGGGGAAAAACCTCCTTTTTGCTTACATGGGTGCTATCTCTATGTCATAGGGTTTCTCCGCAAGACTTGGAAATTTTCTTTATTGACTTTCGGCGCGGTCCCATAGCTTTGACCTCTTTAGGTGGTTTACCGCATGTAAAAGGTGTAGCGACTGTAGAGAGTCAGCTTGGGGATTTGCTTACTACCTTGAGTACTAAAATAAAAATGCGTCAGAAGCACGATGAGTATCTAAAAAATCAACAACCTACGGGAGAGCAACAGATTTCTGATCAGATGTGGAAAGAGAAACAATCCGAACAGGTTAAATCGTCACAAACTGCTGAGGAATTGGAACAGCCAATTGGTAAGGAGCCAGCTCTTTTGTTGGTTATTGATGATGCAGATTTGTTTTTTAAGCAGATAACAGATTATCAGGTAAAAGATCAATTAGCACAGCTGGTTCGAAAAGGACGCGACCGTGATCTATATGTAATCATCTCTGGGGTACCATCTGATTTTCCTTATAGCAGTAATGATTGGTTATCAGAGATTAAAAATATGCAAACGGGCTTTTTATTTGGCAGTATTGACGTAAATGATCTGTCCTTATTTAAGATTCCATCGACTGAATCGAGTCAATACCCACATGCTACCTTCAACAAAATGTTGCCATCGGGTCAAGGCTACTTTGCTAAAAGACGTTATCAACGTGTTAAAGCAGCCCTACCTTTTGGAGGGGAGCGATCTCTACAGAATTTGCTTCTATCTATCAATCAAAAATGGTTGCAGGAGCACACTTATGGGTATAACGATAGATGACAAAATCACTTACAGGTGATGTTTTGGACAAAAGTCCTGTGTGTTTACTAGTAAATCTAGGTGATTCTTTCTAGTTGTACATACTCAAAAAATGGGAATTGTTTGTAAAAATACTCTAGGCTACAATAAGACAAAAGAGAATGTGAACGACTTGGGGGGAATAAGAACATGTCACGCATTTTAATTTCACCTGATCAAGTAGATGAAGTAGCAAATCAATTTCAGCAAAGCAGAGAACAAAGTCAACAGGTTATTGATCGTCTCAACCAACAAATCCACCAGATGGAAGGGCAATGGGACGGGATGACTAAACAAAAATTCTTCCATGAATTTCAAGAAGCGAACAGGCAAATGACTAGTTTTGTGCTATTGCTTGAAAGTATTTCACATGAGTTACACGCAATCGCGACGAAGTTCCGTCAAGCGGACTCTTAATAAAGCTAGACAAGGAAAGAAGGACTAGGTGGGAAAGATAGCCTGGTCCTTTTCCCTATGAGAGTTTACATACGAAAAAATCAAGGTAGGTCTTTGGAAGAACATTTTATAGGTAAGAAAGAGAGGAAGCCCTCATGGTATTTCAGCCGAGAGTAGAAGAAGAACTTCATCTACACGGAATTACATATACAATCGGCGAGCATCCAGTTGCTCCTCATGTTCCCTATGGTCAGGAAGGACGTCAAGGTATTGTCTATCAATTGATTCCGCGAAAAGAAACAGCTTCTAGTTGGAAAGCATTAAAGGTGTTTCGTCATCAATATAAAGATCCTAAACAAGTTTACTTGTCCGAGCAGATCAGAGATTTTGCTACTCTACCAGGGCTTTCTGTCTGTGATCGAGTTATATTGACGCCTCAGCAACATGGAGAGCTGTTAAGTAAGCATCGTGACCTGATGTACGGTGTGGTCATGCCGTGGATAGAAGGTCCTACTTGGATGGATGTCATACTAGATAAACGGGCATTAACCCGAGCAGACAGCTTGACATTAGCACGTTCACTAGCTAAGGTGCTATCGACGATGGAACAACAGGGATTGGCCCACTGTGATTTATCTGGTCCTAATTTGATCTTGCCAAGGTTGGTTAAAGATAGCATAGAAGATGGCTTTTCCTATGTGGAGTTGGTGGACGTAGAGCAATTATATGGACCTAGATTGGAGCGCCCTGATGTTTTGTTTGCGGCTTCACCAGGCTACTCCCCTCCACAAGCCTCTCAATCTGGTTTGTGGAGTAAATATGCTGATCGTTTCTCAGGAGCTATTTTGCTAGCGGAGATGTTAGGCTGGTATGATGAAGCGGTTAGGGAGGCAGCCTGGGGAGAAAGTTATTTTAAGCCAGAAGAGATTTCCTACAGCAAGGAAAGATATCCGTTGTTGATAGGTTCTATTCGCAATCATTGGGGGGAAGAGATTGCTACCTTACTTGATCGTGCATGGCAGAGTAAGGAATTGAACCAATGCCCTACATTCGGTGAATGGTTACTTGCATTAATGGATATAGAAGAAATATCAGTATCAAAGAAACAAAAGCGAGCTAGCAAACCAATCATTCAGGCAGCTTTGCCGCATGTGATCATTTCTCCACCCGAATCAGAAGTAAATACGGAACAAGTGCTTGCTCCTTATGCTTTAAAGGAAGGTAAGAGCGAGCAAAGTCATGATGCGTACCTACCTTTTATATATAAGCAGATGGAACAAGCTAAGCAATGGGAAGAACATGGGGATTGGGAACGTGCGATAGAAATTTATCGAACTGTACAGAAGCAGGTCCAACCTCAACATGCCCTAGCCCAGGATTTGTGGATGATCATTGCTGAAGTGGAAACAAGATTACAGGAAAAACGGCTTCCTGAAGAGGAGACAGCTTCACAATCAGCACAACAAAAGTTATCAGCGCCCCAGAAGACATTTGGTAAAAAGCAACTTGTAATAGGTACGGCTATTGCCATTCTGCTGGTAGCTGGCAGTGGACTTATGTGGGCCAACGAAAAGGTTAAGACGCAAGCAGTAATCAATATGCAGATGGAACAGCATGCGATAAAGGAAAAAATAGAGAGGGAAGCTCGCGAACGTTTGGAAAAAGAAGCTTTGGAACACGTAGAAGCTATTGAAAAACAACAAGAGACAGTGTTGCAACAAGAGCGGCAAGCTAAGTTGAAAGCAGAACAAGATGCCAAAGCAAAGGCAGAACAATTGAAAAAAGAGCAGATGAATCAGCAACAAACAAAAAAAATAGAGCCCTTAGTACAAACAGAGAAGAATAAGAAGGATTCGTCAGTAAAGGAAGGAGCACAAAGTAAAGCGAGAGCAGAGCAAGAAGCACGTACTAAAGCAGAAGCTCATGTACAAGGAAAAGCTAAGGTAGAGGATAAAACAAAGATTAGCACACCAAAACAACGTACTCCTATTCCAAGAGAGAGAGCAGGAAAGTGGGGATTTGTCGAGTTAGATTCAGTTGCTTCTGGCTCTGTTAACATTGTTGTTGACTATCAGTATGACTATGCGCTTGCTTTTTCCGAGGGCTTAGCTGTGGTTAAAAAGAATGGTAAGTTTGGTTACGTTAATACTTCGGGCCAGGTGGTCATTCCGCTACGCTATGATTGGGCATCTAGCTTTCAGAATGGGAAGGCTACTGTGAAGAAGGATGGAGAAAATAGCATCATTACTCCACAGGGGAAAGAAGTATAATAGAATCTAGTCATTTTAGTGACCATAGATACATGAAAACACGAAACCTCTTCTACTAGCTGCTGGAAGGGGATTTAGTGTTGATAGGGAATAAGGAAGAGAACAGACAAGCCAGAGGAGGCCTTCTGAGCCATGAATTTCGATTCCCTACGTATTTTTGTAAAGGTAGTAGAAAAACAAAACTTCTCCCGAGCTGCCGAGGAGCTTAATCTGTCGCAACCCGCGGTCAGTTTACATATTCGTCACTTAGAAGAGGAATACGATACCAGCTTTATTATTCGTTCCCCCAAACATGTGAGGGTGACTAAAGCAGGTGAGTTTTTTTATCAGAAAGCAAAGCAAATCCTATATGCAGTAGATGAAACACGCTCGGAATTGCAAGCCCTCAAGCAGGAAGTAAGTGGCCCACTTACTCTAGGTGCGAGTTATACGGTTGGTGAATATTTTTTGCCTAAGCAATTGGTTATGTATACGAAGGAATATCCCAAAGTACAGGCGCAGGTTAAAATTAATAACACACGAGAAATTATTGAGGCATTGTTAGATGAGAAAATTGATGTGGGACTAATCGAAGGCTCGAGTAGTAGCCCAGACGTAGATGTGCAGGTTTTTATGGAAGATCAACTGGTGTTGCTTGTGCCAAACGATCACTCTTTGGCACGTAAAAAAGTAGCTACCCAAGTAGATTTAGAGAATCAAGTGTGGATTTTCCGTGAATCGGGGTCAGGGACACGTGAGCAAAGCGATGGTATTATTCAAGAGCTAGGTGTTCATGTAAAGCGTTATTATGAATTTAGTAGTAGCCAAGCGGTTAAGGAAGCAGTCATGGCAGGCTTAGGCATTTCAATTGTCTCTGGACTGATTGCTAAACGGGAAGTTTTTTTGAAAGAATGTAAAGCGTTAGCTATCAGCGCAAAGCCTCACAAACGTCTTTTCTCGCTCATTACCAAAAAAAATAGGCCAAAAAGCAGGGCCGCTCTCGTTTTCGAAGACATGATATTGCAATCTCCTGAGGCTTGAGCAACAGAGCAAGAGATGAGATAATAGATTGAAAATCATTCTTACTGAGAACTGGCACTGGAGGGCGTCTATATGAAATTCATTGACAATCAAGGCATCACAGACCCACGAATTAATTTAGCTATTGAGGAATATGCCTTAAAACACCTGCCGGCAGATGACGATTATCTGTTATTTTACATAAATGAACCATCCATTATTATCGGTAAAAATCAAAACACGATCGAAGAAATAAACGCAGATTATGTGGATGAACACCATATTCACATTGTCCGTCGCTTATCAGGTGGTGGGGCGGTCTATCACGATTTAGGCAACTTAAACTTTAGTTTTATTACTAATGACGATGGGAAGTCGTTTCACAACTTTAAAAAATTTACTCAGCCAGTCGTGTTAGCTTTGAAAGAAATGGGTGTAGAGGCTGAATTAAGCGGGCGAAACGATATTCAAGTAGGCGAACGTAAAATTTCTGGCAATGCTCAATACTCGACAAAAGGACGTATGTTTAGCCACGGTACACTCTTGTTTCATTCTGAAATGGAGAACGTTGTATCAGCACTGAAGGTGAATGCAGCCAAAATTGAATCAAAGGGTATTAAATCAATCCGTAGCAGGGTAGCTAATATCACAGAATTTTTACAAGAGCCAATGACGATCGGAGAGTTTAAACAACAGATCTTACGCTCCATTTTTGCTCAAGGTGAAGTGAGCGAATACGTGTTTACAGAAGAGGATTTGAAAAACATTCACGAGCTATCCAAGGAACGCTATCAGAATTGGGAGTGGAATTATGGAAAATCACCTAAGAGCAACTTCCAACAAACCAAACGTTTTCCGGTAGGAACGATTGAGCTACGCCTAGATGTGGAGAAGGGAAAAATCAAACAAGCTAAAATTTATGGCGATTTCTTTGGAGTAGGTGAAGTAGCAGATATCGAGCAGAAGCTGGCTGAAATTCCGATGGAAAAACAAGCAATCCGTGAAGTATTGGAGTCACTTCACTTGCCAACCTATTTCGGAGCCATTACGGTTGAGGAGTTATTGACGCTGTTTTTTGATCATGAACAGGAATAACTAGCAGTTGAGGAAGCAGTATTCGTGTAAATAAAAACAGGTTAGCTTTACAAACCTGCTAACCTGCTCGAATTCTTTATTTTTGTTCCTTCCACCATGAATCAAATGGGGTAACAGGTAGGTGACGCTTGTGAGCTGTACGTATGTATCGCTGGTCAATCTTTTCGGCAATATCGGCGGGGACGGATTTACCCTCCAAATAATCATCCAATTGCTCGTAGGACATGCCAAGCGCTGTTTCATCAGGCAAAAGTGGTTTATCGTCTTCAAGATCTGCTGTTGGTACCTTTACATATAGGGCTTCCTCTGCACCAAGAGCATGTAGCACTTGTTTACCCTGACGCTTGCTAAGGCCTGCGAGCGGTGTTACATCACAACCACCATCTCCGAACTTAGTGAAAAAGCCAGTAACAGCTTCAGCCGCATGATCTGTCCCGATAACCAATAATTGGTAATTGGCACCTAGATCATATTGAACTTTCATGCGTTCGCGTGCTTTAATGTTTCCTTTTAGGAAATGAGATAATGGTTCTCCAGTCGCTTCCTCAAAGGCTTGCACGGAAGCATCCACTGCTGGCTTTATATTAACTGTTACCGTACGATCAGGCTTAATAAAAGCTAGAGCACGCTGGGCATCATCTTCATCTTGTTGAACTCCATATGGCAAACGAACAGCGATAAAGCTATAATCCTTGCCGGTTTCTTGTCGGATCTCTTCCACAGCAAGTTGGGCGAGACGTCCTGCCAGCGAGGAATCTTGTCCGCCACTGATACCAAGTACATAGCCTTTTGTGTGAGTAGCAAGCAGATACTCTTTTAAAAATTCTACTCGTGATCGGATCTCTTGTTGCGGATCGATGGTCGGTTGCACACCAAGTTCCGCTTGGATTTGTTTTTGTCGCATGCTTATCCCTCCATTGCCCCGTCTCTCTTCTTTTATATTATATGGGTTTTCATTGCAAAGTAAATCTGACATCAGAAAACCTCCTCACCACTTTTGCAAGAGGTAGGAGGTTTTCTGATCATCATCTTATAGATGAGGGAAATATTCCTTCCAACGTCTGCTGACCAATTTGTCGATGTCAGGACGTGTTTCTACTTCTGCTGGATAGAATGGCTTCATACGGGCATCCACGATTAATGGCCCCTCATAACGAATTTTGTTCCGAACAATGTTTGACTTGGCATATAGGTCGTTCGCTGGATCGAATCGAGTAAAGACAGTCCATAGGAAGCTACTTTCTTTGCGAGAGATAGCTGCATCATCTACGATACAAATCATTGGCCAGTCAGCTAGATGTTCGTTTGCATAGGCAATCAAACTCTCGCCTAATTGCGGATCATCTTCAAATTTTGGCCCAGAAATCACGAGACAGCCTGGACAAAAGACTTCCACATGCGGAAAACGCGGGATGTCTGGTCCGTTGTATGTGTGCAAGAGATCACGAACAGGGTCACCAATGCCTAGCATTACGCCTTTGCTACCATGGTTAAATTTGCGACCAGTATAATCAAGTGTATCATTGGAGGTATCGTTGACGATTAATAGATCACGTTCAGGTTGGAAACGTGCTAGAACGATTTCTAAAAACTTACTGAACTGAGACAGATCGCAGTGTACATCCGTTACCATTAAAAACTTAGTTAATGTAAGCTGACCCTCGCCTAATATTCTAAAGGCATGGGCCATCGCTTCTTTGTAGTAGCTTTCTCGTACGATTGCACCTGCTAAGGCATGGAAGCCTGTTTCTCCATACGTCCAAAGAGCTTTAACCCCAGGCATAACGACAGGGAATAGTGGTGACAGCAGGCTTTGAAGATACTCACCAATAAAGAAATCTTCTTGACGGGGTTTACCAACCACGGTAGCTGGATAGATAGCATCTTCTCTACGCCACATCTGTTGTACATGAAAGACCGGGAAGTCGTGAGCTAAGGAATAATAGCCAAAATGGTCGCCAAAAGGACCCTCGGGACGACGGACGTGCGGAGGGACAATCCCACCAAACACGAACTCTGCTTCCGAAATAATTTTATGTGGATGATTAGCCACCTCGGTCATCCCAAGCTTGTCTCCCATTAATAGGGAGGAGAAAATGAGCTCCGGTACCATTTCCGGTAGAGGAGCGATAGCAGAGACAATCAGAGCAGGCGGTCCACCTACTGTCAGGGTAACAGGTAGGGCGCGATTACGTTTTTCTGCCTCGTAATAGTGGAAGCCCCCGCCTTTATGAATTTGCCAGTGAATACCGGTTGTATTTTCATCATAAAGCTGTATACGGTACATCCCTAGGTTGTGTTCCTTATTCACGGGATGCTCTGTGTAGACAAGTGGTAGTGTAACGAACGGGCCACCATCTTCATGCCAGCTAGTAATTGCAGGTAGTTCATTTAAATTCACTTCTGTCGTATGTACCTGACCGACAGGAGCATTTTTAAGAGATACGTTTTTCGTACCTGTTTTCATGACACTTAGCAAGGGGTCACGCAATCCCCAAAGAGAAGAGAGCTTAGGGGGCATTAGCTTGTCCATGTTGCTTACTAATTGTTGAATAATCTTTTCAGGTTTTGGCCCGAATGCCATATCGACGCGCTCACGGGTTCCAAATAGGTTGGTTACGATGGGAAAGTCTTTTCCTTTTACATTTGTAAACAATAGAGCTGGTCCTTGTTCGTCGATCACTCGACGGTGTATTTCAGCCAATTCCAAATAAGGATCAACAGGGGTGTCAATCTGCACCAGTTGTCCTTCATCACGCAGTTGCTGGATAAAAGTTCGTAAATTTGTATGCATGAAAAGAGGTCACCTCATTAATCAATCATCGCTTGTTGATATCTATTCTTAACTGTACACGAACTGGATGCATTGATCTAGCCTAAGATTGTACAAAATGAGCGAAATAGGGAGTTTTTTTGGTTTAGGGGATATTCCCTATGAACGAACGCTATAACATACGGGCTAGCTTTTCTTTTACTTGATCCCATTCGCTATCAATAATGGAAAACATGACGGTATCACGGACAAAACCATTTGCTAGACGCATATTCTTGCGTAATGTTCCTTCATACGTAGCTCCGATCCGGCGAATAGCTCGCTGTGAGTTCTCATTGCGTGAATCCGTTTTAATTTGAACACGCACACAACCAAGCTGTTCAAAGCAATAGCTCAGCAACAAAAATTTACATTCCGTATTAACCCCCGTTTTCCAAACGCGTGGAGTGAGCCAGGTTGAGCCAAGTTCTAAGTGATCATCCTTACTGGAGATGTTAATGAAGCGAGTTGAGCCAATAATTTCCCTAGAGGAGCACTCCCTAATGATAAAGGGAAATTCCAATCCTGCTTCCTTTGCATCATATGCTTTTTTAAAATAAGCCTGCCAATCCTCGTTGGTGACATTCGCTTTCGGTAAAAAGGTCCAAATTTCTGGGTAGCTTCCTACTTGTTGTAGTTCCGCTTCGTGCTCAGGTTGAAGTGGTTCAATCAGGACTAGTGTTCCTTCTAATTGGACGGGATCAATAACGAGCATGTAGTTTCCACCTATCTATGTGAATTCTGAATGTTGTTACTAAGATTAGGATAAAAGGTAATTACCCTAGGAGCAAATCATTTATAGAAATTTATACATTTACAAAGGTGACTATTTATGAGTGTACATGTACCATATGCGTAACTTCCGCAAACATCGGAGAAACTAAACCGATCGAGCGGGAGGTGAGAGAAGCTATGTCCAGTAAGAACAACAAATCTCAAAATAAGTCGAAAAACAGAGGCAAAACTCTAGATACCAATGATCAAAACAGTAACATTCGTGACAATGGAAACACACATAAAGAATAAAAGGAATGTAGCACAGAAGAAAAAGTCCCCTTTTTAAACAAAAGGGGACTTTTTCTTCTGTATAATAATTTCAATAATATAATATACTTTGTAATACTTAGATTATTGTTATTTATAATGAATGCAAGCTAACAGTAGGTAGAACTGGGCAAAATGCCACCTAGAGGAAACATTCATGGTATAATAACAGTAAATCTACGGCAGATAGATGGGAAGAGACGGAGGCATACTTGTGGAAGACTCAATGATGCATCTACATACAAACGAAGTGATACTTAGCACGCAGGCATTTTTAATCTTGTGCCGTTTGTATGATAGCTTTTACGATGAATTAAGACAGCATGAGCAATTAAATGAAGTGGCTGAAAAGACAGCGGCAGTTCTATTAGATGGCGTTGAAGCCTTAAAAGAACAGACGCAACCGCCTAAACAAGTGGTTATGGCTTTAGACTTCTCCAGTCTATTTTTAGTCAAAAAGCTGGTAGAACAAGCGTATCAAGAAGTAAGAGAAGTACCAGAGCAAGCCAAGGCCTTGGGATGGTTGGAAGAGTGTATGCAGGCAATGAATAAAGGAATGATCAAACACTAATGTGGATCGATGACACCATGTGGGCAAAGGGTGCTGATTTTTCGTAAAGAAGATCAACCTGTTTACAAATAAGTAGTGACGTGGTACTGTAAGAGCGAATTCAAAACTTTATAACTTTGTACCGAGCGGGGGCCGAGCTGTCGGCTGAGATTGTAACGATATGCGTTACTGACCGTTGAACCTGATCTGGTTAATACCAGCGGAGGAAGAGGGCGCAAGAACAGAGAAGAAAGTAGCTTTGTTCTATAGATGCATACGAAACCATCCGCTACGGGTGGTTTTTCTTTTTGTGAGAAAAACAAGCTGTAGCAGATTGTATAGCATGTATCGACAAAAGTAGTAAGCAGGTTCCTTTACTTGCTTTCTAAACAGCTAGTTAGCCTTAGCCTCCGCTGTCTATTCGGAACCATCCGAAAAGGAAGTGGAGGCTTTTTTGACGTCTAGACCTGTAAATTCCTAGGTAGGATGGGCAAATGAAAGCTTTGTTTTCTGAACAGAGGTACTTTTATTTATTGCGAGGGGAGTTGAACTTTTGCGAGCACGCTCGCTTCATCTCATTACTACAGGTCGTCAAACGTTGCGAGAAACGTTGTCCATTGTTCAGATGGCTGAGCAGGCAGGTGTTGATTATTTACACATTAGGGAAAAAGAGCGCTCAGCACGTGAAATAGAGGAATGGATCATCCACTTATCAGATGTGTTTCCAAGGGAGCGAATCATCGTGAATGATCGCGTGGATTTGGCAGTTGCGTACCATTGTGGAGGTGTACAGTTAGGACATCAGAGCATGCGGACCAGCTCTGCAAGTCGAATCTTGCCTGCCCACCAATTGCTTGGTTGTTCCGTTCATAACGAACAAGAATGTTTGGCTGTACAACCAGAAATGGTGCAAACCTCTCTCCATCAAGATTCTTTAGTAGGGAATGACTCCTTACAGAGCCGTTTTCCTACCTTTGTGCTGGTAGGACACATCTATCCAACAGAATGCAAGCCAGGTGTCGAAGCCCGTGGTCTTCCTTTTGTAACACGTATGCGAGCATTGCTACCTTCTTGCATATCATTAATCGGGATAGGCGGTATTAATCCTAATCATGTACAGGAAGTGATGGGGGCTGGAGCAGATGGCATCGCTGTTATGTCGGGCATCATGCAGACAACAGAGCCACAAAACATGATGAAAGCCTACCGTGAACAGCTAGATGATTCGTTTTTTTTAAAAGACAGTGAAAAACCAACACGAAACAAAGTGAGGTGACCACCTTTGCAAGTTAAAACAGTGCGGATTCAAATTAATGGAAAAATAACTAATTTAGAAGAAAACGTGACTGTGGAACAAATACTTACCCACTATGGGTTGGAGCAAAGAATCGTAGTGGTGGAACACAACGAGATAATCCTTGATCGTGCTAGCTACGCACATACACCAATCATGGATGGTGATCGTATTGAAATTGTTCATTTTGTTGGAGGAGGATAAAGCGATGAAAGACACGACTTTACGTATTGGACATTATGAGTTTACTTCACGTTTTCTAATTGGTACCGGTAAATGTAGTGATTTAGAAATCCAGCGAGCAGCTGTAACGATCTCAGAAGCACAAATTATCACTTTTGCGGTTCGTCGATTGAATTTGGAAAAAGTGAATGAGCCTACTTTATTAGAATCGCTAGATCTTTCCGCTTATACACTGCTTCCCAATACAGCGGGAGCAACGACAGCGGAGGAGGCAGTACGCATTGCCCGCTTAGCTAAAGCTAGTGGTTTATGTGACATGATTAAAGTAGAGGTAATTGCAGACCAGAAGACTTTGTTACCAGACCCGATAGAAACGTTGCGAGCATCTGCTTTGTTGGTAGAGGAAGGCTTCACAGTGCTAACCTACACGAATGATGACCCAATTCTTGCTCGAAAATTACAAGAAGTAGGTGTTCATGCCGTAATGCCTGGTGCATCACCGATCGGTTCTGGGCAAGGAATTCTTAATCCGCTACATCTCAGCATCATGATCGAAGAGGCGACGGTTCCCATCATTGTGGATGCTGGAATTGGTTCGCCGACAGATGCGGCGCAAGCGATGGAACTGGGAGCAGCTGGCGTGTTATTAAATACAGCAGTAGCGTTAGCAGACGACCCTGTATTAATGGCAGAAGCGATGAAGCTAGGGATTCAGGCTGGACGAAAAGGCTTTTTAGCAGGTCGCATTCCCCGTAGACGCTATGCTTCTGCCAGCAGTCCGAAAGAAGGCATGTTGACATGAAGTTAGCTCGTATAGCTACCTTATCTCAAAAATGGAGCATTTATTTGGTGATTGGTAGTCAGGATTGTGGGAACTCCGTTGAAAACATGTTCCGTATAGTGTCAGATGCTCTCCAAACAGGAGTCGGATGTGTACAGTGGCGTGAAAAGGGACTTGGTTCCATTAGTGATCCAATTCAAAGAAAGAAAATTGCAATCCGTATGAAAACGCTGTGTCATACATACGACGCCATTTTTCTAATTAATGACGATGTTACATTGGCCTGCCAGATTCGAGCGGATGGAGTGCATGTTGGGCACGAGGATATGCCGTTTGCTCAGGTAAAACAATTGGTTCCTCCTGAAATGATCATTGGTATCTCAGCCGGTAATCTAGAGGAGGCTCATATCGCTATCACGTATGGAGCCGATTATCTGGGTGTAGGTCCCATGTATGCGTCCAAAAGCAAAGCAGATGCTGGAGGCCCGATCGGACCAAGTGGACTTACAACGATTCGAAAATTCGTGGGTGGCTATCCGATTGTAGCTATTGGCGGAATTGGACCAGAACATGTCGGTTGCTTGCGAAAAAGTGGGGCAGATGCTGTCGCTGTCATTTCGGCCATTACGCAGGCACCTGATACGAAAAAAGCGGTACAGGAATTCATGTATCATTTTCATAAAAAGTCTCGTTTATAAATAAATCCGAATAATAGGAGGCTGTAAACAGATGAATACGCAAGCAATGGAAATATCTACTTTTACCGAGCTTTTATACGCAGAAGCAAAGCCGATTTGGGAAAAAACGCATGTTCATCCTTTCATTACTGGCATTGCTAATGGAAACCTACCAGTCTCTGCGTTTATCCACTACATGAAGCAGGACTATCTCTTTTTGCAGGAATACGCGAAACTGTTTGCCATCGCAAGCATCAAGGCGACTCGTTTGGACTGGAGCGGTAGATTTGCTCAGATAATGACCTCAACTTTACAGGAAGAAATGTCATTGCATCGCGAATATGCTCAACGTTTAGGGATTTCTCACAATGAATTAGAAACGGCTGAACCTTCATTTGTCATGCTTGCCTATACAAGTTATATGCTACAGGTAGCTCATCAAGGGAGTTTGGGAGAAGGAGTGAGCGCCTTGCTTCCGTGCATGTGGAGTTACCAAGAAATCGGAAAAAGATTGGTGCAAAAACCAGGGGTGACCAATCATCCGCAGTATGGAGAGTGGGTGCGGATGTATAGCTCGGATGAATTTGCTAGCTCGACGAATTGGGTCAAAGGTGTACTTGATGAGATTGCCCGTGACAGTAACGAACAGGAACGTGCCCGAATGAAACAACATTTTATAGCCACATGCAAAATGGAGTATCTGTTTTGGGACATGGCTTACTTGGAACAAGTATGGCCTTAATCAAAGAGCCAAGCAGTCAAAAATTACAAAAGGTGTGGCGCAAAAAAAGGGACGTAGGGTGGTTTTTAGTGTCAGCATGCAGTTTACTACTGATGTGGGAAGCTGGTTGTCGCTTACTTGAGGTACCTACATTTATTTTACCGCCACCCTCTGTTATTGCTATTGCTTTCTGGGACGTACGCAGTCAGTTGTTGACTACACATCTGTGGATTACGTTACAAGAAGCGTTATTGGGCTTAGCAATCTCTATGTTCGTAGGTACAGGACTTGCCATATGTATGCATCTTAACAGGACGATTAAAAAGATCATGTACCCTCATGTCATCATTTCGCAAACGATTCCCATTTTAGCACTCTCGCCCGTTTTCATGATGTGGTTTGGCTATGAGTTACCAGGGAAAGTGGCAATTGCTGTACTGTTCACTTTTTTCCCTATTGTAGTAAGTACTTATGATGGATTACTCGTTACAGACTCCGAACGGCTTACGTATTTTCGCATGATTGGGGCTAATCGTTGGCAAATCTTTTGTAAGTTGGAAGTGCCGAGCGCTTTGCCGTCCTTCTTTAGTGGAGTTAAGGTTGCAGCAACATTCAGCGTATCAGGGGCCACGGTAGGTGAGTGGCTTGGTGCAAGTGCAGGTCTCGGTTATTTTGGCAGACGGGCGTCAGGTAATTTTCAGGCGCCTGTTCTGTTTGCTTCCGTCTTTTTATTATGTTTGTTGGGTCTTGGATTGTTTTGGACCATGAATATGCTAGAGAAACGCTTTCTTATCTACAACCTTTATGGAAAAGAGCCGAGGCAGTAAGCGTTTGAGCATGAACCATCTAATAAGGGAGCAAATGAATTGAACAAATCAATTGTACATAAAAGAAAAGCTGTAAAAAATGTGATACTAATCTTCCTTGCTAGCATTAGTATGTTAGTTTCAGGGTGCGCCTCTAATGTTACCTCCGTAAAAGGAAAGGAACATACCTCCACATCTGGAGCTAAAACACCAGAGAAGCTCACAATCGCCTTAGATTGGTATCCTAATGCTGTTCACAGCTTCTTATATGCAGCAGAATCACAGGGATATTTTCGCGATGCCAACCTGCAAGTGGAGCTAAAAATGCCGTCGGATGCCAATGATCCGTTGAAGCTTGCAGCTACTGATCAAGTAGACTTGGCGATTAGCTACCAAACACAGGTAATTCAAGCGAAGGCGGAAGGTTTACCTATTAAATCGCTAGCTGCCATCGTTCGCGAACCGTTGAATGTAGTAATGGTGCGAGCAGATAGTCCTGTTCAATCCCCTAAGGATTTGACTGGTAAAAACGTAGGGTATCCTGCTCTTCCACTCGACATTGAAATTGTTAAACATATGGTCAAAACCGATGGAGGAGAGCCTTCAAGTATTCGTTTTATCGATATTGGTTTTCAACTAATACCAGTTCTTTCAACAAAGCAAATGGATGCTACCATTGGTGGATATATCAATCATGAGCAATTGATCTTAGAAAAAAATAATGTCCCTGTTCGTCTTTTTCGATTGACTGACTATGCCGTGCCCCGTTATTATGAGTTGGTGCTTGTTACAAGTGACCAGACTGTAGTACAAAAGCGAGAGGCATTGGATCGATTCCAGCAAGCTATGCAAAAAGGGCAGGCCTACGTTATTTCTCATCCAAAAGAAGCATTAGAAGGACTTTTACAACAGGAAGCCAAAGAATTTCCTTTAGATAAAGAGATCGAACAAAAAAGTCTTGACGTCCTACTCCCATTGATGGATGCAAAAGACAAACCATTTGGTAGCCAGGATAAAGCTCAATGGCAACAGGTTATTGATTGGATGGCAACTAAGAAGCTGATTCCCGAGGCTTTCCCAGCAGAGGAGATTCTTCCTGTTGCAAAATGATGTATAATAAAAAATGAAGGAGAAAGCGCCTGTCCATGGCGCTTTTTCTAGTCTGTTCAACATGGATTTTTTAAGGAACATAAGTAATTATGGAGGTGTACGTCATTTTGAAAAAAAGCATTTATCGCATCGGCTATGAGCTTGTTTCCAGACGCGAATTACTGGAGCGTTTAAACATAGAAGTTGGATTCATGTTGCAACATGATCGCCTCCATCCTGTACATACAGAGAAAGAAGAAGTGGCGCCAGAATGTGAGCAACATCAGATATTGGTTCGGTATCAGCATCGACCAAGCGAATGGATAACATTTAGCGGTACGTATCAAATCCAAGTAAGAGAACCAATACCATGGATTGATGCTCCCTTAGAATACCATTTATTTGGTGAGCAACTAATTCCAGGTAATTATCGCCGAGAAAAAGCACCACAAGCTCGAATTCCAGCTAGGACGAAGCTTCAAATCACAGCCATTCGTGATGGGATGGTATACGTCATGGTACCGAATCATCAGTCCAGACGATATGAAATGAAGCTGGAAGATGCTAGGTTTGCCCGTAATTTTCCGACAGAGTTAGAGATGAGATTGCAATACTACTCTTTTCCCCCTCATCCAGACATTTTGGTGGACTGGCTGTTGCAGGAGGGAAGGAAACGTGGCATGATGTCGCGTTTAAATGGTGAGCATACAGAGCGAACTGCTTTTGAGGTGTGGGATGATCTGCGTAAGGAATATCGTTTAAGTGTTAGCGCAGCGATTTTAGCCATTAAGCAGGCACTGGTCGTAATGGATAGGGCGGGGGTTGAGACTGATTTTCCTTACCCTGTTCGAAGTGCAGATATATCCAGTTACAGTGAAGAAGAACGGGATGCCTTTTTTTCTTATCAGACCGTGCGTGCGGCGCTCGCTGCTGTTTCAGCTTTATTGACGATCGACCCGATGGATCAATTACAGGATCATTTGTTGGTAGACGTCATGTTGGAGCAACAACAGAATCGGCGTTCATCCAAGGAATAATAATAGAGTAAAAAATCAAGAAGGTAGCTTACTGAAAGCCCATTAACAAGTAGACCCCAAATCCATTTTCTAAGGTTGGGGGTCTACTTGTTGTTTTACTTTTTACGGTAATGTAGCATGGCTATTTGGTTCATGCGCGTAATGTCTACCAACTCCAAATTCTGCTCTGGGAAGCCTTTGCCAAAAAGCGGGATGCCAGAACCAAGCAAGATGGGCATAATGGCAATCTCATATTCATCAACGAGATTGTTTTACGTAAAAATCAACAAGGTATTGTAGTATAGTTGACGTATGAACTAGTTGATTCTTAACATAAATAATCCCTTTTGCTAAATGTGGTTTACATTCCTAAAAGTGGAAAGAGCAATGCTTTTTTGTTACATGCATCAACGCGTTACAGTAAAATAATAATTGGGCTTTTGATAGGCAAACTTTTTTACACCATTTCCCTCAAAAAGATGATATAGTAAACCATATAATGATAGCGCTTACTTGTACCAAAAACATCGTTATTTTCTCTAGGGGAGGTACAGAGTTATGAGTCACATCGAGTCTAATTTTTCGTTGGTCAACATACCCATACATTTAAAGCAATTCGTTGTCGACCAAGACTATGACAAGTATACACCAGTGGATCAAGCAGTTTGGCGATACGTCATGCGTCAAAACTATAATTTTCTAGGAAAAAGAGCGCATACCGCTTACCTAGAAGGCTTAAAAGCATCTGGTATCAGCATTGAGAAAATACCGAATATTTTGGAAATGAATCGGTGCCTGTCGGAAATTGGATGGGGAGCAGTCAGCATTGACGGTTTTATACCAGGAGTTGCATTTTTTGACTTTCAAGCTCATAATATCCTCCCAATTGCTTGCGACATCCGCACTTACGATCACGTGGCTTATACACCTGCACCTGATATCATTCATGAAGCGGCGGGACATTCACCGATCATTAAAGACGAGAAATATCGTGAATATCTTAAAGTCTTTGGAGCAATTGGTTCCAAAGCCATCTCATCACGTGCAGATTATGAATTGTATGAAGCAATCCGCTATCTATCTATTGTAAAAGAGGATATCAATGCGACTGCTGAACAGGTACTGGCAGCGGAAGAAGAACTAGCTCAAAAAACAGCGGCTGTCACCGAAATATCGGAAGCCACTCAATTATCCCGTCTTTACTGGTGGACAGTCGAATATGGTTTGATTGGCGAGGTTCATAATCCGCAAATCTATGGAGCTGGATTATTGTCCTCTGTTGGGGAGAGCATGAGCTGCTTAACAGATGAGGTCAAAAAAATCCCGTTTTCACTTGATGCTTGCATTGAGACAGATTTTGATATCACCAAACCTCAGCCGCAACTCTTTGTTTGTCGTGATTTTGATCAGTTAATTGAAGCTGTTTTGGAAATGAAGGAGAGAATGGCCTTGCATATTGGAGGCACGGAAAGTTTGCATAAGGCGGTTAAAAGTGGTCAGACCACTACTAGCGTATACAGCTCCGGTCTACAGGTAAGCGGGACCTTGCACCATATCATTTCAGATGAGCAGGGTGAAGCGATTTACTTAGCAACAGAGGGACCAACTGCCCTTGCGCATCAGAATACCGAGCTTGTTGGGCATGATAAATCCTACCATAGCCATGGATTTTCTTCTCCTATTGGTAAAATAAAAGGGGTAGAGAAACCATTAGAAAATTGGACCGATGAAGAGCTCGAAGCATATGGTTTAGTGATAGGTAGTAAAACGGTGGTATGTTTTACTTCAGGAGTCGAAGTTGTAGGGCGTGTTTCATATATTGATCGTATAGAGAATAAAGTGGTGTTAATTGGATTTGATGAATGCACCGTGCGTTATCAGGAGCGTGTTTTGTTCCAAGCTGAATGGGGTATCTATGATATGGCAGTAGGAGCTGAGATTGTCTCTGTTTATGCAGGAGCAGCTGATCGCGAGAAATTTCAATCGGGTACTCATCAACCATCAGAAACACAAACTCGTCGTCCCATCTACACCGAGGAGCAAAAAAGACAACAACAATTGTATCAAATTGTTCGTAATTTACGGATAGAAGAAGGGGCGGAAGAGGAATTACCAGAGAGTTTGCAAGCTATCTTGCAAGAACTAGATGCTTCTTACCCGACCGATTGGCTGTTACGTTTAGAAATTCTGGAAATCATGTTGCAGCATCAATTCCCTGAAGTGGACTGTCAGCAACTACGCTCCCAATTAACAGCTATTGGGGAAGCTGACCATGAGTTGGCGGGCTTGATTGAAAATGGCCTTTCGTTGCTTGGATAACGTATCAAGCATTTTGATCAGTTTAACCAAAAGAAACGACCGCTCTTGAGCTTTCAAAAGTCAGGCGGTCGTTTTGTATGTATAATCATTGAAGGTAATAACAATAATCTTGTGAGCTTTGTCACACTTCGTTCACCTGATGCGCATATAGAAGCATGAATGAATGTCTATGAACTAGAATACATAACAGAAAGAGCAGTTTGGGAAATGGGGGCAGAGTATGGATACACAAATTACAGTATGGCTGGCGCTAGCAGCAGGATTTCTCTCGTTTATTTCACCTTGTTGTTTGCCGTTGTACCCATCTTTTTTATCCTATATCACAGGGGTTTCGGTTTCGGAAATGAAGCAAGGAAAAACCGTGTTTCAGCGTCAGGCTTTGTTACACACGTTGTTTTTTATTCTAGGATTTTCGCTTGTTTTTATCGCGCTAGGATTATCAACCTCATGGATTGGTAGTTTGTTTGCATCTAAAAAAGACTTGATTCGGCAACTGGGTGCTATTTTATTAATCTTTATGGGACTAGTTATCACAGGGGTCTTAAAGCTTGATTTCATGATGAAAACATGGAAGAAGGACATAAATCATAGACCGCTTGGGTATACTGGTTCTATCTTGGTGGGAATTACCTATGCTGCGGGATGGACCCCATGTGTAGGTCCGATTATGTCAGGGATTATTGCACTTGGAATGGCGAATCCAGAGAGTGCTCTTACCTATACACTTGCCTATACGTTAGGGTTTGCCCTGCCATTCTTCGTAATGACGTTCTTCATTAGTAAAATTGGATGGATCATGAAATACTCGGATAAGTTGATGAAAATCGGCGGAGGAATCATGGTTCTGTTCGGGATTTTGCTATATTTTGACAAGCTTACGGACATTTCCATCTACTTAATTAAAATTTTTGGAACGCCAAGTTTATAAAGGAGCTGGAATAAATGCGGCAGATGTTAATCATTCTTAGTTTGCTGGTTCTGGGTGGAGTAGCTACCTACCAAAGCGAGGTCAAAACCAAAGCGAAGCCTACTCCTGAGGCAACAATTGGACAGCCTGTAGAATCAATGCAAAAGGGAATGAAGCAAGACAAAGGGATGTCAGAAAATCCAGTAGCACAAGAGGTTTCTAGTCACATAGAACAACAACCTAGCCAAACGATTGTAATGGGAGCCAAGGCTCCTGCCTTCGAACTACCTGGTATGGATGGAACTACTTACAAGTTCTCGGGACCAAGACAGAAGCCACTGATTCTGAACTTCTGGGCAAGCTGGTGTGGTCCATGTAAAATGGAAGCCACAGATTTACAAAAGATTTACGAAAAGAATAAGGACAACGCAGATTTTTATGCTGTTAATCTGACGAAAAGCGATGATCTAGATTCTGTCAAAGCTTTTGTCGATACGTACAAGCTGACGATGCCTATCCTGTATGACCAAAATGAGACAGCAGCAAAGCTTTATCAGATCCTCGCTATTCCGACTACATTTATTATTGATCAAAACGGAGTCGTTACGTATAAGGTGATGGGTCCGATTCAGCCCGGAATGTTTCAGTCAGAAGTAGATAAAGTGGTTAAAGCTAAAAAATAACGTACTTTTGGGATTCCCATGATTGTGATTTCACTCCCCTTATTTTTCTGGAGTTGGAAATGGGCCTTATGGTTATCTGTGATAGGATGGATATTACAATTTATTGGTAGGCCGGTGTATTTCTTTTTTTAAAAGGTACCAAGTTGAACTTTTAAAAAGTGATTTCGGTCTTTAATAAAACGACAGATGTAATCAGGCTCGGCGTCAAAGACGCTGAGCTTTTCTTTTTTATACGGATCAAGCTGATAGTAGGGACGTAGCAAGTGATGCAGGTATTCTACACGAGGTCCCATATAATCGGGAGTGAACCATGAATGTAGCGTTTCAGCCATTCTTTCTTTATAGAGCTGTTTGTAAGTAGAGATGTCTAATAAACGAGCGCTCAAGGTATTATACCCGTCTATGTCAATAAAGTCGTAAGCCATTTCTTTTCCGTTACAATCACGTCCCCAGGTGGCGTCATAATCCCATGGGATCATCTCAAATAAACCTGTCTCACTATTTCGATATAAAGCGTAATTATGAATAAAACCGTCAAAATTTTGGGTACATACAGCTCCCACTAGCCAACTTACATATTTGTTGACGTTGAGATAACGTGCGATGATCTCTTCAAAATCAGCTCTGGGAGTTGTGTTAATTACGTAGATCAATTCACGTAACCAATTCATATCTTCTTCTCGACCGTATTTGAGCCGATATCCAGCATCAAGACTTGGTTTGACTTCTTCGCTTTTGGGACTTAACAAGGAAAAATTGGCGTTTCCGCTCACGGCGTAGTAAATCGGGCCAAGTGGAAGATGACGTTTTTGTAAAAAGGATTCATCAACGGATTCCAATTGGAGATAGAGGCCTTCACAAATCCCATTCCGACATAGCACCACATAGGTAGTAGCAGGAACTAACACATCGAGGCGTTCAAAAAAGGTAAAGGATAACACATTTCGCATCAGAGAGGGGTCTAGCATTTCTGCATTAAGATGAACCTCGCGTTGCCCATGAAAGCGTTCATCGTCAGGGAAGTAGATGGTATATGACTTTTTTGCCAATTCGCGTGTATGGGCTCCTCGATAGGAAACTTGGACGGGGTAGTCTTTCTGTTGAATGGAGAGGAAAGCATCTATGCGAACATCCGCCTTTATATGTTCATCCAAGTAGGAGATCCCTTCGTCGGTGACAGTCAGGTAATAGACTTGTGGTAAATCATGCGACTGAATTTCCATATAACCCCTTCCTTTCTTTTTCATCTTATGGGGAATACAAGCATTTGCACCACTTTTAAACGAGAATAAAGAAGGAAATCAGTTCACCTTTTTGTTTGAGAGAATATACATACAAAAGTGAGCAAAAATAGCGACATGAGGTGACACCATGATCACAATCAGTTTATGCATGATCGTGAAAAATGAGGAAGATAGTTTAGCAAGATGCTTGGATTCGGTAAAGGACTTGGTAGATGAAATTAATATTATTGATACGGGTTCTACGGATGGCACAGTAGAGCTTGCGAAAAGGTACACCGATCGAATCTTTCATTTTGAATGGATCGATGATTTTTCAGCAGCCCGCAACTTTGCTTTTACCAAAGCAACACAACAATATATTTTGCATCTTGATGCAGACGATTTTCTGCTGGAGATTGACCGTGAGCGTTTGCGAACACTAAAGGAAACATTAGATCCAGCCGTTGACTCTGTTACGATGAAATACCACATTGCATTTGATGAATATGATAATCCTATTATGTCTTTTCGACGGAATCGTATGGTGAAGCGAAGTAATAATTTTCAATGGTATGGCGCTGTACACGAGTATTTGTCGGTTTGGGGACATATTATCGACAGTGATATTGCGGTAACACACAAAAAGATTCATCAGGATGAGGGATATTCGAAGCGTAACTTGCTCATTTATGAAAAAAAACTGGAGCGCGGTGATGAGTTTACCATAAGGGACCTTTATTATTATGCAAATGAGCTACGCGATCACTCCTTTCATGAGAAAGCGATTGAATATTACATCAAAATGCTTGATTCTAAACAGGGCTGGATAGAGGATGAGATTAATGCGTGCTACAAAATCGCTGATTGTTATTATGCTTTAGGTGACAAAGAGAAGGAATTAGAGTATGCAATCAAAGCATTTGCGTACGACATCCCACGAGCGGAGGCTTGTTGCCGAATTGGCTATATCTTTTTCACCAGAAACGAATATCTTAAAGCAATTTTCTGGTATGACCTAGCTACAAAGCTGAAAAAACCGGATACGTGGGGATTTTTTACAGAAGCGTGCTGGACGTGGCTCCCGCATTTACAATTATGTGTCTGCTACAATCGGATTGGGCAAAACGAGAAAGCTCTTGAACACAACGAACAAGTAGGGAAGTATCGACCAGATGATCCAAAATATTTGTTCAATAAAGAGTTACTAGAACGTTTAATGAACAAAGAGGATTCAAATAGCTAATTTTATACTCACGAAAAGTGACCTTCTTTCCGTCCCCTTCATACAATGTGAAAGTTGGGTTTATCTGTAAGTTTTTGGACGGAAAGAAGGGATGTGGAGTGAAAGTAGGAGTGATTGGGACCGGCGTAATGGGCAAACATCATGTACGTGTCTACTCCTCACTCATTGACCAGTGCCAGTTGGTAGGCGTTTATGATGCAGATCAAAAGCGAGCGCAAGAGATCGCGCGGGAATATGATATTCTTTCGTTTGCTACTCTAGACGAACTGCTGGAGCGAGTAGACGCAGTGAGTATCGCTGTTCCGATACCTGCCCATTATGAGGTGGGGATGGCTTGTATTCGTCATGGGGTGCATATGTTAATGGAAAAGCCGATTACCGCGACTGTAGCGGAAGCAGGTAAACTGATCGATAGAGCTAAAGAAGCTCATCTTCAATTGCAAGTGGGGCACATCGAACTGTTCAATCCAGCAATTGCGGTGTTACGCTCCATTTTGGAAGGTGAAGAGATTATCGCCATTGATATGCATCGCATGAGTCCGATGGAACCACGTATACAAGGAATTGATGTGGTATTGGATTCTATGCTTCATGACATATATATTTTGCAGCATATACAGCCGGGGGCATTAGACAGATTGCATGCGGTCGGTCAATATTATCAAGGAGCGATCAAACATGCTGTGGCTTTGTTTCAATTTGAATCTGGAGTTATTGCTCAAATAACCGCGAGCCATTTAACGGAAGAAAAAGTACGAACCTTGCGGGTGGTTACCAGACGGGCGTTTGTCCAAGTCGATCTTCTCGATAAAAAGGTGGTCGTTTCCCGTGCCACCAATTTCTATTTAGAGAAACAAAGTGATGGTTATAGTCAACAAAACATTTTGGAAAAAGTGATTGTACCAGGAGTTGAGCCGCTACGGGCAGAATTATTAAATTTTTTACAAAGTATAACTGCGAAAAAGCCGGCTTTGATCACAGGCGAGTCAGGTCTACAAGCATTACGATTAGCAACAGAAATTACCCAACAAATCGAGCGAAATGTATCAGCTTGATCTGATACTAATAAGGAAACCTGTGTTATTTTTGCACAGGTTTTTTTGATGTTATTTGATATCGCCCAAAACACTTACATAAGGGAACCGAAAAGGGAGATGGCCGCGTCCTAGCGAATTGAGAACAGAAGAAATCAATACGCAAGGAGGATTTATCATGGCGATCAATTTGCAATTAAAAAAAGGGACAGGAATTAGCATGCGGCAATTCATGGACACGATGAATAAGAATAAAGAGACATTCCTAGACTGGTATCAAAGATTTTCGTGGGAAACAGAGGAGGAGCGCTCGCAAATAGAAGCGGCTGTTCAACAAGGAGGGTTTCAAGCATTTTTATTGAGCGCAGAATGGTGCGGGGATGTAGTTCGTAATGTACCGGTATTGTTTCGTGTGGCAGAAGCAGTCAAGTTACCCGTTGAAGTATTAGTCATGGAGGATCATCTCGATGTGATGGATCAATTTTTGACTATGGGTGGCCGGGCTATTCCTGTTTTCATCATTTGTAACAAGGCAGGAGATGTGCTTGGAACATGGGGGCCGCGACCAGCGCATGTTCAGAAGATTATGATTCAGTTTAAACAAGAGAATCCAGATCGGGAAGCTACTGATTATCAAGATAAAATCATGGTCGCTCGTAAAGAGATGCTTACTCAATACGGCGAAGATACAGGCTATCAACAGGTTATCGTGCACGAATTATCCGACTTATTCCGCCAGATACAATCATAAGTTGCTAGCATGGTATAATGTAAAAAAACGAAACAGAACAGCAAGAGGTGAGATGATGAGACCTTTACAAATTTCAGCGGAAACAGCTGTTAAGTTAGCAGAACAGCTTGGGGTACCTTTGGAAAGATTAATGCACATGCCTCAACATATATTGATGCAAAAGCTTATGGAGATTTCTCAACAGGAAGCGACAGAAAAGCAACAGGCAGAGACGGATGAGAAAGAATAACTGCTTCTCAAACTTACTACAGTATAGGTGCCCTTTGAGGCACCTTTTTTAAATGATCAAGAAATTTTAGCTAATCGGCATATGCTTTGATATTTCTGAATAGTATATTATGGTGAAAAAATCAGGTTTACATTGAAAAAGGGGGAGTTCCATCGTGTTGCAAGAACTGGAGACGCTTGCTGAACGAATAAATCAAAACCCTTCT
Source organism: Brevibacillus laterosporus (assembly GCA_007833815.1). Taxonomy (NCBI): domain Bacteria; kingdom Bacillati; phylum Bacillota; class Bacilli; order Caryophanales; family Paenibacillaceae; genus Brevibacillus; species Brevibacillus laterosporus. Next base: position 4,311,616 of record CP033464.1, on the reverse strand, counting down.
GTCATTGAAGGGTGGTGGGCAGTTTATCAATTTGATGTGAGTGGAGAGCAGGGAGGTACCTATCAGGTTCAATTTAATAACAACCATGTTCAAGTAACAGAAGGGAAACCCAACCAATCACAATGTACTCTCCAACTATCCGATTCCAATTTTAAAAAACTCTTACAAAAGCAATTAAATCCTACGACTGCTTTGATGCTGGGTAAAATAAAGATAAAAGGAGATATAGCGTTAGCGTTACGATTGCAAAGTTTATTTGCATAAAACGAGTAGAACGATTGTTATACGGGTTATTAAACGTAGTGATAGGATGGTTACAATTGATCTTTTTTGATTAATTGTGGCTATCTATTTTTTCGTAAAAAAACCTTGATTTTTATTTTGATAGTATGCTATATTAAAAAAGCCAAAACGGTACTGAGAAAAACAACATGATTGAGAACAGGTTGTTAACCGTTTAGCTCACATGCGGGTGTGGCGGAATTGGCAGACGCACCAGATTTAGGTTCTGGCGGGCGACCGTGGGGGTTCAAGTCCCTCCACCCGCACCATTTTACATACATAACAGCAAGACAAGCTTTCTATATAAAAATGCCGGTGTAGCTCAATTGGTAGAGCACCTGACTTGTAATCAGGGGGTTGTGGGTTCAAGTCCTATCGCCGGCACCATTTTATGGGGAGATAGTGAAGTGGCTAAACACGGCAGACTGTAAATCTGCTCCCTCCGGGTTCGGCGGTTCGAATCCGTCTCTCCCCACCACTTTTGGGGTATAGCCAAGCGGTAAGGCAACGGACTTTGACTCCGTCACTCCTAGGTTCAAATCCTGGTACCCCAGCCAACTTTATATATGCCGGTATGGCGGAATTGGCAGACGCGCGCGACTCAAAATCGTGAGGGAAACCGTGGGGGTTCAAGTCCCTCTACCGGCACTACAATAAAAAAGCGGAATTTACGTTAGATGCGTAAATTTCGCTTTTTTCGTTATGTTCTTTGACTTGTCTTGTCATTTGCCATGAGGGGAGTAAATTTTTGATGCTCCTTTATCCTCCAACTTGTTACAAATCCATTGTAATTGAGTGTAAACCTATGGATAAAAACAAGAAACAGACTGCCGATTATACCTTCTTCCCAGTATCAAACATGCCCACAATTATTTTCAAAATGAATATCCAATTTTGTACAGTTTAAATCATGAAGGTAGAAAAAAATAGTACACTTTGTCGTTTAATCTATACTAATAGTAGCAACGATCACAATTACGGGAAGTTCCGCTTCAAACCGTATCAAACCTCGATTGTCCAGGATTTATTTGTTGAAATTAAAAAATGGGTATGATAAGATACGTTTAATTTAATGATTGGAGTTGAAAAGCATAATGTAATTTTTCTTGCTAATATAAAACAATAAAAGCGATATTTTTCGCATGTTTTATTCTTTATAGGCAAGAAAGTTACTAAATCTTTTCACTCAAACAATATATCCTTATCTAACTCCATAGTGGGTTGGATTTGCTGTATTTATTTGAGCTACAAGAAAGTAACTTTCTTGTAGCTTTTATATTTATCATACAGGAGGATAATTTCATGTCATTAATAAATGTTACAAACCTGACGTTTGCCTATGATGGCAGTTTCGATAACATATTTGAAAACGTAAGTTTCCAAATAGATACCGATTGGAAATTAGGATTTACGGGAAGAAACGGTAGAGGTAAGACAACATTTCTCAACTTGTTGCGTGGTAAATATGAATACAGCGGAAATATTTCTGCTAATGTCAGTTTCGAATATTTTCCTTTCCTTGTCGAAAACAAGGAAAATAATACCCTTGATGTAATCAACGACATTTTTCCAGACTATCTTCACTGGAAATTAATGCGTGAACTTTCATTGCTAAAGGTTTCTGAGGATGTTTTATATCGGCCCTTTGATTCATTGTCCAACGGAGAGCAAACGAAAGTGTTGTTGGCTACATTATTTCTTAAGGAAAATAGTTTTCTGTTAATTGATGAACCAACCAATCATCTTGACATGAATGCAAGAAAACTTGTCAGTGATTATCTCAATTCCAAAAGCGGATTTATTCTTGTGTCTCACGACAGATCATTTCTTGATAACTGCGTAGATCACATACTTTCAATCAATAAGACCAACGTAGAAATTCAAAAAGGTAATTTCTCCGATTGGTGGGAAAATAAAAAGAGACAAGATAACTTTGAGCTTGCAGAGAACGAAAAGCTAAGAAAAGACATTAAACGCTTGTCGGATTCTGCTAAACGAACGAGCAACTGGTCATACGAAGTGGAAAAAACGAAAAATGGTACAAGAAATTCCGGTTCCAAGGTAGATAAAGGGTATATTGGTCACAAGGCTGCTAAAATGATGAAACGCTCTAAAGTAATTGAGCAAAGACAACAATCTGCTATTGATGAAAGGTCTAAGCTCCTTAAAAATATTGAAAACCCTGACAGCTTAAAGATTTCACAACTTGCTTTTCATAAAAACCAACTTGCTGAGCTTGAAAATGTTTCGATTTATTACGGTGAGAAGATGGTTTGCACAGATATAAGTTTTACTATTGAGCAAGGTGAGCGAATTGCGCTTTTAGGGAAAAACGGTTCCGGAAAATCAAGTATTATCAAACTTATTTGCGGTGAGAATATCAACTATACTGGCCCTTTCAGAAAGGGAAGTCAGCTTAAAATATCCTATGTTTCACAGGACACCTCACATTTACAGGGCAATTTAACGGACTACGCTAGAAACAATGGGGTTGATGAAAGCCTTTTTAAATCTATTTTAAGAAAACTTGATTTTTCCAGAGTTCAATTTGAAAAGGATATTTCAGCTTTTAGCGGCGGCCAAAAGAAGAAAGTGCTGATTGCAAAAAGTCTTTGTGAGAAAGTTCATTTGCATATTTGGGATGAACCGCTTAATTTTATTGATATTATTTCTCGCATGCAAATTGAAGAGTTACTGCTTGAATACTCACCAACCATTCTTTTTGTGGAGCATGACAGTGAATTTTGCAAAAATATTGCTACAAAGATCATTGAACTCTAACGGAGATCGATAGCTTACTATAGGCAGCGGTAGTCTAGGACTTTATTTTCGCGTCCGAAGTTACCACTGCCTTTTTATTTGAGATCAGTCTAAGACTTTATTTTTCTTTGAACAACAAGTACTCCAGTCATCGAATTTCAAGTTCTGCGCGGTGCTACGGTTTTTAGTAGTAAAGAACTGGAACAAACTCGTTTGGTGCTACGTTACGTGTATAAGTCATGTTGATTTAACCGATGGAATCGGTACTGTTACGATAATCATATGCATTTCCTAGCAGTCACACTGTAAGAGCGGACGCTTCAATACTTTCCTTTGTTTTCTTCGTAATATCTTGCTAATGAAAGCATTGAATCAACAATAAAAGTACTGCTTGCTACTTTATACTTGATTATTGCTGATTTAAAGTATCTATCGTAAGCGGGTACATAGCCTAAAGTGAATTATATTTTGGGATATTCAGTTCTTTCACTATATCCTTGTGAACCTTATAGTCTTTCTGTAGTAAAAATGAGGACCCTTTGATAAAAATAAATAGTAATCATTTTTCTCACAAAAAGAGTCTTTTTTAACGATTGATTTTTATAATAAATAGAATTTTGTCAAAACGTTGACAATGAATAAAACCAGATAGCTCTAAAGGGCTAAAAGTGATAAATCTCACACCCTTTACAAATGTGAGAATGGTTTAATCAAATCGTAAACATTACAAATTCCTTTTTGCAAAAAATGGGTGGTAAGGAAAAAAAGAGAGGAGGTCATCGGATGAGCGGTCCCCAAACTCAACCTAATCAACAGGAAGAGAAAGAGAAGCATCAGGAAGGCGAACTAAATTTGAAGGGAACTTTAGCTTCGGTCTTTCTGGTAGGTCTGTTTATCGCAGTGACTTGGTTTGCTGTTTTTTGGATTTTCCTAAGCAGAGGGTAGCTGATATAGAGAGGGAATGAACGGGAGGGTATGTTATGCATTTACACCGCTTTGAAAAAATTTGGCTGATTGTTGGGGGAGCAACATTGGTGCTTTTTTTAATCGTCTTATCTGTCAATGCCTATGCAATGGGCATGATGCCGCCAAGCCATATGAAAATGATTGATCCCAAAAAAGTTGATGAAACAGCTCCATTTGATAATCTAGGACTGCATAAAACGGGTGATAACGAATACGATCTTGTCATGACATCATTTATTTTTACATTCCAACCTAATCAAATTGAAGTTCCAGTCGGTGCCAAAGTTAAATTTGTTGTAACTAGTAAAGACGTGGTACACGGCTTCGAAATACCAAAAACAAATGTGAACATCATGGTGTTACCTGGTCATATCAGCGAAGTCACTCACACATTCAACAAGCCAGGAACGTACTTGATTCTCTGTAACGAATATTGTGGAGCTGGTCACCAGTTGATGGCAGCTACAATCGTTGTGAAGTGATTCGGAAAGGTAGTGACGATAAAGTATGGTAGCGGAATTAAAGAATTTGAATAAAACGCAACCGGTGGTAAAAGTAGACGCCGCCGCTGCAAAACTTTCGTTGGTACATGTGTATGTAGCTTATATTGGATTTGCGATCGCTATTCTGTGTGGCTTACTTCAAGGTCTTGTTCGGGGTGGAATTATTACCTTACCATCTTGGCTAGGCTATTATCAGATTTTAACAGCGCATGGGGTTTTATTAGGTTTAGTTTTTACAACATTCTTTATTATTGGTTTTTTCATATCAGGCTGTGCTCGAACGTCAGAGGGAAAGTTGACTCCTCTTGCTTTAAAATTAGGCTGGATCGGTTGGATTCTAATGACGGTTGGTACAGCAATGGCGACAGTAGCCATTCTATCCAATGAGGCATCTGTCCTGTACACTTTCTATGCACCGATGAAAGCTTCGCCGCTGTTCTATATTGGGTCAGCTCTGCTAGTCGTAGGTAGCTGGTTTGGTGGATATTCAATTTTTGCTAATTATATTCATTGGAGAAAAACACATAAAGGAAAAACGTCCCCGCTCTTTCAATTTATGGCCGTTTCTACGATGATCTTGTGGCAGATTGCGACGCTAGGGGTAGCAGCAGAGGTCTTGTTACAGCTTATTCCATGGTCCTTGGGCTGGGTACCAGAAGTTAATGTATTGTTAAGCCGGACTTTATTTTGGTATTTCGGTCATCCACTTGTTTATTTTTGGTTAATGCCCGCTTATGTTTGTTGGTATGTTAATATTCCAAAAATCATTGGTGGGAAAGTATTTAGTGACTCGCTTGCGCGTTTATCATTTATCCTACTTATTCTGTTTTCTATTCCGGTAGGCTTTCATCACCAGCTAATGGAACCGGGAATCTCTGACAAATGGAAAATGTTGCATGTTATCTTAACTTTAACCGTAGTATTCCCATCGCTTATGACGGCATTCTCTTTATTTGCCGTATTTGAGACATCTGGACGTAAAAAAGGTGCGAAAGGCTTGTTTGGCTGGTTTTGGAAATTGCCTTGGAAGGATGCTCGTTTCTTTGCGCCTATGCTCGGTATGCTAGCTTTTATTCCAGCGGGTGCAGGCGGGATCATCAATGCTAGTAACCAAATGAATGCGGTTGTGCATAACACAATCTGGGTAACGGGACACTTCCACTTAACGGTAGGAACAAGTATTGCTCTCACGTTCTTTGGAATTACGTATTGGTTAATGCCCCATTTAACAGGCCGCAAGATGACTCCTGCTTTGCATCGATTGGGTATTTTACAAGCCGTCATGTGGATGGTTGGTATGCTACTTATGTCAGGTGCAATGCATTATCTCGGCTTGCAAGGTGTGCCGCGTCGTACAGATTACACTACCTATTTTAACAATGCGGAAGCTCTTAGCTGGATACCTCCACAGCAGCTCATGGGCTTTGGTGGTGCTATCCTGTTCTTTGCGGGAGCATTGATGGTAGGTATCTTGTTTTATCTGATCTTTAAGGCACCAAAAGGAGAAGAAGAGTATCCTATCGCTGAATCCCAAGAAGCAGTCGAGCATACTCCAAAAATTTTGGAGCGTTGGTCCTTATGGCTAGGGATTGCAGTATTCCTGATTCTTGTGGCATATGCGTATCCGATCTATCAATTGATTGACCATGCACCGCCTGGATCAAAACCGTTTATTACTTGGTAAAAAAGTAAAAAAGTCATCTGTTGCATGTACCTTTTACAAAAAGGAGTACATCGGCGGATGGCTTTTTATTGTGGGAACAAAAATGGTTACGTTCATATCCAGTGATAGAGAGGACTTGAGGCTATGTTGTTCTAAAAAAAGTGGGGGATTTACTTGCTATAATTGCCTTGTTAGATGTTAATAAATAGAAGGGGTTAATTTTTAGTAATAAATGTAGTAAAATATACGTTTGAAGAAGAAAATGTATGAATAAAGGATGAGATTAATGATAAGTACAAATGGTGTTACCCTGCGATATGGGAAACGCGCTTTGTTTGAAGAGGTAAATATCAAGTTCACACCCGGTAACTGCTATGGATTAATTGGGGCAAACGGAGCTGGTAAATCTACATTTCTGAAGATTTTATCCGGCGAAATCGAACCAAACCAAGGGGAGGTTATCTTAACTCCTGGTGAACGTCTTGCCGTTCTAAAGCAAGATCATTATGTGTTCGATGAATGCGAAGTCCTGAAAACGGTAATGATGGGTCATAGCAGATTGTATGACATCATGGAAGAGAAAAATGCTCTGTACATGAAGGAAGATTTCTCCGAAGCAGACGGAATTCGTGCATCTGAATTGGAAGGCGAATTCGAAGACTTGAATGGCTGGCAAGCTGAATCTGATGCTGCTGCGCTACTGATTGGTCTAGGTATTGCCGCTGACTTGCATGATAAGAAAATGGTAGAGTTAGATGGAAGCCTGAAAGTACGTGTGTTGTTGGCACAAGCTTTGTTTGGTAATCCAGATATCCTTCTACTAGATGAGCCAACCAACCACTTGGACATCGAATCCATTCGTTGGTTAGAAAACTTCTTGGCTAACTATGAAAATACTGTTATTGTCGTATCCCATGACCGTCACTTCCTAAACCAAGTATGTACGCACATTGCTGACATCGACTTTGGTAAGATTCAGATGTATGTGGGTAACTACGATTTCTGGTATGAGTCTAGTCAACTTGCTCTTAAATTAATGAGAGAGCAAAACAAGAAAAAAGAAGAGAAAATGAAAGAATTGGAAAGCTTTATTGCACGCTTTAGTGCCAATGCTTCCAAATCAAAACAAGCGACTTCCCGTAAGAAGATGTTGGATAAGATCTCACTGGATGATATCCGACCTTCTAGCCGTCGTTATCCATTTATTAACTTCAAGCCTGAGCGCGAAGCTGGTAAAAACATTTTGGAAATTGAAGGTTTAACCAAGACTATTGAAGGTGAAAAAGTATTTGACAATCTTCACCTGATTATTAATAAAGGTGATAAGGTTGCGCTAGTAGGTCCAAATGGTCACATCAAAACAGCGTTGTTCCAAATTTTGATGGGTGAAATGGAAGCTGACAGCGGAACTCATTCTTGGGGTGTGACAACTTCTCAAGCGTATTTCCCTAAAGATAACTCTGAGTACTTTGAGGGATGCGATTTAACGCTGGTAGACTGGTTGCGTCAATACTCCAAAAATCAAGATGAGACCTTCTTGCGCGGTTTCTTAGGCAGAATGTTGTTCTCTGGTGAGGAAGCATTGAAGAAAGCCAATGTTTTGTCTGGTGGAGAGAAAGTTCGTTGTATGCTATCCAAAATGATGATGGTGGGCGCAAACGTTATCATGTTAGATGAACCTACCAACCACTTGGATTTGGAATCGATTACAGCGCTAAATAATGGTCTAATTGAATATGATGGTACGATGTTGTTTGTTTCACATGACCATCAGTTCGTTCAAACCATCGCGAACCGCATTATTGAAATCACACCAAAAGGTATCATTGATAAGATGATGACATACGATGAATATCTGGAAAGCGAAGAGATCAAACAACTTCGCGAAAAATTGTACAGCGAGTAATGAAAAAGAAAAGAGGGTTAACCGGTTAAGGTTAACCCTTTTACTAAAAGCTGGAGGGCATCAATGACGACGTTGCACGGTATCTGGTTACCAGATGCTTTTTTTCTTTTCTGTTTGCGCGGCGGCGAGATTGTACCCGTCAGTAATTGGATGGAACAATTGTCGACCGAACAACAGATGAAATTGATGAAGTCTGGAAAAGTAGGCATTCGTACCTTTCAAGTACCGTATTGGTTTGATCAAGGGGAATACTATCCGTCCAATAAGCCAAAATTGATGGTACAACAGATTAGCGGCTTAAGTATTACCATGAAAGAAGCTTTACCATTCCTGTGGCAGACAGACGAAGCTATGTTGCAGCATAGTGGTTTTCAACTAGGTGATAGCCTACATTATTTCCGAAAAGTAGCGTACTTTGCTTTACAAATGCTATGGCATGCGAATATCCGTCCCGGAGTGCAGGTACGTAAAGGAAAGCGGTACGGCTATTCAGAGGCAGATGCTACTTGGGATTTAGACGTAACTAAGGAAGAAGTGCGCACATTTTCACATACGTTGGCACTTAGTATGCCAGCCATCTGTCGAGCGTATGACCCACAGAAGACGGGTGGAAGCGACATCATGACAGATCCGCATCACATACAATCGGATTTTTTACAACATGCAATTCAGATTACCGTGCATGATTGGCTGAATATGGAGGCCGAAGAGCTACGCCAACAGATCAGCAAAGGTAAGGGAGATTTCTCTTTGCAGTGGTTACGGGGATTACTAACTCGTGCTATGGAACCCATCGAGGGAACTACGAAGGAATTGCAAAGCTTTAAACAGCAAGTAGATATGTGGACAAAGGGAGAAGGACGGAATAAAAGGGATTGTGTGGGTCAGCATGCTATGCGGCTTTACATGCGGCTTGAACCACCTCAACAGATCGAATTAGAAGTGGAAGAGTTTCCTTTTATATTACATGTGTACCTACAACCCGTTACTGAACCATCTCGCCTTATTTCAGCTAAGGAAATTTGGTTAGGATCTGATGAGGCCGTCGCCTTTTTTGGTAAATGGCTAGGCAGAGCCCAAGAATTTTTGTTGGAACAATTGGGGCGTGCGTCTACACAATTTCCAGTACTACAAGCAGTGTTACGCCAAGGCTTAGTGGAACAAATTCAGTTACCTGTACATGAAGCCTTTCATTTTTTACAAGATACCGCTCCACGTCTGCAAGCAGAAGGAGTTGGTGTTCAATTACCTTCTTGGTGGTTAAAACGTGGTCGCAAACGAATAGGTTTAAAAATAAGAGTCATGCAGGATCACTCTCTTTATTCAGCGGATTCATCAGCCGCTATTCATCGTTTAGGTTTACATGAATTACTCCGTTTTGATGCAAAAGCTGCTTTGGGAGATCAAGATATAAGTTTGACTGAATTGGAGAAAATTGCGGATTCTAAACTTCCTTTTATACAATTACGTGGTGAATGGACAGAGGTAAATCAAGAATCAGTCAAGCGGATGTTGCAATATTTAAAACGAGCGGAGCAAGATGAGATCACGTTGCATGACATGCTCTACTTGATGGCTGAAATGGAAGCAAGCGATGAATGGCAGGATATTCCTGTTGTTGATTTCGAACTTCCAATAGCCCTTGACGATCTATTACATGGACGACTGGAACAGAATTTAGATCATATTGATACCCCACAAGGACTACAAGGGGTTTTGCGTCCCTATCAAAAACGGGGGTATGCATGGTTACAGCTCATGTCCAAATTAGGATTTGGCGTCTGTTTAGCAGATGATATGGGTCTGGGAAAAACGATACAGATGATCACAGTATTGACGGCGGAGAAGCTAACGGCACCGGCAATAATCGTATGTCCGACCTCATTGATGAATAATTGGAGTAAAGAAATTGAACGTTTTGCCCCAACACTACGGGTGTATACTCACCATGGACCAGAACGCTTGCATCAACAAGCCTTGCAAGAAAAAGTAGCTGAACATGATGTTGTGATTACTTCTTATTCCTTAGTGAATCGTGATTTGGCTGATTTAATTGAAATAGATTGGTCCTATTTAGTGTTAGACGAGGCTCAGAATATCAAAAACAGTAAAAGTAAGCAGGCGAGAAGCGCCATGAAAATACATGCCCAACATCGGATTGCGATGACGGGTACACCGATTGAAAACCGATTGAGTGAGCTTTGGTCAATCTTCCATTTTTTAAATCCTGGTTATTTAGGAACCTTAACGCAATTTCGTACGCAATTTACTCTACCCATCGAAAGGTATCGTGAACAGGATCGTATGGAGTCTCTGCGCAAATTGGTGAGGCCTTTTATATTGCGTCGCTTAAAGACAGATCCAAGCATTATTGTGGATTTACCAGAAAAAATCGAAAGCAAAACGTATTGCACACTGTCAGAGGAACAAGCAACCTTGTATCAAGCAGCCGTCAATCAGATGATGCAAAAAATCAATTCGGTAGAAGGAATGCAACGCCGTGGGTATGTCCTTGCCACTTTGACGCATCTCAAACAAATTTGTAATCATCCAGCTTTGTATTTACACCAGTCTGCCGATCATTTGGAGCGCCGTTCTGGTAAAGTACGTCGTGTGACAGAACTTGTTCACGATATTATGGAACAACAGGAAGCTGTGTTACTGTTTACGCAATATGTGGACATGGGAACAATGCTTGCAAATCATTTTCGTGATGTGTTTCAAGAGGACGTTCTCTTTTTGCATGGAGGTGTCAGTAAACAAGATCGTGATGATATGATTGATCGCTTTCAGTCTGGTATGGGACCGCGTATCTTTATTTTGTCATTAAAAGCTGGCGGTGTCGGTCTGAATTTAACCAGAGCAAATCACGTCATTCACTTTGATCGCTGGTGGAATCCTGCTGTGGAGAATCAGGCAACAGATCGGGCTTACCGAATTGGTCAGAAGAAAAATGTTCACGTCCATCGATTGATTTGTCAGGGAACACTGGAAGAGCGCATTGATCAGTTGATGGAATCGAAGCGCGAATTGGCGGAACAGGTCATTCACACCGGTGAACAGTGGATTACGGAGTTGTCTGCAAATGAACTACACTCCTTATTTGAGCTACGTGAGGATTTGATCTGCCAAGAGGAGGATGACTTGTTGTGAACCTGCAAAAATCAAACGTGCAGACAGAGTGGATCGGCCGCTTAAAAGAATTAATTCGAAAAGCAGGTGGATCACAACGTAACCAGCGTGGACGTACCAAAGCCAAAGAGGGCGGGGTATTAGAGTGGCAAGCTTTTGATACCGGTATGATAGCAAAGGTGACAGGGGCGAATCAGGCCCATTACACGGTTTCACTTAGTCCAAAGAAACCGATTAATTCGAGTCGTGATAAAGCTTTTACCATCATCAAACAATCTCCACTTCTTACAGCGCAGTTGTTAGGCGGGACGGTTCCTGAGGAATTGGCTACTAATCTAGTTGAGCAAGGAATCGAAGTCCTTCCAGATTCGTTGGAAGAATGGACTGCCCACTGTAGTTGCCCAGATTTGGCCGTACCATGCAAGCATGTGTACGCTTTGTATTATCAACTACTAGCGGAAGCGGAAGAGGACCCATTTGTATTTCTCGCGTTCCTTGGATTACAGCGTTCTGATATTGTAAGTGGATTTCGTGAGCAGTGGTTGCCACACAGCGTATCCTATGCTGGAGAAGATGTGAAACAACAAGAAAAACTGAGCCTAACAGAACCATCAACACAGCCTGAGCAACTGTATACAAGCATCGATGAGGAGGTGGGGGCTGTGTTTTTGCGTAGAGCGGTTGACCACGGCTCTTTTTTTCAGACAGCACCCCATTTTTCTGAGATGAGTATCTCTTTTGCACAAGAGAGTATTCTACCTGAGCAATTGCTTTTAATCTGGGGACCACCAGCGTTTGCCGTTCGCAAGGAAGCTGCAATGATTGGGGCCCTACAGGAAGTGTATCGGGTTGTAAGCAAGAAAGCTGGAGAGGAGATCGCTACGTTGCCATGAAAGTGTATGCGATAAAAGTTCTCGATACGTATGCCGAGGAGCTGTTTCAAGAGTTGCTTTCTCTGCTCCCGTTTGACCGTCAAGAAAAAGTGAATCGATACCTTAAAAATGAGGATAAATGGCGCTCTTTACTTGGGGAAGTGCTAGTGCGCATGAAATTGGCTCAACGGATGCAACTATTGCCAGAAGAGATTCGCTTTGAGACAAACGCTTATGGCAAGCCATTTGTTACGGGTGAGGGTGCGTGTGAGTTTAATGTGTCCCATTCAGCTAGCTGGGTAGCCATAGCTGTGAGTGCTGTCCCCATTGGCATTGATGTTCAACAAATGAAACCGATTAATTTACAAATTGCCGACCGATTTTTTTCTGAGCAAGAGCGCCAAGAATTGTTTCAGTTACCTGAAGCTGATCAACTAGAATGTTTTTTTAGTTACTGGGCATATAAAGAGAGCTATATTAAAGCAGTGGGAAAAGGACTTTCTTTACCGCTTGATTCCTTTACGATCCAGCACGAGTCCTTAGATTCAGCTTTCGTATATGCTGATGGAAGGCCTACAGGTTATCAATGTCGGGCATATCATGTGGATGAAATGTATAAAGTAGCTGTATGTACAAAAGAGGATCAGTTTTGTGAGCAGGTTACGATTGTGGAGATGGAAGAGTTGGCGAAAGAACTCTTACATAAATGGGTGGAAAAGTGAAAAGAAAGGGTTATTTCATTTTTATGTGATAACCCTTTCTTTATTGTTTATCACCAAACTCTCTTTTTTTGTTTACAAGGTTCTGAAAATTAAGATACTATTTATGGAAGAACGAGCATAAGGTAAAACTATCAACCCTATCTGTAGTATGTGAAGGAGGTTTTCCCATGATCTATGCAAATCCGAATCAACCAGGAGCGAAGGTAACATTTAAAACCAGATATGATAATTATATCGGAGGTAAGTGGGTAGCACCTATTAATGGTGAGTATTTTGATAATGTTACCCCGATTACAGGTAAAGCATTTTGTGAAATAGCCAGATCAAACGCTGACGATATCGAATTGGCACTTGATGCAGCTCATGAAGCTAAAGGCGCGTGGGGCAGAACTTCCCCAGCAGAACGAGCAACGATCTTAAACAAAATAGCCGATCGTATAGAGGCGAATCTCGAGATGCTGGCGGTGGCAGAGACATGGGAAAATGGAAAACCTGTCAGAGAGACACTAGCGGCGGATATTCCACTTGCTGTTGATCACTTCCGTTATTTTGCAGGTTGTTTACGCTCACAGGATAGCTCGGTCAGCCAGATTGATAGTGATACAGTCGCATATCATTTTCATGAGCCGCTTGGTGTTGTTGGGCAGATTATTCCATGGAACTTCCCATTGTTAATGGCTACGTGGAAGTTGGCACCGGCGCTTGCAGCAGGTAATTGTGTGGTGCTAAAGCCAGCGGAGCAAACACCAGTCTCCATCCTTGTGCTAATGGAATTAATCGGTGACTTACTACCTCCAGGGGTTGTAAATGTGGTCAATGGTTTTGGCTTAGAAGCAGGTAAACCACTTGCCTCCAGCAATCGGATTGCCAAGATTGCTTTTACAGGTGAAACCACTACAGGTCGACTTATCATGCAATATGCTTCACAAAATATCATTCCCGTGACATTGGAGTTAGGTGGTAAATCGCCAAATATCTTCTTTGAAAATGTGTGTGCGCAAAATGATGCTTTTTTAAACAAGGCGATTGAAGGATTTGTCTTGTTTGCCCTCAATCAAGGGGAAGTATGCACATGCCCATCTCGTGCGCTTATTCAGGAATCCATCTACGATCAATTTATGGAAAAAGCGTTGGCAAGGGTTGCTGCCATCAAGCAAGGCAATCCTTTGGATACAGAAACCATGATTGGTGCCCAAGCTTCGTCCGAACAAATTGAAAAAATCTTGTCCTATCTAGAAATTGGTAAAGCAGAAGGGGCAGAGTGCTTGATCGGTGGAGAACGAAATCTACTGGGAGGCGAATTAGAAGGCGGATATTATGTCAAACCAACTGTGTTTAAAGGACATAATCGAATGAGAATCTTCCAAGAAGAGATATTTGGACCTGTAGTGAGTGTCACGACGTTCGCTGATGCAGAAGAAGCCTTGTATATCGCAAACGACACTCTGTATGGACTTGGTGCAGGTGTCTGGACAAGGGATATCAATCAAGCCTACCGCTTTGGGCGTTCGATTGAAGCGGGGCGTGTGTGGACTAATTGCTATCACGCTTATCCTGCGCATGCTGCGTTTGGTGGTTTCAAAGGATCTGGAATTGGACGTGAAAACCATAAAATGATGCTGTCTCATTATCAACAGACGAAGAATATACTGGTAAGCTACAGTGATCAAGCATTAGGATTCTTTTAAAAAAGGTATTTTTTCTAACGTTAAACAACGATGAAAATGAGGGGATAACATGGGGATACAGCCAAAGGTGTTGGCAACAGATGCAGCGCTTGCCTTAATCAAAAAGCTTACAGTCAAATATGGTCCCCTCTTGTTTCATCAATCTGGGGGCTGTTGTGATGGAAGCTCCCCGATGTGTTATCCTGCTGGGGAATTGTTAATCGGTGATCATGATGTGCTACTGGGAGAGATCGGCAATACTCCTTTTTACATGAGCGAAGCACAATATGAATACTGGAAACACACGCAGCTCATTATTGATGTTGTTCCTGGGCGCGGAGGTATGTTTTCATTGGAGGGCCCAGAGGGTGTCAGGTTCTTGACGCGGTCGAGATTGTTCGCGAAAGAATAGAAATGATTTATGATTAGGTTGTAGATATAAAAAGGCTTGATCGTCCTGGACGATTGAGTCTTTTATCACGTTTGACGACATGTTATTATCATTTATTCATTCATTTTGTACAATAAACCCGGGAGCTATGGTAGGAGCTTGTTTCGCTGTTGCAGACGCTTTTGGCTTGTTTTGGATTAACGCTGGAGCTGGTTTTGCTCTGGCACTTTGCTTTGCCTTTTTTCCTGGATTGCCGTTTCGATTATAGGAGCGATTGCCTTATCACGTTCGATTACGATGCCCAGACTTGGTGAGGACATTGCAAAGGGACTTGGACAGTGAACCCTCTGGGTGAAGTTGTCGGTACTCTTCTCGTTTTAATTCTAGCAGGGGCAGCGGTTTCGATAGTCGGTGCAGTAGGCTTTGTTGGGCTAATCATATCCCACTTGACCCGTTTTTTGGTCGGTGTCGAAGTGGGTGGTGACGGTTATTGTCAGAGAATGGATAGAATTGTTTGACAGTATATTCAAACAGTTTGGTTGATTAAAAAATGTAGAAAAAATATTATTGTAATGATAAAATCTTATTACCTTTTTTATCTGCTAAAATGTATGGAAAACGGAGAAATACACCATGGATAATAAAGCAGTGTTACAGATGTATGTTCCTCTTGTAACCTTTATCGCCTCGATTGTCGGAAAACACTCAGAGGTTGTGTTACACGATTTATCGGAGCAAGAAACCTCTATTATCGCGATCGAGAATGGGCAAATTAGCGGTCGAACAATAGGGGACGCACCGACGAATCTGGTATTACAGGTTCTACAGGATAAGACCTATTTAAAAAAGGAATTTATTGCAAACTATAAGGCATACGGTAAAAATGGGAAAGTTTTTCGCTCATGGAGCTATTTTATTAAAAACCAGGTAAATGAGCTGATCGGAGTGCTTTGTATCAATTCCGATGTAGAGCATTTTGAAAAAGCGAAAGAATGGATTGATAGCTTTTTACATGTGGAAGAGAAAGAACAGGGGCAAGAGGTAGATCAAGCTGTGCGTAGAGAATTAGAACACCTACCAGAGCACCTGCATGGTCAGGTTGAGGATGTACTTGCGAGCATGATCCATCAAACGATGATGCACATACCTACACCACCTGAGCGTATGACGGTTCAAGAGAAAATGGATATCGTGAAACAGTTGTATCATCAGGGTGTCTTTCAGTTAAAAGGTGGGGTACATGCCATTTCCAAACAATTAAAATCCTCAGAACCCACTATCTATCGGTATTTGCAAAAAATCAAAGAAGAAGAGAAAGACTCATTTTAACGAAAAGGAAGACGGCTATGAAAGATATGAGCAAAAAAATTGTACAGCTATTAGAAAAAGAATTGGTTGTTGCTCTTGGTTGCACAGAGCCTGTAGCTATTGCATGGGCAGCCTCTGTCGCCAAAAGTTATCTAAAAGCCGCCATTACCTCTATTGATGTAACCATTAGTGCCAATGTGATGAAAAATGCAATGGCAGTTGGGATACCCGGTATGCAACAAACCGGCATAGATTTTGTGTCTGCCTTAGGTGCGATGGCAGGTGATCATGAGCGAAAGCTAGAGGTCTTAAAAAACGTACCATTAGAAGCCGAGCAACAGGCGCTCGCGTTCGTAGAAGCAGGCAAAGTTAAGATTGCGTTAGCAGAGACTCCAAAAAAGCTGTACATCGAGGTAACTGTTCACGCGGGCTCTGAATATGCCAAGGTTATCATAGAAGATATGCATACGGAGATTAGACGGATTGAAGTAAGTGGAACAAATGTATTTGAAAAGGAATGCGATTACTATCATGAGCAGGGCGAGCAAGAAAAAGATATTTGCGAGGCCCTGACGTTAGATAGCATCCATCAATTTGTGCAGGAAGTGCCTCTTGATGAGTTAACTTTAGTCAAACATAGTATTGATTTAAACCGGGCTATTTGTTTGGAAGGGCTAAAAAACAACTACGGCCTACAAGTAGGTAAAATTCTGAAGGATAATGTTGCAAAAGGATTATTGTCCGATGACTTGATTACGCATGCAATGTCGCTAACTGCTGCAGGTTCAGATGCACGGATGGCTGGAATCATGCTACCAGTCATGTCAAATTCGGGTAGCGGGAATCAGGGGATTTCAGTAACCATGCCGGTAGTTGCTGTTGCAGAAAAATTAGGATCGCCCGATGAAATTATGATTCGAGCAGTTACATGTAGCCACCTATTGGCCATTTGGATTAAATCAAAATTTGGTAGATTATCCGCATTGTGCGGGGTAACTGTTGCAGGAGCTAGTGCGGCTGCAGCGATTACGTATCTATTGGGCGGTAATCTGAATCAAATTTCTTTTGCCATTCAAAATACAATTGGAAATGTAACAGGTATGCTATGTGACGGAGCTAAAGCAGGGTGCGCTATGAAAGTGTCTACCTGTACAGGAGCAGCTGTACAATCCGCGTTGCTGGCTTCACAGGGTATGGGAGTATCTGGTACAAATGGAATCATTGATGAGGGACTAGAAAAGACCATCGACAACTTCTGTCGACTAGGTAATGAAGGCTCGGGGAAAATGGATGAGCTTATGCTTGAGATGATGGTGAACAAGCAGAAGAAATAACATGTAACAAAGTGTTAGCTGATGGCAAAGTTGAACTGAGAGCATAGAACAGAGCGGGACTAAGGAAGGGGACGTTCCATTTTCATCCGGTTAATTGAAGACTTTTTCTCCACATTTATACCCCCTAAATACAGAGAAAAGCCCTCTTTTTTTCAAAAGGGGGACTTTTCACATCAATCTGAAGACTGTCCTCCTGGACAGTCTTTTTAAGCTAAATGGCAATGTAGAAAGTCAAGAACTTGGGCAAATGCCTGCTGGACGTTTTCCTTGTCCATCTGCCGGTCAAACAAATGGTCCTCGCCGGGAAGGGTTAGGAGAGTGTGCTTGATTCCTGCGCTTTTCAACCGTTCGGCCATAAAAATAGATTCTTCGTAAGGCACGTCATGATCCGTTTCCCCATGTAGAAGCATAGTGGGAGGGAAAGAGTCATCCACGAATTCAACTGGACAAAGCATGTCCAGCTTCTCCTTCTCCCGAACAGGGTCCAGCCCCGTGACCTCCTGAATCCAGATACCTTGCTGACGGTAATATAAATAAAGGCCGAATCTTTGCTGAATGGAACTTTCAGTGAGTGTCTTTCCTGTGATCAACTGATCGACCAGCTGTTTGGGAACAATAGGTTTTTGCAGATAAAACGGACTTGGCCGCGAAGACCAGTCTTCCCGGATATCCCCGTAGCCATAAAAAGAGACGACTGCTTTCAAATCTGGCTCTCTGGACCCCGCAAGCAAAGCAAGATATCCTCCCGCGGAAGAGCCTGCTACAGCTATAGCGGATGGCTCAATGCCAAGTCTGGTCGGTGCTTGTTCACGAAGCCAGCGGAGGGAATCCCGAATGTCTTCGACTATGGTCGGGAGCTTGGTTTCGGGAGCCAGCCGGTAATCGATGGAGAAAACGTGGAAGCCAGCCCGGTTATACTGCTTCACCTGCTCTTTCTGAATCTCTTTTCTCGATCCAAAAATAAATCCGCCTCCATGGATATAGACAAGTACAGGGGAATTGGTTTGGCTGGCGCTGTAAAAATCTCCGAGCAGGTTGATTCCATCAATCGTTTTATAACAAATCGTTTTCACGTCATTTCTCCTTTTGGGTCCGGATCTTCTGTTACTATGTATCTTAACGAAGACTTCCAGTGTTAGTATTGGTATGCTTATAGTACTGTCTTCCGATGAAAGACTCAATAGTCAGTAAAGTTACAGATAAGAAAATGGCGCCCTTTCTCTGCATAAGAGTCGAGAATTATTTCTGATTAAAGGGGTTGAGGATATGGAGTTTAGAGTGGAACATGTACTGAAAATGGAGAGACTGCATGATGCGGAAGTGCTGGGGGGCAGGGAAGGCCTCTCCAATGTGATTGAAGGAATTACCATAATGGAAGCTCCCGACATCGCAGATTGGCTGAAAGGCGGGGAGATGCTGCTGACCAGCCTGTATCCGATCCGCAATTATACGGAGGAGGAACAGCGGGATTTCGTCTTCCGTCTGGCAGACAAGGGAGTCAGCGCCTTGATGATAAAAAATCACCGTTTCGTCAAAAAAATTCCTGATGCTATTGTGGAGGCAGGCGAGAAAACGGCTCTGCCGATTATCCAGATTCCCCAGGACATTCCTTATGTGGACGTGCTTTATCCGGTTATGGAGGAACTGTTTAATAATCAGGTAATGAAGCTCAAATATTTTATAGACGTGCATGACCGATTCACGGCGCTTTCCTTAACGGATGCCGGTCTGGAATCCATTATCACTACATTGGGGGAATTGATCGGAAACCCCGTTGCCCTCTATGACCGGAATTTTGTCTGTATGACGGCTACTTCCTCTTACACGATGCCCACAGTACAAATGGAGCGAAATGTGGAACGTGAGAAAATAGTTGAAACCAAATTCCCGTATTATTGGATGACGGCGAAAATTACGGAACCGGAGACGAAATCCGTTGAGCAGATAGTGGTACCCATTCGGACGGTAAACCGTATTAAGGTGCATCTGATCATCACCGAAGTCTATAAGCGGCTGGAAGAGTTGGATTTTATTGCGATTGAAAATGCCGCTACAGCTCTATCACTGGAACTGGTTAAGCAATTTGCCGTGGCGGAAGTGGAGCGGGAATTTAAAAATGA
The DNA here is from genome assembly GCA_007833815.1 of Brevibacillus laterosporus. Taxonomy (NCBI): domain Bacteria; kingdom Bacillati; phylum Bacillota; class Bacilli; order Caryophanales; family Paenibacillaceae; genus Brevibacillus; species Brevibacillus laterosporus. The sequence goes on along the minus strand of CP033464.1, from coordinate 4,291,990 downwards.
CATTATTGACGACCTTCTTGCGGGGAAAGGCCAGATACTGGAGACGGTGTATCATCGGGCCAATCTGATTGGCTGGGATTTGGACCGTTCGTATGCTGTGCTTTTGTTTCATGTGAAAGAGGAGTTTACCTCTCTAAGCCAAAAAGAAATGAACAAGCCCAGAAGTTCTCGAAGATTGCAGACTAAAACCTTTACCTATTTACACGAAGCTATCCGTTCGCAATTTGGGGACGGTATACTGCGCAGCCGGAGCGATACCATTATTCTGCTTTTACCGGTTGACCAGCAGGAAGGGAAGGGGAAAAACTGGCTGGCTGCTGTAAAGGAGAAAGCCCGTGAGATACAGGGAAATATTCGTGCGAAAGCCAAAGATATTGTAGTGCAGGTTGGCATCGGCAATGTAGCGGAAACTGTAATGGATATTTCCGGAAGATATCAAGAGGCGCAGGATGCACTGGATTTAGGGGGTACGCTCTACGGCAGCGAATCGGTTACCGCCTTTGCTGAGCTTGGCCTTTTCCGGCTACTTTGCCAGTTTCCGGACCCTGCTGCACTAACCTCTTTTATTCCTCCTTCTTTAAGCAGACTTCTCGAAAGTAAGAATGCCATCAAAAATGATCTGCTGCATACGCTCGAGGTATTTTTGGAGCATAACCAAAATGCAGCGAAAGCAGCTCAGGACCTGTTTGTCCATTACAAAACGGTCATGTACAGACTGGAACGGATCAAAGAAATCACCGGTATGGATTTCGAGGATTCGGAAGAGATGCTAGGAGTTCGTGTTGGTATGAAGATTATAAATTTGGTAAAAAACAGAAAATAATACTATAAATCCTAAAAAGACGGGCCCTGTGCCCGTCTTTTTTACCCATGGTGGATAAAGAATCGGTTGGACTTTTATCCACTACTGTTAATGACTCTGCAATAGTAAGCGCTTACACTTGAGGGGAAAGAAGGATAAACGTCTTTTGAATCATTTTCATCATCATAGAAAGGAACAGTGAGTATGGGAGAATTAAGTAAAGATATCATGCAACAGTTAGAATGGCTGGGTCATTTTGGAAAAGACCCTGAAGGAGGCATTTCTCGATTTCTCTACTCCAAAGAATGGCTAGAAGCTCAGAAAGCTTTAGAAGATTGGATGAACAAAGAAGGCTTCGACGTTCATTTTGATGAAGTGGGAAACTTGTTCGGAGGTCTGCAAGGAACGAAGTATCAGGATGAAACCGTTTTGACCGGTTCTCACGTGGATACGGTAGGCAATGGCGGTTTGTACGATGGCCAGTACGGTATAGTCGCCGGTTTGCTTGCGGTTAAATACCTAAAAGAAACATACGGGGAGCCGCTGCGCAATCTACAGGTTGTATCCATGGCTGAAGAAGAAGGTAGCCGTTTTCCTTACGCATTCTGGGGGTCCAAAAATATCGTATGCACGGCAAAGCGTGAAGAAGTGGAAAGCATTGCAGACTTTGATGGCGTAGCCTTCGTGGATGCGATGAGAGAGTGCGGCTTTGATTTTCGCAAGGAATCTACAGAGCTTCGCAAAGACCTGAAAAAGTTTGTAGAAATCCATATCGAGCAAGGCAGTGTCCTAGAAAAGGAGAAAAAATCCGTAGGCGTAGTGCATAGCATTGTAGGCCAGCGTAGATTCACTGTAGAAGTGGCGGGAGAAGCCAACCATGCCGGTACGACCCCGATGGGTTACCGCCAGGATGCTGTTCATGCTGCTAGTACTATGATCTGTGACGTAATGAACCGGACGAAAAACCACGGAGATCCGTTAGTGGCTACGGTGGGCAAAATCGAAGTGAAGCCAAATGTGGTTAACGTGGTTCCGGGTTATGCCTTATTCACTATGGACATCCGCCATACGGAGAAAGAAGTGCTTGTTCAATTTACTGAAGAGGTTACGTCTTCCCTAAAGACCATTGCGGAAGAAATGGGAGTCGAACTGAAGATCGATATGTGGATGGATGCGGATCCGGTTCCTATGGATAAACGTGTGGTCGAAGTGATTGAACGTCAGTGCAAGGAAAAAGGCTTGAATTATAAGTTGATGCACAGCGGAGCGGGACATGATGCCCAGATACTGGCTCCTTTTGTTCCATCGGCAATGATTTTTGTACCGAGCAGAGCGGGGATTAGCCATAATCCGGCTGAGTATACCGAGCCTCATGATTTGGCCGAGGGAGTGAAAGCTTTGATCGGAACTCTTTATGAGCTGGCATATAAAGAATAAGTGACATCTTGGCGTATAGATTGCCCACAACCTCATCATAAGGAGCAGAAAAGAGATGAACGAACAAACCCCAACAGCTAAACAAGGTGGACTTGAGTATTGGAAAAAGGTCGTCATTCTGTTTTGTCTTGGGTGGACTGTCATCTGGATTTACAGAACTGTACTGAACCCGATTTTACCGGAAATTAAAGTACAGCTTGGAGTTGAATCTGATGCCAGCATGGGTCTGATATCCAGTATGTTTTTTCTGGCGTATACCTCTATGCAGATTCCATCCGGCTTTCTGGCTGATAAATTCGGAAGAAAAATAATGCTGATCCCGGGCTTCCTACTCTTTGCTTTCGGGGCCTTTACCGTCGGGATCGCACCATCCCTGATTTTCCTGCTTGTGGGCAGTTTCCTGGCAGGACTTGGACAAGGGACCTATTACGGACCGGCTTACTCGATCTCATCCTCCGCGATCCCGAATGAAAAACGGGGCTTCTCCACCGCTATTATCAACAGCGGTTCGGCTCTCGGAATGGCTCTCGGATATATCGGTTCCTCTTACCTGGTGAAAGGGCTCGGTTGGGACTGGAGGCCTTTGCTTTTTGTCACAACTGCCTTAATTGTTATTATGGTTATCGCATTTGCCAAAGTCATTAAGGAAAAACCGGCTGCAAATGCCGTTGCAGGAAGCAAGGAAAAAGATGCGGATGATAAAGCATCGATGAAAACGCTTTTTGGTGATATCCGGATGATTTCGGCTTATGTTATTTACTTTTCCGTATGTTACGGGTATTACATGATTGTGACCTGGCTGCCAAGTTACCTGCAAATGGAGAGAGGATTTCAGGGTGCCGCTATCGGTTTTGCGTCAGCTCTGGTTGCCTTTGCTTCTGTGCCGGGTGCCCTATTGTTCAGCCGGTTGTCCGACAAGTTCAAGAATAAAAAGATTATGGTTGTCATTATTTTACAAGTCATTGCCGCAGTTACCCTGTATTTGACAGTTGCGATTCAAAATAACGAACTACTGATTTTGTTCCTGATTATGTACGGATTCTTCGGTAAACTGGCCGTCGACCCGATCATGATCTCCTACGTAGCAGACATTGCACCTAAGAAAGGATACAGCACAACGTTCGGTGTGTTTAACTTTTTCGGGATGATGTCTTCTGTAGTCGCTCCATTCGTAACCGGATTGATTTCGGACGCTACAGGAAGCAAGATCTTAGGCTTCTACCTTGCTATCGGCATCATTATTGTATGTACGGTATTCCTGTTCTTCGCGAATATGAGGAAGCGCCCTGCGCATTAAAAGGAAACCGCTTGATAAGCAAGTGATCCAACTTGGAAAATAATTTCGAAGTATGTATACTGGTGGAATCCATTTTACACAAAAACATAAAGAAGAATTGGAGAGAAATACAATGGGATATCCAACTGACCTGCTGTCTAGCCGTTCTATCATAAAACATGGCAAATATGCGTTGATTGCTCCGGAAGGTCTGGTTAATAACGTAGTTCCGGGTTTTGACAACTGCTCCATGTCTATTCTGGCAACCCCGAAGCTTGGAGCAAGCTTTGTGGATTATGTGGTTACGATGCACAAGGGAGGCAAAAACACAGACGGCTTCGGCGGACAAGAACATATCGAAACCTTCGTTTATGTGCTGGAAGGTGAAGTAAAGGCATCAGCTGATGAGAAGACGTATACGCTAACAAGCGGCGGATACCTGTACTGCCCTCCAGGAACAAAGATGTATCTGGAAAACCTGATAGATAGTGACAGCAGACTGTTCTTGTATAAACAAAAGCATAAACCGTTAAAAGACTTGAAACCATGGATTGTTTCCGGCAACTCGAATGATATTCCGGAAGAAGACTATGATGGAATGACTGATATGCGGATTCAGGATCTGCTTCCGAAAGAACTTGCTTTTGATATGAATTTCCATATATTAACTTTTGATCCCGGAGCATGCCATCCATTTATCGAGACGCATGTGCAGGAGCACGGAGCTTACCTGCTTTCCGGTGAAGGGCTGTACAACCTCGATAACGAATGGATTCCGGTGAAAAAAGGTGACTATATCTTCATGGGTCCTTATGTACAGCAGGCTTGCTATGCGGTTGGCAGAGAGAAACTCGCTTATGTCTACTCTAAAGACTGCAATCGGGATGCGGATCTATAAGAATAGGGTCCACGGTAGATAAGGACGATGGTAAAAGGCGATCCGCTTTTTACCATTCTCCTTGTTAGCAGGGAGTGCGATTATAAAGGTGCTGAAATCGAATTTAACAGAGGTGTCGGAAATTGAGAGTATCCAGACAAAAGTTAAAAGAGCTGATTACGAAAAAACTGCACAAAGCTGGTTTAACGGAAGAACATGCCGATGATGTGGCGGAGGTTCTGGTTCATGCCGACATAAGAGGCATTCATTCTCATGGAGCTATGAGAGTGGAATACTACGCGGAACGGATCGCCAAAGGCGGTTTAAATACAGATCCGAAGTTTACGTTTGACAAAACCGGTCCAAGCACAGCGGTATTCGACGGGGATAATGGGGTAGGCCATGTGGCTTCCAAACTGGCTATGGATGAGGCTATCAAGATGGCCAAGGAAAACGGGATAGCGGTTGTCGGCGTCAGAAGAATTGGTCACAGCGGAGCCCTTTCTTATTTTGTACGGCAGGCGGCCAAATCCGGAATGATCGGCATTTCTGTGTGCCAATCAGATCCGATGGTCGTTCCTTTCGGCGGTTCAGAGCCTTATTACGGGACCAATCCGATTGCTTTTGCCGCTCCTAGCCATGATAACCGGATCATGACGCTGGACATGGCGACGACGGTACAGGCTTGGGGCAAAATTCTTCATGCCAGATCGAAGCAGGAGTCCATCCCGGATACATGGGCGGTGGATAGAGAGGGCCATCCGACAACAGATCCGTTCAAGGTGAATGCCCTGCTCCCAATTGCCGGTCCAAAAGGATATGGTTTGATGATGATGGTGGATGTGCTTTCAGGTATCCTGCTTGGTCTTCCATTCGGGGATAAAGTCTCTTCGATGTACCATGATCTGACCGAATACCGGAATCTTGGACAACTTCACCTTGTCATTAACCCTGCCTTCTTTACTGATCCGGACGTGTTTAAACAGCATATTTCGAACACCATGGACGATTTGAACCGAATCAAACCGGCGCCCGGCTTTAAGCAGGTGCTTTTCCCTGGACAAAATAATGATCTGATTCAGGAAGAATACGAGAACAATGGCATTGAAATTGTGGATGAGGTGTATGAATACCTGGTTTCTGACATCGTTCACCGGAATGCTTATGATCATAAAGACCCTTTTGCCAAATAAAAAAGCGCTTGTGGTGTAGAAAGGTAAGGTGGCACAAATGAGAGTAACCAAGCAAGAGCTGAAGGATTTAATCACCCGCAAACTCCATAAAGCAGGTTTGACCATGGAGCATGCGGAAGGAGTAGCTGACGTCCTAGTCCATGCCGATGCGAGAGGTGTTCATTCCCATGGTGCCATGCGTGTAGAATACTACGCCGAACGGATTGCCAAGGGTGGTACCAATGCGTATCCCACGTTTACATTTGAAAAAACGGGTCCTTGCACCGCTGTTTTTGACGGAGATAATGGGGCAGGGCATGTAGCGGCTAAAATAGCGATGGACGAAGCTATTGCAATGGCAAGAGATAACGGACTTGCGGTTGTCGGCGTTCGAAAAATCGGTCATAGCGGAGCCCTATCTTATTTTGTCCAGCAGGCAGCCAAAGAGAATATGATCGGCATCTCGGTCTGCCAGTCTGACCCGATGGTTGTACCATTTGGCGGTTCGGAGCCTTACTACGGTACGAATCCGATTGCCTTTGCTGCACCCGGTAGCGGGGACGACATGATTACATTCGATATGGCGACGACGGTCCAGGCTTGGGGGAAAATCCTGCACGCCAGATCAAAAAATGAAACAATCCCGGATACATGGGCGGTGGATAAAGAGGGTCACCCAACGGCAGATCCTTTCCAAGTGAACGCCCTGGTGCCGATAGCCGGACCTAAGGGGTACGGCCTGATGATGATGGTCGATGTTCTTTCTGGCATTTTGCTCGGACTTCCGTACGGGAATAAAGTATCCTCTATGTATCATGATCTGACGGAATACCGGAATCTGGGACAGCTTCATATCGTGATTAACCCCGCTTATTTTACAAGCCTGACCGGATTTTTACAAAATATTACGAACACAATGGAAGATTTGAACCACATTAAACCGGCCCCTGGAGTTAAAGAAGTCTCCTATCCGGGACAGCGTAGTAAAATTCGCGAAGAAGAGAGCGAGCTGAACGGGATCGAAATCGTGGATGACGTTTATGACTATCTGGTGGCGGACGTTGTTCATAGAAACCAATACGACAACAAAGATCCTTTTGCCAAGTAATGTAACTGCTTGTCTATAAGGAGGATTTATACCTTCCTACGCAGCACCTTATTTCTTTAATCAATTACCGCTTTGACGCTTCAATGAATATAACTTATCTGACGGAAGAGGTGCTTGTACGTATGCTATATTCCATCATTAAAGAAAATTCCTATCAGGATTCAGTTAACCTCATGCTCCTAACCAACAAGATTTCTGCGATGGACGGAGTAAAACAGGCCTCCATTATGATGGGGACGCCAGCGAATAAAGAGATTTTCCAAAATACCGGCATGTATACAGATGAACTCGAAAAAGCGGGTCCTAACGATATGTGTATAGTGATTCATACAGAAAGTGAAGAAAAAGTATCCCAGGTGCTGACAACCATTGAAGATGAATTGAAGAACCAAGCGGTGAGCAGTAGCAAGCAGGAATTCGAATCCGTGCGAACTTGGGATAAGGCGCTTCAGGCTTTGCCTAATGCTAATCTTGCCCTTATCTCTGTACCCGGCCAATATGCGGCGGAAGAAGCGGAAAAAGCACTTGATCGCGGGCTGCACGCCTTTATTTTTAGTGATAACGTTGACATCCAAGACGAACTACGCCTGAAACAAAAAGCGCATGAAAAAGGTTTGCTGGTCATGGGTCCAGACTGCGGAACCGGGATTCTTTCCGGTATCCCAGTAGCTTTCGCTAACGTGGTGAAGGACGGCAATATTGGAGTTGTGGGAGCTTCAGGAACTGGCATTCAGGAAGTCACCACCCTCATTGACCGTTTGGGCGGAGGAGTGAGCCATGCTATCGGAACAGGCGGACGCGACCTTTCTGAAACGATCGGGGCTATTACGATGTTGGATGCCATTCAGGGGCTTGAGAAACACAATGCCACAGAAGTGATCGTGGTCATTTCCAAACCGCCTGCAAAAGAAGTGCGGAATCAGGTGGTACGGCTTTTGCACTGCGTGTCGAAACCGGTAGTTGCTATTTTCGTAGGCGAAGAACCGGAAACGCATGAAGGCAGGGTATATTATGCCCATACGCTGGAAGAGACTGCTAAGATTGCCGTGGACCTGTCTAAAGGCAGGGAAGTCAAGGCGAACTACAACAAGCTAAACACGGAAGCACCGTCAGCTGAGCTGAAACCGGAGCAAACAGCAATTAAAGGTCTGTACTCAGGTGGTACACTCGCTTATGAAACCGCTGTCCTTATGTCGAAAGGTCTTGAACTGGGGCAGCTGATTCATGAAGACGGGTACATGCTGAAAGCCAAAGGGCATGAAGTAATCGACCTAGGGGATGACAAATATACGCAAGGTAAACCTCACCCGATGATTGATCCGGAAACGAGAATCCATTACATCGAGCAGGCAGCCTTGGACGAATCTACAGCGATTATTTTGCTGGATGTCGTTCTAGGCTACGGTTCTCATGAAGATATGGCTGGCGCTCTGCTACCTGTCATTGAGAAAACGCAAAGTGAAGCCAAAGCAAAAGGAAAAAACCTGTATTTCGTGGCAACAGTGTGCGGAACCGAAAAAGACCCGCAAGATTACCAAGAGCAAAAAGCTAAGCTTGAGCAAGCAGGCGTAATTGTTAAAGAAAGCAACAACCAGGCTGTACGGACCGCCCTGTCGATGATGGGCATCCAGCTTCAGGACAAGGATAAATCATTCACTCTTGCAGAGCAGTATGGACAAGGAGACATCATTGTTTCAGAATCCATCACCAAGCTACTGAGCGGAAAACCGGGAGTAGTGAATGTGGGACTCAAGAAATTTGTAAATGCAGTAACTAGCTACGGTGGAAGTGCCGTTCACTTTGACTGGCGCCCGGTAGCTGGAGGCAATGAAAGAATGCGTAAGATTCTGAGCTTGCTCAAGTAAGCTGTGGTGTCATTCTCAGCGATTCGTTCGACCAAACTTTTACGAAATTTCGAATATAAATATCCGATTAGGAGGATGTAGCATGTACGGATCTTACCAAACGATAGATGAAGCAAATCAGGCAGTTATTCAAAAAATTGTAGCCGGTGCCCCGTTTCTAGTGGACGTGGTTCCTGCTAAATCCGTAGTAGAAGAATTAAATGGTCAGGTGCTTCTGCACGCCGGTCCGCCGATTCAATTCGACGACATGACAGGCCCCATGCAAGGAGCTTGCGTCGGAGCGTCCTTATTCGAAGGCTGGGCGGCTAATGAAGAAGAAGCGATGAGCATGCTGAAACAAGGGAAAGTCACCTTCATTCCGTGCCATCATGTCAAAGCTGTCGGTCCTATGGGCGGCATCACTTCCGCCAACATGCCACTTCTGGTTGTAGAAAATCAGACAGACGGCAACCGCGCTTATTGCACGATGAATGAAGGAATCGGAAAAGTGCTACGATTTGGAGCCTATTCCGAGGAGGTCATCCAACGTCTGAGATGGATGAGAGATGTGTTGGGACCTACCCTCTCAAAAGCTTTAAATCAAACCGAGACCGGCCTAAATATCAATGTAATGATGGCAAAGGCAATCACTATGGGAGACGAATTCCATCAGCGGAATATCGCAGCTTCTCTCGTATTCTTGAAAGAAATAAGTCCGTATATCCTGCAAACAGACGTATCCGAAAAAGACAAATTCGACGTGGTGAAATTCCTGGCTGACACCGACCAATTTTTCCTGAATATAGCCATGGCAACCTCTAAAGCTGTTCTGGATGCTGCAAGAATGATTGAACACGGTACCGTGGTAACAGCTATGTCAAGAAACGGAAAAAACTTCGGCATCCGAATCAGTGGTATGGGAGACAAGTGGTTTACCGCTCCGGTTAATACACCCCAGGGTTTGTTCTTCACAGGCTACTCCCAAGAGATGGCAAATCCGGATATTGGTGATAGCGCCATTACGGAAGCATTCGGTGTTGGCGGTATGGCAATGGTGGCTGCTCCTGGGGTTACCCGCTTTGTGGGTGCGGGCGGATTTGAAGATGCGCTGGCAACCAGCAATGAGATGACGGAAATCTGCATTGACCAAAACCCAAATTTCACGATTCCAACTTGGAACTTTCAAGGAATCTGTCTCGGTATTGATGCAAGAAAAGTAGTTGAAACAGGCATCACACCGGTAATTAATACAGGGATTGCCCACAAAAAACCGGGAGTAGGACAAATCGGTGCGGGTACAGTTCGTGCACCCCTGGCTTGCTTTGAAAAAGCTCTTGAAGCTTATGCACAAAAACTGGGACTGATTTAACGAAACGAAGAACAGGGGAGAGCGGCATGAAAGATTCGATCCAGATAGACGGGGTGTACAGCCGATCTGTGCGCCCTCTCCTTCAGGCAGGTGAACCGGGCTATGTGCATAGTGTATTTCAAAATGGATGGAATATCCGGATGGGAGAGGGACTTATTTTTATAGGCAGCACGAAGAATGGGCAGCTTCCTTTCGGGATCCATCTGGAAGACAGGCAAGTGCCAGAGCTCATTTCTTTGATCAAGAAAGATGAAACGGTTCGCTATGACATCGGTAAGTCGTCTCTTCTCTTTTCTTCGTTCTGCATTAAATTGGATCATCAGGAAGCTTATCATTCCAGTATAGGAGCGAAAACGGATCGACCGGAGTCGCTGCTCCGTCTTTTGGATGCGTTTGCAGCCGAGCTACTGATTTATAGTCAGCCTACAGGAGTAGGTATTTCGGTGGAGCATTTTATCGAATGCTTCATGAAGGAATCTCATGTTTCCTGTTCGGATAGTGAACGGAGGGTTATGCATCTGATGGATGCGGCTCTGACTCGGAACTTATCACAGATCGATGAGATACTCAGGTACTGGATTGGACGGGGAGAGGGTCTGACACCTTCTGGAGATGACATGCTGGCGGGAATGCTCGCAGTGGATGCGGTAACGGGGATGTTCACGGATACTTTCCGCTTGCATTTATCTGAACTGGTGGAGAAAGAAGCCCTGACCACGGATATCAGCCGGGAATACCTGAAGTACGCGTTGAAGCGGGACTTCAGTTCGGTGGTGACAGGTGTTTTGAATGCTCTTCTGCAAAAGGATACAGACAACTTGAATGAGCGGACAAAAGAATTGCTGCGTGTAGGACACAGCTCGGGTCTGGATACAGCATTTGGCATACTGATCGGTATGCTGATTATAAGGAGGAACTCAAATTGGCACAAAAAGTTGTGATTGCGCTTGGTGGTAATGCTATTTTACAACCCAAACAGCAGGCAATCTATGAGAATCAACTAGAAAATGTCCGGAAAAGCTGTGAGGTGATCGCCCGCATTGTGGAGCAGGGCTATGAAGTAATTATCACACATGGAAACGGACCTCAGGTGGGAAATATATTGCGTCAGCAGGACGAAGCCAAGGAAGTGGTTCCGCCGTTCCCCCTTCATGTGTGTAGCGCAGAATCCCAAGGCTTTATCGGGTATATGATGGATCAATGCCTGAAAAATGAGCTTCAAAAGCTCGGACTAAACAATGCAGTTGTGAGCATGCTGACACAAACGGAAGTATCAAGGAAAGATCCAGCATTCCAAAATCCAGCTAAACCTATCGGTGTTTTCTACAGCGAAGAAGAAGCCAAACGTCTTGCGGAAGAAAAAAGCTGGATTGTCAAGGAAGATGCGGGCAGAGGCTGGCGCCGTGTAGTCCCGTCTCCTATGCCGAAATCCATCATCGGAGCGGATGTAATTCAATCTCTGACTGACCAGGGGACCATTGTAATTGCCGCAGGTGGGGGAGGTATTCCTGTATCCCGACAAGCGGACGGAACACTTGTGGGCGTGGAAGCTGTTATCGATAAGGACCGCAGCGGTTACCAGCTTGCCCAAGATGTGCAAGCGGATGTTTTTATGATTTTGACCGATGTTCAAAACGTGTATGTGAACTATGGAAAACCGGATCAAAAATCACTGGAGACAATATCGCTGGAAGAAGCCAAGCGGTATGCGGATGAGGGCCAGTTCAGCGCGGGAAGTATGGGGCCTAAGATGGAATCGGCCATAGGCTTTGCTGAAAAAGGCGGAACCGCTGTCATTTGTTCACTGGAACAGGCGGATCTGGCTCTGGAAGGAAAAGCGGGTACACGCATCATCCAAGATAATTTGGTTAACTGTAAATAATTGAAGAACCATTAAAAGAACCTATGCACTGAGAAGGTGACTCCAATATTCATTTGGGGTCATCTTTTTTTACGTCGACTGGTAGGGTGGTAGTTATTCAGGTACAGACAACAACCGAGCAGGAGTTCGATGATCAATATGACAAGGTTATGATTGCTACGGGAGCGTATGCCGTTGTCCCCCCGTTTGATAACAAAAACCTTGTGAACATTTTCACGATAAAAAGTTTGCAAGATGGGCTAGCCTTAAAAGAAATGGAAATGAGTTCTGATTACAAGCGAGTAGTGGTCATTGGTGGCGGGTTGTACAGGATAAAAATCAGACCAATTATTATCCAGGTCAGGTAGACATCCATGTGAAACTGATTTATGATGCAGAGACAAGGGTCATTCTTGATGGGCAAATTATTGGAAAACAAGGCTCTGTCTTGCGAGTTGATGTACTGGCAGCAGCTATTCACAACAAGATGACAACAGAAGAGTAAGGAATGCTTTATCTATGCTACTCTCCACCGTTTTTACGAACATGGTATGTGCTAAATATAGTGGGGAATGTAGCAAAATAATCGTAGAGTAGAGAACAAAGGGGAGGATCATTAATGAAAAGACAAGTAATTCATACCGAGAAAGCACCTCAAGCAATCGGACCATACTCACAAGCTATTAAAGTAAATGGCATGGTTTATACTTCAGGTCAATTAGGTTTTAAGCCAGGAACGGCAGAGCTATTTGAAACGGTGGAAGAACAGACTCATCAAGCGCTAAAAAATCTGCAAGCTATCTTAGAAGAGGCTGGAACAAGCCTAGAAAATGTAGTGAAAACAACTGTATTCGTTCAGGATTTGAACGACTTTGCTAAAGTGAATGAAGCCTACCATATATATTTTCAACAAGATGCTCCTGCACGTAGTTGCGTACAAGTAGCTGCCTTGCCCAAAGGTGCACTAGTAGAAATTGAAGCGATTGCAGTGATTGAGTAGAAAAACATTAGTAGGTTAGGCTATAAAAAGAGCACCTTTGCTTATCTTGAGCAAAGGTGCTTTTTTACCATTATCTCTTGCGTAACAGGTTAAGGTTCGATATGATAGATTTACTAAAAAAGGAACGTTTGTTCGTAAGTGGTTGAGGAGGATATCAAAATGAATAGATGCGGCTGGGTAAATCAAGATCCCTTATATATAGATTATCATGATAATGAATGGGGAGTACCAGTCTATGATGACCGGTTACTCTTTGAATATATTAATTTGGAAGGCGCTCAAGCAGGGCTTAGTTGGTACACAATCTTGAAAAAAAGAGAAAACTACCGCTTAGCCTTTGATCAGTTCGATCCATACAAAATTATAGCCTACGATGAAAAGAAAATAGCAGAGCTACTGAATAACGAAGGAATTGTGAGAAATAAGCTTAAAATTCACTCGGTTATTACCAATGCCAAAGCTTATCTTGCTGTTGTGGAGGAATTTGGATCGTTTAGCACATACGTATGGTCATTTGTAGATGGCGAGCCGATTCAAAATCATCCTTCAAGTCTACAAGACGTTCCTGTATCTACAGAAATTAGTGATAAGCTGAGTAAGGATATGAAGAAGCGTGGGTTTAAGTTTGTCGGTTCTACGATCTGTTATGCATTCATGCAAGCGGTTGGAATGGTAAATGATCATGTTGTAGATTGCCATTGCTATAATAAGCAGTCAGTAGAGAAAAAATAAAACCATCTTAACATCTTTATGTAAGCATTTTACAGGAATTATTTAGTACTAAATAGAAAAGGTGCGTATCCAAATCATTTTTGCTGAACTTGCTAAAGAGCCCAAGGTATTTATGAAAACAAGGAACAAATTCCGCCTGATGCTCTGAAGAAAATACGTGCCAGTCTGTTTTCTCCACGCATCAGAAAGACAAATGCGGAAGTACTTGCCCACCTGATAAACGTGCAGAAGCCTATCAATTGTTCCGGTGCATATTTTGGGGTGCCCAGGATAAAATGTATGGTTTGTCAAAAAAGATGGAGCAGCAGCTACTTGTAGCGAATATCGGGCTTACAATGCTTGAGCTGCCCCATCAATTTCCTATTTCTCATCCCAAAAAAGTTGGAGAAATTGTATCAGCGTTACGGATAGAAAGTGGTTTAGAATAGTACTCACATGCTTGTGATCTGTTCCCTTTTTCTATCGTGGGGTAACAAGAAGCACAGCAACGCTCCAATAGCAGGCATTACAACGACCACACACAAAATAGGAAATAGGCCAACTCGGTCAGCTAGGATTCCCAACAGCAACAAGCAGATGCCTGACAGACCACCTGTAAATCCAATGACGAGACTAGAAGCCATTCCGGCACGCTTAGGCATTAAATCTTGGGCAAATACAACAGCCACCGAGAAGGTAGACATTAACACTAGTCCGAGCATAAACAGCAGAAGCATTGCTGTAAAACCATTCAGCCAAGGGAGAAGCAAGGCAAGCGGTGCACTAAGGATTAGGGACAATTGGATGACTCGACGCATGCCAAAGCGATCACCTAGTGGCCCTCCAGCTAGCGTACCAATTGCACCGCCCAGTAAGAAAAGAAAGCTGTAGACCCACACATCTGCTTCTTTAATGCCATAAGTAGCAATTAGAAAAAGGGGAAAAAACATGACGATTCCCGCATTGGATAAGGTTCTGCAGGCGATCACTGTAATTAAAGCTATTAGTCCAGGTTTAATGGGTGGTTTTTCCGTAGCTTCTGGTTGTTTATTTTTCTTTTGTAAGGTTCCACTTTTCTTAGCAAACAGGAAAAAGACACAAGCAAACACCATTGCGATGCTATACAGCCAGACCGTTCCACCAAGACCTGTCAGGGATAGGAACCATAAGCTAAGCGGGGCCAAGGCCATTCCTGCATTCCCACCAATTTGAAAGACTGATTGAATGGTTCCACGTTGTAAGCCTGGTAGTTGATGAACGCATTTGTTGGCGTCAGGGTGGTAGGCAGCTGATCCGAGAGAAGCGACCATTACTGCGAATAATAACCAAAAAAAATTGCCATTCCATGAAATGGCGTAAATCCCAGTGCCCAGCATGAGGAATCCTAGAGGCATGAACCATGGTTTTTCTCGCCGGTCTGAGAATAATGCGAGAAACGGTTGAAAGAACCCGCCAAATAGATTATTGACTAGTACGAGCAGGCTCATTTGGGTGTAAGTAAGTCCATAATAAAGATGTAATAAAGGTAAAATGGCTACAAGAACACCATTAAAAAAGTCATTAGCAAAATGAGAGACGCTTAATAGTCCTAATCTGACTTTCATTTGTGCGTACAAAGTAATCCTCCTCTATCGCCATACATTTTTATAATTATCATTTCTGATATGGATAATCATATATCCACCTATTTACATATACAACCGTTTTGTGAAGATTCAAGCAAATCATTCCCTGATAAGAGATTCTTTTTTACAATGAAAGAAGAGAGGGGGACTTGCATATGGTGAAAAGAGTAGCAGTCATCGGAGCAGGCGTAATGGGGCACGGTATCGCCCAAGCATATGCCGGCGCTGGGATACAAGTTAACTTATATGATCCAGATGAACAAATGCTTCAAAAAGCGAAGAACATGCTGGAGACGAGCATGAGTCTTTTTATACAGGAGGGGGTTTGGGACGAGGAACACAAGGAGAATACTTGGGCGAACCTGCGAGTAACCACTAATTTATCTGAGGCACTTAACTCTGTGGAGCTAATTACGGAAGCGATTCCAGAAATTCTAGAGCTAAAATGGAAGTTATTTGCGGATATAGAAGCCATTGTTGATGAGGACATTATTATTGCTTCTAATACATCCACGATTCCGCTATCTCAATTAGCAGCCCGCGTTCAGCATCCAGAGCGCATGGTGATTACACATTTTTTTAATCCACCGCAGATTGTCCCGTTAGTGGAAATTGTCAAACATGAACGAACGACTGATCACGCAATTTCAACTGTAATGGAAGTAATGACACGTATCGGTAAAGAACCTATTCTGTTGCAAAAAGAAGTGCCCGGCTTTATTGCTAACCGGCTACAGGCTGCCCTGATACGTGAAGCCTTTCATCTGGTAGAAGAAGGAGTGGCGGACGCAAGAGCGATTGATACCGCTGTAACGGCTGGTCCAGGCTTTAGATGGTCCAAGATTGGACCCATGCAGACCGTCGACTTTGGCGGGTTAGATACTTGGATGCGAGTCATGCAGAATTTAGCTCCCGTTCTAAGTAAGGAGGAGAAAACTCCAGGCATAATCAGGCAACATGTCGAAGCGGGAGAACTTGGGGTTAAGACAGGAAAAGGATTATTCGACTATACAGATGAAGAAGTATTACGAGAAACACACAAGCGAGACGTGCATTTTCTGCGTTTGTTAGCATTACAACAAGAACAATTGTAATGATGTGAAGCCTTGCAAGTCAAAGCGTGAGAACATCAGCGAAATGGGGGTTGAAGTGTGGCTACTTCATTAGAAAAAGGGATGTTTATGTATGCATGGACGGTTCATGAAGTGGGGACAAAGCGCGTTCTATCTGATATGCAAAGAGTTGGGTGCAATACGGTGGTGATGAATAGCAGTTACCATCAGGGGCGATTTTTTCAACCGCAAGCAGAGCAGCTTCTTCAAGTACCACACGCAGGCATATTTTTCCGTCCTGATCCGACCCGCTATGGTCGAATACAGCCTGTCATACATCGGTCGATGGCTAAAGAGGAGTTATTTCCACGTATGAAGGAAGCGTGTCAGGAGCAGAACATGCATTTTCACACCTGGTGGGTAGGGGTGCATAATTCTGCAATAGGTAGTCAATTTCCTGAATTGTGCGTTCAGAATGTATGGAAGGATACGTTTACATATAATTTGTGTCCAGCCCAGCCCGACGTAAAGGAGTACATAAGGGCCTTATTTGAGGATACGTTATCTCATGTTCAACCGGAGCGGATTATTGTAGAAGCAGCTGCTTTTATGACGATGAAGCATGGCGGCCATCATGAGATTAATCTGTTGCATGTAGGTGAAGCAGCCCAATGGTTACTTTCGCTTTGTTTCTGCCCAGCATGTAAACAAATTGCAACAGAGCGAGGCATTGATGGAGACGACGTGCAGGAGCTGTCCAAACGCTTGCTTAAACCGATGCTAGTCCAAGATTATGGTCCACTCCCAGAGGAAGGTAGCCAAATTGCATATCTGATGCTTTCCTATCCTGAATTGTATGCATACCAACAATCCCGTGAACAAACCATTACAGACCTAGTTGGTAGCTTGCATGAAATCGCTGGACGTTATCAGGTAAAAGTGGATTATATTCCGTCTTCTACCCCGTTTTCTGTAAACCAGTCTTTCTGGGAGGGAGTGTCGTTACGTCACATTGCTCCTTTTGTGGATCGCTTTGTTCCATTGATGTATGGAGATCAGGCTGACTCCCTGAGATATGGAGTTCAAAATTTACGATTACATGATGCTCACCAAGAGATTGGTGCTGCACTCTCTTTGCATCATCAACGGGTTAAATCAAAAGGAGCCCTGGTAGAAAAGGTGAAGACTGCGGTAGAAGAGGGAGCGAGCTGTCTCTATTACTACAATTATAGTGTGGCCAATGAGAGACGCTTGTCTTGGGTTAAAGCTGCCAACGAATCTGTATAGTCATGAGGTACATAAAAATAATCCTCTTCCTAACGCCAATCTAGGCGAGGAAAGGGGCTTATCATGATTCGATTATACCCATCGCCAGCACAAAATAGGGTAGTAATGATAGAAGATGCTCCATTGTTCTCCCAGCTAGAGAGCCTACTAGCCAGAACAGAACGGTATCCATACATGATAGTAAGACATTCACGAAGTTGATGGGCATGGAAAGTTAGTAAATGTCAATGTGCATAAAATCTCCTTTTTGGAAAAAAATAAATAATATCACAGTAGCATAATTAGGAGGAAAACTAACATGGCAAAACCAGACGATCGTTCCGATAATGTCGCAAAACTAAAGAAAATGATTGAAAACACGCAGCAAAACATCAGCGAGACAAAAGATTACCTACAATCGCATGAGAACGAAATCTCCAACAATGATCGCACAAACCTAGAAAATAAAAATGCTCGTCGAGAAGAGAGCTTAGACGCATTTAGCTCGGAGGTTGAAGACGAACTGCAATAAGAATATCAATATTTCACGTTGATTGTCTGACCGTTAGTGCCGAGTGCACGACGGTCTTTTTGCATAGAGTAGCTTATTTTGCCTACCATTTCCCTTTCCCTTTGAACTTTAGTATAATGGACTTATTTTCAATCGTTCTAATTGTGAATATCAACTATGAATTGATTAGGAAGCTTGTTGGTGCAGAGAGGGGATTTAACATGAAAAAACCTGAAGATACACGTGTCGTTGTCGGGATGTCCGGTGGGGTCGATTCTTCCGTGACCGCTTTGCTTCTGAAGGAACAGGGCTACGACGTAAT
Source organism: Brevibacillus laterosporus (assembly GCA_007833815.1). Lineage (NCBI taxonomy): Bacteria > Bacillati > Bacillota > Bacilli > Caryophanales > Paenibacillaceae > Brevibacillus > Brevibacillus laterosporus. Next base: position 4,273,757 of record CP033464.1, on the reverse strand, counting down.
CGGCATCTTCATGAAAAACTGGGACGATACAGACGAATTTGGTCATTGTACGGCGGAAGAAGATTATCATGATGTGCGCCGCGTATGTGATCAGATCGGTATCCCTTACTATACAGTTAATTTTGAGAAGGAATATATGGACAAGGTATTCTCTTATTTCTTAGATGAATACAAAAGTGGACGTACTCCAAATCCAGATGTGATGTGCAACCGAGAGATTAAGTTCGGTGAATTCTTAAACAAAGTGATGGACTTGGGGGCGGACTACGTAGCAACTGGCCACTATGCGCGTGTGGAACTACGTGATGGTGAATATAAATTGCTAAGAGGCGTCGATGAAAACAAAGATCAGACCTACTTTTTAAATCAATTGGGTCAAAATCAACTAGCTAAAACCTTGTTTCCGATTGGACATTTACCAAAAAAGCAAGTGCGTGAGATTGCCGATCGAGCAGGTCTTGCTACAGCTAAGAAAAAGGATAGCACAGGTATCTGTTTTATTGGAGAACGTAATTTCCGTGAGTTTCTACAAAACTATCTGCCTGCTAAACCAGGTACGATTGAAACAACAGATGGTGAGGTTATCGGTAGCCATGATGGCTTAATGTACTACACGTTAGGACAACGACAAGGTCTTGGAATTGGTGGAGGAGCAGGAGAAGGATTACCATGGTTTGTGGTTGATAAAGATTTAGAAAGAAACGCTCTAATTGTGGGACAAGGCTCTAACCACCCTTGGCTCTACTCTTCTTATCTCATCGCAGAACAGGTGAAGTGGGTAAGCGACGAGTCAAAAGAAGATGTTTTTACCTGCATGGCTAAATTCCGCTATCGTCAGCCGGATCAACAGGTTACGGTTTGTCGTATAGAGGGTGATACGTACAAAGTCGATTTTAAAGAACCACAAAAAGCAGTAACTCCTGGGCAAGCGGTCGTATTTTACCAAGGAGAAGCATGTTTGGGTGGCGGCACCATTGATAAGGTATATATAGATGCGAAGGAAGCGGCAAAAGCTGGCACACAAGCTTAGTCGCAAGGAGGAGCCGGATGGACAGTACAAGGAAATCGAAACTGTTGATCATCGGATTTTTGGTTGTAAGCGTACTAGCGGTTGTTGCGGCTTTCTTCGGATTCAGACAAGCAAAAGATGCGAATCTAGAAACGATTAAGCAGGCTATTGCCCAGCAAGGTGGACAGTTTACTTCTGCTGCTGTGATACCGTTAGAAAAAAGCCCTTTTGACAAAAGTAATAAGGGTAACACGATTTATCAAGTAGAGTATCAAAAAGCGAATAAAAGCTATACTGCTTACTATCGAGCGTTTAATGAGCTGTCTATAATTCGCGAACCGGAAAAGTGGATTTATCCAGAAGAGAAGAAATAAAAGGACATCAAGAAGAAGCAAGTGGAAACGAGAATAACTAAACCCAGAAACCAGAAAAAGCAGGCAAGGAGCCAAAACTCCTGTCTGCTTTTTCTGACGTGACCATTATCATTTGGTAGTTTATGCAATCAAACGGGATATTTAAAAATTCGTCTTATAAAAAGGAATTTTCAGAAAATAAATAGAATTGCTTACTAATGAACAAATACATCTGAGGGAGGAGTTTATCATGTCAACAGATAAACTTAGAGAAAATGGGGAGCTTGAGATTCCACCACTGTATAACTTTGCAGCTGAAGTAGAGAGGTATGCTCTTTTGCATCCAGAAAAAGCTGCACTGGTGATAGTGTCAGAAGATGGTAAAGAAGAAATGCTCTCCTATGAACAATTACGCATTTACATGAATAAACTTGTGAACGCTTTCTTGCGCTGTGGGATTGCTCGCTATGATAAAGTGCTCGTATTGGTGCCACGTGGGATAGAAGCATATGGTATTTATTTAGCTCTGTTAAAAATGGGTGTTGTCGTGATGCCTGGCTCCGAAATGCTAAGAGGCAAGGATATTGCATATCGTGCCAATCATGCAGAAGCTAAGGCAATCATTGCTACTAAAGAACTGTTGTCGGAAATGGAGGGTATTCGAAGCGAGTGTGAGTCACTGGCTTATTTTATTTCCGTAGGGGAGCGGAGGCCAGGCTGGCAGGAGCTATCTGATATTCTTGAGGGAGTATCAGAAGAAGCTGAGACTGTGGATACTGGCTCGGATGAACTTGCCTTTTTATCCTATACGTCTGGAACGACTGGCGGTCCAAAAGGTGTCATGCATGTGCACGGTTGGCCGTTCGCTCATTTGGCTGTGGCGGCTACATACTGGCTTGATGTTCAGGAGAATGATATGGTTTGGGCAACAGCGGGTCCTGGATGGGCAAAATGGGTGTGGAGTCCGTTTGTATCCACTTTGGGTAAAGGGGCAACCGCTTTTGTCTACAAGGGGAAATTTGGACCTGATACCTACTTATCTTTATTACAAAAATACCCAATTTCGGTGATGTGCGCCACCCCGACGGAATATCGATTAATAGCTAAAATGCCAGATCTGGAAAGCTATAAACTCAAAGCTTTGCGCTCCGCTTGCTCAGCAGGTGAGCCGTTAAACCGTGAAGTAATCGATACGTTCCGCCGTACCTTTAACCTGACTGTACGGGATGGATACGGGCAAACAGAAAATACCTTGTTGGTTGGTACATTTGTTGGTGTAGAACCACGACCAGGTTCGATGGGACGACCTTCTCCTGTCGTGCGAATTGCAATTATCGATGAGGAAGGCAATGAAATGGAAACAGGGCAAGTGGGCGATATTGCAGTAGATCGGGACATGATTGCCTTATTTAAGGGCTATTTGAACGACCCAGAGCGGACACAGCGTGCTTTTCGCGGTGACTGGTACGTGACGGGGGATCAAGGGCGTCAGGATGAAGAAGGTTATATTTGGTTTGAGGGTCGTTCTGACGACATTATTATTTCGGCTGGCTATACCATTGGACCTTTTGAAGTAGAAGATGCTTTAGTAAAGCATCAGGCAGTGGCTGAATGTGCTGCGGTGGGTAGTCCAGATCCCGACCGAGGCCAAATTGTAAAAGCATTCGTTGTATTAAAACAAGGAGTGGAAGCTTCAGATGATCTAATTAAACAGTTGCAAGTGCATGTAAAAAGCTTGACCGCTCCTTATAAATATCCACGTAAAATTCAGTTTGTCAGTGAGTTGCCAAAAACTACTTCCGGAAAAATCAGGCGAATAGAGCTACGCCAGTTTGAAAAGGCTTCAGAGGGAATAGAATAGTCTTGTGGATATCATGCAAAAAGACGCCTGTGTATTTGGCGTCTTTTTACTCTGTTTGTGAATCAGATATAGAGATGTTGATCTAACTCACTTAGGAAACACCGTCATATGACCTACTAGTAGTAGCGCTTTATATAAGTCTGTCATGATTGCTGGTTATTATGGAATGTTGGTTAGGAATGTTGGCTATTTCCTACTCTAGTGTTTCATTGCCTAGCAGCGGGAGCCGCAGTCCAAGCAGCAACTGATAATCACTAAAAGAATGAACAACACGAGGATACAAGAGAAATCGCCACAACCATTACCACCAAAGATACTTGACATTCATATCACCCTCCTTTGTCTCTGCCCTATATTCATATGACACGAGTGGGTGGATGGTTATTGACGGAGATAAAGTTTTTGCGCCCAAAAAGATGGAAGCTTGGTCAAAAACAGGTTATGGTAAGAATAGAAACACCGAAAGGAGGTAGTGAAAATGGGGGAGTGCAAGCTGGATCACAGTCAGGCAGACGTCTTGCAAAAATGGGCGGATCAACAGGTCTATTTGCCACAATCATTAGCAGATCAGATTCAGTCCTTTTTGCAAAAGGAGCTGTCACAATCGACTTTGAACGAACTGTTCCATGCACTTAAAAAGTACGATTTGGCAGGAGAGAGCGAGCGTGCTGTTCGCAACCAAAAGCTACAGGAACTCATATCTCGAACGTAGATAAGAAAAAGCACTCACCAAAGAGTGCTTTTTTGCAGGGTGTCAATCTATAAGAGTCGTAACTATAAGAAGAGGGGAGACAGGATTTGTTAGCGAAGGCCTGGCAAAGCTACCTGCTCATGAAGTAAGATGTTATCTAGAATTGTTATGAGTCGTATTTTCCCCTGTTTTTGGTGGAGTGCTGCGTGATCCAGCAGAAGCAGTCGTTGGACGTTTAGTCGTATTGTTATGTTTGGACATGGTGCTACCTCCTTTCTACACAAAACTGATCTGACCCATAGTATGGCTTGTCTTGTCACAAACATTCGTTGTTCCTTGCCTATCCATCCTTCATCAGCCAAGCTATACCTATTAGTGTGTAGTTACGAACTACCTTTGTAAGGGAAGGGGGAGAAATTATATGCATGAGATAACAGATTACAAAAAAATAATTCAGGAAGACCTATTACAGGCAGAATACTCGGTATTCTATCTGTATACGCCGCTGTGTGGTACCTGTCAAATCGCTAGTCAAATGGTTACATTGTTAGAGCAACTCTTTTCGGAGGTAATGTTTTATCGAGCTAATATTAATATTCATAAAAAGCTAGCACAAGAATGGCAAATTACTAGTGTCCCATGTCTCATTATTTACCAGCGTGATAGAGAAGTAGCTCGAAAATATGCCTTCGAATCCGTACCTGACCTATATTCTTGGATACAATCATGTACTATATTTATCTAGTAATCGGGCTAATGTCCGATAAAATAATTTTCGTACTCTTCAAAAAACCATTGATTAATGGTAACATAGTTTTACTGTATAGATATTTTTAGAAAGTAGAAGGGGGATTCTGTGTGAAAGGTAAAACAAGGAAGGCAAAGTTCATTTTGGGTATACTAACAACACTAATGCTTCTGATTGCAACGGCATGTAGTCAGACAAGCACAGCACCAGCTAATAACCAAAGTGGTTCTGTTGCTACACCTCAAGAGACTGAAACAAAATTTTTAAAAGTCGGAATTGTCCAAATAATCGAACATCCTGCTTTGGATGCAGCGAAGGACGGTTTTATAGCCAAAATGAAAGCAAACGGTTTTGAAGAAGACAAAACTGTGAAGTATGATCTTCAATCTGCGCAAGGGAATATGGATACAGCGATTCAAATTGCCAAAAAATTCGCTGGTGACAAGGTTGACCTCATTCTTGCCATTGGCACCCCAGCTGTCCAAGCTGCGGCACAAACTACCACAGATATCCCTATCCTTTTTACAGCGGTGACAGATCCAGTATCCGCCGGATTAGTTAAATCAATGGATAAACCAGGTGGCAATGTATCAGGTACCACAGACATGAACCCCGTAGAAGAGCAATTATCTTTGATTAAAAAATTAAAAGCAGATGCGAAAAATGTAGGCGTAATTTATAACGCTGGGGAAGTTAATTCCAAAGTGCAAGTAGATAAAGCTAAAGAGGTAGCTGGAAAATTAGGTTTAACGATTACAGAAGCTGCCATAACAAACCCGACAGAGGTAAAACAAGCGGCGGAATCCATGATAGGTAAAGTAGATTCCTTCTATGTACCGACAGATAACATGGTAGTAGCTTCCATATCAGCTGTTGTAAGTGTAGCGGAAGCGCAAAAAATCCCTGTGGTTGCGGGGGAAGAGAATTCCGTAAAGAGTGGAGCGATTACAACTTTTGGTATTGACTACAGCTTGCTTGGTGCCCAAACCGGAGATATGGGTGCTAAAATTCTCAAGGGAGAGAGCAAGGTAGGTGAAATGCCTATCGAGTCTCAAAAAGAAATGAAGCTGGTCATCAATAAAAAGGCTGCGGAAAAAATGGGAATAACATTACCAAAAGATTTATTAGACCAAGCCGCACAAACGTTTGACCAGTAGGAAAATGACATAAGAACCAAGAGGAGGAACCAATGACCATTGCAATCATTGGCGCAATTGAACAAGGTCTGCTCTTCGCAGTCATGGTGCTGGGCGTCTTTTTAACCTTTCGAATTCTGAATTTTCCTGATTTGACGGTGGACGGAAGTTTTGCCATGGGAGGAGCTATCGCAGCTACATTTATCATAGACGGGATGAATCCGTTTCTGGCAACCCTGATTGCAATGGTGGGTGGCGCGATTGCAGGAGCATTTACTGGTATTCTGACGACAAAAGGAAAAATTAATGGGCTTCTGGCGGGAATTTTAACCATGATTGCCCTATATTCAATCAATCTCCGAATCATGGGCAAAAAGTCGAACCTACCACTTTTGCGTGAAGAGACACTTTACACGAAAGCCCAAGAGGTTTCGATTTTTGACTTTCAAATCTATGGTGTTTCACTGACGAGCACTATCGTTTTTCTAATCATGGTCATAATCCTAAAATTGATCATTGATTGGTTTTTGCATACGGATTTGGGGCTAGACATTCGAGCTACAGGTGATAATGATAGGATGATTCGGAGCTTTGGTGCTAATACAGATACGACTACCATTATAGGTCTGGCGTTATCAAATGCACTTGTAGCGGCGTCTGGGGCTTTGGTGGCACAATATCAAGGTTTTGCAGATGTAGGAATGGGGATCGGAATGATCGTCATTGGACTTGCTTCCGTCATTATTGGAGAGGTACTGTTTGGGACAAAGAGCATCATGCGACTTACGCTTGCAGTTATTCTGGGTTCGATTGTGTATCGATTGGTTATCGCTTTTGCCCTACGTGCAGGTTTCCTTGCATCCGATATGAAGCTAATAACAGCGATTATTGTAATCGTTGCCTTAATTCTGCCAAACATGATGAAGGGCGTCTGGAAAATTGGAAAAACGGTGAAAGGGGGATAACGACCATGTTAGAGATAACCAATGTAGGCAGAGTATTTAACCAAGGTACTGTGAATGAAAAAATTGCGCTTACCAACATTAACTTAAAGCTAGCACATGGTGATTTCGTGACAGTGATCGGTAGCAATGGTGCAGGAAAATCCACTCTGATGAATACGATTTCCGGCGGTATTATCCCCGACACCGGAAATATTTTCATTGATAATCAAGATGTAACAAAACAGGGCGAGCATAAGCGAGCAGCGCTGATTGGTCGTGTGTTTCAAGATCCAATGGCAGGCACGGCTCCCCATATGACGATTGAGGAAAATTTGGCTATTGCCTATTCCCGTGGTCATCGCCGAACGCTTTCCCTTGGTGTAAACAATAAAAAACGGGCCTTTTTTCAAGAAAAATTAACAGTATTAGATCAAGGATTGGAAAATCGTCTGAAAACGAAGGTTGGCTTTTTATCAGGTGGACAACGTCAGGCGCTTAGCTTGTTGATGGCTACGTTTACCAACCCAAAACTACTATTGTTGGATGAACATACGGCTGCCTTGGATCCAAAACGTGCTCAGTTAATTGTTGATCTGACTCGAAAAGTAGTCGAAGAAAACAATTTGACTACACTCATGGTTACTCATAACATGGAGCAGGCCCTACATATGGGGAATCGGTTATTAATGCTCCATGATGGGAAGATCATTCTGGACCTTCCTCAAGAGATAAAATCGCAGATGACAACGAAAGATTTGTTGGAAGCGTTTGAGGAAGCGAGAGGCGGAGAGGCCTTTACAGAAGATCGTTTTATTTTAGCGTAAATCTATTTTTAAAACATAAAAAATTCAGAACATTCAACCAAGATGAATGATGAAAGAGGGACAATTCATGAAAGTAAATAAAAAATCGCTTGCACTTGTATCTTCTATCTTATTGGCTGGAGCAGCTTTATCAGGTTGTGCAGGAGGAAATAATGCAAGCTCAGGTGGCACAAAACAACAAGGCGGAGGTGAAGGAGGAAGCACAGCGGCAGGTGGTGACAAAATTGTTATAGCTCTGGTTGGACCTCTGTCTGGATCTGCTTCTGACTATGGAGATTCTGCTAAAGCAGGGGCTGAATATGCACTGAAATTAAAGCAAAAAGATTTAAAAGACTTAGGCTTTAACGTTGAATTAAAACCGCTGGATGACCAAGCAGAACCAAAACAAGGGGTCGTGAATGCGCAAATGGCGATTAACGACAACAACGTCTTAGCGGTTGTGGGTCATGTGACAACTGGTTCATCTTTGTCTGCTGTAACGGCTTATGAAAAAGCTGGTTTGGTGATGGTATCTCCTTCTACAACAGGTCCAGACTTTACTGAGGGTGGTAAAAAAGTAGCTCACCGCATTTGTGCACGCGATGACCAACAAGGAAGTAAGGCAGCTATTTATGCGAAGAATACCTTGAATGTGAAAAATGCGATGCTGATTCATGATAAACAAGCCTATGGTCAAGGTCTAGCACAAGAAGTGAAAAAGCAATTTGAAACAGATGGTGTTTCTGTTGTTGGCTTTGAAGGATTGACTGCTGGAGAGAAAGACTACAGCGCAGTTGTGAACCAGGTGATGGCTAAAAAACCTGAAATGATCTACTTTGGTGGTTATTATGCAGAAGCAGGTATTCTGATCAAACAATTGCGTGATAAAGGGTTTACTGGTGTGTTTATGGGCGCAGATGGTCTTGATTCCGTTGAAATGTTTAAAATTGCTGGACCAGCAGCGGAGGGTGTCGTGTTTACTTCCACTGTTGGTGATGTAGCGGCTACAGAAGACGGCAAGAAATGGATTCAAGAATTTGAAAGCTCTACAGGCAAAAAGTTAGGAATCTTTACATCATTTGGCTATGATGCGATGGCGGTAGCAATCAACGGAATTGAGGAAGCTGCCAAAGCGAATGGCAACAAAAAGCCAACTCGCGCCCAAGTGTTAGAGGCAATTCACAAAACACAGGACTTTAAAGGTCAATTCGTAAACGTCTCTTTCGATGATAAAGGTGACAATAAAAACGCCCAAGTGTTTATTTATAAATACGCAGGCGGCTCTAAGAAATTTGAAGGTGAAGCAAAATAAGTTATTGACATCGTTTAGGCCACAGGTGTAATATCTGTCTTAAGAAAAACGTTACAAAATTTAAAATACTCTCTTATCAAGAGTTGGCTGAGGGACTGGCCCGATGACGCCCGGCAACCTAATGTCTGTATGACAAGACATCAAGGTGCTACCTCCTGCAGGGAAACCTGAGAGATAAGAGGCGTAGTGGGTCTTCATGTACACAAGCCTCTTTTCCTTAGGAAAAGGGGCTTTTTTGCATCGTGTAGTACACAGCTCAGTGATCCGCCGCATACTGTACATTTTTGCACACACAACAGAGAAATTGTAAAAAGGGGAGAGACATATGAGGGGTACAATCAACAAAACAGTTGTTTATTTATTCGCAATTTTCTTTTTATTAGGGAGCGTACTAAGTGGTTGTGGGACAGCATCCACAACAAAAGCAACGCCAACAGATAATGTGACAGCATCAGGTAGTGAAGCGAAAGGGAATCAACCTACAACGGAAAAGAAAAAGAGAATTGCGTTGGTGGTGCAATTTAATATCGGGTCATTCTCTTCTCAATATATTGCTGGCGTGAAAGAAGAAGTGGAGAAGCTAGGTGGAGAATTGACCGTGTTGAGTGGGGATAATGATCTTGCTAAAATGGCTTCACATTTGGACGCGGCAGTTACGCAACAATTTGATGGCATTCTACTAGACCATGGTCGAGCAGATAGCTTGACACCAGGTGTTCAAAAAGCATTGGTCCAAAAAACACCAATTGTTGCTTTTGATACAGGGTTAGATGTTCCAGGAGTAACGGTGGTAGAGCAAGATGATATCAAGTTGGCTGAACAAACATTAAACAAAATGTCAGAAGATGTAGGTGGTAAAGGAAATATTGTGAAGATTTGGGTAGCCGGTTTCACTCCAATGGAACGGCGCCAAATCGCTTATAAAGCATTTATGGACAAAAACCCGGGCTTGAAAGAAATTGCTGCATTTGGCTCGGCGTCTGCAAATACGGCTCTGGATACACAAGCACAAATGGAAGCAATCTTAAAGCAACATCCCAATAAGGGGGATATTACAGCCGTTTGGACTGCTTGGGATGAATTTGCAAAAGGGGCAACTCGTGCAATTCAACAAGCAGGCCGCAATGAAATTAAGGTATATGGCATCGATATGAGTGATGAAGATTTACAGATGATTCAAGATCAGACATCACCTTGGGTTGCAACGGCAGCCGTAGACCCTTCTGATATTGGACGGGTACAGGCACGTTACTTGTTTAAAAAGCTTAACGGTGAGCAAGTACCCGATAAAGTAAGCTTAAACCCTGTATTAGTCACACGTGAACAATTGCCTAAAGAGCCAGTGAAAATGGCTGATTTGAAAAAGTACGTGAAAGAGTGGGGCACTAGTACGCAAGGCCAATAGAAAGGGTTTAGTGTGAGGGGGTTTGGCAGATAAGATGCCAGACCTCTTGTACAATCCGCGCATGGAAGGGGAGAGCACGTTGACAGCATTAGAAATGAAGGGAATCAAAAAAGCATTTCGCTCTGTTCCGGCTTTACGCGGTGTAGATTTTGATGTAAAGCCTGGTGAAATTCATGCTTTGTTGGGGGCGAATGGAGCAGGAAAGAGTACATTAATGAAAATTATGACAGGTGCTTATGAGCTAGACGCAGGTCAGATTTTCGTAGATGGAAAGGAAGTTAATCTGACACAACCACAAGATGCCAAAGCTCATGGAATCCAGTGTGTGTATCAGGAAGTAGATACAGCTCTCATTGGATACGTAAGTGTTGCAGAGAACATTATGCTAGAAGGATTTGTTGGAGGGAGACGCTCTCCTTTTATCAACTGGCGAAGTTTAGCGGAGGAAGCAACAAAAGCACTGAAACGTTTGGGCCTTGACTTACCGATTCAAAAAAAGGTAGAGGAACTAACTCTATCGGAAAAGCAGTTGGTTCTATTGGCAAAGGCTTTGGCACAAAAAGCCAAAATAATTGTGCTAGATGAACCGACTGCACCCTTAAGTCAAGCAGAAACTGTGCAGTTGTTCCACATCATTAAGCAATTACGTGAGCAAGGGATCGGTATTGTATTTATCTCACACAGATTGCCAGAAGTGTTTGAAATTAGCGATCGAATTACGGTGCTACGAGATGGCGAACAGATTTTGAGCAAGCGAACAGAAGAAACGAACCCGCACGAAATCATTACAAGTATGCTGGGAAAAACACTGACCCATGAATACCCAAAAGAACAAGTCAAAATAGGGGATCAGCTGCTTGAAGTAAAAAATATACAGGCTGGCTCATATGTACGAAACCTTTCCTTTACAGTACATGAAGGAGAAATTGTAGGAATTGCAGGCTTAGTTGGTGCAGGGAAAACAGAATTAGCCCGAGTATTATTTGGTGCTGATCCACTGGCATCGGGAGAAGTGTACAAGAGGGGGCAAAAGGTGAAATGTACATCGCCAAAAGCAGCCGTTGATCAAGGAATTGTATTGGTTCCTGAAGAGCGTCGAAAAGAAGGTATTGTTATAGAAGAATCAGTAGCAGCTAATTTAACTTTGCCAACACTTCAAAATTATAGTCGACTCGGTTTCTTACGCCCTATGTTAGTAAATGAAGCTGTGGAAAAGCTAATTCAAAAATTACAGATCAAGGTGGCTAACCCTCAGATGTCCATCGGTTCGTTAAGTGGAGGAAATCAGCAAAAAGTAGTTATTGGAAAATGGGTAGCAACTGAATCTGACATCTTTCTGTTTGACGAACCCACGAAGGGTGTAGACATAGGAGCCAAATCGGAAATTTATAAAATTATTGGAGAGCTAGCTAAAAATGGGAAAGGGGTAGTGTACCTTTCTAGTGAGTTCGACGAGATAGTAGGGATTGCTGATCGTATTTTAGTTATGTACGACGGAGCCTTTGTTAAAGAACTTAGCCGAGCAGAAGCAACACAGGAAACCATCATGTACTACGCGAGCGGAGGACAGTAACAATGGCACAAGAAACAGGTAAAGAAAAACTCTTGCACATCCTTTTTCGATATGGAACGTTAGGATTTATTGCGTTCATTATCATTTTTTTTAGCATTGTAAATGAGTATTTTTTCACGTTCAACAATATCACAGGCATCTTACATTCTATATCTATCGTTACATTGGTAGCTATCGGGGTCACTTTTACTTTAATTGTAAATGGCTTTGATATGTCAGTAGGATCTATCGTATCATTAGCTTCCGTCGTGTCGGCATCCATTATGGTTTGGTTTGAACAAAGCATTTGGCTCGCTGTCTTGGTACCGATACTGGTTGGTGGTCTCATTGGATTGTTCAATGCATATCTTGTAGTAAAAGTTAGAATTCCTGACTTGTTAGCAACGTTAGCAGCTCTCTACATTGTGAAAGGAATTCATCTGGTCTATACGAAAGGTTACTCCATTACTTCTAAAATGGTGATGCCAGATCAGACGACAGCACCAGGCACGATTTCCCCGACCTTTTTAAAAATTGGACAAGGAACAATTGCTAACATTCCGATCGCCGTTATCATCATGATAGTAGCTGTGGTGTTGGTGTATATTTTTCTACATTACACGCGTTACGGACGATTGCTCTATGCGATTGGTGGCAACCGAGAAGCGGCTCGTCTGTCGGGGATTCCGGTTGATCGCTATCGAGTGTTAGCTTATCTGTTATCTGGACTCTTTTGTGGATTGGCCGGGGTTCTGATGACAGCGCGTATCGGTACAGGTCAAGTGGATGGAGGCGCTCCTCTATTAATGGATGCCGTCGCAGCAGCCTTTGTGGGATACTCCGTGTTAGGCGCAGGTAAACCAAATGTCGGGGGGACTTTTGTAGGTGCTGTATTGATTGGTGTACTCTTGAATGCTTTGACGATGCTGAATTTACCTTATTACGCACATGATATTGTAAAGGGTACAGTGTTAATTTTGGCATTGTCAGCTACCTACTATCAGTTGAGACATCGTTCTCAATAAGGTTTTGGATGGGCGAACCCAGGGAATTTTGGTATACTACGGATATTAATTAACGTGTAATTTACTGAAGTATTCCATAATTCTAACAACTGGAGGTTTCTCATGATTATTACTGACATAGAGATCAAACGGCAATTTGTGCCGCTGATTAAACCTTTTAAAACAGCCTTGAGAACGGTGATTACTTCAGAATCGATCATTGTAAAAGTGACGACTGATAATGGATGGCATGGCTTTGGTGAAGCTCCTGCAACTGTGGTCATCACTGGTGATAGTCTCGATAGCATTGAGGGCGCTATCTTGTGTATTATTCGTCCCCAATTAGTCGGAAAATCTTTGTCTAACTATGAAGATATCTTTCATACGTTGCATGGTTGCATTGTGGGTAACAACAGTGCCAAAGCCGCAGTAGATATGGCTATTTACGATTTAGTATCACAAAAAGCCCAAATGCCGTTGTATCAGTTTTTAGGAGGATATCGCAACAGTATGGAGACCGATTATACGGTCAGTGTAAACTCGCCTCAAGAGATGGGAGAAGACGCTGTTGCCTATTTGCAAGCGGGATTTGATACACTTAAAATTAAGGTAGGTAAAGATAAGATTGAAAATGATATCATTCGTATTCAGGAAATTCGCAACCGTGTCGGCAAACAAGTAAAAATTAGACTGGATGCTAATCAAGGTTGGGGAGCTAAGGAGGCGATCTACTCCATTCGCAAAATGGAAGAGATGGGATTGGGTATTGAATTAGTAGAACAGCCAGTTAAAGCGCATGATATTGAGGGTCTAAAGATGGTCACGGACCATGTGGATACACTAATCATGGCTGATGAAAGTGTGTTTGGTCCCTTGCAAGCTTACGAAGTACTAACAAAACGAGCCGCAGATTTGATCAATATCAAATTAATGAAAGCCGGCGGCATCTACAAAGCCCAACAGATTAATCAATTGGCTGAGTTATGCGGTGTGGAGTGCATGGTGGGTAGTATGATTGAAACCAGATTAGGAATTACTGCGGCAGCTCATTTTGCTGCAAGTAAGAAAAATATTACCCGTTTTGACTTTGATGCGCCATTGATGCTACAGCATGATACAGTTAAAGGTGGCGTCATTTATGAGGGGCGCTTGATGAAAGTAACCGATGCTCCTGGATTAGGCATTACAGATGTATTGGAGGTAGAACCAACATGAGTAAAAGCGAACAGCAGTATGTCGTAAGTGTAAATGTAGCAACTCTTTGGACATCTCCTGATTCACCACGTGAGTTGGATCAGCTTGCCTTGCAAAATCCTACTAAACTTCCTGAGTGGTTGAGTGTTCTTGGTTATAATGAGCGATTGGAATTATGTGACACAAACAAAACACAGACGCAGATATTGTTTGGAACGATTGTTCAAGTAGAAGAAGAGACCGAAGCTTGGATCAAAGTGCTCGTTAGTGATCAGCCTTCTCTAAAAAATGAGAATGGTTATCCTGGTTGGATGCCGCGTAATCAACTAGCCCTTGTTAATTGGCCTATACCTACACCAGATGAGTTAATTGCTATCGTACAAGTGAGCAAAGCGCATATGTATGTTGAAAAGACATGTACTAGCAAAGACGTTGGTGATAAAGCAATAGGGGTAGAATTAAGCTATTTAACTGCACTGCCTGTCGTCGAACAAGAAGATATGTGGGTACGAGTACTAACACCAATCGGAGATCGATGGCTGAAACAAGCAGATGTTGCCATCCGTAAACGTAATGAGAAAGTTGATGTGTCTGGAGAGCTCATTGTGCAAGCAGGTAAGCAATTTCTTGGTTTGCCCTATCTGTGGGCTGGAGCCTCTTCTTTTGGCTATGATTGTTCTGGATTTGCCTACTCGATGCACAAAGCATTTGGTAAAATTATTCCGCGCGATGCTTCCAATCAGGCTAGATTTGGCTTGGAGGTACCGCTTGACCAGGCACAGCCGGGAGATTTGCTGTTTTTTGCTTATGATCAAGGGAAGGGCGCTGTTCATCACGTAGCTATCTCCCTTGGAGGTACCCGTATGATTCATGCCCCCAAGACAGGCAGATGCGTGGAAGAACTAGAGATTAAGGGCCATCCTGAGTATGAGCCAGAATTATGTATTGCCAGCAGGTACTGGCATTTAGCAGAACCTGTTGTCATTCATGCCAACTAGCGAACATGCAACAAGCCTTCTCTGTTCTGTATAGATTGAATAAATCGAACATCCCGTCTTGTCACTAGAGAAGTGATTACGGGATGTTTTTATAAATCCATATCTAATAGAGGAAAAAACAAAAAACTGCTCTCTAAAGAGAAGCAGTTAGGAAGGAATTGCAGGAAATAAAAGGAAATCATGACATGGAATCACATAGTAGAGTTTAAGAGCTTCTTTTTGGGCCAAACAAAAAGAAAACGCCTCCAATGGCTAAAATAAAGATAGAAATCAGGAGTGTAAACATATGGGAACCTCCCTTTGAGAGTAAAAGTGATGAAAGAAAACAAGTGAAATCTTTGTGTCTTTCTTATAATAACACAATTTTAACACATTTTTGTAACAATGTATTCATTAGTTTGCCCTGTCCTTAAAAGAAAAACTTGATAACATAAGAGGAGACTCTTCAAGTTACCAAGTTTTTATAAGAAATCGTAAAGAAGAGAACGTCGGTGCAGTTCTCTGTGTGTCCATGAAAGCATATCGTTACAGAGGAACCAATCCTTTCATAAAAATTTCCCCATGGCATTTTTTCGCATAAGTAATCGAAAATTTCTGCACACGCCAACTGGCTTTTATTGCTTATTTTCCATGACAAGTGCTTGTTCTTTTAAGAATTTTTTTAACACTTTTCCTAAACTATTTTTCGGCAGAGCATTAGTAAATCTAATCTGTGGGATCTTATAACTGGCAAGTCTTTGCTTACAGTATTCGTGTATCTTATCTTCTAAAAGAATACTCCCCGCTTCCTTCACAAGATAGGCACGTGGAATTTCCCCCAAAACCTCGTCTGGAACAGCAATGACCGCTGCTTCTAGTACCTGCGGAATTTGCAAAATAACTTCTTCTACCTGATCGGGATATACATTTCTTCCACCAGATACAATGACATCCTTATATCGCCCTAAAATATATAAGAAACCATCCTCATCTAATTTGCCACTATCGCCGGTATGTAGCCATCCTTCTCTTAACACCTTTTTTGTGGCTTCAGGATTTTTCCAATAGCCTTTGAATACATAGGGGCTTTTTATAGCGATTTCCCCAATTTCTCCTACAGAAAGCTCTTCTCCTGTTTGGGGATGGACGATTTTACATTCAACATTTGGGATTATCATTCCAGCCGATTCGGCTTTTTCTAGACCCATTTCAGGAGAATAATGGCTAATTCCCAACCCTTCTGTGCAACCATATCCGGCTGTCATTGAAATTCCGAGTTCGTTATAATGATTGATTAAAATTGATGGTACTTTTGTACCCCCTGTGCTGGCTATTTTTAGTGATGTCTTTTTTCTCTGACTCCTTTTAAATTCTTGCAGCATGTAGGTATAAACATATGGAAAGGCAAACATCATGGTAATTTTCTCTTTATCAATCATATTCCAAATCTTTGCTGGGTTTAAATCAGATAAAAAGACCATCGTAGTTCCAGAGACGATACTGTATAGCATGTTATACACAGAACTTAAATGATAGAGATGATGTACGGCAAGGAACCGTTCATTTTTATAAGAAGTGGAATAGGAAAAAACCTCTTTAAGGGATTGGGAGAAAGCACGATGGATGAGCTCGCAAGCTTTTGGATTACCAGTGGTACCAGAAGTAAACATGTAAAAGGCCGTATCGCTTTCGCTGACGGTAACAGAAGGTTCCGTGGCAGGGTAGCGGCCCGTAAAGATTTCATCAAACGTTGTAGAGGTATCGATTCCCGCTCCTACCAGTATGAAGAAGGGGATTAGCTGCATATCAGGAAGGACTTCTCCAAATTCTTGGTCGTAGAAGAGGATCTTCGGCTGGGAACTTTTTACGATACCTTCTAATTCATAGAAGGAATAATGAAGATTTAATGGAACAACAATTGCCCCGATTTTTAATGCTGCCATCATGATGGTTGGATAAGGATGATTGTTTTTACACAAAATTGCAACCCGGTCCCCTTTTTTTAAGCCCAATTCCAGTAAATAGTGTGCCAATTGATTTACTCTTTCGTAATAGATTTGAAACGAATAGCGAATCGGACCACTAACGAGCGCTTCCAAATTAGGGGTTAGCTCAGCGCGAAGTTTGAGTATTTCTTGCAATGAATACATAAGAATAACCTCATTTCCTATTATTTTCACATGGAATGTAAGAGATCTTTTTAGTTGGATAGAGTAGTTCAATGGGCCATTTTGTTCAAACAAGATCATTTTGTTTATGGATAAAATTGTATTTATGATTTTTGGTAATTATGTATGATTTTTAATCTAATTTGAATGATTTTACGGAAATCATATACTTTTCCCTTAAACATCGTTCCTGCTAGGATTGCTGCAATGGTTGCTTTTGTCTTCGTGTTGGTAGATCCTTATGTCTTAGTTATAACTCAATTATTTGCAACCAAAAGCTACCAACTTTTTCTTTCAGGTTTCAGTACTTTTGCTCTTTTCACTCTGTTCCCTCTATAATAGAAGCGGAGGTGTGAGAAGCATGTTAATCTCAGCGACAGCAAAACTCTATTATCAAAATCCTTATTGGCGGGAATGTACAGCAACCGTCTTGCAGCAAATCACCGATGAATGTCAAAAAAACTGGGTTGTGTTTGACCAAACTATATTTTATCCAACAGGTGGAGGTCAGCCGCACGATACAGGATACATAGGAAAACAGAAGGTACTAGATGTGGAAGAGCGAGATGGAGTTATCTGGCATCAACTAGACACTCCGCTCACTTCTGATCAAAAACAGATGCAGATGAAGATTGATTGGGAGCGACGCTTCGATCATATGCAACAACATGCGGGGCAACATATTTTATCGGCAGCTTTTGCAGAGGAATGTAAGGCGACTACCATCAGCTTTCATTTAGGTCAAGAAACATGTACGATCGATCTAGATATCAAAGAATTGACCGATGAGATGGCTAAAGAAGCAGAAACCTGTGCTAATCAAATCGTGTTTGAGAATCGAGATATTACTGCCCGTTTTGTGAATGAAGAAGAGCTGGAGAAATATCCGCTTCGTAAAAAGTCGACCGTTGAGGAAGATATTCGCTTGGTTATTATACCTGATTTTGACTACAATCCTTGTGGAGGAACACATCCTAATCGCACAGGTGAAGTAGGTCCGATCCTTATTTTACAATGGGAAAAGCATAAGGGACATATCCGTTTAGAGTTTACAGTAGGCAAGCGAACGATGGATTTATTGCATCATAAACATGCTTTACTTCGACAAGTGAGTCGTGTTTTACAAACCAATGAAGCTGGTTTGCTTGAGGCTGTTTTACGAGTACAAGAGGAACAGAAACGATTAACCGAAGAGCTTTTACAAGTAAAAGAAGAGTTGTTGACATATGAAAGAGACCAGTTGCTCAGTTCAGCTGAGGAACTTCATGATCGGATATTAATTACGCAATTGTATGAAGAGCGTCCTTTGACAGAGTTACAAAAAGTAGCTCAGCTCATAACTGGACAAGCAACGAATGCGATTGTTCTCCTGATTACGGGTGGAGTGAAGCAACAATTTGTCTGTGCATGTGGCACAGGAGCACATGTTGAAATGAATACTTGGGTAAAACACATTCTACCACGTGTTGAAGGGAAAGGTGGAGGTAATGTGTTGATAGCTCAAGGGGGCGCGGCATCTCGTTACAGCCTAGAACAGATTCTTGAATATGCACGAGATGAATTGTATATGTTGTTAGAAAAATAGGATGTTGAACGCTTTCGTAAAAAGCTATACAATAGAAAGTAGTTTTAGATGAAGAAGGTGTAAATCTATGTCAGAAGAACAAGCTCCAAAAAAAGTTAGCCTAGCTGAAGCGATGAAGCAAAGATTAGCTCAAAAGAAGCAACAGGCACATGAAAAGGATTCTCAAAAAGGGAATCAAGCAACAAAGGTGCTAAAGACGCAAAACAACAAGAAGCCTAACAACCAACGCAGACGCACAGGTGGTTCATAGGATTTTAGACAAACAAAAGCTTGGAATGAGCGAATGGAGAAACGTAATCTGTTTCTTGTTCGCTCTTTTACTTTTGAACTAAAATTCACCGGATAACATGCTTTGTGTGTATACCATAGAACCATGTTTTTTCGTTCTATTAACAAGAAACGTCAGGCAGCTTTGCCATTTAACTATTGTTGAAAGCTGTCGAATAAGGTAATATTACAATAACGTAAATGGCATATGGATTGGTCATGAGATAAAACAATACAAAGACAGGGGTCTAGTGATTATGAGTCTTTTTCTCTCTGTTCTAGGAACAGTTTTTATGGATGTGAAGGGATTTCCGTTTCAAGCATATGAAGCCAAAAACCGGAATCTAGGTAATGTCCAGTTTGTTCATGGCGGAGTAGGACGTAACATCGCTGAAAATTTAGGAAGAGCGGGCTGTCCAACCGCTTTTGTATCGGTTCTTGAAACAACCGGTATGGGTCCAGATGTTGAAAATCGTTTGAAAGCAGCCAATGTAAGCACGGATTATTCTCATTATACCAAGCATGGTGGCATGGGAATGTGGATGGTTATTTTGGATGAGACTGGAGAACTGCAAGGCTCTATCTCTCAAATGCCAGATTTGAAACAAATGGAACAATTGATTAAGGACCGCGGAGAAGAAATCGTTCAAGCTTCCTCGCACATTATTACTGAATTAGACTTGAATCACGAAATTATTGCTCTAATCACGAGCCTGGCCAAAAAGCATAACAAACCAATCTATGGTTTACCAGCTAATATGGAGATTGTGCTTGAACATCCAGAGCTACTACATGATTTTGATTGTTTTGTTTGTAATAATTATGAAGCGGACAAAATCCTGGATGTTGATTTTACAAACATGGAGCTTACTGCTCAATTAGTGGCACTTACTTCTTACATGAATACATCCGGCTTACAACAAATGGTGATTACGTTGGGTGAAAAAGGCTCTGTATTTTATGATAAGAAGACTGGCGCACGGGGTCACCAGCCTGTATTCCCAGTGAACCTGGTAGACTGTAGTGGTGCAGGAGATGCCTACTTCTCTGGTATTGTAATGGGACTCTCTACTGGTTTATCCCTTCAAGAAGCGGTTGTATGTGGCACTAGAGTAGCAGGGTGGACTATTGAATCAACAGAGAGCATCTGTCCTGATTTAATGGAGAAAATTGAACAAAACCAAGAAATGCGTGACTTGCTTTTTCGACATGAATTAGTAGGACAAGCATAACGAATAGAGAACTGACCTTAGTGGTTGGTTCTTTTTTTGCCCAAAATGGAGTTTCAAATCATCGAGATTCCTTAAAGGAAATTTGAGATTGCAATGTTTCGTGTTTAGCGTATGTGCTCTCTAACCATTAGGCATACTGATTAGCAAAAAGGCAATGCCTTGTACAGCGTTAGGAGGCATGTAAAAGCTATGATTGGTTATCAAGTAACCTGGCAAGATGCAGGTCAAATAAAAAAAATACTTGATGATTTTTCCATTCCTTATCGCTTAAAAAACCAAGTAGGGCAACTGATTTTTCTGTTTCCTCAGGTACCCTTCGGCAAAGATGTGTTTATCCGCGAAGTTTTTTCGTTGTATGCTAGTACACTTTCTTCAAAAAATTGACGATTGTTAGGAATGCATTACAGTAGGGTTGTGTAATCAGAAGATCTATTAACTGATTACACAACCCTTTTTATATGGAGAAACACTTTTCAAAAAAGCAGTATCATGAATAATATTATTAGGAATATATTCCAAAAAAACAGCCAGATTGGATGATTGATATTTTTAGTGATACTAAACAAAATGTACTAACTTTTTGTCATATATATGCATTGAATATGGTTTTTAGCATATTTGTGCTGATTTTTTTCAAATTTAGTGAAACTATTTGCAAAGTCTAGAGTCTATAATAGGAGGGAAAGTTATCCAAAAAATATATCAAAGGGTAGCGAATGCTTGCCTGATAAGACCTTCTATGGGACAGGCCTTGTATAGGAACTGAAAGGAGTTACAACATGAAAAAAACAAGTTCGATCCTGTCATTGGTGGTGCTCATGTCTACGGCCATCACTCCGAGTGCTATGGCAAGCCAATTAAAAGCCCCTGTGCTTATGGCTAGTAACACGAATGCATACCGATCCATGGATCAAATTGATCTTCAAGGAACGTATCTCACAGAGAAAATTATGACGAAGGATACGGCAAAGAAAACGATTGAATTGGAACGATCGGGATTGCTTACCTTAGCAAATGAGGTACAAGTTTATCAATTATCTGGCGATTCGCTCGTTCCTAAATCTTTGGCAGATGTACGTGTGGGTGCCGAAAATGTCAGAGTATATGTAAATGGACAAGATCAGGTAAAACTGTTGATCCTGGAGGGAGAGACACGTGTAGATCGAATGCGCATTGGACTTTTTAATTCAGGCTTTGGTTCACTTGATCATGCTTCATTTCAAGCGAAATCAGCAGACGGCTTGTTACTTATTGATAAAAAAACCAACCAGCAATATGAAGTTGCCCCAGATCAATCTGTCAGCATCACTAACCAAGGCAATACCTTAACCGTTAGCGTTAACAACCAAACGCTTGTTTCTATGTCAGAACGTCTGTACGTGGTTCCTGCTGCTACTAATGGAATGACGGAAGTGTTGAGTCTCAATCGAGCGCAAGGAACGCCTAAATACCGAGGTATGCTAGAAATTAAACCATCCACGTCAAACGGTAAACTATCTGTTATCAATGAATTATTGTTGGAGCAATATTTGTATCAGGTAGTACCAAGTGAAATGCCAGCATCCTTTGGACAAGAGGCATTAAAAGCTCAGGCAATCGCAGCGCGTACATATGCTTTGAGCGACTACTACAGCAATCGTTATGCTGCAAAAGGATTCCATGTAGATGATAGCACAATGAGTCAGGTCTACAACAATACTCCAGAAAATGCGACAGTGACAAAAGCGATTGAGGAAACAACGGGTCTGGTAATGAAGTATCAGAATGAGTTGGTTGATGCACGTTACTATTCATCATCTTCAGGAGTGGGGGCAGGGCGTCACGAAATTTGGCCTGATACAGTTACACAGCAGTTTCCTGGAAGCAGTGTCCCTTATTTGATTCCACAGAGTTTTTTAATGGAATCTCAAAAGAAAGCAAAATTTATGCCAATAACAATCGCAAGTGAGGAAGATATGCTTTCTTTTGTGAAAAATTTATCGGTCATTAGTGTCGATTCTCAATCGCCGTTTTTCCGCTGGAAGGTTGAATTATCAAAAGGAGAGCTACAAAACACGATTAATAAAAATTTAGCTGCCCGTGCAGCCGCTGATCCGAATGGGGTATATATCAGCCAGGGTGATGGAGAGTTCGTCAAAGGAGCTATTCCCTCAAATGGTGTAGGTGAATTATATAACCTTCACGTTAGTAAACGCGGAGAAAATGGAAATATTCAGGAGTTAATTCTCGAAGGAAGCAATGGTACCTTTAAAGTGGTAAAAGATTATAATGTGCGTTACTTACTTCGTCCTACTAAGACCTATACAGGTGGTGGAGACGTTATTCTTCACCGGACTTCAGGTGATTCTTCTCAATATGATGCAAAGCAAGCAATGAAGAACTACAGCCTATTGCCATCCGGTTTTGTTGCCTTTGAAGTAAGCCAAGATGAGAAGGGGAATCTTCAGAGCGTCACCATTTATGGGGGTGGAAATGGACATGGTGTAGGGATGAGCCAGTATGGTGCTTCGACACTAGATAAACTAGGTTTACCTGTAGAGCAAATTCTCCAAACCTTCTATCCTAATCACCAATTGGTAAATTTGTATCAATCTTAAATTTGTAGAGTGTTGTTGAACTCTTACGTAAATTATGTCACTATACAAAGATGGCCGTTTGGTCATCTTTTGTTTTCAGCATTGCTTTATTGGAACAAACATAGAATTACCGCATTTTGGGATTTTTCAACTTTTTTCATCGAATAGGTGCCACTTTGACAGGTTTATGGTAAGATATTTTGGGCGGAAATACCTCATACTAGGTAAACAGGCCGATAAAAGATTAAAAGAGAGGCTTACAAAAAATGAATTGGAAACAGTATTCTCTGATAACGTCTCTGTTACTCTTAACTAAATTTTTTTGGTTTAGAATTTTTATTTACGATGACCGAAACCCTTTTCGTTTGCTATGGGCTGAAACAAGCTCTGTTCTGTTGATCGTCGTAATCTTTACCTTACTCTTTTATAAGCGTAAAACATTGATGTATACGATCGCTAACTTTTTGTTGTCTAGCTTTATGCTTGCTATCGTTGTGTACTTTTCCTACTATGGAAAAATTATGACCTATCAAGCCTTCATGCAGATTGGACAGGTAAAAGATGTATCTTCCAGTGTATTTTCCTTAATTAAACCACAATACTTTGTGCTATATCTGGATTTAGTTATTTTCTTACTCTGGTATCGCTCTGTCAAAAAGAAAAAACAAAATGAATCTCAAGCACATTTGGACATGACCTTGTTAAAACGATTGGTTTTAGCCGCCTGTTGTGTGGTAGTTTTGTTCTCTTTAGAAGGTGTAAAAGCAGAGCGGACTGCCAGTATCCAGAATGAAACTAAAAAAGCGCAACAACAAGGATTAATTACTTTCCAGCTCAATACCTTCTTGAAAGATCAAAAGGTCCCAGCATGGAATGAGGAGTATATAGCACGTATCAAGGAATTAAAGGCTGAACGTGAAACACAGCAACCCAAGCAATTATTTGGGGCCGCAAAAGGTAAAAATGTGATGGTTATTCAATTGGAGGCCTTCCAAAACTTTTTGCTTAACAAAAAAATAAACGGTGCTGAAATCACCCCACATCTAAATGCTTTGATCAAGGAAAGTTATTATTTCCCGCACTTTTTCCAACAAGTGGGTCAAGGAAACACATCAGATGCTGAATTTATCAGTAACACGTCGATTTATCCAGTAGGAACTTCACCGATGTCCGTTTCTTTTGGGGAAAGAGAAATTCCGAGCTTGCCTCGTATGTTAAAAGAAAAAGGCTACACTAGCATGACTTTCCATGTGAATAAGGCTGATTTCTGGAATCGAGATGTGATGTATCCAGGGCTAGGCTTTGACAAATATTTTGATACCGAATTCTTTGGATATGACGATATTGTTGGACTTGGTCCATCTGACGAGATTTTATTTGATAAAACCCTAGGGATTCTAGAAGAACAGCACAAACAGAACCGACCGTTTTACTCTCAAATCATCACTTTGTCAGGACACCATCCTTTTGTTATTCCCGAAGAAAAGGCCACCCTATCACTACCACCTTCTTGGGTAGGGACTAATGTAGGTAACTACATGCAAGCGCAACATTATGTGGATGAGCAGCTGGGAGCCCTCTTTGCGAAAATGAAACAAAACGGACTGTGGGATAATACGGTTATTGTTCTCTATGGAGATCATTATGGGATCACGCAAGACGAGCAGGACAAAGATGGAAAACCGATTATCGAAAGCTTGACGGGACATGCCTACGATAAAGTGGATGCATTCACCGTGCCATTGATTGTTAAAGTTCCAGGTTATGCAGAAGGGAAAACAATGGAGAATATGGGTGGGCAGATTGATATTATGCCAACCATCGCTAATGTAGTGGGACTTGATCTTTCAAATGCCACTTATTTCGGGCAAGATTTACTAAATACTACACACAATGTATTGGGAGAACGCTTCTACATGCCAAGCGGTTCCTTTATTAATGATGACATCCTATTTATTCCTGGTCAGGGTCTTGAAGATGGTTCTGCTATCAATATTAAGACGCACGAAGTTGTTGAGAATTTAGAGCCATATAGGAAAATGTATGAAGAAACCCTGGAGCTCTTGTCCATCTCTGATGCTTACGTGAATCAATTACCAGTGAGGGATTAATAAGAGAGCAAATGAAATTCAGGAGAGCCGTTTCTAAAGAGACGGCTCTTTTACTTTCGGATGGTAAACCTATCAAAAGGGGACAGGCATCCTTTTCTTCGTGTATAATAATGGTTATTACATAGATGAAAAGAGGGATATCATGTACATTCAATTTCATGGACACTCTTGTGTACAATTGACACATGACAATCAATCCATCATTATTGATCCATTCCTGACAGGCAATCCTATTGCCACATGTAAGCCGGAAGATATAAAAGTAGATTACATTCTGTTAACACATGGACATGGTGATCATATTGGCGATGCAGTCCAAATTGCTAAACAAAACGATGCAACGATTATTTGCATGGTGGAACTAGCCCATTATTTAGGCTGGCAAGGGGCTAAGACTATGGGGTTTAACATTGGTGGAAAGGTTCATCTACCATTTGGTTCGGTAAAAATGACACAAGCTTTTCATAGCACAGGCATTGTTTTTGATGAAGAACAACGTATTATCTATACAGGAATGCCAGCAGGACTCGTAGTCAACATGGGTGGTAAAACCTTCTATCATGCTGGAGATACTGGACTTTTCGGCGACATGAAATGGATTGGTGAGTTGCACCAGCCAGATATTGCTTTCTTACCAATAGGTGATCATTTTACAATGGGACCAGAAGATGCGCTACTTGCTGCGGAGTGGATAAAAGCAAAAACAGTTGTACCGATTCACTTTGATACTTTCCCTCCAATCAAGCAAGATGGACATGAATTTGTTAAAGCTTTGTCTACAAAAGGGCTACAAGGCAAAGTAATGCAGCCGGGAGAAGGCTGGGAAGTATAATGGATGATCGACAGATAGATCGAGTTGTTGAACAAATGGTAAACCGTCAGCGTGGCATCTTGGGTCAAGAAGAATCTCGCAGAACAGCGGTGCTTGTTCCATTGATTCGCAATGAACGTGGAGAATGGTCTGTGTTGTTTGAGAAGCGGGCTTCAACCCTAAGGAGTCAGGCGGGCGAAATCTGTTTTCCAGGTGGACATGTTGATCCCATTGATCATAATGAATGGGAAGCGGCTAGACGTGAAACATCAGAAGAGTTAGCCATTGATCCTAGCAAAATTATATATGCAGGGGATTTGGATATTCTGGTCTTATCTTCGAGTTTGTTGGTGTATCCATATGTTGGTTTTGTGCATACCGAAATTACTGATCTCACACCTAACCCAGATGAAGTGGAAGAAGTTTTTGTTGTATCGTTACAAACCCTACTTGATACCATTCCTGATCGTTTTGACATTGACCTACGTTTTGAACCAGGTGAAGATTTTCCTTATCATCTAATAGCAAATGGTCGAGATTATAAATGGAGACATGGAAAATTACCTGAATATTTTTATGAGGTAGATGGTCGAATTATCTGGGGATTAACTGCACGCATTCTTATGCATTTTTTACAATTTTTTCGCAAGCAATCATAAGGATAGGAATTGGTAGTAGATGATCGGATAAAAAGGAAGGCATGGTACAAAAGGGGCTTCAATCCCCAATCGTATCATGTCTATTTTGATTGGAGAAAATAAAAAATATTTGAATTTATTTTTTGAAAAATCTAAAAAATGAATAAAAATGGAATATTCAAGCAGGAAATGGATTGTATGTTACGAATTTATAGTTCTAGTCAAGCCAGTTTTTGCTTATCTAAGAATAAGGGAAACTTCAGCTTAGGTGTCGGTTTCTTAATAGCATGCATGGCTTGGCTTGGCTTTGTTTACTCTATTAGAAGAAGGAGGAAAGCAATGAAGGGGAAAAACAGTCTTACGCTACGCTGTCTTCTTATAGTGGTGCTTCTCATGCAGATGGTATTCGCACCTGTTACCGCATTGGCAAGCAAAATAGAAGTAAGCATGGTTGGCCGTCAGATCGATTCGTTGCTTGAAAAGCTTTCGCGAGACGAATTAAGTAAAGGGATGTATGCTGGTATCTCTATATACAATCTAAGTAAAGATGCCGTTTTATATCAGCATGAGGCAGATAAGAGTTTTATCCCGGCATCTAATATGAAGTTGTTCATTGTTGCAGCTACTTTAGAAGAATTAGGGGCTGATTATCAGTTTAAAACAGAAGTATATTCAGATGGAAAAGTGAGTCAAAATGGAGTACTTCAGGGTAATCTGGTTCTAAAAGGCTATGGTGATCCTACTTTGCAACCAAAAGACCTTCAAAAAATAGCTACTGAATTAAAACAAAAAGGAATTACGAGCATTCAGGGACAGGTGTATGTGGATGAAAGTTATTTCGATGACACTCGTCTGGGACCAGCTTGGATGTGGGACGATGAAGTTTATGCTTATAGCGCACAAATCAGCGGATTGTCCCTACATAAAAATAGCATGGAGGCAGTGATCACACCTGCAAAAGAAGTGGGTAAACCAGCTACTGTTACCATAACACCCATAAATGAGTACGTAAGGGTCATCTCCACTGTCAGTACGACTGATAGCAAGGAAAGTGAGATCACTGTTGAACGTACAATCGGGCATAATCAATTGGTTGTAAAGGGTACTATTGGTAAAGATGCTATTCCCTATGGAGAAGACGTTACTATGGAAGATCCTTCACTTTTCGCCGGGGATGTGTTCCAGTCTATCTTACAGTCAGAAGGGATTACGCTCGTAGAGAAAAAATCTGTTCAAAAAACAAGCTTGCTCAAAGGAACGCCTTTAGTGACTCATTATTCGCGTCCTTTATTGGAGATCATTCTGGAATTAAATAAAGATAGTGATAATTTTTATGCAGAGATGTTAACCAAGACTATGGGTGTTGTAAAAAAAGGAGAAGGTAGTTGGAATGCTGGGACACAGGCAATCACTGAGGTGTTACGAGAGGCTAAGTTTCCAGGTAAATATCAGCAGGTAGATGGCTCTGGATTGTCGCGTCTTGATTTGATTACACCAAATCAGATGATGGCTCTCCTCCGCTATGTGCAAAAGAAAGAGTATCGAGATGCATTTGAAGCTAGTTTGCCGATTGCAGGCGTGGATGGGACATTAAAAAGCCGTATGAAAGAGACAAAAGCGGCAAATAATCTGATGGCTAAAACAGGCTCCATGGGCGGTGTAAACAGCTTGTCAGGCTATGTAATAGCTACTAACGGTGATAAACTAGCTTTCTCCATCATGATTAACGGAATTTATAAGTCAAAGTTCGCTACTCAATTACAGGATGCTATTGGGACCGCACTTGCCAATTATCCTATGGTACCGGAAACACCTAGTCAAACACCTGCTCCTCCGATCTATGAATTAAGTGCGTTGCTTGACCCGTTGTGGGAAGATCCAGCTCTAGCCAATATGCACGGTAGTATGATTGTGACTTCTTTAGATCGAACAGGGATAGAAGCGACTTTGTATGCACATCAGGCTGATCGTTGGCTAACGCCAGGTACAATTATCAAGGAACTGACCAGCATTGGTGCGCTATTGACGCTAGGGGAGAATTATTCTTTTAAAACAGAAGTACTTTTTTCAAAACCTGCCAATGCTAGTGGCGTGGTGGAGGGAGATGTCATTTTAAAGGGATATGGAGATCCCACTCTACGTGCGGACCATCAAAATGATGACGAGGGGCAAGGCCCTACATTGGAACAATTAGTTGGTTTTCTAACAGATAAAGGGATCAAACAGGTGAACGGTAATATTCTCGTAGATCAGAGCTATTTTGACCATCAATTGGTAGGATTAGGCTGGACGTGGGATGCTGAGAAGCAGCTAGCTAAAGTTAGTGCACTCACAAGTGAAGCTGGAAAAGTAAAGCTTCATTATAAGCCCGGCCTGAAAAAAGGGGATCCCGTTATCTTTGATATGTGGCCAAAAACAAGTTATGTAGCAATATTTCAAGATGCAACTACAGTAAGTAAGGGAGCAGAGAATACTTTTCTCATGAAGAAGGATCGGGCTAAAAATGTTTTGCATATGGTTGGAGGGTTGCCAATAGGAATGAAAGAACAGCAGGAACTTATCTCGGTAGAGGAACCAGCTATTTATTCAGGGGTACTATTTTTGCAAAAAATGCAGGATATGGGCATAAGGCTGGCGCCTACTAGTAAAGTACTTTTAGGTGCAGTGCCAGTAGAATCGGTCAAGATTGGAGAAGTGCAATCCGTACCGCTTCAGGATATATTAGTCTGGCAAAATAAAAACGATGATCATTTGTTTGCAGAAATGATTAATAAAGCGATAGGGGCAAGGAAAACAAGTAAAGGCACTACCGAAGCCGGGATAGCGGCTACCCAGGATATTCTTAAAAGCTGGGGGGTGAATACGAACTATGATATGCTGGATGCGTCAGGGGTAACCCGATATAATCTTCTTTCAGCCCGACAACTAAACGATGCTTTAGTTAGATTAGCCGGGCAAGCTGAATATCCTGCGTTTTACAATTCTCTGTCCATTGCTGGTGTCGATGGAACACTAAAAGACAGGCTAAAACGCACAGATGCTCAAGGGAATTTGCGGGCTTTGAGCAGCCAATCACAAGGTGTGTCTAGTATCACTGGTTATGTTACCACTAAAGGGAACGAGCGTCTCGCTGTCACTTTGATCTTAAACGGCTATACGAACTCCCGAGAGGAAATTAGCCGCTGGGAGGATAAAGTGATGGAATTGTTGGCTTCTTATCAGGATTAAAATGATATGTCTGTAAGCCAAGCTCAGCAATAGAGCTTGGCTTTTCGGCACATGTAAAGTGTTTTTTTCCATTCATACGTAACAAATTGAGCGACTTCTTTGGTATTCATTTTATGATACAGTCGTTTACGTATAAATCGTTCAAATATGTGAGGGAAGGAGAGGTCAATATACAGAAGCCCAAGTTCTTGCTCCTGTAGTGGATTTTCCTGTTGATATGCTTGCAAAAAAGCTTTGAAGCGTGATTTACAAAACGACTTATGTTTACGCATGATCATAAAGTGCATACGAGAAATATCCTTGGAAACAAAATCATGGCAAACGTGTTCCCAGTCGATGAGATAATGTGTGGCTTTGTGCAACAAGGTGTTACGTGGGTGATAATCTCCATGACATAAATAATGTTGATTATCTGGATATGATTTCCATTGGTGGTAAAAGGGATAAGCTAGTAAGGTTTTATAAGCCCACTCTGCACGTGCTATAAATCGTTTGCAGTAACGCACAATCCATTTGATTTTAAGTGAGTGAGAGCGATGATGCCTTCTATACCACTGCTTGATGCGTTTTATATCCGCTTGATATTTGTTTTCCCAGTCCAAGGCTCCCATGGCTCGACAGCCAACTGGGGGAGAAAATTCTAAGGAGCGTTGGTGAAAACGACCGATGAGTGAGCCTAGTTTTAGAATATTTTGCTGAGAACGAGCAGTAGGACTCTTTCCTTTAATCCATTCTTGTAAAATGTAGCTTTTCTTTTCAAATACAAAATAAGGTTTTCCGCTTACTGTTGGATATTCGCGCGGTATTAGAACTTTTTTTTTGTGCAGATGCTGTTGAGTAGCTCGAATGTAATGCATTCGGCTTTTCTGCTCTTTTTTCCCCTTCAAAAGATAAATTCCTTGATCGGTTATGATTTTACTGACATGTACAGATGGGATACGACTCAAATTTTTACTGGAGCGAATAGTCAACCCATACTGCTCTTTCACTTTTTTTGCAAGGTACTTGTTCATGAGAATGTTCACATCCTCTAAATCGTTATCTTTCAGTTTATGATATACGAACAGTTGTGTACCTGTACTACTGGATTCCGTTAATCCAAGCCTCAAAAATCATCATTGTGTCAAATGCTTGCTAGTTTGGGTAAGAATAAACAGAATAACGGATAAGGAGGGGTGGCAACATGCAAAAACAGTTTGCTGACATTCATGGAAAAAGAATCGCCTATCATAAACAAGGAGAGGGACCTGTTGTTGTATTACTGCATGGTTTCTGTGGTAGCTTGCTTTATTGGGAGGCTGTAATGAACCAATTAGCGGAGCGATATACTGTTATTGCACCTGATCTTCGTGGACATGGGGATAGCTGGTCGCCAGTTGGAACCTACACCATGGAGAGCTTTGCTAATGATTTGCGCGATTTATTACATCATTTACATGTTGATCGTATTTCTTTGTTTGGCCATTCGTTAGGAGGTTACATTAGTCTAGCGTTTGCCAGTCGTTATCAGATTTGGTTAGATCATTTGGGCCTTATTCACTCGACATCTTTGCCTGATGACGAACAAGGGAAGCTAAATCGGGCTACTGGTATAAAGACGATTGAGGAGCAAGGGATTATACCATTTGTTGATCAATTAATTCCCAAACTATGTGCGCCTGGATTTTTGAGCCAGAACCCGAAATGGGAAGAGGAGATAAAACAAATGGGCTACGAAACAACCCCCGAGGGAGCTATACACTCCTTAGCAGGGATGAAGGATCGTCCTGATCGAACCTCTGTTATCGAGGAATTATCTTGTCCGATTCTGCTGATGGCAGGCAGTGAAGATAAAGTGATACCACTTCAAAAAACGTTTCTTGTACATAGGGAGAATGTAACAACCGTATTGCTTGAGGGAGCAGGTCATATGGGGATGATCGAAACTCCACAACAATGGTTGACAGCGGTAACCTCCTTTCTGGAATAATCGAAAAAATAGAGTAGCCAATTGATGCCCGTTCAAACGGGCTATTTTCTTGGTTTGACAACGGTATGTCCTCATCATACAATGTTGCATATGAATGCAAAGCGGCACACATTTACATGGAGAGCCGCCTTCGGGAAGGAGATGTGGCTGATGAACCGCGCACTACTTGTTATTGATTATACGGTTGATTTTGTCGCTGACGAGGGAGCACTAACATGTGGGGCTCCTGGACAAGCTATTGAGGATCGTATTGTTTCGCTATTAGAAGAGTTTCTGCAAACCGGGGATGAGATTATTATGGCTGTTGATCTTCATGAGGAGAACGACCCTGACCATCCTGAGACAAAATTATATCCTCCTCATAACATTCGGGGGACACATGGACGCGATCTTTATGGGAGCGTTCAGACGGTTTATGAACAAAATAATGAACGCATTATCTGGATGGATAAAACCAGATATAGTTCTTTTGCAGGAACCGATTTGGACATTCGTCTGCGGACAAAAGGTATTACGGAAATTCATCTGACTGGCGTATGTACAGATATTTGTGTACTTCATACGGCTGTTGATG
Source organism: Brevibacillus laterosporus (assembly GCA_007833815.1). NCBI lineage: Bacteria > Bacillati > Bacillota > Bacilli > Caryophanales > Paenibacillaceae > Brevibacillus > Brevibacillus laterosporus. The sequence goes on along the minus strand of CP033464.1, from coordinate 4,241,609 downwards.
CGTACAATCGTGGATTTCAAGTGGTTATTCATGAGGATGCCGTGCAAAGCTTCTCTGCTACAGGGCATGAATGGGCCTTGCAACACTTCAAGAATGCGATGGGTGCCACCGTCGTGTCAAAATAAAGGAGCTGCCAGCTGTGAACTATGAGAATTTGACGTTACATACGGACAAATATCAGATCAACATGATGTATGCTCATTGGAAAAATGGTACTCACAATCAAATTCGTGTCTTTGAGGCTTATTTCCGGAAGTTGCCTTTTGGAAATGGCTTTGCTGTGTTTGCCGGCTTACAAAGGGTCATTGAATATATTGACAGTCTACACTTTACAAAACAAGAGCTGGAGTACTTGGCGGAGCAGGAAGAAAATTATGAACCTGCCTTCTTAGAAGAATTAGCGGGATTGCGTTTTACGGGTCAACTTCGTTGTATGGCAGAAGGTACCATTATTTTTCCAAATGAACCATTGTTACAGGTAGAAGCTCGCGTCTTTGAAGCGCAATTAATTGAAACAGCAATCCTAAACTTTATAAACTATCAGATTCTGATCGCAACAAAAGCGGCACGCATTCGTCTGATTGCACCAAACGAGACATTGTTAGAGTTTGGTACCAGACGAGCACAGGAAGCAGATGCAGCTGTATGGGGAGCACGTGCAGCTTATTTAGCGGGATTTGATGCCACGTCTAACATGCGGGCTGGTATGCTGTTTAAAATCCCTACAAAGGGTACACACGCCCATTCTTGGGTACAGGACCATGCTACGGAAGAAGAAGCGTTTGAGAAATTTGCTAGGGCGCTTCCTGACAATGTGGTTTTACTTGTTGATACATATGATACGTTAAAAAGCGGAGTACCGAATGCCATCAAGGTGGGAGAGAAGCTACGCAAAGAAGGCAAGCGTTTAAAAGGCATTCGATTGGATAGTGGCGATATTGCTTATCTATCGAGGAAAGCTCGCAAAATGCTGGACGATGCTGGATTCCCGGAAGTTGGTATTATTGCATCCAACGATTTGGATGAGGGTGTGATTTTTAACTTGAAAATGCAGGGCGCGCAGATTGATACCTGGGGTGTTGGAACTAAGCTGATTACGGCGGAGGATAATCCGGCATTAGGCGGGGTTTACAAAGTGGTAGCAAAGAAAGAGGATAACCACTACATTCCTACGATTAAAATCTCGGGTAATCCGGAAAAAATTACCACACCAGGCAACAAGCGCGTTTATCGAGTAATCAACAAGGATACAGGCAAGGCAGAAGGGGATTATATTGCGATGGCTGAAGAGCAAGTGCATGGTCTGCCACGAATCATGTTATTTGATCCAGTTCACGTTTATCTCCATAAATTCGTGGAGAACTACGAGGCAATCGAGTTGCTACAAACGATCTATACGGATGGAGTTTTGGTGTATGAGTCACCGTCTCTGGAAGAAACAAAAGAATACCATAAGGGACAGTATCAAATGTTCTGGGATGAGTATCTACGCAAATTAAATCCAGAGAGATATCCAGTAGATTTAAGCCAATTGGTATGGGATACCAAAATGAATCTCATTTCGCAGTATAAGCAAAAGTAAAATAGAAAAACAAAAGGGGCATTCGACTATTCGAATACCCCTTTTATTTATTGTAAGGTGTTGTTTTATGTGTTTTTATGATCTGGTCTGATCCTTCAGCTTTTTTTGCTGGTTGGGGAGATCAATGGTAATGGTAGTACCTTTGCCTAATTCGCTCTCAATTTGCATTTCACCGCCATGATTGCTCACAAGACGCATCGTAATAGGTAGACCTAGACCTGTTCCCCCTTCTTTCTCAGAGAAGAAAGGATCCATTACACGAGATAGATACTCGGCAGGAATACCGTTTCCGGTATCAATAATGCGAATACGTACGCCTAATTTCGTTTCTGTACAAACGACTTTTAGTTGTCCACCTTGAGGCATTGCCTCCATGCTGTTTTTCATTAGATTTAACAGGATTTGCTTCATTTGCTCCTGATCAACATAAAGTGAGATGGTTGAGGGACAAATAAATTTCATCTCAATTCCATGCAGAAGAGCTTCCCCCTTTGTTAGGGTGAAGATTGAGTTCAATAGCTCCAAGGCAGGAATTTCACGATTAATAGGTGTCGAAGGTTTAGACAAAAGTAACATTTCTGTAACGATTTTGTTCACACGTTCAATCTCTTGTAGCACTAATGCTAGATGGTATTGTTTACGCTCTTCCTTAGTTAACTTTTGTTGTAAAAGTTGAATAAATCCATAGATTACCGTCAGAGGGTTACGAATTTCGTGGGCGGCGCCAGCAGCTAATTGTCCCACTAAGGCTAGTTTTTCCGATTGGTGAATATACTGTTGTACCTGTTCTTGTTCGGTAATATCTGACAAAACAACCATCCATCCCATATTTCCTTGATCATTATCGCGTAGGGGGACATAGGAAACTAACCCAAGAAAAGGGGAGTTATTTTTGTGTAATAGCTCCATTTTTTTATTTTCAAACCAAACCGAATCACAGTCAATGTCTGGATCATCTTTCGTCACCCAGACTTGTGGTGTCACTGTGCGAGGATAGGACTCTTCATCTAACTGCACCAATTCTAAGGCTTTGCGATTAATATAGACTTCACCAGTAACAAAATGACGGGTAATAATCCCTACAGGCAAGGAATCAAGAATTTGTTCCCGCACATATTTTTCTTGGGCCAACGTTTGATTTTGCCGCTCTCCTTGTTGAAAGAGAATAGAAATATTGCGAGACATTTTGTTACATTCCTGTGCTAATTCAAAAAATTCATCGCGTACACTGTAAGTAATTTGTTGCCCGAATGTTCCGTGTGAAACCTCCCGTACTTGTCTAAGTAGCGAGCGAATAGGACGCATCAGTTCTTTTCGGAAATAGAGTGTACAAAATAAGCCGAACAAGATGGATGCTACAGAAATTGTATATGTAATAATCAGTGAAAATTTTAGTCTCTTGCTACTGTTTAGCACTTCTTCTGATGTTTTCGCTTCAATCGTTCGTAAAGACAAACTGACAAATTTCTCTAAATAAGCGATCTTAGGGTCTACTTCTGTTGTCAAGACGAAGGTAACAGCATCTACGTTGTTTGCCTTGAGTAATGGATCTACCTTATTAAGAAAAATAAGATCTAACTCGTGAATAAGGTCGATAATTCGGAAAAATTCTTTGTTTTCTTCATTTCGTTTCAACATAGTAAACGTATCGCGTAACTCGAACACCGTATAGTATTTTTCTAGATAGTTCGGTTCCTGAGTGGATACATACATCTGTAGGGCAAACATCTTCGTGTACAATTGATTTTTCAGTTCTAGTAAAGCATTGGTTTGCGGAACAACCTTTTGCGTTAAATGAGATTCCTCAGAGGTTACCTTGGTAATTTGATAACTGTTCAGGATTGCAACGGAGCCAATGAGAAGCATCATCACAAAGTAACTTAACATCATTTTCATCTGAAATCCCATGTTGCGAAAAGGGGACACAAAAATCCCTCCTAAGCCATTATCAATGGGCATTGGCTCGTTTTAGTTTTTCAATGGTACGATTCATCTCCAGTTGGACAGAAATAGGGACCATTTTCCCATAAGGACCTAAACAGTTGACATTTTCATTAAGTCCATATAGCACAGTACCACTCTGAAGCCTTTCTTGGAGATATTGTTCAATGAGGGTCGTATAAATTTGTTGTACGTCCTGCACCAAACTAGAAATCACGTGATTAGGAGCTAAGAAACGCTGGTCACTAATATAACCGATAGCAAGTACATTTCGCTTTTGCACCTCATTAATTACTTGTAAATTAATACTATCTCCCGCAGAGTAAATCACATCAGCATTGTGCTCATTCATCAAGTTGCGAGCGGCTTTGACTGCGGCTTCTGTATCATTGTAATCTGGAATAAATGTGACTAAAGCTTTTACGGATGGATCTGTTTCCATAACGCCACGTTTCAATCCATTAGCAAGTGGCTTATCATTTGGCATATCCGCAACGATAAAACCGACCGTTTTTGTTTTGGACATCAAGGTAGCCAGTTTACCGATCATATAACCAGCTGGTTCCATATCAAATTGAATGGCCGTCTGATTTGGATAAGTGGCTGTTCCATTAAGTGTAACAAAACGTGTTTTTGGATAATTTACAGCTACTTCTGTAAAGGGATCTGAGAAAACAATTCCATGACCCAAAATTAAATCATAACCTGACTCCGCTAGATGGGTCGCCACTTTATTAATCTTATTTCTATCCACTTCTCGTACGATCTCTAGATCAAAATGGTATTTGTCTTGCAGCTTATACATGGTCTGCAATGCTGCACTATTCCAAGCTTGATCGTAAGTAGGACCTTCTAGAATCAAAGCAATTTGATGTTCCGCTACACTTTTTCGTGTGAACTCTTGGATTTGTTTCATATTTAGTAGAAATTGAAAGGTTAGGAGCAAAAGTAACCAGATTACCAAAGCTCCAATAATGTAGACGAAACCCTTGGATTGTTCGGTCACTTCTTTTCCTCCTATAGGTGACATATCCAAAATTGAACATTAGTTCTCATTGCAAGATTCGACAAATAATAACAATATCCTGCTTGGTTTAATCATACATATTAATAACATAAAAGATGTTTTTTTGAAATAAGTAAATTTAGTCCTTTTCAAGTATAAATTGTAAGAAAAAACGAGAGATAGGTCAAATGATATAAATATAGCAGGAAAATAGACATATTGAAAAGTTTTTCTTTAATGGTACTGGTTATCTTGAAGCCATTCTTAATAAAAAAGCAGGAGTTTTCTGTTCTAAAACGAATCTAAGAATAGAGAGAAGGGGGAGATAGCACGTATGTTAAAATTTAAGGATTTTCCGTATGAACGAATTAGTATGTCACAAATGAAAGGTGAATTTACTGAACAATTAAATAATTTCACAGAAACGAGTAGCTATGAACAAGAAGAAGCAGCCATAACCGCCATTCTTGCCCTGCAACGTAAGTTTCTTACAGCATGGAGCACTGCAAGCAACCGGTTTTCAATTAATACGGAAGATGAATTTTATCAGGCAGAACAGGAATTTTACGATGAGCAGGTTCCATACTTTGATGAGTGGAAGAACGAGTATTATCGTTCTATTTTACATTCGCGTCACAGAGAAAATCATGAGGAAAAGTGGGGAAAGGTTTATTTTGCATTGGCAGAAAAGCAAATGAGCACCTTCTCTCCAGATATTTTGCATGATCTACAGGAGGAGAACAAATATTGCAGTGAATATGTAAAATTAATAGCAAGTGCCAAGGTTGAATTTGACGGTCAGGAAATATCCTTGCCACAGCTAGGTCCTTATCAACAATCGACTGATCGAGATACCCGTAAAAAAGCCATGGAAACGAAATATCAATATTTAAAAGATCATGAAGAAGAACTAGATCAAATTTTCGACAAGCTTGTCCAGATTAGAACGACCATTGCCCACAAATTAGGGTTTCCTTCTTTTGTGGAGTTAGGTTATGCTCGTATGCAAAGAATTGATTATAACAAAGAGATGGTTAACGTATTTCGTGAACAAGTGAAAGAGCAGATTGTTCCGGCCGTGAATCGTCTCAAAGAACGCCAACGCCAACATATCGGTGTATCTACTCTTACTTATTATGATGATCCTTTGTTATTTCCTACTGGGAATCCAGTTCCAAAGGGTGATCCAGAGTGGATTTTAGAAAACGGAAAAAAGATGTATGAAGAGCTATCACCTGAGACGAACGAATTTTTCAAAATGATGCTAGATAGAGGTTTATTTGATGTATATAGTAGAAAAGGCAAAGTGACAGGTGGCTACTGCGATTATTTTCAGGAGCAACAAGTTCCATTTATCCTTGCCAACTTCAATGGTACTTCTCACGATGTTATAGTACTTACACATGAGGTTGGTCATGCCTTCCAAGCTTACACAAGCAGACATATTCCTATGCCAGAATGCATTTTCCCAACTAGTGAATCAGCTGAGATTCACTCCATGAGCATGGAATTTTTAACATGGCCATGGATGGCGCTCTTTTTTAAAGAAGACGCGGAGAAATTTAAATATGAGCATGTACATGATAGCCTCTCTTCTATTCTCTACATTTGTATGGTGGACGAATTTCAGCATTTTGTTTACGAGAATCACACAGCAAGTGTAGAGGAGCGTAAACAGGCGTGGCGGCAGTTGGAACGAAAGTACCGCCCTTATTATAACTTTGAAGAGAATGATTATTTAGAGCGAGGTAACTACTGGCATCAACAACGCCATATCTTCAGGTTCCCATTCTATTATATTGACTACGGTCTTGCTCAAATTTGTGCCTTCCAGTTTTGGCAATTAGCTAATAAAGACCGGGAACATGCATGGGAAAATTACTTGCGCATTTGTGAGGTAGGGGGTAGCAAAAGCTTTACAGAGATAGTGGAGCTGGCGGAGTTGCGCTCTCCGTTTAAGGAAGGTTGTCTGGATTCAGTGGTTAAGGACATCGTAGACTGGTTAGAACAAGCGGATTATGAAAATATGTAGGAATATCAATAGATAGATAGGGCGTACGCAACAAGGTATACGTACGCCCTACGATCTCTTATCTTTGAACGTTTAACTCCTACTTAATAAGTAACTCAATAGCTTTAGTTGACTCCTATACTGATCATTCTACTAGTTTTTTTGTTTGGGAATTCGTTCCATTTCCTGACTTACCACATAAGCGAGGTCGTCATTTTCATACATGGTTAATACAGCAATCAGGGTCTCATTATCAATGTCTCCAGCTTCTTCTTTGGAAACGGTTAGTTCCATTACCTGATTGAGCAATGGATTTTGACTCTGATGAGGATATGCCCTCTGATAGAGCTCATGTGGGTCGAGCTTGTGATTCACGCACCATTGTGCGAAGACAAGAATCATCATATGTTCATCTTGCTGGTATTGACGGATGATCTGTTCCTCTATTTCTTTACGACTCATTTTCTTACTCCTTTACGATTACACTTCTACTTGGACAATTCGTCCATCAGGCAAACGGATGATATACTCTTTAAATACGAGATCTGCTTTACAACATGGACTTTTATCCTTTTTTCGCGGTTTTTTCAAAACCTCAGCCTTAGCGCTACACACGGAACAGTATGTCTGATACCCTTCCAACATTTTAACCGCGAACAGCGGAGCACCTATTCGTCTACATTCTGCTACGAACTCTGGTGCCCCATCTGCAAAGGGCTTTTTTTGCAAGCATAGGTGGTAATGGGCGAGTTCATGCTTTAAAGTAGCTATGACATGCTGGGCACCAAATTGGGTGTATTGCCACAGGCTTTGTACAATTTTAATGGGCTTTTGGTGTGTTCGCTCAAATATAAATCGTCCTGCAGCATCCTTTACCGATTTATCCCATTCAATAGGAACTTTACATGGGCGACCAAAATACTGAAGGCTTAGTTTATTGCCAATCTGATACAATTCCTCTGAAGATGAGGTGTCAATACGCCAAATGACATGCTCTTGAAAGCTAGTAGAAGATGATAAAGACTGTTGTTTCTCTTTTGTGAACCGTTTGATTTGTTGAATCAACTCGTAGACGTCCTGATAGGAAAGTTTCTCTAGCATTAGTTCGCGTGTTGGATCCACAACAAATAAATGTGCGTACAAATATTTTAACATGAGGGCGGTTGGTTTTTGTTTACTATTCATATCTCTATTGTAGCGAGAGAAAAACAAAGATGGCAAGAAAAAATAGCTACCACAAGAAGCTAGGGAATTACAGTTTTCTGGATTACATTTGAAGACGTTTTCATGTAAAATATTAGAAGAAAAATGAATAATTTGATAAGTCTGTTGTTACTTATAATGTAGATTATAGCGTAGAAGGGAGAACGTCTGCATGAGTAAAAAATACTTTAGTCTAGAAGAAGCGAATGAATATGTCCCGTTTCTGGAAAAAGAGCTCCTTTTTTTACGAGATCAAAAGCGTGAAATTTCAGAGAAATATCATCGCCTACAAATTGTTAAAAGTCATGTTGACCATATTGGGTTTCATGAGTATGCCGATCATGAGGTTTTCGAATTAGAATGTCAGTTGGAATTTTTGCATATGGAGTATACAATGCATGCTAAAGCGATTGAAATGCATGGCATGCAAGTTAAAGAGGTAGAACTTGGGTTAGTAGATTTTCCAGCTATTTTAGACGGAGTAGAGGTATATCTCTGTTGGAAGTTGGGAGAGGGGAGTGTTTCTCATTATCATGGAATGGAAGAAGGATATCTAGGTAGAAGAAAAATTTCGTAATTTCTACATGGTTTTCTCTTCCCCTATGAAACAAAAAAATTCCAATAATATGTACAAGGGATGAGCTTGAGGAATATGCTTGTCCCTTTGTTTCCTATAGCTTTGGATCGCTGTTCTTTTTCAAATACACAGAGACTAGTAATCTTTTTTTGCAGTTTGATGAAGGCTGGTTGCAAGAAAATATGTAAGAAGGGTCGAATGTAAGAGGAAGATGTTTTTTGGTAGACAATAAAGGAACCGAAAGCTGGAGAGGGAAAACATGCAGACTGAGTTGGCCACGTTTTCATTTCTGATGAACCAAGTAAAAGACATTATCTTCTTGATAAAAGTAACAGCAGAACATCAATTAGTTGTATTGCAAGTAAATGAAGCCTTTTTGGAAGCTACTGGTTATGAGTACCATGAAGTTGTTGGGAAAAAAGTACACGCATTCCTCAAGGAAGAATCAATGCTGTTTTCTGTAGATAAATGTAAGGAAGCCATCCAACAACAATCCACAGTCGAATATGAAGAGAGCTTGAATGCTCCGCTGGGTACATATACGTACGAAGTTGCCCTACACCCCATTAAGCAAGCAAGCTCAACTCAGTTTGTGGTAGGGATTGTGCGTAACATCACAGAACGGAAATTGGTTGAAGAAAGACTGTGCAAGTCCGAGAAGCTATGGGTAGTAAGTCAACTTTCTGCTGCGATTGCTCACGAGTTACGTAATCCTTTAACTTCCTTAAAAGGTTTTCTTAAATTAATGCAAAAGCAAACTGAAAATAAGGATGAGAGGATAAAGAAATACTTACAGATCATGTCGGGAGAATTTGAGCGAATTGAACAGATTGTGGATGGGTTTATGCAGTTGTCTTTGCCTGAACCAATAAAAAGTGAATGTATGTCCCTTCCATGTCTTCTGGAGGAAGCCATTCAACTATTTTATGAAGAAAATCAAAGACTAATTTCAGATATTCAGATTGATTTTCATTTCTATGGAGAAATCCCTTTGGTTTGTTGCGATCGTGATTTGATGAAGCGGGTAGTAGTTCACTTGCTCATGAACGCTGCAGAGTCGATGCCTGATGGAGGAGATATTTTTCTGACGTTGTATGTAAACGAGTTAGAGGTATGCATAGCGGTGGTTGATGAAGGTATCGGAATTGAAGAGGAACGTTTACATCGGTTAGGAGAACCTTTTTATTCAACGAAAGAAAAAGGAACAGGCTTGGGACTCACTATGTGCTATCAAGTCGTTAAACAACATCAAGGAAGAATTATGATCCATAGTCAGGAAAACGAGGGAACAATTGTCACGATTGCCCTTCCTATCGGTCCATTTTAAATTTGACTTAAAAAAATCTAAGCTAGTTTTTTTAGGGATGAGAAGAATAGCTTGGTACAGCCGAGAAGCATATAAATGGTCTATGGGCAATGACATGACAACAAGGAGGAGACGTTACATGAATAAAGGACGCACATTGCGAGCTGGAGATTGTGTGGGGTTAACAGCTCCAGCAAGTCCGATAGAAGGGGGGCGCTTAGAGATAGCAATACAAGCGGTAGAAGCAATGGGCTTACGTGTAAAGGTAGGACCTAGTAGCTATCGATCCTTTGGTGGGTATCTGAGTGATACACCAGAAAATAGGGTGTGTGAACTGGAAGCAATGTTTTGCGATCCAGATGTGAATGCGATTTGGTGCCTGCGTGGAGGATATGGTACACCACAACTTTTAGATCTAATAGACTACTCCATTATCGTGAAGAACCCAAAGTTATTTATTGGCTATAGTGACATTACAGCACTGCATACAGCTTTTATGCAAGAAGCTTGCTTAGCGACACTACATGGACCGATGGCAGCCGTAGAACCAATTAATGGTTTTGATCCTCTATCAAAAGAGTATATGGAAAGAGTATTATTTCGTACAGAGCCATTGGGAGAGATCGTGAATCCATTGAATGAAGCAATTCATTGCCTCGTGCCTGGTGAAGCATCTGGTATTATTGTTGGAGGTAATCTAAGCTTGATTTGTACAACGTTAGGGACAGCATATGAGCTTGATACAACCGATAAAATTTTGTTTTTGGAAGATGTAGGCGAGGAGCCGTATCAAGTGGATCGTATGCTAACTCAGCTAGCTTTGGCAGGAAAATTCTCTGATGCAAATGCTATCGTATTAGGGTCATGGGAGGCTTGTTTACCAAAAGAGGGGAAAGAGAGCTTTACAGTGGAGGAAATCATAGAACGAATTATTGTTCCCTTTCAAAAACCTACTTTAGCCAATATACAAATTGGTCACGATCCCACCAATCTCCCCTTGCCATTAGGTGTCAGAGGAACGGTCATCGCTCATGCGGGAATACTGCGAGTGGAAGAAAGTCTTACGAAGGAATCATGATTGTGAAGAATTTAGCTATGATATGTTGAGAGGATGGGTTATAATACGGAAGGCGTCTCTTTTGATGCCCGTCCAACTATCTCTTACATAACTGGAGGGACACGAACATGAGTGTACATATCGAAGCTAAAGAAGGCCAAATCGCAGAATCAATCTTATTACCAGGAGACCCGTTGCGTGCCAAATACATTGCTGAAACATTCTTGGAAAACCCAGAGTGCTTTAATAATGTTCGCGGTATGCTAGGATTTACAGGTACTTATAAAGGAAAACGCGTTTCTGTTATGGGAACGGGAATGGGCGTACCATCCATTTCTATCTATGTTCACGAATTAATTAATTCGTATGGTGTGAAAAATTTGGTTCGTGTAGGTACATGCGGTGCGATCCAAAAAGACGTAAAAGTAAGAGATGTCATCATTGCGATGTCTTCTTCTTCTGACTCTGCCGTTAACAAAGTACGTTTTAACGATATCGATTATGCACCAACAGCTAATTTCGATTTGTTGAAAAAAGCGTATGATGTAGCGACAAAACGTAACATGCCAACAAGAGTAGGTAACGTATTTACAAGTGATTCGTTCTACAATGATGATGCGACTCGTATGCCGAAATTGGCAGAATATGGAGTGTTAGCAGTTGAAATGGAAACGACTGCGCTATACACGATCGCAGCTAAATTTGGAGCGCGTGCGTTGTCAGTTCTTACAGTAAGTGATCATATTTTGACAGGTGAAGAAACGACAGCTATGGAACGTCAAACCACCTTTAACCAAATGATTGAAGTTGCGTTGGAAGCAATTATTGCTGAAGCGTAATAAATGTTATAGTCGTCCTGCCTTTTTTATCGGGCAGGACTATTTTTTTACACTTCGATTTGTTTCAAATGAAATAAAATCGGTTAAATCCATTTTGTGGAGTTTAAAACATAGGAGATGGTCATTGTTGATAGCTCAACTAATCGAGCAAACCGAGCATGCAGAGAAACAATTAGAGCGTATTCGTCAAAGGCTTAAGGGCATTCATCAACGATTAAATAGTACCGAAAACCGTTTATCAAAGATTCGGAGCCAGCTAGTAACCATCGACCGACGTTTAACTAACATTCAAAGACATTGTAGCTAATTTATTAAAATTCCACATTGTTAAGCCTTATCTATAAAAAAGATAAGGCTTTCTTTTTTTAGTAGAAGAAGCTAGACAAAATTGGGTTTGAAAGTACAAAACAGTGATTATACTGTTTCATACATATGAGAATCAGGAGGAGATTCGTATGTATGTTCAGTCGCAAAAGGATGCTCAAGGCCAGCTGGAAATCGTAGTATTTGGCGAAAAGATACAGCTAAATAGCAATAATGTGGCACTTCTCACAGGGAGTTGGGCCGATGTCTTAAAGCCGGGTGATTTGCCGCAGGGCATCTCGTTTTGTTTAGAAGGAGAATTAACAACTGGACTTGGATTTTATCCAGAAGATCACGTCACCTTTTCTAAGGGAAAAAATGGGACGAGTCTCAATTTTAAAGTGAGTTCGATTTACCACTACCATGAATGGGACGGCATCTTTTCGTTAGATTATACCATTCAAAAACGTAAGCGCGTGTTACAACAATCCGATCAGTTTACGTTTGTCGCACATGTACAAAGAGAGGATTGCACTCATTTACGTTTTTTCTTTGAGCTACAACCGACAGAGGAACAGTCTTTGGTAGAAATACTGGAAATGGCCATGATTCGTTTGAGTGAATTAGAGGGATATGACTGCCAACATGAAGACCCAGAATTTTAGGGTCTTTTTTTGTTATAGAAAAAGGCATCATGATTGTATGCCTGTACGGTTCCAAAGAAATTACCTTTTCATATATTACTGGTGTATGGCAAGCTTTTATAAATATTTCTTTGCCATCACAATCAGGAATACTGCTCAGTTTAATTAACTCAGCAGGAATTAGCCAGCGCAGATCTTACGCTAATTCTTACTGATCATAGTTCGATTGACTGGAACAACTTGGTGATTCATGCCCGTTTAGTACTGGACACTCGAGGTATTATACCGCTTGGAGAGGAGAAGGTGATGCGATGAAAACAACAGGAAAACGATATGTAGTTACTGGCGGAGCAGGATTTATCGGCTCCCACTTATCAGAAGAATTAATGGGTAATCGGAAAATAGTGTGGAAGAAGGGTTAAAAAGAGCCCTCTTCCATAGCTTTAGTTAATGTGGAAAAATCAGCATCATATATTTCTTCATAAACCCATTCATAAGCAGTTTGCGAAAAACTTGGAAATTGATCAAACATCTTTCCAAAGGTGACTTCGACTTCCTTGAATTTCTTTTTCCTCTTAATTTTCCGATAACCTTGAGTGAATAGAATCTTTGCTCTAAGAGCTTCAAAAGAGTATCCACGCCCGACATGGTTCATTGTTTTTATTATTTGCTTCATAAATATCAAAAAATTGTTCTTTTAGCTCATAAGCCTGACAGAGTAAAGGGAAGTTTTGTGTCCATACTTGCAACTTTATTTGATCATCAAAGTCAGTAAGGTCTTTGCGTCTGGTAAGAAGGGAGAATGTAGCTTCACATTCCTTACATTTGTACCGTTGTCTTTTAACGAAGATGCCCACTCGTTTAGCGTGCATCGGCAAATCAAAAAATAACTGTTCCTTTTTACCATGCTTATATAGATTAGCAACCGTACCACATTTTGGGCAATAAAAAGGAGGTGGTAAAATAGTCTCTACTAAGAATCTATAATCATATTCACTCTCCTTCATATCAAGAATTTTAAAACTTGGCAGATTGAGCATATTAGTTGTCATTATTTCATTTTCCTTTGTTGTATTAATCATTTTACTAATAAAAACATATATGAATTGCAGTTAATAAGAGAAGCATTACTAAGCTCTGATAGTAATGCTTCATAGGTACAAGCAGGTTATTTAGAAAATAGTCCACAATTGCTTAGTATTTCATCTGTGCCAAGTAAGGTAGCTTCTCTTATCCCCACATTATTGGATTTCATAAAGGATTGTACTGCTTGGTATCCTACCGCATAACCCGCAAATGGCGATAAGCCAACAGGTTGATAACCCTGTTCCTTTGCTATGGTGTCACCAAACATGTAACTACTGACATCAGCAAATCCTTTAATATCTAATGAATCCTTTATTACCTCTGTTGAGTATTCCAAGTCCTCTTTATCAAAAGAAGTAACCCAAGGCCCTAAAAGATCTTCTCCATAAATTTCTTTTGCAAAAGACTCTGCTAACCCCTCTATAATTAAGTAATCACCAACGGTTACGTTCCCATGATCCCAATCAAAATATGAAAAACGGATATTATGATGAAATTCATGTGCAATTACAGCAGGAAGTCTTGGAATATTATAGGAATTAGGGTATATTGATACTTGAATAAATCCTGGAATTCCTCCAAATCCACAATAACCTTTTTGTAATTCGAGGTTTTTCGGATCAGCTATATACATTCCAAATCTCAATTCATCAGCATTTATCTTCATATTTTTTTCTTCAATAAAATCAACACAATGACTCAAAGTATTATGTGCAGTTTGAAGAGCTTGAATTTCTTTTAAATTCTCTAATGCCCTCTTTCCAATTTCGGTATCCGTTACACTAAGATACCCAAGCATATTTGTAGCCATTATTACATCATACCCACCAGGTTGCTTAGCTTTTAAAGGAACATTAATGGTGTTCCACATTTTTTCAAAAGGCTTCATCATTGAATATCGAAAGAAGTCTTCTCTTTCTTCTTCCATGGAATACAATTTTTCATATTGTTCGACCGTATCTTCAATTACAATTTTCATCGCTACCACCTTTGTTATTTTTGATTTACTGTAAAGACTTCCATCGCATCACTCATGAATTTCGCCAATCCTTCACTATACTGATCAATGTTTTTTGTAAAGCGTTCATCGTCAATATATAGTTGACCTAATCCATAAAAGGCATCAAGAGAATATTTACCAAAGTTTTTGTTTAAAAAGTCATACCATTCTTTGATTGTCGCTTGTACTTCTTGAGATTTGGGAGATTGACCACGAAGGAGTGCAAGTTTATTGAAAATCATATCCCACTTTTCAGATAAACCTTTTTGTTCATCTTTAGTCATGCCCTCTAATTTTGCATATGTCTCATCGACAGGTTGATTTCCCCAACGCTGACGAGCTTCTTGTTCATATTGGTTGTGCCTAAAGTTAATCCCCTCAAACCGCTCTTCGTTCGTCATTTGAATTTCTCCCATCATAAATTTGATCGTTTTATCAATGGTTTCAATCATTTTATCTACTCTATGCCGTTTCTCGATCAACATTTTCCGTTGTAAGATTAACGCTTCCTGTTGATTAAACGAAGGACTATTGATAATCTTTTTAATTTCTTTTAGGGAGAAACCAAGCTCCTTGAAAAATAAAATTTGTTGTAACTTTTCAAGATTTTCTTCCGAATAAAGCCGATAACCAGAATCGGTGGTTTCTTTTGGAGTCAATAATCCAATCTGATCATAATGATGTAGTGTACGGATACTAACACCAACCAATTCAGCTACTTCTTTCACTTTCATATCCATCTCTTTTTGCACCTCCTTCAATTGCTACTATAAAGTATTACGCAACGTAAGAGTCAATGGGGAAAAGGATATTAAATTTTCACTGCAATTTTCTAATAGATAATGTTTCATTTTGGACAGGTTTAAATGAAGGCTTCAAGTGGGAAGACTGTCAGAAGAAATTTCACACCATTATCCGATTTAAGGTATGGTAGTTGTTATCTTTTTATTTAGGGTATTCTACATGATAATCCGAATACCCGAATTAATAAGACGTGGACATCAGGTTACGTTATTAGACAATTTATATACGGGTTCCTTTTCCCATCATTCATCCCTGTTTGCATGTTGTAAAATCGTGGAAGACAGCGTTACGAATGCTGAAGTGGTAGATCAATTAATTTCTAATGCAGATGGTGTATTTCATCTTGCTGCCATTTTAGGTGTGAGAACAACAATGACACGTCCAGTAGAACTCATCGATACCAACCTTCAAGGGACTCGTAATGTTCTGAATTCAGCAGAAAAATACGGAGTCAAAGTGGTATTTGCTTCTACTTCTGAAGTGTATGGGAAAGGGCAACCACCGTTTACGGAGGAGTCGGATCGTTTATATGGTTTTACCAGATTATTGTCAAGACTGCGAGATTAATATGGGGGAACACTCGCCACTTGGTGGGTGTTTTTTCTTATGAGGAAGATTAGATCAGGGATTCATAAGAGGTTGTAACACGTGTCTCTAGTTGGCTTGAGAGCGTAGCAGAGCGACCAAAAGTGATTGCGGTCTCACATGGATTAACTGGTAGAATTTTACGTGGAGTCTAACGACAGAATACGCATTGTTCGGATTATTTTATAAATAAAAATATTTATAAAGTATAAAAACATTTTGACTTTACCGATATTTTTATTTACAATGTCTGTAAGCTTGCAAGCTGACTTTTTTTGTATAAAAACTAAGGGGGATTGAGTAAGAATTCGTCGGATCATAAGTTT
Source organism: Brevibacillus laterosporus (assembly GCA_007833815.1). NCBI lineage: Bacteria > Bacillati > Bacillota > Bacilli > Caryophanales > Paenibacillaceae > Brevibacillus > Brevibacillus laterosporus. The sequence continues at coordinate 4,225,339 of CP033464.1, read as the reverse complement.
ACATTTCTAGAGGAGGGAATTACATGAAAAATTGGGTTCAGTTTAGAATAGCAAGGCCGACAGATAAATTTGAAGAGGTTATAGCGTTTTATGAAACAGGTTTAAGCTTAAAACGTGTAGGTAGTTTTGAAAATCATGAAGGATACGATGGAATCATGTTTGGGTTACCTGATGTAGAATATCATTTAGAATTTACGAAGCATGTTAACGGAAGCCCTTGCCCTGCTCCAACGAAAGATAATCTACTTGTGTTTTATATGCCTGATAAAAATGAAATTAACAACATTACTAATAGACTACATTCAATGGGCTATTACGAAGTTGAACCAGAGAATCCTTATTGGAAAGAAAAAGGCACTACCATAGAAGATCCTGATGGATGGAGAATTGTATTAATGAATGCAGCGGAGTAGGAAAAATGAAATGTAGATGAGAGACCATTTATTTTAGATTTGAACTAACGGATGTGTTTTTAACAAAATAAATTCGATACGGAAACGTAGAGCCTGTTTTGATTACATCTTGTGAAAGCAGGCTCTCTTTATGTGAAAAATAGTCTGATGTGTTAATTTACGATTTGTTGTCGATACCCTATGTTGCGCTTCATTTGGTAACACCTGCGGAACTCCCTTATGGAAGTGAGCAACCACCAAATGGATTGCGAAAATATGCAGATCAGGAGCATTACCTACAGAAAGCATGGAGTTTTCTGTAGGTTCTTTTCTGTATGAATAGAACAATTACCAAAAAGTTTTTTGTCATGTAACATTTCGTAAATCTCCCCGTCAAAGGTTATGAAACAATAAAAAAACGAACTTGCTACATGTAGGCTGATGGGCTTAGAGAGTAGTAGTAAGGATTGTTTTGTTTATCTATTAACAAAAATAACAATTATCGTTATTTGTATAACGTAGGAGGTTTTCTCATATGAAAAAGAAAATGATCGCAGTGGTTTTAGCAGGAGCAACACTTGTAGCAACAGGGGCATACGCACAAGAAAGTGTATATGATAAATATATAAAAACAAATGTACACAATGCAAATGGAGAGGTAATCGGGCAGACGAGAGTAGCTACTGGTTCTATGCCAGAGGTGAAAAATAGCAAAATGACGATGGATCAAGTATATGAAGAGTTATTGAAAAAAATGGAGATGGTTCCTCTTTATAAAGAAACGACAGTCAAACGTGATCAAGAAGGAAAGATAGTAACCTCTACAGCGAAGGAATGGTACAATCCTTTAGACAGAGGATATCGGATTGAGGAAAAAGATCATACGGGCGTTGTAACCTATAACGTATTTAATGGTAAGTCCTCTATAAACTATCGAGAGGGTGCTAAATCAGCAAGCGAAATCACGGCGGCACCTGATCAAAAAGTGGTAAACAACGATGTTTATTATCTTCGTGAATTAAAGAACAACCACGAGCTACAATTCTTAGGGGAAGAAACGATTAACAATCGTGCAACGTATCGTATCATGGCAATTCCTACCTTAAAAGATGATCTTCAAGTAGAAATGTGGATGGATAAAGAAACAGGAGTTGCCATGAAGTCAATCACAACGGTATTTGGCTTGCAAGGAGTCACAGAAGTAACTAAACTAGATTTTTACCCTGAGTTTGCGAAAGGATTCTTTGAACTTAAGTTGCCTTCTGATGTGAAAGTTTATAAAGATATGCAATTCGCACCACAAAAATAAGGAAACAGAAGTTCCAAAGCATCTGAAAATGTAAAAAAGATGAAGCGAATCCTGAAGCAACTCCTATGTTTTACGAGTTGCTTCAGGATTTTTCCTATGCAGAAATACACTTGTGAAACACATTCCGTCGTTCGCATGACTTATAATAAAAGTGATGTAATAAGAGATGCAGGTTATAACTGGAAGGAGAGCTCATCTATGGAGGAAATCATTATTATTGGAGCTGGCCCCTGTGGTTTGTCAGCGGCTGTAGCATTAAAAAAACGCGGAATCAATCCGCTCGTATTGGATAAAGGAAGCTTAGTACATTCTATCTATCGATATCCCACCTATATGATTTTTCATAGTACACCGGAGCTGTTAGAAATTGGGCAGGTTCCCTTTACCACCCCGAATGAAAAACCTACGCGCTTGGAGGCTTTGCATTACTATCGCATGGTAGCTAAGCGTCATGATATTCGTATTCAGACCTATGAAGAAGTGGGAAAGGTTGAAAAAGTCGACCAACATTTTGTTGTGTCTAGCACAGATCGCTTTGGGTCTGCCAAGCGTTATGAAACAAAGCGTGTCGTGATAGCAACAGGTTATTTTGACAATCCAAACCGTTTAGGCGTTCACGGAGAGGATTTGCCAAAGGTATGTTCCTTTTATACAGAAGCCCATCCCTATGCGGGAATGGAAGTAGCCATCGTAGGCGGAAATAACTCTGCTGTAGATGCAGCTATGGATTTAGAACGGGCAGGGGCTCAAGTGACGGTGATCTGTCGTAGTGAGCAGATTTCTTCTCGAGTGAAAGCATGGACTCGTCCATTGTTTGAAAGCTTGTGTGATAAAGGACGTATAAAGGTATACTATTCTTCTGAGATAAAAGAGATTACGGATAGAATGCTGACGGTAGAAAAACCAGAGGGGATTACCCAAATTTCTAACGATTTTGTGTTTAGTTTAATTGGGTACCGACCTGATCGTCACATGTTGCAAGCATTGGGAGTGGAGTTTCATCAGGAAACAGGAGCACCGGTGTTTGATCCATCGACTATGGAAACCAACGTTCCGGGTGTATTTGTTGCTGGGGTAATTGTCTCTGCTTTGCACGCTAATGAAATTTTCATTGAAAACGGCAGGTTCCATGGTGAGGTGCTCGCAGAGAGTTTGACTAAACAAATGGTGAAATAAGTACAACGGAAATTTTTTGTTCTTTGCAAATGAGCCGATATTCCTTATGTAAGGATTATCGGCTCATAAATCATACAGGGAACAGCTTTATTTTCGACTGTAAGTCAACGTGTAAATGGCCCCACCAACAATTGCCACTCCTATCCCTTCTGATAAAAAGCAGGCCAGATTAAGCATTCCCATTCCAGCACGGACCTCTTCTGATACGAGTGTTTCTGCAACACTAGAGGAAATCACGGTCTTAACAAATGAGAGACCACCAAAAGTCAGTATCAACATAATAGATGTTAGCCATGGTGTTTTATCTACAAACAGAGAAATCACAATAAAACTAAGCGTAATGAAAAAGACTCCGAGATATAATACAAACTTATTTCCTCTTTTATCCACCAGGTTTCCACCAAGAATTCCGAAAAAAATGACACTTAATGTACGGGGAAACAGGATTCCTCCGCCAATCATTCCTGTTGACAATTGATGCACATCCCTCATCATATACGGTACCATGGAAATAAAGCCTGCGACGGTATACAGGGAAAATATCAAAAACAGGACAAGGCTAATCAACATATAGAACCATTTATCTTCCGTGGTAGATAAGGTAAACAAGACAACCCCAATCGAAAGCAGCAATGCTCCGAGAACATCCACTTTGCCCTTATGTGCAGGTCCGATTCCTTCGCCCATAGCAACCATTGAGCCTACCATGCCAAAGGCTTTGCCTCGATTTTCCGCTTTGATAAACCTTGCAACAATCACCATGATAAGAGCGGGTACAGCAGATGCCCCAGCTCCCTGAATGACACGAGCAACAATGACAGCAGGAAAGGAAGCTTGGGTGAGTAAACCGAAGAGTGAACCCCCACTATAAATCGAAAGACCAATAATAAGTAGCTTCTTCACTCCATACATATCGGATATTTTCCCATATACGGCTGATCCGATAGCAAAAGCAATCATGAAGCTTGTATTTATCCAGTTGTTTCAGGGTAAAAGGAACATTTTTGTCATTTATTCCAGCCATGAGGGAAGACTACATGGCGAGGTGATGGACGTGAGAAGCATTCAGAGAAGAACCAGGCTTCTTCAAGCTAGAAGGACATGCTTGCTAGCTTGTTTGCTGTTGGGGACCAGTCTTTTTAGTTGGGGTTCCACTGTTTTAGCATATGAAGCAAAGGAGAAGCAGGCGAATCATGTTCTTGCTGGAATCGATGTTCTCTTGCTACATCCTGATCTGTTGACCGGTAAAAAAATTGGACTAATCACTAATCAGACAGGGGTAACAAAAGATTTGGTTAGTGATGTGGAAGCGTTACAACAAAGCGGTTTGAATGTAGTGGCGCTCTATGGCCCAGAGCATGGGATATGGGGTGGTAAGCAGGATGGTGTTCCAACTTCAATTTTATCTGTACCGACACTTTCAAAAAAACGTGGTATCCCCATTTTTGAGCTTTATCAAAAAAAACCAGAACAAATTGCCATGCTGTTTGCTTCCACAGATATTCTATTAATTGATTTACAAGACGTGGGGGTGCGTTATTACACCTACGCCTCCACACTTGCTTGTGTGCTGGAGGCAGCTAAATTGGCAGATAAACCAGTCATGGTACTAGATCGTCCCAATCCGTTAGGCGGGGCAAGAATAGAGGGCCCTATATTGGAACCGAAGTGGAACTCCTTTATAGGAATGATGCCAATTCCTTTGCGCCATGCAATGACGATGGGTGAGCTTGCTCTCTTTTATAATGAAGAAATCATGCCTAACAAGCTTGGAGGAAAGGCCGATTTACGTGTGATTCGAATGCAAGGCTGGAAACGAGAGATGACATGGGATCAAACCGGACTATTATGGGTAGCTCCTTCTCCTAATTTACCCACAGTAGATTCCGTTTGGTTATATGCGGCGACCGGGTTACTAGAAGGAACCAATCTATCAGAAGGAAGAGGAACGACACATCCATTTGAATGGATCGGTGCGCCTTTTATAGATGCACATCGTTTACGAGCAGACCTAGAAAAAGAAAATCTCCCAGGGGTAGCGATTAGGGAAGCGCATATGGAGCCTATGTTTGGCAAATATAAAGGACAAACCATACATGGTGTGCAAATCTATGTAACGGATCGAGCAGCTTATGATAGCACCTTAACTGGGGTAACCTTATTGCAAATAATCAGGAAGCATTATCCCCAGCAGTTTAGCTGGAGAGAGGACGGCTGGATTCATTATTTATCGGGTACTCGCTCCTTGCAAGAGGCTATTGACCGTCATGCCCTAACGCCAAGTTCACAAGATATACAGCAAATGATTCAGACGTGGAGAGCAGGGGTACAACCCTTTTTAAAAAAACGTCAAAAGTACCTCCTGTATCTTGAAAGCGGGCAAGAGAAAAGCGGTGAGAGCATTCGAGATGAAGTGGATCAGGCGATCAAACAGGCAATCCAAGAAAAGATTATGCCAGGTGCTGTAGTGGCAGTTGTAACGCGAGGAAAGAGAAAAATAGAGCGAGCATACGGACATGCCTATTTATACGAAGATAAAGAAGGAAAAGAAGTAGAGAACCCGGTAAAGATGACGGAAAAACATTTATTTGACATTGCTTCTCTAACGAAATTATTTACGGCCGTTTCGATTATGCAACTGGTGGAGAAACAAATCTTAGACGTAGATATGCCAGTGGCTACCTACATCCCCGATTTTTCCAGTAAAGGAAAACAGGATATTACCATTCGTCAACTACTGACACATACATCAGGGTTTGCCCCTAGTATGCGCCTGTATCGTGTACCGGGTGGACGTGAGCAACGGATGAAAGCGGTACTTAAGCATGGACTAAAAAATAAACCAGGTGAAAAAGTGGTATACAGTGACCTCAATTACATTGTGCTTGGGTACTTGATTGAAAAAGTAACAGGTAAACGTCTTGATCAATATATGCAAGATAATCTATTTAAACCATTGGGTATGAAGCATACGGGATTTTGTCCTCAAGTGGATAAGAAGAAAATTGCGGCGACAGAACAACAACCATGGACAAGTCGAGATATCATCTGGGGTAGTGTACATGATGAGAAGGCTTGGGCCTTAGAAGGTGTGGCAGGGCATGCTGGATTATTTAGCAATGCAGACGATTTATTACGATTTGCCGATATGATTCTTCACAATGGAAAGGGAAAGGGTAAGCGAATCCTTCGGGAAGTTAGCGTACGCGAGATGCTCTCTAATCAATTATCCGATGCTAGCTCAAAACAAATGGGGCTTGGATTCGAACGGGATCAAAGCTGGTACATGGGGCATGGTTTTGTCTCAACAAGCGTGGGACATACTGGATTTACGGGCACTTCTTTGGTAATAAATCAACAGCAACAGTCCATCGTGCTGTTATTAACCAACCGAGTGCATCCGACTAGAGAGAAACCCTCCCTCAACGCTTTGCGCCAAAAAATTGCTACCTTGGCTGCAATAGAAGGGGAGTAATCAACATGTGACGGAGGCCAATATTGATGAAACGAAAGCAGATTTTTGCATATACATCAGTTAGCTTGATTCTCTTTGCTTGTTTTTTCATTCCTCTTTTATCAAAAGACAGGGCTGATAGCATGCGAACGACAATCGCTTCTACTAATCACCCTGCGGACCTTCTTTTCGTTCAAAATCTTCCCGAAACGCCTAAGACATATACAACCTCACAGATTCAATTGCAGGCGTTGCATACCTATGTGGATGGACATATAAAGAAAGCGGAAGCGATGCTAAGCTGGAGCTCCAGTAATACCCATGTGGCAACGATATCAAGGGAAGGTCTCCTAACTCTACAAGATAAATTGGGTCAAACAGTTATTTTAGTGTCAGATGGTACCTTCCATGATCGCTTAGTTCTCGAAAGAACGGACGAGAAAAGTCTGAAAATCATTGCGGAGAAACATGCTCGTTATGATGTCATTTCGCGCATGCTCGCTAACATGAGCGTGGCTGAGAAAGTAGGACAGACATTAATGCCGAGCTTTAGTATGTATAAAGGTCAGCCTTTCCGTGAGGTGACACCCGAGATTGCGAATATGATAAAGAAACTTCATCTAGGTGGTGTCATTTTATTTAAAGATAGCTTAGATGAAACAAAACAAATTGTTCAAATAACGGATGCCCTTCAGAAAACGCAACATAAATATGGATTATTTATCGGCACTGATCAGGAAGGTGGTATTGTTTCACGCCTGAAACATGGGACAAATATGCCAGGTAATATGGCATTGGGTGCAACGCGTAATACTGAGTTAGCACGTCAGGCAGGACGAGTAATGGCAGAAGAGTTGCTCTCACTTGGAATCAATTTGGATTTTGCACCAACGATAGACGTCAATAATAATTCCAAGAATCCAGTTATTGGCGTGCGTTCTTATGGTGAAAATCCACAATTGGTGGCCGATATGGGTACTTCTTTTATTGCAGGAATGCAGGAAACAGGAGTCGTTGCTAGTGGAAAGCACTTTCCCGGACATGGTAATACATCAGTAGATTCGCATGTGGGCTTGCCAGTCATATCGTATGGTAAAAAACAGTTGGAGCAAGTAGAGTTCATTCCATTTCGTCAAGCGATCAAGCAGGGCGTGGATTCTGTGTTAGTTGCGCATATCGCTTTTCCGCAGATAGAGTCAACGACGGTGATGTCTTCTCAAAAAAACAAACCTGTATACTTGCCAGCAACCTTGTCACCTAAACTAATTCAAGGATTATTACGCGAGGAGTTAGGTTACGATGGCTTGGTTATTACGGATGCTATGGATATGGGAGGTATCACGCAACATTTTGAGACGGTGGATGCCAGTATTCGCGCTCTGAATGCTGGGGCGGATATTATTTTAATGCCCCCAGATGTAGAAAAGGTTAGTCAAGGAATGCAGAAAGCGATCATGTCGGGTGCTATTACGAAAGAGCGTTTAGATGAAGCTGTCAGACGGATATTGTCGGTAAAGATAAGAAGAGGAATTTTTCTGCGGGAACAGTTGCTGAGTGTTCCTACCTTGCAACAAATTGCCGAGAAATCCATTACTTCGCCTGCTCACAAACAGGTGGAACGAGCAATTGCCGAGCAGTCCATTACAGTTGTCAAAAATGATGGGGTGCTACCGCTTGCTCCCTCTCCTGAACAGAAAATAGCTGTGATTGGCTCGCGTTATACGAATGAAATGACCAAGGCAATCCAGAAATATCATCCAGATACAGTGTCGATTAACATTTCTTATCAGGTTACACCTGAGCAGCAAAAAGAAATAGATCGTGCGGATACCCTGTTGTTTTTCCCAGATGCAACTCCAGATGGTTTGGCAGGAGTCCTACATCCAGTTAATCACTTAGTAAAAAAAGAGATTCAACAAAAAAAGAAGCGAGTAATGGTGATCTCTACGCGTAATCCGTATGAACTGACTCATTTTCCAAAACTGCCTGTGTATGTGGCACAGTATGGATATGCAAATGCAAGTTTTCAAGCCACAGCGGATATTCTGTTTGGTAAATTGAAGGCGAAGGGGAAGCTGCCTATTACCATCTATGACACTTCTGGTAGGGTGCTGTATCCATACGGTCATGGGCTTAGCGTTTTGAAATAGGGTAAAAGTTGATGTTGTTGCACATACTACCGAAAAAGAAGTAAAGGTAGGTCCTATGTATGAGGATTGTTTCTAAGCTAGGGATAGTCTTGTTACTATGTGGAGGTCTTGTCTGTTCCTCGGTTACTGCTTCTGAACAAGTTATCCCAGTACCGGATAAAACGAGGAAGGTCGCCCTCATCATAGATGATTTTGGCAACAATATGAGAGGCACAGAAGAGATCCTTGATTTACCCATTCCACTTACGATTGCGGTCATGCCATTTTTGCCTAGCACCAAAAAAGATGCGGAAATGGCTCATCAAAAAAAGCATGACGTGATTGTCCACATGCCGATGGAACCAATGCAGGGCCCTAAAAGCTGGCTAGGACCAGGAGCACTTATGAATAACTTAAGTGACGACGAAATTCGTAAGCGGGTGAATGAAGCCATTGACAATGTCCCGCACGCAATCGGCATGAATAATCATATGGGATCTAAAGTTACACAAAATCCACGTATAATGAGGATTGTTTTACAGGTATGTAAAGAGCGAGGGCTTTTTTATATCGACAGTAAGACCTCTTATAAAAGCATAGTGGGGCAAGTAGCTCGCGATTTGCAGGTTCCTTATATAGAGAACATGATGTTTTTAGACGATGTGCATACAACCTCACACATCGCTAAACAACTGAAACTCATTAGTGAGAAAGTGAAACAGAATGAAACCTGCATTGCTATTGGTCATGTAGGTCCCGGTGGTCCAAAAGTAGCCAAGGCCATTCGCAGTTATTTACCTCAATTGCAAAAAGAAGCTACCATTATGCACGTATCTCAAATGGTAATTGGGAAGAAAGATGCGACTTCAAAGAATGAAAAGGGATCGAAAAGTAAATAAGAGGAACTAGTAAGGTACAGTAATGTAGCTAAGTTGTTCCAAAGAACGGTATTTAACTACACTTAGTATAAATACCGTTTTTTTTGTTTCTGTCACATTGAATTTCCAAATTATTAAAGGTTTACTTAGGCCACATGAGCCTTCGATCATTTTAAAGTGACCTTTCCTAATTGACAAAAGTAACTAGTCACACCATCTCCCACAACAGTTGGGCAATGTGTTACAATAGGTGCTGTACTAGTTATTTATGTACAGATGGGGAGGTGAGATGCACGTGGTGGATGAATTAATTGGCCTGTCGTTGCCATACATTTGGTTGCTCTTCTGGGTATCTGTGATTGTAGTTCCATGTTGTCAATTGCTATTTACCCACATCGTAGGCAAACGTCAATCTATGCAGTTTGAAGAACGTTTTGAATGGCGTCAACAGCTGGTGACAATGCCAATACGTCCGTCGTTTATTAACTTATATCGACGCGTACCTATGCGAAAAGAGAAGCGAGCAACCACGTCATCAGATGATACACTCCCAACCGTTCTCCTTGTTTGTTTACCGAGTTTTTAAACAATGAGGAGGATTTGTTCATGAAAGCTGTACGTAAATCATTACCTGTATTTTTACTTGTTGCCGTGGTGTTGTTGCTTAGTGGGTGTAGTAATACAGCTCCCATAACATCCAATAGTCCGGGCATTTGGGATCACTTTTTTGTTTATCCGTTCTCCTGGTTAATTCAGGGCGCTGCCAATTTCACTGATGGTAATTATGGTCTAGCGATTATCATCATGACACTGTTGATTCGTACAATTCTCTTGCCTTTAATGATGAAGCAGATGAAAAGTGGAGCTGCAATGCGAGGACTACAACCGCAGATCGATAAACTGAAAAAGAAATATAGTAATTCCAATCAGGACCCGAAGCAAGCGCAAAAAATGCAAATGGAAATGATGGAACTGTACAAAACAAGCGGCGTTAACCCGATGGCAGGTTGTCTGCCAGCTCTTGTTCAAATGCCAATCTTAATGGCGTTTTACTTCGCAATTCGTCGGATGCCAGAGATTGCGGATCATACATTTATGTGGTTTAACCTGGGTCATGCCGATCCGTTTTATATATTGCCGTTATTAGCAGCAGCGACGACCTTTTTTCAAACGATGTTGTCAACTAAAATGACTCCAGCAATGGGAGCCAATAATATGAAGATTTTCTATTACATGATGCCGATCATGATCTTTATGGCAGGAATGAATTTACCATCGGCACTTCCATTGTATTGGGTGGTGGGTGGAGTGTTTTCGCTCGTGCAAACCTATATTTTAAATAGGGTTTACCATGCCCCTTTGGCGTCTTCTGCTACAACAAAATAAACCAAAATGATAACGAAGAGGATAGTTGTTCATCTGAAGATGGATGTGGCTATCCTCTTTGACACTTATTTGAAAGAGGGGCGTATTTTATTGACTTCATGTACATTAGTCCCAAAAAAACGAGCTACGATGGCAGCTCATGTAAAAATTACTTTTATGAAGGTTCATCCATGAACCATAAGATGTACGAACATCTCTTGCAAATAAGAATAGTTGCCTCTTTATTAGCCCAATCCAATCCGAAAAAAGTGGCTCCCCTTGAATTTAATTGACGATAGTCTTTGTCAAACAATGAATGGTTACAACACGGGCAAGTAATGGGTGTGTCTCCTGCTTTATATTGCATACTTAGCAACTCCTTATTTTTTTACTTAAGAATACGATTTAAATGAAAAAAGGTTTCTTAACAACCAAGTTAAATTTGATACATTATCAACCATGCCTTGGCATCTTCAATTTCACTAGATGTACGAACTGCCGTTGTATTGCTTGTCCTAGCTGCTACAATCATTATTGACGGGAAATTTGTTTTCTGGGTAGGTTACTTATGGAGATGAGAGGAGGCTTTTAGCAATTCAAGCATAGTTAAAACCCTCCAGCGTAATCAAAGGAGGGTCTCGTATGTATTTTAAATTTAGCAGGACACTTCCGTAAAATTAGAATCTCCACTTGATGAACCCTTGGCTTTTACATTAAATGTGGTGATGACGCCAGGAGTACAGAAAACTGACACGGTCGTATCAAAAGATCCGTTATTATTGGCTTGTATGAAAAAACGAAGCGAGTTAGTTAACTGATTGTTGACCAAAATAGTAATAAATACGGTTACAGATTCAAATGCTTGAAATCCCCCACCGAAAACCCATAGATTCATCGTACTTCCAAAGGGGGGACATAGAAGTTTCGTGCCAATGTTAGGATGTGGACGAGGGCTGTTAGTTGAAGAACCACTGCCGGAAACCAAAAGTTTCGATACTTCTTCTTCGAGTCGAGAGATGTGTTGGAGTAAGTTTCGGAAATTGACACCTTGAACAATTAGATTTTCGGTTATCTCAACATTGCCTTTAAATAACCCCGCTAGTTCTGCACCATGAGCATACACCCCTATATTTTTACCGACCCCTGCGACACCGTAAAATCCTGTACCATAAACACCGTACCAGTCCTCGCTTTCCCCTTTGACACCAACACCACCCTTCGCGCTATTTTCTCCTAATACACCAGAATGTTTGGAAGATACAGATACTCCCCAAACACCATTTCCCTTTGGATTGGAACCATATACACCAGCACCAATTTCGGTATCTGCTTTACCTGCCACCGCGCTGTTAGTAGCAATGGAGACATAATCGGGAATTAAATGGTTAGTAGGATTATCAAATGGAGTTACAGGAAGATTAGGATCGAAGTGTGTCATAGTGATTTCTCCTTTAGTTGTGTTAGTCTGTTTAAGGTTTTTAATGGTGGAACGAGCATTGAATATTTTTAACAAGGAAGCCAAACCACAACCTCAGTTCCTCCCGTGGACGTTCTTCGCATCTCAATACGTCCATGGTGCAAATCAACAATTGATTTGGCGATAGATAGGCCAAGTCCGCTACCCCCTTTTTCACGTGTGCGAGATTTATCTACCCGATAAAAACGTTCGAATACATTTGCCCGTTCTGCATCAGGAATTCCTACACCAGAATCTCTAATATGAATCTCGACCCAGGCTTCCGTAGAGAAGACATGTACCTCTACGGAGCCTTCTTCTGTGTACTTCTTGGCATTGTCCAACAGGATATCGAATAGTTGACGGATTTTACCCGTGTTCATAGGGAGTCTCAAAGGAGCTTTCCATGAAAATCGAAGCGTAAGGTGTTTGGGAAAAACCGTTGTCCAAGCTGAACGAATCTCTTCTAATAAAGGAACCATATCTTGAATGGAAAAAATAGCTTCCCCAGAGGTACTATCCTGTAATTTAGCAAGCGATAACAGATCTTCAATCAAATCAAAAAGGCGAGAACACTCTTGGAGCATAGCAGAGAGTGCTTCATCCCGTACCTCTGGATTATGCTTTCCCCAACGCTGAAGTAAGCGTGCATAGCCTTCAATGATGGCGAGGGGTGTTTTAAATTCATGAGAGGCATCTGCGATAAACTGTTGTTGTTTGCTAAAGGAATCCTCTACACGATCTAATAGGGAGTTAAATGCTATGACTAAATCTTTGATCTCTACATCATTAGTGATCACTGGAAGACGTGTCCGTAAATCCTCAGCTTTTTTTGCCCGAATTTGTTCAATCAATTGAGTTAAGGGTTGTAATCCAATCTGGGTCAATTGATAGACACCTATGGCTGAGATGACAAAGGTAGCGATAGCAGACCAGCAAAGAATTTGAATAAGAATCCGAAAAATAGGACGAAGTTGTTTATTGTCCTGAATAATGGTTAGTAAGAGGACATCAGAAAACCCAGGTAGTTGAACCGTCTGCATGGAGCTAATAACATTCTCTTGATCACCTATTTCCTCTATTGTCCACCCCGTGCCAATCACAGAGGCCAGGGTTTTCTTATTCGAGGTTTCTAATAAAATGGCTTGGTGAACATCTGCATATTTTAATAATACTTCTTTCACAGCTTCTAGATTGGTAGTTTTATAGCCCAACGTCGCTTTCTGCAATTCATTTAAAATCGTGACAACCTTCTTTTGTAATTGTTTCTGTTCATATTCATAGACCAAATTACTGGTAGACATATAGACGAACAAATTCATGAATAACAAAAACAGGGTCATTGCCGTGGTTAAAATGACAGTTAAACGCCATGTGAGGGAAGTGGGCATGCGACTAGTTAGTCTCTTTAGCATTTATTCCACCCGCAAACTGTAGCCAACACCACGAATGGTATGGATTAATTTTTTTGATCTTTTTCGTTCAATCTTATTGCGCAGGTAGCGGATATACACATCGACTACATTGGTATTGCCCATAAAATCGAACCCCCAGACAGCCGTCAACAATTGTTCCCGCGTCAAGGCTTGTCCCTGATGATTGGCTAAATACAACAATAGATCAAACTCTCGTGGGGTCAACTGAATTTCCTTGGTATCACGGAATACGCGACGATTCTGTACTTGGATTTCAAGAGAATCGAGATGAATGATTTCTTGATTTTTGGCAAAAACAGGGCGAAGATTAGCACGTATTCGGGCAAATAATTCCTCGATAGCAAAAGGCTTAGTCAGATAATCGTTGGCACCGCTATCTAGTCCAGCAACAATATCAGGAACTTCATTGCGCGCAGTCAACATGACGATCGGTACTTCACTTCCAGTCTCCCGGATACGTCGACATACCTCAATACCGGAGAGTTGAGGTATCATAACATCCAACAGAATGAGATCATATTCATTTTGTAAGGCTTTATCAAGTCCGATTGCCCCGTCATGGCAGACATCTACTTCATAGCCCTCGTTCATTAATTCTAATTGTAAATAACGAGCAAAGTTTTTCTCATCTTCTACTAAGAGAAAGCTCCCTTTGTTGTCTGGCGAACTCATGTTACCTGTCACCTCACCTTGTATATCTATGATGACGTTCATCCAAAAACAGGTATAGCTGTAGTAGTGTAACCAGTTTGTCCCCCTTTTACCAATTCTCATCAAATTCTCATGAATTTCTACTGGAAGTCTCAGAGAATCCTTGTAAGATATTCATTGCAAGGGAATATTTCACATCACAGGGGGATAACACATGAGTAAGAAAATAACATGGAAAATGAGTTCAACTTTAGCGGTACTGATGGTAAGTTCTCTGTTAGCAGATGGACAAGCCTTTGCCAGCACCAAATATGATGTATCGCCAGCTTATGCATACAGCATGGATGGCTATGATTATTCATCTAAAGATAAGAAGGATTGCAAAAATGCCGAGAAGAAGCATAAAAAGGATAAGAAGGCTACAAAAGCAAAGCAAGATGCTGACGAGAACACTCCATTGGTAGATACTTCAGATGATACAAACGATACGGAAGACAATCAGACAGACATAAACAGTGATGATAGCATAGAGGAAGATAATGTAGCTATTGGAGAGGATTACGCCGATCTGTATGGCTCGGATGCTACCTACAATGATGTTGAGAATTTGGCTGATAAGGCTGGAGAATTAGATACCGACAAATCAAGTAAATCCAAATCGAGCAAGACGAGCCAAAAAGCTACAAGTGCTTCGACTGGTCAAAAGATTATTGCAGCGGGAGAAAAGTATTTAGGAGTCCCATACAAATACGCTTCTGGTCGTAAAGATAAGAGCACGATGGATTGCTCCGCATTCACGATGTGGGCTTATAAAGAAGGGGCTGGAATCAACTTGGGTACAGGTGGAGCACGTTCCCAATACAAACAAGGTACGCCTATTTCACGTAGTGAACTACAAGTGGGTGACTTAGTATTCTTCTCGACAAAGAAAACGATGAAATACTCTAAGAGCTCTGTTGAACGTATTGGTCACGTAGGAATCTACGCTGGAAATAACAAAGTTCTTCATACATATGGGAAAGGTGGCGTAACCTACAGCAACATGTCTAAAGGCTGGTGGAACGACCACTTTGAAAGAGCAGCACGCTTTTAATTCCTAAGATAGTGATCCATATAAAAAGGAAGCTCTCTCGTTATTGCTATAGCCGGCGAGAGAGCTTTTTTTGCGGAAAAAATGTATGATAAGCCTTATTGCAACTCGATGCAAATGCTCTTCAAGAGGCATGGTGAACGCAAGCTTCCGTTACTTTGAAAAGCCACCTTCTACAAGCCCGTGCAATAAGGGAGCGATGCTTTTTTCAATGCTATCGTAAAACTGACGAACAGCTGGAGCGTACACCAGGTGTTGCTGCTTGTCGTAGGTTCCAATCTTCATGCTTGTATTTTGTAATATGTGCAAATAATTTTGTAATAGGAGAGCAGTCACACTTTTAGGATAATCACGAATGATTTGACGATAGGAACTCTGCAAACTAGGTTGTAATAACAGTGTGTTTATTCATAAATAGGGTTTTTCGGCATTCCTTTCAAATAGCTGAGCAGATAGGAGTTGGATGGTTTGTCCCTTCCAAGTGAGTTTGTAGCCTTCTTGCATAGCCTGATGTTGAAGGTTTTTTATCAAGGGATCCTGTTGAATGAGCTTGTCAAAAAAGTGTGCTTTTTTCCGAGTATCTTTAATTTCCCTTGTATCAACGGCTGCTCATAAGTTGTTTTCCATATTTTTATATTCATGACATAATAATGCTCCAACCCAAGAACGAGTTGAATGGCTTCCTCTTTAGAAACGGTTGAGATATGTTGATCAACGAATGCCCTAGTAGATACAAGCTGTTGAAAGTTTGTAAGCACAGGTGATAGGGGAGTGATGATTGTAGCAGCATGCACGGAAGATGTTGACGTACATACAGGATAGGCTAACATGCTTGTTATTGTAAGGCTATTGATTAGAATGATAACTACTTTTTTCATGAAAAAACACTCCCATTGGTAAATCTCTTCTCATAACGAACGAAAGAAGACTGTCGAAAAACTCGACAGTCTAAGCTGAGTTTATCCATAATAGGATGCATCATGATTTTTTAATTTGAAAGGTCTGTTCAAGTAGTACCCAGTTTTGTTTAAATGGAATACCTAATTTCCAATAGCTGATTCCTCGTAAATCCAGTTCTTGTAACAAAGAAAATTTAGCTCGCATGGAGCGGGCATCTTCAAACCAGACTTGATGTTCACGCCCTCTTTCATCGTAATACCGAAAGTGAGGGGCCTGCGCAACTTGATCATATAAAATGGATTGTTGATAGCGACGGGCAAGATTAACCGCTTCTTTTGGACTCACTACTTTTGCATACTGACCCCCAGGGCGGTAAGGTAGCGTCCAGTCATAGCCATACAAATTTTGTCCCATCATAATTTTTTTGGAAGGAATCTCAGTTAGCGCATATTCCAGTACATGACGCACCGGTCCTATTGGTGAGACAGCCATAGGAGGTCCCCCACTATATCCCCATTCATAGGTCATGATAATCACAAAATCAACTATTTCACCATGGGTACGGTAGTCATGGGCTTCATACCATTGTCCTTGTTGGGTGGCACTTGTTTTAGGAGCAAGTGCCGTAGAGATGAGGTAACCATTTGCATGTAGGCGGTCCCTTGCTTTTCGTAAAAATTTATTGTAAGCTTCTCGATCTTTGGGATACAGGTGTTCAATATCAAAATGAATGTCGCTGAATCCGTATTCCTTCGCTTTCCGTGTAATTTCATCGAGCAAGCGATCTTGTTTCTGCTCGTCATTTAAAATTTCTCCGCCTAATTCCGCACTAAACTGATGATTTTCTAAATTAGTTATCACCATCATCAAGGTGGCCCCACTAGAAGCGGCGATAGTAGGTAAATCGTCCAATGCAAGTAAGCTAAGAGTACCATCCCGTTTGATTTGGTAGCTAAATGGAGCAATGTATGTTAGATAAGGTACTGCTTCACGAGCAATCTGTTCTGTAACAGCTAGGTCTTTACGAGGCTCTATGTAGGCATTTACTTCGATCATGGGCTTAGGTGCCAAAGGGATGATTAAGACCATACCAGGATAGAGAGGTTCTGAAGCAGAAAGTCCATTTGCAGCTACTAATTGTTGAATAGAAACATTAAAGCGTATTCCGATTTGATAAAGCGTATCACCAGGCTGAACCCTGTACTGCTTAGGAGTGACAATTACGAGCGATTGTCCTACTACCAGCATTTGTTGAGGATTAAGGTCATTATCGTTGGCGATTTGTTCTACAGAGGTATTATAGCGATTGGCGATTCGATACAGACTGTCACCAGGTCGAACAACATAAATGGTCACAAAGCCACCTCCTTGTTGTTTATCTACTTACTCATATTCAGAAGAAAGCTAATTTAGAGTAGGATTTTTCATGGATGTAATTGGATGTGATTAGGAGAAGCTTGTTTTCTATCATGGGCATAATCAAACGATTGTGGGAACAGCCCTGCCTAAAATTATTGCACCTGGTTGCTCGTTTTTGCTCTGTTTCTTACGTTTTTCCTGCGGGAAATTCACGTAGCGCAGGAGATAAATGACAGGATAAAAGGGAACTTAGCTTATAAACCAAAAAGAGAGTAGCTAATCTAATTATATCTGGTCGTACAAAAAAGAGCTTTGCACAAGGCAAAAGCTCTTTTTGCTTTAAACAGATGTAGCGAAGTGAATCTCATCCTCGGTTAAATAGCATTGTGGATCAGATGCCCAGAAATCTCCATAGAACCCTTGGGCACGAGGACGGAAGTTTCCGTTACAGACGGAGAAGTAGTCACAGGTCGCACAGCGTCCGTGAATCTTGGTTTTTCGATCACGCAATCCAAGGAGGATAGGATGTTCTCCCTGCCAAATCTCTGCGAAAGATTGTTCTCGTAGATTGCCAAGCGCGATGTCTTGACTAAATTGATCAGGATGTACAATTCCACGGTGATCAATATTGCAAAAAGCGATACCAGAACGATTGCCACCGTTGCGTTGTAGTTTTTCCCAGATCCGTTCAGCTAGCTCAGGATTGGTCTCCATCACTTTTAGATACAGATAGATTGCATCTGCATGATTATCCACGGTTAGAATTTCGCGAGGTTGTCCTGATTCTTGGAAATAATGAATTTTCTCGATAATAAAGTCCAAAGCCTCTCGCGTTTGTTGATGAGTAATATCATCCTCTACCCCTCCACGACCTGCGTAGACGAGATGGTAGAAACAGACGCGTGGAATGTTTTCTTCTTCAATCAGTTTAAAAATATCTGGCAAGGAATCAATATTGTGTTTATTCATAGTGAAGCGAAGCCCAACCTTTTGTCCTACAGCCATGCAGTTACGAATTCCGCGGATGGCTAGATCAAAGGCACCTTCTTTTTTACGGAAAAAATCGTGTGTCTCCTGCATACCATCCAAGCTTATGCCAACATAGCTAATACCTAAATCTTTTAAGCGTTGTGCCTTTTTCTCGTCGATTAGTGTGCCATTGGTTGAAAAGGTGACACGAATTCCTCTGGAAATAGCATGTTCTGCTAATTCAAAGATATCGGGTCGAATGAGTGGTTCGCCGCCAGAAAACAGGATAACAGGTACTTTCATATCTGCTAATTGATTAATTAAATCATGAGCTTCTTCTGTGCTTAGCTCTCCTTCATATTTCTTATTTTCGGAACTGGAATAACAATGTAAGCAGCGAAGATTACAAGTTTTTGTAATATTCCAAGCTACAACAGGTCCAGACCCCTGATGCGTCCCTGTTTTTTGGTTTCGAGAAGCTTCTGAATAACGCAATTTATCTCCAAAGGTCGTAGTTGTTTCAAGTAAACTGGAAAGTCCTATCATCATATCCTCCTCTAAGCCTTTGTACAAACTTTCAGGCATTATTCTAGCAAATAGCTGGAAATTATTTTGTGACGAATATCACTTCTTGGAAATGACAACTTCGTTACAATCAAAAGAAGCAAGGAGGGATTGGTATGCTGGAACACGAGAGCGATTTCACTATGAAAAAGAAACAAGAACACATTTTGCTTTCCTATTTGTATGATGACCATAACGAGCTAGATGGAAGACTAAAGCATATTCTGTCACTCATTCGTTATGGTACAAAATGGAATGAAGAATTACATGAGGATTTGCATCGTTTCCTTCAATTCCTTCAAACAGATTTCCGTCGGCACATCATGGTGGAGGATGATATTTTATTTTTTACATTAACGAATCGACTAGCAACATTGGAGGAGCCATTACTGCTCATTAAATCGGAACATCACCGTTTGTTAGAGATTTCAGATCTACTTGGGGTAGAATTTAATCAGTGTGTGTTACAAGAACAAAAAACATCTACTATGGTTTGTTTACTCAAGCAATTTGATGAGCTATTTGAAGAGCATACGATTAAGGAGAATAGAGTGTTGTACCCGATGGCCAATAAGCTTCTGACGTTAGCTGAAAAAGATAGCTTGTATCAGACAATCTCCAAACACTATAAATAGATACCATCATGCCAATGGAGTGAACCAAATGAATTACGACCAGAATCCTTTTATCGTGATTTGGGAAGTGACGCGTGCATGTGCTTTGCGTTGTTTGCACTGTCGCGCGATTGCACAGCCCAATCGTCATCCAGATGAACTGAGTACAGAAGAAGGTAAGGAAGTTTTGAATCAAATCAAAGCAATGGGCAATCCGCTTTTGGTTTTTACCGGCGGAGATCCATTAATGCGTGAAGATTTGTATGAATTAATCGACTATGCGGTGAAAATTGGATTGCGAGTCTCCATGTCTCCAAGCGCGACGCCACGTGTCACAGAAAAAGCAATCGTCAAAGCAAAGAAGGCTGGACTATCACGTTGGGCTTTTAGTTTAGATGGACCCACAGCAGATGTACACGATTACTTCCGTGGAACACCTGGTTCGTATGATATCACAGTAAAATCACTGGCGACTCTAAGAAAGCATGGCTTGCCGGTTCAGTTAAACACGACTATCTCTGTCTACAATGCCCATCTACTAGAAGAAATGTCCCAGATGGTGGAAGAGTGGGACGCAGTGCTGTGGAGTGTATTCTTCTTAATTCCGACGGGAAGAGGGCAAGCGAGTGATGCGGTATCGCCAATGGAGCAGGAGCGCATCTATCGTTGGTTGATTGAGAAGAGTCAAATAGCTAGCTATAGCATCAAAACTACAGCAGCACCCGCTTATCGTCGAGCGCTTTATTTTGCAACTCAAAAAAGCATGCAGACACAGCCAGTCCAGGTAACACGGATGGACAATTTAGGACGTTCAGCTGGGGGAGTTACGGACGGTAAAGGATTTGTGTTCATTTCTCATGTGGGTGATGTTCACCCGAGCGGTTTCTTACCGATTGATTGTGGAAATGTGCGCGATACTCCGTTGGCAGATATATACCGTAACCATACAGTGTTCCAAGCATTGCGCAATCCTGACGGTTACTCAGGCAAATGTGGCGTCTGCAACTTCAATCAAGTATGCGGAGGATCACGCGCCCGTGCTTATGCCATGACGCAAGATTATTTGGCGAGCGACCCGTCTTGTATGTATATACCTCCAAAATGGGTAGAGGGTTATGAACAGAATCAAACGGGGTATTTTCAATAGGATATCGGAAATAGGAAATAGACAAAGAAGCAAGGGATGTATAATGAGGACATGTCTTGCTTCTTTGTCTATTCATTTTTCAAAAATACTAAAGGAATAGATATTCTTGTACAAAATGTGAACACGCAAAATCATGTGATGAAAATCACAAAGTACCTAATAGCAGTTGGGTATGATTTGTGATGTAAACGTCGTTCTTATGAAAGAGTTCAATTTTATTAAAAAACATGGATTGAGCGTGTTTCAACATATTAGAGGAGGTAGCCTATGTCTACAAAAGGTTTGATGAAATGGGAACCAGAGAATCCTGAATTTTGGGAATCTACAGGTAAAAAAATTGCGAGCCGAAATCTTTGGATATCTATTCCAGCCCTATTACTTGCTTTTAGTATTTGGTCTATTTGGTCAGTTGTTGCGGTTAATCTTAATAAAGTTGGTTTTCAATATACACCAGATGAGTTATTTAGCTTAGCAGCTCTTCCAGGTCTTTCAGGAGCTACATTGCGCATTTTGTATGCATTCGTTGTTCCAATCTTCGGTGGACGCAATTGGACCGTATTTAGTACGGCTTCTCTATTAATTCCAGCAGTTTGGATTGGATTTGCTGTACAAGATCCTAATACATCTTATGAAACGATGGCGTTACTCGCGATTTTGTGTGGTTTCGGTGGTGGTAATTTTGCTTCTTCCATGGCAAATATCAGTTTCTTTTTTCCACAAGTGAGAAAAGGCTCTGCCTTGGGCTTAAATGCTGGTCTTGGAAACCTTGGTGTAAGTGTAGCGCAATTTTTAGTGCCAATAGTGATTGGTATGAGCGTATTTGGAGCTATTGGTGGTGGCCCACAATCGAATGGGACAACGCAATTATGGCTACAAAACGCTGGGTTCATCTGGGTAATTCCTATCTTGCTGACTACCATTGCAGCTATGTTTGGTATGAGCAACCTTCCCATGACCCAATCTATTAAAGATCAATTGGTTATTTTTAAACGTAAGCATATGTGGATTTGTTCATTCCTATATACGATGAGCTTTGGGTCTTTCATTGGTTTTGCAACAGCATTTCCCTTGTTAACACAGCATCAATTTCCTGAAGTAAATCCATTACAATATGCTTTTATTGGACCTTTATTAGGTGCGTTAGTTCGTCCAGTGGGTGGTATGCTGGCAGATAAGCTAGGTGGGGCAAAGGTAACCTTATACAATGTTATTCTGTTGATTGCTGCTACGGCTGGTGTTATTTACTTCATGAATATGAAAAGTTTCTGGGCATTCTTCGCCTGTTTCATCGTGATTTTCTTTACGACGGGGATTTGTAATGGTTCAGTTACACGTATGATGCCCACGATTTTCCCGCCAAAGGAAGCGGCGCCAGTCATCGGTTTTACATCAGCGATTGCGGCTTATGGGCAATTCTTTATTCCAAAATCATTTAGTATGTCGATTAAGTCAACAGGTGCTCCAGACGCTGCTTTATATGGTTTCTTGGTGTTCTATGCTGTAGCCCTGGCTTTGCTGTGGTACTTCTACGCACGTAAAAATGCAGAGGTGAAATGCTAGAAAACCAGCATGCCTGATTGTACAAAAAGAGTCTTGGTTGCTAGTAACCAAGACTCTCTTTTAAATCTGACATATTTCATTGGGACAATCATCACAACAGATGGCATCTTTTAAAAAGGAAAGATCTTTAATTAAAATATTGCCTTGCGCATTCTGCTCGATGACATCTTGTTTTTTCAACTCAGACAACATACGGTTTACGCTTTCCCTTGTTAGCCCAATAAATTGTGCTAAATCGCGATTGGTGAGAGCAAGCGTAATGTAAATGCCGTTATCGTGTTGTTCTCCGTAGCTGTTGCTCAATCGAATCAGAGTGGAGTAGAGCGCTCCAATTTTTCCATTCAACAACAAATCACGGAATTTAGATTGGATCCGGCGATTCATGATACCCATCCACCGTAAAAATTCAGCACAGAACATACCATTTTTTAAAAGAAGGCGCTCCAATGCTTGACGAGGGATAATGTTGATCTCACCAGGTTGCAACATACTGGCGGTAGTATTGAAGGTTAAATTCTCTTCAAACAATCCGGGGACACCAACGAGCTCTCCACTACTAAAAACTTGCAGGGTTAATTCTTTTCCGTCCGTCGTCGTCTTGGTAAGTTTCAATTGTCCGGATTCAATCAGGTATAAATGATCAGCTTTGTCCCCATCCATAAAAAGTACGGAGCCAGCAGAAAATTTTTTGGGAATAGATATCTTTTTTAGGTGCTGGGTAAAGTCGGGGGAGACTTGCTGAATGAATGTAATTCCTTGATTGCCCACAACGAGACCTCCATGCAAAATGACGTTTCCTTTGAATATTTATTATAGCGATGAATAACTAGAAATGAAAGGCACTATTTCAATGTGTTAAAAATTTGTACAGGTATAAGTGATACTCATCACACTGAGCAGTACATGAATTCGATACAATGACAACCGATCATCACCTGAAAAAGAGAAAACAGAACAATAAAACTAAAAATTGTTAGGAGGTAGCTGATCATGAACCGTGCTTTTGCATCCAAATTTGCCAAAAGAGCCTTTTGCATCGTCTTGGTGCTGTTCATCTTATCTTATGTAGGATCAAGATCGTTTACCCATATGGATTTAGCCTTATATGGTTATATGGTTGGAACGTTGGTATTCATTGGTGGTTTTTTATATCGGTTTGGCGCATGGGCGGAACGTCCACCTACAAAACTTATTATTAAAAAAGGCATAAAACTTCTTTTTCGTAAAAATAGTCCTAAAACAGCGACAGAGCAGTTGGTAACCTATCGCTTTATCTGGAATCGTCACTGGTATCGCTGGACCCAACATATTCTGATGGGATGGGGCTGTATGCTCGCTGCTTTCGTTACATTTCCTCTTGTATTTGGCTGGATGTACTTTACTATGCCAATAAATGGTATGTATACGGTGGTGTTTATGGGTATCGATATGATGACAATTAAAGCAGATGGATTCCTAGCTTATTGTTTTTTCAATGGTTTGAATATCAGCGCTTTTATGGTCATTTCTGGTGTTTCCATGGCCTTGTATCGTCGACATAAAGACATGCAAGCTCGTGCAGAACAAACCTTTGTATATGATTTTTTACCGCTATATTTATTGATGGCGATCAGTTTTACAGGACTTTTATTGACAGCATCTAACATCTTTTTGGCAGGCTTTGGACATCCAGTGTTAAAAATGATTCATCAATTCTTTGTGATTATTACCTTGATTTATATGCCATTTGGTAAGCTGGCGCATGTACCTTTCCGTCCGCTAAGTGTGTTTGCCCGTAATTATCGCCTTCATTACGGTGAACAATCAATGAAAACCTGTAAGTTATGCGATACGGAATTTGTCTCAATGGAGCAGTCCAACGATGTGATTGAGGTGTTACAGAAAAATCAAATCTCTTTTGAAATGCAGGAGGGCTTCCACCTAGCAGAGCTGTGCTTACCATGTCGCCGTAAATATCGCATGTCCCGCTTTACAGGAAAACCGACACATCACACTTTAAAGGAGGAGGGCAATCAGCATGCCAACGGATAAATTTCTTAAACAGATTCCAAACAAAATCCATCCAGGCGAAAAGCTTGTTGATACGCACTGTAGTTATTGTGGAATGCAATGTGGGATGAAATTACGTGTTGATACAACTTCCAACAAGATTATCGGGGTAGAACCTCGTTATGATTTTCCGATTAATCTCGGCAAACTTTGTCCAAAAGGAACCACCGCCTATCAACAAGTGAATCATCCTGATCGCATTAAACGACCGTTAATTCGAGATGATGCTGCTTTAAAAGGAACACCGGAAGGTTTCCGAGAAGCAAGCTGGGACGAAGCCTTAGACCTCATTGTTCGAAAGTATCAAGAACTGCAAGAAAAGCATGGAAAAGATACCTTGTCTGTTTATTCCGGAGTTTCCATGACCAATGAAAAATGTTACTTAACCGGTAAATTCGCTCGTATTGCTTTGCAAACTCGCTATATTGATTACAATGGTCGCTTTTGCATGTCATCTGCGGCGGCAGGTTTAAACCGTAGCTTAGGAATTGATCGAGGCTCCACTATACCTTGGACAGATATTCATCAGACCGATTGCTTGTTTATTACTGGGTCGAATGCAGCAGAGTGTCATCCGACTAGCATGTTTCGTATCTGGGAAGTGCAGAATCGTGGCGGATATCTAATTGTGGTTGATCCACGTGAAACACCTTTGGCCCGTCGAGCGGACATTCATTTAGATATTCGTCCGGGTACGGATTTGGCATTAGCGAACGGAATAGTACATCTCTTGATTGAAAAAGGTTATATCGACGAAGCATTCGTGAAAAACCACACAAATGGTTTTGAAGAAACAAAGGAAGTAGTGAAAGAGTTCACACCAGAGTATGTGAGCGAAATCACAGGTTGCGATGCAGAGAAAATAATTCGTGCAGCTGAGATTTATGGAAAAGCACCAGAAGCAATTGTCCTGTTCTGCCGTGGTGTGGAACAGCAATCAAAAGGAACAGATAACGTATCGGCGTACACGAATATGGCCTTAGTAACAGGTAAAATTGGACGTCCAAAATCAGGGGTAGCTACATTGACCGGACAAGGTAACGGACAAGGTGGACGCGAGCATGGACAGAAGGCGGATCAGTTGCCAGGCTATCGTAAAATGGACAATCCTGAAGATGTGAAATTGGTAGCAGAGCGTTGGGGAATACCAGTCTGTGAGATGCCGCAAAAAGGGGTCTCTGCCTACGAAATGTTCCAACTGATGCTGGATAAAACCATCCGTTCGCTTTACTTGTTATGTTCCAATCCAGCGGTTAGTGCACCAAACCAGCATCACGTACGGGCAGCGCTCAAGGAACTTGATTTTATGGTTTGCGTCGATTTTTATTTATCGGAATCAGCCGAATATGCAGATGTGATCTTACCAACTACAACCTGGGCAGAAGATGAAGGAACAACCACTAATCTTGAAGGACGCGTCATTCGCCATAATCAAGCGCAGGATTGGTATGCAGAATCTAAGCCTGACTGGTGGATTCAAATTGAAATAGCTAAGCGTATGGGACGGGGAGAATACTTTAGCCATTTACAATCTCCACGCGATATATTTACCGAGTTAACAGAACTGTCACGTGGCGCTATTGCAGATTACTCGGGGATTACGTACGAAAAAATTGAAAAAAACAATGGCGTTTTCTGGCCTTGTACTTCAGATGAAGATCAAGGGGAGCCTCATTTGTTCTTAGATAAAGAATTTTATCATCCAGATGGAAAGGCAAAGATTTGTGCCTTACCTTATCGTCCGCCGGCAGAAGAGCCTTGCAAGGACTATCCCTTGCGTTTAACAACAGGTCGTGTTGTTTTTCACTATTTATCTGGTAACCAGACACGCCGGATTCCGTTTTTGAAAGAAATGTATCCCGACCCATTGTTAGAGGTTCATCCCAAAACGGCAGAGGTATATGGTATCAGGCATGGTGAATTGGTTTTATTAAAAACGCGTCGTGGACAAGCAAAATATAAGGTCAAAGTAATTGAAGCGATTCGACCTGATACTGTTTTCGTACCTTACCATTGGGGGAAAGACGAATCCATTAACCTACTGACGAATCCAGCGCTTGATCCGTACAGTCGTATGCCAGAATTCAAGGCATGTTCAGCGGAAATCGTCAAACTAGACAAGGGAGGACAAGCCCGTGGCTAAGCATGTTTTGTATATCGAAATGGAAAATTGCATCGGGTGTCGTAGTTGTCTAGCCGCCTGTACGCAGTGTGGCGGCCATGACATGCGAAATCGTAATTATGTGCTGGAGACCGACCCGTTTGTTAGCCGACAGACTATTCCACTCATGTGTTTACATTGTGTTAATCCTGCTTGTGCCAGAAGTTGTCCAGCTCAAGCCATACAGATAGCTGATAACGGTGCGGTTTTATCCGCCTTAGTAGAAAAATGCATCGGGTGCCAGAACTGTACGATCGCTTGTCCGTACGGGATACCTAAATTTGACGAGGAACAGAATCTCATGTATAAATGCGATCTTTGTTACGATCGATCCAAGGATGGGATTCCCCCGATGTGTGCTTCTGTTTGTCCTACCAATACATTGCAGTGGTTAACAGATGAAGAGGTAGCCCAGAAAGCTTCTCAAGTAGAACTGGCTAACGGAAAATGGACAGCCAGTATGCTTGGACCATTAGAAGGGGAAACAAACGTCAAGATCAGTCTGCCTGGCATCTTACAAGGAAAACAGAAGCTATTCTAAGGAAGGGTGTCGTACGTATGGAAAAGAATAAAAAAATGAAAGTTCCAAAACAGGATGATAACTATACACATAATATCCATCGAGATAATGAACGCACATTGGATAGACGTGGATTTATGAAAACCATGGTGGGGGCTGCAGGAGTATTTGCAGTTGCGTCCTTACCATGGGGAACGCTAGCCGCACGTGAGCTGCTGGGGCTCGCACCTAAACAAGAAGAAAACATTGTCAAGATAGCTGATGTAGCTCAGGTTTCCATCGGAGAAGCAGTGGATTTTGCTTATCCAAGCAAGCATGATCCAGCATTGTTAGTGCGTGTAGGGGAAAACGAGTACCGAGCTTATCAGAATTCTTGTCCACATTTGAAATGTCCAGTGTTTTGGAATAAGGAGCAAAAAGAATTATTATGCCCATGCCATCATGGTAAATTTAGCGTTATGACAGGTGACCCGATCGCAGGTCCACCAAAACGCGCTTTACCGGAAATTATTCTAAAAATTCATGATGGAGCCATTTATGCGACAGGGGTGAGACCTTATGAAATCTAGCTATTGGAGAGTTATCTGCATGTGCTTGGTATTCTTAGGGAGCATAACATTCGTGCAGCTGTGCGTCGATATGTATTATGCGCAACGTTATGCTGAGGTGCTGTTATGTAGCGGCTTGGCTATCATTGCTGTACCAGTGGCTTCCTATATCTATTTACTTGATAAACGTAGCTAGTCCATGATCTAACTGAAAGGAGGAGTGACGATGAACATGGGTAAACAGGATGCTCATTTTTTGCAAGAAATATTACCTGATTTTGTGAATTGCGCTATGGAGATTCAGATCATTGATGTAGCTGAGGATGCGGAAAAAGAGGTGGCACCTCCGATTCATCGTCATTTGGCTAAATGGGAATTGATTGAAAACGATACGATGGTTCGTTTGTATTTTAATTCCTGTCAATTTATCGCTATTCCTGTGGTTGAAGATGGAGTCAGCTTGAATCAGTTAGAGGGACAGGTTAAACAGAGCAACCAAACAAAGCTGGAATGTAACCAGTATCAGGAGAATGATCAGAGGGATTATGAGCAACATACCATACTCCAGATGAACGATAGTGAGCGAAAATTGATCTATCAAATTGTCTTTAGTGGACCCTCTACAGGGTCTTGATACAACTCTAGACGAAGGATAAAATTCATCCCGTTTACCTAAAAGTGACATTACATTAACTTTTAGGTAAACGGGATTTTTGTGAAGAACGTAAAGAGCGATACTACTCCTGGTGCAGTTCATACGTATCAGGAGAAACAGCCGTAATAAACGGACTGATATCTTGCAGGCTGTATATGTGCAATTCGTGCATAGCGCGGGTACAAGCCGTATAAAGTAGCTTTCTGTCGCTTTCTTTTCC
The DNA here is from genome assembly GCA_007833815.1 of Brevibacillus laterosporus. Taxonomy (NCBI): domain Bacteria; kingdom Bacillati; phylum Bacillota; class Bacilli; order Caryophanales; family Paenibacillaceae; genus Brevibacillus; species Brevibacillus laterosporus. The sequence goes on along the minus strand of CP033464.1, from coordinate 4,196,737 downwards.
GTATTGTTTCGTTGAGGCATTGTAAATAATAACAGCATCAAACTCTACGCCTTTGGAAAGTGATGCAGGAACGACAAGTAGACCTGGATCAAAGCTAGCAGTGTCTTGCTCGACAAGACGTATCGGAAGCTCTGTTCGTAGAAGCTCATATGCTTCCTTGCTTTCTTGCATAGTTTTACAAATGACAGCAATCGTGCGATGTCCTGTTTGCTGTAACGATTGTAGACGTTTTGTAAGTAAGCAAGTAAGCTGAGTACTTCCTACTACGGTTAAGGTAGGACGTCTACCGTCTCGATTGAATGGAATAATGTCTAGGCCACCTTCAACAAGCTCGCGTGTAAACAAAACTATGGGACGGGTGGAACGATAGCTACGAGTTAGTTGGATGATTTCACTTTTCTCATGAGCAAAGGTGGATGCAAATGTCGTCCAATCATGAGTAGAGTTTGTATGGGCCAAAATCATTTGATTGTAATCTCCAAGCAAGGTCATCTTGCTAAAAGGAAACATTTTTTTTAAAAAGGCAAGCTGAAAGGGCGAATAGTCCTGTGCCTCATCCAGAAAGACATGCAAAACCTGTGTATTTGTCTCAAATCCCTTTATCAATCCTTGTAGATAGAGATAAGGGGTAGCATCTTCATAAAAGAGATCGCGATAAGTAAGCTTTTCTAGCGTCAGGGAACAAATGTCGTCCCAATGCTTTGGAAGGGTGATGGAGCTACCTTCTGTATTCAGAGTAGCTGTAAATAATGTTTGATAGATGGTAGACAAATCAAGAAACCCCAACCTTTTGATCCGTGTTCGCAATGGCTTTAGGTGCTTATTTACAATCATACTTGTTAGTAGCTTTTTCTCTTGCTCATGATCGTCAAAGGAATTTCCTTTAAGTCGATTTTGTTTTAGCAATGTTTCATAAGCTTGTTGAAAGTCATCCTTATCTAATAGTTCAAGTTCATCTTCCACCCAGGATTTCGTTCGTTCTTTACGTGCGATCAATTTTAATTGGGTAAGTAACCAGCTAGCTAGTTGTTTGATTCGCACAGGAATGGAGATGGAAGGATCGAAGGAATAGAATTTATCTGCTAGTTGCTCACGAGAGAATAACACATCTCCTTGAAACGTTATGTCGCGAAAGATAAGTCCTTGCTTACTCAACTGGTGGACATAATGTTCAATTAGTTCCATAAAATCAGAGGTAGCCTTGTAGCGAATTCCCTCCAATCTTGTTTCATAATCTGCCTCATCGTAAGCAGTCTGTACATACTCTAATTGGGAGAAAGGGTCTTCTAGCTTAAAGGTTTTCCCAAGGCGCTTCCTCAGATAATCCTGAAAGGTCGTTTGTTGCATGTTTTCTTCGCCAAGCTCTGGTAGTACGGTAGAGATGTAGCTATTAAACATCGCATTAGGTGAAAATAAAACAATTTGCTCCGCGCTTAGTCTATCGCGATATCGATAAAGTAAGTAAGCAATGCGTTGCAAGGCAGCGGAGGTTTTTCCGCTACCAGCTGCTCCCTGTACGATCAGCAGTTGGCTTTTTTCATTACGTATAATCCGATTTTGTTCTCGTTGAATGGTGGAGACGATTGTTTTCATCTGATTGGTTCCTTGTTTGCCAAGTACCTCCTGTAACAGCTCATCACCAATAGTCACCCCTGTATCAAATAATCCCTCGATTGTTCCATTTCTAATGATATATTGACGCTTTAATTCTAGCGTTCCCGTTACAATTCCATCAGGTGTGTCATACTGTGCCTCTCCAGGCGGATAATCATAGTATAAGCTGGCGATAGGAGCACGCCAGTCATAAATCAATAGCCCATCTTCTGTTTGATTAAGAAGAGAGGCGAGGCCAATATAGATGCGCTCTGGCTCTGTATCTTCTTTATGCAAAGCATGATCAGTAAAGTCAATTCGACCGAAGTAAGGGGAGTCCCGTAAACGTTTTAACGTACGTAATTGATTTTCGGTATGCATATGTGTGCGTTCCCGCTCTGACAATATTTCTGCTTGCTGCTTGACACTAGCATAGGTTTCAGCTGCCTCATGGGGATCGTCTAAATTTACGGTCACATCATCCCAAAAAGTTTTACGAATATCAATTACATCAGCCTTAAGAACACTTACGTCAGCCTCGTATTGATTCATGCGACGATCAATTTCTTGAATAACTTGATTTACCCGTATTTGCTCATTTTTCCAATTTTGATCTGTCATACGAGAGAATTCGCTCCTTTTGATGAATTATGTGTGTAGAAAAGGGTTGACAATGTTGTTTTTAAATGATAAAATCTAATTAGATATTTATTTGTATGAAATTAGCATTGGAGTATCTTCCATTTTAACATAGTAAATAGCTGGTTTCAATGGATATGACATAGTTTTTAATTTTGTTCCACATACATTTATTTTAAAAACGTATTTGCTATACAACATCCCGACTACTTTTATAGTGGTCGGGATGTTTTTTGTCCGTAGCTAAGTATTACACGTTTTTGCGGATAGAAAGCTTTTCTCGGCTTTTCCTTCGATAAACTTGAATATCTTGTCCATTATTCCTTATATAAGTCTCCATGATATGTAATACGAGTTTATACAGACATTTCTAATTCTGAATTAGACTTGTTTCTTAGAAGAGACCCATTGCATTTAAAACGTTGTAGTTCTTCTAGTTCTTCTTAGGCACCATATAATTTAATTAGACAAACTCCTTTTCTTATAGTAGGCATAATCTAGCATGTAGACTGGTGTCTATAGGACTTCTTATAAAAAGGAGGCTTGTCATATATGGATAAATGGCAAACGTGGTACTATCCTTCTAATAATTACGTATCATACGTCTACCCTTATCAACAAAATGTTGATTTACAACCGTTGGATATTGGGGGACTCTGGCTTACAGACGACAAGGGGGACTTACAATTTATTTATTATGATGATCAAGGAAATTTTAGCATTGCTCCTACTAACCATGTTAAAGGGTATTTTCGTCTCCCTTCGATGGAACAGGGGGAAATTGGCGAAATATCAGGAATTTTATCGCCAAGGAACCTTTTAATAGGAACATGGAAGCGATCTACTATTAACTCAGTTCGTAGCGGCAGAATTTATCTAGAATTTTATGATAATGGAACGAAGTTTATGGGGAAATGGGGATATGGCTCTGAAGACCCACAGCATCTCTGGACTGGACACCGTCCATCTTTAAGCGGACCCAGAAGCGAAAGGGAGGGAAGTTGAAATGAGGAGGTGACCAAAGGCCACCTTACTCATTTCAGTTTTTTTATGCTACAGCTAACATAAAACGTATCTGTATCTAAAACATGCCCTTCCTGCTACTGATGTGTATTAGTAGGACCTCCTGTGGACAATGATGCTCCCGTGATTGGTGAACCATTTATTTTGTAATTGGCAGGAATAGAGGCTTGACCTGAACCTGCTCCACTTAATTTGAATAATTTACCGGGTGCAATCTCTGGGGTCCAACTTGGAGGTTTAATTTGGTAGCTATTTTGACCAGGTGTGAGAGTTGCATCCCATACAGAAGTGAGCTGGCCAGCATAGTCAAATTGTAAGGTCCAATTTGAAACAGGAGTGTTTCCTGTGTTGGTAATTACGAGGTCAAAGTTGTAGCCGGTCTCCCATTGTGATGTTACCTTAAACTCTACCTTTGCTTGAACCTTGCTTGGATCAGGACCTGTAGGGCCTTTAGGCTCCTGTTTGTATTCAGCTGTTACGGAATGTGTTTGGCCTTTAGCCACTTGAACAGTACCTGGTTTAATGATTGGCGAGTATTTGTAGGTAGCATCTTCAAATGGTTTTGCTGTAACCGCATAGGTACCTGTTGGCACTTGATCAACTAGTTTGCTTTGTCCAAAAGGAATGTTGTAAGCGATTCCATTAAATGTAATTTCAGGAGTGAAGGAGTAAGGTTGATTTGCCACTTGTAAGGAAACCGTTCCATATTCTACAGGAGTTGTTCCCGATTTGAAGCCATTTGCAACCACACTAATCAATTCTTCTTTTGGATCACCTGTCACTTCCCAGACAATGATTCCACCATAGCCGTTTTGATTAACGAAATTTACTTTTTCTTGTATGGAAGTGGGGTCTTCATAGGTATACATCTGTTGTTTGCTTTCACTGTAGATATAAGGAGCTTTGGAAACGGGATCGTAATATTTTTTGAAAGCGGGGTCTTTTTCTAAAACATCTTTGATATGGTAGTACGGATTGTTGCCTGCATTGCGGCCGCCATCCCAAATTCCTTTTACGCTTTCAGGAACAGTAGAGGCAAACAAGCCAGGTAATTCAGGAATAGGTCCATCATTTTTCACTTGACCCCATCCACGCGAGTAGAGTGGAGATCCTACAATAAGCTTGTCTTTTGAAATTCCATATTTTTCAAAGTTTTTCATAGCTTGAGCTGTATTGTAGTTGATTTTGATTAATTCTTCATAAGGTTCTTTAGGATTTGAAAATAGAGGGGAGTGATGACCTGTTTTATTTTCCCACGCTCCGTGGATGTCATAGGTCATTATATTGATGAAGTCGAGGTATTGGGCATATTTATCAGGTTCGGTCTTGGCGATTTTGTCCAATCCGCAACCTACTGCTGCTGTCAGCTCGTAGTATTTTCCATCTTCTTGTCCAGCTTTGGTGAGTGCTTCCCTAAGATCTTTAAGAAGGAGAGTAAAGGTTTGTTTTTCGGTATCATTCGCTTTTGGCGTACCGAGATCATTCGGATTATCCACTTTGTCAGGGTCACGTTTAAAGCCGGGGTATTCCCAGTCGATATCTACTCCATCGAATTGCCATTGACGAATGAAATCGACAACACTATTGGAGAATTTTGCTCTTGCTTCAGGAGTTTTGGCCACATCATGGAACCCAGCAGAGCGAGACCATCCACCTACGGAAATCATAGTCTTCACATGAGGATACTGTTTCTTGTATTTGCGAATAGAACCTAGAGTACCTGCATCAGGAGAGCCCCATGTAGCACCATCCATCAAGGCTTCCGTAGCGGCGTATTTATCGAAATAATCAATCGTTCCTGTTGTCAAGTTAATGTCTGCAAAAGCGTAGTTGAGGTGAGTAATCTTACTCCAAGGAATTTTGCCAGGAGTATAATTGTTATGTCCTGAATAAATTCCCCATTCTGGGTAATACGCTACAATTCGCTTGTTATAGGGAGAAGCAGCCGTTCGAGAATCTGAGGATGAAGAGTCGGTGTCTGTTTGAGCAAAGGAAATGTTTGGTACGAGCATTGCTACCAAAACTAGAAGTGTGGATAACCATGAGAAAAACCTTTTCATTTGTGTGCCTCCTTTTTTAATATTTTTGTCTAATATATTCCTATTATTTCCTGTTTGCCTAATTTTTTCAATACTTTTTTTAATCTGATATTATAAAAATATTACCATTTCTTTGACCATATGTCGTGCGATAGGTGTAGCTACATAAACGGAGTATGTGTGTTCAGACCGTAAGAATGTTATTCACTTGCATGGTTTCTCCTTGTGTTTTTGTAAGTATCGAATTTTGCACCATCTCACAGGGAAAGGAATCGAACTTTAAGAAAGGATGAGACAGGCATATAATGAAACCAACAAGATAGTGGATGCGCTTACAACATAGATCAGACGGGGAGGAGAGAAAGGCATGCTGTCTTCGCGATCACGTGAAATTGTCAAAACGTTGGTGTTAGCACCAGAACCGCTCCGAATAAAGGAAATTGCACAAGACTTTCAAGTTAGCGAACGAACCGTCAAATATGATTTAGATCATGTCCGCGCTTGGCTCAAAGAACGTAATATCCCATTGTTTTCTCAACCAAATAAGGGAATCTGGCTGGAATGTCAGGAGCCGATCAAAAAACAAGTAATGGACTGGCTACAAACTCCTGGGTCAAACGAAATCTTTTTGCACCAAAACGAACGAGCCCGATATATCGCACTAGAGCTGTTATGTGAAGAGAATTTTTTGCGGATTAAAGATTTTACCGACCGTTTACTAGTAAGTCGCAACACCATCATTTCTGATCTTGAAGAAGTGGAACGGTTTTGTAGTTATTGGCAGTTACAATTTGAACGAAAATTACGTGTTGGCTTACGAATTGTTGGTAAAGAGCTTCAGCGTAGACTAGCACTAGAACAATTAATGTTGGATTTATTAGATGGCTATGAAATGTTTCAGCTTGTACAGAGTATTTCACAAGAACAAGATAGCATGGCTCTAGCTGCCCCCATTTATCAGAGATTGAAAATTGACGAAAAGGAAACGTCTCAGTTGAAAGAATCATTGAATCGTGTCGTACTTCGAGTAGGCAAGGAGCTACAAATTCATCTGTCAGACAGGGTGCTCATCAGTTTATTAATTCGTATGGGCATTGTCGTGCAACGTCTTCGTAGCGGGTTTAACAACCAACTGGATACGTTAGAGATTTCAGCTATTCATCAGTTCTCCATTTTTACCTATTTCCAAGAAGAGTTGCAGGTACTGTTTGATCAGTTATCCCTCCCGATTACTGATAAAGAAATCGCTTTTATTTGCATGCCCACCATCGGGATGATTGTGGACCCACACGCGTACGAGCATAGAGTAGATTCTCAAGAACAAGCAGAAATCTATGCGTTGACAGATGAACTAATTCAAGCTGTATCAGACAAATGTGGAATCATGTTTCGAGAAGATCCGGGTCTTATGGAACATTTATTTGCGCATCTGGCTGATCGCATTGTGAAATACAGAAATGGTGTTTTGGACCCTAACCCGTTGACAGACGATATTATACGAACGTATCCATCTCTGTTTACAGCACTGAAGCAAATTTGCTTAGAGAAGTTTAGCAAGTATCAAATTCTACTTTCCAATTCTGATATCGCTTACATCGTATTACATTTCCAAGCGGCGCAGGAACGTTTATTAGAACATAAACGAGTTCGTGCTTTAGTGGTTTGCGGGACCGGGAGAGGAGTAGCAAGATTTTTACAGACACATTTGGAAAAGGAAGTTAAAACGCTACATGTAGTGGGACTTTGCTCTAGTTTGGAAGTCGATAGCTTTTTGCAAAGCAGATCTGTTGACGTCATCGTTAGTGTTATCCCTCTACAGGCAAAGGTGCCTGTTGTGCAAATAAATGCTTTGCCAACTAAACAGGATCGGGAAAAGCTACAATCAGTATTGAACACGGTAAAAGCAAAACAAGTCAAAGAAGCCCCACAAGCAGGAGCATTATTAGCCACAAGAACTTTTACAGCTTCAACGATCCCAACACAAAGAGCAACTGAAATAACTACATCTGATTCATTTTCCAGAGGAGAACGAACAAAATTTGCTTTACTCGCTGAAAATATGTCACCTGCGATGCTTCAGGAAATGGAGAACGTAACACAGGACATTATCCTGCAAGGTTTTGAGATTGGGATGAAATTGACCAGCCGATTTGCTCATCTTTTGCCTGAAAAGAGGCAACAAGGATTGTTTTTACACGTCCTGCTAATGATGAATCGCTTGTCGCATGGCAGTTCTTACTTTAACTATGAGACGAGCGGATTACAGGAATCCCGTCAAATGCAAGCCTATCGGTATGAATTAGCCCAATTTTTTGAGCAGGAACAACTTGAATTGCCTCCCAGTGAGCTTACTGCCATCATGCGATATTTTACAGAAGAGAGGGGCTAAAATACAAAATGAACTACGACTTACTTATTCGCAATGGACATGTAATAGACCCAGCTAGTGGGCGAAATGGTCGGTTTCATATTGGTATTACCAACGGAATGATTCAGAAGGTTTGGGAAGGAAATGATGATCTCTCACTTCCAACAGCCACAAAAATCATTGATGCGAGAGAATACATCGTGACCCCCGGATTAATTGATCTACATGTGCATGTATTCACGGATAAAACACCGCTTGGAATAAAAACGGATCGGATCGGTGTGCAACAAGGTGTGACAACAGTCGTGGATGCAGGAAGCGCTGGTGTAGATACCTATCCTATCTTTTTAGAAGAAGCGGTTACTAACAGTGAAACAGAAGTGCTTGCTTGGATAAATATATCGCGGTTAGGTCTATGCGGTGGACTATCGGAATTAGCCGATATGACTCAATTGGCGTCAGAAGAAACAGCTCGCCTAATCAAGAGCGATTCAAGAATCTGTGGTATTAAAGCAAGAATGAGCGCCTCTGTTGTAAAAGAAAATGGGATAAAACCTTTGTATGTAGCCAAAAAGCTGGCTAATGAGCTGGCAGTACCAGTAATGGTTCACATCGGAAATGCACCTCCACCGCTTCATGAAGTATTGGAATTGCTAGAAGAAGGAGATGTTGTCACACATGCGTTTCATGGTAAAAAGGGGGGTATTTTTACAAAAGATGGCAGCCTACTTCCAGAAGCAGATCAAGCATTGAAACGCGGTGTAATTTTTGATGTAGGCCACGGTACATCAAGTTTTAGTTTCGCAACGATGAAACGTGCCTTGGAGCTGGGAATTAAGCCTTATACAATAAGTACAGATATTTATCGGCATAACGTAGATGGTCCTGTACACAGCTTGACAATAACGATGACCAAATTACTAGCGCTAGGTGTTCCTCTAGAAGAAGTAATAGAGATGAGCACATACAATCCAGCTAAGATTTTACAAAGAGAACAGGTAATCGGAAGCTTAAAAGAAGGGACACGTGCTGATATTAGCTTGCTACGACTAAAGAAAGAACCCCTTCATGTAACCGATTCTGAGGAAGCTACCATCCTTACATCGAGCTATTTGCAACCAGAGCTCACTATTAAATCAGGAAAGGTATTGAGATGTATATGATGACAAGCATTGTAGAGGAAGTAGCCACACTATCCCCTATGCAAGATACAGAAGCGAAAGAGCTGACCACATTGCTCGAAAAGGTACAAGAGCAGGCTTATCAACTCCCGCTGATGATTACTAAGGAACGCTGGATTGCTATGGGGGTTCATCTGCTCGCCTTTATGAGACGAGTACAAAACCAGGAAAAATTGCCTGCTGTTGATTCCTCTTTAATAGAGGAAGGAGATGTGCGTTTAAAGCAAATCTCTCAAAAAGTATTGGATGCTTACGGATTTCAATATGGTTTTCCGCTAGAATCCATTGAAATTTTTCTTTTGCAAGTGCATTTGGAAGCAGCTAAGGCTGTACAAGAAGAGACAAATTAGGAGGGAATTGTAATGGGAGAAATCAAGGTGGTCATTGGAGATCGTTTGGGTAAGGGACAAAATATCGCGAAAGGAATTGAAGCGGCAGGGGGGACACCAATCCTTATTCCAGGCGTAGGAGCTGATATGAAGGTAGGCGATTACATGAATAAAGAAAATGCCGATTTCGGATTATCGTTCTGCGGGAGCGGTGGGGCCGGTGCGGTGACAGCTAAGACGAAATATGGTTATGATATTGAGTTCGGTTTACGCTCCATTGATGCTGGAGTTACTGCTTTGCGCGCAGGTAAAAAGGTAATTGGCTTTGGTTTTATGGATATTGAAGAATTAGGAAGACGTATGACGGAAGAGTTTAAAAAAATGAAAGGGTAGGAGGAAGAGGAAAATGTACAAAGAGCTTGATTACACGTTGACGTTAAGTGGGAGCGGGGAATCTAAAGAAGCTGCTTTTCAACAAGTGTTTGGTCAGATTAAAAACAAGCTGGCACGCGAGATTCCCGAGCTTATTTTACGAATTGAACCAATGGATGTTGAGGTTTTGAAGGCAAGTCAATCTACCTATAAAGAGCGCTTCTTAGGAATTTTGTTTCCACGCAATAGGACGAAGTATACGATTGAAGTGCGCGTTCTGGTCCGTTTGCGTGTAATTGAGCTGTCAAAAATTGAATTTGCAGAAGAAGCGCAGCAATTATCCGGCAACAAGCTATTGAGACTCAAGAAAAATCCTAACACGTAAGCACGGAAAAGAGGGGGTTGCAGATGAGTATCACCTTGATCATTATTTTAAAATCAATCATTATTGGTGCACTTGTTGGGTTTGGGGTTGGAGCAGGGGCAGCTCGTATGTTCCACGCTCCCAATGTACAAGGGATGGGTGCTTTTCGTACCTTTGGAGAGTTAAATGCATGCGAAGGAGATCCGATATCTCACTTTTCATTTGGTCTGGGCTTTCTATTTAATGCTTGGGCGTCCGTTGTTGGTGCAGGTGCATTGACACAGGACGTTGATCATCGTATTATCCCCAACTGGGCAGCGGCGGGGCTATTGTGGAAAAATCGAAATGTTTCTGAAACTTTACATGATCCGAAGAAAATGGCATTTGCAGGCGCACTCGTTGGAGTTGTCGTGGTTGCCTTATTGAACTCTACAGCTTCCTCCATTCCTTCTTCTATGCAGTTAGTGGCAACCAAAGTACTGGTGCCAGCTGCTAACTGGTTGATTAACCCAATTATGCCAATCGTTTTCTGGATGGCGGCTATGGATGCTGGTAAACGTACCGGTTTATGGGGAACCGTACTAGGTGGTTTTGCTCACTTAATCATGGGGAATGCTGTCCCTGGTATCGTCCTTGGTATTTTAATCGGTAAAGGTGTGGACGATAGCGGTTGGAATCGTATTACGAAAACTCTGGTGGTTGCCGTTGTTCTATTGTACACACTAAGTGGATTTTTCCGTGGTTTTGATGTAGCGTTCCTGCACAGTATTCAAGTAGATATCCCTCAATGGCTCATTGATTTACACAAAATGTTTGGATCAGAGGTGAAATAACATGGATCAATCGTTAGAAAAGCAAGGTTTTTGGTTATCTGAGTGGGCTTTCCCTATTTTTGTTGCTTGCTTATGTTCTGGTATTTTCGCAGGTACGCATATGTATTATGTGCATCATGTAGGGGCGTTTAATGATATTGCTATCGTAGCTATGTTAGAGGCTGGTATTAAAGGCGGAAGCTATGGTGCAGCAGCGGCATTTGGAGCCAGCTTCTTGTTTGCCAGAGTCCTAGAAGGTCCATTAGTTGGTATTTTGGACATCGGTGGGGCTTTGCAAACGGGTATTGGTATTGGAGTGCCTGCTATGTTGCTTGGAGCGGGGATTGTAGCCCCTATAGAATCGTTCCCGTTGGCGTTGGTGGTAGGTGCAGGTCTTGGATTACTGATTGGGCTAATTATTATCTTGATTCGACGCTATACTGTAGCTGGTTCCACCTCAACATTTGGAGCAGATGTCATGATGGGAGCTGGTAACGCAGCAGGTCGTTATTTGGGTCCATTAATTGTTATTACAGCGATTATGGCATCTATTCCCGTTGGCATTGGTGCTACAATAGGTGCGGCTCTGTTCTATGCCTTTAAAAAACCGATTGCAGGTGGTGCAATTATTGGTGCCATGATTATGGGAGGGATTTTTCAAATTCCAACGTAATTGAGGTGAGTTCTGAATTGATTATGCGTTTACCCAGATGTTACTTTGGTTTTATTTTATAAATACGCTGGAAACAGAAAGGCTGAAGAAATTATGTCAATCTATCAACAGCTAGGACTTCGTGCGGTCATTAATGCGAGTGGGAAGATGACGGCACTAGGTGCAAGTGCTGTCCATCCCGAAGTGGCTCGTGCTATCTCAGAAGCGTCGATGGATTATGTGGATATGCGGGAGCTGTTACATGAGGTAGGGAAACGTATCGCGAAAGCAACGGGTGCAGAAGGAGGGTGCCCAACGCTTGGGGCCTCGGCAGGTATCGCAATCGCTACAGCGGCTATCATCGCAGGAAGCAATCTGGCTAAGCTAGAGAAAATTCCTTTTTTACTAGGCGTTCCAAATGAAGTAATTGTACAGAAAGGACATTCTGTTCATTTTGGAGGAGCTGTTCCACAGATGATGGCTCTTGGAGGAGCAAAAGTGATTGAGGTAGGTCATGCCAATTTGGTGGAAGCTGATCATATTGAAGGTGCCATTAATGAAAATACCGCTGCACTCTTTTACATTAAATCGCACCATGCCGTGCAAAAAGGTATGCAATCTCTACAGGCTATGCTGGAGATCGGGCATCGTCATCAGCTCCCTGTCGTCGTGGATGCTGCTGCTGAAGATGATTTGCACATGTATGTTCAAATGGGGGCGGATTTGGTTATCTATAGTGGTGGTAAAGCCATAGAGGGGCCAACTTCGGGTTTTATTTGTGGCAAACAGGCGTTAATTGATGCGTGCCATGCCCAGTACAAAGGTGTAGGACGTGCGATGAAGGTCGGCAAAGAAGCGTTGGTCGGTCTAGTAATGGCATTAGAACGCTACGCAAATAAGCCAGAAACGGGCAAGGAGCAGAAGGAACGTATGCAATCCTTTCTGGAACAAATAAAAGATTTGGCAGGAGTAACAGGTCGCATTGTTCAAGATGAAGCAGGGCGTGAAATTTACCGTGCCCAACTAACCATTGATCCAGCAGAGGCTGGTATGACGGCCACCGAGCTTTCCCAGAAATTGAAAGAAGGAAAGCCGGCCATTTATACAAGGGATCATTATGCGAATATAGGAATCATCAATATTGATCCCCGACCTTTGCTTCCTCAACAAGAAAAACAGATCGCTCAGCGTTTACACCAAATTTGGCAAGCATAGGAGGATAATGATGACAAATAACGTAAAAGTACGTGTGAATTTATTAGCAGGAGATACTGAGAATGCAAAAGACATTATGGAGATATTAAACGGCCAGGTATTGGTAGGTCTTATGGTCAAATCCTTTCCAAGTGTGGAATCGGCAGTGGAAAAGATAAAAGAGTTTCAGAGAGCAGGTATCCCAGTGTCAGTAGGCTTAGGGGCGGCTGATCCAGCCCAGTGGAAAAAGGTAGCTGACGTATCCAAGCTCACCATTCCACCGCACGTGAATCAAGTATTCCCAGCAGCCGGTTATACCATTGGACTGTTGGAGAGTGTAGGTGCTACAAATACAATCGTCAATGCAGTAATTACACCAAGTGGTACGGCGGGTAAGGTGTATGTGACGACAGGACCTGAGAGTCAGAAATATGAAGAAGCTATCTCGTGTGAAGCAGCAGCAGCATTATTAGCGGACATGGGGGTAACCTCTGTCAAATTTTATCCGTTAAATAACCGATTAGATGAACTGGCTGCTATGGTGAAGGCCGCTGTAGATGCAGGTATTACAATTTTTGAGCCGACAGGTGGAATCACCATCGAAAATATGGCTGAAACAGTGCGCGTTTGCATCGCAAATGGTGCTACAGAAGTGATCCCACACATCTACACGTCCATAGTGGATAAAACAACCGGATTGACAAGAGTGGAGGATGTCCAAGCCTTGCGCGTTGCATTGGCGGAGTGGATGTAGGTTTTATCTGGTTTACAATGAGATACAAAGGAAACGTAACAGGAACGAGCGTCCACCTTGATATTCCTCCTTGGAAGGAAAAAAGGTGGACGCTTGCCTTTATGAGCAGAGTGGATATATAGGTGTGTCTTTGTACATGTTTGCTCAAAAAAATTGCTCCATTATTTCTTGTTAGCAATCGCTTCAAAAGTAATGGTTTGCGTTTCTTTTGTTGGATATACACCAAACTGGTAATCAGCAGAAATAATAATTTGCTCGAAACCGATTTTTTCGAGAATCATTCTAAATTCTTCCACACCATACCAACGTAAGGGAAAACGCTCTAGCTCTGTTTCTAAAAGAGTACCGTTTCTCCATTTTTCATATCTACCATGAGAAATACTATATTGATTAATATAATCTACTTCAATTAAGGTATCTTCATATGTAATCACATCAGCATTATCACATGTCCATGTTCTAGTTGAGGTTGTACCAAATGAAAATTCGGTTTGCAAGAATAGATCTACGATTAATTTTCCACCGTGCTCTAGATTTTGATAGAAATTTTGCAAGGCTTGTAGAGATGTCTCCCTCTCATGAAGTAACAAAAATGTCCCGGTGGGTACGATAATTGTATGATATGGAATAGGTGATAAAAAGGTTTCCATTTTTGCTTCAAAAAGATTTGGAGTGAAACCTCTCTTTTCACAGTTAATCTGACAAATACGAAGCATATCTAGTGAGCTATCAAATCCATCAACATGCAAACCATTTTCTAATAGAGGAATTAATATCCGACCTGTACCTACTGCTGGCTCAAGGATTCTACCTTTACAGGAGAGCAATCTTTCTTTATAAAATTCTACGTCACCAAACGAATGACCAATGGGTTTATCTAAATCATATACCTCTGAAGATAAACGATTATAAAAATCTAGCATGCAAGTGCCTCCCTTTGATATCTGAATATTAAATAATAGTATAGCATGCAAGTGCCCCTTTGATATCTGAATATTAAATAATAGTATAGCATGTAGAGGTATGAATCAAAAAAGCCCGCTTGCGACATGGATTATCATGCACAAACGGACCTTTTACATAGAAAGCCTACTATAAGAATACTTACGATTCTTTTGTAAACGTGAAGTTACGCGCTATATATAAAATTGGTGTAGAAGCAGCCGAAACCACAAATTTAATCAGATACGTTGTGATCAAGATGTCAAACCACATGTCCATAGGCAAAACCCCAAGGAAAGCAATGGAGCAGAAGATTACTGTATCAACCAACTGGCTAATCATGGTACTTCCGTTATTTCGAATCCACAGTTGATTCCGTTTCGGACATACTTTCTTTAAAAACGTATATATACGAACATCCAAGAACTGACTGATAAAGTACGACGTCAAACTAGCGATCGCTAGACGTGGCATGAGGCCAAAGATCAAGGCTAAAGCCCCTTGTTGTTTAACGGCATCAGGATGAGGTACAAATTTCAAAGCCATCTGCATGATAATCGTTGTAGCGATTAGTGTAAAAAAGCCAAACCAGACTGCTTTTTTCGCTTGCTCTTGCCCGTATTTCTCATTGAGCAAGTCACTGCATAGATAGATGGTTGCGTACATCGTATTGCCAAGTGTCATAGCAAAACCAAACAGATCAACGACTTTCACTACTTGAATGTTGGCAAGAACGGTGGCAAATCCAATCCAAGCATACAAGCCTACTTTGCCAAAAAAACGATAACATAATAAGAATAACAAAAAATTGACCAGCACAAAGCCGATCCCAAACCATAAATTAAACATGTATCCTCCTAGTTTTGATAACGCGGGAGATCTCGAACCGCGAAGAGTCTATGAAGTTGTCACAAGGATTCATTGTAACAAGCTTCACCCAGTGGTTCAATGCTTCTTTTCACATCTATATGATTATTCTTTGATTTGAGAGTAAAGTTTAACCAGCTATCAAAAGTTTTTTTCGAGAAAAACAAACGGAACTAAAACAAGAACTTTTCCTACAAAAACAAAGAAGAGCAGCAAATTGCTGCCCCTATTATTTCTTAATAGAACCATCTCAAAAATTTCATCGATCTATGTATCAAGTTCAGTGAAGTCTTTAACGTAAGCATATGTATTCCATGTTTCTTTGTTTGGCTTTACGTCTTCAACACTTTTGGCTATAAGTCTTTTTCTATTTTTATTTGGAGTTTCCTTTAGGATGCGTGCCAATAGGTTCTTGGCAAAACAACCAATGTCGTCCCAGTACATGTTCAAGCTGAACCGGAACCCCGAAAAAACGAGATAAAAGCTCTGGAACAAGCATGTCACAAGTCTGACCAGAATCAAAAATGCTCCCATCCTTGAGCAAGAGCGTATGAGTGAAACAAGGTAAAATTTCTTCTATATGATGGGTAACGTAGATAATGGTAGGGGCATTAGGGTGTTTAGCAATTGCATCACTTCTTATACAGAAATGACAAGTAATTTATAATACGAACAAAAATATAGTATTTATAAAAAATGTTCGGATTTATGGTTGATTATTCATAAAGGGATGATATAATCAATAAGGTTTGAAAATTTCCTAACATTTTCAAGGGGGCAACATCTATGAATTATGATGTTATCATTGTCGGAGCTGGTCCAGCAGGAATTTTTACGGCGTATGAATTGATCCATAAAAAACCGGATTTACAGATCCTGTTGATTGAAAAAGGACACAATATTTACTCTCGTCGCTGTCCCATCCTTGAGAAAAAAATTAGTAAATGTCCGCCTCCAGCAGGTCGTAAAGATTTTAGTGGTTGTTTGCCTGCATGCTCTATTACCAATGGATTTGGAGGGGCAGGAGCTTATTCAGATGGAAAATTTAACATCACGACAGAATTCGGTGGCTGGATGACTGATTATTTAACGCCTTCTGAAGTGCTAGAATTGATAAAATATGTAGACGAAATTAATTTAAAACATGGTGCCACCCTCAATATTACCGATCCAACTACCGATGCAGTTCGTGACATTGAACGCAAGGGGCAGGCAGTTGGACTTAAACTATTACGTGCTAATGTCCGCCATTTAGGCACCGAGCAAAACCTAGAGATTCTCAAAAGCATCTATGAAGAGTTAGAACCGAAAATTACGATGGTCTTCAAGCAGGAAGTCGAAGATATCATTGTGGAGAAAACGGAAAAGGGTAAAGAAATTCACGGCATTACCTGTAAAAAGGGCCAGGAGTATCGAGCAAACAAAATGGTTATTGCTCCTGGCCGAGATGGTTCACAATGGTTCGGTGAGATAGTAAAGAAACAAGGGCTACGGCTGATTAACAACCAAGTAGATGTTGGAGTGCGTGTAGAAACAACCAACGTGGTGATGGAAGAAATCAACAAGCATCTATATGAAGGGAAATTTTTATTCAAGTCTTCTACGGATCAAATTGTCCGTAGTTTTTGCTCCAATCCGAGCGGTCATGTGGTTGTAGAAAATCACAGCGGGGTTATGGCGGCTAATGGTCACGCGTACAAAGATGAGAAGCTTGGCTCGCCCAATACGAACTTTGCCTTGCTGGTGTCGCATGTGTTTACAGAACCTTTTGATAAGCCAAACGAATACGCCAAAGAAGTATCTCGACGTGCCAATGATCTTTCTAACGGTTCTGTGATTGTACAACGCTTTGGGGATATCAAACGCGGTCGTCGTTCTACAGATAAACGATTAAAAGAAGGGTTTATCGAGCCAACGCTAAAAGAAGCTGTACCAGGTGATCTTGGCTTAGTTTTGCCTTACAATACGATGAAAAGTTTAATTGAAATGGTGGAGGCACTCGATCATGTGACGCCAGGTATCGCGAGCGAACACACGCTGTTTTATGGGGTAGAGGCAAAATTCTATTCTGCACGCCCTCATTTAAACCCTCACTTTGAAACCGAAATTACTGGCTTATATGCAGGTGGCGATGGAGCTGGTTTAACACGCGGGCTAGCTCAAGCAGGTGCTTGTGGAGTTCATATCGCTCGGGGGATTTTACGACATATGTCTTAAATATGGATGAATCAAACTACATTTTGTCACAACCGTATGATTGTCAAGCCCATTTCTTATGCTATAATGTTTTCAAATGGGTCACACCTCATTAACTTTATAACATATAGTTTTAGGTGATGGAAGTTTGGTGAAACTCCAACACGGTCCCGCCACTGTGATAGACTACTTGCTTAGTCTTAAGTCAGGTCTTTTACCTAAAAACTACTGAAGGCTAACCATTTCGAGGCGAAGATGGTTAGTCCATGTCTAGTGATGTTTCCCGCCTCGCTAGACTTTTTTAATGGAGAAAGGAGCGAATATGTTAAAAAAGGTTTGTCAAATCGCCTTACTTGTTGCACTTGCAATGGTAAGTGTAATGGGTTGTTCAAATAATGATGCAGCACAGAATTCAGCAACAGAAGAAAAAGTTGAGAACAAGATCGTTGTGGAAGTATCAACCGATCAGGGTAAAACCAAAATGGCTGAAAAAACGATTCAGTTCAAAGGGGAACAAACCTTGTATGAGGTGATGAAAAACAATTTTAAAGTGGAAGACGATAATGGGTTTATTACTTCGATTGAAGATGTAAAACAAAATCCAGCAGAAAAAAAGTATTGGCTATACGAAGTGAACGGAGCGCCCGCAGTTAAAGGAGCAAAAGATTTCAAAGTAAAAGATGGCGATGTCGTTAAGTGGGATTTACATGCTTCATAACCATGGATCAAGGAAAGCACCCATTTCAAGTGTAAAAAGCATCACATTACTAGCTATCTTATCAGCTTTGGCTGTTGCGGGACGGATTGCGCTTTCTTTTATAGCTAATGTACAGCCCGTAACAACATTTGTCATTCTTATGACACTTCTCATGGGGTTTCGATATGGTGTGTTGCTTGCGGGAATGGTGATGATTTTGTCAAATTTGATCCTAGGATTTGGGATTTGGACCTTGCCACAAATTATCGCTTACTGTGCAATTGTCGTGGTAACCAGTATTTTTATCCGCCCCGTTTTTTCAAAGCTTCCCTTGGTAGTGATGGCCTTATATGCCGGATTTACAGGATTGCTTTACGGCTTTATCAATTCCCTGGGTCAGATACCGCTTTATGGTGCTACTTACTTTCTGACTTATTACCTTGCTGGGATACCCTATGATATCATGCATGCAATCGGGAATTTCGTTTTTTACTTGGTACTAGCACCTCTTTTACTCCCTTTGTTACACAAATTGATAAATCAACATTTTGATAAGTCTTGACAAACTGAACAGGCACAATGTAGTGCTTGACGAATCTTATCAAACCTTTGATGCAAAAGGTTTTTATACACAAAGACGTGTATAGTGTTTTTAAAAATAACAATCAATACATAGTTGACTATATGATAAATATAGTAGTACAGTATTGATAGAAAACAGAATACAAGTTACACAAAGACGTGTTACTTATGTAGATAGCAAAGAGGCTTTTAAAGGGAATACTCCCTTCTAAAAAGCCTCTTTTTTTATTTCAAATGGAGGTGTCAGCATGGATAAGGTAAGTTTTAAAACAGACATTTACATGGGACAAGGTGCTTTGAATCGTCTGCAGGATCTGAAAGGGAAACGGATTTTTATTGTCACCGACCCTTTTATGGTTCAATCGGGAATGATTCAACAAGTCATTAACCAAATTGATGAAAGTAATAAGCACATGGTTTTTAGCGACATCGTTCCAGATCCACCAATCGAAGTTGTTGTGAGTGGGATGAAAGCACTCAGTGAGTTTGAGACTGATACGATTGTTGCACTTGGAGGAGGCTCTGCTATCGATGCCGCGAAAGCAATGAAATATTTTGCGAAACAAGTGTCCGCACAACAAGATCTTCCTTTCATTGCTATTCCGACAACAAGTGGAACAGGTTCAGAAGTAACCGCATTTTCAGTCATAAGTGATCAACAAAAAAATATTAAGTATCCACTTGTGTCGAATGATATGACTCCTGAAGAAGCTATTTTAGACCCAGAGCTAGTAAAAAGTGTCCCTGATTTTATTACAGCCGATACAGGAATGGACGTTCTAACACATGCTATCGAGGCATTTGTTTCTACAAAAGCAAATGATATTTCTGATGCTTTTGCTGAAAAGGCGATGAAGCTCGTTTTTGAATATTTAGTAAGAGCATACAAGGATGGTAATGATTTAGAGGCTCGTGAAAAAATGCACAATGCTTCATGCCTAGCAGGGATGGCCTTCACGATTACATCGTTAGGTCTTAATCATGGTATTGCGCATGTTGCTGGGGCAAAATTCCACATCCCCCATGGCCGGATGAATGCAATTTTGCTACCGCATGTTATCGAATTTAATGCGAATTGTGGTGCAGGATATAGTGATGTTGAAAATCAGGCGACAGCTAAGAGATACGCTTCTATCTCCAAGAACTTAGGTCTACCAGCATCCAATACAAGAAGTGGCGTACGCAGTCTAATTAATGCGATTAAGCAATTGCAAAAGCAATTGAAAATGCCAATAAACTTGCGAGATTGTGGCGTTGAATATAAGCAGCTAGAAGAAATGAGAGGCGCGATTGCAGAGGGTGCGCTTCAAGACGGATGTACCCTAACTAATCCACGCGTGCCTACGGAAAAAGATGTTATTGTAATTTTGAACAAAATGTTTCAGTAGCGAATATTTTGTCGAAATTCGTCTAATGAAGTATTGACATCGTTTACAAGTTCAAATATGATAAAATTAACACAACGTCGTGTTATGAATTTCAGTTGAGAGCGAAGAGGCTCCTTAAAAATTGCCATGTGTATTTTTAAGGAGCCTTTATGTGTTTTTAATGTTTTTTCATGCAGATGGGATGAGGATTATGAGCCAAAATAATGAAAAACAACGGGTTATTCAAGAGTATGTTCCAGGTAAACAAGTTACACTAGCTCATATCATAGCTAATCCGAATCCAGATATTTATAAAAAATTAGGATTAAGCAATGAGACGAAGGATGCAATTGGTATTTTAACCATTACCCCAAGTGAAGCATCTATCATCGCAGCTGATATTGCAACGAAAGCAGCTGGCGTACTTATTGGTTTTGTTGATCGTTTTAGTGGATCAGTGGTGGTTACAGGTGATGTATCCTCTGTGGAATCGGCACTAAATGAAGTGTTGCTTGGCTTACAAGATATATTAGGATTTAACGCTACGAAGATAACGAGAACGTAGTTATGAAAAAAATTATCTTAACAGGAAATACAGGCTGCGGTAAGACCACTTTGTGCCAGCGACTTCACGGACATGTGATCGCCTATAAGAAAACACAAGCCATTGAAACGTTTGATCAAGCCATTGATACACCTGGGGAATGTATAGAAAATAGAGGTTTATATAGAATGCTACTTGTGACAAGTGTCGATGCAGATGTCATCGGTCTTGTGCAGGATTGCACAAATGAGGATTGTTATTTCCCACCTTCTTTTGGCTGTGTATTTGCTAAACCAGTTATTGGTATCATTACAAAAGTAGACATTGCCAAAAATACGGAGGAAGTAAAAAAAGCTAGGGAATATTTACTAGCAGCTGGTGCTTCGCAAATTTTCGAGATTTCTTCTACAGAAAACATTGGCGTAGAAGAGTTAAAGAGCTTCTTACATGAAGACGAATAGGTAACAAGAGGTATTTATTTTGCTTAGACAATGAGGTGTGGTACCCATGAATGGAAAAATTGTAGTAGTCGATGACGAGCCTATTACAAGAATGGATATTCGTGAGATTTTAAAAGAAGCGAACTACAATGTGGTAGGGGAAGCTTCAGATGGTTTTGAGGCCATTGAGTTATGCAAAAAGCATTTGCCTGATCTAGTGATAATGGATATTCAAATGCCTATCCTAGATGGATTAAAAGCGGGAAAAAGAATCCTTTCAGAGCAATTAGCTGGTGGCGTTGTTTTATTAACAGCCTTTAGTGATAAAGAATGTATCGAAAAGGCTTCTAGCATTGGGGCTTTGGGTTATCTAGTAAAACCACTTGATGAAAAGTCTTTCATTCCAATGGTTGAGGTAACCATCGCCAAAGGTAAAGAATTTCGTAAGCTAGAAAAAAATTATACAAAAGTCTCTCAAAAGCTTGAAGAACGAATTGCTATTGAGAAGGCAAAAGGGATTTTGATGAAAGAAAATGGTTTTTCTGAAGAAGAGGCGTACCAAACCATTCGTAAATTGAGTATGGATAGACGATGCCCTATGATTGAAATCGCTACCACAATCGTGATCTCCTATGATTAAAGATACTATTACGCGGTTGTGTAAGAAACATACTCATTTAACTGATGCACAGATTCAGAAAATCATTGAAGTAGCCCATTCTAATGAATTATTTGATTTGCAGGAAGGAAGGGACCTTTTTATTGATGTCCTCTCTAAACTGACAAATGAAGCTATTGTTGTCTACCATCAAACTCATGGAATTGAACAATCTCTTTATCAGCGTCCTGTTGTTGGAGAGACAGCGTTACGAGAAAATGAGCCTGGTGTGCTTCGAACGTTAGAAACGGGAGTCATGTCAGTTGGGCTTGTTGCGAAAACCCAAGAGAATCAACTGGTTAGACAAACGGTATATCCTATTCATCTAGATGGCAAAGTTATTGCAGTACTCATCTATGAAAAAGATGTAAGTGAAAACATCAATGCCAGCTTCAAAGTAACAAAAGCAGATTCCCAATACGAAGATATAGCGTCTACTGTAACTGCTATGATCAGATTTAATGAATCCGTTATCAATCAACTAGATGATGCTATCTTAATCTTTGATAAGGATGGATTTTTAAAACTAAAGAATAGCAAAGCGGACCGACAATATCAAAATTTGGGATATCTAGAAGATATTCAGGGTCTGCATTACGATAACCTTTCTTTAGATCAAACCTTGTTTGTAGAGGTAATGAGAGAATATGACGAGAAAAACCTGTGTCAGTTTCAGGAAGATGTGCATGTTGCTCAGTATTTCTTAAAAGTAAAAAGATTATTGATTGATGAGCGTGACTTGCGTCTAGTCGTCATTTTGCATGATGTAACAGAAATTAAAGATAAAGAAGCTGAAATTATCTCGAAATCTGTGGCTATTCGTGAGATTCATCATCGAGTTAAAAATAATTTGCAAACCGTGGCTTCCTTGCTTCGTATTCAAGCAAGACAGTGTGAAAGTGAAGAAGCAAAGAAATGTTTGAATGAGAGTGTAAGCAGAGTATTAGCTATCGCTGCCACTCATGAATTGCTATCTACACAAATAGAAGCTAACGTGAATTTACTTGAAGTTATCGAGCTAATTGCGGCTAGCATTCAACGTTGCTTTGTCAATTGTAAGAACATTGATATACAAATAGAAGCAAATCAAAAAATTTGTATTGATAGTAATCGTACAGTAGCTATTGCGCTGATTATCAATGAATTATTGCAGAACTGCTACGAACATGCCTTCTCAGATTGTGAGGAGGGAGTAGTAAGGGTTTCCCTTTGTGTGGAAGGGAAGTATGCAACTCTTGAAGTGGTCGATAATGGAAAAGGATTTTGTGTAGATGAATGTTCACAAGAAAGCCTAGGTTTATCTATTGTCACAAGCTATGTTAAGGATAAACTAAAGGGGAGCATGAAAATTGCTTCTACGGAACAGGGAACATCCGTTACATTTACCTTTAAAATATAATAATGATACTACAAAGACGTAGTATGAATTAAGCAAAGAGGCTTAAGGTTATATATTCTCAATTCACGAGGATGTATGTAACTTTAAGCCTCTTTTCTTTTTTCTACTAGGATATGAGGGGGGTGACAAAAATGAAAGAGGAATTGCTAAGTGTAGGGATCGATATGGGAACATCTACGACCCAAATTGTGTTTTCTAAACTTTATATTCAAAACTTGGCCTCATCGTTTTCTGTTCCACGTATCGTCATCACCGATAAAGAAGTGGTATACCGAAGTGATATCTGCTTCACACCATTGCTCTCTGCTAACAGAATTGATGTTCAACAAATTAAGAAATTTGTGCAGGAGCAGTATGAAAAAGCTGGCATAAAAAAAGAAGAGATTCATACAGGCGCCGTTATTATTACCGGCGAGACGGCACGAAAAGAGAATGCGAACGAGGTATTACTCACCTTGAGTGGCTTTGCTGGTGATTTCGTTGTTGCAACAGCTGGTCCTGATTTAGAGAGCATCATTGCTGCTAAAGGAGCCGGAGCACATACGTATTCGAAGGAACATTCAACCTCGATTGTCAACATCGATATTGGTGGCGGTACTAGTAATTTAGCATTGTTTAGCCATGGGGAATCACAAGATACAGGCTGCTTAGATATTGGTGGACGATTGATCAAGGTAGATCCAGTGACTCATGAAATCATCTATATCGCGCCTAAAATTGACATGTTAATTCAAAAAAGAGGATACGACCTACAGCTAGGTCACATTGCTACAGCCGAGAAATTGCAACCGATCATTCAGGAAATGGTGTGGCTTCTGGAAGAAAGTGTGGGTCTAAAAGAGAAAAGTGATTATTACGAAACGATTCTCACTCACAAAGGATTAAAACTAGATAAACCGATTCCATGCATTTCATTCTCGGGAGGAGTTGCCGATTATATCTATCAGAATGAAGAGAAGGATGTGTTTCATTACGGAGATATCGGCATCTTGCTAGGAAGAGCTATTGCTTCCTCTCCACTCATGAAACAAATGACGGTGTTTCATTCCGTAGAGACAATTCGTGCAACAGTCGTTGGGGCTGGTTCTCATACCACTGAAATAAGTGGGAGTACGATCACTTATACAGAGGAAACGTTTCCGATTAAAAACGTTCCGATTTTGAAAGTAGCATTATCGGATGAATCGGGTGACGAAGAGAAATTAGCACAGGCCATTCGCGAAAAATTGCAGTGGTTTAAAGTAGACAATGATTTACAAAAAGTAGCCATTGCCATTGAAGGGAAAAAAAGTCCTAGCTTTCCCCAGGTTCAAATATATGCAAAGGGACTACAAAAGGGTATGGCTGAGCTACTTGAAAGAGAGTATCCATTCATAGTGATTGTTCATCATGATATGGCTAAGGTACTAGGACAAACCCTTTATGGACTACTTGATTACAAAAAAGATGTCGTGTGCATCGACAGTATTCAGGTAGACAATGGTGACTACATTGACATTGGAAAGCCAATTGCTAATGGAAAGGTCTTACCGGTAGTCATCAAAACACTCGTGTTTAACTAAGAGATGTAGAAATGAGAGGAGGAGCTTTTGTGATCTTAAAGACGAAATTATTTGGTCGGATGTACCAATTTGCATCCATTATCGAAGTTCTAGCAAAAGCGAATGAAGTAAAATCTGGGGATACATTAGCGGGTGTTGCTGCGACTTCAGCTGAAGAACGCGTTGCTGCAAAGGTTGTTCTAGCGCAACTAACATTAGCAGATTTACGCAATAACCCTGTTGTTCCTTATGAGAAGGATGAAGTGACTCGCATCATCCAAGATCAAGTGAACGAAAAAATTTATGGTGAAATTAAAAACTGGACAGTTGAAGAATTGCGTGAGTGGATTCTAAACGAAAATACGAAAGAGTCTGATATCAAACGTATTTCCCGCGGTTTAACTTCTGAGATGATCGCAGCAGTAGCCAAAATCATGTCCAATCTTGACTTGATTTACGGAGCAAAAAAGATTCGCATTACAGCTCATGCGAACACAACAATTGGTCGCGCTGGAACGTTATCTGCTCGTCTACAGCCTAACCATCCTACCGATGATCCAGACGGAATTACCGCTTCCTTGATGGAAGGCTTAACTTACGGAATTGGCGATGCGGTGCTTGGTTTGAATCCAGTAGATGATTCCGCAGAAAGTGTTGCACGTGTCTTAAGAAGATTTGAAGAGTTCAAGCAAAAATGGGAAATTCCTACTCAAACTTGTGTACTAGCTCACGTAACAACACAAATGGAAGCTATTCGACAAGGTGCTCCTACAGATTTGATTTTCCAATCTATTGCGGGTTCTGAAAAAGGAAACGAAGCATTCGGATTTAATGCGGCAACCATTGCCGAAGCACAAGCATTAGCTTTGCGTGAAGGTACTGCTGCTGGTCCAGACGTGATGTATTTTGAGACAGGTCAAGGTTCTGAATTATCTTCTGAAGCTCACCATGGGGTGGACCAAGTAACAATGGAAGCACGTTGCTATGGTTTTGCAAAGAAATTTAATCCATTCCTTGTAAATACGGTTGTTGGTTTCATCGGACCGGAATATCTCTACGATTCTAAGCAAGTTATTCGTGCAGGTCTTGAGGATCACTTCATGGGTAAATTAACAGGTATTCCAATGGGATGTGACGCTTGTTATACCAACCATATGAAAGCAGATCAAAATGATATTGAAAACTTGGCTGTACTATTGTCAGCTGCTGGATGTAACTTCTTTATGGGTATCCCGCATGGAGATGACGTTATGTTGAACTATCAAACAACAGGATACCACGATACAGCTACATTACGTGAGTTGTTAGGCTTGAGACCGATTAAAGAATTTGAACAATGGATGGAAAAAATGGGCTTTATTGAAAATGGAAAACTTACGAAAAAAGCGGGAGACGCTTCTGTGTTTTTGAAGTAAAGAAAGGAGGAAGCAACGGTGAACGAAAAAGACCTAAAATCCATGATTGAAAACATTCTTTCTCAAATGATGGACAGTCCAAAAGAAGCAGTAGCTACACAAGAAATCGTTACTCAAGCAATGGCAACAAGCGCGCAACAACTAAATGAGGAAACAGTCATTAGTGAGGAATTTATTGATGACATCACAGAAGTTGATCTTAAAGGGCAGCTTTTGATTCCAGACCCTGAAGATAGAGAAGGGTATCTGAAAATGAAGGAAAGAACACCAGCTCGCCTTGGGATTTGGAGAGCAGGCCCACGCTATAAAACATCTACTTCCTTACGTTTTCGTGCGGACCATGCAGCAGCTCAGGACGCTGTATTCTCCTACGTACCTGAAGAATTTGTAAAAGAATTGAATTTGGTAGCGATTGAAACGCTTTGCAAAGACAAAGATGAATATATCACTCGACCAGATTTAGGTCGTCAGCTATCACAGGAAACCATCCAATATGTGAAACAAAACACAACTCATGGTGCAAAAGTTCAGCTAGTTGTGGGTGATGGATTAAGCTCTGCGGCTATTGAAGCTAATTTGCGTGATATTTTACCATCCATTGCACAAGGTTTAAAAATGTATGGAATGGAAATTGGTAATATTTTATTCGTAAAACATTGCCGTGTTCCGTCCATGGATGTAATCGGTGATGTTACAGGAGCAGACGTTGTATGCCTACTAGTAGGAGAACGTCCTGGTCTAGTAACAGCAGAATCAATGAGTGCTTACGTTGCTTATAAGCCAACAGTTGGTATGCCAGAAGCAAAAAGAACGGTTATCTCCAATATTCACCAAGGTGGTACGCCTTCAGTAGAAGCAGGAGCTCATATCGCCGAATTAATCAAAACCATGATTGATAAAAAAGCTTCAGGTATCGATTTGAAACTGTAAGAAAGGGAGGAAATCTGATGAAAAACGAGCCTATCTATGCAAAAGTATTAGGAACCAAATTGATTTCCAATGTGAGTCCTGATATGGCTGAGAAGTTAGAACTAAAATCACATCATAAAAGCTTAGGAATCATTACGGTTGATATTGATGATGTGACGTATACCGCATTAGACGAAGCAACCAAAGCAGCAGAAGTAGATGTCGTTTATGCAAAGAGTATGTATGCAGGATCTGCTAATGCATCAACGAAGCTAGCTGGTGAGGTAATTGGGATCATTGCTGGTCCAAGTCCAGCAGAAGTCAAAAGTGGACTTAGTGCAGCCATCAGCTATATCGAGAATGGAGCACATTTTGTAGGCGCCAATGATGATAATTCCATTACGTATTTCGCTCATTGTGTTTCCCGTACAGGTAGCTATTTATCTGAAGTAGCAAATATAAAAGAGGGCGAAGCAATTGCCTATTTAATTGCACCTCCCCTTGAAGCAATGTACGCACTTGATGCAGCCCTAAAAGCAGCAGATGTGAGTATTGGAGCTTTCTTTGGACCACCGTCTGAAACGAACTTTGGTGGTGCTTTATTGACGGGTAGTCAATCTGCATGCAGAGCAGCATGTGATGCGTTTGCAGCAGCAGTCCAATTTGTAGCCGATAATCCTACCAGTTATTAAAGGGCTAACACATGAAAAATAAAGCATTGGGACTTGTTGAGACCAAAGGACTCTTGGGAGCAATGGAAGCTGCTGACGCTGCTCTCAAAGCCGCAAATGTTACATTTATTGGCTTTGAAAAACTTAAAAAAGATGGTTTGGTGACAGTCAAGGTAACAGGTGATGTTGGAGCGGTACAAGCTGCTGTGGAAGCAGGAAGTGCTGCTGCTAGGAAATTAAACTGTCTTTTCAATAGTCATGTCATTGCAAGGCTACACGAGGAAACAGCGAAAATCGTCACAATTGATTCGCCCCAGGAAACGCCAAATGAACAGCCTGTGGAAGACATCCAAATTATTCCTCTTCAACTAATTACAGAAGATAAAAAACCAAAGACGGTCATTCTTGCTGATCAAGTTCAAGATGTCTCTGCTCAACAAAATGTAAGTGCTCAAGAAGAGAAACAAGATAAAACAGATTTGGAAAGTCAGGGTCAGGATCAACTAGAAGAAGCTACCTCCCTTGTTTCTTCTGGTAAAAAAAAAGAAAAACCACTGGATGAAATGAAACTAGCGGAGTTAAGAAAAATAGCTTACAAGTTAAAATTAACAACCATTTCGAAAGTGCAAGTCAAGTATGCCAAAAAAGATCAGCTTATTAAAGCGATCGAACAACATGATGGAGAGAAGGAGTAAAGATGGAAGTTATAGACAAAGACTTAATGTCCATTCAAGAAGTACGTACTTTAATCAAAAAAGCAAAAGAAGCTCAAGCCAAACTAGCTTCCATGACACAAGCACAAATTGACTCCATTGTAAAAGCAATGGCGGATGCAGCTTATGAAAATCGTGAGAAGTTAGCTAAAATGGCACACGAAGACACAGGTTTTGGTCGTTGGCAAGATAAGATTGTCAAAAATGAATTTGCTTCTAAGCATGTTTTTGAAGCTATTAAAGACCTTAAAACCGTTGGAATCCTAAATGAGGATCAAGAGAAAAAGATAATGGAAATCGGTGTACCTGTAGGTGTTGTAGCTGGTCTAATTCCATCAACAAATCCTACTTCCACCGTTATCTATAAAGCAATCATCTCTCTTAAAGCGGGAAATAGTATTGTATTTTCCCCACATCCAAATGCACTACGTTGTATCTTGGAAACAGTAAAAATCATTAGTGAAGCTGCTAAAAAAGCAGGGTGCCCAGATGGTGCTATCGCTTGCATGACTGTACCAACTATCCAAGGTACAGATCAATTGATGAAGCATAAAGATACAGCTATGATTTTGGCTACTGGTGGTACAGCTATGGTTAAAGCAGCTTACTCCTCTGGTACACCAGCAATCGGTGTAGGACCAGGTAATGGTCCAGCATTTATTGAAAGAAGTGCTAGCATTCCTTTAGCAGTAAAACGTATCCTTGATTCAAAAACGTTTGATAACGGAACCATTTGCGCTTCTGAACAATCTGTTGTTGTAGAAAGAGACAACAAAGCTGCAATTGTTGAGGAGTTCAAAAAACAAGGCGCTTACTTCCTTTCCAAAGAAGAGAGCCAAAAACTAGGAAAATTCATTATGCGTGCAAACGGCACAATGAATCCTCAAATCGTAGGAAAAAGCGTTCAGCACATCGCGAAATTAGCTGACCTACAAGTTCCAGAATCAACACGAGTTCTAATCGCTGAAGAAACAGAAGTTGGAAGCAAGGTTCCATACTCTCGTGAAAAATTGGCTCCAATCCTCGCTTTCTACACAGAAGACAACTGGAGAACTGCATTAGATCGTTGCGTTGAGATTTTAAATAACGAAGGTGCTGGACACACAATGATGGTTCATACGAACAATGAAGCTATCGTTCGTGAATTCGCTTTGAAACAGCCTGTATCCCGTATCCTTGTTAATACACCAGGAACTTTAGGCGGTATTGGTGCAAGTACTGCTTTATTCCCAGCGTTAACATTGGGTTGTGGAGCGGTTGGAGGAAGCTCAACTTCCGATAATGTTGGTCCACTAAATCTACTTAACATTCGCCGTGTAGGCTATGGTGTGAAGGAATTAGAAGATTTAGTAGACAAAAAAGCTACTGAAGTGAAAGAACCTACTATTGAAACTACTGATAAAGAGCAATTGATCAGCTTGATTGTACAACGAATTTTAGCTGAAATGTAGGACATGGTTACGCTATAAACTTGGCTAGTTCAAGTTTACTCATATACATGATGCATAACGCATCAACATGAACTGATTTCATAATCATCAATCTAAAAACATTCTAGGAGGAATTTTATTATGGCAAACGCAAACGCATTGGGAATGGTAGAAACAAAAGGACTAGTTGGAGCAATTGAAGCAGCAGATGCAATGGTAAAAGCAGCAAACGTTACTTTGATTGGAAAAGAACAAATTGGAGCAGGTTTAGTAACAGTTATGGTACGTGGAGATGTAGGTGCAGTTAAAGCGGCAACAGACGCTGGTGCAGCAGCAGCAGAACGCGTTGGAGAATTACTATCTGTGCATGTAATTCCAAGACCACATTCCGAAGTAGATGCAATCTTACCAAAAACAGAATAAGAATAATTATAGTCGGATGGATGCAGAAATTTTTGCATCCATCTCCCTATCTACCATATTGGGTAAGGTAAGCTTCTTGGCTAGCAACGGTGAGAAGTTTTTCCGACGAGGGATGTGAACATATGGCTGTTATCACAGAAAGCGATTTGCGAAAACACTTTAAAAATCAAGAGGCAAAAGATAAGAAGATTTATGAAGTGAAAAAGGGTGTCATTCTCACTCCTTCTGCTAAAAGTTTTTTAACAGATCATCAGATAGAGCTACGCTATTTTGAGGAGAATGTAATCGAACATAAGAGTACTAGTGTGCCTAAAGCGGAAATTTCAAATAAACCAACGATTCGTTATGAAACGATCTACGGTGGGTATCTTGAACATAAACCAGAGCACATGACTCATTTATATGGAAATCTCCTTGTCTATAAAGACCATCCTCGCATAACTTTTCGTGGAAAACTAGATTCATTAGAAGCTAAGATTCTACAAGCACAAATCACTGGTGTAAAAGTAGGGGTGCCAAAGCTTGTAGCTGATTTGGAAGAAGTGCTTCTATTTGTACGAAATATTTTACGCTGTGAAGTTCTCGGTGAGAGGCTGACCAATATCCAGTTGCTAGATATGACACCTGAAGAAATAAGGGAACAATCTCATCATCCTAAGAAATATTTCGGATTAGATCATTTTAAACCGAGCTATGAAATGGGAGAGATGGTAATTGCCTTAAATTCATTACGTACTTTCACTAGAGAAACTGAATTGTTGGCTTATCAAGCATTTAAACAAGAGCATGGAAGTGTGGAACGTGAAGACATCATTCAAGCGTTGAATCGCCTTTCCTCCTTATTCTGGATATTGATGTTTCGCGTTCGTCTAGATAAATACAAAGCTTGAGGAGAGAACCATGAAAAACGATCTGATTGAAAGCATTGTAGATGAAGTAGTAAAACGTGTTAATGAAGAGATGTGTGTTCCTATTGAAGCATCAGGAAAACATGTTCATTTGAGCAGAGCTGACATTGACACTTTGTTTGGACCTGGCTATGAATTGTCAAAAATGAAAGATTTGTCTCAGCCTGGACAATATGCTTGCAAAGAACGTGTAACCTTAATTGGTCCTAAAGGCGCTATGCATTATGTAGTTGTACTTGGACCTGAGCGTAAAGAGACGCAAGTTGAGGTTTCCTTAACAGATGCTGTTGTACTAGGAGTAAAAGGCCTTGTTAAAGAGAGCGGACAGATCGAAGGAACGCCAGGAATTGTAATTGCCTCAGCTACAAATATGGTTCAATTGCAAAGAGGATTAATCGTCGCAAAACGCCATATTCATATGACTCCTGAAGATGCGGCAAAACATAATGTTGCCAACGGCGAAACGGTTCAAGTTAAGGTATTCAGCAGTCGACCGTTAATTTTCGACGATGTAATGATTCGTGTGAGTCCTTCCTATGCGACATTCATGCATATTGATTATGATGAAGCAAATGCGTGTGGATTTACAAAAGGTACTATGGGGAAAATTTTGAAGAAGAGTACCTAGGAGTGTGAAAAAATGAACATAGAAGCTTTAGTCGAAGCGGTTACCAATGAGGTATACAAAAAACTTCAAGAAATGAAGTTTTCGCAAGGAGAGCCTAAGAAGCGGCAAAAAGCAATTATTATGGCAAACCAATCGCACCCTGAAATAGAAGCACGTATAGAATCACACTACGATTTTCAATATCATGATGAGCAAACAAAAGACTGTGATCTCGTCATTATTCCTACCGTGTGCATTCAATTACTAGGGAATTTGGCAAATGGCATCAGTGCGGGAAGTCGTGAACGTTTTATTTTAACCATGCTTTTAAAAGGTAAGAAAGTAGTCGTTTTAGAGAATTCCATGGTTTATAAAAAATATAAACAAACGTCAAATCCGGTGTTGTATAAGCAATACGAAGAGTTTGAAGCAAGAATCAAGAGTTTTGGAATTCAAATGGTTCAGGAATCGGACTTACTCAACATTGATGACAAAGTAGACAATCAGGAAGTTGAGATTGCAAAACAAGACAGCGATATTGAGCAAGAAGAAGTTCGCAAGGAAGTTCTTAGTAAGAAGCTAATCACAGAATCTGATCTGAAGAAGTTTCATCTGCGCCATGTGAACGAAATTATAGTGAACAAAAACAGTATTATCACGCCACTTGCAATAGATTATATCAAAATGCAGCAGATAAAAGTACGGAGAAAATAACGGGGTGAACGTATGATTGTTGGAGAAGTTGTCGGCAGTCTTTGGGCTACGCGAAAAGATGAAAAGCTAAATGGTTTAACGTTTTTGGTAGTTAAACCGCATTCATATAATGAAAATACTTCAAAGGAATGCTTTGTTGCAGCGGATCATGCGGGAGCAGGAATTGGTGACACCGTTCTTGTGACCAAAGGAAGCGCAGCGAGAAGCTCTATGAAGGATCAGAACGTACCTATTGATGCAGTAATTGTGGGTATCGTAGATTCTCTGGAGATGAACGATGAGTAGTTCTATTGGCATTCTAGAATTGAGAAGTATTAGCAAAGGATATGAGACGGCTGACGTTATGCTAAAAAAATCCTCCGTGGATATCCATCATATGCGTTCAATTTGCCCAGGAAAATTTTTAATCATTGTAAGTGGTGATACTGCTAACGTACAAGAGTCTATGGAGACTGCAAAACATGCTTCAAAGGACTTTCTTGTAAGTGAGTTTATTTTAAATGGTGTTCATAACGACATCGTTAATGGTTTGAAAAAAAGCTACTCAACTGAGCCTATAAACGCCATTGGAATTTTCGAAACATCCAACGTCTCATCTGGTATATACGCAATAAACCTTGCCCTAAAAGGTGCCCATACCTTCTTGAAAAGAATGACCTTAGGTATGGGTATCGGTGGCAAGCTTGTCGCTGTCTTTACTGGAAGTGTAAGCGATGTTGAACAAGCGATGGACATAGCTATCAAATCCATCGATCAAAAGCGAATCGTTCATTACACCGTTATGCCATCACCAAGTGAAGAGATCAAAAATCAGTTTCGGTAAGAGCGGAGGAAGTCATGTATGGGAATAAATGAAATCATTATTTACCTAATGGTCATTTTTATGGTTTTGGGTGCGATTGATAAGTGTATGGGGAATAAGTTTGGCTTAGGTCAACAATTTGAAGAGGGTATTATGGCAATGGGTTCCTTAACGCTTGCTATGGTAGGTATTATCTCTTTGTCTCCTGTACTAGCCAAAGTGCTTAGTCCTATTGTTGTGCCTTTATTTGGCGCTCTAGGAGCAGATCCAGCTATGTTTGCTACTACGATTTTAGCAAATGATATGGGTGGCTTTGCACTAGCGCAAGAACTAGCGAAAGATCCAGAAGCAGGAATGTTTGCAGGGGTTATTTTAGGTGCTATGTTAGGACCAACCATTGTTTTTACTATTCCAGTTGCTCTAGGAATTATTCGTAAAGAAGATCACAAGTTTTTAGCTACAGGAGTTCTAGCAGGAATTATCACAATTCCACTAGGATGTATAGTTGGTGGATTAGTTGCTGGATTTTCAATTGGCATGATCTTATCCAACTTAGTGCCAATTATCATTTTTGCCGCTCTTATTGTACTAGGATTAGTGAAATTCCCGAATGGAATGATCAAAGGATTTACGATCTTTGGCCAATTCATCGTTATTGTGGCAACGCTTGCATTAGCAGCTGGCATCATTGAACAACTAGTGGGTCTGACTATTATTCCAGGACTAGCTCCTATCTCAGAAGGTATTGAGATTGTTGGAGACATTTCCATTGTCTTAGCAGGAGCGTTCTGTATGGTGTTTGTTATTACAAAGCTGTTTAAGAAGCCATTGATTAAATTGGGTAAAGTACTTGGAATGAACGAAATTGCTGCAGCAGGTATGGTTGCTACTCTTGCTAATAACATTCCGATGTTTGGAATGATGAAAGATATGGATGATAGAGGTAAAATTATTAACGTTGCCTTCGCTGTATCAGCAGGATTTGTTCTTGGTGACCATTTAGGATTCACAGCAGGTGTTGCAAAAGATATGATCTTCCCAATGATTGTTGGTAAATTAGTCGGTGGTATTACAGCAATCTTTGTAGCCATCTTCATTTCTAAAAAGATGATTGAGGGAAAAAAAGATAAAGATAATAAAACGGAGGTTGCGTAAAATGGAAAAATTAGACATTCAAGCCATTGAAGAAATTGTCCGTAAAATCATTACTGAAAAAGTAGGTGCTACCACAACACCAGCTCCTGAAGAATTCCCAAAACATCGGGATAGCAGCGGTGTGACATCTATACCCTTGCAAACTGTGCGGGTAGCAGAAACTGATCGTTTAGATACAGGCAAAAAAGAAGATATTGTTTACTGCAAAGACCTTTTTTCACTAGAAGAAAGCCCACGTTTAGGTTGCGGCATTATGGAAATGAAAGAAACGACATTTGATTGGACGCTCAATTACGATGAGGTTGATTATGTAATAGAAGGTTACCTGGAGATCATCATTGATGGTCGTAAAGTTAGTGCAAAAGCGGGAGAAATGATCTTAATTCCAAAAGGAACAAAAATCCAGTTCTCTGTACCAGATTTTGCTCGCTTTATGTATGTAACCTACCCAGCAGATTGGGCTACTCAATCATAAAAAGGATACATGCTAGCTACGTCATTCTATGGCATAAATAGAATGGAAGGAACGATGATGAAAAAGGTTGTCGAGAGAACTCGGCGGCCTTTTACTCATGCAAAAAAACTTGGGGAAAAGAGATTACTTCCAATGTAAGTTAATGTGATTTCATATATATATTGGTTTGGTAAATAATAAAACAATAAAGTAAATTATGAAACCATCCGGTCTATCCTCCCTTTCGTTATAATAAAAGCGAACAAGTTGGTTACACTATCAAAAGACAAGGGAGGTATCATAGTGAGCTTTAGTCGTAAGAATATCATCTCGTTAGGCATCGCACTAGCTGTACTTGTCATTATTCTGTTACTCCCAACACCAGAGAATTTACCACTTGCTGGTCAAAGAACCTTAGCTATTCTAGCATTTGCTGTTATTTTGTGGGTTACGGAAGCGGTTACATATCCAGTTAGCGCTGCCTTGATTGTTGGTCTTATTTCCGTTCTGATCGGATTCTCACCAACCGTTGAAGACCCAACTGTTTTGTACACTACTAAGAAAGCGCTTTCTATGGCGCTGGCAGGTTTTAGTAACTCAGCAGTAGCACTGGTTGCAGGGGCCCTGTTCCTTGCTGTAGCAATGGAAATCACAGGATTGCATAAGCGTATAGCTCTGTTGGTTCTGTCGAAAGTAGGTTCTAAATCTAACAGTATCGTACTTGGGACCATTCTTGTAAGTATCGTCCTTGCCTTGTTTGTACCGAGTGCAACAGCACGAGCAGGTGCCATTATTCCAATCTTAATGGGGATGGTTGCTGCATTTGGTCTAGAGAAGAATAGTCGTCTCTCCGCTTTGTTGATGATTACCACTGTACAATCGATTTCGATCTGGAACATTGGGATTAAAACAGCAGCAGCGCAGAACATGGTTGCCTTGGGCTTCATGGAAACGGCTTTTGATTACCATATTTCCTGGGGACAATGGTTTATCTATGCGGCACCATGGTCGATTATTATGTCTGTGATTCTGTACTTCGTTATGACGAAATTGATTAAACCAGAGCTTAGTGAAATTCCAAATGGCCGAGAATTAATCAAGAAACAATTGGATGAGCTAGGAAAGCTTACTTCAAAAGAATGGCGTTTGATGATTGTTTCCTTGCTGCTTTTGTTCCTTTGGTCTACAGAAGGTATCTTGCACAAATTAGATTCCACTACGATTACACTTGTGGCAGTTGCCATCCTTTTATGCCCCGGCATTGGGGTGTATACTTGGAAGCAAGTAGAACAAAAAGTAGGATGGGGTACGCTGATCGTATTTGCAGTCGGTATGTCGTTAGGTACTCTTTTATTACAAACAGAGGGGGCGCAGTGGATTTCCAAAGGATTGTTTGAATCAATGGGATTAACTGCCATGCCTTTGATTGTCGTCATTATCATTTTAACAGTATTTAACATTTTGATTCACTTAGGATTTGCTAGTGCAACTAGTTTGGCTTCTGCATTTATTCCGATTGTTATCGCATTGGTTGTTGCGATGGAACCTACTTTTAACAAGCCTGGTATGGTCTTAATTCAGCAATTTGTAATTAGTTTTGGATTCCTATTACCAGTAAGTGCTCCGCAAAACATGCTTGCTTATGGTACGGGCTCCTTTACGACCAGGGACTTTGTCAAGTCGGGTGTTCCTATTACAATAGCGGGCTTTATTCTCATAATTGTATTTAGTATGACTTATTGGCAGTGGATGGGTTTACTTTAGGACGCAAAAGGTTTAAATTGTTTAATGGGATTGATCTCCTTTTGTTTGAAACCGCTTAAATCTGGTATTTTCATCCAGATGAAAGTTTAATGAACATAAAGGAGATCAACAAGCCTCAATTTCGTGCAGGTCATGATCACAACAAGACTGTAGGAGGGTTATAAATGAGTATGAATAACAAACTGCCAGCTAGCCCTTGGGCAGAATTTTATGGACCGAATCTTGGTTATGTGTTTGAGCAGTATGAGATCTATATGGAAAATCCGGAAGAAGTACCTGCAGACCTACGAAAATTGTTTGATAATTGGGGATCGCCGGTCCTTCCAGAAGATGGTCATGATAATCAGGTAACCACACCTGAAAGCTCCGCACCAAGAACGTTACCATTTGCAAAAATGAAGAAATTCGTTGCTGCTCTTCAGTTGGCAGATACAATCCGTGGATTGGGACACTTAGAAGCTAATTTATATCCTCTGGAAGCTCCAAAAGCGGATATCATGCATCTGGATGAATACGGTTTGACCGAGGCTGATCTGCGGGACATTCCAGCTGAGTTCATTTGCAACCATCAGCCGGGCCGTTTCTCTAATGGGTGGGAAGCGATCCAGTACTTAAAAGAAACGTACACAAGTAATATTGCCTTTGAATTTCAACATGTAGATGAGGCAGAAGAAAAAGCTTGGATTCAAAGCATGATTGAATCTGGCGAAGTGACTGAGGAACTCTCGTTACAGAAAAAGACTGATCTTTTAAAAAGGTTGAACGAGGTAGAAGGTTTTGAAAAGTTTCTACACAAACAATTTGTAGGGGCTAAACGCTTCTCCGTAGAAGGTTTGGATGTACTGGTTCCGGTCATCGATGAGATCGTAGAGTCCTCCGTTCAAGCTGGGACAAATGATGTAACCATCTCCATGGCGCATCGCGGTCGTTTAAATGTACTAACTCATGTACTTGGCAAACCTTACGAAGATATTTTTAGCCAATTCCAGCATTCACCAAAAGAAAAGCTGGACAAGGCCCAAGAAGCTAATGTCGGCTGGACTGGTGATGTGAAGTATCACTTTGGGGCGGTTAAAGAGATTAAGAATGGTAACAAAACGACACGCATCACAATGGCACATAATCCAAGTCACTTGGAAGTATCAGGTTCTATTGTAGAAGGCTATACAAGAGCGGCCCAAGATGACCGTTCTCAAGCAGGCTACCCTAAGCAAGATGTTAAGAAAGCAATCTCTATACTTGTTCATGGTGATGCAGCGTTCCCTGGACAAGGTGTTGTTGCCGAAACACTAAACTACTCTGGCATTAAAGGCTATCAAACGGGGGGAACAGTACACATCATCGCCAATAACCGTGTTGGTTTCACCACGGAAAGCGAGGATTCAAGATCCACTCGTTATGCGAGCGATATTGCCAAAGGGTACGGTATTCCTATTATTCACGTGAATGCAGATGACCCTGAAGCATGCATAGCCGCAGCAAAATTAGCCTATCAATATCGTAACAAATTCTACAAAGATGTACTGATTGACCTAATCGGATACAGACGTCTTGGGCATAATGAAATGGATGAACCAATGTCGACAAACCCAATGACCTATATCGTGGTACGTAAACATCCAACGATTACACAAATTTATAAAGATCGTTTGATCGAAAGAAAAGAATTGTCCAAAGAGCAAGCTGAAGCGATTGAAGAAAATGTCAAACAGACATTTGTGAAAGCTTATGAGAAAGTAAACAAAGGACATGACGATTCTGGATTCATTCCTGATCTACCGGATGCGGTCAAGATTGGCTATCAAAACGTAAAAACTACTGTTGATTTAAAACAATTGGTTGAGATCAACGCTGATTTGTTGAAATGGCCTGAGGGTTTCAATGTCTTTGATAAGCTAGAAAAAATCTTATCCCGACGCCAACAAGTCTTCACGGATAACGGGAAGATTGATTGGGCCCATGCGGAGGTTCTGGCATTCTCCAGTATATTAGGAGATGGAACACCTATCCGTCTTAGCGGTCAAGATTCTGAGCGTGGTACGTTCTCTCACCGCAACATCGTATTACATGATTCTCAAACGGGTGAACAGTATTCTCCTTTGCATCTGTTGCCATCTGCAAAAGCATCTTTTGAAGTACGCAACAGTCCATTGTCTGAATACGCCGTACTAGGATTTGAATATGGCTACAACGTATTTGCCCCTGAAACGCTTGTCCTATGGGAAGCACAGTTCGGTGACTTTGCCAATACGGCTCAAGTATTATTTGACCAATATATTTCATCTGGTCGTGCAAAATGGGGTCAAAAATCAGGTCTTGTGATGCTGTTACCACATGGATATGAAGGTCAGGGACCAGAGCACTCCAGTGCGAGACTGGAACGTTTCTTACAGCTTTCTGCGGAAAATAACTGGACAGTAGCCAATCTTTCTTCTTCTGCTCAGTATTTCCATATCTTAAGAAGACAGGCTGCTATGTTAAACAAAGACGGAGTGAGACCGTTGGTGATCATGTCACCGAAGAGCTTGCTACGTAATCCATCAGCTGGATCTTCTATTGATGAATTTACTAAAGGGGAATTTAAATCCATTATTGAGCAACCAGGGTTGGGTCAAAAGCCTGAAGCAGTAGAGCGCCTAGTATTCTGCACAGGAAGAATGGCAGTTGATTTGTCTGATCAAGTAGCGGACGTCGGAAAATTTGATTGGTTGCAAATTGTTCGAGTAGAGGAACTATACCCGTTCCCTACGGAAAAAATCAACGAGCTTCTTGGTAAATACAAAAACCTACGTGAAATTATTTGGACACAGGAAGAACCACGAAACATGGGAGCATGGACTTTTGTAGAACCACGTTTAAAAGCACTAGCACCAAAAGGAGTAAGTGTTTCCTATAACGGACGTATGAGACGTTCTAGTCCGTCTGAAGGAGATCCAGTTGCTCACAAAAAAGAACAACAACGTATTCTTGCACAAAGTGTTACTAGAAACTTGGTAAGGGTGTGAAAGAGATGGCAGAGGTAAAAGTACCAGAATTAGCAGAATCCATTTCAGAGGGAACAGTAGGTAAATGGCTTAAACAACAAGGTGAAGCAGTAGCCATGGGGGACATCCTACTAGAATTGGAAACCGATAAAGTAAACGTAGAAATTATCGCTGAAAATGAAGGTGTGTTAACGCAAGTATTAAAAGAAGAGGGTGACACCGTTAAAGTGGGTGAAACCATCGCAGTTATTGATGAAGCTGGAGTAGCATCAGCACCAAAAGTGGAAAGCAAACCAGAGCCTACTCCACAAACTGCACCAGAAGTAAAAGCACAACCACTTATTTTTCAAGAGGAAGAGGCCAAACAATCTGTAGTTGCTTCTCCTGCGGCTAGAAAGCATGCTAGAGAGCGTGGAATTGACCTAAACGAAATCAACACAATGGATCCACTAGGTCGCGTTCGAAAACATGATGTGTCTTCTTTTGATCCAAACCAGCAAGTAGCTACACCAAAACAAGCTACTCCTAAAGCGGCGCCAAAAGCAGAAGAGGTTAATCCTGCTAAACCTGTTGAGCGTCAAAGAATGTCCCGTCGCCGTCAGACGATCGCAAAACGCTTGGTAGAAGTACAACAATCTGCTGCGATGCTAACTACTTTTAATGAAGTAGATATGACAGCGATCATGGCTCTACGCAACAAACGTAAAGATGCGTTTGAAAAGAAAAATAATGTAAAGCTGGGCTTCATGTCCTTC
Organism: Brevibacillus laterosporus; assembly: GCA_007833815.1. Lineage (NCBI taxonomy): Bacteria > Bacillati > Bacillota > Bacilli > Caryophanales > Paenibacillaceae > Brevibacillus > Brevibacillus laterosporus. The sequence continues at coordinate 4,156,480 of CP033464.1, read as the reverse complement.
TTTACAAAAGCAGTTATTGGTGCGTTGAAGAAGTTCCCACTTCTAAATGCTGAAATCCAAGGCGATGAAATTGTATTGAAAAAGTTCTATGATATCGGTATCGCTGTGTCTGCACCAGAAGGACTTGTCGTTCCGGTTGTACGCGATGCAGATCGCATGAGCTTTGCTGAAATTGAAAAAGGAATCGGCGATCTAGCTGTGAAGGCAAGAGATAATAAACTAGCTCTGTCCGATTTGCAAGGTGGCACGTTCACTATTACTAACGGTGGCGTATTCGGTTCCCTGTTGTCTACACCAATTCTAAACGCTCCACAAGTAGGGATACTGGGTATGCATACAATCCAGACTCGTCCAGTAGCGATTGATCAAGAGCGTATGGAAAACAGACCGATGATGTACATCGCGCTTTCATACGACCACAGGATCGTTGACGGTAGAGAAGCAGTAGGGTTCCTAGTAACAGTGAAAAACCTATTGGAAGATCCAGAATCGCTATTGTTAGAAGGCTAATTTCCACGGGAGAATCTCGTCTGCCTCTTCTCTGCCTGAGCGCGGTGAAGCAAATAGGAAGAAGGGGCAGACTCTAATATAAACAAAGTAAGATAGTTGAATCACAATGGTTCCTACCAGGTAACAGGAGGATAATCGATGAACATTCATGAGTATCAAGGAAAAGAGGTTCTGCGACAATACGGAGTTGCTGTTCCAAACGGGAAAGTAGCTTTCACTGTTGAAGAGGCCGTAGAAGCAGCAAAAGAACTAGGTACGAAGGTATGCGTAGTAAAAGCTCAAATCCACGCTGGTGGACGCGGTAAAGCTGGTGGCGTAAAAGTAGCCAAGTCATTAGATGAAGTAAAAGCATACGCAAGCGAAATTCTGGGCAAAACGTTGGTTACTCATCAAACAGGTCCTGAAGGTAAAGAAGTGAAACGCCTTCTAATTGAAGAAGGTTGCGATATTAAAAAAGAATATTATTTGGGTCTAGTTCTAGATCGCGCTACATCCCAAGTGGTATTGATGGGATCAGAAGAAGGTGGCACCGAGATTGAAGAGGTGGCAGCTGAAACTCCTGAAAAAATCTTTAAGGAGTATATTGATCCGGTCGTTGGTCTAACTGCTTTCCAAGCAAGACGTCTAGCGTTTAACATCAATATTCCTACTGAACTTATCAATAAAGCAGCTTCATTTATGACAGCCCTATACACTGCTTATATTGAGAAAGATTGCTCGATTGCTGAAATCAATCCGTTGGTTGTAACAGGCGATGGTAACGTAATGGCATTAGATGCAAAATTGAATTTTGACTCCAATGCACTATATCGTCACAAAGATATTATGGGTTACAGAGATTTGGAAGAAGAAGATCCAAAAGAAATCGAAGCATCCAAATATGATTTGAGCTATATTTCCCTGGATGGTAACATCGGTTGCATGGTAAACGGTGCAGGTCTAGCAATGGCTACGATGGATATTATCAAACACTTTGGTGGGGACCCTGCTAACTTCCTAGATGTAGGGGGCGGTGCTACTGCTGAGAAAGTAACGGAAGCCTTTAAAATCATTTTGTCTGATCAAAATGTAAAAGGAATTTTCGTCAATATCTTTGGTGGTATCATGAAGTGCGACATTATTGCTACTGGTGTAGTAGAGGCAGCAAAACAATTAAGCCTGGAAGTGCCATTGGTTGTTCGTCTAGAAGGGACCAATGTAGATTTAGGCAAACAGATCCTAAAAGATTCTGGTTTAAACATCACATCTGCTGACTCTATGTCAGACGGTGCCCAAAAGATTGTATCACTCGTGGGTTAAGGTTAGGGGGAAAAATAAGTGAGCGTATTTATTAATAAAGATACAAAAGTAATTGTTCAAGGTATCACGGGTTCAACAGCTTTGTTCCATACGAAACAAATGTTGGAATATGGTACAAAAATCGTAGGTGGAGTAACTCCTGGTAAAGGTGGTACTGAGGTAGAAGGCGTGCCTGTATTCAACACCTTGTCAGAAGCAGTAGAAAGCACTGGTGCAACGGCTTCCGTTATTTATGTACCAGCTCGTTTTGCGGCAGATGCAATTCTAGAAGCGGTTGACGCTGAGCTAGATTTGGTTATTTGCATCACAGAGCATATCCCAGTTCTTGATATGGTAAAAGTAAAACGCTATATGGAAGGCAAGAAAACTCGCCTAGTAGGTCCGAACTGCCCAGGTGTCATTACACCAGATGAATGCAAAATCGGTATCATGCCTGGTTACATTCATAAAAAAGGCCATGTAGGAATTGTTTCCCGCTCTGGTACTTTAACGTATGAAGCGGTACATCAATTAACAGTTGAAGGTATCGGGCAATCAACAGCAGTTGGTATTGGTGGAGACCCTGTTAATGGAACCAACTTTATCGATGTGCTAAAAGCTTTTAATGAAGACCCTGAAACGTATGCGATCATTATGATCGGTGAAATCGGTGGTACGGCTGAAGAGGAAGCAGCCCTTTGGGTAAAAGAGCATGCAACCAAACCAGTAGTAGGCTTCATCGGTGGACGCACAGCGCCTCCAGGAAAACGCATGGGACATGCTGGTGCTATCATCTCTGGTGGTAAAGGTACAGCAGATGAAAAAATCCGTGTAATGAACGAATGCGGCATTAAAGTAGCAGAGACACCTGCTGTAATGGGTGAGCTATTAATCTCTGTATTAAAAGAAGAAGGTTTGTACGATAAGTGCAAAACCCACTAATCCTACGAATCTAGTAGGATAAATAATAGTCAAAGAATGGATAGAGCTTGCAGATATATAACTGCGCTCTATCCATTTTTTACGTTACGACCAAAAGAACTGCAACCACGAGTGGTCATTCAAAAGCTCAAGGATAAACGCCGAATCCTCAGTTGATATCCAACGAAGAATCAGTCGATCCGTTTCAAGAATTTTCAGGTAAAACCACCACTTTCTAAGATTTCATGTGTGGAGCAACGTGCCAGCTTTAGTAGATTTAATTGTCAGTGATGGGGTCAGTAACCAGTACATCATCTTCAATGCGAACTCCACCTATGCGCGGATTATAGATTCCTTTTCTATAAGTGATAGACATGACAGACGACAATTTATAGAAATAAATTGTCAGCTTTTAAAAATAATCGGAGTTAAAACCGACAAGATTTGAGTCTCTTCATTTTCAGAATGAAGAAAAACTCTTTCTGGTTCTATAAACATCATTAATTTTCGACTTACAACCTTGAAACTTGGCAATGCATCTGTCTTTTGGCGAGACACACCACGTGGGACTATTGATTGAATTGGAATGTTTGACAAAATCCACATCTCCTTATACAGGTAAATTAACCAACTAATCAATATTTCCATCTTGATAAACTAGCGCCCCAGCACATGTAAAAATGGCTGGGCAAGAAGCAATTGGAAAAAATCGCACAACCTATCCACCGCCACATTGTTATACTCACTAGCGTCGCGTGTAATTCAAGATAGAACAAGCATGTTACAATACGGGGCATGTTGAAATGTGTTGTTAGTGCGAGAGTAGTATTTCATACAATTCTTAGTCAGAAAATGTCCAAGTAGAATCTGTTTGGGCTTTGTTCGTATGGACGATAAGATAAGGCCCGAACCCCCTACTCAGAGTTCAGGCCGTTTTTTATAATTCTAAGGTTGCCTGTTTCTTGTTGCGTTCTAGCTCTTTTGCCCCCAAATGGGTTAGTATACAGAAAATAACGCACAAGACAACAGCGGACAATAATACATAGAAACCACCATTCCAGCCTACTTGGTCAACCATCACACCAAAGAGGGTAGTACCTAAAGATGCACCCAGGATGTAGCTCATAAAGCCCCGCAAACCAACCGCAGAACCAACGGCGAAAGGTGGTACTACCTCCAGAGTTTGCACGGAAGCCAGAAATTGCGGGATGTAAATCAGACATCCGATCATTGCGGCGAAGACAGTAGTCCCAAATAAAGTACCGCTCTGCCAATAGCCAATTATACAGAAAAAAATCAACACCATAGCAATGATAGCTGGTGGCATGCGGTATCCCTTGAAAAACTTGTCCGAAAGGTAACCAACCAAGAGAGTGGAAGGAATTGCTGCCCATTCGAAAAATAAAAAGGCAACGCTCATTTCTACTTTAGTGAAATGTTTTACATTCAACAGATAAATTGGCAACCAACTTATAATACCAAAACGAACCATGTACACAAAAACGTCTACAAAGGAAACAAACCATGCATTTTTATTGCACAATACATAATTTCTGAAGATTTGCCAGACAGTCATATCTTCTGGCGGTTTGGAATCAGCTCTTTGTTGCAAAGTCGGGTCCAGTTCATCCTTGATGATTTCGTTTAACGGAGGCAAGCCTTCGCTTACTGGAGAACCTTTTGTCAGGGCTAATATAACCATGGCAAAAACGATAGCAACTGCTGCCGGTACCTGGTAGCTTGCTGCTTGCCAGTGATTGGGGCCAAGCATAGCAAAGCCGACGCCAACGATAGGTGCTACGATACCGCCGCCCAAATTATGCGATATATTCCAGATGGCGCCGACAACTCCTCTCTCCTTACGCGGGAACCAGTTTGCGATGGTAATAAAGCTAGGCCCAACTCCCATTCCCTGAAAAATACCGTTCAGTACAACGAGAGCGGCAAACATCCAGAATGCCGTAGTGAATCCCATCATAATGTTCACCAGCCCGCACATGAGCAAACCAAGCGCCATATACCTTTTAGGATCGGCTTTATCCGCAAGACTGCTCATGAGGCCTTTGCTAATTCCATAAGCAATTAGCAGACAACTGCTTAATAGCCCAACTTCTGTAGCACTAAGGTGGAGTTGATCTTTCAGATAAGGAGTAGATAATGCAAAGTTATTGCGGACAATATAATAGGCCATATAACCGAAAAAAACACCTAATAAAGATTGCAATCGAAATAGCTTATAAGTTTTTTGAACATGTTCTGTCGTTATTTTTGTAGTAGTGATTTTAGGCTTTAAAAATGAAATCATACCATCAACCTCGATTCTTAGCTTTAATGAATAGGACATCAATAGATAACCATCGTTTTTGATTTTGGTGCTAGAACACGGAGACTTTTTTCAAGAAAACATTTGTCTAAACCTCTATAAGCTTTAACTGCTTCAAGTTAGATGTGATTTAAAACTTCAGCTGCTTGCCGGCTTAATGATAGTGCTTTCAAAAATGCTTCGTGTCATAATAACCTCCTCGTTTTTTATTATCGTGCAAGTTTAACTTGTAAAACTATCAGCAAAAATCTGATTTTTTGTAAGATATTTTAGGAGGTTTTGTCAGAAATATTCTTATACGAGATTTAGACATTATCTGAAAATACTGGAATATAGGTAGTCGTAGAGGATGCATCAATTTCATGCTATACTTGCGGTAACTAAATGCGATCCAGAGTGTCGCTAACCACGGCTTGGTTAGGCATTTTCATTTTTGTATTAAGTCCCCTGAAAGAATGGAGAAAAGCATGATAAGGATGCTGAGGATACTGCTTTTTATTTTGATTGCTTTACTTGCGTCAGGATGTCAGAACGGTAGTTCAAGTTATCAAATTGTTTTTTCTGAGTCTGAGGTTACGTCTGTTAATTCCCAAGATGACGAACCTTCTCCAGTGCGTGTGGCAATTTCAAGTGTGCTATCACCGAGTGATACGATTATGTACTACAGAAAAATTGCCGATTATCTAGGAGAGAAGCTCAATAGACCAGCTATTCTTATTCAGCGCAAGAGCTACAATGAATTAAGCATGTTAATGATGAACGGTGGTGCTGACATAGCCTTGCTTTCATCAGGTGCGTATCTAACCTACAAACAAGTCGAGGGGCTTGAAGCGATTGCGATGCAGGAGCGAATGGGAGTACCGTACTATTATGGTTATCTTGTTGTAAATCGTGACAGCAATATTACAGATATCAACGATTTAAGGGGAAAAAGTGTTGCCATTACCGATCCTACCAGTTACTCCAGCTATATTTTTGTGAGCGAAAGGTTAGCTGAATTTGGTGAAACTCCGGAGCATTTCTTTGGCAGCTATGTTTACACGTACAATCATGAAAACTCTCTCAAAGCCGTAATAAATAGGGTTGTCGACGCTGCAGCTGTGAATAGTTTGGTCTACGAACAAGCCAAGCTAAAAGATCCTGAATTAGCCGACTCTTTACAAATCATTTCCAAATCAGAGCCGACAGGTACCGGTCCGGTGGTAATCAGCAGCAGTTTATCAGATGAAGAAAAGAAAGTTATTAAAGAGATTTTTTTATCCATGCACGAGGAAGAAACCATAAAACCAGCATTGCAGGGTTTATGTATTGATCGATTTGTTCCTTTTGACCCGCAATTATATGATATCGCTTACAATGCAAGGTCTTATAAACGAGGCGGCCTATGAGATGGATGAGCAAATTTCAGATAAACCAGAAGATATTTGGAGCTATCATCGTTGCGTTACTCTTTCTTGCCTCAGTCTTAGGGTGGATCATTTGGGACTCGCTTACAAAAATGATGGGTGAAGAGCTTAAGAAACGCGGCGTCAATATTGCGAATAATATCGCGGCATTGTGTTCTGACTACATTCTTACTGATGATCAATTTTCTATTCATCTTCTCATTTCTCAGGCACAAAAAGCGAACGAAGACGTTCGTTATATCTTGATAATCAATAGTAATAACGGTCTTGTAGGGCACACGTTCTCCGATCAGATAGCGAAAGGGATATTAAATGCACACACTCCTAATGGCTTAAATAGTCAACAAGTTGCTACACTAACTTCAGATGAAGGAAATATCCATGATATACTTGTCCCAATCGAAGAGGGGGACGTAGGATTTGTTCGCGTTGGAATGGCGGAAAAACAGGCCAAAACCTATATTTTTATTAAAATTGGTGAATTGATTTTTGCGACATTATTGGTTTGCATAGGAACTGCTGGAATCACTTATTATGTTACCCGCTTTATCACTAAACCGATAAATAGTTTGGTTGCTGTTGCAACAGGCATATCAGCTGGAAATTTGTCTTTGCGGGCTAAAGTAACGAGTGACGATGAAGTAGGGAAACTAGCGCAGGCTTTTAATGAAATGGCTGACAACTTAATTAGCTCCAACACCGAAGTAGAAATGCTATTAAAGGAACTTCAAGAAAAAGACAGACTTCGAGACACGCTAATCTTGAAGCTGTTATCCGCTCAGGAAGATGAGAGAAAGAGAATTTCTCGTGAACTTCATGATGAAACAAGCCAAGCTCTTACTTCGCTGATGGTTACAATGCGTGTTTTGGCTAATGAAGCTAAAGATACCGAACAGCAGGAGTTGCTTAATGCCAGCCGAGAGATTGCAGCAAGTATTTTGCGAGAAATTAGAGATTTAGCGGTAGAATTAAGACCGCCTATTTTAGATGATATGGGTTTAATTCCGGCAATAAAGAAATATACTAGAAAGTTTGAAGGGAAATACGATATTGCTGTTATCCTATTCGTCCCTGAAGATGAGATTATCATCGATAGTCATGCTGCTGTAGCCTTGTACCGAATTCTTCAAGAAAGCTTGACTAATGTAGTCAAACATACAGTAGCGACCCAGATTGTGATTAAAATGGGAATCGTAGACCATTGTATACAATTGACTATCCATGATAACGGGCACGGTATTCAGCAGGAAGATTTTGAAAGGGCTTGCAAGCAAAATCGGATCGGAATATACGGTATGAAGGAAAGAGCCGAGTTGCTTGGCGGTTCTTTCTTTGTCAAAACTACGGGTATCGGCGGGACCGAACTTATGGTGTCTATCCCGCTAAAACTGGAAAAAGGGTGCAGTGATGGAACAGACAATTCAAATCATGCTAGCTGATGACCACTCTTTGCTGAGATCGGGCTTAAAACTGCTGCTGCAAAAGAAACCATTCTTAAAAGTTGTAGGTGAAGCTGCCGATGGAGTCGAAGCACTTCGGCTTTATGAAAATTTAAGGCCCCATATTTTGCTACTCGACATCAGTTTGCCACGCTTAGACGGAATTCAGGTTCTAAGAGAAATTAAATTGCGTCATGAACAAGCTAAAGTCATCGTGCTTACAATGCATGAAGATGAAGACTACATAACATCTATCATGCATGCGGGAGCTTCAGGCTACGTCCCTAAGGCGGCAGTAGATGAAGAATTATATACAGCTATTGATACCGTTATGAACGGATACGTATACCTTCGGCCAAAAGAAACTCAGACATTGATTTCATCAATGTTTAAAAGAACGTCAAAAGAAGCAGAGTCACGAAATCCTTATGTAATTTTAAGTCCCCGCGAGCGCGAGGTGTTACGGTTTATTGTTAGAGGATATTCTCTAGTTGAGACAGCTCAAGCATTAACGGTTAGTATCAAAACGGTTGATACCCATAAGACGAGAATTATGAATAAACTTAATGTTTCTAGAAAGAGCGAACTTGTTGAATACGCCATGAAGTATCAACTTATAAATGACGGACAAGCATAATGCGTCGATGAGATGTAACATTACCGGTCACACCAATGTTGAATTTCATGAGGAAAAACAAGAGAAGAAAGAACAGGAAGATGAACAAGGCGACGACAAGGATAAGAACGTAAAGATGATAAGAAATAATTTTCATTGATACATGAAAGCCTGGGGACAAAAAAGAACTTTGTCAGCCCAGGCTTTTGGTTGTTTAAAATAACATAGCTGTTTTCTCGAAGCCCTAAAAATAGAGTCAGAAAATAGTATACATAATAATTATAGTTGATAGTAATGTACCATAGTATTAATTTGGATAGGGTATTGGTGAATTATGGGCTGTGTCCTCAGTATTTATTTAAATCTTTTGGCAAGACAAATGGATAGGCTACACTTAGTTGGACAGATATTTTAAGGTCAAGTAGACTACAAATAACATATTTGAGGAGAATCTACCATGGCCAAAAGAGAACGCAGAACATTTACAAAATAATGTAAGGAACAAATGGTACAGCTTTATATGACTGGGAAGCCGAGGAAAGACATAATCCAGGATTACAGTTTAACGCCATCTTCTTTAGATAAGTGGATAACCCAGTATAAAACCTCCGGTTCTTTCAAGGAAGCTGATAATCGGACACCTGAAGAATCCCCCGTAAAGAGTTAGAGCATCGGTTTTTCAAGAAAGGATCATTTTTACATCCAGAAGTATTGCAGATGAGCCAACAACTAGATAAGTACATTGTTGCCTTTCAAAAGCTTACAAAACACTAAACTGGTTGTCGATGAGAATACGCTGTACGGAAACCTTTGTGGTATATAAATAGCCGTTTTTTCAGTTATTCGATGTCCGACATTCTCTTAAAATTAGGAGGAAATGCACTAATGAGAAAAAAATTAAAGATAGCAATTGTAACTACTTTATCGTGTGTATCCCTTTTTTCTGCTGTAGCATACGCTGATTATGGAAAGAAGAAGTATCTTTTCACAGGTGGTTTACGGGCTTCAGATGTTAAGAAAATCAAATACGTATTAGCTGGAGGAAGCTCTTCTTACCAAAAGAAAGTAATGAAAGCTGGAGTTGAGGCTTGGAACGATATTTCATCAAAGGTGAATGTGTCTGAGGGTAAATCTGGAGCAATAGTGAGCGTAATACTTACAAATTCTAATAAAAACAATTTATATGGAATTATGATGCCATTTGCTGATGGAGATCGAGATTATGAACTGGATGATATCTGGGATAATATAGACGTAATTGGATATGACAATACTCTATCGAGGATTGGAATTGACGAACAAAGAGGCGTGTTTACTCATGAAATGGGACATGCTCTAAGTTTGGCGCATAATGACTCAGATTCAGATTTGATCATGCATTCGGTTAATCTAAGTACAGATATTCAGGCAGATGATGAAAAGAATTTGAAATTGAAATGGGGGAAATAATTAATGAACATGAAGAAGCTGGCAGGAACTATTGTTTGTTCGGTTGCATTGGTAGCAGGTGGGTTTTATTTTCTGACACCATCAAAAGTAGTGAAGGTAGAAGCTAAAGTAGTAGGATATAAAAATGTGGAAGCATTAGAAAATGAAGCAGAATATATTGTAGTGGGACACCTTGAAAAGGATTTTTCAGAATATGAGCCAACTTTTAACTATTCTTCAGTAGGAAGAATTGGGGAATTCTACACGAAAACTGATGTCATTATTGACAAAACACTTAAAGGAGAAACTGATACAAAGGTTATTCCTGTTCTTCAAGATGCCGCCTATATAGATAGCCCTTCTAAACATCAAGATGACTTATTGACAATAGAAGGCTATGAACCTATGGAAAAAGGAAGAGAATATTTATTGTTTTTATCAAAAACTAATGACGGTGAAAGCTACAATTTGTTAGGGGTATATCAAGGTAAATTTGATATTAATGAGTCTGATAAGGTACAAGGGTTAGCATCAGAAAACAGCCATTATCAAAACCTGAGAGACGAAGTAGTGGAAAAATATAAAGAGATTTTCGAAAAGTAAGTATTTTTTAATGAATGCCTGAATTTTGTAGGTTAATATAGATAATCTCCTTTCACCTTTATTATACATCTGATTAAAATTATATTCAACACAAATTTTTATATTGTATTATTGAATCGGCTCTTATATAATTTGCTTAGGGGAGGAGATTGGATGAACGCACACAATACTCAAGACTATACAAAAGTAATAGGTATTCACACACCTACTGTACATAAAGCAATCTTATCATTCTTAGAAGAGAGAAGAGGAGCTAGTAATAATACTGCTATCAGCTATAAGCAACACATTGAACAATTTTTTGGTTACACAAGAGGAAAAAAACTAAATGAAGAAGATTTAACATTCACAAGACAAGAGGTTGTAGAGTATAGAAATTACTTAATTAACTTAATGGATAAAAATGGTGCAAAAAAAAGGTATTCAAATTCTTCTATTAATACAAAAATTTCAATAGTGAAATCACTTTTTGATTTTTTACCGAACTATGATTATCAAGTTAGCTCATTGGTATTCAAATTGATCCCTCTAAAAAACAGAGACTCTAAGCCAAATGGCTTCTTAACATGGGAAGAAATGCAACAAATTATAAATAAGGTAAAAGAACAATGGAATGGATGGGAAAAGTCGCTCATTTTAACCTTAGCAGCGCAAACAGCAATTAGAAAAGATGCTTTATTCAATTTAGAATGGACAGGAATACAGTTAATAGACGGTGTGCCTGTAATTAAAGCTTATGATAAGAGGGGGAAACTAGACATAAAACCAATTCCAGTAGCCATTTATAATGAACTAATGGATTTTATGGAAGAACATGGAGTAGGAGAAAGAGTATTCACTATTAGATCTCAAACTACCTTAAACAATGCTATTGCAAAAGTATGTGATGAATTACAATTTTCTAAGGATAGGAAGATAACGCTTCACTCATTTAAGAAAGGTAGTGTAGATACGACTCAAAAAGTATTTAAAGACGTGAAAATTACACAGCAGCATGCTAATCATTCGAACCCAAGCACGACTTTAAATATTTATACAGACTCTATCCATGATTTTAAAATGATGCCTTCTTTCTTGCTTGGACAAAAAATCGATCTATCTAAGTTAGAAGAGATGACAAAAGAGGAAATCATCAATGTCATACAGGGATTAGATTTAGGAATTAAAGCAAAAATAGCGAGAAAAATTAATAACTAGTAGGGAGATTGAATGAGTAATTTGAAGTTACACCAGTAAGAGAGCTAGGCTATTACGATAGAAGTAATTTTGGCATTTATGGTTGTGAAGCCAATGCTTGGGAGAGAGTAAAATCCAACAAAATTAGGAACTATTTACAAATCAATTATTGAAAAGGAGAATTACATTCTTTTGGTTCTATATTTAAAAATATCAAAAGGACAAAAAGAATATAAATTATCTTTTTGTCCTTTTTGATTTATTTTCTACAACTGGTAGGTGTGACTATTATATACAATAATCTGTGACTTAAAATCAATAATTAATGACTTATTAACTACTTTATCCAAATGCCACCACCATTCCTCAATAGACTCAGAGGAATTTTTGAAATTATATATTACTTCCATATGATTATAAATCTCAGATGCGCGGTTAAATAATAATTCATCATAGGTGATTAAAGTTCTCTTTTGTTCTTCTGTTAACAAGTTTTTTTCTTTATAAAGGTGGCTTCTTGCATGAAAGCCATGGTGAAACTCGAAGGGACTGATTAAAATGCTATCTGTGACTGTATCTATATACGTTTGAATATATTCTTCTAATTGTACCATTATTTAATCAACCCCTTAATTTTTCCAAATTTTTTATACCCCTTTTTTGGATCTAAATATTTTGTAGTACCGTCTTTTAGGGGAAAGCTGTTTCCATTAGACCATCTTCACCAATAATAGTTATTAATTCGTTATCAGAAAATACATAGTACTTTTGATTGAAATGTTCAAGGAAATATTCGTACACCTCATTATCTGGGTTATTCATAATTTGTTTAATCTTATTGTTTAAATCTTCGGCTGTTGATCCTTTAGGCAGATGTCCTTTTTTTATACGTTTAGAAACATGTTCTTCAAGATGTTGAATAGTTTTCCATACGGGACCCTTAACCTTAACTTTTCCAACTAAGTTTTTTACAAGTGTTTTTGTAATAGCATCAATTGGGTCATTAACTCTATTAAAAATCTGAATAACTTTTTTTACCAACTTACTTCCTTTTGATAAAATAACAATTGCTTCAGCAGCAACTCCAGAAGCTCCTTCTGTTAAAATAAGGGCGTCACCGATATACAATATGTCATAAATACTGCCGTATTTATCACGACCTAAACCAGCATCAATTCTAGCATAGTTTAGCAACCTATTATCTATTTGTCCAACTTCAGAAACCTTTTGTATATACTATACAGCTAATTGACGAGTCCATAACAGCAAAAAAAGATCGCTCTTCTCCTTACTAAGAGTAGTTAGTTAAGGTAGAGAACGATCTTTTTTTATTACACTTGTACAAAAAGAATGATCATGTACTACAAATCAGAAGCGACTATAAAGTAAAGCTCGTTTTTTAAACTTAAAAGTGTGCCAAGAGGTATGCTTCTTTAAGTCTTTGAAAGTTTACACTTGATTTTGCAAGATTGTTATTCAATCTTTCTATCTTTTGAATTAAATCGCCTGTTTTCGTTTTAATTTCAGAGAAAAATTGTGATTTATTTATAACCTCATTTTCCCATCCAACATGATAGATGCCACAAAGAGGAACAGCAGTTACAATTACATTGGGAATCATATCTGTTGCCAGTACGAAATCAATCAATACATTTTCATTACTATTTTTGAATACGATCCAGTTATCAGGTTCCTCTATGGTTTTAATAGCAGCATAACCCTTCTTTTTCAATAAAAAAACAGCATCATTTAACATTCGAAACCAAAGTATAATCCATTCTTCGAATAAGTTGAATTCATGGATCGTTGCATATTCTGAATAATATCCATATTCATGCTCATTAAATGAAAAGTGTATCAATCCTAAAAAGTCATCATTGTGTTCTTCTATAAACTCTTCATACGTAAGGGAGGCAATTTCTGATTCAGACAAAACAAGTTGATAATTTATAATAAACATAATAACTCCTTTCTAATAACCAAAATCTTTCAAAGAGTATCTTTGTGAACCATAAGCAGTATTAGGAACACCTTCACGGATATAAATAGTGATTTTTTCACCTAAATATTCGACATCATGTATACCATTAGTTTTCCCTTTTTTTAGAGCATCATCAAAAGCAAACTGAACTGCATCTTCGACCTGCTTGTTTGACCATTCTTTGTTGAAGTAACTTCTTGGTTTTTTGCTTGTCCCGGAAATAATTATTTCAACTTTTTCACGAGTCATTTTTCTTAACAGAAAAGGGATTTCATCTTTTACTTTATTAAAGACATGGCGTTTAGTTAAATGACTAAGAACTCCATTGCTTAGTTTTCCAGTTTTGGTTATTAATTCACCAGTTTTCTTAATAATCTTGCTACCGCTTTTTCCTATCAAGGTTCCAAAATACCCTAAGGGCAAAGATGGCTCCGCGAAAGATAGAATAATAGAATCACCTTCGAGCATTAGCTGAGTAAATTCACTATACTTACTATGCCCTAGAGAAGCATCTGTATAAGCGTAGCCTAGTAATCGGTCGTTTACTTCACCAGTTTCTGATAGATATCCCATATCATAGATATAAACATCTCTAGCAACATGCAATCCCCATTTATTGATAACATTTTCATAGGCCATTACAGATACTAAAAATTCATAATCATAATGACCAGTTATTTCACCTTCATAAAATTGAATACTCTTCAGATAGGTTTGCATACGTGAGATTTTTTCAGACGGTATTCTTTTATTATAAACATCAATAAGCGTATCCGCATCTAATTCCATATCTTTGTTATTTAAGACCATAACATCTGCTTCATATTTAAACATTTGTGCATCTGAAGCATAAATTGATACCACATATCGACCGTTTTGAGCATGGGTTCCAGAACCGGTTTGGTTTACATATCCATCCCAAAGAAAGAAATAGTCTTTATTAGCCTGAAATAAATCTGTCCGAACATCTTTATAAACTAATTTTCCCTTGGTCTTATTTCGTTTTTCATAGACTTCGAAAACAGTAGTTGTATGAGGAGAGAGATAACGCCATTTAAACTTAACTGGATCTTTTTTACCTGGAATCGAAGTAATTGTCTTAAACATAGGAATTGGAGTTAAATCTTTAACAGCAAATTTTCCTTTATCACTTCCAATGCTCCTCTTAGCTCGATACTGAGGTTCTTCAGGACTTAATTGTTGCTTTACAAAATAAACGCCGGGATTTTCGGGTATGAATACAGTATCATCACTGCCAGCTACTATGGTTTTTAAAATATCCCCATTTCCATTTTCAATAGTAGCGATTCCTTTTGGAAGAATAATGTTAAGTTGAGATGATTCAGTTAAAACATATCGATAATAATCAATGTCAAATACTGAACTGAGATCAAAATCATAAATAGCATTTAGCGTTGCTAATGTCGCATCTTGAGGCGTTGAATCAAAATCTTCTTCAAGAGTAATTCTACTACTGGTGCTAGCGCCTGTTATCTGAACATAGTAGGTTTGGTTTCCTCTAAATAGAGTCTCTGCTTTTTTGTAATGGGAATATCCAATCGTAATGTTTTCGGCACTTTCAGTAATTAATTTAGTTAGTTGAGGATCTTCGTATACCTTGATGTCAGTGTTATTAATTCCTATAGCGTCAGTAAATAGGCGATGTAAGCCTGACTTACTTGTAGTAAATTTATAATAAAGACTGTCACTATTTTCTTGAATTAATGGTTGAGATGAATTTAACTCAAGGGTATGGAAAGTAGGGATACTATTATCTGTTTCGCGAATATGTTCAGCAGGGCCATAGAATATAAATGGTTCTTCGCTCAAAAGGGTTATAGTTATTCGACTATGTGCTGGCAGATATGGTGATGAAATGAAGCCTGTATATTCCTTTACTGTTCCATCAGAATGGTAAAGTGTATAGCTGTATTTTGTATTTTCCTTTTCCCCAAAGGCTTTGATTCTAGATACGTAGTTAGTTGGATTATAGAAGGTAAAACTTTCCCCTTGTGAAAGTTTTTTATAGGTTAAAGCATCCTTGTTTTTAACATAGTTAACTGAGAAGTTGTCTTTATTATATATAATAGTAGCTGGATTTTGCGAGATTCCACTTAATACTAATTTCCCATTAGAAGAGATACTTTTTGAAGTTGCACTGGAACCCAGAGCAGAACCCCATAGATATTCAAAAGTATCAAAAGAGCCATCCGGCTTGTAATACACCATACTTGGAAGATTGTCATTTTTTTTGGACATGTCTGTCTGTATTTTTTGTGTTTTTTCGGATATATTTAGTAGTTCAATTGTTTCCCCATTACGCAACGGAATACGTTCAAGAGCTGGTTCAGAACTGTCTGTGGAAGATAAATATCTATAATGACTATAGATTGTAATTGGATTATTTGATACGTTGCTAATTAAGACTCTGTTATAAGGTGGTAATTTAGGTGCTACTGATGTATTCACAACTTCTTTAACAAAGTTACCATTTTCATCAAATAATTTATAGTCAAACTTATCAGATGTAGCAACTCTAATCTCCTTAAGATCTAATGGGAATTCACTCAAATTATCAAAGTAATAACTTTCACCCTTATGTAATATTTGCTCATAAAACGGAGGATCAGATTCATCCTCATTGAGAAAATTTAATGGATGGTATATGAATGATACAGGTTCACTTGTAGAAGGTGATACAACAATAGTTTCCCCAGCAGATACAGAAGCGTTAGTTGTGTATTTTAAGTTAATAAGACCTGCTGCTCCGTCACTTTTATATTTTGCGTACTGATAAGGGTTTTTAGTGGAGGCGTCAGTATGCAAATTAATGGATTTGTTATTCGCATTAGTTAAGGTTAATGATTCACCAAAAGATAACTCTTTTCTTATTAACGCAGGCTCATCGCTATAATCGCCTGATGTCATCTCAAAAGGGGCTGAAAATCTAATAGAGTCACCTGAAATAGTGGTTACAACTATTTTCTCGCCCGGTTTTATAGCAATCCCACCTGATTGAGAGCCTTGGGCGACTAAAGATTTAATTAGATTATCCTCAGAGTCATAGAGAGCAAAATCATATTTAGGGGAGGGGCTTTTTGTTCCTCCATTACTTTTTACAAAGAACTTGATATCTGAGGTATTTGTAAATGTATAACTCTCGTTTAATCCTAACTCAACAGTTCTCAATGCAGGGGAGCTAGAAAATGTCACTTTTACACCTAATGGATATTTAAAGGTTACAGGTTCATCAGAAATTACTGTGACTATCATTCTACCTTTTAATGATTTTCCACTAGAACTATTATCAAAAAACTCTACGAATACTCCTGCAGCATCATACTTAACATAATTGAAAAAGGTTTTTTTTGAGCTTGATGCATCACTAGATATTGATACGGTATCATCACTCTCAAATACTATCGTTTCTCCTTTATGTACAGTTGTTTCTTCTTTTACAGATGCGGCTGCACGTTTGATACGATTCTTAAAATCATCAACAGTAATTTCCTCTTCTTCTAAAACAGTTGTATCTTTACTTGTATCGATTTCCGGATCTTTCTCAATAGAATCAGTTGCATCTTTGGAGACTTGTTCTTTTGATTCTATATCCTCGCTGATTTCAGATTCAGTGGGGAGAACAGTGGTTGTGCAATCAGGGGGTGTACCTTCTTCAGAACTCTGATCTAAGCACGTAGATTCTTTTTCTGTTTCAGACATATGGATTGTAGGGAGTTCATCTGAAGTAGCAAAAGCTTGAAACGGTGTTAATGCAATCTGACTGATTAAACTGAGTAATAGAACAAAAGTAAGTAATTTAAATTTCAATTTCCAATAACCTCCTATATATTAAGTTTCCGTTATATTATAAGAGTGTTAAAAATTTTAGTAAAATAAAATAAATAAATTAATATAATCGTGAAAATACTGATTACAAGAGGGATTGTCCTCAAAAAAGATGAAACGGTTGAAAGTGCTACAAGTGTGCCAAATTTTACACCCCTTTTGGAAATGAAAAGTTGGTTTGAAAACTCAATGACTCATCAAATCAAAGAGATAACAGAAAACTTGCATCACAAAGAAGCAGAATGGATTTCTAGAAATCAGGAACTCATTTCTAAGTTGGATACTAAAACAGTTGAAATAGACTACTTAAAATCAAAAATTGCTCAATCAGAGCAACTTATTGAAATCTACCAAGAATCAATCAAAATGAAAGATGAGATGGTTGTACAAAAAGACAAGCGGATCAACAAACTCACTAAGGAGATGGCTGATATTAAGAAGCGAATTGAAGCTATTTCCCTACTAACAGAAAAAAGAACAAGTGCGAAAGAAACTAACGGAAGAGTTGATGTTAAACGTCCGAAGACAGCCTTTAAAATGGACAGAAACGGTAACTTAGATAAGATGTAATGAAATTCGTTTTTTATTGGATACATAGTGATATTCAAACATTGCTGTTGATCGAGGATGATCTTTAAGGAGGTGACATAGTATGAATGAGTATTATTCTGAAGTTATAAAATCATTAACATTTAATGACTTGCAGGTATTGAGTTTTTTGTCGGATGAAGATGCTATAGCCTCATTTAAAGCCAAAAAGAATAAAAAAATATGTGAACACACAAATTTAACTGAGGCAATGTTGAGAACATCAATCACGAGACTATTAGCTTGCCGATTGATTGACGTTGTATCTGGTTTTAAAGAGAAAGCGTATTATCTTAGTAAGTATGGCATTACTGCCATTGATATATCTTTCAAAGGAGTGGATAAAGAATGATAGCTGTTATTGGTTGTGGAGGAGCAGGAGGAAATATTGCAGATGAGGCATCAAGAGTGGGGTTTGCTACTGGAGCAATTAATTTCTCTCAGCAGGATTTAGATTCGCTAGAGCATGTACAACTCAAATTACGCATACCAGGAAGTGAGGGAGTAGGTCACAATCGAGATGAGGCAAAGCGTCTGCTTTCAAAACACTATCAAATGTGTATAGATTGGATTATTGAACACTTCTCAAATCCCTCGATTGAGGCAATTATTTTTGCAACATCATCGTCATAATATAAATACAAAAAACGAAATATATCAACTTACTAATTCTACTGTAATTAATCACCTGCAACATCTACATGGATATACTGAAAGAGCTTTGATAAAGGTAAAAATCGAATTGGACAGCTCAGATGGGGGCTGATTCCTTCTTGGTCAAAAGATGAAAAAATGGCTTATAAAATGATTAACGCTAAAGCGGAAACCATCAGGGAAAAACCATCCTTTAAGAATTTGTTCATTAGAAAACGTTGCATAATTCCTGCTGATGGTTTCTATGAGTGGATGAAGATCGGTAATGATAAACAGCCAATGCGAATTATGGTGAAGGATAAAGGGGTGTTTTCATTGGCAGGACTATATGATACTTGGAAAAGTCCAGATGGAGGAAGAATAAATACATGTACCATAATCACAACTAAACCTAACACTTTAATGGCAGACATACATGATCGCATGCCTGTAATAATTAAGAGAGAAGATGAATCATTATGGCTAAATAGGGATGTTCAAGATGGTGAGTTGTTGGAATCTCTACTATTGCCATTTGAAGAAGAACAAATGCAAGCATATCCTGTGTCTAAAATGGTAGGCAACGTTAGAAATGATTTTTATCAAGACCTAACTTTATAGAATCGATTAAAACAAGCTGCTTGACATATTGTACATGACTAATATGTTAAGTAGCTTGTTTTCTTAAATAGGAATATGTAAGTAGAATACATTCTTTTGCGTTTTACAGAATATTACATTTGACTTATAATCGTGTAATGAGAACAAAGAAGAGGGAGCTATATTAATTAGCTACGGAAATTGGTACCGGCATATCGGCTGAGCGATGGTGCGGCTAATCAGAGGCGTTATGCAAAAGAAGATAATAGTTGGTTGAATCTATCACGCTCCTCCAAAAAAGGGCAATGTCCGCTGTATTGGAATGGAACTAATCGCGAATTTTTAATCAGCTTATTTGTTTCCTGAGCTTGGGTAAACGGAACGACTTTATCATGAATTCCATGAATAATTAATGTGGGCACATCGATCTGTCCAAGATCGTTGTAAACATTCTCGTCTCTTAGCGTGGCCATAATGGCGGAAGTCGACCAATTCGCAGCTTGTAAACCCATTAGAAAGAACCATTCGGATTTCGGTTCAGAAATGTACTGAAAGAAAAAAATCCCTGTTTGGTTTTGCAGCATTTTCGGACGGTCATTGTTTGTTTCTTCGATGATTTTATTCGTAAATTCTTTTGGAACGCTTGATGGAGACGCAGCGTCGATCAGGACGAGTTTAGATACCTCGTACCCTTTGTAACGAGCCATATAACGAATCGAGATCGCGCCTCCGGTAGAGTGTCCTGCCAGTGTTATGTTTTTTAGCTGTAACGCTTCGATGACCATACGAAGATCATCTGCTAATCTGTCAAAACCGTAACCGTCGAATGGTTTATCCGAATTGCCGTATCCTCTCCAGTCCATTCCGATACAACGATATCCGAGCTTAGGAAGGAAATTGAACTGATATTCGAACTGGTTATGGTTTAGCGGCCATCCATGAATAAAAAGTATCGTTTTATTTCCCTTCGGATTGATGTCCTCTATAAATACTTTTACGCCCGGTTCCACAGTAACGAAGTATCCCAAGTGTATCACCTCAATTTTGAAAAATGTACTTCCCCATTAAGATATTCGCCCTAGGCAAGGTGAATGCCTAATTTCGGCGTCAAATTGGGTTTAGATAGTGCGTAGAGATTTCTGAGGAATAGCTTGAGTGAAACAATTTCTTCAGATCATTGAGCTAACGGGCAGGATAGTGAAATGCCTCGCTGCTCTCATTATGAACCTAATTAAGTGAACTACATATACTGAAATGAGTCATTTTACTATAAGATCAAAATGTGGAGGTTAACAATGGTTACAGGGCAACAGATGATGCCACATCCAATCCTTTTAGAAGTAAGACAAACTGCTCCAAATCAAATTTTAATGACGTATGATAAGCGGACTGATTTAGCCTCAGCAACAAATGTTTCAAATTACTGGATTAGAAGTAATATGGTTCCTGTTGGTATTGCGACCGTAGGGATGAAGGATGCACTAACAGCAGAGAACGCAATACGCCCCGATATGGCAATGATAACTCCTGCTGATAATTCCATGATGAGATACTTTGTGACATTTAGGGTTAATGCAATGTCTGGTATAATGTATACTGTTCTCCCTTGCTTTGTTAACTTAGAGGGAATGACCGGTTTTATGGGGGAAAACTGGGCTCCATTTAGCAGAAATATGTTTATTGGCATGTAATTCTAATGATGACTTTGAGTACTTAAAGCGGAGAAGGCGAAAACGTACCACAAGAATCGTTTCAGTTAACGGGTACGTTAGTTGAATAAAAAGAGGTATTCAGGAATGTATTTTTTTGATCCTGAATACCTTTTTTATTTTCCAATTTGATTTCTTTACGGAGTCTGACGGTTTGTGATTGAAAAAGCGGCGTGAACTAAACACATTCGGTCTAATACTTTATTTTCAATGTACAGCCGCGGCTTCGGATTAGATTTCTTAACTAGTTGTTTTCAACTTTGAGGCTATACCTGTTGGACTTTTACCAAACCAGCATTTAACGGTCTGAAAGCACACACAAATTAAAAAACAGTCCCAAAACACTAATATCGTGTTTTTGACTGTTTTTTGTTGTATAAGGTGTAAGAGTCAATTAATACTGATTATATCATTGAATACATGAATATAAAGAATTAGCACTAATTAATACGCTATTGTGAAAAAATAAGTCTTGATAACTACAACTTTATTTTCTTCGAACAACTGAAGCTACCTTTTTATTTCAGATCAGTCTAAAACTAATTGTTTAAAACTTGATCAGTTATCTCCTCTGAATTTCGCACTACGTAAGGGTTTCCAGTCTAGTACTTTATTTTCATCTAACACAGTACTTCTTATATTAACAATTCTACCAGTTAGTTGAAACTTATAGATTTCTATATACCTCTGCGTAGGCAATTTTTAACTGTTCACGCAGTTGTTTATTTTCATCTTCCATCTTTTTTAAGCGACGCTTTAGCGATGCAATCATAGCATCTTTATTATTTTCGTTCATTTCAAGTTTAAGTTGTTTCGGCGTTGGGATCTGTGCTTGCTGTAGTCGAAGAGACTCAATTCTCTGTCGGAGTTCTGGATTGTTATAGAGCGTTGCTTTACTAACACCGGACTCACTAGCTACACTATTAAAATTAATGCTCTTGTAAGCCTTTAGAAGCCGTTTAATGGCCTCATATACCTTTACCAAGGTTTTGGCTTTTCTCTGATCATGAAGAAGCTGTAACTGCCTTTTTCGGTTATAATTAGACATTTGACACCCCTTGCTTTCGCTTAACACGATCTAGCTGTCCGAAGATGATGTTGCCTTGTTTAATTGTGTTGTATATGCCTTGTAACCTATTTAAATTCTTTTTATTTTTATTTGCAATTTCTTCACGCCCATATTGTTGAGCAATTTCAATCATTTTAGATGTTGA
This sequence comes from Brevibacillus laterosporus, assembly GCA_007833815.1. Lineage (NCBI taxonomy): Bacteria > Bacillati > Bacillota > Bacilli > Caryophanales > Paenibacillaceae > Brevibacillus > Brevibacillus laterosporus. The sequence goes on along the minus strand of CP033464.1, from coordinate 4,134,209 downwards.
TTGAATATGAATTTCATATTTGGCTATATCCATATCAGAGAGACCTACGGCTAAGTCCTTACATGGTTTTCCACTGTTACATGTTAGACATGGTGGTTCTTCCGAATAAGGGCAATTCCCGTTTAGCCTAGCATGGCATGAGCCATAGGGGTTATCTATAGCGGTCAGTTTATGATCACGCCATAGAATATCTAATACATTTGTATCAGGATCACCATAAATGCCTATCTCAAGAATCTTACCTTCTATGTCAAAACTGAAAATCCCTTGTTTTACCGCGGTTTCAAATGCTTTTCGTTTTGTATCGTCTAATAAACGTGCGTATCTCATCGTCATTTCTGGAGAAGAATGTGCCAATAATTCTTGAACAGTTAAAATGTCAGCACCGCTGTTTAACATCTTAACTGCGAACGTATGTCGAAATTGGTGGGTCTTAAAGTGGAACCTCATTCCGCTTTCATCTGTGATGTTACACTGGAGCGCAAGTTCATTTAGTTTATCCCGAATCCAACTTTGGCCGTATGGTTGACCTTTACGAGACCCACGATAGCGAACAAATATGTATTTTTCAGGGTTGTTGTCATCGTTTGAACTCTCTATTGATGTCTTAATTAAGACTGCAATAATGTTTGCTAATTCCTCATCAATCGGAATGCTGTGTCCTTTACAATAGGTTTTTTCTATGTCAGTAACGATTTGATATTTTTCATTTAGCTTAACTAAGCAGTATTGTGTTAAACCTAAAACATCTGAGATTCGAAGCCCAGTCTTAAAAGCCACCCAAAATACAGGTTGAACCTGAGAGTGCAGTAAATTAATATTTTCAAAAACTTGTTGTAATACATAATCAGGAATATAGTCTATTTGGTCAAAAGATTTTTTGGGTTGATTAGGTTTATCCTTAGGAAAAATAAGAATCCTAGTATTCATTTCGGGTGCAATTGCGTACTCAAACCTTCGAAGGTCTTCTAAAAACCCTTGTACGAGATCCAGTGAATGTTTGATAAATCTTTCAGGATTTTTAATCCGTTTATATGGATTGCTATTCACATATTCATGGAGCCATTCAATGAATTTTTCTATATGTTTTCTAGAGAGGTGCTTTAAATCATTCCATGCAGGCTCAAGTACGAATATATAATTTAAAAACTTAACTAGATAGGATAATTTAGAGATTGCTGTACCCCAAGTAAAATTTCTTCTTCCCAATAGTCGTTGTTTAAAATACTTTTTGAGTTGCATTCTAACATATCTATTATTAATCCCTGAAAAATCCAAAAAGTATTGGTTAGTCGACGGATTAAATCCTAAATTGTACCTTTGATTTAGAATTCGGATATCCCACTTATCCTTTTCCCATTCTTCTCGCTGATCAGTAAGATTATTAAGAGCATTGTAAATAGTTCTAAGAAAGTAAACCTCTGGTGCATATGCGGGGTAAGTGCGACCATTTCGTCTATAAGTTTTGGATATTTCTGTTTTGATTCCGATACTTTTTAACCATAACACCCATTCACTTTGAGTTTTTTCAATATCCAAGTGGAGTAGACTGGAGAGAGACTTATATTTTTCATTCAGAAACTGTGTCAATCTTCTAAGGGATTGAGCTTGGCCAGAAAAAGTATTCTTCAGTTCCCACTTATCAGTAAACAGCATTTGATAGAAGACAAACTTCAGTTCTAGATTCACAGGAAAACTATTGACTAAAAAGGGAACATTTCTTTCCTTTCCTTTATAACTTTTAAATTGCACCTCAAAATTCGGGATCTTTCCAAGGTAATTTATATACCATTTGTTGTTCGTTAAAAAATAATCATCATAAACAGTATCAAATATGATTTTACCATCTTCTGTTACAGTTTTTCTTGAATATGAAGATAAGCTATCTATAACATGATCCAAATGATTCATTTGTTTATGATTCTGGGAAATAACTTCAACCAAGTTCTTCAACCTCCTCGATTTTTCTCCCAACTTGGAATGCTGACTGGGCTATCTCCCAATTTTCACGGATGTCTTCTTCGGATGGATGAACATACATGTTTAGTGTGGTTTGTATGTTTGAATGTCCTAGTCGTTCCTGTACTTGCTTAATGTCTTTGGTCTGTCTGTAATAAAAGGTAGCATGAGTATGTCGAAGAAGATGCGCATGGACATCGATACCTGTTTTTGCTTTTAACCGCTTCATCAAGGCACTAATATCTTGATACTCCAGAGCTTGTCCAATCCGTTTACCTTTTAACTTTACAAATACAAAATTAGTATCAACCTCAAGTTCGTCGAGTATTTCATACATATAATCATCAAAAATATTCATCAAATCTTGTGAAACAAAGATAGTACGTTCACCAGTTTTCAGTTCAGCACCATTAGGGAGTTCACCACGATCCATTAGTCGAATCCGATGCCCATTTTTGTGGTCATAAATGAAGTCTTCGATGAACAACGATAAAGCTTCGCCAATTCTTAATCCAGTTTCGAAAAGTAATCGTATTAGCAGCTTATCGCGTATATTATTTGTTGCTTGATATATTTTCTCAACTTCTTCTTTTGATAAAATCCGAACCTTTTTTCTATGTACTTTTACTTTCAATATGTTCTTATTGGATGGTTTATCTTTATTAACGTGGTACAGAAAATCTTTATATCTTGAACGATTGGTAGATACTTTTTTCATTAATTTATTCGCCAAGTCAGTATCGATTTGTTGATACCTATATAAATAATCATAAAAATTTGTAACAGCAGTAATGATAAGATTTACAGTAGTTTCACATCTTAAAGATCTAACCTTCTTAATAGGAGTAACTTTGCTACTTTCGTAAGGATTCCTTAACCAACCTACAAAATCTGAGAGGTCACTGACATTAATTTCTTTGAAATCTATTTTTACATCATTCAAAAATTCGAAGAAATGTTTCAAGGCATAGCAATATGTCTTCTGTGTATTCCGACTTTTATTGGATGAATCAAGGTATTTGAGGTATTTCAAAGCAGATAAAACCGGATTTCCATTGTCGTCTAATAACATATACCGCCTTTGATTGTTCTCTAATAATACTTCCTGAACTCTCATTTGATTCGCAACCTCCTATTGGCATGGATCTTGAAACGATCTAATTATCAAATACATGTTATACTAACAATACCTTTTTTGTTTTGTCTGATTAATGTTTCTATTATGTAATAAATAGAGAATAAATAGTATCATACTAAACTATCTATCCTCTATTTATTATAGTCTATTTAAATGATTTACCTGAGTGCATAGCTGAAATTTAAGAGGAGCAAACATAAGCTGCGGGCAATCTTGTAGAGTAGAATAAAAGATGGTTTTCATCACATTAAAAGGAGAGGATATAGATGGATTTGAATATTAAACAACTAAGGGAATTGAATCAATTTCATAAATCAGAGCCCTACGGGCCCAAGAGTTTTTGAGCATAGAAAAAGGAGTACCTCCCCAAATCTCTAATAAGTTAAGTGCGACCCAAACTTAAGAGGTGGTGGTGACTCCCAATGTCTATTATAAAACAAGGAAGCCTATTTGATATACAGGAATTATTCGACTTAGAACCTCCCAAACGTTTTGAGGCTATTTTCTCCACTCTTGACATTGAACCGCTTCTTTTCTCTATTTCCAAAAAGTCGATCTATGGTGCTCCTACCGAGTTGAATTATGCTGCCATGCTATATTCTCTGGTCGCTCGAATCGTAGAACGAATTCCCACTGTGAAAGATTTACGAAAACGACTAAAACATGACTTTATCTTTCGAATGGAATGCGGTTTTCTGTTTTCTGACAATCTTCCTTCCGAGGCATCGTACTCTCGTCTCGTTCAGAAGCTTTCTGAAACAGCACACCTCAATAAAGTCCAAGACAAGTTACTGTTGCAAGCGATACAGGAAGGGTTCATAGGCGATGAAGCAATTGCCATCGATGCAACCCATTTTGAATCCCGTGATCGAGGTGTGGCAAAAGAAAAAAAGACGAAACCAGAATTGAAAAAACGTGGACGTAAATCAAAAGCAGAAAAAGATATCTACGACAAGCAAAAGCAAGAAAAGGAAGCCCAGAAGTCCTTATATGAAAAAACCATTGCAGCTCAACTGGATGTGACGTTGGAGGACCTACGGTACCAAGTTCCTATCAAACCTGCTTGGGGAATAAAGAAAAATAGTGATGGAAAGAACATGTTTTGGTTTGGATACAAAGCTCATCTTGCAGTCAGTACGAAAAGTCAATATATTCTTTGCTCCCTCATGTCCTCTGGAAGTATGAACGATGGGAAAGCAGCGATTCCTTTGTTGAAAGGAATTCAAACTGTCCTTCCCAATCACATGCGATATGCAATCATGGATGCGGGATATGACTATGTCCCGATCTATCAACAAATCGGACGAATGAACGCACAAGCGATTATTGCTTACAACAAGCGGAATGAAGGAGAAATGGTTGGATTCGATTCACATTTTGCGCCAACTTGTGTCCGAGAATGCTCTTATCGTTACGACAGTTATGATAAGAAGTACAAAACGTTGAAATTTGTACGGCCAAAAGAATGTAAAGACTGTCCATTGAATCAGGATTCTCTCTGTCAAAAAGTCTATAAAATTAAGGCTGAAACCGATCTTCGAAAGTACACCGCGCCAGCCAGAGGAACAAAAACGTGGGAAGAACTATATGACCAGAGAACAGCCGTAGAGCGAGTACATGCTTATTTGAAGGAGTTCTTTCAGCTAAACAATGTCCGATATCGCACAGGAAAGAGGGCAAAAGTCCATTTTGACTTGGTTACTCTTGTTTATAATGCATCCAAGTTAGCAGTGGATCGAATTCGTAGGAACTGGCAAGTAGGATGAAAGTAGCAGCTTAATTTTTTCAAAAAAACAGCATTAATCCCGTAGGGATAGTCTAATTATTTTTGGAAAAAGCCTTTATGAAATTGATTCAATTAAGTGAAAATACCGTAGTTAGGGCTTATTATGCTGAAGATGGGGAACATTGTATGGCGACAGGTAGTTTAATCAGTTACACACCTGCTGGTAGCTTTTTGTTTGTTGCAAAGAGGAAAGGGAATAAGAAAGTTTTTGTTCGCAAAGATGGTGCAAGTAAATATGAATACTCTGCCCAAGAATTTATGGATAATTATGAAAATGGTGTGGCTTTAGAAGTAAACTGATATTTCTTGCGGTAAAATGGAGATTCAATGAGAAAGGTGGGTAAAACATGCAATTTTTATTTAATAGTAAAGGTCAGCACATCGCAAATTTTGTAAGGGGGCAACTACATTCTCCAAGTGGTAAAAACATTGGTCACTACCTTCAAAGATATGAGATTTTTATTGATATGCGTGGTCGATATTTAGGTGAAATCATCCATAAAAACAGATTAATGTACAAAACAACTTCCCCTCATCGTTCAGTAAACTATGGCTCTTATGGGAATTATGGAAATGTTGGTAATTACGGGAATCCTGGTAACTATGGCTCAATCGGGTCAGTTGGTGGATACAAAGACATTGATCCTGAAAAATTGAAATGAAACGGTGATTTCATCCAATGGGGGGTTGCTGAAAAATGGATTATTTAAACAATGAAGATCCGTTTAAAGTAATATTGAACCAAGAAGAAATAAATCGCATTCAATGTCCTCAACTTAGAGAAATCAGAATGAAGTATTGGAGATTAAGACACGAAGCATTTATTGATGAACGAAATATTTCTGACAGAGATTTAGAGAAAGTATTGGATGAATTGATACGTCAGGAACAAGAAGAATTGCAACGTTTTAAAAACACTAATATTTAGATTAGAAGGGATGACTGCTGTGCACACTTTCATTCAAGAGGTTAACGGATACAAAATCAAACATTGGACACTAGGTGATGTTTACTACATCCAAGTGGGTAGTGATTGGATTATTGAAGATAAAGACCTTTCAAAAGTAATCGAGTTTGTAATGAAAAGGTAATTTTAAGGGGGTAGAGATTAATCATGTTAGAATTAGTGTATGTTGAAACTTATTCCAATGATAAAAAGACAATCCTCGAAAAAGAATCTACTACTAAATCAGGTTTCAAAAGTGTACTTGATGTGGCTAAATATCTCTATTTGGAACGAGAATTTGATTTAACTAACTGTGTAGATGAGCATCTGGTTTCAGAAGATTGGTTTGATCATGGAGATAATTTTGTTAATGAAACTGGGTACAGATATTCTAAATCTTATTATTTCATTAACAATTTCCAAGAAATAAAGGGTATTAGTTTGAAAGCAGCAATGGAAATAGTCGATGCATTATACTTGATAGAAGAACACACTCACACAATAAGCAAAGAGGTTAATGAAATTGGAAAGAGATTTGCAAATGATGCGTATTTAGATAACATTAAGTATTCAATGGATATTATTAAAATTAAAAAGAATGTTCTTTTACGATATGGCTATTCTCAAGCTCAAATGATAGAAATGATAAGGGACTTATATCACAAAAATTATCATTTTGCGAGATAAGCAATGAAATTGGTATTTTATTATACATGGGTTAAAAAAATAAGAAGAGGATGAATTTTGTCAAGATATTATGAGCAACACATCACATTACTTTCAAGGAGGGTTCAGTATATGTCATCAATTTTTTTAAGACTAACTACCAATGAAAATGAGGTTTTTGATGGAGATACAGCAGTCGAGGTTGAATGTCCGGTAGACTTTTTTATTGCTCAGGATACTCTAAGTTTTTATTCTTAAGCCAAAGGTGAAAAAAAGAAATATGCATTTACTTTAACAAAAGAAGGCATGGAAAAATTAATTCAATTTTACGGACAGATGATCAAATAAAATATCGTTTTTATTATGAATTGGAGGCTCATTATGATACAAATAAACGTTATTACAGATATGTATACAAAAGAAGAGGAGCAGTCACTTAAAGAATTTTTATTGCAACAAATTACTGGGTTTACTGAACAGTTAAATTTAAGTAGTTTAAAGTCAATATTCATAGCTAAAGATTACGTAGAAGAATTAAAAAGCTTTCAAATGGAGCATAGTTTAGAAGCGATAGGAGCAACCAAAAGTGATACAGCAATCGGTGTAGCTAAAGTTGTTAAGTATAATGAAGCAGATGGAAGCTTGTCTCAAACAATTTTCTTTAAGGATCAATTACTTATGGGATTGTTTCAGGAAAAATTAGCGGCTTCTACATTTCATACTATACATCACGAATTTTGTCATGTGCATGATAATTTTGTTATGCAACATATTTATTCTCAAGTGGAAGACGTTCAATATAGAGATTTAATAAGTCTTTTGAGAACTCACTCCGATATAATTTGGCGTGAATATGTAGTAGAGCGTTTATCAATTAAAAGCTATAGAATAGATAACGTTCGAAGTGATGTTAAATATCTTTTTGAAATGATTGAAGAAACTAATCAGGGCGTTATGCTAAGTATTAGTGAGTATAAAAATTCACATAATACGGGGCTACTATTTAAGGAGTTACAAGAAAAAGCTAATTTATTATTGAAATATAGTTCCGCTTTTTGTGGAGCTATGCAAGGGTTACAGGAAATTTCTAGTGAGTGTGATTATATTGGTATAATTAGTGAACAACTCGGTGAATCATACTATCACGACACATGGCAAAGATTGAATACTGAACTTAATGAATTGTATGCGAAGTATCCAAAGTGGGAATCAATAAACGTTTTAGATGCTGTCGGAAAAGTGGTATTGAAGTTATGGAATGATTTAGGAGTAGAAGTTCATTCCCAAGGAAATAGAATTATTATTGGTGTTGTAGATTAAATAAATTTGGCATTTCATTAGGAAAGAGGATGTAAATATGAACTGTTTTTCACCTCTCACACCTTGGCTTGAACGAAAGAGATAACTTCCCGACTTTTCATTTTAAGAATACGGTACAGCTGATTTCAATTCTGGAGGTTTTTTAGCTTTAGATATTTGTTATCCAATTCACGAATCAACCCTGCATACCTCAAGAAGTCTCAAACAGACATGGACAGATGTTCGCCAGTATATTAATTCTGCTTTAAAGATGGTTGATCACATAGTTTTTCCTATAGAGCCAGAGATTATTGAGATTGGAAGCTGATTTAAAGCATAGGGGGAAACATATTATGGACTTTACATCAATTTCGGATATTGAAAAATATATTGGCTCAATTATGGCTGCATGCCGAAAAAGGGCGGGATTGAGCCAAGAGAAGTTAGCAGAATTGCTATTTATATCTAGAAGTAGTATCAGTAAACTTGAAAATAACAATGTAACTCCTAAAATGGATCTCCTTATGGAATGGAGCGAAGTTACAAATTCAAAAGATGCTGTAGTTGCAATGATTTGCGGAAAGAAAGGTGTAGAGTGGTTAATTGCCAAACTGAAAGAAGAAGGGTACTGGATAGAAAATAGCTGATGAAATACTGTTTTTATTGGAGGGGAACCTTTGATTAGATGTCCAAAATGTAATAGTGACGATACAAAGATTCATGTTGAAGCAATTTACGCAGATAGTATTTCTTTTGATTGGAAAATGAAAGGAAAAGGAATTAAACAAATTAAGTATAATATAAGAAACAGAGCATTACCCTATCCAGAAATTAGAGTATTTTTTGATTGTAATTCATGTAGTTATTCTTCAGACAATCTGAATGGTTTTGACACGCTTGAAGGTACTGATGAAGAAGTTCAGCTAATCTTACACCAGATTCATAAGTCTATTAATGGGTAAAGCCAAAAAATAGAATAATTATACAGCATGCTTTTCTTATTGCCTTGCACTATTATTTTACTTATAATCATCTGGGTGAGGTGATTATAAAATGTCATTAATAGTTAAAATTTCCATTAAAGATGATAAGGGTAAAGAAGCTGAATTAGAGTTACAAGAAACTGATAGTCTTTCAAAATTGGTTATCGTTCAAAATGTGTTTAACATATTTGGTATTGATAAAGATATTTTGAAAACAGTAAAAGAGTTTGAAAAAATAGGTAAGGCTTATAGTCATTTCTTTGACAATATGAAGCAAGAAGAAGAGCAGGTAGAAGAGAAGCAGCAAATTAACAATGAAGAAATTCGAGAGCAAATGATTGAAGGACTTCAAGAGATTCATAAATCTCCAGAGAATCAGGGGGATCGAGACACTCAAACGGACACTGTTCCTGATAATGTTGTACAGGTTTCAGATTATCAAACAACAGGAATTAAGGAAGATTCTAATGGAAAAAAAAGATATAAATTAAGATACGAATGTCCAATTTGTATGAATAAGGGAGTTCATTACATTTATAGCAATTCGACCGAAACGTGGTGTCATGCTTGTGGAAGTAAGATGCCAATTAAGTCAGCTCATAAAGAGGGATTTCCCAATAGAGATTCACATGGAAATTTTTATAGAGCAGGTGATTATTGCGACTACTCTTACTAATAGGGGTAGTCGGTTTTTGGATAGTGACTGTTCAATTTAATGGCATACATAGAAAAATATATCATTATATAAAATAAAAATTTGTATTAAATAACAAAGTGTGTTATAATGAAGGTGTGGGGAATTAATTGGCTGTGGAGGTAATTTTATGATTTATTCTGAATATCAGGAATTGCAAGTGCACCTTAGACAAGAGATTAATATTAAGCGAAAATCTCAAGGTTTAAAATTAAATAAATTAGCTGAACTGTTAGGAATAGATAATGTAACCACATTAACACGAATTCTAAAACCCAGTGATTCGGTAGATAGAAAGTTTAATGTAGAAATGATTGATTCCATTACCTCTATTCTAAAGCTGCCAGAAGGATACTTTTATCCTTGGTTTTTAGGTGAACTGAGAAGAAAAACAAAGAAAAATGAAAGTGGTACATTTATCGAAGGGAAAACGAAGGACTTTATTAAGAGATGTTTAGACATTTCGCTGTATAGTATTGTGTCAGAGTTAATTGAAGAAGTTATCAATGAGAAAAATACAAAAGTGATCTTTGATCTAGCTGAAGAAATTTTTTCTCACGCAGAAGTAAAGTATCCTTATGATCCAAGCACTGTAAACTACAATCAACCAGAATACACTCACGCACTTTATCTATACCAGCTTATTTCAGAAAAAGAAAAAAGCTTTTCTCCACAGTTAGCAGTTTGCTATCTGAGAATTTTTTACTTACTCAGATTTGATCCACAGCAAGTACATGAACGATTTGTCTTAATGAAAAACTTTATACGATTTATGCCAGAGGATGAGCAATTAGTTGCTTATGAACGAGCTTGTGCTTACTATAAGATGTATTATAACTGGGACAAGTTATATGAATCATCAGTTGCGCTAGAAAATTTGGCGAAAGGAAAAAACGAAGATAAATTTGGCTTTTCCTTAGTTTCAAAAGGGTTTGCCCTCAATGGGCTTCACAGGTTCAATAAAGCTTTAGAAGTTATTAATGAGTATAAAAATATTGATCTTTTTGAAGAACAAGCTAAAATAAACCAATTAATAACGCACATACATCTTGGAGATATGACCAAGGCTGATGAGCTTATTGAAATTGCATTGAAGAATCCTTCACCAACTAGAGAGTCCACACTCGCAATAGTGCTTGAAAAATACTCGGAAACAAGCCAATTAGATCCAGCATTAAAACTGATTGAAAAATGCAATCAGCATTTAAACTTAGATAAGGATGATAAAACTCATCTTGCTTTTAAGATTATGAAGTTTAAAAGGGCAGAGGGGTTAATACATATACAAAATGATATGTACGATAAAGGGATAAACAGGATATTAGAAGCGGCAGAGATAGCAATAAATCTCGATCTGACACCAGAGTTTGGTGAGTTGGTCGCTTTATTAAGTCAAAATATTGAATATGCAAATAAAGAACAGAAAAACAAGCTGTATGACTTATATAAGAAACGATGAAAGGAGGTGATTCTATGAAGAAGTTATTACTTTCAATGTTTGCAGTGTTATGCCTTGTATCAATGGCATCAGTGGCTAGTGCAGACGCAGGAGAACGCCCAGTAGCATTAATGGACGCAGGAGAACGACCTTAGAATTACATAAGTATCTTAAAACCTCTCAATGTCTTTGGGAGGTTTTTTTTGTTGTAGATATTGTCGAATATTGTCGCAACAATTCCATTTTACTTATATTTTATTTCTTTTGGAACTGTGTTTAAATGTAAATAGTAATAAAAAAATAATAACAACAGTAAACGTACCAAACAAAACAAAAAATTGAGAAGTGAAAAATCAGATTATAAAAATACAAAAGAACGAACTTTCATTCTCGACAATGGTAAACGAGAGGAGTATTTATTGAAATGTTAGTTTATCTAGAAAACTATACAAAAAAATAGTTTTTGCAAATGGTATTTTTTCATTTGAAATTGACAACTCTGATTTTGATGTTTGCGGTTCAATATTAAATCAGCAAATCCTAGTGGGTACAACCAGTGGCACAGATATTAAGTTAGATGTGACAAAGGTAACTTTCGAAGCAGAGGAAGAAATTGATGAAGTCATGCACTATGAGATACATATGAATGTTCGTATGGCGCTAGGAGATTCAGAAGAGATTGACGGGGAAAGTCCTGTCACCTGTGCATACTGGATGCTTTCAGATTTAAATATGGACTGTGAGTTTCTTGAATTAGAATTTAAAAAACAAACACATTGTTTTAAAGTTCTTTCATCAAATATCACTTGGATAAATTGACTCCTTTCTTGAGGGGTCAATTTTTGTTGTCAGATCACCCTATTAAACTGTATAATAGAAATAAAAATGTCTACAATTAATTATTATTATATTAATTTCCCGAAAGAGGCTGATCGGATGCAAGTTGGCGTAACTAGAGATATGGTTGAGGAAGTGTTGTCTCAAGCCTTAATTGAAATTAAGACCAGTAGGAAGACAGTAAACTCCTTCAAAAAACAGTTATCTGCACACGGAGTAGGGTTAGCAGATTCTCAACGCATTATTAATGGGAAAACACCTCTAAATAAAGTAGAAAATAGTGTATTATGTCTATTCCTTATTCACATCAGAGATTTCCTAGAAGGACAAGACTTAAAAAATAAGATAGCTGCTGAAAATTATTTTACACAACATGAGATTAATGAAATAAATTTAATGGAGCTTTCCACAGAGAATGAGGAGTTGCTACCATATACTTTTTCTGATGCGAAGCAGTTTGAGTTAGATGATTATGATACATCAATTGATGCAGAGCAGCTTCTCAAATTGAGTGAAGGAAATGTCATTCAATACAATTTTGACACTCAAAGGGAAGCTAAATTATTGAAAGTAGCAACCGGTATAATAAAAGCTCCTAAGTTAAATAGCAAAGCGGTAAAGGAAATCACTCAATTAATTCTTGAAGACAAATTGTTTAGAACAACAATCACATTTAATGCTAGATTAAACTCCTCTGATTCGGGACAAGAATTAATTTTTGACACGAAGAATAAAACATTAACCGTCACCGAAGGTACAAAGTTAGACTGTCTGGACGGTTTTCATAGGTTAACTGCTACAATCAATGCCATAAAAACAAACCCTGATATTAAGATGACGTTCGGATTAAGGATCGTTAATTACAGTCAGAAAAAAGCACAGAGCCTGTTCTCTCAAATTAATACATTCACCAGTCAAAGTGTGTCAAGGTTGGCAGAAATGCGTCAAAGCCATTCCTCATATGTTGTTAAACAACTTAGAGAAGAAAGCATGCTTGGAGACAAGATATCTTCAGGTGATCAGCTTTCAACTGATCAGTTAGTAACTTTCACTGTTTTAGATTCAATTATAGATGAAGTGTTCCATCCATCAAACATCATTGAAGCAAAAGAGGTTGTAGGTCTTCTAAAAGAAACTTTTGATTCAATTGCGATGCGATATCCTGAAGAATTTGTAACTAACATTGGTAAAACTAGAAAAGAAACGATCATTAACCACAATCAAATGTTCAATGCGTATGTGATTCTAGCTAAGGAATTGAAGAATGTGGAGTTGCCTCCAAGTCATATCACAACGCTCATAGACAAGATTGATTTTTCACGTAGCAATCCACTGTGGAAAGAAATAGGAGTATTGGACAATAACAGTTCGATGATGACCAAGCCTAAGAGTAAAATAATAAACTTTTTTAAAAAATTGGATGTTAAAGAGGAGATAAACAATGTCTAATTTACGATACGAGGATGGCTACTATAATGAAGCCTTAAAAAATGCTTTTTTGGATGAGCACTCAAGTAACCTTAGAACATATGACTCATATTCTAGGATTCTGAAAGCAAGCAAAGATATCGAGGAAGAAAAAGGAAAAGACTTAGGAAGTTTTAACGTTGGTGATTTGGAAGATTTATTCACCCACTTAAATCCTTCAAGTATATGGGCTAGTCAAACCAATATCAGCATTGTTCAGAGCTATGTAAACTGGTTTATAGAAAATGGGCATAGAGAAAATAATATTAACCCATTAGTGATGGTTAAAAGCATCGAGGGATATGCGAGACAATTTATTGATGAAAGTGCAAAACAGTATTTTTCTAAAAAAACAATTGAGGAAATTGTTCAATTTGCAGTAAATCGTCAAGATGCTGTTATTCCATTGGCTTTGTTTGAGGGTTTTGCAGGAAAAGAAAACTGTGAAATAAGAAATCTAAAATGGCACGAGGTAGACGTAAATAATAATAGTGTTTTGCTAACTGATATAGATGGCTCCAAAAGAGAATTGATTGTCTCTGATAAATTAATTGAGCTTTTAAAAGCTGCTCATCATGAAGCAGAATACCTTAAAAATAATGGGAATGAACTACCAGATACATCACGTAATATAAGAGAAGGTATCGATCTAGTGGAAACAGGCTATGTATTGAAGCCAGCTAAGACTAGAGTCGTCAATACTGATGCAGTAGGTAAGCATGTTGTTTCAAGACGTTTAACTGCATTGGGTGAGTATTTTGGAATCCATAACTTTACTGCTTTAAAAATAATGAGATCAGGTATGATCTATATGGGCTATGAGTTATACAAGAGAGATGGAGTTTTAGATAAAGAGCAATTCGGAGAAATATGCGTAAGATTTAATATACCCAAAGCTTATTATGCTAATATGTATGATTATAATTACAATCGGATTAAAGAGTATATAAATCTAGACAGGATTAAAGAACTATATGGTGAATAAGAGCGAAGCCCTCAGAATGTCTGGGGGTTTATTTATACCATAGACTGAGAAGTTGAAGTGAATATAAAAACAAAAATAATTTATTTAATTCCTAAAAGGGTATTTACAAGTCTGAAAAGAAGATGTAATATAAAATAAAAATATGTATTTAAATATCTTATTTATAAGAGGGGGCATTCAATGAGTAGTGTTTGGGATGAAGGAGAGCCAATGTCAACAAAAGATTTAGTTTCACTGTATGAGTGTGGCATTAGAAGACAGGAAGCAAAGTTAATTAAACTCAAAGAGTCGTACAGTGATTGCAGCATGCTTGAAGAAGAAATTCAAGATATAAAAGAAAAACTAAACAAAATAAAATCATAAAGTAAAAGACACTTTTTATTAAAAGGGAGAATAGAAAATGGAAAGTGAAATAGTAGCAAGTTTGCAATCATTATTTGATCAAGCAGAGAAAAAAGGATTGTGGTTCTATTCTAGTTATCATGACATTTGGCTTTCTCCAAGTAAGCTCAGACAAGAGCAAGAAAATGGAAAGTTTCTATGGGGGGCGGTTAACTGGCAACTTCGTGATCCTCTAGAGAGAGTAGTAGAACTTAAGTTTAGAAGAAATCAATGACAAATAAAATTTAATAATTAAAGCAAGAACCTAATAAAAGCTGGCTTTCATCAGATAGGAGGGATTCAAATGCTACCCGAAAATGTAAAACAAGAACTCGAAAGTGCTTTTGAGCATATAGAAGCTGCATATGATTTACTACATGGACAAGATGGTTACTACGATTCAAAACAATCACTTTCTGATTTCATATATTATTTCAATGAGAGCAATGACACTGTTAGAGGTAAGGTTAATGTTCTTTATCGAGCTTTGTTGGAATTAACCTCAGAATACAAACCAGATCCTGTGATGACAAGAGTTGGAGGGAAGAATATTGTGACTGATGAAGAAAAACAACGTGCAATTGAGTTAGGTAAGCAACTGGGATTAGAGGTTACATTCGGCAATGAAGAACCAGAAATCTACATTGGAGATTTAAAAATGAGCTTTAAGGAATTATTTAAGGGATGGCTTCCAGAGTTGAATGAATTGGAGGAATAGAGATTGTTTGCGAGAGTTAGTTTTGATAGTGAAAATCGAATTAAGATTAAAGAAAAAGAAGAGATTGAATTATTTATTGGTGATGCAATAGATTGTAAAGAATTAGTGTTGGAAAATGGTGAACTAAAAGAATTCTATAGTTGGTCGCATACATATAAAGAAGAGGAAGCCGCTTTATCCGAAGGGAAAATGAAATTTGTAACCACATCTGATTATGTAGAATTGAAACCAAGTAAAGAATATTTAATTGAGATAGAATCTTTTATTCAAAAATTTCCAACGATTATAATTAAAATTAGAGGCACAGTCCAAACATCAAATAGTGCTGTAGCTAATATGCTGAAGCAAATGCAAGAGGTACAAGATAAGTTTCAAAAAGCATTGCAATCATTTGATGAAAAAATTGAGTTTAATCAAAAGTGCGATGTACACATTGGGAACCTTGGGTTGTTGAATATTAATCAGATGGGCTATGCAGTTGATAAATGTACCGAAGAACTACAAGTAGTATTGAATCAAGGATGGAGAATTCTAGCTGTTTGCCCTCAATCAAACCAACGAAGACCAGATTATGTGTTAGGCAGATTCAATGGCGAAAATGATGCTAAAGTGACATGCATTAACTTTTAAAGTAGGATATGGATTTGATCAGAAAGGGGTGTGAAATATGAGTTTAAATGCAAGTCACATCAATACAATGATATTTTCAGATGAACAAGAGAAAGCTGAAGCAAAATTAAATGAGTTAATTACAGGAATAAATGAAGATATTGTTTTTAGAAGAAAAGACCTTGTTAAAACACAGACCAAAACGATTCAGGCACGTAAGTTTTCTCTTCAGTGTAGAAGTTACAGATACAGAGAGGTATATGTCGATTTAGCTTTAAGGTACCATGAAGATTTTAAATTGATATTTATGTATTTAGTTCCACCGCATTATTATAGGTCGGAAGAAAGAGATGACAATTATAATTGGCGTGACCATGTGCATTGGTTTTAAATTAAAACATGAATTTTATAAGGAAAGGAGAACAGCATTTGAGCAGAAAAATATTACTTCAAGAAACAATTGAATTAGACACAGGAATTTCATGGTGGGATACAAATAGGAAGAGACTCAATGAAGTGATTACATGCTTTAATGATTGGCAAACTGTACACAGATTTGATAATTTCGAACGTGAAGTTGTAATCGCACGTATTAGCTCTTGTCGAAAGTATGGAGCATATAATTCATTTTCAAAATGGCAGTGTGAATTACTTGATGAAATGGAGACAGGTGAAGGGATTGTAGTTAAGAATGTTGACTACAAGGATCGCTTTGGGAAGCAATTGTTTGTAAAACTGGTAACTGACAGTTTTCGTGAAGTCCAAAAACAAAAAGCACCGAAAGACCCAAATCAGTTGAAGACTCCAGAGATGTTATTTGTTGAGCAATATGTAACACAGGCAAGAGTGGAAAAATTCTTGTACAAGCTAGTTGATGAAGGAATTCTAGATGAAAAATTTGGTATTGAAGATATGGGGATAATTTTAAAGAATTTGAACGTTAGGATTTACGAGGATTTGTTAAAAGAAGAGAGAGACTACCTTCCGAAAGAGTATGAAGAAAAAGTACTGCGCAAAGGCTTGAGCAGATTATTGCCAAACCTAGTAAAAACTATTCTTTTAAGCCATGTTATTAATTAATACAGACAGTATAGGCACGTTTTCAGATTAATATTTTAATAGTTTATTTTGATATATTCTCATGAGCAAAAGAAGTGGTATTAAAAATGTTTAGCAGGTGAGTGGCGAAAATGCTTGTGCACTATGCAAATTGCTTAATTGTTACGCTTAACAGACGCAAATCCAATCAAGGCGAAGACTGTTGATAAAATTGCATAAATAACAGAACAGGTTAAAAATGTAAGGTTAAAAAATCTAATTCCATACAAAGGTGTTAAAAAGATTATTACCAACGGTATAGTTGCAGTGAAATCTACTTTCGTAATAATGTTAGCGAAAATAGTGGAAATAGAAGTCAATAATGTTATAGACCAAAATACACCAAAGTATATATTTAGCCTTTTCGCCTTACTTTTAGCTCCCAAAATCATAAGCCAAATCCATACGCTCAAATAAATAGCCGTAACAATAAAATTTACCAGAGTAGCCTGACTGCCCATTAGTGTTTCATTGAAATTTAGGATTATGGCAATAATTGTAGCTATAATTGAAAAGATAATCATATCATGTTTTCCATCCTTTCTGATTCCTCCAAAATATCAATGCTCCCTGCTAAACATCATCAAACAAAGCAACGTAGTAAAGAAAATTAACTGCAAGAAATTGTACCATTAAAAACGTCTAAATACCATAAATGAAATGAATATTTTATCAAAGATTAGGAGGGGAATTAATGAGTTCAGAAACGACAAAAGGGTTGTGTGAATTGAAAACATTACTCAACAACCTTTTGCCAAATGTGGGAAGTCAAGTATTTTGCAAGGAATATGGAAAACAAAAATTTGTAGACTTTACTATAGAAGAAATTGCAAAAGCGAAATGGGCTTTAATTATTAAATAAGGCAAATTTAATAAAAAATAGCTTAATTTGTCAATGGACTGATTGGTTAAAATATGAGAGTAATTCGAAACAAAGTAAAGAGTTCGGTTATCTTGATTATGGATATCGAATGATTATCAACAGAGGCTTATTTTGATATGAATAAAAAAGAAATCTATTCAATGGAGGTAAATCATGAGAGATACGAGTATTGAAGTTGAATTGAAATTTGAGGGCGAAAGTAGCTTTGAGTATCAAGCAAATGTAATACCAAGAGTAGGTGAAATTATAGACATTAACGTAGATGATATGATAGGTAATTTTGAAGTTTTGAAGGTCAAACATTGCGTATTTAAAAATAAAAGACCATATGGCATGCCATCTCAGATTTTATCTTATATGACTGTTTATATAAAAAATAAAAATAGTGGAGATATAGAAAATGATTAAAATAAAGAAAACTAATATTAGTGAAGTGGTCGTCATACCTGAAAAACCTTGGTTGAGCGAAAGAAGTGAGGAAGAGGAGTATAAAAAGGCTGAAGAGTTAAAAGCCAGTATTGAACGACATGTTGATGATATTGGAGAGATTTATGTAAATACAAAATATACATACAAAGATGAAGAAGGATATAGATTCAATACACTTTATGAGGCACTGGCGAGGCAGTACTCTTACATTGAGGAGTATTATGAATATCAGTATGTCCATCCTAATGCTAATGGTTTAGGGATAAGAGAATGTGCTTTTAGTTTTAGAGAATTAATTGAAACGGCATACAGACGCCCATGGCAATTTGAGCTAATAGAGTCAGGTAGAATTAACAAAAAGGCAAATGGAGTTTTTGCAAAAAGTGATTAATGCTGGCGTCAAGGATACGAGCAGATAAAAGTACGATTTAATTAGAAAGGAGAATCATTCAATGGAGATTATTCTTGATCCAAGTAAACGATGGGAGTTAGGTCTTGACCATCACCCAAAAAGTATCAAATTATATCGTCACATCGACAAAGTTGATTTTGAACATGGGGATTATTTCTATTGGAAGTCGGGTGGCGACGGAGATAATGGTGAACAGCTAATGTATTTGATGGATTCATTTTTTGAATTGGAAGACAAGAGAAAAGAACAAGAGGAACTATTTCAATAAAAGAAGGAATTCATTAGGCGGAAGTTAATGCGAGATATAAAGTTCAGGGCTTGGGATGATGTAAGTAAAGTAATGTCATTTAGTAATTTCGAACAGTTCGATGACATGATGGGGTTCCGATTTTCTCACTTTGAAACAGAGAAACCTATTTACATGCAGTGTACTGGTCTTAGCGATAAAAACGGAAAAGAGATTTACGAGGGAGATATTTTAGAGTACAAGAAGTTTTATTACTTCGATGAATCAGACAAAAAGGCAAGGGATTTTGTTGGGTACTCTACTGAATACGTGGAGTGGACACTTGGTAATTCGTTATTAAACAAAATTTATAGGAGATGTGAAGTCATCGGTAATATCTACAAAAATCCAGATTTGATACAGGGTGGTGGGGAATGATGACCGAGGAAGAAATGCAAGAGATTCGTGAACGTGCAAAGAAGGCAACAAAAGGATCATGGAAATGGCAAGAATACTATGATTGTTCACTATCAAATAGTGAAGGCAACGTGATAGTGACAGTAGTTGGTGATGATATGAGTTATGTCAAGGTTTTACGTAATGAAGATGCAGAGTTTATAGCCCATGCACGTGAAGATATTCCGAAGCTACTTGAGACAATAGAAAAGCTGGAAGCGTATAGAGATAGATATGAAGCTTATTATGATGGATACAAGCAAGGACAGTATGACATACAGATGGATAATCTCAATGGTAAATAGAAGCATTTCTTAATATTAGGTATATCAATACATAGGAATGACAGTAAAAAAGGAGACGGAGAGAATAGAATGATGGATGATATTCACATTTATCTGCCAAATGGAATGAGAGTTGTAATTCAGGAGCCAACTGACCGTTTTGAAAGAATGGAATTTGCATTTAAAGGCTGTTTGCAAGAACGAAAATGGCATGGCTGGCCTACAATTTCATCATGTGGTTTATCTGATATTAATATCACAAAATTAGATAAGTATATTAATAAGATGATTCGTGGACTCATAACCAGATACGAACATAAGTTAAAAGAAAAACAGGCGAATATTCAATTGCAGGCTAAGTATCATGGAAAAGTACTGACAGAGTTAGAGTTGCAGATGATACGTGAAAACAAGATTAATAGTAACGGAGAGAGAGGATAGAATGACCGAACAAGAAAGTTTAATGGCGTGGTTATATCGTAGGATACAACATGCTCCTGATCTTGGTACAATACGATTTTATTATTTGTACTTTAAAGATATGTGGCTCAAAGAGTTTAATACACTAACAAATATTCCTGCGGAAGTGTACGATCAGATACGTATGAAACGTGAATCACTAAGACGGAGGTTTAATGAATGATAACAGACAGATGTGTTTGCCATTACGAAAGTGAACCGCCTTGCCCGTACTGCGACCGTGACCTAGCAGCAGAGTTAAAGCGTGAGGTGGAGAGGTTTTCCAAGCTAATCCGTTTAATGGAGCCATGTGTAGATTATGATAAATTTCCGTAGGGTAACCTTTATATTATGCCGCAAAGGGTAATGGTATTCAGCAATAGTGATTTACCTAAAGGTAAAAATGTATATTATTCTGAACATCATTTTAGACCTTTAAATAAAAAAGATAGACCATTAAGTAGAATAATTGCTCCTTATGACAACACGGGATATCGGAGTTATAAGGGTGTATCATTAAATATCTTCTTCACTAAAGAAGAATGCTTTAAGCATTACCAACAACAGTGCTTTCTTAATCTTGTGATAACAGTTGGCTGTAACGTGTAAATTGTCCACATTTTAGTCTCATCATCACATGTCATTACTGTTTCACGTTCAAATGCTGTATAAGAAATATTAAATCCTCCTCTAATTACTTTATTCAACTCTTACCCTAATTGTAGTCCTAACATCTCTTCTTTAATTTCATTTATTTTACTTTCATAGTAATTCAATTTGCCAATTTTAGCCTTTTCAAATTCCTGCTGGAATAGAGCCTTTTCAGATTGATAAAGATGGGGGACATCATTATAAAGAAGTGACTTTTAAGCAAATATCCTTTAGGTCAAACAGTAAAGGACGGGAGATGACAGAGGAACAAAGAAGAGAAGCTGCTGAACGATTTAAGAGAGCTAGAGATTCAAGAGTAGTAGAGAATTGATTTAAGGATAAATTGGCTATTTTGTATGATTTTATTGATTTTATCTTAAAGAAAAAGACCTATCAAGATGGATGTGTATGCAATAAATATGGATACTTGGGTTATTTCAGATGAAGTGAACTTTATCTCCAAATTTTAGGGATTTTGAATGATAATAAAATTGTATAGCATAGTTAAAAATTGGAGGTAAGTACATGAGCAAGAAGGTTCATCAAACACAGGAGTAATTATATTAATTATTTTTATTGCACTAATTTTTGGGGTTGTTAAGGGATGTAATGCTTTGGTTCAGTATTTTAGTGAAGGAACAGCAGAGGAACAAGCGCAAATTGTTATAGAATTTGAAAAAAAAGTCTATTCAATCACATCAAAAGTTGAAGGAATAAATAATCAAGTTTCAGAAGAACTGTCAAAGTTTAAAAGTGGGTAAATACCAAATTTAGATTTAATTGGAAATGCAGATGACGAATACATGAGTGTATCAAAACAACTTGAACGTTTAGTAATTCCAAGCGGTCTAACAGAGGAGCGAGAAAAGAAATTAAAAAAAATTAAAGAAGATTTAAGATTACATTATTCACTTAAATCTATTGCAATGTGGAATATAAAAAATTATGCTATCAATCAGAATGAAAAAGATTTACAAGATTTTATGACAAGTTCTTCCTTGGCGCAAGACAGTATAACAAGAGTAAACATAGAATTACCTATGCTTGAAAAAGAGATGGGAATTGTAAAGGTTGATGAATAGGGCTGAGAATTTTCTCTGCTCTATAAATTAAATAAAAATATAAAATTAGTAGATTTATATTTAGACTCAGCAGATGAAAGGGGAATTCACATACATTGCAATGATGAAACATGGGAACGAGCAAAGAGCGCAGCAAGTAGTTTAAACAAATACTAATAATATAATAAAATGATGTTTTTATCAGATCAATTAAAGGAGGAATGATTATGGCTAAATATCGTAAAAAGCCAGTAATTATTGATGCTGAACAATTAACAGTTGAGATGTGCCAGAAGAACGCTGGACTCCCCAACCCTTTTAGAGTGGGTCACAGAACACGATATATCAATTACCATACTGACTGCGCAGTAATTGAAACGCTAGAGGGAAAGATGAGAGCTGAGATAGGAGACTGGATAATAACTGGGATAAAAGGTGAGAAGTATCCATGTAAACCTGACATTTTCGAAGCCACATATGAATTAGTTGAATAAGAAAGGACTCATTATCGAATTTTTGGAAAAGATGATCAATTAATGTAAGGAGGAAGAAATTATCAAGAGTGCAATTAAATTTCATAATGGCTCAAAAATTATCCTTCAGAAAGAGTATGCTGCGATAAGAGGAAAACAGAGCTTAAAATTTTATGGGTTCAAGAAAATGATAAAGGAGGGCTACTTTGAAAACAGAATTGATTAATAATCTTGAAGATTTAAAGTCGGTACGTCAATTAGTTAATGAATTGCAAATCAGAGATTCTAGTAAGAACATTATTAAGAGGTGTCCATGAAACTATACTAACTCCAATAGCTATATTTATTTAACTATTGTAAGAATTGACAATAATAACTAAACAAAGTAATATTTTATAAATAAAGCATTTTCTGTGGTCTTATAAAGTTAATTGATCTTGTTTTTAAAAGGAATAATACCGCGAAAAAAGTAGTGGCAACAAAGGAAAAAATCCCAACGAAATTATCTGGACATGCTATGGATGAAGCATTTATTGATGGTATTACTAGTAAAATGATTGATAAAATACTGTCTGGAAAGTCATCTGGGGCATTTAAATTACAAACATACAGAGATATTTCAGGGGCTCGTGTTATTGTTGATCCAAACAGTAAAATTGTTATAATCATGGATTCAAAGAAAAATAACATTATTACTGTGTATAAGGACTCTGGGAAATCAATTAAAAACAGGCCAGCGGACGGAAGATGGTCGCCAATTAATTGGTTTTTCGAATAATAGCAGTGTAGTGTAGAATACAAAATATTTCAAGAAGGTCGGTTATATGAAAATTGTCTTAAAAGATACAATGCATGACGGAAATTTTATTGAATTTTCAATTCTCTATCATATGAAAGAAGAAGATGAAGGTTCAAGGCTTGTGCTTAGAACATATACTGATAATCGATTGGAAAAGGAACTTGAGTTTGGATGGACAAATCTTGTCCTCAATCTCTTTATAAAAGCGCTCAAACAATTTCCTCTCGAAGAATATGATGGTTACTTCTCACATTTTGAGAAACACCTTGAGTTTTCTTGGGAATATGACCCTTCATCTGAAAAATTTAATCTAGTCTTTGATCTATTAACTGATGATGAGTATACGTTTTCAGTGAGGACAACTCAAAAATGTATCCAAGAATTTGGAGAAGTATTTGAAAACGGAATAAAGACGGCTCCTAGCACAGAAAATTATAATGCTAATAAGGAATAAGAAATGATTTTTCTCTTACAAGGTCGATATGTATTATGGTCGACCTTTGTAAGAGAAATAAGAAGAATGATAATAATCGCCCATAAAAGATTCATTTTATAGGGTAAAATATAAAATAAAAATATGTATTCACAAAGATGATATCGTGTGGTATTATTAGTTTTATAAGAGAGGTGATTGAGTGGGATAGAGTTGAACAAGAGTCCTCCTGAAGTTTATTAAAAAATAAAAAATTAAAAAACAGAAGGGAATATATAATGGCTAATCAAAACCAAACGTTTGGTAATTTCGAAGTTAAGGGCTTCATAACTATAACGCCAGACACGTTCCAAATTGATCTGAAAGGTAAAAATACTCCTACATGGAATTACGCTAGGATCAATATGAAAATGGAAGATGGTAATGGAAAGAGTTTTTATTTAAATGCTCAGGATGGATTTGATTCAATAAATGGAAAAACAATCTTTGCACAAATCAAAGACAGCAAAGAGCAGCTTCAAATTGCTTTTGCCGACCGAAATAATTCTGAAATTCTTTCGTATGTAGACGAATCATCTTATATTCGTGTGGCTCTACAAAAAGTGGAAAAGTCAGAAGGCAAGAAGGAATGGGAGTACAACAACTTTTTAACTCTTTACGATGCAATTAACTTCCTTAAGCCACGACTTGAAACGGGAATGAAGTTGTCTGTATGGGGTAGAACAAAATATAGTCCGTATAATGATTCTCTAAACAAGGAGTTCCAAATTCAATCAATTTATTTATTGCCAGAAGATGATACGACAACACTTGGATTTAAGTTTTATCAAAACGTACTATTGACAACCGAATCGTTAATTGATGATAAGTGGGAAGAGGAAGGCATAGCTACGCTGAAAGCAAAAGTAATTCAAAAAGTTAAGAAGAAGTTGACAGTTCTGCATATCCCACTAGTGATACGTAGCACACCAGAAAACAAAGAGAAAGTTCGGAGTGTTATTGAGAAATTTTATAAAGTTGATGGAGATAAAGTTAGACGCATTCGTTTAGAAGGAAAATACAGTGTTGGCTATGTATCTGGTCAAGTTAAAGAAGAGGATTCCCCACTTGAAGTGATTGAGTTAATCAATGATGGTATTTATACCAAAGAAGAAGTTCTCAAGATGTATGTAAATCGTGACTATGTAGATGAAATGACAGTAATTCGACCAGTAGTTAATAAAGATAGAGATACTAATAAAATAAAAGCCGACTATAGTGATACTGAGTACACGTTAGATGATATGAACAATTTAGATAAAGAACCAGAACCAGTAATTATTGCATCTAATCAATTCAAAGATGATGATTTCTCCTTTTTAGATGAATTAGAATAAGGTTTATACATATTAAATAAAAATAACATTAAATTGGAGTGTAAAAAGTTGACTTTAAAATTTCGTAAACCAGAAGAACGTAAGCAAGGCTTGAAAATCCTATTCTATGGAGAAAACGGTTCAGGGAAATCATGGACGGCACTTACATTTCCTAAAAATGCAGTTGTTGATTCTGAGTCTAAAATTGGAGTGAACGAATCAAACCCACGTTTTAAAGATAATATTGTTGGTATTGCTGATACCTCAAATTATTATGATGTAGTAGAACTAATGGAACAGGTACTAAAAGACCCAAAAATTTGTAAGACATTTACTGTTGATTCTTATACTAAAGTCTATAATTCTGTTCAAGTTAGCGCAATGGAAGTTGAAGAGGAGCGTGCTCGTAAAAAAGGTGGTAACGTTGATGATCAAACCATCTCTATGCGTGGTCATGGAAAAGTCAAACTAAATGTAGTACGACTAGATGATTTCATTGCTCAAGCTTCTGCAAAAGGTATCAATGTAATTGCAGTTGCACATAAAGAGGACGTAAAACAAAAATCAGGAGACAACTGGATTAAAATTGGAGAAAAGCCTGACTTACGCAAGAACGCTGAACATACATTCGATGTCGTGTTTCGTTTCTATAAAGAAAAAGATATTGTGACAGGAGAATATAAATATTGCGCTGATGTCGAAAAAGATACAACAAATACATATAAACTCGGTACAAAAATTGAAAATGTGACTTATGAAAACTTTAAAGAATATATTGAGCGAAATTCGAAAGCAAAGATAATCGATTCCAATTATGATAAAACTATTCAAACTAATATGGAAGGTATGAAAAAAGAGCAAGAAGATTTTGAAACAATTGTGAAAGAGTTTAAAGATTTATATAAGAGACTAGGGGATACCGATCCAGAAAACAAATCAAAGATTGGTAAGCTAATGAAGGAAAAATGTGTTGAGAAATACAATGATCCATTAATGGCATCTCAACTCAAAGAAGTTATTGAAAAGATGAAGAAGTTGTAACTATTGTTTTATATGGGTGAGGGGATAAATCTCTCACCCATATTTCTAAAAGAGGTGAGTTTGTGAAATCTACGGTTAAATGTTATCAGTGCAAGGGAGATGTTCAAAAAGTTGATGCCATTATAGAAAGATATAAAACTTTAAAAAACGAGTATAATAGATATTTTCATTCGGATAATTGTCACCGAGTATACATCCAAATGATGGAAGAAGAGAAGAAATGGAAATCACTTTATCAATATATAAAAGTAGAAATTTTTAGATATGACACGATGCAATCTCTTAGTAAACACTGTGTAAGTAGACTTAAAGGGTTGCGAAGTGGAAATTATGGGGTGAGGAAGAATACAAAAGTTTCGTTGAGTAAACATGGATATCCTTACGAAATTATACATATGACTTTTAAAGTAAAAAAGGTAGATATCTTAAATTCATTTGCAGATAAATCTAAGTTTTCTTCTGAAGAACATCAAGTCGATTATATGATGGCTATTATACAAAACTACATTAATGATGTTTACCAAAGAGTCAAAGAACGTGAGGAAAACGATAAAAAATTAAAGAGATTTATAGTGCCACAATTTGACACAGAAATGAATCAATTTCATAAATCAGAGCCCTACGGGCCCAAGAGTTTTTGAGCATAGAAAAAGGAGTACCTCCCCAAATCTCTAATAAGTTAAGTGCGACCCAAACTTAAGAGGTGGTGGTGACTCCCAATTTCTATTATAAAACAAGGAAGCCTATTTGATATACAGGAATTATTCGACTTAGAACCTCCCAAACGTTTTGAGGCTATTTTCTCCACTCTTGACATTAAACCGCTTCTTTTCTCTATTTCCAAAAAGTCGATCTATGGTGCTCCTACCGAGTTGAATTATGCTGCCATGCTATATTCTCTGGTCGCTCGAATCGTAGAACGAATTCCCACTGTGAAAGATTTACGAAAACGACTAAAACATGACTTTATCTTTCGAATGGAATGCGGTTTTCTGTTTTCTGACAATCTTCCTTCCGAGGCATCGTACTCTCGTCTCGTTCAGAAGCTTTCTGAAACAGCACACCTCGATAAAGTCCAAGACAAGTTACTGTTGCAAGCGATACAGGAAGGGTTCATAGGCGATGAAGCAATTGCCATCGATGCAACCCATTTTGAATCCCGTGATCGAGGTGTGGCAAAAGAAAAAAAAGACGAAACCAGAATTGAAAAAACGCGGACGTAAATCAAAAGCAGAAAAAGATATCTACGACAAGCAAAAGCAAGAAAAGGAAGCCCAGAAGTCCTTATATGAAAAAACCATTGCAGCTCAACTGGATGTGACGTTGGAGGACCTACGGTCCCAAGTTCCTATCAAACCTGCTTGGGGAATAAAGAAAAATAGTGATGGAAAGAACATGTTTTGGTTTGGATACAAAGCTCATCTTGCAGTCAGTACGAAAAGTCAATATATTCTTTGCTCCCTCATGTCCTCTGGAAGTATGAACGATGGGAAAGCAGCGATTCCTTTGTTGAAAGGAATTCAAACTGTCCTGCCCCGATCTATCAACAAATCGGACGAATGAACGCACAAACGATTATTGCTTACAACAAGCGGAATGAAGGAGAAATGGTTGGATTCGATTCACATTTTGCGCCAACTTGTGTCCGAGAATGCTCTTATTCGTTACGACAGTTATGATAAGAAGTACAAAACGTTGAAATTTGTACGGCCAAAAGAATGTAAAGACTGTCCATTGAATCAGGATTCTCTCTGTCAAAAAGTCTATAAAATTAAGGCTGAAACCGATCTTCGAAAGTACACCGCGCCAGCCAGAGGAACAAAAACGTGGGAAGAACTATATGACCAGAGAACAGCCGTAGAGCGAGTACATGCTTATTTGAAGGAGTTCTTTCAGCTAAACAATGTCCGATATCGCACAGGAAAGAGGGCAAAAGTCCATTTTGACTTGGTTACTCTTGTTTATAATGCATCCAAGTTAGCAGTGGATCGAATTCGTAGGAACTGGCAAGTAGGATGAAAGTAGCAGCTTAATTTTTTCAAAAAAACAGCATTAATCCCGTAGGGATAGTCTAATTATTTTTGGAAAAAGCCTTTATGAAATTGATTCCTTTTATATATTATTTAGTCATGACGCAGATTTTGAACGAATTGAACAATTAGCTGAGAAGATGGCAGAAAACATCATGGGTAGAGATTTCGCATTTAAATATTGGGTAAGGCAAGGTTACAGAAATAGAATTCTTAAAAACTGGATTTGTGAAACAAACGGAGAGAAAGATGCATCAAACAGAATTAGGATACTAAGTGAGTTTACGAATGTAGTCAAGTCATTTAATTGTTAATAGCACGTATATAGTACATTAGAAAAGGAGAAACACATATGGGAAAAGTTAAATTGCCTAAAGAGGTTGCGGAATCTGTTGAAAAAGTTTGGGACGATTACTCTAATCTTCCAGTCTATTTGAAACATTTCGTTTTAACTAATTGGAATTTACTTCAAGATGAATATTATGAAGAGCATGAAATTATTAATAGCTATGCTAAGGATAATCTGGTCAATTATGCTCAAGCTCTAGTGCATGGTTATGAAATTGAACCCACTCCAGAAGAAGAGTTGCTTTCTGTTTATCAAATGTATGAAAATGTAGGATCAGCGATGTGGATTCCAATGACTACGGAAGGAGAACTTGTTTGTAAAGGAATTAAGATTGCTGTATACAAACTGGGATATAAAATCGAAGGTATTAATGCCTAATGAAATTGTAGTTTTAATAGAAAGGGGGATAAGACATATGAAAATCATTACCAGTAAAAACACTCGTTTTATAGTTGGGATGACAGGCAAAGCTGGAGAAATTAATAATTACATTAAACAAATTAAAAATAAAAAAGGAGAATGATATAGTAAATAATGATTGTTAAACCACATCTTTTAGATATATTCGTTGCAAAAAATGTGATATGACTTATTATTGAATCGAATTGTTTGATTGAATATGAGCTTTGAATCGCATAAATCACTTAGCACATTTACAATTAAATCTTGTTCGCTTACTTCGAAAGATAGGATTTGTGAGTATTTTGGAATCTCAATATTTGTTTCTAAGCTTCTTTATACTTTCCCATGTAATAAAATTCCACTCTGAACCAGCTTAATTGGAACTGAATGTGACTCATTCTGTTCATTATCAATAAACATAAACAAAGGGGGCGCTATGCTAACACAGCTTTTAACTATGTCGTTGCTTTTGCAGTTATATGGAGGAGTAATTGATACGACATTAATTGCATATAGCGAGAAACAAGCTAAGAGCCAAGAGGTACATGCAGCGACTGAAAAAGAACATACATATAAGCGATACGATATTCCATTGTCAAATGACTTGCAGAAATACATATATAATCAAGCGGAAAAGTACGATCTAAGCTATGAGTTAATGCTTGCCATCGCACATACAGAATCAACATTTAGACCAGATATCGTCTCATATGATGGTTCTAGTGTGGGATTATTTCAAATCAACACAAGAAACACAATTAATTGGCTTGGAGAAAGTGTTGGTCTTGATAAGCCAAATGCCAAGAATCCATATCATTCAGCTAAAATGGCAAGCTGGTATGTGAATTACTTAAAGGAAAAGTATCTCAATGAAGGATATAAAAAAGAGGCTGCTTATTAAAAGAGTATTGATCGGCTATAGGTATGGAGTAGGAAAAAGTGCAAAATATGTAAGACAAAATGGCTTACACCATAAATACATAGACAAAGTATTGGCATATAAAAATAAACTTGAAAGTGGGGAACTGGATGCAAAATAAAAAATTTGAGGAAATCGGTACAGAGATTGGGGCATTCACAGATTTAAAACAGGAAGCATACGGGAATAGTGTAGACAAATCATTTGAGCTAATGAAAGTTTTCCTTAAAGA
This sequence comes from Brevibacillus laterosporus, assembly GCA_007833815.1. Taxonomy (NCBI): domain Bacteria; kingdom Bacillati; phylum Bacillota; class Bacilli; order Caryophanales; family Paenibacillaceae; genus Brevibacillus; species Brevibacillus laterosporus. The sequence goes on along the minus strand of CP033464.1, from coordinate 4,104,311 downwards.
ATATAAAAATAATTATGATACATATACAATCCCAGAAGTTCTTTTAAAACACTTATTGCTACAGGTTCGGATGATCGACAAACAAAATCGGATTTTCTCCAATCCAAAAGGGGATTTGTTGGGAGAGTCGCCTTATAAAGATATTGCTGGATATAGTCTAATTGGATTGGAAATGGATAACTTTTAAAGCAGCTTAGTAGGTATAAAAATTTTCTTTGGTGTATCTTTTCCAATGGATTTGTGAGGGATGTAAAGTGCGTAAAAAATCAACAATATCTCTTCTCCCTTTGTAATGAAACACTCCCATGATATCTTGAGTGGCTAATATGACATCGTTGGAATTGAAGTAGCGAGAGTAATATCTCATCGCCTTATCTGAAGCAAACTTATTGTTAAATTCACTCTTGGGAATCAGTACAATTGGAAATGATACACCACAATGTGTAATCTCAATAGCTTTAAATGTCATATGCTTCACCTCATGGGACGTTAAGTTTTATTTGTACTCAACTCTTACTTTATTCTGATATCGCAAAATAATTCATGAAATTACAAACGAATAATATTTCGTTAAGGGGAGTTTAAATGAGAAGTGTTTATTACCGTATCTATTACAGCGAGAGCAAGTTAACTGTGGTTTGTATGTAATGGTTTGACGAGTACGACTATCATGAAGATGTCTTTGTAGACGGAAAATTGGTAAGAGAAGAAAGTTTACAAGATATCCGTAAGAGAGTGTTGAGCAATCTTTAAAAATAAAAATATTGGGGCTTGAGATATAGCTCCATACTTACCCAATAAAAAATAACTTTCATTGGGCATGAAAAAAGCAACCTATAAAATAGGCTGCTAGATTTCTTACGTAAGATTATATCGAATCCACTTAACATTTTGAATCTTGTTAGGCAATATATCATCACTTGAATCTATATTGCCGTCTTTGGAGCAAGTTACTAAAATTAGTTTCATTTTAGCTATTTTTTCAATTAAGTTTTTAAAGCCCATTTTACTTTTTAAAGAAGAAAATGTATTAGGACGAACCCTAACTAGCATTACCAGTTTGCAATTAATTTCTTGAACACTACCTGTAAATCTTATTTTGTTTTTCCTCCCCTTGTTAAAAAATGTCTATGCCCTATTTTCTAATTTTGTAAAGGATTTGAATATACTAAAACGGTTCTAGCAAGTTCGACTCCAAATATGGGCATAGTTATATCATTAGATTGTCGTTATTCATAGTATTGACCAATAAGGCGAATTTAATAACATGTGCAACAATAATTTTTTGAAGAGAGGTGTTTGATGTTTAATCTACAAGATTTAGTTGAATTAGAGAGATTAGTCGAATGGGAGATTAAAACACGTAGGAAAAGGAGTATAAACTATAGTAACAACTCAATATTTGGGAAGCAACTAGAGGAAGATAGCAAGAAGGAAATATTAAAATATGAAAGGTTAAAAGTGAAAATCAACGATCTAATAAGTGAATTTAGTAAGGAATAAAAGGTTTAATGGATGGATGTGAGACTTGCAGATGAAGTGAGGAGAAGTAATGGACGATAACGAGTTAGAGTACAAAAAGCATAGGCTTTACGTGAATTTTTTGGTTGATATTTTGGTCATTGATTATTGGTGGATGTACAGCTACGACTATTTGGGGACGTTAAAAAGGGAGGCATAAAATGAAGAAGTTGTTGGGAATTGTGATGTTTATTGGTGGAGTAACATTAGGTGTTTATGTGGGTGGTTGGCTATGCTTCATAGGTGGTATTGCAGGGTTAGTTGATAATGTATCCGATGCAATAAATGGAAATGGGATTAATGGCTTATCAGTAGCTATTAATGTTGTGAAAATTGCTGTTGCTGGTTTTGCAGGATGGATTAGCGCAGTTGCATTGATATTTCCAAGTCTAATGATTTTAAGAAAATGATAGTAGGAGCTGAATAGAAATGTGGATGGTCTATGATCAAATGGAAGGTATCATTTGTGTAACTGATGATAAGCAAGAGGCACTTCGTGATTATGAAAAGCAGAAAGAAAGTTATAAGAAGTATGTTCAATGGGATGGTGAGTTTCAAGGAGATGAAAGAGTAATTTTAGCTCTGATTAAGAAAGACTTCTTTAGCGATGTTACAAAAAATCCAGAAATTATTTATGACGAAGACGACAATGAAGTACTAACAGGAGATACATATTGGGATTGGAAAGAGACTACATATTGATGAAATAGTTATTTTATCAATATAAAACAAATAAAATCCCCTGAAATAAACATCAGGGGAGAAGAAAAGGCAATTGTATTTTAGTATTGATAATACATCCAGCCAGAATATGTCCAATCACAACCTTCGGGAAGGCAATTAGTCCCAACGCCTCTCTTTAATTTACCTATATAACCACGTCCGTCATCATAAGAAATTTCATCAGGCGCTTCAAAAGCAGTATATTTTTTTGTGATACTTGCCCAATACTTATCAGAAGCTGTGGTGTTACTAAGCTGTGCTTCATTAGCAAATGCTACGGAAACGGAAAATGCCGAAACAACAACTAAAGCGAAAGCAATTATAGATTTTTTAAACATAAAAACACCTCCAAAAATGTATTATTTTGTAATAATTAAATAATAGAATATCATGTATTTAATATCAATTAATGGAAATGTAAGAGCAAAAATATATTATAGTGAAAGAAACAATAATTTCTAAACAGAAGTCAAGCAAATCAGAGGAAAAATGAAACTGAAACAACCAGTTGACCAGTCTTAATTTTTTGTCAATGTCAAAGGATCAACATGGTGCAATTAGAAATACAATTGATAAACTTGAAAGTATTAGAGTTATAAAATAAGAAGCTAAAGGAGATTCATAGTGTATCAATGCCCGGAATGCAAGGAAAAGCTTGTATGGCTCACAGATCAAGACAACGGAGGCATTATAAGTAATGAGTATTACTGTAATACATGCAATATTGAAGTTATTAAGTATAGAGAGATAAGAATCAAAGATTAAGGAACAGAGCAGTCATATAAAATTTGCATCATTTAAAAGATGCAGAGTATAATCTATGATATTTAGCGGGTTAAAATAACTGAATAAGGGCCGCCCTTCCCCTCTCCAATCCATTGATTATTGGAGAAAACCCATCTTTTATCATTATATTCAACTGTAAAAGAAGTTGGATACCATCCTGGTTTATTCCCTGTGCCGTCTGAGTATACCGTAATAGCTAAAATCTCACCAAGGTCTCTGTTTACAGTTATATAATATTTGTCTTTAGCGCCACGTTCAAAATCGTTATAATTCGGTATATCTAAAAGTGCTGGTTCTGACATTCCATTTTTGCCTGTTAATGTTACATAAATGTTCGAATCTGTTCCTGCATCCTTTACATCACCTGTTTGTACAGTGACAGCGTAAATATAGGAGGCAACCACATTGACTTGGGGATTTACACTAGCTTTGTGGTTGCTGTTGGAATTCTGAGCAATATCACTAGCATAAACACTTTGACCAGCAAATAAAAGAGCTACTGCCATCATTGTAGATAGAGCGAAACGTTTCATAAAAACCCTCTCCTTTATTAATGGTATTTTATGGATCAATTAAATTATACTTCCATTTTATGGATTTTGCAGTTATAAGGAATGTTTAAGCAATTTTTTAGGGTATTTGTATTTAACGACAAAGCAGTAATTTCAAAACTCATATAATAAAATCAAGAATTTATCAGTGATGATAAATTGGGGGCATTAAAGGAATTGACAAAAATAAACTAAGCAAGTTGGGTTGAAGTTCTTTTGAAGATGACATTATAATCGAAGGTGAAGCAACTCAAATGCCAACAGAAAAGTATAAGAAAATGAGAGACGCTTTGTTTTCTATATCGGTATTGGGTTTTGCAAAAACAGGAGATTATGAATTGGATGCTTGTTAATGAACTTAGTGAATTGGGGGTTTCTGGGTATAAGAAAAGTGTTTCAGAACGTGACAAAATACAGCTAATTAAAAAGGGAGCTGAAAATAAAGAATATGACATTTTACTAGTTTGGAAAGATGATAGATTAGGCAGAAATAAATATGAAATTCCTTTTATGCTGGAGTACTTAAAGAAAAATGGGATAGAAGTTTGGTCAGTAGTAGATGGAGTATTAAACAGGGACGAGAAACATGAAGACAGTTTAGTAAGTTTTCTTAGATTTTGGGTTGCTGAAGGCGAGAGTAAAAAAACATCAACTAGGGTTACAGAGGCAATTAAGCAAATGAATGAAGAAGGGAAGTGGACAGGAGCAAGAGTTCCTTATGGTTATGAGGTTTATGATACCAATCAAAAACATCCTAATTATGATAGAACAAGGAAAAATATCAGAATAAACGAAGAGAAATCTAGAATAGTAAAACTTATGTTTCTCCTTGTGTTAGAAAAAGGATATGGAACGGATAGAATTGCGAATTATTTAAACAAATGTGGCATACCTTCTCAGTACGGTGTCAAATGGAGTAGCGTTGTTGTTAGAAGGATTTTACGTAATCCTATTTACAAAGGCGAACAACGATACGGAACTACGTATAGTAATAATAAGCTAAAGCCTGTTGAGGAGGTTAAACTGAAACCTAAGAGAGAAGATTTAGTAATTATATCTGACGAGATTTTTGATGAGGTACAAAATATTATGGATTCTAGAAGAATTCAGAGAGACGCTTCTAATTATAAAGCTATTGCACCTAGTAAGCATTTGCTTTTAAACGGTTTAGTAAGGTGTGGATATTGTGGGTCAAGACTATTTGTGGGTTCTACAGCATGTACAAAAACAAAGAAGAATGGAGAAAAGAACAGATACATTTATTGGCGATATATTTGTCGAAAAGGAATTAGTCATAGAGAAACACATCCAAAAAGTTACTTTGGGGCAAAAAAATATGACTTTGAAGCTGAGGAAGTAATTATAGAAACAATGAAGTTAATACAACTAAATGGACTAGAAGAAGCAGTCAATTCAAAAAGATAAAAATTGAAAATGAAAAGATGGTTAGAAAAAATATCATTAAAGAAATAGATGAAACAAACCAGCAGCTAGAGGCTGTAAAAAAATTAATAATAAAAATTGCTATTGGAGAAAGCAAATTATCAGAAGAATATGTTGAGGAGCAAATAAAATATAAAGAGGAGGAACTGAAAGAATATCAAAGGAAGCTAAATGAGTCCAACGAAAAAATTGCGGAACTAGAGAATGAAAATAAAAAGACTATTAAAATTTAATCAGAACTTTGTAATTGGGAAGAAAAATATAGAAATGCCGATTGGGATTCTAAGAAGACAATGTTATCTAGAGTATTGGATAGTGTAGAGTATAGTGACGTAATAAAAATTAATTTTAATATCATAATAAATGAGCTTTTAAAACAATCAACGTAGTCTCTTTATGATAATAGTAGGAGTATTTACATAACATTACCCTGGGCGAAAGAACTGGGAAGAAAGGGTATAACTGTGAACGCAGTAGCACCTGGCTTCATTGAGACATCTATGGCGTTAAAGGTACCAGAAAAGGTATTAGCGGGTATGATCGCACAAATTCCGTTACAACGTCTGGGACAACCTTCCGACATTGCCAAAGCTTACCTATATTTAGCTTCAGAAGATGCGAAGTACGGTGTTAGAAGTAAATGGCGGACTGTCTATCTAAAATATCTATCTAGAAAAAACGCTGGTCTCGTGAAGATCAGCGTTTTTTCTTAACAAAAATTCCTAGTCCCTATTATTGGCAAAAAAATGCTGGATGCAAAATTTTATTCATAGAATTTTAGTATGGAATTTTTTACCTGATAATGAGAGAATTCAGTAAAGACTTTCCTTTTGCACTTTAGTAGAAGAATTATCATTGATTGAAAAAGTAAAGGTACTAAATTCAGATTTTTTAGCTTATAGACAATACTGGAAAGTTTAGGTATATTAAAAATATGGAAAAATAATTTCAATTATATTCTTCATTAGTAAACTTTATCCTAAATAGGAGCTTTCGCTCTGTCAACAGTTGATAACGTGATTTATTATTACTTTCTATTTAAATTTACTCATAATTTCATCTTTTCAATAATAAGGAGAGGTAATTTTTATGTTAGTAAAACTAGACACGATACGCCCATTTATTGGTGATACACCTCTTTTACAATTGAAAAACGATACAATCAATCTTTACACCAAGCTGGAGTTTCAAAATTATGGAGGAAGTGTTAAAGTTCGGCCGGCTTATTACATATTAAAATCCGCAATTGAGAGGGGCGAAATAACTCCTACTACCACGATCATTGAGTCTACTTCTGGAAATTTTGGTATAGCATTAGCTCTGTTATGCAAAAAGCTAGAAATTCCCTTCATCCCGATTATTGATAGCAATATTAACGAAATCTATGAAAAGATTTTACACGTAACTGCCACAAATGTGATCAAGGTAAATGAGCGAGATGAAACAGGTGGCTATTTATTGAATCGCATTAGAAAGGTAAATGAACTCCTTTCTACTATCGAAGATTCGTTTTGGACAAACCAATATGCCAATCGTGATAGCTTCCTCTCACATTATCACGGGCTAGGCAAGGAAATTGCAGATGCATTTGAGCAGCTGGATTATGTATTTATCGGTGTTAGCTCATGTGGAACAATTGCTGGCATATCCCGCAGACTGAAAGAGAAATTTCCGTCTGTTAAGGTCATCGCAGTGGATAGCGAGGGCTCGGTTATTTTTGGGAATAGTCCGAAAAAACGTTATATTCCAGGTATTGGTTCCAGTATGGTGCCAGAAATACTCAAAGAGGCTATTATCGATGAAGTTATTCATGTACCTGAGTACAGAGCTATCCAAGGGTGTTACGAAATGCTAGAAAAGCATGCTTTATTTGTCGGCGGCTCATCGGGAAGCTCTTATTATGCCATTGGGAACTATTTTGCGGACAAGGTATTCACTACTCCACCAAATGTGCTTTTTATCTGCCCCGATAGCGGTTTATCTTATGTAGATACGATATACAACAAAGAATGGGTGGAAAACTTTAGGCTTTAAAGATTCTGATTACAAAAATATGTCGTGAGCGAGTGATGAATAACATGAGAGATTTAGCATTTGTGTTTTCTGGACAAGGATCACAATATGTCAACATGGGAAAAGCACTTTGTGATCATTCCGCCATTGCTAGAAGAACTTTTGAAGAGGCTGGAGACATTTTAGGGTTCAATTTACTCAGACTATGTACAGAAGGTGACCTTGAGGAATTGACTCAAACGGCTAATGCTCAACCAGCTATTTTAACTACAAGCATTGCCCTTTGGCGTGTTTACATGCAGGAAATTGGTGTCAAGCCTCATTTCGTTTCCGGACATAGCTTAGGAGAGTACTCTGCACTTGTTTGTGCTGGAGCGTTGAAATTTTCACAAGCGGTACGTTTAGTCCGAAAACGTGGACTACTCATGCAGGAAGTAACAACGGAAGGAACTGGAGCGATGGCCTCCGTCTCTGGATTAGACAAGTCTGATATTGAGAATATTTGTCAAGAATATTCTGATGAGACAAACTTTGCGCACCTTTCTAACATTAATTCTTCGCGCCAGGTTGTCATTTCTGGTCATCGAAAGGCTATTGAACAGGTAGCGAAAAGATTGGAAGAGATGGGTGGCACAGTCATTTTCTTGCGTGTGAGTGCCCCTTTTCATAGTCCACTGATGCAATCAGTTGCCACTTCTTTACACACTGAGCTGCAGAATAATGTCTATCTACCTATGCGGTACTCAGTGATTGCTAATGTTAACGGACAACCGTATACGAGTAGTGAACAGATAGTGGGGAATTTAACCAAACAGGTGACAGCACCGGTACAATGGCTTGCCACCATGCAGTTTTTATATCAGCAAGGCATTCGAAAAGTAGTCGAGTTTGGTCCTAACAAGGTCTTGCGCAATCTAATGAAAAAAGAGTATCCAGATGTACTTGCTTATGCTTACGACGTACCACAAGATGTCGCTAGCGTGAAGGAAATAATGGGGATTCCAAAGGATCATAAGCCATTTGTACCTAGCGTAATTACGAAGTGCCTTGCTGTTGCTGTTGCGACTCCGAATCGTAACTTCGACAGTGAAGAGTACCAAAAAGGCATGATAGAGCCATATCGCCGGGTGCAAAAGATGCAATTTGAGTTAGAAGAGGCAGGTGCAGAGCCAACCGTAGAACAAATGCGTGAGGCACTTACTATGCTTCAATCTGTTTTTTTAACCAAGAAAATTTCAAGTGACGAACAGAAAAAACGTTTTGATGAGATTTTAGAAGAGACGGGGACAGGTTATCTGCTTCCAAATTTGCAGAAATAACGGTTTGAAAATTGATTTTACCGTCGTTTTTTACTATAGATGACGGAAAAGGAGCTTTTCACTTGGAGAAAAAACCAGAAGTAACCAAAATCTATCCGCTGACTCCCTTACAAGAAGGGATTTTATTTCACTCGATTGTGAATAACGATTCAGGTGCTTATTTCCAGAGCCTAACTTTTTCTGTTGAAGATTGTGTGGATACCGAGATTTTTTTGAAAAGCGTTAACATATTAATTGAACGTCATGAGATTCTTCGAACGGCTTTTGTTTATGAGAAGGTTAAAAAGCCTATGCAACTTGTACTGAAAAAACGCGAGATGGCTAGCATCCATTTTAAGGATATTTCTGGTGTGAGTGAGCAGGATGCTTATTTGCAAGATTATATGGAGCGAGATAAAACAAAAGGCTTTCATTTGGCAAAAGAAATCCTTATGCGTGTTGCCATTTTTCAAACATCCTCAGCGCAATACAAAGTAGTTTGGAGCTACCATCATTTGATTATGGATGGTTGGTCGCTTGGTATCATGTTTAATGAGTTTTTACAAATTTATGATTCCTTTGCTTTCAATAGGCAACGTAAGCTTGAACCGGTGCATTCCTATCAACAATTCATACACTGGCTGGAAAAGCAAGATAAAGAGCAAGCAAAGGATTACTGGAAGAGCTATTTAGAAGGATACGATCAGTTGGCTGTGGTGCCGAGCTTGATCAATAAGATGAATGTCAATGCTTATGATGCGAAAGAGGCAGAGTTTGAGATTGATATAGAAAAAACACAACAGCTCACTAGGATTGCTCGCCAGAACAATGCTACTTTGAGCACGGTTTGGGAAGCTCTATGGGGGTTGGTGCTACAACGATACAACAATGTAGACGACGTAGTGTTTGGGTCCGTTGTATCGGGTCGAAATGCTGAAGTTGCTGGCATTAACCAGATGATCGGATTATTTATTAATACGATTCCCGTGCGTATCAAGACAGATCAAGTAGAGACGTTTGCTGAACTTGTTCAAATGGCACAAGAAAGCTCCACCAAGGCAAAAATGTATGACTTTTTCCCACTTTATGAGATGCCTGTGGAAACGGAGATGCGTCAAGGGCTCATTGACCATGTTTCTATTTTTCAAAAATCGCCGATTGATATGAACGAGGCAAACAGTGATCAAATCAAAGGATTTGGTCAAGTTATTAATCATGTTGAGCTATTGGAACAAACCAACTATGACTTTGGCATTATGGTCATAACGGGAGAATCCCTGACAATTCGCATGAGCTACAATTCGAACATACATAGCTACCATTTTATTGAAAAAATCTTTGGTCATATTCAAGAGATGATAGAACAAATCATCATTAACCCGGAAATTCCGCTTAGCCACCTCAAGATTACAACTCCAGCGGAAGAAAAGGAACTGCTTTATCAATTTAATGACACAATGCTTCCATATGATCGTAGTAAAACCATTCATGAATTGTTTGCCACACAAGCAAAGAATAATCCAGATCAGGTAGCGTTAGTATGTGAGGGGGGGCAGTTAACATATCGTGAACTGGATGAACAAGCTAATAGACTCGCCTCCTTTTTAACGGAAAAAGGGGTGATTCCAAACACGATTGTCGGATTAATGACTGAACGTTCTTTGGAAATGATTATTGGCTTACTTGCTATTCTCAAAGCAGGAGGAGCGTATTTACCGATTGATCCGACATATCCTGAGGAGCGTGTGAATTACATGCTTACAGATAGTGGCGCCAAGTTGGTTCTTACCCAACGTCACTTGGTCTCAGGAAACCAAATGGGGTATGAAAGCATTCTGTTAGACGATCCACTAGTGTATGCAGTAGAACCTGTGCAGGTAGGTAATGCTGCTACGTCAGAAGATTTGGCGTACGTGATCTACACGTCCGGCTCAACGGGGCAACCAAAAGGTGTGATGATTCCTCATAGATCCGTACATAATTTTATACAAGGAATCACAGACAAACTTTCTTTTTCCGCAGGGAAAACGATTTTGGCACTTACTACCATTTCCTTTGACATTTTTGGATTAGAGACGTTAGTACCACTTACTCAAGGAATGCGAGTAGTCATTGCAACAGAAAACCAGCAACGTGACCCAAAATTGTTGAATGAGACGATCAAAGTTAATGGTATCGATTCTTTGCAAATCACACCGTCAAGGCTGCAATTACTTTTATACAGTGAAGCAGATTGTCTTGCCCAATTGGAACAAATCATGATTGGGGGAGAAGCCCTTCTACCTTCCTTACTAGCTCAGGTTCAAGAACGAACTCAAGCGCGCATATTTAACATGTATGGACCGACAGAGACAACCATTTGGTCATTGATACAGGATGTCACTCGTGCATCCACGATTACGATTGGAAAACCAATAGCTAATACACAAATTTATATTCTCAATCGTCACGATAGCTTACAACCAATAGGTATGACAGGAGAATTATGTATAGCAGGTGACGGCTTATCAAAGGGCTATATGAATCAGGAAAAACTGACTGCCGAGAGGTTTGTTCCTAATTCTTTTCAACCAGAGAGTGTAATGTATCGTACTGGAGATTTGGCAAGGTGGCTACCCGATGGAACAATAGAATTCAAAGGTAGGATAGATCATCAAATTAAATTAAGAGGCTTCCGAGTTGAACTGGGTGAAATTGAGAATCGTCTGTTAAAACATCCAGCAGTCAAAGAAGCAGTGGTCATGGTAGAGGATATTGGTGTGACACAAAATCTTTGCGCTTACTACGTGGGTCAACAAGACATCAGTGTGCAGGAGCTTCGTCATTTACTTAGCCGAGAGTTGCCTGAATACATGGTGCCAACTCACTTTATCTCTCTAAAGGAACTTCCTCTTACAGCTAACGGTAAAATAGACCGGAAGCAATTACCCAAACCGACGGAAAGCGAGCGTCTGGGTGTAGGGGGCGCTCAAGCTCCTAAAACGGAGGTTGAGCAAGAGTTGATGGAGATTTGGAAAAACGTGCTAAAGCGTGACCATATTGGGTTACATGATAACTTCTTCGATTTGGGCGGCAATTCTATTCTATTGGTACAAATGCATGCTCAAGTTGATAAAAAGTACGTTGGAAAAACAGATATTGGTGATGTCTTCTCCTATTCTACGATTGCTAAGTTGGCGAACTATATTGAGTCGGGGACAGAAGAAAGAATACCATTGATTGAGATTCCAGCTATGAATCTACCTCCAGAATACTTTGACGTTAGTGAATCACATAAAGCAAGTACCATCTTCTCCTTTGCATTTCAAGATGATATGGTTGCTGGTTTACATGTGGTAGCAGATATGTATGATGTGGAAATATCTGATATTTTACTAGCTATGAATCTATATTTGTACTCTGAAGTGGGCGAGTTAACTGATGTTACTATTCAGATGATGACAGCTGACAACAAGTCTATCTCTATTAATGTAAACATGGATGATGTAGAAGATTTTGGTGAATTATTTAGACATGTAAGAGCAGTGCGAATGCAACCAAATGCTCTTTCCATATATTCCTCACAAGTCCTGGAAAATAACCTATCAACAAAAAGAAGCGGGCAAGTATGGCCGCTATTTACTGAACGCTTTTTTCGCACCAATGAGGTTCATCGCCTGTTTGATATCATATTTGAACTGCACATTGAGTCAAAAAATATCTCCTTTGAATGTCGCTATGATCAAAAAAAATTAAATCAAGGAAAAGTAGAAGAACTGATTTATGGGTATATCAAGCTACTTTCCCTCATGCTAGAAAATGAAAGTAAGACAACTATCTAATCGGGATGGAAAAGAGGGGAGATCGTGAAGAAAAAATTGCTAGATTTATCAGGGATCAATTTGACGCAAAAAGACGATCATACGGTTGTCCAGATGAAGAACGTCAATAAAAATGATATCGCTATTATCGGAATTTCTGGAAGCTTCGGCGAAACGCAAAATTTGGATGAGTTTTGGGAGGTTTTGCGTAGCGGTCAGGACTGCATTCGAACGATTCCTGAATCACGACAAAAGGATGTTGAGCGTTTTCTTAACCATGTTCAACCGAAGACTCAAAATCGCTATCTAAATGCAGCTTATCTAGAAGAAATCGATAAGTTTGATTACGGATTATTTTCAATTTCACCTAAAGAAGCCAGTTTAATGGACCCTAATCAACGTCTATTTTTAGAAATGGCATGGTCGGCAATTGAAGATGCCGGATATGGCGGACAAAAGATTATGGGAACCCGAACAGGTGTATTTGTTGGCTATAGCGCTGATGCAGATACGGGGGAAGACTATAAGCAATATATCAAAAGTGTGGCCCCGTCTTTGTCTGGAGCATCGATTCCCGGAAACATAAAATCTATTATCGCTAGTAGAATTGCTTATACTCTTGATTTGCATGGACCAAGTATGATGATTGATACAGCATGCTCCTCTTCTCTGGTTGCCGTTCATTTGGCTTGTCAGGCGATCGGTAATGGAGATTGTGACATGGCTCTTGCTGGGGGCGTAAAAATCATCATGCTTCCACTCCTTGAAGATTCAGTTTCAGGGATCGGCATTTCGGCACTAGACGGGCGCGCCAAAACTTTTGATAATCGATCAGATGGTACTGGTTTTGGTGAAGGTGTTGGCGTTGTGATGTTAAAAGCTCTTGATCGGGCGATTCATGATAATGATCATATTTATGCTGTAGTTAAAGGAAGTGCCTTCAATCAAGATGGCCATTCTATTGGAATAACAGCTCCTAACTCACTTGCACAGGAAGATGTGATTGTGAGGGCTTGGCAAAATGCGGACATAGAACCAGAGACCATTCAATATATTGAGGCTCACGGGACTGGAACCTCCCTTGGTGATCCGATTGAAATCAAGGGTATTCAGCGTGCCTTTGAAAAGTATACCGATAAGAAACAATTTTGCGGCATCGGTTCCCTAAAAACGAATTTTGGACATCTCGATCATGCAGCCGGAATTGCAGGCCTAATGAAAAGCATATTGGCGCTAAAACATAAAGAAATTCCTCCTACAGTTAATTTTCAATATCCCAACCAAAAAATCCCATTCGACGATTCACCTGTCTACGTCAATGATTGTTTAAGAGAATGGGAGTCTAACGGTCATCCGCGCCGTTGCGGGATCAGTTCATTTGGATTGAGTGGTACGAACTGCCACATTATTTTGGAGGAGGCACCAGAAACTAAGTTACGTCTTCAGACACAAGAACCTGAATCAAAACCCTGCATTCTAACGTTGTCAGCAAAAACGGAAGATGGGTTACTTCAGTTAGTAAACAATTATGTTCATTTTATCGGTGAGAACGAGAATGTAAACGTAGCTGATATCGCATATACCTCCAATACAGGTAGAGGACACTATGGTTCAAGATTGGCACTGGTAGTACGTGACCATAAGGACTTGTTAGATAAGCTTACCTTGTGTAGGGAAGAACTATTTGGTACTACCGAGCTAGTTGGGTGTTATGCGAAAACATTTAAAGTAATAAACGAGCAAAAACAAACTCGGAGTGAAGGTGAGCTAACGGAAGCAGATATAAGTCATTTGAGCGATCAAGCGAATCGGTTGATTAGCCAGCTAGTCATGGCAGATGCCGCAGAGGTGCTTTCCCACCAATTGTGTCAATTATACGTCAGCGGTGCTGAAGTGGATTGGGAAAGACTGCTACAAAAAGAAAATGTTCAAAAAGTAAGCCTTCCCGTCTATCCATTCAATAGAAAACGTTGCTGGGTGGAGCCAGAAGCTGACGTTCTTTACTCATACGTAAAAAAATTACAAAAAGAACTTGATCTCCCCCTGCTTGATCGTTTAGAGGCAGATTCTATCGATACTGTCATTTATGCGACAGAATTTAATGTGGACAAACACTGGGTGTTACATGAACACATCGTCAATGACAAATATGTTGTACCAGGCACTACTTATATAGAAATGTTACTTGAGGCGTGCTATCAACAAACACCTTCTAGACAAGTACAAGTAGAGAATATTGTTTTCCTTGCCCCGTTAATTTGCGAACATGGTGAGTCTCATGAAGTACAGACCATATTAAAAGAAAATGACGAATCGTATGACTTTATCATTGCAAGCCGTTACAACGGGGAGTGGGTAAGGCACGCTCAAGGGAAAGTGATTTTTGGCATAGATCATGATGCCCCTGTGCTTAAAATTGAAGAAATAAAAGAAAGATGCAATGTGGAGCGCAAAGAATTCATTCAATATGAAGAGGATTTCTCTGGTTCTGGCGCCATTATTACGGGACCTCGCTGGAATAATGTTCAGCATGTTTATGCCGGTAACGGTGAAGTGCTTGCTTATTTTAATCTTCCAGAACGATTTGAAACAGATGAGGATTTGTATTATATCCATCCTTCTATGATGGATAATGCTGTTAACTTAGCGATTAACACGGTAAGTCAAGATTTTTATTTACCTTTTACATACCGTACATGCAAAGTTTATAGTGCCATGCCTAGTAGGTTTTACAGTCATCTGAGACTAAAACCAAATCAGTCTGAGAGCAAAGAAATTATCAATTTTGATGTGACTCTGGTAAATGATGAGGGGATCGTATTTGCAGAAGTCGAGGATTATGCGATCAAACGAGTACATCATATGGACCTGCAAGCAAATAAATCAGATAAATCTAACCTGATTTATGGAATAAATTGGGTTGACAAAGAGCTGAGCTCAGAAGAAAGTGCCGAGAAGATGGGGACTGTACTTATTTTTAAAGATGAAACCAGCATAGGCGACCAGATGATTCAAGCATTTGATTCTGTTGGTAGGCCGTGGATTCAGGTGGAAATGGGTGTAGGTTTTGAAGAGATTGATCAGCGGACCTACAAAATGAATGGTCTTCAAGCGGATTATCTAACTTTGATTGGAATGTTGAAGGAAAGAGGCATTTCTCAAATCGTGCATCTGATGTCTGTTACGCAAAATCAGGATATCAATGAACTCACGGATTTAGAAGGGACGCAAAAGAGAGGGTACGAAAGTCTAGTTCGCCTGACAAAAGCCCTTTTAGAACACAACATACATGAAGAAATAGACATTTTGCTTGTTGCTCCCTATGTATATGAAGTGAACGAACAGCAAGAATATGTTAATCCTCATCACGCTACTATGTTTGGATTGGGAAAAGTAGTAAGTCAAGAATACCCTCATTTATTGTGTCGGGCGATAGACATTGATAAATTCACCACAGGGGATATCATTCTTTCCGAGCTAAGTAGGAAAGAGAAGGATTATCTGGTGGTGTACCGTGAAAAACAAAGGTTGGTAGAGGAATTTTGTGAACGTGACCTAGATGAATTTGCTAACGATGAATCTATAGAAATCCGTGAAAATGGGGTTTATCTCATAACAGGTGGTCTAGGTGCTATTGGACTTGAAATGGCTAATTATCTTGCTTCACAAGCTTCTGTGAATCTTGTATTGATTAATCGCTCTACGATGCCAAGCCAAGAGCTTTGGGATCAAGTAGATGAACAGACTCAACCCAAATTATACCGACAAATTAAAGCAATACGTAATATAGAGTCATTGGGAAGTCACGTCACCGTACTTAGTGCGGATATTAGCGATCATAACGAGTTACAAGCAGTTCTTACCCAAGTTCGATCTCAATTTACTACAATCCACGGCATTATCCATAGTGCTGGTGTAGCTGGAGAAGGCTTTATCCTTCGCAAAGAGGAAGTGAGCAGTCATCCTGTTTTACATCCAAAAGTTTATGGTACTTGGTTGATACACCATCTGACTAAAGCTGATCAGCTTGACTTCATGGTACTATTTTCCTCGATTAACTCTCTTTACGGTGGAGTGGGTCAAGGGGACTACGCAGCAGCCAATGCTTATCTAGATGCATTTACTTTATTCCGTAACCGTTATTATGGAAAAACGTTGACAATCAATTGGGCAGCATGGAAAGAAGTAGGGATGGCTGTAGAATATGGAGCTAATCACGATTCAGGATTCTTCAAGTCCTTATCGACCAAAAATGCGATACAAGCTTTTCACCAGGTTCTGCATAAGCAGGTGAAAAGGGTAACGCTTGCGGAAGTCAATTATGATAATGACCACGGTAATATGGAAGGCGGCTTTACACTTAATCTGGCAAAACCGATTATGGACAGATTAAAGAAAGCCGGGAAACCAAAAGGTGCGAAACAAGGCACAGTGACGTCACAAACACTTCCAGAAATAACAGTGTTAGGGCGTATTGCCAATGAAACTTATTCTAAAAATGAGCGATTATTGGCGCAAGTATTTTGCTTAGAATTGGGTCTTGATGAAATAAATATCTACGATGATTTCTTTAGTCTCGGGGGCGATTCCATTATTGCCGTCAAGATCGTTAATTCGATTCAAAAATATCTGAACAAGAATGTTGGGATCAGTGAAATATTCCAGAACTTAACGATCTATGCACTTGCGTCGCATCTTAGTGCTCAAGAAGGAGGCAGTGAAGAAACCTCTGTCCCTGAGCAATCTACAGTAGCATCTATCGCGAGAACGAAGACGGAGGAAGGTTACGAACTTACTGGTATGCAGCGTCATATCTATTTCCTTCAGTCGTATAATCCGTCTATGACAGAACTTACCTTGCTTTATGAAAAAGAAATTCCTACGTCTGTTGACATAGAACTGCTCCAAAAGGCCGTTGACACAGTTGTCTATCAACATCAGGCTCTGCGTACCATTTTCCGCGAAGAGAATGGTCTACCAAAACAGGTGATTTTGCCATTTATGGAAGTACAAGTTGAATGTGAAGACCTAACCTTTGAATCAAATGCATGGCAACTAGCTAGAACGAAGTTAACAGAGGCCAGAGTTCGAGCGTGTGACCTCTCCAAGTCAACATGGCGTCCAATCGTGTACCGTTTGCCAGATAAGCAAACTCTCTTTGGTCTAGTTATTCATTCACTGATTGGAGACCAGTGGAGTTTGGAGCGTATTGCTGACGAAATAGTCCGAGTATATAACGCTTTGAAGGAAGAGCAGGAGATACCTCTTCTTCCACCAGCCCGTACCTATATTTCTTGGGTACAAAATCAGCTTAGTTGGGAAAAAAGTGACATGTATCAAACAGCTCAAGCTTACTGGCAACAAGAATTAAGGAATCCCCTTCCTGTCTTGAATCTGGCAACGGATTATCAACGCTCTAAGACGCCAAGTTATCAAGGAAGCCTTCTTTCTTTTCACATAGAGGAAGAGGTCTTATGGAAATCAATTCAGGAAACAATCAAACGTGTAGATATTACCTTAGAAACCTATCTGCTGTCAGCGTATTACCTTCTGCTGCACAAACTTACGCTTGATACTGATATCATCGTTGGAATGAATGCTCATCACCGAGATGATCCAGCTACCAATGAAATTGTAGGAGCATTGACGAACATTCTTTGCATGCGAGTGAAGGTAGAAGAAGCAAATACTGTTCAGGAGTTATTTACAATCGTTAAAGAGAAGAGAAGTACAGCAAGTGCACACAGTCGCTATCCATTTGATACTGTGGTCGCTCAGGTTAATGCTGGTCGTTCTCAACGTAGTCCGATTTTTTCCACAATGTTTGAATGGCACGAGTCAATGCCTTATGCAAACGATGGTGTAAGCTTGTACGATGTCAGCTTGTTAGCCGAAGCCAAAGAAGAACAATTAAATTTCCGATTCGAGTTTAATACGAATCTTTTCAAAGTAGAAACGATCAAAAAGCTGGCAGAGTATTACGTAAATATCTTGCATGAGATAAACAATAGTAGTTTGCGGATTCCAGATGTGCAGCTCTTGTCACAAGTCCAGATGCAGGAACTGAAAGCTTCACAAACATCAAGTGTCATGGGAGATTTTGAATTTAATTTCTAACTCTCAATTCTAACTAGAGGAGAATCTCAATGCTTACCCAAACCCCTTCCATATTTGAACAACTAGAGTCCAATGTCCGTTCTTATTGTAGAGCTTTCCCGGATGTATTTGTTAAAGGGAAAAATTCGGCTATGTATACCAAATCGGGGGAAAAATTCATCGATTTCTTTGCAGGAGCAGGAGCTCTAAACTATGGTCACAATAATGATTTCATCAAAAAGAAGCTTATGGCTTATCTAGAAACAGATGGACTTGCTCATGGTTTAGATATGCATACCTCTGCCAAAGAGGACTTTTTGCAGACGTTTCATGAATTAATTCTTCGCCCTAGAAATTTAGATTATAAAGTGATGTTTTGTGGCCCTACTGGGGCGAATGCAGTAGAAGCAGGACTAAAGATCGCTCGTAAGACAAAGCAACGCTCAGGCATTTTTGCTTTTACAGGTGGTTTTCACGGAATGTCGTTAGGTGCTTTGTCTGTCACAGCCAATAGCTACAATCGACAGGCGGCAGGAGTTGACATGCCTCAAGTCACGTTCATGCCGTATCCTACTGATTTTTCGTTCGATACGATTGAATATATGGATAAAATGATTAGCGACAGTCATTCTGGTATAGCCAAACCAGCTGCGATTATTTGTGAGACGATTCAGGCAGAAGGAGGTATTAACGTTGCCCCTACCGAATGGCTTCAGAGAGTGCGTCAATTGTGCGACAAGCATGATATTTTGTTAATTTGCGATGAAGTTCAGATCGGATGTGGTCGGGCAGGATCTTTCTTCTCATTTGAACGAGCTCATATTGTGCCAGATATCGTTGTGCTTTCAAAATCTATCAGTGGTTATGGGTTACCAATGTCGCTTTTGTTGTTTAAACGAGAATTAGATATTTGGCAACCTGCCGAGCACAATGGAACATTCCGAGGTAATCAACTAGCCTTCATCGCTGCTGAAGCGGCATTACATTACCGGGAACAATATCAACTAGAAGCAGAGGTTCTGCGTAAAGAACAATTTGTTAAACAATTTTTGGAAACACAAATTGCTACCTTGCACGATCAAATTGAAGTTCGTGGCATGGGTTTAATTTGGGGCGTGGATGTGGCTAACATTAGTAGTTCAGAAGTACATGTTGCGAAAAAGATTGCGAAGCGTTGCTATGAACGTGGATTAATCATCGAGTGTGTAGGTCGCAATGACACAGTGGTCAAACTTCTACCACCGTTAACCATTGAATTGGATGAATTACAAAAAGGGTGCAATATATTACACCAAGTGATTACGGAGTGTTTGAACGGTTTATATAAATGAAAGAAATCCAGAAGAAGCGAGAGGAGATAATCTAAAGATGAGATATCTACATGAAAAAGACTTGCTTACCATCGGAATGAACTGGGATGAAACGACCTCTGTTATTGAAGAAGCTGTGAAATGTTTACATCAGAATGACTTTGCACAACCGATAAAACCTTATCTACGTTATGGTCAAGAGCAAAACCGCATTATTGCTATGCCAGCTTTTGTGGGAGGAACGATCAATCAAGCAGGGATCAAATGGATTGCTAGCTTCCCGAATAATATTCAACAGGGTGTTCCGCGTGCCCACAGTGTCACAATTTTAAACAATGCAGACAACGGTGTACCAGAAGCTGTTGTTAACACGGCATTACTTAGCGTCATTCGAACAGCTTCAGTGAGCGGTATGATAATCAAACACTATGATCGAGTTCGCAACCTCAAAGATATCACAGTTGGTATTATTGGCTGGGGACCGATCGGCCAATATCACTTCAAAATGGTTACGGCGTTATTAGGTGATCGGATCAAAAACATTTACTTATTCGATCTCCGTCCAATTGATAGCCAGACAATTGACTCGTCCTTTAAAGACAAGGTCATCATTGCTAAATCATGGGAAGAAGCCTACAAAAATTCGGATATCTTCATGACATGCACTGTGTCCAAGGCCCCATACATTGATGTCAAACCAAAAACAGGGGCGCTATTACTCAACGTTTCGTTACGAGATTTCACTACAGATATCTATCCGCACGTAAAAGATTCCATCATTGTAGACAGCTGGGAAGAGGTATGTCGCGAAAACACGGATATAGAGTCTATGCATTTGCAATGTAGTTTGCAAAAAGAAAACACTCAGTCCATTATCAATGTGGTCTGCGACGATGCTATGAATAATTACCGCGAAGATCAAGCTATTATGTTTAACCCCATGGGTATGGCCGTTTTTGATATCTCGATGGGTCATTACTTTCTACGAAAAGCAGAAGAATTAAAGGTAGGGCAACTATTGGAATAATACATAACATGAAAAAGTAATGGGGGATTCCAATGAGTACGAATTTTTTGCATAATATTTTACTTGCGAGCGGACAATTTGAGCAAGAGCGTGCCTACTGGCTTCAACACTTGACAGGAAACACTGATGTTAGTGGTTTCCCTGTTGATACGCGTCCTCTTACCACCAAGGTAGAGGACATGACTTCGGTCAGTTATCCAATACCAGCTGAAATAGTAGCAATAATCAATAGAATGAGTAACAATTCCGACTACGGAATCTACATGTTCCTGCTTGCTGGGGTAAAGTACCTTTTATCTAAATACAAACAGCATTCTGATATTATTGTTGGGATGCCTGTTTTTCAACAAAAGGAGGATGGTAAGCAGGCTTTTTCCAATATCTTGCCGATCCGTTCCGATTTAGACAGTCAACTAACATGGAAACAGGTACTTCCTTCATTAAAACGTACAATAACAGAAGCAGTGAAGCATCAAAACTTGCCATACAAACTGATTGTTGACTTGATGGGTATGGGGATTTCAAGTGAAGAAAAAAGTAGACCTTCTATAGGAACTATCGTTCAGTTAGACACCATTCATGATCAAGCAAGCTTGGAATCGGTCACTGCCGACGTGGTGTTCACCTTTAAAAAACATGATGATGGCCTGACACTTCAAGTCGACTATCATCAAGACATGTATGGTGAAGAGAGGATCGGTCAGTTAGTTAATCGTTTATTCGTAGTATTGCACCTAATTACCAGCAAAACGGGTGAGACACTTCAAGGAATGGATCAATTCCTTTCTCATTGGAATGGTTCATTTACTGGTGTACCTAGATTACAGTTGCCCGTGGATCATTCATTATCAACCAAGATTGAAAGAAATTGGAAAAATACAGAAATTATTCTTTCGTTGGAAGAACAAAAACGACTAACAGAAGTAGCAGAAATAGCTGGCACTTCTCTCTCTATCACACTGTTAAGTGCTTGGCAGTTGCTTCTTCACCGTTATACAGGTGAAAATGACATTTTAAGCGGATGGGAGAGTCTGGGGAAGGATAGCGAAGCTTCGCCGCTTCCTATTTATAGTGATTTTTCAGGTAACCCTAGCTTCACCGAATTGATTCGACGTGTTCACCGTTCTATGGAAGCTGCCGTAACGGAAAAAGAGTTTTCCGTTTATCAGCCCACTGCCTTTCAGACTTTATTTTTAACGGGAGAAATAAATCATTCATCATGGAGTATGGAAGCAGAGCTTGTTCTTGCCGTTTCACATACAGAGACAGCTTTAGTGGGTACAATCTTTTTTGATGCAGAATGCTTCAAAGAGGAGACTATTGGTCGGTTAGCACAGCACCTTACGACTATGCTTCAGGATATTATGGTTGATCCAACTACCGCTATCGGGCATGTTTCCCTTTTGAATGATTCTGAGCGTAATTTGCTTGTTGATGAATGGAACGAGACCAACACTCCATTCCCTTCAGATTCACTTGTTCATGAGTTATTTGAAGAACAAATGAGACGATATCCAGACCAGATCGCAGTTATTGACGGAGATACCCAGCTTACTTATCGGCAATTACATGAGAAGTCTAATCAAATGGCTCATCGTCTCCAAAGATTAGGATTGCAACCAGACACACTAGTGGGGATTAGTTTGGAGCGCTCGTCAGAGATGATCGTAGGCATCCTAGCAATTTTGAAAGCGGGTGCTGCTTATCTCCCTATTGATCTTGCCTATCCTGAAGAGCGAATTTCTTTTATCATCAAGGATTCTCAAATACCTGTGTTGATCACAAAACAATCACATTATAACCAGTTTTCAGACTATGATGTAACGATAGTGATGATAGACAATGGTGACCTTGAACAAGAAAAGATATCACGACCTAGTAGTGAAGCTACTTCTACTAATCTGGCCTATGTTATCTATACGTCTGGTTCGACAGGTACTCCAAAAGGTACTAGTATCCTACATCGTGGCATTAATCGTCTAGTTAAAAACAATACATATATAGACTTGGAATCTACTGATCGTATAGGGCAGGTAAGTAATACGTCTTTTGATGCATTTACCTTTGAACTGTGGGGAGCCTTGCTTCATGGCTCTACACTCGTTATCATACAGCCTGATGTAGTTTTATCTCCTTTTGCTTTACAGAAAGAAATCAACAAATATGGGATAACCGTTCTATTAGTTACTACTGCCTTGTTCAATCAATACGCAGGGGAAAATCCCGAAATGTTTAAAGATAGGACGATCTTATTTGGGGGAGAGGCTGCTGATCCTAAATGGGTGAGGGTAGCCTTAGAAAAAGGTCGACCTAAGAAATTAATCAACGTCTATGGACCAGCAGAATGCACAGTCTTTACAACTACACATCATGTTACACAGATAGCTTCTGACGCACTATCAGTTCCAATTGGAAAACCAATTGCTAACACCCAGGTCTACATTTTAGATCAATATCTGCAAGTAGTACCTATCGGGGTTCCAGGTGAATTGTATGTGGGAGGGCCTGGGCTTGCCTCAGGATACTTACATCGTCCCGAATTGACCAAAGAACGCTTCATTAAAAATATCTTCTCTTCAAATGAAGAGGATCGTTTATATAAGACTGGAGACATTGTCCGTTATTTGCCAGATGGAACCTTAAGCTTTATCGGACGAAAAGATGATCAAGTCAAAATACGTGGATTTCGGATTGAATTAGGTGAAATTGAAGCTGTTCTGGGTCAAAATCCAGCAGTTCGTGATGCCGTGGTTATGATGAGAGTAGATCAAAACGATAACAAGCAACTGGTAGCCTATTTTACTACCTTCCAACCAGAGGCGGTTACCATAAGTGAACTACGCAGCTTTGTAGTGAATAAAATGCCAGCACATATGATTCCTACTTCGTTTGTCTATTTGAATAGTCTACCAGTTACTCCAAATGGAAAAGTAGACCGAAAGGCATTGCCAGCCCCTTCCATAGAGAGAGGAGTCAGCGATACACCATTTGTTGAACCGAAGACTGATATGGAGAAACAACTGTCCGAATTCTGGCGAGAAATTCTGGGAATTGATCGCATTAGTATAACGGATGACTTTTTTAATAGTGGTGGTCATTCTCTTCTTGCTACTCAGCTTTTATCACGGATATACCATACCTTTTCAATTGAAATTTCGTTACGAATGTTCTTTGAAAATCCGACGATCCAAGCACTGGGAAAACAGTTGGACGAAATCATATCTTCAGGTAAGCAGTCGGTTTCCGTGCCACTAGTATCCGTATCACGTGATAATGATCTTGTTCTCTCGTATACCCAACAGGGAATTTGGTTTATTGAGCAATTGGAACCGGGTAGCGCGACCTATAATGTCCCGGTTGCAAACACGCTTAAAGGAAAATTAAACATTGATGCTTTGGAGCGTGCAGTAAACGAGATCATTCGTCGACATGAAACCTTACGAACCAGTTTTATTTCTAAAGATGGGAAACCATATCAAGTCAGTCATCCATTTGAATCCATTCGTATTCCTTTGGTCGATGTGAGTGATGCTCCATCTACAGAACGTCATCAGCGCATCATCGAGATGGCCAATCAGGACGCAAATCAACCGTTTGATCTAACAAAGTGTCCGTTGGTGCGTTTCATATTGTTTAAGAAGGATGAAGAGAGCTACGTCTTCTATTACACAATGCATCACCTCATAATGGATGGATGGTCTCTACAAATATTCACGCACGAATTATCTGTTTTATATGAAGCTTTCAGTCAAGGAAAGCCATCTCCTTTGCCAGAGATGCAACTGCAATATGCTGATTTTGCCGCATGGCAACGCAATTGGCTCGATGGTAAAGTGATGAATCAGCAGCTTGCCTATTGGAAAAAGCAATTGGGTGGTAATTTACCTGTTCTACAACTACCGATAGACCGCCAACGTCCAAGTGTAGCCAGCGGTGCAGGCCAACGAGACACATTAGTCATGCCGACAGAGCTTGTGAATAAACTGCATGTTCTTTGCAAACGACAAGGCGTGACTCTTTACATGGCCTTACTTACAGCTTTCAAAGTATTGCTTAGTCGATATTCGGGAGAAACAGATATTTTAGTTGGTTCCCCGATTGCCAATCGTACGCGTTTAGAAACAGAGAGTATGATTGGATTCTTTGCTAATACAATCGTGTTACGTTCTCAATTAACAGATAACCCGACATTTACTGATCTTCTAAAACAAGTGCGTGAAGTCACGCTTGAAGCATTTTCAAATCAAGACGTTCCATTCGAAAAGCTAGTGGAAGTACTACAGCCTGAACGGACGAAAAACATTACTCCGATTTTCCAAGTGATGTTCACATTACAAAATACTCGTCGCACAGATTTCAAGCTCTCTGATGAGACATTGATTCATCCGGAAATCGATAGAGGGACGTCCATGTTCGATCTTTTATTTGATATAGCAGAGCACCCAGATGGTCTGTTATTGGTAGCAGAATATAACATGGATATATTTTTCTCAACTACTATTGGTCGCATGATGGAGCATTATCAGGAACTGCTTGAATCCATTGTGGCAATTCCAGAGCAGCCAATTTCTGATCTTAACATGTTGACAAAGCAAGAAAAACAGCAGATTTTCTACGAATTTAATGACACAAAATGCGATTTTCCAATGGACAAAACAGTGCATGAATTATTTGAAGAGCAGGTGGCACAGCGACCAAATGACATCGTTGCTATACATCGGGATCAACAGCTAACGTATAAAGCGTTGAATACCCGCGCAAATCAAATGGCACGCTTTATTCATAGAACTGGTATTAAAAAAGAAGAAATCATTGCTGTTCTGCTTGATCGCTCTATTACAATGATGGAAAGTATTCTTGGTATTTGGAAAGCAGGTGGGGCTTATATACCTATCGATCCTGAATATCCAATGCAGCGAATTACTGGTATTCTCGAAGATTCCAGTACGACTGTGCTTATTACTAAATCGCAATTTGTTACTCCAGAAATAACACAAGCCTACAACGGCATAATTATTTGTATTGATGAACAGATGGATGCCATCAATCAAGAAAATCAAGATAATCTCAGAGCCGTAGTTGATCCGAATCATCTTGCCTATATCATCTACACATCAGGTTCAACAGGTAAGCCAAAAGGCGCGATGGTCGAGCATATTGGGTTAAACAATCATATCCACATGATGATAAAGCAACTACAGTTGAGTGAAGACTCTCGCATTGCTCAGACTGCTTCTCACTGCTTTGACATTTCTGTTTGGCAGTTTTTTGCATCTATTACCTTGGGTGGGACTACTATCATCTATGATAATCAGATGACAATGGAACCTAACTTGTGCATAGAGCAGATTGTTCAAGATCGTATCAATATTTTCCAAGTTGTTCCCTCGGTATTGTCCGTTATGTTGGACCATGTGGAAGAAACCAAATTGTCTTTGGATTGTTTCCGCTATGTAAGTGTAACAGGAGAAGCCATTAAACGCAGTCTGGCAGCTAGATGGTTTAAGCTCTTCCCACATATCCCTTTAGCTAATGCCTATGGTCCTAGTGAGGCATCAGATGATGTTACGATTCATATCCTTGATGAATTGCCTCAAAGCGATATTGTACCTATTGGTAAACCTTTACACAATTTTAAGATTTACATCGTTGATGAAAAGATGAATCTTTGTCCGATTGGTATTAAAGGCGAAATTTGTGTGTCTGGTTTGGGGGTTGGACGAGGCTACTTGCAGGATTCAGAAAGAACCGCGAAAGCGTTTATGGAAGATCCATTTGCTGATCATAAAGGAGTACGTCTTTACAAAACAGGTGACATGGGGCGTTGGCTTCCTGATGGAACACTTGAGTTTTTTGGACGCAAAGATTATCAGGTAAAAATTCGGGGCTTCCGTATTGAACTGGAAGAGATCGAAAATCAGATTAACAACCATCCAAATATTTTAGAAACAGTTGTCATGGATATCGAGGATGCACGTGGTAATAAGAGCCTGTGCGCATATGTTGTATTGAAACAAGATGTACCTATTAACCATCTGAAAAGTCATCTAGCAAACACGCTACCTGACTATATGATTCCAGCCTTTTTTGTAAAGATGGAGAGACTTCCTCTAACGTCAAATGGGAAAGTAGATCGCAAGGCTTTGCCAAAACCAGACCGTAACGGAGTCGAAAGTAAATACGTGGCACCACGTACGATTATTGAGGAGAAAATAATTGCTATTTGGGAAAGTGTACTTGATACAAGCGGACTCGGTATTGAAGATCATTTCTTTGAAAATGGTGGTCATTCACTCAAGGCAACAACTGTTATATCTCGCATAAATAAAGAATTACAGGTGGACATCTCGCTACGCGAAATCTTTATTAGGCCGATCATCAAGGATCTAGCACAGCTGGTAGAACGTAGTGCGAAAAAAGATTACCCGACGATTCAACCTGTTCAAAAACAAGAGACTTATCAGCTTTCTTCTGCACAAAAACGCATGTTTATAGTAAATTTGCGAGACCCAGACAGTACTGCTTATAACATTCCGAACATGTTTATTATTGAAGGAAAACTTAACAAAAAACGTCTTCATCAGGCTTTACAAAAACTGGTTCAACGTCATGAAATTCTTCGCACTTCCTTTGGATGGGAAAAAGGAGAGCCTGTTCAATACGTGCATGACAATCTGAACATAGAAATGAATGAACGGACATCAACACACGAACAGCTCCACGATTTTGTGCATTCACTTATTGGTCCTTTTGACTTAAGCAAGGCACCACTACTACGTGTTTCAGTTGTCACAGTGGAGGAAGAATACCATGTGCTTGTCTTGGACATGCATCATATCATCATGGATGGCTCATCTATAGCAATCCTATTAGATGAATTTGTGCAATTCTATCAGGGAATGCAGATTCCTGAACAAAGGATTCAATACAAAGATTTTTCAGCTTGGCAGAACAAACTACTGACGTCAGAGGTAATGCAGCGCCAAGAAAAATATTGGTTAAGCCAGTTTACGGGTCAACTACCTGTTCTTGCTTTGCCAACTGATTATCCGCGTCCGTCAGTGAAAAGCTTTGAAGGAGACTACGTTCAGTTCTTCGCCAGCAAGGAACTGACGTTGGGATTGCGTAACTTAGCCAGTTCTACAGGTACAACACTTTACATGGTTCTACTAGCTGCGTACCACGTGATGCTATCTAAATATGCTCGTCAGCAAGATATTATTATTGGAACACCGATTGCTGGTAGGCATCATGCAGATCTTGAAAACGTAGTCGGCATGTTTGTTAATACATTAGCCATACGATTGCAATCGGAGAGCCAACAGACTTTTGGTGATTTCTTACTTGTAGTCAAGGAACATGTATTACAAGCTTTTGATAATCAGGACTATCAGTTTGACACGCTAGTGGAGCAGTTAGATGCAGCCCACGATGAAAGTAGAAATCCTCTATTTGACACGATGTTTATCCTGCAAAATATAGAGGATCCATACATCACTGATGGTAATGATGCTACTGATAAGCTATCTATATCTCGTTTTGAGTTTAAGTACCGCATATCTAAATTTGATCTGAGTGTAATTACCATAGAAGCAGAGGATGAATTACTATTCCAATTTGAATATGCCAATAAATTATTTACAGATAGCACCATACACATTTTAGGTGAATCCTTCCTCAAGCTACTTACTATAATCGTAAATGGGACGGATAAGAGATTATGTGATATTGAGATAGCAGAATCCTATGATCTGATTGAAATGGATATCTCTGATCAGTTACATTTTCATTTTTAATAAAAATTACATTTGAGTAAGACCTTGGGTTTATATCCATGGTCTTACCTCTCTTCCTTTTATAAATTATAGTAATAGTGAAAAATTTTTAAATGTATGATATTGTTAAGTCATGGAATTTTTTGGTGTAACGAAATATTTGATTTATTCATGAACTTCTTTATATTTGCTTATGCCTACAAGAAATAAGCATAACAAGCTGTCCAGATAAGTATGATTCCATATCTGAACAGAGGCCGCCCACAGTAAAAAAGGAGTGGATATACGTGGGGAAGACGATGAAGGTAGATAAAACAAACGTAGAAGAAATTTTGGCATTAACGCCTTCTCAAGAAGGAATATTATTTTACTATTTATATAATCTTGAAAGTAGAGAGTATTATGAACAATTGTGCTTGAATTTAGAAGGAATGGTTCAACCAGAACTAATTAAGAGAGCATGGGATTACACTGTTCTACATAATGAAATGCTACGAACGATTTTTCGCTGGGAGAATTTAAAAAAACCAGTGCAGATCATCTTAAAAGATAAACCTGTTTCTGTTCGACAGATTGACCTGTCGATGGTACCTATAGAGCAAAAAGCTGAAAGACTTGCAAATGTAAAACTACAAGATCACAAAGAGCCGTTGCATTTACATACAGAGCCGTTCCGTATTACCTTGTGTAAGTTGTCGGACAATCAGTATGAAATGATTATTACTAATCACCATATCTTATATGATGGCTGGAGCAATGGAGTGTTACTTAACGAATTTTTCCAAGCTTATCATAATCTCAAAGTAGGACAGGAAAGTACAGGAATAGAGAAAAGTACATTCAAAGATTTTGTCAAATGGAGTCAATCTCAGCGGAACAAGGAAGAGGTCACTCTGTTTTGGAAAAACCTTCTCGATGGATTTGATACAAAATCAGTTGTGCTTGCCCGTACAGAGTATAACCTCGAATCCTCGAAGCTTGGGAAAAGCTATACATATGGTTTCTCGCAAAGCTTGACTAATCGTATGAAAGCATTTGTACAAGAACAGAATATTACAATTGCTTCTTTTTTTTACACGGTGTGGGGTCTAGTGTTACAACGCTACAATAACAACCAGGATGTAGTGTTTGGTGTGACTAGTTCGGGACGTACGGCTCCCATTAAAGGGATTGAGCAAATGGTTGGTCTCTTTATTAACACTCTACCGTTCCGAGTAAAAAATCGTTCAGATGAGACGATTATTGATGTTTTGCAAATGATTCATCAGCAGGTGAAGGAACGAGAGGCATATGAATCGATTCCGCTTGTTGATGTAAAAGCATGGACTGATTTGGACAATCAAGAATCGATATTTGATTCTATCATGATCGTCCAGAATTATCCGATTGATTTTAGCTTGATGAACAAATTTTCCGAGTTGTCTGTTCTATCCTATGAGATGAACGAATTAACCAACTATCCGCTGTGTTTGGAAGTCGTCATGAAAGATGACGTGGAATTGCGAATTACTTATCATGAACATCGCTTTGATGAATCTACCATTGAGCGTATTACTGGGCACTTCCTACAAATGATCGAAGGGATTATGAACGCTCCACACGCAAAACTCTTCTCCATTGAGATGATGACGCCTCAGGAGAAGACATTGATTCTCGAAACGTTCAACGATACGACAGTGGATGATCTACAGGAGCAAACGATTCATCAGTTATTTGAGAGTCAGGTAGAGCGTACACCGGATCAAGTGGCTGTAGTCTATGAAGGTGAGCAACTGACGTACCGTGAAGTAAACGAGCGAGCCAATCAATTGGCACGAACTCTGCGAGCAGAAGGGATAGGGCCCGATCAACTCGTTGGCATTATGGTGGAGCGTTCTCTTGACATGATGGTTGGGCTGTTAGGAATCCTGAAAGCGGGGGGAGCTTACGTACCGATTGATCCAGCATATCCGGAAGAGCGCATTCGCTACATGCTAGAAGATACGGGAGCCAAGCTGGTAGTGGTGCACAACCATTTGCAGAAGCGTATTTCTTTTGCCGGAAAATGCCTCATTCTGGATGAGGAAGCTTCCTATCAGAAAGATGCGTACAACCCTGAGCCGATTAGTGGTCCAGCTGATTTAGCCTATGTCATGTACACATCAGGATCGACAGGTAAGCCTAAAGGAGTCATGATTACTCATCAGGCAGTTGTCAATCAGGTGCATGGTATAACAGATCGGATCGACTTTGCTCAAGGAAAGTCAATCCTTTCCGTTACCACAATTTCGTTTGATCCCTTCGTAGTAGAAACGTTCCTTTCGTTAAGTAAAGGGGTAAGGGTCGTCCTAGCTAGTGAGGATCAACAGGCCGATCCGAAAGCCTTGTGCAATGTCATTTGGGAACAGCAAATCGATATGATTCAAATGACGCCTCCTCGTATGCAGATGCTGTTGTCATCTATGCATGGTACAGAGCGGGTGAAATGTTTACAGGGAGTAAGAGAGATTATGCTCGGTGGAGAAGCTCCTCCTGCTTTTTTGCTCAATACGTTACGTGAGCACACTCAGGCACGTTTATACAATATGTACGGTCCGACTGAAACAACGGTTTGGTCATCGGTTGCGGAAGTAACGATAAGAGAGCCCATCACGGTCGGCAAGCCCCTTATGAACAAATATTTCTATATTTTAAGTGCTCAGAGCCAACTTCAACCGATTGGGGTAGCAGGTGAGCTATGTATCGCGGGGGAGGGACTAGCAAGAGGCTACTGGAACCGTCCAGAATTAACGGCGGAGAAATTTGTGGAAAACCCGTTTATGCCAGGAAGTAAAATGCATAAAACAGGAGATTTGGCAAAGTGGCTTCCCGATGGCACCATTGAGTGTCTGGGTCGAATCGATCATCAAGTTAAAATCCGGGGCTATCGTATTGAGCTTGGGGAAGTAGAAGCACAGCTAGTAAACATGGAAGCGGTGCAGGAAGCCGTGGTAATCGCACGGGAAGACCAAGCTGGGCTCAAACAATTATGCGCGTATATTGTGGCAGAAAAGCAATTGACCATGAGTGAACTAAAAAGTAGCTTGTCTCGTGAACTGCCTAGCTACATGATCCCGTCTTACTTCGTGCAGTTGGATAAAATGCCCCATTCACCAAACGGAAAGATCGATCGTAAGGCTTTGCCTGCCCCAGAGGGTAGCAGCATCCATACGGGAGTGGAATACGTAGCACCTCGTACAGAAATAGAAGCTAAAATGGAAAAAATCTGGTGTGAAATCTTAGGGATAGAAAAAGTGGGAATGAACGATAATTTTTTTGAATTGGGTGGTCATTCTCTCAAAGCATCTCAATTTATCTCTACATTAGGAAAAGTCTCTCACAAGCATCTTCCGCTACGAGCCGTATTTAACACACCTACAATTGCGGAGTTAGCGGCATTGATTGAGGATGAGACATTAATTGATTATATGAAAATTGAAAAGGCACCGTTACAAGATTACTATCCGATTTCTTCTGCACAGAAACGATTGTTTGTCCTGAATAAAATGGATGAGGGTTTAACGACTTATAACATGCCAGGGATGCTATCGCTGAAGGGCAACGTAGATCGTACTCGCATGGAAAAGGCACTTCACCAATTGTTGAATCGGCACGAGGCTTTACGAACCTCTTTTCATTTTGTAAATAGCGAAGTAGTGCAACGGATTCATCAGCATGTCGAGTTCTCCATTCAAGAAAACCGAATACTGGAGCGTATGGACGTAGGAATGGATCAATCAATCGTTATCTCCCAATTAATCGACGCTTTTGTGCAGCCGTTTGATTTGGAACAAGCTCCGCTATTAAGAGTTGAGCTAGTACATCTAGAGAATGAAGAATATCTTCTCTTGTTTGATATGCATCATATTATTTCTGATGGGTCAACGATAGAGCTGTTCATCAAAGAATTTATGAGTTTGTATGCAGGCGAAACATTGCCTGATCTGTCTATCCAGTATAAAGATTATACCGTCTGGCACAACGCCCGTCTTGCTTCAGATGAATGGGAAAAAAAGGAGCAATATTGGTTATCGCAATTTGCTGACGAAATTCCAATATTACATTTGCCTACTGACTTTACCCGTCCTCCATCTAAAAGCTTCGCTGGGGATCATGTGCTGATGGAATTGGATAAAGAAGAGACTACTGTCATCAATCGATTTGCATTGGAAAATAACGTAACTCCTTTTATGGTGCTTCTTGCGACATATCATGTTTTGTTGGCTAAATATTCAGGACAAGATGATCAAGTAATTGGTTCTCCTATTGCAGGGCGGACACATGCTGATTTACAAAATATAATGGGAATGTTTGTAAATACATTGCCGTTCCGTAATCGCGTGGAACAACAGGAGAGTTTCCGTTCTTTCCTTGCTAGAGTGAAACAAAACGTATTATTGGCTATTGAGCATCAGGAGTATCCATTTGAAGAATTGGTGCAAAAGCTGGATGTGGAGCGCAATGTAGAAAGAAATCCGCTGTTTGATACCATGCTTATCCTGCAAAATATGGAAAGTAAAGAACTAACTTTAGATGATGCAAGGATTAGCCAATCTGTATTTCCAACAAAAACATCAAAGTTCGATTTGACTCTCGAAGCAAAAGAAAAGGAAGGACGATATCATTTCCGTTTAGAATACTGCAAGGATTTATTCTACAAAAAGACGGGAGAACAGCTATTAAAACATTTCATTAATCTATTGAAAATCGTCACGAAGAACCCTGATTTGACCTTTGGCAGAGTGGATTTTCTATTGCCGGAAGAAAAAAATCAGCTTTTAGTGGAATTTAACCATACAGCAATGTCCTATGATCGGGATAAGACCATTCATCAATTATTTGCTGATCGTGTAAAGTTATCACCAAATCAAATCGCAGTGATTTGTGAGGAACGATCACTAACTTATCAAGAAGTAGATGCTCAGGCCAACCAAATTGCGCATTATTTACTCGAACATCATCAGGTAAAACCTAATCAATTAATTGGAATCCTTATTGAACGATCTGAATTAATGCTGATCGCTATGCTTGGAATTCTTAAGGCAGGGGCTGCCTATGTTCCAATTGATCCAGTGTTACCTGATGAACGGATAAAGGTAATCGTTAATGAAGCAAAAATAAGTGTTGTGCTATCAACGACCCGTTTTGTCCATCAGCTTAATGCGTTGCAATGGGAATGCCCGACTTTTACTACCTTTGTTTGCCTTGACAACGATGAGATCAATGCCATTGAATCTAGCCAAACGAACGAGTTGATTGACCAGAAATTGTGGAATCATATCGGTTCAGTTGGTAAAGATGAGATCGCTATTGGTGGATGGGTCAGCAGTTTTACTGGACAACCATTCTCTCAAGTAGAAATGAGCGAGTACAGCAAAAACGTACTGCATAAGCTAAAGCCTCATCTAAATTCCCGAACGAGGGTATTGGAGATTGGGTGTTCATCTGGCTTAACTATGTTCGAGTTGGCTCCATATGTTGGTTCTTATTATGGTACGGATTTATCTAGTGTCATCATCGAAAAAAATCGACAAAAAATGGAACGCGAAGGTGTTTCTAACATTAAACTTGCTACTTTGGCTGCTCATCAGATTAATCAATTGAAAGAGCGGGACTTTGATGTTGTGATTTTGAATAGTGTTATCCAATATTTCCCTAATTATAACTATTTACGCTTTGTGCTAGCGAGGGCATTAGAGATGTTAGGAAAAAATGGAATCCTGTTTATTGGTGACATTATGGATTTGACGTTGAAAGAAGAGATGATCCAGTCATTAACCGATTTTAAGAGAGCACAGGTCGATGAAAAATATCGTACCAAAACAGAGTTTACATCTGAACTGTTTATCTCTCGTTCATTCCTAGAAGATTGGCTAGAGGAGAATGCTGAGGTCACTCATGTTGCTTTTTCTAAAAAAGAACACAGCATCGAAAACGAGTTGACCCGGTACCGTTACGACGCCTTATTTAACGTTGATAAAGAGTGTTTTCGAGAGGATGCTTTGGCAAAACAAGATGTAGCTACTAGACACAAGAATCAACATGGTGTGTCCATCATAACTGGACACCCTACAGATGAAATTAATACACCAGTACCTGCTAATTCACTTAGCTACGTTTGCTTTACTTCTGGCTCAACGGGAAAACCGAAAGGCGTAATGATCGAGCATCGTGGTGTGCATAATTTTATTGAAGCTGCTGTAAAAGTCATTCCTTATCAAGAGGGAAAACGTCTTGTTTCTGTTACTAATATTAGCTTTGATGTTCTCGTGCTGGAAACCTTTGTACCTCTCGTTAAAGGAGTCACTGTGATTATCGCTACGGAAAGTGAACAGCGCGATCCGAGACGTTTGAGCGAGTTAATTATTAACAACGAGACGAGCATGATACAAGTCACTCCATCACGGCTTCAATTGCTGATGAACGACGAGGGATGTCATAACAGTTTAAGTCTGCTTGAAGTCATTATGATTGGTGGAGAAGCTTTTTCAACAGTTCAATTAAAAGGACTGCAATCCATCACGCATGCCAAGCTATTTAATTTGTATGGACCTACTGAGACGACTGTATACTCCACGATTGCAGATTTAACCGGAAAAGAAACAGTAACCATTGGTCAGCCAATCGGTAACACCAGTATCTACATTGTAGATAAAGAAAAAAATGTGGTACCTATTGGGGTACAAGGGGAACTGTGTATTGCAGGAGATGGAGTAGCAAGAGGGTATTTATATCGACCTGACCTGACTTTTGAAAAGTTTGTACCCGACCCGTTTGATGTAGAAGACAACTCGGCTCGAATGTATTGCACAGGTGATTTAGCAAGATGGCGTGAGGATGGTACCCTTGAATATTTGGGGCGATCTGATCATCAGGTGAAAATTAGGGGTTATCGCATTGAATTAGGAGAGATTGAGGAACGCTTGCAGAGCCACGAAGAGATCACTGAAGCGGTCGTTCTCATTAGCGAAGATAC
Source organism: Brevibacillus laterosporus (assembly GCA_007833815.1). Lineage (NCBI taxonomy): Bacteria > Bacillati > Bacillota > Bacilli > Caryophanales > Paenibacillaceae > Brevibacillus > Brevibacillus laterosporus. Next base: position 4,068,974 of record CP033464.1, on the reverse strand, counting down.
GTTTGGCAATAAAACATTGATTGCCTACATTGTCTCTCAAACCCAACTTTCGGCTGCACCTCTGCGTGATTTTGTTAAAGAAGCACTTCCAGAGTATATGGTGCCAGCGCATTTTGTACAAATAGATAAGATGCCACTTACTCCAAGTGGTAAGGCCGATCGTAAATCTCTTGAAAAGACAACGACGAAACTCGCTACAGGCACTGCATTTGTTGCGGCATCCAATGAGGTAGAAGAAGTGTTGCTTTCCATTTGGGAAGAATTACTTGGCGTTACAGGCTTTGGTATTCATGATAACTTCTTTGACCTTGGTGGAAATTCTTTGTTACTTGTACGAATGCACAGTCTTGTTGATGAAAAATATCCAAATCGTGTGACTGTGACTGATATGTTTACCTACCCATCAATTGGTAAAATATCCCATATTTTGCATGGTGATATAGAGCAATCGCAGGCACTTACTTTACCAAGCATTTCGCTGGACCGAGATTACTTTACCAGTAATCAGATTCAGTCGGGTTCCTTGTTTGAAGCAGAACTAAAAGCGGCTGCTGTGATTAAGTTACAGCAGATGGCGGAAGCAGAACATGTGACCATAGAAGATATCTTTGTCGCTGCTTATGTATTCTTACTTTCCCAAATTAGTGGAACTAAGCAGATGGCAATCCAGCTACTGATGCAAAACTCGAATCAATTTGTGTCACTAGACGCAGATGTAAGCTCGATGTCTAACTTCCCAGAGTTGTTCCGCTTTGTCCATCAAAAACAGAAAGCGATAGATGATACGAAGATATATAGGGTAGATGAGCTTTCTGGTTTAGTAATGTCCAAAGAACCATTTACCGTTACACCGTTACTTTATCGAAAAGGACTTGCAACAAAGCGCAGTGAGATGAATGACATTTTTGATATCCTGCTTGAAATTGACCGAGGTAGCCAAAATATATACCTCCGTCTCGATTATCAGCCTCAACGACTTCGAAGCGAAAAGATGAAAGAGCTGTTCAATGCGTATATGAAACTTCTGACGATGATAATAGAAAACTATCAAACTTCGTAAAGCTCCGTATACACAAAAAACGATTGTTGCCTGATGCCTTATCGATTTATTTCATGCTTTAGGGATCAGGCAGCAGTCTTTGTAACCTGAAAAAGGAGTGAGACACCGTTGCTCGATTTTCATTCATTCAAACTTGACGGTCTAATCAAAGAAAATATAAGTGAGATTAAAGATGTTGATAAGAAAGCTATTGCAATTATTGGTATGTCTGGTCAATTCCCAATGGCTGATCATATAGAAGATTTTTGGAATAACATCTGCAACGGGGAAGATTGTATCACCCCGTTTCCCGAAACTAGGAGGGGGGATACTGAAGCGTATTTACATGCGATCAATTCTTCTGCTGAAGCTACGTATTATGAGGGTGCCTTTCTGGAAGAAATCGACAAATTTGATGCTACTTTTTTTCGTCTTTCTCCTAAAGAAGCCTCATTCATGAATCCAAATCAGCGCTTGTTTCTAGAGACAGCATGGCATGCTCTTGAAGATGCGGGGTACGGCGGTGATACATGTAAAGGTACCAAAACTGGAGTATACGTGGGATTCAGTGGAGATGCTTTACATGACTACAAAGGTTTGATTACGGAAGTTGGACATGATTCGATCCCGTTGTTTATACCAGGAAATCTATCAGCGATTATCGCAAGTCGAATAGCGTATATATTGGATTTACATGGGCCATCCCTGACAATTGATACAACTTGCTCTTCATCAGCGGTGGCTATTCATACCGCTTGCCAAGCGATCCGTAATGGGGAGTGCAGCATGGCAATTGCGGGAAGTGTGGGTCTTCATTTTCTGCCGCTAGACAATGAGTTAAAACTAGGAATTGAATCGTCAACTCGGCGTACTCGCACATTCGATAGGAATTCGGATGGGACAGGGGTAGGTGAAGGTGTAGCCGCTCTCATTTTGAAACCATTGCATCAAGCTCTCCATGATCGTGACCATATCTATGCAGTGATTAAAGGGAGTGCGCTTAATCATGATGGTACGTCAAACGGTCTGACTGCGCCCAATGTGATGGCGCAAAAAGACGTAATCCTTGCCGCTTGGCAAGATGCTGGAATTGAACCCGAAACCATTTCCTATATAGAAGCGCATGGTACGGGGACGTCACTAGGTGATCCTATTGAAGTAGAGGCGATTAAAAAAGCATTCCGTACGTTCACGGATCGCCGCCAGTTTTGCGCAATCGGATCTGTTAAGTCAAATATTGGCCATCTTGGGACAGCGGCCGGAATTGCAGGAATTATCAAGGCGGTTCTAGCTTTAAAACACAAAAAACTGCCTCCAACTCTTCATTTTGAGATGCCTAATCGCCAAATTACATTTGAAGATTCTCCTGTATATGTAAATACGGCTTTGCGTACATGGGAAGCAGATGAAAGTCCTCTGAGATGCGGTGTCAGCTCATTTGGATTAAGTGGAACGAACTGCCACATGATCTTAGAAGAAGCCCCGATACAGGAGGATGAGGTAGCTGATTTTTCATTACAGCGGGTTGACGTTTTAGCGCTTTCTGCCAAAAATTCGGTCTCTCTTCAAGCGCTTGTACAGAGTTATGTAAGTTTTTTGTCTGATAAATCGGAGGAGACGCTATCCGATATTTGTTATACAGCTAATAGAGGGCGATCACACTATACCCATCGTCTTGCCATAACATTTTGCAACAAGCAAGAGCTAATCGAACAGCTAGAACAAGCGTCTATTGAACTAGCGACGGTTGATTCGAAAGAGTCGATGCTGAATTTGAGTACAAGCTCGTTTCATGGGACACATAAGATTGTGCCAGAAAAACAGAGAGACCTTCTTAGGGGAAACGTTAGCGAAAGTGACATCGAAGGATTCTCGAAGGAAGCAAAAGCAGTAGCCGAGATATACATAGAAACAGAACGAACAAATGCCGAAGCTTTATCCAATTTATGCCGCGCCTATGTAAGGGGAGCTTTTATCGAATGGGATGTCATCTATAGTAGAGAGAATCGAAAGCGTATCAGCGTACCCGTATATGCTTTTGACCGCAAGCGACATTGGATTGAATCCCGTACACCGGTTGTTAAAAAAAGGGAGGAAAGCATTGTGAACGCACAGACAAGCAACTCAGAAGAAAAAAGTAGTCATTCCGATGCGACACGATTGGAAAAAATCTTACAAACCTTGAAACGTATGGTATGCGTGCAAGCAGGAATAGATGAACAGGAATTTGATGTGCAAGCTAATTTTTATGATCTAGGATTTGACTCGATTCTATTTATTCAATTGAACAACCAAATCAAAGATACATATGGTGTTCAAATTTCGTTTAATATGTTTTTTGAAGAATTAAATAACACATACAATGTAGCAAATTATATAGCGCAAATGTTACCAGATGAATCTGTACTAACAAATATGGAGCAGGCGGCTTTGCCTGCAACGCCAATATACTCGCCTCAAGAGAATATGCAAGAAAACAGTATTGCATATACACAAATAATGCCTTCTGTTGACCAAAAACAAACTCTTTCCAGTACTGGAAATACCCTTTCTGCGGGGTTTGAACAACTGATGAGTCAACAATTAGAAATAATGGCGAAACAACTCGATGTCCTGCGGTTCCTACAACCAGAAGCTCAGATGGCGACCTTACCACAGTCTTACGTGAAAACGAATGAAAGCAATTCACAAACACCATCACCAGCACCTGTAGTTGTAAAAGAAACCTCCACCACTTCTAGACAGATAGAAAAAGTAGAAAATAAAAGAGACGTGTTCATTCCTTATCAAAAGGTTGCTATCGAGTCACCGAATAACGTAACAGTGCAAGAACAGAACTATGTAAATGATTTTATGAATAGATATTCTGACAGAACTCGTTCTTCTAAGTTGATGGCGCAAACGTATCGAAATGTACTTGCAAACAACCGAAATGTGGCGGGATTCCGTTCCACATGGAAAGAGATGATTTACCCTATAGTCAGCGATCGAGCTATGGGCTCTAGACTCTGGGATATAGATGGAAACGAATATATAGACATATGCATGGGATTTGGGGTTAACCTACTTGGACATAATCCTGATTTTATTACAGAAGCGATTAATGAAGAGTTGAAGCGTGGTTTCCCAGTTGGGCCTATGTCACGCTTGAGTGGGGAAGTGGCTCAATTAATTGCTGATGTTGCAGGAGTTGACAGGGTTGCTTTCTATAACTCAGGCACGGAAGCAGTTATGGTCGCTGTACGGGTAGCGCGTGCCTTTACTGGCCGTTCAAAAATTGCAATTTTTGCGGGTTCTTACCATGGCAGCTTTGACGGTATTTTAGCCCGCTCTAATACGACTAGAGGAGATGGAAGCTCCAATCCAATGGCTCCAGGAGTTCCTTCAAGCATGACCGAAGATGTGCTTGTTCTTGAATACGGTAGTGAGAAGTCATTGCAAATCATTCGGGAAAATGCTCATGATTTGGCGGCTGTATTGGTTGAGCCAGTTCAAAGTCGTGAGCCAGATTTACAACCAAAAGAGTTTTTACACGCTCTACGTTCGCTTACAACTGAGCTTGGCACTGCGCTTATCTTTGATGAAGTGATTACTGGATTCCGTATCCATCCAGGAGGTGCGCAAGCGTGGTTTGGTATTCAAGCGGACATAGTTACCTATGGAAAAATTGTTGGCGGTGGCATGCCGATCGGTGTTGTTGCGGGTAAAACTGCCTTCCTAGATTGTATTGATGGAGGATACTGGCAATATGGTGATCAGTCTTATCCGCCAAATGCGGAGAAACGTACTTTTGTTGCGGGAACCTTTTGTCATCATCCCCTTACCATGGTAGCCGCCAAAGTGACTTTGGAGCACTTAAAACAACATGGCAGTAGCTTACAAGAAGAGGTAAATCAACGAACAGCTCGGATGTGCCAGATCTTAAATGCTTACTTCAAGGAGCAGAATATTTCCATTCGAATGGTTCATTTCGGATCTTTGTTCCGTTTTGTATTGAAAGGTGCTCAGGAAATCTTATTCTATCATTTGCTACAACGTGGAATTTACACCTGGGAAGGAAGAAATTGCTTTTTGTCTACTGCTCATAGTGACCATGACGTCGAAAAAATTATTGATGCAGTTATAGGGAGCATTGAGGAGATGAAAGAAGCTGGTTTTTTTCCTAACACTCCCTTATTAGAGAGCAGAAGTAAGGGAGTAAAAGCGGAGCTACAGGCATCACTTTCAGAAGAGCAAAAGCAAATGTGGTTTTTTTGCCAACTGGGAGAGGAAGAGTCTCGTTCCTATAACGAATGCTTCACGCTTCAACTAACAGGTCAATTAAAAATAGATGAGATTCGTCAAGCACTGCAAAAACTTGTCGATAGGCATGAATCACTGCGAACAACTTTCAGTGTAGATGGAGAATTCCAGCGTATACAGCCAACGCTTGAGATTGATGTTCCGCTTGTTGATTTTCGGGAGTGGAAAGGAAATGAAGCAATAGAACAGGTGCAAATTTGGCTGGATAACGCAGGGAAACAAGTATTTGACCTTGAAAAAGGTCCCTTGTTTAAAGCCTATATCCTTCAACTGGAGAATGATGTCTACCAACTTGTTTTCATTATTCATCATATTATTGCGGATGGCTGGTCGATAGGTATTCTTGTGAAAGAACTGGAGTCCCTTTACGCGGCCGCATATAATGGGCAGGCTATTAATCTACCAGAACCTATGCAATACCGACAATTTATAACATGGCAAGAACAGCAACTCAGTCAACTTCCGGAAGCAATATCCTTTTGGACACAACAGAGTAGAAAGCCGTTCGAAGTGCTGGATTTTCCGATTTCAAAAATCAAGCCTGCTAAACGTAGCTACTTAGGGAATCGAACTTCTCTGATTCTAGATGCTGATTTATCCTACAATCTGAGAGAATTCAGTAAAAGACAGAGAAATAGCTTATTTATGACTCTTTTAGCCGCATTTCAGGTGTTTTTGCAAAAGGTGACGGGCCAAAATTCCATGTTCATTGGCATCCCTAGTGGAGGACAAGCCCTTTCGGGTTCCTCACATTTGGTTGGTCAATGCGTAAATATGTTACCCATCCATGGTCAGATAGACTCAGATATGACCTTTGCAGAGGTCAGTAGCTTGGTGAAAAAGAATACCCTAGAGGCTTATCAATATCAACATTGTTCAATGGCTCTGATTGGTAAACTGCTAGCTTCCCAACCGGATAGTCCTAAACTTCCAGGCATTACTGCAACGTTTAACATGGATCGTCCGATTGATAAGTTGCAATTTCCTGAGTGTGAAGTAGAGTTCGTCCCTTTTCCAAAAGTTTCAACCAAACAAGATATCGGACTTAATGTTATTGAAGTGGGAGTTGAATTACAGCTTGAGTTTGAATACAATGCTGATCTCTCAGAAAATGGTGTTATAGATGGATGGATAAATGGCTTTTCTAGCTTGTTAGAACATTTGGTGAGATCTCCTGAGCAGTCACTAACAACCATTTCATTGCCAACACAGCTGGTAGCACCACAAGACAGGGGAGAGCGAAGTATTCGAGCAAGTAAGGAGAAATCTCTTGTTCATGAGCAAGTGGAAAAATGGGCGTTGGAACATCCAGACAAGAATGCCGTTTTATGTGGTTATGGGAAAATGACATATCAGTCCCTAAATGAACAGGCTAACCAACTGGCACGCTGGTTAGAGAAAATAGAGATAGAGACAAATGAACCAGTGATCATCTGCTTGCCTCCATCTGCTGAAGCTATCATTAGTATTCTTGCTGTGATGAAAGTAGGTTACGCATATTCTTACTTACATGAAGAGATAGCTGACAAATTACAAGATGCAGTCGTCTTGACACGAGAGGCAACATCTCCTGTCTTCAGAGCAAATGCTAAGCAAATAATTGATCTTCAAGAACGAAAGGAAGAACTGGAAAAAATAGATAAATCAAACTTACACCGCGAGAACATCGAGAATAAATGTGTCCAAATAATTCCAGGTGTGGGCGGTTTTACTCATCAACAGCTTATGGATTACGCAGATACAATCAGTGAAAAATTCAAGATCACCAATACAGATTGTGTTCATGTTAGCGCAACAGAGGAAGTAGGCTTTTGGGAAAAGCTGTGGATACCGACTTTGGTCAGTGGGGCAACGTTGCGGATGTCTCATCAAGGAGAATGTCCTATCTACGATACTGATCAGACCCTCGACACGATTTTAATTCATAAAGGTAACAAAGCAGACGAAAGAACAAAACAGTTACTTGTGTCTTTACAGGAAGCTGATCATCTCAAGCTTGTAGTCCTCGACACGGGTTTATTGTTGCAACACCATCTGCCTTTATGGAGAGAGGTTTTATCGGGTGATTTCAGTTTGTTACGTACTTTCAGCATAAAACATTTTCCGATGCTTGTTACGGTTCATGATATATCAGATGTAGATACGACTGTCACACCACTGCATAAAGTGTCTTTGGGACAACCAATAGGTTTTCTTCATCCATACATCGTGGATGATCGAAGGTTACCAGTCGCAACGGGCGTAGTAGGCGAACTATGTCTTACATGGGAACATGGTGACAATCAGATTACATATCCTACCAAAGAGCTAGCTCGATTGTTACCTGACGGGGATTTGGGATATATAGGAAAAAAAGAGCGGTGGACAAAACGTAATAATTATCGCATACACCCACAAGAGATTGAAGCGGTGCTTGAGCTATATCCTGATGTGGATAGCTCATTGGTGATGATAGGGTGCAATTCACATTTGGATCAGAGTGAGGGTTTAAACAAAAATAGGGAGATTCTTTCTGCTTATATCTTTACTAGCGTGCCAAATCAATTTGATATCCAGAGGCTTCGCTCGTTCTTATTAACTAATCTCCCAGAATCAATGCGTCCTACCAATTTTGTGAGACAACAGGAAAAGCCTCTTCGGAGTGATGGAAGCATTGAGCTTTCTGCCTTACCTGATCCGTTCTCCAGCCAAGAACATTGGAACAGTGCTACTCCACCTGCCAACGATATGGAGAAGAAAATTTGGTCCATCTGGAGTGATGTTTTGGGAACAGAACAATTTGGTACGGAAGATAACTTTTTTGATCTAGGGGGTCAATCTCTACAAGCATCTACAATTGCGATGAGAGTGCAGAAAGAATTTGATTGTTTTATCCCTTTGCTTCATATGTTTCTATATCCAACCATAAGGGAGCTAGCGGTCAATATTGTAAATAAAGATGGTGGGAGTGTACCTGATTTCACAAAAGTGGAGAAACAAGACTATTATCCAGTTTCTTCTGTCCAGAAACGTTTGTATGTTCTAACAGAGCAGCAGGCTGATAATGGAACCAGCTACAACCTACCTGCTGGAGTTAGTATCGATGGAATACTGGACTATACAAAACTTCGTGAGCAGATCAAGCACGTCATTTCGCGCCACGAATCGTTGCGCACCTCTTTTCATCTTAGAGATGGTGAAATTGTTCAACGAATTCACGATGAAGTAGACATTCCATTGGTGTTTACAGAAGGAACAGAGGAGCAGCTAAGTAGCATCACAGAGGAATTTATCAGACCTTTTGTGCTTTCCCAAGCACCTCTTATACGTCTGCAAGTAGTAAAAATAACAGAGAAAAAACACATTTTGCTACTGGATATGCATCACATTATTTCAGATGGTCTCAGTATGAATATCCTGATAAAGGAACTGCTTCATCTATATCAAGGTGAACAGTTACCTGAGCTAAGTGTCACATACAAAGATTTTGCATCTTGGCAAAATAAATTCCTATCTACTGAAAATGTGCAGAAACAAGAAGAGTATTGGCGTAATGTGTTGGCCGAACCACTGCCAGATTTAAATCTTCCTGCTGATACAACAGCGTCTTCTGTTCAAAATGATCGGGGATATGTGCAAAGTTTCAAGATTGATGCAGAAACGACAGCAGCTCTCAAAAAGATAAGTGATCAGTGTAGGGCAACGTTATATCATACTCTCTTTGCCGTATATGAGATTTTTCTTGCCAAATGTTGTTATGCCGAAGATATCTTGGTAGTCACTGTGACCTCGGGTCGTACTCATCCATTAGTGGAAAATATGGTGGGTATGTTCGTTAACACATTACCTGTCCGGCTACAAGTGACAAGCAATAAAACGTGGCTAGGTTTGATTGAAGAGATGAAACAGCAAATTGTGGGAATGATTGAAAATCAGGATTACCCACTCGAATACATGGTAGAACGGCTTGAATTCCCCATGGAAAAGGTTCGTGCAGGCTTTACGTATCAAAGCGCAGATCAAGAATTGCCGGATACCTTGTCGGCAGGAGGTTTAACGCTGACACCATTTGAGGTTAAAAATTCAGCTTCTCGTACTGATTTGAGCTTGCTAATCCAAGAAACGAATGATGGCTTGTCCTGCCTTATGGAATGCAATGCTGAAATTTTTAACGAAACAAAGCTGGATGTGTTGAGTGATTGGTTCAACAAGCTGATTACTGAACTTCTTGAGCATCCACAAGTCGAAATTCGTAAGATACAAATGAGTAATGGCACGGAAAGCTCATTATTTAACCATTTAGCATTATCTAAAGCTGATTATGAGTGTGTCTATCCGCTCACTACTACTCAACGGGATATGTACTACGATATCCTACTTGACCAGAACAATGAGCAAGTCTATCTTTACGCCTTTTCAATAGATCTTCCAGCAAAGATCAACAAAGAGTTATGGAAACGAGCAACTGAGAATGTCTTTAATCAAACACCGCAGATTCATACGCATCTGATTAAGGATGGCGATACACTCTATCAAGCTGTGAGGAGAAATAGTCCGTTTTCCTATGATGAACACATAACAAGTGGAGTGGAATCAAGTAGCAGTTTTATAAACAAGCTGATAGATCAAGAGATAAATGCTTCTTGGAACTTGTTTGAGCCAATGCTGGTTAAATTTTTACTTGCTAGCGATCCAGACGGCAATCATACGTTTGGTATCTTGGTTCATAATCTCGTCATTGATGGTGCTTCAGTAAAAATTCTTCTTGAGCGTATTGCTGCAAGCTATGAAGCTTTGGAGACCGGTAAAGAATGTACGACAAAGGAAACAGAAAGCTTTTCCCGTTATGTGCCGTATAATCTGCAGTCGTTTGACACAGGTGTCATCCAGGATTATTGGAAAGAAAAGCTCTCTGCTGTAGAACAGCCTTCCACGCTTGGCGTAGAGAAGAGATCAGGCTTAGCAACTCAAAGGACTCAGATACCTGTTGAATTGTTCGAACAGATAAAGAGTTATTGCGAAAAAGAACAAGTGAGGTTGCCACAATTCTTTTGGGGACTGTATGGTCTGTTAGTTAAAATGTACAGCAACCAACAGGCAGATTTTGTGATACGCAACATTATTAATGGACGCTCACGTAAGCATGTACAGACCGTAGGGAACTTTTATCAAGTGACACCAATGTTGTTTTCACAACAAATTTTTAAATCAGGTATGGAGATTGGTGATTATTTCGCCCACTTGATGAAAATGAAAACAGATGATGCTAAACATCGAGATATTTCCATGCTGGCGCAAAAGGATATTCTTGGAGAAGAAGAAAACGCATTTTACTTCAACTATCTTAATTTTACGATGGTTTCGATACAGGGCGAGATGGTTCAGTTGAACGAGCATCTTAATTATTCTGACCGACAGGTGAATGTAATGGTCAAATCGTTGTCAAATTCGGTTGAGCTTGCCATACACTATAATCAAAAAGCGTTTCCAGGCGAATCGTTTTTAGATTGTTTTATTCACGTAGCTAAACAGATTATAAATGGAAAAAAAATCTTGTCAGAATTAGATTATCTCGGAAATCAGTCGGAGATGATCAATCAATACAACGCAACTGAACGCGATTTTGATACAGAACGTTCCATTCATCACTATGTGGAAGAGTACGCGTTGAAACAACCCGAGAAGGTAGCGCTACACTATCAAGATTGTCGGGTTACCTATCAAGAATTAAATGAATGGGCGAATCGCTTAGGGCATTTACTAGGTAAAACGGGACTGACAACAGAAGGACTGGTCGGTATCTACATGGAGCGATCACCACGTATGGTAGAAAGCATTCTCGCTGTGTGGAAAGCAGGAGCAGTTTATACACCGATTGATTCGGAATATCCACTAGATCGTGTCGTTGGGATTCTGCAAGAATCGAAAGCGCAGGTGTTACTGACTACTAGTGATTTGGTGAGCGACGCATTAAGAGAAGGTTTTGCAGGGAAAATAATCATTCTTGACCAGTTAACAGATGACCTTATGCAGGAAAGTATAGAAAATCTACACTTGTCAATTGATATGAACCAACTTTCTTACGTCATTTACACGTCAGGTTCCACAGGAAAACCAAAAGGTGCAATGGTGGAGCACATCGGCATGATGAACCATATTTTTGCTAAAGTCCATGGCGCAAAAATAACGAGAGAAAGTGTTGTGGCACAAAATTCTTCCCATTGTTTTGATATCTCAGTCTGGCAGTTTTTTGTTGCCCTTGTCTGCGGTGGAACTACAGTGATCTATCCAAACGATTTGATCGTTGATACGAAACACTTTATAGAAAAAGTAAACCATTACGGTGTGACTGTACTAGAAGTAGTGCCTTCCTATCTGTCAGTAATGCTTGATCTGCTTGAGAGAGAATTCCAAGCATTCAATTCACTGGAGTACCTACTTGTTACAGGAGAGACCCTTAAACAAAACGTAGTGGAGAAATGGTTCAGACTCTACCCTTCAATTCCTGTAATCAACGCATACGGTCCAACTGAGGCATCCGACGATATTACTCATTACCTTATGGATTCCATACCAGATATAGCGATTATCCCAATCGGACAACCTCTGCAAAACTTTAACATTTACATTGTCAACGAACATCTTCAACAGTGTCCGATTGGTGTAAAAGGTGAGATTATCGTCTCGGGAATTGGTGTAGGTCGAGGCTATTTGTATGATCCAGAGCGGACACAAGCCTCATTTATGGATGATCCGTTTACTGTGGAAAAAGGACGCCGTTTGTATAAAACAGGTGATTTGGGAAGATGGCTTCCAGGTGGTATCATCGAATTTTTTGGACGTAAGGACCATCAGGTGAAAATTCGTGGCTTCCGTATAGAATTGGGCGAAATTGAAAGCAAATTGGTTCAAATTCCGTCAATCAATGAAGCCATTGTAACGGATCATGTAGATGAATTTGGTAACAAGTATCTTTGCGGATATATGGTATGTAAAAGCCAGATAGACATTGCAGAAGTGAAAGCATCCTTAGCGGAAGTGTTGCCTGCTTATATGATTCCATCGTACCTTATCCAATTAGATCAGATGCCGGTCAATACCAATGGAAAGGTAGATCGTAAAGCGTTACCTGTACCTGTACTAGAATCGACCAGAGAGTTGATTGAGGCAGAAAACGTAACAGAAATAAAATTGGTTCAGATATGGGAAAGTGTACTTGGTATGAAGAGTGTCAGCGTGACCGATCATTTCTTTGAAAACGGTGGGCATTCATTAAAAGCAATTATGCTTCTCTCACGCATTCACAAGGTTTTTAATGTCGATATGAGTCTGCGGCAAATCTTTGAAATGCCGACGATCAGGGAACAGGCCACGTACCTTCGCAATGCGGAAAAAAGCATGCATCTATCCATTCAACCTGCACCAAAACAGGATTGCTATCCGCTATCCGATGGACAGAAGCGTCTCTTCCTGCAACATCAGCTAAACATTGAAAGCACGAGCTACAATATGCCGGGCGTAATGTTGATGGAAGGTGAGCTGGATAAAGTGCGACTTGAAAACGTGTTGCAAGAAATCGTAAATCGTCACGAAAGCCTTCGCACTTCGTTTGACTTAGTAGATGGAGAACCGATGCAGATCATTCAAGAAGCACCTCAGCTACCTTTTACTCATATGAAAGTGGCAGAGCAAGATATAGATGAACAAATTAGGCTTTTTGTCCGACCGTTCGATTTGAGTCAGTCTCCACTGCTTCGGGTTACCCTAGCAGAGCTGTCTGATAAGAGACATTTGTTATTGGTTGACTTGCATCACATCATTTCCGATGGGGTTTCTATGGGAGTTCTCATCCGAGATATCATGGATTTGTACCAGGGTAAAGAGCTTGCACCACTTCCTATCCAGTATAAGGACTTTAGTCATTGGCAGACACAAGCAGGGAAAAGAATTTTGGAGACCCAAGGAGAATATTGGAAAAATATTTTTGCTAATGAAGTACCCGTTCTTACTCTTCCAACAGATTTGGATCGCCCGGCTGTGAAGAGATATGAGGGTGAACGTATACGTTTCGGGATTGATCCAGTTATAAGTCAAGGAGTGCAGAAGATAAGTAAAGAGAGTGGCACAACCACATTTATGGTGCTAATGGCTACCTATCAAATCTTACTAGCTAAATATGCAAATCAAGAAGATGTCGTAACAGGTACAGCAGTCGCCGGACGTTCGCATTCCGATCTTGAAAATGTTATGGGTATGTTTATTAATATCTTACCAATACGAACTCAGCCGCATAGTGGTAAAACATTTGTTCAATTTCTCTATGAAGTGAAGCAACAGATACTTCAGGCATTTGAGTACCAACAATTTCCAATGGAACAATTGCCAGAAATGTTGAAGCTTTCACGTGATCTTAGCCGAAATCCGCTATTCGATACTATGTTCACTATGCAGAACATGGAAATCCCAGAATTGGCATTGGAAGGCATCCGATTTGCTCCATATCCATATGCTCCTAAAGTCGCTAAGTTTGACCTAACATTAGAGGCAAAAGAGCAGGAGAACCAACTATATTTTGAACTAGAATATGCAGTTAGCTTATTTAAACGGGAAACAGCAGAACGGATTATCCGGGATTATCAACACATTCTGCAAGCTGTAGTGTTAGATGATCAAGTAAAATTACGCGACATTATCTTGGAGAAACCTTTCCATAAGGTAAGGAAATCGATTCAAAAAGAAATTGATTTTAATTTCTAGAAACCTGAACCATAACTCTATCACCCTAGGACTAAGGATTTTAGTCGCGGGGTGATAGGGGATTGATTGAGAAAACGGGGAATTTATTCGGATATGAGCTTGATTGTCAGTATGGAAGAAGAATTCGATATAGAATTTGAGACAAATAGATTGTTAGCATGCTTACTTTTACAGTGATTACGATGAAGCTGGAAGAAAAGCTTGGTCAGGGTTAATCACGAAGGTAGGAGAGGAGGAAAAAATAGTTATGGATAGCATTACACAAAATCTGCTTCTCTCAAGTGGAGAATTAGAAGAGGAAAGACGTTACTGGCTGAAAAAGCTGGATGGAGCAGAGCAGATCACCATTTATCCGCCTGATTTTTCGAGGGGTGAGAATAAAGAGACCGGCACGATGAGTATACCCTTTACTTTTCCGGATGAAGTAGGGGAATGGATTGTACAATTGGTTAACGGATCAGAGTACGGCATCTATATGGTACTCTTAAGCGGAATCAATTGCTTACTCTATAAATATACAGGCTACGAGGATTTGATCATTGGAATGCCTGTGTTCCATAACGATGCCACAGCAGACCTGAGCCCACTACTTGCCATACGAACGCAGATGACATCAAGTGACACCTTTCGTACCATTTTGAATCAAGTGAAGCAATCAGTAATGGAAGCAGATCAGTATCAAAATATTCCTATGGTAAAAATTCTTGATGAGCTTGCTTTGCTAACGGAAGATAAGCGCATACCGCTTTTTCCAGTGTCAGTAAGTCTCAACAACATTCATAAAGATGTACATAACAATTCGGACCTTCTTTTCCGTTTTCACTATTCTGAAGAGCAACTAGCAGGGGAAGTTGTATACTCTAAAGCATTATTTAGCTCGGAGACAATGAGGCAATTTATCGGGCATCTCTGCAATGTGTTTGCCACTTTCATGAAGAGTTCTTCTATGCCAGTAGCTGAGCTACAAGTAATGAGCAAAGAGGAATGTAATCAAATCATCTGTGATTTTAATCGAACAGAGAGATCTTTCCCACGTGAAAAAACCATTTCGGAATGGTGGGAAGTACAAGTTAAAAAGACGCCTGACCGGATTGCTGTGGTGTATAAAGACCAGTCGCTTACCTACAAAGAGGTAGATGAAAGAGCTAATCAGCTTGCGCACCATTTGCGTCGTCATGACTTTGTTCAGGCAGATGATTGTGTTGGAGTAATGGTGGAGAGAACAGAGCAAGCGGTGATTAGTTTACTTGCCGTTCTGAAATCAGGAGCAGCTTATGTACCAATTGATCCTACATATCCAACTGAGCGTATAGCTTATATGATGGAAGATAGCAGGATGAAAGCGGTAGTTACACAATCCGCTTATTTGTACCATTTAGATCATGATAATGCTGATGACAGCCAAAATATTTCTCTTGTGCTTCTTGATCAGAGTCAAGCTTTGATTGCTCAGGAACCAACCACTGCATTGGAGTCAATCCATAGCGCTGACAACCTAGCTTATGTTATCTATACGTCAGGTTCAACAGGGAATCCTAAAGGTGTTATGGTGAATCATACTAATGTAGGTAATTTTTTTATGGGGATGGATGAAAGCCTACAACCTAAAGAGGGAGATACGTTTTTATCAGTGACGACCATATCATTTGATATTTCTGTATTGGAGCTATTATGGACGATAACAAGGGGAATTCGTCTAGTATTGGCAGAACAGCAGGAGGATTCTTTTGGTGGTTACGATCACTATTTTGATCTACCAAATGTTGGATCGATTACAATGATGCAATGCACACCGTCCCGACTTAAGCTGCTGCTGGACGCTCCTAGCTCACAACGCTTATTACAGTCTCTTCGGATTTTATTAGTGGGTGGCGAAGCATTTCCTGCCCAATATGTAACTGAACTACATACGAAAACCAATGCACGAATTTTTAACATGTATGGTCCTACAGAGACTACGATCTGGTCGGCCGTATATGAGTTGCCTAGACAAGCTACTAAACAGAGCGAAAACATAACGATAGGAAAGCCAATCGCAAATACTCAAATCTATATCCTTGATCAACATCAAAAGCTGGTCCCTATCGGAGTGCAGGGGGAGATTTGTATAGCGGGTGAGGGAGTAGCCAACGGATATCTGAATCGCTTGGAACTAACACAGGAAAAGTTTGTATCCAATCCCTATGGTGCAACTGAGAACGAAAAAATGTTTAAAACGGGAGACATAGGGAAATGGTTGCCTGATGGAAACATACAATTTCTTGGACGCGCCGATCATTTGGTAAAAATACGTGGGTACCGCATTGAATTAGGCGAGATCGAAAATACATTATGCCAACATCCTGATATCTCTAATGCTGTAGTGTTGGCTCAACCAGATCATCAAGGAGATATGCAACTCTCAGCATATCTAGTCTGGAATCAAGAAGCAGGGTCAGGGACGTCGTCGCATGAAATACGTGAATATCTCATGCAGCATTTGCCCGTGTATATGGTGCCTCATTTCTTTATCAAGATATCTACTCTTCCACTTAAACCTAATGGCAAAATTGATCGTCAAGCACTCGCCAAGCTGGCCAGAAACGATGTATCATCAACACTGTTTGAAGCGGCTCGGGATGAAGAGGAAGAGATTCTCACCACTGTATGGAAGCAGGTACTTGGAGAAGATACGATTAGCATTCATGAGCGTTTTATCGATTTGGGCGGTGATTCAATAAAAGCTATGAAGGTTGTATCTGAGCTTTATAAACTTGGGTACAAACTTCAAATTAAAGATTTGTTCGAGTATCCGACGATTATAGAATTGCGGCCACATGTACAACCCATCAACCATCGGGCCAATCAGGATGTTGTCCAGGGGCTTGTACCGTTGACGCCTATTCAACACTGGTTTTTTGCCCTATCGATGGAAGATAGACATCATTTTAATCAATCGTTGATGTTATCTAGTGAGTCTGCCATTGATTATGAAAGCTTGATTAAAGTTTTGGATGAGCTAACTATCCATCATGATGCTCTACGGATGGAATATCGTCAGGAAAATAGTGATGTTGTGCAGGCTATTCGGGATACGACACAATCTGTCTATGAATGTCGTGTTGTTGACTTATCAAGTGAATCAAAACCAGAAACAGATGTGAAGAATGTCATCCAAAGCGTTTGTCGAGAACTTCAAGCAAGCCTCGATCTGTGGAACGGCAAGCTGTTTAAAGCTGCTTTGTTTCACACTGCTTACGGTGACCATTTATTCCTTACATTCCATCATTTAATTGTCGACACGGTATCGTTACGAATTTTGTTGGAGGATTTAGAACTAGGTTACCAGTTGGCGGTAAAAAATCAGCCTATTACGTTCTCAGACAAAACGGACTCTTACTTGACATGGTCACAACAACTACAAGAATACGTGAAAACGTCTGAGCTACAAAATGAGCTTGCATACTGGGAGAAAATAAAGGGAAATTCCTTTGTGAGTAGCGGTGGTATAAAGGGAAAAATGGTCGAGAACGAACGTCTTATCGGAAGTCTTTCGGCATCTGATACTCAGTTATTGTTAAAAGAGGTTCACCGCACCTACAATACCCAAATTTATGACATCCTATTGACTGGACTTGGTATGTCTCTTCGCTCATGGATGCAAATGGACAAGATCCTCATTGATGTCGAGGGTCACGGACGTCACGAGTGGAGCGATCAATTGGATATAACCCGCACTGTCGGTTGGTTTACCACGATGTATCCAATTCTTTTGGACATGAGGCATCATGCAGACCTCTCGACGCAAATTAAAGAAATAAAAGAGCACGTAAAGAGAATTCCCAATCAAGGTATAGGTTATGGTCTGCTTAAATATCTGGGAACTGACATTAACAAACAAACATTGTCAGGTGATTCGCAATCGATTCTTTTATTCAACTATCTCGGGCAAATGGATACTGGTATAGAAGATGCTGTTTTTCAGCTTTCTTCCATTCAACCAGATAGAACAATCAGCACTGCCAACGAACGCACCCATAATCTCATCTTCACTGGTATGGTCCAGAATGGAGAACTGACATTTTGGGTGGAGTATGACAGAAACGAATTTTCGCGAGTTACAATGCAGCATTTATTGGAAACCTTTTTAGGACAACTGCAAGAACTTATCCGTCACTGTACGAGTAAAAAGACCCAAGAGTATACGCCAAGCGATTTTGGAGACAACAATCTTTCTATGTCAGACTTGGATGATATTCTGAGTCTGTTAGAAGAGTGATTTCTCACACACTAGCAGAGGTGAAATATGGAGACAAACAACGCACAAATTCAGAAAATATATTCACTCACTTCGACACAAGAAGGCATGCTGTTTCATTCTATAATCGACCGTACATCTGGAACCTACTATCAGCAAGCGGTGTTTACAGTAAATGGCTTGCTAGATCCAGAACTTTTAGAAAAAAGCTTTAATCTAGTGATCGAGCGGTACGAGATTTTTCGGACGATGTTTGTATATGAAAAAATTCAAACACCCAAACAAATCGTATTGAAGGAGCGACCACTTCAGGTTCGTGTCATCGATATAACACATCTCGATGATGAAAAGAAAAAGACTTATGTCGATGATTTTATTACATCAGATCGCTCAATAGGCTTTGATCTCACTCATGACAACTTATTTAGAGTAACAGTTATTCAAACAGGTATTGATAGTTGTCACATTGTCTGGGGATATCATCATATCCTTATGGACGGCTGGTCATCAGGCATTGTTCTAGACGAGCTATTCCGCATGTATGCTTGCCTACGGGCCGAAAAAACATGTGAACTTGAAGCTGTACAGCCTTTCAGCCAGTTCGTGAAATGGCTAGAGCAACAAAATCATGAGGAAGCAAAAGCATTTTGGAACCAATATCTTGATCAATATGAACAACCAAGGAGTCTACCAGCATTAGATAGAGGAAGTGCATCAGGGCAGTTTAAACACGGTGAAATTTTCTTTGAATTAGATGAGGAGATTACCGATAAGCTGAAAGAGATTTCTAAGCAACACCAAGTTACCATCAATACGGTATTCGAAGCATGCTTCGGTGTATTTTTGCAGAAGTACAGCAATCATACAGATGTCGTATTCGGGTCGGTTGTTTCGGGTCGTCCACCTACGTTACCAGGCATTGATAACATGGTCGGCTTGTTCATTAATACAGTTCCAAAACGAGTGAAATGTGAAGATAATCAAGTTTTTTCAAGCTTACTACAAAAAATACAACGAGCTTCACTTGAGGCTAAAGATTATGAGCACTATCCGCTCTATGAAATTCAGTCACAATCTCAGCTGAAGCAAGAGCTTATTTCACACCTGTTGATTTTTGATAATTATCCATTATCAAAAGGATTAGATCGTTTGCAAGATAAACAAAACATGGGCTTTTCTGTAACTAATATACAATTTACTGAGCATCCAAATTATGATTTGACCTTGCATATTCAGATTGAACAGGTGGTAAAGATCAAGCTTATTTACAATGAATTGGTTTACAAAAAAGAGCAAGCTGAACAATTCAAAACTCATTTTATGCATATCCTTCGTACAGTTACGTCTGTGTCGGATCCCTTGATTGCTGAACTAGAATTGTTGGATCAGGTGGAAAAAAATAACATAATTAGTGAGTTTAATAAAACTGAACAATGTTTATTTGATGAAAAAACAATTCAAGACTGGTTCCATGAACAAGTAAAGAAAACTCCTGACGAAGTGGCAGTCGTCTATCAAGAACGAACATTGACCTATCGTCAACTGGATGAGTTTTCTAATCAGCTTGCACATTATTTGCGGATACAATATCAAATTCAACCCAGCGACTTAATCGGTATAATGGCAGATCGTAGTGAACAGATGATTGTAACTTTGCTGGCTATTTTGAAATCCGGAGCAGCCTATGTGCCAATCGATCCTACGTATCCAGCCGATCGCATTCGTTATATTATCCAAGATAGTCACATGAAAGTGCTCTTGACAGAATCACGTTTCCAACAACGTTTAGTAGATACGTCTGAGACTGTTAGCCTATTCCTCGATCAGATACATGCTGAGCTGGTGAAGCAGTCGACCGCTACACCGCATGTGATAAATCAAGGATCAGATTTGGCTTATGTCATCTACACATCTGGCTCGACTGGTAATCCAAAAGGTGTAATGGTTACTCATGACAATGTAAGCAACTTTTTTACAGCGATGGATCAAACGCTGCAGCCAAATGCAACAGATGCCTTTTTATCGGTAACGACGATCTCCTTTGATATTTCTGTGCTAGAACTATTCTGGACACTTACGCGTGGAATTCAAGTTGTAATTAGCCCAGATGATACGTATGAAAACTACGACAGCTTCTTGACGAATAAGGAACAGCCACAGATGGATTTCAGCGTATTCTTTTTCTCAAGCTACGATCACCAACAGGTGGACGATAAATATTCGTTGCTTTTGGAGACAACGAAGTTCGCAGATGAGCATGGCTTCAATGCTGTATGGACTCCAGAACGCCATTTTCACGAGTTCGGTGGGCTATACCCTAATCCGTCCGTAATCAGCTCAGCGCTCGCTATGATTACTCAAAACTTGCAATTGCGCTCTGGTAGCATCGTTTCTCCTTTACATGACTCACTGCGCATTGCTGAAGAGTGGTCGGTCGTGGATAATCTTTCAAAAGGACGCGTAGGCCTATCGTTTGCACCAGGATGGCATGTGGACGACTTCGTTTTACGTCCAGAAAACTATGAAGAGCGTTATGCTCATATGTTTAGACAAATGGAAGAAGTCCGCCAATTATGGCGTGGTGAGAAACTAACTCGTTCTAATGGCAAAGGATACTCCATAGAAGTTCAATCTTTTCCAAAACCAATCCAATCCGAGGTTCCAGTTTGGGTGACGACAACGGGAACTGCTGAATCTTTTATTCAAGCGGGAAAAATGGGGACTAACATCTTAACCCATTTTCTTGGGCAAGACATTCACAATTTAGCGAAAAACATTCGCCTGTATCATGAAACGCTACTTGATAACGGGTACGATCCTAAGCACTTCAAAGTGTCAATCATGTTGCATACTTTTATTGATGACGACATTGAATACGTACAAGATAAGGTAAAAAAACCGTTTTGCGATTATCTGCGATCAAGTGTCAGTTTAATTCGCAATTTAGCACAAAACCTTAACATCGGCACAGATGAGTTCGACATTAATAACGTATCAGAGGAGGATATTGAGCAAATTCTCGAAGTAGCGTTCCAACGCTATTGGAATACGGCAACATTGCTTGGTACACCAGAGAGTTGCAACAGACTGGTCGAGCAGCTCTATCATATTGGTGTTAATGAGATCGCCTGCTTACTTGACTTTGGTATCGATCATGCTTCTGTTGTCCGTGGCTTGCATCATCTTGCTCAATTCAAAGATAGATACGCCAAAAAAAGTGAGCTCGAAGCTATAACTAGAGAAACTACGACATACATTCGTCCGATCACTATGCTGCAAACTACACCGTCAAGGCTCAAGATGATTGCGGCTGATCCTAACTCACAACAATTTTTACAATCACTTGATACCTTGTTAGTAGGTGGTGAAGCGTTTCCGCCTTCACTCATGCAACAGATGCGGAGCAAAACAACTGCAAATATCTATAATATGTATGGCCCAACGGAAACGACAATTTGGTCGGCAATGCATGAGGTAGTCGACACAGATCAAATTGCCTACATTGGGAAACCGATTGCTAATACCCAGATTTATATACTTGATGAACACCACCATGTTCTACCGATTGGTGTTATCGGTGAAATATATATCGGTGGAAGGGGTGTAGTGAAGGGATACTGGAGTCGGGATAGCTTGACTTTTGAAAAATTTATTCCGAATCCATTTTCTTCTGACCCACTTTCACGATTGTACCAAACAGGTGATTTGGGACGATATCGAGCGGATGGCACGCTGGAATTTATTGAGCGGAAAGACTTCCAGGTTAAAATCCGTGGCTATCGAATGGAACTAGGAGAGATTGAAACAGCGATCCTTAGGCATTCCGATGTTGCAGAAGTAGCGATTACTACTCAAGCGGATGAGCACGGTGATAAGCAACTCATTGCCTACATGGTTTGGAAACCTAATACAGACAAAAGAAGTAAAAACGTGGCTCAACTTCGCAGCTTCCTTGCAGAGAGTTTGCCAGGTTACATGATTCCTGCTTATTTTGCTACTTTGGAACAATTGCCTCTAACACCAAATGGTAAAATAGATCGACGCGCTTTGCCTGTAGATTGGACTTTGATAGACACTGGAGTTGAGTATGTCGAGGCATCCAATGATAAAGAGGATATACTAGTTAGTGTTTGGCAAAAAGTCCTTGGTATCAACAAAGTAAGCGTCCATGACAATTTTTTCTCCCTAGGTGGAGATTCCATAAGAGCGATACAAGTGTCTTCTTTAATTCAAAAATATCAATACAAAATCCAAATTAATGATTTATTCAAATACCCAACAATCAGAGAACTGTCGCAGTATGTTAAACCAATTAAAACAAAACGAACAACCAACCAATTGGTTGAGGGGGGCGTACGTTTAACACCGATTCAACATTGGTTCTTTCAGCAAAATCTAACGGATACCCATCATTACAATCATGCAGTCATGATACATCATGAACAAGGCTGGGACGAGTTATTGCTCCGAAAAGTATTTACACGACTTGTTGAACACCATGATGCACTGCGTATGACTTTTATGATAGAAGGGGAGCGAGTCATACAGCAGATCCGTGGACTTACCGATAGGCTGTTTGACTACACATTGGTGGATTTTAGGGGCGAACATGTGACACCAGCTATTATCGAAGCCGAAGCCTCTAATATTCAAGCTGGTTTTGATCTTAGCACAGGTCCATTGATGGCGATTGGACATTTCAAAACAGATCATGGTGACCATCTGTTGATTGTCATTCATCATCTTGTAGTGGATGGAATTTCTTGGCGAATTCTGCTTGATGATCTTGCAAGTGGCTACGTGCAGGCGCTAAATGGAGAGGCGATTCACTTCCAAGATAAGACCGACTCTTTTAAAGAATGGTCTACAGAACTACATGTCTATGCCAATAGTCAAACCTTACGAAAGGAATCTTCTTATTGGGAACAGCTGGCTAAAGTGCCGGTGGTATCGTTACCTCAAGATCAGACTGTGACCGACAATAGAATGCAGGACAGTAGGACATTGACCATGCACCTAAATTCGGAAGAGACCAACCATTTATTAAAAGATGTTAACCATGCTTACAATACCGAGATAAATGACATTCTACTGACGGCTCTTGCTCTTGCAATGAGGGAGTGGACTGGCCAAAATCATACACTCATACATTTAGAGGGACATGGGCGGGAACCAATCAGTGAAAATGTTGACATTTCGCGGACGGTTGGCTGGTTTACTTCCCTTTATCCCGTAATGCTTGAAAGTAAAGAGGAAGAAGACGTAGCCTATCAAATTAAATACACAAAAGAGTGTTTGCGCAAAGTACCAAATAAGGGAATTGGCTACGGTATTCTACGTTATCTAACCTCAGTTGAAACAGAGGAAGCGAGTTGTCTCATTATGAAGCCCCAGATTATGTTCAATTACTTGGGGCAATTTGACCAAGATATCTCAACTGACACATTTCAAATCTCACCATTCAATACAGGTCCAACTCTCAGTCACAAAGTGGAGAGACAGTATCATTTTGAAATTGTCGGTATTATTCAAGATAGTACGTTACGTCTACATTTTGAATATAACGAAAAAATGTACAATTCCAGCACAGTGCAAAATATTATTACCTTATACAAAAAACATTTGCTTGCAATTATCAACCATTGTCTCAATAAGAAAGAAAATGAAATTACTCCAAGTGATGTGGGGAATGATACGCTTTCAATTGAAGAGTTGGCTGATTATCTAGAGCATTTATAGAAATGAAAAGGAGAGATTTGCATGCTACGTATTGAAGAGCTCGAGCATCAAATCATGATGGAAATGGAACAGGCCCGGGTACCGGGTCTGGCCATCGCTATTATTCATGAAAAGGAATTGATCTATGCGAATGGATTTGGTGTTACTAGTGTCCAAGACTCAGGGGTAGCTATAACTCCACAGACTTTATTTCGTATAGGTTCGATTTCTAAGTTGTTTACTGCTACGTTGATAATGCGACTGGTGGAGGAAAGTATTCTTGACTTGGATACTCCAATCACGAATTACATTCCTTGGTTTACACTTCAAAATTCTGCGTATAATCGCTTGTTAACACTCCGCACTTTATTGAGCCATTCCGCAGGTTTCAGCAACGGTGGCGATTATCTAGGGAGTCGTGAACCAGATGGTTTACGTCGTCATGTATGTGAAGAGCTTTCAAAAATTGAATTGATGGCACCACCAGGAAAACTTCATACGTATAGTAACTTCCATTACAATCTAGCTGGCTGTGTAGCGGAAGAGGTTACCGGTAAATCTTTTGCTACTTTGATTCAAGAGCTAGTCTTTTCTCCTCTAAAAATGCACAGTAGCACGTACGACCCGCTGTTTGCGATGACTCACTCGTTGGCCTTGCCGCATTATCTAAATGATGATCATATTTGTGTACTGCACCGCTTTTTGGAAAACACTGCTTATCATCCGTCTTTTTTTGCGATGTCGACGGTGACAGATTTGGCTCAGTTTGCCCTCTTACATATGAACGAGGGACGCTATTCAGAAAAACAATTACTTCAAAATAAATCGATAAAACAAATGCATGACTATAACACACCACTGTTTAACACTTATCAGAGTGGCTTTGGCTTAGGATTTTTCCTGCAAGAAACAGATGCTGGACTGCGTATCTCTCGTCATTTTGGTGATATTAGCAGCTATAGTGGTGACTTTGTTATGCATACAGAAGCAGGGAGTGCTGTGATTATTCTCAATAATCGACCATTCTCACATGACAAAATTACTCGTCTCGTTTTCGAACAATTACATCTGCCACTTGCTAAAGCAAATACCTCAAAAGGGGTAGCTAAAGTCATCAACAACAAAGAGAATTGGCAATCAATTACAGGAACCTTCTTTGGCACAAACGTAGGGTTTGTAGAAATTACGATTGAAGATCAGTTGCAGTTGACCCTAAATCAGCAACTTATACAGCTTCATTCTCAGACGGACGATTTCTTACTTGGCTATGACGAACAGGGCAATCATGTGGTAAATGTAGGAGTCGTAAGGGAAGTGGATGGCTGCGTGCAATATCTTATGATCAACAACAATCGTTGCCATCGCTACACACCGTCATCCGACATGTCTTCATCATCAACAGCGTCACTAGAAGCATGTTGTGGAACCTATTCACATCACGGATTTCCAGACTGGGTCTACCATGTTACATATCAAGACAATAAACTCTTCATGGAAGAGGATGGAGTAACAGAGGCTCTAATTCCTATTGGAGATGGTTTATTCGTGAGTGATAATTTTAAATCCGTACAATTCCACTTAGACGAACAAGGTCAAGTTCCCTATTTTCGCTTACATTGCTCTTGGAAAATGGAACGCATAGATTAATTAAATAAAAGGCTATTTTTCGCATCTAGGAGGCTGTAATCCATGACGACCAGCAAAATATCAGAAAATCTCTTACTCTCAAGCAAAAAGGTAGAAAAAGAAGAAGTATACTGGCTGGACCAAATGAAGGGAATCAGTGTGCTCTCTACGTTTCCCATCGAATATTCGCGAACATCCTTAGATTCCTACGAAAAGGGAGTCATCACTCATTCGTTCACGTTAGAGACCACAGAAAAAATTCGAACCATTGGAAATCAGTCTCCATACGCGATATTCATTATCCTTGCGACCGCTCTCGCAGACTTGCTTTCACGTTATACGGAAGCAGATGACATTGTATTTAGCATGCCTGTGTTTAATCAAAAGAAAGAAATGAAGATGGTAAATACATTACTACCACTGCGCGTTCAGGTTCAACGCAGAGAAATGACTTTTAAACATTTACTAATGCAAATGAGCAAAAACGTCAATGAAGCAAGTCAAAATTCTAACTATCCGTTCCACCTATTGATGAAAAATCTTGGTTTACAGGTTGAAGATGGTATATATCCACTGTGCAATACAAGCGTTATGCTAGAAGGCATCCATGCGAAAGATAGCGTAGATCATATAAAAGCTGACTCGCTGTTCGTCTTTTCTACTCATAAGGATAACCTGCATCTCACCCTGGAATATAATGCTAGTCTGTATAGTGAAACTCGGATGCAAATGATTGTTCATCATCTGGATAACTATCTTACCGAAGTGACTAAAGAGCCTGACAAAAGTCTAATGGACGTTTCATTCTTACGTGAAGCTGAGAAACAACAATTACTGTCTGATTTTAATCTGAGTAGCTTTGATTATCCACGTCATAAATCGGTCTCCCAGCTTTTCGAAGAGCAGGCAGAGCGTACGCCTGATAGGATTGCAGTTGTATTCGAAGGACAACAATTGACCTATCGTGAATTAAACGAGCGTGCGAACCATGTAGCATGGTTCTTACGTGGACAAGCGGTGGGGGAAGGTACCATTGTTGGTTTTATGGTGGAACGTTCCCTTGAATTACTTATTGGTATCCTTGGTATTATCAAATCGGGAGCTACATATCTACAGGTGGACCCGGATTATCCAGCGGAACGAATCAACTATCTACTTACACATTCTCAAACGACTGTGATTCTAACTCAACAAAAACATTTGGATAGCACTAATCTGAAGCAGGCTCATAGGTTTGTCATCGAAGATATTTTAGCGCAAACAGGTTATCGTACCGATAATTTGAGCCTTCCTTATAATCCTGAAAATCTCTTGTATGTACTCTATACATCAGGTTCTACAGGGAATCCTAAAGGAGCCATGATTAAACACCATTCGTTTGTCAACCTGTTGTATTGGCACATCCATGCGTTGTCGTTTACAGAAAATGAACGGGCCCTGTTAATTGCACCTAGCAGTTTTGATTTAGCACAGAAGAATCTGTTTAGTGTACTGCTATTAGGGGGAAGCCTGATTGTCTATTCACCAGGCCCATATGATTATCGCCATATGTCTGAAGTGATCGACAGAGAACAGATAACTATGATTAACTGCGCTCCGAGCGCATTTTATCCGTTGGTTCATGGGAACGTGGACGATGATTTCATTAAACTGAGAAGCCTCCGACACGTTAGTCTTGGAGGTGAACCAATCAACATGATCAAACTAAAACCTTGGATCAAATCTGTTCATTTCAAAACAGAACTCTCCAACACATATGGTCCAACAGAGTGCACAGATATTTCTAGTTACCATATTTTAGGGAATGAAGAATTAGATCAGATTACCCCCATTCCTGTCGGTAAACCAGTTCATAATGCTAAGCTCTATATTTTAGACAAGCATATGCAATTGCTTCCGCCCGGCATTCCAGGTGAATTATGTATTGGTGGAGAAGGAGTGGGAAATGGTTACTTCAACGCGTTGGAGCTAACACACGAGCATTTTGTCGACACCCCCCATCTAAACGTACCACGTGTATACAGAACAGGTGATCTGATGCGCTGGCTCGAAACTGGTGACCTCGAATTCATAGGAAGGATCGATCATCAGGTCAAAATTCGAGGATTCCGTATCGAGCTGGGGGAGATCGAAGCCAAGCTGTTGCAATACCCTGGTATGAAAGAAGTGATCGTTCTTGACAAAATAGACGACTATGGAATGAAATATTTGTTCGCCTATTTTGTTGCAGAGAATGAAGTGTCTCTTGATCACATTTCCAATTTTGTTCAAAATCATTTGCCAGATTATATGGTGCCGTCTCAATTTATGCAATTGCCTGAATTTCCGCTTACCCCAAATGGCAAGATCAATCGGTTGGCATTGACTGAGCTAAATGGTAGCCTTGCTTCATCTAGTCCGTATGAAGCTGCTAAGACTCCACTACAAGCACAATTGCAAAGAATATGGCAAAGTCTTTTGAACATAGAGAGAGTCGGAATAAACGATAACTTTTTCCGAATAGGTGGCCACTCCCTTAAAGCTATGATGTTCTTAACGATCCTTCATAAAGAACTCAATGTGAACCTTTCGATTAAACAAATCTTTGATAATCCAACCATTGAATTGTTGGCACAGGTGATTGAAGTATCTGGTGACTCCGCCTATACTCAAATTCCATTGATACCCGTGGAAGAGCAGTTGTACTATCCAATTTCCGCTGCGCAAAAGCGGATGCTGATCGTCGACGAACTAAACCAAGGGGATACAAGTTATAACATTCCATCTTGCGTAGTCATTGAAGGACCAGTCGACCCAGAACGTTTGGAAAAAGCTCTTACTCGTCTCATCGAGCGTCATGAAGCATTACGCACCTCATTTGAATGGCAAGGGGAAGAGCAGGTTCAACGCGTACATAAAAATGTAGGATTTATCATGAGTCAACACAAGTTGCAAGAAGACCAGATTGCCGATTTGATCCGAGGGTTTGTAAAACCGTTCGATTTGTCACAGGCTCCACTGTTTCGCGTTGGGTTATATCAGCTTGAAGCAGAGCGTTACTTCTTAATTATGGATATGCACCATATCATTTCTGATGGTGTATCTATGGCTATCTTGCTCGAAGATCTTATTCAATTCTATAAAGGCCAAGAATTATTGCCGTTGCCTATACAATATAAAGACTTCACACACTGGCAGAATCTATGTTTTACCTCTGAGCAAATAAAAAAACAAGAGCAATTTTGGCTTGACACGTTTGCTGGTGATCTTCCTGTTCTGCGATTGCTGACCGACTATCCACGTCCTCGTGTACGTACCAACGTAGGGGACCACATTTCGTTTGTGCTGTCTAAGGCAGAGAGTGATGAACTCAACAGCATGGCTCAAGATAGTGGATCTACCTTGTACATGGTTTTGCTGGCGGCGTACAACGTATTACTGTTCAAGTGTACGGGACAGGAAGATATCATTGTCGGTACTCCAGTCGCGGGGAGACAGCATGCTGACTTGGAGAGAGTCGTAGGAATGTTCATTAACACACTAGCTATGCGTAACTATCCGCAAGCATCCAAGACTTTTCGGGAATTTTTTGCAGAAGTAAAATTGCGTACACTGCAAGCGTTCGATCATCAAGATTATCCTTTTGATTCTCTAGTGGAAATGCTTCAAATATCGAGAGATTTGAGTCGAACTCCGCTACTTGAAACCATGTTTACCCTGCAAAATATGAATCAAGCAAAAATTGAATCAGAAGAATTAACTTATATACCCTATGAATTTTCTGATAATACCTCCAAAATGGATCTTTCAATCATTGCTATTGAGACTCCTGATGGTCTACTATTTGATCTGTACTATTCTAGTAATTTGTTCAAACGAGAGACGGCTCAAGCCTTAGGAGAAGCGTATTTACAGATAGTAAAGCAAATTCCATCTAAGATAGACGAGTCGATCGCTAGCTTTGAGCTTGGGTTACCTACAGGAGAAGAAAGTATTTCTAATGAACCGGATGCTTTCGAAAACGAAGATTTTGATTTTTAAGATTAAAGGGATTTAGGTGGGGATTGATTTACATGTTAATAGTGGTGCACGAGGATATTCAAGTTTAGGTAAGTAGTGTGTACCCATTGGAAGAAATGTAGCGGCAAGAATGTGATCTCCTTGCCGCTACATTATTTTTATCTACTCAGGACAAAGCATATAGGAGCAGAACCTGTAAGCGGTCAGTAACAACAGACTGGAGCTGCACAATATTCTGTTCCGAATTTCTTGGTTTTACTCTAGCAACTGCATCTAACAGGACCTCCGATATAATCCCATTCAATTACCCAGTGACACCCAGGTTTACAAACCTCCCACTGCGGTATATAAGGATTGGAAAAGGGTGGAGAATGATTGGGGGAATGCACTTGCAGCCTCACAGATTGCTGCTGAACCTGAAATTAAAGTAAATTTAAATGGCTTAGTTCAAGAATAACAGAGCAACAGTTGCGCTATACAAAATATGAAAAAACGAGTAGAATAACTGTATTATAACAGAGTGAGGGGAGAAATTGTTATGGTGTCATGGGAACAAGTTGAACATATGCCAATTGAACAAGTTGTAGATGAAGTGATCGAACGCCACACTAGCATTCATGCAAGCTGGAGCATTCCTCCCCGATCAGAAAAGTTGTCTGTTGCTCATTTAGTAACGGTGGATACCTTATTGTGTCAAATTAGTTTATCGAAAAGTCTCCGTCGTTGGATTGATATGCAGAGCACAGAACCTGGGGATTTATTACTAGCTTGGACCAATATTGGACTATTAGTGGAAGGTACGATGAAGTGGTTTCTAAGCATTTTTCATGAGGAGTTCCAACAAGAATGGGATCACCAGGTAGAAAAGTTTGAAGACCATTATTCACAAGAATCCTTTTTGTATATTATGAGGCAATTTTTTCATCAACGCATTTGGTTTGGAAATGGGGATTTTGACAGATGGGTGATGCATGTTAACGAGTGCCGATTCAATGGTCTTGGTGAGCAGCAACAATTGCAGAGTCGTATGGAGCGATTTGAGGAAGCTGTTCGTGTTTATTTACACTTTTTACGTTTTCATCATGAACTAGCTGAGCAGGAATTGGGGCACTAGGCAGGAGAGAGTAAGGCGTTGAGACTAAATAGGGGTAGGTATCCATAAACGAAAGAAAAACGATAGGCATCTCTATCAAAGCTGCAAAGGAGATGCCTTTTTTATTTTGGTAAAAACGTTACAACATATACACCGTGTACACCATTTCTAGTAAAAACAAGTATACTAGAAGCATATAAAAAAAGGAGGAAAGAGCCATGCATAAAGATTTATCCCCCGCTTTTGCGCAATTAAAGAACGAGCATGAGCCGCTCCGTGAATTAATGGAAGAGTTTTATGAACAAGCCATTACAATGGGGAAAACAGGGGACGAGAGAAGCTATGTCGAAAGCTTGCGATCATTAGAAGAGAAAGTAGACAGCTTTTTGGTATTGCTAGAAGAACATTCTAAGCAAGAAGAAGCTATTTTTTTCCCCATGATGTATACGCTAACGGGTGGAGAAAACGGACCTATTGCCGTCATGGAAGAGGAACACAAGGAAGCTAAAAACCACTTTGCGCGGTTCAAAGAAAAAATGAGCACGGTAGGTTTGACCATCAATAAAAATACAGCTATTATTATCGCTGACCAGGTAGCAAAGGCGTACGTAGTTTTATCAGATCATTTTATGAAAGAAGAGATGGTTCTTTTCCCAATGGCCAACCAGCTGCTCTTAGAAGAACAGAAGGACGAACTAAATAGACGTTTAATAGAAAGAAAAGGATAGAAATGACAGATAAAGGAGACTGTTCACATGTCTGAGCAGTCTCTGTGTTGGTTATGCGTTTCATGGAAAAAAAGAATGTTTTTTTATGACAAAACATTCTGGAAATAAAACAAACCCATATATAATAAGGAGAAACAGTGGGGAGGTATGGAAATGAGAGAAATTCAACGAACTCGCCGCAATACACTAGGGGACATTGTACGGAGAAGCAGTCGCCGTTTTCCGAATAAAATGGCACTTCGCTTTGAAACCGAGGAGGTTACCTACCAACAACTGGATTCATTGATCAACCAAACGGCTCAATACATTTACTCTCAAGGTTTGCAAAAAGGAGATCGGGCCGCCGTTCTCTCCCGTAACTCACTTGATTTTGCAATCGTGACGTTTGCCTTAGCAAAAGCGGGGGTTATTATGGTCCCGATTAACTACATGCTGAATGAAGACGATATCGCATATATTATGGGGCATGCAGAAGTGAATGCTTGCTTCGTTTCACCGGAATTCCTGTCTGTCGCCAACAAGGCTATTAAGTCGGCTGAATGTAATCCACGACTTCTCTCTATTATTTCTCGCCTAGCCGATCCTATAGGGGAATGGATGCCACTACGTACAATGCTTGCTCATCGGTCAACAGAGGAACCTGATGTGGACGTGGAAGATGATGATGTCGTTCAAATTATGTATACAAGCGGTACAGAGTCTAAACCCAAAGGGGTCATGCTCACTCATAAAAATTTGTTAGCAGAATACGTGAGTACAATCATAGATGGTGATATGACGGAGCAGGATATCTCGATCCATGCATTGCCGTTGTTCCATTGTGCCCAACTTCATTGTTTTTTAGGTCCCTATTTATTTCTAGGGGGTAGTGGAATTATTTTGGAACAAACTACGCCTGCTCTGATATTAGAGACGGTAGAACAGTACAGAGCAACGCAGCTTTTTTGTCCACCTACTGTCTGGATTGCTTTATTGCGATCTGAGGATTTTGAAATACGAAATTTGTCTACCTTACAAAAGTGCTATTACGGAGCTGCCATAATGCCCGTGGAAATTGTTAAAGAACTTAGTAAGCGCTTACCTCAAAGTCGGTTATATAATTTTTATGGGCAAACGGAAGTAGCACCGCTAGCAACTGTTTTAAAGCCACATGACCAACTACGTAAAACAGGCTCGGCAGGAAAGCCTGCCCTACAAGTAGAAACAAAGATTGTCGATGAGATCGGGAATGAAGTGCCTGTGGGCAGTATCGGTGAAATTGTGCATCGGACCAGCCACGCCATGCTTGGCTATTATAAGGATGAGGAGAAGACCAGAAGTGCTTTTCAAGGGGGCTGGTTTCATAGTGGTGATCTTGGTGTGATGGATGAAGAAGGGTATGTAACGGTGGTAGATCGCAAGAAGGATATGATTAAAACAGGGGGAGAGAATGTAGCTAGTAGGGAAATAGAAGAATGGATTTACCAGCATCCTAAAGTGTCTGAAGTAGCAGTAATCGGTGTTCCGCATCCGTATTGGATTGAAGCGGTTACAGCTATTGTGGTACCAAAGGCAGGAGAAGACTTGCTAGAAGAAGAAATATTGCAATTTTGCAAAAATAAACTTTCCTCTTTTAAAGCACCTAAGTTCGTTGTGCTAGCCGAGCAATTACCACGTAATCCTAGTGGGAAAATTTTAAAAAGAGAGCTACGTGTACGCTACGCAACATTGGGTGAGCAGGATGCTGGATTGCAATGAGGAGAGGCGTCTAACAAGTCATTTTTGTTAAGGAGCGAGCAGAGAGCCTTCCCAAAAAGTCTAAGAAGGCTCTTTTTTTGCGCAGAAAAAAGAGGCAGCGAGGATCGTAATCTACGGTTGAGTGGGAAATTGTTACATGCTGTTGCGTGTTTCTTACAGTAAGCTTATAAGTATTGATGTGCCATTCTCTATAGTAGAGCATGCACATTTTTTTGCACCTAGTTGTAAATGATATGGTTACAACTAGGTGATGAACGAACGATAAAAAGAAAGATGAGGTAATGTAAACATGACTATAAAAATTAAAGCTTATTCTGATTTTATATGTCCATTTTGTTTTTTAGGAAAAGGTCCTTTAGACGAGATAGTAAAGGAAAAAGGTGTAGAAGTAGAATGGATGCCCTGAAATTAACGAAAAGAAACATGCATTTCTAGAACGAATTGGTGCAGAATGTATAGCGGTAGATATCCCCTGTTTGTGGAACCAATTGTTTATGATCAAAACTTGGAAGACACTAAAAGCTTAGAGTTCGCCAAAATCAAACCTGCTAAAGTGAAAGCATCCATTCAAGAGTTTTCTAAGCCGCGATATGGCATTGATGTGTTAAAAGTAGGGGTTCCCGTTACGGAAATGGTTACAAACCAAAGGAAAATACAATATTGATCATTTAAATGAATTGCTAGATAAAGCCTCACCGAAATTATAGACTAACCCCTTTTGAGATAGGTTTGTATAAAATATAAAAGAAAAATCAGTGTATTTCTGTATCTACAGGAGTGCACTGGTTTTATTTTTAGGATTGAAAATCATGAGAGCGATTACAAAAACACCTTGACGAAAATGAATACCGTAATTTAAAATAAAAACGAAAATAATTTTCATAATAGAATTGGGGAGAAGAAAATGAGCGTATTCTTTGAACAAGCACAACGCTTTGGGAAATCATTCATGTTGCCCATCGCTGTTCTTCCTGCGGCGGGTTTATTACTTGGTATCGGGGGGGCTTTGTCTAATCCCAATACCTTGGTAGCGTATCCATTTTTAGATGTGCCGTGGTTACAAGCCATTTTCACCATTATGAGCTCAGCAGGTTCCATTGTGTTTGCTAACCTAGCTATTATCTTTGCGGTTGGGATCGCAGTAGGTCTGGCACGTTCCGATAAAGGAACTGCTGGTCTCGCAGCTGTACTGGGCTACTTGGTCATGAATGCTACGATCAACGCGATGCTCATAATTACAAGTAAGCTGGCAACAGATAATTTGGCAGCCGTTGGTCAGGGAATGACGCTGGGAATTCAAACATTAGAAACTGGGGTTTTCGGCGGTGCTGTCGTCGGTGTCTTAACATCTCTGTTGCATAACCGTTACAACAAGGTAGAGCTACCTCAATTTTTAGGATTCTTTGGCGGCTCACGCTTTATTCCCATTATCACTTCTTTTGCTTCCATTCTCTTGGGGGTAGCTATGTTTCTTATATGGCCACCAATTCAGGCAGGGATCTTTAAGCTAGGTGGCTTGGTTGAATCAACAGGGTATATTGGAACGTTCTTATACGGATTTATTCTTCGTCTATTGGGGCCTTTTGGATTACATCATATTTTCTATATGCCGTTCTGGACGACGGGCCTTGGTGGTTCGTTAGTCGTTAATGGAACTTTGGTAGAAGGAACACAGAAAATTTTCTTTGCACAATTGGCTGATCCAAACACAACACAATTTTATATCGGAACAGCACGTTTTATGTCCGGTCGTTTTATAACAATGATGTTTGGATTGTTAGGTGCAGTACTCGCCATATATCAATGTGTGAAGCCGGAAAATCGCAAAAAAGTAGCCGGTCTTTTGCTTTCAGCAGGTCTAACATGCTTTTTGACAGGGATTACGGAACCCATTGAATTTTCGTTCCTATTTATTGCTCCTGTTCTGTATGTTGTACATGCATTTTTTGACGGTTTAGCGTTTATGGTGGCTCATATTTTCCAAATTACCATTGGTCAAACCTTCTCAGGTGGATTTATTGACTTTGTCTTGTTTGGTATTCTACAAGGTACTGCGAAAACCAACTGGATTTATGTGCCGATGATTGGGGCTTTTTGGTTCTTCCTGTATTACTTCACATTCCGTTTCGCGATTATGAAGTGGAATATTAAAACTCCTGGACGTGAAGATGATCAGACATCATACGAGAATGGAATAGATGTAACACAAACGAATCGTGCAGCTATTATAATTGAAGCCTTAGGTGGCAGCCAAAATATTAAAGATGTGGACTGTTGCGCTACTCGCTTACGCATGACTGTTTTTGACGGACAAAAAGTTTCAGAAGAAGATCTTAAGAAAACGGGAGCAAAAGGTGTCATTATGAAAGGAAATGGAGTTCAAGTAATTTATGGACCGCACGTAACTATCATCAAGAATGAAATTGAAGAGACATTAGGAGTGTAGGTACCGTGAATGAAATGACAAACGAAGCAATAAAAGCACAAATCAAACGTGGCTTGGTGGTATCATGTCAAGCATTGTCGGATGAACCTTTGCACAGCTCCTTTATCATGGGCAGAATGGCACGGGCAGCTAAAGATGGTGGAGCTGTTGGCATTCGCGCCAATACGAAAGAAGATATTGCAGAAATTAAAAAGCAGGTCAATCTACCCATCATGGGAATCGTGAAACGCGATTACGAAGATTCGGAAATCTATATTACCACCACCATGAAAGAAATCGATGAGCTGGTAGAGACAGGTTGCGAGATTATTGCGCTGGATGCGACTGATCGAATTCGCCCTACAGGTAAAACACTGGAACAATTTGTTCAGGAAATAAAGGTGAAATATCCTCACCAATTGCTAATGGCGGACATTGCCACCTTGGCAGAAGCGAAAAAAGCGGAGGAGCTTGGCTTCGATTTTATTTCTACCACGCTCATTGGTTACACTCCTCAGAGTAAAGGTCAAAAGCTGTACGATAACGATTTTGCCATTCTAAAGGACATGCTTACACATATTTCTGTTCCAATGATTGCGGAGGGAAATATTTTGACTCCTGATATGGCAAAGCGCTGCTTGGAATTAGGAGTGTATGCCGTTGTTGTAGGAGGAGCGATAACTCGACCGCAACAAATTACTAAACGTTTTGTCGATCAAATCTCGAAGTAAAGAGATATGTTTCTTCTCATCGATTCTTTCAAGCGGAAAGTGTGAAAGAGAAGGGATATCAGAAAGAAGGCTTTGCCGATTGTTTGGCGTAGCCTTCTTTTTTGCACAAATTATCCTTGCTTGTGCTGATAGAGTACTCGCAGGGTTTCTCTTCTTTTAGCCAATAAAAGAGTATCCTCAGCTAACAACATGGAAATGACATCTATGATGAAATAGAAGGCAAGTTGGCTTTGCACTAACTGTAGCTCATCACTTCTTCGCAAGTTCGATGTGAACAGGACCACATCGGAAGTATCAGTGAGGGGCGTATGATTATAATTCGTGATGCTGACGACGGTCGCCTCATGTGACTTAGCCTCTCTTGCTGCATCAATGACTTCACGGGTCATACCCGTGTTTGATAAGCAAATGACCAAATCGTTGTTGGTTAACAGCGCAGCATCCATAAGCATCATATGTGGATCAATAATAGCATCCACAATTAAACCGAACCGAACTAATCTGTTTTTCATCTCCAAGGCGGTTAATCCTGAACTGCCGATACCATAGATATGGATAACGCGCGAATTCATAATCAATTGAACAATCTGCTTGATGATAGTAGGGTCAATCATTTCAATAGTAGATTGGATGATCTGTAAGTAGGTATTTCCTACTTGCGCAAACGTATTTTCACTCGTTTCGACAGGAGCAACATCGCGACTTAGC
Organism: Brevibacillus laterosporus; assembly: GCA_007833815.1. Taxonomy (NCBI): domain Bacteria; kingdom Bacillati; phylum Bacillota; class Bacilli; order Caryophanales; family Paenibacillaceae; genus Brevibacillus; species Brevibacillus laterosporus. The sequence continues at coordinate 4,031,895 of CP033464.1, read as the reverse complement.
ATAATTTTAAACTCCACAAAATTATTACAGCCGATCTTCTTGCAGAAACGGGTAATGGTTGAAGTGGATGTTTCCACTTTTTGAGCCAATTCCTTAATATTAATATTTAGAATCAGGTCTTTATGCTTACGGATGTATTCTGCGATTTCTTTTTCTTTGGAAGATAGCAGGTGAAAATTAATTTGGATGCGTTCTAAAACTCCTGCTGTAGACAAAAGATAGGCACCTACCTCTCATGGATGAATTACCTATATTATACTGTTTGAATTACATTTGGACAAAACCTGTTCTCTCTTAAGTCTGACAATCCCACCATTATATCGCAATCCCAACAAAGTATTGATGGGGGGGCAGATTTTTTGGCTTGAATAACTGTAACTAGTGACACTTGTTTCTCAATAAGTGAGGATTGTGCCAAGGAAGCAAAAGGTTATAACCCCGTAGACTACGAGGGAAAGATTACATACCTGTATTTTTACCCTCTAGCGCCGAACCTTTTCTTATTTTTGCTTGATTCTGCTATCATAAGAAGATAGTAAATCTCGGAATATCAAATTTCCATGCAAAAGGAAGGATTAACACTATGAGCTTTCTGCTGACTCGAAGGATCATTAAAACCTTGTGCGGCCAGATATCTTACGATAGAGGTGAGGTATATTACCGAGCTGGAAAAGTGACTTTTAAGAATTATGAACCCGATAATCATAGCTATGAAGCAACGGTAAAAGGCAATAGTAGCTATCAGATTACCGTTACATTAGATCGAAGAGGGAATGTGAATGCGAAGTGTACATGCCCCACGCTTTCTTCATACGACAAATTTTGTCAGCATATTGCGGCTGTTTTGCTGGGCATACGAGATAGGAAACAGGACGACAAGCATTCCATTCGTTCAGCTGATTCCAAGGTGCAGTCTAACGACGTGGTATCAGGGAGAGACGGTTTTTCAGATGGAGACATTCAACTGACAAATAGCATGTTGAAGGTATTCGGCCACAAACCGTTGCGTCCAAGCAGTACCCGAGCTTTATTCGAAACAAGGGAAGTACTTGATGTGGAGTTCAATTGTAGCCCCTTCCATTACGGTTATGGAAAGTACATGTTTGGAATTGAGCTTAAAGTAGGATCAAAGCGACTATATATTGTTAAAAATATAAGAGAATTTCTCGACCGAATCGATCGGGGAGAAGGATTTGTATTCTCCAAACACTTTGCTTATGATCCAGAGCTTCACAGCTTTCAAAAAGAAAATGATGAAGTACTCCGGCAACTAATCCAAATCTACCATAATGAAAAGATGTATCGCGATACTTGGAATAATTCCGTTTATGCCAACAGTAAGAGCGGTGATCGGATGCTCCTGATTCCTCCCTTCACATGGGAACCACTTCTATCCTTGCTTACCAAGGCACCAGTAGTTAAGCATGAGCAGGGGGATCGTACATTCAATGGCGTCCATATATCCGATGAACCACTACCGCTACACTTTGAGTTCGACCAAGCGCAATCTGAAGGATATCAATTGGACATCCAAGGCTTGGAGAAGATTACAGTTATGGAATCATATGAGGTTGTTCTTTCAGAAGGAAAACTTTTAAAGCTACAACAAGAACACTGCAAACGTCTGATAGAGCTAAAGAAAATGCTAGAAACCTCACACAAGAATCAAGTCCAGATTCCAACGGAGCAAATGGAACCCTTTATGGAAAAGGTTATACCCGGTCTAATAAAACTGGGAAGTGTGCATATGGCTCAATCTGTTTCCGAGCGAATTGTACAAACACCATTAAGGGCGAGGCTGTATTTGGACCGTGTAAGGGATCGACTACTTGCAGGTCTTGAGTTTCAATACGGTGATATTGTCATAAATCCGTTGGAAGGCGTTGGCCATAAGCGAGACACTGACCCTATTCTCATGAGGGATGGAGATCAGGAGCGACGAATCTTAGAACTTATGGAGCAAAGTTCCTTTGTCATGACGGAAGCTGGGTATTTTATGGATGACGAAGAGGCGGAATACGAATTTTTGTACCACGTCGTTCCGCAATTAGAAAAGCTATTAAAAGTATATGCAACCACCGCCGTAAAAGTAAGACTTCACACCGGACATACTCCTCCTAAGGTAACGGTGAATGTAGATGACCGAATGCAGTGGCTGGAGTTTAATTTTGATATGGCTGGGATTCCTGATTCAGAAATCCGTAATTTGCTAAAGTCCCTTGAAGAAAAGCGTAAATACTACCGACTACCTAACGGAGCATTAGTACCGCTGGAGAGTGAGGCGTTTCAGGAAATTACCAGCTTCATGAGCGAAATAGGTGTACGTAGAGAGGATCTGAAAGGAACGGAAATTCGCCTCCCGATAGTCCACGGACTCCACTTGATGGATTCACATGATAGGGGAAGAAACGTCAGATTGGGTAAATCGTTCAGACGGCTCTTGGAAAATGTGCGAAATCCTGACAACCTGGACTTCACAGTACCAGATCACTTAGCACCTGTGCTTCGGGATTACCAGGTGTATGGATTTCAATGGATGAAGACGCTTGCCCACTACCATTTCGGCGGTATTCTTGCAGATGATATGGGACTTGGCAAGACGTTGCAAAGTATCGCATTTATCGTCTCCGTGTTACCAGAAATCAGAAAACAGGGTATGCCAGCGTTAATCGTCTCCCCTGCTTCTTTGGTTTATAACTGGCGAAATGAGCTGAAAAAATTCGCACCTGAAATTCGGACGGTCATCGCTGACGGTAGCAGAGTGGAGAGAAGCAGTATCGTGCGGGATGTATCTAAGGTAGATGTTATCATCACTTCTTACCCACTGTTGCGTAGGGATATTGATATGTATGTTGTTCCAGCTTTCTATACTCTTATTCTAGACGAGGCGCAAGTCTTTAAGAACCACGCAACGCAGACAGCAAAGGCAGTCAAGGAAATTGAAGCCCGATATCGGTTTGCTCTTACCGGGACTCCTGTGGAGAACAAGCTGGAGGAATTATGGTCTATCTTCGACGCGGTATTCCCAGCACTGTTTCAGAGTAGGAAGGCGTTCAATAATATAACACAAGAAATGGTGGCCAAGAGGATTCGTCCCTTTTTGCTACGTCGGTTGAAAATAGACGTATTGAAGGAGCTACCCGAAAAGATAGAATCGCTACAAGCATCCAAGCTTTTACCGGATCAGAAGAAGTTGTATGTGGCTTATCTCGCAAAATTGCGACAGGAGACATTGAAACATCTGGACGAGGACGGATTTCAGAAAAACAGGATTAAAATTCTGGCTGGCCTAACCCGACTTCGTCAGCTATGCTGCCATCCAGCTTTGTTTGTCGAAAAATATTCAGGAAGCTCAGCCAAGTTCGAGCAACTGCTAGAGATTGTTCAGGAATGCCGAAGCTCGGGAAAGCGCGTACTGGTATTCTCACAATTTACCCAGATGCTGGGAATGATTGGGCTGGAGCTAGGTTACCTGGGAGTTCCGTATTTTTATTTGGATGGGAATACGCCTACTTCTGAGCGTGTCGAGCTGTGTAGCAGGTTTAACGAAGGCGAGCGAGACTTGTTCCTACTCTCATTAAAAGCCGGGGGTACCGGACTGAACCTGACCGGAGCAGACACCGTTATTCTTTATGACCTGTGGTGGAACCCAGCTGTAGAACAGCAAGCAGCCGATCGTGCCCATCGCATCGGGCAAAAGAACGTAGTACAAGTCATTCGCCTCGTCACCCAAGGAACAGTAGAAGAGAAGATGTACGAGCTTCAACAGAAAAAGAAAAATCTCATTGAGGAAGTGATCCAGCCAGGTCAAGAAACTTTGTCCACTCTAACCGAGCAGGAAATCCGGGAGATTCTAATGATCTGATGCTGTAACTAAGCCAAGTTGCGTTTTGACAAATATCAATGATACGGACCATGAGCAACACTCCGTATCATTGATAATGAGTAGGGAAAAAGACGAACGAGTGGAGAACATATGTAGCACTTTTGTAGAAGTCTATTTTACAAATCAGCAGTAGTGCTATAAGATGATATAAATTCCAAATGTTGTATACACATACTGATAAGCTAATAAAATAAGCGAACAACGAAGAATAGTGAGAGTTATTTGAAGGATAATACAGGAAAAGAAATTCAAAATCCTAATGAAATCATGGAGGAATCAAATGCCGAATAAGAAAGCATACGTAAACGTTGAACTATTGAAACCAACGCAAATAATCCCATCAAACATAACATGTATTCAATGTGATGAAGATGCCTCTTACATCCAGTGTGCGATTCCTAATCGAGAAAGTAAAGCAATTCAGGTAATAGTTAGATCAACGTACTGTAAAGAGCATGTACAATTGATAGCTTCAAAGAGAGACATTCCCGTAGCGATCACTGATGAAGAACTCAAGAACCTGAGAACAAAAGGTGACTATGATGAGCTGTGGAAGAAACTATTAAGCTAAACTGGGCTTGCCTAGATGAATTTGATATGAACATAGTCAATTCTAGAGAATGAAAGAGATCATGTAAATTTGACAAAAGGATGAAAAGCAGGCACAACAGAGACCTTGGCTAACCAAAGATGAGCTTAGAAGAATTATTAAATCTTATTTCTAATAAGAAACTTGAACATAAGGAATTGTTTAATAAAATATTAACATTTATTCCGTAGACAACCCATGAAATTATCCGTTTTTTATACTTCCAATAACGATTACAGGAGAGTAATACAGATTCTTTTATTTCAATTCTCAAGACCATTTTCCAAACTTGATTTTGCACTAAATGCCGTTAAGATAAAACCATTCTAGTAATCACTAAAAAATACGCTCCAAAAAACTAACATAATTAACATTACGTAAACTTAAATACATCTGATCACAACCAAGCTACAAACATTCCGTAAAAATTTTACAAAATTCTTACAAACATATCACAATTTCACCATTGTCTTGCCATGTTCCACCAACTCGTGTTACACTCCAGACAATTGCTACATACTTATATCATCATGTTACGGTGTTTGATTCAAGGATCAGACTTAAAAGGGAAGTTCGGTGAAAATCCGATGCGGTCCCGCCACTGTAAATGAGGAGCAACATCTAAGCATACCACTGTTCGCTTGGGCTAGGAATGGGAAGGTAGGATGATTGCGCGATGACTCATGAGCCAGGAGACCTGCCGTAAAATGTAACACTCCCACGAGGATGGGCAGGTGTTTGGGCAGGTCGTGTTGTGTTATTGTACATAGGCCTATAAGGAATTGTTTTGTCCAAAAAACCCCAAGCATCTGTCTCCTCTGGAGCGGATGCTTTTTTGTTTGATCTGAAAGAATAAAATGTTATTGGGGATCATATTGGTCCAACTACGACGCTATCGGCACCTAAAGCTTGGCAATCGCCAAGTTTTCTTACTGTAAACATGTTTTTGCTTATTTTGATTTACACAGGGGGGGAAGAAGTATGCAACAATCCGCCACGACAGCCCCAACGTCAATTAACAGTATAGGTAAGCATTCTTCAAAAACCTGGATAGCAAAATTGATAGGAAGCGGCGTGGTTTTGTTTTTATCAATGACAGTTGCAGTCATACTGGGACCAGTGCAAATTGACCCAGTCACTGTATGGAAAGTGATAGGTTCTCATCTTCCCATTGTCCAACAGTGGATAACAACTGATGTGCCCAAAGCTCAGATGCATATTATTTGGGACATTCGTATGCCTCGTGTCCTATTGTCTGCTGTTGTGGGAGCGGGCTTGTCCATCGTAGGGATAGCCATTCAAGCCTTAATACGTAATCCTTTAGCCGATCCGTATATCTTGGGCGTTTCATCGGGGGCATCGGTGGGGGCGACAGCGGTATTGTTATTTGGTAGTTTAGGAGTATTTGGTTCGTATGCGCTTTCTTTTGCTGCTTTTTTAGGCGCTTTAGCTTCCATTGTATTAGTGTTTCTTTTGTCTCTGGTAGGGGGAAGAGTACAGTTAATTCGCCTTTTGCTAGCTGGGATAGCTGTTTCTATCATGTTGTCAGCACTAACTAGTTTCTTTATTATGCTGGCTCCGCGAGCAGAAAGTCTTTCTAGTGTTTTGTACTGGATGATGGGAAGCTTTACCCGGGCCAAATGGGACTCACTTGTATTGCCAACCATTGCGGTAGTTTCTTTTTTTCTATTTCTGTGGATGAACGCACGAAATTTAAATTTGTTGATTTTAGGGGAAGAAACATCTACGCTGTTGGGTTTACAACCAGAAAATATGCGTAAGATTCTTCTGATTACTATTTCCCTTGTGACGGGGTTGTTGGTTGCTGTAAGCGGTAGCATTGGGTTTGTCGGTTTAATGCTACCGCATATCTTTCGGCTGTGGGTGGGTTCCGATCATAGGAGACTTATTCCCCTATGTGCCTGTGGTGGAGCCATTTTTATGATCTGGGCAGATGTGCTGGCAAGATTGATCATCGCACCTGAGGAATTGCCGATAGGAATAGTCACAGCGCTATGCGGCGGTCCATTTTTTATCTGGTTACTTCGTCGTAAAGCGTACACGTTTGGAGGAAGCTAATGTGACCGCAAAAATGGGAGTAGACAAACATGTCGAGTTAAGGCAAGTGGGGTATGAGATCCAGGGAATAGGTATATTGCATAACATAGATTTGCATGTGCAAAAAGGAGAATTCGTTGGGCTACTTGGCCCTAATGGTAGTGGTAAATCCACTCTCTTAAAGCAAGTATATCGGACTCTCTCTCCCACTGCAGGCAGTATCCTGCTACTTGAAAAAGAACTTGGACGCTATCACCAGAAACAATTGGCAAAAGAGTTGAGTGCGGTAGTGCAGGAGACACAGATTCAATTTGATTTTAATGTATACGAGCTTGTAATGATGGGACGTTCTCCACACAAAAGTATGTGGGAGAGTGAGAATAAGCATGACGTAGCTTTAGTAGATCGTGCACTAGCCCAAGTAGGCTTGCAGGACAAGGCAGACCGCAGTTATTTAAGTTTGTCCGGTGGGGAAAAACAACGTGTTTTACTGGCAAGGGCCATTGTACAAGAGACCGATCTTTTATTGCTAGATGAACCAACAAATCATTTAGACATACATCATCAGCTGGGGATGCTACATTTGCTGAAACAACAGCAAAAAAGCGTACTGGCTGCCTTACATGATCTGAACTTGGCTGCTATGTTCTGTGATCGTCTCTATGTTTTAGAAAAAGGGGTTGTGGTTTGCTCAGGAACCCCTCAGGAAGTGCTTAGACCTGATATTTTAGAGCAAGTCTATAAGATTCAAACAGAAGTAACCATTCATCCAAGTACGGGCAGAGTTAACATAAGTTATATGACACCAGACCAATGCTCATAGTTGAAAAAATGATATGAAAAGGTAGGAAAACGAGATGAACAAACGTAACATTCGAAATGCCACAACGAAGAAACAGGGCCTCATGAATAGAGGTCAGCGGATGATGATTGCTATGTTTGCAGGTCTTACGCTACTTGTGAGTGGCTGTGGAAACGAAGCAACTCCTCAAGCAACATCCAATGTCCAACCAACGTCTGAGAAAATGCAAATTACGAATGGGGAACATACGCTAACGTTTGAACAGGCACCTAAGCGAGTAGTCAGTATGAATCAGCATATTACTGAAATGTTGCTAGCGCTAGGTGTGCAAGATGTAATGGTTGGTACTGCTTATCCTGACGATGAAGTATTGCCTGAATACAAGGGAAAATATGATTTGATCAAACTCTTGTCTAAACAGTACCCTTCTTTAGAAGTTTTTCTAAGTGTGGAGCCTGATTTCGTTGTTGGCAGAAGCTCTGCATTTACGGCTAAAGGCATTGGCAGTGTTGCTGAGCTAGAAAAAATCGGTATCCCAGCTTACACCATTACAGGAACGTTATCAAAACATCCGACTATCGACGAAGTGTATGAGGATATGTTACAACTGGGGAAGATTCTGCACGTGGAAGATCGAGCTAATCAAATTGTGACACAGATGAAAACAGATATTCAAGCCATCCAGCAAAAGATAGGGAAGATAGAACAGCCAGTCAAAGCATTGGTCTTTGACAGTGTAAATTCAGGTCTTTATACAACAGGAAATTCACTCGAAACACGTTTGATAGAGATGGCTGGTGGACAAAACGTTTTTGGTGATTTAGAAAAATCATGGAGTGAAGTAAGCTGGGAAGAAGCTATTAAGCGTGCTCCTGATGTCATTGTAATCAATGATTATGACCAACCAAGTGCAGAGGAAAAGATTAAATACCTATTAGAAAATAAAGCACTTGCCGATATACCTGCTATTAAGAATAAGCGATTTGTGAGCTTGCCGCTCTCCGATGCTTTTGAAGGTGTTCGAAATGTGAGAGCAGTAGAAATACTGGCAAAAGGTTTTTATCCAGAGAAATTTAAAACAAAATAACCATCAGTAAAAGCAAAGCATATGCTGGGACATGGCTTACAGTGTGTCCCAACATATGCTTTTTTGATTGAGTACTAGAAGAATCATCTACCCTTGGTCTATATAAATAGACAGTTGTTCCTGCAACCTTTTTGTAACTAAATCGGTCAGAGAGTATGCATAGGTACCATCTTAGCGAATGTTACCATTTGCACCAGGATTTGTGTGGGAGAATACAGTTCAACAGTACCTATGAAAGAAGCTCAAATAGGAATACTACACAGTACCATTTTTCCACAGGTTTTCCTTTTGTTTTTCCTTTTTTTACCTAAATATGCGACTATACTGACGTTGTCTCAAATAAGAGATTACGAAAAGAGGGATTACGAATGGGAAACGTAAAAAAAACTTTGACAACCACTGTTTTGGCCGCTTCACTTCTGATACCTGGAGCAGCTTTTGCTCAGGAAAAACCAGCAGGAACGACAACACCGGTCACCAAAGCTACTCATGCAACCCAGGTGAAAACAACGGGTGTAGTAAAGGCTAAGGCAAGCAAAGTTACTCATTCAAAAGGTAGTAAAAATGTAAGCATCAAAAAGGGCCATTCACCTCAGAAAAACAGTAAAAAAGCTAAGGTAGTTGGTGTTCAAAAGAAACAGAGTACGATCATCACAAACAAAGCAGCTACCAAAGCAACAACTAAAGTAACTACATCTAAGACACATTGATAAAAACAAGATAACAAACCATTTCACAGCAACAAGCGAAAAGTTGTTTTATAATGTCAAAGAACGATGCGCTGATTTCCAAAAGCAAGGCCAACTAATACCATTTTGAAGCATCATTTGTTAAACTGAATCCTCCCACACACTTGAACCGCCATGCTGCCACCACAGCTATGGCGGTTTTTTCTGTGCTGACAGGTGAATAACCTTTATTTATTCATTTTCGTTGGGAGAAGAGAAGGTAAATTTGCCTTAACCGGATACTGATTCCGTATGCCAATTAACTCTGATACCGTGACCATTTCAAAGCCGCGTTTTTTAAGCTCCGGCAAAATTAATTTCAGAGCATCTACGGTTTGTTGACGATCCCCACCGTGATCATGGAATAGAATGATATCGCCATTCCGTACATTTGTCAGGACTTTATTGACGATTTTTTGTACACCAGGGTTTGTCCAATCTTTTGTATCTTGGTGCCAGGACCACATGACAACCAAATATCCCATATCTTTTGCGGTTCCTACAATCTTTTCGTTATAACTACCACCAGGTGGACGAAACAGAGTAGGAGCTACCCCTGTCGTTGTGTGAATAATGGATTGAGCGGTTTCCAATTCTTTTTTTATCCGCTGTTTAGAAAGACGTCTCATATCTGGGTGAGTGAGTGTGTGGTTTGCTAGTTCGTGATGCTGCTGTACCATTTGTTGTGCCAACTTGGGATTTTTTTGAACACGAGTACCGACCGTAAAAAAGGTGGACCTAACTCCGTATTTCTTTAATAATTCTAAGATTTGTGGGGTGTAGGACTCATTGGGTCCATCATCAAAGGTAAGAGCAATTGCTTTCTTTTCTGTGGGCAGATCCCAAATGGCTTCCCCACGTTTTTCATAATAATCCCGATTTTTTTGCCGAATGGTAACCTCATGGGAGGAGAAATGATCCATGATTGGTTTTTTATCAACAAAAAGCAGTTGTGTCTCTTCTGCATGAAGAGTATCAGTCCAAGCCTGCGGAACCAAGATGCCTAAGACAAGCAGAAGGGACAATACATAGCTGATTTTCCGTAGCATGAAGGACTCCTTTCTGATCTGACTTTTTCTTTACCTGTTCGGGAAATGCGTGCTCAAATGCTAGTATGCACTGTTTTTACGAAAGCATGAGATAGGAGGGGGAAATAACAAAAAAGCCCTGCTAGTAAGCAGAGCTTGGTATTATCCCCTTTGAGTAGACAGTGTAAAAAGCCCACTCACCTAGCGGTGGGTGCTACACTATCCTCGGAGGGGATTTTTCGTATGGCTAAAAAAGGACAAACATTTCAACGATATACGATGGAATTTAAACAGAAGGCTATTGCTCTTTACGAACAAAAAGGGATCAGCTATGAAGCGATTGCCAAAGAATTGGGAGTGCCTAGTCCTACTCAGATCAAGAATTGGGTCAGGAAATACCGAGACGGAGATGGTTTAGAGGATCAACGAGGTAAAACATCTAAAAGAGATAATCCTTTTATAGGGCGTCCACGTACAAAATTCACTAACGTGGAAGAGGAAAGAGATTATTTAAAAGCGCAGGTAGAATACTTAAAAAAGCGTTATCCAAATCTACACGGGGAGGGTGGGTTTCAAAAGTAGCTCGGTTTGCGGTTATTGATCAGTTGGTAAGGAAGTACCCTGTTACTTGGTTAGTGGAGATAGCCAAAGTTTCCCGCGCTGGTTACTACAAGTGGAAACATACGCAAGAAGAACGTGCAAAAAGGCAACAACATAATAAACTCATAAAGGAACATATGATGGCGATTCATCGTGTACATCCATACTTCGGTTATCCAAGAATGCGAATTGCATTGAGAAAGAAAGGATTTATTGTGAATCACAAGAGGGTATATCGGTTGATGAAGGAGATGAACGTTCAGTCCATCATTCGTAAGAAACGGCGCTTTTTTGGTAAAACTGCATCCATTGTTAACCCTAACTTACTTAATCGAAAGTTCACAGCCGAAAAACCAAATCAATTGTATGTAACAGATATTACATTTGTAGCACTGAACGATCGATTTTATTACCTATCGGTAATCCAAGATCTCTTTAACAACGAAGTTGTTGCCTGGAAGGTTTCTCATCGGAATGATTTAAAACTTGTTTTAGATACTCTGGAGCAGTTAGCAAAACAAAGAGACGTGCAGGAAGCCATCCTGCATTCTGATCAGGGCTTCCAATACACGTCTAAGCAGTACAATAAGAGACTGAGGGAGTTTGGCGTGAGAGGAAGCCACTCTCGCAAAGGAAACTGCCTCGATAACGCCTGCATAGAATCCTTCTTTTCTCATCTCAAAACAGAGACATTGTACTTTTCTGAGTGTAAAACAGATGAAGAGCTCTTTCAAGCCATTGAAAAGTACATATGGTTTTATAACCATGAACGATTTCAGAAAAAACTAAACCAGTGTGCCCCGGTCGAATACCGGAACACACTGGCTGCTTAGGCTTTTTTAATGCTGTCTACTTGACAGGGGTAAGTCCAGCTTTTGGAAAATATCTTCTTATTTATAATCACCTGTTAGATAGTTGTAGAATGGAGTATCTACATAAAATGGATAGGAAGTAACTTTTACCTTGGAATCAATCTTCTTAAAACCAGCAACCACTTGAGCTGATTTATCATTTAGTGAGAAAGACTGAGCAATATAATTGCCTTGTTCCATGAAATTATTGGTAATTTGCCTGTAGCCTTTCATTTCATTCATGGAGAAGTAGAGAGGCTGCCACCAAGAGGAAATAATCAAGCCTGACTGATTTTCTTTATCTTTTTTTGCATAAGAGTGAACTACTTTGTCAAAGGCTTCTTTATCAGCAACAGAAGCGAATTCAAAACTGATATCGTACTCTTTGGAATAGGCAATGTATTTTCCGTTATCTATTTTTACTACTTGATAGTCGGGTGTGATAACGGGCTGGCCCCATTCAGCCAGATAGATAAATGCAGAGGTTTTGGGCTCAAGCTGTACTTTTGCTATCAAGCCTTCACTTTTTAACAGACCGATTAGTTGAATGGCATGCTCAATGTCGCTATGGCCATATGTGAGTGAGAGAGTCGGGTCAAAATGTGGTGCGAATCTCTTATCCTTGAGGTTATACCCTGTCACGATGTCTTGTTTCAGTGCCTCGTCGACAACTTTTTGTAATTCTTCCGCCTTGATTAAATTGGTGGTTTTCCAAGATTGATAGATCTTACCATATATATCCTCATCGCTTGTTAACCCAAGGAAGTGCTTATATTCACCTTTACATTCAAGAACCTTTCCGACCAATATCGTCGCTACTTGAGGAGAAACAGCTTGATTTTTGTCAACTGCATCAGCAATTGATACTGGCAGGAGCTTTGTATCTATTGCTACGGCAATCTCTTGTGCCACTTTTATGGGAAGCTGACCAGTTTTGTAAGAGAGGGATGCAGAAGTAAAGGCTTTTTTTACTTTGGCTTCCGGGTACGTATAGGCTAACTCTTTTAGACCAGCCGCACGAACCGCATAAGAGATGGCATCTTGAGTTGTTAAAGATTCGTTTGGTTTAATTGTTGTGGTATTGACAATCCCTTGTTCATGTAGTGCAGTAACAGCTTTAGCAAGAGTAGAGTCTTCTTTTACATCTGTAAATGAGGTTTTGCTCTCTTTTGAGGGTTCCAAAGCAAGTATAATCGTCAGTGCTTGTAGGTATTGACCTCGTGTTACCTGCTTTTCAAAGGAGAGCTGATATTTTGTTTGTAAGAATGTAGCATACTCAGTAGAAAGAACAGCACTCGATGAAGAAGCTACTACTTGAGATGCAAGCGGTAACGTTCCCTGTGCATAAACAGCAGGAGTAGTTGCAAAAACACTTAAAGCTAAGACAAAAGCTAGTCCAGACTTTTTCATTGGTTGCATGTTTCGTTTCATGTTTGTTTGACCTCCAAATATAAATGAGTTTCAACTGAACTAAACTTTTTGAAGCAAAAAGGATGTTTAGTTTTGTATCTACTATTAAAATCCACAAAATACCAATATAAAGTCTCTTTTCATACTCATATTATAGAGTAAAAGGAGATGGCTTTAAAAGGATTATTTTTCGGAAAACAAGTAAAATACATAAAAAACTTTGCTGAAAAAGTATAAAAACCTTGTTAACAAGCCAAAAGACGTACAATTATTTATTTTAACTTGATTAAATTCGGATATTGAACTAAAATATAAATGTTACAAATTGTTGGTTTATCTTTGTTAATGTGGTATTTTGACGTTATCATAGAGATAAAAAATAATAAGATAAAAAGAAGAACAATAGGGAGGTTCCTTATGCATAAGTGGGAAGCTATAGATGAAGCTAACAGGTATATTAAAGAAAGAATAGATCAAACCCCAACAATCGGTTTAATTCTAGGATCTGGTCTAGGCGAATTAGCCAATGAGTTAGCTGATGCCATTGTTATTCCCTATCAAGACATTCCTCATTTTGTGATGTCGACAGTTGATTATCATGCAGGGAAGCTAGTTATTGGCAAGCTAGAAGGCAAAACTGTTGTAGCTATGCAAGGTCGCTTTCATTATTATGAAGGCCACAGTGTCGAAGCAGTAACATTCCCAATTCGTGTAATGAGGATGCTGGGAGTAGAGCAAATCATATTGACAAACGCAAGTGGTGGGTTGTATATAGACCAACAACCAGGTGATTTAATGCTGGTAACGGATCACATTAATCTGATGGGAATAAATCCGTTGATTGGCGCTAATGATGATCGATTAGGGGATCGCTTCCCAGATATGAGCACCACATATTGTAAATCCTTAGCTCAGATTGCGAGACAGGTAGCAAAGGAGACAAATGTTCCTTTAAAAGAGGGTGTCTATGTTGCTTTTACAGGTCCTTCCTTTGAAACTCCAGCTGAAGTTAAAATGGCTCGTTTGATAGGTGGAGATGCAGTAGGAATGTCGACCGTACCAGAGGTAATTGTAGCAAATCATGCAGGTATCAAGGTTTTGACCATTTCGTGTATTTGCAATCTAGCAGCAGGTATTTTACCACAACCTATTACAGCGGAAGAGGTATATGAGGCAGCAGGTCAAGCAAAAGAAAACTTTTCCAAGCTATTACGAGGGATCGTTAAAAATATGTAAGATAGTAGGTAAAGAAGAGCATGTAAAAATAAAAAACAGAGGTGTAAGACATCATGGATTTTCTACGTGGCCTCCTTGGGGTAATGGCTGTTCTATTTATTGCGTTCCTGTTTTGTAACAATAAGAAAGGCATCAAATGGCGTCCAATCGTTGGTGGGTTAGCTATTCAGTTTCTTTTTGCCTTCATTGTATTAAAGTGGGAAGCAGGTCGAGCTGCGTTAAGTAAGTTCACTGATGTAATGAACCACATTATTGGGTATGCAAATGAAGGAATCACCTTCCTTTTTGGCGGACTGTACACTCCTGATTCTAAAATTTCGTTTGTCGTAGCATTTAATGTAGTACCGATGGTTATTTTCTTTGCAGCATTAATTTCTATTTTGTACTATTTAGGCATTATGCAACTTTTTATTAAATACATTGGTGGCGGTATTTCTAAAATTTTAGGTACAAGTAAGGCTGAATCTATGTCAGCAGCAGCAAATATTTTTGTGGGACAAACGGAAGCACCGTTGGTTATTCGTCCCTTCTTAGCTCAATTGACTCGTTCAGAGCTGTTTGCTGTACTAACCGGTGGACTTGCCTCTATCGCAGGTACGATGCTTGCAGCTTACTCCTTGTTAGGCATCCCGATGGAATATTTGTTAGCAGCGAGTTTTATGGCAGCACCTGCTGGATTGGTTATTGCCAAGCTATTCTTCCCAGAAACCGAGAATATGAAAGATCGGGATGTAAAGCTGGAAAAAAATGAAGCAACTAACATATTTGATGCAGCAGCACGTGGAGCTGGAGATGGTCTGCATTTGGCACTTAATGTAGGAGCGATGCTGTTGGCGTTTGTAGCATTGGTTGCTTTGGCGAATGGCTTGCTTGGCTATGTTGGGGGATTGTTTGGTTTTGAATTAACCCTGCAAAAGATTTTTGGTTACCTCTTTTCACCGCTGGCTTTTGCAGTAGGGGTACCATGGTCTGAGGCTGTTCAAGCGGGTTCTTATATTGGGCAAAAAATTGTATTGAATGAGTTCGTAGCCTATATTGATATGGCTAAAAACATGGCAAATTTAGCGCCAAAAACAGTAGCGATCTTAAGCTTTGCACTTTGTGGATTTGCTAACTTTGGTTCTATGGCAATGCTAATTGGTGGATTAGGTTCACTTGTACCCGAACGACGTAGTGAAATTGCACAAGTTGGTATGAAGGTTATCATTGCTGGAACCTTGGCCTCCCTGCTAAATGCCGCGATTGCTGGGATTTTCTTGTAAGGGTGTTATAAAAAACGAAAAAACGTAGTTCCGTACCTTCGTGGAGCAGGAGCTACGTTTTTTCATACTTAGCCTAGGGGTTTGCCGTTTTTATTCTATTTCTTTGAAATCCTTATTAAGAAGTAGGATTTACTTCAGAGGGAGTAGTGCCTATATCCTCGTCGTCGATCTCAATGCTATGTCTATTCAACAGCTGACGCCATTCTACAGATAACGCTTGGTCTGTAATCACCTTAGTGATGCCATGAAAGTCTGTAATTAAAGTAAAACCTGCTTTATCAATTTTAGTATGATCTAACACTAAGATTTTTTGCTCAGAATTTTTTAACATAAGCTTTCTGATTTCTGCTTCAAATTCGTTGGAGTCCGTAGCGCCTCGTTGCAGATGAAGACCTGAACAGGAGACGAAGGAAGCATCGGCAAAATAATGGGAAAGAGTACGTGTTGCTGAGTGGCTAACATAGGAAAGGGAGCGACGTTGTAAGGTTCCGCCTGTAGATATCAGTTTTACATGCTCAGTGTCAGACAACTCTAACTCGACCTTAAATGAATTGGTGATAACGGTAAGATTCTGTTTGGTTTTTATTTTTTTGGCAATATACAATGAAGTGGTGCTGGAGTCGAGCATGATTGTATCGCCGCTTTTAATGAGCTGGGCACATTTTTCTCCCAGTTTTTCCTTTACATCGACATAGTAGCTTTCGCGTACCCAGAGTGGAAAGTCGGAACGTAGGCCATCTTCTAAAATAGCGCCTCCATAAGTACGGATCAAAATACCTTCCTTCTCTAATTTGTCCAAATCACGACGGATGGTCTCTTCAGAAACGGTGAATTGTTTACTAAGCTCGGTTACCATGACATTTCCTTGTTCAAATAGTGTATTCATAATTTTTTTGCGACGTTCGATTGCTAACATAATACCTCCCAAAACAATGATCTGTCCCCATCCACCTTAAGGTAATGATCTGTCCTCTTGCCAAAAAGGATACCAAAAATAACGTTGTAAAAAAAGATGGAAGGAAAAGAAATTTGAATCGTTGTGTCTATAGGAAGAGAAGTAGAATGGAAAAACAGAAATAAAGTTTTGAGAAAGGGATGGAAAGTGGTTGAAAGTAAGGGATTAGATTAGTAAAATCAAGTCATCGGTCATTAAAAGTGTTTGATTATGTGGTTTTGTGTGTTATTTGATTAGTAGCAGAAAACTTTCTGTTTTTTTGCTATAAATAGATAGAAGACAAACAGTCAATTCCACGTCATTCGAATCGGATTTGGCCGTTTGCAAGAAGGGGGAGACTAAAGCATGGCAGCGTTTATTCAATCGGTTCGCTTTGAAAACAACACATTATTTATTTTGGATCAAACGAAATTACCAACTTTGAAAGAATTTTTAGAAATAGACAATATAAAAGATGCTTGGGTTGCCATTAAGGAGTTAAAGGTAAGAGGGGCACCTGCGATTGGGATTGCTGCCGCTTATGGCTTATTACTAGGAATTCTTGACGCACGAGAAGACTCCTTCGAGGCATTCTACAATACATTCATACAACAAAAAGAGTATTTGGCATCTTCAAGACCTACAGCTGTCAACCTGTTTTGGGCATTAAACCGCATGGAGCAACGAGCCTTGACAGATCAGAACCTACCTGTTGCAGAAATTAAGCAGCGTCTAGTAACTGAAGCACATGCAATCCGTGACGAGGACGAAGAAACATGCCGCATGATTGGTGAGTATGCATTAACATTGTTTGAAGATGGCATGGGTGTGTTGACTCATTGTAATGCTGGTGGAATTGCTACAGCGCGTTATGGTACAGCGCTCGCTCCCATTTATTTAGCAAAAGAAAAAGGATGGAACATCAAGGTATTTGCCGATGAGACGCGTCCTTTGCTTCAAGGGGCACGTTTAACTGCGTGGGAACTGCATGAAGCGGGCATTGATGTTACGTTGATTACGGATAACATGGCCGCAATGGTTATGTCTAAAGGATGGGTACAAGCAGTTATAGTGGGGTGCGATCGTGTAGCTGCGAACGGTGATGTGGCTAACAAAATCGGCACTTATGGAGTAGCATTACTTGCCAAGGCTCATGGAATTCCGTTCTATGTGGCAGCTCCAATGTCTACGATCGATCTAGAGACAGCTACGGGAGCCGAAATTCCGATTGAGGAGCGAGAAGCTAGCGAGATTATAGAAGGGTTTGGAAAGCAAACGGCCCCACTTGATGTCAAAGTCTTTAACCCTGCCTTTGATGTTACTCCGCACGAATTGATAACAGCGATTATTACGGAGAAAGGGATTTTACGGGCTCCTTACGAAAAAGCTTTGGCTGAGCTGTTCCAAGAATCTACAGAAAGCAACTAGACTGATCTACAGGAAACAAGGAGGAAAGCTGATCATGAACGAACCAACGAACGAACAGATGAAGAATGAAGCTAAAGTGAAACAGGATATCTGTGAGATTGGACGTAAAGTATACGAAAAGGGCTTTGGTGCGGCTAACGATGGAAATATTTCGGTTCGTCTCTCTTCAAACGAGATTTGGATCACACCAACTGGTGTAAGTAAAGGAGCTTTGCAACCAGATATGTTGGTAAAAGTGAATTTACTGGGGGAGGTCTTAGAAGGTGAGCTACGCCCTACTTCCGAGATGAAAATGCACTTAAAAGTATACGAAATGCGTCCAGATATTGGTGGGATCGTTCATGTTCATCCTCCGTATGCCACTGCTTTTGCTATAGCAGGTCTACCATTAGATGCGGCAACTTTGCCAGAATCGGTAGTGTTACTCGGTACGATACCGGTAGCGAAGTATGCGACGCCCTCCACGCAAGCTCTTCCTGAGTCCATTGCCCCACATGTCATGAACCATCAGGGAGTTTTACTAGAAAATCACGGGGCACTTACGTGGGGAAAAGATATTCAATCTGCCTACTACTTAATGGAGTCGCTTGAATTTACCGCGAAAATTAACTGGATTGCAAGACAAATGAACGGGACACGACAATTGTCAATAGAACGAGTAAAAGAGCTGGTAGCTTTGCGAGAGAAAATGGGATTGCAGGGGGAAACGCCAACAGGTGTAATCTGTCCACCAGGTATGGATGTATGCTTTCCATCTGAACATGCTACAACCCCAGCCCAACCGCTGACTGTCAAAATAGATGAACAACAAATGGAAGAGATCATTACTCGGGTAACCAAGGCGGTAATATCCCAGTTACAACCACCAGCAAAATAAAATAGAAGGTACGTCATAAGGAACAAAAGTGCGAAGCCTGTATATGGGCTTCGCATTTTTGTTCCTGGATGAAAGTTACGAAAAAAATCATGTATTCAACAAAACAGATGTGTTAGGATATAGAGATGCTTCTGTTAAGAAGTATCTCTAAAAGGGGGGAATCAGGTGGAAACCGTAAAAAAACCGCATATTTTATCTAATCCATTTATACGCGTTATTCTTTTATCGGGAGTATTTTTACAGCTCGGCACGTGGGTGCGAAATTTTGCTATTCTCTTGTATGTTATGGAAGTTACCAATAATGATCCTTATGCGGTCTCCATGATTTCTGTAGCAGAATTTGCCCCTATCTTTATTTTCTCATTTATAGGTGGGACGTTTGCTGACCGTTGGAGACCAAAAAGAACGATGGTGTGGTGTGATATTTTAAGTGCCGTTTCTGTTTTTTGTGTTCTGCTTACTCTCATGTTTGGGTCTTGGAAAGCGATATTCTTTGTCACGCTGTTTTCTGCTATTTTGTCTCAATTTTCTCAACCATCGGCAATGAAACTGTTTAAACAGCATGTTCCAGCAGAGCAATTGCAAGCAGGGATGGCCATGTTTCAAACATTGATGGGTATCTTCATGATTGTTGGACCGGCTATTGGTACCATGGTATTTCAGAGCTTTGGCATTGACGTTTCGATTGCTCTGACGGGGCTTGCCTTCTTGTTATCAGCCGCTGTGTTGTATAAATTACCAGTCGATCAGATGCCCAAAAAGAACGATGCTACTACAAGCATTTTAAAAGAGATGGGCGATGGGTTTCGTTATGTATGGTCAAAATATGTATTGAGAACTCTGAGTATCTGTTTCATTGTGGCAGGCTTGGCCGTGGGGTTATTGCAACCATTGGGTGTATTTGTGGTAGTAGAGCAGTTAGGATTACCTAAAGAGAACTTACAATGGTTTTTGATGACCAATGGAGTAGCCATGCTATTAGGTGGGGCAATAGTGATGACGATCTCTAAAAAAGTTTCCGCTCAGAAGCTGTTAGCGATTGGTATGATTAGTAGCGCTATCTCCGTAATTGGGATTAGCTTTTCACAAAGCTTTGCCATAGCACTTGCCTTTCAATTTATAAATGGGTTATTCTTCCCCTGTATTCATATTGGGGTCAATACCTTGATCCTAGTTTCAGCAGAAGAAGAGTTTGTTGGCAGGGTAAATGGGGTGCTCAGCCCTCTATTTTCAGGTATGATGGTTGTGATGATGAGCGTATCGGGCGTTGTAAAAGAAACATTTACGTTGCAAGGAAGCTATCAAATAGCAGGATTACTTTTTGTAGTAGGTGTCTTTGCTGTGGTTCCGCTGTTTAAACTCAAGTTACAAAAGCCTGGACAAACAGAGCAACCGACCTTAGCAGCTTCCCAGCCGGAACAATAGTCATAAAACAGATGTTGTACCTATATATGAAGAAAACACACAAAGCAGCTTGTTCTTGCTGGTTTGTGTGTTTTTTTATTTGTTTTGTGTGAAAAGATTATCCTACATGTTCCATTCTAATTGTCTGCCACCAACAATGTGGTAATGCAAGTGGAAGACAGTTTGTTGTCCGTGTTTTCCCGTATTTGTCACGACACGGAATCCATTTTCTTCCAAACCAGCTTCTTTAGCTACTTTTTGAATGGCTAAGTGAAGGTTACCAATTCGTTCTTTATCTGATTCATCCAATCCCATAACAGATGGTATATGTTTTTTGGGGATTACGAGGATATGTACTGGTGCAATGGGATTAATATCGTGAAACGCGTAGACATCATCATCCTCGTACACTTTTTTAGAAGGGATATCTCCCTGAATAATTTTACAAAATAAGCAATCCATGTCGAAAAACTCCTCTCATTTTTTGATATTCTTCCTCTTATTGTAGTAAACTTCCAGTCAATTTACTAGATTACTTGGGAAATCCTTTCTTTATTTTCTGGGAAAGCGCAAAAAGAGACAAAAAACCCCTCGTATGTATACAGATAGCAAAATCCTACATACTAAGAGATGAAGAGAAATGTTACAAGAGTGCGAAAATTATCAGTAAAATCAAAAAATAATAGGTGTTTTATGTTCCTTTTTTTGCATTATTCCTTTACAATGTAAGAATTCCTTTATCATAGTAGAGAAAGAGAGTGGGAGAAACCATGGCACAACAGACGACAGAAATGACTGAAAACTTAAATCCGTACGAAATCGTTCAGAAGCAAATTGAGAATGCTGCCAAATTACTTAATCTTCCTCGTGCAGCGGTAGAGATTTTAAAAAAGCCTAAACGTGTAGTCAGTGTTTCTTTTCCAGTGAAAATGGATGATGGATCTGTTCGTGTATTCGATGGATATCGCTCGCAACATAATGATGCCATTGGGCCAACTAAGGGAGGAATTCGCTTTCATCCACAAGTAACGCTCGATGAGGTCAAAGCTCTTTCTATGTGGATGTCGTTTAAATGCGGTGTGGTGCAATTACCGTATGGTGGTGGTAAAGGTGGGGTCATTTGTGATCCGCGAACTATGAGTCAGGGAGAATTGGAGCGTGTCAGTAGAGGATTTATGGAGTCAATTCACGATGTAGTTGGACCCGAAAAAGATATTCCAGCTCCTGATGTCTACACAAATGCACAAGTAATGGGATGGATGATGGATACTTATAGTCGCCTAAAAGGGGCGATCACACCGGGGGTTATTACCGGGAAACCACTTATTCTTGGTGGGTCAAAAGGTAGAAATGAGGCTACAGCGCGTGGATGTGTGTATACCATCTTAGAAGCTTTACATGAAAAAGGCATGTCTCCAACAGATGCAACTGTAGCAATTCAAGGCTTCGGCAATGCTGGGCAAATCGCTGCAAGTCTGCTGCACGAATTGGGGGCCAAAGTAGTGGCTGTGAGTGATTCTAAGACAGCTATCTACGCAGAGGCAGGATTGCATATTCCTGATGTTATTGCAGCCAAAGAAGCAGGGTCTTTAGGGAGTGTGGCTGGCGCTAGTCTTATTGAGCACGATGCATTGTTGGAAGTAGAAGTGGATATCTTGATTCCCGCCGCTTTAGAAAATGTAATTACAGCAGCCAATGTAGATCGAATTAAGGCTAAAATTATTGCAGAAGCTGCAAACGGACCTACGACGCCAGCAGCAGATGAGGTTCTGCAACAAAAGGGCATTCTAGTCATTCCTGATATTTTAGCCAATGCAGGTGGAGTAACGGTTTCCTACTTTGAATGGGTGCAAAACCTCATGAACTTTTACTGGTCGGAATCGGAAGTAAATGAAAAATTGAAAGATGTTATGGTGCGCTCTTATCAGGAAGTAAGTCAAATCGCTAAACAATATCAAACAGACAGAAGAACAGCCGCTTTTATGATCTCTTTACTCCGTATTACAGAAGGAATGAAAGCGAGAGGATGGATTTAATTCCTTGCTAACATGAGCGCTTTTTCTTATGATAAACGGTATGACATGTTTATTCCCCGCCGGCATTAGTCCCGGCGGGTTTTGCTGTTCCCCCACGTTCCTGTAGGTGCTTTTATTGTATGTTGATCAGGTTGGTCAGAGTGTTCAATTTACATCGCCTTTTTTATTTTTAGGGGGTTGTTTTTTAAAAATAAGGAAACCCTTTTCTTAATTAAATCGTCACTTACTTTGTACAACGATTTTCCACATGAAGCAGTTGAGCAGGCATTGTGTTTGGAAAGAGGAGGAAAAAAGGAAACTATGAAAAGCATACGCACCATATCAGCTACAGCCATACTCATAGCGTTATCTGCTTCACTGGTTGTTGGTTGTGAGGAAACATCGACTAAGACACCATCTAAGGGTACTGAGAGTGCGCAAACCACTGAAACCCAGGGAACAAAGCCTAGTCAGCAAACAGAGCAGTCGATAGACAGTAAGGGAAGTACCGAAAAAGAGAAAACGGGAGCTTCAGGAAATACAACAACACCGTCTACTTCTACTGAGGGTACAACAGACAAGGCGGGAAGTATATTACAAGTGACGACTCCAGATAGTGTCGAGGTGCTAGTTAACAAACAGTACAAGCTACCAGATAGCTACAAACCTCAAGATCTTGTTTATCCAGATGTTCCTTTTTTATTTAATGAAAAAATAGAGAAGCGTATGATGCGAAAAGAAGCCGCAGATGGTCTGCAACAATTATTTGCTGGAGCTAAGCAGGAAGGTATAATGCTGGCAGGGGTATCCGCTTATCGTTCGCATTCTACACAAACTACTCTATTTACTCGATATGTGAAAAAAGATGGAGAGGAAGCTGCCAAAAAATACAGCGCAGTACCAGGTCATAGCGAACATGAAACCGGGCTTGCTATTGATGTTTCTGGAAGCACAGGAAAATGTGCGGCGGAAGATTGTTTTGATGGCACTCCTGAAGCTGTCTGGTTAGCTGATCATGCTCACGAATACGGATTTATTATTCGCTATCCAAAAGGGAAAGAAGCCATTACGGGATATCAATATGAGCCGTGGCATCTTCGGTATGTTGGTAAGGAAGCCGCAGGCGAGATTCACGAAAAAGGCATAACACTTGAAGAGTATTCAAATGTTTCGACAGCCCTTAAGTGAATGATCTTTCTAATGGTTATTGGTAAAAATGTGACCCTTTTGGAGTTTAAAACGTCTTAATAGATAGGGGATTGATCCCTTACGTAAGGAGTGGGTTACATGAGTCTAAAATTACAATCGCTCACAGCTAGCTTTTTAACAGTGGGCATGTTGTCAATTAGCCCGGTTTGGGCAGAAGAGATGACTAGCAGTATGCAAACAAAAAGCAAAGAAGTTGTTACCATACAAGCACCTGAGAAAACACAAACAAAAATACAAAAGAAGACGAAACCCCGAAAGAATGCTGCAATGAAAAAATCTATTCATGGAGACATCTAATCTATGAAAAGATGATCGTAGCATAGGAACACCAAAAAGGCGTGTGTGCAAGATAAGGCACACGCCTTTTTGGTCTAGGGAGTAGGAACGTTGGTTCCTTGTTGTTTTGTTCGAAAGAATAGTAACAATTATAAATCGTTCTCCAGCAAATGCGGCAGGGAGGATCGCCTTTTCGCTAGCTAAAGCTAAAAGTGCTCCAGCATGGATGGCTAAATTACACCCACAAACACAGGCCCCTTTGGGAGGACTTCTGTTTCTTAGTGGTGGTTTTGTGCTAGCTTTACTGTTACTTGCAAGTGGTGCTATCTCACTAGAAAAGCTGATTCAAGTACCAAATGCTACTTTTATGGCTACATATTTAGGCGGGTGTCTTGCAGGGGTCAAGCTTCTGCGTGGAAACAAATGGGGGCATGTCTCTGCTTGGATATCACTTGTGGTTACGCTGTGCTTATATCCTTTTCTCGGTTGGGGTGGGTTGTATCCCCTTTGTATTTTCCTGCTAGTTCTTTTTTTTGAGAAAAAGAAACACATACATACGTAAGAATAGGGGTGTTGAAGTTGTTGCAGATAGCAAAGCATTTATACCATAAAGTATATCCCCTTTTGCAAACTAACAAAGGAAATTGTCCCTCCTTCGCTTATTCAGTGGTCGACAACTATATTGACGGCATGGTATTTGTCGATCAGGTAGAAGAACCCAAGACTCTTATGATTGGTACGGACTCAGGTATTTATTACATCATGGGGGATAAAAATAATCAGGAATTTCAAGACTTTTTCGAGAGTCATTATACAAAGATCAAAGAGGACAAGCATGCTACCTTCGTCATATTTTCTCCAACAGAAGAATGGGATACTGTCCTTGCTCACATGTTTGGAGACGACTGTAACCAGATGGGAAGGCTGTCCTATGCATTCCGTTCATTTAATTCCGAGGTGTACAATTCCACTGATCTTTATGCTGAACTACCGGAAGGCTATCAGGTTCAACGAATAAGCAAGGAAACTATTTCAAAAAGTCCCTTTTTTCATGCAAAGTATTATACTCGCTTTTGGGGATCGACAGAGCAATACTTGAAGTACGGCTTTGGGTATAGTGTATTTTTTGAAGGGCAGATCGTTTGTGAAGGAACATCTATTTTTAGTAGTAGGCATGTTGCTGAAATTGATATTGAAACACATGAAAATCATAGGGGACTAGGTTTAGCACAGCTTGTAGCCCATTTATTTATAAAACATTGCCTCTTACATCAACTGACCCCTTTCTGGGATTGTGACGCTGAAAATATAGGGAGCAAAAAATTGGCCAAAAAAACAGGTTTTGATGATCCGACACCATATTCAATTTTTGTAAAAAGGAAGGATAGTACGGTGGAAATGGGTTGCCAAAACGATTCATAATGAAATAGACAGGCAATGTTGGAACCTGAAAACAAAGGCTATAACAAAAAGACCCACGGATCTCACTGTTTCGTGGGTCTTGCTATAGTATGTAACTATAGATCGTATTCGAGAAAGGCGGTTACCAGGTCTCTTTAAAGTTACCTACGATACGTTTAATAGGTGCCACTGTAATAAAAGCTTCTGGATCAGTAGCAAGCACAATTTTCTTTGTTTCCGACCATTGGTGTTTTACAATAACGCACATTAGTACCTGTTTGTCTTGATGTGTATAGGCACCGCTTGCATTCCAAATGGTCACACCGCGTCGAACAACTGATTTTGTGATCGCTTCGGCTACATCTTCCCCTTTTTTGGAGATAATGGTTACAGTAATGCGATCGATATGATTCAAGACCAAATCAACCGTCCGTGCTCCAATGTACATAGAGATGATCGTATACATCCCTAGCTCTGGATTACCAAAATAGGATGAAGCTACCACGATCAAGGCATTTATACATAGTCCAAAAACGCCCATCGGAATTTGAAAATACTTTACAGCAATTCTGCCTAAAATGTCTGTTCCTCCGGTAGAGCCACCTACGCGTAGTACAAAACCTGTTCCCATACTAGCAATGAACCCACCAAAAACAGCACCGAGTAAGATGTTATGTGTCCATAATTGTTCTTGTGGAATTACATTTAGGAAGATAGAGATACAAACAACTGCGTAAATGGTATAGCAAATAAATTTCTTGCCGATTTGTAGATAACCAAGAATCAATAGAGGAATGTTTAGTACAAAATATAAGGTACCAACACTCACACCCGTGAGCCGATAAAGAAGGGTACAGATTCCGGTTAAACCACCGGGTAACAGCTGGTGTGCGGCAATCAAAGTATTAGCTCCGAAGGCAAACACTGCGCAACCAATTAGAATGCCTAGTAAATCTCGACAAACACAACAAACTGGATGGTAAAAAAAGCGTTTTGTTTTCTCAGGAATGTCAGCAGTACTCATGTCGTTTCGTCTCGTTCTCCATGTTTCTAGTATATTTTAATACTCGTATGATTTTACCCAAAGCCGTGCCAATATTCAATAACGTTTGAGAGTTTTAATAAGGCAATGATTTGAATTTTTCCAAGAAAGCTAGCGTGATAGAGAGTAACAAGGTCTGTCAGGTTGGTAAAGTTGGTAAATAGTCTAAAAATGCTCCTTTTTCTCCAAAATGAACAACCATCACGTTTGACTGTACGCTTTTGATGTGACATCATTATTTAGAAGAGAGGGGGGAAAAGTGATGGGGCAGTGTATCGTATAGGGGAATTGGCTGTTTTGGCAAACATTTCAAAGCGAACCGTGGATTATTACACCAATTTGGGGCTCTTGCAACCGAAGCGGTCTACTTCCAATTACCGTTATTATAACGAGTGTGATTTGGAAATCTTGCAGATGATTGAACAATGCAAGTTATTACATATGCCGCTCTGTGCGATTAAGGAATTGGTGGAAACTAAACGGGAAGCACCGAATGCAGATCAATTGTTGGTATTAACTAAAGATGTGAACCAGCGTATGCAACAGCTCGAACAAGAGATGAGTTTGCTGGCTAGCCAGATCAATTCTTTGTCGGAAGAGGATCAAAAGGAAATCCGGCAAAAACTGTCGGTACAAGGAACCACGCTTTTACACTCTTTATTACTTCTTTTGCCTTACATGCAAGAAAAAATTTAGAGAGAGAAAGACTCAATGGAGGTGAACACCTTAATTCAGTGATGGATTAAGGTAACTGGTTGGAGATATTTAATTTAGTCATGGTTTTCATTTTGATTGCCTTTACTGGTTTTTTCGTGGCGGCAGAATTTGCGATTGTCAAGATTCGTACTAGTCGCATTGATCAATTGGTCGCAGCAAAGAAGCCAGGTGCATTAGCAGCAAAAAAGGTAATTACCAACTTGGATGAATATTTGTCCGCGTGTCAGTTGGGGATAACGATTACAGCAATGGGTTTGGGATGGCTAGGTGAACCTACTGTGCATCATATGTTACAACCTCTTTTCGAAAGAATGAACATTTCGGTAGGAGTAGCCAACACCCTTTCTTTTATTATTGCTTTTGGAACCATGACATATTTGCATGTGGTTGTTGGAGAATTAGCTCCTAAAACCTTTGCTATTCAAAAGGCAGAGAGAGTTACTCTGTTGTTTTCAAAACCATTAATTTATTTTTATAAAGTAATGTACCCGTTCATCTGGGTCCTGAATGGTTCTGCTCGCTTACTTACCGGAGTGTTCGGTCTAAAACCTGCATCTGAGCATGAAGTGGCTCATACAGAAGAAGAGCTACGACTGATTTTATCGGAAAGTTACCATAGCGGTGAAATTAATCAAACCGAATTTAAATATGTGAATAACATCTTTGAATTTGATAACCGTCTCGCAAAGGAGATTATGGTACCGCGGACAGAAATGGTAGGTCTATATCTTGAAGACCCCATTAAAGAACATATTAAAACCTTAAAATCTGAACAATATACGCGCTACCCAGTTTTTGGCGAAGATAAGGATGATGTAGTCGGTATTGTCAACGTAAAAGACTTTTTCATTCATAGCTTGGGTGAGAGCGAGTTGCAGATTACCAGTTTGAAAGAGTTTACACGTCCTGTCTTAAAAGTGATAGAGACCATGGCAATCCACGACCTTTTGCTACAAATGCAAAAGAAACGTATTCAAATGGCTATCTTGTATGATGAATATGGTGGTACAGCTGGATTGGTCACCTTGGAAGACATTATTGAAGAAATAATCGGCGAAGTCCGTGATGAATATGACGAAGATGAACGCCCTCGCATTCAAGAGGTGGGCTGGAACCATAAAATTGTTGATGGCAAAGTGCTGATTAGCGAAGTAAACGAGATGTTTGATCTGTGTATGGATGATGAAGATGTAGATACCATTGCAGGCTGGATGCTAATGCAAAATCCAGATTTACGCAAAAATGTGCCAATCGTGTTTGAGGGTTATGAATTGCGCATTCTGGAAAAGGATGTTAATCACATTAAGCGCGTAGAGATTAAACCAGTCGTTCTGCCAGAAGCGGATGAATCAATGATTAAAGAGTAATCTACTTGTAATCGAAACGAATTGAATCATAAGAGACACAGGAAGGCATTTCTGGATAAGCGTATTCGGAAATGCCTTTCTAATCGTTACTCAAATCAAAACGTCGTAAAGATTATCGGGGATTCTGTTAACTGTCAATTGAATTTTGGGCGTAAACAATGTAACATGTAATACATGGTTTACAATACCTAAGAGAGTTTATGTAGGCTAAAATTACTGGTGTCTTGTCTCTTTGGGATAAGCGCAAAGCTAGGAAGTCATACATATGTACTGGTAAACGGCATGATTATTATGTTGTTGACTGTTAAGCGAAGCATAGGCTCTCATCCCGTATATTTTGGAAGGGACGAGAGCTTTTCAATACTTATTTGGATAAAAAGGAGTTTTAGAGAATGAGTGTAACCATGGACAAAATCGTCGCTCTTGCCAAACACAGAGGATTTGTATTCCCAGGATCCGAAATTTATGGGGGTCTTGCTAATACGTGGGATTACGGTCCGCTTGGTATTGAGCTAAAGAACAACATTAAAAAGGCTTGGTGGAAAAAATTCATTCAAGAGTCCCCGTACAATGTTGGTATTGACGCGGCGATCTTGATGAATCCAAAAACATGGGTTGCATCTGGTCATGTTGGTAACTTTAACGACCCTATGATCGATTGTAAAAAATGTAAGGCACGTCATCGCGCTGACAAACTGATTGAAGATAAACTTGCAGAAAACAACATTGAGTTAGTTGTAGATGGCCTACCCTTTGAAAAAATGCAGGAACTTATTTCGGAACATAGCATTGTTTGCCCAGATTGTGGTAGTCAAGATTTTACGGACATTCGTCAGTTCAACTTGATGTTTAAAACGTTCCAAGGTGTAACAGAATCTAGTACGAATGAAATCTTCCTGCGTCCAGAAACGGCACAGGGTATCTTTGTAAACTTTAAAAATGTACAACGCACTATGCGTAAGAAAATGCCATTTGGTATCGGACAGATCGGTAAAAGCTTCCGTAATGAAATCACACCAGGTAACTTTACGTTCCGTACACGTGAATTTGAACAAATGGAGCTTGAATTCTTCTGCCAACCAGGCGAGGACATGAAATGGTTTGAGTTCTGGCGTAACTATTGTTTCCAATGGTTGTTGACGTTGGGAGTAAAAGAACAGAATGTTCGTCTTCGTGATCATAACGACGATGAATTGTCCCATTATAGCAAAGGCACTAGCGATATTGAATACAAATTCCCGTTTGGTTGGGGCGAGCTATGGGGAATTGCAAACCGTACGGACTTCGATCTCAAGCAACATATGGAGCATTCTGGAGAGGACTTCTCTTACCTTGACCCTGAAACAAACGAACGCTATGTACCTTATTGCATCGAGCCATCTCTTGGTGCAGACCGTGTAACGTTGTCATTCCTAATTGATGCGTATGAGGAGCAAGAACTGGAAGGTGGAGACAGTCGTACCGTTCTACGTTTCCATCCAGCATTAGCACCTTACAAGGCTGCCATTTTCCCTTTGTCCAAAAAATTGTCTGAACCTGCTATGAAAGTTTTTGCTGACTTATCCAAGCATTTTGTAGTAGATTATGATGAATCTGGTTCCATTGGTAAACGTTATCGCCGTCATGATGAGATTGGTACACCGCTTTGCATTACGTATGACTTTGAGTCCGAGCAAGATGGTATGGTAACTGTACGTGACCGTGATACGATGGAACAAACACGCGTAGCAATTGCAGATTTGAAAGCCTTTGTTGAAAATAAGATTTCTTTTTAATTGAGTACCATATGCTACAAACAAAGTAAGATAAACTGCCTCAATGGTTTGATTCTGTTATATAGTAAAACGGAACCGTCCTCTTTCCAGCTAGCTTGGAGAGGACGGTTTTTTTGTTGTAAGGAACGTTCCTGAAAACATTCAGTCGAATAGGATCAAACAAAAAGACACCATTCTTAATTTTTTAAATTAAGAAAGTTTCGGACAACTAACAGAAGGACGAAATCTTCGTTTGTTACAGGCTTCTGTCGGATGGCTAATGAAGCTGGTATGGCAGAGAATTATAATGACAAAACAGGAGTAGGTTTGTGCGATCAAGGATAAAGCATCAAGAGTACCTGTCTAAAGTGAGTCAGCTAGAAACCGCTCTCCAAAAGAGATCACAAATAGCGAATAACCTTCGAAAAGCACCGTCTAAACGGATGAGTACCTCAGAAACAAGAAACTGGAAAATGCACAAAGCAAGTCAACAAAAATCGATCCATCGCACAATGAAGTCGGTGCAAACGCGAATGAAGAAGCTAGAAAAAGTAGAGAAGCCCACAGAGATGGCAACAGTAAAATGGATCAGGCAAGAGTACTTTATTAAAAAAGATAGTCGGACGTGACTCAGATATTCAACTTACTGGTGGTTCTAGAATAGGCTATTTAGCCAAAATTTAGACGTCCTTTACTCTAGACAAAACAATTCTAGAAAATGTGAAGGAAACTTCTAGACAAACGGAGCAAACAGTACGAGATGTGCTGGCTCGGCTACTTTTCAAACAAGATGCCATTTACAAGACGGTACGAGTGTTAAGCGGTGGGGAAAAGGTAAAGGTAGCTTTAGCAAAAATCATGGTAAGCGACATTGATATGATGATTTTAGATGAACCAACAACCTATCTAGATACCCCCACCATTCAAGCACTCGAAGTTCTTCTCACTTCTTATATTCAGGAACAGGAGCGTCACTATCAAGCTTTACTAGAGCAACGGACTAGGCTAAAAAAATTGATAGGCAAATGATAGCTTACTTTACGTGTAGCATATATGGTTCGGTTGATTTTCGACCATATATGCTTGTTTTACAATTTACATGATTCAATAATTGACTATGATAATCTTTATCAACTAAAATAAAGAAAGAATGATGATCTATAGGAATTTATGGATGTTACTAACGATACATATAAAGGGAGTGTAATCTTATGTTTATCGAAACAAAAACGATTGTTGTAAAAGAAGGTACTTCAGACATAGTCGTAAAGCATTTTACTGGCGAAGGCGATATTGAAAAAATTGAGGGTTTTATCGATTTGAGCGTTTTAGTGAAAAGAACACGAAAAGGTCATGATGAAGAAGTCATTGTGTTAATTCGCTGGGAATCAGAAGAAGCCTGGAAGAGATGGGAAACAAGTGAAGCACATTTGGAGGGTCACCGTCAAAGCCGTGGCAAGCCAAAACCAGACCACATCGTTAGTTCAACTCATGGCGTTTATGATGTGAAATCTAGTAAATCAGCTTTTATACAGTCATAACAGAGGCAATGTTATAAAAAATGGCGCTAGTTTAGCGTCTTTTTTTATGTTATTTTTTTTTCAAAACAGAGCATGAAGATCATATTTAAGGAAGATTTAAGCATAGATTAAGTATGTCTTTAGCTACAAAACTATTATCTAGTAGGTAAGTATGCTACTATACAAATAGATAAAAGGATGTAAAGCCTACTGTTTAGATAGGGGATAGAGATAAGAGAGGAGCCTTCGATACTCCGATGAACTTCAAAAATAAAAAGAAAATGATTAAATGGGTGACCATCTTACTTATTGTTCTCTTACTTATTGTCATTATTCCGGTGTCCATTCCATTGCTACTTGCTTTACTGACGGCAATCATGTTGGATCCTCTGGTGCGTATTCTGAAAGAGCGCTTTAAGATGAGTCGTAATTTTTCAGTGTTGATTGTATTTTTTATTTTTGTTCTAGTTATGGCTGTAAGTGGATATTTTATTGTAACAAAAGCGACCACACAACTACTTTATGTAATAGAACATATTCCGTATTATGTAAGTGTATTTTCTAGACTATGGCAAGAGATGTTGGACAAAATCTACGCTTTTTCAGTTGATTTACCCAATGAGTTAGTTGAAGAGGGCACCAAGCAGATTAGTGCGTTGCTAGAAACATTTAAAACAGGACTGTTAACCTATTTAAATATAGATACGATTAAGCAAGTGTTTACAAAAATACCTGCGTTCCTAGTTAATTTCCTTGTTTACTTGATTGCTTTATTCTTCATCATGGCTGATTTAGAAAGGCTTAAAGCTGCGTTTTATGCAAAATTAACTGAACAAACCGAGCAAAAGGTCAAATTTATTTTCAACAAAATAGCCTCTTTTTTTACAGGGTTTTTTAAAGCGCAAATTTTGGTCAGCTTAGTTATTTTTGCTGTTACATTAATTGGCTTGTTACTTATTAACCCAAAAATTGCGCTGGTTATGTCTTTAATCATTTGGATTATTGACCTAATACCGATTATAGGTTCCATTGTCATTATGGCGCCATGGTCGATTTTCTATTATGTTTCAGGAGATCCCGTCATGGGAACCAAGCTGTTACTTTTAGGGGTAGTTCTCCTAATTATCCGACGAACAGTCGAGCCTAAGGTTATGGGGAAACATATGGGCTTGTCTCCTGTAGCTACCTTAGCCTCGCTATTTATCGGTATTCAGATATTTGGTGGAGTGGGTTTACTTTTAGGTCCTTTACTAGTGATCATTTATAAGGCAATGAGAGAGTCTGGCATGATTAAACTGGATGTTAAGCTTTAATTTAGGTCATAAGACGACAAAAAGGGCAGAATTACCTGAGTTATCTGCTCTTTTTTCGGGTAAGGAAGAATAAGCTTTTTAATAGGTAAAAGGCACAGAACCTTCTAGGCTATAGCAGAATATGATGTCATTGTGATGATTTTTCTATTAGTTTTCCATATTATTTCTTTATTTTTCTAGTAAAATAAGAAACAGCGAGGTAGAGATCACAAAACCAAGGAAGGAGAGAAAAGAACATGTCTTATGAAATATCATATTTTACTGGACCTGTTTTATTATCGATGGCGATGATCGGCTTCTGGTTCTCTACGGTTTTGGTACGGAAAGATCTTCGCACACAAACCGTTGAAGCAGGTATCCAGGATGTAACTGAGCATCATAAATTGCTAAAAAAGATGGATGATGCCACTTATGAAGATGTTACGCAAAAAATGCAAATGAAATCTAAGAAAAAACAGAAGAAACAATAGAGGTAACTTGTGAAGGAACATGGAAGAATAGAGTAAGTGCTTGTGAATTGGACAATGTAACATAGATAAGTGAAGAATTGGGTCTCCTGTAGGGCTGTCGGATGCAAATCCGGCAGCCTTATTAATGTTTTGGAGGAGTTCATAAATGGACAGGTGTGTTTCTTACCAGATCATAATCTTAATACATCCGTTTGGTGTAGCTGTCATGTAATAAGTCTGCGACATCTTCTGCGGACACATTGGGTAACTTGGCGTGCTCGGCTAACATTACCGCTGGCTTAGGAAGGCTATCCTTTGGCAACCAAGTAGTTGGTTCCCAGAGGCCGGAACGTTTAAACGATTTAGCGCAATGAATAAAGCATTCTTCCACTTCTACTGCAATTCCAAGTTGAGGGATTCGCCCTTGTACTTGCATTGGTTCGAGAAGTTCTTGATCTTGAATAACCCATGCTTTTCCGTTGATACGTAATGTTTCTTCAAGACCTGGAATCATGAAGAGCAAGCCTACATAAGGATTGGCAATAATATTTCGTAGAGAGTCTACTCGACGATTACCTGGACGTTCTGGTATGAGAAGATGGTGCTCATCCAATACATGAACGAATCCAGGATGATCTCCACGCGGAGAAGCATCGCAGAGCCCTTTGTTGCTGCTTGTAGATAGGAGTAAAAAAGGAGATTTTGCTAAAAAGGAACGACAATGAATATCTAGGAAGGGGATGACCTTGTTACTAGCTAATGGGCCTGGTGTACCAGTAAGGTTACGCAGTTCTTCCTCTGTTAGGATCGCTTTTCGGAATGGCTTCATTTGGATTCAGACACCTTTCATGGGATAATATGATATATAATTGAAATGTCCCGCGTATAGAGGTCTCTATAATCTTATCATATTTTGAATATTTCGTTCATGGTTACCTAACATGATGCTTCTATAGGAAACTATAGGAGTTTTTTCATTTGGAAAACAACCGAAATTTTCTTTCAAAATAATTCACAAGCTTTTAACGAATAGTATCCGTACAATGATTTACAATGCTATATAAGGCTTGTTATAATTGTTAATGTCTGTGATTATACGACTGATTTATCTGAAAATACAAAACTAACAAAGGTGATAACAGCATATGGGGAAAAGCTTTTTATTTACGAATTGGTTCAGCACAAAGGCAGAAGAATCTACGCAAACAAAAATCTTTAAAGAACAGATGGTAACTAGCCAAGTCACCATGAATATAAAGCATGCAGATATTGTAACCCAGATGAACATGATTCGATTAAGTCCAGAGGATTTTAAAAATCGCGAAAGCATTACAGCCGATCATTGCGACTCATATTCATGATATTGCCAAGACTTTTTACAAAACAATTCTCAGTGTCCCTCATCTAAAACAAATTTTGACAAAGCATAGCACTGTGGAGCGACTTGCGAAAAGTCTAGAGATACATTTGCTGGATATGTTTGATGGGCATATTAACGATGAGTTTTTGCACAAACGTTTTAAAGTAGCCGAAGTGCATGTGCGCATTGGATTAGAACCAAAATGGTACATCGCTGCGTTTCAAAATGTTCAGGAGCATGTATTGCAAATTATCTTTGATCAATTGACAGATACGAAGCTATTATTACAAGCAAGCATTGTTGTTTCTAAGATGTTTAACTTCGAACAACAGGTCGTGCTTGAATCATATGAGAAAGAAAACATGCGGCGAGAGCAAGAATACCGAGGTCGTGAACAAATTCAAACGAAAATGGCGGATATCAGCCTTATGCTGGCATCTCTAAGCCAACAAACCACTTCATCCGTAAAACAGTTAATATCCAGTGGTCAAGACATGAATATTGCTGTTCAGCATAGCGCAGACAAATCTAGAGAGACCCTCCAATTAGCGAGTGAAGGACAGCAGCGGATGAAAGAACTTGAGTCGCGTATTCGAGATATCAACGGTGGAATGAATGACATGGAAGAGCTGATTGAAAAGCTGAATCACTCTTCAAATGAGATTCAAAAAATTGTAAATCTTGTGCAACAAATCGCAGAACAGACCAATTTACTTGCTTTGAATTCCGCCATTGAAGCGGCTAGAGCAGGAGAGCATGGACGGGGATTTTCCGTCGTTTCTCAAGAAGTACGTATGCTTTCCGAACAAACTAGACAATCCGTTCAAGATGTTTCTTCGCTTATTGCCCAATCTAGTCAATTTATGCAAGACGTAGTCTCCTCCATCCGTCATATCCAGCTTCTAGTGAATAAGGGACAAAAAGAATCTGATCAAACAGAAGTAGCACTTAACCAAATTGTAATTTCCATGCAAACAAGCATAAGCGAAATTGACATTGCCACTATCAAAATGGCTCAATTTATTGAAGATGTCGAAATGATTGGGAATTCTACTCATAAGGTTTCTGAATCTGCTCAGTCATTAAATCAATTGCAGGAAGAATTAGAACAACAAGGTAACAGGTAAATGCACCAAGAGTCGATTAATCAGAAACGCTAATAAGAAGGGGAATACATATGGAGAGTATTTTTCCTGATAAATTACAAATGGGGGATATGATTCGGGTCATATCTCCTTCTCGTAGTTTAGGGATTATTGCGAAGGAGTTACGTGAACAGGCGCTACACGTGTTAAGTAAGCAGGGATTACGTGTTACGTTTTCAAGACATGCAGAAGAGATGCAGGGGGAAATTTATGTACGTTGAATTTATTGCAGGGAACCCCATATATGCCAGATTTAAACGATGCCATTCTGTTTATAGAGGATGACTATCTTAGTTTTGCAGAAGAATTTGATCGTAATTTACAATCGTTGTTACACAGCGTTCATTACCAAGGGCAAGTCAAAGGAATCTGCTTCGGACGTTTTCAAAAGCAATCAAACATTCTGCCCGATGTGCTAAAAGAGATTATTCTGACGAAACGCGAACTACAAAATCTTCCTGTGATTGCCGGTTTGGACTTCGGGCATACCACACCTTGTTTTCCTTTTCCAATAGGGGGGATGGCGGAGTTTGTAGCAAACGATCAAGGAACCAAGCTTCGCATTCTGAGACATTAAGTATTTTTTGAAGAAACGAAAATGGCAAGTTACACGATCGGGAAATTCAACGGTAACTTGCCTGAGCTTTCCTATTATTTATTTGAAGAAACGTATAACATACATGATTAGAGATAGCACCACGCTAATAATAATACAGGTAACCACCGGAAAATAAAAACGAAAGTTTTCCTTTTCCACTACAATGTCACCTGGTAAACGCCCAAAATGAAAGAAACGACCACCTACTTGCCAGAGTAAACCTACTACAATCAAGATGACGCCTATAATGACTAAGGTTTTTCCCATATGTACTCCTCTACTGACAATCTATCGACCATTGACCGCTTTACAAAGCATTTTGTTTTGAGAGTTGAATGATTTGATACACATCTAATGGCTTTTTCGTTGGTTCTTGAAAAAGATGCCCATTTTTCACATGATCAATGTACAATATTCCATCCAAGTGATCCATTTCATGCTGAATACAGCGTGCTTTATGCCCGGAAGCTTCAATATGTACTTCTTCCCCTTGACGATTTAATGTCTTTATCACGATGGACTCAGCTCGTTTCACAGCTCCGTACATACCTGGTAAGGAGAGACAAGCCTCATACTCAAGAGTTTCCCCTGATTGAGAGATAATCTCTGGATTGATTAATTCTACTAATCCATCACCACAATCAAGAACGGCCATCCGTTTTAAAAAGCCTACCTGTGGCGCTGCCAAACCTGCTCGACCAGCATCGGCATATAGAGTGTCAGTCAAATTTTGTAACAATTTTTGTTCGCGATCTGTGATTTGGGTAATAGGTTTGCATACTTTGCGTAGCACAGGATCACCAAGTTGTCGAATCATCAATTCAGCCATGTTGAAGTCAATCCTTTCTTTCTATTCCTATATTTTTTCATTCAGTGTTGTACAGTACTTGTTGAGATAGGGGCTCGGTTTGTTAGATTATGTATCTGTTTTATTATTTCACCTGTCTACTTAAAGGGGAGCATATCAATCATAAGACAGCCTCTTGTTTATTTTCTTAGACGCCTCGATTATCTCTAAGTTCGATAACAGTTCCTTCAGGAGCTAGCAATTTTAGCAACCGCCCATTTTCGACTGTATAGATTTCTTTTCCATCCTTCATTTTAAAGCGATAACCTAATTTCTTCACTCTTTGAAATTCTTCATCCAAGTTTTCCACCCATAAACAGAAATGAACAAGTCCTAGGGTATTTTGACTAGAAGCATCAAGTATTTCTCCTGCTTTCCCTGTTTGGAGTTCGATATAAAAAGAATTCAGCTTTAACCAGGTATTAAAATCGCGTTGATGAAAATTAGGTGTTTCTTGGACTAGTTCAAACCCTAGAGCTTCTTGATAAAACTGTAACGACTCCTTATACGTATTCGTTTGTATACAAATATGATGAACATACCTTTGAGTCATATAATCACTTCCTAAACAAGTTACTTTCTACATGATAATAAATTGGGAGATACATATAGAGTCAATATGTGTTTTTACTACCATTGTCTCCCTCCATACATGCGTTTTTATCCGAGATTGACCAGTTAACTAGTCTGGTGATGATAACTGGGCATCTATACGTTGATATGTATTAAGATTGATTATACTTGATTTTATGCTAGTGAAAAAGAGTTCAAATCTTTGAACGGGTGATTGATCCTGTCTATCCTGTGAGTGAAGCGGCGATCTGCTTGAGAAGAGTTACTTTTAACGAGGCAAAGATTTTTTCAAAGATGGAGTTCTGTTTTTTAATGTAATTTACTAAGTTGGAATGAGACTTACTTATAGGAAGAGGGTAGATCGACTAGGTCCGATACAGATATGCCGTTACTACGTGAAGAGGCACGTCACCTGAATGAAGAGGAGGGAGCATTTTTGGTCTCGTCTGCGTGTGGTCGACCATTAGAGCGATTAGGCACATATTGATGAAGCAAGCTTTGATGATCTAGATCAATGGGCGATCAGTTGGAGAGCTTATTTGAAGAAAACGGTACAAAACGAAAAAGGGGGAGGTTTCTGTGTCTAAGAAGCAGTTCTCTTCTGTGGTTTTTACGCTTGTCGCCTGTTTATTTATGGTAGGTGGGTGCGGACAATCGGATCAATCTTCTAACAAAGAAAGCTCACAACCAACCGAATCCTCAACGAAAGCTACCCTAAAGCTTACAAAAGAGGGAGCATTTACTTTTGCGATGAGTGGCTTATTCAAGCCGCTCAATTATAAAGACAAGGGAGAACTGACCGGCTTTGATGTGGAGATCGGCAAAGAGATTGCCAGCAGAATAGGGCTACAACCAAATCCAGTGAGCAATCCGTGGGAGACTATTATACAAGGAATGAAAGGCAAAAAGTATGATGCCATTATCGGCAGTATGACAGCTACCGAAGAACGTAGTAAGCAGGTGGATTTTACTGAGCCCTACTATTTATCGGGAGCCCAGATTTTCGTAGCAGAGACTAATGAATCTATAAAATCCGCAGCTGATTTGAAAGATAAAGTCATTGGAGTGGTTCAAGCCAGTACGTACAAGACAGTTGCGGAAGTCTACACAGATAAAGTAAGGGGCTATCCGAGTGATGTTTACGCTTTGCAGGATGTAACCTCTGGTCGAGTGGATGCTGTTATTACCGATAAGATTGTCGGTGTATCAGCAATCCAAGTGGAAGGTCTGAAGCTAAAGCTGATCGACGAGATTTTGCTAAAGGAGAAAATTGCAATTGCAGTAAATAAGGATAATTCCGAGTTAACCAAGCAAATCAATGAAGCTCTAGCTGCGATGGTGAAAGATGGAACATACGCCACGATCAGTAAGAAGTGGTTTGGTGTTGATCTAATGGAGAAAAAGTAAGGGAAACAAAGGATTGTGGAAAAATGACAACGAATAACAAATCTCTTTCACTCGCTTAGCGATTTGCCACTTTTCTGGGGAGGTGTCAGTATATGAGCTTCTTTTTTAATATCCTATCCATTTTTGAAACACACGGAATAGCCTTTCTTAAAGCAACATGGACAACGATCAGTCTTACCCTGGTTTCACTCATAATTGCGTCCCTGATTGGTCTGGTGTTTGCTTTCTTCAGGGTTTCACATAACCGATTTTTACGAAAAATAGCTGATATCTATATCTTTTTAGTACGGGGCATGCCACTAATTGTTCAAATCATGTTCTTGTATTATGGAATTTCTAGTATCTTTGTGTTAAGTGATTTTGCCGCTGGTTCTATAGCTTTGGCTATCCATACAGGAGCGTATATTGCCGAAATTTTTCGGGGAGCGATTCAGTCCATCGACCGTGGACAAACAGAAGCTGCTCGTTCTCTTGGCATGACCTATAAAAAATCTATGTGGCATATTATTTTGCCTCAAGCATTTCGACGTGCGATCCCTCCCCTTGGGAATCAATGTATTATTACATTAAAGGATTCTTCATTGGTTGCTTATATTGCTGTTTCCGAGTTATTTAACAATGCGCTGTCCGCGCAGGCTGAAAATTATTTACCATTTGAAACCTATTTTGTAGTTGGCATGTACTATCTTGTGCTTGTATTGTTGGTTACGCTTTTTTTACATTACGTAGAAAAGCGAATGGATACAGGACGTACAGCCAAAACATCGGGATCGGGGCATACAATAGCCTCTTAATCAGTGTAAATAATAAAAAAGGTTATGAAATAACAGGAAATTCAGTGATATAAAGGGTGATGAAATGTTAAATAGTCGACAGAAAGTGTTGCAAGTAACAGATGAATTGGTCAGGGTGGCAAGTGTCGTAAATACCTCCGGAGAAATCAATGTTGCCCGCTATATTTATCAGCTATTACAAAAATGGACGTATTTTCAAAAGCATCCTGAAGATGTCATCCTGTCACAAACAGAGCGAGATGAGATAGAGCGCTATAATGTGCTGGCATGTGTAAGGGGAACGAAGGAACCTAGTAATCGTACAGTCATCCTAATGGGACATATTGATACGGTGGGGGTGGAAGACTTTGCTCATTTAAAGGAGATGGCTTGCGATCCCGAAGCGCTTATGAATGCTTTACAGCAGGAGCAGTTACCTGAATTGGTAAAAGAGCACTTGGATTCACGTGAATGGCATTTTGGACGTGGTGTGCTAGATATGAAAAGTGGAGTTGCTAGTCATCTGTTCTTACTGGAGCATTACGCCAACCATCCAGAAGAATTGGCCGGAAATCTGGTACTATTGGCAGAATGCGATGAGGAGGATAGCTCCCATGGGGTTCTGTCCGCTCTGCAGGATTTAAAAAAATGGAGAGAGATCCATGGATTTGAATATGTAGCACTTATTAATTCAGATTTCGTAGCCCCTAGATATGCGGGTGACCCTAATCGATACATTTACAAAGGAACAATTGGAAAGCTGTTACCCTCGTTCTTCATCACGGGAGCAGAAACACATGTAGGCTCTGCTTTTGAAGGACTTGACCCCAATTATTTGGCTGCTGAATTAACCAAGCAGATTAGTTATAATCCTGTTTTGTGTGATGAGGCATTAGGGGAATTGCCTGCGCCTCCAGTCTCATTAAAGCAAATGGATTTAAAGTCTTCGTACACTGTGCAAACAGCATTAGCTGCCTATGTTTACTTTAATTTTTTTATCCAATCTTGGTCTCCTAAGCAAGTATTAGACAAATTAAGTGAGCAGGCAGAAATGGCTTTTCAACAAGCGTTAGATATGTTACAAAACCGATATAATACGTATCGTGAACGCTTGGGAGAAGAGGCTCAAGCATTGCCGTGGAAAACACGTGTGATGACCTATGAGCAAATGAAACAGCAATTAGATCGGGAGTACGGTGAAATACTAGAAGCCCATATGATTTTGTTTAAACAACAGCTTTTACAAGATAAGAGCCTTGATACCAGAATGTTTGCCTGTCGAGTTGTGGAAGAAGAGTGGAGGTGGATGAGTGATAAAAGTCCAGCCATTATTCTATTCTACTCCTCGCTATACTCTCCACGTGTTGAAGTTACTGGAAAGACATGGGATGAAATCCGTTTGTTACAAGCGTTGGACGAGGCGATCCAAAGTACTCAGCCCGAATATGACTATCCGATTGTAACCCGTAATTTTTTCCCATACATCTGCGACATGAGCTGTGTGGCCATGAGTGATGATGAGAGTGGAATACAAGCTGTACGTGAGAATAATCCGAGTTGGGGCAGTAAGCATGTTGTCTGTTATCAGGATATACGCGACCTAAATGTTCCAGCTATAAATATAGGGCCGTATGGGTATGATGCCCATAACAAATATGAACGAATGGAAGTGACATATTCCAC
The DNA here is from genome assembly GCA_007833815.1 of Brevibacillus laterosporus. Taxonomy (NCBI): domain Bacteria; kingdom Bacillati; phylum Bacillota; class Bacilli; order Caryophanales; family Paenibacillaceae; genus Brevibacillus; species Brevibacillus laterosporus. The sequence goes on along the minus strand of CP033464.1, from coordinate 3,990,266 downwards.
TGAGGTGGTGCCCACGATTACAAATGAAGTGATTAAGCGGTTATTAAGCTAGATTAGAAACTCGGCTACTACAGTAACAAACCCCTAGTTTATGAGAAGGGGCTTGTTACTGTAGTAGCCGAGTATTTTTTTGAAGAATTGATGCAAAGGTAAATTGATATGGGTAATAGATATTATACGGATGTCAGTTTAGGCCAGAACAATTCTACACCTTGCTGGGTTAATAATTGTTGATAATCTTTAAGCTTAGCTGTATTTTCCCACACTTCTCTAGGGTGATATCCTTTTTCGACGCAAAAAGCAGCTAACATCCCTGCTGATTCACCAATATTCCATTCTACGGGATGTAACCGATAACAACCGTTTGTTATGTGGGTCGTTCCAATATTTTTACAAGCAGGCAAAAGATTTTGGACACGTATTGGAATGAGGGCGCCTAATGGAATTTGGAATGGCAAGGATGCTACATCAACGTACGTAGTACCTTCCGTGGTTGGATGTAGATCAATGCGATAACTTCCAATACCAATCGTATCAAGGAAAGGTTCGGCACCCTCATCACCTCTCCATTCCGCGCTCACATGCTGTTCTAGAACAGTGAATGCTGCTTTAATACGGCGAGATTCTCGAATGTATGGATATTTAGCTAATCCGTCTATGGTTCCCATCACATCTGGTCGTAATCGTAACCCTGGATACCCCTCCTTACCATCTGGTCGAGGTGCCTCTGTCTGCATCCAGTACAATAGCGACAAGCTTAATTGTTTCGCCTGATACAAATGCTTTGTGACCTCTTCAGGTGGAAGATCATAAATGGGAGCAAGCCAATAATCGTTTTGTGGCCAGTTTACCAAGGTAATATCTGTCGAAAAGGTTCCAGGAACAAAATGTAATTGATCAATAACTCGTCGATACGTATATAAGGAAAATTTATCAGTACCAGGAAAGAGGGCATATTCTATCGGCTGTAATGTTCTAGGGTCTGCTGCTGTAAAACTTAGCTGGCAAGCTGGCCAAAAATCAGGTTTGTAATTTCGCCAAAAATCGTAGTCTGCTGGTTTATCAATGATGTGGTTTTCCCCTTCCACATAGTCCATAGCAAATACATAGGTTGCGGCTTGAATGTCAAAAGGTTTTGCATCCCCGTCTATCGCATGAGGCTCACCTGTATCGGATTGCGATTCCGCACCAGTGACATACTCGACATTAGCCATTGGCAATAGATCTCCACATTCTGTAGCATCTAGGAAATAGGGGGCCCGCACTGTAAAATAGATACCGTTGTCGAGCTGAGAAAGCGTGACGGAGCAGATGGTATCTCCGTTTGTTTCAACAGAAATCGCTTTTAAACGGGTTAAAACCGTGACGAGTCCGCTATGTACGTAGGGTGCCAACATTTCTTCCATGACGGATAAATAGACACGTGGATCAGCACATAGCCTACTAACACTGCCGTTACCAGGATCTAGATTGTATGTTAATCGTGCTTCTGTCGTTAGTGGGAAATGTTGACGGTAGTATTCACGTACTTGATTACGAAATTGGCGATATGTCTGAGTACAACCGAACTGTTCAATCCAACGATGTTCATCGGGTGGAACAGCTTGACTGGTAAATTGACCTCCAATCCAGTCTGTTTCTTCTGTAAGTACGACTTTCTTTCCAAGCCGTGCTGCGCCTAATGCTGCTGCAACTCCACCCACACCGCCACCGATGATGGCAACCTCTGTTTCTAACTCCTTATGCATCTAAACAACCTCCTTTAGTGTATATGAAAAAACAGGGTACACATAGGTTTTAACACTAAAGGAGGTATTTGAATCCTTATATGGTAAAAAAACAAAACATTTTTAGAAATACTTGCTAGGGTAGAGCTGAATAATAGACATACGGGTCTTTTGGTGCATCAACCTGAGAGATTTGTTTAGCCTGTAGGACCAGTAATTCATTGCCTTCAAACGATGTCAAACCTAAGGTTCCGCTAACCTTAACCCAGCTATCTGTCTTAAATTCTTTGGCATTGGCTGATTGGACGAGAACTCCCGAGACCTGTGCGTCTGCTGTACAACATGATACGGAGAAACGAGCAACCACAAATTCATTTTCTTGCATATCGGGCTGACGGTAGACAAATCCACTCATTTCTAGTGGGTGTCCATCAAATTCATGATTGAATACAGATAGTACCGTTAAACCATCTAAAAAGTTTTGGTCGGTTAGTTTCATGACGGGCTCCTTGTACAATGAAGTAGCGAAATCCTGATAAAAATCGCCAAACCCCTCAAACATCTTGCGCACCTCTTGTGTAGAGAGAGCAGTAGAGACATCCGTAGTTGCAGTCGAAGTCGAATCTAACTCCACACGATCATTTGTAGCATTTACTGTGATCTTTTCAGGTTCCTTTGAAAGTAATTTTTTAGCATCTCCTTGCAATAGATTAACCCCTTTTTGCTTGGCAATCGCACTATCTAGTACTTTATCAGGCATAAAAAGTCCCATTAAAACGGGAAGAAGGAAAAGCCCATATACAAACGTACTTTTCCAGCGGGTTGATGGTAATCCATGTGAGCCACCACAGTCGCATATTTCATCTGTCTGATCATTAGTTCGCCACGTTTGCCAAAAACTAGTTCCAGTTAATAGAAGCAAAATAGCAAAGGTTACATGACATAACATATGTAAACGTGGTGCTAGATATAAATTGATCGAGCCTGTCCAGATCAGATTAGCTAGGACCAGAGAAAAACCTAACAATAAAAAACTACGTAAATAGTAATGATGTTTTTTCGTTTGGGGACGCACTATCGAGACCTCCTATCATAATGGATAAAATAGAGTTAGCAACAAAACCAATAACGTCACTAAACTAATCAATTTCGCAACAAACCCGATACGGAAGACACTTGCTAACAGTAACGTATTTTTCAAGTCGATCATCGGGCCAAACACCATGAAAGCGAGTAAAGAGCCTTTGCTAAATGTGCCAGAAAACGATGCTGCAATAAAAGCATCTGCTTCTGAACAGAGAGAAAAAATAAACCCGAGCCCCATCATTGTTAGGTTGGCATGTAAGGGAGTTTCTGAGAAAGAGGTCAGAACATCCCGAGAGACATACACTTGAATAATCGCACTAATCAACGCCCCGAAAATGAGGAATTTCCCCATATCAAAGAACTCATCGACCGCGTGAGTAAACGTACTACTTAGCTTTTTTCCCTGCATGTTGAGATGCTGTTCCTCATGTTTTATTTCATATTCACTACCTATTTTCAAAGGGCTGGTTTTTTGTGTAAAAAAAAGAATGAGCCCCACAGCAGCAGCAACAATAAAAGCAAACAGAGTGCGATACAAAACCATCTGTGGCTGATTAGGAAAGGCAGTATAAGTAGCTGCCATTACAACTGGGTTAACGATTGGTCCTGCTAACAGAAAGATCATCCCCACATAAACAGGCATACCTTTATGAATCAGGCGACGTACAATCGGCACGATAGCACATTCACAGACGGGAAATAGAAACCCAAGCATGGTAGCAAACGGAATAGCTAGGATCGGATTCCTAGGTGTCCATTTTCGGACAGTTTCGTCACTAACGAAGGTTTGTAATAATGCAGAAAAGAACACACCAATCAACACAAATGGAATAGCCTCAAGCAAAATACTAAGAAATAGAGTTTTTACATCTAATAGCTGGGTAGAGTAATGTAGATTTGAAAGAATTGATGGGAGCTGACCTCCTGACAGAAATAGGTATAACAAAGCCCCCATGATCAGAGCAAAGCCCATTTCTAGAGAAATCGTACGAAGTTTTGCGAGCATATAAACCTCCTATTCAAGTATTCATAACATACTATAACAGATAAACCGAAATCATTACGATTTAATTTTTTTTCTAACACAGCTAAGTTTTCTAAAAAATTGACATCTGTTCTGTCTGTGAACTATACTTTTCCTTGCAAGTAAGTGCTTGCATTCATAAAACTAGGGTGAAAAGAGATGAGGAAAGAATCGACAAATGATAAAATTCTGCAAGCTACGATAGACTTGTTGAAAGAACAGGGCTACAGAGCTACGACTACGAAAGCAATTGCCGAAAAAGCCGGAGTTAATGAAGTGACAATTTTTAGAAACTTTGGTAGTAAAGACAAAATTATGGAAATGATCGTGCAAAGGCACACTTTTAAGATGGACAACATTAGAGATTACTTCACATGGGAACTGGAAGTGGACCTGTTACATATCGGCCAATATTTTTTGCGGCAACTTACCGAGATGCAGGATATTATTTCAATTAGTTTTCGTGACCCAACTGTGTTTGCTGAGCTTGTGAAAAAAATCTCGATCCAGCCGAATCAGTTTAAACAAATGCTGACTGATTATTTTACTAAGATGAAGGATAAAGGTAAGATAGCTGATATTGATTGTGTTGCTACGGCAGAATTATTTATTTGTCTCACCACGGGCTACTTTTTTATGCGACTGAGTATGTGTCAGTCGTTAATTACGTTGAATGAGCAAGAGATAATACACCATACTATAAACACATTCATCCGAGGGATATCACCTGGGACTCCTTCTGATTGTTTTGCACGAGATTTGGAGAAAGAGGAGGAGAATTTATGATTTTTAGACCAAAAGACGATAAATTTTTTAGCACTTTGAGCCAGGTTGTAAGCATTATTGAGGAGTCTGCCCAGTATTTTGCCCATTTTCCCGAGAAGAACGAGGAAGATCTGGTGACCTTCTCTAGTGTCATGAAAGACTATGAGCATAAGGCAGATACACATATACATAAAGTTATTATGGAATTAAACAAAGCATTTATCACACCGATTGAGCGCGAAGATATCTTGGCTTTGGCTGTGAAGCTAGACGATGTATTGGACGGTTTTGAAGAGCTTGCTTCTCGCTTAGAGATGTATAATATCAAAACGTGGGACGAGCATATGAAAGAATTTACTGTTCTGTTGCTTGCAGCTACTAAGGAGATTGCAGGGGCAACCGATCTGCTGTTTCAAAAGAAAATGCACGATATTCATCCTTATGTAGTAAAGATTAACGACTTGGAATCAAAAGCGGATGCTGTTCTGGATAGAAGTATTCGTCAACTTTTTGCTAATCAAAAGGACCCAATTGCCATCATGCAATATAAAGAGATTTATGAGATGTTCGAAGGCGTTGCAGATAGTTGTGAAGATGTAGCCAATGCACTTGAAACGATCATCATGAGAAATGTCTAAAGAAAAGGGGTTCCATGATGGATAGTGTACTTTTTATTTTGGTCTGTATCATCATCCTAGGCTTGGCTTTTGACTTTATAAACGGATTTCACGATACAGCCAATACGATTGCAACTTCCGTATCTACAAGAGCGTTGCCTCCTCATGTAGCAATCGTAATGGCAGCTTTGATGAACTTTTTAGGTGCCTTATTATTTACCGGGGTAGCCCAAACAATCACAAAAGATATTGTCGATCCTTTCTCCTTAGAAAATGGTTCGATTGTGCTCTTATGCGCTCTAATTGGAGCAATAGCCTGGAATCTAATTACATGGTACTATGGAATTCCTAGCAGTTCTTCACATGCGCTGGTTGGTTCAATCGCTGGTGCTGCTATCGCTTCAGAAGGATTGTGGAGCTTAAATTATTCAGGATTTATTCGTATTATGGAGGCCTTGCTGATTTCTCCTATCGTAGCGTTAGTCTTTGGATTTTTAATTATGTCTTTATTCAAGATTGTATTCCGCAATTCTAATTTGGCCAAAACGAATAAGGGATTTCGTATCTTTCAAATGATGACGGCTGCTTTGCAATCGTTTAGCCATGGAACAAACGATGCACAGAAAACGATGGGGATTATGACGATGGCCTTGATAACAGCCGGTCTCCAGACCACTACAGACATTCCGACCTGGATTCGAGTATCTGTTGCATTAGCAATGGGACTTGGTACTATGGTAGGTGGATGGAGAATTATTAAAACGGTTGGAGGCAAAATTACTAAATTAAAGCCGGTTAGTGGTGCAGCAGCAGATTTGTCGTCGGCCTTTATCATTTTTGGATTTACTTTCCTGCACTTGCCTGTAAGTACCACACACGTAATCTCCTCTTCTATTATGGGGGTAGGATCGGCACAGCGTGTGAAAGATGTGAAGTGGGGGGTAGCACGACGGATTGTGTTCACTTGGATAATCACCATGCCGATTACAGCACTGTTGTCCGCTGGTTTATTCAAGGTAGTCATGCTATTTGTGTAAAACAAGAACACCTAAAAGATAAAGAAAACCGATTATGTTCATAATAGAGCAGAGTCTGTTTGGAAGCTACCTCCTACATGTTATTTGGAGGTGTATCTTTTAGGTGTTTTTTTTGTGTCGAAAAAAGTATAAAGTAGGAGTAGCGACTATCCAAACATGGATATAGGGGGAGAGCAAATGGTAAATAGTCGTTTTGCAGTAGCTATTCATATCCTTTCATTAGTAGCATCCACTCCCTGTGGACAGGCTACATCAGCTTATATAGCTGGAAGTGTAAATACGAATCCGGTGGTTATTCGTCGCATTAGTAGTATGTTAAAAAAAGCAGGAATGTTAGAGTCTACAGTCGGTGCTCCCGGTGCCACGTTAACAAAAAGCCCAGAGGAGATAACTCTTCTTGACGTTTACAAAGCAGTGCAAAGCCCAGATGAGCTGTTTGCTATTCATGAGGAGCCTAATCCAGATTGTTCGATTGGGAAACAGATTCAACACACCCTGACCGACGTCTTTTCGAGTGCCCAGCAAGCGATGGAGAGAGAACTAGCAAGTAAAACCGTAGCAGATGTGTTGAATGGACTTGGTGTGAGTAAAAAGCTGACAGAGTAGCTCATCAACGGGTAAATAAGAGTACAAATACGTTGTGCATGTAAAGCTAGCGATCGACCGTCTATTCTTCTGCCTTCACTTGTACAATAGAAAGAGAAGAGGGTGATCAAAAAATGCTACGAAAGAAAAACATGACAGAACTCTTGGAAGAGTTTCGTTCCGACGAACGGATCAAACAAAACATCGTCAACTGGACGACCATTCCGCCCCGTGATCCAAAAGTGGTGCCGTTCCCAGAGCAATTGGATGAGCGCATCGCACTAGCTTTAAGTAAACGAGGAATTTCCTCTTTATATACACATCAAGAAACGGCTTTTCGCCATATTCAAAATGGGAAGCATATAGTCGCAGTAACTCCCACCGCTTCGGGAAAAAGCATGTGCTATCACTTGCCGGTATTGCAAACGTTGGCTCATGATGCTCAGGCGCGAGCGTTATATATGTTTCCCACTAAAGCCTTGGCGCAAGATCAAAAGAGTGAATTACATGAATTAATTAATGAGATGGGACTATCTATCAAAACGGAAACCTATGATGGGGATACACCAGCAAATATCCGGCAAATGGTGCGGAAAGCCGGCAATATTGTAATTACTAACCCGGACATGCTACATTCTGCAATCTTGCCTCATCATACCAAATGGGTGGCTTTTTTTGAACATTTGAAATATGTGGTAATTGATGAGCTGCATATATATCGAGGTGTGTTTGGGAGTCACGTTGCTAATGTTATTAGAAGATTGAAGCGTATCTGCGCCTATTATGGCTCACATCCGCAGTTTATTTGTACTTCCGCAACCATTGCGAATCCATTGCAATTAGCAGAACAGATTACAGAGGAGCAGATGGAGCTTGTAAACAACAATGGAGCTCCGACAGGGACTAAGCATTTTATTTTTTATAATCCACCTATCGTAAACCATCAATTAAATATACGACGCAGTGCAACTTTAGAAGCTAGGGACATTGCTTCCGCCTTTTTGACAAACGGAATTCAAACCATTTTATTTGCGAGAAGTCGTGTGCGTGTAGAGATTCTTCTTACCTACTTACAGGAGCTGATCCGTAAAAAACTGGGACCTAAAACGATTCAAGGCTACAGAGGCGGGTATTTACCAACGCAACGAAGACAAATCGAACGGGGACTGCGACAAGGTGACATTGTTGGGGTGGTTAGTACGAATGCACTGGAGCTTGGGGTGGATATTGGACAATTGCAAGCATGCGTCATTACGGGCTATCCGGGTTCCGTGGCTAGTACATGGCAGCAGGCAGGAAGAGCTGGGCGTCGTCAAGACGAGTCTGTTGTTGTCATGGTAGGTAGTTCTTCACCACTCGACCAATACATTATTCAACACCCTGAGTATTTTTTTGAACGAAATCCTGAATCAGCGCGTATTAATCCTGATAATCTGATCATTCTCGTGGATCACTTGAAGTGTGCAGCTTACGAGCTACCTTTCAACAAAGGAGATGCATTTGGTCAGGCTGAAATTGTAGAGATTCTAGAATTTTTAACAGAAGAACAGATTCTGCATTATTCTAAAGGGAAGTGGTTCTGGATGAACGACTCTTTCCCGGCGCATAACATCAGCTTGCGTTCTGCTTCACAAGAGAATGTGGTCATTGTCGACATTACCGAACGTGGACAGGAAAAGGTTATTGGAGAAATGGACCGTTTCAGCTCCATGACGCTATTGCATGAAGAAGCGATTTATCTGCATCAAGGAGTGCAGTATCAGGTGGAAAAACTGGATTATGAAGAGAAGAAGGCTTTTATTCGTGAGGTTCAGGTCGATTATTATACAGATGCTAACTTGGCTGTGCAGCTAAAAGTGCTAGAGTCAGATGCTACACGTATGCACAAAGAGACCGAATTGGCTTACGGAGAAGTAGCCGTCAATGCGATGGCAACGATTTTTAAGAAAATCAAGTTTGAGACGCATGAGAACATTGGATCAGGTCCGATTCATTTGCCAGAAGAAGAATTGCATACGAATGCAGCTTGGATTAGCTTTCCAGAATCCATCCTACAGACAATTGGACAAGAGGAAGTGGAGTTGGGGCTTGTTGGGGCAGGACATGTGTTGCAACACGTTGCGCCTTTGTGGGTGATGTGCGATCCTAAAGATTTACATGTAATCACCCAGCGAAAAGCTGTTCATTCTAGTCAACCTACTATTTTCTTTTACGATCGCTATCCAGGTGGCATTGGGCTTAGCGAACAGGTTTATAAACAGATGGAAATCATTCTTGCTAAAGCGGAAGAGATGATTAGCTCGTGTCCATGTGCCTCAGGATGTCCTTCTTGTATCGGATATGTAGAACAGGATGGAAAAGAACTAGCACTATCTCTGTTGCGTGTGGCGCAAGGAGGTGCAGCGTTTGTCTCTTAAAAACAAATTGCAGCGGATGAGAAAGCATCTGACGACTGGTAGTAACAAGGAGCAGGTGGACGGGCAGGAAAAACCGGAACAACCTGAATCCCAGATTCCGTATGCGGATACGTGGAGACGACTTCAAGCCAAACCGTTCTTTGGTGAGGAAGAGTATGCTATGGTGCGAGAAGTGCGCTATCCGTTAGACATGATTCATGGAAACTATGAATTTTCGGCGTTACTTGACGTCATTCATAGATGGAACGAAAGTGGTTTGGAGCATCCCTTATCTGCTGCTAACAAACGTCCAGAGGATTTGCTGTTTTTTGATACGGAAACAACTGGATTACACGGCGGAGTGGGCAATACCATATTTTTGTTAGGCTACAGCAAGCTCGAACAAGATGAAGTGGTAGTTCGACAGCATTTTCTGGCCGATCCTTTTTCTGAAATTACGTTGTATCAATCTTTTTTAGCAGATGTAAAAGAGTCCAAACAGCTTGTCACGTACAATGGAAAATCATTTGACTGGCCGCAGGTGAAAACTAGGCATACTCTGGTCCGAAATGATGTGCCTGCCCTGCCTGTATTTGGACATATCGATTTGCTACACGGGGCGAGACGACTATGGAAGAATGAGCTGGTATCTTGTCGCTTGTCCATTATAGAAGAACAAAAGCTGGGAATCAGACGCTTGGAGGATGTTCCGGGTTCACTTGCTCCCATGCTTTATTTTGATTACGTACGCCAGCAGGATCCAGAGCATATCGCTGGTGTTTTGCAGCATAACGAAGTAGATGTACTCTCTCTAATCACCTTATATATTCATATTTCTAACATGCTACTGTCTGTAGAGACTGTTACGATTTCTATGGAAGAACGCTATGAAGTGGCTCGCTGGTACGAAGCGATAGGAGCAGAGCAGATGGCTTTGTCCCATTATAAGGAAGTGGCACGGAGTACACATCCCTATGCAGGGCGGGCAAAAGCTGCGCTTGGGCACTTATACAAACGTCAAAGGGACTGGACCAAAGCGCTTTATTGCTATGAAGCTTGCATGAGAGAGAAAGAATGGGGCACCGAAGACATTTGTATCGAGGTAGCCAAGATATATGAGCATCAATTGAAAGAATATGATAAGGCATATGCGTATACAAAACTGGCATTCGAGCGCTGGCAAAAGAAAACGGCGTATTTACGACAACGCAATAAAGCAGAACGGGATATGTACGAGAAACGACTCATTCGATTAGAGAAAAAGCTGGGTCGGACTAGTGAGAGTTTGTTTCGAGGGGATTATGCCAAGTAATCTTTACTACGATTGTATGTCAGCTTATCAATTCATATAGTTTGAAAGGAAAGACTTTCTCTTAGTAGGCAGTGGCAGTACTGAGGGAGAGTCTTTTTGTCTTTCTCATATAAATTCCCGATAGTTCAGGCGCTCTATTGGTCCAGGAAGCGGGGATAGTTTACATCCATTCAGCATGTGCATGTTCCAATATGGGGCTGATCACTTCCATAGCTCCTAGATATCATAAAAGGAAGTGCAATGAATGACAGTTTTGAATTCAAAGCATTTCAAACAGGTTGATAATGTACTGAAAAAATTCTCTCCTGATACTGATAAAGATTTCTCTTCTTTTACTGTAAGCTTACCTTGGGGGATTAGTTGGAGCTTTGAAGCTGGGAGGAAAATCTCGTTAACAGTAGATGGGAATTATAGTGATGGCGATGTTAAGTGGAATGTTAAGACTCATTGGAGCAAGTTAAGCCTACCCGATATATTTCTGACATTGAGCTATTTCGTTTACCACCTACATTCATAGAACAATTTAATTCAGGGGCTATCCACTGTATAAGCTACGACCCGAACGCAAGACCACACCTATAAACAGCTAATTATAGTAAGCCTCACCACAGGTCATATAAGCCACATTCTTAACTGCCACCTTTTATTGAACTATCGTCCCCGTTAGTTTAAAGTACGTTTACTTCCTCTGCGCTCGATTTGAAAAATTTTATTTTTATCATAATCAATAAGAAAGCAAGCAGTGTAAACATAATTCCGCTCCAGAAGAGTTGATGTATACCCAAGTGAGAAATAAACCAACCACCAATAGAAGTCCCTACAGTAATTCCAAGATTGGAAAATGAGACAAACAAGCTGTTGCCGAATTCGGGAGCTTCTTTTGCCTCAGTCGTTAACCATGCTTGACTGACAATAAGCCCGCCAGAATGCACTGCTCCCCAAATGAACACGATAACAACCATCGGAATGAAATAAGAACCCAAATAAAAAATTTCCCAAAATCATAATTAGACCAAAAGCCATCAGCATGATACTAATCCATGATCCGTTCATATGTGTTACTTGTCCAAGATATTCAGTAAAGTAGCTGTACACAGAAAACATAGCTGCAAAGAGAAAAATAACTGTCACGATATTTAACCACAATTGAGGTTTGCGTAATATACCAAGCTGCTTGCCATAAGACATTTTTTCCTTAACAGGCATGGAGGGAAGCCAAGCTAATATTCCTACAAAGGCAATCACACTTACAAATGCTCCAAACAAGAAAGCAGCTTCTAACGAAAACTGTTCCGCGAGATAAGAAGTCATAGGCACACCAAAAGCAAACCCGACAGTTATTCCGGCAAAAACCTTTGTAACCGCTTTGCTGCTTTTTTCCGAAGGGACAAGTTTAGCTGCAGTCACAAGGGCTACTGAAAAAAAGACAGGATGAAAAATGGCAGGAAGAATACGGAAAGCTAGCATAACATCGAATTTCGTAGTATAGGCATAAACAATATTTGAAATCGCGAAAATAAGTACAGCAGTTAAGAGAATGACTTTACGATTAATACCGGAAGCGAGTAATGTCAGGAATGGACCTGAAATGGCAACGACTAAAGCAAATATACTTACAAGCCATCCTGCCTGTGAAGCCCAATAAGACTTGCTCTATTTGATTGGTTCAAAGTAAGTTACTTTCTTGCCATTTTGAATAGCATATCCAATCACCGATATATTCATTTACATTGATACATAGATTTCATCTGATATATCAATTTTGTGATAGTAAAGTCTTTCAAAGAGTTTAATTTGTTCCTCGGTTACTTAATATTATCTTTTGTCCGAAAAAGCCAAGACTAAGGACTATTTTTCGATTCAATGTCAAAACAGCTATTGCTTCTTCGAACTTCTTTTTGAACTATGTTGGACCGCAAATAGTAATTTATATGTATCCATGATTTTTCGTTAGATATGGATTAAGAAACCTTATGATGAGAGTAAATCGTATTGTGAACGTATAGAATAAAAAAAAGCAATACTAGTAAAAGCTAGCATTGCTTTTTTATATACAATTGAATCAATTTCATAAAGGCTTTTTTCAAAAATGATTAGACTATCCCTACGGGATCTATGCTGTTTTTTTGAAAAAATTAAGCTACTACTTTCATCCTACTTGCCAGTTCCTTACGAATTCGATCCACTGCTAACTTGGATGCATTATAAACAAGAGTAACCAAATCAAAATGGACTTTTGCCCTCTTTCCTGTGCGATATCGGACATTGTTTAGCTGAAAGAACTCCTTCAAATAAGCATGTACTCGCTCCACAGCTGTTCTCTGGTCATAGAGTTCTTCCCACGTTTTCGTTCCTCTGGCTGGCGCGGTGTACTTTCGAAGATCGGTTTCAGCCTTGATTTTATAGACTTTTTGACAGAGAGAATCTTGAGACAATGGACAGTCTTTACATTCTTTTGGCCGTACAAATTTCAACGTTTTGTACTTTTTATCATAACTGTCGTAACGATAAGAGCATTCTCGAACACAAGTTGGCGCAAAATGTGAATCGAACCCAATCATTTCTCCTTCATTCCGCTTGTTGTAAGCAATAATCGCTTGTGCGTTCATTCGTCCGATTTGTTGATAGATCGGGACATAGTCATATCCCGCATCCATGATTGCATATCGCATGTGATTGGGCAGGACAGTTTGAATTCCCTTCAACAAAGGAATCGCTGCTTTCCCATCGTTCATACTTCCAGAGGACATGAGGGAGCAAAGAATATACTGACTTTTCGTACTGACTGCAAGATGAGCTTTGTATCCAAACCAAAACATGTTCTTTCCATCACTATTTTTCTTAATTCCCCAATCAGGTTTGATAGGAACTTGGGACCGTAGGTCCTCCAACGTCACATCCAGTTGAGCTGCAATGGTTTTTTCATATAAGGACTTCTGGGCTTCCTTTTCTTGCTTTTGCTTGTCGTAGATATCTTTTTCTGCTTTTGATTTACGTCCGCGTTTTTTCAATTCTGGTTTCGTCTTTTTTTCTTTTTCCACACCACGATCACGGGATTCAAAATGGGTTGCATCGATGGCAATTGCTTCATCGCCTATGAACCCTTCCTGAATTGCTTGCAAGAGTAACTTGTCTTGGACTTTTTCGAGGTGTGCTGTTTCAGAAAGTTTATGAACCAGACGAGAGTACGATGCCTCGGAAGGAAGACTGTCACAAAATAGAAAACCGCATTCCATTCGAAAGATAAAGTCATGTTTTAAACGTTTCCGCAAATCTTTCACAGTTGGAATCCGTTCTACGATTCGAGCGACCAGAGAATACAGCATGGCAGCATAATTCAACTCAGTAGGAGCTCCATAGATCGATTTTTTGGAAATATAGAAAAGAATCGGTTCAATGTCAAGAGTAGAGAAAATAGCCTCAAAACGTTTGGGAGGTTCTAAGTCGAATAATTCTTGTATATCAAATAGGCTTCCTTGTTTTATAATAGACACTGGGAGTCACCACCACCTCTTAAGTTTAGATCGCACTTAACTTATTAGAGATTTGGGGAGGTACTCCTTTTTCTATGCTCAAAAACCCTTGAGCCCGTAGGGCTCTGATTTATGAAATTGATTCAATTATCTAATCAATTCATTCATTGATTAATAATATTATTTTGTATAATTATCAAAATAACCTTGTAAAAAGACAACGGGTGTTCCTTTATCTCCGCTTCCCGAAGTTAAATCGGATAGAGAACCTATAAGATCAGTAAGTTTTCTAGGTGTAGTACCTTGTGCTTCCATCGATCCTACAAGATCAGAACCTTTATTGTTAATGTATTGAGATATAGCTTGTTTAAGTTCTTCGCCTCTTAAATCAGCAAAGTTATTATCAGCAAGATATTTTAACTTTACTTCATTAGGTGTACCATCAAGTCCTGATGTGTAAGCTGGTGATACAACTGGGTCAGCAAGTTCCCATATCTTACCTACTGGGTCTTTGAATGCTCCATCTCCATAAATCATGACTTCAACATTTTTGCCAGTCTTTTCTTTGAGCATATGTTGTATTTTATCAACTATCGGTTGACAATTACGTGGGAAAAGTTTAACACTATCTTCTGTTGATTTATTTGATCCTAGCAGACCATATGCTTCATTACATCCACTGCCATCAATAGACTCTGATAATATGTTATCGAGGCTATAAATGTTAACCCCACCATTTGCTTTCAATATTTTCTTAGTTCTGAATCTTGTATGGATATCACAAGTAAGAACATTTTTTGTATAATCTAAAATGGTCTTTGGATTATTTGAGAATATAACCTCACATTCAACACCATATTCTTCAACTAACGATTTATAATAATCAATATAATCAACACCAGTAAAAGTATGTTTATTATATCCAAAATGATCACGGAATTGTTTTTCTGTTAAAACATCTGTCCAAGGATTAACTCCTTTTTCATCAAGCGTGTCTAAATCCACTAAGTGATTACCAACTTCATCAGATGGATAGCTAAGCATTAAAACAATTTTTTTAGCTCCTTTTGCAATACCGCGGAGACAGATTGCAAAACGATTACGACTTAAGATAGGGAATATTACTCCAACAGTTTCTTCCCCAAATTTTGAATTAATATCTTTAGCAATATTATCGATAGTAGCATAATTACCTTGAGCACGAGCAACAATTGATTCTGTTATCGTAACGATATCTTTATCATTAATGTTAAAGCCTTCAACTTCTGAAGCTTTTAACACACTATCTACAACGATTTCTTCTAAGTTGTCCCCTTGATTTATTATCGGGCAACGAAGACCTCTAACAACTGTTCCAACTACTCTTTCCAATATAATCACTCCTTTTAACTAGTAAAGTTAATTTATATTATGTAGATACTTGTAATATACATCGGCTTAATGATATAAGTAAAATTAATATATCGAATGGTAGGTATAAGGAGTGTTTATATGGTGAGTAAATTAGATTTGTATAAAGTATTTTGTAAGGTAGGGAAAAGTGAAAGTTTTTCCAAGGCAGCAAAAGATCTTTATATGACTCAACCAGCTGTTAGTCAAGCGATAATGCAATTAGAAAGAGAATTAGATATACGTCTATTTAATAGAACACCTAAAGGGGTATCTTTAACAACTGAAGGTAGCCTTCTATTTGAATATGTTAATTCGGCTATTAATTTAATTGAAGTTGGGGAAAAAAAGATTTTAGAGTTTAAGAATTTAACAACGGGGGAATTAAAGATAGGCGTAGGTGATACTATTTCTAGGTATTTTTTACTTCCCTATTTAGAAGCTTTTCATAATAGATATCCCAATATTAAGTTTAATATTGTCAATGGTACAACAATAGAGATCTGTTCTATATTAAAATCGGGAGAGGTTGATATTGCAATTTGTAATTTTCCGCTTGATGATCCTACATTAGAACTAAGATCATGTATTGATATCCATGATATTTTTGTTTGCGGGGAGAAATATAAGAATATATTTTCTAAACCATTAAGCCTTGATGAACTAGTAAAACTGCCATTAATATTACTTGAAACGAAATCAAATTCAAGAAAGTATGTAGAGGATTATATGATATCTAGAGGGATAAAGATTTCGCCAGAATTTGAATTAGGCTCACATGATTTATTATTGGAGTTTGCTAAAATAAATTTAGGGATAGCATGTGTAACTAAAGAATTTTCCCAAGAGTATTTACATAAAGGATTATTATATGAAATACGACTAATTGAAGAAATACCAAAGAGAAATATAGGAGTATGTTTTTTAAAAAGTGTGCCTCTATCACCAGCTTCAACAAAATTTGTTGAGATAATAGAAAATAAACAGGTTTGAACCTCTCATGGCTAAAGCCACGAGATTCCTGCGCTATCACATCCAACGAAGTGAGAATTAGCAGGCTATCCCCGTAGTCCCTACGGTTATTGAAAAAAAGTGTACGTTGGACTCTTCTCTCTGACCTACTGCTTGGTTTTCGCTTTTCGGTCAGAGAGGACGAAGGTGCTTGAATGTTTTACGCCACAAAGCATTCCTTATGGCAACCCCATACATTCAGTTTTCAATGAGCAATCTGTACAAGATTAGTATACCTGTTCTTGTTCGTTATTCAAAGAAGTAGTCGGACAATTAACGTGTCAGAAGACACGCTTTGTCCGAAGCCGAGAACACTCATGATTAAAATCACGAGTGTTCTCGGCTAATTCATAAAACAGTTCTCATAATTATGTTCAATAATAAAAAGGGACTTGAAAATACAAAAATTACTAATAAAGAGTATAAACAGCCGAATTTCAGCCATTTCATTGAAGGGGGGAGGGGATAATGCTTTTTTTAAGAATATTACAATAATAGCAACATAAAAGGAAAAAGCACCTCCTTCGAATCATACTTTGAATACGATTCAGGAGGTACTCCTTATAGGGCAGAAAGTGCATGATCCAGAAGAAGTGAAGTAACAAGAGGGTGCTATCCCTAATTGCAAGATAAAATATATAATCCGGATACATGTACTTTTTTCTGCGAGTGATTTTCTTTTTATTAATCGAGTCAAGTTTTCTAGTCTAATGCTTTTTTTTTCTAACATTTTTCATCTTGATAAAAATGATTCAGGGATAGTGTGTTTTCTTTGCTTGCCAGTAAACGACTCTTACAGGATCAAAGGGTAAAACCGTTATGCAGTAATCCTCCAGCCACTCGTTTTGGTCTGGAGCTCCCATAGCTTGGCGTATAGTCCGTCGTTTTTGATGAGCTCCTCATGCCGCCCCTCTTCGACGATTTTGCCTTTGTCCAGCACGATGATTCTGTCTGCGTTGACAATGGTTTTCAGCCGGTGGGCGATCATGATGACAGTGCGCCCCTTGATCAGGCGGCGGATCGCTCTCTGCATTTCTACCTCGTTTTCCGGATCGAGGGAGGAAGTGGCCTCGTCGAGCAATATAACGGGAGCGTTTTTGAGTATGGCCCGGGCGATGGAGATGCGCTGGCGCTCACCACCAGAGAGGGTGGACCCGCCTTCTCCCACCATGGTGTCATAACCATGGGGCAGCTTCATGATGAAATCATGGCAGCAAGCTTCTTTTGCAGCTTCCTCAATATCCGCTTGTGTGGCGTTCTCCCGCCCATAGCGGATATTATTGCGGATGGTGTCCTGGAACAGATAAACGTCCTGGAATACCATGGAGATTTTTTTCATGAGCTTTTCCGGGTCCATTTCGCGTTCATCACTGCCGCCAAACAGCACTTTCCCGTGCTGAGGGTCGTAAAACCGCGCAATCAGGCGTAGCAGCGTGCTTTTCCCGCTTCCCGAAGGACCGACGATCGCGGTAAGCGTCCCTTCCTTCATTTCCACGGTAACATTGTCCAACACGATGCTTTTGTCATAGCCGAAGGTTACGCTGTCAAAGCGGATATCGTGGTGTTCCGGCGGTTCTTTTTCGCCCCTCATGACAGGCTCATCCAGTAGGCTGACTATGCGTTCGCCCGCCATGGCGTCATATTTGAACGCAGGGAGGCGCATGATGGCAACCGACAGTGGATCAAAAACACGAGTGCCCACCAGCAGAAACATAGCAAACAAAGGGATCGTAATTTCACCACCCAATATGAGATATACTCCCACGATCGTCATCAAGGACACGCCGGTTTGCATAAAGGCCATTGCGACCAAAAAGAATGGACCAAGCACGCCCTCCAGCTTGATGCTTTCCTTCATATAATGAGAAAAAGACTGTTCCAATCTTTTAAAATTCTCACCGCGCAGGTTGTAAGCCTTGATAATTTTCATCCCAAACAGGTATTCCTGCAAACAATTGGCCTGAACGATTTTGGCCTTGGAATGACTCTTGCCGAGTTTTCGTTCCAAACCGGAAACACCCCATAGCAACAGCACAGCTACGGGAAACCCCGCAAGCATGGCCACAGCCATTCGCCAGTCCATAAAAAGCAGACCAAGAAAGGCCAAAATGGGTATAATCGCACCGCTTACAAGTTGCGGTAAAATATTCGTCGCGGCATTTTCTAAATGGATAAAATCATTCATCATCATATGGCCGAGTTCTCCGGGGTCTTTTCTCATGAGGAAGCCTAGAGGGAGCTTGCGCATATGCTCTGCTAGATGTGTCCGTCCATCAGCAGAAGACTCGTACGCACTGCGGTAAGTAGAACGGTAAGACATCCGTTCGCACAGAAACACAAGGACAAGGAATAACACCATGCACCCCCATGCGAGCCATAAGCCTTGCATATTCAAAGATGACTGTTCCTTTGAATAGTATGCGTAAATCATACTCACTGCGGCGGCCATGCACCCGAACGGAAATATATTGACCAAATTGGCCAAGACCGCCCAAAGGATGGGCTTCAACATTTTCTGTGGATCACCCGCAGTAATATTGCGTAGCTGTTTCATTATCACACGAATTCCTCCTTCTCCTGCGAAATGTCGATTTTCCATTCCGCGGAAGATGTGTAGGCGTCCCACATGCTTTTGTATAAACCCCCGTGAGCAAGAAGCTCGCCATGGGTGCCGATATCGTCGATTTTCCCTTCCTTCAATACAATGATCTGATCCGCCTCGCAAATGGTTGTCAAACGATGGGCGATGATCAGCACCGTTTTGTCCTTGATGAGCTCGCGTAACGCAAGCTGCATTTGGTATTCATTTTCCGGATCAGCGTAAGCTGTGGCTTCATCAAGTACAAGAATGGGTGAATTTTTCAAGATGGCTCTTGCGACGGATACCCGCTGTTCCTCACCACCCGACAGATAAACCCCACCCTCGCCGATCCGTGTATCGTAGCCATTTGGCAAACGCTCAATAAACTCATGGCATTGCGCGGCTTTGGCTGCTGCGTGGACTTCCTCTTTTGTTGCAGTCGGCCTGCCCGCCAAAATATTATTATAGAGTGTATCTGAAAACAGAAACGTATCCTGAAACACAAAGGACAGGGTATCCATCAGCTCGTTCATTCTCATGTCGCGGATATCCACGCCGCCAATAGTGATGCTTCCTTTTAGCACGTCCCAAAACCGGGAGATAAGCTGGGCAACGGTGGATTTTCCAGAGCCGGAGGGGCCGACCAGAGCCGTGATTTTTCCCTGAGGTGCAGTAAAGCTGATTTCTTTCAAAACCTCTGCACTGCCCTCACCGCCGTAAGAAAAGGAAACCTCATGGAACCCGATGTCATAAGAGGAAGGTTTTTTGCCGACTTCAGGCTCCTTTATGGTCGTTTCCTTGAATATTTCGTCAATGCGGTTGACCCCTTCGACAATGACATTAAGGGTGGAGGCAAAGCTGTTCAGTTTGAAAATTGGCGTAGAAATACCCGGTGTCAAAACGAGAAAAAACAAGAGCGTTGCGGCAAAGGCCACGTTATGCGGATCTGTGCTGATGAAAAACAGCCCGACAGGCAAAAAGAAAGTCGCCAGCGATAAAATGATGACTTTAAAGGATACATAACCGTTTTGAAAATTGTCCGTATACTTGACGCTGAAATTGCGGTAATGGAGCATGTCATCATGGAATTTCCGAAAAGAATGGACCGTCTGCCCGAAGATTTTGATGGAGGGCATACCCCGCACATACTGGATGGAGGAGGTATTGATGTTTTCCAGCGCGTCAAAATACTCCTTCAGTCCCTCCTTTGCTTTTTTCCCGGCCATCATGGAGTATTGGGAGGCAAATCCGATCAGCATGGGGATGACGCAGGCAAGTGCAAGCCAGATGTTCAATGAAAACATCGTGACAATGATTGCAACGATCATGACGACAGTGTTGATCAGATCGGGCAACTGGTGGGCGATAAACAGCTCGATTTTTTCTACATCTTGCTCAACGATTTTTTTGATTTTCCCCGTGGCATTTTTGTTAAAGTAGCCGAGAGGGAGCGCTCCAATGTGATCCGACAGCTTGACCCTGATGCCGTACAGGATACGAAATGCCGCAATATGCGAGCACATCCCTCCGACATACATGAAGAAATAACCCAGAACCATTCCCGCAATGCCCCAAATGGCCCACCGTAAGACGTACGCGGCGTCCACAGCGGAAATGTCCGAAGCATGTGTTAAAAGCTCAGCCATCACATAGTAGACCGAGACATACGGAACCAGCAACAAAAACACGCTCACGGTAGATAAAATCGCGGACCACACCATAAGCGATTTTTTTTCACCTGCAAGCTCCAACAGCCTTGAGATTCCCTTTTTCTCCTTAGCTTTCAACGGTTCTCACTCCCTTCTGCTGATGCTTCAGCTCAATGATCTGATCGCAGGCGAGTTCGGATAGGATTCTGTCGTGTGTTATGATAACGACGGTTTTGCCAGCTTGTGCAAGTTTTCTTACCCATGCAACAACTTTAAGCACACTGTCGCCGTCAAGTCCGCTGGTAGGCTCATCGAGTATAATTAGCTCCGCATCTGAGCAGTAGGCCGCAGCCATGGTGACCCGCTGCTTTTCTCCGCCGGAAAGGGAGGCAGGGTGCCGATCACGAAGCTCTCCCAGGCCAAAAGATTCCAGTGCTTCATAGGCTTTCAGACGAAGCGAATCATCGACAAGCCTACCCAAAACAATCTCGTTTCCGACGCTGTCCGCATAGAGCTGATAGTCAGCATCCTGCATGACAAGATAGCTGGAGGAGCGTCTTTGGCTTGCCGATAAGCGGATTCCCTGGCTGAAGATCGCTCCTTTGTGCTGGCGTAGAAGACCGCATAAAACTTTGCATAGGGTGGTTTTTCCTGTTCCGTTTTCACCAGTAAGGGCGGTAACGCCTCCTTTTGGGAGCGAGATGTCCAAATCTTTAATTCCGTCGCCGTTTCTTTTGTACTGATAGGTAAGCTTACGGCCTTCCAGCGCAGGGGCGGCTTGAGGTGCTTCTGATGATTGGTTTTCCGGTCGGCTTTTAACCATATCTGGATGTCGCAGACCGTATGGACGTACGTCTTCATAGGCAAGCTGAGAAAATTCCTCTTTTGTCCATGTTCGTGCGATTTTACCTTTTTCCATGCAGACAAAAATATCGGCAACAGGCAAGAGTGGATGCAGTCGATGCTCGCTGATGAAGAGGGTAGTACCGTTCTTCTTTAGCCTGCCGAGGATTTCGATTAGATTTTGTGTGGAGCGATGATCCAGATTGGCAGTGGGCTCGTCAAGAATCAGAAGCGGTGGTGAAAGAACGGATACAGCGGCGATGGCTACACGTTGTTTTTGCCCACTAGACAGCATATGTAACGGGCGGTCAAGCAAGTGGGAAATGTCCAACTCTTTCGCCTGCTTTTCAATCCGATTCATAATTTCTTTCGGTGAGATTCCAAGGTTTTCAGCTGAAAACGCCAGCTCGTCCCGCACGTTTTCCATAAAAAACTGGCTACGAGGATCCTGAAACACAACACCCATCATCCTAGTGCGCTCCTCTGGGCTAAGGGAATCAGGGCTTCTTCCACCAACGTTTACCTGACCAGTAAGGCTCCCGTAATAAAAGCTGGGTGCAAGCCCGTTGATCAGGCGCATGATCGTGCTTTTACCGCAGCCCGAACGGCCACAAAGCACGACACATTGCCCAGCCTCCACGGATAGATTGATTTGCTCCACACCGGTTTCGTTTTCAGCCTCCCCGCCTTCATAGCCATAGCGAAAGGTGACGCCGTTTAACTCAATCACAAGTTCAAACCTCCTGTCCAATAAATCGCCGCTCCGATCAGGGTGTACAGCCCTACCGCCATCCCATCTATGGCCCGAAAGCCTACGGGATGGATAGAGGTTCTGGCGCAGCTGCACTCAATTCCCCGCAGCTCTGCGGACGAGGCCAACTCTGCTGATAGTTTTAGGCATCGAACAATCAGCGGCATAAAAAAACACTCATAGGCCATGGCTGGGTGAATGAGAGGGCTGTACCACTGTGGGAATATGCCCCTGGACCGGATGCCGTCCCGAATTGCTTTCATTTCAAGCAAGACAACGGGGAAGAAGCGGATTAGAATGCAGATCATGATCAGCACAGATTTTGGGACGTATACCTTTTCAAAAGCGCACATGATACTGCTGGGTGTCGAATGCATCAACACAATCCCGATCATGACCATCGGAATCATTCTGGCAAACGTATAGAGAATAATGATTGCTGTTCCTGCGCCATCCGGCAAAATAGATAAAATCGACATTAGAGCTATATATAACAGCACAAAAAAAAGCGCCTTTTTGGGCAGTTTGTTGCAAAGCAAATACAGTGCACATGTAAGCACCATCAAATGTGCTTGCAAAGAATTGCTCACAAGCGTGGAGAGGATGCTTGCCAAAATAAGCACAAATAAATGCGTTTTGGGACCGAGCCTGCTCATACTAACTTTGCCTTTTTCACATGTTTTTTCATCAGCAAATTCCCGATATAGCAACCAGCTAGTCCACCGATAGCGGAGATTGTGCACATAATAAGAATCATGCTTGGCGTATCAAAATAATAAAGCATTGTTTCGAGCTGTTCCGGAGAGTAGCTTTTCTTCAAAATAGCCATGTATTGATCCCGGAAGAAAATAAGCGGTACAACGCCGCAAAGAGACCAACCCACATAAAAAATAGCGTAGCCAACGGCATTGCGGACAGGGTTCTTATAAGAATCGCCTCCCCATAAGATTAGTTCGCAGATAACTCCGATCACAGCTAGCGTAAGCAGATAATGGGCATAACCAAAAGCTACAAAATATAAGCCTGTAATGATGCAAGTAAAAAACAAAACTCCGCGTTTAGCGATTTTATTGGACATGACCATATAAATCGGCCCACTAAACAGCGCAGCGGCTCCTCCTACAACCAAATAAGAAACAACCGTAAAGATCGGACTAATCGTCATAATAATGAGCATCACCACATTAAAAATGGCAAGTGTAATGAAATCACGCATTTTCCATCTGTTTTGGTCGGCTGCTGTCTGTGTTTGCATGTTAAATCCTCCCTGTGTGGTAAATGTAGCCTATCGGCATCCGCCGAGGCGGTGGGACAAGATTTCCGGTACCACCGAATTGCTTTTCCTTTTCCTCCCGTTTCCTGACCTGAGCCTCATTTCAGCCCAAATCGCTTCCTTGACACCAAATCAGATTCTTCTCTATCCCCCTTTTTTAGAAATGCTGGTGAAACGGTTATGTAGCCAGTCTCGCATCCATCCCACCGATGTTGGTATAGGATAACAATATTGATAATGATAATCATAGTCAAAGTAAATTAAAAGTTGAAATCCCTATATTTTGGTATATATTTCTGCTATTTTCGCCAATTATCTCAATGTTTCTTCGTATTTCTTGATTAAAGTGAAGGAATGACTCACTCCTAACACAGTAATGTTCATCGGAAACGACCCCCTCATGTGCTACAAGGCTGGCATAATCTGCAAAAAAATCAATCTGGAGGACCTAGGACGAGATAATTGGAGAAAAACCAGCTAATTTTACAAAAAATAGATCAAAAGAAGATTTTGTAAATTCGCCAATAAATGTGAATATGATTATCATTATCATTATCATTGTTATATTCTCTACGGTCGAAGCAGCGCAGATATTAGTGACGATTGTTCAAGGGCTTGTCAGGGACAAGGTGGATCAAAGCGCCCGACTGATAGAAAGAATGGAGGAGTTACGATGGAAACTGATAAATCAGCCACTCCATGGCTGCTTACTCATCCTGAAGCGAAAGACATCATTCGCCTTTTCTGTTTTCCCTATGCAGGAGGAGGCGCCTCTGCTTACAGAGGATGGACAAATGCTTTTCCTAATGATGTGGGCGTTTACCCCATACAGCTTCCAGGCAGGGAAAACAGGATTACTGAACTGGCTTTGTGTGAAATGGAGGTGCTGGTGGAAGTAATTTCCGAAGCGATTTATCCGTATTTGGATCGCCCGTTTATCTTTTTTGGTCATAGTTTGGGCGCACGAGTCGCTTTTGAGCTGACACGAACGGTTCGAAGAAAATGGAAGCTCCAGCCTTGCCGCCTGATTGTTTCAGGAAGCCGCGCTCCGCACATACCAGAGCCAAAGCAAATGCACCATCTGCCGGATGATCAGTTTGTCAGGGAGCTACGTCGTTTTTCCGGTACACCCGAGGCAATATTGCAAAGCAGGGAACTCATGAATCTGTTCCTCCCAGTTTTGCGCGCAGACTTTACCGCTGATGAAACGTATGTTTATGCAAATGAGGAGCCGCTCGATTGTCCGATTTCTGCATTCGGCGGGACCGTGGATACAGAGGCAAATCGGGAGGAGATTGAAGCATGGGCGCCTTATACAAGCTCTGCTTTTACGCTTGAAATGATTGAGGGGGATCATTTTTTTCTGACGACAAAAAGGGAGTTGCTTTTGCGGTCTGTCGCAAGAATCATTGCACAGCATCGGGAAGTGATGTCAGCAAGAAGGGACAGCTGACGGATAAGAGGCCAACCGGTCTAGATGGAAAAATAAGCAGCAGTCATTGCTATAATTACACGAATAATGGAATGGCAGGAACCAATTTATCCTCGCCTCTGTGGCTAGCGGGCGGCGAGGTGCATATTTGGTTTGCCTTTGCGCAGGCATTTGAAGCTAAAGCAAAGAGCTGGAAGTACTCTTTTCTGGAGTTCGAAAATTGGCAGAACCGAACTGATAGCACTTTCAACAGAAAGCCGGCACTGTGCGGACGGAGTGATCCGGAAGCATTTTCTTTCAATCTGTCGTATTCGCACCATCCTGTGGCGGTTGCATTCTCGCGTTATCGTAGCCTGGGCATTGATGTAGAGCATATTTGGCGCATACCAGACTCAATGAAATCGTGAACTGCTTTCATCCAGACGAAAGAGCAATCAACGTTTATCTTTTTGCGAAAGGCAGCAGGCTTTTTTGAAAATGCAGTACGATAACGAAATGCAAGATTATGATACTAATCGAGTGAAACGAAGAAAAAGTGAGAAATTGGAAGGGAATCCGGCATGTTTTACCAATATAAAGAAAATTTATCGTCCAAAAAGTATTGACAATGATTATCATTATCAATATTGTATTGTTAGACAAACCAACACGATGCATGCAACCAGATTGACAGTACCCTGCATGATCCCGCTTCGGGTGCACAATGATTGACCCGCAGGTATTCAAGAGGAGGACAGAATGAAAGCAACTACAGAATGGTTTGAGGATACTGCAAAAAATTACGAACAACTCGGATTTTGGGAGCCAAAAACGCTTGGGCAGCAATTGCGCATATGGGCTGAACAATACCAGAATCGAGAAGCGCTAGTAGAAGAGGAGAACAGACTCACCTACAGGGAGCTCGACAGTAAGGTTGATGAGCTAGCTTCTGGTTTTTTCCAGATAGGAATCAAGAAGGGAGACAATGTGGCTGTACAGCTTCCGAATCGGATTTCCTTCGTACTCACATGCTTTGCCCTGTTTCGCATTGGCGCTTTGCCGATTCTGGTTTTACCGGCTCATCGAGAGGCTGAACTAGACGGAATTTTTACGCTCGCCAAGCCGGTTGCCTATATAATTCCAACTACGTTTCTTGGCTTTGACTACACAAAAATGGCGGAGCAGCTGGTTAAAAAGCATCCATCTGTCAAATTTATCATGACCGATGGAGACAGTGACATCGGCATTAATCTTGCGGATATCAGCGGGACGCCGGTAGAGCTAGAATCTCCGTCGTACAAAGACACCGCTCTCTTGCTCTTGTCTGGCGGAACGACCGGTACTCCAAAGCTGATTCCAAGAACCCATGCCGATTACGCATACAATGCAAAAGCAGCCGCGACACGCTGCAAGTTGACTCCGCAAAGCGTCTATCTTGCTGTTCTACCGGTTGCGCACAACTTTCCTCTCTGCTGCCCCGGAATCCTTGGCACACTGTCGGCTGGAGGCAAAGTCGTGTTATGTAAAACGACAAGCTGCGATGAAGCTTTTCCCCTTATTGAAAAAGAACGGGTGACCGTCACCGCCCTTGTACCTTCTATTGTCCATGTATGGCTTGAGGTGCTGGAATGGGATACCTCAAACGATCTCTCAAGTCTTGAAGTCCTACAGGTAGGCGGCTCCATGCTAGATGAAAATCTCGCGAAACGGATCATACAGGAAATGAAATGCAAGCTTCAGCAGGTGTTTGGGATGGCGGAGGGACTCATTTGTTGCACATCCCTCGACGATCCTGAGTCTGTCGTAGCCAACTGCCAGGGACGTCCACTCTCCGATGCAGATGAGGTTCGAATTGTTGACGAGCATGGAAATGACGTTGAGGCAGGCGCATACGGAGAACTTCTTGTGCGAGGACCCTATACAATAAGCGGGTACTACAGAGCTTTGGAACAGAACCGCGAGAGTTTTACTCCCGATGGCTTTTACCGTTCTGGCGACAAGGCGAGGATTACTCCGGAGGGAAATTTCCAGATCGGTGGACGGATCAAAGAGCAAATCAACCGTGCGGGCGAAAAAATCATGCCGGCTGAAGTGGAGTCGTACCTTCGTATGCATCTAGATATCAAAGACGCTGCCCTGATTACTCTTCCCGACCAGACGCTTGGTGAGAAAAGCTGCGCATATTTGATTACCGACAATCAGGAAATCAGTCTTGCTGATATTCATGCCTTCTTCCATGAAAAGGGAGTGGCACGTTATAAAATGCCAGATCAAATCGAATTCATCGATTACTGGCCGCTTACCAGCGTTGGCAAAGTCAATAAAGCCAAGCTCAAAGAGTTGGCGACAGCACCAAAGAACAATGCAAAGATGTGCGAGGTCTCCTATCTGGAGGAAATCGTTGCTTTTGAGGGAGATGCTCATTTGGCAGCTTCTCAAATTGTCGAGCAGGGTCTTTTTGAAAACTATCTGCTCTATGAAAACGGAGATGAGTTGTCGTTGGGAATGGGGATTCATGCCCTTGTATCCGTAGATGCCCAATATACAACCTTAGCCTACAATAACCAAACAATCCGCTTTGAAAATAACCTGTTAAGTGAAACGATTGACAAAGCGTTTGCATCCATCCCGCTAAAAAACTGGCGTGCCTATGGAACCGTTAACTTTGGAATGGCCCGCTATTATCAAAATCTGCCACTACTGTCTGAAGACGGTTGCCTTCTCAAGCTGTTTATACCTGAGGTGGAGATACGCTTTACAAAAGGCTCCATCCTGCTCAGAGCACTGAGTGAAGAAAAACGAAATGAATTCGGTGCGTTACTACGGGGGATTCAAGTGAATGGTCTAGACGAAGAGAAAAATGCTCTTGTGCAAAGAGTGGACAGTCACAAGCTGGATGTTCCTGAGGTTAATACGTATGGTGCTGAAGCCTATGTGCAAGGAGTAGCGGACGCCGTGCGAGAGATTAAGGAGCGCAAATATCACAAAGTGATCTTATCCAGAAAAATTCCGATTCACCAAGAGCTTGATATGGTGGCTAGCTATATCGCAGGCAGAAGAGTCAACACTCCTGCTCGTTCTTTTTTGCTTAGCCTCGATGGTCTGAGCGTGGCTGGCTTCAGTCCGGAAACAGTTGTTGAGGTCGATGGCAATGGATGGGTAAGTACCTTTCCGCTTGCAGGAACACGGTCGAGCGGATGCAACGAGGACGAGGGGTACAGGCTCAAGGATGAGCTCTTGAATGACCCAAAGGAAATTGCTGAGCATGCTGTATCCGTAAAACTGGCCTTTGAAGAGCTAAAAAGTGTCTGCGATTCTACGACGATCTTCTTGAGCGATTTCATGTCTGTTGCCAGCCGGGGAACAGTTCAGCATATTGCCTCAAGACTAAAAGGGAAACTAAAGCCGGACTTCAACTCATGGGATGCGTTTCGTGCGCTGTTCCCTGCTGTCACTGCTTCTGGTATTCCAAAAAAAGAATCGATCGATGCCATAGGCAGACTCGAGTCTGAGCCGAGAAATCTCTACAGTGGCTGCGTCATGACCTTTGACAGTGATGGTGCAATGGACGCTGCCCTGGTGCTACGAACAATATATCAACAAAACAACAGTGCATGGCTACATGCCGGAGCAGGCGTGGTAGAGATGTCTTTACCAACCAGAGAGCTGGAAGAAACGCGTGAAAAATTGAGCAGTTTTTCCAGGCAGCTGGTTATCTCCAGCCGTGAAGGAGAAAAAGTAAAACTAGTATAGGGGCATTGCCTGGAAAGGTGGTAACTGTAATGAAACATCTGCTAAATGACAACCAATCCGCAAGCCCCGTCTCCTCATTGAGCTATGAAGAGGTGCGGGGGCAGATTCAGGCCATGCTGCCTGCACCTGTCGAGTTTGCTGATGATCAGAATCTGATCGAGCTGGGCTTGGATTCGTTGCAAATGATGAGGATGGTCAACAAATGGCGAAAGGAAGGCGTGAAGGCTACGTTTGCCGAGCTAATTGTTGCCCCTCGCTTGAGTGATTGGTGGACGTTCTTGCAAAAAAACAGTCCAGAGCCTTCGCTAGTGGAGGAAAATAATATAGCAAGCCAAGCACAAGAGGACGCGAATAGTCCCTTTCCGCTTACGGATGTGCAATATGCCTATTGGATTGGACGTCGAGATGATCAACCGCTGGGCGGAGTTGGATGCCATGCCTATCTGGAGATTGATGGCAAGGGCGTGGAGCAAGGGCGTCTAGAAGCCGCGTGGGGACAGTTACTAATGCACCATCCGATGCTTCGGGCAAGATTTCTGGCTGATGGACAGCAAGAGGTGCTGAGCACTCCTTTTACAAAAACGGTGCCCGTTCATGACTTGCGTTTAAATTCTGAGGACGAGCTGACCCAAAAGCTGGAGAGCATACGCACCCGGCTGTCACATCGTCGTCTGAAGGTGGAAGAGGGAGAGGTAGCTGGTTTGGAGCTGAGCTTGTTGCCGGCTGGCCGTACCAGACTCCATTTTGATATTGATTTGCTTGTCGCTGACGTGCAAAGCTTGCACATTCTTTTACGAGATCTGGCAGCAGCTTATGCACGTGGTTGCCAGCCAACAGCACCTGTTCACTGGAGCTTTGCCAACTATCTCAAACATGAGACACAACATCGGGTCTCAGACAGACAAAAAGCCGCTCATTATTGGCAGGACAAGCTGTCAACGCTACCAGGTGCTCCTGGCTTGCCGCTGAAGGAAAAGCCGGAAATGATTAAGGCCCCTGTTTTTACAAGAAGGAATTATTTCGTGAAAGAAGCGGATTGGATGCTTTTGCAAAAACGATCCGCAGCTCAAAGGGTCACGCCGGCGATGGTACTGTTAACGGCATATGCGGAAATTCTTGACCGATGGAGCACCCATTCGCAGTTCCTCATCAATATCCCATTGTTTGATCGCCAAACGGGGGACGCTGGCATTGAAGATGTTGTTGCTGATTTTACCAACCTGCTCTTGCTTGCCGTTGATTTGCGTAACCCTCAAACTTTTCTGGATCGTGTGCGAATGGTCCAAGCACAGTTTCATCAGGATGTCGCACATGCAGCTTATTCCGGGGTACAGCTTCAACGTGATCTGGCGTGTGTCCGCCAAGGAGAGCGGGATTTTGCCCCTGTTGTTTTCGCATGCAATTTAGGTACTCCGCTGATCAATGAGGAATGCCGTCAGACTTTAGGACAGCTCTCCTATATGATCTCGCAAACTCCTCAGGTATGGCTTGATTTTCAGTCTTATGAAATGGATGGTGGCCTATTGCTGGCGTGGGATTCCGTCGATCAGCTGTTCCCGGACGGTATGATCGACCAAATGTTTGCCGCCTTTGGCCAACTCATGGACTGGCTAGTGGCCCAGGACAATGACTGGCAAGCTACACCGGAGCTTCTTCCTACTCTGGAGCAGCAAAGACAGAACAAGGATGACGAATCGTCACTTCCACAACCGAGTCAATGCCTGCATAGCGCATTCTTTGCTTATGCTGCTACAAATCCGCAAGAAACGGCGCTGATTGATAGTCATACACATACTTATATTTCGTATGGCGAACTATCTAGGTACTCGTTGCAGGTGGCGGCATTCCTTAAGGAACAGGGAATAAAAAAGGGTGACCCTGTTGCCGTCAGCATGCCGCGGGGGATCGAACAAATCGCCGCGGTGCTTGGCATAGTTGTACTTGGGGGCTGCTATGTCCCGATCGGCACCGGACAGCCGGCTACCCGGCGCGAGCGAATCCATAAAAAAGCGGGCATTCGTTACGTGCTTACCGATGATGAATGTGCTCAAACCTTAGATTGGCCTGACGACGCCGTTGTCTTGTCGATCGCAGATGTACAGAACATAGTTCCCTTGACTGAACCTGTATCCATTTCTTGGGATAGTCTCGCTTATATCATCTTTACTTCGGGTTCCACGGGTGAACCAAAAGGGGTTGAAATCAGCCATTCCGGAGCATGGAATACCATCGCTGACATCAATAGGCGCTATCAGGTTGGTCCAGCTGATCGGATCTTATCGGTTTCCTCTCTCGATTTTGATCTTTCTGTTTATGACATATTCGGATTGCTGAGCGTTGGCGGCTCTCTTGTGCTGATTACCGAAGAGACACGTCGTGATGCTGTACATTGGGTAAAGCTGGTTGACAAGTATCAGGTCACACTATGGAACTCCGTGCCAGTACTGCTCGATATGCTGCTGATTGCTGCGGAGAGCGGACAGTACGACAGTTTATCGATTCGCCAGACGATGCTTTCTGGGGATTGGATTGGCCTTGATTTGCCGTCACGTCTAAAACGTGTGGCCGCACACAGCCAGCTGGTTGCGATGGGGGGAGCCACAGAGGCTTCCATCTGGTCTAATTTCTTTGATGTTACATTACCTCTACCTTCACATTGGACATCGATTCCTTATGGACGCCCGCTAACCAACCAGGCTTATCGGGTTGTGGATGGAAAAGGAAGGGATTGCCCCGACTGGGTAGCGGGCGAACTATGGATTGGAGGAGCTGGTGTCGCACTAGGCTATCGGGGTGATCCGGTGCTTACCGCAGAACGTTTTGTCAATTGGAATGGTTCCCGTTGGTATCGAACCGGTGATCTGGGGAGATATTGGCCTGATGGCACAATTGAATTTCTCGGGCGTCAGGATTTTCAGGTCAAAATCAGAGGACACCGCATTGAGCTAGGCGAGATCGAAACGGCAATGAAGCAGCATCCGGGTGTACGTGATGCAGTCGTCACCGCTGTAGGCGATTCGCGGGAAAACAAGCATCTGATCGGCTATGTGGTTCCTGAACGTGAAAACGAATCATTCCTGTATGACAGCGTAAGCGCTGATCTGAAACAGAGCGAAGTGCTCTGGGATGCCCTGATGAAGGCGGGACGCGGACAGGAGCGACCCGATGAGATCAGTCCGGAAGATTTTCCTGTGTTTTGGGCATATATAGAGCGTCTTGGCGTTCGTTATATTTGCCGTGCGCTGAAACAAGCAGGGGTAGATTTGCAGCAAAACCAAAGCTACACGCTCGATGCCCTGATGCAGTGTTGCAGTATTCAGCCGCGTTACCGCGAGTTGATCCGACAGTGGCTTCAGATATTAGCTGACGAAGGATTTGCCAGAATAGACGCATCGGATACATTTGTTATCGTTCGCACGATACCGGAAGAATTGCTCGAAAAGCCGCTGGAAAGCAAGGCGCCTCCTGCATGGGAGCAGCATGCACAAGCACTATTGCGCTATTTGCAGCAAATGGACGACGCCAATGTCGCGCTTTTGACAGGAGAGCTTGACCCGCTGGCCTATTTCTTTTCAGATGAGCTATGTTTGACTCCAAATGATCTGATGCAAGCACTCCCTGGCACAATGCACAGAGACAGTATTGCGCGGTCCATCATCGAAGGTCTCCAACATGGTCTGCAAGCCAAATCGGAACCGTTGCGCATCCTGGAAATCGGCGCGAGGAGCGGAGCGCTAACCGAGTCATTACTACCTTTACTGAGCTCTGATGAGACTCTTTATACGTGCACGGACAACTCGACCTTCTTTATGAATGCGGCTAAAACCAGATTCAAAGAGTATCCGTTTGTGCACTACCAGTTGTTGGATATCGACCAGAATCCACTGGCTCAAGGCTATGATGCACACCACTATGACGTTATTATCGCTGCGGATTCCCTGCATCGTGCGCGGAATATCGGAACGGCTCTTTTACATATGCAATCCCTTCTCGCCCCTGGAGGCTTGCTGATTTTGCTGGAAATGACTCGTAATAGCCGTTTGCAGCAAGTAAGTACAGGGTTCCTTGAAGACGGATTTATCTATTTTGAAGACGAAAGACATGCAGAACAGCGTCCGCTCCTATCGGTTGAAAAGTGGCAACAATTATTGCAGTCGCAAACATTCGCGCAAGTTGCTTCCTTCCCGGAGCAGGATGATCCGGCCAGTGTTTTTGGTCAGCATGTAATCGTTGCGCAGGCACCGCATCAGGTTACACAATTCAATCCGGTTAAGCTATCTGGTTTTTTAAACCAAAAGTTGCCTGATTACATGGTTCCGTCTGCTTTCATCCTACTGAGTGAAATGCCACTCACTTCTAATGGTAAGGTGGATCGGCAAGCACTGCCGACTCCTGACAAGCTGATCAAGGCAAAAGAGGAAAAAGCCTATACAGCTCCGAGGACGCCGATCGAAACAGCTCTTGCGGCGATCTGGTGCCAGCTTTTTGGAATGGAACGTGTAGGTATTGCTGATAACTATTTTGAATTGGGCGGCGATTCGCTCTTGGCTACCAGACTAAGTGCGCTGGTACGTAGCAAGTTTGAGGTGGAGCTGTCATTGGGCCGGATTTTTGAAAAGCCTACCATTGCAGGGATGGCTGAGCAAGTCCAGACGCTTATGGAACAGAAAGGGAAGTATGACGAGCCTACGGAAAGCTTGCCTCAAATCATACCGGCTTTACAGGATCGGAACCAGCCTTTCCCAATGACCGATATCCAGCAAGCGTACTGGGTCGGTCGAAGTGGCCTTTATGCATTGGGCAATGTCTCCACCCATTGCTATTTCGAGATTGAAGGACAGAATTTAGATCTTGAGCGGATCAACCGTGCCTGGCAGCGACTTATTGATCACCACGAAATGATGCGGGCGGTCATCATGCCGGATGGCTGGCGCCAGCGAATTTTGGAGAATGTTCCTGATTATCAGATTAATGTCAATGATTTGCGAGGCAAGGCTCCTGAAGAGGTCGAGTCCGAATTGAAACGGATTCGGGAAGAGATGTCACACCAGGTGCTATCTACAGACGTGTGGCCTTTGTTTGACGTACGGGCATCCCGCTTTGGAGAAGAGCACGTTCGCCTTCATATCAGCTTTGATAACCTGATTTTTGACGGGTGGAGCATGTTCCATCTCCTGAGCGAATGGACTAGGCTCTATCATGAGCCGGATGCACCATTGGCTACACTAGACCTGTCATTCCGCGATTATGTTCTTGCCTTGGAAGAGCTTAAAGCATCTGAGCTGTATCAACGCGATCTCGACTATTGGATTACCCGTTTGCCAGAATTGCCCCCTGCTCCACAGCTACCTTTGGCTCAAAATCCAGAGTCTCTTTCCGAACAACAATTCAGTCGTTTGGAAGCAAGGTTGTCTAAACAAACATGGCAGAAGCTTAAAAAACGGACGGCGGAGGTTGGGCTTACGCCATCGGGAATTCTGCTGACAGCTTATGCTGAAACGCTTGGTGCTTGGAGTAAGAGCTCCCGCTTTACCATTAACCTGACACAATTTAACCGACTGCCTCTGCACGCACAAGTCAATGATATCGTAGGGGATTTCACCACGTTGACCTTGCTAGCTGTGGAGCTTTCGGAAGGAAAGACAATGCTGGAACGGGGCCGGAATTTGCAGCAACAGCTTTGGAGAGATTTGGATCACCCTTATGTTGGGGGTGTCCAGGTGCAACGCGAATTGTCTAAACAAACTGGGGAGCATCATGGTGTGACGATGCCGGTTGTCTTTACGAGCGCACTAGGTGTCGACCAGTGGAGCGGAACCGAATCCGACGGAAAGTGGCTGGGCAAGCTCGTGTATAACATTACACAAACACCGCAAGTATGGCTGGACCATCAAGTGGTGGAGCAAGACGAGGAACTGCTCTTGATTTGGGATGCGGTCGAAGGGCTTTTCCCTGAGGGAATGCTTGCCGACATGTTTAGTGCCTATTGCCAATTGCTACAGCGACTGACCGATGATGATGCAGTATGGAAGAAAGAGATGCCTAGCCTTATAGCTGTCCCACGTCTAGAAGCAAGGACTGAGGCCAACGATACAGAAGTACCTGTATCTTCAGAAACGCTTACAAGATTATTTACAAAACAAGCTGTTCAGCAATCGAATCATCCAGCCATCATTTCTACTAATCGAACATTGACCTATGAAGAGCTGTCTCTCTCTGCTGATGAAATAGGCAATTTGTTGCGGAAAATGGGAGCCAAGCCCAATACACTGGTTGCCGTCGTAATGGAGAAAGGCTGGGAGCAGGTTGTGGCAACGCTTGGAATTCTGAAGTCCGGAGCAGCTTATCTGCCGATCGATCCAGCGCATCCTGAAGCGCGCCGTTCACAGCTTCTGCGTGACGGGCAAATCCGCATCGTACTTACTCAGTCTTGGCTGGACGAGCAATTGAACTGGCCTGAGAATGTTGAACGACTGATAGTAGATCAGATGACAGCAAGGGATGAGGCAATGAGCTTACTGCCGCTTGCAGAGCAGCTGGATGATTTGGCCTACGTGATTTACACCTCAGGGTCAACAGGCTTGCCAAAAGGGGTTATGATCGACCATCGAGGAGCTGTTAACACCATTGAAGATGTGAACCAACGTTTTTCTGTAGGACCAAAAGACCGGGTACTGGCCCTCTCCAATCTGAATTTTGATCTATCGGTGTATGACATTTTCGGCATGCTTGCAGCAGGTGGAACGATCATCATGCCGGAGGCGGATAAAGCAAAAGATCCTGCTCACTGGATTGAATGGATGAAGCAGGAGCAAGTGACGGTTTGGAACACGGTTCCGGCACTGATGCAGATGCTGATCGAGTACGCTTCTGGACGAAACCTAGAACTACCACAATCTCTGCGTCTGGTCCTGTTGAGCGGTGACTGGATTCCATTGGATTTGCCGGACAAGATCAAGGCTTATTTTCCGAATGTACAGGTGATCGGTTTGGGAGGAGCCACGGAGGCGTCGATCTGGTCGAACCTGTATCCGATCGAAGACATTGACCCGAGTTGGAAGAGCATTCCGTATGGTCGCCCGATGGTCAATCAGCGCTTCTACGTGCTTAACGAATGGATGGAAGATTGTCCCGTATGGGTGCCGGGGCAGCTTTATATCGGTGGAATTGGCCTTGCTAAAGGCTACTGGCAAGATGAAAGCAAGACCAATGACAAGTTTATCCTGCATCCTCGAACAGGTGAACGTCTCTATCATACAGGCGATTTGGGCCGTTACTTGCCGGACGGCAATCTGGAGTTTCTCGGTCGAGAAGACTTTCAGGTGAAAATTCGTGGCCATCGGATTGAACTAGGAGAGGTTGAAACGGCACTGAAGCGTCATGATGGGATAAAGAACGCTGTCGTTGCAGTGCCGGACGAATCAAGCGAGGAGAAGCGCTTGGTGGGGTATGTGGTGCTTGACCAGCAAATGGGAGCTGAGCTGTTGGAAACCGAGCAGGTAGATCCGTCTGTTTGCGCATCACGCTGGCAGGCAATTAGCAGTGCCGGTCAGCTACAGGCATCTAAACTTCCTGCTTCCGTCGATGCTGACGCAATCACAAAGTTCCTCCATGAAGCAGATCGTGTAAGCACTGCCTACATGTGCCGCACGCTGGATGCCATGGGGATGTTCTCGGATGAAGGTGGGAGCTATTCCCTTGATGAGCTGATGCAACGTTTTCAGATTCATCCTCGTTACAAGACCTTACTTCTTCACTGGCTGGATGTACTTGTGGAAGAAGGGATACTC
The DNA here is from genome assembly GCA_007833815.1 of Brevibacillus laterosporus. Classification (NCBI taxonomy): domain Bacteria; kingdom Bacillati; phylum Bacillota; class Bacilli; order Caryophanales; family Paenibacillaceae; genus Brevibacillus; species Brevibacillus laterosporus. The sequence continues at coordinate 3,953,793 of CP033464.1, read as the reverse complement.
GAAAAAAATGAGGGCGGTATATACCGGAATCTTCGTTTGCTAAGCGAAGAACTGCCTACATTCACACAGGAAGGCATACTATCGGTTTCATCTGGGGGTTCGGAAGCGGTACAGGCTCTTGAAGACGGTTTTTTACGAGACTATCCACTGTTTATCAGTTTATTAACAGGCAAGCTTGATCCACTTGAGCTTTTCTTTGCGGAAGATGCTTCTTTGACACCGGCAGGCTTGAGCAGGTTTGACTTTACGCGGGAGTATTACAGCAATCTTGCTAAAGAGGTGTTCGGCACTTTAGTGAGCAGCTATCCACCTGATAAAGAGTTGCGGGTGCTAGAGATCGGCACACGGGCCGGTAATTTGACACAAACGCTTGTGTCCGCTTTACCTGCGGATCGTGCCCGATACATATATGCCGACGAGTCCTCCTTTTTTACAGACAGGGCAAGGCAGGCATGGGGAGAGAAGGCACCGCTTGAATACGGTCTGTTTGACATGAATACAGCGCCGCTTTGGCAAGGCTATGAGCCGCATTATTTCGATGTGATTGTTGCGGATAATACTCTGCACCGCACCCGAAATCTGAACATGACACTTGAGTACCTGAAAGGAATGCTGGCACCCGGTGGAGTTCTGTTTCTGGTAGAGTCAACTCGGAACAGCCGCCTTATGCTGACCACTGTCGGGTTTTTCGAAGATGGATTCAGTCATCTAGAGGATGAGCGGAAGGCGAATTATCTTCCTTTACTAGCGGCAGATCAATGGTGCGAGGTATTGGAAAAACAGGGCTTTTCAAACGTGCTGGCATTCCCGCAAAACGGTCAGGTCGCAGAAAAATTCGACCGGCACCTAATCGTGGCACAAGCACCTGAAACGGTTAGGGTGTTTAGACCGGAAAAATTGTCCGATGCCATGCAGAAAATGCTACCTGATTACATGGTGCCAACCGAGTATGTGCTGCTTGATAAGCTACCTCTTTCGGCCAATGGGAAAGTAGACCGTAAGGCACTTGCGAAACTCGGAGGGAAGAGGGAGAGCTTGCCGAAAAAAGCGCATGTCGCACCTTCCACCGAGACAGAAATCAAAATAGCGAGTGTTTGGGAAGAGGTGCTTCATTGTAACTCTATCGGAATACATGACGGTTTCTTTGCACGGGGCGGGGATTCGTTACGTGCCATTCAATGCATCAATCTCCTGAAAGAGCGATATCAGATTGAATTGTCTATGCAAAGTCTTTTTGAGTATTCCACGATTTGCATGCTTGCCGGGTTCATCGACACGAGTGCTTCAGCAACAGAACAGCTTGAAGCAAATTATGACGAGGGAACCATTTGATTAACTAGAACGGAACTGCGTTGTCTTCAAGGAGAATGAACAAGGGAATCGCGACTTTATGGCAAACGTCAGCCTTGTCTTCTCTTTGGAGGCTGGCGCAGGAAACAGGCTTAGAAGGGGGAGAGAACACTGGATAAAAAAACGATTGGTATCCTGGGAGCTAGTGGAATCGTAGGCAGAGAAGCCGTTCAGACCATTCTTGCTTTTACGAACCATCATGTTGTGCTAGGGGGCAGAAATCCAGATAATCTTTGCGAGTCTTTTAAAGAGATGGAAGCGAGGATCGAATGCCTCCATGTAGATGTTTATAACGAGGAGCAGCTTCATCGCTTTTGTAGCCCCTGCGACATTGTCATCAATTGTGCTGGGCCTTCCAAACAAATTGTCGATACCGTAGCTTCTGCATGCATCGAACATGCAGTCCATTATGTAGATGTTTCTGGAGATGAGCATCTTTACCGCCAACTGCTAAAGAGACAGCACGAGATCAAAGAGAAAGGACTGCTGTTTCTTATCTCTGCAGGGGTTTACCCCGGGTTATCGGAAATCTTCCCGGCTTACATCGCTGAAAACGAGTTGGAAGAGATCGATTTTCTTGAATTGTTTTTTGCAGGTCAGGGCGATTTTTCCTTAAATGCAGCCTACGATATTGTGTGTAGCATTGAGGAAGATACCGGTTTGGGAATGACCTATTGCAAGCAAGGTGAAGCAAAAAAAATAGACGGTTCGTTTCATCGGAATTATGAACTGCCACTTCCGGCAGGCAAACGTGACACTTATCCGGTCTTAACCCAGGAATTCAGCCAAATGGCAAAACAAAAGAAAATATCATCTGCTTACTTTTACAACAGTTATCAAAACAATTCTGTTTTGAATCAATTTGTGATGATCAAGGCTTTGCAGCAATACAAAACCGAAGAAGAGAAAAAGGCGTCAGCTAAACGGCTGGTTGAGCAGTTCAGTGCAAAGAAGCAGGGTGTGGAGGATTTCACCATGTTCCATCTGATTGCCACCGGAAACCGAAACGGCAAAAAAATGCGGTTGGTATCAACTCTCCTGTATCGGGGGGACTGGAATCGGTTATCGGGCATCATTGCCGGAACGGTAGCTCGCTTGATCGCGGAGGACAGAAGTAAGGAATCAGGTTGCTTCTTTGTGTCAGAAGGCGTATCGGCGACTAGATTGATCGGTGCTTTACGTAAGCAGACGATTGACCTTACGCATTCATTAATCGAAATAAAATAGAGGTGGCATATGACAGAGAATCGTAGGTTGCGTACCGTGGTATGTGGTTCCCGATTTGGACAGTTCTACCTTGAGGCTGTAAAGGCATTGCCGGAACAGTTTGAATTGGTAGGTATATTGGCAAAGGGCAGTGAGCGCTCCCAAAATTGCGCAGAACGTTACGGAATTCCGTTGTACACAGATGTTGAGCAACTTCCTGCCGACATTGACCTTGCTTGCGTCGTATTACGCTCCACAGTCATGGGCGGCAATGGCACCGAGATGTCGCTTAAACTGCTTGCCCGCAACATTCATGTCATTTCTGAGCAGCCGATTCATCACAAAGATCTGGCTCTTTGCCTGAAGCTGGCACGGCAACAGGGGGTAAATTTCAAGACAGGTGATCTCTACGTGCATCTGCCTGCTGTGCGTCGTTTTGTTGCGTGCGCCCGCACAATGCTGGAACAACAACCAGCGCTCTACATTGATGCTGTGTGTGCCACTCAGGTTTCTTTCCCGCTCATGCATATATTGCAAGAAGCATTGCCTAGTATTCGTCCATGGAAAATCAGTCATGTTCTCAAGGATGAGGGGCCGTTTCAAGTAATAACCGGCCTACTTGGAAAAATTCCGATTACGTTGCGGGCCCATAATGAGGTCGACCCGAACGATCCAGACAACCATCTTCATTTACTGCACCGAGTGACGATTGGTGTGGCAGGCGGTAGCTTGTCACTCACAGATACGCATGGTCCTGTTGTGTGGCAGCCACGTTTGCATGTTCCAGATCTTTCGAATATTCATGGTGAGCTGGCAGAGGCACCGCCAGCACACATGCTTGAGAATAGCACGCAAATACTGGGGCCAGCAGAGCCTACCAGCTATAAGGATATTCTCATGACACAATGGCCGCGGGCAATCGGTAAGGATTTGGTAGCAATGCGAGACATGATTTTGGGACAAGTCAACAAATCCGCTATGGATACGCAAGCGCAGCAGGAGCTTTTGTGCTCTCGTCAGTGGCAAGATTGGACCCAGGCATTGGGATATCCGGTGTTACGCTCCAACAGCAGTCATCAACCGTTATCAATAGAGTCTTTACAAAAAGCGGCCCTGAGCATAACGGAAGATTTATGCGATCATACTGATTCGGCAACCGATCCTGAGGTGAAAAACAATGTATTTGCTTGCACTGCATATGCCGAGGGAGAACTGAGAGGGATTGATGCCGGGTTGGTGAGAATGTGCGTCGAGCGATTGGATGAAGCAGCTTTGTCTTCCATGCTGTTTGCTTTGCAATCACTAGGAGCGCTGACAACACCGGAACATGGATACAGTGAGGACGATATTTTCTCTGCTGTGAAGGTAGCGCCACGTCATCAGCCTGTCATTATGCGCTGGCTACAGATATTGACGGAGCGAGGTTATCTAGCACAGTCCGGTAGGGAGTATCAATGTGCGATTCGGATGACAGCAGACGAGGTACAGCGTCGTTGGGATTCAGTTAAGAAAGCATGGAACGGGAAACTAGGCTCTCCGATTGTCATCGACTATCTCATGGCTAATGCAGACAAGCTTCCGGAACTGATAAATGATAGCCAGCAGGCCGCACTGCTATTATTTCCCGAGGGCCGCATGAATGTTGCTAATGCTCTGTATCGGGATACGCTTATGGCGCGGTATTTGAACAAGTCGGTAGCGGAAGCGGTGATGCGGATCGCTGCTATAAAACAAGCTACCTCCTCTTCTTTGTCGGCTACCTCGAAAGTGTCCCTCCGCATTCTGGAGGTAGGCGCAGGGACAGGAGCAACTACCGATGTGGTTGTGGAGAGACTGAAAGCATCTGTTTCTAAGCAGTTGAACCTGGAGTATCTGTACACAGATGTGTCTCACTTTTTCCTATCAACAGCTCGCGAACGCTTCAAAGATTACCCTTGGATGCGTTTCCAGACTGTCGATATTGACAAAGATCTGTTTACGCAGGGATTGACACCCGGAAGCGTCGATATCGTGATTGCGGCAGGCATGCTTAACAATGCTCGCGACACGGATCAGGTTATGAACAATCTCATGCAAAGCCTTGCCCCGGGGGGATGGTTGGTCATCACGGAGCCTACTAGGGAATTTGTGGAAATGCTCATTTCACAGGCCTTCATGATGACTCCTCCCGAGGACGATCGAAAAAATACGCAATCCACCTTCATGTCTGTCCAGCAGTGGACTGATGTAATACAGCGTGCAGGCGCCAAGGAGTTTGTAGTACTACCAAATGAAGAGCACCCGCTCGCTCCTCTTGGACAAAAACTGTTTGTTGTAAGGAAGGAAGCGGATGCTGACGTGCAGTAGCATGTGCAGTAGCGAAATCAATCCGTAACGAAATGGCTAAGCTCAAAAAATAGGAGTGTGTACATATGCCCCAAAACATCAAGACGAATTGTGCCCGGTTGCTGACGCGTCTTCGAAATGAAGGAATTTTTCTATGGGAAGAAAATGGGAGTCTGCGCTACAGGGCACCCAAAGGAACGCTTGCAGCTGGTGATTTACAAGCGCTAAAAGAGCATAAAGTGGAAATTTTGGCTCTATTGAGTGCCGAAACCCGATCGTTGACGGTCATACCTGATCCAAAAGCCCGGTTTGAACCTTTTCCGCTGACAGATGTGCAGTCAGCTTACTTGCTGGGGCGGCATGACTTGTTTGGCTATGGAGGTGTGGCGTGCCACATCTACCTGGAATTAGACTATCCCAAGCTCGATCATAAGCGAACACAAGAGGCTTGGAACCTGCTCATAGCTCGCCATGATATGCTACGGTCAACGATTGATCAGAATGGAGAGCAGTGCGTGATGGCGAACGTGCCGCACTTGGAAGTGACTTATACAGACACAAGCGGCTTACATAAGCAGGAGGCAGAAGCCAGACTTGGGGAAATTCGTGAAAAAATGGGGCATCGTATTTACGATACAGCTCGTTGGCCCTTGTTTGATATTGGCTTGACTAAAATGAATGACCGTGCTGTGCTCCATGTATCCATGGAATTTCTTATCGCGGATTGGGCGAGTATCTGGCTACTCTTGTCTGAATTTGAGACGCTCTACAAGGAGTCAGGACAGACGTTGCCCGAACTGTCCCTTACGTTCCGCGATTATCTGCTCGCCGAACGCAGCTTAAAGGAAACTACGACGTATTTCAGAGATAAAGAGTATTGGCAACAACGAATGGATATTTTGCCTGCGGCTCCAGATCTGCCTTTAGCCAGACAGCAAGCCAAATCAGGTGAGGCACGCTTTCGTCGTCGCTTTATCCGGCTGGATAAAACCGCATGGGATTCGTTCAAGCAACGTGCCCAAAAACGGGGATTGACGCCAACAACTGCTGTAATGACTGCTTATGCAGCTGTGATTGAGCGATGGAGTAGAAGCAGGGCGTTTTGTCTAAATCTGACGTTATTGAACCGGCAGCCATTACATGAACAGGTCCATGACATTGTCGGCGATTTTACATCGGTCAATTTGCTTGCGGTAGATTGGGATGCGGAGCGTTCCTTCCAAGAACGGGCACGTACCATTCAAAAACAGTTATTTGAAGATTTGGATCATCGCTTGTTTTCTGGAGTAGAGGTTATGCGGGAGGTGGCTCGCAGACGAGGGCGTGAAGCCGCTTTGATGCCTGTAGTGTTTACCAGTGCGATCGGACTAGTTGAACCGGCGGAGGGTAGTCAGTTGACAGGTGAAATCGCCGGGTACGGCATCAGCCAGACACCACAGGTTTTCATTGATTGTCAGGCCATGGACAGTTCAGCCGGGCTACAGGTTAACTGGGATGTGCGAGAGGGCGTTTTCCCTGATCAAATGATTGACGACATGTTTGATGCCTTTGCAGAATTGCTCCATGCATTGGCTAGAACCGAGCAAGTCTGGGAGGCAGGGGATGTGATTGCTTTGCCTGCCTGGCAGATTGCAGAGCGGCACGGTATCAACGAGACAGCGGCTACCTTGCCGGATCATTGCTTGCACCAGCAGGTACTGAAGCAAGCAATGGCGGCTCCAGACCGCCCTGCCGTGTTTGACAGCGAAGGGCAGGTTTCATACGGGGAGCTGGTGAAACGTGCTGCAGTTGTGGCTAACAAACTAAAAGAGCTCGGCTGCGAGGATCAAGACCGCGTTGCTATCGTGATGGACAAATGCGCACATCAAGTTACAGCGGTGTTGGGTGCTTTGTTTGCTGGAGCCGTTTACGTCCCGCTTGACAAGAAGCAACCGGAATTGCGTCGTCAGGCTATGCTGGAGCAAGCGAACGTCCGCTTTGTCTTGACGGTGTCGACCATACAATTCAAATGGGCAAATAACGTACAAACAATTGAAGTGGATAAAGTAGAGCCACATCAGGATAAGTTGATCCTGTCTGCGGGAAATCCGGACTTACCTGCTTATATCATTTACACCTCTGGTTCCACAGGGCAGCCGAAGGGAGTCGTCATCAGCCACCGCGCAGCAGCCAACACCATTGTGGACTTGAATCGCCGCTTTATCGTCAACAGAGAAGACCGGGTGCTGGGGCTTGCCCAACTGAGTTTTGATCTGTCCGTCTATGATATCTTTGGTCCGCTGTCCGTTGGTGGCGCATTGGTTTATCCGAGTGCCGATCGACAGACCGACCCATCTCATTGGGCTCAGCTAATGGTTGAGCATGGGATTACCGTGTGGAATTCGGTACCGGCCTTGATGCAAATGCTGGTCACTTATTTAGATTCCGAGCCCAGCTTAAATGTACCAAAATTGCGTCTGTCCTTGCTTTCCGGAGATTGGATTCCTCTGACACTGCCAGACATGATGCAAAAGCGCCTGCCTTCTGTACAGGTTGTCAGTCTAGGCGGTGCCACTGAAGCCTCCATCTGGTCGATTTATCATATATACAAAGGTCTTGAGGCGGACTGGCACAGTATTCCTTACGGTCTGCCGCTCGCAAATCAGGGATTCCGTGTTCTGGATTCGCAGATGCGCGATTGCCCTGTGTGGGTAACCGGAGAGCTGTATATTACTGGACATGGCTTGGCCGAGGGCTATGTGGGGGATCAGGCACTCACTCAGGAGCGATTTTTGCTGCACCATGCGGATGGAGAGCGGCTTTATCGCACAGGAGATTTAGGCCGTTACACCCCTGGTGGCGAAATCGAGTTTCTTGGTCGTGAAGATAACCAAGTCAAAATCAGAGGACATCGAATCGAACTAGGTGAAATCGAGTCGGCCTTGCTTAAGCATCCTGCCGTCGCCGCAGCTGGTGTTGTGCTGGATGGTACGAGCGATGAACACATCCTGTTGGGCGTTGTGGAAACCGACCGCCAAAAAGATCGGAACCCTGAAGCAGAAAAAGCGGAATTTACGATGCTGGTAAATGGGATCGGCGAACAAGCCAGCGCTGTAGCAGATCGACTGAGTAGAGCGGAAATCGAGTCAGCAATGGCAGACCTTGATCAAGCAGTGCTCCACTCCATGTTATATGCACTACAAAAGCTAGACTTCTTTACCAATAGTGAAAAATATACTATGGAAGACATACTGCAATCCGATAAAATTCTTTCCAACTATCACTGGCTGGTTCGACGTTGGGTCGCAAAGCTGACGGAAGCTGGCATGCTACATGAGCACCCTGCAAAACAGTTCAGTTGCTCGATACTACAAGACGATAAGACGGTAGACGAATATTGGGCACAGGCAGAGACAGCGTGGACGAACATGCTTCAAACAGCGGGCTTCACCGCCTATGTGCGAAAAAATGCGGAAAAGCTACCGGAACTACTAAGTGGTCAGCAGGATGCTGTTTCCCTGTTATTCCCTGAGGGCAAGCTCGACCATGTTCGCTCCTTGTATGTTGATCATGTCATGGCCAACTATCTCAATCAGTGCATGTGCACACTTTTGCAACGCATTGCCCAGCAGCAGTCGGGCAAGACCTTGCGGATTTTGGAAGTCGGTGCGGGTACTGGTGCAACGACAGAGAACGTGTTAAAAGCGTTGGAAGGCTTTGATATTGAATATGTATTTACAGATGTTGCAGCCTTTTTCATTCCGGGAGCTAAATCCCGTTTTGGACAATATCCGAATATCCGCTTCGGTGTTTTTGATGTAGACAAGGATTATCGGGCACAGGGATTGGCTCCTAACAGCTTTGATGTCGTACTAGCTGCCGGAGTATTGGAAAACGCACATGACATTCCGACAAGTATGAATAGGCTGAAAGAACTCATTTGCCCCGGCGGATGGCTCGTATTTACGGAACCGACTGTGGAGCACTTATGGATACTGGCTTCGCAGGCGTTTATGATGATGGAGCCGGGGGATCTTTTGCGGGCAGAGACTTCCTACCTGGACCGCGGGGGATGGATGCAACTGTTACAGGAAGAGGGAGAGGAACACGTTTTATCGTTACCAGAAGAAAATGACAAACTCACCTCTCTGGGCTTTCATCTATTTGCTAAGCGCTTTAAGCAGGACAGGGTGCCGGTAAGAGCCGAAGAGCTGGAAACCTTCCTTTCCTTGCATCTGCCTGCCTATATGCTTCCTTCCCATCTGCAAATAGTAGATGCTCTACCGCTGACCGGAAATGGCAAGGTTGACCGGCGCGAGTTGGCAAAATGGCGCCCCGCATCGCCCGTACAGAATACCGCAGCAGAAACGGACGAGGACGGGCAGGACATGCTGGAAGAGCAGCTTGCCCAAATTTGGGCGGAAGCATTAGGAATCCCTGGAATTGGTAGATCTCAAAGCTTTTACAAACATGGGGCTGACTCACTCATCATGGCGCAAGTAGCCGGAAAGCTACGTGACAAACTGGCTGAGGACCCAACACAGGAAGGAATCCCTTTTGATGCTTTGCTTAGACAAATGCTGAACTATCCGACCGTGGCTGCACTTGCAGAATTCATACGTTCGCGTAGACAGGAAACGGAACGCAGTCCGGAAGTCTCTTGGCCCAAAGTTCAAAGCAAGTCAAGCAATGCTGTGCTTATTCCGTTTGGAGGCGGGGAGGCAGGACCGCTGAGAGTTGTGTTTCACGCTGTCTTAGGTACAATGGACAGTTTTCGTCCGCTTCTGGAACAGCTGAAAGCACAGAATTTGGGGAGCGTAGTGGGAATTACAATCGCGGATATTGAGCAATATTGCGCGCTTGAACCGTCCGAGCTAATTGAAACGGTTGCGGATGATTATGCTGAGTGCCTGCTGAAAAGCGGTCATAGGCAGATACAGCTCATCGGATATTCCTTAGGCGGCCTGATTGCAATCGAAGTGGCCAGACGCCTTGTTGAGCGAGGAATCCATCTCGCCGACCTGGTTTTGATTGACATTCCTCCGATTCTTACGGATGTCGATGATGATCTGCTGATTGAAACACTCTTTGTTCACAATCTGAATATTACGTTGGAACAGGCTGGTTTTGGCGGAATTGATCAAGGTGATTTGGCACGGGGCGTCATGCAACTTATCGAAAGGGATGGCAATCGCATTCCGCAAGGCTCTGCATGCACTATTGGTGGGGATAAAGGGCTTGACAAGGTAGGCGACCTGTTTCACAGGCTATCCGCGCTCGACAGGAGAGAACGCTTCACGGCTTATGTCGATGCAATTGCCCAATCTACTGGAGAGCAAATGCCGGTTGAGATGGCGGAAGGTTTGTGCAAGGTCTTTCGTCAAAGTTTTAAGGCTGCCCGCTTTACACCTCCACCGTACATGGGGAACATCCGTTTCTTACTGGCAAGCGAGCCGTTTTTGTTCTTGCCGCGCACCGATGAAACGACCCTTGATTTCTGGAGAGATGTTTGTCTGGGCGAACTAGAAGTGACAGAAATCGCCGGGAATCATTTCAGTTGTATGGTAGCACCGAATGTAAGCAATCTGGCACGGTTGCTAGCAGCACCACTTGACCAAAAATAAACACTCCTCGAGAACTGACTCGGGGAGAAGGCAGCAAAAAGGGGGGGTGTCTTAGGTGTATCTGCTGGCGTGGGTTCACGAAAGAAGGCGGCATCCCCCTTCCTATGGCTTGATCCACGCGGAAAGGTAAAAACTCAGTTGCTGGAGCGGACTGATCCAAAATCATTGGATGATCTACCATTTCCATTTTTTAACAAGAACACTAATGAACTAGTGTTCTTGTTTCATTTAAGAGATGTAATTTTTTAAAACATATTGCCATAAATTTTTTTGTAACAAGAAATACAAAATTCACTACTTTAGTAGTCGTATTATCTTACTAAAAAGTTGCAAAAACTTCTTAAAAATATGATCTGTATGTAAAGGAACAGGAACCACACCCAACAGTAGAGGAACTTTCAGATGTAGCAAATTATTCCGAAAATTTTCCGGTTGCCTTTAAAGGATATCCCAAATTAGAAAAAATCTAAATAGTAGTGCTTGTATCTTCAGGTTTTTTGGTATTTCTGTCTCACTAAAATAGAGCGATTAAAAAACCTACAACAACAGCGACTGTAGTTAATAAGGCAGCAAAAAGGTCAAACTGTGAATACGGAATGGGTTGGCTAACCAACCCAACAAGAAGATAGACGTATTCCGATAGCATCAATATCTACGGCGGATTAGGATTTAAATTCACATGCAAGGCAAAAGACGCACTATAGTTGGAGGTAAATTTTATGTAAGGTGTGGCTTATGCTACATCCTTTTTTGTTGGCCAAAGTTATGAAAGGATGATTTACTAACAAGAGGAAACAAAATTTTCATAGTGTAGAAAATATTAATTATATACCGGAAATTATGTAAAATATGAAGAATATATCAAATAAGTGTAACTTCAACCAACGAAGTAGCTAATTGTAACACGAAGCCTTGAATGAAATAATAGGCTATACATCTCTTTATCATTCATATACGACCGTACCGCTTGTGAACCGTTCATCATGCACAGATGAATGGATTTACAAAAACTATAAATAATTCCGGTATTTTTTCATAATCATTTTCTACCATGTTTCCTAACGAATTCCAAAATAAAAGGAGCTGTTAAAGTGAAAACCATCCACGCATTCAAGCATGCAACTATGGCATTTGCTGTCTGTCTTGGCCTTTGTTCCTCCTTTTTTGGCACTTCTGAAGCCGTACAAGCGGCCGGCAATCTGGAGCCAGACTATGAAGTGAAGCTGCTGCTGGACCCTGATCAAGTGCTGTCCTCTGACCATAAGCTGTTGCCAGAAGTCCTTAAAGCATTCAACATGCCTGACTCCGTCATAAAAATGAATGTGCAGTTTCTGGATACAGATGATCAGGATTTGAATCAAGAAGGCTGGATCAGCCGCATCCGCAAATCGGACAGTAAAGAACATCTGGAATTAACCTATAAGAAAAGATATCCCATCAAAAACGATGACATTGCTGCTGCCTTGACACAGGCTAATAAGGATGGCTTTGATGCTACAGACACCGATTATGAAGCGCAGGTGGAATGGGGTTACAAGCAAAAAACCTTAAGCATCTCCAGAGAGAAAAAAGTAAAGCAATCAGGTTATCAAGGAACAGAGTTGCCTTCTCTTGCCGACTCTATTAAACTAGTGACCACCAATATTCCAGGAAAACTGGATAAATGGCTCTACGCCGGCTGGGGGAAAGAAAAATTAGAACAAGCGAGAATCTACGGTCCTGTTTTGGCAAAACGCTACACAGGAACATGGAATGGGCTGAAAACCTATGTGGAAATTTGGCCGATTAAAGCTGCCTCTGGAAATAGTGTGGAATATATTGTAGAAGCATCCTTCAAAACCGCCAAAAGCAGTGTAGCGGTAGAGGAACAAAAAAAATTAATAGTGTTCCTGAAAGAAAAGGGATGGTTTTTGCCAAAAGACTCTTTGAAGACGGCTTTGATTTTGGAAAGATACTAGTGCCAACTTATTCATAGCGTCACTGCAAAAAAACCTTAAAGCTCATCTTCAGGGTTTTTCTGCTTTTCTAATTAAGAAACCCAATTTTCTGACAAGTATGCTGTTTTTCTAGTACAAGTTGTCACTTCTCACATAGAATATAGCAAGTTTGATTCTGGAGGCGATACCTGTAAGCAGATGCCGATATGTGAACCCTATCTTACGAGATATTACTTCCCAAAATTGGGAAGAATGCATTGCTTTGCAAGTGCATGAAGATCAGAAAAACTTTATTGCCTCCAACCTCTATTCGCTTGCACAATCAAAGGTCTTGCCCGATTTTGAAACGCTGGCGGTCTGTGCAAACGACATGATCGTAGGTTTAGAGATGATGAATTGGTTAATCTGTCCGAGTGATTAATATGAGACCAATGGAGGGTTTGTCGTGATTTTTCAAAAGGAGAAAGTATTGGTTAGGAAATTAGTGGAGGCACATAAGCATTGGTTAGTAAAATGGCTTACGAATCCGGTTGTATTAGAATACTATGAAGGGAGAGACAATCCTCATGATCTGAACAAAGTAATGCAACACTATTACGAAAATAATGAAGAAGTGACTCGGTGTATCGTAGAATATGATTGGCAAGCAATCGGCTATTTACAGTTTTACCAGATAGATGAACAAATGAAGCTGGATTATGGGTACACCGAAAAAGAAGTTGTTTATGGGACAGATCAATTTATAGGAGAGCCTGAAAGGTGGAACAGTGGCATCGGCAGGCTTCTCGTTAGTGCTATGGTGGAATATTTACATAAGGAAAAAGGAGCACATAAGGTGGTTATGGACCCTCAAGCCTGGAACGAGCGGGCCATTCGTTGTTACATTCGTTGCGGATTCAAAAAGGTAAAATTGCTTCCTAAACACGAAAGGCATGAAGGGGAATTAAGGGATTGCTGGTTACTCGAACACAAGAATCATGAATAACAACAAAAGCTTGGTGCCGTGACCAAGCTTTTTGCCTTTCAATCAGGTGATAAAACCGCTCATTTTCAGGAATAAAAGGCCAGATAGGTCATTCTATTAAAGAAAAATACTAAACAAGGTGAAAAGAGTAATCATTCAATCGCAATACTAAGGGCTTGAGCAAACCGGTCTATTCCTTCTTCGATGAGATCATCTTCAGCTCGTCCAAAGGTAAATCGTACGTAACCTTCCTTAGAACCTAGCACGCTTCCAGGAACAAATACTACCCCATGCAAAATGGCTTCTTTTATCAACGCGCTCTCGTTCACAGGTTGATTTAATTTGCACCATAAATGAATCCCCCCTTGTGGCACCAAATAGGAGACTTTATCTGTCAATTTGTTTTGCAAGGCTTGCATGATAATATTGCTCTTTTGCAAAAGCTTAGCACGCATGTCATCTATATGCGTGTCGAATATCTCTGAAGATAGAAAGTGATGGGAGATCCACTCCGGAAAAATACTATGCCCGAAATCCACCTGCTGCTTGGCATCGGCTAAGCGCTCAATAACTGTTTGCGGTCCAATTACCCAACCGATTCGAAGTCCAGAGGCAGCTAGCTTTGTAAGGGAGCTTACATATAATACGGTTCCATGCTGATCCATTGATTTGAGCGTCATCACGGGTTCACCGCTAAACGAAGTTAAGCTGTAAGGATCGTCTTCCACAATAGGAATTCCATATTTAGCCGATATTTCTAACAGATGAAGCTTTCGTTCCATTGAGAGCAATGTTCCTGTCGGATTCTGAAAGTGTGGATTTACAAAGATCATTTTAATACGATGCTTTTTATACAAACGCTCTACATCATCTGGATTAATCCCATCTTGATCTGTAGGCAATAAAAAAATTCGTAGACCGGCTGATTGAAATAAGGGTAAGGAATAAAAATAGGATGGATCTTCAATTGCTATTGCATCGCCAGCCCTAAGAAGGCATTGGATGACTAAATGCAGGGCTTGCTGAGCACCGGATGTAATCAGAATAGAGGCAGGTGTCACCTCAATCTGTTTTTTCTTCTTTACATGAGTGCAAATCGTTTCACGCAAGGTGATGTTACCTTGTGGTTTTTCATACCCAAGATGCCAGGTGAAGGGCTTTGTGGCCATCAGTTCTTGAAAGAAATGACTGGGGAAAAGATCGGGTGATAGCTCTCCGCTAGCCAAATCAATGATTTGGCTATGATGAGTTTCTTGTTGTATTTGTCGGAAAAGAGGAACATTTGGTAATAAAGAACCTTGTTCTACAATGTGTCGCCAGTTTGGAATTCGCTTGTATGAGATCCCCCATATATCACTACTAACCTTTGTGCCGCTCCCATGCTTTCGTTCCACCAGACCTAATGCCTGCAACTCTTCATATGCGGCTACAATTGTACTGCGATTTACTTGTAATTGCTTGGCTAGTTCTCTTTCGGATGGAAGCTTACTACCCGATGGAAACTCTCCGCATGCAATCTGATTCTCTAGATGAGAAGCAATTTGTTTATAGATAGGTTTTACGTCATGACGATCTGATTGCCAATTCATAATGCTCATCACCTTCCTTTTTGAAAACAGAACTTGACTATGCATTGATTACATTACAGTGACCATTTGTCGTTGTATATGTATATTAGTTTATTATAGTAAAAGTGGATGAGCAAAATAAAGATAAAGTGGATGGTCTCGAACCTTACTGACATGAGGTATGATAAATAAAACGGTGGAAAGAGTGGAAAATAATGACTTACATCATACCTTTAATTATTATTATCGTTTTAGTAGCTGCCATTGGAACCATCATGGTTGGAATAAAACCGAAAGATCGTGATTACGGTACGCGAACAAAAAGAAATCTAACGAGACTAACCATGTTTTATGTCATATGTACGGTTATATTTTTGGGAATCTTCTTTTATTTTTTTAGGGTACGATAGACTGCCCAAGAACTACATCCATATAAAAGTGCACTAGTATAAAATAAAGCATTGATTGTGAGCCAATCGATCAAATAGCCGCCAAGAATGACTGCAAAGCCAGAAGCGACGGAAGTCCAGAAATGATAGGACCCAATGATTGCACCGCGCGAACCAGATACGGTGTTGTCGGCTAGTAGAATGCGTTCACTCATTTTTTGCATCGCATTGCAACTTCCCATTATGGCTTGTAATATAAGTACCCATATATACGAGGATACCCAAGGGAAGGCGAACATGACTACCATCATTCCGAGAGAGCTTATCGCTAGAATAGGAGCACTATGCCGATCCAAACGGGGGGCAAGCCATTGAGAGACGGCTGCTGAGCTCACAGTAAAAACGGCAAAAGCTAAACCGTATTTTGAGTAACTATTTCCTAGATTTTTCAAAAATAACAGATAATAGGGGTATATCATACCGCCCGCTAGAGTAACAATACTTTGTGACCGAATGAGCCATGTTATATTCATATATTATTCTCCCTTATATTGTTCATAGAAGTAGTTCGTAAAAAGATGATCAGGATCATATTGATTTTTCTTTATAAAAAATTCCTTATATTTTGGATAAACCGTTTGGAATTGTTTCTGGCTTGGATAGGCAGCATAAGGTAATTAATACGTTCCCTGATGACGAATCACAGCATCGAGTACTTTTTGAATCCCTTGCTTGGTTTTCACTTGTTCTGGATCTGAAAGTGGTGTGTGAAACAGGCAGACGAGTGCAAACATATCCTCACGTGCATAAGATAACACTGCCTCTTCATCCTTAGTTACATGTCGAACGGTAATGTTTAAAACATGCAAATCTTCCTTGTTAAGTACTGACTTTAAGCTTTTTATAAAGCTTGTAAACTCATGTATTGGAACAAAATATTCTTGTAGCAGATCGTTCTGTCCAGCCTCTTTATATTCCATAAATTGCGACTCCGAGCGCATTGCGTTATTTCGACTGATGAGGGAATCTTGTTGTTTAGAGAAATAATACTGTTGAAGCGACCAGAACGAGTTTTTTCCCCAATCAAAAGAGCGATTCAGATGAAAGAGAATTTTTGTAGGGATGACCCAATCTTCACGGTTCTTTAACGTATTGTTTTGATAGAGAGGGACGGACCTATCTATACGATAATTAATGGTATACATGTCAGTAAGAAAACTGTCGGGTGCTACCGAAATGCGCGCGAGATGGAGGTGATTATCTGGGTCTGACTTGACTTTGTTTCGGAAATATTCTGTGTATCCTTCAACTGTTATGGCATTAGTTGTTACTCTGTATACAGCGTCTTCCGTAAGAGTCAACGTAACATCCAAAATAAGTCCAAATAACCCATAACCTCCAAGCGCAAGGGTAAATAATTCTGAATTTTCCGTTCGACTGACCTGCCTTATTTGGCCGTCTGCTGTAAGTAAACGAAAGGAGTCTACACTTTTGATTAATGATCCATTTCGGATATCTCTACCATGGGCGTTTATACTAATGGAACCTCCAACAGTAAAAATATTCTGCGACTGCATGGTCTTTACTGATAGTCCATATGGATTAATTGCGTCTTGAACATCTTTCCAAGTGGCACCAGCTTGAACTCGAATCTTTTTTTCTTTTGGATGAATGGACATGATTTTATTAAAGGGAGTCATGTCTACTAGAATTCCGTCTTTATAGTAGGTGTGGCCCCCTTGACTATGTCTCTGTCCCGCAATAGATATGGTTAACTTCTTTTCAGTGGCTTCTTTTACTAGATTGATTAACTGGTCTTCTTCTTTACCTTCAACCACCCGTTCTACTTTAACAGGATGAAGTCGGCTATAATCAGTAACGAGAAATGGGTTTTGATCAAGTGAATCATATTTTAGATAATTGAACAGGCATAACGCAATTAGTATTAACAAAGCAATCCTTTTTTTCATCGTCATCTCCTTATGCGAGGTCGCCTACTTTCCGTATGTACACGAAAAACTTGTTATTTTCCATATTAACATACAATTGAAGGTGTCTTTCATTAACAATCCTGCCTTGGTAATAAACATTTGTAAGGAGTAAAAAATTGCTTAATTTAAATTTTGGAGAAATATTGTAAAATATTAACTTAAAAACCATTTAATAATAGTGTACTCTTATTACAGGTAGAAAAATCAAGGGAGTCTTGAGGAGAGAACAACTTGTTGAAAAGAATAAGTAGTCACATGCAAGAATCAATCTGGGGAAAAATAGTATCAATTATCTTTACGTATTGGTATTATCTTGTTTTAATCGTGCTATTTAGTATAGCAGCAGTTTTCGTAGAAGTTGTGATTGGATACAATATTCAGCAGATGGTCTCGTATACTATGAATGACACTCAAGACCGTATGGGTACCTTATTGTATGTGTTTGTCATATGCGTGATTATTGGGATGATTTCACACTTTCTTGTGAAATGGATGTCTACGAAGTTCAGTTCCTCTATTATAAGAGATTTGCGGAATCGATATGCTGAAAGACTAGAACATACATCATTTTCCTCCATAGAAAAATACAATACTGGAGACCTTCTATCCCGCTTTTCTAACGATTTAACACTCGTACAACGTTTTTTATCTGAACATTTTCCAAAACTTATCATTGAGCCTCTGATGTTTATTGCTGCTTTTATGTATCTATTTATGATTAACTGGAAATTAATTTTGTTTAGTTTATCTTTGGTTCCCTTTGCACTACTTTTTGCAGCTTTGTTAAGTAAGCCTCTGAATACCTACTCCTACGAACTTCAGCAACAGGTTGGTCGTACAGCCTCTATTATGAAGGATACCATTTCAGGAATCCCAATCATTAAAGTGTTTCATTTATACGGACATTTTTTCCACAAATTCCAAATAACGATTGAACAAATGCTACAGAAAAGTCTGCAGATCGAACGCAGGCATGCTTGGCTGAATCCTCTTCATATCATCTTTATGTCTAGCCCTTTGGTATTCTGCATTTTGTATGGAGCTTACTTAATTGCTCATCAAGAATTGAAAGCAGAGGAGCTAATTGCTTTTGTTTATTTCTTGGGGCATATTTTACAGCCTGTTTCTGTGATTCCTGAATTAATTATAAATTTTCAACAGGCACTTGGCGCGTATAAACGTTCGGGGGAAATCTTATCATTACCTGAAGAGAAAATACATTCGTTACGTTCCTTTCCAAAAGCTGACACAACAAGTAACCTTTGCTTGCAATTTGAACGAATATCCTTTACTTATGATGGACAAAAACATCCAGTGTTGCATGATGTGAATTTTCAATTGAAAACAGGACGTCATATCGCGCTCGTCGGACCAAGTGGGGGCGGTAAATCAACCATTGTGAAACTGCTTTGTGGCCTATATGTTCCAAATGCAGGCCATTTGCGGGTGAATGATGATGACGATGGTCCAGAAAATTGGGATGTTTCCTTGATGCGTTCATTAATTGCTTATGTTCCGCAGGATGTCTTTCTGTTCTCTAAGTCGATCGCGGAGAATATCGCTTTTGGAAAAGAAGGCGCTTCTATAGGAGAAATTGTAGAAGCGGCGAAATTGGCCAATGCCCACGAATTTATTTCAGAGCTGTCTCAAGGCTATCAGACTGTTGTTGGTGAGGGCGGTTTTCAATTATCTGGTGGTCAGAAACAGCGAATCGCCGTTGCGCGTGCATTTATTAAGAACGCTCCATTTATTGTCATGGACGAACCTACTTCAGCATTGGATGCTCAATCGGAGCTTTTGTTCCAAGAGGGACTAAAAAAGCTTTTAGATAAAAAGACGGTTGTGATGGTGGCACACCGCTTTTCTTCCATTCGATATTGTGATGAAATCTGGGTATTGGATCGTGGGAAAATTGTAGAGCGGGGAACGCATCAAGCATTAATAGAAGAAAACGGATTGTATCGAGAGCTTTATGACCCACAGTTTAAGCAGCGTTACATCGTGCAACCGAGCCTTTTAGTGGAGTAAACGGGAGGAATACAATGGAATTGCAGGGATTTAGAAAAGCCTATATGGAATGGAAGGACATGTTAGTCTTTCTAAAGACACGGCGTCGAGCCTATCTTTTCGCATTATTTGCCGATTGTATTATTATGGGCTCTTTACCAGTTGCAATCAGTTTTGCGCTTAATGAATTAATTACAGCATCGGTTAACGGAAGCATGGAGTTGTTAATTCGTTCTGCCACACTGATTAGCATAACTTTTCTTGTGTTTAGTGCAGTTGTTCCTGTTATTCACTACTGTCTGCAACGAATCATTAAAAAGACGATGGCTGATATTAGAGTAACGCTGTACAAACATCTTACTAAGCTTCCCGTTTCATATTATGAAGCTAATCATCCAGGAGAAATGGTTTCCCGTATCATTAACGATGCACATAACATGGAAGAGGCATATGGCGAAAGTATGCGTAATATTTTGCAAAATGCGATGACCTTGGTTATGGTAACAGCTACAATGCTGATCATGGATTGGCGATTTTCTCTTATTTTTATTGTTTTAGGTATTGGTATCACTCTTGTTAATGTCCGTTTTGTTCAGCCGTTAAGAGAGACAAATGATCGATTGCAAGCAAAATTAGGTGAAATAACAGCAAAAATAGCCGGATTTATAGAAGGGCTGCCAGTCGTTAAAACATTTTCTGCCGGGAAAGTAGTTAGGGAGGACCTTGCCCATACCAACAATGAGTTAGCTCAAACGGCGAATAGCCAAGGTTTTAAGACCGGCTTATTAGATGCCATCAATTTTGTATTCAGTTTTGTTATGTTTGGCGGTATGCTGGTTGTCGGATTGTTTATCTATTCCAAAAATGAATTAGGGATTTTAGGGCAATTGGTGCAGTTGCAGACGACTATGGTATTTATTTTTCTTGAATTTGGCAGGATTATTGCTTCTTTACAGCGCTCCTTATCAGGGTCAGCTAGGGTTTACGGCTTGTTAAACGAACCAGTTGAAGAAATCGGGCCTTTGGTTGCTGACGATTCATTGAAAAAGCCATTATTTTATCCAAAGAATCCCTTGTCTATCGAAGCATTTTCATTAGATTGTGTCGTTATACAACGTGGAGTGGACAAGGTGTTAGATCGTGTGACTCTGTCTGTCGGGGTGGGGGAAATAGCCGCTGTTGTGGGAACGAGTGGTTCAGGGAAAAGCACATTATTAAAGGCGCTACTTGGATTTTATCCGCCCGCGAAAGGTGATATTTATTTCTTTGATAACAATGTAAAAACTCATACGCTAGCGCAGATAAGAGAATTGATAGCATACGTTCCACAAGACCCGCATTTATTTGAAGGAACGATTGAAGAGAACATCAGATTTGGAAGACCGGAAGCAGAGGAGCTTGAACTTGTCGAAGCAGCACAAGCTGCCTTTGCCCACGAATTTATTTTGGAATTGCCTGACGGATACAAAACGATTATTGGAGAGGATAAGGCACGCTTATCAGGAGGACAACGCCAGAGAGTCGCTATTGCGCGTGCTCTATTATCAAAAGCTCCAATCATCCTTTTTGATGAACCCACATCTGCTCTTGATTCACACTCAGAAAAGTGTGTTCGTGATACGATCCGCTCATTAAAAGATAAAAGAACTGTCATGATCGTAACGCATCAAATGCAGACAGCTGAAATAGCGGATGTCATTTTTGTGATGGAGCAAGGGTCTATCGTAGATCAAGGGACACCTTTGGAAATGAAAGAGAAAGAAGGACCATATCTCCGCCTATTTGCAAGCGAAAATACTTATAGTGAAGCAGTCACGATAAACTAATGACATGTTTATGCACAATGCTAGGGTAGTCGCATTTTGTATCTTCTGACTTGAAATTTACAGAAAAGATATGTTGAAGTTCATAAAATTTACAAATACTTCAATGGAAGAATATAACTGATATGTTATAATTAGTAGTAAATGTTTATTTTTACTACAATGAATTTACCGTACAATAGGCACGACTTTGTTTTTACAGCGAGGATAAAGGTTTTTCAATGTAAAAACATGTAAATGACTAAGAAAGGAAATTGAGCATGGTAAAATTCAAGCGATTCAACTATCCATGAAAAGAAGGGATGATGGTATAAATCACGTTGATTCCTCCAGTCAAAATACGTCTTTCCTCAAGCAGTCCTACATCACTAGACATATACACCCAAGAATCATAGATTAGAGTCATTTTTACTATCATACAATCGAACCTTGCAACATGCTGTTTCACATATACATAGGTAAAGAAATCTCAGAACCTTTTAACAAGCTAATTTTGTACCGACAATAATTGGATTGGATGGGACAGCTAATTGGCTCATACCATATCTGAAAAGTGTATTGAATATCAGCGATTATTGTGAATTTTTATAATAAAATATATTTTCTAACAAGAGGTGTAGCAATATGAATAAGGATTTGATTCAATTATTTTCGTTGACTCAGCCTCAACAAAGGATATGGTATTCTGAATTACTTTATCCGAACACGGGTGTCTCGACGATTTCATTGACAATAAAAATGAAAGGTAATATCAGACTGAACGCTTTACAACAAGCTTTAAATATGGTTATTCGACAGTACGATGCCTTTCGAATTAGAATAACTGCTAAAAACGGATATCCTCAACAATATGTGGAAGAGCATATTGACAAAACGTTTGAATGTTTGGATTTTTCAAGTGCTGATGGCGAAGCTCAAGCGTTGGAACGGCTGGATCATCATAATAGAACACCCTTTGAACTTTTTCATTCAGATTTATATCAATTTATCATTTGCAAGATTAGCGACCAAGAATATTGGTACAATGTCAAAATTCATCATATTGTAACCGATGGAATCTCTGCGAGAATGCTCATAAATCAAGTGAATGAATACTATTCCGACATAACAAATGGTACGATTCTAGAAATATCAGAGAATCATTCTTATTTTGAATTTATACAGACAGAGCAAGATTACGAAGAGTCTGATCGCTATCAAAAAGATAGAGCATATTGGCTGGACAAATTCAGAACCTTGCCTGAAGTAATAGGGGCTAAATCATACAATCCTCTTACCTTAAGTACGGCTGGAAAAAGGAAAAATATTATCTTAGAAGACAGCATGTATAATAACCTGCAAGAGGTTTGCAAACAAACCAATAGCAGTATGTTAACCGTGTTTATGGCTGCTATCTACATCTACATGCATAAAAAAACAACTCAGAATGATGTGTCTATAGGTACATTCTATGCGAACAGAACAACAAAGAAAGAAAAAGAAATGATAGGTATGTTCGTTAGTACAGTACCAACTAGAGTATTCGTAGATCCCGATATGGACCTGCTTTCATTCTTGCAAGTTGTGTCAAAAGAACAGGTTTCGATCCTGCGCCATCAAAGATTTCCATACAACAAAATAATGGAAGACTTGCGAGAAACACATCAACACAAGGATCTACAGCGTTTATTTGGCGTTTCTGTACAGTACCGCCCAATGAATTATTTGCAGTATGAAAATGCTGAAATTGAAGTTAACGAGAACTTTTGTGGGGATGTCATTAATGATTTTGAAATGAATGTGATTGATGGGGTAGATAATCAAAAAATCTTGTTTCAGCTTAATTATCGCGCACAGTTGTTTACAGAAGAGGAGATCGAGCAGCTTGTTCAGCAGTTCTTTACCATTATTGAAACAATCATTCATTATCCTATTTCAAAAATAGCTGACATATCCTTACTTCGCGAGGAAGAGAAAAATAACATTTTATCTGTATTCAACAATACACTAGCCGACTATCCACGTGAAAAGCTGATTCACCAACTGTTTGAAGAACAAGCAGCACGTACACCAGAACAAGTAGCTGTAATATGTGAAGGGGAACAACTTACTTACCGGGAATTAAATGAAAGAGCGAATCAGTTAGCGCGAAAGTTGCGTGCTGAAGGAGTAGAAGCAGACCAATTAGTCGGAATCATGACAGAACGTTCCTTGGAAATGATGGTTGGAATTTTTGGGATATTAAAAGCAGGCGGTGCATATGTACCAATTGACCCGGAATTTCCAGAGGAAAGAATCCGCTATATGTTAGAGGATTCGGAAGCAAAACTACTCTTGGTACAACATCATTTGTTGGATAGAGTCTCTTTTGCTGGGAAAATGGTAGATATAAATGATGCTGAAAACTATTGCCAAGAGAGTTCGAATCTGGAAGCGGTAAATGGACCGAATCACTTAGCTTATGTCATTTATACATCAGGATCTACAGGCAAGCCTAAAGGGGTCATGATCGAACACCACTCGGTTATCAATCGACTGATGTGGATGCAAACAAAATACCCTATTTCAGCAACCGACACTATTCTACAAAAAACAGCGATTACATTTGACGTGTCGGTATGGGAGCTATTCTGGTGGTCGATGGTGGGTTCCAAAGTATGCCTTCTATCTGTAGGAGGAGAGAAGAACCCTGAGCGAATCTTAGAGACAATAGCTGAACATAGCATTACAACAATGCATTTTGTTCCGGCAATGTTGCACGCTTTCTTGGATCATGTTGAACAACAGCCAAGTGAGATCGTAAAGGCAAAACTTGGTTCATTACGTCAAGTATTTGCGAGTGGAGAAGCTTTGCCTCCACAGCATGTTGACAGATTCCAGCGAGCGGTTTCATCAGTAAGTCAAGCAAGGCTGATCAATCTATATGGACCAACTGAGGCTACTGTCGATGTTACGTATTTTGATTGTCATGCAGATGAGCAACTCGCTATCATCCCAATTGGTAAACCCATTTTTAATACCCAACTCTACATTGTGCAGGCTGACTCAGAGTACCTACAGCCGATCGGGATAGCAGGTGAGTTATGTATTACTGGGGTCGGGTTAGCAAGAGGGTACCTGAATCGACCGGAGCTTACGGAAGAGAAATTTGTGCAAAATCCGTTTGTACCGGGAGAACGAATGTATAGAACGGGAGACTTGGCAAGATGGCTACCGGATGGAAACATTGAATATTTGGGTCGGATTGATCACCAAGTAAAAATCCGTGGCTACCGCATTGAGCTTGGCGAAGTCGAATTGCAGCTATTGAAATTGGAAGCCATACAAGAAGCAGTGGTTATTGCTAGAGAAGATGCAAACGGCCAGAAGCAAATGTGTGCGTATTTCATAGCGAACAAGCAACTAACTGTAGGTGAGCTAAGAGCCGAACTCTCCCAAGAGCTACCTACGTATATGGTTCCATCCTATTTTGTGCAATTGGATAAAATGCCACTTTCTCCAAATGGAAAGATTGATCGTAAAATTCTACCAGCACCAGAGGAAAGTATCCAAACAGGTGTAGAATATGTTGCACCTCGCACGGCTATGGAACAAACATTGGTATCCATTTGGCAGGCTGTACTAGGAGCTAAGAAAATTAGTGTTTTAGATAATTTCTTTGATCTAGGAGGAGACTCCATTAAGTCTATCCAGATCTCTTCTAGGATGCTTCAAGCGGGCTATAAGCTGGAAATGAAGGATTTGTTCACCTCTCCAACCATTGCACAATTAAGTCGACATATTCAACTTATTACGAAAGTTGCTGATCAAGGTGAGGTAGTGGGGGCTGCCTTACTGACGCCGATTCAGCACTGGTTCTTTGAGCAAAAATTAGTTGAACAGCATCATTATAACCAGGCTTTCATGCTTTTCATGAAAAAAGGTTTTGATGAAACAGCACTTCGCAAGGTCATTCAAAAGATCGCCATTCATCATGATGCATTACGCATAGCAGTCCGTGAGTCAGACAGTGGATACGAAACATGGTATCGAGGAATAGAGGAAGGTGAGCTGTATAGTCTTGAAGTGATTGATTTGAGAGGCGAAACAGACTGCACCCAAACCATTGAGACCAAAGTAAATGAAATTCAGAGTAGTATTGCTCTAACAGAAGGTCCACTTATCAAGCTGGGACTGTTCCAATGTCAAGAAGGGGACCACCTACTGATTGTCATTCACCATGTGGCAGTTGATGGCGTTTCGTGGCGAATTTTATTTGAAGATATCGCGAGTGGTTATGAACAGGCCCTAAAAGGTGAAGCAATTAGCTTCCCACAAAAAACGGATTCCTTCCAAAAGTGGGCCGAGGAACTATCTCTTTATGCAGACAGCGAAGAATTGCAAAAAGAGAAATCATATTGGCAACAGATTGAACAAATAGACAAGACAGATTTGCCAAAGGATTTCATTCAGGAACAGTCAGTGATTGGGGAAAGTCAAATCGTAGCAGTGCAATGGACAGATCAAGAGACGGAGCAGTTGCTAAAACAAGCAAATCGCGCTTACAGCACAGAAGTTAACGATTTATTGCTCACGGCTTTGGGAATGGCTATACACGATTGGACTGGTACAGAGCAAGTGCTTGTGAATGTAGAGGGTCACGGTCGCGAATCCATTATTCA
The DNA here is from genome assembly GCA_007833815.1 of Brevibacillus laterosporus. Classification (NCBI taxonomy): domain Bacteria; kingdom Bacillati; phylum Bacillota; class Bacilli; order Caryophanales; family Paenibacillaceae; genus Brevibacillus; species Brevibacillus laterosporus. The sequence continues at coordinate 3,927,990 of CP033464.1, read as the reverse complement.
AGATATTGACGTTACGCGTACGGTAGGTTGGTTTACAAGTCTGTATCCTGTTGTGCTCCAGATGGGGACAGATCAAGGTGTCTCTCAACGGATCAAGCAAGTCAAAGAAATGATGCGCCAAATTCCGCATAAGGGGATTGGTTATGGTATTTTACGCTACTTAACCCAATCTCAAGATAGAGACATAAGCAGAGCAGAGCCTGAGATCAGCTTTAACTATTTGGGTCAATTTGATCAGGATTTACAGCATAATGCTCTTCAACTGTCGAATCATTCAAGTGGAGCTTTCGTAAGTGGACAGGCAGTGAGAAAATATACACTTGACTTGAATGCAATGGTCACAGATGGATCGTTAAAACTTACAATTAGTTACAGTAGTAAAGAATATCGCAAAGAAACAATGGAGCAATTAGGTGAACTTTTACGTGTAAGCCTACAACTAGTGATTGCGCACTGCTTAACAAAAGAGCAGGTAGAACTAACACCAAGCGATCTATTGTTAAAAGGACTGACTGTCGAGGAACTTGATCGGTTCGTGGCACAAACGAAGCATATTGGTGAGATTGAGAACGTTTACTCATTGACACCGATGCAAAAAGGTATGTTGTTCCACAACCTGATGGACTCACATTCAGGGGCTTATTTTGAACAATTAACGTTTGAAATACAGGGTAGCTTTGATGTCATCACTTTTGGTAAAAGTCTAGATGCCCTCACACAAAGGCATGCAACACTGAGAACCAACTTCTACAGTGGATGGAAAGATGATCCTGTTCAGGTCGTTTATCGACAAAAGAGCAGTGAGCTATACTTTGAAGATTTGCGCGAAATGGACGAGGCAGAACGTGAGATGTATCTGACTACCTTTACCAGCCAAGACAAAGCAAGAGGATTTGATCTGGCTGAAGATTCTCTGATGCGTGTATCGATTTTGCGTACGACAGCAGAAACCTATCATTTCATTTGGAGTTTCCATCATATTGTGATGGACGGCTGGTGCTTACCAATAATGACCAAAGAAGTGTTTGAAGGCTACTCCGCCATTCTGCAAAAAAGACAACCTGAGTTGGAAGACGTAACGCCTTATAGCCAGTACATTGATTGGTTAGAGCGTCAAAATGAAGAGGATACATCCAAATATTGGAGCAATTATTTGGCAGGCTACGAGAGTCAATCACTCTTGCCAAAAGAGAAGCCGCAGAACAGAGAAGGCTACTCTGCTAAGAAGCTGACTAACGTGCTTACTAAGACACTGGTTGCCCGAATGAATCAGGTCGCGAAGCAACATCAGGTGACAATTAATACGTTCATGCAGACCGCATGGGGCATTTTATTACAAAAATATAACAGTAATCAGGATGTTGTTTTTGGGAGTGTCGTTTCAGGAAGAACGGCAGATATACCAGGAATTGAAGGGGTAATTGGTTTATTTATCAATACTATTCCGGTACGGATTCGTTGTAAAGGGGAAGAAACGTTAGGAGAAGTATTGCGAAAAGTGCAGGAGCAAGCACTGGAATCGCATGCGTACGATACGCATCCTCTCTATGACATTCAAGGTCTGACTGCACAAAAACAAGATTTAATTAACCATATCATGGTGTTTGAGAATTATCCTGTGGAACATGAAATGGAACAATTGGGAATTGGTAAACAAGCCAGCTACACAATTGTAGATGTAAAAGTAACGGAACAAACAAACTATGATTTCAATATAGCTGTAATACCGGGCGAAGAGACGAAGCTTTTATTGGAATATAATGCTCTGGTATATGATGAAGCGAGTGTTGAGCGAATCGGGATGCACTTTGTTCATATGCTGGAGCAGATTGTAGACAATCCAGATGCTCGCGTAAACGAACTAGAAGCTGTGACACCAATAGAGAAAACGCAGATTGTTGATGTATTCAACAATACTCAAGCGAACTATCCACGCGAGAAAACGGTTTACCAGTTGTTTGAAGAACATGCGGAGCAAACTCCGGATCAAGTGGCGGTCGTTTATGAAGATGAACAATTGACCTATCGTGAATTAAACGAGAAAGCAAATCAACTAGCACGGACCCTACGAGCAAAGGGAGTTCAGGCAAACCAATTAGTCGGCATCATGGTAGAACGTTCTTTAGAAATGATAGTTGGTATCTTTGGGATATTAAAAGCTGGAGGGGCCTATGTGCCTATTGATCCAGAATACCCGGAAGAGCGTATTCGTTATATGCTGGAGGATTCTGGTGCACAGCTGTTGATGGTTCAAAGTCATTTGCAGGAGCGTATCTCCTTCGAGGGAACACTCCTAATGCTAGATGATGAGAAAGTGTACAGCGCAGACGATACCAATGTAGAACCAATCACTGGACCTAATGATTTGGCTTATGTTATTTACACATCTGGAACAACGGGCAAACCAAAAGGTGTCATGGTTGAGCATCACGGTCTGTGCAATTTAAAAACGTATTTTGAATACAATTTGAACCTGAGCGCCCAAGATAGAACGGTGCAGTTTGCCAGCATGTCGTTTGATGCTGCATGCGCAGAGTTCTTTAAAGCTTTTATTTGTGGTGGAACATTATTTATACCTCCTACTTCCGTCATTATGAATTACCGTTTGTTTGAAAACTATATCACAAAAAATCAAATTACTGTTGCGGCCTTGCCTCCTACTTATGCAATTTATCTGGAGCCAAGCAATATGCCTAGCTTAAAAACGTTGATCACTGCTGGGTCTGCCTCTTCTGTTGAATTAGTACAGAAATGGAAAGATCATGTGTCATATTTTAATGCCTATGGTCCAACAGAGGATTCAATCTGCTCATCTGTATGGTCTTATGACAAGGATTCCATGTCTGAGAAAGTTGTTCCTATCGGAAGTCCTATTAAAAACCATCGGATCTACATTGTAGATGCAGACGGTCATTTACTACCTATCGGTGTTCCAGGCGAGCTATGCATCGCTGGGGAAGGGTTAGCACGAGGGTATTTGAATCGGCCAGAACTTACAGAAGAAAAATTTGTGAATAGCCGTTTTAGAGAAGGCGAGCGGATGTACAGAACGGGCGATCTGGCAAGATGGATGTCAGATGGTACCATTGAATATTTGGGCCGAATTGATCATCAGGTAAAAATCCGTGGATACCGTATTGAGCTTGGTGAGGTTGAAGCGCAGCTGTTGAAGATAGATTCGGTTCAAGAAGCTATTGTCATAGCGAGGGAAGATGAAGCAGGGCAAAAGCATTTATGCGCCTATTTTGTTGCTGAAACCCAGCTGAGTATGGTCGAACTCAGAAGCGAATTATCCCATGAACTACCTACTTACATGATTCCGTCTTACTTTGTGCAATTGGAGCAAATGCCGCTTACCTCAAATGGGAAAATTGATCGAAAAGAGCTACCTGCACCTGAAGAAATCATGCACACCGGAGTGGAATATGTAGCTCCTCGGACAGAAGTGGAGCAATTGTTGGTATCCATTTGGAAAACTGTTTTAGGAAGTCAGAAAATGGGTATCTTGGATAATTTCTTTGATCTAGGAGGAGACTCAATCAAAGCAATCCAAGTCTCTTCTAGATTACTTCAATCTGGATACAAGCTGGAAATGAAGGATTTGTTTAAATATCCAACAATAGAAAAGCTATGCCCACAGCTTCAATTGGTTAGCAAAATAGCAGATCAAGGGGAAGTAGAGGGTCAAACAGCTCTTACACCGATACAGCGCTGGTTCTTTGAACAGATGAAGGTCGAACAGCATCATCATTTTAACCAAGCGTTCATGTTGTATCGCAAAGAAGGGTTTGTGGAGACAGCGCTTTGTGAGGTTATGCAGAAGGTTGCTTCTCATCATGACGCTTTGCGGATGGTATTTACTCTGACTGAGAATGGATACCAGGCACGGAATCGCAGAGTGGACGAAGGGGAGCTATACACTCTTGAAGTTATTGACCTCAAAGGAGTAATAGATTGCTCCAAAGCGATTGAGAAGAAAGCAAATGAAATTCAAAGTAGCATAAATATACTTGAAGGCCCGCTCATGAAACTTGGCTTGTTCCAATGTGTAGATGGGGACCATCTATTGATCGTTATTCATCACTTAGCAGTAGACGGAATTTCGTGGCGAATTCTATTTGAAGATCTTGCAACGGGTTATGAACAAGTGAAGAACGGAGCAGCAATTCAACTACCGCAAAAAACCGATTCGTTCCAAATGTGGACCGAACAGTTGTCCCTTTATGCGAACAGTGAAGCAATGGAGAATGAACAAAAGTACTGGCAACAGATTGAGCAAATGAACATGCCGCTACTTCCAAAGGATTATGCTCAAGCGAAGAAGCTGGTACAAGATAGCGAAATAGTTACCGTTCAATGGACTGAACAGGAAACGGAACAATTGCTGAAACAGGCGAATCGTGCATACGCAACAGAAGTAAATGATTTGTTACTGACTGCACTTGGGATGACAATCCATGCTTGGACTGGTATGGAACAGGTTTTCGTTAATCTTGAAGGGCACGGTAGAGAGTCAATCATTGCGGATGTTGATATCACCCGAACAGTGGGTTGGTTTACAAGTCAGTATCCAGTTGTGGTAGAGGTACAAGCGGGTAGGAATTTATCTCAGAAAATTAAGGGCGTCAAGGAAGGGCTACGCCATATTCCTAAAAAGGGTATTGGTTACGGAATCTTGAGATACCTATCAACGTTGCAGGGCAACGTTGTATTTGAAGTAGAGCCGGAAATCAGTTTTAACTACTTAGGTCAGTTTGATCAGGATTACCAGCATAACGAGATGCAGCTATCACCTTATTCCGTTGGAGAAGCTGTAAGTGAACTGATAGAAATGAAAACCGCTTTAAATATTAACGGAATGATTTCTAATGGCAGATTAGAGATGTCAATCAGATATAGTGACAAGGAATATAACAAAGAAACAATTGAGCAAGTAGCTAGCTTGTTCCAAGAGTCTTTACGTGATGTGGTAGCACATTGCGTGGCGAAAAAAAGTACAGAACTTACGCCAAGTGATGTTTTATTAGCTGAACTGAGCATTGAGGAGCTTGATCGGTTAGTAGAACAAACGCAAGAAGTAGGCGAAGTGGAAAATGTATACGAATTAACGCCGATGCAGAAAGGTATGTATTTCCACAGCTTGATGAATCCGCATTCTGGTGCTTATTTTGAACAAACAACCTTTGATCTAACGGGAAGCTTCGATCTTACCGCGTATGCTAAAAGTTTAGATGCATGGGTACAAAGACACGAGGCATTGAGAACAAACTTCTACAATGGCTTGAAAGACCAGCCAGTACAAGTGGTTTATCGACACAAAAATGGTGAACTTCACTATGAAGACTTACGCGAAATGGATATGGCTACACGAAATTCCTATATCGCAACTTATAAGAGCGAAGACAAAGCAAGAGGCTTTGATTTAGCTCATGATTCATTAATTCGTGTATCGATTCTTCGCACAGAGGAAGAAAAGTACCACTTTATTTGGAGCTTCCACCATATGGTGATGGACGGCTGGTGCGTGTCTATCATGACAAAAGAAGTATTTGGTGGCTATATTGCGATTCGGGAAAACAGGCAGCCTGAGTATGCTGCATTGACTCCTTATAGTCACTATATTGAATGGCTAGGACGGCAAGATCGGGAGAGTGCATCTAGCTACTGGAGCGAGTATTTAGCTGGGTATGAACAGCAAACGTTGTTGATAAACGAGAAGAAGCATGGGAAAGACAGCCAAGCAGAGGGTTATGTGGCAACTAAGCTAAATTGCACGTTTAGTAAAGAACTTACCAAACGTTTGAATCAAACAGCTAAGCAGAATCAGGTAACAATCAATACACTGATGCAGACTGCATGGGGAATCATGCTCCAGAAATATAATAATCATCATGATGCCGTCTTTGGAAGCGTCGTCTCTGGAAGACCGGCTGACATTCCTGGTGTTGAAAACATCCTTGGTTTGTTTATCAATACAATTCCAGTACGTATTCGTTGTGAAGCAGAGGAAACAGTTGCGGAGGTAATGAGAAAGATTCAGGAACAAGCACTGGCATCTAATGCTTATGACACCTATCCGCTCTACGATATTCAGGCGCTAACCGAACAAAAACAGGATTTAATCAATCACATTATGGTGTTTGAGAATTATCCAATGGAACAGCAAATTGAGCAATTGGGAAGCACTGGACAGTCAAAATTTGAAATTGGCAACATAGATACGGTGGAACAGACTAACTATGACTTCAACCTGATCATTATGCCTGGCGAAGAGATGGGGATTTGCTACGGTTATAATACTTTGGTATTTGATCGGGCGAGTATTGAGAAAATACAGGGTCATTTTGTTCACATTGTCGAGCAAATTACGTCCAATCCGCATCAATGTGTAAGCGAATTAGAATTGGTCACTGCAACTGAGAAAGAGCAAATTTTAGCTATGTTTAATGATACGAAAGCGACATATCCACAGGACAAAATGCTTCATCAATTGTTTGAGAGTCAGGTGGAGCGTACACCAGATCAGGTGGCAATTGTTTGTGAAGAATCAAAGCTTTCCTATCGTGAACTGAATGAACGCGCAAATCAATTAGCCAGAACCTTGCGAATGAAAGGTGTAAAAGCCGATCAGCTCGTAGGTATCATGGCTGAGCGGTCGCTAGAGATGATCGTCGGTATGTTGGGCATTTTAAAAGCTGGCGGTGCCTATGTGCCAATTGATCCTGAGTATCCGCAGGAGCGTATCAGCTACATGCTAGAGGATGCGAATGTTACACTGTTCGTATCACAGCGTCATTTGCAGGATCGAGTATCGTTTACAGGTACACTCGTGCTGTTGGAAGAGGAAACCTCATACCAGACAGATGGTTCGAATCTGGAGCCGATACATGGGCCAAAAGATATGGCCTATGTCATCTATACATCAGGCACAACAGGCAAGCCTAAGGGCGTTATGGTGCAGCATGCAAGCATTGTAAACACGATCCTTTGGAAAGCGGACACGTACCAGTTTTCGATGGAAGATCATGTTTTGATGGTAACTCCGTTTGTGTTTGATCCATTCCTTACACACTTATTTGGACCTTTAGTCATGGGATCAACGGTATATCTATTACCTGATGAAGAAAGTAAGGACCATGAGGCTATCAAGAAAGCAATTACACAACAAAAAATTACTCACTTACAAAGCTCACCTAGCTTTTTATGGGCGATGGTAGAGACTATGAATCCACAAGATTTACAGTCAGTAAAAAATATTGTCGTGGGTGGAGAGAAGATCGTTTCAGCACTTGTTAGAAAGGTGGCGGAGTTAAATCCGAACATCGAAATTTGCAACGAATACGGTCCTACAGAAAGTACTGTAGTAACCACGTCACTATCCATAACGCAGCCAGAACAGGAACTCTCGATTGGAAAACCAATTGCAAACAAACGAGTTTATATCGTAGACCAACATAATCAGCTTCAGCCAGTTGGAGTAGCCGGGGAGCTGTGCATTGCAGGAGCAGGACTGGCTAGGGGTTACTTACATCTTCCAGAGCTTTCGGCAGAGAAGTTCGTTGATAATCCGTTTGCATCAGAAGAGAAGATGTACAAGACAGGCGATTTGGCTAAATGGCTACCAGATGGAAACATCGAGTATTTGGGCCGCATCGACCACCAAGTAAAAATCCGTGGCTATCGCATCGAACTTGGTGAGGTGGAAGCGCAACTGTTACGTGTAGATTCTGTGCGCGAAGCAATTGTGATTGCACGTGAAGAGGAAGATGGACAGAAGCATCTATGCGCGTATTTTGTAGCGGATAAGCAATTAACCGTAGGTGACCTTCGAAGTGAGTTGTCTCAAGAATTACCTAGTTATATGATTCCAGCTTACTTTATGCAATTGGAACAAATGCCACTTACTACAAATGGAAAAATTGACCGTAAAGCATTGCCTGCTCCAGAGGGAGGCGTGCAAACAGGAGTGGAATATGTAGCGCCACGCACATCGGTTGAGCAAACGCTTGTTTCCATTTGGCAGGCTGTTTTAGGAAGTCAACAGATTGGTATTTTAGAGAATTTCCTTGATCTTGGAGGCGACTCTATTAAAGCCATTCAGGTTTCTTCCAGACTGCTTCAAGCAGGCTACAAGCTTGAAATAAAAGATTTGTTCAAATATCCAACTGTGGCCCAATTAAGTCCACATCTCCAATTGGTTAGCAAAATTGCTGATCAAAGGGAAGTGGTAGGTGCGGCAAAACTAACGCCAATTCACCACTGGCTTTTTGAACAAAAATCAGCTGAACCACACCATTTTAACCAGGCAGTCATGCTGTATCAGAAGCAAGGATTCGATGAAATGGTACTGCGTCAAGTGATGCAGAAGATTGCAGAGCATCATGATGCCCTACGGATGGTTTTCCCAATGACCTCCGATGGATACGAGGCTTGGAATCGTGGAGTGGATGAAGGAGAGCTGTATAGCCTCGAAATAATTGATCTGAAGGATGAAGTTGAGCTTGCGCAGGTAATTGAGGCGAAAGCAAACGAGATTCAAAGTAGCATTAATATAACAGAAGGCCCACTAATGAAGCTCGGACTATTTAAATGTGCAGAAGGCGATCATTTGCTGATTGTGATTCATCATTTGGCAGTAGATGGTGTTTCTTGGAGAATCCTGTTTGAAGATATCGCGGCTGGTTACGAGCAAGTATTGAGTGGACAAGAGATTCGTCTGCCTCAAAAAACCGATTCATTCCAGACTTGGGCAGAGCAGTTATCTTACTATGCCAACAGTCAGACAATGGGCGCAGAACGGGCATATTGGAATCAAGTCGAACAGACTAAATTGATCCCGTTGCCTAAGGATCACATACAGAAGAAATCATTGGTACGAGATGGAGAAATCATTACAGTACGTTGGACAGAACAAGAAACAGAGCAGCTATTGAAGCAGGCAAACCGTGCCTACAACACGGAAGTTAATGATCTGTTACTCACAGCGCTTGGAATAGCTATTCATGCGTGGACGGGCACAGAACAAGTACTAGTCAATTTAGAAGGGCATGGTCGGGAGTCTATCATTCCAGACGTAGATATTACACGTACAGTGGGCTGGTTCACAAGTCAGTTCCCAGTTGTTTTAAAGACCAACGCGAGCAGGAATGTCGCCCAGCAGATTAAGACGGTCAAAGAGGGACTTCGTCAAATCCCACAAAAGGGTATTGGTTACGGTATCCTCAGATACTTGTCTGAGCCGCAAGAGGGTATGACATTTAGAGTAGAACCTGAGATCACTTTTAACTATCTAGGGCAGTTTGATCAGGATTTGCAACGTAATGCTATGCAATTCTCTCCATATTCAAGTGGAGCAGCTGTTAGCCAAGATAAGGAACGTAGATACACGTTGGACATGAATGGTCTGATTTCTGGAGGCGTCCTGGAGCTTACGATTGGCTACAATGGCAAGGAGTACCGTCAGGAAACGATGAAGCATGTGGCTGAGTTATTACGTTCGAGCTTGCAAGCGGTGATTGAACACTGCGTAGCTAAGGAACGTACGGAATTGACGCCAAGCGATATTTTGTTAAAAGGTCTGACCGTTGAAGAATTGGAGCGTTTGGTGGAAGATACCCAGCATATAGGCGAGATTGAGAACGTCTACCCGTTGACGCCGATGCAGAAGGGCATGTATTTCCACAGCTTGATGAATCCACTGTCGGGAGCTTATTTTGAACAAACAACCTTTGATTTGATTGGAAGCTTCGATGTTATTGCTTTTGGTAAGAGCTTAGATATTTTGACACAAAGGCATGTAGCGTTGAGAACGAATTTCTACAGCGGTTGGAAAGACCTACCGGTACAAGTGGCTTACCAAAATAAGCGCAGCGAGCTTTACTATGAGGACTTGCGCCAAATGGATAAGGCGAAACGTGAGGCTTATCTCACTACCTTCGCAATTGAGGATAAAGCAAAAGGATTCGATTTGGCTCATGATTCACTCATTCGTGTGTCCATTTTACGTACAGATGAAGAAGGCTATCACTTAATCTGGAGTTTCCATCATATTGTGATGGATGGCTGGTGCTTATCTTTAATGACACAAGAAGTATTTGGTAGTTATTTTGCCATTAGAGGAAATAGGCAGCCTGAGCTTGACGACGTAACGCCATATAGTAACTATATCGAGTGGTTGGCAAATCAAGATGATGCAGAAGCATCCAAATACTGGAGCGAATATTTAACTAGTTATGATCAGCAAACCTTGTTACCAAAAGGAAAGACACAAAGCAAATCGGAGGGGTACGTTGCTCAGAAGCTAACTCGTGAGCTTGGCATAGAGCTAACCGGACGTTTACAACAGGTAGCAAAGCAGGCACAGGTGACAATTAATACGTTGGTGCAATCAGCGTGGGGAGTTACCTTGCAAAAGTATAACGATAGCCAGGATGTGGTTTTCGGAAGTGTCGTCTCTGGAAGACCATCTGAAATTCCAGGAATTGAAAATATCATTGGCTTATTCATCAACACGGTCCCAGTACGTATCCGTTGCAAGGGGGAAGAATCCTTTGCAGATGTAATGAGCCGCGGACAGGAACAGGCGCTAGCATCTCAAGCGTTTGATACTTATCCGCTATACGATATTCAACGACTGACCTCACAAAAACAAGATTTGATTAACCATATTGTGGTGTTTGAAAATTATCCAATGGGGCAACAAATCGAGCAATTGGGTAGTAGTGATCAAGAAAGCTTTGAGATTGCAAATATCGAGATCATGGAACAAACGAACTATGACTTCAACCTGTCGGTCATACCGGGAGAAAACATGGATGTTTGCTCCGAATACAATGCCCTTGTCTATGATCAAGAAGGTATTGAGCAGATTTTGGGGCATTTTGTACACATCATGGAGCAAATCGCGGACAACCCTCACATCCGAGTAAACGAGCTGGAACTGATAACAGCAGGAGAGAAGAAACATATTCTAGAGGTATTTAACGATACAGCTACGGATTACCCACGAGCGATGACAGTCCAGCAGTTATTTGAAGCACAGGTAGAGAGTACGCCAGATCAAGTCGCGGTTGTTTATGAGGGAAGTCAATTAACATACCGTGAGTTAAACGAACAGGCAAATCAATTGGCGCGAACGTTACGAGCTGACGGAGTACAAGCTGACCAATTAGTAGGTATCATGGTGGAGCGCTCTCTAGAGATGATGGTCGGTATCCTAGGGATTTTAAAAGCTGGCGCTGCTTATGTACCAATTGACCCTGAGTATCCAGAGGAACGTATCAGCTACATGCTGGAGGATGCAGGAGCTAAGTTGCTAGTGACGCAAAGTCATTTACAAGAGCGCGTATCCTTCACAGGAAGAATTGTGATGCTGGATGATTCAGAAGCTTATAACGAGGATCATTCCAATCTAGAACCGATACAAGGACCAAATCATTTAGCATATGTTATTTATACATCAGGAACAACCGGTAAGCCAAAAGGGGTCATGATCGAGCATCAACAACTGACAGCTATGGCTCAAGCTTGGAAACTAGCATACGGTTTAGACGGAGAGCATCCAAAAGTATTGCAGTGGGCTAGTTTTTCCTTTGATGTATTCACAGGCGATTATGTCCGTGCATTATTGCATGGTGGAGAACTGATTATATGCCCAAGTCAATCAAGACTAGAACCTGCGAGCATTTATGAGCTACTCAGGGGGCATAAAGTGTCCATTTTTGAATCGACACCAGCTATTGTCATTCCACTCATGGATTATGTATATGAAAACAAATTGGACATCGATTCTTTGAAAACGCTAATTGTAGGTTCAGATCACTGCCCTCCAGATGCGTTTGCCACATTGCTAACCAGATTTGGCTTGCACATGCGTATTCTCAATAGCTATGGGGTAACGGAAGCGTGCATTGATTCTAGCTTCTTTGAACAGACGGACTCTCTAGTAGCAATGAATATACCGATTGGTAAGCCATTGCCTAATGTGAAAATGTATGTTTTAGATGAAAATCATGTGATACAGCCTATCGGGATATCAGGAGAATTATATATTGCTGGAAGTGGTGTGGGACGAGGTTACCTGAACCGTCCTGAGATGACGGAAGAGAAATTTATGGATAATCCGTTTGTTACAGGAGAGCGGATGTATAGAACGGGTGACTTGGTAAGATGGTTGCCAGATGGCAATATCGAATATTTGGGTCGAATAGATCATCAGGTGAAAATCCGTGGGAACCGTATTGAGTTAGGAGAAGTGGAAACACAGCTCTTAAAAATCGCGACGATAAAAGAGAATGTCGTAGTTGCACAAGAAGATCAGGTCGGTAGAAAGTACCTATGCGCCTACTTTGTTGCAGACAAGAAACGATCTGCAAGTGAATTAAGAGGGGCATTATCACAAGTGCTTCCGAGTTTCATGGTTCCTTCTTATTTTGTGCAAATAGAGCAATTACCACTTACACCAAATGGAAAAATCGACCGTAAAGCGTTACCTGTTCCAGAAGGAAACGTGGAAAGCGATATCGAATACGTGGGACCTCGCACAGCCGCGGAGAGAATGCTAGTTTCCATTTGGCAAGCTGTCCTCGGAACAAAAGCGATCGGGATCATGGATAATTTCTTTGATCTTGGCGGTGACTCGATTAAATCTATTCAGGTCTCTTCCCGCTTATTACAAGCAGGTTTTAAGCTGGAAATGAAAGACTTGTTCCGCTATCCAACTGTGGCGCAGCTAAGCAAACATATTCATTCCGTTACAAGAATAGCTGATCAAGGTGAGGTAATAGGAGAAGTGTTGTTGACACCGATTCAACGCTGGTTCTTTGAGCAATCCTTTGCAGATCAGCATCACTACAATCAAGCCATGATGTTATACCGAGAAGAAGGCTTCGATGAAACAGCTCTTCATAAGGTAATGGAAAAGATTACGGAACACCATGACGTGTTACGGATGGTATTCCGTGCTTCTGAGGAACAGTATCAGGCATGGAATCGCGGAGTAGGAGAAGGTGAATCATACAGTCTGGAAGTGTTTGATTTCAAAGGCACAGCCGACTGCGCTCAAGCGATCGAAGACAAGGCTAATCAGATGCAGGCGAGCATCAATTTAAGCGAAGGCCCTCTTCTAAGACTAGGATTGTTCCAATGTGAGGATGGGGATCATCTGCTCATTGTCATCCATCATTTAGTCGTAGATGGTGTTTCTTGGAGAATTTTATTTGAAGATATTGCGAATGGATATGAACAAGCGGTTAAGGGCGAAAGCATCCACTTCCCGTATAAAACAGATTCATTCCGTACATGGGCAGAAGAATTATCTCATTACGCGAACAGCGAAAAAATCGAACTTGAACGGGAATATTGGCAGCAAATTGAACAAACTGCAACAACTCCATTACCGAAAGATAACAAGCAAGTTACTACATTTATAAAAGACATCGAATTCGTCACGGTTCATTGGACAGAGCAGGAAACCGAGCAACTGTTAAAACTAGCAAACCGAGCCTATAACACAGAAGTGAATGATTTATTGCTCGCAGCTTTAGGCATGGCAATTCAGACTTGGACCGGAATGGAACAAGTGCTGGTGAATATGGAGGGACATGGTAGAGAAGCTATTCTCTCAGATGTCGATATCACACGCACAATAGGATGGTTTACGAGTCAATATCCTGTTCTGCTACAGATGGATGCAGCTAAACAGGTGTCTAAGCAAATTAAAACGGTTAAAGAAGGTCTCCGCCAAATATCGCAAAAGGGAATTGGCTACGGAATCCTAAGATACTTGTCTGACTGCGAGGAAGGTAATAGATTCTCAGCCGAGCCTGAAATCAGCTTTAACTATCTCGGTCAGTTTGATCAAGACCTACAAAACAACGCCATTGAGCTATCTCCATTCTCAAAAGGCGCAGACATGAGCGCAAATGCGAACATGCAATATGCATTGGATATGAACGGTATGATCTCGAATGGTGCATTGTCGATGACGATCCATTACAGTGGCAAAGAGTATCATCGTGAAACGATGGAGCAGTTCACTGAGCTCTTACAAGAGAGTCTGCGTGAAGTGATTGCACACTGCGTAACGAAAGAACGTACAGAACTAACGCCAAGCGATGTTTTGTTACAAGGACTGACAGTAGAAGAGCTGGAACAGATAGATGCACAAACCAGAAACATTGGTGAAATTGAAAACATATATGCCATGACGCCGATGCAGAAGGGTATGTGGTTCCACAGTCTCATGGATCCGCAATCAGGAGCTTACTTTGAACAAACGACGTTTGACGTGCTTGGGCGCTTCGATGCTACCGTTTTTGGACAGAGCTTACAAATGCTGTTCCAACGACATGAGATTTTTAGAACAAACTTCTACAACGGATGGAAAGATCAGCCGGTACAAGTCGTGTACCAAGATAGAAATAGAGCACTTCATTATGAAGAATTGCTGGGAATGGATGAAATAGAACGCGACTCTTACATTGAATGCTTTATCGAGAAGGACAGGGCAACTGGATTTGACCTAAGTCAGGACATATTGCTACGCGTGTCGATTCTACGAACTGGTAAGGAAACTTATAGAATCATCTGGAGTTCCCATCATATTCTCATGGATGGCTGGTGCTTGTCTCTGGTTGCTCAAGAGGTGTTCGAATGTTATTTTGCCATCTTGCAAAACAGAGAACCAAAATTGGCTGAGGTACCACCGTACAGTGCCTATATAGAGTGGTTAGAACGCCAAGACAGAGAAGAAGCATCTACTTATTGGAGCGGTTATTTAGCTGGATATGATCAACAGACGATCGTACCAAAAGAGAAGGTGCAAAGGAAAGAAGATCCAGTTTTCGACCATCGTTTCTGCGATTTAGGCAGAGAACTAACTTCACAGATGAATGGGTTAGCAAGACAACATCAAGTGACGATCTATACACTGATGCAGACTGTTTGGGGTGTGATGCTTCAGAAATACAACGGTAGTCAGGATGTCGTTTTTGGAAGCGTAGTATCCGGAAGACCAGCTGACATTCCAGATGTTGAGAGTATGATTGGTTTATTCATTAATACCATTCCGATACGTATTCGTTCGGAGGCAGGTGCTACATTTGCTGAAGTGATGAAACAAAGTCAGGAGCATGCTCTAGCATCCCATGCTTATGACACGTATCCACTATATGAAATTCAAGCCTTGACTGAACAAAAACAAGATTTGATCAATCATATTATGGTGTTTGAGAACTATCCGATGGAACAGCAAATGGAGCAAGTAGGAGGCAATGACCCATCAGCCTTTGAGATTGCCAACGTTAAGATTGTAGAACAGACAAATTATGACTTTAACCTAAATGTTCTGCCTGGTGAAGAGATCAGAGTTCATATCGAGTACAATACGTCCGTGTTTGACCAGACAGGCATTGACAGGATTCTGGGGCATTTTGTTCACATGATGCAACAAGTAATCAACAATCCTCATGTGCCTGTAACCGAGCTTGAATTGGTAACAGCTAAAGAGAAAGAGCAAATCATGGGTGTATGTAACAATACAGAAGCAGATTCACATTCACATCAAGAGAAGACTGTCCAGAAGTTGTTTGAGGATCAGGTGGAACGTACACCAAATCAAGTGGCGATTGTATGTGAAGGTGAGCAACTGACTTATCATGAGCTGAATGAACGGGCAAATCAGCTAGCGAGAACCTTAAGAAGTAAGGGGATTGAAGCTGATCAACTGGTGGGTATCATGGTTGAGCGTTCTGTAGAGATGATGGTCGGTATCTTAGGGATAATAAAAGCCGGCGCTGCTTATGTACCGATTGATCCCGAGTATCCAGAAGAACGTATCAGCTACATGCTTGAGGATGCGAGTGCAAATCTATTAGTCCTGCAGAGTCACTTAAAAGATCGTGTCTCCTTTACAGGAAATCTCGTAATGTTGGACGACTCAGAGGCATATAGCGAAGATGGTTCAAATCTGGAACCGATACAGGGTCCAAATCACTTAGCATATGTGATCTATACATCAGGAACAACAGGCAAGCCAAAAGGGGTCATGATTGAACACAAGCAACTAACTGCTATGTCTCATGCTTGGAAACTGTCATACGGATTAGATGAACAGAATCCAAAAGTATTGCAATGGGCTAGTTTTGCCTTTGACGTATTCACGGGAGATTATGTCCGTGCCCTCTTGAACGGTGGGGAATTAATTATATGTCCAAGTCATTCAAGATTAGAGCCTGCTAACATCTATGAGCTAATTAATAAGCATCAGGTTACCATTTTTGAATCGACGCCAGCTATTATGATCCCACTTATGGATTACGTCTACGAAAACAAATTGGATATCCAGTCTTTGAAAACGTTGATTGTGGGTTCAGACCAATGTCCTGTGGATGCATTTGCTCAACTGCTAAGCAGATTTGGTGAACATATGCGCATTCTTAACAGCTATGGTGTGACCGAAGCGTGCATTGATTCTAGTTATTTTGAGCAAACAAGCTCTCTATTGTCGTTGAACTTACCGATAGGAAAACCATTGCCTAACGTAAGAATGTACATTTTAGATGAGAACCGTGCTATACAGCCTGTGGGTATTCCAGGTGAGTTGTATATTGCTGGGATCGGTGTGGGACGTGGCTATCTGAATCGTCCAGATATGACAGCTGAGAAATTTGTAGATAGTCCTTTTGTAGACAACGAAAGAATGTACAGAACGGGTGACTTGGTACGATGGTTATCAGATGGCAATATCGAGTATGTAGGCCGGATCGATCATCAAGTGAAAATTCGCGGAAATCGAATTGAGCTAGGCGAAATAGAAGCGCAATTGTTGAAAATAGATTCGGTTGAAGAAGTTGTGGTCATTGCCCAAGAAGATTCTGTAGGACAGAAGCAGCTGTGCGCCTATTTTGTAGCTGACAATCAACTTACTGTAAGCGACCTAAGAAGTACATTGTCACAAGAGCTGCCTGGATATATGATCCCGTCTTATTTTGTACAGCTTGAGGAGTTACCATTAACACCAAATGGAAAAATTGATCGAAAAGCACTACCTGTTCCTGACGGTAGCATGCAAACAGGAGTAGAGCATGTAGCACCACGTACTCCAATGGAACTCAGCTTGGCTAATATTTGGGAAGAGGTACTGGGTACTTCAAACATTGGAGTGAAGGACAACTTCTTTGATATTGGAGGTCACTCTTTACGTGCTACAACTTTGGTGGCTAAGATTCACAAAGAATTGGGCCTTAACGTAGCGTTACGGGACGTATTTAGTTCTCCGACGATTGAACAAATGGCAGCAGGAATAACAGGTATGGAATATAGGGCTTATGCTTCTATACCAGTAATTGAAAAGAGAGATTTCTATCCTGTCTCATCCGCGCAAAAACGGTTGTATATATTAGGACAGATGGAAGGCGGAGAGCTTAGCTACAATATGCCGAGTGTTCTCCTGGTAGAGGGTCCTCTTAATCGAGCATCATTAGAGGAAGCCTTCAAAAAACTGATTGGACGACATGAAGCACTGCGCACTGGATTTGAAATGGTAAATGGAATGCCGATACAGCGTGTTTATCAGGATGTGGAATTTGAAGTAGAGTACGGGCAGGCAACTGATGAAGAAGTAGAAAATATCGTTCGCGCATTCGTACGTGCATTTGATTTGGAAAAAGCGCCACTTCTCAGAGTGGGACTTATCGAGCTTGGGGTGGAACGACATCTCCTACTGTTTGATATTCACCACATCGTTTCTGATGGTGCTTCAACAAGCATTCTGATACATGAGTTCGTTCAATTATATAGAGGCGTGGAACTATCACCGCTTCGAATTCAGTACAAGGACTATGCAGTGTGGCAGCAAACGGAAGTACAAGGCCAACACATGGGCAAACAAGAAGAGTATTGGCTGGATGTCTTCCGTGGAGAAATCCCAGTGTTAGATATGCCAACCGACTATGCAAGGCCTGCTGTACAAAGTTATCAGGGAGACACATTTGAATTCGTCATTGATGAACAAAGAAGCAATGGATTAAAACAAATCGCAGCACAAACCGGTTCCACCTTATTTATGGTCTTACTGGCTAGCTATTCAACTATGCTCTCCAAATATAGTGGACAAGAAGATGTCATTGTAGGAACTCCGATTGCGGGAAGACCTCATGCTGATTTGGACAGCTTGATCGGTATGTTCATAAATACACTAGCAATTCGTACACAGCCAGCAGGAGAGAAATCCTTCTATGACTACGTGCAGGAAGTCAAAGAGCATGCGCTAAAAGCATTTGAAAATCAGGAGTATCCGTTTGAGGAACTGGTGGAAAAATTGCATGTGGCGCGTGATTTCAGCCGAAATCCATTGTTTGACACAATGTTTATCATGCAAAACGTGGAGAACGAGGAACTTGCTATTGAGGGATTGCGATTTACGCCTTTTGCGGATGAGCATGCTGTTGCCAAGTTTGATCTAACACTAAATGCGATGGAAGAAGCAGATAGCATCAGATGCGGAATGGAATATGCCACTTCTCTATATAAACGAGAAACCATAGAGCGAATGGCAGAGCATTTCCTACAGGTGATCGATGGAATTATCAACGATCCAGAGGAGAAGCTTTCTTCCCTTGAGATGATAACCTCGAAAGAGAAAGCTTTCATTCTTGATACATTTAATGACACGGCAGGAGATTACCCACGTGAGAAAACGATTCACCAGTTATTTGAAAGTCAGGTAGAGCGCACGCCGGAGCAAGTAGCTGTAGTCTACGAAGGACAGCAGATGACGTTCCGTGAACTAAACGAGCGAGCGAACCAACTGGCTCGAACATTACGTGCAGAAGGTGTACAGCCAGATCAACTAGTTGGCATTATGGTGGAGCGTTCCTTGGAAATGATGGTCGGACTATTAGGTATCTTGAAAGCCGGTGGGGCTTATGTACCGATTGATCCAGAATATCCAGAAGAGCGCATCCGTTATATGCTGGAGGATGCTGGAGCCAAGTTGGTTGTTATGCAAAGCCAATTACAAGACCGTCTAGCTTTTGCAAAGAGACTTCTATCCTTAGACGAGGAAGCTTCTTACCATCAAGACGGCTCAAATCTGAATCCGCTAAGTAGCTCTACTGATTTGGCTTATGTGATCTATACGTCTGGATCGACAGGCAAACCAAAAGGAGTCATGATTCAACATCAGTCGGTCGTGAACTTTATCCAGGGCATCACGGACCAGATTGATTTTGTCCAAGGGAAGTCCCTGCTTTCTGTTACTACCATCTCGTTTGATATCTTCGTGTTAGAAACGTTCCTTTCCTTAAGTAAAGGGGTAAGAGTCGTTCTAGCTAGTGGGGTTCAACAAACAGATCCGAAAGCCTTACGTGATGTGATGGTAGAACAGCAAATAGATATGATTCAAATGACGCCGTCTCGTATGCAGATGTTGCTGTCATCCGATCATGTCGATTGCTTACAAGACCTACAAGAAATCATGCTCGGAGGAGAAGCATTGCCTACTTCCTTGCTGGAGATACTGCGTAAGAATACTCCGGCGCGTCTGTACAATATGTACGGTCCAACGGAAACTACTGTATGGTCGTCAGTTGGCGAAGTAACAGAAGGAGAGCACATCACCATCGGTAAACCGCTTGTTAATACACGCTTTTATCTTCTAAATGAGGAGGGGCAACCTCAACCAATTGGGGTAGCAGGGGAGCTGTGCATTGCTGGCGAGGGACTGGCAAGAGGCTACTGGAACCGTTCTGAGCTTACGGAAGAGAAGTTTGCAGAAAACCCAATCGTGCCAGGAGAAAGAATATATAAAACGGGAGATTTGGCCAAATGGCTTCCAGATGGCACGATCGAGTATCTAGGTCGAATCGACCATCAAGTAAAAATCAGAGGCCATCGAATTGAGCTTGGGGAAGTAGAGACACAATTATTGCACGTGGATTCTGTACAGGAAGCAGTGGTAATCGCACGGAGAGACCAAGAGGGACAACAGCAGTTATGCGCATACTTTGTAGCTGAGCAGCAACTGACCGTTAGTGATCTTAAAGGTCAATTGTCCCATGAACTACCGAGCTATATGGTTCCGTCTTACTTCGTCCAATTAGAGCAAATGCCACTTACACCAAATGGAAAGATTGACCGCAACGCATTGCCTGCCCCAGAAGGTGGCATTCACACTGGAGCAGAGTACGTGGCACCTCGCACATGGATGGAAGCCAAGTTGGTACAGATTTGGCAAGAGGTACTTGGTCTTACAAACATCGGAATTAGAGACAACTTCTTTGAAATCGGTGGTCATTCCTTACGAGCAACGACTTTGGTCGCTAAAATTTATAAAGAAATAAACAAAAATCTTCCATTACGGGATGCATTCCAATACCCGACTATTGAGCAAATGGCACATGTAATAGAGGGTATGGAACAAAGCGCGTATGCGTCTATTCCAGTCATTGAAGAAAGTGAGTTCTACCCGGTATCTTCTGCTCAGAAGCGTTTGTACATCTTGAGTCAGTTAACAGGTGGCGAAATTAGCTACAATATGCCAGACATTGTGATGATCGAAGGGGCGTTGGATCAACAGCGGGTAGAGGAAGCCTTCCGTAAATTGATCGCACGTCATGAAACCTTACGAACCAGCTTTGAGATGGTAAATGGAGAGCCCGTACAACGAGTCCACCAACAAGCTGATTTCGCAGTTACGTATGCGCAAGCGAGTCTAGAAGAAGCAGAAGACCATGTTCGTGAATTTGTTCGTGAATTTGACCTACAAAAAGCACCATTATTACGTGTTGGTTTGATTGAAATGTCAGCGGATCGCTATCTCTTGCTGTTTGATATGCACCATATCATCTCTGATGGAGTTTCCATGGGCATTCTCATTCAAGAATTTGCCCGTCTATATGGCGGAGAAGAGCTACCACCTCTTCGCATCCAATACAAAGATTATGCTGTATGGCAACAAGTAGGCGTTCACAGTGAGCAGATGAAACAACAGGAAGCATATTGGTTGGATGCATTCCGGGGGGAAATTCCTGTACTGGATATGCCGACTGATTATGTGCGACCAGCTTTACAAAGCTTTGTCGGAGAAACAATTGAATTTGTTATTGACGATACAGGCAGAGAAGGATTAAAGAAACTCGCGGCACGAACCGGCTCTACCTTGCATATGGTAATGCTTGCAGCCTATACAACGCTCTTGCACAAATATACAGGGCAAGAGGATGTAATCGTAGGAACTCCGATTGCAGGAAGACCACATGCTGATCTTGAGCCTATGATCGGGGTATTCCTGAACACCTTAGCACTTCGTACCTATCCGTCTGGAGACAAGTCGTTCTACGAATATTTGCAAGAAGTGAAGGTAAGTGCTCTTAAAGCATATGAGAATCAGGATTATCCGTTTGAAGAATTGGTAGAGAAACTGAATGTAAACAGAGATTTAAGCCGAAATGCGCTGTTTGACACGATGTTTGAATTTATCAATTTGGAGCAAGACGGGCTACACATGGAAGGTTTGAATGTTCAGCCTTATCCAAGTGAAAATACCGTGGCTAAATTCGATCTGACATTAGAAGCAATCGAAAGAGCAGAAGGTATCGTGTTCACGATGGAATATGCTACGTCCCTGTTTAAGAGAGAGACAGTTGAGCGTATGGCAGGACATTTCAAACAAGTCATTCAAGCTATTGTCCATAATCCGCAAGCTACATTATCGTCCTTAGAGATGATTACTCCAGCAGAAAAAGGGACAATTTTAGAAGGATTCAACGCTACGACTACTGATTATCCACGTGAGAAAACAATCCATCTCTTGTTTGAAGAACAAGTGGAACGTTCTCCAGATCAGGTAGCAGTTGTCTATGAGGGCAGCCAATTAACATATCGTGAACTGAATGAGCGAGCGAATCAACTAGCTCGAACATTACGAGCTGAAGGCGTGCAAGCTGATCAGTTGGTCGGCATTATGGTTGATCGTTCTGTTGAAATGATGGTTGGGATATTGGGAATTCTCAAATCTGGCGGTGCGTATGTGCCAATTGATCCTGAATATCCAGAAGAGCGAATCAGCTATCTGCTAGAGGATGCTGGAGCAAAACTATTGATCATGCAGAGTCATTTATTTGAGCGAGTATCCTTTACTGGAAAAATCGTGATGCTAGATGATTCAGACTCCTATAGTCAAGATGGATCAAATCTACAAGCAGCATCGAATCCGAATAATCTTGCTTATGTCATCTATACATCAGGAACAACGGGCAAGCCAAAAGGTGTCATGATAGAGCACAAGCAGGTAACTTCTATCGCTTCTGCTTGGAAGCAAGCCTACCGTTTAGATGAAGAGTCAGTGAGATTGTTGCAATGGGCCAGTTTTTCCTTTGACGTATTTACGGGTGATTATGTTCGAGCTCTTTTACATGGTGGGAAATTAGTGATTTGCCCTAGCCAGTCTAGGTTAGATCCTACTCGTATCTATGGACTTATGAGAGAACATGGAATTACGATTTTTGAATCTACGCCAGCTATCGCTATTCCACTAATGGAGTATGTGTACGAAAACAGCTTGGACATTCGTTCCTTGAAAACATTAATTGTAGGGTCAGATCAATGTCCTCCAGATGCCTTTGCCCAATTGGTAAGCAGATTTGGTTCGCATATGCGTATTTTAAACAGCTACGGTGTAACGGAAGCGTGCATTGATTCTAGTTATTTCGAACAGTCCGATGCTCTGCCAGCGTTGAGTTTACCTATAGGTAAACCGTTGCCTAACGTAAAAATGTACGTGTTAAATGAGAACCATGCTATTTTACCTGTGGGTGTTCTAGGCGAGTTGTATATTGCTGGAAACGGTGTAGGACGCGGTTACTTAAACCGTCCAGAAATGACGGCGGAAAAATTCGTGGATAACCCGTTTGCATTGGGAGAGAAAATGTACAGAACAGGAGACTTGGCAAGATGGTTGTCGGATGGAAACCTTGAGTATATTGGACGAATCGACCACCAAGTGAAAATTCGTGGAAATCGAATTGAACTAGGGGAAGTCGAAACAAAGCTCTTGAAGACACCATTCATGCAAGAGGCTGTGGTCATCGCCCGCGAAGATGAAGCTGGATTAAAGCAGTTATGCGCGTATTTTGTAGCGAACAAAACGCTTACTCTAAGCGAGCTTAGAAGCACTTTGTCTCAAGAATTGCCAGGGTACATGATCCCGTCCTACTTTGTCCAATTGGATCAGATGCCGCTTACACCAAACGGTAAAATCGACCGCAAAGCATTACCTGCTCCAGAAGGAAGTGTCCAAACTGGTGCAAATTACGTAGCGCCACGCACACCGATTGAAAAAACACTTGTTTCGATTTGGCAGGCTGTACTGGGAACAGACGCGATTGGGATCATGGATAAATTCTTTGATCTTGGTGGTGACTCTATTAAATCCATTCAGGTTTCTTCACGCTTGTTCCAGGCAGGATATAAGCTGGAAATGAAGGATTTGTTCCAGTATCCAACCGTTGCTGAATTGAGCAAACGTGTTCAATCGATCACTCGTATCGCAGACCAAGGCGAAGTAGTAGGCGAAGTGGGATTGACACCGATTCAGCGTTGGTTCTTCGAGCAGGCTTATACAGAACAGCATCACTATAACCAAACCGTCATGTTGTTTAAAGAGCAAGGCTTTGATGAAGAGGCACTTCACAAGGTGATGCAAAAGATTGCCTGGCACCATGATGCATTGAGGACGGTATATACTCCAACCGAAAGCGGATATAAGGCATGGAACCGTGGAGTAGAGGAAGGCGAACTGTACAGCCTGGAAGTTGTTGATTTCAGGGATGTAACCGATGGTGCTAAAGCGGTGGAAGCAAAAGCAAGCGAATTGCAAAGCAGCATGAACATAGGTGAAGGACCGCTTATGAAACTAGGATTGTTCCGTTGCACAAATGGTGATCATTTGTTGATTATTCTTCACCACTTGGTCGTAGATGGAGTTTCATGGCGTATTCTGTTCGAAGATATTGCGACTGGGTATGAGCAAGCATTGAGCGGAGAAGAAATTTGCTTCCCGCACAAAACAGATTCATTCCAGACGTGGGCAAGCCAATTGGCTCTTTATGCTAATTCAGATGAAATGGAGCATGAACGGGAGTATTGGCAAAAGCTTGGACAAATTCCAATGACTCGATTGCCAAAAGATAACACCCAAGCTATTTCGATCATGAAAGATAGCCAGTCTATTATGGTGCATTGGACAGCCCAGGAAACGGAGCAGCTACTGAAACTAGCGAATCGTGCCTACAATACAGAAGTAAATGATTTGTTGCTCACAGCACTTGGTATGGCCATCCATTCTTGGACAGGCTTAGAACAAATTCATGTGAGTCTGGAAGGTCACGGACGCGAGTCAATCCTTCAAGACATGGATATCACCCGAACAGTGGGGTGGTTTACAAGTCAATTCCCAGTCGTTCTAGAGATGCATGCAGGTAAACATGTGTCCCAGCGAATCAAGAGTGTTAAGGAAGAACTTCGCCACATTCCACAAAAGGGAATTGGTTACGGCATTCTAAGATATTTATCAGAGCGAAGCGAAGGTGTAGCTTTTACAGAGCCAGAGATCAGCTTTAACTATTTGGGGCAGTTTGACCAGGACTTGCAAAACAATGACATTCAGCTATCACCATTTGCGAGTGGCGCAGAAACCAGCCAAAACGCATCTATGCCGTATACACTTGACATGAACGGTTTAATCTCGGAAGGTGCCTTATCGCTTGAAATTAACTACAGTGGTAAAGAGTATCAGAGGGAGACGATGGAGAAGCTAGCTGAATTGCTACAAGCAAGCCTCCGTGAAGTAGTGGCGCACTGCGTAGCCAAGGAACGTCCGGAATTAACGCCAAGTGATGTCTTGTTACGAGGACTGACGGTTGAGGAACTAGAACAGATCGTAGAACAGACCACCCAGGTAGGTGAAGTCGAAAATATTTACGCGATGACGCCTATGCAGAAGGGAATGTGGTTCCATAGCTTGATGGACCCGCAGTCTGGGGCTTACTTTGAACAAACGACGTTTGACATAAGTGGACGTTTCAATGTTGAGGTTTTTGAAACGAGCTTACGAATGCTGTTCCAAAGACATGAAATATTTAGAACGAATTTCTACAACGGATGGAAAGAGCAGCCGCTACAAGTGGTATATCGAGAAAAAGACAGCGCGCTTTACTACGAAGACTTGATGGCGATGAATGACGAAGTGCGGAAGCCTTACATCGATACCTTCATCAAGAAAGACAAGGAAACAGGCTTTGATTTAAGCCAAGATTTATTGATGCGCGTGTCGGTTCTTCGTATTGGGGAAGAAGACTACAAACTTATCTGGAGCTCCCATCATATTTTGATGGATGGCTGGTGCTTATCGCTGGTCGCCTCAGAGGTGTTTGAATGTTACTTTGCCATTCAGCAACAAAGAGCACCGCAATTGGCCGAAGTATCTCCGTATAGTGCCTATATTGAATGGCTGGAACGCCAAGACAGTAAGGAAGCCTCTAGCTATTGGAGCAACTATTTGGCAGGATACGATCAACAAACGATGGTGCCAAAAGCACAGTCGTCTAGCAAAGTGGAAGAGCAGGTATTCATGACTAGCTTCTGCGATGTAGGTAAAGAACTGACGCTACAGATGAATACAGTAGCAAGACAACAGCAGGTTACGATCAATACACTCATGCAGACCGTTTGGGGCTTGATGCTTCAAAAGTACAATGGAACCGATGATGTCGTCTTTGGAAGTGTTGTTTCGGGTAGACCAGCGGATATTCGGGACGTTGAGAACATGATTGGCTTGTTCATCAATACGATCCCAGTACGTATCCATTGCAAAGAAACAGCCACTTTCACCGACTTACTGAAACAGAATCAAGAAAAAGCGCTCGCATCCCATGCATATGACACCCATCCGCTCTATGAGATTCAGGCACTAACGGAACAAAAACAGGATTTGATCAACCATATTATGGTGTTTGAGAATTATCCGGTCGAACAGCAGATGGAGCAAGTAGGAAAAGATGACGAAACGGCATTTGAGGTCACTAACGTCAAGATGGTGGAGCAAACCAACTACGACTTTAATCTCATTGTTATCCCTGGTGAAGAGATTAGAATCCACATTGAGTATAATGCGTCTATGTATGATCAAACGGGCGTTGAGAGGATTTTGGGACATTTTGTTCACGTCATGCAGCAAGTGATCAATAACCCGGCTGTTGCTGTAAATGCGGTTGAATTAGTAACACAACAAGAAAAAGCGCAAATCGTCGAGGTATTTAACCATACAGCAGTTGCTTATCCTCAGGAGTACATGATCCAACAATTGTTTGAACAGCAAGCGGAGCGCACACCAGACCAACTGGCAATTGTATATGAAGCTGAGCAAATGACCTATCTTGAATTGAATGAACGGGCAAATCAACTAGCTAGAAGCTTACGAGTGAAAGGTGTACAAGCTGATCAATTGGTTGCCATTATGGCCGAGCGTTCCTTAGAGATGATTGTCGGTATGCTTGGAATCTTGAAGGCTGGTGGGGCGTATGTACCGATTGACCCAGAATACCCAGAGGAACGTATCCGTTACATGCTAGAAGATGCAGGAGTGCAGTTGGTAGTTACGCAACATCAGTTGCAAGAGCAAGTTTCCTTCTTTGCTGCTGATAAGCTTGTGCTTCTAGACGATAAAGCGACTTATCAAGAGGAGCGATCAAATCTGGAGCCGATACATGGACCGAACAACTTGGCCTATGTCATCTACACCTCTGGAACCACTGGCAAGCCTAAGGGCGTTATGGTTGAACACGCAAGTATAGCTAATACGATTCACTGGAAAGCAAATACGTATGGATTTACTGGAAACGACCGGGTGCTGATGGTTACTCCATTTGTCTTTGATCCATTTCTTACACACTTGTTTGGTCCATTGGTATCTGGTTCAACAGTGTATTTGTTGCCAGATGGGGAAAGCAAAGACCCTGTTGCTATTAAAAAAGCTATTACGCAACAGAGCATTACGCATCTGCAAAGCTCACCTAGCTTCTTATGGAGTATCGTGGATACGATGAATCCCGAAGATTTGCAGTCAGTAAAGAATATCGTTGTCGGCGGAGAGAATATCGTTTCGGCGTTAGTTAAGAGAGTGACGGAAATGAATCCGTACATTGAAATTTGCAACGAATACGGTCCTACAGAAAGCAGTGTAGTCACTACTTCTCTATCGATTACACATGCGGATCAGGAACTCTCCATCGGAGCACCGATCGCAAATAAGCAGGTCTATATCGTAGACCCTCACAATCAGCTTCAGCCGATAGGAGTAGCAGGAGAGCTATGCATTGCGGGAGCTGGTTTAGCTAGAGGATATTTACATCTTCCGGAGCTTACAGCGGAGAAATTCGTGGATAACCCATTTGTAGCAGAAGAACGGATGTACAGAACAGGCGACTTAGCAAGATGGCTACCAGATGGCAATATCGAATATGTAGGTCGTATTGATCATCAAGTGAAGATTCGGGGCTATCGCATAGAGCTTGGCGAAGTGGAAGCACAGATGACGAAACTAGCACCGATTCAAGAAGCTACCGTCATTGTAAAAGAGGAGGAAGCTGGACAAAATCAGCTATGCGCCTACTTTGTTTCTGAAACGCAGCTGAAGGTAAGTGAACTTAGAAAAGCATTAACTCATGTGTTGCCTGAGTATATGGTTCCATCATATTTTGTACAATTGGAGCAAATGCCACTTACTTCGAATGGAAAAATTGATCGCAAAGCGTTACCTGCGCCTGAGGGAAGCATTCAAAGCGGAAAAGAATATGTGGCCCCTCGCACATCAGTTGAAGCTAAATTGGCATTGATTTGGCAAGAAGTACTCAGTCTCTCAAGCATAGGAGTAAAAGAGAACTTCTTTGAAGTGGGAGGACACTCGTTACGAGCAACAACTTTGGTTGCTAAGATTCACAAAGAGATGAACGTTGTTGTGCCACTTAGGGACATCTTCAAAAATCCGACGATTGAACAAATGGCTCAACTGATCGCTAGCATGGAGCAAATCACGTACGCTTCCATTCCTGTTATAGAGGAAAGCGAGTACTACTTGGTTTCCTCTGCTCAAAAGAGATTGTACATTCTCAGCCATCTTGAAGGTGGAGAGCTTAGTTACAATATGCCGGGCATCATGATGCTAGAAGGTTCATTAGACCAGAAGCGTGTAGAAGCAACGTTCCAAACATTGACCCAACGACATGAGACGCTACGCACGGGATTTGAATTGGTCAATGGGGAGCCTATGCAACGAGTTCATGATGAAGTGTCATTTATGCTGGAGTATTGGGAAACCAGCCTAGAGGAAGCAGAGCCGATTATCAATGAGTTCGTACGCTCGTTTGACCTCAAGCAGGCTCCACTATTACGGGTAGGCTTACTTTCAGTTGATATCAATCAGTATATCTTACTGTTTGACATGCACCATATTATCTCTGACGGTGTTTCCATGGGCGTTCTAATGCAAGAATTTGTCCAACTATATCGGGGAGAAGAACTATCTCCACTTCGAATCCAGTACAAGGATTATGCCGCTTGGCAGCAGGCAGGTATTCAGAGCGAGTGGATGAGCAAGCAAGAAGCTTACTGG
Organism: Brevibacillus laterosporus; assembly: GCA_007833815.1. NCBI lineage: Bacteria > Bacillati > Bacillota > Bacilli > Caryophanales > Paenibacillaceae > Brevibacillus > Brevibacillus laterosporus. Next base: position 3,899,321 of record CP033464.1, on the reverse strand, counting down.
ATGGAAGTCTTTGCGGGTGAAATTCCTGTTTTAGACATGCCAATTGATTATCAACGGCCTGCAACTAGAAGTTTTGAGGGAGAAGCAATCGAATTCGTAATTGACAAACTGAGAAGCGAAGGGCTTAGAAAGCTTGCAGCAGACAATGAAACTACGCTGTACATGGTGCTACTCGCAGTTTATACAACGCTGCTTTCTAAACAAAGTGGCCAAGAAGATATTATTGTCGGTACCCCGATTGCGGCAAGACCGCACGCTGATCTAGAGTCAATCATCGGAATGTTCGTCAACACACTGGCTATTCGTAATTATCCAGAGGCTGATAAATCGTTCCTGAGTTACTTGCAAGAGGTCAAAGACAGTTCATTACAAGCTTATGAAAATCAAGATTATCCATTTGAAGAACTAGTTGAGAAGCTGGATGTGAAAAGGGATTTAAGCCGTAACCCGTTGTTTGACACAATGTTCGTCTTACAAAATACGGAGCAAGGAGATTTGTTCATTGAAGGCTTGCAACTGAAACCTTATGGAGAACAACCTATCGTAGCTAAGTTTGATTTGACTTTAAATGCAGAAGAGCTTGAAGACAGTATTGAGTGTAGCTTTGATTTTGCAAGCTCCCTGTACAAGCGTGAAACGATGGAACGGATGATCGAGCATTTCATGCAAGTAATCGATTCTATCATTGCAGATCCAGAGGCACAGCTCTCTTCCATTGAGATGATTACGTCACATGAAAAAGCCACAATCCTTGAGACATTCAATGATTCACAGGCTGATTATCCGCGGGAGAAAGCAATCCATCAGTTCTTTGAAGAGCAGGTGGCACTTGTTCCGGATCATGTCGCAGTTGTATACGAGGGGGAACAGCTTTCTTATCGTGAACTAAACAAGAAGGCAAATCGATTGGCAAGATCATTGGTGGCTCAAGGAGTTCAGGCAGATGGGCTAGTAGGAATAATGGCCGAACGGTCTCTGGACATGGTTGTCGGAATGCTTGCGATCTTAAAAGCAGGAGGAGCCTATGTACCGATTGATCCAGAGTATCCGGAAGAACGGATTGCCTATATGTTGGAGGATTCAGGTGTAGAGCTGTTAGTGTTGCAGTCACATTTACAAGAGCACGTAGCTTTCGATAAGAAAGTTGTGCTACTAGATGACGAACAAGCCTACCATACAGATGATTCTAATTTGGAACTCAGATCTGGACCGAACCATCTAGCCTACGTGATCTATACGTCAGGGACGACAGGGAAGCCGAAAGGAACCTTAATTGAGCATAAGAACGTGGTTCGTCTGTTATTCAACAGCAAAAACTTGTTTGATTTTAATGCTTCTGATACATGGACGTTATTCCATTCATTCTGCTTCGATTTCTCCGTGTGGGAAATGTATGGGGCACTTTTATACGGTGGAAAATTGGTTATCGTGCCTCAACTGACAGCCAAGAGTCCGAAGCAATTCCTTCAGTTACTCGAGGATCAGCAAGTGACGATATTGAATCAAACACCAACCTATTTCTATCAATTGCTTCAGGAAGAGGCAAGTGATGGCAAAAAAGAGTTGGCCATACGAAATGTGATTTTCGGTGGTGAGGCGTTAAGTCCATCCTTGTTGAAAGATTGGAAGGCGAAATACCCGCACATCCAATTAATTAACATGTATGGAATAACAGAAACCACAGTACATGTCACGTACAAGGAAATTACAGAAGCAGAGATTTCTCAAGCGAAAAGCAATATTGGTAAAACGATCCCAACCTTATGCGCATACATCTTAGATGAACATATGCGACTGCAGCCTGTTGGAGTTAAGGGAGAGCTGTATATTGCTGGTGTAGGATTAGCTCGAGGCTACTTGAATCGTCCAGAGCTGACCAATGATCGATTCGTTACTAATCCATTTGCACCGGGCGAGCGGATGTATAAGACCGGGGATTTGGCGAGATGGCTTGCGGATGGCAACATTGAGTATTTAGGTCGAATTGACCATCAAGTTAAAATTCGTGGCTATCGCATTGAGCTAGGAGAAGTGGAAACTCAGCTGCTGAACATTGAATCCGTCCAAGAAGCGATCGTGATTGCACATGAAGATGAGAGTGGAGAAAAATACTTATGCTCCTACTTTGTGGCAAACAACGAACTGACCGTAAGCGAGCTAAGAAGAGCATTATCACAACAGTTGCCTGACTACATGATTCCGGCTTATTTCGTGCAAGTGGAGCGGATGCCTTTAACCTCGAACGGAAAACTAGATCGAAAAGCGCTACCAGCACCAGAAGAAGGTCTGAAGACTGGAAGAGAATATGTTGCTCCTCGAACACGGGTAGAAGAGAAGTTAGCTCAAATCTGGCAAGATGTACTGGGACTATCACAAGTAGGAGTGACGGAAAACTTCTTCGAGATTGGAGGACACTCCCTACGCGCAACGACTCTAGTTGCTAAAATACATCAAGTACTAGACACAAGCATTACACTACGAGATGTGTTCCAGATTCCAACGATTGAGCAGATGGCTAATCGAATTGCGAATATGGAAAAACACGCTTATATATCCATTCCAATTGCAGAAGAAAAAGATTACTATCCTGTATCCTCAGCTCAAAAACGTCTCTATATTTTGAGTCATGTGGAGGGTGGGGAGCTTAGCTACAATATGCCAGGCGTTATGACGATAGAAGGTCAGTTGGATCGGATGAAGCTAGAGACAGCATTCCGACATTTGATTGATCGTCACGAGACATTACGCACAGGCTTTGAAATGGTAGATGGAGAGGTAGTTCAACGGGTCTATAAAGACGTGGAGTTTGCAGTGGAAAATATACAAGCGAGAGATGAGGAAGTGGAAGCACGGATAAGCGGTTTTGTGCGGAAGTTTGATCTTCAGCAGGCGCCATTAATCAGGGTTGGACTCATTGAAGTGGAACTGGATCGACATATCTTGCTGTATGATATGCACCATATCATATCTGATGGAGTCTCGATGGGTATTCTGATGCAAGAAGTTGCCGAACTGTATGAAGGCAAAGAGTTGTCACCATTGCGGCTTCAGTATAAGGATTATGCGGTTTGGCAACAGCAAAGATCGCAGAGTGAGCTATATGAGCAGCAAGAGAACTACTGGTTTGGTGAATTCTTTGGTCAACTGCCTGTCTTGGATTTATTGATTGCTTATCCGAGACCTGTGGTGCGTAGCTTCGAGGGTGCAGAGTACGAATTTGTGATTGAACGTGGATTGTCTGAACAAGTAAACCGGTTGGCTGAAAATAGTGGAAGCACATTGTATATGCTTCTCATGGCTACCTATACGACCTTGCTTTCTAAGTACAGCGGACAAGAAGACATCATTGTTGGTACTCCTGTCGCTGGAAGATTGTCTGCAGAATTGGAACCACTTATCGGTATGTTTGTCAACACGTTAGCAATCCGTAATTACCCACAGAAGGATAAGACGTTCCAAGTTTACTTGGAGGAAGTTAAAGAACGTACGTTCCAAGCCTTTGAGAACCAAGAGTATCCATTGGAAGAACTGGTGGAAAAACTGAATGTGAAGCGGGATGCGAGCAGAAATCCACTGTTTGATACGGTGTTTGTCATGCACAATACGGAAAGTCAGGAAGCAACCATCGAATCGCTATCCATTACTCCTTATGTGCAAGAGCATACCGTTGCCAAATTTGACTTAACATTGTCAATGAGCACAGAAGAGGGAGAGATTAGAGGAGCATTCGAATATTGCACAAAGCTTTTCAATAAAAACATGATTGAACAGCTAGCAAATGATTTCGTACGGATATTGTCGGAGGTTGTCAGCACTCCAGATAAAAAGCTAGGGGCAATCGATTTGTTAGAGAATGCTACTAGCAACGACCAGCTTGTAGAATCCATTCAATTTGATTTTTAAGGGAAAAGAATACTTTTAACGAGTGTGTGCTATGGAGAGATCCATAGCACACGCTCAACATTTATTTCTTTGCACTCATTCATTTCGTTGCGGATATTAAAGGTAAGAAGAGGTGTGGATGTATGATAGTGGACAGTGGACACCTCGTTGTTCGTTTCCTTCATATGTAAATAAAAAATTGGAGTGATGCAATTGAAAGCTCTATTTGAAAAAGAAAAGGCTTTTTGGAGCAACAAGTTTGATGCCGAAGATCATCTCGTAAGTCTTCCGTATAATAGAACAACCACTATAAGCAGAAATACGGACAGCTTCCATACTGTTTGCACTACGTTGCCACCCCATATTTCCCAAAGAATCAGTTCCATAGCAGGCGGGTCATCTTTAGCCATCTTTATGATCTTGTTAGCTGGTGTAGAATGCTTGTTGCACAAATATAGTAACGAAGAAAATGTGATTGTAGGCGTTCCCGGAATACGTACATCAGATGATGCCCCACCACTTTCGAATCAGCTATTGATTTTGAAAAATGAAGTACATAGCAAGAGTACATTCAAGTCTTTGTTAAACCAAATGAAGACATCCGTCAGTGAAGCAATCAAACATCAAAGTCTCCCATTTTGGAATTTTATAGATAGACTGAATGTACATTACGATTCGAAACATGTACCTATTGTCAATACCATCGTTTCGTTAAAAGAGATTCATCCGCTAGATTTCGAGGAACACGCGACTTTTGACATCCATTTTCAATTTGATTTGGAGAATGGTTCTCTTCATTTAACTACTATTTATAACGAAAATCGTTATGATCAAGAGCTGATTGCCCAAGTTGGGAGGCATTTATCTCATATTTTATCCATTGTCTTATTTAACCTTGACCTTTCTTTAGATCAAGTTGATCTGTTTTTAGAAGCTGAGAAAGAACAGCTTTTGCTTACTTTCAATAATACGAAAACGGCATATCCGAGAGAGAAGACCATTCAACAGTTGTTTGAGAGTCAGGTACAGCGTACACCGGATCAGGTGGCAATTGTCTTTGAAGATAAGCAAATGACCTATAAGGAGCTAAATGAAAAGGCTAATCAACTAGCACGAACTTTGAGAACGAAAGGAGTCCAAGCAGGACAGTTGATAGGACTTATGGTTGAGCGTTCTCTAGAAATGATCATCGGAATTTTCGGGATTTTAAAAGCAGGGGGAGCTTATGTACCAATTGATCCAGAATATCCGAATGATCGTATTCGTTACATGCTCGAAGACTCGGGAGCAAAGCTATTCGTATTGCAAAGTCATTTACAGCATCGAGTGGATTTTAAGGGAACGTGCCTATTGATAGATGATTCGGAGGCTTACAGTGAGGACGGTTCCAACTTGGAGCCATTAGCAGAAGCTACCGATGTAGCTTATGTAATCTATACTTCTGGATCTACTGGGGCACCTAAAGGTACGCAAATCAGACACTTCAGTGCTACAAGAGTCGTAATGAACACAAATTACATCGAAATTGGAGAAAAAGATACGCTACTACAGCTTTCTAACTATGTGTTTGATGGTTCTGTATTTGATATCTACGGTGCTTTACTGAATGGCGCAAAGCTGGTCTTAATTAAACGAACGGATATGCTTGATCTGAATAAATTAAGTGTAGTTATTGAGCAACAGAATGTTACGGTTTCCTTTATGCCTACCGCATTTTTCAACATGCTGGTAGACCACCAGCTAACATGCTTAAAGAATATCCGCAAAGTCCTAATTGGAGGAGAACGGGCATCGGTTAGTCATGTAAGGAAGGCATTTGATTATTTGGGACCAGAACGGTTAATTCATGTTTATGGCCCGACGGAGAGTACGGTTTTCACCACCTTTTATCCAATTGATTCTCCATTGGAAGCTGTAGCTACAGTTCCGATTGGGAAACCGCTAGCCAATACATTGGTGTACGTGGTGGATCAGGCGAACAACCTCAAACCGATTGGGGTTACAGGCGAATTGTGTATAGCAGGAGAAGGTCTATCTATTGGATATCTCAACAGAGAAGAGTTGAATGTGGAAAAATTCGTGGATAATCCGTTTGTACCGGGAACCCAAATGTATCGTACAGGTGATTTGGTTAAAATGCTTCCAGACGGAACCATTGAGTTTTTGGACCGGATTGATAAACAGGTAAAAATCAGAGGATTTAGAATTGAGCTGGGAGAGATTGAAAATGCACTTTTAACATTCCCAGAGATCAACGAAGCAGTTGTTATGGATGGAATAAAGGATGGAAATAAATATTTAGCAGCGTATTACGTCGTAAAAGAGTCAATCCAAGTGGGGGAGCTACTCAGAAATCTGTCAGAGAAGCTACCCGAATATATGGTTCCCGATTATTTCATGCCACTTAACCAGATGCCTCTTACTCCGAACGGAAAAATTGATCGGAAAATGCTCCCCGATGTTGAGGACACTTTGCAAATAGAAGTAGAATATGTGGCACCACGCACAAAGTTGGAAGAACAATTAGAAGATATTTGGAAACGAATTTTAAGCATACCCAAGATTGGAATGAGGGATAACTTTTTTGACAGAGGCGGCCATTCTTTACGAGCAACAGCCTTGGTATCTACGATTCATAAAGAGATTCAAAAGAATATACAGCTAAGAGATGTATTTCAAAATCCAACGATCGAACAGATGGCTCAATTAATTGAGGATATGGAACAAACGGCATATTCAATCATACCAATTATGGAAGAAAAGCCATATTATCCGGTCTCTTCTGCACAAAAGCGACTCTATATTTTGGGTCAGCTAGTAGGTGGGGAACTTAGCTACAATATGCCGAGTGCTTTGATTTTAGAGGGAGTGTTAGACCGAGTACGTTTAGAAAAAGCTTTTGATCAACTAATCGCACGTCATGAAATATTGCGTACCAGCTTTGAACTAGTAAACGGAGAACCAATTCAACGTGTGCACAAGGAAGTTTCTTTCGCCATTGAGTATGTTCAAGTTGCAAATGAAGCAGTAGCAGAAGGCTTTATTCGTGATTTTATACGAATGTTTGATTTGCAAAGTGCCCCATTGTTGCGAGTGGGACTTGTCGAGCTGGCCTCAGATCGTCATATATTATTGTTTGACATGCATCATATCATTTCTGATGGAACTTCTTTCAGCGTTCTTATTCAGGAATTTTCCGGATTGTATGGGAAAGAGGATTTACCTGAACAGCGAATTCAGTATAAAGATTACGCTTCTTGGCAACAGCAACAAATGCAAAGTGAATGGTATCAACAACAAGAGAACTATTGGCTACAAGCATTTTCAGGGGAACTACCTGTACTCCATATGCCTACTGATTATACCCGTCCAGCTGTGAGAAGCTTTGCTGGAAGTCTGTTGGAGTTTGTAATCGACAAACAAAGAAGTGAGGAACTAAAACAACTTGCAGCACAAACTGGATCGACTTTATATATGGTGTTATTGGCCATTTATACCACGCTACTAAGTAAATACAGTGGGCAAGAGGATATTATTGTAGGAACTCCGATTGCTGGAAGACCTCATGCAGATTTAGAAAGTCTGATCGGTATGTTTGTAAACACTCTGGCGATACGGAATTATCCGATGAGTGAGAAGACGTTTTATGAATACTTACAAGAAGTCAAAGAAACCTCTTTGAAGGCGTATGAGAATCAAGACTACCTCTTTGAAGAGTTGGTAGATAAGCTGGATGTAAACAGGGATATGAGTCGTAATCCACTATTTGATACGATGTTTGTGCTGCAAAATCTAGAAAGTAAGGAACAGGATTTGGAAGGCCTGCGTATCACACCATATGCCAGCGAACATACGATATCAAAATTTGATTTGACACTAAATGCAATGGAAGATGCAGATACGATCATGTGCAGTTTCGAATATGCTACAACGCTTTACAAGCGAGAAACAATCGAGCGTATGACGGAGCATTTTCTACAGATAATTGACGTACTTGTAAGTAATCCACATGCAAAGCTTTCCTCCATTAATATGATGACGCCTCAGGAGAAGGCATTGATTCTCGAAACGTTTAATGATACGACAGTGGATGATCTACAGGAGCAAACGATTCACCAGTTATTTGAAAGTCAGGTTGAGCGTACACCGGATCAAGTGGCTGTAGTCTATAAAGGTGAGCAACTGACGTACCGTGAAGTAAACGAGCGAGCCAATCAATTGGCACGAACCCTGCGAGCGGAAGGGATAGGGCCCGATCAACTCGTTGGTATTATGGTGGAGCGTTCTCTTGATATGATGGTCGGTCTCTTAGCAATCTTGAAAGCGGGGGGAGCTTACGTACCGATTGATCCAGCATATCCGGAAGAGCGGATCCGCTACATGCTAGAAGATGCGGGGGCCAAGCTGGTAGTGGTGCACAGCCATTTGCAGGAGCGTATTTCTTTTGCCGGAAAATGTCTCACTTTGGATGAGGAGGCTTCCTATCAGAAAGATGCGTCCAACCCTGAACCGATAAGTGGTCCAGCTGATTTAGCCTATGTCATCTACACATCAGGATCGACAGGTAAGCCTAAAGGGGTCATGATAACTCATCAAGCAGTGGTCAATCTGGTACATGGCATATCGGATCGGATCGACTTTGCTCAAGGGAAGTCCCTTCTTTCCGTTACCACAATTTCGTTTGATATCTTCGTGCTAGAAACGTTTCTTTCACTATGTAAAGGGGTAAGGGTCGTCCTAGCTAGCGGGGAGCAACAGACCGACCCGCAAGCCTTGAGCGAGGTCATTTTGGAACAGCAAATTGATATGATTCAAATGACCCCTTCTCGTATGCAGATGCTTCTGTCATCCATGCATGGTACGGAGCGTGTGAAATGTCTAAAGGGAATACGTGAGATTATGCTTGGTGGAGAAGCTCTTCCTGCTTCTTTGCTTAACACGTTACGTGAGCATACTCAGGCACGGTTGTACAACATGTACGGTCCGACCGAAACAACCGTTTGGTCATCAGTTGGAGAAGTGACGACAGGAGAGTCTATCACGATTGGCAAGCCATTGATGAACACGCTCTTCTATATTCTAAGTACCGAGGGTCATCCTCAACCGATTGGGGTAGCAGGTGAGCTATGTATCGCGGGCGAGGGACTGGCAAGAGGTTACTGGAATCGTCCAGAATTAACGGCGGAGAAGTTTGTGGAAAACCCGGTTATGGCAGGCAGTAAGATGTATCAAACAGGCGATTTGGCAAAGTGGCTTCCCGATGGCACCATCGAGTATCTGGGCCGAATCGACCATCAGGTTAAAATCCGGGGCTATCGCATTGAGCTTGGGGAAGTAGAAGCACAGCTTGTAAACATGGAAGCGGTACAAGAAACCGTGGTAATCGCACGAGAAGACCAAGCTGGGCACAAACAATTATGCGCATATATTGTAGCAGAAAAGCAATTGACCATGAGTGAACTAAAAAGCAGATTGTCTCATGAACTGCCTGGCTACATGATCCCGTCTTACTTCGTGCAGTTGGATAAAATACCACATACACCAAACGGAAAGATCGATCGTAAGGCTTTGCCTGCCCCAGAGGATGGTAGCCATATGGGAGTAGAATACATGGCGCCTCGTACGTGGATGGAGACTAAGCTTGTGCAAATTTGGCAGGAGGTTCTTGGTCTTCCAAACATCGGGATGAAGGACAACTTCTTTGATATTGGTGGTCACTCCTTGCGAGCTACCAATTTGGTCTCCAAAATCTACAAAGAGTTGAACCAGAATCTGCCGTTACGGGATGCTTTCCAATATCCTACCATTGAGCAAATGGCAGAAGTATTGGAGAAAAGAGAAGAAATCGCTTATGCGTCTATTCCAATCATTGAAGAGAGAGAGTACTATCCGGTTTCTTCTGCCCAGAAGCGATTGTACATTTTGAGTCAATTAACAGGTGGCGAAATTAGTTACAATATGCCGGATGTGGTGGTGATAGAGGGGGAACTGGATCAAGGGCGATTAGAGATAGCCTTCCGCAAGCTGATTTCGCGTCATGAAACATTACGAACCAGTTTTGAACTGGTAAACGGAGAACCCATGCAACGAGTACACCAAGATGTGGATTTTGTGGTGGAGTATGCGCAAGCCAGTATGGAAGAGGCAGAAGCATATATTCAAGGCTTTGTTCGCACGTTTGACCTTGAGCAAGCGCCATTACTTCGTGTTGGGCTGGTTGAACTAGCGAGAGACCGCCATCTTCTGATGTTTGACATGCACCATATAATTTCTGATGGTGTTTCCTTGGGCATTTTGATCCAAGAATTTGTCAGCTTATATGGGGGGGAAGAATTATCTCCACTGCGCATCCAATACAAAGATTATGCGGCATGGCAGCAAGAAGGCGTTAAGAGCGAGGAAATGAAACAGCAAGAAGCATACTGGCGTGAAGTCTTCCAAGGAGACATTCCTGTACTCGACATGCCAACCGATTATGTCCGTCCGGCCATGCAAAGCTTTGAGGGTGATACGATTGAAATTGTCATCAGCAAAAAGAGCAGGGATGGCTTGCGGAAGATAGCAGCACAAACCGGTTCCACCTTGTATATGGTATTGTTAGCAGCTTATACAACCCTGTTACATAAATATACGGGTCAGGAAGATGTGATTGTAGGAACTCCGATTGCCGGAAGATCTCATCCGGATTTGGAGCCGATCATCGGTATGTTTGTCAACACTTTGTCTATTCGTACCTATCCAGTAGGTGAGAAAACGTTCTATGAGTTTGTGCAAGAAGTTAAAGAGAAGGCATTAGGAGCGTACGAAAACCAGAATTATCCATTTGAAGAGCTAGTAGACAAGCTGGATGTCAAGAGAGATTTGAGCCGAAATCCAATGTTTGACACGATGTTTGAGTTGAAGAATCTAGAGCAAGAAGAATTGAGTATCGAGGGCTTGCATCTTACTTCTTATGTGGACGACCATGCGGTGTCTAAGTTTGATTTAACTTGGAATGCGGTAGAGCAAGCAGAGGGAATCGTATGTAGCATTGAATATGCTACTTCTCTCTATAAGGAAGAAACAGTTGAGCGGATGGGAGAGCATTTTGTACAGTTAATTGAAACGATTGTGCATGATCCACATGCAACGCTCTCATCTCTTACTATAATAACGCACCAAGAGAAAGAGCAGATTCTAGCAGTATTTAATGATACGACGTCGGATTATGTAGCGGATAAGACGATCCATCAGATGTTTGAGAGTCAGGTGGAGCGTACGCCGGATCAAGTAGCAGTGATCTACGAGGCTAGCCAACTGACATATCGTGAGCTGAATGAACGAGCTAATCAACTGGCGAGAACCTTGCGAAAAGAGGGTGTACAAGCTGATCAGTTAGTTGGCATCATGGTTGAACGCTCCTTGGAGATGATGATTGCAATCTTCGCGATTTTGAAAGCGGGCGGTGCTTATGTGCCGATTGACCCAGAGTTTCCTGAGGAACGTATTAGCTACATGCTAGAGGATGCGGGTACGAAGTTGTTGTTGGTGCAAAATCATTTACGCGACCGGGTATCTTTTGCGGGAAAACTGGTTGATTTAAATGATGGACAAATGTATAGCAAGGACAAATCTAATCTCTTGCCTATAAATGATTCACAACACTTAGCCTATGTCATCTATACGTCTGGATCAACAGGCAAGCCTAAAGGGGTTATGGTAGAACATCATTCTGTCATAAACCGACTGATGTGGATGCAAACTAGATACCCAATTACAGAAACAGACACTATTTTACAAAAAACAGCAATTACGTTTGACGTATCAGTGTGGGAACTGTTTTGGTGGTCCCTCGTAGGCTCAAAAGTATGTTTATTATCTTTGGGGGGCGAGAAGAACCCTGAACGCATCGTTGAGACGATAGCTGAGCAAGGTATTACCACTATGCATTTTGTCCCAGCTATGCTGCACGCTTTTTTAGAGTACCTTGAGCAATGTTCAAGCAAGGATATAAAGAGAAAACTTCATAATCTGAGACAAGTTTTTGCGAGTGGGGAAGCTTTGGCGCCTTCACAAGTAGCCAGGTTCCACCATATCATTGCATCAGTGAACCAAGCACAACTCATTAACTTGTATGGACCGACTGAAGCTACTGTAGACGTATCGTACTTTGATTGTCGTGCAGATCAAGAGTACACAGTAGTCCCGATAGGCAAACCAATTTTCAATACGCAACTCTACATTGTTCAAAATGAAACGGAACACCTTCAACCGATCAGTGTAGCAGGAGAGTTGTGCATAGCGGGAGTGGGGTTGGCCAGAGGCTATTTAAATCGTCCCGAGCTTACGGCAGAGAAGTTTGTGAACAACCCGTTCGTGCCAAACGAACGAATGTACAAAACGGGAGACTTGGCAAGATGGCAACCAGATGGAAATATCGAGTATCTTGGTAGGATCGACCATCAGGTGAAGATTCGCGGCTACCGCATTGAGCTTGGCGAAGTAGAAGCACAACTCTTGAAAGTGGAAACGATTCAAGAGGCGGTGGTAATCGCAAGGGAAGACGCAACAGGACAGAAGCAACTATGCGTGTATTTCGTAGCCGATAAACCACTGATTGTAAAAGATCTAAGAAGCACATTGTCACAACATTTACCTGGATACATGATTCCTTCTTACTTTGTGCAATTAGAACGGATGCCATTATCACCGAATGGAAAAATCGATCGTAGGGCGTTACCTGCTCCTGAAGGAAGTATGCAAACAGGAGTGGAACATGTAGCACCGCGTACCCAGATAGAAGTGCAGATAGCAAAAATTTGGCAAGAGGTGCTTGGGATTCCAAGCATTGGGGTGAAAGACAACTTCTTTGACAGTGGAGGACATTCCTTACGAGCCACTACTCTAGTTGCCATGATGCATAAAGAGATGGGCATCAGTCTTCCCTTGCGTGATGTTTTCGGATATCCCACGATTGAACAAATGGCAGAACGAGTATCTGGGATAGATTATGTTGCTCACTCCTCGATCCCCGTGATCCAGGAGAGAGAGTTCTATCCAGTATCTTCTGCTCAAAAGCGATTGTTTATTTTAAATCAAATCGAAGGTGGAGGACTCAGCTATAACATGCCAAGTGTCCTGATGGTAGAGGGACAGCTTCATCGAGAGAATCTTGAAGAAGCATTCCAAAGCCTGATCGACCGCCATGAGACACTTCGAACAGGCTTTGAGATGGTGAATGGAGAGCCAATCCAACATATTTACCGTGACGTGACATTTGAGGTTGAGTACTCACAGGCAAAAGAAGGGGAGACGGCAGAAATCATTCAAGGATTCGTGCGTTCATTTGATCTTGCAAAAGCACCGCTCTTGCGGGTTGGGCTTATCGAACTTGAAGCGGATCGCCACGTCTTGATGCTTGACATGCATCACATCATTTCTGACGCTGTTTCCACAAGTATTTTCGTTCAAGAGTTCTTCCAATTGTACAAAGGAGAGGAGCTAGAACCGCTTCGAATTCAGTACAAGGATTATGCGGTGTGGCAGCAAGAAGAAGTACAAAGTGAACGAATGATCAACCAGGAAGCATATTGGTTGGAAGTCCATAGCGGTGAAAGCCCGGTACTTGATTTGCCAACAGATTATCCAAGACCTGCGGTACAAAGCTATCAGGGAGATACATTCGAATTTGTGATCGATCAACAAAGAAGCGATGGAATGAGACAGATTGCTGCACAAACGGGATCGACCTTGTACATGGTTTTGTTGGCTACTTATACCATTTTATTAAGCAAAAACAGTAGACAGGAAGATATCGTTGTAGGAACTCCGATAGCGGGAAGACCGCATGCAGACCTTGGTGGATTGATTGGTATGTTCGTTAACACCCTAGCGATTCGCACCTATCCAGCGGCAGAAAAAACATTTTACGAATATGTCCAAGAGGTCAAAGAGCATGCGCTACATGCATTTGAAAATCAGGAGTACCCATTTGAGGAACTGGTAGAGAAATTACATGTAGCACGTGATTTCAGTCGCAACCCGCTGTTTGACACTATGTTTGTCTTACAAAATGTGGAGCAAGGAGAACATACTATCGAGGGCTTACAACTTAGACCGTATCAGGGAGAGCATACCGTTTCTAAGTTTGATGTAACCTTATATGCCGAAGAAGATGATGAAACCATTGTGTGTACTTTCGAATTTGCTACGTCGCTGTTCAAACGAGACACCATAGAGCGAATGGCAGAGCATTTTCTACAGATAATCGACAGCATTATGATTGATTCGCATACGAAGCTCTCTACCATTGAGATAATCACGCCTCAAGAGAAAGAGTTAATTCTAAAAACTTTTAATGACACAGTAGCGGATTATCCAAGGGAGAAAACGATTTACCAATTATTTGAGAGTCAGATGGAGCGTACACCGGAGCATGTGGCTGTAGTCTTCGAAGGAGAGCAACTAACATATCGTGAATTAAACGAGCGAGCGAATCAACTGGCACGAACTCTGCGAGCGGAAGGGATAGAAGCGAATCAGTTGGTGGGGATTATGGTCGAACGTTCCCTTGACATGATGATCGGGCTGTTGGGTATCTTGAAAGCTGGAGGAGCCTACGTGCCAATTGACCCAGACTACCCGGGAGAGCGTATTCGCTACATGTTGGAGGATGCGGGAGCCAAATTGGTAGTGCTGCAAAGCCATTTGAAAGAGCAGATATCTTTTACTGGCAGATTTGTAGCTCTAGATGAGGAAGCTTCCTATCAGAAAGAAATATCTAACCTTGAACCGATCAGTGGTCCTGCTGATTTAGCCTATGTCATTTATACATCTGGATCGACAGGCAAGCCAAAAGGCGTCATGATTTTACAGCAGGCGGTTGTCAACCTGTTGCAAGGCATAACCAATCAAATCGACTTTACCCAAGGGAAGTCACTTCTTTCTGTTACGACGATTTCATTTGATATCTTTGTATTAGAAACGTTACTTTCGTTAAGTAAAGGAGTAAGGGTAGTTCTAGCTAGTGGCATTCAGCAAATAGAACCGAGGGCATTAAGTGATGTGATTCAAAAACAACAGGTGGACATGATCCAAATGACACCTTCCCGCATGCAAATGTTGTTATCCTCGGGGCACATCCAGTGCTTGCAGGGCTTACAAGAAATCATGTTTGGTGGAGAAGCACTTCCAGCTTCTATGCTCAAAACCTTGCGTGAGAATACGCAGGCACGTTTGTATAATATGTACGGTCCAACGGAAACAACGGTGTATTCATCGGTGGGACAACTGATGGAAGGAGAAAACATAACGATCGGCAAACCGCTCGTGAACACTACCTGCTATATTTTGAATGCTGAAAACCATATCCAACCGATTGGGATAGCAGGTGAACTGTGCATTGCAGGAGAAGGATTGGCAAAAGGCTACTGGAACCGTCCTGAGCTATCAGCAGAAAAATTCGTAGAGAACCCGTTTGTGGCAGGAGAGAGGATGTATAAAACAGGAGATATGGCAAGATGGCTACCAGATGGCAGCATCGAGTACCTGGGGCGAATGGACCATCAGGTAAAAATTCGGGGTTACCGCATTGAGCTTGGTGAAATCGAAGCGCAACTCCTACAAGTACCTTCCGTTCATGAAGCGGTGGTGATTGCAAGAGAGGACCAAGTGGGGCAGAAGCATTTGTGCGCTTATTTTGTGGCAAAACAGCAACTTACAGTAGGTGAAATAAGAAGTTCGCTGTTACAAGATTTACCTACTTACATGGTTCCATCCTATTTCATTCAACTTGAGCAACTGCCGTTGACACCAAACGGGAAAATCGATCGAAATGCGTTACCTGCACCAGAAGGAAATATCCATCTAGGAGTGGAATATACTGCTCCACAAACACCAACGGAATTGCAATTGGTAGAAATTTGGAAAGAAGTACTTGGTGTTCTCAAAATAGGTAGAAAAGACAATTTCTTTGAGCTAGGTGGACATTCTTTACATGTCCTTGAATTAATCAGGAAGATCTATACTGATATTCGAGTCGAAATCCCTATCCGTGTAGTGTTTGAAATGCCCACTATAGAAGGAATGGCGCAGGAAATTGTAAGATCCATGTTTGAAAAAAATCATAACAACCCGATCATGAAATTAAACGAACATGGACGTGTGAATGTGTTCTGCTTCCCTCCAGCGATCGGATATGGAATGGCTTACATCGACATGGCGAAACTACTTGAAAACCATTGTGTGATATACGGCATCGACTTTATCGAAGAATATAAAAATGATGAGGATTTAATGGAACAATATGTAAAAATCCTTACTGACGTACAAGACAAACAACCATACGTGTTCTTGGGTTATTCAATGGGAGGTAATCTCGCATTTGAAGTGGCAAAAGCTATGAAGCTAAAAGGCTATGAAGTAAAGGATATTATCATGCTTGATTCTATTAGAAGCAATGGAGAGGCAGAATTCTCGGAGGAAGAAGCAATAAAACAAATCGATTCTCTATTAGAAGACATGCCTGAACAGTATAAGCATCTTGTAACTCCTGCTTATACGAACAGAATTTATTCATATGCTAGGTATCGGAATCAACTTGTAAATACGGGTACTGTCCAGGCAAACATCCATGAATTAATAGCAAAAGATTCTACGAGAAAGGGATCAACGGAGGATTGTTCTTGGTCATGGGGAGATGCAACACTTGGTACTCATACTGAACATCAAGCGAAGGGGACGCATGAAGAGATGCTTGACCCTGAAATGATTGGGGAGAATGTAAGATTAGTACGTCTCATTGTCCAACAAATCATCGATGAAACGTACGCTGTCACTTCTAATGCAACGAATCGTTTTAGGTAGACATTGCAAGTCAAAATGATCATTGTTACAAAATCCAGTATAACGTAGACGAATAGAATTTACGGGCATGATATTCTCGAATGGGTAAATGTGGGTAAACACCAGTCTCTATTCGTGAGCGATCATGCCCGTTACTCTTTGAAACACTTTTACACAGATTTACTTGATGATTACTTTACGGTGAAACTATTTTGGTTTACAGGTAACTATATTTTCTATTGTGATTAGAGGAAGATTTCCTAAGCAACTTTCCTTTTCTTTCTTTGAGGTTTATCACGTCTAGAAGAGAGGATGGCAGCATATAGACAAATGACAGCTGCCACCCAAAAGACAGTATGAAGAGCAGCCATATAAGCTTCTACATTTAATATATCAGTGCTGCTAGAGTCAGGTTGATTGTCTGTTAATCTATTTAATTGAAAAGAGAATAGTGAGATAGCAAATGTCGTACCCAATACCATTCCGATATTTCGGACTAATGCATTTAGACCGCCTGCTATTCCCAACAGTTTATGTGGAACAGACCCTAGAATACTGGCATTGTTTGGAGATAGAAAAAGACCAGAACCGATTCCAAAGATGGCCATGTGCATCGCAACAAGCCAAGCAGGCTCACTAGTCGTAAGCCGGGTGAGCAGGACAAAGGAAATGGCATTAATCAACAGACCTGAAATCGTTAAGTAATAAGAACCAATTTTATCTGAAAGCCAGCCAGATAGCGGGGCCACTATCGCCATCATCACAGCATTTGCCATCATGACATAGCCCACGATTTTTGGGGGATATTCTAGCACCAATTGCATATAAAATGGCATGAGAATTGTTATGCAAAACAAGGAGAGAAATGAAAATAGAGCAGCAAAGCTCCCTGAACGGAATGTACGAATCTTAAATAGAGAGAAGTCAAGCATTGGATATGAGATTCGTGTTTCGCGTCGATAGAACAAGACGAAGATTACTAATGAAAAGAGAATGCCACCTAGTGTAATACTTGTTGTCCAACCGTGTTCTTCCGCATTGGAGATGGTATATAGGAACGTAATCATACTTGTCATGTACATAATGGAACCAAGATAGTCAAAAGGTTCTCCCGCGCGTTTTTGGTGCTGTTTTGGCATGATACGCAGAGCTACAATAAATCCGATTAAACCAATCGGTACGTTAATCCAAAAGATAGATTCCCAACCAAAAGAACTAACTAGAATACCACCGATGGCTGGACCTGACAATGAACCAAGTGATACCACCATGCCTGTTATTCCAAGGGCACGGCCACGTTCTTCTTTGGGAAAAGTGGCAGCAATAATGGCTTGACTGTTAGCCATGAGCAGTGCAGCACCAGCAGCTTGCACGACCCGCATACCAATTAACATCCAGATGGATTCTGACAAACCGCATAAAGCAGAGCCAATCATAAAAATTAAAAACCCAAGATTATATAATCTCCCACGACCAAATAGATCAGATAACTTTCCAATAATGGGCAGGAGGGCAGCGATTGCTAATAAGTAGGCGGTTACAACCCATTGTACGACGTGTAACGGAACCTGTAATGTACTGGAAATGCTAGGAAGAGCGACATTCGTGATGCTTCCATCCAATGTTGACATAAAGATTCCCAGAGACACGTTGGTTAGTATCCACCAGCGTAGTGCAGTGCTGGTAGTAGATAGATGACCTTCCTGACTCATCTTATTTCCTCCTTATAAACCGAAATGGTCTATCCTTTTTTAATGAGCATACGAATAGTCTCAGAGAGGTCAAGGTTGTTTTTTTGACACAAGGATTGCAGTTTTTGGTATGTTTCCTCATCTAGTCTGACATGGATGGCATGCTGTAGTCGCTCATCCTCAAGTTTACGTGGGCGCCCCCGTCCTAGTTTTTTACGAAAAATCTCATCCTTATTGGGCTTTCTGTCAACGATCACATAGCCTTGTTTTTCTATCCATTCATCCCCTTGATTTTTATTCCAAACAAAAAGCGCTTTTTTGCGAACCTTTGCTAGATATATATCCATTTTTTGATCATCTAATCCATGTTCTATTGCTTCTTTTAACCATTTTTGCTCGAAGGCTTGAGCGAATTCTTGAAAAGAGCTGAATCGATTATCCATAAATGAATTCCACCTTTTTTGTTCTACAGAAAATATAATCCCGTTTCTAGAAATAAGCAATCCTTTTTTTGTGCTACAAAAAATATAGGGATTTGTCTTTTTATATTTAAACCTGCATAAACCAGAAAAAATATGCTCTTCTCTTGCAATTTCTGAAAGTTTGATTATCATTAAAAAAGGAAGTTCATTGATGTCTAAGGCTGGCTGACTACTGTCATTCCATTCATCCTGTGCTTTCACGCATACGCGTACAGAGTATGGCGGGCTTGATAACTGGTATACCACTGCTAAGTATTAACCCACCATAAAACAGCTTGAGCAACGCTTTTTGGTTTGCGCTGGTTGTTTTGTGGTGGGTTTTTTTATTTTTTTGTAGCTGGTGGAAGAAAGAAAAGGAGGATATAACCCTTGAACAAAACGATTTCATTTACTATCAACGATACGTTGCATCAAGCAGAAGAGGGAACTAGAATTCTTGATTATCTTCTTGAACACGAGATAAAACATCCTCATATTTGCTATTCACCTATCTTAGGTCCTATCCAAACATGTGATACCTGTACCTGTGAAATTGACGGACAGTTGATGAGAGCTTGCTCTACAGTTGTACAGGAGGGTATGAACATCAAGACCTCTTCTTCACGGGCACAGGATGCGCAAAAACAAGCTATGGATCGTGTACTGGAAAACCACATGCTGTACTGTACCGTCTGTGATAATAACAACGGTAATTGTCGTGTACATAATACCGTAGAGCTGATGGAAGTGGAGCATCAGGAGCGACCGTTTCGAGAAAAAGGCTACGAGGTGGATATGTCCCATCCCTTTTACAGATATGATCCAAATCAGTGCATTCTGTGTGGACGTTGTGTAGAAGCTTGTCAGGATTTACAAGTAAACGAGACCTTGACCATTGATTGGGAACGTGAAATGCCTCGCGTTATCTGGGATCAGGATAAATCTATTAATGAATCCTCCTGTGTCTCCTGTGGGCATTGTGTCACTGTATGTCCGTGCAATGCTTTAATGGAAAAAACCATGCTGGGTGAAGCAGGCTTCATGACCAATATTGGAAAAGATTTGCTTGATCCCATGATTGAATTGGTTAAGGAAGTAGAGCCTGGTTACAGTGGAATTTTGGCCATATCCGAAGTAGAAGCGGCAATGCGCGAAACTCGGACGAAAAAGACAAAAACGGTGTGTACATTTTGCGGCGTAGGCTGTAGCTTTGAGGTTTGGACGAAAGGACGCCAAATTTTAAAAATTGAACCATCTGAGGAAGCACCAGTCAATAGCATTTCTACCTGTATTAAAGGAAAATTTGGATGGGATTTCGTGAATAGTAGCGAACGGTTGACAACACCGCTGATTCGACGTGGAGATGAGTTCGTCCCGGCGACATGGGAGGAAGCGCTTACATTGATTGCGAGTAAGTGGAAAGAGATGAGAGAGAAGTATGGTGGCGACGCATTCGGTTTCGTTAGCTCGTCAAAGACAACCAATGAAGAATCTTACTTGATCCAAAAATTAGCTCGACAGGTTTTTGAAACAAATAACGTGGACAATTGTTCGCGTTACTGTCAGTCTCCAGCTACAGATGGATTACTATCGACCGTTGGTTATGGTGGCGACTCAGGCGTTATTACAGATATTGCTGCTGCGGGCTTGGTGATTATCATCGGGGCTAATCCGACAGAAGGTCATCCAGTCTTGGCAACACGGGTGAAGCGGGCGAAGAAATTACATGGTCAAAAACTAATTGTTTCCGATCTACGCAAACATGAAATGGCAGAACGTTCCGATTTGTATTTACATCCTAATCAGGGCACTGATTTCGTTTGGTTAACAGCGGTAGCTAAATATATCATTGATCAGGGCTGGCATGCTGCTGACTTCCTAGCAGAGCGTGTCACACACTTAGACGAATATAAGAATGTCATACAAAGGTACACACTTGAATATGCGGAAGAAGTGACTGGAATTTCACAAGAGCAACTAAAAGAAACAGCAAAAATGATTTGCGAGGCAGATGGTACATGCGTACTGTGGGGCATGGGCGTTACCCAAAACGTAGCAGGCTCTCATACATCAGCTGCTATTGCCAACCTTTTATTAATCACGGGTAATTTTGGACGTCATGGTGCGGGAGCGTACCCACTGCGTGGACATAATAACGTTCAGGGCGCTTGCGATATGGGTTCCTTGCCAAATTGGTTACCTGGTTACCAATCCATCTCTGATGATGTGGCACGTCAAAAATTTGAGAAGGCGTATGACGTGAAGATTTCTAATAAACCGGGTTATACAAACATTCAGATGCTACAAGCGGTAGAAGAAGGCAAGCTAAAAGCTATGTATTTGATCGGAGAAGATATGGCTTGGGTTGATTCCAATTCCAATCATGTGCAGGAGACCTTAAGTAAGCTTGATTTTTTTGTGGTACAGGACATTTTTTTCACAAGGACAGCGCAATTTGCAGACGTCATTTTGCCTGCCGCCCCTTCTTTAGAAAAAGACGGTACGTTTACTAATACAGAAAGACGGATTCAACGATTATATCAAGCATTGCCTACATTGGAAGGCTCCAAGCCAGATTGGTGGATCATTACACAGCTTGCTAACCATCTCGGAGCCAACTGGGAGTATGGATACCCGGGTGATATTATGGACGAAATTGCATGCTTAAGTCCAATTTTCTCAGGAGTTAGCTATGAAAGGTTGAAAGACTGGAACAGTTTGATTTGGCCTGTGTTGCCAGATGGAACAGACGAACCGTTACTCTACATCAATCGCTTTAATTTTCCTGATGGCAAGGCTCGTCTTTCCTTGGTAGAGTATGTACCACCTGTTGCCTATCCAGCGGAATTTGATCTTGTAGTTAATAACGGACGTTTATTAGAACACTTCCATGAAGGGAATATGACTAATAAATCGAAAGGTATTCAATATAAAGTGCCAGAAGTATTTGTCGAGGTTCCACCAGATCTTGCTTGTGAGCGGGGAATAAAAGATGGCTCCTTGGTACGATTAGTGTCTCCATATGGAGCCATCAAGTTACGGGCCGTCGTGACTAAACGAGTACAAGGAAAAGAGCTATACGTCCCGATGAACTCAGTCAGTTGTGACAATGCCATCAATATCCTAACAGGTAATGCAGTAGATATACGGACGCAAACACCAGCCTATAAACAAACCAAGGTGCGCATGGAAGTGCTTGAGCAGAATGGCCAGAATCCATTGCCAAAAAATAATCCACGTAATGCCAAACGAAATCCACAGTTGGGTGTTCAGGTGGAACGCAAATGGGCACGGACTGATTATGACCCCATTGCTGATGTGAACGTAGCAGGAGGGAAGCAATAATGGCCAGACCAATTTCAAAAATAGCTAAACCAGTTGTAACAAAAGAAGAGAATCAGGAATTGCAACTTACTCAACTTAAAGAAGAGCTTGCCATGCATGCTCAAAGTATTCGTCAATCCGTAAAACTGTTAGATGAACTACATCAAGCAGGAGTTCTAGAAACTGTACAGTCTATGGTTCAAAGCAAGGAAAAGATGGCAGGCATCGCAATTAAGCAATTGGTAAAGCCAAACGTAACCAAGTCGATTAACAACGTCATGGCGTTAACGGACGCTTTATCTGAATTAGAACCAGAGATGACCAAGAAGCTAGTGGCAAGTGTTACTCATGGTTTGCAAAAAGCAGAAGAAGCAAGTGCAAAAGAGAATAAAGTTGGCATGTTTGATCTGTTCAAAGCTCTACAAGATCCTGATATTAACCGTGCCATTTGTTTTGGATTGAATATGTTAAAAGGGGTAGGAGAAAGCTTAAAGGAGCAAGAGAAGGAAAAATAGAAGATCGGTGAGCAGTTATAAGGAACAAGTAAAGAGGCGGCATGTGACCGCCTTTTTTATATTTTCAACCCCATAAAGGTGTAGTGGAATATTGTTTTGAGCGTTTACCGATTCATAATAGTAGAAAAAGCAAAAGATTTTTACAGGAATTTTTAATTTTGATAGCACAAATATCCATCCCAGAAAAACAAACATACGTTCCTTTTTTCGGTGGAAGCCCTTACAAAAATTTATTTTTATAAATAAAACTATCTTTTTTTTATAAAAAATGTGGAAGTGTTATTTTGTTAAAGATGAAAAAGGCGTACTAACAAGGTTTTTTAGTTTAATTACAGAAATTTCACAAGAGTTATATTATAAAATATATGGATGACAAATCAAGGGGGCTGTGGTACGGTAGCAGTAATCCATACCTGGCGGAACAGTGTACGTCTGACATGTACACTTTAACACCAAGAATTTAAGGAAGTGAAATGATGAAGAAATTAGGACTTTTACCCAAAATCATTCTAGGGATCATATTAGGGGTAATTATTGGCTCCATCTCGCCTGAGTGGATCGTCAAAGGATTTGCAACGTTTAGTGGTATTTTCAGTAATTTCCTTAATTTTATTATTCCGTTGATTATTATCGGATTTATTGCTCCTGGTATTGGGGAGCTTGGAAAGGGTGCTGGAAAACTCTTAGGATTAACCACAGCAATCGCATATGGTTCTACAATTGTAGCAGGATTGGCCGCCTATTTTGTAAGCACCAACTTTTTCCCACATATTTTAGAGGTTGGAAAACTAACTAGTGCTTTTCAAAATCCAGAAGAAGCATTAACCCAGGCTTACTTTACGATTGAAATTCCGCCGATAATGGGCGTAATGAGTGCACTTATGCTTGCTTTTACCTTAGGACTAGGGTCTGCTGCCCTCAAGGGAGATTCCCTACTAAAAGTGATGGTTGATCTTAGAGGAATTGTTGAAAAGGTGATTTCCTCTGTTATCGTACCGTTATTGCCTGTGCATATCATGTGTGTATTTACCAATCTGACATATGCTGGACAAGTACAACTAATTATCTCTGTATTCTTTAAAGTCTTTATAATTATTATTACTTTGCATATGGTGTATATTATCGTGCAGTATTTTATTGCTGGACAACTAGGGCGCAAAAGGTTTTTGCCACTAATGAAGAATATGCTCCCTGTCTACATGACAGCAATCGGTACACAATCTTCCGCGGCTACAATACCTGTTACCTTGCGTCAAGTGAAGAAAAATAAGGTAAGTGACCAGATTGCAGACTTTGTAGTCCCTCTATGTGCAACTATTCACCTATCCGGAAGTACGATTACGCTCGTCAGCTGTGCCATGGCTGTAATGATGTTGAATGGAATGACGACTTCTTTCGATATTGTGTTTCCATTTATTCTAATGCTGGGCATTACCATGGTGGCTGC
Organism: Brevibacillus laterosporus; assembly: GCA_007833815.1. Classification (NCBI taxonomy): domain Bacteria; kingdom Bacillati; phylum Bacillota; class Bacilli; order Caryophanales; family Paenibacillaceae; genus Brevibacillus; species Brevibacillus laterosporus. The sequence goes on along the minus strand of CP033464.1, from coordinate 3,875,179 downwards.
CCCAGGTGTACCAGGTGGAGCCGTAATGTCAGCAATTGGTTTATTGCAATTAATGCTTGGGTTTAGCCCATCACTGACATCACTAATGATTGCTCTTTATATAGCACAAGATAGTTTTGGAACAGCGTGCAACGTAACAGGGGATGGAGCGATTGCAATTATAGTGGATCGTATTAAAGGCGGGCAAAAAATACAGGAGCCTGCAGAACAGATGGAACCAATCCTATAATTATGGAAAAGGCTCTACTCATTTACATTGGGTAGAGCCTTTTTTACTTACTAAAGATAATTGATAGGTAAATAAAAGTTTGCTAGATGTTTCCTTTTCATATAAGGGATTTCAATTTATACTTCATAGAGAAAGCAATCAGTAAGGAGTGGATTTCATGCAAGATATCTATCGCGCATTTGTATTGGATGTGATGGATGGCCAATCCAACATGCAGATACAAGAACGGTCTATAGCAGATTTGCCAGATGGAGAGGTAACGATTCGTGTTGCCTATTCCAGTGTTAATTTCAAAGACGGCATGGCGACGATCCCGAATCGCATAATCCGCAAATACCCTATGGTTCCGGGTATTGATATGGCTGGAGTCGTAATCGCTTCTACGGATGAGCGCTACCAAATAGGCGATCAGGTTATTGCTACAAGCTATGAAATAGGTGTGTCACATCCAGGCGGGTTTAGCGAAATTGCTAGAGTACCAGCTAAATGGGTCGTGCCTTTACCAAATGGTTTGACGATGAAAGAAGCCATGATTTTGGGAACAGCAGGTTTTACAGCAGCCTTATCAATTGTGCGCCTAGAGGAGAATGGTTTGTCTAAAGAACAAGGTCCTGTATTGGTTACTGGTTCTACAGGTGGTGTTGGTAGTGTCGCCGTTGATATTCTAGCAAAAAGCGGATATGAGGTAACGGCCAGTACGGGTAAAGAGAGTGAGCATGCTTATTTAAAAGAACTAGGAGCAACAAACATTTTGCATCGTAATGAGGTTATTGCTACGGACGAAAAACCAATGCGTCAACAGCTTTGGGCTGGAGCCGTAGATCCAGTCGGGGGGAAAACATTAGAGTACATACTTTCTACCCTCAAGTATGGAGGTTCGGTAGCCGTAAGTGGTTTAACCGGAGGAGTGGACGTGGCTACGAGTGTATACCCGTTCATTTTACGAGGAGTGAACCTATTAGGGATAGATTCAGTCTATTGCCCGATGAATAAACGTGAAAAGGTATGGCAGCGCCTCGCAACCGATCTGAAACCACAACATTTGACAGATCAGATGGCGAAGGAAATTACGTTGGAAGAATTATCAGTGACCCTTTCTCAAATTTTAGAGGGTCAAATACGTGGCAGAACAATTGTGAAATTGTAATTGACGCTAGAACCTTCTGTTTTGTGTCCTTATGTTACGGGTAAAGTAACAGGATAACTGTTACTCTTAATTCCCCTGCGATTGGTTGGGGTAAAATATCCTTTTATCCACAAATGTAGTGAGTAGAACGATGAATAAAACGCTTGGAAGGGACTTAGGTCCCTTCCTTTTTTGTTGATTTAGAGGGTGAAGTATAAGTTCTAATTTTGAGGGATAGGAACTAGGGTTCTCGTGGGGCAAAAGCCACTTAATCGTGAAAGGAGGAATAGGTTAAGGCTAGCATAATGGCCAGTCTTGCTACAATATTCAATCAATTATTCCTGCCTAATCATGTTTCAAATAACTGTCCCTCTAAAGCCTTGATATATCGCTCAGCAGATTTTTGCACAGTTTCATTTGCATGCTCGGCTACTATTCCATGAAAGGCATTGTATAGTCGATTAAATGGTAATCCCTTTACTCTATCAGCCATTTCTCTTACTTTATTTGCAGGTAATGGAATTAGGTTCGGATAGCTATACATAAAGCTTACCCATGAATTGTCTGCCACTACTTGAATGATATCCCCTGTTAAAAGAAGACCTTTGCCGTTATTTCCATCTTTCCAATGTAAGACAGACCCGCCTTTAAAATGTCCTCCCAATCGCTGAATGGTCAATTGATCGGTCAAGGCATGAGACTCTCCTGACCAGTAAACGATGTGTTCACTGGGACGAGTGATCCATTCTTTATCAGCTTCATGAACATAGATGGGAGCGTTAAAGGTTTCTGCCCATTCCACTTGTGTCGAATAATAATGTGGATGAGAAAGGGCAATTGCTTGGATTCCACCTAATGTCTGTAACTCCTCAACGGTTGATTGATCCAAATAGGTAATGCAATCCCACAAAAGATGAAGACCATTACTTTGTACGAGGTACGCATTTTGTCCGATTGCAAATTTTGGTTTCGTTGTAATACTAAATAATCCGTCTTCTTTTTGTAAAATTTCATTCGTATAGACTTTCTTTTGTTGCATCTCTTCTAGTGTTGTCCACGTTTGTCCAATAGGGTTCACATATTGTCTTTCTTCCTTACAAATAACACAATAAGGGGGAACTTCCTTGCTTCTAGGGTATTGAACTCCGCATGTAGTACAGATGAAATGTAACATATATAAGCTCCTTTATATTCAGTATTTCCCATAAATAGTATACATGGAAAGGAAACATTGATCTTGTACCAATGACTGATAAAGGGAAACGAAAACAGCGGGCTACTTTATCCATATAGGCCTACTTGTTTTCGTTTTTAATTTGTCTAGAGTCATTTTAAGACTTAGTAAATGTTCTTGCTTGCTCTACTGCACGCTTTCGATCGTGTGAGGTAAAAGGCAAGGATGTTCAACCAGAAGAATGCTTTCCAAACAGAGAGCCATGTGGGCCGATAGCCACGATACCAAGTCATGTATAAGCAGGACATAAGAATGGGCTTATTTTGTCCGTCACGGTTTTTTCATGGGTTATGGTTCACTTGTGTTTTTTTCCTACTGTCGACATGCTATGATATGAATAATAGATGTTTTCTGACAGAATATGATGGGAATGTGCTCAAAAAATAGGAGGCTTTTATGTTAAAACGTTATGTAACAGCTGGTGCCTTTTTAGCATTGTTAGGAGTAGCTTTAGGAGCTTTCGGTGCTCATGTTCTCGAAAAGATGTTGGATGCAAAAGGGTTGGCCACTTTTGAAACTGGGGTACGTTACCAAATGTATCACGCACTAGGCTTGTTATTCGTCGGGCTGTTGGGTAATCAACTAGGTGAGTCTAAGATGTTGAAATGGGCGGGTAATTTCTTGTTGGCTGGTATTCTCATCTTCTCGGGTTCCCTGTATCTCTTATGTGCAACAGGAGTTAAAATGCTAGGAGCTATTACCCCGATCGGCGGCGTCTGTTTCTTATTGGGTTGGCTTTTTGTAGTATTGGCAGTGAGAAAGAAATCATAAGAGGAGCACCGTTGTAGATTGCCTCGGCTTACATAGTTTTCCGATAGCAATATGTAAAAGACCAGATGCTCCCCAAATGATTGCTGTACGTACACGAATTACGATACGAGCTATGCCTATTCTTGCTTTGGGTCCATATGGGGTGGGGAATTGGACCCGAAAGATTTATACACGATCCTCCTCTAATTTGTAGGTTAGCTTACAACCATTCATTAAATTTACGAATGTACCATTTTTTTATGAAATGGGTGAGGAGAGCATAACTAAGTAATATTCCTACTAACCAAGGGAAATATTCCAGTGGTAACGGCTGTAATCCAACACTTGCTCCAAATGCAGAGAACGGTATATAGATTCCCGCAATGATAATGACACTGGTTAAAAGTAATACCGGTAAACTAGCTCGACTCTGAATAAATGGTATTTTTTCTGTGCGAATCATATGCACAATGAGAGTTTGAGACAATAGTCCTTCGATAAACCAGCCAGATTGGAATAAGGATTGATCAGCAATGGTATTGGCTGCAAATACATAATACATGACGAAATAGGTAGCATAATCGAAGATCGAGCTAATAGGACCGATGAAGATCATGAATCGACCCACCGATTTAGCATCCCACTTTCTTGGAGTCTGTAAAAATTTCTTATCCATGTTGTCCCAAGGGATGGATAGCATTGAAATATCGTAAAACAAATTTTGAATTAACAAGTGAATGGGTAACATGGGGAGGAAAGGCAGGAATGCACTTGAACCCAGTACACTAAATACATTACCAAAATTGGAACTAGCCGTCATCTTGATATATTTAATTATGTTCCCAAACGTTCTACGCCCTTCGATAACTCCTTTTTCTAAAACCATCAAGCTTTTTTCTAACAAAATGATATCTGCTGATTCTTTTGCGATATCGACTGCTGTATCCACCGAAATTCCCACATCTGCATCACGTAAAGATGCTGCGTCATTGATTCCATCCCCCATGAACCCCACAGTGTGACCTTTACTTTGAAGTGCTCGAACAATTCTTGCCTTTTGTAGCGGATTCAGCTTGGCAAAGACTGTTGTCTTTTCAGCTAGATCAGCTAGCATCTCATCCGTTATATCATCAATTTCACTTCCTAGAACAATCCGATCTACTTGTAAACCTATGTCTTTACAAACCTTACGAGTAACTGCTGCATTATCACCTGTAAGGACTTTGACATCGACACCGTTTTTATTCAGTGCTTGTATTGCGGTTGCGGCACTTTCCTTTGGTGGATCTAAAAAGCCAATGTATCCTACAAGAATCATATCACTCTCATCTTTGACGCTGTACGAATTGTCTATTGAGTCAGAATGTTTAATGGCAACGGCGACAACACGTAAACCATCTGTGTTTAATCCATGTACAACTTCTTGTATGTTATCCGTCATTTGTGATGTAAGGGGCACGATTTGTCCATTAGTAGATACTTCAGTACAAATACTTAGAATTTCTTCCATAGCCCCTTTACAAATGAGAATACGTCCTCCATTGTTTTTTTCTAATGCCACTGACATTCTGCGTCGATTAAAATCGAAAGGTATTTCATCTATTTTTTGATAGCTCTTCTCGGCTCCCAGAACGTCGGTTAGCTCGGCATGCTCTAAGACGGCAACATCTAATAAATTTTTTAATCCTGTTTGATGGTAACTGTTTAAATAGGCATACTCCAATACGTTCTTACTTTCGTTCCCATAAATATCCAAATGCTTTTCTAAAACGATTTTATCTTGAGTAAGTGTTCCCGTCTTGTCTGTGCATAAAATGTCCATAGCTCCAAAATTTTGGATAGCATTGAGTCTCTTTACAACCACTTTGTTGCGAGCCATGCTGATCGCACCTTTGGCTAGATTGGCTGTAACAATAACGGGGAGCATTTCTGGCGTTAAGCCAACAGCAACTGATAACCCGAAGAAAAGAGCTTCCATCCAATCACCTTTAGTAAAACCATTTATGAAGAAAATGATGGGAACCATAATTAACATAAAGCGAATAAGGACAAAGGTAACGCTGTTCACGCCTTTATCAAAGCTTGTCAACGGACGTTTACCTACCAATGTTTTTGTCATAGAACCAAAGTAAGTAGAAGACCCGGTCGAAACCACTAGGGCAGTGGCAGAACCACTAATCACGTTTGTCCCCATATAACAAATATTTGAAAGTTCTAATGCATTTAGAGATTGAAGGGCGGAAGCTTGTTTTTCTACGGGTAAGGCTTCACCGGTGAGAGCCGATTCACTGACAAACAGATCTTTGGAGAAGAGAATTCGAACATCTGCTGGAACAAGATCTCCGGCTGAAAGATGGATCATGTCACCAGGTACTAGTCTCTCCATATCGATCTCTTGTTTTGTGGATAGTCGGGTTACTGTTGCAGTTGTTTTGACCATCGCTTTCAGTTTTTCTGCTGTCCGTATGGAACGGAATTCCTGAGTAAAGGTGATTAGCACGCTGATGGAAACCATCGTGCTGATGATGATGGCTGCTTCTAAATCATCTGAAAAGTAGGAGAATATATCTAACCCAAGCAAAATCAGTATAAATGGATTCTTGAAGCATGAAAGAAGCTGTATATACCAAGCGGGCTGTTTTTCATGGGCAATTTGATTTTTTCCGTATTGATTCAATCGCTCGTTGACTTCAGGTTCCGATAGCCCATTCATGGTTGTAGATAACGATTGCATAAGGGTATCGATATGCATTGTAGATGCTTCGATCAAATGAGAAGAAATGTCGTGGTTCAAAGATGTTTTATTGATATGTTTTTGTCGTTTCATGTTGTTACCTCCCGAGTGTGAAAAATAGACACAAAAAAACTCCCCCTGTAAGAGAGAGCTAGCTGAACTATTTTTCTATGCACTCGCATGTCAAGTACGCATACTTAAATACACCCACGTTGTTGGTAAAGGAGGGCGAAAAAAAGAGCATAGCAAACATGTAAGAGCATAGAAAATATGCTTCTCTCTTGATACAGAATGTTGAAATACCTGCTTTATTCGACTACTACTACTAGGACTGTCTTCCATGTGGGATTCCCCCCTTTACAAAATGAAAAACCCTCTAGAATAACTAGAGGGTCTGAAGTATGCATACAAAAATAAGCATTTTCGTTCCCCCTAGTCGAGTTTTGGCACTATACAACGTAAAGAGAATAACGATCTCTTAGCCACCTTAAGAAAAGCCTTAATCCGACAGTTCCTGTTCTACCCATGGGCATCTTTCGATATTTCTGGGCAGTGGCCTATGTTTGTATAGGAGCCTCACCTAACGAGGACTTATTTGTTACTAGTGAATCATACTGGTACATTTCGGAATTGTCAATAGCTAAAAAAAATTGATAACAAAAATAGGCGAAAAAAACGATTTTATTTACCTACATAAGCTTGTTCAAACAAAGACTTTATTTCCTTAACGCTAGGGGTACGCGGATTTGTTATCGTACACTTATCCTGCATGGCCACTTCGACCAAATTGTCTAGCTCCCGATAAAACTCCTCTTTTTTTACACCAGCTTCTTTTAGAGAGGCGGGCATTCCTAACTCTTTTCGAAGTTTTTTCACTGCTAAAATCAGATTTTTCACTCCGTTTCGTGTATCGGAGGAAGGTAAATTTAAAAGTTTGGCAATATCTGCATATTTGCTGGCTGCCATACTAAAATTGCGATCCGTGTACCCTTTAATGTTGGCATTGTATTCAATAACGTATGGCAGAACAATGCCATTGCTTCTCCCATGAGAGATATGAAATTTTGCTCCAATAATATGTGCCATACTGTGGCTGATACCAAGTGAGGTAGCATTAAAGGCAAGACCGGCTATACAGGAGGCATTATGCATTTTTTCGCGGGCCAGATGATCTTCTCCGTTTCGGAACGATTTTTCTAAATAGGCAAAAACCAGACGAATGGCTTTCTCTGAAAAAGCATCTGTAAAGTCGGAAGAAAGCGTAGATACGTAGGCTTCCAGCGCATGAGTCAACACATCTATGCCGGTATCAGCTGTTATAAAAGGAGGGACCGTTTTGACGAGTTCAGGGTCTAGTATGGCTTCGGTAGGCAGCATTTCATCAGAAACAAGAGGGTATTTTACATTTTTGCTACTATCCGTAACCACAGAAAAATTCGTCACCTCAGAGCCAGTTCCACTGGTAGTTGGCACGGCAATGAATGTCACTTCTTTTGCAACCGTTTCCTTCTGATTCATGCGATTTTTAAACAGACAAATCGCCTTTGCTGCATCTATAGCTGACCCTCCGCCTAAGGCAATCACGATATCTGGGTCAGCTGCACTCATGATCTGTACACCGTTCACGATATTTTCTAGTGGAGGATCTGGCACGATGTTATGAAAAATAGTGATATGTTCGTTTTTTTCCTCGAGTTGTTGTTTTACTTTTTCAATCATACCGGATTTGATCATAAAGGGATCTGTCACCACTAAAATACGTTTATTCTCAATACGTTGGAGGCTAGTTAATGCGTCTGCCCCGAAGTGAACTATGGTTTTTACCTGGAAATGGTTCATATCTTTCTCCTTTCAAATGAACATACGTCTATCGCAAGGAATACCTAAGTAGGTGGCTCCCCAAAAAACGAAGAAGGGTCGTAAACTTATATCCGATTTCATATCTTTCTCCTTTTGATAGGAGGAATAAAGTTAGTTTGTCTTTCATTAGCCTGATTTATTTCATACTTTTTTTATAAAAACATGTTTTACATTAAGAGCATATTTTCTCTACCTTACAATCATAATAACTACAAGTGTGGTGATTAAGCATATGGAAGAGAAACAACGTGTCATACAAGAGTATGTTCCCGGAAAACAGGTGACCCTCGCGCACTTGATTGCAAATCCTAATCCCGATTTGTATAAAAAGTTGGGGCTTCTCTCTGAAAATATCAAAGCGATTGGAATCCTTACCATAACACCAAGTGAGGCATCCATCATTGCAGCAGATGTGGCCACGAAGTCAGCAGATGTTTCCATTGGATTCGTAGATAGATTCAGTGGTTCGCTTGTCATTACGGGAGACATTTCAAGTGTGGAATCTGCATTACGAGAAGTACTAAACATGCTTTCCAAGGTATTACATTTTTCATCCGCATCCATAACGAGGTCATAGCAATGGGAAAAATAATGATGTTAGTAGGTAGGACGGGATGTGGAAAAACAACCCTGTCTCAGGCCCTCATGAATGCCAAACTCAGCTACCATAAGACACAGATGATTGAAACTGTAGAAAATATTATTGATACACCTGGTGAGTATATTGAGAACCGAAATTATTACCGTGCGCTTATCGTAACCTCAGCGGAGTGTGATTTGATTGGGCTCGTACAAGATTGCACAGATCAAACTAGCTTGTTTCCCGCTCAGTTCGCTAGCGCTTTTGCCAAACCTGTGATTGGTATTGTCAGCAAAGTAGATAGGTGCGAACAACAAGAAAAACTGACCCGTGCTGAACAGTTTTTACGAGAAGCAGGAGCAGAACAAATCTTTCATGTGAGTAGCTATGAAAGCCAAGGTCTTGAAAAAATCAAAGATTTGCTTGCAACAAACACTTGAGGTGGTAACAGGATGAGAGAAGAAGTGCTGAGTGTCGGGATTGACATTGGGACATCAACCACACAGTTGGTGTTTAGCAAGATCGGCATCGAGAATACAGCATCTGCTTTTGGAGTTCCTCGAATAAAAATCGTGGATAAGGAGATTATCTATCGAAGTGATATTCATTTTACTCCGTTACTTTCGCAAACCGAGATTAATAGCGACGAGGTACGCAGAATTGTAGAAAGAGAGTATCAGCGAGCGCATGTTCAACCTGGAGACGTGCAAACAGGGGCGGTCATCATCACGGGTGAGACCGCTCGAAAACAAAATGCAAGAGATGTTTTGCAGCGTTTGAGTGGTTTTGCCGGGGATTTTGTTGTAGCAACGGCAGGTCCAGATCTGGAATCCATTATTTCTGCCAAGGGTGCTGGAATAGATAAAGTATCGGAAGAAAAGGGCGCTACCGTTGTCAACTTAGATATTGGTGGTGGTACAACCAACTTAGCGGTATTTCACGAAGGAGAGTTGGTTAGTACGGGGTGTCTGGACATTGGCGGTAGACTCATCAAAATAGATCCTTCTTCAGGGAAAATTATCTACATCGCAGATAAAATCAAGCAGTTAATCAGCGAGAGGGAACTACATATGAAAGAAGGTGATACAGCCGATATAGAGCAGTTGCGTAAAGTAGTTATTGAGATGGTAAGCCTACTGGAACAGTCAGTTAATCTGATACACCGTACTCCATTTTATCAAACCATCGTAACTCATCACGGGATCGACGACAGTATACGTCCCCAATATATCTCTTTCTCTGGCGGGGTGGCTGATTATGTCTATCATCCGGAAACAAATGATGTACTTGCTTACGGGGATATAGGAATTTTGCTAGGACAAGCGATTCGCCAATCCACTCTCTGCGAAAAAATAAAACTGGTGCAAGCCGTAGAAACCATCCGGGCAACTGTGGTGGGAGCAGGTACGCATACAACGGAGATTAGTGGTAGCACCATTACATACACAGAAGAAAACTTTCCTATGAAAAATCTGCCCATTTTAAAGCTGACGGAAGAGGATGAGTCGCAAGGTTTCGCTCATCTACAAGATGTCTTAAAAGAAAAATTGCGCTGGTTCATTCTGGAAAATGAATGGCAACCTGTCGCCATTGCTATACGTGGGAAAAAAAGTCCAAGCTTCACAGAGATTCAGGAGCTTTCACAAGCCTTAATCGGTGGAATGGAAGCTTTGATAAAAGTAGATTTGCCGCTAGTGGTTATTGTCGAAATGGATTTTGCCAAAGTGTTAGGTCAAACCATGCATAAGCAACTGCAATTTTCTCGAGAAGTTATATGCATTGATAGTATCCGATTAGAAAACGGCGATTACATCGACATAGGAAAACCACTGGCAAATGGCCGTGTGCTACCTGTGATCATTAAGACTCTAGTATTTCATTCCTAACAGTTATGAGGTGACGACGTTGAAACTTAAAACAAATCTTTTCGGCAATGCCTATCAATTCAAAAATGTTATGGATGTCATGGCGAAAGCAAACGAAGAAAAATCAGGGGATAAATTGGCTGGCGTCGCTGCAGAAAGCTCTGAAGAGAGGGTGGCAGCCAAGATTGTGTTGAGTGAGTTTACAATGGCTGAATTACGTAACAATCCAGCGATACCCTATGAAGAAGACGAAGTGACACGTATTATTCAAGATGGCGTCAACGAAAAAATTTATAACGAAATAAAAAACTGGACAGTTTCTGAGCTACGAGAATGGATTTTGGATGAAAATACCACGGAGGAAAACATTAAGAGGATCAGTCGAGGATTAACCAGTGAAATGGTTGCGGCAGTTACTAAGCTTATGTCGAATTTGGATTTAATTTACGGCGCCCGTAAAATTCGCATCCAAGCCCACTGTAATACAACGATTGGCTATGAGGGGACTCTGTCAGCTCGATTGCAACCTAACCATCCAACAGATGATCCTGATGGAATTACAGCTTCGTTAATGGAAGGGCTTACCTTTGGTATTGGTGATGCTGTTATCGGTTTAAATCCCGTAGATGACTCTGTTGAAAGCGTAAGTCGGGTATTGAAGAGATTTGAAGATTTTAAGCAAAAGTGGTCGATTCCCACACAAAACTGTGTGTTAGCTCATGTGACTACCCAGATGGAAGCTATTCGTAAAGGAGCCCCAGCCGACCTCATTTTCCAAAGTATCGCTGGCTCCCAAAAAGGAAATGAGGCATTTGGGATTTCAGGAGACATGATTGAAGAGGCACGTCAATTGGCACAAAGAGAAGGAACAGCGACAGGACCGAATGTCATGTATTTTGAGACAGGACAAGGTTCTGAACTGTCTTCGGAAGCCCATTATGGTGTTGATCAGGTAACGTTGGAAGCGCGTTGCTATGGCTTCGCTAAGAGATATGATCCGTTCTTAGTAAATACAGTGGTTGGTTTCATTGGACCTGAGTACCTGTACAACAGTACGCAAGTGATTCGTGCTGGTCTAGAAGATCATTTCATGGGCAAACTGACCGGTATTTCCATGGGATGCGATGCTTGCTATACCAACCATATGAAAGCGGATCAAAACGATATTGAGAACTTGGCGGTTCTGCTGTCTACAGCTGGTTGTAACTATTTCATGGGTATTCCACATGGAGACGACGTTATGTTGAACTATCAAACAACTGGTTACCATGAAACAGCAACTCTGCGTGAGCTACTTCATTTACGACCAATTACTGAGTTTGAAAAGTGGATGGAAAAAATGGGATTCATTGAGAATGGAAAGCTAACAAAACGTGCTGGGGATGCATCTGTTTTCCTAGCGTAAAGGAATGGAGGCTAGAACATGCTTCAGGAAAATGACATCAGACAAGTAGTAGAACAGGTTTTAGCGGAAATGACCTCCAATACTGGTGTAGAGAAAACGGAAGGAAAAATTGAAATTAAATCTGCCAAGCCACGACCTGAATCCAACGTTGGCGGTGGCTGGGTTGTGCAGCAGCAGATGCCTTCTGATGGAACCATCGATGATATTACGAAAATTGATCTAAAAAAACAATTGTTGGTGCCAAATCCACTAGATGCAAAGGGCTATTTAAAAATGAAAGAACGTACGCCTGCTCGTCTCGGAATCTGGCGTGCAGGGCCGCGTTATAAGACAGAAACCATACTGCGCTTTCGTGCTGACCATGCTGCGGCGCAGGATGCCGTGTTTTCTAATGTAGATGAACAGTTCTTAAAAGATATGAATCTATTTACCGTACAGACGCTTTGCAAGGATAAGGATGAATATTTGACCAGACCTGATTTAGGCCGAAAAATATCGGATGAAGGTTTGCAAAAGATTAAGGAAAACTGCCAGAAGCAGCCACAAGTTCAAATCTTTGTTTCTGATGGGTTAAGCTCCGCTGCGGTAGAAGCAAACGCGAAGGATATTTTGCCAGCCATCATTCAAGGGTTGGAAGGCTATAAAATTCAGGTAGGAACACCGTTTTTTGTAAAATTGGGCCGTGTTGGCGCTATGGATCAAATCTCTGAGATAGTAGGGGCCGATGTAACTTGTGTGCTGATTGGTGAGCGTCCAGGTCTGGTCACAGCAGAGTCAATGAGTGCTTATATCGCTTACAAGGCCACAATTAACATGCCAGAAGCACGGCGCACAGTAATCTCTAATATTCATAAAGGCGGAACACCTTCTGTAGAAGCAGGTGCACATATTGCAGAATTGATTAAGACCATGTTGGAGAAAAAAGCAAGTGGAATCGATCTAAAACTATAAACTTCCCATTATCCTTAGGAGGGAAATTTGAATGAAGAATGATGCACTTCGGGCGAATGTGTTGAGTGTAAAAATCATCCCAAATGTGGCTCCCGATATGGCAAAAGCATTTCGGTTGCAACCAAACCAAAAAAGTTTAGGGATTTTGACGGCTGATAGCGATGATGTAACCTATACCGCTTTGGATGAAGCGACTAAGGAGGCAGCTGTTGATGTCGTTTACGCCAAATCAATGTACGCAGGGGCAGCCAATGCTAACTCTAAACTGGCTGGCGAAGTAATTGGAATACTGGCTGGCCCTAATCCAGCAGAAATTCGTAGTGGTTTAAATGCGGCGGTTGACTTCATTAACAATGGAGCTCATTTTATTAGTGCTAATGACGATGATTCTATCGCTTATTACGCTCATTGCGTCTCCCGACCAGGAACATATCTTACCGAGGTAGCTAATCTGAAGGATGCAGAAGCGATTGCCTACTTGATTGCGCCGCCTCTGGAAGCAATGTATGCCCTTGATGCTGCTTTGAAAGCGGCTGATGTTCAGATGGCTACCTTTTACGGACCACCCTCCGAGACTAACTTTGGCGGTGCTCTACTAACAGGCAGTCAATCTGCCTGTAAAGCAGCATGTGATGCATTTGCTGAAGCTGTCCAATACGTTGCTGAAAATCCACAGAGTTACTAATTATAAGGTGATCTTATGAAAAATAGTGCCTTAGGGCTCATTGAGGTAAAAGGATTGTTAGCGTCAATAGAAGCGGCAGATGCAGCTATGAAGGCAGCCAATGTTAACTTGATTGGCTTAGAGAAAGTAAAGGGCGGTCTTGTTACCGTAAAAATCCATGGAGATGTATCAGCGATTACCTCTGCTGTGGAAGCAGGGGCGGAAGCGGTGAACAAATTTGGCACACTGATTTCTAAACATGTGATCCCTAATCCAGATGATAGTTTATATGCAATGGTTAAGCAGCCAAATGTTACACCAGTCCAAACACAAAGTATCAATCAAGCGTCACAAATAACTCAAGCACCATCAACGACTAAGACATTACCAGTAGCTGAAAAATTAACGACAAACGAAGGTACACAACTCTTTGATAAGGAAACGCGTTCTTCCTCGATGGAGGCTATAACGATTCCAAAACAGGAACTTTTATCCACATTCAATTTGACTAGCTCGGCACGCTCTGCTGGCGAAGTGGGTGAGGGAACTGACATGTCAACCATAGACCGCAATAGCCCGGTGGAACAATTGCAGAATATGACAGTAAGTGAGTTAAGGGAGGAAGCGAAAAAGCTAGGAATCGTTAGCATTAACAACAAACAACTGAAACAGGCTAAAAAAACTCAACTTGTTCAGGAGATTACCAAATTGCATAAAGAAGGAGTAACAACATGATGCTTTCTGATAAAGACTTACTTTCTGTACAAGAAGTGAGAAATCTCATCAAGAAATCGAAGAATGCTCAATATGCCTTGAGCCAGATGTCTCAGGAACACATCGACGCAATTGTAAAAGCAGTTGCAAATGCAGGTGTTGCAAATGCTGAGTCTCTGGCAAAGATAGCGGTGGAAGAAACTGGATTTGGTATCAGAGAAGATAAGGTGATAAAAAACCTATTTGGAAGCAAAGTAGTGTATGAGCATATCAAGGATATGAAGACCATTGGAGTTTTAAAGGAAGACACAGCGAAAAAAGTCATCGAAGTAGGTGTGCCAGTAGGAGTGATTGCCGGGTTAATTCCATCCACAAACCCGACCTCAACCGTGCTGTATAAGTCTCTTATTTCCATTAAAGCAGGGAACTCCATCATTTTTTCACCCCATCCAAACGCGAAAAAATGTATTTTGGAAACCATAAAAATTATTCGGGAAGCAGTTACATCTGTTGGCGGACCGGAAGATATCGTTACTTGTATGGAGATGCCCACCATTCAAGGAACCAATGAGTTGATGAAGCATAAAGACGTTCGGTTGATTTTAGCAACAGGCGGCTCTGCAATGGTAAAAGCAGCCTACAGTTCTGGAACCCCAGCAATCGGTGTTGGATCTGGTAATGGCCCTGCTTACATTGACAAATCTGCTGATTTATCGAATGCTGTTAAGCGTATTTTAGATAGCTCAACCTTTGACAATGGAACAATTTGTGCTTCCGAGCAGTCGGTCGTCGTTGAAAGATGCATGAAAGAGAAAGTAATAGCAGAATTTAAAAAGCAGGGAGCTTATTTTCTAACTCCGGATGAAAAGGAAAAAGTTGGTCGATTCATTATGCGAGAAAACGGGTCTATGAACCCACAAATCGTTGGGAAAAGCGTGAAGCATATAGCCAATTTGGCAATGATAACGGTTCCCACTGGAGCAAGACTTCTAATTGGGGAAGAAACCGAAATTGGCCATAAAGTAGCGTTCTCTCGGGAAAAACTGGCTCCTATTCTAGGTTTCTACACATCTGACAGCATGGAGAAGGCGTGTGATCTATGTGTGGAAATTTTATTAAATGAGGGAGCAGGTCATACCTGTATTATTCACGCGCAAGACGAGGATGTCATTCGTTATTT
Source organism: Brevibacillus laterosporus (assembly GCA_007833815.1). Lineage (NCBI taxonomy): Bacteria > Bacillati > Bacillota > Bacilli > Caryophanales > Paenibacillaceae > Brevibacillus > Brevibacillus laterosporus. The sequence continues at coordinate 3,859,887 of CP033464.1, read as the reverse complement.
TGGTTTACGTCAACCTGTATCCCGCTTTTTGGTAAATACACCAGCAGCATTGGGAGGAATCGGGGGTACAACCAATTTAGTTCCTGCTCTAACCTTGGGCTGTGGAGCAGTGGGCAATAACTCTACTTCAGATAACGTAGGACCTATGAATTTACTGAATATCCGCCGTATTGCTTATGGGGTTAGGGAGCTGGAGGATTTACGTCCACATCAAGCAACTTGCAACACGCAGGGAGGATCTGGGGTCACTGATGATGTGGTAAATGTCATAATCCAGAAAGTCCTAGCGGATTTGAAGCACAGCAACTGCATCTCCTAGCATTTTAACTGTAAAAAAGATGACATGAAAAAACGGAGGAATTGAAATGGCAAGTACAAATGCATTAGGAATGATTGAGACAAAAGGACTTGTAAGTGCAATTGAAGCAGCTGACGCCATGGTGAAAGCAGCTAATGTAGAACTGGTTGGTAAAGAACAAGTGGGTGGCGGCTTAGTAACTGTGATGGTTCGCGGAGATGTTGGTGCAGTAAAAGCAGCAACAGATGCTGGAGCAGCAGCAGCAGAACGTATTGGAGAACTGATTTCTGTACACGTTATTCCACGTCCACACACTGAGGTGGATAGCATTCTTCCCAAGTCTAAACAACAACAACAAGCCTAATTTCAGGAACATACTATCCCTTACAGCTTTCGGTCGATGATAAATGTATCGGCGTTTAAAAGCTATAGCGGATAGTATGCCCTCTCTACATGATATGTGGAGGAATAACCTATGAGTGTGCTGACCGAGAGTGAGTTAAGAAACGCTCTAAAAAAGAAGAGTATATGCGAATATACAGTTCCTAAAGGTACAATTATTACCCCTTCAGCCAAGCAGTTTATGTCGGAAAAAGCCATCAAGCTCATTGAAGTAGATGACAACTTGCCTACTTCCCTTTCCTCTTCTTTGGAAGAGGGAGAAAAAGAGGAGCTGTCAACTTTTACTCCTAGATATCAATGTTTGAATGGTGGCTATCTGGAACACAAACCAGAACATTTGACTTTTCTGCATGGAACAACTTTGGTGTCAAAAACCCATCGTCGTATTGTTTTTCAAGGTAAACTGGAAACTCTTATAGCTGAAATACTTCGTTTACAGGCGAAAATGGCAAAGAGAAATAAAGAGGAGCTTGTAAAGGATTTGGAGGGAATGCTGGGGTTTGTCCGTGAGGTGCTTCGGGCAGATCAGATGGACGAAGCGTTGACAGAGATTTCAATTCTAGGCATGAATAGCTACGACCTTCAGGAAATGGCGCACCATCCTCAAGTCTATTTCGGGATATCTCCTCCTGTTTTACATTATCAAATGGGAGAGTCAGCTATCGAGTTATATGCGTTACGAACACGATCAAGAGAATTAGAAATTGTATCTATTCAAACATATGTAAATGAAGATGGGATCAACCAAAGACCTGATTTAATTGAGGCCATTAACCGTATCAGCAGTTGCTTTTTGATAATCATGTACAAGCACATGACTCAAAAGAAGGTGAAGAAATGACAAAAAGTGAAATTAATCAAATTGTGGAAAAAGTGGTAGCTGCGGTTAAGCAGAAACTACTCATTCCCGTTGAAGCTTCAGGAAGACATGTGCATTTATCTCGAAAGACCATTGATATTTTATTTGGAGAGGGATATTCTCTCACAAAAGCAAAAGAATTGTCCCAACCAGGGCAATTTAGTTGCGTGGAGCGAGTAGATTTGATCGGTCCTAAAGGAACGATTAAGAATGTGGCTGTACTGGGACCTGAAAGGCAAAATACACAAGTGGAGGTTTCTTTAACAGATGCAGTTACTTTAGGAATTAAGCCACCTATTCGCGAATCAGGAAATTTAGCAGAAAGTGCAGAGATTACGTTGGCTACGCAGCATGCATCCGTTCCAGTCAAAGCTGCGATCATTGCCAAGCGGCACATTCACATGTCGGTTGAGGATGCTCAATGGTTTGGGCTTTCAGATAGGGAAAATGTATGCGTGGAAGTACTTGGAACAAGACCAGTTACTTTTCAAGAAGTAACCATTCGGGTAAGTCCACATTTTCGTACGTTTATGCATATTGATTACGATGAAGCCAATGCGTGTGGCTATCGAAAAGATACGGTTGCTAGACTCGTTAGGAAGTGACGAGTTTGGAAATAAAACAACTGATAGAAGCAATTACCAGCGAGGTTTTAACTCGATTGGATGCACTCCATGTGGAGAAAAAGCCCAAAATACTAGTATTTTCTCCAAATGAAAGCGAATGGCTCGCAGTAAAGTCTATTCTCACTGGAAAATTTGACGCCCATTCTGTTGTGATTGATGATCTGATGTCTAGGCAAGAGTGGACTGATGGCCTATCAGAATTTGACGTTCAATCTTTTTCCTTCATCCTGCTAACAGGATTACATTGTTACACGCTAGCTTCACTTGCATTAGGGCTTGTTGCCACTGATAACGTAATTATTCAGGCGCTGTTACAAGGTAAAAAAGTGTACCTGTTACAAGAAGGCATCGAGTATCGACATTATCATCAAACAGCTCCAGCTCATTTATATGAGTTGTATCAATCCTACGAACAGAAGCTAATCACATATGGAGTGAATTTGATCAAAAGAGGAGATATTCATCTTTTACCTATCTCAGTTAAAACTTCACATTCAAATCGTGCAGAAGAGCATTACATTCATTTGGATGGGAATAGTAACGTAACAGAGACCTCAGAAGAAGTGTTGCATATAAAACAGAAGGTTATATCTGAATCTGTGTTAAAAAAGTTATTTTTATTAGGAGCACATTCGTTTACCATTTTACCGAATGCCATCTTAACTCCACTGGCTAAAGATTTCATACGAATAAATCATATTACTGTCAAGAAAATGAAGGAGGAGGGCAAAAACGAGTGATTATTGGAAGAATCATTGGTAACGTTTGGGCCACAAGAAAAGATGCAAAATTAGATAGTCTCAAACTTATGATTGTTGCCCCCTCCGAAATCTTTGGTGGTGAATCGTCGAAAACCTTTGTAGCAGCGGATGCTGCAGGCTCTGGCATTGGTGATTTGGTACTGGTAACGAAAGGTGGTTCGGCAAGAGCTGCTTTTGATCAAGTAAAAGCGCCCGTTGATGCGACGATCGTTGGTATTATAGATAGTTATGAGCTGAGAGACTCATATAAGGAGGACAGTGTATGAGCATCAATGAAATTATCATTTACATAATGGTAATCTTCATGGCATTAGGGGCAATTGACAAATGTCTAGATAATAAATTTCATTTGGGTGATAAGTTCGAGGAAGGGATTATGGCGATGGGATCGCTCACGCTTGCAATGGTGGGGGTCATCTCGTTGGCACCTGTGCTGGCGACGCTATTAAAACCGATCGTTGTGCCCTTATATACAGCCTTAGGCGCTGATCCTGCCATGTTTGCCACCACTTTATTAGCAAACGACATGGGAGGATATCCTTTAGCGATGCAGATGGCAAGCAATCCAGAAGCAGGACGTTTTGCTGGTATCATACTTGGTTCTATGCTTGGTCCTACTATTGTATTTACCATCCCTGTTGCACTTGGCATCATTGAAAAAGAAGACCGTAAATACCTTGCTACGGGGGTTCTGGCCGGAATTATGACCATTCCCATTGGGTGCTTGGTAGGTGGATTGGTTGCGGGATATGACCCTGGGATGATTTTACGCAATCTGGTGCCAATCATTCTGGTAGCACTAATTATTGGCATTGGACTATGGCTAGCCCCAAATGGAATGATAAAAGGCTTTAGCGTTTTTGGCAAAGGGGTTGTTATTGTTATTACGCTAGCACTAGGAGCTATTATTATTGAAACGTTAACGGGTTTAGTCATTATTCCCGGTATGGCTCCTATCTGGGATGGTATTGAAATTGTCGGTTCTATTGCTATTGTACTAGCTGGTGCATTTCCAATGGTATATGTGATAACTAAAGTTTTCCAAAAACCATTGCTCAAATTGGGCTCATTACTTGGCATGAATGACAAAGCAGCAGCAGGACTGGTAGCGTCGCTTGCCAATAATATTCCGATGTTTGGCATTTTAAAAGAGATGGATACACGAGGGAAGATAATAAATATCGCCTTCGCAGTTAGTGCATCGTTTACTTTTGGGGATCATTTGGGTTTTACAGCCGGTGTGGAAAAAGGTCTGATTTTCCCAATGATTGTGGGGAAATTGGTGGGTGGAATCACTGCCGTGTTAGTGGCCATTTTGATTGCTTCCAAATCAAAGCTAACGGCGGAAAGTGAGGAGAAATAAATGCAATCGGATACAGCATCCCTTGAAGCGTTAGTTCGTAAAATTGTTTTGGAAAAACTGAAGCAACTAAACAAATCACCGGATTCAGTAGAAAAGAATATTGATCCAAGTGGTGTAATGTCTGTTAAATTAAACACCTTAAAACTGGACCTCTTCGATACGGGAAAACCAAATGATCGCGTCTATTTAAAAGATGCTTTTGATTTACAAGAGAGTCCTCGCCTTGGGTGTGGGATGATGGAAATGAAAGAGACCACATTCGACTGGACTCTGAAATATGATGAAATTGATTATATTATAGAGGGAACGCTAGAAATTGTAATTAATGGCCGTCGTGTTATCGGACACGCAGGCGATATTATCCTGATTCCCAAAAATACAAGCATTCAGTTCTCTGTCCCTACTTATGCCAAGTTCTTATATGTTACGTATCCGGCAAACTGGCAAGAGCTTGAATGATAGAAAAGAAAAGTAGGAGGATTGATGCCCGTTTTCACAAAGCGTCGATCCTCCTTTTCTCTACGATAAAATAGGATAATATATAGATTGAATTTTCTGTTGATTATAAAAAGCACAAAGCGTATAGTAATATGAGAGTAGTATGGGCAGCGCTTGTATGCTTGGCTGGAGCGGTAGCCCAGACCCCGGTAACGGATAATACACACAATTATTCAAGTGAGCGGACTGGAAGCGAAAATGGTAAGCCAAAAAATCAAAGGATGGTGTTTTTCTGATGCTACAACCAATGTTTGATCGTTTGGAACAGCTTTTCCCTGAACTAGTTGATTTTCGTCGAGATTTGCATATGTATCCAGAGCTTTCCTTTCAAGAAGTTAAAACGCCTAAAAAAATAGCAGAATATTTAAGAAAATTAGGGCTAGAGGTAAAAACAGGTGTAGGTGGGAATGGTGTATTGGGAATTTTGAAAGGGGGGAAACCAGGTAAGACGGTTGCTTTGCGAGCTGATTTTGATGCTCTTCCCATCCAAGATGAAAAAGAAGTAGCATATAAATCCTGTGTACCAGGTGTGATGCACGCATGTGGTCATGATGTTCACACCGCAGGATTATTGGGAGTTGCTAAGGTTTTAAGTGAGCATCGTGCAGAATTGCCTGGGACCGTCGTATTTATTCATCAGTTTGCTGAAGAGTTGTTACCGGGTGGAGCGATCTCGATGATTGAAGCGGGATGCCTTGACGGAGTAGATGTTATTTACTGTGCCCATGTTTCTTCTGAGCATCCTGTAGGAGTTGTTGGTGTAAAAGCTGGCTATCTCATGGCGGCGGCCGATTCTTTTTCCATTCAAATAACTGGTAAAGGTGGTCATGGCGCTTATCCGCATAAAACGATTGATCCGTTAGTGATTGGGAGCCAATTGGTACTAAATCTTCAGCAAATCGTCAGTAGACGCGTCGATCCTCTTCAAGCGGCAGTGTTGACAGTGGGAAGCTTTCAAGCGGGCAAAGCGTTTAATGTAATTCCACATTCGGTTTCCTTATCTGGAACCGTACGTACATTTAATGAGGATGTCCGGCAAACGATCGAAACCTCACTTAGACAAATCACCAAAACTACCTGTGAAGGTGCTGGGGCAACGGTTACGGTCGAATATGAGCGCGGCTATCCTGCTGTATGTAACGAAGAGAAAGAAACAGAGCGTATCCATCAACTCGCAAAGCTTTTGGTAGGTGAAGAGCAAGCGAAAGTCTTAGAAGCTCGCATGGGTGCTGAAGATTTTGCTTATTATTTACAGAAAGTACCTGGTACGTTCTTCTATGTGGGTGGACGAAATCCAGAAATTAACGCAACCTATCCACATCATCATCCCATGTTTGACGTGGATGAGCGCTCCATGCTTGTGACGGGCAAGCTGTTTATTTCGGCGGTAATGAACTATCTGACTGAAGGGAAAATGCTGCCGGAAGTACAGGAACAAAAAGTAGGATTAGGATCATAGGTTCGTATAGAAGGAATAGTAATAAATATAGAGAAGGAAGGTAAAGCGAGGGGTTACTGTAAGCATTCTGTTCGAGTAGACAGAGTGGTGCAGGGCTTCTCGCTTTTTTGACGTGGTTAGGAAAGAAACATTAAATGATTCAGCCCCGTTGCTCCTTAAACTCTGCTGACTTCCAAAAAAAGCATCGATCGGGCCCAAGAGCTGGGAGGTCAAGGCATTACAGCAAATGTTGTCTCTCCAGGATTAGTAGAGACAGATGCGACAGCCTGAGGATATTGCAAAAGCCATTAGTGATGATAGTGCCTATCTAACAGGAAGTTATCTGCCTGTCAGTGGTGGAGGCGAAATGAAGTAACCCATAGATGAAGTAGTAGAATGTCCTCTACCTGATCATAAGTAAGAAATGAAATACGCTCGTGAATCGGGGGTTTTTGCTATCAAACCGGCACCCACACCGAGCATTGTTATTAAGTAGCACACTCAGATCGATTATCTGAATGTGCTTTTTTCGTAAATAAACATCTCTTTTATTTCGTAAACAACTATTTTATTAAGGGGGGAATCCGCAACTATATCATTGAGATCGCGAAGTTGTAGTTAAAAATATCATGTATAGTAGAACGATAGCGGCTATTGTCATGTAGGATATTGTTAATCCAAATGCATCTGCTATTGTACTACTAGCTATTGGCCCAATCATCATACCGATTGAATAAGCCGTATTATAAAGAGCGAATGTAATTCCATATGAATTAATACCACTTTTTTGTGAAATATCTGCGAGTTGTGGAAGGCATGGTGCAAGAACCATTCCCATACTGATTCCTAAAAAGGCTAGAGCGCACACCTGCACCCAAAGCATATTCGGAAGAGCAACCAAGGGTAGTGCAATAGCCACCATAATTAGACCTGTAATAATTGCTTTCATGTGTCCAATACGAGTAGACATTGTACCAATAATTGGAGTTGGTAAGCCATAAGCTAGAGTTGGAACAGCAAATAGCAGACCTATAACACCAGGTGTTGCACTTAGAACCTTCTGTAAATGTAGTGGAAGTGTGGGTTCTAACACACTTCAAGACCTTGAAGTGAGCGTGCGATAACGAGTATCCAAAAGCTGTCAGCAAAAGCAAATAAGATTGTTGCAGCTCCCAAGCCTAATAATCCTCATAGCATAGGCCCCTTTCTTCCAATCTTATCTGATAATGCTCCAAAAACAGGAGTTGCGATTAAAAGCGTTATGGCATAACTACTGAACAGGAATCCGATAGCCGTTTGAGAAGCCCCTAGTGATGTGACGTATTTAGGCAAGATTGGCACAATTAATCCATAGATAAGCATATCAGTGAATACTGCTAAAGCAACAACAAATAGGGCTGCCTTTTTCGTTTTCTCTGAAATAAGCGAAATTTCCATTGAGAATCCTCCCTTTCCGTTTACGTATTTATTTTTAATTCTTGTTTCATATCTTCAATAAACTTTAATTGCATCTCACATTGAGCATAAATATTAGTAAAAATCATCATAGGAAAAATAAACATATGGAATTACCAGGGGGAATTACCAATAAACTGTAGAATCCATATTATGAACAAAAATATAACATTGTTAGGAGGATTTAAAAATGTTTAAAGGTAATTCCATTTTCCTTTCAGTCATCTTGTCGTTATCGATCTTGTCTTCTTCTCTAGTATTAGGTCCGGCGTCAATTTCAGCAGCAGATCATGGAGCTATACCAATCAATATTACTAAGCAGCAGCAAGGCATTCTCCCTGTAATATGGGCCATTGCAGCGATTGTAACAGCAGGTGCTACCACTTATACGGTTTATACAGTCCATGAAAGAAATTCTGATATGGCTGAAAGACGTGCTCAAGATTGCAAAGATGCAGGGGGGATTCCAGAAGTAAAAAACACTTTTCCTGGCATTGGATATGATGTCAAATGCAAAATCAGACAATAAAAAGTAAACGAAAAAGAATGATCTATCCCCTGTTGATCATGGTCTTTGTTGCGGTTTGTTTTACTTTTTTGAACTTTCACCATGTTAGAAACTACAAACTTACTGAAATGCAGTCCCAAGATTGTAAAGAAGCTGGAGGCGTTCCAGAAGTATCAAATACCTGGGGCGGATTAGGATTTACATTCACATGCAAAACAAAAGACGCATTATAGTTGGTATTTGTAACAAACAACTTTATGTAAGGGTGTAGCTTATGCTGCATCTTTTTTTATTGGCCAAATTCAGAAAGGATGATCATCATGAAAGTTGTTCTTCAAGACAAAGAAAAATTACGTTGGTATCTAACATCTGTCTGATCTTCCTAGTGGAGACTAAACAAAAACTTTCACTCTTTTTAACCCGACTTCCTAAAAGTGAAGCGAAAAGGAACAGAAACAGGTTGATATTGTAAGATATTATCAAAACAACAATTGAGACTGTTCATAGGAAGGGGTAGAACCGTGAGAGTAGAAACACAAGGTTCCTTAATCATTAAATTGAGGATGTCTGAAATGGATGACGATGAATCGGTAGAAGAAGAAGCTAAACAATTAGTAAGCTCTACTCGAAGGGTATGACGATAGCCATATAATGGATATGACACATCGTCATTTTTTGTTGACATATAAACACGTTGTCATTTATTATTGGTTTATGCTCAGTTATGACACGTTGTCACTTTTAAGCTAGATTGGAGTAATATAGTATTATCAAACATCTTTGTTTTGAAATATAAATATTCAAGGAGGTTCATAATGAATTTGTTAGAAGTAAAAAATATAAACAAGTCATATACCATTTATAAAAAAGAAAAAACAAAAATACTTCATGATGTAAATCTAAGTTTTAATAAAGGAGAGTTCGTATCTATACTTGGTGAATCAGGATGTGGAAAATCAACTTTAATGAATATTATTGGTGGGATGGACTCTGATTTTGGAGGAGAAGTCCTGGTAGAAGGAACGAACTTAAAAAACATGAAGGAACATGAACTTGATGATTATAGAAAAAGTAAAATCGGTTTTGTATTCCAAAGTTTTAATTTAATCCCCCACCTTAGCGTATTAGAAAACGTAACGATTGTCATGCAAATGGCAAGTAAGAGTGAAAAAGAACGAAATGAAAGAGCAAAAGACCTTTTAACTGAAGTCGGCTTAAAAGAACACATGATGAAAAAGCCAAATCAACTTTCTGGTGGACAAAAACAGCGTGTAGCAATTGCTCGTGCATTAGCTAACGAACCAGAAATCCTTTTAGCTGACGAACCAACGGGAGCTTTGGATAAAGAAACGAGTCAACAAATACTTGAATTACTAGATAACATTGCAAAAAAGGGAAAACTAGTAATCACAGTAACTCACTCTCAAAAGGTTGCCGATTCTGGTAGTAGAATTGTGAAAATTGATGATGGGAAAGTTATCGAAGACATAAATCTGAAGGATAGTTACCAAGCTAAAGAAACGTCTCCACAAGTAAAATCTAAAAGCCTTAGCTTGGCTTCTTCGTTTAAACTTGCGTTGAAAAATATGAAGTTGAATGCAAAAAGAAATATCTTAGTCGCTTTAGGTGGTTCCATTGGTATATTAAGTGTTATTTTGATGTTGTCATTAGGTAGCGGTGTAACAAACTATATCAATGAAGAAATCAACTCCAGTATGAACCCCTTAATGGTTGAAATCACCAAAAAAGGGGAAGAAAATAATGATACAGGTAATTCCATGCCTATGTTAGGTGCAAAAGAACCTTTTAACGAAGAAGATATTGAACAAATTAAAAATATTGAACACGTTAATAGGGTTGAGAAAGTAACATCTTTTAACATGAAAAGTAGTGCAGGATTAGGGGACAAGCGTTCAGATATCATGCAATTCTCAACCATGACTGATTCAATTAAAAAGGAAAATGTAGAAAAAGGTCATCTTCCAGGTGAAAATGAGGTTCTCTTAACACCATCTTTAGCGAAAGCATTAAGCAGCAATGAAAACTACAAGTCGTTAATTGGTAAAGAAATAAGTGTCTATGTTACCGAAATTGGAATAGACAACAAACCTGTTACCATCGAAAATAAATTAAAAGTGTCTGGTATTTATAAGGCTGAAAGTATGGGACCACAAGGAACAACGATGGCATATGTAAAATATGAAACATTAGAAAATGCATATGCAAAGCAGGGATTAACTTTAAGCCCTACTCAAATTAACGCATTTGCAGATAAACAAGAACAGGTAGATGCGATTAAAACAAAATTAGAGAATGATGGATTTGAAAGTTCGCAAATGGCTGAAATGCTTAAAAAGGTTACTTCCTATTTAGATATGGCTACTGTCCTACTGGCAGGAATTGCGGGAATTTCTCTAATTGTTTCGGGTATTATGATTTTAGTTGTTTTATATATCAGCGTAGTTGAAAGAACAAAAGAAATTGGAATATTACGTGCTGTTGGGGCAAGAAAGAAAGACATAAAACGAATTTTCTTCTCAGAATCGGCTTTGCTTGGATTATTTAGTGGGTTAATAGCTGTGATTGTTGCCACAGTTATTAGTGTAATAGGAAATAGCATTTTATCAAATAGCTTCGGTGCAGAACTCATCAATCTAACGGGACAAAATGTGTTCTTTGGTATAGCGGTCAGTATGATTGTAAGTATAATTGCAGGAATTATGCCATCATCCAAAGCTGCAAAATTGGACCCGATGGAATCGCTAAGATTTGAATAAAATTTTGACTTAATCTAAGGTTCTAATATAAACGACAGCGACACATTGTCACATTTTTTGTTGACATATGACACGTTGTCGTTTATGATTGAATATATTTGACTGTGACACATCGTCATTTTACTTGATTGGAGGATAAAAAATGCCTAAACAAACCTTTTTTAATTTACCAAATAATAAAAAAGAAACCTTAATAAATGCTGCTATGAAAGAATTTTCAAGAGCTCCATTATTCGAAGCATCGATTTCCAATATTATTAAGGACGCTGGAATACCTAGGGGAAGCTTTTATCAATACTTTGAGGATAAAGAAGATGTTTTCTTCTTTTTATTAAATGAGAACTCCAAAAGGGACAATGAGAAGTTTATTTCGATATTAAAAGAAAAGGATGGCGATTTATTTGACTCATTTATCGGATTCTTCCATTATATGTTAATGAACTTTCAGAACTTAGAAAATCGCAACTTTTTTAGAAATGCCTTTTTGAATATGAATTATAAAGTAGAAAATACATTGACCCGAAATGTGAACGAGGTTAATTATAAAAATCGATTATCAGAAATCATGGTTTTAATAAGTACAGAAAAACTAAACATAACTGATGAACGAGAAATATTCCATGTTTTGAAGATTATCATGGCTGTGACGTTCCAAAATCTCATTCATAATTTCGCAAGGGACCTCCCATTGGATGAGTCGGTAAAAAACTATACTTTAGACCTTTCTTTACTTAAAAAAGGTCTTTATAAAGAGGAGTATAAATGAAAGATTTAGAAGTCAAAGAAATGAGGAAGTTCCAAATGGAAGATGTGCAAAGATGGAGTCACTTCTTATTACCCTATAAATTCGCATTAGATGAACTGAAAACGAAAATTAATATTATGGCTGAAGAAGCAAAATATTTAAATGATTACAATCCAATTGAACATATTAAAACGAGAATTAAAAGTCCGGAAAGTATAATGGCGAAACTAGAAAGAAAAAATATCGTCCCGTCATGTTAAGTTCAAGTAGCTCTTGCTACTCTTCTCTCCGGATATGTGGCTTCGAACTATTCTCTACGCCCTGAGCCTTTTTATCTCGGAATTGCTTTTAGTATCATAGGCATTCTTCTCTCTTTCTTTACGAAAGATACATCGCAGCATATAAAGATACAGGCTCAACAACAGAAGTAGTCTGATGCCGATGAAAGAATATCGACACAGGAAGTATTCCGTCAAACAACATGGAAGAATAAAACATTATCCAGCTGTAGTTTTGCTGGACTTTCCACAAATCTAAAAGATGGTATGGCTTGGGGGCTATTTCCGGTTTTCTTTCTGGCTTCCGGCCTTTCATTCAGTCAGATTGGCATCATTGTAGCCCTTTATCCGACAGCATGGGGATTCTTCCAGCTATTTACCGGGGCATTAAGTGATCGAATTGGCCGAAAGTGGCTCATTGCTTTTGGAATGTGGACGCAAGCAGGAGCGATCTGGTTGATTGTATTCACCCATACGTACACATTCTGGCTGGTAGGTGCGATCCTATTAGGGTGATTACAGAGAATACCTCCTGCCCGGATAAAAAGGTTTATGTATCTGATATTCAAAGCAATCTCTACATTACAAAACCTGCCGTTTCACAAATGCTTAATACACTTGAAAAAAAGGGTTATGTCATCCGTGAGATTGACAAGAGTGATCGGCGAAAAATTGCAGTTGCGCTAACCTCTGAAGGACAGGGGGTTCTAAGAAGGACGGAAGAATACTCCAATAAAATGCCAAAAAACCATTTCTCGTTTTGGGGAAGAAAATACGTAGCAACTCATAGAACTTCTAACGCTTTTGTCGGATATATCCGAAGAGCTGAAGCGCGAGTCCTAACAGTAAGATTAAGAAAAGGAGACGATCTACTTGATAAAGCTTGCAAAGTATTTAAAGCCATTTATTTTCGGATTGATTTCGGCTATTGTTCTTTTATTCGGACAAGCTATAAGCGAATTAAGTCTGCCGAACTATATGTCGGACATTGTAAATGTCGGTATTCAGCAAAACGGTATTGAAAACTCTGCTCCCGATGCGATCAGCCAGGACGGAATAAATCTAATGACCACCTTTATGACTGCCAGCGAAAAGCAGCTTGTTGATGAAAATTATGAGCTTGTATCCGTCACAGACAAGAATGCAGATGGAAAGACATATAACAGTCTTTACCCCGAGGCCGTTGCGCAGATTTTTGTGAAAAAGAATGTAGACAAGGCCGTTAATGCAGGACTTGATCGTGCCTTCGAAGCAGCAACGGGGACACTGATGAATGTCATGCAAGATATGGCAGAACAACCTAGTGATGTTAATGACGGCACTGAATCAACCGTTTCAAATGGTATCGACCTCACACAGCTTTATCAGGCACAACCGATGCTTGAGACGTTACCGGAATCTGCCGTTGCTGCTGCACACGAAAAAGCAGTCAATAACGAGGCCTCACTAAAGCAAAGCGGTATTATGTTCGCTAAGGCTTTTTACGATGAGTTAGGTATGGACATAAGCGGTATGCAGACCGCCTATATTCTTAGAATAGGTCTATTGATGCTTGCGATAGCCTTATTGGGTGGATTGGCCACGGTTTTGGTTAGCTTATTGTCTTCAAGAATTGCGGCTGGAGTCGCCCGGAATTTGCGTAAAGATGTGTTTGACAAAATTGAGAGCTTTTCAAATGTCGAATTTGATAAGTTCTCGGTAGCTTCCCTCATTACACGATGCACCAACGACATTACTCAAATACAACAGCTGCTCATGATGGGAATCAGAATGATCTGCTATGCACCGATCATGGGAATCGGCGGTGTCATTATGGCAGTAAACAAATCAATCTCCATGAGTTGGATTATCGCGGTTGCGTGCATCGTTCTTGTAGGCATGATTTTGGTTATTATGGCCATCGCCATGCCCAAATTTAAAATCATTCAAAACATGGTTGACAAACTGAATTTGGTTTCTAGAGAAAATTTAAGTGGCATGACGGTTATCCGTGCATTCGGTACAAAGAGGCATGAGAAGAAACGCTTTGAAAAGGCAAATGGGGATTTGACAGAAACAAATCTGTTTGTAAACCGCGTTATGGTGTCGCTGATGCCTATTATGATGCTCGTTATGAACGGCGTAACTCTGATCATTGTTTGGGTCGGCGCCCATCACATTGCAAGTTCTACCATGCAGGTTGGCGATATGATGGCATTTATGCAATATGCCATCCAAATCATTACGGCTTTCTTGATGCTTTCTATGACGTTTATTCTTGTCCCTCGGGCAGCGGTGTCGGCTGGTCGCATCGCCGAAGTGTTAGAAACGAAGAATTCCATTGATGAACCGCAGAACCCTAAACGTTTTAATGCTACTCAAAAAGGTCTTGTAGAGTTTAAGCATGTTCATTTTCGATATCATGGCGCGGAAGAAGACGCTCTAAGCGATGTTACATTTACTGCAAAACCGGGTGAAACAACTGCCATTATCGGCTCCACTGGTTCTGGAAAAACAACGATTGCGAGCTTGGCGCTTCGGTTTTATGATGTGAGCAAAGGTCAGATTACGGTCGATGGCGTGGATGTGCGAGAGGCAAATCTGAAGGATTTGCGTTCCAAATTCGGTTATGTACCGCAAAGAGGGGTGTTGCTCTCCGGGACTATTGCATCTAACATTCATTATGGCAAGAAAGACGCGACGGATACTGATGTGGAAACTGCGGCGAAAGTAGCGCAAGCACTGGAGTTTATATCTGAAAAACCGGAGGGTTTGGATTCGGAGATCGCTCAAGGCGGCACGAATGTTTCCGGTGGGCAAAAGCAGAGATTATCCATTGCGCGAGCATTGGCAAAGGAACCGGAAATCTTTATCTTTGACGACAGCTTCTCCGCTTTAGATCTCAAAACAGACGCAGCCTTGCGCAAAGCTCTGAAAGAACACACAGGCGACAGTACGGTCATCGTAGTGGCGCAAAGGGTAAGCACGATTATGAGCGCGGAACAAATTATCGTCCTGGATGAAGGCAAAATCGTTGGATGTGGAACACATAAGGAACTTTTGAAAAACTGCCCACCATATTATGAGATTGCCTCGTCGCAACTATCAGGGGAGGAATTAGCGTGAGTCAGCAAAATAATAAAACGAAAAGCAGTGAGCAAAAAGGCCCCATGGGTAGCGGCATGATGCCCGGTGTCATGATGGCAGGTGCAAAAGCCAAAGACTTTAAAGGTTCGATATCGAAACTCATTGGATATTTGGGAAAGCATACACGGATGATTATTTTTGTATGTATTCTGGCCATTATCTCCACAGTGTTTACCATTCTGGGGCCAAAGATTTTGGGACAAGCCACCGATGAACTTTTTACCGGCATTATGAGGCAAATTGCAGGTACTGGTGGCATAAACTTTGGGAAAATTGGCGAGATTATTTTATGGTTGGCTGGATTATATGGTGTCAGTGCGCTTTTCTCTTATTTGCAAGGCTTTGTGATGTCGGGTGTAACTGCAAAGGTGACTTTTAAGCTGAGAAATGATATAAGCGAAAAAATGCACAAACTGCCCTTGGGATACTATGACAAGGTATCACATGGAGATGTGCTCAGCAGAATCACCAACGATGTGGACACGATCAGCCAAACCTTAAACCAAAGTATAACACAAATTATCACTTCGGTGGCCTCGCTCATAGGTATAGCCATCATGATGTTTTCCATCAGTTGGCAGCTTACTCTGGCTGCATTGTGCATTCTTCCTCTTTCCATGATTGTAGTCATTATAGTTATGAAAAAATCACAAAGGCATTTTAAAGACCAACAGAAGTTTCTTGGAAGCGTCAACGGACATGTAGAGGAAATGTTCGGCAGCCATGTAGTGGTAAAGGCCTTCGGCGGTGAAGAGGATTCGTCAAGAATCTTTGGGCAATATAACGAATCTCTTTATAAATCCGCATGGAAAGCAAACTTCCTATCGGGACTTATGATGCCTATAACCGCCTTTATTGGCAATCTCTCATATGTAGCCATCTGTATATTAGGCGGTTACTTTGCCGCTAACGGAACGATGACTATTGGCGGAATACAAGCCTTTATTCAATATGTACGTTCGTTTACGCAGCCTATTTCTCAAATTGCCAGTATCTCCAATGTTCTTCAGCAAACGGCTGCTGCCGCGGAGCGTGTATTTGAGTTTTTGGACGAACCAGAAGAAGTGAAGGAAGAGCCAAATGCTCTGTCCGTGAATCATAATGGTGCAGCGTCCAATACCGATACGCTGGTGAATGTAGAGGGTCATGTTGACTTTAATCAGGTTTCGTTTGGTTATAATCCAGATAAGAATATTATTAATTCTTTCAGCGCCAAAGTTAAGCCAGGGCAGAAGATCGCTATTGTCGGCCCAACCGGCGCAGGGAAGTCGACAATTGTGAAGCTGTTAATGCGTTTTTATGATGTCAACAACGGTGCGATCACAATTGACGGGCACGACATTCGAAAGTTCAAACGCGATGAACTTCGCTCATTATTTGGAATGGTTTTGCAGGACACATGGTTATTTAACGGCACGATTGCCGACAATATCCGCTATGGTAAGCTAGACGCTTCCGAAGAGGATGTGAAAAATGCGGCTGTAGCCGCACAGGTTGACCATTTTGTCCGAACATTGCCTGACGGATATAACATGATACTTAATGAAGAGGCTGATAATATATCACAAGGTCAAAAGCAACTGCTGACTATAGCCAGAGCCATTTTGGCAGACCCCAAAATATTAATTCTTGATGAAGCAACCAGCAGCGTGGATACACGTACCGAGATTTTGATCCAAAAAGCAATGGATAATCTGATGAAAGGGCGAACGAGCTTTGTGATTGCACATCGATTATCCACTATTCGAAACGCCGATTTGATATTAGTTATGCGTAATGGCGATATTGTTGAGCAGGGCACACATGATGAGCTTGTTAGCAAGAATGGTGTCTATACCACTCTTTACAACAGCCAATTTGAATCAGCAGTCTGACATCAAAATGAAATATGAGATGGCATTGGTAAAAAACATCTGTGACTAAGCGTTGTCTCTGGAAACGAGCGATCACTCAGGAAGGCACTCTTGCCTTGTCTTGAGGATCGCTTGTTTTGTTGTAATTGATCATGGCGGAAAGCGATAAAGCGGTCGTAAAGAGTGCATTTGCTACTATGGAATTCAGCCATAAAAAAGAACATGAATTGGTGTCTCGAATCAGAAAATCCGAGATAGTCATCCCAGAACTATCTTTAGTTGCAATTAATAAGGAAGATAATTACGAAATCGTTGGTCATATTCTTTTATCGAAAATAAAAATTAGTAACGATCACTTGCTCTTGCGCCTGTTTCTGCCTTACCAGAGTATCAAAATAAAGGCGTAGGAAAACAATTTATTTGCGAAGCATTAAAAAGAGCAACAGAACTTGGTTACAATTCTGTTGTTGTATTGGGGCATCCAGAATATTATCCGAAATGCGGCTTTCTTTAGTTTAGTGTTGACAGTCCATACTATAAAATTGAATATAGATATCTAGTTTTTAAAGAAATAAAAAGAATGGGTAACCTTACATTGAATACTGTAAAGTCACCCATTCTGATACAAATGTGCTAGTTGATTACATCAATTTCCTTGAAAATCATCCAGAAGAGATATTATCTGGTTTAACAGTGATTGTGAAGTCAGCTAGCACACATGTTTTTTCGATAGACAGCTTTATAGAGAAGTTTTCTGAAGAGATACGAACCTTTCATAACTCTCATGATCCAATTGATAAAGACCATCATCTTCGGTTCCGATTTTATTTGGCTACCTATTATTTTCAAAATGAGCGTTATGAAGAGGGGATAAAGAATACCCTGAGATGTTTGGCTTTAACCTTAATTCTGAATAATCAAACTTTTTTCATGCAATGCGTAGCATTGTTTGAAGCACAGAGGCATCACGCAACAGAGCCACAAAAATTAGAGTATAGAAAGATTATGCAGGAGATAAGAATGTTTGAGAGGGTGGACGTGACAGAGGTAAAAGAGACTCACTAGCATCATGTAGTAGACTTCTAAAGGTTAGATAGGGAGCGACAATAGTCGCTCTTATTATTTTGTAATTATTACCAAATTTCTCAGTCTTATTTATTCTGAATAGTGGTTTATAGTAATAATTGGAAGGGATGTGGGTGAAAAGAAAGGTGGCGATATCAAAAAAGTATTCGATCCTTAGCAAGCATGTACGGCTTCAGGCAAACTGGGGTCCTCAAATACAATATTAATTATATTTGAGGGTAGTCTTTTATTGTTTTCTAAATTTACAGTACAGGAAGTAAATGACCCCAATGATTAAAGCAAACCAGATTGAATACCTTAAAATTTTGAAGATGTATTCATCTAATGTCAAAACAGTAATTGTATATGTACCCTTTACTTCTACAGATTCTTGCCTACTTAAAAATAAAATATTTAGGCATAAACCAGCTAAAAATCCATACCAAAGTGTCTCAACAATTTTGTTTTTCACTCATAATTCCCACCTTTTCTAATGTTTAACCCATAAACAATTTCCCTCATTTACATCTTATTATAACAAAAAAATACTCAGGAGGAAAAAAATGAAAAAACTAATTTCTCGTACATTTCTCTCATTTTGCACCTTATTTCTTGCAGTATTAACATCTGTATCGGCACAAGGAACAAATACAACCTTAGAGAATGATTTTTCTGATCAATTCACCAAAGTCTGCGAATACGAAAAACTAGGTGACGTAAGCTATAAAAAAGGCAATGATGGAGAACAATACAAGGTTATTAAGATTACAGACACAGAAGGATTTGCTAAGCTACAAGGAATAGAATTAGACTCCAAGGATGAAATTACAGTTGTTATACCAGAAGAAGATAATAAGCTTGAATCTCCTAAAATCAATGCGGATAACGGAGCTTATCTAGTCGGAGATTTATATCTTGATGATGTTAATACTACCAGAGCTTGCGCTATGGAGATGGCAGGAAATAGTTTTTATGGTCCTCCAGGGGGAAAAATGTCTTTTACAGATTCTTGGGCTGTAACACTCAAATCTTCTTATAAAATTGATGCTAAATTGGTAAAAGCTGAATTGGATATTACTGTTGGGAAGACCGAATCGAAAACTGACGAACAAAATATCTCTGTACCTTATGGTAAACGAGGCGAAATTCAAGCGTATCGTATGGATAAAATTCATAATTTTAAAATAATGCAGAAAGGTATTTTTAGTGATAGCGAAAAAGGTTCAGGTTATGTTAGTGAACCGCTTGGTTTTTGTTTTGTCACAAGGGTTTATTAAGAATTTAACATCAATGTCGCATAGCTGAGTACCAATTATTTCATATGTATAAACCTTAACGTCCGAATACAAAAAATTCGGACGTTTTGCTTGCTAATGAACCTGTTCATAGAAATTAAATTAAAAATAATATGGAGTTCCTATCGTGCCTCTCGAAGGGTATGACGATAGCCATATAATGGATATGACACACCGTCATTTTTTGTTGACATATGACACGTTGTCGTTTATGATTGAATATATTTGACTGTGACACATCGTCACTTCACTTGATTGGAGGATAAAGAATGCCTAAACAAACCTTTTTTAATTTACCAAATAATAAAAAAGAAACCTTAATAAATGCTGCTATGAAAGAATTTTCAAGAGTTCCATTATTCGAAGCATCGATTTCCAATATTATTAAGGACGCCGGAATACCTAGGGGAAGCTTTTATCAATACTTTGAGGATAAAGAAGATGTTTTCTTCTTTTTATTAAATGAGAACTCCAAAAGGGACAATGAGAAGTTTATTTCGATATTAAAAGAAAAGGATGGCGATTTATTTGACTCATTTATCGGATTTTACCATTATATGTTAATTGGCTTTCAGAACCTAGAAAATCGCAACTTTTTTAGAAATGCCTTTTTGAATATGAATTATAAAGTTGAAAATACATTGACCCGAAATGTGAACGAGGTTAATTATAAAAATCGATTATCAGAAATCATGGTTTTAATAAGTACAGAAAAACTAAACATAACTGATGAACGAGAAATATTCCATGTCCTGAAGATTATCATGGCTGTGACGTTTCAAAATCTCATTCAAAATTTCGCAAAGGACCTCCCCTTGGATGAGTCGGTAAAAAACTATACTTTAGACCTTTCCTTACTTAAAAAAGGTTTTTATAAAGAGGTGTATAAATGAAAGATTTAGAAGTCAAAGAAATGAGGAAGTTCCAAATGGAAGATGTGCAAAGATGGAGTCACTTCTTATTACCCTATAAATTCGCATTAGATGAACTGAAAACGAAAATTAATATTATGGCTGAAGAAGCAAAATATTTAAATGATTACAATCCAATTGAACATATTAAAACGAGAATTAAAAGTCCGGAAAGTATAATGGCGAAACTAGAAAGAAAAAATATCGTCCCGTCATTGTTAAGTTCAAAAAGTCATTTATTTGATATTGCTGGAATGAGAATAGTTTGTTCCTTTGTCAATGATATCTATGACATCTACGACCAGCTAATAAATCGAAAAGATATAAAAATCATGGAAGTAAAGGATTACATTAAGTGTCCGAAACCAAATGGGTATCAAAGTTTACATTTAATAGTCCAAATTCCTGTTACATTATCTCACGGAATTGAAAATGTTTATGCCGAAATTCAGCTTCGAACGTTAGCCATGGATTTTTGGGCTAGTTTGGAACATAAAATTTATTACAAATATGATAAAAGAATCCCTAACTATCTAGAGAAAGACCTATTAGAAGCATCGCAAACTGCTAAATTAATGGATGAAAAAATGATGAGTATTCACGATGAAGTCAAAAATTTACATTAACCAACAATGTTTTAATATCTTTTTTATACTAGGAGGATTTATATGGAAATAAAAGAGTTGAAAAATGGAAAATAAATATCAACTAACCCCTTCAATAAGGGGTGTAACTCCTACTGAATAAGTTGTTAAAAAACTTAAGTAACAAGGTATATTGATGCACAATAATGCAAAGGATTACATGAGAAGGAGTGAAATCATATGGATGGGTCCATGGAGCTAACTAAAGAAAATGAAAGTACAAAACATCGCGGACTTTTAATTGTTGGTCTTTTAGTTGCTATGTTTTTCGCTTCACTTGATAATACAATTGTTGGTACTGCCATGCCACGAATTGTTGGTGAACTTGGGGGATTAGGTGTCATGACCTGGCTTACAATAGCCTACATGCTTGCGTCCACTACTGTTGTTCCTATCGCAGGGAAGTTAGCGGATTTGGTAGGACGAAAATCCGTGTATGTTACAGGGATTGTTATATTCTTGGTAGGTTCTGCTCTTTGTGGAATGGCACAATCAATGACCCAATTAATCATCTTCCGTGGAATTCAAGGGTTAGGCGGAGGCGTAATGATGCCGATGGCAATGATTATTATCGGTGATATTTTTACAGGTTCCCAAAGAGCAAAATGGCAAGGAGTTTTCGGGGCTGTTTTTGGATTGTCTTCTATCATTGGTCCTCAAGTTGGAGGATGGATTGTCGATGCATCCAATTGGCGATGGGTGTTTTATATTAATATGCCTGTTGGTATTCTTGCAGTCATTTTAATTAGTTTGGGACTTAAAAATAAAAAATTAGAAGGACCAGTTAAAATAGACATTGCTGGAATTTTTACCATGATTGTTGGCGTTGTCAGTTTGCTTCTTGCCTTGACATTTGGAGGAAAGGATTATCCTTGGGGTTCATGGCAGATTGTCTCTCTTTTTGTCATTTCTGCGGTGTTTCTCATTAGCTTTGTTATCGTTGAATCTAAAACAAGCGAACCGATTTTACCTATGTATTTATTTAAAAATAAGACTTTTTCCATTTTAAATGGTATTGGATTCCTAATGTCTGTAGGAATGTTTGGTGCCATTATGTTTGTTCCTCTTTTTATGCAAGGGATAATAGGAATGAGTCCATCACAATCTGGAACGATGATGATTCCCATGATGGTATCAATGATGGTTGCAAGTATTCTTGGAGGTCAGTTAGTTAGAAAGATTGGAGTAAAAACACAAATTATTATTGGTATGATTATAATGGGAGTAGGCTTTTGGTTATTATCAACAATGGGGATTGACACTACAAAATTAGTGGCAATGGGCTTTATGGCAACACTTGGCTTAGGTATGGGCTTAGTAATGCCAATTCTAACCCTTGCGTTACAAGAGAGTTTTCCAAAATCACAATTAGGTGTTGTTACATCATCCAGTCAATTTTTCCGCCAAATCGGTGGGACATTTGGAATGGCAGTTTTGGGAGCAATTATGAATTACCGTTCAACAAATTTACTGACAGACAAATTAGTTCCAACATTAGAAAAGCTTCCACCAGAAGCAGGTGGGTTAGTACAACAATTTGAAGGAATGATTAAAGAGTCACCTCAAGGGGTCTATTCGATGTTGCTTAGTCCAGAAACATTAGAAAAAATTCCTACTGCAATTCAAAATATGATAGTCCCTGTTCTAAAAACAACATTAGTTGATGCATTGCATAGCGTATTTCTTTTCGGCTTCATATTTGTAGTATTGGGAGCCCTTTTATCTTTCTTTATGGGGAAAATTAAGCTATCTGATTCTAAAAAAGAACAAACAGAAGGATGACATTTTCATTTTCGATAAATGTACTGACAATAAATAATTAGAAGAATATCCTCCAACATACAATTACCATGTATCGTTGGGGGATTGTTGTTTCATTCTTTAATTGTCTTTTTTTATTGATAGGGATAGCACCACATGCCCATCAAGCTAAGAATTTTATAGCACCCCCAGAACGAAAATTATAATATTTTTACCCCCAAAATGCTCATTTTATCATTTTGGGGGTAATCCTTTAGCTTGATGGAGATGTGGGACCACCAGAAGAAAATTGATATTTTGCTGCTAAGTTAAAAGCCCTTGCTAAATTGGAGGGCACTGAAAATCTTACGATTTTCCGAAGGAATTATATAGCTTCATCAAAAAAAAGACGGCTCAAATTCATTTCTTGAATGCAAGAGTCGTCTTTTTACCATTTTCATCGGTTTATTATTTTGTTTTTAATCCATTAATTTCAATATTCTTTTTAAGTTTACAGTGAATATAGCCATTGCCCCTTGTAACTCCATGCCAATAAGACCCGAAGATGATGCCACATCATACCCGTGTCTGTGTTTTAGCTCACTGTTTTTCGCTTCAATTTTATATCTTTCCTTTGATTTTTCTTTAAAGTACTCACTCTCTTGGAATTTTGCCTGTTCAGTATGTTCACTGGATTTAATACTCACTGAGTAACTTTTGCTTTTTGCTCCGTCTTTATAACAATCCTCTTTCAATGGACATTGCTTGCATTTCTCAATATCAAAGTAATACGTATCCGTTTGATTTTTCCCTACACCTTTTTTCCCTTGTCGAGCTTTACGGACTGCCATATGTCCTGCTTTACACACATACATCCCGGCATCCTTATTAAATTCAAATTCATCTTCCTTTTTACGATTCCCTTGCGTAACGAGAGGGTTTAATTTAGAAACTAGTTTGATTTCATTCTTTTTACTGTAAATAATATTATCTTTTTCCGAATAAGCTGTATCACCGATAACTGTTTCAATCTCCATGTCAGCTTCTATACTTTTCTCAATCAACGTTTGTAATTGCTTTCCATCACTTTTTTCTCCAGAAGTAATTGTTGCGGCTGTGATTATCCTTTCTTCACTCATTGCCAAGTGTGTTTTGTAGCCAAAAAACGAGGAATCTGCACTTTTATGACCAAGTTTTGCATCAGGATCTTCTGAGATTTGCAACTGTTCGAGGTCATCAGTGACAGTTTCTTTCAGTAGATTTAACTGTTCTTTTACTTTTGGATACTCGGAGATATTGCCTTCTTTTTCGATTACGTCAATGAGCTTTTGACAGTAGTCTATTTCATCCTCTAATACATTGGATGTTGTTTTAGCAGGGAACTTCTGCTTCATATTTTCATCTATTGTGTAGACGGCTTTTCTTAATTTCTTTGATCGATCCGTGAGGATCTCCTTCGGAGATTTTTGATTATAGCGAGCTTTCGTATGAGTAGCATCAACAATAATAGCTTTACTTTTGATAATCCCCTTTTCAATAGCGATTTGAACTGTTTTATTAATAAGCATATCTAGAAGGTTAATGTCTTTTAAACGTAGCTTTCGAAATTTGGTTAAAGAACTCGCTTCTATCACTTTCTCCTCTGGTACCATATGGAGAAAATACTTAAATGACATGTCATATTTCGAACGTTCAACCAAATCTACATCAGACAAATCATAAATAGACTTCAACAATAAATATTTAAACATACGAATAGGATCAATAGCTTTACGACCATTATCTAGGCAGTATTTATCCTTAAGCTCGTCATACACAAAAGAGAAGTCCATAAGTTCGTTGATTTTTCGTAACAAATTATCCTTCGGAACGACTACATCATATATAGCTATAAATGGACTGAAGATCATTGATTGTTGTTTTTGAATCATCGTACCCACCCACATAAATTGATACTTTTATTATACAGAAAAAAGGTACAATCACCTCGAAAAATGAGGGATTATACCTTTTTTTTGTTAAGTGGACTTTTTCAGTGCCCTCCTAAATTGTAGGGGCTTTTTTTTCGCCAAAACCTCCATCTTCTCGTCAAAGGATTCGACCAGACTGATACGGAATTACGGAACGTGGGGGATAACGCATGATGAAAAGCCGATTGAAAGTGATCTTGGCAGAACGGACATGCACTGTACCATAAATCAAAGGGAGATGGTGCAGATATGGATCACTCCAAGTAATCATTCGAATTTTTAGGCAAATAGTCGATGGCTTTCTGTCATCAGGACCAGTTAAAAAATACCAATTGTCTATTGAAAATAATGTATTTAGACTGACCGCAAGTTATTGAACTAACGGGCAGAATAGCGGAAAAATATGGTGATTAAAGTTTTGAGATTTTCAAGTATTGTACTATGATAAACTTGATTCCATTATTTGATTCGAGCGATGGTATGGGACAGTGCCCCTTACTCTTACACAATTTAGAGAACAGTATACCTAAGGAGTGGTAGAAATGGCGCGTGTTTTATTTATTAATGGTGGATCAGAGGGACATATCAATCCAACTATTGGAGTTGTGCAAGAGCTTATTTCGCGTGGAGAAGAGGTAGTGTACTTTTCTATAGAAACTTTTCGGGAGCGTATTGAGAAGACGGGAGCTTCAGTACGAACATTTGACGATCAAAAATTTATAAAAGCCTTTATCTCAGGTGGAAGAGATTATTTACTCGAAAGAATCAACGGTCTTTTACTTACGGCAGATATAGTCATACCAAGCGTTCTTGAACAGATCAAAGGAGAGCATTTTGATTACATCATCCATGATTCCATGTTTGGTTGCGGACGTTTACTTGCTCAAATTCTTAAGCTTCCTGCAATCAACTCTTGTACTTCTTTTGCGCAGACAAAAGTATCATTCGATAAAATGTTGGAACAATTTTCTATAAAAGTCCCTACAAAAATAGTTAAACCTATAAACGATAAATTTCAAAGCCTGACGGTAATGGTGAAGGAAAAATATGATGTGGAGATCCATTCTCCTTACGAAGTGTTTTGTAATCCTGCACCACTTACAATCGTTTATACAACAAGGGAGTTTCAACCTTATGGAGAAGCATTCGACCAAACTTATAAATTTGTAGGTCCATCCATCTCTTCACGATTAACTCAAGAAAACTTCGACTTTACTGCAATCAAGGGGAAAGACCCAATTTACATTTCACTGGGTACAGTCTTTAACCAAGCAATTGATTTCTATAAGCTTTGTTTTGAGGCATTTGGGAACACTGATCATACTATTGTCATGTCTATTGGGAATAAATCCCGAATTTCTGATTTAGGGGAAATTCCTAAAAACTTCATCGTAAAAAATTATGTTCCACAAACTGATGTACTGCAATACACTAAATTATTTATTACACATGGTGGAATGAACAGTACCAATGAAGGTCTCTATTACGGGGTTCCGCTAATTGTAATCCCACAAAGCGCGGATCAGCCGATAATTGCGGGGCAAGTCGCCAATATCGGAGCAGGCATTAAATTACAAATGCAAAGCTTGACTGCAAATCAACTACGTGAAGCCGTAGATCATGTGTTAAGCCTCTCATCTTTCAAGAAAGATGTTGAAAATATTAGGGAATCCTTTCGAAAATCAGGTGGGTATCATCAAGCTGTTGATGAGATTTTCGAATTTAAAAGTCAATATCATATCTAAATATAAAAATTTTTTAGCTACTATATTGTTGACTTTTTCCCAGTGGTTACTGCAACTTCTTTTGTAATTAAGTAATGGAACAGGATCTATTATAAAAGAAAGATTGTATACTTAAATACTTAAATACTTAAAGTAACACGGGATCAAGAGCGCAACCAAGAA
Organism: Brevibacillus laterosporus; assembly: GCA_007833815.1. Lineage (NCBI taxonomy): Bacteria > Bacillati > Bacillota > Bacilli > Caryophanales > Paenibacillaceae > Brevibacillus > Brevibacillus laterosporus. The sequence continues at coordinate 3,833,368 of CP033464.1, read as the reverse complement.
GCTGCTGCAGAGATATTCGGCAGCTTTGCTGTGCTAAATGGCAGGCAACAAGTCAATAGATAAATGATTGAACTAACGGATTCAATAGCTCCATAAATAAAAGCCAGTCTAACACTTTATTTTCGTGTGAAGTGCACCCCTTAAAGTAGACATTGGAAAAACCCTCGAGGTTGGTCTAATCATTTTTGAAAAAAGCCTTTATGAAATTGATTTAAATGTATAAAAGGTAATGGAAATTGCCATTCCTGAAAGCTTACAACCCAACCAAGTGAGTTCGTTACAAGTCAAGCTGACAGACAAAAATAAGCCCATATCAGATGCTGAAGATGTGCAATTGAAAATTTGGCAGGTAAATCAGGAGCAAGAGAGTAAGCGGTATAAAGCAGCACCTAAAGCCGATAAAACAGACAACAATACAGAAAGTAAATCTGAGCATCGTCAAGGGGATTCTGCTGGGGTCTATGAAAGTAACGTGATTTTTCGAGAGGGTGGTGTCTACTACGTACAAGCTTATGTCAAAGCACACGGTCTGTCTTTGCTGCCTACCAAGCGCGTGATAGTAGGAAACCTGTCAAGAGAAGAGCAACAAGCGTTGGAAAAAGAAAGAGATCAACAGGGAGATCAAGCTCAACAAGCTCAACAAGATCATTCACATCATCATTGATGTCGTTTTTAGGCTTTACATGGAGCCGAGTACGAGACGTAGCGTTTCCCTCTAGTGTGTATAGACAAAGGAGCTTTCTAGATATATCCGTGGAAAGCTTTTTTGCCATTGGGAGTTGCTATATATTTAATAGTGACATTTGGAAGCAAGAACCAGGCTTCTTGTATAAAGACATTTTCTAAAATAAAAAGGCCCTTAGACAAGGGCCTCCCATCCTACTCTTGACGCTTAAAATCTTCACTGTGCAGATACGTAACTGCACCTTTATAGGAGTTGTAGGAATCCTCCAGATTGTCTCCTGTGTATACGTTAAACAATTCATCCTCTTGTATCAGGCGTAGCGTATCACCTTTTCTGTTTACCCAAATCTCTTCAATAGGATCAGCTGAATCGAGATCGTTTTCGGTTTCAACATATTCTGTAGATAAATGTGCGATAGAATCAGCAATCAAGCTACGCAATTGCTCTTCGGAATAATCGCGGATATTTACCATACCTTTTGGACCAGTCTTTTTTTTCGGAAGGTGGCCTGCATAGACAAAACCATTACCATTTGGGTGGAGATGATTCACAACAATCTTTTTGTCGTGAAGGCTTTCTTCAAAATGGTAGTTCAGGCGTCCTAAGGAAACCTCTTTTTTTGTTAGTTCTGGGAACGATTCAATAATCGCTTGTTTTTGTTCGAAAGTTAGCATGAAATCCTCCGTGGTTCTACATCATCGAGATATACAAAATCATATCATGATAAAAGTATACCATAAGCTTCCTGTGGATGAAATCTTAGAGAAAGGGAAGCCTGACTCTACACCAAGAGACAGGCTTCCCTTGTGTTCATCCTAATCAATAGGTGGTAACATTTTTGATTCTTTTACCATAGAGGAGCTGCAGATGGGACAAACCGGTACTTTGTCAAAAGATAAGTTTTCTCTCATCCAGCAGATGCAATCATTTTTGGTACATGCCCAGATAGAGGTTTCCACATCTTCTACCGGTTCTTCTTGTTTGCGAGAATAATACATTGCAAAACACCTCCAAGCTTCTTTTCGAAACTCATATACTCTTTATCCTAAACCTTCCAGTGGACTTTTTATTCACAGGCGGAGAAAGTAGTACAAGTCTTACTACGTTGAAAAATTAGGCAACAACGTAAAAGGCTTGCTCTTGTATTGTAGCTTATTTTGTTACAATATAGAAATAGAGTAGTAATGGGGTACGGTTAGATAGGAAATTCAGAGAATGACATGTAGGAAGGTGATTGTAGTGACACATCAGTCAGATATTGAAAAACGTAAATCAGAACATATTGAGATTTGTTTACATAAAGAGGTATCTAATCGGCTTACGACAGGTTTGGAGCAGTATCATTTTTTACATGCGGCCCTACCAGAGATTCGTTTTGACGATGTTTCGTTACATACGTCTTTCTTAGGAAAAAGCATAGGGACTCCTTTCCAGGTGAGTTCCATGACAGGTGGAACGAAAGGTGCCCAACAAATTAATACCACATTAGCGATTGCGGCTGAAGCCAGGGGCTGGGCTATGGGTTTAGGTTCCGTCCGTGCTGCCTTGGAGAGTGAAGAACTTGCTCGAACCTTTAGAGTGAGAGAACACGCTCCATCTATTCCGATTATCGCCAATTTAGGGGCTGTTCAGCTTAATTATGGTTATACGGTAAAGGAATGTCTTCGCTGTGTGGAGTTGGTTGAAGCTGATGCGCTCGTTTTACATCTAAATAGCATGCAAGAGATTTTCCAACCTGGAGGGGATCAAGATTTTAGACAGTTGCTCCCAAAAATTGAGCAGGTCTGTGAGAGAAGTCCAATTCCAATTGGAGTAAAAGAAGTAGGATTTGGCATTGATTCGCAAACAGCTAGACGTCTTGTGGATGCAGGCGTTTCCTTTATCGATGTGGCAGGGGCTGGTGGCACTTCCTGGATTGAGGTAGAAAAGTACCGATCGAATGAACCGATGAAGCAAATAGCGGCAGAGGCGTTCCAAGATTGGGGTATTCCGACAGCAGTTTCCTTACAAACCATCCGTGAGGAGCTTCCATTTTTTCCTTTAATCGGAAGCGGTGGTATTCAGAACGGGGTAGAAGCGGCAAAAGCTATTGCTCTGGGAGCAGACTTAATCGGGTTTGGTCGTGCACTACTTGAAGCGGCTACTAAATCCATTGATGAGGTTGTAGCACTCATGGAACGAGTTGAGTTTGAATGTCGTGTAGCCATGTTTGGAATAGGTGTGTCTACTATTGATGAGCTTACAGCTACAGATCGCTTATGGCGAATGGATTCATCAAAAATCGATCGGATCAAACGATGAAATATGAATTGACCAAAATGGATTCTTCTGTTAATTTGTATGGTTGTAATCGTTAGAGGGTTTCGGTAGATTTTGACAGCATGAGAGGAGAGTACGAACGTGTTTTCCAAGATGGTATCCACCTATCCTCGGGCCCTGTGGATTTTGGCGATCGGGGCCATTATTAATGTAACGGGGATGCCTTTTATTTGGCCTTTGAATAATATTTATATCACCCAAGTGTTGGGTAAGCCAGCTACGGTAGCTGGACTCGTATTGATGCTTCATGCTGGTATGGGCATTGTAGGAAGCATGGCGGGTGGCATTTTACATGACAAGATTGGTGGAATTAAAACGATCTTTGCTGGTGTACTTATCTCTGCTGCTTGTGTTACTTCGCTAGCTTTTTTTCGAGAATGGCCATTTTATGTCTGTATGATGGGCGTTCTTGGTTTTAGTAACAGTATGGTTTTCCCAGTCCTAAATGCGATGGCTGGAAGTATTTGGCCAGAAGGGGGACGACGAGCTTTTAACTTGTTATACTTGTCGCAAAATCTAGGTGTAGCGGTTGGTTCTGCTTTGGGCGGAGTGGTTGCTAGTGTATCGTTCATGTTTGTTTTCTTAGTCAATGGATTAACCAATTTAATCTTTTTAGCCGTGATTGGTTTTGGCTTAGATTTAAAGAAGATTGCGGCAGAGACAGTGGCCCGACATGTACAAAGAAAGGCAGAGCAAGCAGCTGACAGATCTCCCAAGAATGAAACCTCTGTGTGGAGAACACCCTCTGGTTTATCTTTGATGATTCTTGGTTTAGGATTTGCCATAACATGGATTCCATATGTACAATGGTCGACGAATCTATCTTCTTATATGACTCGGTTAGGGTATTCGTTATCCCAATATAGCTTGTTGTGGACGATTAATGGGGCTTTGATAATCCTAGCTCAGCCTTTATGTGCGTATGTCACACGTCATTATTTGTCTAATCTGCGTTCTCAAATGATCGCTGGCTTGTTTATATTTGTTTGCGGAATGGGTGTTTTAGCATATGATCAGGCTTATAGTCATTTTGTCATCGGTATGATGATTGTAACATTAGGAGAGATGTTGTTATGGCCAGCGGTACCAGCGGCAGCGGCAGAACTGTCCGTTCCTGGTAAAGAGGGCTTATTCCAAGGGGCTGTGAGCGGTGCGGCTACTGCAGGTCGCATGGTTGGTCCTTTTATCGGAGGGCTACTGTACGAAAGCTTCTCACCAGTCTTCATGCTGTACGTTATGATTGCTATCTGTGTGTTACCTCTTTTCTGTTATTTATTTTACGATCGCCCGTTATACGGCAATCTCAGAGACCGGATCTAACATACGAAGGAAAAACTAGAAATACAAGAAAGGGCTGTTTCCTAGTAGGAATGAACCTACAGAGGACAGCCTTTTTTGTATTTTTCTGTTTAGATGAAGAGTTCATTGGCAACATTCGTGTGGATGATTATCTTGTATTGTTGCTTTCCAAAGCTATAAGGAAGCTCAGATTTTTCTGTGCTTTTTCAGGGATACCTGCCGGAGTTACCTCTGTCCATCCTTTTCCATTTAAGCCTTTCGCATAAACTTCTAAATAGGCCCCTTTTCGCAGACTTTTAGAAGCAATCATAATAAAGGTATTTTTCTCTCCTTTATCATCATATCCTATCAATTTATATTCCCATTGTGTATTGTTTAGTTGTTTACCGTCAGTCTCCACGACAGTGTAGTACGGCTTCACCGGAATAGTAGGGTTGAGTCTGTCCAGCATGACAGATTGTCCTCTTAGACCAAACAGAATAAGGAGTATACTAGCTACGACGGCTGCTAGGATGATAAGAAATTTGTTAATAGACACGAAGTACCTCCCAAAATTTTTCTAGTAGTGATGAAATCAGTCTACTTGGTTTATAGATTCAGGAAAATGCATCTATCTTACATCCAACTTACACTTTTGTAAGAAAAAGTTGTTCGTATAGTGTGGTACAAAATGGATAAAATAAAGGCGGATTACCAACAAGTGGAGGGGCGAGTGTGGAGACAGCTATCAAACCTATTGTTGTTGTAAGTAAATGCCTGGAATTCGCGGAGTGTCGTTACAATGGAGCTGTTCTTTCTGATATCACTGTGCAAAGTTTAACTCCATACGTCACTTTTGTTCCAATCTGTCCTGAGGTAGAAATCGGTCTGGGTATTCCACGTGAAACCATTCGAATCATCAAAGAAGGGGAGCAACACCGGCTAGTACAGCCTTCAACACGCGTAGATCTTAGTACACAGATGAATGCCTTTTCTGATCATTTTTTACAAAATGTGAGGGAAGTAGATGGTTTTATTTTGAAAAATCGTTCGCCAAGTTGTGGAGTAAAAGATGTTAAAGTATATAGTGGTTGGGAGAGGGCACCTGTCGTAGAAAGCGGTCCCGGTTTTTTTGGTAATAAGGTGGAAGCATATTTTCCTCATGCCGCTATTGAAGAAGAAGGTAGGTTAAAAAATTTTACCATTAGAGAACACTTTTTTACGAAGCTGTTTACGCAAGCTTATTTTCGCCATATGCAAATGGCGCCTACTATTCAAAAATTAATTCAATTTCATGCTGAAAACAAGTATTTATTTATGTCATATAATCAAAAGCTTACTAAAGAGCTGGGGAAAATCGTTGCAAACCACGACAAAAAAACAGAAAAGCAGGTCTGGGATGAGTATGCTAAACTGTTACCCAACATGTTTAAGCGTACAGCTCGATATACTTCCAATATTAATGTCTGCCAGCATATTATGGGCTATTTTAGTAAGGAGCTGTCCTCGAAGGAAAAGGAACACTTTATGCATTTACTAAGTAGGTATCGAGAGAGGAAATTGCCATTAAGTAGTATGACTAGTCTTTTAAAATCATGGGTTTACAGGTATGAACAAGAGTATTTGTTACGACAACGCTTTTTTGAACCCTATCCTGAGGGATTGATCGACTTGGGGGATTCCGGAAAAGGGAGGGATTACTGATAAAAAAGTTTGCAGGAACTTGTTGTCACTCTGACAAATAAACTTATAGAGAGTTCGGGGTATGTAATGCGTTTTGATGAAAGGAATGAAGCAGCTGCCAAGGCGGAAAAGGAAGGTCTTGCAGTGGAATTCCAATAGGAGCAAGCAACCAAAAATATCGTTCCTGCATGCCAAAAGCTTGCTATTCATTGTGGATGGAGATAATAAGCATCTAATGTTTTGCTCAGAAGACGGTAAAAATGATGGAAAAGCTCCAATTGAATATCCTGAGTCTGTAGAATGGAATAAGCTGCTGAAAAAATATCTTATTTCTAATAGAGGGTCGATCCTGTAACAGAAGGGGATCGGCTTTTTTGTTAAGCAGACGAAATTTCAAAGCGTCTTTTTTCTTTTACCTGGTATTTCAAGAGGGAGAGTAGCCTTTTCTAGATAGTCAAAAAATCAATTCCATGAAATAATAATCAGATTACTACTACAAAAGATACACATTCCATCTAGATAGAGGAGATTTGTTGTTATGGATACCTATAAAAATCAGAAACCCGATCTGGGTTCATACGTAAAGATAAAGGAACAAAGAATTGACAGTAGGTTGCGACAATTAGGCGAAATTGGTAGGACTTCTGAAAAGGGAGTTACTAGACTAGCTTTGACAAATGAAGATATGTTAGCCCAAAGTATGGTTGCTAGCTGGATGAAAGAAGCAGGAATGTATGTTCGACAAGACTGCTTTGGGAATTTGATTGGTAGAAAAGAAGGGATCAATCCTCATGCACCTGCGGTAATGCTAGGTTCTCATATCGATTCGGTTCCTAACGGTGGTAGATTCGATGGCACTGTCGGAGTCATTGGTGGAATTGAGGTTGTACAGGTCTTGACCGAAAATAACGTGCAGCATGAGCATCCTATTGAAGTAGTTGCCTTCTGTGATGAAGAAGGAGTTCGTTTTTCAGATGGATTTTTTGGTAGCAGGGGGATGTGGGGAAAGCTTATTCCAGAAGATTTAGTTAGACGTGACGAGCAAGGTGTGACAAGATCAGAGGCTTTACAGCAATGTGGCTTTCCGTCTCAAAAACGAACATCAGATATGCGGAGTCCTGAGGATATAAAAGCGTATCTAGAGCTACATATTGAACAAGGTCCCTACCTGCAAGCAGTCAATGAGCCTGTAGGGATTGTTACAAGCATTATGGGTGTGCAATTGATTAAAATCAAATTGGCTGGCCAGTCTGGTCATGCTGGTACTGTACCGATGAACATGCGTCAAGACCCAATGATGGGTGCAGCCGAAGCAATAGTAGGGTTGGAAAAACTATGTAGTGCTGATAGTAGTAAACCTACCGTTGGGACTGTGGGGACTTTCGGGCTGGAACCGGGTGCTTGCAATGTTATTCCAGGTTCTGTTGAATTCACAATTGATATTCGAGATATAGATGATCAACGGTTGTTACAGATTTTGACCGATTTGGACGCCTTGCTTTCAGAAATATCCTTACGACGCGGGCTAGATTATCAGATTGAAAATTTACTAACGATCAAACAAGCGGATGCTTCCACTGAACTTGTACAGATGTTTCGTGAAATTGGCTTGAAAAGAACTGTGGAGTTTCCAGAGATGTTTAGTGGAGCAGGTCATGACGCGATGATCATGTCTGAAGTAACGGAAATGGGTATGTTATTTGTTCGTTGTAAAGATGGGGTTAGCCATCATCCCAGTGAGTGGGCCGAGGTATCAGATATTTGTATAGGTGTAGAGTATTTGTATGAGGCGGTTTGTCGTTTAGCTACCTGATCTGATGAATGGTAAATGCAGGGGGACAAGCATTGTGAAAGGGTGCATATTTCATGGAGAGCATAGAGGACTTGCAGCAACAGTTACGTACCATTGAGACGTGGGAGCAAGATCAAAAGGATTTATGGTTCTGGGAGAAAATAGGTCGACTTCCGTTTGTATGGCTAGATCGCACTGTCCCAAAGGCATTAAAGGAAAAAGTGGGGGATTTGATAAACGAAATGGGCGCCTATATACAGACGGGTGGCAAATACCTTATCAAAAATCAAGATGTTTGGAATCGATTTAGCAACTCTCCCAATAGGATTGAACAAGTGCAGGTTAGAGCCTTACAAGAAATGGATCAAGTAGCCATTCAATTAACAGAATCGCGCACTAATGTTGCGATGGTTCAAGGGGCTACAACAGGATTTGGCGGTATGTTTACACTTGCGATAGACATACCAATTGTCATTGGCCTTTCCTTAAAAGTGTTGCAGGAAATGGCACTTACTTATGGATATGACCCTCATGACAAGGTAGAGCGTGTTTTTATTATCAAATGTCTACAATTTACTTCCGCAGATGTTGTTGGAAAAAAGGCAATTTTGGAAGAGCTGGCCTATTTTGATCAAGGAGAAAAACATCAAGAAGTCATAGCTCAGCTACAAGGTTGGCGCGAAGTTAGTTTGACATATATGGATAATATGGCTTGGAAAAAATTATTTCAGTTAATCCCAATAGCTGGTATGTTTTTTGGTGCATATACCAATCGAACACAGATTGCTGACATAGCAATGACAGGTCAGATGTTATACAAGAAGCGGAGAATATTGCAAAGGTTAGCAGAACAAGACACAAGTAAAGCGATGATTGATCCCCAAAGCGTAATGGAGTAACGGTTGGAAAAAGATGCTTTACAATTTATAGACCAGACGCTATACTATGGAAAAGTTTGCAAAAGGAGGTGCAGGTACATGTCAGGAACTGTTCAAGCGTGGTTTGTGGTAGAAATGTCCAGTCAAACACATGATTTCGTCAACAACGGGAGAAGTCTGTCCATTTTTAACTCTACTAACAAATACGAACGGTTTCCATTAACGCGTACCTTGCATGCATAACCTCCCTTCCATTTTTCGATCATGATGATCGAATTACATTAAGAGGAAAAGATGCCACAGGTGGTAGGTGCCTGTGGTTTTTTGTACTGGTAAAACGCACCAGTTATAATCATGTATGGGATGATCCAAGAGGCTTGTATTCGCTTGTGTAACGTTTGTGGGGGCCGATTTCCAAGGAGGAAATAGATCATGATCGTTCTAGCTGCTAATTCTATTTCAAAATCATTCGGAGCCAATTTGGTTTTAACTGAAATTTCTTGCGAGGTAAATCAAATGTCACGTATAGGAATTGTTGGGCCAAATGGAGCTGGAAAAAGCACACTTTGCACCTTGTTACTAGGGCTAGATACCCCAGATTCAGGCTCTATTTTTCGAGCTAAAGATGCCACATTTGCTTATTTACCACAGCAGCCTGTGTACCCAAGGGAATGGACAGGGCGCAATGTGATACAAAGTGCTTTTTCTAAGGTGCAAGAAATAGAGTGGTCCATACAATCGTGCCAACAACTCATGTCAAATATAGATGAGTATCAAAAATTATCGACAGAAGAACAGAACAAATTATTATTTCGCTATCAACGCTTGCAGGATACCTTTGAGCAACTAGACGGATATATGGTGGAAGCTAGGATTCAAATGGTAGTAGATGGTCTTCGGTTGTCATCTTCGTTACTTGACACTCCCTTCTCGCAGTTAAGTGGAGGAGAAAAGACGAAAATTGGCTTGGCTAAAATTTTATGTGAAAAAAGTGATGTACTCCTCTTAGATGAGCCTACTAACCATCTCGATGTGGAATCAATGGAGTGGTTAGAGCAATTTTTACGTGAATATCCAGGTACGATTTTGCTAATCTCTCATGACCGCTACTTTTTGGATGCAGTGGCTACGAGTATATGGGAAGTAGATAGTGGTGAATTGCAAACCTATCAAGGTAATTACAGTGTTTTTGTGAAAGAAAAAGAGGAACGTGTATTACGACAATTCGCTGATTATCAAGAACAACAAAAGAAAATCAAGAAAATGAAAGAAGCAATTAAACGATTACGTGAATGGGGAAATCAAGCTAATCCTCCCAATGATTCTTTTCATCGTCGGGCCAAAAGTATGGAAAAGGCATTGGAACGAATGGAGAAAATCGAACGTCCACGTCTGGAAGCAGACAAGATGGATTTGTATTTTCAAAAAACAGACCGAAGCGGTCGGGATGTCATACAAATTAATAATGTGACAAAAGCTTTCGGGAAAGTTTGTTTATTACAAGAAGCGAATTTCTCCCTACGGTATGGTGAACGGAAAGCACTGCTTGGTTCCAATGGTAGTGGCAAATCCACATTCATTAAAATGGTACTAGGAGAGGTAGAGCCAGATGCAGGTCGTGTAATGCTAGGGAGCCAAGTAAAGGTTGGGTATTTATCTCAACAGGCACTGGAAGGAGACCCTAGCCGACGTGTCATTGATGCCTTTAGGGAAGCCGCCATTGTGACAGAAGCTCAAGCTAGACATATGCTGGCTCGTTTTTTGTTCTATGGAGAGCATGTGTTTAAACGAGTGGGTCAGCTAAGTGGAGGAGAACGGATGCGACTGCGGTTGGCTCAATTAATGAATCAAGACATTAATCTATTTATACTAGATGAGCCAACTAACCATTTAGATATCGAAGCCCGAGAGACGTTGGAAGAAGCCTTACTTCATTACAAAGGATCGCTCTTAATCGTGTCTCATGATCGATATTTCTTACAGAAGATGGTAGAAGGTGTCTACTGGATTGATAACCAACAACTGATACATTATGAAGGAACCTATGAAGAAGCAAGAGAAAAGCGTAAAAAACAACAGTTGTATGAAAATAATAAAATGGGAAACGACAAGCAGAAAAGTACATGCTTAAAGCGATTGCAGATTGAAGAGCCAAATCGTAATTATCAGTCACAACAGGGGAACAAGATAGAGTCAGAAAAACAGATACATCAAGTAAAACAAGCAGCTCATACTCATGTTGAATCTGTAAAAATTGGGAAATCTACTATCCAAACAGAGAGTAAAAGTCTGGCACAAACAAAACCCCTTACTAAACACAGAGTGACAAAAATGAATTCGTTTAAGCTTCAACAATTAGAAACAGAGATCGCTCAGAAAGAAGAGCAATGTGAGCAATGGCAGCAAGAGATGGAGCTAGTTAAGGACGACTATGTACAACTCATTCGCTATCAGAATCTGATAACGGAACAAGAACTAGAGATCAAACAGCTTTATGAAAATTGGTACGCAATGCAAGAAGAGGAATAGATTGAACCCATGATTGTAAGCAAAGCAAGCAACATTATTCGAAGAATGTTGCTTGCTTTTTTGTATGATCGGAGTGAATATGGCTTGTAGGCTTGTCACACGAGGAGAAGGTCTTTTCTTTATAATTTACTAGTCGTTCGATTTACTGCTTTACTCAAAGCATCATCAAGAACATGCGCATACTGCATCGTGGTATCTATTTTTGAATGGCCCAATTGAGCTTGAAGTTGATGGGGATCAGGGTTTAGACGCAAAAATTGGGTAGCAAAGCTATGGCGTAACTTATGGACAGAAATGTCTGGCATTCCAAAAGCATTTCCATATTTTTTTACTAGTTTCTGAACGGAGCGTAAATCAATACGGTGACCGATTGGCTTTGTGGGCGATATCGTTAGAAATAAAGCATCCTCACTAGCAGGAGGTTGATATTTCTGACGTGTGTTCATATAACGAAGCAAATATTCCTTTCCCCAATCACTGAAGAAGGGGGCGTCCTCTTTTTTTCCTTTTCGAATCATCAAGACCTGATTTTTCTCGAGTACCACGTTTTGGAGGTTTAAATTTACTATTTCCGATACACGAAATCCTCCTGAAAGGACTAGCGCGATAATAGCTACATCTCGATCGCGATTCCGGTAATGAAAATTTAATTTTTTCTTGGTATCACAATACTGCAAGTATCCATGGTAGACAAAATCAACGAACTTCTGTATTTCGTCATCTACTAATATTTTGGAACGGATAGCATTTGCACGAGCGAGTGGTGTAACCTCTTCCACATGTAACTCAATTTTTGCCATCACGTTACGCTTTAAATATGATTCACCATGTTCATCTTCTGAGAGCGCAGATAGATAGTAAAAAAGAGACTTTAAACTAGACAGCTTGCGAGATATTGTCAAATCGCTATATTCTTTTTTAGCGCTTTTGGTCGGCTTTGTTAACAACAATGAACGCTCAAATAGATGAGAATCCTGTAAGTAGAGGAGATAGGATTCTACTGTTTCTTTACGCAAACTCTCTAACTCATTGAGGGCAATGTCGTTCATCTGTGGGGCTTTGGAGAGACCCTCTGCCATAAGCCAGCGAAAAAAGAACTCAAAATCGCGCAGATAACCGAGTAGAGTAGAGACAGAAGCGCGTTTCGATCTTTTATGGTCGACATATTTTTCTACATACCAAGGAAAAGAAGGGATTCTTTCAATTAATTGTACGGTATCCCGTTGTTTTGTTACAGACATGAGAAAGACCACCTTATCCGTTGTTTCATCGTTATAAAATCACTTTGTCCTCATACATGGGTATATCTTATTATAGAACGCTTGTTCTTATTTAACAAGCTATATTCTATTTTTGTGTCGTTTTATAATAAAACCTTTTGCAAAGTTGTAGAATATACGCGAGAACCATCATTTTATTGAATAGAAAAAGGTATAGAGTTACTAATTTTGCTAGTAATATACCTAGTTGTCTGCTGTGGGGTGATCGGATTTTATTTTTTGTTTGTAGGCACTTTGCGTCTTGCTCTTTTGATAGAAACATTGTATGCTAGGTGACAAGACTACATTTAGTGTCTTATATGAATTTAATATACTACATACTGATAAAAGTTACTTTGCTGCCGAGAATTAGGTGTCATTTTGCGACTTAATAGGGAATCTGGTGTAATTCCAGAGCTGTCCCCGCAACTGTAAGTGTGGATGAAATGAGCATACCACTGTATAGGCATGTCTTTCAGGCAACTTATATGGGAAGGGCTCAAAGTAAAGTGAAACACAAGTCAGTAGACCTGCCCATTCTCTTAGTTTCACATCTTCGGGGAATGGGAAGTTGAAACGGTACGGGGATTAAATAGTAGCGGTTCTTTAGTTTGCTATTTTTTCTTTTGTTGTGCCGTTTTAGAGCTCACCCATGAAGGGATGAGCTTTTTATATTGGCAAAAAGTGGCAATTATCAGCAGTCAGCCTATTACCATCATATGTCCTTTATACATGAAAGGGGGGTACATTGATGCTGATCGTATATGATTCCAAAACAGGGAATGTGAAACGCTTCGTCCAAAAACTAGATTTTCGCTGTATACAAATTTCCGATGATGTCGTCATAAACGAACCTTTCATTCTGATTACTTATACAACGGGATTTGGACAAGTTCCTGAAACGACACAACAATTCCTATCTCAACATTCTCAATGGATGAAGGGAGTTGCAACTAGCGGGAACATGAATTGGGGAACTCGCTATGGACTAGCAGCTGACCAAATTGCCGAACAATACAATGTGCCATTAGTAATGAAATTTGAATTGAGCGGTACCAGAAGAGATGTAGAAACTTTTAAGCAGGAGGTATTTCACTTTGTCCACGCAACTACCACAATGGATCACGTTGAACAACGAAATTATGGTGAAGAAAGACGGGAAATTTCAGTTTCATAAAGATTTAGAGGCTGCGAAGAGCTATTTCGTTGATTATGTAAATCAGAATACGGTCTTTTTCCATAACCTACGTGAGAAAATTAATTATTTGATTGAAAATGACTATTATGAGGCTGAAGTGTTTGAAGGCTATGAATTCGCTGATATCGAACGAGTCTATCGCTACGTATATGATAAAAAATTCCGTTTCCCTTCCTTTATGAGCGCATTCAAGTTCTATCATAACTATGCGATGAAAACAAATGATGAAAGCAAATTCCTTGAACGTTATGAGGATCGGATAGCTGTAGTTGCTCTATTTCTAGCAAAGGGAGACAGCGAAAAAGCTCTACAATATGCAGATCTATTAATCTCGCAAGAATATCAGCCAGCTACTCCTACCTTCTTAAATGCAGGTAAGAAAAGACGTGGAGAACTGGTTAGCTGTTTCTTACTTGAGGTAGATGATTCTATGAATTCGATTGGTTTCTCTATCAATTCAGCCTTACAACTTAGCAAAATTGGTGGCGGAGTGAGTTTAAATCTAAGCAAAATCCGTGCAGCAGGAGAACAGATCAAAGGATTAGACGGTAAGGCAAGTGGGGTTCTTCCTGTCATGAAGCTGTTTGAAGATGCGTTCTCATACGCGAACCAACTAGGTCAACGCGATGGTAGTGGTGTTGTTTATCTCAATATTTTCCATGCAGATATTCAAGAATTCTTAGATACGAAAAAAATCAACAGCGATGAGAAAATCAGGATTAAAACCTTGTCACTTGGCGTTGTTGCTCCTAATAAATTCTTTGACTTGGTAGAAAAAGATAAAGACATGTACTTGTTCTATCCACACACGGTGTTCCGAGAGTATGGTGAGCATCTAGACGATATGGATATGGGTATCATGTATGAAGAGTTGGTTAATAACCCACGTGTCCGCAAGAAAAAAATCGGAGCACGAGATCTGATAATGAAATTGGCTCAAATCCAGATGGAGTCTGGTTATCCATATATTATGTATGTCGATAATGCTAATGAATATCACGCATTAAAAGAGATCGGACGAGTTAAATTCTCTAATCTGTGTAGCGAAATAGCTCAGCTTAGTGAAGTTTCCAACATTAATGATTATGGAGTAGACGATGTTATTAATCGAGATATCTCTTGTAACTTAGGCTCGCTTAACATAGTAAATGTAATGAGCAATAAGAGAATGCGAGAAACGATTCATTTAGCAATGGATGCTCTTACCGAAGTTACTGACCGTACAAATATTTCTATTGTTCCATCTGTGGCAAAAGCAAATCGCGAGCTTCATTCTGTTGGCTTAGGAGCCATGAATCTACACGGATATCTTGCTAAAAATAAAATCTCTTATGAATCAAAGGAAGCTATTGATTTTGTACGTACATTCTTCATGATCTTGAATTTTTATTCGCTAGAACGATCTATGCTTATTGCAAAAGAGCGCGGAATTACTTTTGTAGACTTTGAGCGTAGTGAATATGCATCTGGTGCTTATTTTGAACGTTATCAACAACATGATTACTCACCAAAAAATGAAAAAATTCAACAGTTGTTCGAAGGCCACCACATTCCAACGAAGGAAGATTGGGCCCGTTTGCAAGATGAGGTACAAACCTACGGACTCTATCATGCGTATCGATTAGCGATTGCTCCTACGGGTTCCATCTCATACCTGCAATCTTCAACGGCGTCTATTGCACCGATCACGCAACGTATTGAGGAGCGCGAATATGGTGATTCCAAAACCATTTACCCGATGCCATTCTTAGATGATGAGAATTTCTTCTACTATAAAGAGGCGTATGATATGAACATGTTCAATGTCATCGATCTCGTTGCAGAAGTACAAGTGCATATTGATCAAGCGATTTCTACCATTCTGTATGTAAAAGATGATGCGACCACACGAGATTTGGCTATGTATTATATCTATGCTCAGAAAAAAGGCTTGAAGACGCTGTATTATACTCGTACGAAGAAAAAAACCATCGAGGAATGCGTTAGTTGCAGCGTATAAGAGAGGAGCATGGCAATGTCTAAATTCGAAGCAGTGAACTGGAATGAACCGGAAACCCAGTATACGGAGATGTTATGGACGCAAAATACATCCCAGTTCTGGTTAGATACAGAGATTCCGATTTCGAAGGATCTAAAATCATGGACGAACTTAACTGAGAATGAACGTGATACGTATATGAAGGTATTAGGTGGATTAACGTTGCTTGATACCGAGCAAGGAAATGTTGGCATGCCGATGATTGCACAGCATGTTAAAGAAAAACAAAAGAAAGCAATTCTGATTTTCCAGGCGGCGATGGAAGAGATTCATGCTAAGAGCTATAGCACTATTTTTACAACAGTAGCAAGTTCAGAGCGGATTCACGAAATTTTTCAATGGGTAAAAGAAGATAAACATTTGCAATATAAAACAGCAGTTATTGATGATATCTACAGAAATATCAAAGATGGCGATGATATGAGCTTATATAAAGCGATGGTAGCGTCTGTCTTCTTAGAAAGCTTCCTGTTTTATTCTGGTTTCTTCTATCCGTTATTTTTAGCTGGTCAAGGGAAAATGGTTGCCAGCGGAGAGATTATCAAGCTGATTATTCGTGATGAGAGTGTGCATGGTGTGTTTGTTGGGTTATTAGCACAAGAAGTTTATGCTAGATTAACAGAAGATGAACAACATCACGCAACCCAGTTTGTTGATGAGCTTCTTCAATCCCTATACAAAAATGAATTAGAGTATACAGAAACGCTGTATGATTCAATTGGTCTGACACATGAAGTGAAAAAATATATTCGTTATAATGCTAACAAAGCTCTCATGAACCTGGGATTAGAACAACTATTTGAAGAAGAAGAAGTTCATCCTGTTGTGTTAAACGGTATTCGTACAGAAACGAGTACGCATGATTTCTTCTCCACAAAGGGAAGTGGCTATCAAAAAGGGAAAGTGGAGCCGTTGCATGATCAAGATTTTGATTTCTTGAACCAACGTGTAAAAGACACATCTTGTGAGTAAGAGCATTTAAATGGCGAACTAGGCCAAATACGTGCAAATGGAAGCTAACGAAAAGGATCATGGTTGGAATGTAAAATCCAACTATGGTCCTTTTGTATAATTTGGAAGTATAAATAGATTGAAAATTCCGTTGAACTTTGAGGGTGTATGCGATATATTACATATTGAAAAGGAGGGAAGACATGCCAATTCCTAGAAATTATGTAGCTCCTATTCGAGTGTCAGCCAAAGATCGTGCCTTCTCTCACATTCGGAGATGGATTATAGATGGAACACTAAAGCCGGGTGAAAAATTGGTAGACGTCCAGCTGGCTGAAGCGTTGAGCGTGAGTAGGACACCTGTCAGAGAAGCTTTGCAATTACTAGAAGTACAGGGTTTAGTTCAGATGCAACCAGGAAAAGATACCAGAGTCACCCATATTGAGAAGGAAGATATCTTAAAAGTATATCCGACGCTTGCTACGTTACATGCCTTGGCAGCTGATTTTGCTTCCGTACATTTCGTGCCTCAACATATTGAACAGTTACAAGAATGGAATGCAAAATTTGCAGAGGCGATCCGTAGAGGAGAGCCTTATCAAGCGATGGAGTATGACGAGCAATTTCACAATTTGATCACGGATGTAGCTGACAATCCATATTTGACGTCGTTTCATATTTCGTTACAAAATCATATTCGCCGGTTTAAATATGTGTTTTTAAAGCAAACTTATGCGATGAATGTAGCTTCCGTTGATGAACATGAGCACATTATTCAGGCGTTACGAACTGGGAATCAAGAAAAACTTGAAACAAGTATTAAACAAAATATCCTCAGACCCATGCGTGAGCTATATGAACTCATGTAGAAAATACAGATAGAGACAACAGGGAGGCTTTATTATGGGAGTTGTGGAGAAAATCAGTTCTTTTGCAGGGAAGACATTTACAGTGTGGGTACTGTTATTTTCCGTTATTGCGTATGTATATCCAGAGCATTTTAAATGGATTGGAGCTTATGTTATTCCGTTGCTAGGAATCGTGATGTTTGGCATGGGTTTAACCATATCTGCTTCTGACTTTAAAGAAGTGTTTCGTCGTCCAAAAGATGTTGCATTGGGCGTTGTTGGGCATTATCTTGTGATGCCACTATTGGCATTTTTATTAGCTTATTTCTTAGATTTGCCGCCAGAAATTGCAGTTGGAGTAATTTTGGTAGGGTGCTGTCCAAGCGGCACTGCCTCCAATGTGATGGTCTTTTTATCAAGAGGGGATGTGGCTCTTGCTGTAGCAATCGCTTCTGTCTCAACACTACTTGCTCCTATCGTTACACCGTTTTTAATTTTACTGTTGGCAAGTAAATGGGTAGATATTAATATCTGGTCCTTATTTTATTCTATTATTCAAGTGGTTATCATTCCGTTAGCCTTGGGGTTTTTAGTGAAAAAATTTTTTGGAAAACAGGCAGCCGCAAGCGTGAAAGCATTGCCATTGGTTTCCGTAGTGGCAATTGTAATGATCATCTGCGGCGTAGTTGCAGGGAACCAGGCTAAACTAGCTTCGGCAGGTGTAATGATTTTTGCTGTTGTGGTGCTACATAACGTACTTGGTTTTCTGTTGGGATTCTTATTTGCTCGTCTATGTGGAATGGATCTAGCTAAGCAAAAAGCAGTTGCCATGGAAGTAGGTATGCAGAATTCGGGTCTAGGAGTCGCGATTGCAACGGCACATTTTTCTCCCTTAGCAGCAGTTCCAAGTGCTATTTTTAGTGTCTGGCACAATATTTCAGGCTCTGTATTGGCATCAATTTTTAGTAGAATGAAGGAGAAGAATGTAGCTGATAGAGAGTAAAATAATAAAGAGAAAAGAGCTGATTGGTGCCCAAAAAAGGGGTAAATCAGGCTCTTTTTCTATGAACTGGACGTTTTTACATCTGATCCATATGAAATACTTGTTTTAATCCTTAGCTAGAGCCTGGCAAAGGAATCTGAGTTGCTGTCTCGAAAAAGTATTCAATTCAAGCCTCTTCCTAAATGGATTAGATACTGGGAACTCAGAAATTGGTTTAAATGTCATTTCGACAAAGAAGAACCATTGCCGGATGAATGGAACGGTGAACTCTATGTGAAGAAATTTATTCCCTAACTCATCCCCCTATTACTGATAAATATTACGATAGACGGCAGGCGTTATCCGTTCAAATTTTTTGAACGTTTTGATAAAGTAGCTAGGTTCGCTGAATCCCAATTCGTTGCTGACTTGAGAGATGGACAGATCGGTTGTCTCTAGAATTTGTTTGGCCCACTCCATCTTCAAGCGTGGAATGAACACGGAAAAATTCTCCCCGGTTTCCTTCGTGAACATACGACTGAAATAGCTTGGGCTTACATGGCAAATATCGGCCATGTCCGTTAATTTGATGTTTTCATTTTTGTGAGCATAGATATAATCAAAAGCCGGTTGAAGAATGGTGTTGGAAGAAATCCTTTTATGGTTAGACATTTTTATGATCTGGCTATCAATAAGTGTATTTTCCAGCTCTTTTTTTATGGTTTGAATATTGCGGTACGAGTGCTCGGCAATAGAATCAAAAACAGGCTGGTCCGTTGTTAACGCATGACGGTACATATCGATCATTGAATTTTTATTTATAGCCTCTTCCACAATATAATTGCATAAATGATACAGCATTTCAGAAATGGTTGTTATTTCGTCATAGGACAGAACTGGGAGAGAAGCATAGTCTTGTTCCAAGTCGAGGAACTTTTTATGGGTATCGGCATTTGTTGGCCGAGTTACAATTTGTTCGAGCTCCATCGGATTATCGCGCAATTTTACCTGTCCCGCCATAATAGCCCCAATGTACTGATTATGGACAATAATAGGGATGGCAATATCAATAATATTAAAATGGCAAAGGTAGATATAGGGTTGATTCAGTCGCACAGCCTCAAGACCGCCTCTTGCATCACATTTCTGGCAGTATTCGGACAATGGGCCGTCTTTTCGTATCGCCTGACAGAAGCTCTGGCATTGGCTGTGCTGCGTTACCGGCACGCCTTTGTAGTCGGTTGTTATAATGGCCATTTTAGTCACCAGGGAGAGAGAGTCCTGCAGCTTCTGCCACTTTTCCAGATCCATAATTTTGTCCAATTTGAAATGCAAGGTCATGTGATCAATTCTCCTTTTGTAACTTATTATAGCATAATAATCGGATGGCAGGACAAGATAATACCATTTTTCTGCTTGCAGGAAAAGATAATACGATGAGAAAGAGCTTTATTTGGAGTGAATAGTTCAATGATATTTGTAGAAGATGGATCTATAATGAATGGGAATACAAATAGTACAGAGGAGGATTACTCACATGAGAAAAGCTTTTATTAGTCCATCCAAATATGTTCAGGGTAAAAATGAAATAGTAAATCTGGGGTATTTCATCAAGACATTTGGTGATTCGGCTCTTCTTATTGCTCATAAAGATGACGTAACACGTGTAAAAGAGAAACTGGAACATACCATGGTACAATTTGGAGTAACTATAATTGAGAGCGGTTTCAATGGAGAGTGTTCCCGGAGCGAAGTGCATAGATTGCAACAGCTTGCTAAGGAACATGCTTGTCCTTGCATCATTGGATTAGGTGGAGGTAAAGCGATAGATACCGCGAAGTGTGTAGCAGAGGGCGATGCGTTAATTATTGTGCCGACAATTGCAGCGACGGACGCACCGACAAGCCATTCTGCGGTTCTTTATTCTCAGGAGGGAGAGTTTGATGATTATGCCTATTTTAAACAAAGTCCAAGTGTAGTGTTGGTTGATACGAACGTTATTGCCAATGCGCCTACACGCTTTCTTGTAGCAGGCATGGGGGATGCGCTTTCTACTTACTTTGAGGCGAGAGCAACCGCCAACTCTTATTCCCATGTGAATGCAGGACTGCCTTGCGGAGCAAATGGTGGAGTCGGTCAGCCAGCTATAGGAACGAAAGCAGCTCTTGCCCTTGCCAAGCTTTGCTATGAAACGCTCCTTGAAGACGGCCTTACAGCTAAAATATCCTGTGATTCCAATGTCGTTACTCCAGCGCTTGAAAATATTATCGAAACGAACATCCTTTTGTCGGGTTTAGGGTTTGAAAGCGGCGGTCTGGCAGCTGCACACGCCATTCACAATGGCTTAACCGCGTTGGAAGGAACCCATTCGTATTATCATGGTGAGAAAGTTGCATTTACTACGCTTGTTCAATTAGTCCTTGAAAATGCAAGTACGGATGAAATAAACGAGGTATTGAGTTTCTGTGTAAGTGTAGGTCTTCCGGTGTGTCTCTCCGATATCGGCGTAACGAATGTCACCAGACTAGAGTTGCTGAATGTCGCCCAGAAAGCCTGTATACTGGAAGAGTCTATTCATTCCATGCCTTTTCCGGTGAGTGAAGAAGATGTAGTAGCTGCTATTATGGTAGCAGATCTAATTGGACAGGAATTTAAGAAAAAGGGTGAGTAATGTGAAGAAAATTATAAATAAGCCGGAGACGCTGGTAAGAGAAATGTGTAGCGGGATCGTACTTGCACATCCGGATCTGGAGTTTAACAGTAAATATAAGATTATTAAGAAAAAGCAAATCCAACAAAACAAAGTAACGCTTATTAGCGGCGGCGGAAGCGGACACGAACCTGCACATGCCGGATTTGTCGGGAAAGGGATGTTAGATGTTGCGGTCTGCGGGGATGTATTTGCTTCCCCATCTCAGATTCAGATTTATCAAGCGATCAAAGCTTCCGCTAGTAAAAAAGGCACATTGTTGATCATCAAAAATTACAGCGGAGATATTATGAATTTTAAAAACGCGGCACATCTTGCAGGCGAAGACGGGTTGCTTGTCGATTATGTCAAAGTCGATGACGATATCGCGGTGGAAGACAGTCTGTACACGGTAGGAAGAAGGGGAGTTGCCGGAACCGTATTCGTTCATAAGATTGCCGGTGCTGCCGCGGAAGAGGGAAAAGAATTAAGAGAAGTAAAGGAAATTGTTCAGAAGGCAATAGATAATACAAGAAGCATTGGTTTTGCGCTTACGTCTTGTACGGTTCCGGCTAAAGGGACGCCTACTTTCGAACTGAATGAGGATGAGATCGAGTATGGTGTAGGTATTCACGGCGAGCCCGGAATCCGCAGAGAAAAGATTGTATCCGCCAATGAGCTGGCAAAGAAAATGGTAACGGATTTGTTCCGCGATATGAAAATAAGCGACGATTCACAACAAGAAATCGGCGTTTTGATTAACGGATTCGGTGGATCTCCGCTGCAAGAATTGTATTTGTTGGCAAACGCGGTTGTTCGAGAAATCAACAACAGCAACGTGTCCATCTTTAAAGTATTCGTCGGCAACTACATGACAAGCATAGACATGGAAGGGGCTTCCGTGTCGATTATTAAATTAGACAATCAATTAAAACATTATTTGGAGGCAACCTGCGATACTCCTGCGCTTCAAGTTACCCAACCGTTCACACCGCTGTGTGTTGAAGAAGCAGCATTCGATTCGCAAGAGAATCGAGCTGTATCTTATCGATGCGAGACGGATAAGAAATATGCAACGATTGATAAGAATACATTCTCGTTAAACAATCTGATATATCTGATTGATAAGATGAGTGAAGTTATTATAGAGAATGAAGTTCCTTTCTGTGAATTGGATTCTCATGCGGGCGATGGAGATTTTGGCATGAGCGTGGCAAAAGGCTTCAAACAATTGAAAAATGAGTGGCGGGAAATTACTGAACACAATGCAGCAAATATAGAGGACTTTCTGACTGCGTGCTCTTTGGTCATTATGGAGCATTGTGGTGGGGCTTCCGGACCTATCTGGGGATCGGCATTCCGAGCTGCAAGTAAATTTGCCGGAGACAAGACCGAATTATCCGTCGCAGATTTCGCTGGCATGATGAAGGCCGTTGTCAAAGGTATCCAAGACACGGGAGAAAGATCCTTTGGAAGAGGAGCGGTGGTCGGCGATAAGACTTTGATTGACGCTCTTGCCCCATTTTCCGATTCTTGGGAGCAAAGCGCCAAAGCGGGCGATGATATCAAGACAGCATCTGTCAAAGCTGCCCAAGCCGCGGTACAAGGGGCGAAGCATACGGAGTCCCTTGTCGCTAGAATGGGCCGGGCAGGAACGGTTGGTGAAAGAAGCCTCGGCTATCCAGACGCGGGAGCCTTTGCATTGGGTGTCATCTTCACGGAGTTAGCTCAAGTCATAGAATGAACCGATTATAGCTGATTGTTATATTCAAATGATAATACAAAGGGCTGTCCCAAAGTCATGAAATATGACTGAAGGCAGCCCCTTTAGATTTTTGCTTAGCAAAAATCCCCCCCCCCTCCCCTTGACGGCTACTGTCGCTTTTCGGGCTTTTGATAGAGCATATGCCTAGCAGAATAGGTGTGAAGATTTATTAACACCCTTTTTTATAGTTAATCTATTAGAAAAATGTCGGGCCTAGTACCACATCTTTTCATAGATGAGTGGATACCAGATTAGTTACGATATTTGATACTTGGTTAGTTGTTGGCATACAGGTATGTACACCCTTTTTCCAAACCGATTATTTGTAGTAGAACATACCATAAGGAGTATGGAATTTATAGGGAATAAATATAAAAATATAATTTGTATCCAAAGGCTCTTGCAAAAAATATATTTATCAGAATTGTATGGGTAGTTACTGATTTCCTATGACTTTCTGCTTAATTATTTCCAACTAATATATCATTTACCACCATTAGATCAATTGTTAAGATTACGTTTGTGCATATAACTAATTTAACAATGGAGGCCACCAAGTGAGATCAAAAAGCATTTATTCAATCATTCTTGTTTTACTTATTACCGTTTTTACTACTTCGGTCTATGCAGTAGAGAATCTAAAATGGGTGAGTGGGGGGACGAAAGTTGATGTAGGGGATAAATTAGCTACTTTTAAAATCCCAGATCAGCTCACTTATTTGAACAAAGAAGATACCATAACGGTCCAAAAAGAGTTCGGGAACTCAGCATCATCACGCGAAATTGGAAGTGTGTACCCTACTTCGGATAAAGAAAATTGGTACGTAGTAATGGAATATGATGAAGTAGGTCACATCATGGATGATGAGCAAAACAATATTGATAAAGATGCTATCCTAAAGAGTTACAAAGAAGGAACAGAAGAGCACAACAAAGACCGCAAGCCTGAAGAGCAAATTCATGTAGTGGGTTGGCACGTTCCACCTTCCTATGACGCAAAGACTCATACCTTGCAATGGTCAATGCTTGCCGAAGATAATAAGAAAAACCCGATTATTAACTACAATTTGCAAATGTTAACACGAAAAGGATATGTTTCTTTTATTCTTGTATCTGATCCAGCGACATTGGCACAGGATAAAAAGATTTTGACTGAACAAATTATGCCTCAGTTCCAGTTGAAAGAAGGAAATCGATACAGTGACTATGATGCTTCGACAGACAAGTTAGCTGAATTTGGTTTGACAGGACTTGTACTGGGTGGATTAGGATTGGCTGTTGCCAAAAAAATAGGTATTCTTGCACTCATTCTTGTATTTTTGAAAAAAGCATGGATTATTGTAATTCTTGTGTTGGGTGGTATCTTTAAAGTAGTCACGAACATTTTCAAAAAGAAAAAGGCCCATGTCATGGAGCCATCAAGCGATTCTCAGGAGGCGACTGATCCCAATCCTTCAGTTGAGAAGACTCCGATAGTAGAGTCAAATGCATCATCGACTCCATCTAATCAAACTGATTCGACATCTTCTTCAAACGATAACTCAAAAACGATGTAAATAGTCAAACCACCTTGGATAAATCAGGGTGGTTTTTTCATCGTTATATGTAAATCTATTTGTGTTGTTTTGTTTACATAAAACAACACAATATGTTAATTTTTATTCGGATTACGTTTACAAATATTTTTGGATTGGGAGAGGATTTTCCAGCGAATAGTAGCACGAAATCAACTTGGCGTATTATGTCTCCGGTGGAAGCCGATTCCTTCTAATACAGGGAATCGGCATTTCTATTATTTAACTAACAAATTGAACGTTTAAAGACAGGGTTAGGAAGAAATCTCTTTTACAAAAACATGAACAAATTATTTTTTTGTAAATATTGTATTTATTTTTATGTAAATATTGTATATAATACGATTTGTAATTCCTTCCTATTCCTTACAATCTTAGTTACTACTAGTAGACTGCATCATTAACGTAGCGGTCAACGTCAAGCACTACAGACACTATGGAACCTTCTACGTACCCAACGTATTCGAACCGATCGACTGATCCGCTTTGCCGAAACCGATAAGCCTAAACATCTTCACATGGTATCCACCATGAGCGTATGTAGCAGTGTCATACCCGATGTAATTACGGGTAAACTTGTAAGCTTTCGCCTTTCATCCAAGTAGATAAAGTAAGATATGGTAAGAGCAGGATGCCTTTACCTAAGGACATCTGCTCTTTTTTACTAGTTACAAAGTGTCTTTTTGTGTAAAAAATCGTTATTTATTCCTGGTATGAAGATCTATCAAACCCAAAAAGTTTTTTTAGTTTTATTGAAAATAATTTTATATTTTTTGACATAGTAAGAAACTTCCATCAAACTTATATGTATGAAATTAATATTAATTGCATGCATATAAGTTTGATGGAAATTAAATTAATCCTTTCTTAAAATCTAGAATACGCTTCATTTTAGACATAGGAGACCGAATCTTTCACTATCCATCGTAACGAAGGGAGTATCTGATACATGTCACAACCTGTTGATTCTCGAACGATTCCAATCGACTTGGTAAAAGAGTTGAAAACGCTGGAAGGTGTTGGACAAATAGCCTCTTTGGCAAAAGAGGGCCTTGTTACCATTCCTGCCATTCATCTCAGTCACTTTTTCTCGGACTGGAAATCGGAACAATTGATGAACGGGAGCCAGACTTCCACAGCCACAACGCAACACGATGAACGGGATGAGGCTTTGCCGCTTGCGCTCAGTTTCGGGGGAGAGCTACAACTGGCGGTAGATGAACCAGGTACGTTAATCGAGGTTCTCTTGCGGGCGGCCCGTGTCGCTCACGACAAACGATTGATCTTTGTCCAACTCGATGGCAGCGAAGTCACCATGACTTATGCGAAGCTATTGCGAGAGGCGGAGTCGGTCCTGCGTGGTTTGCGCCAGCAAGGGCTTCAACCAGGCGATCCAGTAATATTCCAGTTGGATCACAACAAGAATTTTGTCACTGCGTTCTGGGCTTGTGTACTCGGCGGATTTTTGCCGACACCGATCGCGATTGCACCGACTTATACAGACTGGAATTCTGGGGTTAGCCGTATACATAACGCTTGGAAACTTTTACAGAAACCATTGATGCTGGTGGATGAAGCGTTGATTGGGTCGATTGAACAACTACAAACCCTCTTGGAGACCGACGAGTTACGTTATGTGGCACTGGAGCCGTTGACATACAATGAACCAGATCAGCAGTATTACGAGGCTACACCAGATTCACTCGTACTCCATCTTTTGACATCAGGCAGTACAGGAATTCCGAAGTGCGTTCAGCACTGCAACGAAAGCATCCTTGCTCGTGCGCGTGGTACAGTCGCTTGCCATAACTTTACATCGGATGAAATCATTCTGAACTGGATGCCATTGGACCACGTGGGTGGGATCGTGATGTTTCACGTGCTTGGCGTTTATCTGGCAAGCGAACAGATTTTGCCTAAGATCGACAGCTTTATCGCAAATCCACTCAATTGGTTCAACTGGATTGACCAATATCGGGCAACGATGACCTGGGCACCTAATTTCGCGTTTGCGCTGGTTAATGATCAAGTAGAAAAAATCAAACAAAGCAATTGGGATCTCTCCAGTATGCGCCATATCCTCAACGGGGGCGAGCCGGTCGTCTCTAAGGTTGTTCAGCAGTTCCTTACGTTGCTTCAACCGCACGGATTACCAGATGACGCGATGGCTCCATCCTTTGGTATGTCAGAGACTTCTTCCGGAATCGTTTTCAACAAGCTGCTCAATCGTCTGACCCCGACGAGCGGTTATCAGATTCTGGATAAAGCGTCGCTCGGTGGAACGATTCGCAGCGTTTCCGTGGGGCATCCGAATCATGTGATGTTTACCGAAGTAGGGGGGCCGATCCCCGGTGTATCCGTTCGTATCGTCGATTCCAACAACAACGTGATCCGCGAAAACCAGATTGGTCGCTTGCAGGTTAAAGGTAACAACATCATGGTGGGCTATTACGATAACCCGGAAGCGAACGCAGAAGTATTCGGCGGCGACGGATGGTTCATTACGGGTGATCTCGGTTTCCTGCATCAAGGCAGACTGACGATCACTGGTCGTGAAAAAGACGTGATCATCATCAACGGAAATAATATTCACAACTACGAAATAGAGTCGTTCGTGGAAGAGGTAAAAGGCGTCAAGGTCACGTTTTCTGCCGCTATTACAATTCCCAAGATGTCTAGTGGTAGCGACGAACTGGCGATTTTCTTTGTTCCGGTTGAACCTGATCTCGAATCCTGCTTGGGCGTGATCAAAGAGATTCGCCGTCATCTCAATGTCAAGATGGGCCTGAATCCGGCGTTGATCGTTCCAATCACGCAGGGAGAATTTCCTAAAACGAACTCTGGCAAAATCCAGCGTCCTGATCTTTCCAAACGTCTGGCTAACGGAGAGTTCGACGAGATCCTCAAGAAAATCGATCTGAAACTGGAAAACGACAACACGCTTCCAAGCTGGTTTTACAAACCAATATGGATAGAATGTCCGGTGGATGATGTTTCGTGTGAGGAGATGACAAAAGGCGAGAGAGTGGTAATTTCCGGCAATCGGCTACTCATGATTAATTCGTTCGAAGCGGTGAACGGATTGGTCTTAGGGGAAATGGGTGAAGGAGAATCTATCATCGTTACAAACGGAAAAGAGTTCTCCAAAATAGGGAGCTTTCAATATGTCGTAAATTTCAATAATCTAAATGATTTGAATAAATTATTCGGTGAGCTTGAAAAAGAGCAGATTGAGATCTCACATGTGTTCTTTTTGCAAGGGATGAGTGGTAATGTCACCCGTGATCAACCGCAGACCATAGACGAACTGAAAGCGGTGCAAGAGGACAACTACGCGACGGTCTATCTAGCAAAAGTCATGGCCGATCGCAATTTGCAACCATCAACGTTTACTCTGGTCACGCAAAACCTCTACCAGACGAACAAAGCAGAGATGGTTTCCTATGCGAATTCTCCGTTGATCGGCTTTTTCAAAACGTTACCGCATGAGTTCCCTGAGACGGCGTTTCTCCATATCGACCTGACTGATGACGCTCAAGAAATATACGGTGCATTCATCAAACAAGAACTAAACCGACTGGTAACCGCTGCACAATTGGCACTTTTGGAAGGTGTGACGAATCATACCAAAACAGCAATCGTTGCTTACCGTGGAGGAAAACGTTATATACCACGCATGACCCGTGTGGAATTGGAAAACACCGCGCTGACAGAGAGTCCGTTGACACAAAGTGGTTTTTACCTGATCACTGGTGGTCTTGGCGGGGTGGCGAAGCTTTTTGTCGAGCATCTGTTGCGTCACTATCAGGCAAAAGTGCTTCTTGTTGGCCGAACACCGCTTCCGGCTAGTTCAGAAGGGAGCTGTTCTGACGAATCAACAGGTACGAGTAAGAAAATCAAATGGCTTAAGGAGCTTGAAGCATGGGCACAAAACGGTGGAGAAGTTCACTATACCACATGTAATATCGCTGATCCGGTGCAACTCGAAGCTGTCACAGCTGAGTGGGAGGGGCGTTTTGGTCAGACTCTGAACGGAGTGATTCATCTTGCCGGTGTGTACCGTGAGACACTGCTCAAGGATGAAACCAAGGCGACGTTAGATGAAATGTTCGAAGCCAAGGTGTACGGTACGTTTGCCCTTTATCAGCTTTTGAAAAAGCGACCTACCAGTATGTATGTCACTTCATCCTCAACCACCACACTGTCATCTGGTTATATGGCGGGTGCGTATGCGGCGGCGAATCAGTTCGTGGAGAGCTTTAGCCAGTACATGCAGGCGAGTGGTGAAGTGAGAACCTATTGCTTCGCATGGAGCTTGTGGGATGACATCGGGATGGGGCGCGACCTGTTGGTGATGAAGGATATCCTGCAAAGCCGTGGTCACCAAGCGATCCGCTCTGTAAAAGGTCTCTATTCTTGGCTGATTGGGATGATGTCGAATGAATCTTTGCTCTATGTAGGGATTGATGCAACCAAACCGGACATGTCTAAGTTCCTGGCAATCGAACCTGAGAGAATACAAATGCTGCATCTCTTTTTTCAACTGGATCAAACGATGGAGCTGTCGTACCAATCGTTGAGAGAAAAGACAGAGCAAGTGCTTCTGGCGGCAAAGCCTGGTGAGCCGATTCAAGTGGTGTTGCATGAAATCGATGAATGGATGTACACCGAGGCGGGGGCAACCGATTGCGAAGAGATGCTCATGGCATTGGAGAAAAAAGCAGGAGGCATCGAACGCATCAAACCGAGGTCTCCATTAGAAAATGCCCTGTTTAGTATCTGGTCAAGTTTACTTGGAACAGATGATTTTGGGGTACGTGATAACTTTTTCGCTCTAGGTGGACAATCAATTAAAGCGACACAACTGCTGTCACAGGTCCGAGAGATTTGCCAAGTGGATATTCCGCTGAAAGCATTGTTTGTCAGTCCAACGATTGAGGGACTGGCCCAAGAGATCGAACAGAAAATGGGTGCGGGTCAACGTAACACAGGTGATCAGCATAAGATCAACAAAGCGGTGTACGGCGACACCCTACCTATGTCCAGCGCACAAAAGCGTCAATGGTACCTGTACCAATTGAACCCAGAGAGCCCGTACTACAACAACACGGTCAGCCTCCATCTGAAAGGAGAGAACGTCCAAGTTCATCTGCTTTCGCAGGCGGTGCAGTTGATTGTGGACCGACATGAAACACTGCGTACCCGATTTGCCCTGCAGGGGGATGAGGCGGTACAGATCATTGCTTCGGAACTGGTGATCGAAGTACCGTTGGTGGATGTGACACATCTGCCTTCCGGTGAGCGTGGACATGCGGTACAAGCTCAGATTCGTCAAGAAGCGATCACACCATTTAACTTAGAAAAGGATCCACTCATACGCGCTGTGTTGATCCGTGCTGCCGATGATGAACATGTCATGGTGGTCTCGATTCATCATATCGTCTCTGACGGTTGGTCTGTCGGGGTATTCATTGAAGAATTAGCCGATGCGTATGACCAGCTTAGAGACGGGAAGACCGTAGAATTGCCGGAATCGCCGATTCAGTATGCGGACTATACACTCTGGCAGCAAGACCTGCTCTCAGATGAACTGATCGTCCGTCAGCTGAGCTATTGGAAAACCAAGCTTGAAGATGCGACTGAATTGGAGTTGCCGACCGATTATCCGCGTCCAGTTAATCCAAGCCGAGTGGGCAAGTCCATTGAACGTAGATTCAGCTCACATCTGCGGGAAAAACTGGAGCAGTTGAGCCAGCAAGAGGGTGCAACCTTGTACATGATCTTGCTATCCTCTTTCTTAGCGCTGTTGTCCCGCTACTCTGGTCAGCGC
Organism: Brevibacillus laterosporus; assembly: GCA_007833815.1. NCBI lineage: Bacteria > Bacillati > Bacillota > Bacilli > Caryophanales > Paenibacillaceae > Brevibacillus > Brevibacillus laterosporus. Next base: position 3,803,070 of record CP033464.1, on the reverse strand, counting down.
GATGTAATTGTCTCATCCGTTACCGCCAACCGTAACCAGGTAGAGATCGAACGTTTGATTGGCTTTTTCGTCAATACGTTGGCGATGCGTGTGGATATAGATATGACGGAAAGTTTTGCTGATTTGTTGCAAAAAGTGAAAGTAACTGCGCTTGAAGCGTTCGACAATCAAGACGTGCCTTTTGAGATGGTAGTAGACGAGCTTGATCTTGAGCGTAGACCGCATCTTCACCCCCTTTCACAAGTGTTGTTCATCGTGCAGAACGCCAAGATGCGCCCGATTGACCTGGCAGATGCTACGATGACGATGCATATCGAGAACAGCGAAACCTCTAAGTTTGATGTTACTGTCCAAGTTTTTGAAGCGGGGGAAGACTTACAGGTTATGCTGGAGTACGATACTGAACTGTACCGCGATGATACGATGGAGCGGATGCTGTCACACTTCGAACGGCTTCTTACGGCAGTGAGTGAAGATGTGGCTCAACCACTGTCTCACGTGACGTTCCTCTCTGACGCGGACATACATCTGCTCGCGGCGTTTAATCAAACCGAGATGGATTACCCACGAGACATGACGTTGCACCAACAGTTTGAACAACAGGTAGCCCGTACTCCAGATGCTGTGGCTGCTGTCGAACAGGACGGGATCCAGAAGATCACCTATGGTGAACTCAATACACGAGCCAACCAACTGGCCCTCCACTTGAGAACCAAAGGGGTCAAAACAAATCAGGTCGTAGGTCTTATGGCAGATCGTTCGATAGGGATGCTGACCGGATTGCTCGCCATTCTCAAAGCGGGTGGGGCGTTCCTGCCGATTGATCCGGTACTGCCGACAGAGCGGGTCAGCTACATGCTGGAAAACAGCGGCAGTACCCTATTACTAACCGATCGTGATGAAACGGGTCTGATGTTCAGCGGTGACGTGATCAAGCTGGATGACACAGCGTATCAGCAAAACGCCACCGATAATCTGGATTGTATCAACATTTCATCCGATTTGTTGTATGCAATCTACACGTCTGGTACAACAGGTCGTCCGAAGGGGATCATGCTTGCACACCGCAATTTATCCAATATTGTTCACTTTGAATATAACCAGACCACACTTGATTTCAGACGTGTGTTGCAGTTTACCACAATCAGTTTTGACGTGTGCTATCAGGAGATTTTCTCCACGCTGTTGGCGGGTGGGGAGCTTCACATCATCGGCAATGATGACAAGCGCGATATCCTTAAGCTCCTGGCATTTATCGAAGAACGGGGTTTGGAGACGGCGTTCCTGCCGACCTCACTGTTGAAGTTCATCATCAATGAACCGTTCTACGTGGAAAAATTACCGAAATCACTCAAACATTTGGTCACAGCAGGGGAGCAGCTGATCCTGCCGGAATCGTTCATTACGTATCTGCATCAGCATGACATTCAGTTGCACAACCATTATGGACCGTCAGAGACGCATGTAATCACCAGCTTAACGATGAAGGCTAAAGAGCCAATCATGGGGATTCCACCGATTGGACGACCGCTAGCCAATACGCGAATTTTCATTGTAAGTGAACAGATGCAGCTCCAGCCTGTTGGTGTACCGGGTGAACTCTGTGTCTCTGGTGACACAGTCGGACTAGGCTACCTGAACCGCGATGATTTGACCGCCGAAAAATTTGTGCCAAATCCGTTTGCTCCGAGTGAAATTATGTATCGTACAGGCGATATAGCTCGCTGGTTGCCGGACGGCACGATCGAATACTTGGGTCGCATCGACCATCAAGTAAAAATTAGGGGTTATCGAATTGAGCCAGGAGAGATCGAAGTTCAATTGTTGAACCACCCAATGATTAGCAAAGCGTTTGTCATGATGTATCAGAGTGGTTCTAATCCCAGCCTGTGTGGGTACTATGTGACAGAGGAAGTCTTGACACCGGAAGCTGTCCACAGCTATCTGGCCGAATCTCTGCCTGACTACATGATTCCATCTTACCTGATGCCACTAAACGAGTTGCCACTCAATCACAATGGCAAGATCGACCGCCTCGCTCTGCCGATTCCTGAAGCGACTGTGATGATGGAAGAGTACGTGGCTCCGGGCAATGAGACGGAGGCTACACTGGCTGGGATATGGGCGGAAGTTTTGGGAGTGGAGAATGTGAGTGCGACCGGCAACTTCTTCAAAATCGGTGGTCACTCGCTTAAAGCGACGATGCTGGTATCGCGGATTCACAAGCATTTTGGTATCGAGTTCCCGCTCAAAGAAGTGTTCCTCAAACCGACGATTCAGCAGATGGCAACCTATATCGAGCAAGCCGTTGTCCGTTCCTATACGTCTATCGAACCCGCGGCAACTATGACGCACTATCCTGTCACATCCGCACAAAAACGTCTCTACGTCATCAGCCAGTTTGATGGTGTTAATACAGGGTATAACATGCCAATCATTGCTGAACTTCGCGGCGACTTGGACAAAGACCGCCTGCGACAAGCTCTTCAAGCTGTCGTCCTTCGTCATGACACGCTCCGCACCAGCTATGAGATGGTGGAGGGAGTGCTCGTACAACGGATTCATGAGAACGCTGATGTACCTGTGGAGATCGTACAGGCTCCCGAAGTTCAGTCGGATGCTGATGCGGTGACACTGATACACGACTTGATTACCGATGCGATCCGCCCGTTTGACTTACGTGTAGCTCCACAACTGAGAGCCACTCTGATTGAACTGGCTCCGGCGCACGCTATCCTCGTGGTAGATATGCACCACATTGCTGCAGACGGAGTGTCGCTGAATGTATTCATGCGCGACCTTGGCGTGTACTACCAAGGCACGGACCTACCGCCACTTCGCATTCAATACAAAGACTTTGCCGTCTGGAAGCAATCCCGCCTTGGCAGTGAAGAGAATCGTCAACATGAGGCATATTGGCTTGACATTTTTGCTAAAGAACTGCCAGTGCTAGAACTGCCGACTGATTACCAGCGTCCATCTGCCCAAAGTTTCGAGGGAGACCGCATCTGGATCGATCAGAGCAAAGACTGGACCACGAGACTCAAATCTTTTGCCACAAGTCAAGATACTACGCTCTATATGCTGTTGCTTGCTGCGTACAATGTCTTTTTGGCGAAATGGACGAGTCAGGAAGATATTATCGTAGGATCACCGATTGCAGGTCGCCCGCATGCCGATTTGGAGCAGATGATGGGTATGTTCGTCAACACGTTGGCGTTGCGCAACTATCCGCAGGCCAATAAATCATTCAGTCAATTCGTCGCAGAAGTGAAAGAACATGTGCTTCAAGCCCACGAACACCAAGATTACCCGCTGGAAGAACTGATCGAAAAACTGGGTCTGCGCCGCGACTTGAGCCGCAATCCGTTGTTTGACACGATGTTTACCCTGCAAAACGTAGATATCGACTACAACGTGATGCAAGATGTCCAAGTCAGCTCGTATGATTATCAATACCCGATCTCCAAGTTCGACCTGACGCTATTGTGTGTGGAAAAAGACGGGCAACTCCGCTTTGAGTGGGAATACAGCACTAAGCTGTTTGCCCGCGAGACGGTTGAGCGGATGTCCAAGCACTTGATCCACCTGTTGGAGCAAGTCATGGAACAGCCACAACTCTCCATTGTCGCCATCGAGCTGGTGACAGAAGCGGAAAAAGCTCAACTCTTGATTGATTTCAACCATACCGAACGCGATTACCTGGTTGAGCAGACGATCCATACTTTGATCGAAAAACAAGCGCTGGTAACACCTGATCAGACCGCTGTTGTATGTTGCTCAGAGGCACTGACCTATCAGCAACTCAACGATAAGGCCAATCAACTTGCACGTCGCCTGCGCGAAAAAGGAACGGGGCCTGAGCAGATTGTCGCCATCATGGCAGACCGCTCTCTAGAGATGTTCATCGGTTTACTAGCCATCCTCAAAGCTGGGGCTGCATTCGTGCCGATCGACCCGGAGTATCCTGCCGACCGTATCCAATACATGCTCGAAGACAGCCAAGCGAAGCTGTTACTCATTCACACTAGTCAAGCCGTGGAGATCAACGCTTACGCAGGGGAGGTCATTCTGATCGCCGACTCGACCTCCTATCAGGGCGACGCGTCCAACCTTCCAGAGGTAGCGCAGCCTGCCAACTTGGCGTACATCATCTACACGTCGGGTTCAACCGGGAAGCCAAAAGGGGTCATGATCGAGCATCGTTCGCTCGTCAATCTCTGCTTCTGGCATCAGAGCGAGTATGGCATCACATCCGAAGATGCTGCGACTAAATACGCCGGATTTGGCTTCGACGCCTCGGTTTGGGAGATCTTCCCGTACCTAATTAGTGGTGCGACCATCCATGTTATGGGGGATGATCTTCGTTACGATATCCACAAACTTAATGAGTACTACGAACAGCACCGTATCACGGTCAGCTTTTTGCCAACCCAACTGTGTGAGACCTTCATGAGTCTTGGTAACCGTTCGCTTCGTTACCTGATGACAGGCGGGGATAAGCTTAGAACGTATACGCCGCAAAACTATCAGCTGGTCAACAACTACGGTCCGACTGAAAACACGGTCGTTGCCACCAATTGCTTCATCACAGAGGCGGACAAGAACATCCCTATCGGCAAGCCGATCCACAACGTCAAGGCATATGTGCTTAACTCCCACAATCAGCTTCAGCCAATCGGCGTGTTGGGCGAATTGTGTGTCACAGGCACTAACTTGGCACGCGGCTATTGGAATAAGCAGGAGATGACCGCTGAAAAGTTCGTCGACAACCCGTTTGCTATTGGTGAGCGCATGTACCGTACAGGTGACTTGGTGCGCTGGCTTCCAGACGGTAATCTCGAATATTTGGATCGCATCGATGCCCAAGTCAAAATCCGCGGCCACCGTATTGAACTAGGCGAGATTGAAACAACGCTCTTGCAGCATCCATCTGTCAAAGAGGTCGTCGTCGTTGCACAGCAAGACAGCAACAGCAAAATGCTGGCGGCGTACTATACCGCTAGTTCAGTGGTATCTACCAATGATCTGCGCAAGTGGCTTGGTCAAACACTCCCGGATTACATGGTGCCATCCTATTTCATTGAGGTAGAGCAACTGCCGCTTACCGCCAACGGCAAGGTAGACCGCAAAGCATTGCCATCTGTGGACAAATCCGCAGAAGCCGCTATCTCCTACGTGGCACCACAAAGCGAGACAGATGCTATTCTCGCCACGATCTGGCAAGAAGTGCTCGGAGCAGAACGGATCGGTATCCGCAACAACTTCTATGATCTGGGAGGCGACTCGATCAAGGCCATACAAGTGATTGCCCAGTTGAACAAGCATCAACTGAAAGTGGAGATCAAAGATATCTTCATGAATCCGACCATCGAGGAACTCAGCCTCTACGTCAAACCGCTGGAGGCCAAAGCAGATCAGGACATGATCACAGGTGAGGTTGAGTTGACACCGATCCAACGCTGGTTCTTCGCCCAAGATTTCGCTGACTCTCACCATTGGAACCAATCGATGATGGTCTACCGTCGTGAAGGGTTTGACGAAGAAGCCCTTTATCGCGTCTTGCGCCAACTGGTGTTACATCATGATGCCTTGCGCATGTCCTACGTGTTGTCTCAGCATCACATCAAGCAAGTGAACCGTGGGGAAGAGAGTCATTTGTTTGACTTTGAGGTAATTGACCTTGGCAATCTGACCGTTGGGAACGAGCTTGACACAGCCATCCGTACCGAGGCTACCCGCATCCAGCAGAGTCTTGACCTGACCCATGGGCCACTCGTCCATACCGGCCTGTTCCATACGGCGGAAGGTGACCATCTCTTGCTGGCGATTCATCACTTAGTGGTAGATGGTGTCTCCTGGCGCATCCTACTTGAAGACTTAGCGATCGGGTACGAGCAGGCAGTATGCGATCAGATGATCCATTTTGCTGAAAAGACGCACTCTTACCAAAACTGGGCAGAGGCGCTCACCACATATGCCAACAGCCGTATGGCACAGAAAGAAGCGAGCTACTGGCAAACCGTGGTACAGACCGCAACCGAACCATTGCCAAAAGATGCAACATCGCCATGCAACCGCTGGGCTGAAACTGCCGAAGAAACGGTCTGTCTGAGCGAAAAGGAAACGGAAGATTTGCTTAAACACGCACATCACGCCTATAACAACGAGATTAACGAAATCCTGCTCACTGCGCTCGGCTTGACACTCAGTGAATGGAGCGGACAGACACAAATCCGTGTCGATCTAGAAGGACATGGCCGCGAAGACATAATAAAAGACATCAACGTGACACGAACAGTTGGTTGGTTCACTTCGATCTATCCTGTGGTGCTGAAGATGAATGCACCGCGAGACCTTGGACAGCAGATTAAACAGATGAAAGAATCGCTTCGCCAAGTTCCCAACAAAGGTGTTGGTTATAGCATTCTCAAATACCTCACCGAGACAACGCTCACCGACACACAGGCCGAAGTCAGCTTTAACTATCTCGGTCAGTTTGACAACAGCCAGCGAGTCGGGTTGTTCCAAGCATCTGACAAACCAGTCGGTGAGATGTTCAGCCCAAGCGCCGAACGAACCTATATGCTCGACTTCCTTGGCATGGTAACAGACGGCAGGTTGAAGCTGTCCGTCCTGTATAACACCCAGATTCATCAGACAGAAACCATTACCAAACTGTTGGCCCGTTTTAAAGAGAACCTGCTGCGCTGTATCCAACACTGTGTAAGCCAGCAAACCAATGAGTTAACCCCTAGTGACTTTACCTCAAGCGGCTTGAGCTTTGATGACTTGGAAGCGGCGTTGGATCTTTTTAACTGATGAAGTAATCTGTCATCCCCGAAAACCGGTCACGTCACTCCGGCGCACACGGGTAGGCCTTGTTGGCTTCTGACGTGTGCGCGGGGGACACTTTTTCTACCAATGGAAAATCACATTAATTATTGGAATGCGGGGTGTATGTACAAGAATGTTTGACAAGCAAAACGTAGAGGATATTTACTTTTTATCTCCCATGCAAGCGGGGATGCTGTTTCATTCGTTAAAAGACAAAGACCACCATACATATTTCGAACAGCTTGACTTTCCTATACAAGGCGAGCTGAATGTCGCTCTTGTGGAACAGGCGGCCAATCAATTGATCAGTCGCTACAGCATTCTGCGTACCGCTTTTCTTTATAAAAATGTAAGCAAGCCGTTGCAAGTGGTACTCAAACAACGTCCGATCAAGGTGGATTACCGCGATATCTGCCACCTGAACGAACAGCAGCAACAGACCTACCTGACTGAACTTAAAAATACGGACAAAGCGAAAGGCTTCTCCCTGACCAGCGATGCGCTGATGCGTTACACCGTCGTGCAGACAGGTGATACAAGTTGGAATCTGATCTGGAGCTACCACCATATCCTGATGGATGGTTGGTGTTTCGGTATTGTGATGGATGACTTCTTCGGACTGTATGAACAAGCTCGCACCAACAAGCAACTCCCAATGGACAGAGTGGTGCCGTACAGTCGCTACATCAAATGGCTGGAGCAACAGGACCAAGAAGAAGCGCTTGATTATTGGAAGACCTGCTTGCAAAACTACGAGCAGCAGACCACTTTGCCATCTCCTCATCCGATTGGCACCAAAATCGACCCTAGCTACCGTCAAGAGGAACTGTTCGTCACGATTGATGAGACGATAACCACAGAGCTTTCCGAACTGGCGAAAAAGCATCAGGTGACGATCAACCATCTGTTTCAAGCGGTCTGGGGAATTCTGTTGCAACGGTACAACAACAACGACGATGTAGTATTCGGTGTGGTTGTGAATGGTCGCCCCTCCGAAATCGAGGGCATTGATAAAATCGTCGGGGTCTGCATTAATACGATCCCGGTGCGTGTCAATGGTGGAAACGGGGTTACATTTGGACAGATCGTGCAAGAGGTTAAACGCCAAGCACTCACTTCGGAAAAATACGCATATGTGTCTCTCGCTGATATCCAAGCGGTCTCTGGCGGCGGGCAGCAAGAACTGTTCGACAATATCATCGTGTTCCAGAACTACCCGCTCAAATCAGAATTAGGCCACTACGGCAGTGGTCACGACTTAGGCTTTACGCTGGGCAAGTTGGAGGCGTTTGAACAAACCAACTACGGGATCAACGTCATTGTGGTTCCCGGCAAGCAGTTGACGCTTAAATTCAATTACAACGCCAATCAATACGACGGGGATTACATCAGCCGCATCGGAAAGCATCTTCAATCGATCATGCGTCAGATCACGCACAGCCCAGAGATTGCTGCGCATGAGATCAGTATCCTCACGGAAGAAGATCAAAAAGCGCTGGCGGCATGCAACGATACCGCAGCCGATTATTCACGGGACAAAACGATTCACCAACTGTTCGAGGAACAGGCGGCACGTACACCGGATCAAGTAGCGGTTGTCCAATACGGGGAGTCCATCACGTATGCAGAACTGAACCGCCGAGCGAATCAACTGGCTCACATGTTGCGTGAACGAGGGGTACAACCGTCCGAAATCATCGGCATTATGGCCGAACGTTCGATTCCGATGGTGATTGGGTTGCTCGCTATCCTCAAAGCAGGGGGCGCGTATCTGCCAATCGACCCTGAATATCCATCGGAACGAATTACCTATATGTTGCAAGACAGTGGAGCACGTCTGTTGTTGACCGACCAAACGTCAGAGGTTGTCCAGGCGTTCGGCGGTGAGGTGTTGCAACTGTTCGAAATACTTGTTTCAGACAATATTACCCGAAATCCAGAGCCGATAAACATCCCCCAAGACATTCTGTATGCGATTTATACATCGGGTACGACCGGCAAGCCAAAATGTACATTGGTCAAGCATCACAATCTCGTGAACCTGATCAGCTTTGAGTACGCGAGCACCTCGCTTGCATTCAATCGTGTGATGCAATTTACAACGATCAGCTTCGATGTTTGTGCGCAGGAGATTTTTTCAACGCTGCTCGCAGGTGGGGAGCTGCACATCATCGCAAGCGATGAAAAACGCGATGTGCTTCGTCTGCTCCAGTTTGTGGAGAAACATCAGATTGAAACAGCCTTTTTGCCGACGGCGCTAGTAAAATTCATTATTGCAGATCCGCTGTATGTGGAGAAGTTGCCTGCAAATCTCAAGCATATCGTCACAGCAGGTGAGCAATTGGTTCTTCCTGCGGTGTTCATAGACTATCTCCAGAAGCATGAACTCCAACTGCACAATCACTACGGTCCGTCCGAGACGCACGTCGTCACCACGTTGACGATGAAAGCGGGAGACAACCACCTGGAGCTTGTACCAATCGGTCGCCCGATTGCGAATACACAAATCCACATCTTGAATCGCTTCAATCAATTGCAACCACCGGGGATCAGCGGAGAAATCTACATCGCCGGAGAGAATGTGGGGGCAGGATATCTGCACCGTCCAGACCTGACGATGGAGAAGTTCGTCGACGACCCGTTCCATCCTGGTTCCAAGATGTACCGCACTGGTGACGTGGGCAGATACCTGGCAGACGGTATGATCGAGTTCCTGGGACGGATTGACCATCAGGTAAAAATACGTGGCTACCGCATCGAACCAGGTGAGATTGAGGCACAGTTGCTCAACCATCGTGCTGTGCAAAAAGTGTTCGTCACTGTCTACGAACAGGCGGGTACACCTGGTCTGTGCGCGTATTATGTTCCATCCGAGCCGGTTACGGCGGAGGAGCTTCGCAGTGATTTGGGACGAATACTCCCAGATTATATGATTCCATCGGTGCTGATCGAACTGGAAGATATGCCGCTCACCCCTAACAACAAGATTGACCGCCGCGCTCTGCCTAAGCCAGACGGGCAATCGGGTCGTATCTACGTAGCACCTTCCAATCCGACCGAAGAGGCATTGACTGTGATTTGGTCGGAAGTACTGGGTGTGCCGCGCTTAGGAGCGACCGACCATTTCTTCGACTTGGGTGGTCACTCGCTTAAGGCAACCATGCTGGTATCGCGTATCTATAAACAGTTCAATGTAGATGTACCGCTCAAAATGGTCTTCCAGCGTCCAACCGTGCGCGAACTGGCTGCTTATCTTACGCAGGCGGAGGCAGGCAGGTACGTGTCGATTCATCCGGCAGCTCCGACTAAGGGCAATGAATACACAGCCACACCAGCACAAAAACGGATTTTTGTCATCAGCCAGTTCGAAGGTGTGGACACCAGCTACAACATGCCAATGATGATGGATATCGAGGGTGAGATCGACCTTGATCGTCTGCGTCATGCACTGGATGAGATGACCCGCCGCCATGAAGCATTACGCACCTCTTTTTCCATGGAAAAGGATCATTTGGTACAACGCATCCAGTCGGTTGCCGAAATTCCGCTGACAGTGAAGGAAGCGATGGAGGTGAGCGTGGACGACGTGATCGCATCGTTGATCCAGCCGTTTGATCTGGGGCTTGCACCGCTGGCACGGGCTGCACTGGTGCGGATGGATGTGAGACGCTCCATTCTTTTGATCGACCTGCATCACATTATCGCGGATGGTGTGTCCATCCATGTGTTTTTCCAAGAATTAGGCAAGCTTTATAGTGGTCAAGACTTGCCGCCGCTCCACCTTCAATACAAAGATTACGCTGTTTGGCAACAGGAACAGTTGGCCGCCCGTGAAACCCATGCGCAAGTCGCGTTTTGGCAGGAGCAATTTAGTGGTGAGTTGCCGGTGTTAGAGGTGCTGACCGACTACCCGCGCCCGGTGATGCAAAGTTTCGACGGTGATCGCATCAGTTTTGAAATAGATGCGGATTTGACAAACAGACTCAAAGAGTTGTCAGCGCAAAATGGTTCGACGCTGTTCATGACCCTTTTGGCTGCGTACAACGTCTTCCTCGCCAAATATACTGGACAGCACGATATCATCGTCGGCTCGGCGATTGCCGGTCGTCCACACGCTGATCTTGAGTCGATCATCGGGATGTTCGTCAACACGATAGCGCTGCGTAACAAGCCGAAGTCTGACAAAACGTTCCGCATGTTCCTGCACGAAGTCAAGGAGAATCTGCTCAAAGCCTACGAACATCAAGATTATCCACTCGAATCATTGCTGGAACAACTCGGACTGCGCCGCGACCTAAGCCGCAACCCGCTGTTCGACACGATGTTCACTCTGCAAAATATCGAGCTCGGATTCGACGTGTTCGCGGGATTGCAAACCAAGCCACATGCATACAGCTACCAAGTCGCCAAGTTCGATCTTACCCTGCAAGGGCGGGAGATGGACGATAAGCTGGTGTTCGACTGGGAATATGCGACCAAGCTGTTCAAGCGTGAGACGCTACAGCGGATGGCGAAGCATTATGTCCATATCCTCGGGCAAGTGGCAGAAAAGATTGATCTGTCGATTGAACAGATTGAGTTGGTGACAGATGCGGAAAAAGAGCAACTGCTCGATGTATTCAATCAGACAAGCCGTGACCATGAGCTTGATCAAACGATCCATGCCTTGTTTGAAAAGCAAGTGCAGGAGCGACCGGAGCAGACTGCGTTGGTGTATCAGGAGCAGCGTCTAAGTTACGGCGAGTTAAATCAACGGGCTAACAACCTTGCCGCTGTACTTCAGGGAAAAGGAGTGGAGGCAGAAAGCATCGTAGCGATGATGGCGGAGCCTTCCTTAGAGATGATCGTCGGTATACTGGCTATCCTCAAAGCGGGAGGCGCGTTCTTGCCGATTGACCCTGCTTACCCGAGCGAGCGTGTACAGTATATGTTGTCCGACAGCGGGACGAAATGGCTGTTGACCAACTGCGGTACGAATCTGGCGGTGCTTGACTTTGCCGGAGATGTGATTGACCTGACTGATTCAGAGCTATATCAAGGGGAGAAATCATTACAGGCGCAAGGAACCAACGCGCAAAATCTGGCCTATGTCATCTATACGTCTGGCTCTACCGGTCAGCCAAAAGGTGTTATGGTTGAGCATCGTTCCCTCGTCAATCTGACACTTTGGCATCAAAGCGAGTACCAACTTACCGCAAACGACCGTACTACCAAATATGCAGGCTTTGGCTTCGATGCAACTGTATGGGAGATTTTCCCGACATTGGTTGCGGGAGCTTTGTTGCACGTGATCCGTCCTGATATCCGTCTTAATATCGAGCAACTGAACGAATATTTTGAAGCAAATAACATCACGGTAAGCTTCCTGCCGACACAGCTGTGCGAAGCGTTCATGAATCTGTCCAAGCAGAACCAATCGCTTCGTCTGGTTCTGACTGGCGGTGACAAGCTCAAATCGTTTACCCCGCAACGCTACCAGTTGGTCAACAACTATGGCCCGACAGAAAATACAGTTGTGACGACCCGGTACCGTATCGAGTCAGAGATGCCAAACATTCCAATCGGTAAGCCGATTTACAATGTTCGTGTCTACGTGCTCAACCAAATGACGCAGCTTCAGCCAATCGGCGTACCAGGTGAATTGTGTGTGGCAGGTGACAGTTTGGCTCGTGGTTACTTGAACCGTCCTGACCTGACAGCCGACAAATTCGTCGATGACCCGTTCGTACCTGGCGGGCGTATGTATCGCACTGGTGACCTGGTCGCATGGCGCGAAGACGGCAATCTGATCTATCTGGGTCGCATTGACCAACAGGTAAAAGTGAGAGGCTATCGCATCGAGTTGGGCGAAATCGAGACCCAACTGTTGACCCATCCGGATGTCACCGAGACGGCGGTTAAGATACACAACGACATGATCTGCGCTTACTACGTGGCATCAAAACCGGTTCGGATTGACGAACTACGCCAACATCTGGCTCGCATTTTGCCGGATTATATGATTCCAAGTCACTTTAAGTTGATGGAAATCCTGCCGCTGTCCGCCAATGGCAAGGTAGACCGCAAAGCATTGCCGAAGCCGGATGCCGAAGCGCTTGTTCAGACTGAATATGTGGCGGCTACCACCAGCATCGAAGAGACCTTGGCCGAGATCTGGGCCGATGTACTAAGCGTTGAGCGTGTCGGGGTAAAGGATAACTTCTTTGACCTCGGCGGTGACTCTATCAAGGCGATCCAGATCATGGCCCGTCTGACCAGTCATAACATCAAGCTGACGATCCGCGACTTATTCCAAAACCCGACGATTGAGCAGGTGACTCCGTATATCAATGTCACTAGCACCGTGATCGAGCAAGGAACAGTCGAGGGCGAAGTCAAGTTGACACCGATTCAACGGTGGTTCTTCAACCAGCAGTTCACCGACGCACATCACTGGAATCAGGCTATGATGCTGACTCATCCGGCAGGTATAGACGAGAATGCACTGCGTCAAGCCCTGCAAAAAGTGGTGGAACATCATGATGCATTACGGATGGTGTATGTAACCGAGGAGGGTGTAAACGATGAGGTTCGACAGATCAATCTGGGCATCGCAGGGGAGCTTTTCACCCTCGAAACGCTTGATTTATCTGATGAAATTGACTTGACTGTCCGCCTTGAGAGCGAAGGAACCCGTATTCAAACGGGTATTAGCTTGCACGAAGGACCACTCGTCCAAGCAGGTCTGTTCCGCACCAGGGAAGTTGACTATCTGTTGATCGCAATTCATCACCTTGTCGTCGATGGTGTATCTTGGCGCATTATCCTCGAAGATTTGGAGAATGCCTATCAACAAGCGCTCTCGCACCAATCGATCACCCTGCCACAGAAGACGCATTCCTACCAATACTGGGCAAACCAGTTGACGGATTACGCTACAGGAAAAACACTGCGTAAAGAACTGGATTACTGGCACAAACAAGAAAAGGTGCAGGTGGATAGTATCCCATCTGATCATGGAACTGGTGGCAATACATGGGGCGACATGCGTGTGGTCACATCGACATTTTCCACTGAAGCGACAGAGAAACTGCTCAAGAACGTTCATCAAGCGTACCAGACCGAGATCAATGATCTGCTCTTGACCGCGCTGGGATTGGCCTTGCATGAGTGGACAGGGGAGAATCGTTTTGCTGTCGAGTTGGAAGGGCATGGCCGCGAAGATATCATCCATGCCGTCGATATCAGCCGTACCGTCGGGTGGTTTACCAGCATGTATCCTGTCGTGATCGATATGTCTCATATTTCAGATCTGTCCTACCAGATCAAGATGATCAAAGAATCACTTCGCCAAATCCCGAATAAAGGAATCGGTTACGGTCTCTTGCGCTACATGACCGATCCACTCGAAAAAGACGCTTTGACTAGCATGATCAAACCTGCGATCAGTTTCAACTACTTGGGTCAGTTCGGCCAAGATAAATCCTCGGCAGGTTTCCAACGGACCGCGATGCCGACTGGCGCCCTGTTCAGTGCGAAAAGCGATCGTACCAATCTGATTGACATCACAGGCAGCGTCGCAGACGGCCAATTGACCCTGCACTGGATGTACAGCTCTCAACAGTACAACGAAGCCACGATTGAACGCCTTGCTGAGATGTACCTTTGTCAACTGACTCGCTGCATCGACCACTGTCTCAACAAAGAAGGAACAGACCTGACCCCAAGCGATGTGGGCTACAACAAGATTTCTATCGACAAGCTTAGTAAGATCTCAGGAAAACTCAAATCTATCAAAATCTAAGGAGAGGTAGTAACAAATGGGAGAACATGCAGAGATTAAGCTGATCCAACGGCTGTCCCCTCTCCAAGAAGGGATGCTGTTTCATCACATACTGGATCGCGACCATCACGCCTACTTCGAGCAGATGCGTTTCGTGTTGGAAGGACCGTTGAACCTTGACGCCTTCCAAAAAAGCCTCAACTTGCTCATTGAGCGTTACGATATCCTGCGCACGATTTTCATGTGCGAGGATTTGGAGGAACCGCTCCAAATCGTCTTGCAACAGCGCACAACGACCATCCATTACGAAGATATCTCGTCTCTGCCCGATGCAGAAAAAGCCACCCAAGTGGAGGCTTTCTGTCAACAGGACAAGGCAAAAGGATTCGATTTGACCAGTGACTTGCTTACCCGTATGTCTGTACTCAAGACAGGGGATGACACTTATCAAGTCATCTGGAGCTATCACCACATCTTGATGGACGGTTGGTGCTTCGGGATCATCCTCGGAGAGTTTTTCCAACTCTATCAGCAGGTGAATGACAATCTTCCTATTAGGTTAGAAGCTGTGGTGCCGTACAGTCACTATATTCAGTGGCTGGAGAATCAGGATCGCGAAGAGGCATTGGCCTACTGGAACCAGTATCTCTACGGCTATGAAGAACGTGTCAGCGTACCGCCCCAAATACCGGCATCCCAGACAGAGAGTGGCTATCAACCACAGGAACACCTCGTGACCCTGCCGACAGAGCTCACGGCCAAGCTGACCGGGCTTGCCCGCCGCTATCAGGTTACGATGAATCATGTGTTTCAAGCCGTCTGGAGCATTCTGCTCCAACGTTACAACAATACCAATGACGTTGTGTTCGGCGCAGTTGTCTCCGGCCGTCCATCCGACATCCCTGGTGTGGAGAGGATCGTTGGTCTGTTTATCAACTCGATCCCGGTTCGTGTGAAGATGCAAGCGGGGTTGACTTTTGAAGACCTGCTCCAACAGGTCAAAGGCGCAGCTCTCCGCTCCGAAGCATACGACTATGTGTCACTTACCGATATCCAGCAGCAGTCCGGTCTTCAGCAGAACTTGTTTGACCATCTGCTGGCGTATCAGAACTATCCGTCCCGCATCAGCACTGACGAGTTGGAGCAACAGATTGGCCTTCGTATACATGATATCGAGGTGTTCGAGCAGACCAACTACGATTTCAATATCTTGGCAGCCCAATCCGGTGACCAAATGCTGGTCAAGTTTATTTATAACGGGCAAAAGTTTACGCTTGATTTTATCCAAAGCATAAGTGGGCATCTGACCAAAGTGATGGAACAGATTACCGATAACCCTGCTCTTGTAGTCAACCATCTCGAAATCGTCACCGATGAGGAAAAACAACGACTACTCAACGAGTTTAATCCAGAGCAATCCTATACACCGTACACCCAAAGCATTGCCGAGGTGTTCGAATTCTGGTCGGAATCGCTTAAAGAAAGCATCGCCGTCGTGTTCGGCGACGATCAGTTGACCTATCAACAATTGAATGAAAAAGCCAACCAACTGGCCCGTCATCTGCAAGCCAAGGGAATCCGAGGAGGGCGTACCGTTGCCTTGGTGTTTGACCGCTCCATCGAGATGATCGTCGCCATGCTGGCCGTACTCAAAGCGGGCGGAGCCTATCTACCCATGGACCCTCAGTTCCCAGCTGACCGCATCGGGTTCCTGCAAAAGGATGCCGATGTCCAACTTGTATTGACCCAGACACATCTGATTAACCTGTATCCATGGCTGGTCGAAGCCATTCCACTTGATGACAACGCGCTCTACCAAGGGGATGCAAGCAATCTGCCGCAGCAGGCCAACGGGCCAAGTCTCGCGTTCATCCAATACACTTCCGGCTCAACAGGGAAGCCAAAAGGCAATCTGACCACTCATGCCAATGTGTTAAGGACTGTGGTCAATCCCAACTATGTCAACATCCGCGAGCAAGACCGGATTTTGCAGCTGTCCAACTATATTTTTGACGGCTCCATCTTCGACGTCTATGGTGCATTGCTCAATGGTGCTCGGCTGGTGCTGATCAAGCGCGAAGAGATGCTGGACGTCACCCAACTGGCTCGGGTCATCACTGAGAATGGCGTCACCATGACACTGATGACAACAGCCCTGTTCAATGCGGTGGTGGATGCGGACTTGCGCTGTATAGCTCCGCTGCACAAGATTTTGTTCGGTGGGGAAAAAGTCTCGGTTCACCACGTCCGCAGAGCGATACAATATCTCGGACCCAACCGACTCATTCATCTCTACGGTCCATCGGAAAACACGGTCTATTCCACGTACTATTCGGTCGGGCAGCTATCAGCTGACGCACACACAGTGCCTATCGGCAAACCAGTGAGTCAGACCCAACTATTCGTACTTGACCGAAATCAAAACCTTCAGCCAATCGGTGTTCCAGGTGAGTTGTGCATCGGGGGCGGTGGCTTAGTACGCGGTTATTTAGACCGCGACGAACTGACTGAAGAAAAATTCATTCCGCATCCGTATCGATCAGGCGAGCGTATCTACCGTACTGGTGACGTGGTCAAGTGGCTTTCGGACGGTAACTTGGAATACGTCTCTCGTCTCGACCATCTGGTCAAAATCCGTGGCTACCGTATTGAGCCAGGCGAGGTTACTCATGTTTTGTTGCAACATCCAAAGGTGCAAGACGCCATCGTGATCGATCGCCAAGACTCCCACGGGCTTGTCTACCTCGTCGCATATTACGTAGCTAACGGGGTGAAGCCAGAGGAACTGCGTCAGTCACTTGGTCAAAACCTGCCGGACTACATGACTCCAAGCTACTTTGTTGAGATGGAAAAACTGCCACTCACGCCAAACGGCAAGGTGGATCGCAACCAACTGCCTGAGATTGATGAACAATTTCACCGTAGCACCGAATATGTCGCACCATCAGATGAGTTGGAGTCCACGCTTGCCGAGATGTGGGGAGAAGTTCTGGGGCAGGCGAGAGTTGGAGTGGAAGACAACTTTTTCAGTATCGGCGGTCATTCAATTAAAGCGACCATGCTCGCATCACGCATCGCTATGCAGCTAGAAATTCATTTCCCACTCAAAGCGGTGTTTCAATATCCAACGATCCGTCAAATGGCTGATTATATCCGCAATGCTACCACACGCGAATATGTCGCAATCGAATCAGTTGACCATAAAGAAAATTATGTTACTACATCCGCACAAAAACGTCTTTACGTCATCCAACAGTTCGAAGGGGCGGGGACCAGCTACAACATGCCGTTGATGCTCTCCATTGAGGGATCTCTCGACACACAGCGTACCTGCTCGGTCTGGAGAAGCTTGGTGGATCGTCATGAGTCACTTCGAACTTCATTTACGATGGTAGATGGCGCTCTGATGCAACAGGTACATGAGAATTTAGAACTACCATTTGAGGTGATTGAAGCACCAGAGGCGAGCGAAGCAGAACTGAACGAGATCATCGAACAATTCATCCAGCCATTTGATTTGAGCCAAGCACCACTTATGCGTGGCCTAATCATCCGTGCTAGCGATACGCGTTACGTGCTTGTCGTGGATATGCATCACATCATCTCCGACGGTGTATCCATGAAACTCTTGGTTCAAGAGTTTAACCAACTCTATCAAGGTCAAGAACTGCCAGCTCTACGCATTCAGTACAAAGACTATGCGTCATGGCAACAGACCAAGATGCAGGGTAAAGAGGCTACACGTCAGGAAGAGTTCTGGCTCCATACCTTTGCTGGTGAATTACCAGTGCTCGACATGCCAACCGACTATGCCCGCGGTTCTGTTCAACAGTTTGAGGGGGACCGATACACCTTTACCTTGGATGAAAAACAGACAGCGGTGATTAACCGTTTCTGCGAGCAGAACCAAGTGACATTGTTTATGACTCTGATCGCGGCGTATAACGTGCTGCTTTCCAAATATACTGATCAGGAAGACATTATTGTCGGCTCACCTATCGTTGGCCGTCTACTTGCTGAGCTGGAACCAGTGGTCGGGATGTTCGTCAACACCTTGGCTCTGCGCAACAAGCCAGCTGCTGACAAGAGTTTCCGAGCGTTTGTGACCGAGGTAAAAGAGAACCTTCTTAATGCCTATGAGCATCAGGACTATCCGCTCGAAGAACTGATAGACAAGCTCAACCTGCGTCGAGACCTTAGCCGCAATCCGTTGTTTGACACGACATTTGCGGTGCAAAATATAGCGTTTGCCAAGCAAAACCTACCGGGCTTAACAGTCAGCAACTACGCCTATCCGTACAAGGTAGCGAAGTTTGACATGACAGTTCAGGTTGCAGAGTTGGATAGCGAACTGGTGTTTGATTGGGAGTACAGCACCTCCCTCTACAAGCGAGAGACCATCGAGCGCATGGCTGAGCATTTGACCCAGATCATCAGCGAAGCAGTCTTAGATCCGGATCGATCAATTGCTCAGATCGATATGGTAACGGCAGAGGAGCGCGAGCAATTACTGACTACTTTTAACGACACCCAAGCGGACTATCCAATTGATCAACTTGTGCATGCCTTAATCGAACAGCAGGCTATCGAACGACCTGATCACATCGCACTCGTGGATGAGTGGCAACAGCTGACCTACCAGCAGTTCAATGAAAAGGCAAATCAACTGGCCCGCAAGTTGCGCTCCATAGGCGTTGGTTCCGAAAGCATCGTAGCCATCATCGCAGACCACTCCGTGGAGATGGTCGTTGCACTGCTCGCAGTGCTCAAAGCCGGCGGTGCGTTCCTGCCGATTGCTCCAGATTATCCGGTTGAGCGCATGAATTATATGGTCAAAGAGGCGAACAGCAAATGGCTGTTGACCCATACGAAGTCACTACTTTCGTTGACTTTTGACGGGGAAATTTTGGCTCTTTCCGATACTTCACTGTATCAGGGCGAGACCACTAATTTGGAGCCTGTCACTACTTCCACCAATCTGGCATACGTCATCTTTACCTCCGGCTCTACGGGGCAGCCAAAAGGGGTGATGGTCGAACACCATTCGCTGATCAATCTCTGTTGTGGGATCAAGGAGCAGTACGAATTGACCCCGCAAGATCGTATGACCAAATACGCTGGCTTTGGATTCGATGCGACAATCTGGGAGATTTTCCCTAGCCTGACTGCAGGGGCAACGCTCCATCTGTTGAGTGATGAGGTGCGCTATGATATTGAGCGTTTGCACCACTACTATGATCACCATCAGATTACGGTGAGCTATCTACCGACTCAGATGTTCGAGTTGTTCATGGAATGGCCGACTCAGAGCTTGCGCATCATGAACACAGGTGGCGACAAACTGAATCGCTTTATTCCGCAATCCTGCCGTTTCATCAATAACTATGGTCCGTCAGAAAACACTGTTTTGGCAACATACTACGAAGTGACCGAGGCTCTGCCAAATATCCCAATTGGAAAACCCGCCCAAAATGTACGTATCCATGTGATCAACCGTCACGGAAAACTGCAACCAATCGGTGTGCCAGGTGAGTTGTGTATCTCCGGGGGTGGTCTGGCACGTGGTTATCTCAATCGGGCTGACCTGACTGATGCGGCGTTCGTGGCCAATCCGTTTGCTGAAGGGGAACGCATGTACTGCACAGGCGACATTGCCCGTTGGCTTCCAGACGGAAATCTTGAATTCCTAGGCCGTGGAGACCACCAAGTCAAAATTCGAGGCTACCGCATCGAACTGGGGGAGATCGAAAGCAGGCTCAATGCTTTCGAGGCAATCCAAACGGCTATCGTCGAGCCAAAGGAGTTAGATACCAAAAAAGTCCTCTGTGCCTACATCGTCGCCGAAGACGCACCCGATTATCGTGAACTGCGCAAATACCTTGCCGTACACCTACCGGACTATATGATTCCAACGTTCTACATCACGTTGCCGAAACTGCCGTTGACAACCAATGGCAAAGTCGATCGAAAAGCCTTGCCATTGCCTGATACCGAGACTCAGACCGGCAAACAGTATGTGGCTCCAACTAACGATAAGCAAGAACTGTTGACGATAATATTTGCCGATGTGCTGGGCGTGGAGCGCATTGGTATTCAGGATAACTTCTTTGACCTTGGCGGAGACTCAATTAACGCGATTCAGATTGTGGCCCGCTTGAGCAATCATCAGTTGAAGGCGGATATCAAGCAGATTTTTCTTTATCCGACCATCGAAGAGCTCAGCCTCTATGTCAAACAGATGAGCACCACCGCGACCCAAGGGGAAGTAGTGGGAGAGGTTCCACTGACACCGATCCAGCAGTGGTTCTTCGCTCAACAGATGACCAATCAGCACCACTGGAATCAATCGGTGATGTTGCATGCACAAACAGGATTAGAAGCAGAGATTCTTCGCACCGTTCTGACAGAATTAATGGGACATCATGACGCGTTGCGGATGGTCTACAACATGGAAGCAGACGGTCGTGTCATACAGACCAACAGTAGCATCGGAGAGGCGGAAGGAAAAGAATTCATCCTTGACATCATCGACTTGCGTGGTGTGAACAACGCGACGGTTTTGACCTCACGAATCGAGACGGAAGCCACCCGTATGCAACAGAGCCTTGATCTGACACACGGTCCCCTGTTCAAAGCAATCCTGTTCCAGACTGCTTGGGGCGACCACCTTTTGCTTACCATCCATCACTTGGTGGTAGACGGCGTATCCTGGCGAATTATACTGGAAGACTTACAGACTGCCTACCACCAAGCCCAGCGTGGCGAAGACATCCAGCTTCCGGACAAGACGCATTCCTATCAGGATTGGGCCCGCGCCCTTACGGAATATGCCGACAGCAAAACGATAGCCAAAGAGTGGCACTATTGGAAAGAGCTCGAAGCAATCAGTAATCAGCCGTTGCCACAAGATCATGCGGATGGAACCAATTTCTGGCGCAACCTTCAGAGCCAGGCCGCCAGTTTGACAAGCGAAGAGACGGATAACCTTCTCAAGCATGCTCATCAAGCCTATCATACCGAGATCAACGACCTGTTGCTCACCGCGCTGGCCCGCACGATTCACGAGTGGACAAGGGAAAGCCACGTGCTAGTCGATCTCGAAGGTCACGGACGCGAAGGTATCATCAAGGAAATCAACATCAGTCGAACAGTAGGTTGGTTCACTTCCTTGTATCCTGTCAATCTGACTATCCGTCCTGACCATGATCTCTCCTATCAGATCAAGGCGATAAAAGAATCCCTACGCATCGTTCCGCAAAAAGGAATAGGCTACGGCATCCTAAAGCATCTCGCAGGTTCAGCCCAGCGCGAAGGCTCCGCACTCACCCTGCAGCCCGAGATTAGTTTCAACTACCTCGGTCAGTTCGAGCAGAGCAAAGGAGAGGGATTGTTCCAGCCATCAGACATGCCTAAAGGACCGCTGTTCAGTCCGAACAGCAAACGTAGTTATGAATTGGATATTATTGGAAGTGTAAATGAGAGACAGTTGCACGTTCAAATCCTCTATAGCCAAGAGCGCTACCAAGACAGCACAATTACCAAGCTAGTGGAGCGTTATATGCACCATCTACGCTCGATTATCAATCACTGCCTGCAAAAAGAAGGCGCCGATCTCACCCCAAGTGATGTAGGTGATGAGGATCTGACCTTCGAAGAGCTGGACGACATCGCAGACTTTATCAACAATCTCTAATCTAATGCCGTGCCGCCACCAAGGCACAAGAGGAAGTGTGAGCTGTTATTATCCGAATGGACTTACGGCTCACACATCCCTTCCTTACTATTTTCACTCATACATATCTAGGAGAAAAAATGGGGAGTAACGGACATGAAAAATAACCAAATCGAAAAGGTGTATCCTTTATCACCTATGCAAGAGGGCATGCTTTTCCACTCCTTACTTGGTGAAGCGCAACATGCTTACTTTGAGCAGATGAGGCTGGTCATCCAAGGTGACCTCAACGTTGGCTATGTGGAAAAAAGCCTGAACCATTTAATCAGCAAATACGATATTTTCCGCACGCTGTTCCTCCACGAAAAGTTACAGCGTCCACGCCAAGTCGTGTTAAGAGAACGCACGACCACCGTTACCTTTCACGATATTGTAAACCTTTCCTCCGACGAACAAAACGCTCATATCGCGGCTTTGCTCCAGGCTGATCGAGAAAGAGGCTTTGATCTTTCCAAAGATGTCCTGATGCGTATTAGTGTGATTCAGACCAGAGAGAAGGAGTATCAACTAGTTTGGAGCCACCACCATATCTTGATGGATGGTTGGTGCTTTGGCATCGTGATGCAAGATTTTTTCCGCTTCTACAAAATGCTTGTTATGGATCAGCCACTAGTCAAAGAAAAGACGGCCCCATACAGCAGTTACATCAATTGGCTACAAAAACAAGACCAGACTGAGGCGATTACCTATTGGGATAACTACCTCTCCGCATATGAAAAACCTGCGGTTATCGCCCCGCAGCACACAGGCTCTTATGAATTCAGCTATAGGGAAGTAACGGTCAATCTGGAGGAAGCGTTGAGCGAGGGCATCCACCGTATCGCCCGCGAGCACCAGACCACGACCAACAATGTGTTTCAAGCGATCTGGGGCCTTTTGCTCCAACGCTACAACAACACGCCAGATGTCGTCTTTGGTTCCGTCGTCTCAGGTCGTCCCTCTGAGATCGAAGGTGTGGAACAGATCGTCGGTCTCTTTATCAATACCGTACCTGTGCGGATCAAAAGCGTAAGTGGGCAGACGTTTAGCCAACTGCTCAAAACGGTGAAGCAAAACGCATTGGAAGCCAAATCCTATGAATACGTCTCCATCGCCGATATCCAGTCAAGCACCGGACTCGGGAGCGACCTGTTCAATCACATCATCGGTTTCCAGAACCACGTAGATAACCAAGGGCTCTATCAGACGGAATTGGACAAAGATATGGGTTTTTCCATAGTCGGAGTGGATGCCCATGAGATGACCAACTATGATTTCCATCTCGTCGTGATTCCGGGCAACCCGTTCACCGTACGCCTGAGCTACAATGCGAACAAATATGACCAATCGTTTATCGAGCGCATAGGTGCTCACCTAACAAAGCTGACAGAGCAAGTGATTGCAACACCTCATCAAGCCGTCAACACCTATGAGTTGCTCACCGCCGAGGAAAAGCAGAAGCTGCTTATCACTTTTAACAACACAACAATAGACTTTCCGGCAGAGAAAACCTTGCATCAATTGTTTGAAGAGCAGGTAGCCCGCACACCGGATGCCATCGCGCTTGCGTACAACGACGAGAGCCTGACCTACCAACAACTAGACGACCAAGCGAACCAGTTAGCCCGCGTATTACGCAGACAGGGAGTGGCACCTAACCAACTGATCGGGATTATGGCTGAACGCTCTATGGAAATGATAATTGGACTTTTTGCGATACTCAAAGCAGGGGGCGCGTATGTACCAATCGACCCGGAATATCCAAAAGAGCGCATCGAATATATCCTGACTGATAGCCATATTCAATTGATTCTGACCCAACCGCATCTGCGCGAAATCATTAGCGCTACCCTTGGGGAAAAAGTGGCATCTTACGGCCTGATTGATATCACTGCCTGCGATACAGACAACAGTCCGCTTGAGTCAGTAAATACCCCATCTGACCTTGCATATATGATCTACACGTCCGGCACCACCGGCAAGCCAAAAGGGGTTATGATTGAACACCGCAATGTGGTCAATACAATCTATTGGCGTAGCCGCGAGTACGGATTCTGTACAGAAGACAGTGTGTTGCAGCTCTTTTCCTTCGCGTTCGACGGGTTCGTCATTAGCCTATACTCACCATTGATCGCCGGAGCCAAAGCGGTCATCTTGCCGCCCGACGATGCCAAAGACCCAGCGGCGATCAAGCGTCATATCCTGCGCTGGAACGTAACCAGCTTTATTACCGTGCCCGTCATGTACAGAGCGATCATCGACGGCATGACCGCCGAAGAGACCGAGTCGTTACGCTTGATCTGCTTGGGTGCCGACAAACTGACAGAGAACATCATCCGTCAGAGTCAATCACTCAACCCTCGTATTGAGTTGATCAACGAATACGGCCCAACAGAGAACGCGATCGTCTCTACATTTGCCCGCGACATGCAAATAGACAAGCCAATTACCATTGGTGGTCCAATCGCCAACACTCGTGCCTATGTGTTGACCGCTGATGACCAGCTCCAGCCTGTCGGAATACCTGGCGAACTGTGCGTTTGTGGTGTAGGTCTTGCTCGTGGCTACCACAACCGTCCTGATCTGACAGCCGAGAAGTTTGTAGCGAGCCCGTTCGAACCGGATGAACGCATGTACCGCACGGGTGACCTTGTCAGTTGGACGGAAGAAGGAACCCTGACTTTCCACGGTCGCGTCGATAATCAGATCAAAGTACGCGGTCATCGTGTCGAGCCTGGCGAAATCGAGGCTCAACTACGTAAGCACCCTGCGATAAATGAAGCGGTCATAACCGTGCAGGTAATTTCTGACGACGCAACACTTTGCGCGTACTACGTGCAAGCTGATGAAGTGAGTACCACCGAACTGCGTGGGCATATGTCAGCAGAGCTGCCGGATTACATGATTCCTTCCTATTATATAGCAC
The DNA here is from genome assembly GCA_007833815.1 of Brevibacillus laterosporus. NCBI lineage: Bacteria > Bacillati > Bacillota > Bacilli > Caryophanales > Paenibacillaceae > Brevibacillus > Brevibacillus laterosporus. Next base: position 3,777,834 of record CP033464.1, on the reverse strand, counting down.
TCGATTCTCTCCCACTGACCGTCAATGGCAAAGTTGACCACAAATCACTCCCGATGCCGGAGACCATCGCCAGTGGAAGCGAATACGTGGCACCTAAGAACGAAACACAGAAACAACTGGCAGAAATATGGGCCGAAGTGCTAGGTATTACTCAAGTGAGCATCACCGATAACTTTTTCGAACGGGGCGGCCATTCTCTCAAAGCGACAATGCTGGTTTCTCGAATCAACAAGCACTTTGGCATCCAGTATCCACTCAAAGAAGTGTTCAGCCATCCGACCGTCGAGCAGATGGCGACTTACATCACAGAGGCTGATGAGGGTACCTTACCGCCACTCGTTCCAGCAGAAGCTCGTGACTTTTATCCGTCGACCTCAGCACAGAAACGTCTATATGTGACCGTCCAATTCGACGGCGCGGAACTAACCTATAATATGCCGATGATGATGCGGCTCAACGGACCACTTGATGTCGAACGCCTGCAAGAAGCCGTCCGCACACTGACCCATCGTCATGAATCGCTCCGAACTTCTTTTGTCACCGTAGACGAAGAGTTGATGCAGCAGATTCATAAGGAAGCCGAATTGCCGTTTTCCTATATCGAAGCCACCGAAGAATTACTGAAAAAAGAGGTCGACACGTTCATTCAACCTTTTGATTTAAGTCAGGCACCACTGGCACGAGTCGGACTTTTCCGAATCGGGGAACAAGACCATCTGCTCGTACTCGACATGCATCACATCATCTCTGACGGTGTTTCCATGAACATTTTCCTACATGAGTTGGCTCAACTCTACGCCCGCGTGGAATTGGCACCGCTCTCGATTCAATACAAAGATTATGCCGTCTGGCAACAAGCGATCATGCAAAGAGGTGCAGCAAAGGCGCAGGAGAAATATTGGCTCGACACCTTCAGCGGTGACATTCCTGTGCTGGAGCTTGCGACTGACTTCCCGCGCCCGACTGTTCAAGAGTTCGCGGGTGCGCGCATCGAATTCGAACTCAACGAAAGCCAGAGTGAGCGTTTGCTGACTTACTGCAACGAACAGGGTAGTACCTTGTATATGACCCTGCTGGCCGCACTTAATGTCCTACTTCACAAATACAGCGACCAAAATGATATTGTCATTGGTACCCCGATTGCCGGACGCCAACTGGCTGAACTAGAACATGTGATGGGGATGTTCGTCAACACGCTTGCGATGCGCAGCCAACTTGTGACTGACGCGACGTTCGGCCAATTCCTGAGCGAAGTCCAAGCGAACAGCCTCAAAGCGTTCGAAAATCAGGATTACCCACTTGAGACACTGATCGAAAAGCTGGATGTTCAGCGTGACGTTAGCCGCAATCCGCTTTTTGACGTCATGTTCTCCGTACAGAATATCGATGTTTCCGCCTTCCCGATGGCTAATCTGGCAATGAGCTCCTATGAATTCACTCATGATATAGCCAAATTCGACATGACCGTGGTAGCAGCTGAACGCGAAGGCAAAATTGTGTTTGACTGGGAGTACCGGACCCAACTGTTCCGTCATGAGACGATAGAGCGGATGACCCAACATTATCTGTGCATTCTCAATCAAGTGATTGCGCAACCGGATATCAAGCTGATCGACATTGACATGATGACCGATGCTGAAAAAGAACACCTGCTCACAGGAGTTAACAACACATTCACGAGCATCCCCCAAGACATCACTGTGCAGAAGCTGTTCGAACAAAAAGCAGGCGCTATGCCAGAGCAGATCGCTGTGGTATACGGTGATCAGCAACTGACTTATCGCGAATTGGATGAAAAAGCCAACCGCCTCGCGCAGACCTTGCGTGCAAAAGGTGTGGGACATGAAGACATCGTCGCCATCATCAGTGACCGCTCACTGGAAATGATCATTGGATTGATCGCGATTATTAAAGCGGGAGCAGCCTTTTTGCCGATCGACCCTGAGTATCCAGCAGAACGTATCGAATACATGCTAACCGACAGCAAAGCCAAACTCTTGCTCATCCACCGCAATACGGACAGCGTAGCAACAGTAGGGGAGTGGACATACACAGGAGAGACCCTGTTCCTTACAGATGACAGACTGTATCAAACAAAGACCGTTGAATCACTCGAAGCGATTGTCAAGCCAGACAGTCTGGCCTATGTCATCTATACCTCAGGCTCCACTGGACAGCCAAAAGGGGTCATGATCGAGCACCATTCACTCGTCAATCTTTGTTTGTGGCATCAAACCGACTTCGAGCTGACGGAAGCCGATCATACAACCAAATATGCAGGTTTCGGCTTTGATGCCTCAGTTTGGGAAATTTTCCCAACATTGGTCACAGGAGCTACCCTGCACATCATTCCTGATGACATCCGCCTTGATGTGGAACAGCTTAATCTTTATTTCGAAACACATGGCATCACCATAAGCTTCTTGCCGACCCAATTGTGTGAGTCATTCCAAGAGCTAGATAACCGCTCACTGCGCGTACTTTTGACTGGTGGCGACAAGCTTAAGACCTTTACTCCAAGGTCATACCGACTCGTCAACAACTACGGCCCGACTGAAAATACTGTCGTTGCGACATCTACTACACTAACCAAGGCATCCAATAACCTGCCGATCGGTCGCCCTATCCAGAACGTTCACGTGTTCGTGCTCAACTCACACGGTCAACTGCAACCAATCGGAGTACCGGGCGAACTCTGCATAGGTGGAACGGGACTGGCTTGTGGCTATCTCAACCGCTCAGATTTGACTGCAGAAAAATTCGTACCGCATCCGCTCCTTCCAGAGCAGACCATCTATCGTACCGGCGACCTCGTGCGAATAAACCAAGATGGACAGCTCGAGTTCCTTGGGCGGATCGACCAGCAGGTAAAAATACGGGGCTACCGCATCGAACTGGGGGAGATCGAGACCAGACTACTCCAGTATCCTGCGGTGAAAGAAGCTGTGGTGACCGCCTTCGACACCAATCTTTGTGCCTACTACGTGGCGGCAGAAGAGATGAGTACTGCAGGTCTTCGTCATTACCTGAATAACCTGTTGCCAACGTTCATGATTCCGACGTTCTTCATCCAATTGGATAGCCTGCCGCTCACCGCCAATGGCAAAGTAGACCGACGCGCCCTGCCGCAGCCAGACAGCACCCTTTTGACAGAACGCCCTTTTGAAGCACCGATTAACGAACTGGAGCAGGCGCTGGCTGACATTTGGATTAGCGTTTTAAAGGTTGAACGCATCGGCCGTAACGACCATTTCTTCGAGCTTGGCGGACATTCGATTAGGGCGACTACTGTAATCTCTCGCATCCAGAAGGATTTCGGGGTGAAGGTGCCACTCACAGCATTCTTCCAGAAACCGACGCTTCAAGAACTTGCGGACTGCCTGAAGCAAGCCCTGCAAGAGAAAAAGAGAGGGGACAGTTCAGACGAATTAACGATCCAACCTGCCGTGCCAAGCGAGTATTACCCAGCTTCTTCGACGCAAAAACGTATGTATGTCGTCAACCAGTTCTCTGGCGTAGATATTGCGTATAACATGCCGCTTGTGCTGGAAATCAACGGTCCTCTTAACATTCCACGCTTTACGGGTGTGATTGAGAGCTTGATCCAACGTCACGAAGCGCTACGCACCTCTTTTGCCGTGGTGGATGGGGAAGTGGTGCAACGGATTCAGCCAACTGTAGGGCTACCATTTGAGCTTATCCAAGCAAGTAAAGAGGAGCAGGACGAGTTGATTAAGCAGGCAATCCAGCCATTTGATCTCGGGCAAGCCCCTCTGATGCGTGCCCGTCTGATCCAACTGGGCGACCATTCCTATGTGGCTGTGATTGACATGCACCATATCATTTCCGACGGTGTCTCGATGAGCCTGTTTATGGATGAATTCAGCAAGCTTTACGCTGGCGCGGCGTTGCCAGAACTCCACATTCAGTACAAAGACTACGCAATCTGGCAGCAACAACGCAGTCAGTCACAAGCGTTCGCCACCAAGGAATCTTACTGGCTGAATCAGTTCGCTGATGAAGTTCCGGTGCTGGAGTTTCAAACCGACTACCCGCGTTCTGTGGTCAAACAGTTTGATGGAGAGATTCTCCAGACCGAACTGCCTGCCGAGTGGACAGCTGAACTACACTCGTTCATCCATGAAGAACAAGTAACCCTTTTTATGACCTTGCTTGCGCTGTATCAGATGTTGCTTGCCAAATATACTGACCAAGAAGACATCTGTATCGGCACACCGATCGCCGGACGTCCGAACGCCGATGTTGAGCAGGTGATGGGGATGTTCGTTAACACTCTGGCGTTGCGTAACCAGCCAAAAGCGACCAAGACCTTCCGCCAGTTTATTGCCGAGGTAAGAGAAAACGTCCTGTTAGCCTATGAACATCAGGATTATCCGCTCGAAGAACTGATCGAAAAGCTGGGACTTGCCCGTGACACGAGCCGTAACCCTCTGTTTGACACGATGTTTACCCTGCAAAACCTCGAACTGGCATCTGTTCAGCTCACGGACGTGACCATCACCGCCCTTCCATACGAGATGAAGAAGGCCAAGTTCGATCTGACGTTGCTCGCCATCGAAGCAGACGGCAAGATTTACTTCAACTGGGAATACAGCAGTCACTTATTTAAGCGGGAAACAATTGAGCGGATGGCTAACCACCTCAACCAACTGATCATCCATGCCCTGCAACATGCGGACAAGCCAATCGCCGACATCCGAATGATTACGGCAGAGGAGGAGCGCCAACTTTTGGATGAGTTTAATTCAGAACGGGGGCAAGCACCGATCACAGCTACCATTCCTCAATTGTTTGAAAAGCAGGCCTCTGCGCATCCGGATAAGATTGCGCTGGTATTCGAGGATCAGGAGTGGAGCTACCGTCAGCTTAACGAACAAACCAACCGCCTTGCCCATGCTCTTCAAGCGAGAGGAGTAGGAACAGAGGAAAAAGTAGGTTTGATTATCGACAGAGCACCGGTGATGATCGTTGCCATGCTAGCCGTACTAAAAGCAGGAGGCGCCTATGTGCCGATTGACCCAGCGTATCCAATCGAGCGCATCCGATTCATGCTTAGTGACACTAAGGCCCGACTGGTGTTGTCCCAGTCTCATCTGATCGGCAACTATGATCTGGACCAAGAGTTGATCAATCTTGATGACCCGACGCTGCTTTACCATAGTGATGTAAGCAATCCTAAAGCGGGTGACCTCACCGCACAACATCTCGCCTACGTGATGTTTACCTCGGGAACCACAGGTCAACCAAAAGGGACGCTCACCACGCACGCCAACATTATTCGTGTCGTCAAGGATACCAACTATGTCGATTTGAGTCACACCGACAGCCTTTTGCAAATTTCTAACTACGTGTTCGATGGTTCCACCTTCGATATCTATGGGGCGCTCTTGAACGGGGCCAAACTGGTGATGATGAAGCGCCACGAGATGCTCGATGTCCATGCGCTTTCCTATCTGATCTCGACTCACCAGATCAGTGTGATATTCATGACAACTGCGCTGTTTCATACCTTAGTCGACGTGAACCTGGAGTGCTTGGGCAACGTGCGTAAATTGTTTGTCGGCGGTGAAAAAATGTCGCCCAAACAAGCTCGTAAAGCACTTGATTTTCTCGGTCCGAACTGTTTTTACAACATATACGGACCGACAGAAACCACTGTCTTTGCCAGCTACTATCACATCGCCGAGATCAAGGAGGATGTCAGCTCAATACCAATTGGTCAACCTCTCAGCCGTACCCAGTTGTATGTGTTAGACAAGCACCTACATCTAGTGCCAGTCGGTGTTCCAGGCGAGCTCTACATCGGTGGAGAAGGCTTGGTGCGAGGGTATTTGAACCGTCAAGACCTGACTAACGAGAAGTTCATCCCAAATCCGTTTAACCCAGATGAACGCTTGTACAAGACAGGGGATTTGGTCAAATGGCTTACAGACGGTAACATCGATTACCTTGATCGCGCTGACAACCTTGTAAAAATTCGTGGTTTCCGCATTGAGCCAGACGAGATTGCCGTGCAGATGAAAGAACATCCACAGGTCAAAGAAGCTGTTGTCCTTGTCAAACGCGATCAAAACGATCAAACCTACTTGTGCGCCTACTTCGTTGCACATTCTGAGCTTGGTATCGCTGAACTACGGGCTCACCTGTCCGCCCGTATGCCAGAGTATATGATTCCATCAGTCTTCATGGTGCTTGAGGTGATACCATTCACCCCGAACGGCAAGCTCGACCGCCGTGCGCTACCAGAACCTAGATTGGAGCTGTATGCCAACCAGTACGTGGCACCGACCAACCCGACCGAAAAAGTACTTTGCCAGATTTGGTCCGAGGTACTTGGAGTAGAAAGAATCGGCATCGAAGATAATTTCTTCGACCGCGGCGGTCACTCCTTACGCGCTACGATGCTGTCGGCAAGTATTGAGAAACAGTTGGAAGTAGAATTCAGCCTCCAGCAAGTGTTTCTCCATCAGACGGTCAAAGAGATGGCTCACGCGATCAGCAAGGCCAATCAAAAGACCTATCAAGCTATCCAAACAGTGGAGAAGCGCGAGTATTACCCGGCATCGTCCGCCCAGCGAAGACTTTATTTCATCAACCAGTTTGAAGGGGCTAGCATCAGCTACAATATGCCGCTGATAGTCCGACTGGATGGTGAGCTTGACCTATCAGCGCTACAATCCGCACTTAATACATTGGTACAGCGTCATGAGGCATTCCGCACCTCTTTTGAAATGAGGGGAGAAGAGGTTATCCAACTGATCCACGATCAAGCGGGTATCCCGCTGACGTTGGTCGAAATCGATGAAGAAACCCTGCGCCGCACGTTGACTGACTATATCCAACCATTCGATCTGAGCAAAGCACCGCTCATCCGCGCTACCATCTTCCGCGTGGCCAGCGAGCAGCAGGTGTTCTTGATCGATATGCATCACATCATCTCCGACGGGACATCGCTTAACCTGTTCCTGCACGAACTTAATCAGTTATATCAAGGGAACGAACTGCCGCCGCTCGCTATCCAGTACAAAGATTATGCCGTATGGCAACGGGAGCATAGTCAAGTCAGCGGTGAGGACGAACGTTTTTGGATTGACAACTTTGCCGGTGAGCTTCCAGTGCTGGAGATGCCGACCGACCACAGCCGACCGATCGTCACTGATTATGCAGGTGACGTGATCCGCTTCGGGCTGGACGAGCAACAGACAGCCCAGTTGCTCACTCTCTCAAGCGAGACCAATGCAACGCTCTATATGACCATGCTGGCAGCCTATAACCTGTTCCTCGCCCGCTATACCGGTCAAGACGATATCATCGTCGGGACACCGACAGCAGGACGCTTAAAAGCTGACCTAGAGAACGTGATGGGGATGTTCGTCAACACGATTGCTATGCGCAACTACCCTGTGATGTCTAAATCATTCCGCGAGTTCTTGGGCGAAGTGAAAACTAACGTGCTACAGGCTTATGAACACCAGACATATCCGCTGGAAGAGCTGATCGAAAAACTCGACATTCAGCGTGACCGTAACCGAAATCCGCTATTTGATACGATGCTGACCGTACAGAACATAGAGTTTGCCGACAGTACCATGCCGGGCCTCACGATGACATCATACGAGTACACGCACAACGCAGCTAAGTTCGACCTGACATTATCGGTGCTGGAGCGTGACGGTAAACTTTACTTTGAGTGGGAATACCGCACCAGTCTGTACAAGCGTGCCACCATAGAACGTATGGCCCACCATTTGATCGCATTGCTGATGGGAGCCATCGCACAGCCAGACCTGTCGATGGGACAACTCACCATGTTAGACGAAGCGGAGAAGCAACACCTTATCTACGACTTCAACCAAACTGATGCGGACTATCCGCGTGAAGCGACGATCCATGGTCTGATTGGGGAACAGGTGCGTCTGACACCAGACCGCATCGCTGTCACATACGGCGACAAACACCTCACGTACCGGGAACTGGACGAGCAGGCCAACCAAATCGCTAACCGTCTGATGCAGATGACTCAGCACCAGCGCAATCCGCTAATCGGAATGCTTTTGGACCGATCTGAACGCATGATTATTTCAATTCTGGCGATTTTGAAAGCTGGAGGAGCCTATGTGCCAATCGATCCGGAATATCCAGTAGAGCGTATTGCAGCAATCGTCGAGGACACAGGTATGGACACGATCATCACTGAATCGCATCACGCTGGAATTTATGATGTTTTTGCCGAGCAAGTCCAACCGATTAACCTTGATCATCCAGACGAGTGGGAAAAACAGTCAGCCGAGCTGATGACACAGGCAACCGCCACAACAGATGACCTCGCGTATATCATCTTCACCTCTGGCTCCACCGGCAAGCCAAAAGGTGTCATGATCGAACACCGCAATGTCATCCGCCTGATGAAGAATGACCGCATGATGTTTGATTTTAACGAAAACGATGTCTGGACAATGTTCCACTCTTACTGCTTTGACTTCTCTGTGTGGGAGATGTATGGTGCTCTCTTCTACGGTGGCCGTGTTGTTGTAGTACCAAAAGAGATTGCTCGTGTGCCAAAAGATTTTATCCAGCTTCTCAAACAGGAACGGGTGACTGTGCTTAACCAGACCCCAACCGCTTTCTACGCGCTAGTTCAGGAAGAGGCGATAGTAGAGGAGAGCGACCTGTCCATCCGTTACGTGATTTTCGGCGGTGAAGCTCTAGCACCGATCCAGCTTCGCAAGTTCCATGAGAAATACCCGGCAACCCAACTCATTAACATGTATGGCATCACAGAGACCACCGTACACGTCACCTACAAAGAAATTACCCAATCCGAGATGAACAAGAATCAGTCCAACATCGGTACGCCGATCCCGACGCTCACCGTTTACATTTTGGATGAATTCCAGCAACCGGTACCAATAGGGGTAAAAGGGGAGATTTACGTCGGTGGCGACGGTGTGGCACGTGGCTATCTCCATCGCCCAGATTTAACAGCGGAGCGTTTTGTACCCAATCAGTTCTTACCAGGTCAGACGATGTATCGTGCTGGTGATCTGGCCCGTTGGATCGATGACGGCACTCTGGAGTATTTGGGCCGACTCGACCATCAGGTAAAAGTGCGAGGCTTCCGCATCGAGCTAGGGGAGGTTGAGACACGCCTTCTACAACACGATGCCATCACCGAAGCCCTCGTGATAGCTAGCGACGACGCTGGCACCACTGCTCTCTGTGCTTACTATACAGCTACCCGCGAACTCAGCATCAGCGAGTTGCGCAGACACATCGGCGAAGCGTTGCCAAGCTTCATGATCCCAGCCTATTTTATTGCGCTCGAAACGTTCCCGATGACCGTCAACGGCAAAGTGGATCGCAAAGCCCTGCCAAAACCAGACGCTTCCGCACTCACTACCAGTCGTTATGTGGAACCGCAGGGTGAACTGGAAGAGAAACTGGCTGTTATCTGGGCCGAAGTACTCGGTGCAAGCCGCGTCGGACGAGAAGACAACTTCTTTGAACTAGGAGGTCACTCGCTCAAAGCCGCATCTCTGATCTCCCTGATGCACAAAGAAACCGGAGTGAAGGTCCCGCTGAAGGTTCTGTTCCAGACTCCAATCCTTTGGGAGGTGACCGACTACATCAAAGGCCAAGATGCAGGAACCTACACCGCGCTCGAGCTACTGGAAAAACGCCCGTACTATAAAGCCTCTCCATACCAGCGTTACACTTACGAGCGTGCCGCAGGGGAGATCAGCTACAACATTCCTTTCGCCGTCACGTTCGAAGGCAAGCTGAATGTAGAATTGTTACACAAGGCATTCCAGACCATGATCAATCGCCATGAATCGCTGCGTAGCTCCTTTGATATAGTCGATGGTGATGTAGTACTCGTCGTTCACGACGAGCTTTGCTTTGACATCACTATGATCGAAGCAGAGGAGGAGCAAGTGACGGAACTCGTACAGGCCCAAATTCAGCCGTTCGAATTCCATCAAGCCCCTCTGCTCCGCGCCGTTCTGATCCGCTCCGGCGAGGAGCGGCACACGTTGTTCGTCGACATGCACCACATTATTTCCGACGGCACTTCTCTTAGCGTTTTCATGGACGAATTGATGCAGCTTTATGGCGACCACGAACTACCTGAGCTGACCGCACAATACAAGGAGTATACGCACTGGATGGATGCATGGCTGCACAGCGAAGAGGGGCAGAGACAGGAGCAATTCTGGTTGGAGTATTTTAGTGGCGACATCCCGCAACTCAATCTCCCAACCGACTTCCCACGTCCCGAACAAAAGCAGTTCGATGGAGAAAAAATCTTCTTCCAAGTCGATGCCGAACGTACCAAGCTGCTTCACGAATTCTCTGAAGCACACAGCGTCACTATCTACATCACCCTTTTGTCCGCATTCTATGTGCTTCTGCAAAAGTACACCGGACAAGAAGATATCGTAGTGGGTACATGGCAAGCAGGAAGACCGCGTGAAGAATTCAGTAAGATGATCGGTCTATTTATCAACACCTTGGCCTTCCGCGCCAATCCACGGGGCACCCTGAACTTCCAGGACTTCCTCACCGACGTCAAAGAGAATATCGTTCAATGCTATGAGAATCAACTCTATCCATTCGAAATGATAACGGAAAAACTAGCGCTTCCTAAATCCGAGAACCGCACTCCACTCTTTGACGCAGTATTTTCCATGCTCAACTACGAGATGAGCGATATCGAATTCGAAGGTCTTCACGTCGTACCGCATCCATTTGAATTCAAAATTTGCGAATACGACATCTATCTGGAAGCGATTGAAAAACACGACTTCATCCATTTCTCCTTCGGTTACAGCGTTGAACTGTTCAATCAGTCGACCATTGAAGAGATGGCGCAAGATTACTTGTCGTTGCTTGATGAACTCTTGTACAATGTGCAAGCAAAATTTGAAGAGGTGGGGATTACCATTAAAGACAAACAGGCTGTTAAAAATGAATGGAGAGTGGCAACCTCCGAAATCGCAATAGCGATGGCACCGGAACTCGCACCTCCATCAACGGACCGCATCTATCCTGAGACCGTTCCGTACCACCCGTTTGAACCAACTAAAGATAGAGTAGAGGTTATCAATAGAGCAGAATTTGGTGACGGTGTGATCTCCAAGACAGTCATCCAACCAGGCGACGTAGTCTTCCGTTTCGATGGACCGCAACTTTCCCATCAAACTCTGTACACTCTGCAAAAACGTTCGGGTCTCTATGTGGAAGATCCATACTGCATGGGAAAAGTACTTCACTCCTGCGATCCTAACACTGTGGTTGACATGGACACTCAGGTATTCATAGCTGTCAAAGAAATCAAGCCGGGTAACTACATCACCATGGACTATGAAACCACTGAAGACGACCTGTTCCGCCAGTTCGAATGCGGATGTGGTGCAGCCAATTGTCGCAAGTCCATCACAGGTCGAGTAGTTAGATCCAGAAATTAATAACCTTTTAATTTCACTATAGCCATCATTAATTCTTTTGTTAAAAATGGAAAATACAGGGAGATGTTAGATTATGTACAAACGTATTATGCACGAAGGTAAAGCTTGCTATGGAAAACATGTTTTGGTTCACATGGAAAAATGCAACGAGAACATCCTTAGCATCGATGTGGTCAAAGAATTCATTACCAAACTCGTTAAAGACATCGACATGGTCGCCTTCGGTGATTGTCACTGCTACCGCTTCGGTGACGGTGAAGAAATCGGTCTTTCTGCAATACAACTGATCTACACCAGTAGCATTACCCTCCACACCAACGACCTGCACCGCGAGGGTTACCTCGATGTCTTCTCTTGCAAAGACTTTTCTGAGGAGCAGGTTAGACAAAGCATCATTGATGTGTTTGGGCCTGAAAATGTCCAATATCAAGTTATTATCCGTGAATAAGCTAATGATTTAGACCCAAACAGGGGAGAGGGAGGAAAGTGGTATCGCCTTGACGGTACCACCCTTTTCCTTTTTGTTCCCCACGTAAAAGCTACGATGAGGTGATCCTATGACAACCACAGAAAAGAACCGCTCTGCGTCGCTGATAGTCTTCCTGTTTTTGGCTGGAATGATCTATGGGGGCAGCTATTATTACATGCACGTATATCCAGCCAAAAGTGACATGATCGATCTGCTCATCACACTAGCTCTGATGTTCGCCATCCCATTCCTAGTCAATCTACTGGTCATTCCGAACAAAATTTCGCTGTTTTTTGCCTTCTTCGTCGAGATTTTTGTCTCGAAGTACCTGATACCAGATGCCCATCAGCGTTACCTGGATTACGTCATTTTCTACTTTGCACCACTGGTTGAAGTCTTTTTTATTTGTTTTATCTTCTTTCAAATTTTCCGTCTTTACCGCGAAAGCAAAAAACAAGCGAATCGTGAACTAAGTTTCTATGACGCGATGGAAGTGGCGCTGACCAAATTGTTCGGCAACACCCCGCTCAAAGAAGTTTTCCTCTCTGAGATTAAGCTGTTCTACTATTCTTTCGGTGTTCTGTTCAAAAAGCCGGAAATTCGGGAAGACATCTCATTTAGCTACCATAAGACAACGATTATCAAAACGATGATGATGGTTTTCGGTCTGTTGCTTGCAGCTGAGACTGTGCTGTTACACTGGCTGCTTTCGATGTGGAGCGAAATCGCAGCCTGGATTGCAACCGCGTTCAGCATCTACGCAGCTTTATACATCATCGCTTTCTACAACTCTGTCAAGTACCTACTCTGCACCGTCACTGACGACAAAGTCACACTCTATGCTGGTTACCAAAGTGTTGCCGTGATCGACATCGCCAACATCGAAGCACTTCAATCCCCAAACATGAGCAATGTTGCACTCAACCCGTTTGAAAAAGGAGACCCAGATGTGATCAATACTACACTGATGATGGACTCCCCATCATTCGAGATCAAAGTCAAAGAACCGGCTATTCACTATGGTGTGTTCGGTATGAAAAAGGAATTTAGACGCATCATGTTCAAAGTCGACGAACCAGAGCGTTTTGCCCAAGCTGTCCGATCCAAGATGGAAGAACTACAAGAGCAACGAGAGAACGGCACAGAATCCTAATTGCCTGAGAAAGTGCAAGAACAGACATACCGTACGTAAACAACAAAAAGGACTCTCGCTAATGAGAGTCGTTTTTGTTGTAAGGCGTCCTAAGACTGGTGATCTCATCTCCTGTCTGGGAACAGTACCGCACCGGTCAGTGAGGAAATCATTCAGGGTGTTGAAGGCGACGATGTCCTGAGCGGGCAAGCAGGCAATGACCCAAGGCGACGACAGCCTGTTTGGGGGCACAGGTGCCGATACGCTTGACGGTGGCATCGGTAATAGGTGTCCGGATTCCACATATCTTGAATCCGGACACCTTTCGTTATTATATTCTCGGACAGCACCATTTGTTGACTAACAGGCCTTAAACCAAGTGACACGCCACATAATGATGGGGACCGACTTCCCGATACATTGGAGCCTGGTCGGAGCACAGAGGGATTGCATATGGACATCTTGTATGAAATTTACACCCAGAGGGGGGATTTGCCGGACTGGGGATTTCACCTTGCAAAACGATTCGCTCTCGTCTAACTGTAGGGTTGGGAACAGGAACAGCCGACAAAAGTGCCCTTGTATATGGATGTTGGGGATGGGCAAATAATTCTTCTCGTGGTGCCACTTCCATAAAAGAGCCTAAGTACATAACACCAATCGTAGTACAAAGATGCTCTACTACACTTAGATCATGAGAGATAAATAAATAGGTGAGGGAGCGCTTCTCCTGCAAATCACGGAATAGATTGATAATTTGAGCCTGGATAGAAACGTCCAGTGCCGATACAGGCTCATCCGCTACGATAAAATCAGGCTGTAAAATAATGGCACGGGCAATGCCGATTCGTTGGCGCTGACCACCAGAAAATTCATGGGGAAATCGATCATATTGATAGGGGGCAAGACCGCACAAGGACATTATTTGTTGCACATATTCACGCAGGTTTCGCTTGGATACCAACCCATGATCTAGCAAAGCTTCTCCAATTGCATCACCAATCCGTATACGTGGATTGAGTGAACTATAGGGGTCCTGAAAAATAAACTGCATGTTAGGGCGCATTTTCCTCAGCTCTTTAGGCGAGAGCGAAGATAGATCAATACCTTTATAGAGCACATCTCCTGACGTCTTTTCAATCATTCGCAAGATAGTTCGTCCTGCTGTACTTTTACCACTCCCTGATTCTCCAACCAGTCCGAACGTTTCTCCCTTTTTAATAGAAAAGGAGAGATCATCAACTGCTTTCACTTGACCTTTACTAGATTGAAAGGGGCCGTCTGCTAAAGGATAATATTTTTTTAAATGTTGCACATCTAGTAATAACTCATTCATGTTTGTTCCTCCTCATACAACCAGCAGGCTACCTTTTGACCAATGGATACAGGAGCTAGTTGAGGCTGTTTCTCCCGACATTGTGGTCTGCAATGCTCACAACGTTCTGCAAAGTAACAGGAATCGCCTAGTCCAATCGGATTGGGAACTTGACCTGGGATGGAATAAAGTCGATCGGTTCGTTGATTCATCACTGGTTTGGAACGTAATAATCCCTGAGTATAGGGATGCTTAGGGTGGAGAAATAAATCAATAACAGGACCCTCTTCAATCACTTTGCCCGCGTACATGACAATAACGTAATCGGCCATTTCAGCAACAACTCCTAGATCATGAGTGATCAAGAGGATAGCTGTGTTAGATTGTTGCTTGATTTTGCGTAATAAATCTAATATTTGCGCCTGGATGGTAACATCTAGTGCTGTAGTAGGTTCGTCCGCAATTAACAGACGTGGATTACAGCCCAAAGCAATGGCAATCATGATGCGTTGTAGCATACCACCGCTTAGTTGATGCGGATAAGAACGAGCGATCTCTTCTGGACGTGCAATTCCTACTAAGTTGATTAATTCAATTGCCTTTTCGAAAGCCTCTTTTTTGGTCACTGGAAGATGTTCGATTAACGGCTCCATGATTTGTTCACCAATTGGTAATACGGGGTTCAAAGAAGTCATGGGTTCCTGAAAAATCATTGCCAAATCATTTCCACGTAATTGTTGCATGTCACCAGCAGATATCTTCAGCAAATCTCTATGATCGAACCAGACCTCTCCATCTACGATTTTACCCATAGGTCCTGAGATAAGACCCATCAAGGACATGGCTGTAACGCTTTTGCCACATCCAGACTCGCCAACAATACAAACGGTTTGCCCCGCTTTCATCTGAAAACTAACATCATGTACGGCTTTGACGATCCCTTCATCTGTATGGAAATAAGTAGAAAGGTGTCTAACATCTAAGACTGTCTCTTTTTCCTCACCAGAGTCTACACTCAAAATTCTTGACCCATCTATAAGGGTCTGTTCTTCACGATGTTCAATTCGCTCCGAGTTAAAAAACTGTTTATCTGTACCATCCATATGTCGTCCACCTACTTTTTCATTTTCGGGTCTAGCGCATCCCGCAATCCATCTCCTAGTAAATTAATGGAGATGACGGTTACAAAAATGGCTAAGCCAGGCGGAATCCAGAGCCACGGTCTTTTTTGAAAATCAATTAATGTATTGGCCGAATCAATCATATTGCCCCAAGTTGCAGTGGGAGGTACGACACCAAGTCCAAAATAGCTAAGTGTTGATTCACTCAAAATTGCGCCACCAACGCGCAACGTAGCTACAACAATCAACAAAGGAAGAATATTGGGAAGCAGATGGCGAAATAAGATTCGACTATTACGAAGACCTAATATTTTAGCCGCTTGAATATACTCCTGTTCGCGCAGACTCAAAATCTGACTACGAACTAGACGTGCCAAACCAGCCCAACCAACAATGCTTAACATAATCATGACAATGTATAAACGGTAATTAGAAGGAACCTTCCATTCTGATAACACGGCTGCCAAGATAAATAACATGGGTAATTCTGGGATCGTCATCAATATATCGGATACACGCATGATGATGGAATCTACCCATCCACGAAAATATCCAGCAATAACGCCGAGCAATGTCCCAAGAAACACGGAGAGTACCATGGAAGCAAGCCCGACAGTAAGAGAGATTCGACCAGCCTGCATAAGACGAGTTAAGATATCTCGACCAAGATTATCCGTTCCTAGCCAATGGGACATGCTTGGTGGTTTGTTGATCATTGCCGCGTTTATTTTTCCTAATGAATAAGGAGAAAGCAATGGTCCAATAAAACAAAAAAGAAAGATGAGTACAAGAAAACAAAGCCCTACAATGGAGACTTTGTTCTTTTGTAGTTTTTTGAAGGATTGTCTCCATAACGAGGATCTGGAATAAGAGGGAGTCTTGTTGCCAGTCTCTAGATTTTCTTTAACAACAGTATTCATATTTGCTCCTCCTACTTCAGTCTCACACGGGGGTCAACTACGCCGTATAACAAATCTGCCAATAAATTACTCACGATGGTGAGTAAAGCGATAAACATGGTAAATCCCATCAGAAGTGGGTAATCTCTAAGTGACAACGCTTGCATATATACCTGACCTACGCCGGGCCAGTTAAAAATTTTCTCCGTTATAATAGCTCCTCCAAAAAGAGCAGGCAGTTCAAAGCCAAGCAAGGTAATAGCAGGTAACAATGCGTTACGGAGAGCATGCTTGTAGGTAATCACCTTTTCCTTCAAACCTTTTGCACGAGCGGTTCGGATAAAGTCTTGGCGAATCACTTCTAAAATGTTGGTGCGGAAATAGCGGGTTAAAGAGCCAACACTCAACATGGTTAATACTGTAACAGGCAAAATCATGTGTTTGGCAACCTCGATTACATAGGCCATACCAGTTGTATTGCTGCCGGTCGTAAGCATTCCGCCTGGGGGCAACAATTTGAGATCAACGGCAAAAAATTTAATGGCAAGCAACCCTACGAAAAAAGCAGGTAAGGCCATTGCAGCAAAAACGCCAATGGTTACAAGTGAGTCAAACCAGGAATATTGTCTAGTAGCGGAAAAAACGCCAATTGAGATTGCAATAATCCAAGTCAACGTAGTGGAGGTGATCGCAATTAAGAATGAACTCCAAATATGCTGACCTAAGATGGTTGTAACAGGCTGCTGATATTGAAGGGAATACCCCAGATCCCCTTTTAATACATTGCCAGCCCATACAATGTATCGTTCCGTAATCGGTTTATCCAAACCGTATAGAGCCTTTAGTTCCATTTTTCTTTCTGGACTTAGCTTGGGATTCGTATCTACGTAATCACCCGGGGTCAGCGCAAACAGAAAGAAGATTAACAGAGAAGAGCCAAGCAAGGTTGGGATCATAATCATCAGTCTTCTTAACATGTAGGTTTTCATTGATAGGGCAGCCTCCTAGCTATATGGAATGGAACAGCCAATTTTGATGGGTAAGGAAGATGCTCAGTCCCTGTCTAGCAAATAGGAACTGAGCATGTTCAACGGTTGTTTTATTCCACAATTTTCAGATTAGGCAGGCTTGAGCTAATACCAGTGTATCCATTGGGATCAAATCCTTCGATACGTGCGTTATGTCCTGATAAAATCTTGCGATAGCTCAGGAAAATAAACGGAGGATCATCGCTTAATGCCCGATAAAGTTCCTTATAAGCTTCTTTGCGTTTTTCAATATCAAGAGTGCCTACGCTTTTGGCAAGTAGTTCATCTACTTTTGGACTTGAATAACCATGTGTATTCGTAAAACTACCGCCTCCCGTAGAAGAGAATTGAGCAACACCATCAGACGGATCGCCTAACATCGTGGTAGAGTAGGAGGCTAGATCATGATCACCTTTGTCTGTTCTTGCTACGAGAGCAGGATAATCCATTAATTCTGCTTCTAGTTGAATACCGATTAATTTGTAATTTTCCTTGGCAATGGGAATAAGAACGTCACTCACTTTGCTTTTGGTGGTCAAGTAGTGGAGCACCAGTTTTTTACCGTCTTTTTCACGGATGCCATCTGCGCCTGTTTTCCAGCCAGCCTCGTCCAGCAATTGTTTAGCCTTTTCCGCATCATATGCATAAGGGTTTACGTCTTCCGTATACGCCCAGGAAACAGGGGATACCGGTACATTAGCTATTTGCGCATAACCCTGATACGCAGCATCCACGATTTGTTGACGATCAAGACCATAGATCAACGCCTGTCTAACACGTTTGTCTTTTAAATAAGGTTTGCTATGGTTAAACGATAGATAGCTATAGGCAGTCGATGTATAAATATTGATGTTCGCAAAACCAAGACTTTTTAGAAGTTCCAGATTATCTGCATTTGCAGGGAAGGAGCTATAGTCCGTTTCGCCCGTTTGGAAAAACTGAGTAGTATCTCCATCGGTTGTTTTATATATAAAATGAGCAATAGCTGGTTTACCCGCGTAGTAATACTCATTGGCAACAAATCTAACTTCTTGACCTGGGATAAATTTTTCGAATTTGTATGGACCAGCTCCTACCGGTTTCGTATGCAACGTACGTAGGTAATCAAGTTTTCCTGGCTCATAACCTCTCCCATAATAAGCTTTTGACAATACTTGACCGCCAAGTAAGAGGAGAGATCGAGCGTTAACTTTCTCGGTAGTAATTTCGATTGTCTGTGGATCGATTACTTTGATCCCTTCAATGGTTTTTGCTGTTCCATCTTTATAAGCTTTTCCGCCTTTAATGTGCGCTTCGGCAATTTCTGTTTCCCCATCGTACGTTTTATCATGCAAAACGGTTAAAGTGAAGGCGACATCGTCAGCAGTCAAAGGCTCCCCATTGCTAAATTTCAAATCTTTACGTAAGTGGAAGGTATATGTAAGCTGGTCGGTAGAAATGTCCCACTTTTCTGCTAATTTAGGAGTTGGTTTGCCATTCTTATCAATATCAACGAGCGGGGAAAACATCATGGAGGTAACGTTTCCATCGTATCCATTGTGATAAAAATATGGATTAAAAACCCCGCCAGGTTCCGTTAAAGCTACTACAACAGTATCTTTTCGGTTTTTAGCTGAGTCAGGCGATTTTGATTTGTCTGTAGCTAGAATAACCGTGTCACCTGCGTTTTGTACGCGCAGTGTCTGATCTTGGACACCTGCCTGTTCACCAGGCGTAGCAGTAGAGATGGAAGGGGCTGCACCCTCGCTACTGCAACCGACTAATAAGGAAGCTCCTAACAAAAATGTGAAGAATGAATGTATAAAAGCTCTACTCATAATGATCCTCCTTATATTTTGGAAAATGTAGCCTCATTATATTCCTGTAATTCCGATCTGTAAAGTATGAATTAAGATTATTTCTACAATTTAGCAGTATAACCTTTTATTTTCATACTGTTGGCCACATGAAATAGAGGAGATAGCGTAGAAAAATACGTTTGACCAAATCTCTTACTAGAAATTTGGTCAAGTGGCATTCTTATTCATTTGTAGGACATTCAGTATATAGCTTCTGAGTTATTTAAAAAATCTTTTGTTGTTCACGATCTGCTTTTAGAATTTCCACTGCTTCACGGAACCGTTGGGAATGTACGATTTCACGTTCGCGCAGGAAAGAAAGGCTATCGATTAAATCGACATCATCGGTCATATTAATCAACCATTGATAAGTGGCTCTTGCTTTTTCTTCTGCAGCAATATCCTCATACAAGTCAGCAATCGGATCGCCTTTCGCTTGAAAATAAGTTGCCGTAAAAGGAACACCAGCAGCATCATGAAAAAACAAAGCTTTATCGTGACCTACGTAATGAGCACCAAGACCTGCTTCTTCCAACTGATCGGGAGTAGCATCCTTGGTTAGTTTATATACCATTGTTGCAATCATTTCGAGGTGGGCAAATTCTTCCGTGGAAATATCGTTTAATAGCCCAATAACCTTGTCAGGAACGGTATAGCGTTGATTCATATAACGTAAGGCCGCTGCTAATTCCCCATCAGCCCCACCATACTGTTCCATCAAATACTTTGCCATTTTAGGATCGCATTTGCTCACACGAACAGGATACTGTAGCTTTTTCTCATAAATCCACACTCAAAATCCCCCCTTTTCTTACACCTGCCAAGGCCAGGGAACGTCTTTCCATGACCAAGGATATTGCGAATAGCTATTGCCGAAATTCATCAGAGGTCCGAATAAAGATTCGAATTGGCGTTTCATAGTCATACTTTGCTGGGCAGTATCATTGAATTGCTTAATGGCTGCCATGTCATCAGGATGGGTGTTCAGATATAAGTTTAATTCGACTAATACAAAGTCAAGCACCTGAATATGATGCAGCATGTCATAATATTGTTGCTGTCCTTCCTCGGTAAAGGTACAATGATCGCTCACTTTCATTTGCCTCCTTTGTATGGATTTTCATACGGCGCATACAGAGCAGGCCAAAGAGTTCCCAGACAAAGCGCTTTGTGAGGCTCAAACTGGGGCAAATTCGGAGGTTGGAATCCCAAATAGAGTTGCGGCGGTGTTTCAAAGGTTACGATTCTTAGTGGTGGACAAGGATCACATGGACCGATGAAAGGAAAAAAGGCCTTACGATTTGTACTCATATGATTGCCTCCTTCCTGTGAATGTCCTTATATGCTTATCAACTGGACAAGTTAAGTAGAACAGAAAACATAGGAAAAAAAGGGGGAATTTGCTCGGGAATTGCTCCAAAAATTTGGCAAGCTGAAGTGAGGGGATGTAAAAATTATTCACATATGATTGTGGTAGCAGTATAAATACTAGTCGCATGGAATGAAATAACGGAATTGCATAAACATATGGAATTTTATGTGAAGTTATATTATGATAGCAAGCATACCTAGCTAAAGGGTATGCTTGTCGATGTTTGGCGTAAATATGGATGTAACTGAATATGTGGAAATAGGTTCCTTGGATGTTGAGTGCCAGGGATGAAAAGGGAAGCACGGTGCAAATCCGTCACGGTCCCGCCACTGTAAAAGAGGAGTTAGTGCTACAAAGTACCACTGATCAAATAAGATTGGGAAGGTATGTGCTAATGATGATTCTTGAGTCAGGAGACCTGCCTGTTTCGACAACACTGTGTGACCTACGGGAGATAGGGAGGTGTTAGGATAAGCTGCGGCAGTTGTATACGCATATTCACTGCTTGTTCAAGTATCTCTAACCATCTGTTGATCGGAAGAGATGCTTTTTTTTGTTTGAGTTGGTTCCAAAACGAAAAATAACCTGTCTAGGAGGGCGAGAAAGCATGAGCAAAGGAAGAAGTAGCAATTTAGGATATCCACGCATTGGTGAGAATCGTGAATGGAAAAAGGGACTAGAGGCTTTTTGGGCTGGTATAATTGAAGAGGAAGAGTTTCTTGCTCAAATGAAAAAAGGTAGGCTTCATCATTTACAAAAACAAAGAGAGATGGGTATTGACCTGATACCAGTTAATGATTTTACCATGTATGATCACATGTTGGATATGGCTGTGATGTTCGGCTATGTTCCTAAACGCTATGATTATGCTGGTGGGGTTGTACCCTTGTCCACCTATTTTGCAATGGCCCGTGGCAATCAAAATGCTGTTGCTTGCGAAATGACTAAATGGTTTAATACCAATTATCACTACATTGTTCCGGAATTTCAGGATATCAAACCAATTCTTACTGAAAATAAGCCGCTTCTTGCGTATCGTGAAGCGAAGGAGAAGCTAGGAATTAAGGGCAAGCCTGTTATGGTGGGACCCTACACTTTTATTAAGCTCTCAAAAGGCTTTGATCCTTTGCAAATACCAGCTATTATCTTGCAGCTCATCCCGCTTTATGTACAGGTGCTGACTGAATTAGCACAAGAAGGTGTGGAATGGGTTCAGATGGATGAGCCTATTCTCGTAACATCTCTGTCCGAAGACGATATGAAAACAGTTTCTTACATCTACGAACAACTCCATGAGGCTGTTCCACAACTACAAATTATGCTACAAACCTATTTTGGTTCTGTTACGTTATACAAAGAAGTGATCAAGCTACCTGTTGGAGGGATTGGATTAGATTTTGTTCATGATGCAGGACGTAATCTTGAACACATCTCTACGATCGGCTTCCCACAAGACAAAGTACTTGGGGCTGGTCTCATTGACGGTAGAAATATTTGGCGAGCAGATCTAGCTCATAAGACAAATCTTCTCTCAAAAATTACAGGCCATGTCGATGCATCCCATGTCTGGATTCAGCCATCTAGTAGTTTGCTTCATGTTCCAATAAGTGTAAAACAAGAGACACAGCTTGACACGCTGGTAAAGGATTCCTTGGCGTTTGCGGATGAAAAACTAATAGAAATCAAGCATGTTACAGATTGGTTGCAAAATGGAGCGGAAAGCATCAAAGAAGTACTTGCTGAAAATCAAACGATCATAGAGCGAGTAGCTACCTCTGGAGCTAGAAATCGTCCTCATGTACATGAAGCTGTGGCGAGCTTGAAATCAGATCAGATAGGACGTATATCAAATTATGAACAACGCCGCCAAAAACAGCAAAACGTCTGGCATCTGCCTATCTTACCGACCACAACGATTGGTAGTTTTCCACAAACAACGGAGGTTCGTCAGGCCAGAAACAGATGGCGCAAAGGCGAATGGTCTAATGAACAATATGACCAATTTATACAAGCAGAAATCCGTGAATGGATTGAGATACAAGAAAAAGTTGGGCTTGATGTATTGGTTCATGGGGAGTTTGAGCGAACAGATATGGTCGAATTTTTTGGTGAAAAACTAGGTGGATTTGCTTTTACTAAGAATGGATGGGTGCAATCATACGGTTCTCGTTGCGTAAAACCGCCAGTTATCTATGGAGATGTAGAGTTTATTGAAGCGATGACGGTCAAGGAGAGCGTTTATGCACAGTCGCTTACCACTAGGCCAGTCAAAGGGATGATCACAGGACCAGTCACTATTTTAAATTGGTCGTTTGTGCGTGATGACATTACCAGACAACAAGTCACATATCAAATTGCACTTGCCTTGCAAAAAGAAGTGGAAGCGTTAGAAGCCAATGGCATCACTATGATTCAGGTAGACGAACCAGCATTGAGAGAAGGCTTGCCGTTAAAGAAAACAGAATGGGAAGCGTATCTGGGATGGGCCGTAAAAGCATTCCGCTTAACCACTGCTTCTGTTAAAGACACTACCCAAATCCATACGCATATGTGCTACTGCGAGTTTCACGATTTTATTGACTCCATCAGTGATTTAGATGCTGATGTTATCTCGATAGAAACATCGCGAAGCCATGGTGAACTAATTCATTCATTCCATCATCACTCCTATAATAAAGGAATTGGTCTTGGTGTGTATGATATTCATAGTCCCCGTGTACCAGCTGTGCAAGAGATGGTGAAAATGATTGAGAATGCTCTACTAGTGCTTGAATCTAGACAGTTTTGGATTAATCCCGATTGCGGTTTAAAGACGAGAGGTCATAAAGAAACGATTGCTTCCTTGGAAAATATGGTAACAGCAACTCGAATGGTCCGAAATAATGTAACGGCTACTCCTTAAGTGGATAAAAGGATCGATGAATAAATTAGTTCAGGAGGAAAGAAGTGGAACTACTAGCGAAAAGAGTACGAGATTCCAAAACATACATGACTGATCTTGTGTTTCCTCCCGATACAAACCATCACAACACGATTTTTGGTGGAAAAGTGATGGCGTATGTGGATAAGATTGCTTGCATAGCTCTGGATGAAAAAAGAAAACCTACTCTGGTTCCACCGATCATTCCTGAAACAGAAGAAGAGCAACGACAGTATGAACAAGCGCAAAAGCGTTATGAGGATCGAAAAAAACGTTGAAAAGAAAAGGAAAGCCAATTGGTGTGGAAACAAGGAAAGCTAAAAGAGCTCAGAGTAAATGGGATAAAATATAAGAGTTTTGAAGGAATCATAAACGAATGAAGCTAAGGCAGCATTTCTAGATGGGAACGAATCCTGATCACTGGAATGCTGCCATTACTATCTGGTTAAAAGTTTATCATAAGTATTCCAAGCAATAAAACCATCAGGACGAATAAGTACAGCTGCTGGTTCTTGTAGGGTGGATGAACTAGCACACTTATAAATGAGAAAGATATTCACTTTCAGTTGTGGATCGTTTATACTTAGCAGTAATGTTTTTGCTAGTAGAGAAGAGAGAAAAGAGAGAAAAGAGTGATACATTCGTGTTACGTCGGTTTTTTTCCTATTACCGCCCTTATAAAGGTTTATTCATTTTAGATTTTACATGCGCTATTATTGCGGGCCTGTTAGAACTAGTTTTTCCGTTAGCAGTAAATCAGTTTGTCGATAAACTGCTGCCGGGACAGGATTGGTCGTTAATTGTTGGGGCTTGTATTGCTTTGTTGAGCATTTATGTTCTGAACACAGCTCTAAATTATGTTGTTACCTATTGGGGGCACATGCTTGGTATTAATATTGAAACGGATATGCGTAAAAAACTATTTGATCATATCCAGAAGCTGTCGTTCCGCTTCTTTGACAATAATAAGACAGGACATTTAATGTCGCGCATGTCCAATGATCTAATGGAAATTGGCGAGATTGCTCACCATGGGCCAGAGGATTTGTTTATTGCCGTAATGACACTATGCGGCGCATTAGGTGTAATGCTATATATTAATTGGCAGTTAGCATTGCTTACGTTTTTAGTTATTCCTTTTCTTATTTGGCTAACCGTTTTCTTTAACAAAAAAATGACGGTTGCCTTTCGAACAATGTTTACCGATATCGCTGACTTTAACGCTAGAGTGGAGAATAACATTGGTGGTATTCGTGTGGTACAAGCATTTGGTAATGAAGAGTATGAGAAATCACAATTTGCAGTAAATAACGGACGTTTTCGTTTGACCAAATTACTTTCCTACAAAATTATGGCTATGAACATGTCCATCAGTTACCTACTCATGCGTCTTGTGACATTGTTTGTATTGATCTGTGGAACTTGGTTCGTGATTAAAGGCCAACTGACAGCGGGTGAGTTTGTCGGTTTTGTATTGCTAACGAACATCTTGTTTAAGCCTATTGAAAAAATCAATGCAGTTATTGAACTTTATCCAAAGGGGATTGCCGGATTCAGACGCTATGTAGAACTTTTAGATACGGAACCAGACGTGGCTGATTCACCAAATGCAATTGCTGTTGATCATCTAAAAGGAAACATTGAATACCATGATGTTACTTTTGGCTATCAAAACAAGGATAACATACTAAACAAAATTAATTTAACGATTTGTGCAGGTGAAACAGTAGCATTTGTCGGTCCATCTGGTGCTGGGAAAACAACATTGTGTAGCCTATTGCCACGTTTTTATGATGTGAATGCGGGTAGTATTACAATTGATGGAATGGATATTCGGGATATGAAATTAGAATCCTTACGTAAACAAATTGGGATTGTCCAGCAGGATGTTTTCTTGTTCGCAGGCACACTTCGTGAGAATATCATGTACGGAAAATTGAATGCCAGCGATCAAGAAGTATGGGATGCAGCCCGACACGCTAAACTGGAAGAATTTATTCACTCTCAAAAGGATGGATTGGAAACAATTGTTGGTGAGAGAGGTGTTAAGCTGTCAGGTGGGCAAAAACAGCGTCTTGCAATTGCTCGTATGTTCTTAAAGAACCCGACCATCCTCATTTTGGACGAGGCAACGTCTGCGTTGGATACAGAGACGGAATTGGCTATCCAGCAATCGCTTGAAAAGCTATCTGAGGGAAGAACTACACTTGTAATCGCTCACCGTTTAGCTACGATTAAAAATGCTGATCGCATAGTGGTTGTAACAAAAGACGGGATTACGGAGCAAGGAAATCATCAGGAGCTTATCGCTGCAAAAGGAGTCTATAGCAGACTGCATGAGGCGCAATTTTCAACACTAGTGAAATAAGCAGTGGTTTCATTGATCAATAAATAAAAAGCATCCCACGTTATTCCAATCAAATGGATGAAGTGGGATGCTTTTTTGATGAAGAATGCGAAAAGACCTCATTACGAATCTATCAAAATGTGGTCTGGTGGGACTTGTTAACGCAGGGTATCAGATAGAGTAGGAAGGGTCCGATCTGTACTAATTGTAGAAAGCAAGGTAGGCAAGTCTAATAATACGATCATGCGAGTACCTAGTTGAGCCATGCCATAGATGAACTCAGAAAAGAAGCTAGGCATCTTTTGAATGACGTCGCTTGGCACTTCTACAATATCGGTTGCGGCATCAACCATCAGCCCGAATATCTGATTTTTCACCATCACCATTATATAGCATCTGGATTCGGAGGATGATGTAGTAGCGTAGTTAAAAACCTTACACATATCAATAATAGGAATAATTGTACCTCTTAAATCAGTAACGCCGATAAAAAAAGGATTTTGGTTGGCAATAGG
Organism: Brevibacillus laterosporus; assembly: GCA_007833815.1. Lineage (NCBI taxonomy): Bacteria > Bacillati > Bacillota > Bacilli > Caryophanales > Paenibacillaceae > Brevibacillus > Brevibacillus laterosporus. The sequence continues at coordinate 3,751,389 of CP033464.1, read as the reverse complement.
AGTAATTGAGCAGGATTTTTCAATAGATAAGATCTCAGTGATCGAGATGCCATACTCTTCCTGTTGAATACGAAAAATCACTTCTTTTTGACTGTTTGCTACTTTTTTCATCTACTCACCTGCTTTATAAAAGTGTATGTATAGAATGAATTTTCTGAAATAAACAAATCTACTGATTACAAATATGTTTAGTAATCATATAGCTTAACTATACTTGAGGAAAGGGTAAATATGCAAAACAAAAAAACAAAGTGTTGTAGCGGGTAACATCACCAATACCCATCGATAAAAAATCCCTATGTAAAAGTAATAGAAGATATGATACTATCATTTGAGAATGATAATCAATAGCATTTTACATGGATAGGTTACTTGACGTGCAATGAATTTGATAAAGGAATGATAGAGAAATGGTATCCCATGAGTCTCACAACGAGCAGGATGAATCAACAAAGCAAATAAAACAAAAATCTAGGCCTGCAGTTGCTATTACCATGATTATTGGTTTGTTAATCGCACTTGCTTTCGGAATGGTCGCTTCCATTTCTTTAGGTGCAGCAGATATTGATTTCTTGACCGTTTGGACAAGTATATTCTCGTTTGATCCAGACTTACCCTCGCATCAAATTATTCAAGAACTGCGTTTGCCTAGATCGATAGCAGCAGGTTTAGTAGGGGCTTTTCTAGCAGTATCAGGGGCAATCATGCAAGGTATGACTCGAAATCCTCTAGGAGATCCGTCTATTATGGGGGTAACAAATGGAGCAGGTTTTGCCATAGCAATTGCTTTTGCATTCTTTCCAGGTCTGTCTAACATCAACATGATGGTATTTTCCTTTTTAGGAGCAGGATTAGGAGCGAGTCTCGTTTTCGCAGTTGGATCGATGTCTAAAGGTGGGCTAACTCCCGTAAAATTAGCGCTTGCTGGTGCTGCGGTTGGTGCGTTACTAACATCATTATCTACGGCCATTGCCATCCATTATCATGTAGCAAAGGATATTAGTTTTTGGTTTGCAGGTGGAGTAGCTAACACACCTTGGACTAGTGTCGGATTGTTATGTATCGTGGGTGCGATAGGCTTCCCGATCGCCTTACTAGTAGCTCGTTCAATAACAATCCTAAGTCTGGGAGAAGACGTTTCTAAAGGCTTAGGTCAGCGGAATTTTTTCATTAAAGTGATTTGTATTTTAGTTGTATTACTTCTTACGGGTGCATCCGTAGCGGTGGCTGGTTTCATTGGATTTATTGGGCTGGTGATTCCACACGTAACTCGTGCTTTGGTAGGCGTAGATTATCGATGGATTATTCCGTGCTCCGCTTTGCTAGGTGCACTGTTGCTACTATTATCAGATATTGGTGCTCGTTTAGTAAATGCACCCTTTGAAACACCGGTGGGGGCTGTCACTGCCATTCTGGGAGCACCGTTCTTTCTGTATCTGGCTCGACGCGAAGGGAGGGGCTTATAATGCAAGTATTACAAAAAGGGAGAAAAAGCCCCTGGTTAGTCCTTGGAATGATCGCATCACTAATTATTGTTTCTTTTTTTGTTAGTTTACATTTAGGGGTCATTCGTATTGAACCGCTGGATGTAATATCTACTTTGTTTGGATTTGGAACAGCAGATAACAGTCTGATTTTATTTGAATTCCGGTTACCACGAATGGTTATTGCTTTGTTAATTGGTGCTGGGCTCGCTATTTCCGGCTCCATTTTGCAAAGTGTATCGCAAAACGAACTAGCTGAACCAGGTATTATTGGGATTAACTCTGGTGCTGGCTTATTTGTGGTGGTCTATATTTATTTATTCAGTGGCTCGATGACAGCTATTAGTACGTTTTCTATTTTTATTTTGCCATTAGTAGCATTAGCAGGTGCCTCACTTTCCGCCTTTCTCATTTATATATTAGCATGGAAAAATGGTGTGACACCGACACGACTCATTTTGGTCGGGATTGCATTGAATGCTATTCTGGGTGCTTTACTAATCGTCTTTCAGCTAAAAATGAACGATACCGACTTCATGAAAGCTATGATTTGGTTATCGGGAAGTATTTGGAGTACAAATTGGAAATATGTATTAGCTACGCTTCCGTGGATTGTTTTTCTGATTCCTTATACGTTGTATAAAGCACGTTATTTAAATGTATTAAACCTTGGCGATGATGTTGCCTTGAGTTTGGGCACCGCTGTGGAAAGGGAGCGGCGATTGTTACTGTTAGCGGCTGTAGTATTAGCAGGGGCTTGTGTGGCTGTTGGAGGAGGTATTTCGTTCCTCGGATTGGTTGCTCCACATTTGGCTAAAAAGATCGTTGGACCAAAACATCAAATTTTAATTCCAACAGCCGCTCTACTTGGAGCGCTTCTCTTGCTCACAGCAGATACAATTGGGCGTAATATCCTAGCCCCTTCGGAATTGCCGGTCGGGATTGTTGTGTCTGCTTTAGGAGCTCCTTATTTTATCTACTTGTTAATGAAATCGAAGTCATAGACGGTTTCTCTACAGAAAGTTACATTGAAAAAGCGTGTAGCTTGCCTAATAAGGTGCAGCTACACGCTGATAGGTTATCTAGGAAAAGAAAGCCCGTTTATTTTGAGCATATTATCCCCGCCCATTCCCAAAATCCGTGTAAACAGGATAGGAAATATATAATCCAAACGGTAATAATACTAAGATCCCTCCGACATTTTGTGAAAATCTTACGCCCATTCATAAAAAGGCCGCTTTCGCTCAGAGGGACTTATCACAAACATGTAGACTAACTCTTCCTCAGTTTAATACCTTATTTTCAAGGAACAGTTGTTGCCTACATTCGCTTAGTGGTTTGAGATAAAGAATGATGCCATTCCCATTTAGGGACGGCTTTTTTTTGCTAAATCCATCAATAACTAGTTATTTATATTTATCTCATATATATTTCAAATTAGTATATAGTGCATAAAGTCTAACTTACCAAATGTCAAAAAAATGTAAAATGTTATATATTATGTAAAAAGAAAGTTGATTTACATTTAAAATAAATCTTTTCTCAGTAACAAGTGTGGACTCCCTTTATAGATACATTGTTAGAGGATAACTTTGTGTTATGAAAAAAGTAAGGAGTCGATACTTAAGGTCAGGAGAGGGGGAAGATGATTATTACATTAGCGATCTATCCTATTAACCAATTTTTTGATCCCACTCCAATTGGTAAGAAGTGTATTACAATAAGTTGTATTTTTTGACATTTTATGCTAATATTCATCGAGGGTAATTTTAAGTGTATAAAATAGATTCAGAATGGAGGGGAGAATTTGAATATTATCAAAAAAGCATCAACTATATTAAATGAAGCACATATGAATTTTTTGGAATAATTGGTTTAAATACAGAAAGTGATTTTTATTACATCTCAATTCTATAAATTTAGAAAATCGTAATGGTAAAGAGAAATAAATCCATTATGAATATTGATAATCCGACAGGCTCCTCAGATACACAATAAGATTGAGAGAGCCTCGTTTGAATAATTCTTGAACTCTACCAGTGCCATATTGCAAAGGGGATAAAACTATGAAGTTTACAGCCATTGAACAATTCGATAATCACATGCTTCGAAGTGTTGAACGATATCAGGAGAATTTTACTTCGAAGGATAGCCCTCTTCCAAAGCGTGTTCCTGGGGGAGCAAGAGTTTCTTCCAAAGCAATAGAGGCTCGATGGGATTTGCTGTCAGTTGGACTTGATACCAGAGAACAATTACTAGATCATCAGTCATTGAGCCAACTTGAATTGTATCAAAAGAACATTGAGAATCTTATCGGCACAATCAACATTCCGGTAGGTTTGGCCGGTCCTCTACGGATAAATGGTCTCTATGCACAAGGAGATTACTATATTCCATTAGCTACTACAGAAGCTGCTCTTGTGGCTTCTTATCACCGCGGTGCACAGGTCATCAGTGAAGCAGGCGGTTGCAGAGCAGTAGTTTTGAAAGAAGCAATTGGTCGGACGCCTGGATTTATCTTTGAGAGCGTAGTGGAAGCAAGCCGATTTGCGAACTGGGCGGCTTCCAAATTTGATACCTTCCGAGTAGTAGCAAAGAGCACAACAAACTTCGGACAGTGTATCAAAATGGATCACATGATTGAAGGCAATCATGTATACCTTAATTTCGAATTTTCAACCGGCGACGCAGCCGGACAAAACATGGTAACGATCGCAACTCAAGAAATCTGTAACTATATTCGCGAACATTCACCGGTTTTGTTCAAGCATAGTTTCGTTGAAGCAAACTTTTCTGGCGACAAGAAGGCATCTGCAAAATCCTTGATGACGGTGAGGGGGAAAAAAGTTTGTGCCGAAGTGGTGTTACCTGCGAAATTGGTTTGCTCACGCTTCCACACCACTCCTGAGAATATGGAAAAGTACTGGAGAATGGCCTTTGTAGGTGGAGTGCTACAAGGTATGATAGGTTCCCAAGGTCATGTGGCTAATGGGCTGACTGCTTTATATTTAGCAACAGGACAAGATGTCGCTTGTGTATCGGAATCAGCTGTTGGTATCACTCGGTTTGAGCTGACATCGAATGGAGACCTTTATGCATCGACGACTTTGCCGAATGTCATTGTTGGTACAGTGGGCGGAGGTACGGGGCTACCGAGCCAGAAGGCATGCCTTGAAATCATGGGACTTTCAGGTGCCGGGCATGCACATGCGCTTGCGGAGGTATGTGCCGGCCTGGTCTTGGCTGGGGAACTGTCTATCATCGGTGCTTTGGCTGCTGATGATTTTACTAGGGCCCACCATAAGCGATCGCGTGGCAATGACGGCACAACTTCCGGGGTGGTGAAAGAATATGTCTGATTTGACATATCAACAACTCTCTTGGTCGAAACGTTGGTGGATTTACCAGCAAGAGAGATTCCCAATTGTTCAAAATGGAATTGTGGTCGCGGTGTTCAGCATTTCTACGATGCTATACTCTTCTATCCTGAGACATGGGTCTTCACCCAGTCTCAAGTCGCTTGTTATTGGTTTCCTGTCGACCTTTTTGTTCTTTTTGCTGTTGCGCATTGCCGACGAATTTAAGGATTTTGAAGAAGATTCCCGATTCCGTTCGTATCGGGCTGTTCCACGTGGTGTTGTGACCCTGAAACAACTCGGAGTACTTGGCTTTTTCACTGGGCTTGTTCAGCTTGGTATGGCATTTTGGTTGTCTCCAAAGCTCATTCCTTGGTTGATGCTTGCATGGGGCTATTTGGCCTTGATGAGTAAGGAATTCTTCGTCAAGGAATGGTTGAAAGCTCATCCGATTCTCTATTTGCTGTCCCATATGGTAATGATGCCGATGATCGTGATGTATGTTGTGGCTTGCGACTGGGTTACAGTTTCAGCAACAATGCCTCATGGGCTTCCTTGGCTTTTATTAGCCAGCTACGGAAACGGAATCATTCTGGAGATCGGGCGCAAGATTCGAATTCCAGAAGATGAGGAATACGGTGTGGAGACCTACAGCTTCCTTTGGGGATATAAGAAGGCAACCTGGATTTGGGTTTCGGTTGTGCTTCTTACGTCCTGCGTGGTTTTGATGGCTTCTGCACAGGTGGGAACTGGCCATATCGTGTTGTGGGGCACTCTTTTGAACGCACTGATCACTTTTCTGATGGCGTTGACTGTTCTAAGATACATGACAACCAAAGTAGCCAAGGCAATTGAAAAAGTTTCAGGCTTACTCATTATCTTGATGTACCTTAGCTTGGGAATCGTTCCACTTTTACTCTAGATGCAAAGGAGGTTATAACAAATGACGTACATTCTTCAAGTGAATCACGCGGAAGCGCTTGACCTGCAAAAGATGGGTGGTAAAGCCCGTGCCCTCGCTCTTCTGGGGCAGGCAGGAATGTCTATTCCCGAGTGGTTCGTCCTTAGTCCAGATGCCTTTTTTGTAAGTGTACCTAAAAGCCTTGTAGAGGAGCTAAAGGCAGCGGTCCTCCAATCCGAAGAAGCAGTTACTCGAGTTTTGAAAGACGTCACCTTAGATCCTGATGTGGTGGCTATGCTAAAAAAAGAAGTTCAGACACTCAGTCCGAATGGAGAATTGGTTGCAGTTCGTTCCTCGGCACTAGAAGAAGATGGAGCAGACCACTCCTTTGCTGGTCAGTTCGAAAGTTACTTGTTTGTCAAACCTGAGGATGTGCCATCCAAGGTCCTTCAGGTTTGGCGGTCTGGCTTCAGCCAACGCATCCTGACCTATCGCAAAGAGAGAGGGCTTAATCTACTGCCTCAACCACCGGCAGTCCTTGTACAGCGAATGGTTGATTCGGAAACAGCAGGAGTTGCATTTAGCGCAGACTCCTTGACGGGGCAAAGAAAGATTGCCATTGTAGGTTCCCTGTATGGTATTGGTACGGCGCTCGTGTCAGGGGAATGTGACGCTGACACGTTCAAAGTGAATCGTAAAGGGGACATCGTGGAGCGTGACATCGCCGCAAAACTTGTGGCCCATCGTTTCTCTATGGCATGTAATGATGGGGTGGAGAGCGTAGCGGTAGCACCTGAGAAGGCTAATCAGCCAGCCCTTACGGATGAGTGGGTGCAATCGGTTGCAGAGCTTGCTCGCCGATGTGAACGGCATTTCGGACGTCCTCAGGATATAGAGTGGGCAATCCAAGATGGAAAGCTTTACTTACTTCAATCCCGTCCAATCACCAACATGGCAGACATTATTGACCCCGATGATGAGTTTAACCTATGGGACAATAGTAATATCTCCGAAAGCTATGGCGGTATCACTACCCCTTTGACATTTTCATTTGCACGCCACGCTTATGCCGAGGTTTACAAGTCATTCTGCCGAATTATGGGGGCCTCCGATGAGGAAATCGCTGATCGGGAAGCTGTGTTCCGCTGCATGATTGGTCTCATTAATGGACGGGTGTATTACAACCTTTTGAACTGGTACCGCTCTCTGGCGTTGCTTCCTGGTTATCAGATGAACCGAAATTTCATGGAACAGATGATGGGTGTCAAGGAGGCTCTTCCACAGCATCTTACGGATGATGTCCAGCAGCAGGTGAGCATGCAGGACAAGTTCAAGGACGCGATGCGCCTTGGCAAGACAGTTGTCAAGCTGCTTGGCAACTTCAGACGCTTGCCGAAGACGATCGACGTTTTTTATCAACGTTTGAACAACGCGCTTGGTTTTACTCGCCCCGATTTACACCAATACAGCACGGTCGAGCTAGCCAACTACTATCTTAAGCTACAGGGTCAGCTTTTGACACGTTGGGATGCGCCATTGATCAATGATTTCGGAGCAATGATCTTCTACGGTCTGCTACGCAAATTGACTACCAAATGGTGTAATGATGAGGATTCCACCCTACAGAATTCACTGCTCGCAGCAGAAGGGGGGATTATCAGCGCAGAACCGGCAATGCGTATGAAAAGGCTGATGCAGGTAACGAATCAAGATGCCAAATTCATCGACATACTCTGCAATGGCTCTCTCGTAGCGATTAAGGAGGAGATGGATGGGTTCCCGGAATTCAAAGAAGAGTACGAAGCATATTTGGACAAGTTTGGAGATCGGTGTTTAGATGAACTCAAACTGGAAAGCATAAACCTGTTTGACAATCCGCTTCCGTTGTTGCGTTCTATTGGCTATCTTGCATGCCGTCCCTCCCCAACCGAGAGGGGACCGAGCGAAGAAGAAATACGTCGCATGGCAGAAGAACAAGCATACCAGTCAATCGGCTTCAACCTGCTTCGTCGTGTTCTGTTTCGCTGGGTACTTAAAAATGCGCGGTTGCGCGTTCGTGATCGGGAAAACTTACGGTTCGAGCGAACACGTGTCTTTGGCCGCTGCCGTTCTATCTTCCTCGAAATGGGGCGTCGCTTCTATGCACTTGATTTGCTTGATGATCCCCGCGATGTATTCTATCTGGAAGTAGGAGAACTGCTTGGTATGGCAGACGGAACCGCGACTTGCAGTAACCTTAAAGAGTTGGTGGTGCTGCGAAAAGCCGAATTTGAGAAGTATTATGAAATGGATGTGCCTGAAGATCGCTTCGAAACATACGGCGTCATCTATAAGGGAAATACGTTTAAAGCGAAGACCCCGAAAGAACCATTGACTGGGGATGTGATGAAAGGAATCGGCTGTGCGGCAGGTGTCGTGCGCGGTCCGGTTCGTGTGGTTACCGATCCCCGTGAGGCGACGTTGCTACCGGGTGAAATCTTAATAGCTGAGCGAACCGATCCAGGTTGGATAGTGCTTTTCTCCGCAGCAGCTGGATTACTGGTTGAGCGGGGAAGTCTACTGTCTCATGTATCAATCGTCTGCCGCGAAATCGGCATTCCAGCGATAGTCTCTGTAACTGGCCTGACTCGATGGCTGAAGACAGGTGATTGGGTTGAATTTGACGGTAGCACGGGGGAAATTCGTAAGATCAGCCCGGAGGAGGGATCGATCAGTGCCTAAGAGTGTTGGAAATCTCGCTCCACAAGTACCGATAGAAGCGCGTCCTGAACTAGCTAGGGAAGTTGATTTTTCCTTGGTCCGTTATGCCCAGTGCTGGGAGGATGCTGATATCCTTCTCGATGCACTCGATATACAGCCTGGAGATAACTGCCTAGCTATCTCCTCATCTGGCGATAATGCTCTGGCGATGTTAAGTAAGTCGCCAGAGCGTGTTGTTGCTTTAGATCTGAGTCATGCACAGCTTGCTTGTCTGGAATTACGCGTGGCTGCCTATCAGGCATTGACACATACAGAACTGTTGGAACTTATGGGCTCAATCCCTAGTAACCGGCGCAATGAACTATATCAAAAATGTCGCAATCAGCTCACCTCTGCAGTGAAAAGATATTGGGATTCTCAATCTGCTGCAGTGGAGGATGGAATCGGCAGAATTGGTAAGTTTGAACAATACTTTTCTTTGTTCCGCAACTCTGTCTTGCCATTTGTTCACTCGCGTTATCGAGTGGAAAAACTTCTTCAGCATCGGACGCTGGAAGAGCGTCGAACGTTTTACCAAAAAGAGTGGAATACATTACGTTGGCGATTCATGTTCCAATTCTTTTTTTCACGTTTTGTCATGGGGAGGCTGGGTCGTGATACTCGTTTTTTCCGCTACGTCGAGGGTAGCGTGGCAAGCCGGATTCTGCAAAGAGCGCAGTATGCCCTAACCGAGCTTGATCCCATGCAAAATCCCTATTTACAATGGATTTTACTAGGTCGACATGGTAATGCACTTCCTTATGCATTGCGACCTGAAAATTTTGATGCGATACGAAACAACTTAAACCGCATTGAATGGCACTGCCTATCCCTCGAAGAATATTTAAATGATGTGGGCAAGAACGCTTTTGACCGGTATAACCTTAGTGACATTTTTGAATATATGTCTGAAGACCAATATGAAAAATTACTGGAGCTTCTGGTACAAGCAGGGAGGAAAAAAGGTCGATTGGCTTACTGGAATATGCTTGTTCCTCGGAGTCGCCCTGAGAGCATGGAGGATTTGCTTCGTCCGCTTTCGAAATTGAGCCAAAATCTTTTCAAGCAGGATAAAGCCTTTTTTTATAGCGCGTTTGTTCTGGAGGAGATCATATGAATGGTGTTATTTCCTTAAATCCTTGGTTCGGTATTGTGCTCCTGCTTGTCGCCATGGCAGTGTTGATTGCCGGCTTGCGTTTTTACCAAGTCAGATTTCATCCTGATCCAGAATGGGTCCGCAAGCTTTTTCATATTAGTTCCGGTCTATTTGCATTAATTGCACCTTGGCTTTTTGTTCAAGACTGGCCGGTTTTGGTTGTATTAGGGCTAGTCGCTATTGTCCTATTTCTTTTCAGAGTTACTCGGCTAAAGAATGGACCTGGAAAAATCTTATCCAATGTATCGCGTTATTCATTTGGCGAGATGTATTTCGTTATGAGTATTGCCATTCTTTTCATTTTTACAGGATCGGAAGAAAGGGTGCTTTACAGCATTTCTCTCATCATCCTCACATTAGCTGATGCGATCGCCGCTCTTATCGGCGTTCGCTACGGTCAGGTGCGGTACCTGGTCCCCGAGGGTGAGAAGAGTATTGAAGGATCCTTTGCTTTCTTTCTAGTCTCCTTTCTGTCTACGCACATCACCTTATTTCTATTTTTTCCGATGGACGGTATGGCCAATTTAATGATCTCAATTACGGTGTCGCTGTTAGCGACTCTAGTTGAGTCCGTTTCCTGGGGTGGCAAGGATAATTTGGTGGTACCAATAGTCAGCTTCATGATGCTGAAGTTTCTCATTGCCAAAGACATTGCCAACTTGCTGATGCCGTTGTCTCTTGCGCTCTTACTATTTGTCTTGCTTGAAGCGTGCAGGAGAAGTAGGGTAGTGTGTCCACAGGCAGTACTGGGGATATCTTTGATTTCGTACGTCAGTTGGGCCATCGGTGGAGTAGACTTTCTATTGGTGTTGCTACTGCATTCCTTATCATCGCCCCTTATTTTAAAGAGTTCGAGTGAACTGTTTTCTGGCAAAAAGATAGGGCTATTCATCGCCACGTATACGATGAGCTTCGTATGGTTATTTTTGTACCAGCAAACTCAGAGTGAAGTCTTTTTTTTCGCTTTCTTGATCGGTCTATTGGTTCAATCCGTTTGTTTTAGCCTTACAGAGATCTTTCAGTCGTCCCGGAAAAGACATCTGTCAATTTATCTCCTTTTGAACATTCTGAAGAATTGGGGTCTGACGTTGGCAGCCTTGGTGCTTCGGTCGGGTCTGACGGGCGAAGTCGTTATCCATTCAATCTGGGCGGCTTTAAGCATGCTGATGGCGGCTGGTATTTACTATCTCCTCGTCTTCAAAAGATCTAAGGCAGAGGTGTTGATTCAACCTATCTGTGCAACGGTTGGCTCGATTATTGGAATTCTGCTTTTTTAATAATTCACTAGAAAATGAAGAGAAGGGGGAACACTTGATATGTTTAAAGCAGTGCAGGTTACAAGTCCCGAGATGAAGGAAGAGTTCTGCTTACTAGCTGGCCCTTCTGCAAATCGTCCCGATTCTCTGGATGACTCGAATGCTGACGCTCACTGGATGTTGATAGACAACGAAGGCATAGCTGCACGTTGCTCGCTGTGGTGGTCAGATGTGCCATCATATCAGAATCATCAAGTTGGTTTGATTGGTCACTATGCAGCTCGAAATGGTACTGCAGCTATTGAATTACTCCGAATGTCTTGCAGGGAATTGAAAAAAAAAGGATGTACGATCGCCATTGGCCCGATGGATGGTAGCACGTGGAAAACGTATCGACTGGTGACGAAAACGGATGGAGATCTCCCATTCTTCTTAGAACCGAATACACCGTTGGAATGGGCCGATCATTTTAGACAGGATGGTTTTGAACCACTGGCTCACTATATTTCTCGTATCGTAGATCTTGATCGAAGAGATCTGAAGGAAGAAGAGCTGGAGCTTGAGAAAAAGCGTTATCAGCAACTGACACAGCGTATAAGTGAACTTGGGATTAGTATCCGTCAGTTGGACTTGACTCGAATTGATGAGGAGTTAAACCGAATTTGTGGACTCTCGACACGATCTTTCCGGCGAAATTTTTTGTACACCCAGATCAGCGAAAAAGAGTTCTTGAAACAATACGCGAAGGTTATCTCCTATATCCAGCCGGAACTGGTTTTGCTGGCCGAACATGGCGATCGTCTGGTTGGTATTATGTTCACCTTACCGGATGTGATGCAATCCCAATTGGGAGGATCGATTGATCAAGTAATCCTGAAAACGTTGGCTGTCGATCCGGAATACCAAGGGCATAAAATAGGTTCTTTCCTCTGTAAGGCAATCTATGATAAGGCTCAGAAGCTAGGTTACCAACGTGCGATTAACGCGTTAATGATCCAAGAAAACCGATCAACTAGGTTCAACTCGAATGAAGGATACATCCTTCGCGAGTATACCTTATTCGCTAAGAAATTGGAGAGGGAAGCATGAATATCATTGAAATTGTAAGACCTCATTTTCAAAAACGTCCAAACGCCGTAGCGATACAGGATATGTACGAAAGGGGGACCCGTCAACTAACTTTTGCCGACCTAGACAAACGTTCTGCTCAAGTGGCAGGTATTTTTAAGAAACAGGGGTTGCAGGCGGGTGATGCGGTTCTGCTCTTTTATCCGATGTCGATTGAATTGTACATAACCTTAGTAGCAGTCTTCAGACTCGGGTTGATTGCGATGTTTCTAGATCCATCTGCTGGAAAGGATCATATTGAACGATGCTGTGTACTGAACCCACCTAAAGCGTTGATCGCAAGCCCAAGAGCACAGCTATTGAGGCTATTATCTCCAGCAATTCGGAAGATTCCGCGCAAATTTGTTATCGGAAAGAGATTGCCTGGAGCCATTTCCTTGACCACACAAACTAATGCAAATCCGTACTGTGAGTATCACTCATGTTCTCATGACACGCCCGCTCTAATTACCTTTACCAGTGGCAGCACCGGAGAACCAAAGGCTACAGTGCGAACACACGGATTTTTAGTTGCGCAATACGAAGTACTTCAGCACAATCTCGACATGCAATCAGGCGCAATCGACATGACAACGCTACCCATTTTTACCCTGTGCAATCTCGGTGCTGGAATGATGAGCATTATTCCGAATGGAGACTTACGCAGACCTGGAGCAATTGAACCTGGTCCCGTTATCGCACAGCTCAAGAAACACCATGCGCAGAGAATTGTAGCTTCACCTGCGTTCTTTGAACAGCTCTTGGGGCACTGTGAAAAGCATGGCATCGTCCTACCTGAGCTTACATATATCTTCAGTGGTGGCGGACCAGTATTCCCACGGCTCATGTCACGCTTACAAAAGATTGCACCTAATGCACGCATAAACGCTGTATATGGGTCAACGGAAGCAGAGCCCATCGCAGAAGTAAATTGGAACGAGATCCATTCTTCTGATCTTGAATCAATCAGGTCGGGTAACGGTCTTTTAGTGGGAACCCCCGTTCCAGAGGTTCAAGTGCGTATTATTCGCCATCAGTGGGGCAAGCCAATGGGATCTTTTTCTGCCGCAGAATTCGAAAACATCTGCCTGACTAATGGGGAAGCCGGGGAAATTGTTGTCACAGGGCCACATGTACTTACCGGGTATTTGCATGGAAGGGGAGATGAGGAGACGAAATTTCGAGTTGATGGAACAGTCTGGCACCGGACTGGAGATGCCGGATATTTCGACCAATCGGGAAGATTATGGCTTTTGGGACGAGTAGCCGCACGTATTCGAGATGAAAGAGGGATATTGTACCCGTTTGCCGTGGAAAGCGTGCTGTCGTTCGACGAATCGATCGGGCGAACAGCCTTAGCCCAATATCGCGGTCGTCGTGTGTTAATTATTGAAAGGAGTAGTAAGAGGTACATGACCACTGAATTGACCGAATTGCTTAATTGGGCACATATCGATGCCATTCTCTATATGAATCAGATCCCAGTAGACAAGAGGCACAATGCAAAAGTGGATTATGGTCTTTTGAGCAAGGCGTTGGAGCAAGGAAATTTTGAGCAACTAACTATTTCCGTTTGAGGGGATAACATGACTCTTACACTTCCGCCTGGACCGAACAAACCTCTATACAACGTATTCCGTACCCTACGCAGTATTCTGGACTTCATCAAGGAAAACGCAGACGAGTATGGTGACATAGTGTACTATCCGTTGCTCAACGAACGTATTTATCAGTTGAACAAGCCAGAACTCATAGAAGATGTCTTTATCAAAAAACAGTGTAGTTTCATTAAAAATGAGCGGCTGCAAGCCAAGCTTATCAAGAATATCTTGGGCGAAGGTTTGTTCACCGCAAACGGAGAGCACTGGATGCGGAACCGTCGAATGATGGCACCAGAATTCCACCAAAAACGGATTGAAAGATACGGTGAAACCATGGTTGAAGTAGCTAACTGTCACATCGACATCTGGAAGGAAGGTGAAAAACGCGAAATCAACAGCGATATGCTGAATCTGTCACCATAAAAATGGATCGGACTCCTGTAGGGAATGGAGAAGTGGTGGTTTAGTGATAGTTGGAAAAATATGTTTCATGATCATAAAACCGCGACCATCAGTTTAAGAACAAAGGAACAAAGTTTATCCCTTTTTCCAGTCAAAGTAAGTACTAACGTTGATTTGAAAAGTGGATAAACTAATAATGATTAAAGATGATCTGAAGGAAAGAGGATAAAAAGTACAACTTTAAAGAAATGAAAAACCAAATCGACAAAAAAAGATTGGTCAATAGTAATAAAAACAGCGTGAAGCTAACTCGATTAGAGATTTGTTTCACGCTGTTATTTTGAAGTTTCCAATGATATATACCATTTTTAAAAAAAGAAAGATTGATTTATTAACAAGCTTTTATAGGTCATAATTCATACCATCTTATTTTTCAAATTGCATTTTCCTAATTGGCATCATCATAGGGATGACATAATCTCCTTTATAAAAAATTTTCTCAGACATAGCTTCTACGGGAAAATGAAGTTGATTTTTCAAATGATGAAAAAAATTAGGCTCAAGTAAAGAGATATACTTCTCAGGATTATTTTCTTGTGCATGCAAGAAAAATAACTCCAAAATTTTGGATAGGTTCTGAGTAGAACGATGTTCTTTTAATATCGAAACCTTGTCAACTTCAATCGTATCCTGTGGAAAAAGAAACGGAAAGTATCGCAAGATTTCTGATGTAACCGTTACTGTTTTAAATTCAATTGTTCCAATTGCAACTTCCTCATCATTATAGATAATATAGCAATCTGAGTCCAAAATAGCATGTTCTACGTCATAGCCTTTTTCTATCCAATTTTTTTCTACGATTTGATTAAACTCTTTTAGGGAATCTTCTGAAGTAACCTTTTTATACATAGTAAAACCTCCCTATATTTACGTTTAGTAGGTTAAGCAGTTTCTACTTGTGTTTGCTCTTCTTGATCTGGGGGAGAAATAGGCGCCCTTTCTTTACCTATAAACAATCCAAGTACTAAGACTACAAAGGCAATGACAACAGAAACATTGAAGATAATTACAATAGAATCGGAAAAAGCAAGAACTAGTTGAGAAACAATGTTCTCAGAGAATTGCTTCTGTAGCTCTGGTTGTAAAAGGACTTCTGGATCAATATGTTTTCCAGGTGCAATGATTTGAAGGGCATTTTGTAGATGGGAAAGCTGTATGAAGCCGAGAACTGTGACACCTAATGTAGAGCCAATAATTCTAAAGAAAGAGAGCAAAGAATTAATCGTTCCACGGTGAGAAGCATCAAGCGAGTGAGCGGATGATGTAAAAAGAATCGGGATAGCGATACCGAATCCACATCCTGATAAAGTCATGTAGAGAATGATAAGCCACTGGGAATCGCCCATTTGTAAAGTACTTAATAAAAACATGGCTAAAAGTACGATACCATTAGAGATGAGCAATGCACTACGATATGTAAGTACTTCTATCAATTTTCCGCCAATCACTGAACTGATGATCACGCCAAGCATCATCGGGGTTATGATATGACCAGCGCTGGTGGCGGACCCTCCCGATACTACTTGAATATAGAGCGGAATAAAAGAAATAGTAGAAATCATCAAAGCACCTTGTATAAAACCAATACCTTGGCTTATGGTAAAAAGTCGATCTTTAAAGAACGAGAGTGAAATGATAGGATCGATCGCTCTTTTTTCAACAATGATAAATAAGATAAGGAACAACATAAATCCAGCAATCATACCAAGAATGATAGGGGAACTCCACGCCACTTGCTTGCCACCTAATTCTAGAGCTAACATGATGCAGAGCATGGACAGGATAAGAAATAACATTCCCCACCAATCAATACGATGTTTTTTAGCATTGAATGTTTCAGCATAAAAATTGTATAGAAGGGCTACAGCAAATAGACCAATAGGAAGGTTAATAAAGAATATCCATCTCCAGTTAAGAAAATCGGTGAAATATCCGCCAATAACAGGACCTAGTATACTAGACAACGCATACACAGCTCCAAGCAATCCTTGCATTTTAGACCGCTTTTCTGGAGGAAATATCTCGAAGACAATAGTAAAAGCAATTGGCATTAAAGCCCCACCGCCAACTCCTTGAAGAGCCCTAGCTATGATTAGCTGCATCATATTGGTCGCGCAACCAGCTATAATAGAGGCTAAAATAAATACAGATAAACCTATCATGAACAATCTTTTTCTCCCAAACATATCGGACAATTTTCCGAAGATAGGCATAGTGACTATTTCTGCAATCATGTAAGCCGAAAATGCCCAAACATAACTGGTCAACCCACCGAGTTCTGCTACAACTGTTGGAATGGCTGTTGCAACAATTGTTTGATCCAATGACGTAATGAACATACCTAAAATCAATCCAAGCAAGACTAGATTGCTGTGATTTGAGGATTGAACCTCTTCGCTTTTCATAGTTTCCTCCTAATTTTTGAATGATTTCCAACACAAATAAAGCCAAAAATAAATAAAATGATGCTCAAATTTGGAGTATATTGCCAATGATGACAAAGTAAAATCTACTGAAACGGGTCTATCAGCAAAAAGATTGAATATTTGCATAAATAAAGCTTGTATGTATCAGATTTATAGGTGGAATTCTTGAAAAAATGCCCAAAATGATAGATAGAAAATGTAATATATATCATTCTTTATGGTAGAGAGGAACATATGAGGAACGATCAAAAAATTCATTGTCAGCATATTTTAGGCCAAGGCTTATTGCGGCAATTATCTGAATAGCGCTTTTTTTATTATACATCTGATTTTTATTTTTGCAAAAAAATGTTTTTATTCAAAGAAATTACATGCGAAATTAGTAACAATTATATTTTTTTGTTATTTTAAAAATTATCAATAACATTCATTAACTTTGATTAAATACTAAAAATACCCTTGATAATATTTGGATAATGGTATAAATTTCTATGTAATATCTTTCCAAAGTATATGTCTTTGTACTTTTAACACAAGTATAAACTACAAAATGTAAATAAATGTTAAATTGTTACTAGGAGGTCATATAGACATGAAATTGTTTTGCATCCCGTTCGCCGGGGGATCTGCTGTAATGTATGATCGATGGCAAAAGTTAATTCAGTGTGAAATTGGATTTGATCAAAATCAGCTAGAAATTGTTCCGCTCGAGTTACCAGGAAGAGGTAAAAAGATGCGAATTCCTCCCTTAGATGACCTAGACAGTTGTGTTGAGCATTTATACGAATCTATAAAGGGATATTTACAAGAGCCATATGCAATTTTTGGTCATAGTATGGGTAGCTTGTTGGCTTTTGAATTGTGTCGATATCTCAGAAAGATGGGAGACCAAAGTCCTGTACATGTTTTTTTCTCAGGACGTAAAGCACCTCAACATGCTAATCAGGACAAAATCTATCACGACCTACCAGAACAGGAATTTCTTCAGGAAGTATATAAGTACGGTGGAACGACTAAACAAGCTTTCGAAAATAAGGAGCTTTTACAATTGTTTTTGCCCATTCTGAGAGCTGATTTTAAAATGATTGAAACTTATGACTATTTGGATAAACGCGAAAAGCTAGATTGTGATATTTCCGTTTTATCAGGGGACTGTGACTACGGAACATCGATGGATAATCTTAAATCATGGCAGGAGATTACTAGAGGTACATGCAAGTTCCGTACGTTCTCAGGTAGTCATTTTTTCATAAATGAGGTGACGGAGGATGTGGTAGGGTATATCTATGCGTCACTTAAGGAGCCTTTAAAAATGTAGGTACCAGCATTTACTTTTATTACAGGAGGAGGAAGTCGAAAATGATGCCGAAAATAGCTGACTCATTGCTAGAAGTGCGAAAAGAGTGGCTTAATCATTTTCTTAAGGGCGTGGGTGCTCTCAATTTGGTGCCTGATTACCCAAGAACAGTAAGAAATCCCATGAAAAAAGAGAAGATTTTGTTTGAAATTGATAAACAAACGCTATCAATGATACGAATAGTGGCACGTGATAATGGGGTTACTCTACCCATATGTTTACTTGCGGTTTATAGTATTCTCCTACATAAATACACCAATCAAAACGAGCTTACAATTGGTTTGGAACTAACGAATAATGAAACAAATTCAGCTTTCGTACCGATGAGGTTTGATTTTACAAACTCTTATCATTTCATAGAATTATTAGCAAGTATTTATGAGGAAAGTAACTCTTACATGCGTGATTTAGATTATGCATCCAACCAACTCCCTTTAGATTTACAAAAGGTTCTAAAAGGTTCACAAGTTTTATATGAAGCGGCTATGTGCATGAATGAGTTTTTATCAGATACATTATGGAAAATTGGTTTAGAAATAAAGGATATTTCAGAAGAACGAGTGACAATGGCTTTTGTCTACAATCCTACGAGTTACAAGAGAGAAACCATTTCGCAAATGTCTCAACACTTTATTTCAATCATCAAAGAATGCATGGAACACCCAGAACAATATCTCTGTGAAATGAACATGGTAAGTGAACAAGAGAGACAAATGATAGAGGGTTTTCATCAAACAGAGACGCTATCTTCTTTACCAGAAACGTTTCATGCCGTGTTTGAAAAACAAGTGGAATTGACTCCTGAGCAACCAGCCCTTGTCTATGAAAGCAAAATTCTTACCTATCGGGAGTTAGATCAGAAGGCAAATCAATGGGCTCATTATCTGATAGAGAAACATGGTCTCTCAAAAGAAATGCCTGTGGGCGTTATGATGGAGAGTAGTATCGAATACATTATCGCGATTTTTGCCATTATGAAAGCTGGGGGAGCTTTTGTTCCTATCCATGCTTCTCTTCCAAGTGAACGTATGATGATGTTCATCCAAGATGCTTCGATTAAAACAGTGATGACAACAAGTAAATATCAAGAAAAGCTGTTGCAACTTCAATTGAATTGCCCCACTCTGACAACATATATAACGATAGATACTGAGGAATCTTATGAAAAAGTGAATTCAAATCATACGTACGAAAAAGTTATGATCGAATCATATTGTTCGAATCGGCTACATACCGACAGTAGAGGTCACGATCTTTCTTATATTATTTTTACATCTGGAACAACAGGAAAGCCGAAAGGAGTAATGATTGAGCACAAAGGAATTCCCAATATGGTACTATCATTCCAAAGTATGATAGGAGAAGTATCTAATAATCACAGGGTTACCCAATTTGCTAATATTTCTTTTGACGGAACCATCGCGGAAATTGCTTACTCCTTATTGGTCGGAGGAACTTTACATATTGTCCCGCCAGAGATTGTAATGAACTATCTCTTGTTCGAACAATTTCTTAATGATTGTGAGATAACAACAACCTTTCTTCCACCAGCTTATCTAGTCAATCTAAATCCGGAACGTATTAAAACTGTAAAAAACCTAATTGTTGCAGGGGCTACATCTAGTCTTGCTACTGTTGAAAAATGGAGACGAAATTTTGAATATATAAATGGGTATGGGCCAACAGAAGCAACATGTGCTACCACCCTATGGAAGTGTCCAGCAGAACAATCGCTTGAACAATATACTTCTGTTCCAATCGGTTATCCTCTCAAAAACTATGAGGTTGTCATCTTAAATCCTGATCATCAATTACAGCCTATTGGGGTGCCAGGGGAGCTTTGCATTGCGGGTATTGGACTGAGTAGAGGCTACCTACATATGCAAGACATGACAAATGAAAAGTTTATTCCTCATCCATATAAGCCAGACGTGACTATTTATAAAACAGGAGATTTGGCACGATGGTTACCAGATGGAAAAATTGAATGTCTCGGTCGAATGGATCATCAGGTTAAGATTAGAGGCTATCGCATAGAAATTGAAGAAATTCAGAACCAGATCATCAAATATCCAGCGATAATAGAAGCTGTAGTACTTGATAAAGTGGATGAGGATGGTGATAAAGTTTTAGTCGCCTATCTGGTAACAAGAAAGAACATCACCTTGTCAGAAATAAGACACATGCTATCAGAAAAGCTTCCAGATTTTATGATTCCTGATTACTTTGTTCAGGTTCAGTCAATTCCTTTGACTCCAAATGAAAAAGTAGATCGCAATGCTTTATTACAAATAAAGTCGAATGTTGAATCAGGAATGATGTATGAAGGACCTGCAAATGAAATAGAAGAACGGCTATCGCGTATGTGGAAACAAATTCTTCACCTTGACCAAATTAGTGTTCATGATGAGTTTTTTATGATGGGAGGTAATTCTCTAAAAGGAGCCTCTCTCTTGCAGCAAATCCATCTGAACTTCCATGTCAATGTACTTATCAGTAAATTGTTTGAATTCCAAACAATTAGAAAGTTATCTCATTACATTATGGAAACAGAGAAACAGGCTCATATCTATATGGAAAAAGTGCCAGAAGCTACTTATTACCTCACATCAGATGAACAAAAAAGGATGTATGCCCTTTCTGCCATTAACCCAGCAGCAACGCACTATAATATACCACATGCAGTTGAAATAGTAGGAGATTTGAATATCAGTACTCTTCAGTCAGCCTTTACAAGTATTGTACATAGGCACGATGTTTTCCGAACAACTTTTTGCCTGAAAAATGATGAGTTGGTTCAAATCGTAAAAGATGATGTTCCGTTTGAAATGGAGGTCATCCAAACTACAGAACCAAATGTACAGGAAATGATCTCTAGCTTTATCAGACCATTTGATTTGCATAAAGATGTCTTAATAAGAACTCTGCTGATTTGTTTACCTAATAAACGGCATGTACTTCTTATGGACATGCATCATATTATTTTTGATGGTTTATCTATGTCAGTACTGACGAAGGAGCTTGCAGCACTATACGACCGTCAAGAATTGCCTTCAACAAAATATCAGTATAAAGACTATGTTTACTTGAAAAATAAGGAATTTCAACTAGAAAAGATGGGAAAACAGGAAGCCTTCTGGTTAGAGAATTTTGCTCAGAACATCCCTGATTTACATCTTCCAATAGATTATTCTCGACCATCCACCCTAAGGTTTGAGGGAGATCGTTTCATACACACCTTGGATAAAGAACTGCTAGGGAAGCTTAATGTTATTGCAAAAGATACTGGTTCTACTCTTTTTATGGTATTACTTGGAGCATTTTATGTTCTTTTAACTAAATACTCGAATCAAGAAGATATCGTAATAGGGACCGTTTCGTCTGGTAGAACACATCCTGATACCCATGCTTTGATTGGTATGTTTGTAAATACATTACCATTACGCATGCTCCCTCAAAAAAGGAAAACAGTAAAAGAGTTTTTAGGGGAGATAAAGGAATATGTAGGGAAAGTCCTTGATCACCAAGAGTATCCTTTTGATCAGTTAGTTCAAAAATTACATCTACAACGAGATAATAGCAGAAACCCTTTGTTTGATGTTCTTTTTACAATCGAAAATGAAAAAGATACATTGCTCAACTTGAGTGGTGTAACTACCGTGCCTTATGAAATACCTACTCTTGTAGCTAAATTTGATCTGGCTCTACTAGCAGAACAGCGCGAGGAAGCATTCTTGTTAAAATGGGAATATCGTACCAACTTATTTTCCAGAGAAACGATTTTGCGCATGAGTAATCACTTTACACATGTGTTAGAACAACTGACTACCAATTTGGATATTCCTATTGGTTCAGTAGAGTTGATAACAAAAGAGGAAAAGGAGGAAATATTGACCGTTTTCAACGAGACGTACTATCCGATTCATGAAACTAATACCTTTAAAGAGAGATGGGAAGAGCAGGTACGATTAACTCCTAACCATACGGCTCTCGTTTTTGAGGGTAAGCAGCTTTCTTACTTGGAGGTAAATGCGCGTGCCAATCAGTTAGCGATATCTTTGAGGAAAAAGGGTGTTACACCTAATGCGATAGTTGCTATTATGGCTAAACCTTCTTTTGAAATGATTATTGGACTCATTGGTATTGTGAAAAGTGGGGCAGCATTTTTATCTATTGATTCAGAATATCCAAAAGATAGAATTCAATACATGCTAAAAGATAGCCGTGCCACTATCCTTCTTACTCAATCACTGTTACTGAAAGAAAGGAATTTCAGTGGTGAGATTATCTTATTAGATCAGCAAGAAGAGACTTCAGGAGAAGCAGGGTATCAAAACCTTGAATCGATTCATACTGAACATGATCTTGCATACGTCATTTACACATCTGGTTCCACTGGAAATCCCAAAGGAGTCATGATTGAACATAAATCACTGGTTAATCTGTGTGAATGGCATAATCATCATTATCACATAACAGCAAGAGATAGAACCACGAAGTATGCAGGCTTTGGTTTTGATGCAACTGTTTGGGAAATATTCCCTACTCTTATGAGCGGTGCCACCCTATACATCCTAGAGGAAGAGGCACGCAAAGATCTGCATCTCTTACATACCTACATGGAGGAAAATCAGATAACGGTTGCATTTCTGCCAACTCCAATATGTGAGCAGTTCATGTATGTAGATAATCACTCTCTTAGATTGGTAGTGACAGGTGGGGACAAGCTTAAATCCTATAAAAAGACAAATTATACGGTCGCAAACAACTACGGTCCTACAGAAAATACCGTTGTTACTACAAGTTGCTTTGTTCAGGAAGGGATAACAAACATCCCTATAGGAAAGCCCATTTATAATACGAGAGCTTATGTTTGTAATACAGAAAATCAGCTACAGCCTATCGGTGTTGAAGGAGAACTTTGCATCTCTGGTTCAGGACTCTCAAAGGGATATTTGTATAATGAAGCATTAACAAAAGAAAAATTTGTAGATAACCCCTTTCGATCAGGTGAAAAGATGTATCGTACAGGTGATATCGTCAAATGGCTGCCCGATGGTAATCTCCAATATATAGGACGGATTGATCGACAAGCTAAGATTAGAGGGTTCCGTATTGAATTGGGTGAGATTGAAAATAGGCTACTACAGCACCAAGCGGTATTTGAAACAGTTGTTGTGCTGAAAGACGATAAGAAAAACAATCCTTATTTATGTGCCTATATGGTTCTGGATGGAACAAGCTGTTCAATCGAGGACATTCGAGAATATTTACGTGAACATCTAGCTGAATACATGGTGCCTACCTATTTGATACCATTATCCAGCTTGCAGCTCACTCAAAATGGAAAAATTGATTTACAAGCTTTGCCCGATCCTAAAGTTTCTAGATCAAAGGAAGAATTCATAGAACTACCGAGGAATGAAGTAGAGAAAATTTTGACTGATGTTTGGAAAGACATCTTGGGAATTGATGAAGTAGGAGTTAATGACCACTTTTTTAGTATGGGTGGGGATTCCATTAAAGCGATCCAAATATCTTCACGAATGCACACATACGGTATGCAGGTCCTTGTTAAGGATATTTTAGAACAACACACTATTAGAAAATTGCAACTCTTCGTAAAGCAAAAAACAGTATTGGAAGATCAGGGAGAGATTACAGGTGAAACATCGCTTACTCCTATTCAAACGTGGTTGTTTGAGCAGCCTCTAGAGATTATTCAGCATTTCAATCAGTCTTACCTGTTTTATAGTTCAGATGGATTAGAAGCTGAGATCATCCGTAGTGTATTTGCACATATATGTAAGCATCATGATGGATTGCGCACAAGGTATCGTTTGGATGAAATAACCAAAAAAATGGTAGCTACAGTGTCCGATTCTGACAAAGACTCATTCGAATTCAACAGCTTTCCTATAAAAGAGATTGATGATTGGCAAAGCTACTATGTAAACCAAGCTGAAAAATTGCAAGCAAGCATGGATATTTCAAAAGGTCCATTAGTAAAGATAGCCCATTTTCAGACGATGTACGGGGATTATTTACTTATCGTTATTCATCATTTGATAGTGGATGCTGTTTCATGGAGAGTCTTACTTGATGATTTCATTCAAGGATATGAATGTCTTGTAAAGCAACAAAAATGGGATTTTCCTCAAAAAAGTACCTCTTTTAAGACATGGTCAACAAAAATTCTGGAGTATGCCAAGGGAGATGATCTCTTAAAGGAAGTAGAGTATTGGAAGAAACAATGGAGTGAAGCTACTCCGTTGCCACTTGATTACGAGTCGGAAGCCCATTTTGCCAAACATACCGGTTCAGTTTCGTGTCACTTGGATAAGGAGCAGACAGAGAGTTTACTCAAAAAAACAAACCATGCTTATAACACAGAAATTGGGGATATTTTGCTGACAGCTTTATCGTTATCCATGAAACAATGGACAGGAAATGATCAAACACTGGTTGCTATGGAGAGCCATGGCAGGGAGCAGATTGTCGATGCAGATGTAACTAGAACAATTGGGTGGTTTACTTCGGTATACCCTGTATTACTATCTGTAGATCCTTCTGGAGAAATTGGACGTTCTTTGAAAGAAATCAAGGAAATAATCCGGAAAATCCCAAATAAAGGAATTGGTTTTGGGTTACTAGCTTATCAATCACGTGAGGAAATTAAACAACAATTTGTTGGTTATAACAAACCAGATGTCTGCTTTAATTATCTGGGGCAATTTTCTCAAATGAACAACCAAAACTTTCAATTATCAACATTGTCACGTGGACAAGAGGTACATCCAGACTTTAATCTTGGTTACAATCTGATCCTGGAAGGAGTGATCGTAGAAGGAGAATTAGAGCTACATCTTTATTACAATAGGAAAGCGTTTGAAGAAAAGACAGTTCAAAATCTCATTTTACATTATCAGCAGAACTTACTTGATATTATCACGCATTGTATGAATAAGACCGAAACGGAAATAACACCAAGCGATTGTACTTCAGAAGATATTGATTATGAGACACTTGAGGCAGTGTTTGATCTTTTTGAAAAATAATAACTAAAGGTGGTTTCATGTATTCTAAGTCGGATATAAAAGATATCTATTTTTTAAGTCCTATGCAAGAAAGCATGCTTTTCCATTACTTAATGGGAGAGCAGACGACGACATACTTTGAACAATTTCATTTTCAGCTTTCGGGAGCGATTGATAACATTGTTTTTGACAAAACAGTCCAAACACTGGTTGCACGGTATGACATTCTAAGAACTATTTTTATTCATCAAAATGTAAAAAAACCAGTGCAGGCTGTAGTTAAACGCAGACATCAGCAAATTGACTTTATGGACATTAGTCATTTGACAGAAGCGGATCAGCGCAGTTTTATTGAACAATATAAAAAGGATGATCGAAGCCAAGGCTTTGACCTTACGAAAGATGTTCCCTTGCGAATCAGTGTCATTTGTTTAGGAGTAGAATGTTATGAAATTTTGTGGAGTTTTCATCATATTTTATTGGATGGATGGAGTGTAGGCCTACTTCTGGGAGACTTTAAAAAAGTGTACAGAAGACTAGCCTATAAAGACAATCGTCGTGAAAAAGTGATTGAACCTTTTGGCAAATATGTGAAATGGCTAGGTAAGCTGGATAAAGAAGATACGATCAAATATTGGTCTCACTATTTAGCAGATTGTGAGAAAAAATCAGGGTTGCCTACTTTACGAGATACAGATACATCCTTATTTAAGCTTGAAACAAAACGTTTTACGCTGAATAAGGAGATTACAGAGCGATTAAGACAGGTGTCCAAAAATTATAACGTTTCACTCAATATCGTGTTTAATGCGATTTGGGGAATCATTTTGCAAAAATATAAAGATACAAACGATGTTGTATTTGGGTCAGTAGTATCGGGTAGACCTCCTTCTTTGGAGAGAATGGAAGAAATAGTTGGGATGTTTATTAATACCATTCCCATCCGAGTAAAAAGAGAAGCTTCCACTACGTTTAGTCAATTGCTAGAACAATTAAGAGATAATGCTACTCAGTCTATTGGGAAAGACTATGTTCCGTTAGCAGAGCTACAATCTCACACATCACTAAAAAAGGCATTAATTGATCATGTGGTCGTCTTTGAAAATTACCCAATCGATAACTTGTTACATCGTAGGGATCCAGTTACGAGACTTAGCTTGACGAATATTCTAGTTTACGAAGAAACAAATTATCATCTCAATGTTGTCGTTGTACCGAATGAAGAGATGGAGATTCGCTTAGGTTATAACACCTATGTATACGATACACCGTATATAGAAGCAGTAGCCCAGCAATTAGAACGGCTTGCTGAAAGGCTTTCTCATGAACCTGAATTGCTAATAAGCGAACTTGGCGTAATGACTGTGGAAGAAATGGAAGAGTATGATGCGATTTATAATCAGACGCAGATGGAAAAAGCTCCATACAGGTCTATATCCCAATGGTTTGAGGCACAGGTTAAACAACATGCTCAAAAGACTGCACTCGTTTCACGTGGGGAGAAAGTCTCCTACGACGAGTTGAACAAAAAAGCCAATCAACTAGCGCGTAGGTTAATTAGCAGTGGTGCTGGTTCAGGAAAGCTCGTAGCTATCATAGTGGAGCATATTCCAGAAATGATCATAAGTATGTTGGCGGTCGCTAAGTCTGGAGCAGCTTATGTACCAATTGATCCTGAATATGGTGAGGCGAGAATTGCTAACATTTTAGAGGAGAGCCGTGCATCTGTTGTTTTGACTCAGGAAAAATTTATGGACGGTAATACCTCTAATAGAGAAATTCTATATGTCGATCATGCTTCTCTATATACGGGTAATGATGAGAATCTTATCCCTATGCATCACGAAAGAGACAATCTATATGTAATCTACACGTCGGGAACTACTGGTAAGTCAAAAGGAGTCCAAGTATCTCACGCCAATGTAATGAATTATCTGAGTTGGTTTCATGAGACCACAGGTGTATCAACGCAGGATCGCGTAGCTCTTTGTTCCTCTTATGCTTTTGATCTGGGATATACAGCTCTGTTTTCAGCTATTACAGCTGGGGCTGAACTTCATCTTGTTGAGAAGGATACGTATACGTTACCAGCGAGATTTTTAGAATATATACATGAACATAGGCTTACCTATCTGAAGATGACACCTACACTTTACTCAACACTAGTCAATCATCCTTACTTTACAGGCCAACAATTTGAGCATTTGCAATTTGTAGTATTGGGTGGAGAACCTATCAATAGTAAAGATGTGGAAAAAACTTATCAAAAAACAGCAGTCCGAATCATGAATCACTATGGTCCAACAGAAACCACAATCGGCTGCATTGCCCAATGGGTGGATAGGGATGATTTTGAGATGTTTCGGGATAGACCAACGATCGGAAAGCCTATTGGTAATACTCGAATCTATATTTTAGATAAAGATGGAAACCAACTTCCTCCAGGAGTATTTGGCGAAATAAGTGTTGCTGGAGACGGTGTGTCTAATGGCTATATAGCTCAGATGGAGAGTAATCAAGAAAAATTTGTCATACAATCTATAGGTAGTCGATTAGAAAGATTATATCGAACCGGTGATGTTGGAAGATGGCTTGCGAGTGGTTGTATAGAATATCAGGGTCGAATCGACAATCAAGTGAAAATAAGAGGTTATCGAGTTGAACTTGGAGAGATTGAAAATGCACTACTTACACATGAAGCGATAACAGATGCTGTTGTAACGGCTACAAGTGATGAGCAGGGGATAACCTATCTCAATGGATATGTGGTATCCACATTGCCGTTAAAGAAGGATACTCTTCGATCTTATCTCATGCAACAGCTACCAGATTATATGGTGCCCACTTCTTTTATACAACTAGAGAAAATACCTGTGAATGAAAATGGAAAGGTTGATCGTCTAGCTTTACCAAAACCAGTGTTTGGTTCACATGGCTATCAGTCATATGTAGCACCCCGAACAAAGCTAGAAGAGAAGATGGTGCAAATCTGGCAGGAAGTTTTAGGCATTAAAGTAGTTGGCATCTACGATGACTTTTTCCAACTAGGGGGTCACTCTCTTAAAGCGATTACCTTAGTATCTAGAATTTTGATGGAATTCAAAACAGAGATAACGCTAAGACAATTATTCGCATCACCTACCGTATCAGGTCTAGCACTTCTGATAGAAGGTAGCAATAAGAAAGAAATGTTTTACCTACAACCTACAACTCACAAGGAGTATTATGTAGCCTCTTCTGCTCAGAAGAGAATCTATGCTCTTGCAGAGCTTGATCTAGAAACAACGATCTATAATATGCCAAGCATTCTAGATGTAGAGGGTAAGTTAGATAGGGGAAAACTGGAACGTGCTTTTCAGCAACTTATAGAAAGACATGAAGCTTTGCGTACTTCATTCGATGTAATCGAAGGCAAACTTGTACAGCGTATAGCTAATTGTGTAGCGTTCAACCTAATAGAACGTACCATGGAAGAGGGCTCCACCATACAAGATGTCATCAATTGTTTCATTCAACCATTTGATCTGAGAACAGCACCATTAATACGAGCTCAACTGATTCATGTAGGAAATAAAACGCTACTAATGTTTGACCTGCACCATATTATTTCAGATGGGGTTTCATCTGGGATTATAGTGAATGATTTAATTCATCTCTATGAAAATCAAACACTGTCCCCTATAGAATTCCAATACAAGGATTTTTCGGAGTGGCAACAGAGTCTTCTTCAATCAGACGAGATGATGAAGCAAGAGGAGTATTGGCTGAAACAATTTGAAGGAGAAATTCCTGTCCTCAACTTGTTGACTGATTTTATGAGACCTGCTGTTCAAAGTTTTAACGGACACAGCGTAGATTTTGAGATACATGCAGAACTTGTTGAAAAGCTTCGCGAGCTTTCACGTGAGACGGGTACTACTATGTATATGGTATTATTATCTGCTTATCTCATGCTTCTTTCCAAATATACCTCTCAAGAGGATATTGTAGTCGGTACTGTATATGCTGGAAGGTCACACATAGAATTTGCGAATACTCTTGGGATGTTTGTTCAAACGTTACCGATACGTCAATACCCGACAGGATTGAAAACGATCAAACAATTCTTGTTAGAGGTAAAAGAAACGTTCCTAGATTCTCTAGAAAATCAGGAGTACCCGTTGGAAAATATGCTTGAGCGCTTGCATATAACAAGGGATGCTAGTAGAAATCCGCTTTTTGACACTGTTTTTGTGATGGAAAATATGGACATCCCTACCTTTACTTTGTCGGGTGCAAAGCTGTCACCACAAGTTTTTGATTACAAGGTTGCCAAATTTGATATGACTCTTCTTGCTGAAGAAAATGGTGAGAAAATTCGCTTTAAATGGGAGTATTGCACAGATCTGTATCTACGCGATTCTATCAAGAGAATGATTATTCATTATCAGCAAATTTTGCAGCAGATGGTAGCTGAGCGTAATCAATTGATTGAAACGGTGACATTAATTACGCAAGAAGAACAAAATGTAATACTGAACAACTTCAATCAGCCATCTACTTGGTATCCTAAACAGAAAACACTATCGCAGTTATTTGAAGAGCAGGTAGAGAAAACACCGGATAAGATAGCCCTCATACATGGAGAGGAACGAGTCACATATCGAGAGTTAAATGAACGGGCCAACCAATTTGCACATGGTTTACAAGAGAAGGGAGTTTCACCTGGAACGGTAGTTGGCCTATTAACAACGCCTTCAACGAAAATCATTGTTGCAATTCTGGCTATTTTGAAAGCAGGTGGCACCTATCTACCTATGGACTCTTCTTATTCTTGGGAACGAATTCAAATGATCATGGATGATTCGGGAGCTACGATATTGCTGGTTCTAGATAAAGTTGACTGGCAGGGAGACGAGTATCTCCATGATTTGGTACAAGAGGTTCTTGTTTTGGACGAACTGTCTAGTAGTGTATGCGAGTTAAACCATAGCAATGTAGCGACACAGATAGATAGTAGCTCTATTGCTTATATCATGTATACGTCTGGTTCCACTGGAAAATCAAAAGGGAACATGACATCTCATTATAGTATTACCCGCGTTGTCAAAAATACGAATTATATCGAAATTAAAGAAACGGATGTACTTTTAAATCTTTCTAATTTTGCATTTGACGGATCAACTTTTGACATGTATGGAGCATTGCTGAATGGTGCAAGCCTCGTATTGATTGACAAAGAAACGATGACAGATGTGCAGCTACTTGGAGAGACGATCGCTAAAGAAAATGTTACTTTGTTTTTTTTGACGACAGCTTTATTTAATACGATTGTGGAAATTGATGTTAAATGTCTATCGAACGTGCGTCATATCTTGTTTGGTGGTGAGCGAGCTTCTGTGAGACATATCAGAAAAGCGATAGATGTGCTCAAAGATAGTCAGCTTATCCATGTGTATGGTCCTACGGAAAGCACAGTGTTTGCTACCTATCATTATCTGAATGAACTATTGAATAACGTTGTACCAATAGGAAAGCCAATTTCTAATACACAGATTTTTATCATGGATCCCTATTTGAAGCTTCAGCCTGTAGGCGCTATTGGAGAGATATGTATTGCTGGTGATGGACTGGCTAGAGGATATCTCAATCGACCGGAGATGACGTCTGAAAAATTCGTCGATCACCCGTTTGAAACAGGTCAAAAATTGTATAAAACAGGTGATTTGGGGCGTTGGCTTACAGATGGTAGTATTGAATTTTTAGGAAGAATAGACAATCAAGTAAAAATAAGAGGATTCCGAGTAGAGTTAGGAGAGGTAGAGGCTCATTTACTTGCTTTGAATGGAATCAAGGAAGTAACAGTCATCACTCGTGAGGATGAAATAGGAACTACATTTTTATGTGCCTATTTTGTATCTGAATTTGATCTACAGCCAGAAGAAATAAAAGAGCAATTAGCCAAGACACTGCCATATTATATGATTCCTACTTTCTTTATTCAGATGGATAGTCTTCCACTTAATGCTAATGGAAAAGTGAATCAAGCAATTCTTCCTTATCCAGACTGGGGAAAATTACATGTAGAAATGTATGTAAAGCCAAAAAATGAAATTGAAAAAGAAGTGGCAGAGATATGGCAAGATACGTTGGGGGTGCAAGATATTGGTGTGCGAGATAACTTCTTTGCACTGGGTGGACAGTCTCTGAAAGCTATTGTGATGCTAGCCAAAATTAAAGAAAAATTCGGTGTTAGAATCTCATTAAAACAGTTGTTTGCAAATCCAACGATTGAGAATGTAGCCATTGAGATTCAGGAGGTTTCGCCAACTGAGCAGAAATCTATCCCACGTGTAACAGAACAGGCACATTACCCTACTTCATCTGCCCAAAAAAGGATGTATTATGCAGCTCAATTTGGAGAAGAGAGCACTTATTATAACATCCCGTATGCTTTTAACATTACTGGTGTATTATCCCTTGAAAAATGGAGTTCGGCTTACTCTCAACTTGTCGCTAGACATGAAGCATTACGAACAACCTTTACATTATTAGATGGAGAAGTAATTCAATTTATTCATTCAGACATGGTCCCTAGCTATGATTTCCAAATAATAGAGAAGAGTAAACTAGATCAAGAAATACAAGATTTTGTAAAGTCTTTTGATCTAGAAGCAGGGCCATTATTCCGAATGAAACTAATCAGGCTTGCAGATGAAGAATATGTAGTGCTTATGGATATTCATCATATTGTGGCGGATGGGATTTCTCTAAACATTCTGCATAAAGAACTGATGGAATTGTACAATGGCAAGGTTCTTGAGCTCCCGAAACTTCAGTACAAAGATTTTGCAGTATGGGAACAATCAGCGGAAGCAATCCATGAGAGAGAAAAAATGGAAGCGTATTGGATTAAACAATTTGAAAGTCCTACCACGTCTCTAAAACTTCCAATGGATTACACCAGACCTGCTATCCAAAGGTTTGAAGGAGATTATCTTCCTGGTATGATAGATCGCTTACTTACGGATCAACTAAAATCACTTGCTCAGGAAGCAGAAGTTACACTTTACAGCTTATTACTTAGCGCTTTTTCGATTGTATTAGGAAAATACGCGGGCCAAGAAGATGTTACGGTTGGCACAGTGACGGCTGGAAGACAACACCCTGATCTTGAACCCACAGTAGGAATGTTCGTAAACACGTTAGCTTTACGTAATTATCCTGAGTACAAAAAGACGTGCAGAGAATATGTCAAAGAAGTAGGGTCACGAGCACTTGAGGCTTTTGACAACCAGCAGTATCCGTTGGAGAATCTGGTGAGTGCCTTACGTTTGGAACGTGATTCATCTAGGAATACGCTGTTTGATGTTATGTTTGTTTTGGAGAATATGGAGCTAGCTGAATTAACATTACCTAATCTTACATGTACACCTATTGAAATTTACAGCAAAACCACCAAAACAGATATTTCTTTGGTTGCACAGGAATCGGAAGAAGGCATTTGGGTGAAGTGGGAGTATTCGACTCATCTATTTAAGGAAAAGACGATTGAACGTATGCATTCTCACTTTGTTCATATTATTTCTCAGCTGGTCACCGATTTTGATCAGTCAATAGGAGAACTTGAAATCGTAACAGACGTAGAAAAAGACCAATTGCTTTTTG
Organism: Brevibacillus laterosporus; assembly: GCA_007833815.1. Taxonomy (NCBI): domain Bacteria; kingdom Bacillati; phylum Bacillota; class Bacilli; order Caryophanales; family Paenibacillaceae; genus Brevibacillus; species Brevibacillus laterosporus. Next base: position 3,718,860 of record CP033464.1, on the reverse strand, counting down.
AATGTAATCAAACGCGAGTTCTTTATCCTACCGAGATGACTCTACTTCATCTATTTGAAAAACAGGTGGAACAAACACCTCATGAGGTTGCTTTGGTGCTTTGCAATGAACAGCTAACTTATAAAGAGCTTCTCGATCAAACAAGCTGCTTGGCAAAGGTATTACTGAACAGAGGGATTCAATCAGAAGATGTAGTGGGCATTAAGATGTCTCGATCGTTTGAGATGATTATTAGTATTCTGGCCGTTTGGAAAGTAGGGGCAACGTACGTTCCTATCGATCCTGATTATCCTATGGATCGCGTTTTGTATATGCTTGATGACAGTAAAGCGAAGTGGCTTATGATTCAATCAGAATCACAACATGTCGGAACGTGGGATCAAAAGAACATTATCGAGGTTGATCGTACCAAACTATGTATAGATGATAAAATATCTAATTTTGATAATTCAGTTCCTCATCATCTTGCATATGTGATCTATACTTCAGGCACAACGGGGAAACCAAAAGGTGTAGCAGTTGAACATGCCAGCATCGCCAATACGATTCAGTGGCGAAGAGACGAATATAGATTAATGAGGGAAGACGTAGTACTTCAGCTATTTTCGTACTCATTCGATGGTTTTTTAACTAGCTTGTTCACTCCTCTTGTATCTGGCAGTAAGGTCATCTTAGTGACTGATGAACATGCAAAAGATTCTTTTGCAATAGCTAACTCTATTTTTGTAAATAAAGTTACACACTTTGTCAGCGTTCCTAGTCTATTTGATGCCATATTGAATTCTTCGGATTATACAACCTTATCTTCTTTACAGAAAGTTACATTAGCAGGTGAAGCAATTACGCAACAATTGGTTAGGAAAAGCAAGGACTTGTTGCCAGAATTAGAGCTTGTTAACGAGTATGGACCTACGGAAAATAGCGTCGCATCCACAGTTCTTAGAAATGTGGATGTAGAATCCAGTGATTCCATAGGAAAACCTATTTCTAATACTGTGGTAACCATTCTGGGAAAAGACAATAAACTTGTTCCGATAGGCGTAGAAGGCGAATTATGCTTATCAGGAGTTGGTTTAGCGAGAGGATACTTACATCGTCCTGGCCTTACACAACAAAAATTTATTGAACATCCCTATCACCGAGAGACTCGGTTATATAAGACAGGAGATGCCGCACGTTGGTTACCAAATGGAACGATTCAGTTCTTAGGAAGAATAGATCATCAAGTAAAAGTCAGAGGCCATCGAATTGAGCTAGGCGAGATTGAACACGCATTACATAATATTAATTATGTAAACCAAGCGGTAGTCATAGGAATACCAAATGCGAGAAATCAAACCCAGCTATGTGCCTACATCGTAGCTTCTAAAGAATTACATGCTAGGGAAATCAGACAACAGCTGTCCTCTACGCTTCCAAATTACATGATTCCGGCTTATGTGATTCAAATCGAAGAAATACCACTTACACCTAATGGGAAGGTTGATAGTAAACAATTGTCCGAGGAGAATGTGTTTTCGTTGGAAAAAGAAACACAAATTCCTGCGTCTACCGTAACAGAGGCCAAGCTTGTAGATATTTGGTGTAAAGTACTAGAGGCTCCTTCTTTTGGAATTGATGATTCATTTTTTGAACATGGAGGAGACTCACTCAAGGCTATGGAACTCGTGGTAGAGATCAAGCAACAATGCAACGTTAAAATTGCTTTGGCTGAAATCTTTAACTTTCCATCCATTCGTCAGCTTTCTCAATTCATTGATCAAGGGAACCAAGTTCAAATTTCTCACAAGATCAAGCCTGTTCCTCCGAATGTGTATTATCCTGCATCATCAGCGCAAAAGCGCATTTATCTCTTGCAACAAATGAAAAAGGGAACGGTATACAATGTGCCGACAGCTTTGAGAATTACAGGCCTTTTTGATTATGAAAAAGCCAATAATGCCTTTGTGCAGCTCATTGCGCGGCATGAAGCATTACGAACGACTTTTTCTCTTATGGAAGGGAAGCTCGTACAGATTATTCATAAAGAAGTACCATTTGATCTGCATCTGGTCAACGATGCTAAAGAGGATATTGAACAGCTAATCCACACTTATATTAAGCCATTTGATCTGAGCCAAGGACCTCTTTTACATGTAACCTTATGTACCTTAGGAACAGCAGAACATCTACTGTTAGTGGACTTACACCATGTCATTGTAGACGGCATCTCCGCCAAGCTGTTAATCCAGGAATGGTTGGATATTTATAACGGAAATATTTTGCCTGATATCCACTTACAGTATAAAGATTTTGCTGTATGGCAAGAGGAAATCATTCGTACGGGTTCACTTGCACAGCAAGAGCAATACTGGTTGAACATTTTTGAAAAAGATCGGCCTGTTATGAGGTTACCTTTGGATTATCAACGAACCGCTCAAACGAGTACTCAAGGCGATTTCTACAGATTTAATCTAGATGAAGAACAGACTGAGATATTGAAAGAGATTGCTAAACAGACGGGAACAACGCCATTTATGTTGTTGCTTGCTTGTTATAATGTTTTGCTTCATAAGCTAACAGGACAAGAGGATATCATTGTTGGTTGTGCTGTTTCTGGACGTAATTACTCAGAATTACGGGATATGATTGGAATGCTTGTGAATACCTTGGCATTGCGTAATTATCCTAGACGACGTGATACTTTTCAGAGTTTCTTACAGCAGGTAAGACAGCATACCTTAGAAGCTTTTGAACATCAAGATTATCCCTTTGAAAATATAATTGATCACTTGAAAATTCCTAGAGCATTCGGACGAAATCCTTTGTTTGATACCTTGTTCGAATGGCAAACGGGAATTAATGATGATCAAAAAGTATGGACTCAAGCTAGCAATCTGGTAGTAACGCAACTGGAACTAGACCTAAAACAAGCAAAGTTTGAATTATCCATGGTCGCTACTGAAGTACAAAAGCAAGTTCATTTCAGTTTAAATTATCAGGTTGATTTATTCAAAGCTACAACCATTCAAATGATAGCAGAAGATTACCTGTCAATCGTAAAGGCCATTATGGAAAACCCTACTTATGTAATTGAATCCATCCAGTTACAGAGTGAGAAGCAAAATTCCGTGAAACGAAATAAGGTAGACAATCAGTTCATTTTTGAGTGGTAACTATACTAACAAACGATTCCGAGGTGCTGCCTTATGTCCGCTAACAATTATTCGCAACAAGTTTTATTGGCAAACGGCTACTTTGTAGAAGAAGAGAAATATTGGAAAGAGCAATTCAAGAAGGATGGCCATTCTAGTCGCTTCCCAGCTGATAATAATCAGTTGGGAGGAGGCTCAGTCCGATCAATAGGTATTACTTTTCCGCTGGCGTTATCAAGAAAGTTATTACAAGTCACAAAGGGTTCGCCTTATAGTGTTCTTGTCTTCTTGCTCTCTGGTGTTAGTGGCCTGTTATATAAATACACGGCTGAAACCGATGTTTTGATCGGAACTCCTATAAGTAAAGAGGACGAAACAGAAATGATGGAAGGAGCACTAAAAATCCTTCCCATCCACTCAAAGCTTAATCCGCAAGAACCATTTAAAAATCTGATCTACCAAACAAATTCTCTTTTACAAGAAGCCATTAAACATCAAAGCTTTCCTCAGTCAAAATTGATCGAGATAGTAGAAGAACTGGAGAAAAATACTGCTTCTTTATGTATGAATACGATAGTACTTCTGGAAAATTTCCAAAACGCACAGTTTATTACCGAAATGGAACAGGATATGGCTTTTTGTTTTTCCACCACAGAAGAACAAATTCATCTAACGGTGTATTACAAGGATTCTCTTTATAAAGAAGAATCCGTTGTGCGTATCATGAAGCACTTGCACGTTTTTTTTGAATCAGCTATGCAAGCTCCTTCTACTTTACTCTATCAAATCAATATCATATCAGAGGAAGAGAGAGAGAACCTTTTCTATAAATTCAATGATACAGAAGTAGAATATCCTCTGCATATAACGATAGCCGAATGGTTTGATAGTCAAGTTAAAAGAACGCCAGATTATCCAGCAGTCTATTATGAAGGCCAAACATTAACTTATCTAGAACTACAGAAAAAATCCAATCAACTCGCACACTTCTTGAGGAAAAAAGGGGTACAAGCAGGGGATATCATTCCCCTTTTAGCTAGGCCATCGATTGAAATGATCGTGGGTCTTTGGGGCATTGTAAAAACAGGAGCTGCCTTTCTTCCCATAGATCCTGATTATCCCAAAAGTCGGATAGAATACATGCTACATCATAGCGGGTCTTCATTATTAGTAACCCAAACAGCATTGCCAAAAAATGTGGAGTATGCAGGTGAAATAGTAGAGATAAACGGGTTGTCTCTATGTGAACAAGAAGAAGCTTCACCTCTGAGCATACATTCTACATCAGAGGATATTGCCTATGTCGTATATACCTCTGGCACAACGGGGGAGCCCAAAGGTGTGATGGTATCTCAGCGGTCGTTAACTAACCTATGTAGATGGCATATCAACTTTTTTGATGTTACTGATCAAGATAAGGCTTCCAAGATTGCGGGTTTCGGATTTGATGCCTCTGTATGGGAAGTGTTCCCCTATTTGTTAGCAGGTGCTGCAATCTATGTCATTCCTGAACAATTGAAGCTCGATCTTCCAAGACTTAATCAATATTTTGAAGAACATAAGATTACGATAGGTTTTTTACCTACACCTTTATGCGAAAAGTTTGTACATCTCCAAAATTGTTCTTTAAAGAAATTAGTAACGGGTGGGGATGTGTTACGTAGCTATGTAAAACAGGACTACCAACTGATTAATAACTACGGACCAAGCGAATATACGGTGGTTACCACTAGTCATCCAATATGTGGGGATACAGCGTTGATCCCAATCGGCAAGCCTATCCATAATACCCAAGTGTACATATTGGATTCATATGACCAAGTACAGCCTATCGGTGTTGCTGGTGAGATTTGCATATCTGGAGAGGGATTGGCCAAGGGGTATCTACAGAATGAAGAGCTTACTAACAAACATTTTGTTGATCATCCATACCTACCGGGCAAAACCATGTATCGTACGGGTGATTATGCAAAATGGTTATCTGATGGAACCATACAGTATGTAGGCAGACAAGATAATCAGGTTAAAATCCAGGGTGTCCGCGTTGAAATCAGAGAAATTGAAAAATCATTATTAAAGCTTTCTGATATTACGGATTGCATTGTTTTAGTAGATAATCAGCCAGATGGGAGTAATGCCTTAATCGCTTACTATGTTGCGACACGATCTTTAATAGCTATGAATGTAAAAAAAGGTTTAGCTACATATTTACCTGAAGCGATGATCCCTTCTACATTGATTCAACTAAATGAAATTCCGCTTACTGCAAACGGAAAAGTAGACAAGAAGGAATTGCCTACAAAAGAAAGCTTTCTAGCTAAAGAAGATGACGTCCCAGTTTTGCTAACAGATACAGAGAAGGAAATGAGGGAAATATGGAAGGATATTTTACAAGTCGAACACGTAGGATTACATCGTAACTTTTTTGATATTGGTGGAAATTCTCTAATACTGGTTGATATGCACCAGCGATTGGAGGAACGATATCCGAACAAGTTAACCGTAGCAGACTTGTTTACCTATACTTCTATTTATGAACTGGCGGCATTTGTAGATCAGAGGAATGAACAGAAACGAGAGGGACCTACTTTTGAAAGAGTAGATTTTCCGCATGATTATTTGAAAGATAGGGAATGTGGGGATGATCGCGATTCAATTGAATGGAATCTAGACCGGGATGTATGTAAGGATTTACATATATTATGCAAACAAGAGTCTATTTCAATAGAAACAGTGATGCTGTCTTCCTTTATATATGTTTTGCATAACATTACACATCAAAACCAGATATCCGTTTTAGTGATGAACCCATTTTTTTCTCGTGTCAGAAATATTAGTGCTGATTTCCAGGCCCTTCATCATTTCTCAGAGCTATTTAAAACGATAAATGAAAAAATCACGCTAACAGATGCCCTTCAATCAGGCGAGTATGCATATAGTGATTTGCTTAACAAAGAAGCATCTACTAAAAATCTGTCCAAACATCTTTTACTACCGTGCTTTTCATATGAACGGGAAGAATCAAACCATTCTCTTCCGTTTGGAGATATTTTAGTAAGGGTGATAGAGAGAGAAGATGAATTGATTTGTAGAATTAATTACGGTTCTCTTATCAATCCTGACAAAATGCGAGAACTTGCGAGTGTGTATATGGAATTACTTCATATCATAATAAAAAAGGATTCTAAGGAGTGAAAGTGAGCATGAAAAAATTTGGCATCATATTTTCAGGACAAGGATCTCAATATGTAGGAATGGGGAAAGAGATTTATCAAAATTATTCCTCTGCAAAAAAAATATTCGACGAGGCAAGTGAGTCCCTATCATTTGATGTAGCGAAACTATGTTTTGAAGGAAGCATGGAGGAATTAACAAAAACAGAAAATACACAACCAGCTCTTCTTACAATGAGTGTAGCTGCTTACCAAGTATACAAAGAGGAAATTGGAATTCGTCCCGATTATTTTGCCGGTCATAGCTTAGGAGAGATTTCAGCTCTTACATGCGCAGAAGCCATTCCCTTTTATGATGCCGTGAAAATTGCACGATCTAGAGGTCTTTTTATGCAGGAGGCAGTATCGCTTGGTGAAGGGGCGATGGCAGCTGTTGGAGGAGTGGATCAGGCTGTTATTGAGCAAGATTGTGAAAAAGCATCTCAAGAGGGCTCAGTTGTCGTACTTTCCAATATTAATTCACCTTCACAACTTGTAATTTCCGGACATAAGGAAGCTGTTGATCGAGTTAGTGAATTTCTCAAGGCTCGTGGCGCTCACGTAACTCTTCTTCAAGTAAGCGCACCATTTCATAGTCCACTCATGCAACCAGCGGCAGATCAATTTTCCGAAGAATTGAAAAACTATCAGTTTGGAAAAGGGAAGATTAAAATACCTGTACTTTCTAACGTAAATGCTCAGCCTTATCAAGGAAAAGAAAACATCGTGGACAATCTGACCAAACAAATTGTAGCGCCTGTGAAGTGGCAATCTTGCATGGCGTATTTGAAACAAAACCAAGTGAAGTATCTGCTAGAAATAGGACCAGGAAAGACGTTAAAGAACCTTGTATCCAAAAATACTACTGACATTGAAAGTCATTCATTTGATAAAGATTTTGATTTGTCCTTGTTAAAAAAGACGATTCATCAATTCGAAAAAAGTAAATTATATTTCATCTCTCGTAGTTTAGGTATGGCTGTTAGCACAAAAAATTACAACGAGAATCAAGAAGAATATCAAAAAGGGGTAATCGAGTCATACAAAAAAATGAAGGAAATTCAAGCAGAGCTGGAATCTCAAGCAAAGCAACCAAGCGATCAGCAAATCAGAGAAATAGCAGAATTACTGCAAATGATTTTTATTACGAAAAAAACTCCTCAAGAAGAGCAAGTCGCTCGTTTTCAAAAATTATTTGCTGAAACTGACACCGAAGAACTTTTTCAGGATTTTACATTTACGCAAGTAGGTAGAACGGCCGTTCAAACAGTTTAGAGACGGGGGAGGAGCATGGTGAAAGAGTTTCGTTTAGATTTTGATAACATAAAATTATCGGCAACTTCTGAAAATACCTTATTCAAAGAAAAATCAAGTTTACGTGTTTCCAAAAAGGATATTGCTATCATCGGACTTTCTTGCACGTTTGGGCATACAAAAAATAAAGATGAATTTTGGAACATGCTTGAGGAAGGAGAGGATGGCGTCCGCCCCCTTTCTCAAGAGCGTAGGAGATTAATAGAGAATTATGTAAAGCAAGGAGGCTCATCTGCATCCTCTGTTGAGAATTATATCGAGAAAGCTTATTTGGAAGAGATAGACCGATTTGACTATCAATTATTTTCTCTCTCTCCGGCTGAATCCAATCTTATTGATCCTAATCAACGAATTTTTTTAGAAAATGTATGGTCAGCCATTGAGGATGCAGGTTATGGGGGAAACAAACTAGCAGGGACCAAAACAGGGGTTTATGTAGGTCATTGCAATATTTCCCTAGATGAATATCTACGATTTATTGAAGTGGCAGATCCTAAATTGTTTACCATAGCTGTCCCTGGAAACATCAAATCTATTATTGCAAGCAGAATTAGCAACTTACTTGATTTAAGAGGACCAGCGCTCGTCGTAGATACAGCTTGCTCATCTTCACTGACAGCTGTTCATCTTGCTTGCCAAGCTATTCGAAACTCCGAGTGTGAAATGGCTTTAGCAGGTGGAGTTAAACTTACACTGATACCTGGTCAAAATAGTGAAACAGAGGACATAGGAATAGCTTCCTCAGACGGGAGAACTCGAAGCTTTGATAGTAGTTCTACTGGGACTGGTGGAGGAGAAGGTGCCGGTGTTGTACTCTTGAAACCCTTGCAAAAAGCTTTGGAGGATGGTGATTCCATCTATGCGGTTATCAAGGGGAGCTCGATAAATCAAGATGGTAAATCTTTGGGGATAACTGCGCCCAACTCGGTAGCCCAAGAAGAGGTCATCGTAGCAGCTTGGGAAGACGCCGGCATAGATCCTGCAACCATATCTTATATGGAAGCTCATGGAACGGGAACAAAATTAGGTGATCCTGTAGAGATCAATGGGTTGGAAAGAGCTTTTCAGCGTTTTACGAATAAACAACAGTTTTGTGCGATAGGTTCAGTTAAGACCAATATTGGTCATTTGGATGGGGCAGCAGGTATTGCAGGTCTTATCAAAGCTATTTTGGCAATCAAGCACAAAAAAATACCACCAAACCTGCATTTTCAAGAACCTAATCGAAATATTTCTTTTATTACTTCTCCCGTATATATCAATGATCAGTTGTGTGACTGGACAACAGATGGAGTGCCCCTGCGTTGTGGTGTGAGCTCCTTTGGATTAAGCGGTACCAACGCTCATGTGGTTTTGGAAGAAGCACCACCTGTAGAAATGGACACATTCATAGATAATGAAGAAGATTCGTTCCAGATTCTCACACTCTCTGCTAAATATAAGGATGGATTGCAACGATTGGTTGAGCAGTACGAGCAATACGTCCTTCATGAACATGTTGGAAAAGATTTGAAAAATATTTGTTATACATCTCAGACTGGTAGAGGACATTATCAATATCGTGTAGCTCTATTAGCACAAACAAAAGATCAATTAGCTTCTTTGCTTACAAGCATCTCAACAAATGGACTTGGAGATACAGATGAATCGGGTTATTTTTACGGTACGAACCGAATCGTATCGGATCAAAAAGAAAGCCGGGGAACAGGTGAGTTAACAGAAGAAGAGAAGCGTAAAAAAAGTTATGAAGCAAATCAACTCATCCAGCACAATCATAAAGAGTGGAATCAATTGAAATGGGAGAAATTGTGCCAGCTCTATGTAGAGGGCGCTGAAATTGAATGGGATTTGTTACATAGGAACAAGAGGATCAAAAGAGTTCACGCTCCTGTTTATCCATTTGCACGTCACAGATGTTGGGTAGAAGGACAAGGAAAACCATCTTCATATGCTCAACAGGGTAATTCAGGTGATGTAAGAAAAGGTATGCACCCTCTCATTGATCAATGCTTGGTGGATTCTATGGAAATCAACATCTATTCGACCCAATTTAGCGCAGATAAACATTGGGAGCTACGGGAGCATGTATTAGGTGGATACCCTATACTACCTGGAACCTGCTATTTGGAAATAGCGTCGGAGTTGGGAAAAGAAATCCTTGGTTCTAGAAATATTGAACTACAAGATATTTTGTTTATTTCTCCATTGATTGTTCCTTTTAATGAGATGATAGAAGTTCAAACCATTATAAAGAAAATACAAGATCATCAGGAATTTGCAATTGTTAGTAAATCGAAAGAAACGGGGCAATGGACGAAACATGTAGAAGGAAAAATCTATCCAGTCACACGCTCAAAAGAAATTTCGACTAGCTTCGACATTCAACAAGTAAAGAAAAATAGTATCACTACATTACTAATTAATGATGAGCTGTTAGCTGAGGCACATGTTCAAACCGGGAAAAGATGGAGAAATATACACAAACTCTATCTGGGAGAAGATGAAGTAATGGCAGAATTACTATTTCCTCTCGAATCCGCCCATGAATTAGAACATTATTTCTTATATCCGTCCTTGTTAGATGGAGCAGTTAATGCTGCTAATGGCACGATGGGTGAAGGATTATTCCTACCGTTGCATTATGAAAAAGCAAGATTTTATCAACCTATACCTCGTCGATTCTATAGTTATTTGAAAAAGAAAGATTTAAGTAAAGGAACGAATGATATCGCAACCTTTGATATTACTCTTGTAAATGAGCAGGGAGTGATTATTGGAGAGATTGAAAACTATACCATTAAAAAGTTCCATGAGTTCCAAACGAAATTGCATCAGCTGTCAGGTAAGACTAGTTTGTACCACAAAACAATATGGTCTAAAGAGCCATTAGCTGATTTTGCTCCCACTCTTCATCAGTCTGTATTGTTATTTACAGATCGAAGTGATAAGAGTGAAACGATTGCTCAAAAGTTAAAAGAAAAAGGTACGACTGTTATTGAAGTAACGTATGGTAAATCCTTTTACAAACATGACGAACATAAGGTAACCATTTCTGATAACGAAGATGATTACATTCAATTGGTTCAAATCATGAATCAGCATCATGTATCGCAAATCGTTCATATGTGGAACATAGATCATTCAGAAGATATTAGGGAAGAAGAAGAGTTGCAACAAGCTCTTCATAAAGGGGTAATGAGTCTGTTCTCTTTAACCAAAGAGCTTGTCAGACAAAAGATAAATAGAATAATAGATATTGTTTTACTATCTTCTACTGGATATGCAGTAAGTCAAAATGACCAGTTGATACATCCTCACCACGCATCTATGTATGGATTAGGGAAAGTAATTGAACATGAATATAGCAATCTACAGGTAAGATCGATTGATGTAGATGAATATACCAAAGCAGAAACCATTCTTCAGGAAATTCTACAAAAGAAAAAGACTTACACGGTTGCTTATCGTCAAGATGATCGATACGTAGAGGAGTTTATTGAAACCACACTAAATAAACATGAGAATGTTGATTTTCACATAAATCCATCTGGTGTGTATGTAATTACAGGAGCTTCAGGTGGAATAGGAATTGAGTTAAGTAAGTACCTTGCCTCTCAAAGTGATGTTCATTTAGCTTGGTTAAGTAGGACAATTCTTCCTGATAGAAATACATGGAGCGATTTTCTTAACGGTCAGAAGGATGGCAAGATTACTCGGATGATAAGAGCCATTTTAGAACTAGAGGCCTCTGGTTCAACGGTTGATTATTTCAGCGTAGATTTGACAAATGGTGAACGATTAGCAGATGTGCTGCAACAGATGCGTCAAACCTATGGCAAAATAAACGGAATTATTCATTGTGCAGGTCTTGCTGGTGATGGTTTTTTGATCAAGAAAGAGGCACGAGTATTTACCGACGTAGTAAAGCCAAAAATCCTTGGTACGTGGCTACTTGATAGCTTAACAAAACAGGATCATTTAGATTTCTTCGTCCTTTGTTCTTCTCTAACATCTGTATTTGGTGCACCTGGACAGTCAGACTATACGGCTGCTAATGCTTATCAGGATTCATTTGCCGCCTATCGTAATCGATTAGGAAAGCCTGCCTTAACCATCAATTGGTCTGGATGGAGCGAGACAGGCATGGCAGTTGATCACGGTGTTCACTTGTCTCGAAGCATGTTTGTACCTCTGCAAACAAGAAATGGGATTGAGGCATTTGGCCACGTAATAAAAAAACGATTGGATCGGATCATGATTGGTCAAATGGATGATGAGATGATTATACCTTCTTTGAACGCACTTCCTATTGTCTTATCTAAGTCTCTTACAGATCGATTGGATCAAAAGTCAATCGAACAGACTAAGCTTCAAGAAAAGGAGCACTCAAGAAAAGGTGATACTGAATTGAGTATTACTGGCAAGGATAAAGCTAGTTTAAGTGAAACAGAAAAGACAGTAGCAAGACTCTGGGGTCAAGTTTTAGGACTCTCAGAAATAGATGTCTATGACAAGTTTTTTGAGCTGGGGGGAGACTCATTGCTAGCCTCTCATTTACTCAAAGAAATGGAAAAAGTATACCCAGGACTATTAGATATCACGGATGTCTTTATTTATGCCACTATTGTCGAGATGGCTGCGTTTATTGATCAGAAACAAAAACCTGTACAGACAACGCGAATAGCCAAAGCAGATATTGAAAAAGATATTGATTTGCTACTTCAAAAAGTGTCTCTTGGCCTTCAAGACTAAATCATTTGAATCTATTTGAAAATGGGAGCTGAGGATTTGGAAAAGCTAAAAGAGTATATAATTAGTCAATTTGCTAATCAACATTTGTCTCAACAGGAAGCAAAAAATTTATTGATGGAATTGTACGAACAAGAACAGGAACAGGAACAAAACAAAAGTGAGAATGATAATGACATTGCGATTATTGGAATGAGTTGTAAATTTGCTGAGTGCGATTCCCCTAGTGAGTACTGGAGTAATTTAGAAAATGAAAAAGTATGTATGATTAAATATCCGACAGAACGAAAAAAATTCTTTACTCCCTTAAGTAAGAATGCTCACTATGCGGAGTTTCTAGGTATAAGCTTAGAAACAGATGAGGAAAACGAGCAGAAAGGGGTAGTGGCTGGTTACATTAAAGATGTCGAGATGTTTGATGCCAAGTTCTTTGGCATTCAGCCAAGAGAAGCTAAATCTATGGATCCCGCGCATCGTTTATTCTTAGAATCAGCTTGGAGTGCTATAGAAGATGCTGGATATAGCGAAAATATGATCCGCAATACCAATACGGGCGTGTATGTAGGTAAGGATTGTACGTCAGGTGGAACATACTATCGATACATCACCGAAGAGGACGCTCATACCTTAACAGGAACATGGCATGGCATATTGGCGAGCCGTCTAAATTACCTATATAATCTGCGCGGACCAAGTATGGTTTTAGACACGGCTTGCTCCTCTGGATTAATGGCAGTTCACGAAGCTTGCCAGGCGTTACGATTAAAAGAATGTGAAATGGCTATAGCAGGCGGAATTTCTCTTGGCTCTTCCGCTCAAGGAAAAAGTGATAATGATGATGAAACAATGGTCGACTCTGTTTCATCTAGTGATAACACCGTTCGAACGTTCGATCGTAAATCTACAGGAACTGTTTTTGGAGAAGGAATTGCTACTCTCTTGCTTAAACCTCTTACACAAGCGATAGCTGATGGAGATAACGTTTATGCTGTAATCAAATCTACAGCAGCTAATAATGACGGGGCCTCTAATGGTATTACTTCTCCAAATCCATTAGCTCAAGAAGACGTGATTGTTAAAGCATGGGAGCAAGCGGGAATCAATCCTGAGACTGTCAATTATGTAGAAGCACATGGTACGGGAACTATTTTGGGTGACCCCATTGAATTCAAAGGTTTAACCAATGCTTTTAAAAGATACACGGACAAAAAGCAATTCTGCGGGATTGGTTCAGTAAAAACAAACATGGGACATCTTGTCGGTGCTTCTGGTATCGCTGGAATCATGAAGATTGCATTAGCCTTACAAAATAAGAAACTACCTGCAAGCTTACATTTTGAAGAACCAAACCCTCATATTAATTTTGTGGATTCACCTTTATATGTGGTAGATCAGTTACAAGATTGGACAGAAGGAGAGGTTCCTAGACGTGCAGGAGTTAGCGCATTTGGTTTTAGTGGTACAAATTTGCATGTCTTATTAGAAGAAGCTCCTAAGGTAGCGAACAAAACAGAAAAAACGATACAACCACAAATCATTGCTCTATCAGGTAAGAGTGAAAATGTCATTATGGATTGGGTAAAAAAATACCAAAATTTCCTAGAAATAAATACTACAATTGACTTAGAGCAGTTGGCATATACAGCTAATACAGGTAGAGGACATTATGAGTATCGATTAGTGTTCATTGTAAGCAGCTTACAGGAATTTAAACAAAAAATAGCTGGTATTTTAGCTAATGGAGTAAACGAAATACAAGAAAATGGGATCTACTTTGCAAGACATAAGGTTGTTTCAGATAAGAAAAAAGATAAAGATGATTATGAAATTTCAGAGATTCAGAAACGTGAGATGACGAGTGAAGTAAACAATCTCTTGCAACAACTAGTGGGTGTCAATATAACAGAGAATTCTAGGAACCTTCATCATCTTGCTACGCTCTATACCGCAGGAGCAAGTGTGGATTGGAATAAATTGTATGAGGGTAAAAAACTGCAACGTATTACTTTACCAGTCTATCCTTTTGAAAAAATACCTTATTGGGGAGAAATAAAAGTCTCTAAATTAAAAAACAACCAGGTTCAAAATACAACTGAATACCCACACCCGTTAGTAGAGGGCTGCTTAATAAAATCTATCTTTCAAGATATATATACAGTCAAATTAAATGTAAACAAACAGTGGGAGTTAAGTGATCACGTCTTGTTTGGGGTCTCGATTGTTCCAGGTGTTGCCTATTTAGAAATTGCTAGAGAATTAGCTAGTAGGTACTATGAAGGCAATATTGAGCTGACAGATGTAGTGTTCCTTACACCAATCGTGGTAAAAGAGAATGAAGATAGAGAAATTCATTTTCTCGTCCAGAAAGAAAAAGAGTACTTAAAACTAACGGTAACAAGCCAAGATTGCGAAGAGGATGGAACTCTTAAAGATAGTTGGACGATCCATACACAGGTTAAAATTGTTCCTTTGTCAGAACCAAATCATATCACCCATTCTCCAACAGAAATTCGTCAGCGACCAGATATGCATCAATTGATTGTTGAAAATGATAGTTTCTCCAACAATCGCGTCAGATTTGGACCTAGATGGCTTAATGTGGACTATGTAGCACGTGCAGAGAAAGATGTATTTGCCGAACTACGCATTCCACAACAATGCCAAAATGACTTGATTCTATACAAATTGCATCCTGGTATGTTGGACAATGCAGTAAATGCGGCCACCCAAACGTTTGGGGATGGGTTATATTTGCCTCTTTCTTACAAGAGCGTAAAAATTTACGGCCCAATGCCTTCTCTATTTTATACGCATATTCGCAAAAAAGACAAGGGTTCCAAAAGCTTGGAGACTCTTAGCTTCGATATATCCCTCTTTGATGAGCAGGGCAATGCTTTTGCTGAAATAGAAGAATATACAATCAAAAAGGTACAAGCAAGTGCATTAAAAGAAATCAATAAGAATCACTATTATCAGGCGAAATGGGTGCAGGAGGAAAGGGCAGCAGAGCAGTATGAACCAAAACAGAAAAATGTCGTCGTTTTAAAAGATTCCGTCGGGTTTGCCGAAAAACTAATAGCTGCTATGACCGATTCAAAGACTACCTTTATTGAGGTTGAGCTAGGAAGCGGATATCAAAAGCTTGATGAGCAGCATTATCAGATTGATGTATCGGAAGAAAGTTATATGAAGCTTTTCGAAGAGCTACAGGATATAAAAATTGATCAAATTTTGCACCTTTTCTCTGTTAATGGAGATAGGGATCTACAAAGTTATACTGAGCTACAAAACAATGTAGATAAAGGTGTTACTAGCTTGTTTAATCTTTCGCGTGCTACTGTAGCAAGTAAACTAAAAAATACAGTGGATTTGGTAGTAATGACAGACTATGCTTATCAAATTGCTGAAAAGGAAGAAATGATTCATCCACACAATGCAGCACTTCTGGGATTGGCTAAAGTAGTGGCTCAAGAGTTCCCTAATCTGTTATGCCGTAGCATTGACATGGATCACGAATCACTTCATCAAGTGGTTAAAGAATTATATGCTACAGAAACTCAATTCCGTACGGCATTCCGAGATAACAGACGTTATATTGAACAATTCGATCGTATGAATGTAAATCAACCAACCCATACTGCGACTCCTATTAACGATCAGGGTGCCTATATCATTACTGGGGGAATGGGTGGTATTGGTATGGCAATGACGGCACATTTGGCTGCTAGAGGAGCAAAAAATATTTGCCTTCTGAATCGTTCATCTATACCTGCACGTGAGGATTGGGAAGAAATTATCAATCAAAATGAAAATCCAAAGCTGGTGTCAAGATTATTGAAGCTGAAGCAAATAGAAGAAGCAGGTACAAAAGTACAATGCTATTCAGTAGACATTTGCAACGAAAATGTACTTTCTTCTGTTCTTACAGATATTCGTGAGCGTTTTGGTAGCATTCACGGTATTCTTCATGGTGCAGGTGTAGCAGGGGACGGATTCCTTATTTTAAAAGAGAGAAGTGCTTTTGAAGAAGTTCTCAAACCGAAGATAAATGGAACATGGTTGTTAGATCGTCTCACAAGAGAAGATAACTTAGACTTCTTTGTTGCCTTCTCGTCTATGACCACTTTGTTTGGTTCAAGAGGCCAAGGAGATTATACAGCGGCTAACTCTTTTCTGGACTCCTTTGCTCATTACAGAACAAGTCTAGGGAAGCCTACAAGTGCAATTAATTGGCCAGGATGGAAAGAAGTTGGTATGGCTGTTGACTTCAATATATCGGAAGAATTCGCTATGTTTAAATCTATTCCAAATGAATTTGCCTTCCATATTTTTGATGAGGTCATTAGTTTACACTTAAGCAATGTAATTCCTGGTGAACTCAATATAGGATTACTGTCTTCTATAGAAAGCCAAGTTCCAATGCAGATGTCTCCGCAGATTAAGCTGGAACTATCTAATTATCGTAGCCAATCAGCCAACCAAGCAGAGAAAGGAAAGGCGAAAAAGCGTAGCATCGAAGAAATTCTCCTAACAGGTAAAGGAGAAGACGAATATACAGCTACAGAGCAAAAAATCGCATTCATCTATGCTCAGGGTCTGGATTTGGACGTGATCGATATCTATGAAAACTTCAATGCACTAGGTGGAGATTCTATCATGGCGACGGAGTTGTTAAGCTATATTAATGTAGAATTCCCAGGTATTGTGGACATATCAGATATGTTCTCATATGCAAACGTTGCGGAAATGGCAACCTACATCGATTCCAAAACAGGTACTCACTCTTCAGTTGGGAATGCAGGGTAAGCAGAGAAAAGCGTATATGAATTAGAAGAAGCTATTCCGACAGTAGATTATCTACCTAGGAATAGCTTTTTTAGAAATAATAATCGAATTTTCCGACTACTGAATGTTGACATAATCAGATTATAAATTTTCACATGTTCTCATTATTCTTTGTAGGTTTTTTGGGGGAGAAGATATAAGAAGAAGTAATGAGACCATCAATGAATAGAATGGTTGACCAAATACCACTCGCAGCATTTAGTTGCTTCATACTTGTAAAAGTGGCGATAATCCACTTTCCTTTATCTAATAAGGAAAGCTCAGCTGGCATTACATCTTGGTTTACCACCCAGAGATAGATAAATACAGATAGATGTGCAAATGCGAAGAGCAACGCGTGCTTGGCAAAACCGATAAGTTCCTTTTTTGTATGATCCCATCCATAGAGTTGATTTTTAAGGTAAGCAATATCCTCCGATAATGTAGGCCAGGGCTCACCTTTCCAGGCTGCTATTTTTCTACGAAGGAACATGTCCACCTTTATTGCATCTTGTTTTCCATACGTGACTGCGTATAGAAGGAGGATACCAATAACAATTTGGTAAATAGAAAATACACCTGTTTGTATGTAATCTATAATACCTAATCCAATAATCCAAATTTCATTTAGCAAAAGGAGTACCAATGAAATCTTTGAAGCATAACTCTTTTGAAACAAATAACGAAATAGTAAGAAAGAAAGAAATAGTAGCCAAAATGTGATTTCGGCTACAATGAGAAGCACCCATCTGCTTTCTACGATAAGGTTAGTCATTATCATCACTCCTATAGCAAATGATAAACTAAAATGTAATCATTTTCAATTTTTTGTACGACAGTCAATCATATTATTTCTGTGGTAAATTGGTATTTTCTATTCAACAAACCAAGCCTGATATAACAATATATGAAAACCAGCATCCTTACCAACAATGGTGGCTTTGTCACCAAAATATTTGTGGATGGAGGATATCAGGGTTCGCATTGCTATCAATAAAGATCAACAAGGCATGGGATTTGGTGTTGCTTTAAAATAAAGTTTGTTCAAAAACACCTCATAAACCAGTATTTTACGATAAATAAAAGAATCCATTTTGAAAAAAGTTTGATCAAAATGGATTCTTCTCTAACAGATTTATGTTTAGTCTTCATAAAAAAGTTTGATCATTTTAGCTACGTTCTTCAACTAAAGCACCATATAGTTTAATAACCTGATTTACTGATTATATCTTCAATTTTTCATATTTAACTACATAGATATCGTTTTTGTTGCAACTGTTTGTTGAAATGCCTGATCATGCTCAACAATAACCATTGTGGGATTAAATCTTTGAATAAGCTCTTCAATCTGCATGCGCGAATAAATATCAATAAAATTTAACGGTTCATCCCAAATATATAAATGAGCTTTTTCACATAAACTTTTGGCTATAAGCAGCTTTTTCTTTTGTCCACCAGAATAATGAGATATATCTTTCTCAAATTGAATTCGGTCAAAATCCATCTTACGTAGGATGGATTTAAATAACGTTTCATCAATCTCATGCTCTTCAATAAAGTCCGATAACAGTCCCTTCAAATGAGAAGTATCTTGTTGGAGATAGGAAATAATGAGGCCTGAACCTAAATTCATTGAGCCTGTATGATGTACCGGATTTCCTAGAATTAGTTTTAGGATACTACTTTTTCCGCTTCCATTCTTTCCATTAAGTACAATTCGGTCACCTTGTTCAACTTTAAAGCTAATTGGCTTATTCACTATCTGGTCATCGTACTTAACAGACACATCAGCCAAAACAATCAATTCATTTGACTGAAATTCCAATGGTTCTAATTTTAATGACTCAGTTTTTTCCACATTTTTTAGCAGTTTTGACGTTTCCTCAATAGCTTTTTGTTGCCTTGATTCAAGGTTCTTTGCTCTCTTCATCATCTTTGCCGCTTTATGTCCTACAAAACCCTTGTCCAACTTAGAACCCGAATTCGTTGTCCCATTTTTGGAAGCTTCCACTTGATTAGACCAACCTGCTGAACGCTTTGAAGACTGTTTTAATCTCCCTATGTCTTTTTGTAGACGCTGATTTGTTGCCTCTTCGTGTTCCTGCTGTCTATCAAAATTTAACTTCCAAGAAGAATAGTTACCACTTTGAACTTCAATATTTGCCCTATTTATAGATAAGATATGGTCAACGCATCCATCTAAAAAGATTCTGTCATGTGAAATTAAAATAAACCCTTTTTTCTTCCTTAGATAATCAGAGACCATCTTTCGTGCATCAGTGTCTAGATGATTGGTTGGCTCATCAATTAATAGAAATTGACCCTCAGTCAAAAAGAGTGCAGCAAGCAACACCTTTGTTTGTTCTCCATTTGATAATGTTTTAAATGGTCGGTACATGACTTCGGCATCAACATTTAGATAGGATATTTCACGAAGAAATTCCCAATCTTCTGCTTGGGGGCAAATTTCTTCAAAGATTTCATGAGTATACTTGTTTTTATCCGAAACTGGATAAGGGAAATAATTAAATTCTACCGAAGAAATGATTTTCCCACTATACTCATAATTCCCTAATAATAAATTAAAGAATGTTGTTTTACCTCGTCCATTTCTACCGATAAATCCAAGTTTCCAATCCGTATCTATTTGAAAGTTTACACCTTCAAAAATATTGTCAAAGCTACCTGGATAAGAAAAAGTTAAGTCTTGAACTTGTATCATTGACATGATAATTCCTCCTTTGTATATCAACCCTTTTTACTTTTTATACAAAGTCGGCACATCCATCTATTCTAAATTTCTCCGTATAAGTTTGATGGATATTAACGACTTATACGGAGTATTACATGCGTAACAATAGTGTCTGAATTGCTCATTTCTCTCTCTCCTTAATTTATTAGATTAAAGTTACAGTTAAAAAATATCAATCTTAACTATGAGAGAATAAAAAATCCTCCCAATTTGTAATTGGAAGGATTAGTCTTTCACTTATATTAAATAAGTTCTTTTTTGCCATTGGAATCATGACAAATAAAGTGTAAACTGATTAATAAAAATGGATAGACTAACCCTATATTTTGTAGTTTGAAGTTATTCATTTCAAATAAAAATATAGATTAGTTAATCATTGTCCATCCATCAGTCCTCTCATAATTGTATTTTTATATTAACAAATTTTTTTATGGAATACAATTCAGCATCATCTTCACCTCAAATTACTGCTTGTTGCTCTTTTGATAATTTCCATACAATTGACCACAAGCAGCATCTATATCAATTCCAAATTGACTTCTAATGGTCACATTAATACCTGATGATTTTAATTTTTTGTAAAAATGAACAACATGACCTTCATCAACTTCACCGAGCCTTAAAGGAGAACTGACGGTTGGGTTATATCTGATTAAATTTACATGATATAAACGTCCTTCTTTATATCGACCTTTTAATAGACTTACTACTTCTTTAGCATGGTCAATAGAATCATTCACACCAGGTAACATAATATAAGCAATATATACTTTTCTTGATGTTATTCGTATATGCTCATCTAATGTGTCCATTACATCTAATAATGGATACCTATCATTAATCGGCATCAACTTACTTCGTTGTTCATTAAAAGGAGAATGTAACGAAAACGTCAAATTGACTTGCGGATAATTCAGAGTCATTTTTTTTATACTTGGTATAATACCAATAGTCGAAATAGATAACCTACGAGGGCTTAAAGCAAACAGCGTAGGATCAGTGAGTACATCTAAGGCATCAAAAACTTGTACATTGGCTAACGCTTCTCCCATCCCCATAAAAGAAATACTATCAATTGAGTGACCTTGTAAGTAAAAATGGAGGATTTGGTCAGTTATTTCATCTGAGGTCAAATTTCTTTTTAATCCAAGGTCACCTGTTGCACAAAATTTACACCCAAAATTACATCCGCACTGAGAAGATATACAAAATGATTCCCAATACATGAGGCAAATCGTACGGGGGCAATAGGATGTCAAAAACGCAACGTTTGATCGAAATGATGATGACAATTAATGCGAAACGAAAATTTACGGCACGGGAACTGGCTCAAGAGTTTGGAGTCTCTTATCGGACGATTTTGCGCGATTTGAATGAATTAAGCGTGTTAGGCGTTCCTATTTATTCGGAGGTGGGAGCAAGCGGCGGCTATTATTTATTGCAGGACCGCATGCTGCCTCCTATCTTTTTTAAAGAGTCAGAAGCAGTTGCTATGTTTTTTGCCTATCAATCGTTGCAGTTTTTTGATTCCTTACCTTTTCGATCAGAAACTAGAACCGCGTTAAAGAAGTTTTATCACTATTTACCGGAAGATGTAAAAAGACGAATTGATCAGATGCAAGATCGAATTGTCTTTTGGAATCCTACTTATTCGCAATCCTCTCTTCATTTAGAAGTTCTACTAGAAACAGCTATAGACCAATCTGTTATTACTATTCATTACGATGGAAAAAAGGGCATCACCGAGCGAATGATACAACCCATCGGTTTATACAGCTATAATGGATTTTGGTATTGTCCAGCTTATTGTCTACAACGTCAAGCTTATCGAATGTTTCGCGCTGATCGCATTAAACAGGTGGAAATTCCATCTACTGAAGCGAATGTATTGGAGCAGGATCACGGGAATGCCTCTTTTCCGAAAAAAGCGTCGGTAGAGCAAAGCTCAGCTGGACATAGGAAAAAACAGTTATTTGGCTCCATTATGGACTGGATTACATACAGTGAACAGAACGGGAGAAATCTCGTTCCTTTTGCCGTTGAGCTGACAAGAGACGGTACGAGACAGGCAAAATCAGTGTTGGACTTAGTACGTGTGGTTGAAGAACGAAAGGATGGGACAGGCTGGATAGATACGAAGATCCCCCGCTCAGAAATCCCTTTTTTTGCTGAGCTTATCTGGAATTTAGGTTTGGAGGTCACAGTCAAGGAGCCGAAAGAACTCATTACCTATATGAAGGAAAAGATTGAAAAAATGAGAAAGCATTATGGATAAAAGGTGTTTTTGACAATCTTAAATCATGACAGGAATTGTCACTATTAGCTGGTAGAGTTAAGAACAGAAGGATACATGCGAGATGAGAGGATGAAGAAGTATGTCCAATGTTTCCGTGTTACGTGATGAATTATTTCACCAAATGAAAGTAGGCATTCAAAGTACGATCTTACTTCTCCAAAAAGTCAAAGAGGACGACTGGGAGTACAAACCCGTTCCAAACATGCGCAGTCTACACGAACTAGCCTGTCATTTGGTAGCGATACCAGAAGTAGACCTCCTGATCATGCAGGAGAAAGAGGAGGAAACGATTCGACAGGTGGAACAAAAGTACAATAGGATGAACACGTCTACGTTACTTGCACAAGCAATGGAACAAGGGTATCAGCTGTGTATTGATTATCTGTCATCTTTATCAGAAGAAGAGTTTCTTACCAAAAAAACAACGCCTTTTTATCATGATCAAGCGGGTACTCAAGCCCACTGGTTTACGGAGAGTGTCACGCATATCTTTCACCATCGATCGCAGTTGTTTACCTATCTAAAGATACGTGGATATGAAGTGAACATGTTTGATCTATATGTTTAATTGTTGCTTGTAGTGAGTTTGGGAGATAATTAGATGGAAATCATTGTCGGGATCGTTGAAAGAGAAGGGATTGATTACGTATTCCTTCTCTCGCAGCGTCCTTTTTTATGTACAAGCTATTTTTTCTAAGGTGAACATACAGATGAATGGTGTGAACATGCGAAGGTTTGTTGCAAAAAGAAAGTGCCGGGATTACAACATCATTGTTTGAATGAGTAATGTTCGTGTGAAAGCACTCCTTTTTCAAGCTTTATATTAGTTATGGTCAAGCAATTCATAGGTGGGAAATTCAAGCTATGGGTTTAAGTTTGAATGAACAAAAAACACTAGTTCGATGAGCCGGTTGGTTAAATCGTCTTTGTTAGGAGATTTCAGACTGAACGATAGTAGTTCATCGTTCTGGAGGAGGCCAGAGTAATACGAAGAATGGTTTGATCGATTAAAAAGTAGATGATAGAATTTGGAACTATAAGAAAGCCGAACCCACCATTAGCACGGTAATCACCGGCTGTTTTTTTGTTCGAGCCTTCTTAATGATATGCCAGGATGGACCCTTCAAAGATTTGATAATGTAAAAATAAATGAATAAATGGGAGAGGTACATATATGGACTATACAACAAGAAGAAAAATCCGCGAGCTAGGAATAACTGTAGGATCATTACCAACAGGAATGAAAAATTGCATAACCGATGTGAGCGGAGTACGTATCGGGCATGTCACCATAGATCGACCACTAGATGATCCTGAGCAAGACTATGCGTGTACCGGGGTAACTGCTATCCTACCGCATGGAGGCAATTTATTTCGTGAAAAAGTGACAGCCGCTAGCTATGTAATTAATGGTTTTGGCAAAACAACAGGTCTAATACAGGTAAATGAACTAGGGGTATTAGAATGCCCAATCATGCTAACTAATACGTTTTCGGTACCAGCTGTCATGCAAGGCACACTTCAGGAAATGTTAGAACAAAATCCAGAGATTGGAGACACGACAGGAACAATCAATCTGGTAGTGGGTGAGTGTAATGACGGGTACCTAAACGCGATACGCAAATGTATGGTTCAACCAGAAGATGCTGTACGTGCGATTAAGAATGCGACAGAAGAACAAGCACAAGAAGGAGCTATTGGCGCAGGAAAAGGTATGGTCTGCTTTGGATATAAAGGGGGAATAGGCAGTTCTTCTCGATTGATCCATGTAGGTGATGAGACATATACAGTTGGCGTACTTGTGTTAAGCAATTTTGGAAAAAAAGAAGAATTTCAAATAGATAGATATAAAGATCAGCTAGTAAGGATAGATCATCAAACGAAAGCTATTGATCATACATCAGATGGCTCTATTATTATTGTTCTTGCTACAGATGCACCGGTGAGTGATCGTCAATTATTGAGAATGGCGAAGCGATGCGCAATTGGACTTGGGAGAACGGGTAGCTATTATAGTCATGGTAGTGGAGATATTGTGATTGCCTTTTCAACAGCTCGTAAGATTTCCCATCGTAGTGAACAAGTTGTGGAGAGTCGGGTGCAGGTTCGTGAAGATCATCCCGTGATGAATCAATTGTTTACTGCTGCAAGTGATGCGACAGAAGAAGCAATCCTGAATTCACTGTCTCAAGCCGTGACAACTAAGGGTCGTATTGGAAGAGTTGCTGAAGCTTATCCATTTACATAAGCAAAACGACAAGGAGAAAGGAATCAATTACCTCCAAGGGTAGTTTGACATGAAACCAAAAGGTGTCATATAATCGTAAATGAAACTAAAAGGTGTCGTATTAAAAGGTTATAGCTAGAAGGGGTAATTTGGAAACGATGGCACAAAATAAGACATCAAATAGACCCATTAGTAATGTGGAATAGACCAGATATGGTCAGCTGCACGTTCTCATCCAGCAGATAAAGTCCAAGTCAATCATATTCGGAGGTAAACAATATGGAAACGAATAATCCTAACACTCTGCCTGATATTCGCCAAAAAGTAGTTTGTAATGCTCCTATTGAAAAAGTATGGGATGCTGTTGCTACATCAGATGGAATTGCCGCTTGGTTTATGCCTAATGATTTTCAGCCAATTGAAGGGTATGAATTTCAGTTGAATGCTGGTCCTTTCGGCATGTCTCCTTGTAAAGTAGTGGAGCTTGATCCGCCTCATCGTCTTTCTTTTACATGGGGAAAAGATTGGACACTTACTTTTGAACTAACCGAATTAGAGAAAGGAAAACAAACGGAGTGTACACTCATCCACAGTGGTTGGGACCCAGATAAAATTACGGAGTTTGGTGAAACACATACGCTTGTACGAGACAGAATGGCAAACGGCTGGGTAGGTTTGCAAAAAGCATTGATCACATACGTAGAGGCCTAATATGGCAGTACCAGCTCCTAAGTACGATGTGTTTCAAGCCATCGCTGATCCAACTCGCCGGCAGCTACTAGAATTGTTAGGTGATCAAGAGCTATCTGTTACCGTAATAAGTAGCCATTTCCCCATGACTAGGACAGCTGTATCTAAACATTTACGAATTTTGACAGAAGCTGGGCTACTTACAGAAAAAAAAGTAGGACGTGAAACAAGGTATCGACTTAAAGCAGAGCCGTTGCTCGAATTAAAGAAGTGGCTCGATTACTATGAACGTTTCTGGGAAAATAAATTGTCTGCATTGAAGCGGTTTGTGGAGGCAGATGAAAGCAAAGAAATAGGTCGCTGAGAGGCGGCCTGTTTTACGTATCAACATAGCTCTGTTGTGGAGCTTACTTTAAGAGTGGTTATACAGAGTCGAGTGGACAATTGGTAGGTATCAAGAAAAACGGTCTTCTAAAATGAATAACAGCCAAATAGAACTTGTGTTCCTGTGCCGTGAAAATCGGCATTTCTAATCTTTTTATAAAGGATTTTAATGGACTTTAAGGAAATTAAAGTTAAAAATTAACGGACTTTTCTTGATTTTGGGGAATGTAAATACCTATTTCGTTCTTTTGGTGAAAGTCTAAAACAACATGTATATACTAGCTTTGGATTTAGTATATCTGTCTGTATACTACCACTGAAATCGTATAGGTATAAGGATTAGAAGGTGTTTACTATTCGAACTAATAGCGGCATGTAAATAGAATAATACGTTTTAGAACAAATGTTCCTATATTGAGAATTTCGGCATTTTTAACAGAAAACCAAGCTATTAAACACAAAAAACCTGGAGGGAGCATGAAGATTCTCCTTCAGGTTTTTTGTGTTTTTTATTAACCATCTTTAAATGTGGAACCTGAATCTTATTCTTATTTCTCTATGAACTGAGTTACTCAGCCCACGTTATTTTTTGAATACATTTCCCCAACTGCATGGGAATGACTGAGTCATCTACGTTTGGTATGACTTCAGGCTTGAGTAGCTGATGCTTTTTCATCTGATAATAATCAAATAATGCTTGCTCTAGTGTCATGTGGTGCTGTACCAAAAAAACAGGATTGAGCAAATTTTGCAGTAAAAGTTCATCCTGAACAATCAATAATGAAGGATTAACAGGAAGAAATACGCCTTCGCTATGACCAGCTTCATAAAACTTTTTTAAATGATCGTTACGCACTTTCTGCGCTTCAACAATTTGCTGGTATAAATGAGGATACATGTTTTTTAGATCCTGTAATAATAGATCAGATAAAAAAATGGCGAGTACAACTGAGTTTTCAAAAGCTTTTTGAAAACGTCGAACATAAGAAACAGACAGGTTCTCTGATAGCTCATTAAAGTTCTTAAGAATATAATCCACGTACACTTCTACTGTAGATTCTATGATTTCTTTTTTTGAAGAAAAATATTTATACATGGTTGCTTTACTGATATCCATATACTTTGCCATGTCTTCAATTTTTAACGAGCTGATCCTTTGCTTCTTAATAAAGGGGAGAATTTTAATAATCAACTCTTTTTTCATTTCTTGCTCATTTATTCGTGATCTGCCACGAGTGTTTCTCACTACAATGCCTCCCAATCTAGAACATCAAAATACATTATAACGCAATCTCATAAAATAAACATGCCACTAACATTTAACTATACTAAATAAACAAAAAAAGTTTAATTAATTCATTTTGTATGGTAAGATAGGCATGAAAAGATGGAATTATAGTAAAAATTAGGGAGGATATTACAAATGAATGAAGCAACCAATAATCAAATTTTACTTACAAGTAGACCAGTTGGCACTCCAACTAGCAACAATTTTGCAATCATCACATCCTCTATTCCTCAACCAAATGACAATCAACTTTTGATACGTACGCTTTACTTATCTGTTGATCCTTACATGAGAGGTCGAATGAATAATCAAGAATCATACATACCTCCATTTCAACTAAATGAAGTTCTTACAGGTGGAGTAATTGGAGAAGTCATAGAAACGAAATCATCAGATTTTCAAGTAGGGGATGTTGTTCTCGGACACTTGGGATGGCAAAATTACTCAGTAGCTGATGCTAATCAAGTAAAAAAAATAGATGCTGATTTAGCACCGATTACAACTGCTTTGGGTGTACTCGGGATGCCTGGTATGACTGCTTATTTTGGTCTATTAGATATCGGTCAACCTCAGGAAGGGGAAACTGTTGTCATTTCTGGTGCGGCAGGAGCAGTTGGGATGCTTGTGGGACAACTAGCAAAAATGAAAGGCGCACGGGTTGTAGGGATTGCTGGTTCAGATGAAAAAATCCGTTATTTAATCGAAGAGCTCGGATTTGATACAGCAATTAATTACAAAACAACATCAAATATCCAACTAGAATTAGCGAAAGCATGTCCAAACGGTGTTGATATTTATTTTGATAACGTGGGTGGTACAATATCAGACGCTGTCTTAAGCTTAATTACTCAGGGAGCGCGCATCCCCATTTGTGGTCAGATATCTCTATACAATTCAGAGAAGCAAGATGTTGGGCCAAGAATACAAGTACAGCTTCTAAGAAAAATGGCTACAATGAAAGGCTTTTTGGTGGGTCAATACACAGATCGTTATGAAGAAGGAATGACTCAAATGGCCCAGTGGATAAAAGAGGGAAAAATCAAATATTCAGAGAATATTGTGGAAGGACTTGAAAACGCACCTAAGGCTTTCTTGGGACTGTTTTCTGGAGATAATACAGGAAAACAATTAGTAAAAGTAGCAGATTGTTAGAAATAAAATAAATGTAAACTAGAATAAGGAATAAATAGAATAAAGTAAAAAATTAAGACCTTCCACAAGAAAGGTCTTGATTTTTTATCGATCTGGCAAGGGATTGTTAAGATATTGGTATAATTGTCAGAATATTAAGACTTATTATCCGTTTATTGTAATTGCGTGAAAGATATTGTAAATTTAGATATAATACATAAAAAGTCAAGTTTTGTAAAACTAGGTGAGTAATACCACTTTGCTAAATAGTGGTTTCCAGCAGAAACAATTTTTCGGGCAAGAGCAGTGAAACGGATGCTTGGAGAAAAAGTAACATTTTATTTTCGTAATATTTCGGGTTTTATAATTCATAGGATTATTACAAAAGATTGATGATTATTTCTACTATGACCGATATAGTATAAGTAAGAGTTAGTTATAGGATTTAACAAAAAATCCATTATGTTACTAAAAAGATATAGAAAATGCTGTAGATGGCGTGAACAATCCTCAATGTAACCTCTTAGACCTACACAAAGTTCCCTCTGTGATAGACTCCTGCTTTTTTAAATTTATAAAACAAATTCATATTTTCGTTTCTATAATATTGAGTAAACCGCTACCTGAAAATACATCCCATTTGAACTCACGTAAAGGTGAATACGAGGAGGTGTTACATATCGTCAGTACAATTAATTGATGACATGATCATAGTACTGTAGAATTTGTCCGATCACAGGAGGTTAAACTGTAATGGTGAACAGTCATACACGAACCACACCGTACCCGTATGATAAAACAATTCATCAACTTTTTGAAGATCAAGTTGAGAAGACCCCAGACAATCCTGCCATCATCTTTGAAAAAGAAAAACTTACCTATCGAGAGATTAATTGCAAGGCGAATCAACTCGCACGATTATTGATTGAAAAAGGCGTTCAAACAGACCATATTGTCGGGATTTTTATGGAAAGATCAATAGACATGGTCATCTCTATTTTAGCGATTTTAAAAGCTGGTGGGGCATATGTTCCCATTGATATTGAATATCCACAAGAAAGAATTCAATATATGCTCAGGGATAGTCAAGCCAAAATTGTACTAACTCAGAAGTCTCTAGTGGGCCTTATTCGTGAAGCTGATTTTCATGAGCAAGTTGTTACTCTTGAAGAGCAGACAATGATCATACAAGATGATGTAAACCTTAATCTGCCGTGTAATGTTAGTGATTTAGCCTATGTTATATATACATCTGGTACTACTGGCAATCCAAAGGGAACAATGCTGGAGCATAAAGGAATTGCAAACTTAATCGATTATTTTAAAAAAATTCTTGAAATCACACCTGAAGACCGGGTTGGACAGTTTGCCAGCATCTCTTTTGATGCATCTGTGTCGGAATTCTTTATGGCATTATTAACAGGCGCTAGCTTGTACATCATTCCTAAGGATACTATAAACGATTTCGTGACATTTGAAGCATATATGAACCAAAATGAAATTTCTATTATTACATTACCACCTACGTATCTTATTCATTTAGATCCAGACCGTATTTTATTCTTACGCAAGCTAATCACTGCCGGTTCAGCTACTTCTTTTCCCCTAGTGAATAAATGGAAAGATAAATTAACATATATCAATGCATATGGTCCAACCGAATCCAGTATTTGTGCGACCACATGGATAGCAAAATCAGAAGAAGTAGAAAAGCAGTCGGTTCCGATTGGATCACCCATCCAAAATACACAGATTTATATAGTCAATCAAGCTCTAGAAAACGTACCATGTGGTGAAATTGGTGAGCTATGTATTAGTGGAATTGGATTAGCTAGAGGATATTGGAATCGTCCAGATTTAACTACTGAAAAATTTGTCACTAATCCGTTTGTACCAGGTGAAAAAATGTACAGAACGGGGGATTTAGCGAAATGGTTTCCCGATGGCACGATTGAGTATGTAGGACGTATGGACCATCAAGTAAAAATCAGGGGTCACAGAGTTGAATTAGGAGAAGTAGAAACTGTTTTATACCGGCATTACAAGATAAAAGAGGCTGCTGTCATTGCCAGGAAAGATGCGCATGAACAAGCATACTTATGTGCCTACTTCATCGAAACAGAGCAAATTTCGATTGCAGAGCTAAGAGAGTATGTAGCAAGAGAACTTCCGATGTACATGATCCCTTCTTATTTTGTACGCCTAGATAAAATGCCGCTGACACCTAATGATAAAATTGATCGAAAAGCATTGCCTGAGCCTGATACTACCTATCTAGAAACGACAGAATTTGAAGCGCCGACTACTGAAAAAGAAGAAATTCTTGCAGATATTTGGCAGAGCGTATTAGGGAGTAACCGAGTCGGTATTACAGATAACTTTTATACACTTGGCGGGGATTCTATTAAAGCCATCCAAGTAGCTGCCCGATTGTATGCCCATCAGCTAAAGCTGGAGACAAAGGACTTACTCAAGCATCCAACAATTAAAGAGCTTGTACCTTTATTAAAAAGTACCAATAGAAAGAGTGAACAAGGAATCGTGGAGGGGGAAGTGGGATTGACTCCTATCCAACGCTGGTTCTTTGATCAACAATTTACTGACATGCATCATTTTAACCAATCTTATGTGCTTTATCATTCAAATGGAATTGATGAATCTCTCATTCGAAAGGTTTTTGACAAAATTATTGATCATCATGATGCTCTTCGCATGGTGTATAAACAGCAAAACGGGAATGTGAGCCAAATAAATCGTGGTAGAGAAGGTTCGTTATACGACTTTTTTACACTCGATTTACGTGCTCATCCGGATGAGCAGCAAGCGATCTATGAGGAGTCCTGTCGTTTACAAAGTCAGATCAATTTAAATGAAGGCCCGTTAGTAAAGCTTGCGTTATTTCATACCCAAAACGGCGATCACCTATTTATTGCCATTCATCATTTGGTAGTAGATGGCATCTCATGGAGAATATTGTTTGAAGATATAGGTACGGCTTATGCACAAGGCTTGGAGCATAAAGAGATTTGTTTACCTGAAAAAACGGATTCATTTAGAGACTGGTCATTGCAACTAAAGGAATATGCCAATAGTAAAGAGTTATTAAACGAAATCTCCTATTGGGAAATGCTTGAATCAACTGCAAATAATGCTCCACTTCCCAAAGACTTTGAGAATACCTCAGTCAAACAAAGTAGTATACACCATATGAAAATGGAATTATCACTAGAAGAGACGGATAACTTGTTGAAAAATGTGAATCATGCTTATCGAACAGAAATTAATGATATTTTATTATCCGCATTGGGACTTACGTTACAAGAGTGGGCTAAGACAGATCAAATCTTAATCAATTTAGAGGGGCATGGGCGTGAGGAAATCATCGAACAGGCTCATATTTCAAGAACAGTAGGCTGGTTTACTTCCCAATATCCTGTTTTACTTGATATGCACAAATCAGATGATCTTTCCTACCATATAAAGGTTGTAAAAGAGAATCTGCGTAAGATACCTAACAAAGGTATTGGTTATGAAATTTTAAAATATATCACAACAAAAGAATTGAAACCTTCTCTATCCTTTAAACTGACACCCGAAATTACTTTCAATTATTTAGGACAATTTGACTCTGATTTAGATCGTAAATCGTTTATCCGTTCTCCATATAGTGGAGGAAATTCTCTTGGAGCTGACGGTAAGAATAATATTAGTCCAGATACGGAGAGTTATATGGTTCTAAATATCACGGGAGTCATTGAAGGCAGGAGATTGAACCTATCGTTTTCTTATAGTGACCAACAATATAAGGAAGAATCGATTATAAAACTTAGCGAGAGATATAAGCATCATCTCCTTCGTTTGATTACGCATTGTGTGCAGAAACAAGAAACAGAACGTACTCCAAGTGATTTTAGTATTAAGGGATTAGAATTAGAAGATGTGGATGATATTTTCAGTCTGTTAGAAGAGTCAATAAAGTAATAAATAGTTAGCTATAGAGCTTTGAGGGATATGCATATAGTTTCGTTCCATATTATTGTATGAAAGGCAAAAAATAAGAAGTGAGGGGTGCTTGGGTGAGTACTTTTAGGAGAGATCAGGTCCAGGATATGTATGTATTGTCTCCTATGCAAGAAGGGATGCTGTTTCATTCCCTACTAAATAGGGAGAATAACTCACATTTAGTACAAATGTCTATTACCATCCAAGGAAAAATGGATGTTGATCTTTTTACCAAGAGTTTACACATGCTAGTAGATCGATATGATGTATTTCGGACCACTTTTTTGCATGAGAAATTGAAGAAGCCCGTGCAAGTAGTGTTGAAAGAACGACCAATTCCCATCCAATTTCATAATTTGACCGCGTATGATGAGCAACAAAAGAAAGAACGAGCTGAACAATATAGAAGAAATGATCAGAAAGCAACGTTTGATATAACCAAAGATCCTCTCATGAGGGTAATTATCTTGCAAATGAGCGCGGATGATTATCAGGTCATTTGGAGCTTTCATCATATTATTATGGATGGTTGGTGCTTCAGCATTATTTTTGATGATCTCTTACAGATCTATCTCTCTTTAAAAGATAATAAATCTTTGTCGTTACATCCGGTGCAAGCATACAGTACGTTTATTAAATGGTTGGAGAAACAAGATCAACAAGCAGCACTTCAGTATTGGCTGAAATATCTGGAGAATTATGAAAATCAAGCTGTATTACAAAAAAATGGAGCTGACAAGGAGCAAGAGGATTTTTTACCTAAGCAATATCATTTTTCGTTTGGTCGTTCGCTCACACAACAATTACAGCAAATCGCTCAAAATAATCAAGTGACACTTCCGATTGTTTTTCAAACCATTTGGGGGCTTGTGCTTCAAAAGTATAATTCGGCAACAGATGTGATATTTGGGTCAGTTGTTTCAGGTCGTCCATCTGAATTAAGTGGTATCGAGAGAATGGTTGGACTCTTCATTAACACCCTCCCAGTGCGTGTTCACTCGAAAAAAGATCAATCCTTTGGTGAGGTTGTGAAAGATGTTCATCAAAGAACGCTTAGTTCTCAGCAGTATGAGCATGTTCCTTTGTATGAGATTCAAAACCATTCTGAATTAAAACAAGATTTGTTTGATCATATTGTTGTTATCGAAAATTATCCACTTGTAGAAGAATTGAAAAAGAATAGTGTCATGCAAGAGGTGGAGTTTTCGGTTCATTCTGTCGAGATGTTTGAGCCAACCAATTATGATTTAACAATCATGGTGCAACCAAGAGAAGAAATCCATATTCGATTAGACTATAATTCTGCCGTTTTCGATACTACGTTTATGAAAAGAATTGAAGGGCACATGAAAGAAATAGCTGCATGCGTAGCAAATAATCCAAACGTGCAGATCAAAGACATTACTATGCTCACGGAAGAGGAATATCAACACGTGGTCGTGGAGTTAAATAACACGGAAGTTCAGTATCCGGATAAAACCATTCATGAGCTATTCGTAGAACAAGCAGAGAGAACACCTGAGCAAATCGCTGTTGTTTTGGAGGATAAGCAACTAACATACAGACAATTAGATGAAAAATCTAATCAATTAGCTAGATTCTTAAGAAAAAAAGGAATTAAGTCAGATCAGTTGGTCGGGCTTATGATGGATCGGTCGATTGATATGATTGTGGGTATATTAGGAGTTTTAAAAGCTGGTGGGGCATTTGTACCGATCGATCCTGAATATCCAGAAGAAAGAGTTAGCTATATGTTGGAGAATAGCGCGGTACAGCTCTTTCTGACACAGCGGCATCTAATGCATAAAAGTCCTTCTGCAATAGAGATAGTGGACATTCAAGATAGTAGCATCAACCTAGAAAGTATGGATCATGTAGAAAACCAGAATAGCTCAAATGACTTGTTTTATATCATATATACATCAGGAACAACAGGTAAACCAAAAGGGGTCATGCTTGAACATAAGAACATGGTTAACTTGATGCAGTTTACCTTCTCGAAGACCAATATTTCATTTGATGAAAAAGTATTGCAGTATACGACATGCAGTTTTGATGTATGCTATCAGGAAATATTTTCTACATTACTAAGTGGAGGACAGTTGTATCTCATTACTGATGACATGAGACGTAATGTAGAGAAGCTATTTACCTTCATTGAGAGAGAAAAAATTAGTATTTTGTCATTGCCTGGTGCCTTTCTAAAATTTATTTTTAACGACAAGGGTTTTGCTACGATTTTCCCAACTTGCATTAAACATATTGTTACTGCTGGGGAACAATTAGTTGTAACTCTTGAGCTGAAACGATATTTACGCAATCATCGGGTTTATCTGCATAATCACTATGGTC
The DNA here is from genome assembly GCA_007833815.1 of Brevibacillus laterosporus. Classification (NCBI taxonomy): domain Bacteria; kingdom Bacillati; phylum Bacillota; class Bacilli; order Caryophanales; family Paenibacillaceae; genus Brevibacillus; species Brevibacillus laterosporus. The sequence continues at coordinate 3,684,505 of CP033464.1, read as the reverse complement.
CATCGGAAACACATGTTGTGACAACATATACAATTGACCCTAACAACGAAATTCCTGAGATCCCGTCCATTGGTAAACCAATTTCTAACACAGGTATTTACATTTTGGATGAGGAACAAAAGCTACAGCCACAAGGTATTGCAGGTGAATTATTTATATCCGGCGCCAACGTGGGAAGAGGCTATATCCATAATGCTGAGTTGACTGCAGAAAAATTTAGTATAAATCCTTTCAAACCAACTGAAAAAATGTATCGGACAGGTGATTTAGCCCGTTGGTTGCCAGATGGAAATATTGAATATCTAGGCAGAATTGATCAACAGGTAAAAATAAGAGGTCATCGTATAGAGCTTGGTGAAATCGAATCACACCTACTCAACCATAAGGATATAAAAGAAACGGTTGTAGTGGATCGAATCGATGAAAACCAAGCAAAATATTTGGTTGCATATATTGTTCAAAGTAAAGAAGTAAGTGATATTGAACTACGTGATTATTTAGGTAAAACTCTTCCTGACTATATGGTTCCTTCTTTCTTTGTAACACTGGAAAAAATCCCGCTTACACCCAATGGAAAGATTGATAGAAGATCGCTTCCAAAACCTGAAGGAACGATAGGTACAGGGGTAACGTATGTAGCTCCTACCAATGAACTGGAACAAAAGCTTGCAATTATTTGGCAAAGTGTTCTGGGTATCCCTCAGATCGGTATTCATGATCATTTCTTTTCACTGGGTGGCCATTCTTTGAAAGCGATGAGTCTTATTTCACTTATACAGAAAGAATATGGGGTAGATATTCCACTACGAATACTATTCAAGACCCCGACTATTCAAGCAATTGCAAAATATATAGAAGGTGGACATATAGACGAGAGTTATACAGCTATTCCATCAGTACCAGGTAAGGAATTTTATCCAGTATCTTCCGCACAAAAGAGAATGATTATTTTAAACCAAATTTCTCAAGAGGGTACGGGGTATAACATCCCTACTGTAATGGTAGTAGATGGTACGTTAGATTATGGGCGCTTTGAACAGGCAGTTGAGAGCTTAGTCCAGCGCCATGAAATTCTACGTACTTCTTTTCATACCGTAAATGGGGAAGCCGTTCAACGTGTGAATCAGGATGTCAAAATCAAAATAAACTATTTGGAGTCCATAGAAGAGCAAGCTGAGCAGGTCATAGAGGAATTCATTCAGCCGTTTACTCTTGAATCAGCTCCGTTAATTCGTGTAGGTCTAGTCAAGCTGAACAAAGAACGCCATTACCTACTCATTGATATGCACCATATTATTTCAGATGGAGTATCTTCAAACATCTTTATTAATGAATTAACCAGATTTTATCAAGGTGAATCACTTCCTGAGCTTCGAATTCAATATAAAGATTTTGCAGTCTGGGAAAATGAGTTCTTCCAAACCGAAGCTTTTAAAAAGCAGGAAGATTATTGGGTGACTGCTTTTTCAGGAGAAGTTACACTTTTGAATCTGCCAACTGATTATCCAAGACCTACTATCCAAAGCTTTGAAGGTGACCGCTATTCATTCGGGATGGAAAAAGAATTAGTAGATGGATTATATCGAATAGCTTCAGACAGAGGGACAACACTCTATATGGTCTTGGTAGCGATTTACAATGTCCTGCTTTCGAAATATTCCGATCAAGAAGAAATTATTATAGGCACACCGATCGCGGGTAGATCGCATGCAGATACAGAAAATCTTCTAGGGATGTTTGTAAATACATTGGCAATGAGAAATAAGCCTGTGGGTAACAAATCATTCACGGAATTCCTTGCTGATGTAAAGAACAATGCTTTGCTTGCTTTTGAAAATGCTGATTATCCATTTGAATTATTGGTAGAAAAAATCGATCTATCAAGAGATATGAGTCGAAATCCTTTGTTTGACACCATGTTTATTCTACAAAACACGGATCACAACTCTTTTGAAATAGACGAAATGAAGTTTACTCCATATGTGCCAAAGGGCAAGCATGCTAAATTCGATTTCTCATTAGAGGCAAGTGAAGAAAAAAATGAAATGAAGTTCTGCTTTGAGTATTCCACGAATTTATACAAGAAAGAAACAATAGAAAGAATGGCAAATCATTGGCTTCAAATCATCCGTACTGTAGTCGAGAATTCAGAAATCTCCTTGTCTGAAATCGACATGCTAACAGGTGCAGAGAAACAGCTTTTGATCGAGGAGTTCAATGATACGCAAGCTGAGTTTTCACCTGATCAAACCATCCAACAACTATTTGAAGCCCAGGTAGAAAGACTGCCTCACGAAATAGCTGTTGTGTTCGAGCAGACTCAATTGACATATCAAGAATTAAATGAAAAAGCGAACCAGCTTGCGAGATTGCTACGTGAAAAAGGTGTCCAATCCAATCAGCTTGTAGGCATCATGGTAGAACGATCGCTAGACATGGTAATAGGCACGTTAGCGATTTTAAAATCAGGCGCAGCCTTTTTACCGATTGACCCTGAATATCCAGAAGATCGTATTCGGTACATGATAGAAGATAGTCAGGCAAAATGGGTGCTTGCGCAGCCGCATGTAATGAATAAGGTAGCGTGCAATACTGAGTTTATTAATGTGGGCGATCAGGTTATAGATGGCATGGCGCGTACTAATCTACTTCCTATCAGTCAACCTACTGATTTAGCGTATGTGATTTATACGTCGGGTACGACCGGTAAACCTAAAGGCGTTATGCTAGAGCACACCGGAATAGCTAATTTAAAGACGTTCTTTGAAAATGGTCTTGGCGTAAGTGAACAGGATCATATTGGACAATTTGCTAGCAATTCGTTTGATGCTTCTGTATGGGAAATGTTCATGGCTCTATCAACAGGTGCCAGACTAACGATCATTTCGAAAGAGACAATTACAGATTTTATGAAATTCGAGAATTATGTTAGTCAGCAAGGCATTACCGTACTTACCTTGCCTCCAACGTATGTCATTCATCTGGAACCAGAACGTATTCCATGCCTACGCACTCTTATCACGGCAGGGTCGGCTACGTCATTTGGTTTGGTAAATAAATGGAAAGACAAAGTGACCTATATCAATGGATATGGTCCGACCGAAACCTCCATTTGTGCTACCTACTGGAAGGCACATGCAGAAGAGAATGCAGGGCAGTCTGTTCCTATTGGTGTTCCCGTTCAAAATGCGCAAGTTTATATCGTAGATCAACGTCACCAGCTACAGGCGATTGGGGAAGTAGGCGAAATGTGTGTAGGTGGTGTAGGGCTAGCTAGAGGCTATTGGAATCGACCCGAACTCACCGCTGAGAAATTTGTTGATAACCCGTTTGTACCTGGCGAAAAAATGTATAAAACAGGAGACTTAGCACGATGGCTTCCCGATGGAAACATTGAGTATCTTGGCAGAATCGACCACCAAGTGAAGATACGTGGCCATCGAGTAGAGCTAGGTGAAATCGAGAGTCTTTTGTTACAACATCACCAGATAAAAGAGGCTGCTGTTCTAGCACGTGAGGATCACCAAGGACAATCTTATTTATGCGCCTACATTGTTTCAGATGAAAACGTGGCTATGGCAGAGATACGAGGATATGTAGCAGATGAACTGCCAAACTATATGATCCCTTCCTACTTTGTACAACTAGATAAAATGCCATTAACACCAAATGATAAGATTGATCGTAAAGCATTACCAGAGCCAGATAAAAATCAGGATTCAGGAAAAGCATATGACGCACCACGAAATGAATTGGAACAATCGCTAACAGAAATTTGGCAAGAAGTTTTAGGGATAAAAAAGATCGGGATCAAGGATAACTTTTTTGAATTGGGTGGTGATTCACTAAAAGCTATGTCAGTGATCACCCAGATGCATAAAAAGCTTCAAATTGAGCTACCTTTAAAAGTGTTGTTTGAAGCCCAGATAATTGCGTCCCTATCAGAATATGTGTCTCAATCTGAGAAGAAATTATTTACTTCCATTCCATCAGTACCACAACAAGAATACTATCCTATTTCGTCTGCTCAGAAACGGATGTACATTCTTCACCAACTAGAGGGTTTAGGTATCAGTTACAATATGCCTGGAATGATGGTAATTGAAGGGACATTAAATAAAGATCGTTTCAAACATGCGTTGCAAAAGGTGATTAATCGACATGAGAGCTTGAGAACAAGTTATCTCGTGATAAAAGAACAAATCGTTCAAAGCATTCAAGAACATGTAGAGCTTGATATGGGGTATATGATAGCCTCAGAACATGAAATAAGTGAAATTTTCCATTCATTTGTGAAGCCATTTGATCTTACTGTCTCCCCACTTTGCAGAGGCGGTCTAGTGAAAGTGGGAGAGGAACGGCATATCTTCCTGTTTGATGTTCATCATATTGCTTCAGATGGCACATCTATCGGGATTATTCTCAAAGAAGTAGCAGACATTTATGAGGGCAGAGAACTACCTCATCTACCTATTCAGTATAAAGACTTCTCTGTATGGCAAAATGAATATTTCCAAACAGATGCCATAAAAGAACAAGAAGATTATTGGTTGAGTACGTTCGTAGGTGAGATTCCTATAGTGAACCTGCCAACAGATTATCCTAGACCATCTATTCAAAGCTTTGACGGTGATCAATTTATGATGGGAATGGGAAAAGAGATCTTTGATGGTTTGCATAAGGTGGCAGCTGAAGCGGGCACAACGCGCTATATGGTTTTGTTAGCGGCTTACAATGTACTACTTTCCAAGTATTCTGATCAAGAAGATATTATTGTTGGCGCTCCTATTACGGGAAGGTCACATGCAGATTTAGAGAATGTCGTCGGAATGTTTGTTAATACACTAGCGATGAGAAACAAACCAGCCGGTAATAAAACGTTCAAAGAATTCCTAAAGGAAGTAAAACAGAATGCGCTACAAGCCTATGAAAATCAAGATTACCCATTTGAAGAGCTTGTAGAGAAACTGCAACTGGAAAGAGACCCGAGCAGAAATCCGCTTTTTGACACCATGTTTATTCTGCAAAACAGTGATGTGGAAACAAGAACCTTTGATCAGCTTGTGATGCGTCCATACGAACAAGGAGACAGCGTAGCAGTATCCAAATTTGATATGGCTTTTCATATGACGGAAGGGCCTGAAGAAATCCTATTCCGTATTGAATATGGCACGAAGCTGTTTACTCGAAAAACCATCGAACGAATAGCAGGTCACTTTCTACAAGTCGTACGAACAATCATTGCTAATATGGAAGTTCCTTTATCTGAAATCGACATGCTAACAGAGGCGGAGAAACAACTTCTGTTAGTGGAATTTAATAATCATTCAGCTGATTTTTCATCAGATCAAACCATCCAGCAATTGTTTGAAGCACAAGTAGAAAAACATCCGCATGAAATAGCTGTTGTGTTCGAACAGACCCAATTGACCTATCAGGAATTAAATGAAAAAGCGAATCAGCTTGCGAGGTTACTACGTGAAAAGGGCGTACAATCTAATCAACTAGTAGGCATTATGGTGGAACGATCGCTAGACATGGTGATAGGTACGTTAGCTATTTTAAAATCAGGCGCAGCCTTTTTACCGATCGACCCTGAATATCCAGAAGATCGTATTCGCTACATGATAGAAGATAGCCAGACAAAATGGGTGCTTGCCCAGTCTCATGTGATGAATAAGGCAAGTTCGGATGCAGAATTCATCAACGTGTCAAGTCAGCTTCCAGCTACCATAGCTACCACGAATCTTGACTCAATTACTCAACCAACCGATTTAGCGTATGTGATCTATACGTCTGGTACGACTGGTAAACCAAAAGGAGTTATGCTAGAGCATACCGGAATAGCTAATCTAAAGACCTTCTTTGAAAATAGCCTTGGCGTGAGTGAACAGGATCGTATCGGCCAATTTGCTAGCAATTCGTTCGATGCCTCCGTCTGGGAAATGTTCATGGCTTTATCAACAGGGGCAAGACTAGATATTATTTCCAGAGACACCATCAACGATTTTGTGAAGTTCGAGAATTATGTTAATCAACAAGGAATTACTGTTCTTACCTTACCACCAACGTATGTCATTCATTTGGAGCCAGAACGTCTTTCAACGTTACGTACTCTTATCACTGCGGGCTCAGCTACATCGTTTGGTTTGGTAAATAAATGGAAAGACAAAGTGACCTATATCAATGGATATGGTCCGACCGAAACCTCCATTTGTGCTACCTGCTGGAAGGCACATGCAGAAGAGAATGCAGGGCAGTCTGTTCCTATTGGTGTTCCCATTCAAAATGCGCAAGTTTATATCGTAGATCAGCGTCACCAGCTACAAGGCATTGGCGAAGTAGGCGAAATGTGTGTAGGAGGCGTAGGGTTAGCCAGAGGGTATTGGAATCGACCGGAACTAACCGCTGAAAAATTTGTTGATAACCCATTTGTACCTGGTGAAAAAATGTATAAAACTGGAGACTTAGCACGATGGCTTCCCGATGGAAACATTGAGTATCTTGGCCGAATTGACCATCAAGTGAAGATACGTGGTCATCGAGTAGAGCTAGGTGAAATCGAGAGTCTTCTGTTAGAACATCACCTGATTAAAGAGGCTGCCGTCCTAGCACGTGAAGATCATCAAGGACAATCTTATTTATGTGCTTACTTTGTTTCAGATGAAGCTGTGTCTGTCGCAGAGGTAAGAGGGTATATAGCTGATGAATTACCAAACTATATGATCCCAGCCTATTTTGTGCAACTAGATAAAATGCCATTAACACCAAACGATAAGATCGATAGGAAAGCATTGCCAGAGCCAGATAAAAATCATGATACGGGAAAAGCCTATGACGCTCCTCGAAACGATTTAGAACAATTGGTAACAGAGATTTGGCAAGAAGTCTTAGGCTTAGAAAAGATCGGCATAAAAGATAACTTCTTTGAATTAGGTGGAGATTCAATTAAAGCCATTCAAGTTTTGACACGTCTTACTACTGCTGGTTGGAAATTAGAAATGAAAGATTTATTCCAAAATCCAGCTATTGAGCAGGTCATTCCTTTCGTGACACCTAACCATAGAAAAAGTAACCAAGGTGTAGTAGAAGGTGAAATAGAGCTAACACCTATCCAAAGCTGGTTTTTCACAAGTCAATTTACTGATATGCATCAATGGAATCAAGCAGTTATGCTACATGGGGAAAACGGCTTTGATGAAGATGCAGTAGCTCTCGTATTCCAAAAAATCGTGGAGCATCATGATGCATTGCGAATGGTATACAAACGTGAGAATGACAGAATCATACAGTGGAATCGTGGAATCGAAAACGAAAAATTCCAGCTTCACAAGTTTGATGTAAGAGAAGAAGAAAATGTAAATGAAAAAATTCTTGAATTAACAAATGAAATCCAGAGTAGCATCGACCTTACAGAAGGGCCATTGATGAAAGTAGCGATTTTTCAAACAAAAGAGGGAGATCAAATGTTAATCGCTATTCATCATTTAGTAATTGACGGTGTTTCATGGAGAATTTTGTTTGAGGACTTTGCCACCGCTTATTCTCAGGCACTTCAAAAGCAAGAGATTACATTTCCAGATAAAACAGATTCGTTTAAAGACTGGTCTATTCAAATGCAAAAGTATGCGAATAGTGAGCTGATTATCAAAGAAGTTGAGTATTGGGAGAAGCTAGAGAAAACAGCAAAGGTTACGATGCTACCAAGAGATTTTGAAGTAGCAGAAAATAAACAAAAGAACACTCGCATCCTAAAGACTGAACTTACAATGGAACAAACAGAGAATCTGTTACGAAATGTGAATCATTCGTATCACACTGAGGTAAATGATATTTTGTTAACGGCGGTAGGTCTAACGTTTAAAGACTGGGCCAAAACCAATCAAATGATCATCAACCTAGAGGGACACGGACGAGAGGACATTTTGAATGATATGAATATTTCTAGAACGGTAGGATGGTTCACCTCGCAATATCCTGTTGTACTAGATCTGGAAAAGTCAGAAGATATTTCGCTTCAGATCAAGCTGGTCAAAGAGAACTTGCGACATATACCAAACAAAGGGATCGGTTATGACATCCTACGTTACGTAACGATAAAAGAGCTCCGTCCATCCCTATCCTTTGGGCTACAACCGGAAGTAAGCTTTAACTATTTAGGACAATTTGATTCTGATGTAAAAACTGGAGTATTTTCGCTTTCCCAAAACGAGACAGGTAACCTGTTTAGTCCAGAGTCTGAAAGACCATTTTTGTTAGATATTTCATCCGTTGTAGAAAGTGGAAAACTGCAAATCAGTATTGGCTATAATAGCCTTCAATACAAGGAAGAAACGATTGCAGCACTAGCGGAAATGTATAAGAAACACTTGTTGCTCATTATTGATCATTGCATGTCCAAAGAAGTAGGAGAACTCACCCCAAGCGATTTGGGAGATGATGATCTTTCATTCGAAGATTTAGAGAACATACTTGAGTTAATCTAAATAAACGGATTATACAAATGGTTCCTCCAATAGAAGTTGGCACGATGTGATTTCGTTGGAGGAACAGCTATTTTTCTCTTTTCATATCACGTAGCTGAGGTGCAAAAATGAAAAAACAAGATAATATTGCAAAAGTTTACCCATTAACCCCATTGCAAGAAGGAATGCTGTTCCATTCTATCAAGGATGACAATACAAGTGCTTACTATCTCCAAATGTCTGCTACCATTCATGGCGATTTTGATCTTCAATTGTTTGAGCAAAGTATGAATAAACTGATCGAAAACTATGAAGTTCTCCGTACAGCATTTGTTTATCAAAACTTACAACGTGCGAGACAGGTTGTGTTTAAAGAAAGAAGAATGAATGTATATTTTGAGAATATCACGCGTTTTGCGGATGATGAGCAAAAAGAATATATTGAAACGTACAAAAACAGCGGTAAAGAACAAGGATTTGATTTGGCTAAAGATGTATTAATGAAAGCAGCTATTTTTCAAACAGGTGATAAATCGTATCAATTTGTTTGGGCTCTGCATCACATCATCATTGATGGCTGGGGATTAGGAATTCTTATTCATAAACTTCTTGGCTATTACGCGGTCTTAAGAGCAAATGAATCCATTCCTCGCGAAGCAACCAAACCGTATAGTGAATATATCAAATGGCTGGAAAAACAAAATAAAGAAGAAGCATTGAAGTATTGGAACAATTATTTAGAAGGCTATGAATTGCATACTGAATTCCCTAAAAACAAGATTCAAGCTGGGAAGGAAAACTACGAACTTGAGGAAACCCTTTTTACATTAGATCAGGGCATAACAAAAAACCTCATGCAGATCGCGAATCGTAATCAGGCTACTTTAAGCAATGTATTCCATGCCATTTGGGGCGTTTTGGTTAGCAAATATAAAAATACGGATGATGTTGTATTTGGCTCGGTTGTCTCAGGTAGACCTCCAGAAATACAAGGCATTGAAAATATGGTAGGGCTGTTCATCAATACCATTCCGACTCGTTTACATAGCAATGGTGTGCTCTCTTTTCATGAAGTAATAAAAAGTGCACGGGAAAATTCAATCCAATCTACAAAGTATGACTATGCCCCTTTATATGAAATTCAAAGCCAGTCATTGGTTAAACAAGAACTCATTGATCACCTTGTTACGTTTGAAAATTATCCAGACAATAACATGGAGGCTTTAGAGGAATCTTTAGGGTTTAGTATACGCATAGACAATGGAGAAGAGCAGACAACGTATGATTTGAATGTAGTTGTTGCAGTAGCACCGTGGAATGAAATGATGATTAAGCTAAGCTATAATTCTGCTGTTTATGATTCAGCCTTTATTACTAGAATGCAGGGCCATATCAAAAATATTGTTGTTCAGGTGATCGAAAATCCTGATGTATTACTAAAAGATATTACGATACTGACCGAGCAAGAAAAACAACAATTAGTAGTGGCCTATAATAACACGACATCTGAATACCCACACTCTAAGACGATCTATGAGTTATTTGAAGAGCAGGTGGCTAAAACACCACACCAATTGGCAGCAGTATGCCTAGAAGAACAAATAACCTATCAGGAGTTAAACGAAACCTCCAATCAACTGGCGCATTTGTTAAGAGAGAAAGGAGTTACTGTCGATAGTGTTGTTTCAATTATGGTAGAACATTCCTTAGAGCTAGTTGTGGGGATACTGGCTATTTTAAAATCTGGGGCTACATATTTACCTATTGATCCTGATTATCCAGAAGATCGAATTCAGTATTTGCTAGAAGATAGTCAAACAACTATATTGCTTACACAGCAAAAGCTTTCACATAAACTTGATTTTAACGGAGAGATTCTTTACCTAGACAATCAAGAGCTGTACCAAGGAAATTCTGCCAATCTTGAATGTGTAAACAAAACGAGTGACTTGGCCTATATCATCTATACCTCAGGTTCTACTGGAAATCCTAAAGGAGCCATGATCACTCATCAAGGGCTTGTCAATTATATTTGGTGGGCCAAAAAAGTGTATGTGCAAAATGAGACGGTTCATTTCCCACTCTATTCTTCCATTTCGTTTGATTTGACAGTCACGTCAATTTTTACACCGCTTGTTTCCGGTAATACGATCCACATTTATAGAGGAGAAGACAAGGTACAGGTCATTCAAGACATCCTCAAAGAAAATAAAGTTGGAATCATTAAGTTAACACCAACACATCTAAGGTTAATGGAAGAGTTCGATGGATCAACTAGCAATATTAGAAGATTTATTGTTGGCGGTGAGAACTTACATACACAGCTAGCTAACAAAATATATAGCAATTTCGGTGGAAATGTCCAGATTATGAATGAGTATGGGCCTACTGAAACCGTAGTAGGTTGCATGATTTATGTATTTGACCCTAACAATACTGCACAAAATTCGGTCCCGATTGGAGTACCAGCCGACAATGTCAAAATCTATCTATTAGATGATGCCTTGCATCCCGTGCCTATCGGCTCAATTGGAGAGATGTACATTGCTGGAGATGGAATTGCCAGAGGATATTTGAATCGCCCTGATTTGACAGCAGATAAATTTATGGAAAGTCCCTTTATACCGGGGGAGAGAATGTATCGGACAGGTGATCTTGCGAAATGGTTGCCAGATGGAAATATGGAATATGTAGGAAGAACCGACCATCAGGTAAAAATTAGAGGGCATCGGATCGAAATGGGCGAGATTGAAGCAAAATTAGTACAGCATCAAATGATCAAAGAAGCTGTCGTTATTGTAGAGAAAGATGAATCATCTCAAAACGTTCTATATGCTTACCTTGTTTCTAATGTTGAGTTACCTATTTCCGAACTCCGTGAACATGTAGGAAGCACCTTGCCATCCTATATGATCCCATCCTACTTCATCCGATTGGAAGAAATCCCTTTAACATCCAACGGTAAAGTAGAAAGAAAAAAATTACCAAAACCTGACGGTGTGATTCGCACAGGTGTGGAATATGTGGCACCACGAAACCTAATCGAAGACCAAATGGTTACGATTTGGAAGAGTGTATTAGGTGTAGATGAGATTGGCGTTTTGGATAACTTTTTTGAATTAGGTGGACATTCTCTAAAAGCGATGACGGTTATTTCGCAGGTATCTAAGGCATTCAATGTTGATTTACCCTTGAAGGTACTATTTGACACACCTACCATTGCTGCCATTTCTCATTTTATTGCCAACACTGAAAATGGAATGTACTCTGCTATTCAACCTGTAGTAACACAAGAATACTATCCAGTTTCTTCTGCTCAAAAGAGAATGTATATCCTTCATCAGCTTAATGAGGATAGTGTTAGCTATAATATGCCAGGCGCTTTAATCATTGAAGGAAATTTAGATACTCAGCGTTTTGAATATGCAATGAAAAGTATAGTGAATCGACATGAAGCATTACGTACTTCCTTCCATTCTGTGAACGGAGAACCGTCACAAAAAGTGCATCTTGATGTTAATTTACAAATGATTCGGATGGATTCCACGGAAGATCAAATAGAACAAATTGTTAAGGATTTTATTAAGCCATTTGATCTATCTGCTGCTCCTTTGCTTCGAGTCGGCTTGGTTACTCTGGAAGAGCAGAAGCATCTCTTCATCATGGATATCCACCATATCATTTCCGATGGAGTATCTATCTCTGTGTTTGTCGAAGAATTTATGAAGCTCTATCATGGTGAGACCTTGCCTGAGCTACGCATTCAGTATAAGGATTTCGCTGTTTGGCAAAATGAGTTGTTCCAATCTGAGATATTTGAGAAACAAGAGAACTACTGGGTCGGCACATTAAAAGGTGAAATCCCGGTACTTCAGCTACCTACGGATTCGCGAAGACCATCTGTTCAAAGCTTTGAAGGTGATGGTGTTGATTTTGTTATTCCAAAACAAATGGCTTCTGGTCTATACGACGTAACAGCAAAATCGGGAGCTACCTTGTATATGGTGTTGCTCTCTGCATACAGTGTGCTTTTATCCAAGTATGCTGGGCAAGAAGAAATTATTGTAGGCTCGCCAATTGCGGGAAGAAGACATGCTGATGTTGAGCGTATTATGGGAACCTTTATTAATACACTTGCAATGCGAACTTACCCAGAAGCAAGTAAAACAGTAAGCGAGCTTATCGCTGAAGTGAAACAAATGACACTAGGCGCGTATGAACATCAAGATTATCCATTTGAGGCTTTGGTTGACAAATTGGATTTACCTCGGGATTTTAGTCGAAATCCGTTGTTTGATACAATGCTTGTGTTGCAGAACATGGACCAAACCACATTTGAGCTGGATCAGTTGACAATAACACCATATGCCTTTGTTCACTCCATCTCTAAAGTGGAAATTACACTTTTTGCTACTGAAGAAAACGGAGAAATTCATTGCAAATTACAATACAGTACAGCCTTATTTAAGCGTGAGACCATCCAGCAGGTTGCTAATCATTTCCAAATGATACTACGTGCTTTTGTTGAAAATGTAGAGCAAAAACTTGTCGAAATCCCACTTCTAACCAAAGAAGATCAAGTGAAAATTATGGATAAGACATCTGGGGTGATAGCTGATTTTCCACGTGATCTAACCTTGTATAACTTGTTTGAATCGTGCGTAAAGAAATATCCGTTACAAGATGCAGTTGTGTTCGGAAAAGAAAAATTAACTTATCAGGAACTACATGAAAAAGCAAATCATGTAGCAGCTCTTTTACAAGAAAAAGGTGTAAGTTCGAATAAGATTGTTGGAATCATGACACCGCCATCCTTAGAAATGATTGTCGGAATCATGGGGATATGGGGAGCAGGTGGGGCTTATCTACCAATCGACCCTGATGCTCCAGAAGAGCGGATTAGCTATATGTTAGAAAACAGTGATGTAGATGTCATTCTTACTTTGAGCGATTTGTCAAATACTCTTCCAACGACAGTAAGCACGATCTCGTTGAATAAAGTAATGACGAAGCATGATTTGCGTTTACCAAAAGTAACGGAGGTAAGCTCAGAGGATCTTGCTTATGTCATTTATACATCAGGAACTACAGGAGTGCCTAAAGGAGTACAGATAGCTCATCGGAATGTAATAAACTACGTATCTGCATTTTCACGTCAAGCTCATTTAACACCTGAGGATAGAACGGTACTTGTCTCATCCTACGCATTTGATTTAGGTTATACAGGAATTTTTTCAGCTCTTTTGTCAGGCGGTCAATTACACTTATTAACAAAAGATGAGTACATCCATACTGAGCATCTAATGTCGTATATGAGAGAGAATCAGATTACGTACGTAAAAATGACTCCTTCACTGTTTAGCGTGATTGTGCAAAGTGAATCTTTCATGATGACAAATGATTGCGATTCTCTGCGGCTAATCGTTATGGGAGGAGAGCCAATTCGAGTTGCTGATGTTACAAGGTATCTTGAAAAATATTCCTCTGCACAAATCATGAATCACTATGGGCCAACTGAGACGACCATTGGATGTGTAACTCATCTATTGGATACAAAAAATATTACTGAATTTGTAGAACGACCATTCATCGGAAAACCGATTGCGAATACGCAGGTATACGTGCTTGATGGAAGGAACCAAATCGTGCCATCAGGTATCGTTGGAGAGTTATGCATTAGTGGTGAGGGTGTTTCCAAAGGCTACTTGAAACAGACTAGCTTAACAGAGGAAAAATTTGTTCCAAATCCATTTATATCAGGTGCCAGCATGTACCGCACTGGAGATTTGGCGAGATATTTGTCAGATGGAAACGTAGAGTTTTTAGGTAGAGCAGATCATCAGGTAAAAATGGCAGGATATCGTATTGAGCTAGGTGAGATTGAGAAGCAATTATTACAGCACGAGTTCATTAAAGAGGCGGTCGTTATTGCTCAACAAGCGGACAATTCTCACTCGCTGTATGCTTACATTGTTTCGGAACAAGAAATAACTGTATCAGATTTGAGAGCGCATGTTGGAAATGCTCTACCAATCTATATGATTCCTTCTTATTTTGTTCGGATGGATAAAATCCCGCTTACTCCAAATGGGAAGGTGGATCGTAGTGCCCTTCCTAAACCTGATGGTTCTATTGTTACAGGTGTAGAATATGTAGCTCCTCGTAACCATATTGAAATGCAGGTAAGTGAAATATGGAATGAAGTTCTATCTGTAAACAAAATCGGAATGGAAGATAACTTCTTTGAATTAGGCGGTCATTCATTAAAAGCGATGAACATGATCTCTAAGATAAATAAGGTGTTTCAAGTAGATGTACCGTTTAGAATGATTTTTGAAAATCCAACGATTGCAAAATTAGCTACATACATCGCAAATGCTGACAAGGGCGATTATTCGGATATTCAACCAGTACAGCCTCAGGAATACTATCCTGTTTCATCCGCTCAAAAGAGAATGTATATTCTTCGCCAGTTAGCTGGGGCTGATCTTGGTTATAACATGCCAGGGGTAATGTACATTGATGGCAGTCTGGATGTACAGCGTCTTGAATTTGCAATGAAAACGTTGGTTCAAAGGCATGAATCGTTACGAACTTCTTTCCACTCCATGAACGGAGAAATTGTTCAACGTATACATGAAAATATTGATTTACCAATCTCCTATTCAACATCAACAGAAGATCAGGTAGATACACTTGTTACTCAATTTATTCAGCCATTTGATCTTTCGCTTGCACCACTGTTGCGTGTGGGAATTGTCAAGTTAACAGAGGAGCGTCATCTCTTCTTGTTAGATATGCACCATATTATCGCGGATGGGGTTTCATTAGGAATCTTTATCAAGGAATTTGTGCAGCTGTATCAAGGTAAGGATATGACTGAACTTCGTTTACAATATAAAGATTTTGCTACTTGGCAAAACAAATGGTTTGAATCTGGTGTTTTGAAGAAGCAGGAAGCGTATTGGCTCCATACATTTGAAGGAGAAATTCCTCTCCTAAATCTGTCGACTGATTTCCCACGGCCTCTGACTAAAAGCTTTGATGGAGACCGATTCATTTTTCATACAGGAACAGATTTGATGGAGGAGTTATATCAAATTGCTAATGATACAGGTACAACTCTCTACATGGTTCTATTAGCAGCCTATAATATTTTCCTTTCCAAGTATTCTGGACAAGAGGATATTATCGTAGGAACTCCTATCGCAGGCAGATCACACGCCGATGTGGAGCAAATTATGGGGATGTTTGTTAATACTCTGGCTCTTCGAAATTATCCAGTTGGAACGAAGTCGTTTAAAGAATTTGTAGAGGATGTAAAACAAAACACGTTACAAGCCTATGAAAATCAGGACCATCCATTTGAAGTGCTTGTTGAAAAACTGGATATACACCGTGAACTGAGCCGAAACCCATTATTTGACACGATATTCATCTTACAAAATACTGACAAGAAAATATTTGAAATTGAAAATTTAACTTTTAGCCCGTATATTACCGAGGTTAAACAAGCTAAATTCGATCTTACTTTAGAAGCAACCGAAGAGAATGCAGAGATCGTGTTCTGCCTTGAATATTGCTCTAAGCTATTTAAACAGGAAACCATTGAAAAAATGGCAACTCATTTCCTACAAATTGTACGTGCAGTGACGAAAAATCCAGAGATTGCTTTATCAGAAATAAACATGCTGACCGCAGAGGAAAGACAACAAGTACTAGTTGACTTTAATGATTTTCATGTACATTATCCAATGGACAGCACGGTGCAGAGTTTATTTGAAGAACAAGTAGAAAAAACACCTGACCACATCGCATTACATTATGCTGGACAAACATTGACTTATAGACAGTTAAATGAGAGAGCTAACCAATTAGCCGTGGTTCTGCGGAATAAAGGAGTACAACCCGATCAAATTGTAGGTATCATGACAGAACGATCAGTTGAAATGATTGTGGGGATATTTGGGGTTTTAAAATCAGGAGCAGCTTATTTGCCAATTGATCCAGCTTATCCACAAGATCGTATTGAATACTTACTTGAAGATAGTGGTGCTACTATACTTCTTACTCAATCACATCTGATAAAACAAATAGCAACCGAGATCAAATGGATGGATCTTCATGATGAGCAAAACTATGTAGGCGATGGCACAAACCTATCCCGCGTGAATCAAGCTACTGACCTTGCCTATGTAATTTATACATCGGGTACAACAGGCAAACCAAAAGGCGTCATGATTGAACATCGGTCTATCGCCAATTGCTTACAATGGCGAAAAGTGGAATACGGTTTTAACCCAAATGATAAGGTTCTATTGATCTTCTCCTTTGCTTTTGATGGATTCGTGGCTAGCTTGTTTACTGCAATGATGGGAGGAGCAACTTCCATCTTGCCTAGGGAAGAAGAAGCAAAAGACCCATTCGCTCTAAAAAAATTGATCGTATCTAAAACCATTACGCATTACCATGGCGTACCTAGTTTGTTTCAGGCAATCCTTGATTGCACTACGTCAGAAGACTTACACCAATTGCGATGCGTATCACTAGGGGGAGAAAAATTACCTCCTCAGATTGTGCAAAAGGCTAAACAAAAAAATCATTCCATTGAGATTAACAATGAATACGGCCCAACAGAGAATAGTGTTATTGCAACGATTCAGCGTTCAATTGAAGTAGGGCAAAATATCACAATCGGTCGTCCTTTAGCAAATGTAGCTGTCTATATTCTTGATAGCAATCATCTCCTACAACCTATTGGTGTGATCGGTGAATTATGCATCGGTGGATCGGGATTAGCAAGAGGATATTTGAACAGACCAGACCTTACAAAAGAGAAATTTGTTCCTAATCCGTTTGTACCAGGTGAACGCATGTATAAAACGGGTGATTTTGCTAAGTGGTTGCCAGATGGCACGATTGAATATATTGGTCGCATGGATGAACAGGTTAAAATTAGAGGCTATCGGATTGAAATCGGTGAGATCGAAAATGCTACTCTAACATTCGATAAAATGAATGAGGCAATAGTGGTCGTCCATCAGGATACAAATGGACAGCAATTCTTAACTGCGTACTTTACAGCGGAAGAAGAAATTCTATTACCTGAGCTGAGAGCACACCTAGCGAAAGAATTACCTGAGTACATGGTTCCGACTTATTTTGTACAACTGGAAGCATTCCCCACAACGCCAAACGGAAAAGTAGACAAAGGAGCATTGCCAAAACCAGAGGGAGATCCAGTTTCGGGAACCGTATATGTAGCTCCTCATAATGAAACAGAAGAAAAACTGGTTGAGATTTGGGAGAATGTATTAGGACTTAACAAGATTGGCGTAAATGATAGCTTCTTTGATTTAGGTGGTCATTCGTTAAGAGCTATGACGGTTATGTCTCACGTGCATAAAGAATGTGGTGTTGAACTTCCTCTGAAGTTGATATTTGAGAAGCCTACTATTGCACAGTTAGCTACGTTCATTAATCAAGCAGAGAAAAGTAATTATGCAGCCATTCAACCTATCCTGCCAAAAGAATATTATCCGGTTTCGTCCGCACAGAAAAGAATGTACATCCTTCGACAGTTTGAAGGAGCTGGAACCATCTACAACATGCCTAGTGCTCTATACATGGATGGTAAGCTGGACCATCAGCGCTTTGAAGCCGCCCTTCAACATTTAGTGAACAGACATGAAGCGTTGAGAACCTCTTTCCATTCTGTTACCGGTGAACCAGTGCAGCGTGTACATCAAGTGGTGGAATTAGAAATTTTCTATAAAGAAGCATCGAAGGAACAAGTAGATCAAGTGGTGGATGAGTTTATTCAAACCTTTGACCTTGAGGTAGCTCCGTTATTACGTGTTGGACTTATCAAAATAGAGGAAGAGAAACATCTATTCCTAATGGATATGCATCATATTATCTCAGATGGTGTATCAGCAGGGATTGTCTTTGAGGAATTTGCTCAATTATATCGTGGTGAGAGCTTGCCAGACCTTCGAATCCAATACAAGGATTTTGCTGTATGGCAAAATGAACTGTTTGAATCAGACATTTTCAAGAAACAGGAGGCCTATTGGATCAATACATTTGCAGGAGAAATCCCTGTTCTTAATTTGCCAACAGATCATTCTAGACCGACTATGCAGAGCTTCGATGGGGATCAAGTTGTTTTTCATACTGGAAGACAAGTCATGGAGGATTTATACAAACTCGCTAATGAAACATCAACAACGTTATATATGGTATTGTTGGCAGCCTTCAATGTCTTACTTTCCAAGTACTCTGGTCAAGAAGAGATTGTGGTAGGGTCTCCTATTGCTGGTAGATCACATCCTGATGTAGAAAAAGTAATGGGAATGTTCGTTAATACACTGGCTTTAAAAAATAATCCAAATGGTATGAAAACGTTCAAAGCATTTTTGACAGAAGTACAACAAAATACCTTGGAAGCCTATGAAAATCAGGATTATCCATTCGAAGTACTCGTCGAAAAGTTAGAAATTCAAAGAGACCTAGGTAGAAATCCTTTATTTGACATCATGTTTATTTTGCAGAATATGGAGAAGAAATCTTTTGCATTAGAAGAGGTGCAGGTAACTCCTCATGTTGCACAAAGAGGCTATTCGAAGTTTGACCTTACACTGGAAGCGAACGAAGAGAAATCGGGATTACAGTTCTCATTCGTATATAGCACGAGATTATTTAAGAAAGAAAGCATGGAAAGAATGGCTAGTCATTTCTTACAAATAATCCATGCTGTCACTAAGCAGCCAGAGGTAGCTTTGTCAGAGATCAGCTTGTTATCTGAGGAAGAAAAGCAACAAATCATTGTTGAATTTAATGATACAAAAACAGATTACCCAAGGATGATAGCCATTCACCAATGGTTCGAGGAGCAAGTAGAAAAGACTCCAGATTATATAGCAGTCATATCAGAAGGGAATACATTAACGTATCAAGAGTTAAATAATAGAGCCAATCAAGTAGCGAGTGCACTACGCCAAAGAGGCGTAGAGTCAAATCAGGTTGTCGGTCTTTTGGCTGATCGCTCTCATGAAATGATTGTAGCGATCATGGGGATTCTCAAAGCAGGAGGAGCTTATTTAGGGATTGACCCTGAGTACCCTTCTGAACGAATTTCTTACATGTTAGAAGATTGCGAAGTTAAAATTGTTCTTTCGTTACGTCATTTAGCTCCACTTGTACAGGAAGAAGTAGACCTGATTCTATTGGATGATGAAAGCTTATACCAAGGAGATGCTACTAATCTTCCAAGTATCAATCATCCGAATGATTTGGCTTATATCATGTACACATCCGGTTCCACTGGAAAACCAAAAGGTGTTATGGTCGAGCATAGAAATGTGGTTCGTCTAGTGAAAAACACCAATTATGTCCAGGTGAAACCAGAAGATCGAATGATTCAGACAGGTGCTATTGGTTTTGATGCGATGACTTTTGAAATTTTTGGTTCCTTGCTGCATGGAGCACGCTTATATCTTGTCAACAAGGATATTTTGTTGGATACAGAGTTATTAGGCGGCTTCTTACAGACAAACCAAATTACGACAATGTGGCTAACATCACCACTATTTAATCAATTATCACAAGACAATGAGGAAATGTTTGCTGGCCTTACAGACTTAATTGTTGGTGGAGATGTCTTGTCACCTAAACACATTAATAAGGTGAAACAAAAAAATCCTAGCCTAGTGATCTGGAACGGCTATGGACCAACAGAGAACACCACATTCTCTACATGCTTCCGAATTGATGAGGAGTTCAGTGATAACATACCGATTGGTAAGCCAATCAGTAACTCGACAGCTTATGTTCTCGATCCATTTAATCAACTACAACCAATCGGGGTTCCGGGTGAGTTATGCGTTGGAGGAGAAGGGGTTGCAAGGGGGTATATCAATAAACCTGAGTTAACCGCAGAAAAATTTGTCTCTAACCCATTTGTCCTGGGAGAGCAATTGTATCGTACAGGAGACTTGGTCAGATGGTTACCTAATGGAACGATTGAATACTTAGGACGAATCGACCAACAAGTAAAAATTAGAGGGTTCCGTATTGAAATTGGAGAGATTGAATCTGTTCTTGCTAGACAAGATAAGGTGAAGGAGTCTGTCATAACCGTAGTGGAGGATAAGAGTGGCCAAAAAGCATTGTGTGCATATTACGTGTCAGAAGACAATATCCTTTTATCAAAATTGCGAGAGCAACTAGCTGAGGAACTCCCTTCCTATATGGTACCGACTTTCTTTGTTCAGCTGGAGAAAATGCCACTCACACCAAATGGAAAAGTAGATCGCAGGACATTGCCAAAACCAGATGGAGAACTGACTTCAGGAACAGAATACGTAGCACCAAGTAATCAAATCGAGGAACAATTGGTCGAGATTTGGCAAAATGTATTAGGGGTATTCAAGATAGGTGTGTTGGACAACTTCTTTGAATTGGGAGGGCATTCCCTAAAGGCAATGACAGTGATTTCCTCGGTGCACAAGGTGTTCCATGTTGAATTACCATTAAAAGTCCTGTTTGAAACGCCTACAATCCTTTCCTTGGCAGCCTATATTGCTGGACTAGAAAAAGGAAAGTACGTAGCGATTCAGCAAGCTACGCAGACTGATTTTTATCCCGTTTCTTCGGCACAAAAACGGATGTATATCCTTCATCAATTCGAGGGAACAGGTATTAGTTATAATGTTCCTGGAGTGATGTTCATAGAGGGAAGTTTGGATTACAAGCGTTTTGATTATGCGATGAGAAGCTTGGTCAACCGACATGAAGCACTGCGGACTTCTTTCCACACGATCAACGGTGAGCCTGTTCAGAAAATCCATGATACTGTAGATTTTTCTGTTACTTATCAAGAGTCATCAGAGGATCAAGTCGAACAAATTGTGGAAGAGTTTATACAACCATTTGATTTGGAAATAGCTCCATTATTTAGAATAAGTCTTGTTACCTTATCAGAAAAACGTCATCTCTTCTTAATGGATATGCATCATATCATTTCTGATGGTGTGTCCATGCAGATCATCATCAAAGAATTTGCCCAATTATATAATGAACAAAATCTGCCTGAACTTGACATCCAGTATAAAGACTATGCAGTGTGGCAAAATGAGTTGTTCCAATCTGAGGCCATTCAAAGACAAGAAGATTTTTGGGTTCATACATTTGCAGGGGAATTACCGATCCTGAACCTGCAAACTGACTTCCCAAGACCTTCTGTACAGAGTTTTGAAGGAGATCACATTATTTTTGGCTCAGGAAAACAGCTTATGGCAGATTTACAGCGTTTGTCTAATGAGACGGGAGCAACATTGTATATGCTTCTGTTGGCAGCTTACAATGTGCTATTGTCCAAATACACTGGTCAAGAAGAAATTATTATTGGTACACCGATTGCTGGTAGATCACACGCAGATGTGGAGAATATCGTCGGTATGTTTGTTAATACCCTCGCTTTGAAAAATGCACCACTAGGCGAGCTAACTTTCCGTGAATTTGTAGCTGAAGTGAAGCATAATGCGCTAGGGGCTTTCCAAAACCAGGATTACCCATTTGAGAATCTTGTTGAAAAGCTACAAATTCGACGTGATTTGAGCAGGAATCCATTGTTTGACACCATGTTTAGTTTAGGAAATACCGATTCAACAGGCTTTGAAATAGATGGACTTATCTATATCCCTTATGAAATGAAGGGACAAATTGCGAAGTTTGATATTTCATTGGATGCCTTTGAAAAACACGATGAAATTCAATTCCAATTTAGTTATTGCACTAAATTATTTACAAAGCAAACGATAGAACGTTGGGTAATCCATTATTCTCAAATTTTACAGTCTATCGTGACACAGCCGGATATGAAGCTTTCGGAAATTAGCGTATTGTCAGAGTCAGAAACAAATCAAATTTTGTTTGACTTCAATGAAACGACTGTTTCGTATCCGATGAATAAGATGTTCCATCAGCTATTCGAGGAACAAGTAGAAAAAACACCAAATGATATCGCCGTCATTTATGCAAACGAACAGCTCACTTATCAGGAGTTAAATGCTAAAGCGAATCAGCTAGCACGAACTCTACGCCAAAAGGGAGTTCAACCTGAACGGACAGTAGGTATCATTGTAGATCGTTCTCTGCACATGGTTGTCAGTATGTTGGCCGTTTTAAAAGCGGGCGGGGCGTACGTGCCTATTGACATGGACTATCCACAAGATCGCAAGGAGTTTATGCTTGAAGATAGTAACGCAATGCTGTTACTTACCTTGCAAAAACTAGCAGGACAGCTTGTGTTTGCAAACGAAGTCCTGTATTTGGATCAAGAGGAATGCTACCAAGAAGATGCATCCAATTTACAGAATATCTCTGAGAAACATCATATGGCTTACATTATTTATACATCTGGTACTACAGGTAAACCAAAAGGGGTCGTTATTGAGCATCAAAGCTATATCAACATAGCATTTGCTTGGAAAGAGGAGTATCACTTAGAAGCATTCCCTGTTCGCTTACTTCAGATGGCTAGCTTCTCGTTTGACGTATCGGCTGGCGATTTTGCACGGGCCTTACTTCATGGTGGACAATTGGTGATATGCCCAAATGAGGTAAAACTTGATCCTGCTTCTTTATATGACATGCTTAGCAGATATCAAATTACCATATTCGAATCAACACCTGCGCTAATTGTTCCTTTGATGGAGTACATTTACGAACAAAATCTAGATATTAGTCAGGTAAAACTCTTGATTATTGGAGCAGATAGTTGCTCGATGGAAGATTTCAAGACGTTGCTTGCTAGATTTGGAAATTCCGTTCGGATCATTAACAGCTATGGTGTTACAGAGGCATGCATTGATTCAAGTTATTATGAACTACCGCTTGAACTTTTACATGCGGTTGGGACAGCACCAATTGGAAAACCGCTTCCTAACACGACCATGTATATTATGGATCAGCATGTAGGTCTTCTGCCAATCGGAGTCGTGGGAGAATTATGCATAGGCGGAGCGGGGGTCGCTCGCGAGTATCTAAACCGGCCAGATCTTACAGCAGAAAAGTTTATTGATAGTCCATTTGTGCCGGGAGAAAAGCTATATCGATCAGGAGATTTAGCAAAATGGTTACCTGATGGAAATATAGAGTTTCTTGGTCGAACAGATCATCAAGTGAAGATCAGAGGAGTCAGAATCGAGCTTGGTGAGATTGAATCACAGATGCGTAAGCTTGATGGTCTAAGAGAAGTGATTGTCATCGCGAAAGAGGATCAGGCGAAGGAGAAATTCCTATGTGCCTATATGGTCACTGATAAAGAAGTGAGCATAGCGGAAATACGCGCGCATCTGGCAGCAGAACTTCCTATAGCGATGATTCCAACTACTTTTATCTTACTTGAAGCAATGCCATTAACCGCTAATGGAAAAATTGACAAGCGCTCGTTACCAGAGCCAGACGATACTTTACTTGCTAAAACGGACTATGTTGCTCCAAGTACACAATTGGAAACACAGCTTGCTACAGTTTGGCAACAGGTATTAGGAGTTGATCGAGTTGGACGTAATGATGACTTCTTTGCTTTAGGTGGTCATTCCCTACGTGCCATGATGGTTATTTCTCAGATGCATAAAGAGTACCAAATTGATATTCCACTACGTGTGCTTTTTGAAAAACCAACGATTGAAGAGATAGCCCAATACTTAGAGAAGGATAGTGCGAAGCAAGTTATCTCTATTCAACCGGCTGTGGAGCAAGACTACTATCCAGTTTCAGCAGCACAACGAAGAATGTTTATCCTTAACCAGTTTGACGGTGTTGATATCAGCTACAATATGCCTTCCATCATGGTATTGGAAGGAAAACTAGATCAGTTACAACTAGAAGCAGCTTTTAAAGATTTAATCACCCGTCACGAGAGCTTACGTACATCCTTCGAGCTAGTAAATGGTGTACCTGTACAGAAAATCCATACAGAAGTGGATTTTGATATTCACCTTCAAGTAGCTGTCGAAGAAGAATTGGAAGAGATTATTGATGAGTTTATCCAACCATTCCAGTTAGACATGGCACCATTGCTTCGAGTCAAGCTTGTTCAAACTCGATTGGACCGTCATTTGCTACTAATGGATACACATCATATTATTTCTGATGGAGTATCCTCTGGTATTCTGATCAGCGAATTGGTGGAATTGTATCAAGGAAATATTTTGTCAGAACTTCCTATTCAGTATAAGGATTTCTCTGTATGGCAACATGAACAGTATCAAACTGAAATGTATAAAAAACAGGAAGATCATTGGGTTCAAACGTTTGCAGATGAAGTTCCTGTATTAAATCTACCGACAGATTTTCCAAGACCAAATGCACAAAGCTTTGAAGGAGATTTATTTACCATTGGTACTGGTAAAGAACTTATGCAGGGCTTGTACGGGATAGCTACAGAAACAGGAACAACTCTATATATGGTCTTATTGGCCGCATATAACGTGCTACTCTCGAAATATTCAGGTCAAGAAGATCTGATTGTCGGTACGCCGGTTACAGGTCGATCTCATGTCGATTTGGAGAGCACGGTTGGAATGTTTGTCAATACATTGGCCATGCGAAACAAGCCAGTTAGAACTAAATCATTTAAAGAGTTCCTGTTAGAAGTAAAACAAAATGCATTGCAAGCTTATGAAAATCAGGATTATCCATTTGAAGAGCTTGTTGAGAAGCTTGAGCTACAACGAGATGTAAGCAGAAATCCAATGTTTGATACCATGTTTACTCTGCAAAACAGAGGAGAAGAGTCTATTGAATTAGATGGGCTACGATTTGCAGCTTATGAGGCAGAAAATAAGTCTAAGCACTCTAAATTTGATGTAACGTTTATCGCAACAGAAGAGAGAGACGAAATCATGATTGGTGTAGAGTATTGCACTAAACTATACCGTCCGGAAACGATAGAGTGTTTGACTACTTATTTCCTACAGATTATGAAAGCGATCGTAGAAAATCCAGAAGTAAAATTAGCTGCTATCGAAATGCTGACTGACAAAGAGAAGCAGCAGATTTTACAAGAGTTTACTAACACGGCAAGGAACTATCAGCAGGATACAACGATTCAACAGCTCTTTGAGGAACAAGTGAGAAAAACACCTGATCAAGTAGCTCTTGTATGGAACAAGAATACAATGACCTATCTAGAGCTAAATGAAAGAGCTAATCAATTAGCATATACGCTACGTGATAAAGGAATCGTTCCTAATCAGCTAGTAGCTATCATGGCAGATCGTTCCTTAGAAATGATTGTTGGTATCATGGGTATCATGAAAGCGGGAGCAGCCTATGTTCCTATTGATCCAGCGTATCCTATGGAACGCATTCAGTATGTACTAGAAGATAGCGGTGCAATTCTACTACTTACCCAGTCGCATCTATTCAAAGGATCATCTGCTCAGATGAATTGGATAGATCTAGATGATGATCAAAACTATATAGGCGATGGTACAAATCCTACTGTTGTGAACCAATCAACTGATTTGGCTTATGTGATCTATACATCAGGTACAACAGGTAAGCCAAAAGGTGTCATGATTGAACATCGGTCCATCATTAATTGCTTGCAATGGAGAAGGGATGAATACGCATTTAATCCAAACGATAAAGCGCTACAGATATTCTCATTTGCTTTTGATGGGTTCGTAGCCAGCCTATTTGCTCCCATGTTGGGAGGGGCCGTTTCTATCTTGCCGAGAGAAGAAGAGGCTAAAGATCCGTTCGCTCTACGAAAATTGATCGCGTCTGAAAACATTACGCATTACTATGGTGTTCCGAGTCTGTTTAATGCAATCATCGATAGCGCTACAGCAGAGGATATGCACCAATTGCGTTGTGTCACTCTAGGAGGAGAAAAATTATCTCCTAAAATCGTGCAAAAGATCAAACAAAAAAATTCTACGATCGAGATTAACAATGAATATGGTCCTACTGAGAATAGTGTCGTTACTACCATTCAAAGGGCAATTGAAGTGGGTCAAGATATTACTATCGGTCGTCCACTTGCCAATGTAGCGGTCTATATTGTTAATACCGAGCATCATTTACAGCCTATAGGTGTGGTTGGTGAGTTATGCATAGCAGGTCGTGGACTAGCTAGAGGGTATTTAAACCAATCAGAATTAACGGAGGAAAAGTTTGTTGCTAACCCATTTATACCTGGTGAGCGTATGTATAAAACAGGTGATTTGGCGAAGTGGACTACGGATGGCACGATAGAATACATTGGTCGGGTAGATGAACAGGTTAAAGTGCGTGGTTTCCGAATTGAAATCGGAGAGATTGAATCTACCATTCTCAACTATCCTAGCGTTAAGGAAGTAGTTGTTACTGCTCAAGAAGACCAACACGCACAGCAATATTTATGTGCCTACTTCGTTGCTGAAGAGGAACTAGAGCTGACAGATTTGAGAAAATATGTTGCCAAGGAGCTACCGGGCTACATGGTTCCTACTTACTTCGTACAGCTTCTTGAGCTACCTATTACTGCAAACGGAAAAGTAGATAAGAGAGCATTGCCAGAGCCACAGAGGGTCGGAATCGCAACCAAAGAATATGTTGCTCCAAGAAATATGACAGAGGGACAGTTGGTAGCTATTTGGCAAGAAGTATTAGAAGTGGAGCCAATTGGTATTACAGATCATTTCTTTGAAATTGGAGGACATTCTTTAAAAGCAATGCATCTCATTTCAAAAGTGTATGAGTACATGCAAGAAGAGTTGCCATTACATCTTGTATTCCAGCATCCTACGATTGAAAAAATGGCAGAGTTTATTTTGCATAAGCAGTACGAGCAACATGCAGGGCACCCGATTCTATTGAATAAAGAAACGATTCGACCTGTATTTAGCTTTACACCAATCGGAGCCCACAGTACCTTCTATCAAAAGCTTGCTGAAGAAATCCATGATATTTCTTTATATAGCTTTGATTTCATAGAAGAAGACAATCGTATTGAGCAGTATGCCAATGCAATCGTTCAGATCGATGCTGAAGGTCCGTATACCTTAGTGGGGTATTCTTCAGGCGGGAATTTAGCGTTCGAAGTAGCGAAAGAGCTGGAAAGCCAAGGGCATCAGGTGTCCAATATCATTCTATTTGATTCTTATTGGAAGGATAAAGCAATTGAACAAACAGCTGCTGAAGCAAGAAAAGATATTGAAACTTTCTTTACAGAATTAGGGGTTCATAACGAGATTTTTAATATGACAAGAGAGGATCTCGATCTATTCTTGACCAACGATTTTGTCAAACAAAGTTTTATTCAAAACATGCTCAGTTATCTAATGTTTAATAACCAACTGGTGAATGTTGGTACTACCGAGGCTACTATTCATCTCATCCAATCAGAGTGCGAGGAAGGTAACGTGGATGCCTATGATGCTGCAAAATGGAATGAAGAAGAATGGGCGAAAGCATCAGACCGATTCATAACATACAGTGGCTATGGGGAGCATTCGAAAATGCTTGGCGGGGAACAAGTTACTAGAAATGCTTCCGTTCTCCAAGAAATTCTCCAAGAGATTTTTGTGCTGAAGTAAACGTAGTTTCCGTGATTTCCCCTATAAAGGATTCGTGTTTGTAGGGGAAATCACTATTTATCTTTTTGAGAGGAGCAGCAGATGAATTTTCAAAAACAAGAGCAAATAACCCCAAAAAAGCCTGTGTTCCAGTGGGTATTAACACATGTAAAACCATATCGTTTTTGGGTTTTTCTCTGTATCGTTACTTCTCTTATCGTAGCGGCAGTCGAAATTTGGATGGGAATCTTAATTAGAACAATGGTAGAAAATACAAATGACTATCAAAAACTAGTAAGTTTCGCTATCTTAATTTTAGGGTTGACGATTGTCGGTTTTATATCAAAATATTTCATTAAATTTTCTGCTGTAAAATTTAGTGCAAGTGCCTTGCGGGATTTGAAAAATAATATTACCTATCACATCGAAAAAATGCCTATCGCTTCGATTGAAAAATATCATTCGGGAGATATCACTTCCCGTTTAACAAATGATGCCACTTTATTGCAAAATTTCTTGCAACAACATTTCTATCAAATTTTTTATATGCCTGTTATTTTTGTAGGGGCGCTTTGTTTGCTAGTGTCGACCAATTGGAAGTTGGTATTGCTTAGTATTTCAATATTGCCTGTAGCTATTTTGATTATGGGCGTAATGAGTAAGCCGTTACGAAAATATACAGAAGAACTGCAACAGCATTTAGGAAAAGCGAACTCAATTGCACAAGATACTGTTTCGGGAATACATATGGTAAAGGCTTTTAATTTAAAAGATGTTTTATTAGAAAAATATTCATCCACTATGGCCCTCGTTTTACAAAAAGGAATCTTAGTAGAAAAAAAGCGAGCGTGGATGACTGCTCCCGGAATGTTACTTTTTTCCGCGCCAATTATCTTTTTTGTAGCATACGGGGGATACTTAATTCAGACTGGGGAATTAGATTTAGGAAATTTAGTGTTGTTTAGTTATTTGCTCAACTATATTATAGAGCCACTTTCCCTGATGCCAGTTTTATTTGCACAAGTACAGGAGGTATCAGGTGCGTCGAAACGTATGTTCGAGATTCTTGAACAACCGATTGAACAAGAAGATAAGCCGAGCTTAGACATGGATCTACATACAGAGCCAGTCGTATTCAAAAATGTATCGTTTGCGTATGATGGTCATGAAAAAATACTGGATCGTGTCAGTTTTACTTTATCAAAAAATAAAACAATCGCATTAGTAGGGGCAAGTGGAAGTGGAAAAAGTACCATTTTAAAACTATTATGTGGCTTTTATTCAATAAAAGAGGAAAAAGAGGATAGCTGTATTACCATTTTTGGACATACCCTACAGGAATGGAACATAACTGAAATGCGAAAGCACATTTCCTTGGTTTCTCAGGATACATACCTTTTTCCAGTAACGATCGCAGAAAATATTGCGTACGGTTGTCAAGATGCTACTAGAGATGAAATCATCGCTGCGGCAAAAGCGGCAAATGCCCATCAGTTCATCATGGAGCTTTCTGAAGGGTATGAAACGATAGTGGGGGAAAGGGGTTCACGTTTATCAGGAGGACAAAAGCAACGTATTGCAATTGCTCGGGCTATTCTAAAAGATGCTGCTATCCTCTTATTAGATGAACCAACCTCCGCGTTAGATACACAGTCTGAAGCAATGGTACAAGAAGCACTGGAAAACATGATGAAAAATCGTTCTGTTCTAGTTGTTGCCCATCGCCTATCAACGATTAAGGAAGCCGACGAGGTGTTGGTAGTTGACAAAGGACATATTGTGGAGAGTGGGACACATAACCAACTACTCACCCAAAATGGAGTGTATGCGAGATTATATAAAAAACAATTTATCGCTGACGAACATGGAAGGATGGCAGAAGAGGAGGTATACACATGTTCATAAAAAAATGGATGAACGAACTTGTATATCTGCTATCTTTTATGGGCTCTAAAAAGAAAAAATACCTTTTGGGTATGCTAGGCGACGGTTTTATTCAAGCAGCTATCGTTATCGTTCTACCGTTTGTGTTTAAAGATTTAACTGATTTTGCAAGCGGGAAGGATTCTGCTTTGTTAATTCGAGCAGTAATCATGATTAGCGGAACGTTACTATTGGTAAGTATTTTGTCCCCTACGTTTAGTTATATTTATCGTCGTACGGTGAAGGAGGTAATGGCTGATATAAGACTTATTTTGTTTAAACAGGTGGGGAAATTTCCATCCCGTTACTATGAGCAGCATCATTCGGGCGATATTATGTCTAGATTGAGTAATGATTTACTGACGATGGAGCGTACGTATTCCGAACATATTAAGACGATTACGATCGTTCTGATTTCTTTACTAGGGTCTTTGATTGGAATGTTTATATTAGATTGGAGATTTGCTTCCATACTTGTAGTACTTAGTTCGATAACTCTCTATATTAATACAAGATTTGCTAAGTCAGTGCGCAGGATTAGTGATAAAACTCAACAACAGCAAGGTGTTTTGACGGAAAGATTGAACGATTTTCTATCGGGGCTCCCCATCATTAAAATGTTTCATTTACATCAAGTAGTAACACGGCGCTATACGGAAGTGAATGAACAAGTAACGTCATCTACAATTGAACAAGGCCACAAAAATGCCTTATTAGAAGGAACCAACTTTTTTATTAACTTTTTAAGTTTTGGAGGAATGCTGGTTTTTGGTATCATCATGGTTTCACAAGATGTAATTGGTGTGGGGTCTCTAGTAGCGATTATTCAACAGCAGCTATTAGTAACATTAGGATTTCTACACTTGGGTCAAGTTTTGTCTATTTTGCAAAGCTCCCTCTCTGGCGCTTCCCGCGTAATTGAACTTCTTCAAGAGCCAATTGAACCTGAGCGTTATCCATCAATAGATGAAGAGCTTCCTCATCACAAGGGTATGGTGCTAGAAATGAATCAGGTTGTTTTCGAATATGATCCTGGTTCTAAGGTGTTAGATCATTTTTCATTCTCTATTGCAGAGGGGGAAACGGCTGCACTTGTAGGAGCTAGTGGAAGTGGTAAAAGCACGGTTATCAAATTATTACTGGGCTATTATCCGGTACAAAGAGGCGCCATTCGTTTGTTTGGCAAAACAATTGGGGAATATACACTTCCAGAAATGAGAAGCTTGGTTTCTTATGTTCCACAGGACGCCTACTTATTTGAAGGAACGATTGAAGAGAATATTCGCTATGGAAAACTAAATGCCACTCATGAAGAAATAGTAGAGGCCACAAGGGCGGCATATGCACATGATTTCATAATGGATCTTCCAAATGGTTACCAAACAAGAGTGGGAGAGCGTGGAGCTATGTTATCGGGTGGACAGCGCCAAAGAATAGCAATTGCTAGAGCTATTGTAAAAAATGCGCCGATTCTCTTATTAGATGAGGCAACGTCTGCGTTGGACTCAGGTTCAGAGTATTGGGTGCAGAGAGCTTTATCAGAATTGATGCAAGAAAGAACAACGCTGATCATCGCGCATCGCCTGTCCACAGTAGAAGACGCTGATACGATTTATGTTGTAGATCAAGGAAAAGTAGTTGAACAAGGGCGTCATAAAGAACTTCTCAAGCAAAATGGTTTCTATTCTACCTTATATGATATGCAAACCAGTCTATCAGAAGAGCATGAGTTTGAAGCATCTACTATCTGATCATTTTTTCAATATTTGAAGAAACAGCATCGTAGATCTTGACACAAGGAAAAAGCTAGCTATAATAAATAGAAAGTAACTTCGTGTCACACGTTGTTAAAATTTATATATGAAGGCATTGAGAAGGATAGTAGATAATCATGTTTGTGATAGAGAGCCGCCCCTTGGCTGGAAGGGTGGTGACGGACTGGTTATTGAATGTCACCTTTGAGCTTTACTCGCCAAAGAATGAGTGTGTACGAGTAGTGAGTAACGGTTAGTCTCGTTAAAAGACTTGAGTCATTATGATTGACTTACAGAGCTTGTTTTTGTGAAAAAGCAAGAAAGCTGAGTGGTACCGTGTAAATATATACGCCTCAGAATGAGATGATAGATGTCATTTCGTTCTGAGGTTTTTTGTTTTTTTAAAAGAGATGTAAAATTTCATATTTTCTTTACTTGCAATGAGTAGGAGGAGTAGGAAAAGGCTCTAGATGTACAGAAATCCGTTCCATGGCTGAGAGAACGGTCACTATCTTTTTCCGAAGTCGCCTATGAGCTGTGTATGTGAAAAGCATAAAAGAGAGTAGATGCCTATCGTAATATACACCGGATGATCCACG
Organism: Brevibacillus laterosporus; assembly: GCA_007833815.1. Lineage (NCBI taxonomy): Bacteria > Bacillati > Bacillota > Bacilli > Caryophanales > Paenibacillaceae > Brevibacillus > Brevibacillus laterosporus. The sequence continues at coordinate 3,652,190 of CP033464.1, read as the reverse complement.
TTATAGGATGTAAGTCTCTGACTTCATAATGTCTAGTTCTCGTGAGTGAATTAGTAAAACTGGGTGGTACCGCGAACCTCTCGCCTCAGTCATCATTTTTTTTAATGTGATGATAAGGCGAGAGGTTTTATTTATTGATAAAAAGGAGAAGAGAAAATGAAACAGCTAGAATGGAAGGAACAGTTGTATATCGGACTTATGTTGTTCGCTTTATTCTTTGGAGCAGGAAATCTTGTTTTTCCACCAGCTCTTGGTTATTCAGCAGGAGAAAATGTATGGCAAGCAATGATTGGTTTTCTGATTACAGCTGTCGGTCTCCCTATCTTAGGAGTAACCGCGATTGCTAAAAGTGGGGGCTTAGATATCTTAACAAATCGAGTTCATCCTATTTTTGCCGTGGTATTTACTATGACGACTTACTTATGCCTAGGACCATTTTTAGTTATACCACGTGCGGGAAATGTTGCTTTTGAGATGGGGGTTGTTCCTTTCTTACCTGAATTTTTACGTTCCAATCCTTTCACATTATCGGCGTATACTGTCATATATTTTTGCTTTAATTTTTGGCTCTGCCTCAATCCTTCCAAAATGTTTGCTCGGATTGGAAAAATCCTAACGCCTATTTTACTTACAATGATTACAATTATTTTCATACAAAGTTTGTTTCATCCGATTGGTACTTTTGGAAAACCAGCTGATGTATATAGTCAGACAGCTACATTCAAAGGTTTTATGGAAGGCTATATGACAATGGATACACTAGCTGCATTACTATTTGGAGGAGTCATTGTTGCGGCTTTTGAGAGAAAAAATATTTCTAATAAAAAACAGCTTGCTCGTCTTACAATGAGAACAGGATTATTTGCTGGTTTTCTATTGGCTCTTATTTATCTCATGCTGGGTTACTTGGGATCAGTTAGTCAATCATTATTGCCATCGTATCAAAATGGAGGAGAAATTTTGACAGCTGTTTCCACTTATTTATTTGGCCAATATGGAACGGTATTGTTAGGAACGGTATTTACGCTTGCATGTGTCACTACATCAGTTGGCCTGATCACCTCTTGTGGACAATATTTTGCAAAGCTTATGCCACGCTTTTCTTACACAGCTTGGACTGGAATTGTTTGTTTTACTAGTATGGTCATTGCTAATTTGGGACTAAATCAAATAATTGTTTTTTCTGTGCCGATTCTATTAGTGATTTATCCAGTGACGATCGTTTTAATCGTTTTATCGTTTGGACACTCTTTATTTAAAGGGTACAAAACAGTATATATAGTAAGCTTGATGTGTACGGCCATGATTAGTTTGGTAGACGCCCTTCAACAAAGTAATATAGATGTCTCTGTCATCACAGATGTATACCGCTATATTCCGTTGTATGAGAAAGGGATAGGATGGGTTTTACCAGCAATAGGGGGGGCTTTTATCGGATTCTTATGGGGAAAAGGAACGGAAAATCGCTTGCAACATGTAAAAAGAGATAAAGTATCTCATGAGACTTTTTCACAGATAGAAGAAAGACGTTAAATATCAGTAAATACCTCGACAGTCGATTTCACTACTATAGGGTGAAGCCGGCTGTTTTTTTGTCTAGATATCTTTATTAGGTTACCAAAACGTTACTATCAGGGGTACCGTCAGGAAAATGCGTATTCTTTGTATTTATTTGTCCACGTAAAATGACTTCTAATTTTGGATACTTACTTGCTTTATCTATTGTAAATAATTTCGAGTCCGATAAATCTCTTATTCTTGGAGTAAATTTAAATCCTAATAAATGAGTCAGTCCGAAAATTTGGTCTGTGTAACCAGCATTATTGTACTAGTATTAGAAGTAGTTATTAACGTATCTAACGATAACAACTACTTCTTTTAGATTTCTTTAAAGAATCATTATGTGTACTATGAAATTTATGAATATATATATCCTATGAAATCAGAGGGTGATAATGTTGAAAGTACAAGAAATTCTAATTCAAGAGAGGAAAAGATATCTGTTAATTGACAAGAGTGGCTATCCTGTCATACCGGTTGCAAAGTATATAAAGTATTTAGATAACATTGGAAAAGCTGAAAACACACTGAAATCATACTGTTACCATCTAAAGCTCTACTTTCAATTCCTAGAGGAGTATGGGTTAAGCTATCAAGAAGTAAACCTTGATATTTTGGCTCGATTCATCGGTTGGCTGAGGATTCCTGACCAATCTTCAAAAATTATTTACTTTGAAGAGACCTTAGCGAAACGATCAGAAAAAACAGTAAATACCATCATAACGTGTGTAATCGGGTTCTATGACTATATGGCTCGTAATGAGGATTACGGAAAAAATATATCCGATCAATTGAAAAAGCAAGTACCAGGGCGTTTCAAGACATTTAAACCTTTTCTTCATCATATTACAAAAGATAATTCGTTTGATAAAAACATTCTTAAGATTAAGGAGCCAAGACGTACAGTCAAAACTTTAAGTAAAAACCAATTGCAAGTAATTCGTAATGCGTGCAGCAATATAAGGGCCCTATTTAATTTTTGTGTAATATGACAATGCCTTTAAAAGATAGTAGAATGTCTTTTTTATTCTGCAATCGGGCCATTTAATTGAATAAGGTGTATTAATAAATACCTTTTTCACAATTGAGGAAAAAGAGGTAATTTACATAAGAAAGGGCTATAGTCTATGCCATAGCCCTTTTTTCATTAACTTGGTGTGGACTAATTTAATTCCTTTTGTTTTTTCTCCATATATTTTTTACCCCACTCTCCCATAATGTCCAATACTGGTATAAAGCCTTTCCCTTGTATTGTTAGCGAGTATTCTACTTTAGGAGGAACTTGTTTATACACTTCTCTGTGAACCATTCCGTCCTCTTCCAACTCTCTCAGTTGTCTTGTCAATATTCCTTTTGAAATGCCCGGTAACAACCTTTGAAGTTCGTTAAATCTTCTTGTTCGCCGACTTAAATACCATAAAATAATAATTTTCCATCTTCCAGCGATTACATTTTGAGTAAGTGTCAAAGAGCATACTTCTTCTTGTTCTTCAGGAGGTGGTTCTCCTTGAAAATTAAATCGAGCCATTGATTCTATTTTCCCTCTCTCTCATAATGGTACTTTTTTTGTGACTATGTCACAAAAAAATACCTACTTTTATTATTGTGACTATGGATATAGTATATACCTAGGCTTCATAATTCAATATGAAAATTTAATTGGAGGGAAAGAAAATGAAAATATTAGTTACAGGTGCAACAGGAAAATTAGGGTCAAAAGTTGTAGAAGCATTATTAAAAAATGTACCAGCGAGTGAGTTGGCTGTTAGTGTTCGAAATCCAGAGAAAGCAGAAGGATTGCGAGCTCTTGGAGTGGAAGTTCGACACGGAGATTTTGATCAACCAAAAACATTAGATTCTGCTTTTTCAGGAATTGATCGACTTTTAATTATATCTACGTTTGGGGATCATGAAACAATAATGAGACATCATACGAATGCCGTAGCCGCTGCTCAACGTGCTCAAGTGAAATTTATTGCTTATACTAGTGTAACAAATGCAAGTGAAAGTAAATTTTTCCTCGCTTCATCTCATAGAGCCAGAGAAGAAGCCATTTTGAAAACAGGTATTCCCTACTCATTTTTACGCAACAATTGGTATTTTGAAAATGAAATTGGAGGCATACAAGGCGCGATGGCAGGAGCACCTTGGGTTACATCAGCAGGAAAAGGAAAAGTAGGCTGGGTACTTCGACAAGATTTAGCGGAGGCAGCATCAAAGGTATTGACTGGAAAAGGACACGAGAATACAATTTACGAGCTTTCCGGTAAGCTAATGACTCAAGAGGAATTAGTATCTGCTCTTGGAGATGTATTAGGGAAAGAAGTCCATGTACAACAAGTCGATGATGCTACTTATGCCGACATTATGAAGGATGCAGGGGTACCAGAAGCCTATATTCCTATGCTCGTAAATACGCAAAAAGGTATTCGAGATGGTGGATTAGAGATAAAAAGTAACGATTTAGAAAAATTACTCGGTCGCCCTGCTACACCAATAAACGAAGCTTTAAGCCAAATTGTTAGTCAAATCTCTCAAACAGGAAATTAAGTTTAATCAAAAAAATGACCTTCTCATATGTAATGGAGGTCATTTTTATATAAAAGGACTAGGAGGCTTTACTTCTGAAGAATGTGAAATAATGTATGTCAACTAATGAGTGGTGTTAGTTGAAGATAATAAGCTTATTTGCATCTTGTGTTTCTATTTTTGTTATTCCATTAAAGGGCGCGATTATGGAAGGTGATGGCCAACAATTTTGAATCGTTAGTTATTTTTAAATCATTCTTTAAATACATGTCTATAATGAAAGAACCCATTTAAATTCTAACTTTTTTATAAAAAGGTATTGATAACCAGCAGTGTCTGTATAATGCTCTTCTATGTTTAGATCCGTCTCATGGTGCAACAAATCATCCAAAACATGAATCGCATCCCTTGAATTAGTATGAATAATCTTTGTGTAGTAAGAAGAGAATTGATCACTAGTAAAACGGTAGATGGTGGCTCCTTTTCCAGTTCCATAATGTGGGTTTGCATCTGCACGTAATGATGAAACACCTATCTGCATTCTCATACCATCACTCTCGTATAAATGCTTTTTCCAACGTTTTGAAATAAAATCCACCGGTGAGTCATCAGGTACTTTTCGCTTTGATTAATGCTTGTCCATTGTTTCTGAATTTCTTCTTGAGCCTTTCGTCCCTTCGATAACAAACTTAGTATTTGTCTATCATGAATTTCAAAAGCTTTATCTGTTAGCTCTTGAGTAAGATGTAATAAATATACGGCTAATATCGAATAACGCTTATTTTCCTGAAAGTCACGAAAAGCATAAGGCTCATATCTTGAGCCTAAACGGGATAGCTGTAACAATCGATTGCGATGCAAATGACTAATGCTAACTGTTTCTAATTCCATTCCTCGTATGTATTCAAGTCGTTCTATCACTTTTAGAAATGTTTCAGGTGAAGGATGACCCGGCGGTTCCTTTAACCAACCTACTATAGTTTTATTTGATTCGTGTGAAGTAATGATCTCTTCAAGCTTTTCTTTTTGGTCATTTGTTAGAGATTCACTAACCGTATTAAATAGCTTCTTTTCAGCCATTGCCCTTGCCTCCCACACCATTCTTTCAAGTGTAGTGATAGCAGGTAGTATGATTTGTTTTTCCTTAGAAAATCTATGCATTCATGTAGTAGATGCACGGCATCACCATTTTCCAAAGCTGATTGATGAAGATGCTTAAATACCATTCGATATTCTTTTAGAGTAAACTTCGAATTTCTTTCAAATGATCCCAAAGTGTATTTTCTCTTTGAGGATAAAGACTAAGCAAAGATGGAGTGGCACCGATTTGTTTCGATATATAATGTATGACTGAATCCGGGATGCTTTTGATATGAGTGTATGGCCAACTGGGATACCGAAGAACGGCTAATTGAACGGCGAACCCTAAACGGTTTTCTTCTCTCCTTCGTTTATTTATAATTTCTAAATCTCGTTTGGAAAAAGTGTAGTAGGTTCCTAGCACCCACTCATCTTCAGGAATTTACATAAGAGCCTGTCGCTGTTCCGGTGTAAGCAATTCTCTACCTCTCGCAATTTTCATACAGTATCATCTCGTTTCTTTAATTATTCAGTTAATTAGTTCAATTATATATCAATAGAGTGTACTCTATTGATACAAGTGTAGTAGACTGATAAAATCATAGTTAAGAGCGTCTCATAAGACTTGTCTCAAAAATGAGGTGATATTTTGCGGAAAATCGGTTATATTCGTGTCAGTTCGACTAGCCAGAATCCTTCAAGACAATTTCAGCAGCTGAACGAGATCGGAATGGATATTATATATGAAGAGAAAGTTTCAGGAGCAACAAAGGATCGCGAGCAACTTCAAAAAATGTTAGAGGATTTACAGGAAGATGACATCATTTATGTTACAGACTTAACTCGAATCACTCGTAGTACACAAGATCTATTTGAATTAATCGATAACATACGAAATAAAAAGGCAGGCTTAAAATCACTAAAAGATACATGGCTTGATTTATCAGAAGATAATCCATACAGCCAATTCTTAATTACTGTAATGGCTGGTGTTAACCAATTAGAGCGAGATCTTATTCGGATGCGACAACGTGAAGGGATTGAATTGGCTAAGAAAGAAGGAAAGTTTAAAGGTCGATTAAAGAAGTATCATAAAAATCACGCAGGAATGAATTATGCGGTAAAGCTATATAAAGAAGGAAATATGACTGTAAATCAAATTTGTGAAATTACTAATGTATCTAGGGCTTCATTATACAGGAAATTATCAGAAGTGAATAATTAGCCATTCTGTATTCCGCTAATGGGCAATATTTTTAAAGAAGAAAAGGAAACAATATAAATAAAAACTCTAAATTATTCAACTAACTTCACACTGTTAAACTAACTTTGCGGAACTAACTATCAAAAACTGATGTTTTTTTATGATACAACTTCGTATGACTTATTGACGATTAATGATAACTTTGTCTAGGAGTGGAATAAATGAAAAATATAACAATATTAATAGCTGATGATGATGTTGAAATTGCTGATTTGGTTGCTATACATTTAGAGAAAGAAGGGTATCGTGTCATTAAGGTATCGGATGGGCAAGAAACCATTGATGTTATCCAGACTCAACCAATTGATTTACTGATTTTGGATATTATGATGCCGAAAATGGATGGATATGAAGTTACACGTCGCATTCGCGAAAAACATAATATGCCCATTATTTTTTTGAGCGCTAAAACGTCTGATTTTGATAAAGTGCAGGGACTCGTGATTGGAGCAGACGATTATATGACGAAACCATTTATACCTATTGAATTGGTAGCTCGGGTAAATGCACAGCTGCGACGCTTTATGAAGTTGAATCAACCTAAAACCAAACAGAACTCAAACTTGGCATTTGGAGGATTAACGATTTCTCCTGAACAACGTACAGTTACTCTATATGGTAAGAATATTGAGTTAACACCTAAAGAGTTTGAAATTTTATATTTATTAGCCAGTAATCCAAATAAAGTTTATAGTGCAGAAGATATTTTTCAGAAGGTATGGGGGGATGCATACTATGAAGGTGGGAATACCGTTATGGTTCATATTCGTACTTTGCGGAAAAAACTTGAAGAGGATAAACGAAAAAACAAATTGATAAAAACTGTATGGGGGGTAGGTTATAAATTCAATGGGTAAAATACTACGAGGCTTTCGTTCAAAAATGATAATATTGTTAGGTTTAAGCATGTTGTTGTCTAGCGCCATAACATACCTACTCTTTAAAGTACTCCAATTGTATTATTATACAAATGTTAGTTATGGAGATACACTAGCTTATTTTCGCAAAATCATACAAAATATTGGAGACCTTAACGTCTTTTTACTGTTATTTATCACGCTTTCGATATTATTTTTCTTTTTACTTACAAAACCCTATTCTGCCTATTTCAATGAGATTTCAAAAGGAATTCATTATCTCGCTCAGGGTGACTTTAAGCATCGAGTTCAAATATTGTCAAATGATGAATTTAGTGATATTGCACAAGGCATTAATCTGGCAAGTGAAAAATTGGAACAAGCCATAGAAAGGGGTGACTTTTCGGAAAGTAGTAAAGAGCAGTTAGTAGTAAATTTGGCTCATGATTTGCGCACACCTCTTACCTCTGTTTTAGGTTATTTAGATTTAATCCTTAAGGATGATAGCTTGACTGAAAATCAGATCAGGCATTATTTAACGATTGCCTTTACCAAATCTCAACGCTTAGAAAGGTTAATTGATGAATTATTCGAATTAACTAGGATGAATTATGGCATGTTACCAATTGAAAAGAAACAAATCGACTTAAGTGAGCTACTTATTCAATTGAAAGAAGAGTTGTATCCTGTCTTCGAGAAAAACGATTTGATAGCAAGAATGAATATTACTTCCCCTTTATCTATTATGGGTGATGGAGAGTTGTTGGCACGTGTGTTTGAAAATCTTCTGATTAATGCAAATCGCTATGGGTATGAGGGGCAGTATGTAGATATCAACGGTTTTATTGATTCAGAGGAAGTAGTTATTCAAGTTATCAATTATGGGGATGCCATTCCTCCAGATGAACTGCCTCATATTTTTGATATGCTTTATACTGGTGACAAAGCACGAACTCATCAAGAAAATAGTACAGGTCTCGGTTTATTCATTGCGAAGAATATTGTAGAGCAACACAATGGGACAATAACTGCCGAAAGTGATTTAATACGCACTATATTTGAAGTCCGATTACCAATGGCGGATTCCTAAGAAGATTAATAATAAAATCCAAGTAAAAATTTAAGAAAAATTTAATATTTACCCCACTTTTTATTTTAAAAGTTTTTCCTATCCTATAAACAAGTTACATCAAGGAGGAGACTAAAAATGAAAAAGTGGGGATTTTTATTGGTTTTTGCATTATTTCTAGTTTTTATTTTTAATATATTACCGATATCCCAAGATAAAGTAGAGGATCAAATATATGAACAAAATGATAATACAGCTACTGAAAATACCCAAAAGATTGAGATTACAGAAGAGCAGATCTATCAAGGGAATCTGCTTTTGGTTAACAGTGAATATGCTGTTCATCAAGCTGGTATAAAATCGGATATCATAAATTTATTTACACACAAAGAATTAACAACCGGATACCAGTTACTTAATAGTGAAATAAAATTATCAGAAGAAATAGCTGAAAAATTTTCGGAGATGATAGCTGCGGCTGAAGAGGATGGGGTTAGTAATTTCTTAATTAGCAGTGGTTATCGAGACTTTGATGAGCAAAACAGACTGTACGAGGAGATGGGGGCTGACTATGCTTTGCCAGCTGGTCATAGCGAACACAATTTAGGATTAGCACTTGATGTAGGGTCTACTCAAATGAAGATGGAAGAAGCACCTGAAGGAGAGTGGATAGAAGGAAATTCTTGAAAATACGGCTTTATATTACGCTATCCCTTGGATAAAACGGATGTTACAGGAATTCAATATGAACCTTGGCATATTCGCTATGTCGGCTTGCCTCACAGTGCGATTATGCAGGAAATGAATTTAGCTTTGGAAGAATATTTGGATTATTTAAAAGAAGAAAAGAGCATTTCTGTTAGTGTTGATGGGAAAAAATATACAATTTCATATTATCCCATTTCTCAAAACGAGACAATTGAAGTTGAAGTACCAGCGAATGAACAGTATGAAATATCTGGTAATAATATTGATGGAGTGATTGTGACCACATTTTCTTGAATTAGGTTCTAAAATGATAAAGTCATAGGTTTAAATGTAAAGTTAGGAGACGTATTCTATATGCTTACACTTACAGTTTTGTATACTTATTTTTGTACTATTATTTTTTGTATTGTGTTTCAAATTGGATTTTTATTAAAGGCGCAAAAAAATTTATCTATTAAGCATTTTCTATGGGTGTATGTTTTTCTTTTCTACCTTGCGCTAGTGTATATGGTGACGGGGATAGGGAATATATGGGTAATAGGAAGATATGAAACATTAATTCGTATAAGTGAAATCAACTTACTCCCTTTTGCTTCTGAAGGCAGTACTACGTATATTTTGAACATTATTTTATTTATGCCGTTAGGTTTTTTATTACCAACTATTTGGCCGCAGTTTAGATCAATTAAAAATGTTGCATATACTGGATTATTTTTTTCATTGGCTATTGAGCTAAGTCAATTGGTAAATCATAGGATTACAGATATTGATGATTTACTTATGAACACCCTAGGGGCGATTATTGGGTATTTAATATATAGTGCTTTATTTGTAATGGTACATAAAAGAGGTGAAATAAAACCTGATATTAAATCCTCTCTAGTAGTAAAATACGAGGCTGTTTTTTATTTAGTTTGCTCATTTATAGGTATGATATTACTTCATTATCCAATTTTATTTCGAAAAATTATCTAAATGAACATTATGATTGTCTGTATATATAACGAGGAAAGGGGTTAGGTTATCAGCTGCCTGAGGGCCAAAAATTATTTGACAAGAGAGAGGTTGATAGTATGAAAAATATCGGCATTACCATTTATGGATGTGAGAGGGACGAGGCTGAAGTGTTCAATGAACTTTCGCCACGCTTTGGTGTCATACCTGCCATTACAAGCACTTGATATTGTTATACAGCTGATGGAGGGAAAACATTCCCGTTTCGTGGTAAAGGGATTAATCTTATGCCAACACTTGATGAAGTACTTAACCATTTTCCAGATCGTTCTTTTCTTATTCATATTAAAAGTGATGATGAAAATGAAGGAATCCAATTGGCTACTCACCTCAAGAAATTACCAGCGCCTTGATCAACTAACTGTATATGGTGGCGATAAACCAATTGCTGCGATAAAAGAGCGCATCCCTAGTTTACGAACAATGTCAAAAGCAACCATGAAAAAGGATCTTCTTACTTATATTGCGTAAGGGTGGACTGGCTACATGCCTTCAAGCCTGGAGCATGGAGAGTTACATATACCAGACAAAGTAGCTCCTTGGCTTTGGGGATGGCCAAATCGTTTTCTTAATCGAATGGATAAAGCAGATACTCGAGTTATCGTTGTAGGAGGAAATGGGTTTGGATTTTCAAGTGGATTTGACTCATCTGAAGATATAAAACGCCTTCCTGACGATTATACAGGTGGAATTTGGACAAATCGCATTGATAAAATATCACCTTTATTTAAGAAATAAGGGATGATATAACAATCAAAGTTTTTTCATCTGTTTAACCATTTATATTTTAAAAGAAGACTTATTAATAATGTTGAAGTTTTATATACCGATAAACACCCCTGATTTCCATTATGTATAGGAAATCAGGGGTGTTTTTGGATGAATGGAACTCTTTATTTATATTACTTTCAAACTCTTAGGTTGATGGGCATGGGGCGGCAGACTCAAGCCGTCCTCGGCCTCGCAAGATAATTTGACGCAGGAATATCAATTGTATGTAACAGATATTACATTTGTAGCACTGAACGATCGATTTTATTACCTATTGGTAATCCAAGATCTCTTTAACAACGAAGTTGTTGCCTGGAAGGTTTCTCATCGGAAGGATTTTAAAACTTGTTTTAGATACTTTGGAGCAGTTAGCAAAACAAAGAGACGTGTATTGGAAGCCATCCTGCATTCTGATCAGGGCTTCCAATACACGTCTAAGCAGTACAATAAGAGACTGAGGGATTTTGGTGTGAGAGGCAGCCACTCTCGCAAAGGAAACTGCCTCGATAACGCCTGCATAGAATCCTTCTTTTCTCATCTCAAAACAGAGACATTGTACTTTTCTGAGTGTAAAACAGATGAAGAGCTCTTTCAAGCCATTGAAAAGTACATATGGTTCTATAACCATGAACGATTTCAGAAAAAACTAAACCAGTGTGCCCCGGTCGAATACCGGAACATACTGGCTGCTTAGGCTTTTTTAATGCTGTCTACTTGACAGGGGTAAGAACAAAGGTCTGAAGAACCGTCTTTTGTTGTTTATTTAGCTATCGATCTCCGTTAGTTCAATCTAAGCTCCATTCTTCTACTCTTCGTTGTCATTCCGATTGATTCATAAAATAAAATTGCAGAAGCATTTTTCTCCGATACCCCTAATTCAATACTATCAACCTTCAGACTTCCCCCGAAATCAATAACATATTGCATAAGTCTCTTTCCAACGCCCTTATTTCTGTACGTTTCGGAAACACACAAACTATTTACAAATAATATCTTTCTCGCTTTCACAAATGAATTTTCAGTTATGTCTTCTTCCTTCGTCACAACTACTCCGATTATCTCTAAGCCTATGGTAGCCACAAAAATATGCTGTTTGACATCAATTAGCTGGCTTTCGAAGAATTCTTTCCCGACTGGAGTTGGGTTTTCTTTATACAAATCTGGTCTTTCAAAAACGTGTAGATCATGAACCTGCCTGAACAAAGGCAACAAAGACTCGTAGTCATCTTGATGAGCGTTTCGGATAGATATGTCCATATTTCTCCTTCCCCGATCAGTTAACGTATTTTACCACGCTTACTCTTAGTTTTATTGAGCATTTCTGCTCGTTAGCTGAACAAAATTCAATTATTATCCAGTTCGGATAAATCTCTTGTACTTCTGGTAATGCGAGTAAGGTCCGATACATAGATGATGTCATCTTCTCGTAACTCCTTTAACATCTTCTGCAATTCAGGTCTGTCCTGTGTTGCTCCAGATTCTTTTTCTTCAAAAATAACATCCATGCCAACTTCATTTAGCTGCTGAAGCTGTCTAGCTGGGTTTTGATCCAATGAACTGACCCGAATATAACCGATTTTCCGCATATTCTCACCTCTATTTTTGAAACAAGTCTTATGGGACACTCTTAAGTAGCATTCTACCTGTATTTAATAGTTATTCCAATAGAGTATACTCAACTTTTGGCGATGTTTCGGGTAATTCTCCAAATGTTGGTGTTATGACTGTTACGTAGAAAACAAATTAACATGTCTGTACGGGGTAATTCAATTATTTGACTAAGGTGAAGGGTGTAAAACGGTAATAGTCTGAATGATAGAACGTTTAGTAAAAAACCGGATTTCCTACAGTTTAGGAACCCGGTTTTTTTATATTTGGATGATTCGAGTGAATGAATTGGTTTGTTTACATCAAAGCTTGGAAGGCACTAACTATGATAATCGCACCACTTATCAAGGTCCCAAATTTTCCTAAATGAAAGGAGCAAATTTTAATCTTGGTCACTTTACTGCCCAAAGCTATACTCATCCAAAGAGTGAAAAAGCTTGAGAGTGAAGCAGTTAAGGAAATGGAAAGTGAGGGAAGATCACGAAAACCAGTACGTACTCCAATCATTAATGCATGAACAGTTAGGCCGATTAGCAGGATGATTACTTTCGCCACTCCCATCTGTCCAGATTGAATAAAATCGAAGCATTTCAGATTTTTTGTAATATTTGTAAGTTGTTTCAAAAAAATGTTTTCATGAACAGCCACATTTTTTCGATCAATAGCTAATAAAATAATTTGAATAACAATCACACTTAATAAAAAACCAGTAAAAACTAGTAAAACCAACTGACCAAAATAAATGCTCCCGAGACTCACGAGAAAACATACGAGCGTGATCCATATAGTGAATAAGACAGAAATATCAATTTGTCCTATGCCATATGATGAAGTAGCACCTAAATGCTCAAGACTAGAAGACAGGGCAAGACCTACAATAAACAACGATTTCAATGGAAGACACTCCTTTACTATTATGAACTTAGTTGAGTTTCATACTTCTACTTTCTTGAGAACCTATCTATATAAAGAAAAAGCTTTTTCTTTACTTTTATGTTACGAAAGTGTTTAGAAAATGTGCGTATTGCCAGTGCCCATTGTTTATGTAATCTAAACAACAATGTTTTCATAAACAAAATAAAGGAGGGTGAGCAATGGAAAACGAACCAAAAGAGACTGGATTAGGAATTTTAATTAAAAAGCTACTACAAGAGCAGTCAATGTCTATGCGTACGCTGAGCAAGCAGTCAAGGATAAACGTTGCAACAATCTCCCGAATTATAAATGGGAAACAAACAGCGCGCCCCAAGCATTTGGAGCAAATTGGTGAGTGTCTTGGTGTATCAATGGATCGCTTATTTTTGGCCGCCGGTTACCCCATTTCAACCACAAAGGAGTTCCTACCATCCGATATTCATACTTCAGTCGATAAAATTCAGAAAGTTCTAGAATCATCACAATTATTTGATTGGACATATACAACAGAGCAAGTACAGCTAGAATTAGAAAAATATGAAAGGCATGCACAGACTAGAGAGGGGAGTAGAATCATTAGAGAAGAATTTCAAGAAAAAGTGGAGACTGTGAATGGAGAAGGACCGTTCATTGATCAATTAAAAGAGATGTATGTGCAATTCTGTCATGATGAGACTCAACCACTAGAACGGGCTGTGATTGGTAGTGCACTTTTGTACTTTATCTTGTCGGTCGACATTATTCCTGATTATGTTTTTCCCATTGGATATCTGGATGACGCGATTGCGGTTCAATTGACCTTGCAGAAGTTAGGAAGGTTGCAGGAGAAAGAAGAAAAGGGGAATTAGAGACAAACCACCCGATAATGATCGGACAAAAAACGGAATGTGGAATATGTTAAGGAAGATGATCGGTTTTCTTGCGTGGGTACATACGTTTGGTTTATGATGAACAGACGAGAATTTGTTATACATAGAAATAGGCCATAAACTAGTCTTAAAAAACCTTGTGGAACATTCATACAAAATAATAAGAACTAATTGTACTATGTACTAATTGTACATTTAAAATTATAAAAATAACATGGTTTGTGCAATCTCATACTACCCCTTTTAGCTCAAAGCCTATCTAGTTTAAACATCAATATCTGTTAATTAAGCTAAAAGGGGAGATGAAAATAAATCCTTGTATAATATTTCCTTTCATGTACAATTAGTACATAGTACAAAAATAGAAAGCAAGGTGACCCCCATGTCAGAACGAGAAAGTACGGGGTTTTTAATTAAACAAAGGGCCTTTCTTAAGCTATATTTGATTACAATGGTAGAAAAGAAAAATGGTTATGCCCTACAGATGCTTGATTTTTTACAACATGATTTCAAAAATCTTGGATACAAACCTAATCATGCTGAAATTTATCGTTCTCTTGATGATCTTGTGGAAGATGGCATTTTGTACCGTATAAAAAGACCTCAACCAAATATGAATTCCAAGCATAAGGAGGTCGTTTATTATCATTTTGTTTCAAACGGCGGTTATGAAGCTGCAATGCGTTATAAGACAAATGTAAAAACGGACTTAGACAGATGCATTGGGATTTTACGAAAAGCTGTTGCAGATAATTATTAATACAGATAAATATCTTTTAGAACTAGCCCGATTTCTCATTTAGGATATTGGGCTAGTTGTATTTCCCTTTGCAAGTGCTAAGAAAGATTGTCACAAGCAAGGTAAGGTTTCTCTTGTCTTTACATTTGGAAGGGTATACAATAGCAACAAACTTTATATCGACATGCATGAAGGTCTAAAAAAGGAGTGATATGTTTCATGTCTCCAAGAACAAAGGAACAAAATGATGCGATCCGAAGACAACGTATATTTCAAATACGTCATACAGCAGCAGAAGTCTTTTTAGAAAAAGGTATGAACATGGAGATGGGTGACATTGCTAAGAGAGCGGGAATAGGCCGTGGAACGGTATACCACTACTATAATAATAAAATAAGTCTCCTTGAGGATGTATTGCTTGAAGCGTTAGAAGAAGCAAAAAAAAATACAGATCAGGCCTTACAAACCACTTACTCACCATTGACTCGCTTGGAACAATACACAAGACTTCAGCTTAGTAGTTGGGTACAGCAACCGTTTATCTTTGTTCTATTTAAAAATTTCCTTCAGTCTGAACCCATTCCTATTCAAAATTACAATGAGCTACTGCAAGATTTTCACTCTTCCTTGTACAATCCTGTGATCGAAACGATCGAAGAAGGAATTCAAACCGGTCAGATTATTTCTATAGAATCGGGAATCGCTGGCAAACTCTTCTTAGGAACTTTAGTGGGAACCGCAGTCTCTTATATCGGTAAAAATGATTATTCCGATCCAATAGCAAATACCAACTGGATGGATGATGTAATTACTGTCCTCTTTAGAGGATTAAAAGCTTGATAATAAAAAACTGAGACCAAAGCCAAAGGGGAATCCTAGATGATTACGATAAAAAGTCAAAGCGAAATCAATAAGATGCACGAAGCAGGAAAACTTGTGGCTGCTTGTCACAAAGAAGTTGCAAAGTTTATTAAACCAGGTATTACCTCTTTTGAAATTAATAATTTTGTTCATTCCTATTTAACTAAGTCAGAAGCAATTCCTGAACAAATCGGATTTAACGGTTATAAGTATGCTACCTGTGCTTCCGTAAACGATGAGATTTGTCATGGATTCCCCACTCATAAACCACTAAAAAATGGAGATATTGTAACCGTAGATTTTGTTGCTAATTTACATGGTGGTCTGGCTGACTCAGCTTGGACACATACAGTGGGCACCATTTCAGAAGAAGCAAAGCACTTATTACAAATTACCAAGGAATCTATGTATAAAGGTATCGAACAAGCACTGATTGGAAATCGACTAGGAGATATCGGTCATGCCATCCAAACATTCGTTGAAGCAGAAGGGTTATCCGTCGTTAGGGATTTTTGTGGACACGGCATAGGACCAACATTACATGAAGAACCGCAAGTTGCGCATTACGGTAAACCAGGTAAAGGGCTCAGATTAAAAGAGGGTATGGTAATCACCATCGAACCTATGGTTAATCTAGGCTCATGGCACTCAAAAATGGACGCAAACGGTTGGACAGCCCGCACCGTCGATGGGAAGCTATCCGCTCAATATGAGCACACTGTGGCGATTACAAAGAATGGACCACTTATTCTGACCGAACAAGACTGAGCCTTCTCCCTAACGGATTCATTACTTTATACCTGTTTATCTATAGCTGGTAGATCCTCTTTTAAAGGATTACTGGCTTTTAAACATTGTATGGAGTAAACAAAACTGACTCAGGAAGGTATTCCCATTGTTAAAAGAGAAGGAGAGAACATGATGTGAAGGGAAAATACTTCACGCTATACCAACCAAATGGAAAGGTACTCTTACAACATGAAAAAAATAAAAAAGAAAATATATGAAGTTGATTTATATAAACCGGTTCAACAATATTTTAGTCATCTTGGTTATGAGGTTCGTGGAGAAGTCAACCATTGTGATATGGTCGCGGTCAAAGATAAAGAACTAATTATCATCGAACTAAAACGAACACTTACTATTGAACTTCTCATACAAGCTACCAAAAGGCAGCGTTTAACTGATCAAGTCTATGTGGCCATTCCCAAACCCACATATAGCCTCTTTTCAAAGAAATGGAGAGATATTTGTCATTTGTTAAGAAGACTGGAGGTAGGACTCATCCTTGTTACATTTGATGAGGAGGGAGGCTCTGTAGATAGTAAGCTTTCACCCGCACCGTTTGATCGGATAAAAAGTATGCAGCGTGGCAAGAAAAAAAGGGAAAAACTCTTGACCGAAGTGAAGGAAAGACACGGTGATTATAATATTGGCGGAAGCACGAAAACCAAGTTAATCACAGCCTATAAACAAACCTGTATTCACATCGCCTGTTGCTTGAAGCGCTATGGACCGCTATCACCTAAAGCTCTGCGTGAAAAGGGGACGGGGGATAAAACCTTGTCCGTTCTTACAAAAAATTATTATGGTTGGTTTGAAAAGATTAGTAGAGGAACTTATACCATTAGTGCGTTAGGTAAAGAAGAGCTACATACCTATCCTGACCTTATTAGCTATTATGAGGAATTACTATAACCCCAGCTAAATACCTTAGAGTGGGAGCACATATTCATCCATAAAGAAAACAGAACTTTTTAAATTACCAAAAAAGAGATAAAGGGAGAAATAAATATGAACAAACCTAATCTCTTCATTTTTGTTACACACAGCTTCTTTTTGAGTCAAAGGTATAAGAACCCTTCGTTTTTGGAAACAACTGTATTCATCAAAAGTTAAAAAACGGAGGATAATTGATGACACACAATCACATCTCAGGCAAAGGATTGCCTCGCTTTCCCGAGCCTTTTTGGAGAGATTCTATTAATTTACCTACATTTCAACCAGTAAAGGAAGACTTAAAAGTAGATGTAGTTATTGTAGGTGGTGGGATTACTGGAATAACAGCTGCTTATCTCCTTGTCAAAGAGGGATTAAAAGTTGCCTTACTAGAAGCAAATAACCTATTAAATGGGACTACAGGGCATACCACAGCTAAAATTACTGCCCAACACGGTTTGATTTACGATGAACTAATTAATCATATGGGACGAACTAAGGCAAGACAGTACTATGAAGCTAATACGGAGGCACTACAATTTATTAAGCAGACTGTTAGTGAGCATCAAATCAAATGTGATTTCAGTCAACAGGATGCTTATATTTATGCTACGACTGAAGAGTGCGCCAATAAACTGGAAAAGGAATTTGAAGCGTATCAACAACTAAATATTCCTGGAGAACTGGTTCATCACATCCCCTTTGATATAAAGATCCATAATGCCTTATCTATGAAAAATCAAGCACAATTCCATCCGGTTTCCTATTTAGCTCATATAGTTCAACTGATTACTGCAAACGGGGGACTTATTTTTGAAAATACGATGGCTGTTGATCTCGAAGAAGGCGATCAGCCAACCGTGATTACACGCGAGGGGCAACGTGTCACTGCAGATTATGTTCTTTCTTGTTCGCATTTTCCTTTTTACGATGGGTTGGGTTTTTATTTTACTCGTCTGTATGCCCAAAGATCATATGTGATTGCTGTCAAAACTGAAAAAGAGTTTCCGGGCGGTATGTATATTAGTGCAGATCAGCCAACTCGATCAATACGTTCTGCAACCTTCAATGGTGAAAATATAGTGCTTATCGGAGGAGATGGCCATAAAACCGGACAAGGAAAAGATACTCTTGAACATTATAAAGCCTTAGAAACGTTTGGCCATGAAATATATGAATCGAATGAAATCCTATATCGCTGGTCTGCCCAAGATTTGGTGACTTTAGATAAGGTTCCATACATTGGAGAGATTACTGCAAATCATCGCAACATCTTGATCGCTACTGGTTATAGAAAATGGGGGATGACTAATGGAACTGCCGCTGGATTGTTACTTCGAGACATTGTGTTGAAGAGGGATAATCCTTATGTGGATTTATATAGACCATCACGATTCTACATAAATCCGAGTTTGAAAGAATTCTTCGCACAGAATTTTGATGTCGCTAAGCATCTGATTAGTGGGAAACTTGAGATCCCTAATCGAGAGGCGGAAGATTTAACTAATGGAGAAGGAAGCGTTGTTCTGTTTAATGGAGAACGTGCAGGCGCTTATAAGGATGACAACGGACAATTACACATTGTAGATACGACATGCACACACTTAGGATGTGAAACAGAGTGGAATCATGGTGATCGGACATGGGATTGTCCTTGTCACGGCTCAAGATTTTCATACACTGGTGAAATTATAGAAGGCCCTGCAGAATTACCTTTAAAAAGATTACGATAGCAAACCCGCAATACAGCCACAACACAATAGTTGCATTAATCAATTGTTTTTTGTAAGATAAATGCAGGTGATAAACTTATGAAGCAGGTACCACAATATCTAAATGTTAGAGAAGCATTTCAGTTGCTTGTAAGACGATTTGGCATCCTACAAAAAGATGGTGCCCAATGCTGTGGAGTCTCTGTTATCCAGAGTCATGTAATGTCTGAATTACAGAAGAGACCAAATCTAGCATTAAACGAGTTATCTGAAATACTATCCGTTGACACGAGCACACTAAGTCGTCAAGTGCACAATTTAGTAGAAATGGAATTAGTGAATCGTCTTCCAGATCCAAAAGACCGGCGTTATGTTGTTCTATCTTTAACCGATAAGGGGGAGGAGCAAAATAAAATTATCGCTGAATGTATGGAGGTTTATATTGTAGATCTGTTTAAACAAATTCCTAAAGAAAAACACGAGCAAGTTCTAGAAAGCCTCCATCTATTAAGTGAAGCAATGGGTAAAAGTAAAAATTGCTGTACACCTCCTCTATAACCAATAGGGGAGTTTTAAAAAACAAATAGTTGCAAATTACAACTATTTTCATCGCTCTACGAAAAACAAACATAAAGGAGGCGTCACAATGAGTACGAAGGGGAAAAAACGTCTGTCCTTTTTAAATCGATACTTAACGCTCTGGATTTTTCTAGCCATGGCGATTGGGATAGGTTTAGGCTCTATCTGTCCTCAATTTGTTACTGGCATAAATAATTTACAAGTCGACACTACATCTCTCCCACTTGCTATTGGCCTCATTTTAATGATGTATCCACCACTGGCGAAAGTTCGTTATGAGGAAATGGAGCGTGTCTTTACAAATACAAAAGTACTGCTTTTATCTCTAATACAAAACTGGATTATCGGACCAATTCTTATGTTTGGTTTGGCTATCATTTTTCTAGCTGATAAACCCGAGTATATGGTCGGATTAATCTTAATTGGCTTGGCACGTTGTATTGCCATGGTAATTGTCTGGAACGATCTTGCCAAAGGGGATTCTGAGTATGCGGCGGGACTAGTTGCTTTTAATTCCGTCTTTCAAATGCTTTTCTTTTCTGTATATGCATACGTTTTTGTCACCGTCATCCCAGAATGGTTCGGAATAAAAGGTTTCGTTGTGAGTATTACCATGAAGGAAGTAGCAAAGTCAGTCATGATTTACTTAGGAATTCCATTTCTCGCAGGAATACTAACACGTTTTGTATTGCTTAAAGCTAAAGGACGACACTGGTACGAAAAAGAGTTCATTCCAAAAATTAGTCCTATCACCTTAATTGCATTACTATTTACTATTATTGTGATGTTTTCTTTAAAAGGGGATGCCATTATCAGTTTACCGCTTGATGTGATTCGCATTGCTATACCACTATTGATTTATTTTGTAGTGATGTTCCTTATTTCATTTATGATGGGAAAGAAAATAGGAGCAAATTATCCAATTACAACCACGCTTGCTTTTACGGCAGGAAGCAATAATTTTGAACTTGCAATCGCTGTAACAGTTGGAGTTTTTGGCATTCATTCTGGAGCTGCTTTTGCAGCTGTTATTGGTCCGTTAGTAGAAGTCCCTGTCATGATTGCTCTGGTAAATGTCGCCTTATGGTTACAGAAAAAGTATTTTGCAACAAAAGCCATCTAAATAAAATACAAGCCGATTTCCTTAGCGAACAGGTAATCGGCTTGTATTTTATTTAGATTCTAAGTGTTTATTTTTTTGTAAATATTGAATATAATATTATTTGTAATTCATTCCTATTATTTACAGTGTTAGTTACTAATTTTTCCTTATTCAATGAAAAACTTTTGATCGGTATTGCCCACAAATTCAATTTGGAAGGTGATGTTATGACTGTTAAGAAACTTTTCTTTTTGCCTGCAGGTCGAATTTTAATTGATCAATCCTCTCTTAATACTAATCTGCTCCCCGGAAAACTGATCGACATACCTATTTGGTCATATCTGTTGGAAACATCAGACGGCCCAATTTTGATTGACACTGGAATGCCCGATGTTGCTGTGAATAGCCCTGACCTATTTAAGGGTACACCGTTTGAGGACAGTATTATTCCTAAGATGAAGGATAGCGATAGAATTGAAAGTGTCTTGGAACGAACGGGGTATCTACCTGAGGATCTCGTTTGCATAATCAGTTCTCACTTGCACTTTGATCACGCTGGTGGTAATGGTCACTTTCCAAAAACACCTATCATTGTTCAACGCACTGAATATGATGCCGCGGTGTATAGAGAAGAATATATGAAAGAGTGTGTATTACCAGATTTAAACTACCAGTTCATAGATGGGGACCATAAACTACTACCAGGTGTCCAGCTTTTGTATACGCCAGGACATTCACCTGGTCATCAGTCTGTACTCGTTGAAACTGAGGCATCAGGAATGATACTCCTAACTATCGATGCATCTTACACCCGAGAAAATTTCGAACAAGGCGTTCCATATGCAGGAGTTGATTCAAATTTAACTGAAAAGTCGATCCAACGTTTAAAGGAGATCGTGTCAACTGAGAAACCGCTCATTTTCTTTGGCCACGATACTGAACAAGAAAAAGGCCGTAAAACGTTCCCTGAATACCTATAACTTATAGCCAGAAGGGGAGAATGATAGATAGTTTAAAAGTCTATTGGTAAAGATAATGGAGTAAATGAAATGACCTCAAGAGATGTAAACACCTCGTGAGGTCATTTTTGTTATTTTTTATTTCCGATCTCGAATATCCTTTTGTATCTGTCTGTATGCTTTTTTGGAGCCTCTCTCTAAATCACGCTGTAACTTACGATCCTCACCCTCTGGATATAGTTCAGGTGCGGTCAGCTCTAAGCTTACTCTTTTACAATTAACTTCAATAAATTCCCTCTTATATAATACAGTGAGATTATTGTAGTTATCTTTTTTCTTATACACAATCCCAAAATCGTTGTGTTCCAATAATTTGACTTTGTCTCCAACCTCGTATTCATACGTATCTTCTTGTTCCTCAGAGATTATTTCTGCTTTTTTCTTTTTATTTTCACGTGAATCAATTTCATAAAGGCTTTTTCCAAAAATAATTAGACTATCCCTACGGGATTAATGCTGTTTTTTTGAAAAAATTAAGCTGCTACTTTCATCCTACTTGCCAGTTCCTACGAATTCGATCCACTGCTAACTTGGATGCATTATAAACAAGAGTAACCAAGTCAAAATGGACTTTTGCCCTCTTTCCTGTGCGATATCGGACATTGTTTAGCTGAAAGAACTCCTTCAAATAAGCATGTACTCGCTCTACGGCTGTTCTCTGGTCATATAGTTCTTCCCACGTTTTTGTTCCTCTGGCTGGCGCGGTGTACTTTCGAAGATCGGTTTCAGCCTTAATTTTATAGACTTTTTGACAGAGAGAATCCTGATTCAATGGACAGTCTTTACATTCTTTTGGCCGTACAAATTTCAACGTTTTGTACTTCTTATCATAACTGTCGTAACGATAAGAGCATTCTCGGACACAAGTTGGCGCAAAATGTGAATCGAATCCAACCATTTCTCCTTCATTCCGCTTGTTGTAAGCAATAATCGCTTGTGCGTTCATTCGTCCGATTTGTTGATAGATCGGGACATAGTCATATCCCGCATCCATGATTGCATATCGCATGTGATTGGGAAGGACAGTTTGAATTCCTTTCAACAAAGGAATCGCTGCTTTCCCATCGTTCATACTTCCAGAGGACATGAGGGAGCAAAGAATATATTGACTTTTCGTACTGACTGCAAGATGAGCTTTGTATCCAAACCAAAACATGTTCTTTCCATCACTATTTTTCTTTATTCCCCAAGCAGGTTTGATAGGAACTTGGTACCGTAGGTCCTCCAACGTCACATCCAGTTGAGCTGCAATGGTTTTTTCATATAAGGACTTCTGGGCTTCCTTTTCTTGCTTTTGCTTGTCGTAGATATCTTTTTCTGCTTTTGATTTACGTCCACGTTTTTTCAATTCTGGTTTCGTCTTTTTTTCTTTTGCCACACCTCGATCACGGGATTCAAAATGGGTTGCATCGATGGCAATTGCTTCATCGCCTATGAACCCTTCCTGTATCGCTTGCAACAGTAACTTGTCTTGGACTTTATTGAGGTGTGCTGTTTCAGAAAGCTTCTGAACGAGACGAGAGTACGATGCCTCGGAAGGAAGATTGTCAGAAAACAGAAAACCGCATTCCATTCGAAAGATAAAGTCATGTTTTAGTCGTTTTCGTAAATCTTTCACAGTGGGAATTCGTTCTACGATTCGAGCGACCAGAGAATATAGCATGGCAGCATAATTCAACTCGGTAGGAGCACCATAGATCGACTTTTTGGAAATAGAGAAAAGAAGCGGTTCAATGTCAAGAGTGGAGAAAATAGCCTCAAAACGTTTGGGAGGTTCTAAGTCGAATAATTCCTGTATATCAAATAGGCTTCCTTGTTTTATAATAGACATTGGGAGTCACCACCACCTCTTAAGTTTGGGTCGCACTTAACTTATTAGAGATTTGGGGAGGTACTCCTTTTTCTATGCTCAAAAACTCTTGGGCCCGTAGGGCTCTGATTTATGAAATTGATTCACGTATCAGGTTTAGATTATATTCTTTATTCTTCATATAATCTGCTGCTCTTTGAAGAACACTTTCACGCAGATTCATTTTCTTGGAAATCCATAACGCATTACTTTCTCCGGATTGTCCAATCAGCAATTTATACATAGGTATTAATGTTTCACTATTAAATTGCATAGCAGCATTCATGAAATCACGATGGTTCTCTGAATAACGTTTTATTTCACCATAATGCGTAGTCGCAACAGTGATGCATCCCATATGATAAAACTCTTCTAAAATCGCTATAGCAAGTGCCGTGCCTTCATTAGGCTCTGTACCACTACCGATTTCATCGAACAGTAATAGGGTATTATTGGTAGCGTCTCGCATGATTTCGGAGATGTTTTTGATATGGGAAGAAAAAGTACTCAAAGCATTCTCTAGACTTTGATTATCACCTATATCAGCAAAGATATTATCAAAAATTGCGACCTCTGTTGACGTATCAGCCTTACTATGGAATCCGGCCATCGTGGCTAATGCTACTAATCCAATCGTTTTTAGTACAATTGTTTTGCCACCAGCATTGGGACCTGTGATCACTAAGCTCCTATAATGATTACCAATCTCAAAATCTAAAGGAACAGCCTCACCTTGTAATAGAGGATGTGTACTTGCAACTAATTTCATATGGCCATGCTTATTAAGCGTAGGCTCAATACCATCAATACTTTTACTGTATTTTCCTTTTGCAAAGATCATGTCATATTGGCTAATTAGGTCAATATTAATCTTGATGTTATGCATTTCTTCGACAATCATTCCAGATAAAGTGGCAAGAATCTGGTATTCTTCCATCACTTCATCTGCTTTGAGTGTAGTCAATTCCACATTTAACTTAGCAATCGTAGCAGGTTCAATAAACACAGTTGAACCTTTGGAGGAGACTTCAACAATTGCTCCTGCAACATGGTTTTTATATGAAGCCTTAATAGGAACGGTATATCTGTCGTCTTTTTTACTAATGAAAAAATCTTGGATATACTCTTTATTTGCACTGCTTCTTAGGAATTTGTTTAGCCTATCTTCAATTTTTTCTTCTGATGCCATGATGTGACCCCTGATTCGCTTTAACTCTTTGCTTGCTTGGGAATCTACACGGGTACCCTTAATAGAAAAATGAATCGACTCTTCGATAGTAGTGAATTCTGACATGGAGTGGGCATACGAGCAAAGGACAGGAGCGAAGAATTCTTTGGCCCGCATAAATGTCTTTATTTTTCTACAACCTCGTAAAAAATCTGCAAAACCCACCAATTCTGATGGCTCTAGAATCATTCCCTTTTCCAGTTTATCCATCATGTTTGCAATGTTAGAAGTACCTAACAAAGGAACGTGACTTTCTGCATCCAAGATTCTTCTTGCTTCCGTAGTTTCATTAAGTCGTTGTCTGACCACATTAAGTTGAGAACTTGGTTGTTGCTTATCTAGGATTTTTTTACCTAAGTCACTGACACAATATGATTTCACGAGCTCTTTTAGCTCATTAAACTGTAATTTGTCAAAAGTATTTTTATTCATTTCTATTCTCCTCACAATGATAATGTAAATCATTATGAAGATACCCAGCTTTAGGTTTCAATGAGTTAAAAAGAAAATAAAAAAAGCTGCGGGGATACCACAGCTTTTCATACATTCATAAGGCAAATGTAAAACCAATAACTATTACATGTACTAGCATAAAAAACGCATAGATACGGAATAGAATGGGATTACATGCTTTCTAAAAGTATGGTAGGTATCTTCATAGGTAAACTAAATAAATCAATGAAAAAATAAGGGTATCCATTACAATCAAATATACCCATCACAATGATTTATTTCATTAAATTTTCCTATTTAGAAGATACGACCAGACTCAAAAAAAGCACCTCTCATTATTTATTTTTGTTCACTCATTGAAATCTATATAACATAACCATCATACTCTATTTTTATCAATCAGTAAAGGAACAGAAGACTAAAAAGTCCGAAAATAATGCAACTTTACTCTTATGCATGCAAATTGTTTTTTTGTATTCACATACAAATATCGACAATATAACCTAAAATAGGTTATATTATTAACAATATAATTTCAAGTGGTAAGACAATTCAAATTATAGCTGAAATTGTATTAGAAGCACGAATAGTATTCATAATTTCCATATAACTCTCGACATAGGAGGTGCAATCAATAACGCAAAATTACTTTATGCAAACCAATATAAAAAAAGATGTACGCTATTTCTTAGACGCAAATATGGAAGCAGAGTAGTAATAATGGAGGATCAGACATGATAAAAAAAACAATTGTAGAAAAAGAGTTTTTACATCCCCAAGAAGATAATTTAGAAACGTTATTAACCAAAACAGCCCTCCTTCAAAAACAGCTTAAAGCCAATAATCATCTTAACCCTAAATTCGCTTCAGAGACATTTCTTTATAAAGAAGAGTTAAAAAAGAGTTATATGCCTGAAACAGGAAAAAATACAGAGGAAGTCTTTACGAGCCTTTCTGAAATGTTCGAAGGAAGTATTCGACCACATTCCCCATATTCGCTCTTTAATATGGTCCCATCACCATTGTTAGATACAGTGGCTGCAACAACAATGACGCAATTATACAATTCAAATAGTCTAATGGATGCTTTTGGTGGAAAAACCATATTATTTGAACAACGCATAGCAAGGGCCATTGGTCGTTTAGTAGGCTGGGATCAATCGTATGGGATTTCTTGTAATGGCGGAAAATTAACACTTTTTTATGCCATAAAATCAGCAATTTCAAAAATCGCCCCCGAGTCAAGACGTGAAGGCATCCCAAATGATCTCGTCGTGTTAACAAATGAGGGAGCACACTATTGTGTTGAACATGTATGTTCAATACTTGGATTAGGAGCGAATCAATGTATTCGTATTGGAACAAAAGAAGATTGGCGTATGGATATAGATAAATTAAAACAGGTTATTCAAGAGCAATTAGCTAAAGGAAAGCGTATTGCAGCCATTGTATGCTGCGGTGGAACCACAATTAATTTTGCTTGTGATGATACAAATGAAGTTTATCAATGTGTAGAGCAGGTTTTTAAAGAAACGAACCAAACGTATTTCCCATATTTTCATCTAGATAGTGTTATCGGTTGGCTGTGGTTTCATTTTATGGGTTTAAGTGAAAAAGAATGGGAACAACGAGTTGAAAATCCTGAAATCCGTTTCAAAATTAAGCGAGCAGTACAAAAAATGGAAGGTGTTTCTCGTTTTGACTCATTCGGTGTAGATATGCATAAAAATGGTTTATGCCCATATTCAACAAGTTTATTTATTTCAAAAACAGATGAATGTTTTAATCGCTTGAATGAAGGTACATATTCATACGGAGAAAACGACTATGAATCTGGTAATTTTCGTGCCTATCGATACACCATTGAAAATTCTCGACCAGCTACCGGCATCGCTGCTGCTTGGGTAGCAATGAATCGTTTAGGGAAAACAGGTTTTCAAGAATATTTAGTCCGACTACATACATTAAGTTTATTGTTTAAAAAAGAAATAGAAAACGTAAGTGGTTTGTCTGTTATTAATACTGCTTCACTCGGCTGGGAAATTGTTTTTACGATTTCATTTAACCGAATTCGATTAAATTCTTCCGATTTTGATTCGAGTGAGATTGCCAAAACATTCATTCAATATTGTTGGAACGAAACTAATAAAGGACGAGAAATTCCATTAATTAGTATTGTACCAGAATTTAAAGTGAATCCAGAGGATAGAATGAAAATTGCTTTTTTACTATACCCAATGTCTTTATTTTCTGAGGATAAAACGGGAGAGATTATAAGCAAATTAGCATCATGTATTTACGAATTTGAAATGAAAGTAATATCAGGTGAAATTGTAATTGAGAATCGTCTCTTAGAAAAACCAATCCGCTGATAATCTCTTAATAACAGAGATAAATATGATTAAAAAGGAGCTTTTTAATGGCAAAAACCTACATCGAAACCCTTCCAGAAGATGCATTTAGCTTTATTGAGGCCAAGCTACAGAAGCAAAAGAGACCTGTAATTAATTTAGCAATCGGAAATCCAGATGGTTCACCAAATCCCGTATTAGTTGAAAAATTAAAAGAATACATTTCAAATCCAAGCTTTCATGGCTATGGCGATTTCACCCCCGAAATAGGGAAAAAATTAAAAAAGGCGATTACTTCTTATTATGAACGTCGTTTTGGAGTGAGCTTATGTCATGAAACTGAAGTTTTAGATGTATTAGGTACAAAAGAAGGGATTTACTATTTGCTATCTTCTCTGTTAGATGAAGGGGACAGTGTTCTTGTACCATCTCCTTCGTACAGCGTCTATATGAATTGTTTACATTTAGTAGGAGGGGTTCCTATTTATTTTCCTTGTGACAAAGAAACCTTCTTACCAGATTTAACTCAAATTTCAGAAGAAGATTTACAAAAAGCTAAAGTCATGGTTCTTTGTTCACCAGGAAATCCAACCGCAACCGTTTTATCCAAAGAGTATTTAGCAAAAGTCATTGCCCTTGCAAAAAAATATGATTTTGTTGTTATACATGATTTAGCTTATGCGGAAATCTCCTATAATGATGTAGAAGTACCTAGTATTCTATCATTATCCGGTGGGAAGGATGTTGCTGTTGAGCTGTATAGTTTGAGTAAATCTTGCAACGTAGCAGGGTGGCGTATTGGCTTTGCTTTAGGAAATAAAAAGGTATTACAAGGTTTAAGAACAATGAAGTTCAATATTGATTTTGGGATGTTTTTACCGTTCCAAAGTGTTGCAATAGATGCTTTAAATAATATGGAGTACTATGCTTCGGAGCAAACAAAACGATATCAAGAACGAATGGATTATTTTGTGCCAGAGCTTCAAAAATTAGGATGGGATGTTCAAAAATCAAAAGCATCTTTCTTTATTTGGACAAAAATCCCTGAACAGTATGAAAAAATGGGTGATCAAGATTTTGTAAGTTATCTCTTAGACAATGCGGGCATCTTACTTTCACCGGGGAGTGGATTTGGTGCGGGCGGAGCAGGTTACGTGCGTATAGCACTTGTCAAAGACATTGTAGTTTTAGAGGAAGTAATTTCACGCTTAAAAAATATAAAAGTAAGTATGGCAACGTAAAAAAAGGTTATTCAAATATTTTTGTATATTTCGTATATAAGGAGGCTTGAATTGTTTCGTTATTCCTTTCTTGTTTTATTAGGAGCGTGTAGCATTGGCGTTTTGGCTATATTTGTAAAACTTGCGTATCGTAATGGTTTCACACTTGGAGAAGTCATTGGGAGTCAATATTTAGTTGGATGGCTGTTATTACTTTTACTGACGTTATTATTTTTTAGACACCGAGTCCCATTAAAACAAGCTCTTGTGTTATTTTTTGCAGGTACATCGGCTAGTTTAACTGGTATCTGTTATTATGGTGCATTACAAACAAGTATTCCTGCTTCTATCTGTATCGTTCTATTATTTCAATTCGTTTGGATCGGTATAATTATTGAGATGATCTCAACAAAGACATTACCCTCAAAAGAAAAAGTCATTTCTGTTTTATTCTTATTAGTTGGGACAGCTCTTTCAAGTGGCTTACTGGAACAATCCTTTCATAATCTTGAAATAAAAGGGATAATCTTAGGGTTATTATCAGCAATTTCTTTTGCATGTTATATTTTTGTTAGTGGAAAAGTAGCAGTGGACATTCCAGCATTTCCACGTAGTGTATTGCTCATAACTGGTGCACTGGTGCTAATCCTCATCGTTTTCCCACCAACATTTATTTATGATGGCGCACTTGGTAAGGGTTTATGGAAATATGGAATAGCTTTAGGAACTTTTAGTATTGTAATTCCTTCTATTGCCTTCTCAATTGGAATTCCGAAAATCGGTTCTGGGCTTGCTACTATTCTTGCGACAGCTGAGTTGCCAGTTACAGTGATTTTATCTGTACTTATTTTAAAAGAAGCTGTCTTTTTCTCACAGTGGATAGGTGTTCTGTTAATTTTCATAGGCATTGCGATTCCACAATTATTTCATTTCACAGCTCGTGCATATAAAATTTGAAATTGCCCTCTAAAATGATTTGTTCATATCTTTAGTTAGATGTGATAGATCAACCACATTTCTGTCAGTTCTTGTGACACAAGTGTGGTTAAGGAAGGGAATTAAAGGGACGACAAGATTCATATTTACCGTTATATTAAAATGATGAATGACATAGGAACACCTCTTAAATTGGCAACACATCATACAGACAAGGCAAACAACCACTTTAAGAGGTGTTTTTCAAATTGTTTTAAAGTACCATTTAATTCCTAATTGGAGTACCGTCAGGAATAATATTTTGCATTGAGTCAGGAAGCGTAATTATTTTATTCCAATCAAAGCTGTATTTATTAAATACCTCCGCACTAACAAAGCCACGTTTAACAGTCCTTCCATTCTCGTGGTCTACTAAATATACAGTTGGATTGTTTTGATATTTTATCAATTGTGTGTTTTCGTTGATAACCTGTCCATCAGGGATGCCATCAAGTGACAAGAACGATTGAATGCCGTCCCATGAACGGAACAATCTAACATAAACTTCAGAGCTAACAATTCCTCTTTTCTTCCCATCCATAATCAAAAATACAGTGGCTTCATCGACAACCTTAACACGTAAACCATTGAATCGATTAGGATCGGAAACCTTCGCTTCAAGTGTTTTTACATTTCTTATCGTTTTTGAATCTATCCCTTTATGATCTGTTGAGGCATAAGCTGGAGCAAAATACATGCTGGCTAGAATTGTGCCAACCATCAGGGCTGCAAGACCTTTTTTCATTTCAAACACTCTCCTTGGCATAAATTTAGAAACACTTATTTATTTCTATATAATGGAAGCAAATCCTTTATTTGTTTTTGTTTAGTTTTAATAAAAAAACATTCAAATTATATTGACATTTCAAGGTTTAATTAGGATAATTTAGTTAAGTATTTGTTAAATAATAAAAATATACATAAAAATTTACTTTTTTATGTATAGAGGAGGAATGTCTATCAAAATTCATCTAGCCCGTTGTCGAGCGGATACAATGGGAGGTTTATCCATAATTTATTTGTCATAGATAAGAATTCGTAAAAATCTTGTCTCATACGTTCAGCTAAGGCTCTGCCAAAGGTTTGGTGGAGCCAAGTTTCTAAATAAGGGGGGTAGCTTTTATGCATGTAGAAGTAGTTCCGTCCTATTCATTGACCAATGCGCAAAAGCGAATTTGGTTTGTGGAAAACATTTATCCAGATCTGGGGGCAACGAATCTTGCTACCTCATTTACATTTTCTACGAGTCTTCATCATGATATTTTGATTAAAGCAATACATCAATTTATCAGTGAGAATGACTCGATTCGCCTCACAACTATCTTCAGCCAATCCTGCAATGATAATAAATTCCCAATGCAAATCATTGCCGAAGACATCCATCCATGTATACCCATATTTGATTTTCGTTTTCATCATCAGAGAGAACAAGTTATTCAAGAGTGGTTAAGCCAAACGACTAAAAAGCCCTTTTCGTTTTCAGAAGGCCCACTATATTATTTTGCCATACTGCAAAAAACTGACGCAGAGACGATGCTGTATATGAAGTTCAGTCATCTGATTGCTGATGGTGTGGCTATGTTGTATGCAATAAAAGAGATTGTTTCTTGTTATCAGCATTTAGCAAGGGGAGAAGAGCGGGAGAAGCAAGTAAAACCCTCCTATATTGAAATGCTTAATAGAGAAAGGGAATATCTTGAGTCCAAACGATTTTTGTTGGACGAAGCCTATTGGAGCAGTCAATTCGAAAACTTCCCAGAATTAGTTAGCCTTGCTGATCATGATGGGCTGTCTCGAAATATTGCTAGTGAACGCCATAAATTGTTCATACAAGATGATTTGCGTGATCGCATTGATTCATTTTGTGAAGAATTTGGGATAAGTCCTTATGTGTTTTTCCTTGCAACCTTCTATCTTTACCTCTATCGGATTACAGCCAAGAGGGACATTATCGTAGGACATATTATTAGCAATCGTTCAAATGTACGTGATAAACATGCGTTTGGCATGTTTGCAAGCACAATACCATTTCGTCATATGGTAAATCCTGATTTAGATTTCGTCAGCTATTGTCAAGAGATTGCCAAAGAGCAAAGGCAAATGCTTCGACATCAAAAATATCCCTATCAGAATTTATTATCTAAGGTGAGGGAGCAGCACCCAAATGTACAGCAGCTATTTACAATTGCAATGGAATTTCAGGTATTAGAATTCGATATGCATGATGATCTGCATTATACATCTGACATACAATTCAGTGGATACGAGCCACAGGAGATAGTCCTACATATCAAAGACAGGCGTGAGAACAAAATTTATCAACTAGATTTTGATCACCATCTTGAGATATTTACTGAAGAAGAGATCAAGATATGGAGCGAACGATACCAAAAACTCATCGAAAACGCTCTGATAAACCCGATGAAACATATTGGAGAGTTAGATTTGCTTACTCTCGAAGAAAAAACAAAGATTTTGGTGGATTGGAATCGAACAGAGAAAGAATATCCGCTAGAGAAAACCTTTGTAGATTTATTTAAAGAACAAGTGAGACAGATACCTGGGCATCATGCGGTAGAGTTTGGGGAGAAAACGGTAAGTTACCTAGAATTAGATGAACTATCTACTCGTATGGCACATTCTTTGCGAAGAGAAGCTGGGCCAGAAAGCATTATTGCTATCATGCTTCCACGTAGCATTGAGATGATTGTAAGCATGTTAGCTGTATGTAAAGCGGGAGGTGCCTATGTGCCTATCGACCCTGATTACCCATCAGAACGCATTGCGTACATGTTGGAGGATAGTGCTGCATCCGTCTTAATCACTTCTGGAGAGCTTGATCTATCAAACATCGACTTTTCTGGTGAAAGGATAGATGTGCTACAGTCTCTAGCGGAAATGAATAATGAAACAAGTGTAAATAGCCAGTCTTTGGAGACACTATGCTTCCCGCAACCTAACGACTTGGCTTACGTCATCTATACCTCTGGTTCGACTGGCAAACCCAAAGGTGTCATGATTGAACACAAAAGCCTTAGCAATTTGATTTTTGCTACACGTGACTTGTATGGGTTTTCGAAAGATACTAGGATCATTCAATTCTCTTCATTCAGCTTTGATGCGTCTGTGCGTGAAATCTTCCCTGCACTTGCTAGCGGCAGTACAATATGCATGGATACGAAAGAACGCTTGCTTCCAGGAAAACAATTGATTGAGTGGTTGCATGAGAAGAAAATTAATATGGCAATAATTCCGCCCTCCGTAATGGCTATACTCCCTGATGCCAAACTACCTTACCTTCGCACTCTGGAGGTAGCTGGAGAAGCTTGTCCTGCTACTATTGCAGTTCGCTGGGGGAAAGGTCGTCGTTTTATGAATTCATATGGACCAACCGAAGCAACCGTATGTTCATCTAGTGGTGAATATGTAGAGACAGATAAATCAGAAGCGATAGACAAACCAGTACCACCGGATATTGGGAGGCCCACTTCAAATTGTAAAATATTTATTTTAGATGAGAACCAACAGCCTGTTCCTGTTGGTGTTATAGGTGAGGTGTACATCGGTGGTGCAGGTATAGCACGCGGATATTTGAATCGGGAGGACTTGACTAGGGAAAAGTTTGTCTATATTGAGTTTGAAGAGCTTTGGCAAGGGGCTATTCGACTTTATCGCACTGGAGATTTAGCCCGATTTTTACCGAATGGACGAATTGCATACGTAGGTCGGATTGATGATCAAGTAAAAATCCGTGGACACAGAATTGAAATGGGAGAAATCGAACAGGTTCTAGGCAATCATCCAGCCGTTAAGCAGTGTGTGGCAGTAGTGGAAGAAAATAGGAAATACAGGAAGAAGCTGGTGGTTTACGCTGTGCCGTTTTCTCGATATTTTGATCATTCTATTTCTCTAACAGGTGAATTGCGAGTATTTCTACAGAGCCAGCTTCCATTTTTCATGATTCCTAATGTAATCAAGATCATAAAAGATATTCCGTTGACTCCAAATGGCAAAATCGATCGCACAAAATTAAATAGTGTTGAATTAAACAGCAAGGATGATCAAACAGCTTATGTAGCTCCTGTCACCGAGATAGAAAGAGTTTTGACAAAAATTTGGCAGGAAGCACTAGGAGTTGAACGAGTAGGCATCCATGATCACTTTTTTCATATTGGTGGAGATTCCTATCGGTTACTATTTGCTCACCAAGAAATTAATTCAATATTCAGACGAAACTTACCGGTTATTGAGATGTTTCGTTGTCCCACTATACATACATTGGCACATAGACTCAGTCAAGAGATGAGTATCGTGCCAACATTGGATTCGAATAGAGAAATAGCTCTCAAACGAAAAGAAGCGATGCAGAAACAAAAACAAGCAAGAAAACGTGG
Organism: Brevibacillus laterosporus; assembly: GCA_007833815.1. NCBI lineage: Bacteria > Bacillati > Bacillota > Bacilli > Caryophanales > Paenibacillaceae > Brevibacillus > Brevibacillus laterosporus. The sequence continues at coordinate 3,617,745 of CP033464.1, read as the reverse complement.
GAGGTAAGAAAATATGCATGAGATGAACAGCGAGGACGTGCAATCCTCAGTTGCCATTATCGGTATGTCAGGGAGATTTCCGGGTGCTAAAAATATAGTAGAATTTTGGCATAACCTTCAGAACGGGGAAGAATCTATTCATTTTTTTGAGCGAAAAAGGGAAAAAAGTATACCAGCGATGGGGATTTTGGAAAATATGGCCGAGTTCGATGTAGAGTTTTTTGAAATGACCCCACGGGAAGCAGAAGTGACAGACCCCCAGCAACGTTTGTTCCTCGAAATTTCCTATGAAGCTTTGGAACAGGCAGGATATGATCCAGCGAAATATTCTGGGAGAATTGGTGTTTACGCAGGAAGTGGACAATCCGGATATTTATCCCATGTACATAGTCATCCCGAAATCGTAGATGCCCTAGGAAGCTTTCAAGTCATGATTGGAACACAACCTGATTTTCTTTCGACACGTGTCTCTTACAAGCTAGACTTAAAAGGACCTAGTGTAGCGGTACAGTCAGCTTGCTCTAGTTCTTTGGTAAGCGTACATATGGCATGCCAAAGCCTGCTGACATACGAATGTGATATGGCTTTGGCAGGGGGGGTATCAGTTAAGGCAGATCAGAGCAATGATCACGAATTTCAAGAAGGCAGTATTTTGTCGCCAGATGGGCATTGTCGTGCCTTTGATTCTAATGCACAAGGAACGGTAATTGGCAATGGTGTTGGGGTCGTATTGCTCAAACGCTTAGAGGACGCTTTGGCTGACAATGATCAGATTCTAGCAGTCGTGAAAGGAACAGCCATTAATAATGACGGCATGCAAAAAGTGGGTTATACAGCTCCTAGCGTCACTCAGCAAGCAGAAGTAATCAAAGATGCTCTTACCATCGCTGATGTTGACCCAGAAACGATCAGCTACATAGAAGCACATGGAACAGGAACAATATTGGGAGATCCAATTGAAATAGCGGCACTGACGGAAGCATATCGTGAGCATACGACCAAAACAGGTTTTTGTGCGATAGGATCTGTAAAAACCAATGTTGGACATCTTGATAGTGCAGCTGGAGTGACGGGTTTGATAAAAACAGTGCTTGCACTTTCGAATAAACAAATTCCCCCAAGCCTCCATTTTGTTGAATCGAATCGGCAGATAAACTTTGATCAAAGTCCATTTTATGTAAACACGAAGCTTACAGAGTGGAAGACGGGTGAACATCCTCGCCGTGCGGGAGTTAGCTCGTTTGGTATAGGGGGTACAAATGTACATGTGATCCTAGAAGAGGCGCCTGTATATGCAAAGAGAGAAGAGCTAACACACTCCCAGTGGAAAGTACTAACTCTTTCTGCCAAGACACCAACTGCTCTCAATAAGGTAAAAGCAAATCTAACAGATTTTTTGGAAAAAAATTCAGAGGTGAATCTAGCAGATGTGGCATACACGCTACACGTAGGAAGAAAAGGGTTTCCGTATCGAAGTGCTCTGATCGTACGTGAAACTACAGATGCGAAAATGACTTTACGAGGCGATAACATGCCTTCTACCTACTATCAAGATAACCCTAAGGAAATCATGGTAGAAGGAAGAGCAGTCCACAATCCCTTTGTAGTATTCATGTTTTCGGGTCAAGGCTCACAGTATGTGAATATGGGACGAGACCTATATGAGACTGAGAGTATGTTTAGAGAACAGGTGAATTATTGTGCAGAACAAGTAAAGAACCACATCGGAATAGATATTCGTGAGTTGATGTATCCAACTGAGGAGTTGGAAGAACAAGCTAGAGAACAATTAAACCAAACCATCTATGCCCAACCAGCCATTTTCATCATCGAATATGCATTAGCCAAATTGTTGGAATCATGGGGAGTTCGTCCACAAGCTATGATTGGCCACAGCATAGGTGAGTACGTCGCAGCTTGCCTTGCCAGTGTAATGTCATTGGAAGAAGCTCTGCACATGATTTCAAAACGTGGAAGCTTAATGCAGGAGATGGATAAAGGAGCGATGCTAGCGGTTGCATTAGGAGAATTACAGGTGCGTGAATTGCTGCAAGAGCATGGCAAAGAGCTATCATTAGCGGCAGTGAATAGCCCGATGTCCACTGTCATAGCGGGTACATATGAAGATATTCTTAGCATAGAGCGGTTGATGCAATCAAAAGGTATTACTTATAAACGGTTGATCACCTCTCACGCCTATCATTCGACGATGATGGAGCCTATGCTAGAGCCGTTTTATGAATCGTTACACAATATGACTTTCCTTGAACCACGAATTCCATACATCTCTAACATTACAGGTTCGATGATTACCTCTGCGCAAGCAACAGACCCTCTTTATTGGCAAAGACACCTTCGGGAGACAGTCCAATTCTCTGAAGGGGTTCGCACGCTGATGGAGGAGCCCAATAGTATTTTTGTTGAAGTGGGACCGGGACAGTCACTTGCATCCCTTGTACGTCAACACAGAGAAACCCAAGAGGATCAACAAACAATCATAGTTACAACATTGCCATCTGCCAAAAAAGAACAATCTGATGTGGCTAGTACACGAATTGCGATGGGGTGGTTGTGGTGCTATGGAATAGAAATGAATCAGGGTGCTTTCGTGGATCAAGAAGAACATCGTCGTGTGCATCTTCCAACCTATCCATTTGAAAGAAAGACCTATTTCCTAGAGAAAGTCAAGCCAACAAGGGATCAATTTGATACATTCAATCGGGAGAGAAGGGATATGGCTGATTGGTTCTATATTCCTGTATGGAATCAATCGAGTAGAGCTTGGTCTATTGAAGATGAGTACGCTTCTGAGACAAAACAAAGGTGGCTTATTTTTCAAGACGAGCAAGGCCTAGGTAAACAGGTATGTAATCATGTAGAGAAGCTTGGATTTGAAGTAGTGACTGTGGTTCCTGGGCGGAAGTTTTCAAAAATAGACGAGCTTGCTTATACGATCGACATCATGAGCGGAGAATCTTATCACGAGTTGTTTAAAGCATTGGATATGCACAATCTCATGCCAGACAAAATCGTTCACATGTGGAGCATCCAATCTATAGACGAGCAAGAACTATGGCATGATGATGAACAGATTGAGCATTATGGTTTATATAGTATGATGTACATTGCTAAAGAGTTGGGAATGTACGCAATAAATCAAACGATGGAAATCATTACAGTGTCAAATAACTTGCAAGAAATATCCAATGAAGAGATTCATCTGCCAATGCGGTCGACCATACTCGGACCTCTGCGTGTCATATCACAGGAATATACTCAGATAAAAACACGTTGTATTGACGTTCAACTGACGGATGTGTTCTCCCAAAAATCAGATCGATTTCTAAAACAAGTTCTTGATGAGCTTATGAGCGATACCTCTGATTTTATAGTCGCTATTCGCGGTGTGCACCGTTTTGTTCAAAAATTTGAGCAAATAAGATTGCCAAAAGAGAATCCTCTTACATATCCACACTCTTTCCGTGACCAAGGGGTATACCTTATTACAGGTGCTACTGAGGAAATTGGATTGTCAGTAAGTGAAGAGATAGCCAAATCGGTACAAGCTTCACTCGTTTTAATAGGCGATCCTGATTTTCCATCAATAGAACAGTGGGATAGCTACCTGCAAGCTCATGATGAAGAAGATGAGATTGCTAGCAAAATCAGAAGAATCCTACTTCTTAACCAAAATGGTAAAGAAATACTTTATTATACTGCTGATGTGACAAATGAAGATGAAATGAGTCAAGTGATTCGTATAGCGGAAGACAAAGTGGGAAGGATTACAGGTATCGTTTTTGCTGCGGAGCGACTTAGCTCTGGATTCATCCCGTTGAAAAGTAAAGATTCTTGCTACCAAAACATAGCTCAGCAAGTGTATGGCACGCTCGTTCTTGAAAAGATCATAAGCCATATGAATATTGAATTTATGATCCTATTCTCTCGTACATTCTCACTAACAGGTGGTGTAGGTCAGATGGACAATTGTGTAGCAAATGTCTTTTTGGATACATTCGCTAGATATCATACTGCAAAAGGAATACCTACTGTTGCTATTAACTGGGGAATGTGGAAAAACGATAATTGGATTCATAGCCAGACGGGGATGCCGTCAGAAATCAAGATGCATATGGAGCAATTGCAAGAAAAGTACGGAATCACAGCAAGTGAAGGAGTGCAGGTCATGAACCGTATTCTTACAAGCGACTTCTCTCAAGTGATTGTTTCTACGCAAGACATTCATTCTGCGATTCATGAATTGATCCACTACGATTCCGAACAACCAAATGCTCATTCGCACCGTGCCGATGGATATCACAATCAAGTAAGTCAAGCTTATGTCGCACCACGCAATGAGACGGAAAAGAAAATAACTGACATTTGGCAAGAATTATTCGGTGTTTCTGCCATCAGTATAGAAGCTAACTTTTTTGAATTAGGCGGTAACTCTCTATTATCCATTCAGCTTGTGACGCGTTTGCGAAATACGTTCCATAACGATATTCCCATGGATATTCTTTTCCAATCACCAACCATTGTTGAGTTAGCTCAAGCGATAACTATCTCTCAGATCGGACAAGTGGAAATGGATGAAATCGAGCGTATGTTGAGTGAAATAGAGAAGATGTCACAAGAGGAACTATCACAGGAGCTTGCAAACGAAGTATAAAAAGGGGAGAACAATGATGAACCATTTAGACGATCGATTGGCAGCACTTTCTCCTGAACAACGAGTTCTACTTGAACAACGCCTCAAACAAAAAGGCATCCAACCCCCTCTTCCTACAGGAAAAACCAAGAAAGAAGCGCAAAATCGAAATACCGCTTCTAATAGCTTTGTTCCAAAGCGGAAAAGGAAAATGGACAAGATGGAATTTAGTCTCTTCTTTTTCTCAGGCGATGGTTCTACGCAGGATAAAAATAAATATTCCTTATTGATGGAGAGCACAGCATATGCAGATCAGCATGGCTTTGCAGCAGTTTGGACACCAGAGCGACATTTTGAGGATTTCGGAGGATTATATCCCAATCCTTCGGTGTTAAGTGCCGCATTAGCTACGATTACAGAACGAATTGAGCTTAGGGCAGGAAGCGTTGTCCTACCATTACATCATCCGATTCGCTTTGTGGAGGAATGGTCTGTGGTGGACAATCTTTCAAAGGGACGTGTTTCGGTTGCATTTGCTACAGGATGGCATCCTGCTGACTTTTTGATTGCCCCTGTACAGGCTACTGACTATTACGATTCCAGAAAAGATGAGATGTTTTCCTCTATTGAATTGGTAAAAAGGCTATGGGCTGGGGAGCAGGTTCCTTTTACAGATGTGAATGGAGTTGTCCACGAAATACGTACTTTGCCTAGGCCGTGGCAAAATGAACTAAATATTTGGATAGCGACGAACGGCAGTCCGGATACCTACCGACGTGCCGCACAAATCGGAGCCAACATTCTCACAGGAATTACGGGCGGAGATCTAGCAGATTTGGAAGAGAAAATCGACTTGTATCGTAAGACATTGTCTCAAAATGGTTTTTTACCCGAATCTCGCAAAGTTGCTGTGATGCTCCACACTTGCTTAGGATCAAGTGACGAAGAGGTCAAGGCGAAGGTGGAGAAACCAATGAAGGAATATTTAAAAACCTTTATGAAACAACAGAAGAACATTTTTACAGATTATGCGTCCATGTCTGCCTCTGATTTCGATGTAATCGTAAATCATGCTTTTGAGTCGTATTTTCAAGAGAGTGCATTGTTTGGAAGTTATGACAAATGCAAAAAGCTGATCGAGACTCTAATTGATATTGGCGTGGATGAGGTGGCCTGCTTAGTGGACTTCGGAGTAGATGACGAGACGATAATGAATAGCATTAGAATGTTGACCGATCTCAAAGAATCATTTAATCAAAAGGAGTTTTCTCTATGAAAAGCTTGATGGAGCGTATTAATTCACTTTCTGCAAAACAACGCGCTTTGCTTGAAAAGCAATTGAAGAAGCAAAATGTAGACATAAACAAAATCGGTATGAATAAAGAGGGGATTAAGCGTCGTGGGCACGCGAATCCAAGCCCGCTTTCATATGATCAAGAACGATTGTGGTTTTTCAATCGAATGCACCCAGAAAGCCACACCTATAACGTTTATGGTGCGGCTAGATTAACTGGCACCGTGCATCACTGGGCTTTGGAGAAGAGCATCAATGAGATCGTAAAACGTCATGAAGCATGGCGTACCGTGTTTGACAGTGTGGATGGACAAGCACGTCAAATTATCCTACCAGAACTTCAGGTCAACGTTCCAGAGGTTGATCTATGTCTTGTACCAGAAGAAATTCGCGATGAAGAAGCACAGAGACAGATGAAAGAAGAGGTACAACGACTTTTTGATTTAAAAAAAGGTCCGCTTATCCGCTTCAAACTGTTTTACCTAAGTGATTCAGAATCAATGTTGGTCATGACTGTTCATCATATTGTGATCGATCGTATTACTTTTTCTATCTTTTTTAAAGAACTATCTTTACATTATCAGGCTGTGCTTACAGGCATACCCATACAATTGCCAGAGCTTCCAATCCAATATGCAGATTATGCTGAATGGCAACGAGACTATTTAGAAGGTGAGACCAAAGAGAATTTACTTTCGTTTTGGAAAGGACAGCTGGCAGACTGCGATTATGTTTTGGATATCAGTACCGACTTTCCTCGTCCACCAGCCATTACCTACCGTGGTGCCAGATGTTTTATTCATACACCACTCGAAGTATTAAACGGATTAAAAACCATTGGACAAAAAGAGAACGCGTCTGCTTTCATGATTATACTAGCTGCTTTTAAGTTGCTTTTATACAGGTATACAGGTCAATCCGACATCTTGGTTGGTACACCACTCGCCAACCGTAGCCGAGCTGAGATGGAGACCGTAATGGGTTATTTCCTAACAATGGGTACACTCCGCACGCGAATCTCGGGAGATATGACTTTTATCCAATTATTACATAGTGTAAGGGAAACGGCTCTTGCGGTATACAAGCATCAGGATATGCCAATCGGTTTGTTAATAGACGAATTGAATGTACCCATGGATATCAGTCGAAACCCGTTAGTTCAAGCTATATTTGTATATGTTGATGTACCAGAAGAAAAATTACAGTTGCCAGATCTTACAGTCGAATTTGAAATGATTGATGGTGAGACGGCTAAGTATGATATCACCGTAGGGTTTTCTGAAACCGAAAAAGGATTGGAAGGTTTTTTTGAATATTCACCTGATTTATTTCGTCAGGATACGATCGAGCGGATGCGTGAACATTGGCAGCGTTTGCTTCGCGCCATTTTGGAAAACCCGCATTCTTCCATTAATGATTTGGCCATGTTAACCGAAGCAGAAAAACAACAGTTGCTGATCGACTGGAATCGCACCTGGCATCCATTCTCTGATGATGCTTGCATTCATCAATTGTATGAAGCCCAAGTAGAGAAGGCACCAGATCAAATTGCTCTCAGATATGGGGATCAAACCATTACCTATCAGGAATTAAACAAACGTGCTAATCAAGTGGCTCGTCTATTGAAAAAAAGAGGGGTAGAACGTGAATCGCTCGTCGGTTTATATATGGAACGCTCAATTGAGATGATTGTTGGTTTGCTTGGGATTTTAAAAGCAGGCGGGGCGTATATCCCTATTGATCCTATCTATCCAATAGAAAGGATTCGACACATCCTACAGGACTCGGGTCTTCAAATCGTCCTTACAAGCCAACATCTGAAAGAATTGATGAGCAATGAAGGAAGGGAGTGTATTTGTTTAGATAGCGAACAGGAGGCGATTTCGTGTGAAGATAATCGAAATCTGCCAATACAGGCGAGTGCCCACAATCTTGCTTACGTTATCTATACATCAGGCTCTACTGGAAATCCTAAAGGTGTCATGATAGAGCACCGAGGCTTATGCAACATAACGGAAGACACGATTAACACATTCCACATCACATCTGCTAGTAAGCTTATCCAATTTTTTTCAATCAGTTTTGATGCGTCGGCTCATGAGATTTTTTCCTCTCTATGTGCAGGAGCTTCACTATGCCTGACGAGCCCAGATGTAAGAGCTGGAGGGGCGAATCTTCTTGCGTTTTTACATGAAAATCAAATTACGACTATGTTTATTACCCCTTCCGTTTTAGCAACGCTTAGCCCGGATGATTTGCCAGATTCCTTGCAGACGGTACTAAGCGCAGGTGAGCTTTGCACAGTTGACATGGCCGAATGGAGTAATGGGTCACGCAATCTATACAATGGTTATGGACAAACAGAAACCTCTATTATCACTACAGCACATTTATGCACAAAAGCGAGTCTTCCAAGTCAGGTAGGGCGTCCGTTTGCAAATATGCAAGTCTATATACTTGACGATTCCCTAAATCCTGTTCCAATTGGAGTAAAAGGGGAGATCTATGTTGGTGGCATCGGAGTAGCCAGAGGATATATGAATCAGCCAGAATTAACTTCGACCAAATTTGTACCGCATCCATTTACGACGGATCAGTCAGCACGTTTATATCGAACAGGAGATCTTGGGCGCTTCTTAGTGGATGGTACGATTGAATATCTTGGGCGCTTAGACAACCAGATAAAAATCAGAGGATACCGTATTGAGCTGGATGAAATCGGGAATGTCTTGGTTCAACACCCTAGCGTCGATCAAGCTGTCGTGAGTGTCCATAACGATAAATCAAATAATGATCGACTTGTCTCTTATATAGTGTTAGAAGAAGGGCAAGATGTATCTTCGGCGGACCTGCGCACTTATTTGCAACAAAAACTGCCAGATTATATGGTGCCCCACTATTATATATTTGTGGATTCTCTCCCAAAAACCACGAATGGCAAAATCAATCGCGCTCTCTTACCGGCACTAGAGGAGAGCTTCTCGCAAAATACGATTGATTATGTACCTCCAAAGAATGAGTGGGAGGACAAGTTGGCAAGGATTTGGGGACAAGTGCTTAATCTTGAGCAAGTAAGCGTTGAGGGGAACTTTTTTGATCTGGGAGGCCATTCATTGAAAACGGCTGAAATGGTTGACAAAATCAAAGAAACGTTCCACGTTGAACTTTTACTTCTCAATGTTTTTGAATATCCAACTGTGCGACAAATGGCAGTATTACTCGAAAAAGGAATAGTGCATGCAAAACCATTTATTTCCTTCCTTGATTATTCAAATCCTACAAAGGAAGTCATTTGTTTTCCACCGATAGCAGGACAGGGTGTACTTTATAAGGCTTTACATCAAAAATTATCTGCTTGTACCATACACGCTTTTGATTTTATTGCAAGGGAAGATCGAATTGAGCAGTATTTGCATCATATAAAAGAAGCTCAATCCGAAGGGCCGTATGTGATCTTGGGATATTCAGCAGGAGGTAATCTGGCTTTTGAAGTAGCCAAAACAATGGAAGAAAGAGGACTAACTGTAAGCGATATGATCCTAATCGATGCTCCAAGAAGAGTGAAGGCTCTTCAATTAAATGTCGAAAAGGTGCAGACAGAAGCCGTTGAAATAGCCAATCTCATGGCACAGCATTTAGGTGAAAGTATTCGCTCCGTGACCCATCAAACCATCGATCTGATTAAGGATTATTACGACTATACCAATGAAGTGATAAATGATGGCATTCTTTCCGCTAACATTCATTTCATCACCTCAACTGAGACTACAAGCGAAAATATTCAGTCATGGGAAACGGCCACTATCAATCAGTTCTATGTGTATAAAGGAGCGGGTGAACATATAGAAATGCTTATTCACCCCGATCATTTGGCCGAAAATGCACGCATCATAGCTACAATATTGAGAGGTCAAAAATAAAAAAATGGTGGGAGATAAAATGAATTTGGTAACGGAGCAAGCAAAGATATCACATGATCCCCATACGCTATTTAACTATTATTTGGGGGCAAACGTGCTATATGCTTATCACCAAATAGGATTGTTCGACATAGTAAAACCTAACCAAACAGTCTCAGTAGCAGATATTGCTTTTCAAACGGGAAGTGAAATAATGCGGCTTAAAGCATTATTGCGGGTTGGGGAAGTTCTCGGTTACCTCAGCCACTATCAAGACGATTCCATTCAGCTAAGTTTACTTGGTGAGGAGATGCGTAAACATATTGGATATATCATTTGGAGCGTTGGTGCCTATGGCGATATGTTAAGTAGACTAGGGGATTTGCATACTGGGGTGCAAGGATGGTCTGGGCTCCGAGACGAAGGCAAGGTTGCGCTTGGTTCAGACTTAATGAATAGTAGCATACTTGAAAATCTATTATCTGAGGTATTAGATAGCTTTCCGTTCCAGTCTATCTGCGATTTTGGTTGCGGGAATGGGAGCAAATTAATCAACATGCTCAAACGCTATCCAGAAAGGAAAGGCGTTGGTATAGATATCAGCACTGCTGCCATTGGTTTGGCTCGACAAAATGTAAAACATCACGACTTGTCTGATCGTGTTACTCTTCTCCATGCAAACATTTTGGATATGAATGTGTCCCATAACGATATAGAAGTACTAGGGGAAGTAGAGGTTGTCACTAGTTTCATGATGATGCATGATCTTTTTAATATAACTGAGATTAGAGAGACTCTTTTTGATAGGCTGCGCAACGTTTTTCCAAAAGTTAAATACTTCCTGATTTCCGATACACTACAAACACCTATTCCTTATTTGAAAGAAAAACTACCAATTTTTAATGTGGGTTTTGAGTTAGTGCATGCATATATGGATGTATACATACCTACAAAAGAGGAATATGATCTCGCTTTCCAAAAAGCGGGGCTTACTATCGAAAGGTGTATTCCGTTTGGTCCAACAAGCACATACTTGTACGTACTAAAAGTATAGGTAAGAAAAATCTTTCCTTATAGCCCAAATAAGGCTAATCAGGAAAGATTTTTTTATTTACTGCCCAGTTCGGTTAACCACACTAACTTCAAGAATTTTGTATAATGAATAGAAATGTACAGGTTAATGTAAATGGGGATTGGAGGAAGGGTTGTCAATATGAGAAGACTATGGCAGTATATAAGCATATAAGGAACTCCCTATATTTTTTTATGAGTTTCAATTTCGTAATTGCTATTCTTACGAAATTGTAAACAGGAAATTGAAAATAATTCTTACATATGAGAATTAATAATAACGAATGGAGGAAATGAAATTATGCTTGATTTGCCAAATTGCCCAAAATGTAATTCAGAATACACTTACGAAGATGGAAGTCTTTTTGTTTGTCCAGAATGTGCTCATGAGTGGACTTTAGAATTAGAAACTGAAAATAGTGAAGAGAAAAAGGTTATCAAAGATGCAAATGGAAATGTCTTAAACGATGGTGATTCTGTAACAGTAATCAAAGACCTTAAAGTAACAGGAAGTTCATTAGTTGTAAAAATAGGTACAAAAGTAAAAAATATACGTTTGGTTGATGGAGATCATGATATTGATTGCAAAATTGATGGTTTTGGAGCTATGAAATTAAAATCTGAATTTGTAAAAAAGGTTTAAACGCGGTTTTAATGCAACAAAACCGAAATAGCTTCTATTATCAACAAAAGTAATAAAACAATTGTAGTAGTGAGATAGGTGTGTTATAGGTCACTTCCACTATGAAATCCTTGTCTATAAAATTAAATATGAAAGTGAATGATTGAAAAGAAAAGACGTTCATTAAGGTGGTTTTGTTACTTAATGAACGTCTATCTTTTTAAATGACTTTATTAGCTTTTTTCGTGACTATACACATTTAATTTAAATCTTCAATTATATTAATAATGAACTCGGAAATATTTTTTATAGTTTGTTCAGAGAAGTCAAAATTAACACCTGTATTTCGATAAATCTCCGCGATCGGTAAAGTCCAATCCATACTTGCTCCTTCTTTAAATAAAGTGATAGCTTTCTCTGGATTCTCGCGATAGATTTGAAACAGTTGTAACATAAAAATACCGGCATCCTGTACGCTAAGGCTTTACCAGTATTTTTATGTATAACAAGAAATTAGCAGATTCATTCTTGACGAACTTAGCAATTTATCCAATTAATATTTTTTCTTCTGCATAACGAATCTTACTTTTGTTGTTTAGATTAATCATAATAGCAAATGTCATTGTTAATGGACCTAGTCTCCCAATAAACATCATCACCGTTATAAGAATTCGTCCTATAGGGGTAAGATCACCAGTTAATCCTGCGCTCAACCCAACGGTACCAAATGCAGATACGGTTTCAAAAAGAATCTGGGTTATTTCAGCCCCTTTTTCAGTAATCGTTAAAATGAAAAAAATCGCAAAGATAAAAAGAATGCCCGAAATACCAATCGACAAAGCTTTATTAATCTGATTTTGAGGAATTCTTCTCTTAAATAGATTAACATCTTGCTTATTTGTAATGACTGCCCAAAGAGCAAGCAAAAGAAGTGCTGCGGTAGTAATCTTAATCCCTCCCCCAGTTGAACCTGAAGAAGCCCCTATAAACATTAAGCCCATTATATAAACGAGAGAGCTTGGTGTCATTTGAGTAATATCTATCGTATTAAATCCAGCCGTACGAGGTACAGTTCCTTGAAAGTATGCTGCCCATAGTTTGTCTCCAAAGTCTAATGAACCCAATGTTGCGGGGTTATTATATTCCAAGAATAGAATCATCAACAGACTAACTGTGTTAAGGAAAAGGGTGACGGTTAAAGCAAGTTTGGTATGTAAGGAGAGTTTCCTGAACGACTTTTTCTTAAATATATCTAGAATGACCGTAAATCCTATTCCCCCCACTATGAACAATATTGAAATCATGATGTTGACAACAGGATCTCCTACCCATTTACTCAGACTATCCGACTCTAAGGCAAATCCTGCATTATTGAATGCAGAAATTGAATGGAAAATGCCGTAATAAATTGCCTTCTGCCACGGCATTTCATATGACCAACGAAGAGCTAACACGATAGCACCAATTAATTCAACGGTTAATGTGATGACTATAATACGTTGAACTAATCGAATAACTCCCTGTAAAGAACCATAGTTAATGGATTCCTTCAAGATGAGCCTCTCTTTTAACCCGATTTTTTTCCCTAAAATAAGGAACATCAATATACTACTGGTCATAAAACCCCAGCCACCGAGTTGAATAAGAATAAGCAAAACAACTTGTCCAAATAAAGTGAACGTAGCTCCTGTGTCAACTACTGCAAGTCCTGTAACACAAACAGCAGATGTCGCCTCAAAAAGTGCATCGATAAATGATAAGTGATGCCGATCTTGCGTAGATATCGGTAACATAAATAAAAGTGTACCGATAAAAATTAAGCCCAAAAAACCAAAAACAAGGACATGTGCTGGGTGCAACTCAAAGAAACGTTTATTTCTATTCAAAAGTCTGTTGATCACAACCATGCTCCATTCGTATATATGTCCGCTAACGTTTAAGCTGAAATAAAATTATCATGTCCCCTAATGTAAGTCAAGGAGTTGGAGGTTTTCAAGATAACAGGAAATGGGATGTTAAAAGAAGGAGAGAAGTCTGTTCGAATTCAGATACAACTTATTCATCACTGCATAACATCGGATTCCGTTTGAATCTGCCGTTCTCTTTGCAAATTCGATTATATTTGAACCAGAACACACTTTTATAAAAAATTTATTTTTTCCGATTTTTATAAAAATTCCTGTATTTTATCGAATATCATGTTAAAATGAACACGTATCACAGAAAAATCGACATTTTTTGCAGAAGGAGGGCTCATATGAAAAAATCTTTACCATTATGTATAATCATTGATTCTAGACCATGTTGACAAAAATCTGAGATTTTTTCGAAAAATAAATAAATGCAAGATTAAAATCCAGAACATTCAGTTTTTTAGAGTGTGAAAAGGAGTAATATATATGGAAGCTTTCGTAATTTGGCTAAATAATCTTATTTGGAGTCCTGCACTCGTTTATTTATGTCTAGGAACTGGGTTATATTTTTCAATTCGTACGAGATTTATGCAGGTACGACATGTAGGTGGAATGGTAAAACTTACTTTTCAAGGAGAAAAATCCGAAGCGGGTGTTTCTTCTTTTCAAGCGTTAGCTCTTTCTTTGTCAGGACGGGTTGGTACAGGTAATATTGCTGGTGTCGCAACAGCTATTGCGTTTGGAGGACCAGGTGCAATCTTTTGGATGTGGCTTGTTGCATTTTTAGGCGCAGGATCTGCTTATGTGGAATCAACGCTTGCACAAATTTATAAAACGAAGCATAAAGGGCAATTCCGCGGTGGTCCAGCGTATTACATTGAAAAAGGACTAGGCATTAAATGGTATGCAATTCTCTTCGCTATAGCAACCATTATGGCAACAGGCATGCTGCTTCCAGGTGTACAAGCAAACAGTATTGTTTCTAGCTTAGGAACGGCGTTTGGTTTTAATACATCTATATCAGGAGCAGTATTAGTTACAGTGATAGCAATAATTATCTTTGGGGGTATAAAACGTATCGTTGGCGTAGCACAAGTTATAGTACCATTTATGGCACTTGGTTATATTCTCATAGCTTGTTTAATCATTTTTATGAATATTGAAAAATTACCGGATGCTTTTATGCTAATTTTTAAAAGTGCATTTGCATTAGAATCAGCGTTTGGGGGTATCATCGGTTTAGCAATTTCTTGGGGCGTAAAACGCGGTATTTATTCAAATGAGGCAGGTCAAGGAACCGGAGCACACGCTGCTGCTGCAGCAGAAGTATCTCATCCGGCAAAACAAGGACTTGTACAAGCATTTTCCGTTTACATTGATACATTATTAGTTTGTTCAGCGACCGCATTTATGATGATTATTACAGGCATGTATAACGTATTTGATGCAAGTGGAAAAGGATATATTGTAAATAAAATGAATGGTGTAGAACCAGGTCCAGGATATACACAAGCGGCTGTTGAATCAGTATTCCCTGGTTTCGGAAATGGTTTTATTGCAATTAGCTTACTATTCTTCGCCTTTACAACCATTATGGCATATTACTATATTGCCGAAACAAATATCGCATATTTAAACCGGTATAAAGATCGTCCGTGGATGTCGTTTGTATTAAAACTTATTTTTCTAAGTGCTGTGTTCTATAGTTGTGTGAAAAACGCGACGACTGCGTGGACACTTGGTGATATTGGTGTTGGAATTATGGCTTGGATAAACATTATCGCTATTTTATTGGTGCAAAAACCAGCGCTTCTTGCTTTAAAAGATTATGAAAAGCAGAAGAAAGAAGGTAAGGATCCTGTATTTAATCCGCAAGAGCTTGGCATAAAAAATGCTGATTTTTGGGAGAATGAATACAAAAAAGATAATCGAAAAGATGCTTCATAGGGATTCTTTTGTAAAGATATGATAAAAAGATAGAAAGC
This sequence comes from Brevibacillus laterosporus, assembly GCA_007833815.1. Taxonomy (NCBI): domain Bacteria; kingdom Bacillati; phylum Bacillota; class Bacilli; order Caryophanales; family Paenibacillaceae; genus Brevibacillus; species Brevibacillus laterosporus. Next base: position 3,602,310 of record CP033464.1, on the reverse strand, counting down.
TCCCCGTAACTTTTTATCTGTTTCCGACAATAAACATAATTGTCTGGTGACACAAACATATATACTTTATAAATTTTTGGTATACATGTTTGTGTCATTCGACATTCGACAATTGTCCAGTGACACAAATCTAGTTACCTTTATTACACAATTAAATCCTATAATAACGGGTTTTTCTCTTTTGGGGGTAACCACATTTGTGTCACAATTAAATGACACAAATGTGGTTACCTTCTTGTAAAGTCCAACTTCAAAAATAGAAGGTAGTTTGATTTTCCTAAAGGTGAAAAATAATGTTTATAATGGTTTTAATATTCCATCTAATCGGACATAATGGTATTATCTTACAAAAGGAGGTTGAACATGTTTAACACTCCCTTCATGACAAAAAGAAGTAGTAAGTATGGAAGCAACTATTGGCATGTCTTTAGTCCAAAAATGAATAGAATGATCCATCTTTTTAGCGATCTTGAATATGATCATTGGCTTCTAGTTGAAGGTAATAACCAAATAAAAAGGTTTTGCGAACAACCGAAACGTATACAAGTTAGCTTTGAGGGTTCTTTAGTCACTTCAATTTTTGATATGTGGATTGAAAGTCAATGTTTTATTGAGATAAAATACCATAGCGAATTAGACCCTCAGAATCCTAAATCAGAGCGTTCGTTACGTCAGACAGCCATACAAAGAATATGGTGCAAAGAAAATGATTATGATTATATGATTCAAACCGAAAATGAGATTAGAAAGAACCCCGTTTTATTAGATAATTTAAAAGAAATTATTCCATATTTGCAATATGGCCGTATACCTAATGAAATAGATTATCACTTTATTATGCAAAAAATCAGTAAAAGACTCACAATTAAGCAACTCCGTGAAGAATGTAACCATCTCTCTGTTTCACGTTTAAATCAAACCTTATACACCCTGATCTACTCTGGGGAGTTGAGTTCCACCATTAACCAATCGCCATTAGGACTAACTACTGAGGTGTGGCAGAATGGCATATAGGAAACTATTAGAGGATATTTCAATTGACCCGTTGTTCAAAGATGTTGCCAAATGGCCGAAAGTATTAGTTGATTATCTTAGTGACCAAGATCGTCAGAAATTTTTAAAAAGGAAAATGGCTGTTGAAATGTATATGAATCCTATTTTTACAATCAACGAGATTATTCAAAAGACAGGTATTCCCAAACAACTATTATTAAAATATGTTAAAAAATGCTTAACCTTAGATAGTGAAGGAATGATTTGGGGATTTCGTGCTCTTATTCCTTATAAGACGATCAAAACCTACACACGTACAAAACCTCTCTATAATGACCATAAATTAACAGGTTCATTCCAACTATTATTATCTCGCCATCCCCATTTAAAAGAGCTTATCCATGAGAAAGTTTTAAAATCAAAAAACACCAATACAAGTAATTTCGTTATGAAACCTAAATATATTCACTTAAAGTTTCTTGATGCTTGCAGGGCGTCCGGTTTAACAATGTCTGATTATCCTTTTACGACAAAAGATCTTGCAAGGCGTTCTCTGTATCGTTATATCAAAACAATAGAAAATGAATTTCCTTCTAAAGCAGCTTCTCGTTATAGTGAAGAAGCCGCAAGGCATCTAAGAAATACAGGTATTGGAGATAAAAAACCTATTCCAGTACGACCATTTCAACGTGTAGAATTTGACGGACATTGCATTGATCTTATTCTTACTCTTACTTTTAAAAATCAAAATGGAGATGATTGTACAGATACAATAGAACGAATTTGGTTGTTAGTTATAATTGACGTGGCAACCAGAGTAGTTTTAGGATACCACCTTTCAATTGCTTCCCAATATTCATCCAGTGATGTTCTCTCCTGCATTCGAAATTCAATTGAACCAAATCATGTAAAAAGTCTTACAATACCAGGATTAAAGTACCCTATTACTGGGGGCTTTCACTGGCAAGTTATACCCCAAACCCAATGGGCTTTATGGAATGAATTTAGTTACGATAATGGAAAAGCGAATCTAGCGAAAATTGTTACAAACAGACTTTCAGAAATCGTGGGTTGTGCAATTAATCCTGGTCCTGTAAATATGCCCGAACGGAGACCTTTTATTGAACGTTTTTTTGGTCTCATAGAGGAGAATGGATATCATCGTTTTTCAAACACAACTGGGAGTTCTCCCTCAGATCCTAGAAGAAATCAATCAGAAAAAATGGCTCGCAAGTATGAAATGAATATTGAAGAATTGGAGCAAGTAACATCCGTATTGATTGCAAATTATAATCGAACACCACATAGTAGCTTAGGAAATTTAAGTCCATTAGAAGTGATGGAACAAAGGGTGATGAAAGGAATGGAGCCAAGGGTATTACCTGAAGAGAAACGAAATGAAGTGGGCTTTTTTGAGATCTCAATTACTCGCATTGTAAGAGGTAACCTTAAAACAGGGAAAAGACCCTATATTACTTATGAAGGGGTAGTGTATCGCAACGATTTAGTTTCTACAACATTTGATTTGATTGGAGCACAAATTTTTCTATTAGTAAATACTCAGGATTTACGATTTCTTCAAGCCTTTTTAAAAGATGGATCTGAATTAGGGTATTTCACGGCAACAGGGAAATGGGGAATAACTCCTCACACATTACAAATGCGAAAACAAGTGAATAGACTCTCACGCAAAAAATTACTTTTTTATTCTACTCTTGATGATCCTATAGAAGCTCTTCAGAAATATTTAGAAGATAAAGCAAGTCGTGATAAAAAATCACGGACAAAATTGGCTGCCACAAAGCGTTACCACGAGAATAAAAAAAGTACGCCAAGTATTGAAGGTACTATCAAAAAGGAACCCATCACAAATAATAGGTCTTCAAGTAAGAATAAAAGTAAAGCGATTGATTCGAATCCAATAAACAATGACGATTTAGCAGCCCTACGGAGGAAATTTAAAACCATTAATATCTAGAGGAGACAAGGTATGGGACAAGAAAATTCTCAACAAATTTCTTTTGATAACCTATTGAATCAACCAAGACCATTTGTTTCAAAAGGTACTCACCCAGTCGAACAAAGAGCCTATATTATACCAAGTAATGAAGTTCTAAAAATGTACCAATCCGTTTGTAAATGGATAAAATACCGAAGTCCCGGTGGCATTATATATGGTCGGCCACGTCTCGGAAAAACACGAGCTATAGAGTTTCTAATTCGTACACTCCCTGATGAATTTGGAGCAGATCTTCCGATTTTTCACATTCGTTCTTTACATGCAAAAATACCAAATGAAAACAACTTTTTTGAAACGGTATTAAATGATGTAGGACATAGTATACCTTTTACCGGCAAAACAACAATAAAAAGGAATCGTTTAAGTAAATTTTTAATTGAAAGGGGAGATTTATCAAAACATAAACGTGTGGTCATGTTTATTGACGAGGCTCAGTGCTTACATGAAATCCAGTACGGCTGGTTAATGGATATCTATAATGAATTAGATCAATATAGAATTGCATTGACCGCCGTATTAGTTGGACAACAAGAACTACTCCATAGGAGATCTCTTTTTATCGAAACAAGACGTCATCAAATCATTGGGAGATTTATGGTTCATGAACATCAATTTCGAGGAGTAAAAAGTAAAGAAGACTTGCGAATTTGTTTACAATGTTTTGATGAAATGACAGAATTCCCAAAGGAAAGTGGCTGGTCCTATACACGTTACTATTTTCCTGAAGCATACGCTTTGGGTCAAAGGTTAGAAGAATGCACGGATGACATATATGAAGTATTTAGCTCTCTTCGACAAGATGCTCGGATAAAAGGATCATTGGAAATCCCTATGCAATATTTGATAACCACGATTGAATACGTTCTTTTGGAATTCAGAGCAGACGGTCAAAATCTAAGATGGCTATCAAAATCTTTATGGGAAGAAGCTATTTATGCCTCAGGTTATTTATTGGCTGAGTTAAAAATACAGTCCAATGATGAAGAGTAAAAACAGTCAGGAGTGAAGTCTTTGTTTAACGAGTCCTCATATGCATGGAGAAAAGAGTGGATTAGATCATTAGAATCTCCTTGGTCCATCCTTGAAAAATTCAAATATGCTAATGAAACTTCGTCGTATGATGCATTGAAAATCTTTGGAATAACAACGGTAAAAAAAATAAGGTTGGTTGGAGAGCGTTATAGAAATCTTGTTACACTGACTGGGTTTGATTTAAAAACTACAAGGAAAATCCTATCTTTTGACCTCATTGCTACTAACCGTCAATATCTACATGAGTTGTTTGGTTATTTCTCTCATAGACACAATGAACACTTTTTCGTAAGGAACCAACTATGGTATTGCATAGAATGTATGCGAAATGGATTCCATAGCATTCTACATCAAGTAACATTTCTTCACTATTGTCCTTTTCACATGATACCTTTGCAAGATGCTTGTCCGAAATGTACGGCAACATTCCTTTATGAATGTAATGACGCTGGGTTTTCTTCTCCTTATCAGTGTAAATGTAACTTTTCCTTTTTAGAAATTGGGGAAAATGAGAAATTCTTCAAAAAATGGTCTAAGGAAGAAACACTCCGATGTGATTTTGTAAAAAAGTGGATAACTTTAAACGAAAAACAAAGGAAAACTTTTTCTAATATTTATATGTACCCCTCAGAGGAGCTTAAAAATTCTCCGTATACTCTCCAAGGACTCTTACATACACTATCTCCTTATGGTGAGAAAAACAAATTCTATATAAGCATAAATAGTACTCCTCAAATAAAAAAAATAAAAGGCTATCGTGAGATAATAGAAAATAGGACAGGGGAGGAGATTAATACAAAACAAATTCAAGCAACATTACGATATCAGAAACTACAAGAAGACTTGTATGAGTCATACGAAAAGGTTATTTCTTCAATCGCACGTCACTTGAGAAGAACCCTATTACTTAAGCATACAACTTGTATCAACCGTTACTATACAGATCCTCATTCCATCCCCAGATGCCCGTATGCATTTGCATACCTACACTGGAGATCTCAAGTTGAAAGATATCGTGATCCAGGTCACGTTATATCAATTTCCCGTCCTATGAACTTTCATCCAGAAGATGTTAGATTTCCATTTCATACGCATAATGAATTTTTCGAGAAACTCTTTACTCTATGGAGAGCCAAGGTTTCCGACATCACATTTGAATCTAGAGCAACTCTTAAGTGGGTTGTTGGAAGATCTATAGCAGAGGTAGCAAATTGTATTTTCAAACAATATTTACGTTATGCAGAAATAAATCCAGAATATTTTCATGGTCACTATATCATTCCTTTTCAGGTAAGCAATATCCGTCCCTTTTTTCTTCAAATAGACTTTGCAGATTTGAAACCACCAAAAATGTATCTTGAAGTTTCTTCAAATTATTCACATGATACTCCGCAACTATCTTGTCCATTTAAAACTGTAAAAAATAAAAGAGATCCACAAAGAATGAAAAAATGTAAGGATTACAAGTCGACATGAAATCTTTCTTTACCGTCCAAAATAGCTTACATAAATATTTTGATGGAGTAATCCCTATAGATGATACTGATACCATTCCAGAAGTCAGCAATGAATTCAACAGTCTAAAGACTTACTGGATCAAGAAGGACTCGCATATTTAGAAGAAGATCTTCGATCCCCCTGTACGGAAGAAATTGCGGTCTTTCGAGCCTTTGCAAAGATTGTAGAAAAGGTAAACGAAGAGATCGTTGTAATTGATACAGCACCCACTGGACATACGTTGCTATTATTAGATGCCACACAAGCTTATCATAAAGAGATTGAGCGTTCTTCTGGTGAGGTTCCACAGTCTGTACTAAAATTGCTACCACGTCTTCGTGATCAAAAAGAAACCAGTGTCGTTATTGTAACGTTGGCTGAAGCAACGCCTGTGCAGGAATCGCACCAACATGGTGGGTCATTAATCAAAGCTTCTATGTAACTCCAACGGCAGATCCCATTATACGTGGACGTGCTATTGCAGAGAAGGAATGGATCAGTGAAATAAAACAAAAATCAAACAATCAATTTATCGTAATTCCATGGTTGTCCAAAGTTGACAACCTCACATGAACGTGGGAGCTCTATATGAGTAAGGTTACGATCATAGGAACAGACTATATGGCAGCCTAAGACGATGAACGGTTTTTTGAGGGTACTGATACTCATACCTGGAGTAAAACATTGTAGAGGAGAGAAAGACATGATTATTACAGATAAAGCGAAAGAGTTCGTTCAAGAGTTAATGGAAGATAGTAGTGTTTTTACATTGCGATTTACTTTTGAAGGAGAGGATGCTGTGGACCAAATTACGGAATTACACTAGAGAAATCAAATGAAAATGATAAGGTGACAGAAATAAATGGAATTGAGGTAGCAATAGACCCTAATGTTTTAAGTTTGGTTTGATTCCATTACACTTGATTATCAACAAGACAAACAAGGGTCTGGTCTTGTCTAGTGACACAAACATATGAACCAAAGAGAAAATGAATATCCCATATCTATTAAGGTTTTATCCTAAAAAGGTATACATGTTTATGTCACACTTTTGGACACAAACATGTATACCAGATGATTGTTTCGAACCAATAAAATCGCGGTTATTATGACATTGGTTTGTCTACGTTTTTCTCCTAATATCTATGTGGTTAACATGATTTCAACACTCTTTCTACACATCTTTTATTTACTATACATGTATATGAAACTTAGGTAAGGAGGTTTTACTAATGGATTGGAGTTGGCTATTATTGTTGGCTTGCCCCTTGATGATGATCTTTATGATGTTTGGTATGCGTGGAGGGCATAATCACAATTCGAAAAGTAATGAGCAAGCAGCGCTAAGGCTTCAGACAGAGCTGGAACAATTAAAAGTTGAAAACGAGAAACTGAGAAGAGATAGTAAGGATTTGGCTAAATAAATTTCTCTAATAAGGAGGAATGCAAGTGAGTTGTTGTGGAAATCACAGTAAAGAAACTGTTGATCATAAGAAGCACTCAGAAAGCGCCAAACCGATCAAAAAACACAATTGGATGATGGGGTTATGTTGTATTCTTCCAGTCATTCTTTTTGTGGGTGTATTTTTAATCAATACAAAATTAGGTGTATCCACGAATTTCTCTTTATTAGGTTTGCTCTTGCTTTGTCCAATTTCCCATATGATTATCACGACTCTGATAAATGGAAGGAAAAGAGAGTGAAAACGTTACAAATATTTTTGAATGCCGTATGCTAATCATTCAAGCATACGGCATTCATTTTCATGTTTTCTATTGAAGTGTATTGTAGAATAACAAAAAGAGAAAAATAGATTGGGATAAAACAGAAGGGTAACGTTTATACCATAAAACGGATATAAAGCAAACATAAGTCAGTATTGCAATATGTAACGATGTAAAAGCTCTATAATATAAGTACTGGCTAGAAGAACATTTTATGGCTGTTAATTGTTATACATAACTGGATAATGGTATCCATAAATAGAAAATGAAGTAGGTGAGTAATTTGTCAAAAATTCAGGTGTTAGTTGTAGATGACGAATGGAATATGCGGAATTTGCTTCGTATTTATTTAACAAAGGAAGGTTTTGTTATACAGGAGGCTACGAATGGTTACGATGCTTTATCAATGATCAAGAAGCATTCCTTCGACATCATATTACTGGATGTGATGATGCCGGGGATGGATGGTTGGCAGGTCTGTAAAGCAATTAGGGAGGTTGAGAAAATACCTATTCTAATGCTTACCGCCAGATCTGAAACAAAGGATAAAGTACATGGACTGGGAATTGGAGCAGACGATTATGTAACGAAACCATTTGAACCTGAAGAGCTACTGGCACGTGTTTATTCATTATTACGGCGCTCCACAATTAACCAAGGTAATACGTCTCAAAGATCAGTTCTGGAATTTCCAAACTTGAGAATATTTCCAGATGCAAGGGAAGTACTCATCCATGATGTTTCCATAGATTTTACACAAAAGGAGTTCGATTTGTTACTCACATTAGCTGAAAGTGGTCAACGAGCTTTTACCCGAGAAGCGTTGATAGAACGATCATGGGGTTATGACTATACCGGTGACACCCGAGTCGTGGATACCCATGTGAAAAATATTCGTGAAAAATTATATCGTTATGGACTGGGTTATAACCCCATTCAAACGGTCTGGGGAATTGGTTATAAATTTCATGTAATAGGTGAAACAAAATGAGAAGAAATCGAATTGGGAAGAAATTAGGACTAATGATTATAACTGCTTTTCTAATTGTTTTGTTATTTCTTGGGTTTACTATTTACCAAATGTTTACTAATTTTTATTACACAGAAATGAAAATAGAAGTATCTGAAATGACAACACATTTTTCAAAAATGGCAGAAACTATAAATACTTCTTCAGAGCAGATGATGCTAACATTTGCCGACTTTTCTAAAGTTAGCATGTTTTATATAAATGCAAACGGTAGTATCATTCTTCATTCAGGTGAACATAATCCGTCCGATCGTAGCTTTATTCGATCAGAGGATATCAAGGCGATTCTTTCGGGGAAATCAGTCAGTTTAGAACATAAGGACCCATTGGGGAACCGATATGTAGTCATCGGGCAGCCAATTTTCAAAAACAATTCTGTTAGTTCTGCTATATATGTAATGGCTTCTACCAAACATATGGATGAATCTCTTGCGACTGTACGCAACCTCCTAATACTCTCCGGTATTGGTGCATTTTTACTAGCACTAGGTATTACATGGATTATGGCCCAAGTTTTATCCAGACCATTACTACAGATGCAAATCGCTACAAGAAAAATTGCAAAAGGTGAGTTGGAAACAAGGCTAGAGATCCAAAGCAAGGACGAAATTGGTTTTCTTGCTGAAGCAATTAATGATCTGGCGGTGGATCTTCAACGTTATCGTGATAACCGGCAAGAATTTTTTGCTAATATTTCTCATGAGCTACGAACACCAATTACCTATTTGGAAGGGTATGCGAAGGTAGTTAAAAATCGAATGTATGAAACGGAAGAAGAGAAGGATAGATATTTGGATATTATTTACCAGGAAGCATTACGAATCCAACACCTTGTTGATGATCTGTTTGAACTAGCTAAAATGGAAGAAGGAAAAATAACCTTTTGCATGGAGTGGATAGATCTTGTAGAAATTATTAATCTGGCTATTCGGAAAATAGAATTGAAAGCAAAAGAAAAAAAATTAGAACTGTATTTCTATCAATCTGGAACAATTCCGTTCATATGTGGGGATGCGATACGAATGGAGCAGATTGTACTTAATCTTTTAGAAAATGCGGTGCGTTATACAGAACAAGGGGAGATTACCATTTATTTGAATGGATCAATGGATTTTGTTTCATTCTCTGTGAAAGACACAGGAATAGGAATTCCTGAAAATGAAATTCCGTTTATTTTCGATAGATTCTATAGAGTTGAAAAATCACGATCCCGGGAATATGGGGGTACTGGTTTAGGGCTATCTATTGTTAAAAAACTGGTAGAAATACAGGGTGGTTCGATTCAGGTGAGTAGTAAGAATGGGGAGGGAACCCGTTTTGAAGTTCGATTTGCTCTTCAGGAATCTCAGGGGGAAATAACATGACAAAAATAGACTGGCTCATTGCTATTCTCATCATGGTAATGGGATTGATGTGCATGATCTTTTCTGCAATATACTTTCGAAACGGAACATTCATTGAAAATGTTAGTAACATAAAAACCTTTTGTTTCTGGATGACGATATCTGGTGCTATTATTTTGCTGATTTATTTTTGGTTACGACGAAAAATAGACAATCAAGATAAACAGTAAATCTATTGGGGAATACATCAATGATTCATATCAACATTTCTGCCCATTCATGCTAACTTAACCAAAAAGAAAAGTTCGTTGAAGTGAACGTGAACTAGGAGAATACACAACAATCACGATTAGTTACCAGCAAGCAAAGAGAATGGGGCAGGAACAATTGTTCCTGCCCTTTCTGGTGCTGCTTATTCCGGCATATTGTTTACCGTCGGATCAACTGTAAAGTTGGGTTTGAAGCCCTCGTATTTCACCTCGGACACCATACCTTGCGATGCGTGTCCTAGATCATGGCAATGGAACATCCAATTACCTGGGTTGTCAGCTTTGAAGGCAACCACATATTCTTCCCCTGGCAGAAGATTCAACGTATCCTTCACCAATGGGGAACCAGAAACGGACTTGCCGTTTTTACTCAATACTTGGAAGAAGTGACCATGCAGATGCATGGGGTGAAGGTCTTCTCGAGATTTGTTCACTAGTTTAACTTTCACGAGATCTCCTTTCTTCACATTGAGAGGAGGAGTATTAGGGAATGTCTTACCATTAATCGTAAAAGCCATTTCTCCGTTGCTCATCTCAGTATTCAGGTCCATCGTATACTCGACGTCATACTTGCTGTCCAACGAGAAATTGCTTTTTGCTGCATCACCATAAGTGGTGATGTCAACCAAAGGTAAGTCACCGGTTTCTGATTTTGGTGATACGCTTTCAGACCCTTCGTAAACGATAGGAACAGTCAGGGATTTTGCACCCGGATTGGAACTTCGTTCCTCCAGCAGCCAACTTCCTGGATTATTAGCAAAAAATTCAATATCGTATCGTTCTCCCGGGGCGATGTTTAACAATTGCCTGCTCACAAGAGGCGGGTTATTGATCGGTTGACCATCCGTTGAAACAATTTTGTATTCATGTCCCTGAAGGTTGAGTTTGTGGGAGAGAAAGCCAGCATTAACAAGGCGGATTCTCACTTTTTCTCCTTCCTTAACCTTCAGTGGTTGAATCGCTGCTCCGGTCTTTCCGTTGGCAGAAAAAATCGTGTACATAAGCGACATCATTTCGGCATCACTCATCGGCATTTCCGAGCTGCCCATGTTCATACCTGCATGGCCCCCTCCGTGGCTCATTCCAGACATGCTATCATCTTTCATCCATTCATCTAGTACAAGCGTATAATCTTTATCGACAGGTTGCTGGTCTTTGGGTTCCACTACAAGAGATCCGTACAGCCCTTTATCAACCTGTACCACGCCGTTTTGGTGCGAGTGGTACCAGTAAGTTCCAGGAACATCTACCGTAAACTGGTAGATAAAGGTTTCTCCAGGTTTTACAGCGTTTTGAGTAACTCCCGGGATTCCGTCCATGTTATGAGGTACCGGGAGGCCGTGCCAGTGGATGGTTACCGGTTCTGGCAACTCGTTGTTCAAGACAACCTTGATTTTTTCACCCTGTTTGACACGCAGTTGAGGGCCAGGGACTGTTCCGTTGTACGTCCACGCATTTTTCATCGTGTTGTCGTCGAGATGAAGCATGCTTTCCTTTGCAGTAAGCGTAAACGTATTTCCTGTGAGCACTTCTATTTTTGAATCACCAGAGGCGGACATAGGTTTCGTCTGGTCATTTTCAGGCTTCTTCGACGTCATATTCTCCATGTCGTTGTCCTGGTTTGTCTGTTGCGTGCTATTGGAGCAAGCAGAGAGCACCAATACACCTGCCAGAACGATTGGGAGTGCTATCCACTTGTTCAAGTGTTTCTTGTTACGCATATTTATACCTCCTTTTCGGCTTCTGTTGGAAAGAGTATCACACGATTATGTGGAAATGATGAAGATTTACATACTGTATAGGGGTATGTTTAAAATATAGGGAAAGGAGGAATGATACACATGTTTCAACAGCTTCCGATCACTTCAGTCGCAGTAATCACTCTGATAAAACCAAGCAAAGCATGATAAACTGGCTCAATCGAATAGAGGGTCAAGTTCGCGGTATAAAAGGGCTCATCGAAAAAGATACGTATTGTGACGACGTTTTAAATCAGATTGCAATGTAGGCAATCACAGCTTTCGGTACTCGTACTTGTGCGTTGGAAAACGCGCCTCATTTTGAAAAAACTTGAATAGTACGGCAAATCCATGGGCACTAGTTACAGTAACTATGGTAATGCTCCGCATATATTTGTTGGATCAAATTCTTCGTTTCAAGGGACTCAATTAGACATTTGCACATAAGATGGGGATGAGGTGATTCGATTGTTTAGCGCAAATACGGTAGACACTACACGAATTTGGGGAGATCACGATCTTGCTGTGATGATCAACTCACTGCAGATGGCATATCCCGGGTTTCCTCGAACGACGGTGTCCTGGAAACCAAATGCACTTGTCCTCACTCCGATTACTGCTTTTCCATTCGCCTTTACAGCGTCTTCATTGGTTCACCATCCGAATAACGCACCCATTATGCTGGTTCCGGAGAGGCTTACGGAAGAACTGACGAATGAAATTCTTCGTCTACATCCGGAGGGAAAAGATGTCCCTGCTCAAGTATTTTTGATTGGTCCCGTAAGTGAAACGATAGAACGACAGGTCAGAAACCTTGGACTGTCTACGGTTCGCATCGGCAGTCAAAACCCATACGAAACTTCTGTAGCCGTATCAAACTATCGGCTGACTTATCCTCCGATGTCAGAACAAGGGAAAAACAATCTGTTTCTATTGTCAGGTGAAACCTTTGCGGAAAGCATGTTTGCTCCGAACTATGCTATGCATGAAGGACTCCCCATTTTGTTGACAAAAAGAACGGAGCTGTCACCGATCGTCTTGCAGTTCCTGACGGAACACCAGAGAATGAACGCCTATCTTGTTGGTTCAGAATCTACGATTTCACTAGAGGTAGAGGCGCTAGTACGTCGAACCATAAGGGGAAATGTGGTGAGAATAACAGGGAACTCGCCTTATGAAAACTCGGTAAATTTTTCTCGTTTTTTTGATCCACAAACAGAAGTTGGATGGAATCGGAATCAGCCAGGCAGAGGAGATGCATTTTCGTTTGTAACAGCAAGTGACTGGAGGACTGCCATTTTTTCAGGGCTTTTCTCCCACTTGGGAAAGCATGCCCCTTTACTGCTAACCGAATATGACCAACTTCCCAGAGTCGTACTTTCGTACCTTCAGCATCTGAATCCACACAGGAGTGGCTCCACACAACCCCCGTATATGCATGGGTACGTGTTTGGCAACTTTGATGCACTGTCTTATCAGACCCAGGTTAATATAGAAGAGGCAATTATACTACGGGAGCATTAAATGTGGTTTTAAAATAAAGTTTGATAATTCAAAACTTAAATAGACTAAACTAATAATAGGATATTATGTTTAATATATGAGCATATATCCTCTTTTCTTTACATATTAAATTTTTTATTTAGATATTTAAAAAATCGTTCAATATGTATAAAATATAAAAAGATTATTTGGGGGTGAAGTGCTATTAGAGTTCAAGAGGTTATTTTGGAGAATAACAATAAGAGATACATATTACTAGATCAAGAGGGGTTGCCTGTAATGCCAGTCATGAGGTATATAAAGTATTTAGACAAGACAGGAAAAAGCCCTAATACTCAAAAAACATATTGTTATTCCTTAAAACATTTTTTTACCTACTTAGAAGAAACAAACAAAGATTATAAGTTTATTAGATTAGAGGATTTAATAGAGTTTGTGGGGTGGTTAAGAAGTCCTTATGAGAGTTCAAAGGTCACTCCCCTTCAACAAGAGAAATCAAAGCGAAGGGAAAAAACAATTAACCTTACAATTACAGTTGTAGCAAACTTCTATGACTACCTTTACCGAAATGAAGTGGTACAAAATGACATGATGGAAAAGTTAATGAAACAAGTATTTACAGGAGGAAACTCACGTTACAAAAGTTTCTTACATCATGTTAATAAGGACAAGCCATCAATTAGAAATATACTGAAATTAAAAGAACCACGCAAAAGAGTAGATACACTCAGAAAAGAACAAGTACAACAAGTATTACAAGCAACCACTAATATACGAGATAAGTTCTTAATTCAATTGTTATTTGAAACGGGATTACGTATTGGAGAAGCTCTCGCTCTCTTTATGGAGGATTTTGTTTTTGATCATCAAAAGGGGCATCGGATTCGTTTAGTAGATCGAGGGGAATTAGAAAACGGTGCAATGTTAAAAACAGGGGAACGAGAAATTTATGTGTCACAATCTTTAATGGATTTATATGATGATTATTTGTATGAAGTGATTGACGAATTAGATTTAGATTCAAACTTTACTTTTGTAAAACTAAGGGGAAAAGATATAGGAAAACCAATGGAATATTGGAACGTAGAATCTCTTTTTAAGCGTTTGAGGAAGAAAACAGGGCTAAACTTACACCCCCATCTATTTCGCCATACACACGCCACCATATTCTATCAGAAAACCAAAGATATTAAGCAGGTACAAGAACGATTAGGACACGCACAAATTCAAACAACAATGAACTTATACCTTCATCCTTCGGAAGAAGAAATCCGTGAGGATTGGGAAAAAGCACAGTCCGAATTTAATTTATCGAAACTGGAATGAAAAGGAGTTAATTGATGAAAGAAACGAAAAAAATTTATGTGATTGAACAGAGATTTCATGAAGCACAAAAAAATATACTATCCACCTTTCTCGTAAAAACAATAAATGAAGATGGTTCGGTTACAGTTGTACAAGTAAACAATCCCTATTTCTTAGTGAATGACAAGTGGAATATCCATTTTATTGGTGAAATAAAACAGTTTGAGGAATTAGTATCAAATTATAAGTATGCCAATAAAAATATATATTTCCGATTCACCAACCCTACAATCAACATAGAAGTGAAATATATTTATTATCAACAACTCTTTAACGATTTATGGACAATAAGTAGTGTTTTTAACGCTTATCAATTCCCATTAAAGAAAATGACCGAGTTCATAAACAAAAATTATCCTGAACTAACATCATTGTTGGATTTGGATATTGATAAAGTAGAACGAGAGTATTTGTTTTGGTTGAATGAAAATGGAGTCACTACTCATCGGTTTAAACAAATGATAATTCAAAACGATTTGGTTGAAAAAACACCAGTAGCAGGTTTTTTAAGAAAAACTTATAATATGTTATTTCAATTCACGGACAACCGAGAAGAGTTTGAAAAAGACAAATGGGATGTTCGTGTTTTACATGATAAGTACGGTATAGAATACAATAAAAGTAAAAGTCAATATTACCTTAATTTTTCAAAGTTTGATAAAGATATTCGTGAGCAAATAAAGAAATATATAAAACAACGATTGCTTAGTAAAAACAAATTTTCATGGTGTACAGCAAAAAACTATCTAGCTTTTCTCCCAGTGTTTTTCACATTTGTATTTTCTTTAGAGCCAACGTGGCAGGATTTAAAGGCTTTAAATCGTACACATATTGTAAAATATATTGAATATTTACATGAATACGCTAAAAACAATTTGAAGAAACGTAACTCTCAACCCGAACAGTATGTAAATCTCTCACTAACAAAACTACAAAAGTTCCTTGAAGATATTCAACGGTACGAATATGAAATGGCTCCTGAAACACCTGTACAACGATTGATTTTTCCCGATGATAAACCGAAAGTACGGAAAAAATCCATTGACCAAATTGACTATATTCCCGACTATGTATTAGAGCAATTATTCACTCATATCAATGACTTGCATAAAGATTTTCAACCTGTTGTTTGGATAACGTTTAAAACAGGACTAAGAATATCCGATGCACTTGGGTTAACTTCTGATTGCTTAGTCAAACTCAATGGTAAATATTACATAGAAACTGATGTTAAAAAAACATACTTAAAAGGACATAGGATTCCGATTGATGATGAGTTAGCAGGTATACTTGCCGTTCTGATTGATATATCCAAAGAATTGGGTAATCAAGACAACAACCCCAAAGGGTATATTTTCGTTCGCTATCGTGGTCAGCGCAAAGGAAAACCATTTAATCAAAGTTTTTTTCAAGATCAACTAAATATATTAGCAATGCAAAAGAACATCACCGATGAAAATGGGAACTTATTTCATTTTAAACCTCACCAATTCCGACACACCTACGGTGTAAAAATGTTAAACGGTGGTGCGGATATTCTAACCGTATAAGAATTGTTGGCTCACGCATCTCCAGAAATGACATTACGATACGCCAAGTTATTAGATGATACCAAAAGGAAAGTGTTTGAATTGGTAATAAAACAAGGGGTATTCAGTTTTGACTTAAACGGTGAAGTACAAGAAATTAAAGCAGGAGAAGATATTCCAACTGACATATTGGATGCCTTATGGCAGGATCATAAGCTAAATGCGATGGACAACCCTTATGGAACGTGTCACGCTCGGTTGAACGGAAACTGCCCTCATATGGAAGCACCTCCTTGCCTAACTTGTGGTGATAATCAAACACCATGTAAAGATTTAGCGGTAGGTTTTTCAGAGTTAGATAAGGAAAAGTATGAACTTCATATTAAAACAACCACAAAGGCAATTGAAATAGCAAAACAACGAGGTCGAGAAGATATTGCGGAGAAGAACCAAAAGAATCTACAACGTTACCAAAACATTTTAAATACTCTTCAAGAAGGAAATATTATTTTTGGTAGACAAGATCGAATGAAAAGAAAGTTGGGGGTTAAAAATGTCTGAATATGACCGTTCTGCTCATTTGAAAGCAATACATGCCAAACGAAAGGCGAATACCTACCTGAGAGTAGATGAAGCCATTAAAAGGCTCATAAAAGCCAATGAAAAAATAAATTTTAATAGTGTATCCAGTGAAGCTGATGTTTCTAAAGCAACGCTCTATAATAACAAAGAATTTCGTTCAAGGATTGAAACATTGCGAAGTCAACAGTCACAAGTGTCTACATCGAAACAACTAAAGCGAGAAATGAACGAAAGCAATAAAGATGCCCTTATCGCCTCTCTAAAAAGGAAGAACAAAAAATTGGAGGAAGAAAACAGGCAACTCAGAGAGCAATTGAAAGTAGCTTATGCGGATGTTTATAAAAGGTTATAGTCAGAGAAAAACTTCCTCCTTTTCAACAATCGGGCCAGATTATTGAAAAAAGAAAATGAATCACTTCAATGTTTTCTGAAAATTATGGGAGGATATAAATACTGTGAACACAGTTTTTTTAGAATTTAAGTGACCTTATAATAAAAAAGAGCGCGCTAAATTAAATTGAAAGGTGCAAAAACATGATTACAAATCAACAATTAGTAATAAACAATTTTGAAGAAAAATTAAAAGTATTTACTCATGCAGTTAGTGGAGAACTTACAAAGGAAGAAGATTTCGTCATAGCAAATACAGAAATTCCTACTGATACATTCAATGTATTATTGCCGAAATCTCCAAATATCAAAAATGCAGTTAAGATTAGACATGGAATCGATAATTTTTCTTATAAAGAATATCCCTTTAGTATTTGGATTGATGCTCAGTATTTAAACGATGATTGGAAAAAACTTATGCAAGAATATGACCTAAAAGAAACGGAACGTAATGTAATGATGAAACTTGAAAATACTCTTAATGTTGGTCAAAGAATTTCCCATCAGCTTATGATTACTAATGTGAAAAATAATGAAGAACTTTTAAAATATATAGAGGTATTTATGAGCTTATTTGAAGGCACACCAGAAAAAGATGCATTAGAAAGTTACTTTAATAAGTTTTCACAAATAAAATTAGGTTCAGAAGTTCAAATGTTTATTGGATGCATAGACGAAATGGCTGTAACTACTGGTTTATTAATAGAAAGCAAAGATAGTTATGGTATTTATGATGTGATGACAAAAGAAACATTTAGAGGTAAAGGAATTGGCAGTGAAATGTTTCAATTTCTTCTAAATCAAACAAAGGATAAACAAAAACCAGTTGTATTACAGGCTTCAGATGATGGGAAAAATATCTATAAGCGATTTGGATTTATAGATGTCGGAGAAATGGTTGTATTTGAATAAGGGGTTCTCTTATTAAGCTAAAGGGCGCGATTGTTTAACAAGAAGTAAAGGAGTGATAATTTGAAAAAGTCTGATCATTTATAAAAAAGTTTGATAAGAAATCCTGTGAGCTAGAATTTCTTATTTCACTAACGGGCAGGAGAGGTTAGCGTAAGAAGGATTTAGTGTAGATATTATAGAACATTTCAATTAATCTGTTAATAATTCAAATCTATCTTGTAAATTAAAAATAGAAGAATTAAACAAACATTTTTTAGGGGGATTTTTTTATGTTCCAAACCTTAGACCATTTTTTAAAATCTTGGGAGTTCGAAGCTGCTGCTACACAGAAACTACTGAGTAATCTAACTGATGAATCACTTAAACAGGAAATAACTTCACAAAATTGGACTTTAGGACGTATTGCTTGGCATACCGTTGCTGCTATTCGCATTATTACTTCAAATACAAACTTAACGTTTGATGCCCCAGCCGAAGATTATCCCGTTCCTACTACGGCTCAGTTTATAGCAGACAGTTATCATCAAGCTAGTAATGCATTTGTACAGGCATTAAAAAAAGAATGGACTGACCATACACTACAAGAACGTATCGAATTTATAGGTCAACAGATGCCAAATGGTTCACTATTAATGTTTTTGATTCAACATCAAAGCCACCATCGAGGACAAATGACAGTTCTTATGCGACAGGCAGGATTAACTGTCCCAGGAATTTATGGTCCTTCAAAAGAGGAATGGGCAAAGTTTGGTATGGAAGCCCCACAAATGTAGTTCAACAAAACCCATCCTAATGGTCAAACTTCTTGTATTACATTTCCATCCGGTATTGTATAATCAATTTTGTTCAATCTTTTTTCGAAATTGATTCTTTTTGTTGCTGTCTTTTATTAAACTAACGGGCTCTTTAGTGGAATAAGGAGCATTAAATTAATCAAACTTTTTTATAAAAAACAGTTCTGAAAAGTAAAAGAGAGCCATCGTTTTGATCAATCTTTGTTCAAAATAATGGCTTTTTATATGCAGTGAAATCAAGGATTTAGAGTAATTTTTAATCAAACTTTATTCTAAACCAACATTAAAAAAAGACTGGGGGATTAAATGAAGAGACAGAAGACACTAGATCGAGTGAACTGCACCCTGTCAAGTAGACAGTACAAAAAATAAAAAACAGTTAAGCAGCCTTAGTTCTGTATTCCATTGGACTAAGGCTGTTTAGTTTTACCTGTAATCGGTCGTTATTGTAAAAGTACATGTAGTCATCAATGTCTTTCTTAAGTTCCTCGAAGGTACTATATGAATGCAAATAATACTTCTCACATTTAAGGGTTCCCCAGAACGCTTCTATTGGACCGTTATCAATACACCTGCCAACTCGGGACATGCTGTGGGTTAGTTTGTCGGCAAATAACTTTTTGAACCTGAAAGAGGTATATTGAAAACCTCGATCACTATGAAGCATAGGCTTACTTCCTGGTACCGCTTGCAAGGCCAAATTCACTGTTTTAAACACAAGGCTATTGTTATTGGAATGGCCTAAAACATAGGAGACAATCGAGTTATCATGAAGGTCTAAGATAGCACTTAAATAGGCCTTCTGGCCACTTCCGTACTTGAATTCCGTTATATCGGTTACCCACTTCTCATTCGGTGTTTTCGCATAAAACTCACGATTTAACAGATTCTCAGCAACTTGCTGTGGAGTTGAACGCGCATATTTTTTTCTCTTTCTGCGGATCACCGATTGGATTCCTTTTTTCTTCATAAGGCGTTGTATTCGCTTATGATTGATCCGTCGCTGGGTCTGGCGGCGCAAATGGAGGGTTAACCGACGGTACCCGTAGATGCCATCAACCTTCTCGTATAACGAGAGCATGGCATCAGTGAGTTGTTGATTTTTCAGTTCACGAGAACTGGTTTTGCGATTGAGCCATTTGTAATAGCTTGACCGTGAAATCTTTGCGATTTCACACAATACCTGCACGCTACATTGTTCTTCTTGGCTTGAATGGCAAGGTAGACATTCTCCTGCCGATATTGGCTTAACGTCGCCACCTTTCGATTTCCTGTAACTTTTTTAAGAAAGCATTCTCTGCTCGAAGCCGCTCATTTTCATACTCCAGCTTTTTCATTGCGAACTTTTGGCGATCCGCTTCGGTTAACTCCTCAAGCGCTTTTTTTCTTCCCCGCCCATCCTGTAAAGCATCCTGACCGTCATTTTCATACTTCTTTACCCATTGGTACACTTGTTGGTAGGAGACCTGGTACTGCTCCGCTGTCTTTTGATAGTCATGATGATGGGTAAGACAATAAAGAACAATATCAATCCTCTCCTGCCAAGTTGTAGATCGACCTTTCGTCATAGCTTTCACTCCCCCTGTATAGGTTTTTAAGCTGCTATGACCATTATACTTCTTTACCCAGTTGGAGAGTTGTGTTCGGCTGGCTATCTTGTACTTATCGATGGTCTGATATTGTGACAATCCCCCATAGAGATAATCCCTCACCGCTTGAAGCTTTAGTTCCGCAGAATAACTTCTATTGTGGGTTCGAACCTCTAACCCTTCGTATCCATACACTTCATAACGACCTCGCCATTTCGCTAAGGTTGATTTGTTAATCCCGTATTTTTTAACTGTAGCCATAAGACCCCACTGGCCACTTTCAACTTCTTGTAGGATGGCGAATTTCTCTGGCGCACCATATTGTACTTTAGGCATGAAAAAGCTCCCCTCACAGTAGCAGGTTTTATTATTTCACCTGTCTACCTTTAGGGGAGCATATCAGAGTAGATCTGGTCTTTTGTTTTTTTATGTATAAATTTCTCTTTTGTAAGAGTAATTTATTGTTAAATATGGTATTTTTAATAAAAATATCCATTCAAAATTACTCGTTTTAGATACGCATCTAAAAATAATGGGGTGAAGGTACTTTGAGTAGGTTTACTTGGAGAAAAGAGTGGGTGAGATGGTTTGAATCACCTTGGTCTACGATAGAAAAATTTAAATATGCAAACGAACTAACATCGAAAGAGGTATTAAAATTATTAGGTTCAAACCATGTAAAATCTTTAAAAACTAATGCAGGAAGGTGTCACCGCACATATTTATCCTTACAAGGTTTTGATCTTGAACAAACGAATCATATCCTTCAATTTCATTTTTTAAAAGAATATCAAAATAATCTACAGCAATTAATTGGGCATTTTAATCAAAAATATGAGGATAAAGCTTTTATTCGAGATCATTTGTTTTTTTGTAAGAAATGTATACGGACAGGGTATCATAGTGTATTTCACCAGTTTACATTACTGTATCATTGTCCATTTCACATGATTCCTTTGGAAAATTATTGTCCCCATTGTAAACATCTAATTCCTTATGAGTGTAGCGACCAACTATTGACTTCTCCATTCCAATGTAAATGTGGATATATGTTTTTTAAAAAAAGGAGAAGAGAAAGGTTTTTTCAACACTGGGGAAAGGAAGAAGAGTTAGTTTGTAAAAATGTCTTAAAGTGGCTATCACTTAATGAAAACCAAAAGACGTATATAAGTAACCTTCATATATTCCCAACAAAATTCAGTGAAAAGACTAGTCTGTTAGATGGTATATTACAAAGTGTTTCTGTACAGAGTGAGGATCTACAACCTTATAAAAAAGTGCAGAGCACCCGAAATATCAGACTGATAAAAACAACGGAGAAAAAAATTAAAAATAACCAATGTAGAACACAAAAATCCCAAGAATATCTGAATGATAAATTAGAAATAGAATTTCAGGAAGATTTGTATAACTCATATTGTAAAACTATATCTTCTATATCAAGAAAGTTGAGAAACACGATCTTAAAAAAGCATAAAACTTGTATACATCGATTCTATGGGGGGAATGAGACGGAGCAACAGTGTCCTTATGCATTTGCTTATTTACATTGGAGTGCAATTGTTAGAAGGTATATGAGTCCTAGCTTTGTGGATTCAAAATTTGGTCGTATAGAACCAGCAAATCATAATTTTGTAGATTTTCCTTTTTACTATGATAATACTTTCTATGAAAGTCTTTTTTGGCAATGGGCATTCAAATCAAAAAATATTATTATCGACGAAAATATGGATGCTATTAAATGGGTTTTTGGAAGATGCTTAGCTCATGCTGCTATTGCCTTTTTTAACGAATGGATTCATCAAACAGAAATAAATCCAGAGTATCAAAAAAAGTTCAAGGGTATTTGGAGAGGAGTATTTAACTATGATTGTGTACCAGACTATTTTCTGCATATAGACTTCGAAGGAAACCATGCACCAGAATTTTATTTCCATGAAATCCCCAAAATCTACTTAGAAAATACCTCTTGTAAATGTCCTTTTACATCTGTAAAAAGCAGAAGAGAGCCGTATAGGAAAAAACGGTTTGAGGAATTACGTGGTATTTACCAAAGAAAATAATACGATCATTATTAATAGCATGTAGGTTGTTTACATACACTAAAAAAAACAGTGACACAAACATGGTTGCACTCTTGTTTTATGACACAAACATGGTTGCATCGTCGTAAAAACAGGTTTATAAAATCGTTAACTGAAAAATATCATAAAAGATAATTTTTAACAGTTATAATATTAGAAAAATAAGGAAATTATGATATTATCTTATTTAAAGGAGGGATTTTTGTGTTTAATACTCCTGTTCCAATGAAAAGAAGTAATAAATTTGGCAGCAATTACTGGTATGTTTATAGTCCGAAAATTAATAGGATGGTTCAACTCTTTAGCGATCTTGAATATGATCATTGGTTGTTGATAGAAGGGAATCCTATGATAAAAAAATTTTGTGAACAACCAAAAAAAATTCGAGTTCTTGTTAATGGACTCTATGTCACATCAATTTTTGATATGTGGATACAGCGCTTTGATGGAAGTCAAAGTTTTATTGAGATCAAATATCTTCAAGACTTAAATTCCACGAATCCAATGTCAACTAGATCAATACGTCAAACAACTGTTCAACAAAAATGGTGTGAAGAAAATGGTTATGAATATACATTATTAACAGAACAGGAAATTAGAAGTAATACCTTTCTTTTAGATAATCTTAAGACGATTATTCCTTTTTTACGTCCTAACCTCATAACGAATGAGGTTGATCATAGAACTATTAACCAGATTATAGGTAATCAACGTCTCACAATAAAACAGATACGTGAAAACTGTAAACATCTTTCAGCTTTAAGAATTAACCAAACCCTATACCGCATGATCTATTTAGGAGAAATAAATTCAGATATTAGTGAAAAGGCATTATCTTTAGCCACAGAGGTGTGGAAAGATGGTAAATAGAAAATTCTTTGAGGATATAGCACTAGATGCTGCTTATCTTGATACCGATAATTGGCCAACAGTTTTAATTGAAATCTTAGATGAAAGTGACAAAGAAAAGTTTCTTAATCGAAAACGTGCAGTAGATATGTATTTGAATTCAAATGTTACAGCAACTGAAATTGCATTAGAAACCGGAATTCACAGAAACCATATTACAAAATATGTTAAAAAATGCTTGTTGTTTGATGATGAAGGTAGAATTTGGGGATACCGAGCACTTATTCCACAAAAAAACACAGTAAAATATACACGAAAAAATATTAATACTAAAGGTCAGAAAATGACTGGCTCCTTCAATTTACTTCTAACCAAATACCCCAGAATAAAAGAATTAATCTTTGAAAAATTCTTTAATACAAACCGATCCTACTCTAATGAACCCAATATGAGAGTGAAATTCTTACATCGTCAGTTTCTCAATGCTTGTAGGGCATCTGGATTATCGATTACAGATTATCCATTCAATACAAAAGATCTCGGCCGTCGTTCTTTATATCGTTACATTAAAATGATATCAACTAACTTTCCTGAAAAAGCTGCACAAAGATTTGGAGATGATGCAGCCAGGCATTTAAAAAATACTGGTATAGGAACTAAAAAAGAAATCCCCGTAAGACCATTTCAACGTGTTGAATTTGATGGTCATTGCATAGATCTCATTTTAACTATTACCTTTCAAAATCAGTATGGAGATGAATGTACCGATACTATTGAAAGACTTTGGATACTAGTTATTATTGATGTAGCAACTAGAGTAATTCTTGGCTACCATATTTGCATCGCTTCCCAATATTCTTCAACTGATGTTCTTACTTGTATTCGTAATGCGATTGAACCAGGTCATCTAAAAGAATTGACGATCCCTGGACTGAAATACTCAGATAACGGAGGCTTTCATTGGCAAGCTATACCGGACACTCAATGGGCTTTATGGAATGAATTTAGTTACGACAATGGGAAGGCAAACCTAGCAAAGATAGTAACAAGTCGACTAACAAATATTGTTGGATGTGCAGTCAATCCAGGTCCAGTTAATATGCCAGAAAGAAGACCCTTTGTTGAAAGGTTTTTTGGAATATTAGAGGAGATGGGATTTCATCGTTTGCAAAATACTACTGGTAGCAGTCCATCAGATCCAAGAAGAGGAGATCCTGAAAAAATTGCATTGAAATATGAAATGTCTGTTGAAGATTTAGAGCAGGTAACTGCTGTTTTAATTGCCAATTATAATCGTACACCACACAGTGGAATTGGAAATCTAACTCCATTAGAAGTAATGGAACAAAGGGTGATGAAAGGAATGGAACCACGAGTACTAGCTGAAGAAGAAAGAACCAATGTAGGTTTCTTTGAAATGACAGTAAAAAGAACGATTAGGGGAAGTATTAAAATTGGAAGGCGGCCATATATCACTTTCCAAGGCGTGGATTATAGGAATGATTTAGTATCAAGTACATTTGATTTAATTGGCCAAGAGATAATTCTTTTAGTTAATACCAAAGATATCCGGTTTCTTAAAGCTTTTCTAAATGACGGTTCAGAATTAGGGTATTTTACTGCCACGGGAAGATGGGGAATAACTCCACATTCACTTCAAATGAGAAAACAAATTAATGCTTTATCACGAAAAAAATTACTCTCGTACACCCAATTAGATGATCCCATCGAGGCTCTTCAGAATTATTTAGTAAGTAAAGCAAGTAACAACAAAAAGTCTCGTACAAAATTAGCTGCAACTAAACATTATCGCGATCAAAATCCTATATCATCCGTTGATAAGTCTAAAGATAATCAAACTAATTCAGAAATTAATGAAAAAAGTAATTTTAAAAACAAACAACCTCTTTCTGCACAGAACACTGACCAAGAATTATCCGCATTAAGAAAAAAATTTAAAACAATAAATATTTAGAGGTGATCAAAATGGGGAAAGAAATAAGCAAACAAATTTCTTTTGATGACCTTCTAAATCAGCCTAGACCACCTGTTCCTAAAGGAACTCACCCGGAGGAATTATTTTTGGGCGTCCACGTTTAGGAAAGACAAGGGCTATAGAATTTCTCATGCATACACTTCCAGATGAATTTGGTTCAGATTTACCTATTTTTCATATTAGAACATTACATGTCAAGGTACCAAACGAGATGACTTTCTTCGAAACACTGCTGAACGATGTGGGTCACAGTGTACCTTTTACGGGAAAAACTTCATTGAAAAGAAGTAGACTATGTAAATTCCTCATAGAACGAGGTGACTTATCCAAGCATAAACGTGTTGTTATGTTTATCGACGAAGCCCAATGTTTACATGAATTACAATTTGGTTGGCTAATGGATATTTATAATGAACTAGATAAATATCGAATCGCAATGACAGTAATATTAGTAGGACAACCAGAATTGATTCATTTAAGATCGATATTTATAGAGACCAAAAGGCATCAATTTTTTGGTATTAAGAGCTTAGGAGACTTGCGTGTCTGCTTGCAATGTTTTGATCAAATGGCTGAGTTCCCAAAGGATAGTGGGTGGTCTTACACGCGGTATTACTTTCCTGAGGCTTATGCATTAGGCCATAGGTTAGAAGACTGTACTAAAGAGTTGTATGAAGTTTTTAGTTTACTCCGCCAAGAAGCTAGAATTAAAGGTCAATTAGAAATACCGATGCAGTACGTAATCACAACTATCGAATATGCTTTATTAGAATTTGGTGTTGAAGGTCAAAATGTGAGATGGCTAACAAAAGCATTATGGAAGGAAGCAATTACTGTATCAGGCTACCTTTTTGCTGAGTTAAAGATACAATCAGATCCTGAATAGGGGGAAAGAATATGAATGATCATACAACTTTTACTTGGCGATCTGAATGGATCAGATGGTTTGAGTCACCTTGGTCTACCATTGAAAAGTTTAAATATGCGAATGAGATAACATCACGGGATGTATTACGATTCCTCGGAACCCAAACTGTTCAAAAAATTAAAACAACGATCGGTGAAATTCATAGGAATTATGTTACTTTAAGTGGATTTGATACACAACTAACAAAGGAAAGATTACAATACGATCTTTACGTAATGAATCGAACGTACCTCGATAAATTATTCGTTCAATTTCCGCATAGGAGCAATGAATTTTTGTTTATTAACCCCATACTAATCTTCTGTATAGAATGTATCAAAAGAGGTTTTCATAGTCATCTTCACCAAATATCCTTTCTACGGTATTGCCCATTTCACATGATTCCCTTACAAAAGGAATGTCCAAATTGTAGGAATACTTTTCTTTACGAATGTTATGATAAAGGTTTTAGCTCTTCTTTTACATGCAAATGTGGACATTTGTTCTTGCAACAAGAAAAGAATAAACCGTTTTTCCATAATTGGACGATGGAAGAAGATCTTCAATGTGCACGTGTAAAAAAATGGACCACTTTAGAAAACAAAGAAAGAGAAATATTCAACACACTTCACATTTACCCTTCTAAAGAACTTCAGCAATCGCCACATACACTAAATGGTTTGCTTCAGGCTTCAAATCCACATTGCACAAGATCAGAGTCTTATATAACAATAAAAAGCACTCCTAACATTAGACGAATTAAAGGGCAAAGACAATTAGAAGAAAATAGGGAATTTGGGGATTTACAAGTAAACCGTATAAAATATAGGTTTAAATTGATTAAACTTCATGAAGACCTATACGAATCTTATTCCAAAGTTATTTCATCTCTTGCACGTCAATTAAGAAAGACAATTCTAAAACAGCATAAAACATGTATACATCGGTTTTACAACGAGTCTGTAACAATGCCAAAATGCCCATTTGCTTTTGCCTATCTTCATTGGAGGTCACAAATTGAAAGATATAGAGATTCTCACAATGTCATTTCAATATCTCGACCGATGATGGAGAATCCTGAAGAAGTGAAGTTTCCTTTGCATCCCTACCCACCGCAAACGGAATATTTCGAAAAACTGTATCATCTATGGAGTTCATCTGGATTGGATATAACAACAGAATCTAGATCTTCACTCAAATGGGTATTTGGCAGAGCATTAGCAGACTTTTCACTTTCGATTTTCAATCAGTATTTACGTTATACAAGAGACAATGTAAAAGACTACCAATCTGTAAGGCCTCCTTTTCAAACGAGTAATGTCAGACCCTTTTTCTTCACACTAAATTTTTTGAGTGAGGAATCTCCTCATATGCACCTTGAAATAGATCCACGTTATTTACCTCCAATCACCGGACTACTTTGTCCCTTTCAAACCGTGAAAAGTAGAAGAGAGCCACATAGAAAACAAAAAAAAGAAAACGACAACCAATAAAATCCGGGAAAATAACATATGGCATGGTCACAGTACATAAAGAAGTACAAATGCCCATTGAACGGATAGGATTTAAATGCTAATATAGCGATATGGCTATATGGTAATTATAAAGGAGGTATATTTATTTACATGGATCTAATCCAACTTTCTTCGGCCTTAAAAGCATTAGGTGATCCAACACGTCTTAAAATCATTGCCTTATTAAATCAAAGAGAATGTTGCGTATGTGAGTTGGTCCCGATTTTCGGTATTTCTCAACCGTCGATTTCTAGGCACATGAGTCGTCTAAAGAACGAAAATTTAGTAAATGAAACACGGAAAGGTCAATGGGTCTTTTACTCTTTGAATCGTTCAACCATGGAGGAAATTGGATTATCCCTAGCACAGTTACTGGATTGCACTTCAGATTTTGACAAATTGAAAGAGGCAAACCTACAGATTATTTGCGATTAAACCCTCTACTGAAAAGATGTAAAATGACAATAAAGCTATTTAATTTTAAAAGCTTAAATAAGCATAACCCCGTTCTAAATATAGGACGGGTTAAAAATATAGTTGTTTAATCTTGATGTAAGATACTTCAATACACTAAAAAAAATTAACAATAAAATCGTTTGAAAATCTAAGTTTTATTCAACAATTGCGCCCCTTAATTGAATAACTAAGAATATTACTTAATTCTTCTTCAACTAACGCCCCCTTTAGTGTAAGTACATCTTTTCACATTTAATCTAAATCAAACTCAAACTTAAAACCTGCAAGTTTAGCTTATCAAATACGTTTCATGTAGTCCTTTTTCGTTGGGCACATGAAACTGGACATATTTTAAAGAATCCAGTTGCAACAATATATTATGTCTTCTAGTTTGAATACCCTCTTTTTAACTTTAGTAATGAAAATAAGCCAAAACTATGCAACTCTGTATAAAAAGCTGCATAATATCGGCTCTAAGGATTTTATACGTTATAGAAGATTAACTTTTCGTTACATTAACAGAGCCTTTCTAATTAAAAATTATAGGAAAAGTAAATGTAACGAAAGCTGCCCAAAGTCCGTAGACCGGCAAATACTTAGTAACGGCATCTTGGATAGTTGAAGGTCCGGATTTGTTTTGTAGAAAACGCATATAGGAGAGCATAATCCAAATTAGATTTGCCCAGATAAGTATGTTTACTCCTAAAACAGCAAGTCTATTAGGCGTAATCCCATAAGAAGAAAGTCTGAACACGATGGCTGACAAAGCCACACTGTCAATGATAAGCGCAAGAACAATTAAGGCAAAATTTATATAATCTGAAATGTTCTTTTTCTCGTCTGAGTCGCTCTCGATAATGGAAAATATGGTAACGGCCAATACACCAAGGAGTATTCCGTTGAAGGCTATCAGGAAATTGCGGTCCAAGAATGGATTTTTTCCGACCCATATAACCGTTATAAGATAGATCAACAATGTGATCAGGACAAGAGGACTAAAAATTTTAGCTATATATGGTGTAATATTCTTAGCAAGTTTAAGATTCATTGATACCAGGTATGCAGCCACAATAGCGAGAGCGGCAGCACCAAATAAAACGACATTACTAAAATAGAAGTCTTCTATATCCAAGTCAACAAAGCTAAATAACTGCATGGTTAATGCTGCTAGTACCATTCCGCTAACTGCCATGCTGGCGTAGAGAATACAATATTCCAAATTAAATTTAATATAGGCTAATCTTGTACTGCCTTTTGAATATTCATTTCCTGTAAATGCAAGCCCTACCAATACCCATAAGAATATGGGAAGGTGTAAATAAGCAAGGATAATACTGTCTTTATAATTTATTGGCAGCATATTAAGATAAAACCCGGAAATTAGGAACAACGCTGCAAGGGAATAAATAACACTTTTTTTCGGAGTATTATTGTAAACAAAATAGGCAGCAATAAAGGGAATTATACCAAAAGCAAGGTTAATTGGAGCAATTGCTTCCTGTTCGACAAAATGGAAAATGACCCTGGTGCTTATCCCGGCCAGAATGGCTAAAATGCCCATGAATAAGAAACCTTTTTGAAGCAAGGAAGTTTTTTCTGTATTTGCCGTCTCCTTGAAATGCAATCTTTCATACCAAACACCAAGAACCTGAGAATCAGGATTTTGTTCCCATGCGTGTGAGAATGACTTTTTAAAAGCTTTCGGGTCTTTTCTATACATTCTCTCCAGCTCATGAGGGTTAACAATATTTTCAATAATCAAATTGTTAATATCCATAGTTATACCTCCCCTAATAATTGTTATATTAAGTTTCCTCCACAATGTTTAACTGTCTTCGTCACTTTTGTATTCTAAAATATCTCCTGGCTGACATTCTAAAGCCTTACAAATTGCCTCTAAAGTGGATAATCGAATCGCTTTTGCCTTTCCATTTTTCAATATAGAAAGGTTCGCCATTGTTATTCCAACCTTCTCCGAAAGTTCTGTTACGCTCATTTTCCTTTTTGCTAACATCACATCAATATTAATTATAATTGCCATTGTTATTCACCTCAGACCGTTAAATCATTTTCTGATTTGATATTAATTGCATCTTGTAAAAGTTTTTGGAGAACAGCCGCAAAGACTGCGATAACCATCGAAGCAAAAGGAACAACCAATCCGACAAAGATAACTCCTGGTGCGTCGTCTACTTCCGCAAAGATATAGAAGAGCGGCCAAACTAGCACATACAAAATACTGATTGTGATGGCACAGTATTTGATTTTCTTTAAAGCTTTTACAGATAAATCGGAGAAAGCTTTATTTTTGTCAATATAGCATAAGAGTTTGAAAGCCTGATACAAAGCAAAGTAAAAAGGTATAGCCGATGCATCAAAAGCGATGAAAACGAGATATTTTATAAAAGCAAACTGTGGAAGCAATTTTGCTGCAAGATTCGCCATCTCTGGCACCAAAAAGATGCACAGAGCAAGAACTGGGACTCCTAAAAGAATAACAGCTATTTTTAAAAACAACGTTGTTACTTTTTCCATAAAAAGCACCTCACTTATTTATTCTGATTTTGATTTTAATATAAATTTTATTGTTTTACAATAAATTTTTATTAATTTGAATAACATTTTTATTGTAGGTTTTTGTTTTAAGCAAAAATAAAAAGCATTCCTCATTCAAAGAAATGCTCTATAACTTTAAACCATTAAATTTATAACTTGTACATCTAACCTGCCCGTTAGTTTAAGTGCAAACCTTCACAATCTCTTCTGTATTTCAAACACAAATATCCAATTTTCAATACGAGTCATTCTATTCAACAATCTGGCCCGATTGTTGAATAGAATGACTCGTATTTTTTTAAAAAACTTTTATATTTTTTAAATGACTCTATTATTTTCTAAACAACTTTTTTATTCGTGAACAAAAGAAATGTAAGGGAGATGTAACAATGAGTAATGAGGGGAAAAAACGTCTTTCATTTTTAGATCGATACTTAACACTTTGGATTTTTCTAGCTATGGGAATTGGAATTGGGTTTATCTACCCACAGTTTGTTACTGGGTTAAATAGCTTACAAGTGGGAACCACATCCGTTCCACTTGCGATTGGTCTTATCTTAATGATGTACCCACCACTCGCTAAGGTGCGTTATGAAGAAATGGGAAGAGTGT
The DNA here is from genome assembly GCA_007833815.1 of Brevibacillus laterosporus. Lineage (NCBI taxonomy): Bacteria > Bacillati > Bacillota > Bacilli > Caryophanales > Paenibacillaceae > Brevibacillus > Brevibacillus laterosporus. The sequence goes on along the minus strand of CP033464.1, from coordinate 3,571,024 downwards.
TTAAAGATACCAAGGTTTTAGTCCTTTCTCTCGTTCAAAACTGGATTATCGGTCCCATTTTAATGTTTGGTCTAGCCGTCTTATTCCTATCGATAAGCCAGAGTACATGGTCGGTTTAATTATGATTGGTTTGGCACGTTGTATTGCTATGGTAATTGTTTGGAATGATCTTGCCAAAGGGGATACGGAATATGCTGCTGGATTAGTGGCTTTTAACTCCGTTTTCCAAATGCTCTTCTTTTCTGTGTATGCCTACCTATTTGTAACCGTAATTCCAGAATGGTTGGGGATGGAAGGTACAGTCGTTTCTATCACCATGATCGAAGTGGCGAAGTCCGTCATGATTTACTTAGGAATTCCATTTCTTGCAGGCATTCTCACACGTTTTGCTTTAGTTAAAACAAAAGGACGTCACTGGTATGAAAAAGAGTTCATTCCTAAAATCAGTCCCATTATCGTGATGTTCTCTTTAAAAGGGGATGCGATTATCAATTTACCTCTTGATGTGGTTCGTATTGCTATCCCATTATTAATTTATTTTGTACTGATGTTCTTTATTTCTTTCTTTATGGGAAAGAAAATTGGAGCAAGCTACCCAGTTACAACGACACTTGCTTTTACGGCGGGTAGCAATAACTTTGAACTTGCGATCGCTGTAGCAGTAGGAGTGTTTGGTATCCACTCCGGTGCTGCCTTTGCAGCAGTTATTGGTCCATTAGTTGAAGTCCCAGTCATGATTGCACTAGTCAATGTGGCCTTCTGGTTTAAACGAAAATATTATTCGGAACAGCAGGAAACGTAAAGGAAAGGTAAACTCGTGAACAAAAATGATAAAAAAATTATCTACTTCTTGTGTACAGGGAACTCATGCCGTAGCCAGATGGCAGAAGGATGGGCTAAAAAATATCTAGGGGAGCACTGGAAGGTTTATTCTGCTGGTATTGAAGCCCACGGCATAAATCCTCATGCAGTCAAAGCCATGAAAGAAGTGGACATTGACATTTCCAATCAAACTTCCGATGTTATTGATCCTTGGATTTTACAAAATGCAGACCTTGTTGTAACTCTCTGTGGACACGCGAATGATGTATGCCCAGTTACACCAAAGGAGAAGGAACGTGTACATTGGGGATTTGATGATCCAGCCAAAGCAAAAGGTACGAATGAAGAGAAATGGATTATATTTCAACGTGTCCGAGATGAGATAGGAGAACGTGTGAAACTCTTTGCTGAGACTGGTAAATAGTACTTTTCTTATACAAATTACGCTTATTAGGAGGGGTTCAGATGAATGAAGTAAACAAAGATCAAATTAGACAGTCAGTTCGTGAGAACTATAAGAAAGTGGTTCTAAGTGTAACAGACAACGCTCCTAGTTGTTGTGGTTCAACAACCTGTTGTGGATCAGATTCAGATGTGTCTCTTCAATTTGGTTATTCATTAGAAGAAATCAAATCTGTTCCAGATGGTTCAAATCTAGGATTAGGCTGCGGAAACCCACAAACCATTGCCGAATTAAAAGAAAATGAAGTTGTCGTTGATCTAGGCAGTGGAGGAGGATTTGATTGTTTTTTAGCCTCAAAGCAAGTTGGGAAAAACGGTAGAGTAATTGGTGTGGATATGACTCCTGAAATGATCTCAAAAGCACGCTCCAATGCACACAATCATCAGTATACCAATGTAGAATTTAGACTCGGCGAAATCGAAAATTTGCCAATAGCTGATAATACAGTAGACGTAATTATCTCAAATTGCGTGATCAACTTATCTCCTGATAAGGGAAGAGTGTTCCAAGAAGCCTATCGTGTATTGAAATCGGGAGGACGTTTGGCCATTTCAGATATTGTTATGACGAATGACTTACCTGAAGAAATCCGTAAAGATATTCAACTGTATTCCGGATGTATATCTGGCTCATCTCCGATAAATGAATTGGAACAATATTTAGTGGATGCTGGTTTTACAGAAATTCAAATCAATCCAAAAGATGAATCAAAAGAATTTATTAAAGATTGGGCACCAGGTAAAAATGTAGAGGACTATATAGTATCGGCGGTAATTAAGGCTATCAAACCATAAAAATAACTAGCAGTAAAGTGACAAAAATGTTGGTACCTATAAGTAATTTTGTATCAACATTTTTGTCATTTGACACTTAGAAATCCCTAACAGATCCGTGTTTACATAATTGATTCGAAAGATTCTTTTTATCATATTCTAAAAGGTTGGTAGGAGAAATGAGGATAAGAAGAACTAATGAAAATGAATTAATACATATTTTAACAATCTATAATGAAGGTATTGAAGATCGTATTGCAACATTAGAAACGAATCATAAAGAAATTTCCTACTTGAACAATGGTATGATAAAAGGACAAACAGACATCCAGTTTTGATAGCTGACAACGAATCGAAGATTCTCGGTCGGGCATCTATTAATGAGTATAATAGTAGGTGTTCATACAATGGAGTTGGGGAAATATCCATCTATGTTAGTAGAGTTGATAGGGGAAAAGGGATTGGCATAGCATTACTTAATAAATTGGAGGAGGAAGGTATAAAACTCCAATTTATTAAGTTTGTTTTGTTTACCTTACCTAATAATGCACTTGGACAATCACTCTATAAGAAAATGAAAGGCATGGTTCATTGGATGGTAAATATATAGATGTAATTGCAATGGAAAAGTTATTATTATAATAAAAGTGTGACACAAACATGGTTGCAGATTTATAAGTGCAACCATGTTTGTGTCACTCGACATTTGTGTCACTCGACAAATGTAGGAACTAACGTTCTTGTTCTATTTCAGTTCTTAAAACAGCCATTTCATGAACTGAAATTAACATAGAAAATAATATGGAGTGCCTATCTCTTTTTTTTATTGTTGTAAATAGTAAGTGGGTCTTTAGACATTAATCCTAAGACAAGTATTAATACACTGTTATGTTTGTGTCATTATTTTGCGACACAAACTTGATTCTTTATAACTTATCGCACAATGCTTGTGTCGTAAAATCAAAACGAATAATGTTTGTGTCGCATATCAGTATAATCTTTGTGTCGCCAGATGAAATTTCAATTTTTGTTTTATTAGTTTACATAATATATATTATCGGACTCAATATAATTATTGCTTGTCGTTTCGGACATATGACCTTGTAGCTTTCGGGTTTACCCCATGAGCTTCAATGCCATCTGAGTAGATATACCATAACATGAGATCGCCTAAGGTTTGCTTTACCCATCCTTCAGCTATCCGACAAGTGTTTTGTTTTCCACGTTTTATCTCCTTTGTTTAATAATAAGGGGTTCATACCTAGCAACGGTATGAACCCCTTATTAATTTTTCTAACCGAAAATACTAGATGTTTTTCAGTTAGGTAGTCTTTAAAATCTCCGAAATTTATTTTTGTGTCTTTAGAACACTCGACACCTTCTCTGCTTATATCAATCTTACTGCCATGTCGTGTTGGCAATCATAAGAATAAAAACTACCAATAAATAATTAATGGAAATAATAAAATTCGTTTTCGCCCAATTTTCATCATCTTTTACATACAGTCCCCACAGTGTATGGACCAACCAAATTACCCCACCAAAAACTGAGACTGCCAGAAAAATGCCACCGACATACCCATAATAAAACATGAGAATAACAGCCGGGATAAGCAACAGCACATAGGGGATCATCTGCAGTTTAGTCCGCTTGATGCCCTTAACGACCGGTAATAGCGGAAAACCCGCTGCTCGGTATTCCTCAACTCGGCGAATGCCAAGCGACCAGAAGTGGGCTGGCTGCCAGAGGAACAAAAGAGCAAACAATAACCAAGCTCCTATATCCACTTGATTTGTTACTGCGCAATAACCAATTACAGGTGGCATAGCGCCGGAGATACCACCAATCGAAGTACTCCAGGTCGAACTGCGCTTTAACCAAATCGTATAAATAACAATGTAAACAAACCATCCAAGAAGGGCAAGCCAGCCTGTAACAGCATTAACTAACGTGAATAATAAGCCGGTTCCAATAATACCGAGCATTATTCCATAGGCAAGTGCAAAGTTAGGCTTTAAACGTTCAGTAGGCATCACGCGGTTTTTCGTGCGTTTCATCTTCTGATCAAGCTCGCGATCCCAATAATTATTAATGACGCAAGCCGATGCGATCATAAACGTAGAGCCAATCAGCACCCAAACCATCGCTAACCAGTCAACGCTCCATTTGGAAGCTACCCAGAAACCAGCCACAACTGCAAACACATTAAGCCGAAGGAGCCCTGGTTTTGTTAATGCAATCATGTCCATAAACACGAAATAAACCTCCTGAAATAAGACAAGGTGTCAGAATCACACCTAAGAATATTTTTGAATAACAGAAAATTTCAATGAATTTATATCAATTACAATATCATACATAAAAGTATTTCCAATTACAACAAACTACCCTATTGTTCATGAATATAACGCTTGAAATGTGACAATATGTCAAAAATTGTAATAGAAAACGTTTCACATTTTTAGCGTGGTCAAAACGAATCACTTCATATAACATCAAGAATTGAAACTGCTGTGGTTAACTTTAATGTCTAGAACACTCGCATGAGCTGCGTTGAAAGGCAATGGGAAGCCTCTTTCCCTTGTTCGAGCGTAAACTGGCAGAATTGAATTGTTCCTATGAGGAGTTGAAGCCGCTTATCCCTACTCATCCTGGAACCGGATGCAAAACTATTTCTCTTATCAAACTATCCCTAATTAAGCAAACGAAGAAAACTTTGCTTGTGATAGAATGCTTTACTTCTTAAATAAAGGGGATATTTTATCAATGCGGATTTGTCCATTAAGAATAAGATTCGGCCAACCCCAAAGCCAAGGACTTTCTCAGGTATATGTAACTCTGCATGCTTAAGACTAGAAGGAACGAAGCCAGTCCATCCTATCGCGATATAAGTAAGAATATCCTTTTTCATAAAAGCTTTTGACATTGTTCGTAAACTAGGGATAGTTCAATAGGATAAGAAGTATCCAAGTAACTTTAACCATTGGCACGAATGAAATGCCCGTAGGTTCTACGTATATAAATTCGTTTGTTTACTGACACGTACTGAAAAGAGCTACCAATTCTACCGGTAGCTCTAATTCATCATGCATCTTATCAAAAGTTTAGAAGGAATGCTCAAAACTGCGTGTCAAGTTAGCCATTTCAATAGCGGAAGTGGCTGCTTCACACCCTTTGTTACCTGCCTTTGTACCAGCACGCTCAATAGCCTGTTCAATATTATCAGTTGTGAGGACACCAAAAATAACAGGTACTCCGCTAGTCATGGAAAGGGATGCTACCCCTTTTGCACATTCGTTGCAAACATAGTCAAAATGAGGAGTCGATCCGCGAATCACTGCTCCTAAGGTAATAATCGCATCAAAACGCGCTGTTTCTGCCATTTTCTTTGCCATAAGTGGAATCTCGAAGGCACCCGGAACCCAAGCCATTTCAATCTGGCTCTCTTCCACGCCATGACGTCTCAGTGTATCTACGGACCCACTTACTAATTTACTAACAATTAACTCGTTGAATCTACCCGCAACAATTCCTATACGTAATCCTGAACCTACGAGATTTCCTTCCCATACTTTCATAACCATCCTCATTTCTTTATTAGAATAGTGTTAATAAATGTCCCAGTTTCTGTTGCTTGGTATGAAGGTAATTTTGATTGTGTTTATGACCTGTTATTTGAATCGGCACACGTTCCACCACTTCCAGACCATAACCATTTAACGCAACGATTTTTCTAGGATTATTGGTTAAAAGACGAAGTTTCTTGGCACCCAGATCACGCAAAATTTGTGCACCAATTCCGTACTCACGTAAATCTGCTGGGAAGCCTAGCCGTTCATTAGCTTCGACGGTATCTAATCCTTCTTCTTGTAGTTGATAAGCTTTTAACTTGTTTATTAAACCGATCCCACGCCCCTCTTGCCTCATGTATAGGAGAATGCCAGTTCCTGCTTCCTTAATTTGGTGCAAGGCTTCATGTAATTGAGGACCGCAGTCGCAACGAAGGGAACCAAAAATATCACCTGTTAGACATTCTGAATGTACTCGGACTAAAACTGGATACTGAGAGCCAATTTTGCCCTTAACAAGAGCTACATGTTCTTTTCCATCCAAAATATTTGAGTAGGCAAATATGCGAAAATCTCCGTATTCTGTAGGCAGAATGGTTTCCGCTTCCTTTTGCACCAACGATTCGCTTTGCATGCGGTACTGAATCAATTGTTCGATCGAAATAATCTTCAGATCCAGTCGCTTCGCTATTTCCAATAAAGCAGGTAAGCGTGCCATGCTTCCGTCTTCTTGCATGATTTCGCAAATGACTCCAGCCGGATAACCTCCAGCAAGTTTTGCGAGATCGACAGCTGCTTCTGTATGTCCTGCTCTTTTTAATACTCCACCCTCCTTGGCAACCAGTGGAAAGATATGTCCAGGACGACGAAACTGATCGGCTACCGCTTGCGGATCGAGCATAGCCATGATGGTTTGCGAACGTTCTTGTGCTGAAATACCAGTATGCGTATTCCTCTCATCAATAGAGACTGTAAAAGCGGTCCCATGATGATCTGTATTATTTTCGACCATCTGTCTTAATTGTAGCTCGCGAGCTCTTTTGTCTTCTATAGAGACACAAACCAGTCCTCTTCCATGAGTGACCATGAAATTGATCATTTCTGGAGTTGCCTTCTCCGCCATACATAGAAAGTCGCCCTCATTTTCCCGATTCTCATCATCTACAACAATAATGGGTTTTCCTTGACGTAATGATCTCAAAGCTTCTTCTATCGTGTGGAGCATGTAGCTTCCTCCCTTAGCTTTTTTGTATTACACAAAACCGTTATCACGTAAAAAGCTATCTGTTACAGAGTGTTGCTTGGTTCTAGAGGAATGCAGAGAAAATGGCTGATTTCCTTGATTTCCTTGATCAGCTAAAAGCCTTTCCACGTACTTTCCAATCAGATCATTTTCAAGATTTACATGATCCCACACGTTTTTCTTACCGAGCGTAGTAACTGTTACTGTATGCGGAATGATAGAGAGGGAAAAGGAGTTGGCATGTACGTCAACCACTGTTAAACTGATTCCATCTACCGTAACAGAACCTCGGGGAATGATATAACGCAAAATATCCGTTGCCGCTTCAATTTCGTACAGAATGGCATTTTCACTTTGCTTTTTAGATAAAATTCTCCCTCTGCCATCCACATGCCCTGAGACAAGATGTCCACCTAATCTGTCTCCTAATGACATTGCCCGCTCCAAATTCACTGGATCCCCATAACGAAGTTCACCTAAATTGGTTTTGTTCAGCGTCTCCGGCATGACATCAACGACAAAACCACTTGCTGTAAATTGGGTAACCGTCAAACAAACACCATTCACTGCGATGGAGTCGCCCACTTTACTGCCTTCAATAACTAGACTAGCTTTTATATGAAGACTTCCGGCTTTTCTTCCGGTTAACACCCCATAAATCGTTCCTACTTCCTCAACAATGCCTGTGAACATGACCGTATTCACTCCTTATGAATTGATATGATCTGTCCAAAGTGGGTAGCCTGTTATCCTCAACTCTTGTTCACTCACCGTCTCCACCGCTACATCTCTGAGTTTTATCGCATCTTTCATAAAAGGGATGCCAATTCCTCCGTAAGCAACCGGGGCCTGCTCCCCGCCAACAAGCGTAAAAGCTACATAAGCAATGACCTTTTGAATCGCTTTCGCTTCTAAAAAAGCCCCACTGATTCTGCTACCACCTTCAACCAGTACCGAGACAATCTCAGCCTCACCCAATGTTTGTAGAACAAAAGGTATAGTCAATTGATCTTCCTGTTGCACCGTAATCCGTATTCCGTTTGCCCGCAGTACATCCGCTTTTTCTAGAGAAGCTCTTCTCGTAGTAAATATCCAGACTGGCGAAGTAGCATCATTCAGAATAGCAGCAGTCTCCGGGATGCGAAGTGTTTGATCCAGAACGACACGTATAGGTTGCTTCCCATTTTCATACATCCGAGCTGTTAAAGAAGGATCGTCTTTGATTACAGTATTTATTCCCACTAAAATAGCGTCAGATTTGGCCCTTTCTTCATGAACTTCCCTTCGAGCTATATCACTGGTTATCCACTTGCTGTTTCCTGTCGTTGTGGCTACTTTTCCATCTAATGTACTAGCAGTCTTCAACGTCACAAACGGCATACGTGTTTTGACATAATGAAAAAATGGCTCATTACATTGTCGGGCTTCACGCTCTAATACACCGACCACTACCTCTACACCCGCTTGTTTTAGTAATGTTAGACCTTTACCAGCGACCAGCGGATTGCAGTCCAAGGTAGCGATAACAACCCGAGTAACTTCCGCTTCAAGTAGCGCTTGTACGCAAGGTGGTGTTTTTCCATAATGACTGCATGGTTCCAAGGTTACATATACAGTCGCACCCTTTGCTTTTTCCCCAGCCATTTGCAAGGCATGAATTTCAGCATGTGACTCTCCTGCTCGCAGATGCGCTCCTAACCCGACGATAGTTCCATTTTTAACAACAACAGCTCCCACAGTAGGATTAGGAGATGTCTGTCCACGTGCTCCCTCTGCCAATTGAATAGCCATCTTCATAAAAGATTGATCCAAAAGTACTTGATTCTTTGATTCTCTCCTCTCCTGTTCTTGTTCCTTTCTCATAAAGCGTCCCTCCTCTCCTTATTTTTTTATCTTGCCTTGTTTACTACCTTTTTCCTTGCAAACGCACCTTGGTTACGTGAAATAACCGATTTTTTACAATAAAAAATGCCCTTTTCATGAAAAGGGCATAGAGAAATACAGCTTATCGATTGTTTTTTCAAAAAAGAGGAATCCATAGAAAGAGCACCCGCCGCTTATTCTTAACGCTATAAAAACGTTATTGAATACGTCTAAATAAACTGTTTTCTTATTTCTCAAAAAACAGTCTTACGGCGGCTTCACCATCTAACGTCTTGAACCCTCACTGAAAAATGTGATAAGCCTTGTACCTTCTCCCATCCGGACTATACCGTCGGCCTTGGATTTTCACCAAGTCAGTCGCAAAAACGGTTTGCGAGTCGCGGGCTCAGACATAAACGTCATTACCGCCGGTCGGGAATTTCACCCTGCCCTGAAGGTGGTTATGCAATTGCCAGTAGTATAACACAAGTATAAAAACATTGGAACGGATACTTTCCTGCCTTCCTACTAAAAACTTGTAAAACACATCGGCTTTTGATCAGTTCGGAAAATTCGTTGAATCATATTTTCGTAATGGCAATCCGATAGGGTAGCTAGGCCGTATCTGACTAAAGATTTGAAATCAATGGCACCCATTAACAAAGAGGAAAACTCGCCCACATTCATACCTATCTCTACCTCATAATCTTCATTTTCAACGATTTGAGCAAAACCGTTTGTAAAATGAATGATTACGCTGGCATTGTTAGACTCGATTAAATCATTCTGAACAGATAGTTTACATTTACACGTTTGATCCCCGAAATTGTGATCGCGTAAATCTTGAAAAATACCAGTAATATCTGTAACTCGATACATGATGCCTTCACCTGTCGTGGTCGTTTCTAAATAGAGAGAACCAAAAGCATCGCTCGTTCCTCGGGTCGGATTGCTCAGTAGATAGTGAAAATACTCATCTTGCGTATCAACCTTAATACTTTCGAACTGATCTGATTGTGAGTGCAAGTATGTACACAGCTCTAAAAGTACCTCAGCATTTTCATACACTATTTCTTGGATTACTAAATTGCATACGTAATCATATTTTCTTTCATAGGAAAATACGAGATAGCCTAGAACTTTCCCAGACTTTTTATATCCAATAATCCTTCGTTCATTTGCGTCAAACAAATCCTCTACATCGTGTCTCTCAATCATTCCATTGGTTCTTCCATAGAATTGAGTGTAACAGCGCAACACTTCATCATGATCTTTCTCACGTTGTAAAAAATGAATATGCTCCTTCGATGAACCCTTTGGAAAATGAGTTGGTTTTACTTGATATTGCTTCATTTGTCCACCGTATCCAAAACCTAGTTTACGATAAAAGCCAATGTCAAATGGATACAGGCTAATAAAATGGATCCCTTCTTCTAAAAATGATTTGAATGCATATCGAAAAAGGTCTAACGAAACTTTTTCCTTTTTATGAAGTAGATCAACAGCAACTGCGCCAATTCCACCCGTTTGGATGGAGTGAGAGATCAAATTCATTTTCATTGTATAAAGGATCATCCCCCCTACAAGCTGCCCATCACGATAAGCCCCAAATAACTGTTGTTCCGGTTCCTGATCAACGACATCAGAAAACCATTTTTTTGTCCCATTGATATGGTCTTCAGTATACCCACGTCCTGGATAGGCATTTACAAAAATTTGTGCAAACTCATGTAGTTCAGTTTGTTTCATTTTTTTAATAACGTTCATCGTAACTCCCCTCAGTATCCGCACCCTTTAAGCGTACTATTAGTTTGAAATTAGCTCGCGCCTATTTCTTGCATGCTTACACAATAAGTGATATTCAAAAGACAGGCAAGCCACTTAAATGTGATACGAAAATAAGGGATCTAATCAATTTTATAAGGTATGCGAATATAGCCATCATTCTCATTATTAAAATACCGAAAGAATATAAATAATTTAGTTAATCGATATAGATTCGGTTTCAGTACGTAACTGAACCATCCTCCGCACTCATGATCGCCTGATTGTATGCTGATCGGAGGGACCTGTAACCAAGAAGGCTCATATGCTTCAGAAATTGATGGATGACCGGATTATTGCAACGACAGACTGCAAAGAACGTCTTTCCATCCTTATCGCCACTGATTTTCCAAGCGATCTAATGCCGGTAATCCTTTTCGTAGAGGATACCGGCATTTTTGCGGTCAGAAAGGTTCACTACTCTATCTGTTAAAATTCCAAGCTTGGAATTGCTTAGCGTTAGTTATCATCCCTGAAAGAGTTGTATGAGGTTACCACACGTATCATTAAATACGGCAATGGCTGTCCCTCCCATGTCTATTGGTTTCGTCTTAAACACCACACCCCGTTTTTTCATTCTTTCGTACTCTTTGTGAATGTCCTCAACAGCAAATGCAGTTAAAGGTATGCCTGCCTCAAACATTTCTTTTTGGAATGTCTTGGCAGCAGGATGACCAAGTGGCTCGAGAAGTAACTCAATATCGTCCGGTCCTTCTGGCGAGACAACAGTTAACCATTTAAATTCTCCAGCTGGCAGTTCGTTTTTTTTAACAAAGCCCAAAATCTCCGTATAAAATGTAAGAGCCTTGTCTTGGTCGTCTACAAATATACTAGTTAGTTTAATCTTCATTGGGATCGTCCTTTCTTTTACATGATTCGGTTCGGGTCGAATACCTTTTATTATTATCGATCAAACTTTATTTTCCATTCACATTCCTTTAACCGACCTTGTTCTTTCTTAAAGGGTAACCGCCACATTATACGAATTTCGTATTTTATTGGTTCATTACCTTGTTATCTTTTTCAGACTTGGTTGGTGCAAATAAATAGGTTCGATTATCTACCTTTAAATGATGGTTGGGTCTTTTCTAAAAATGATTTGGTTCCTTCTCTGAAGTCTTCTGTAGAAGCAATCAAACCGAAATAATCTGCACCAAGAAGCGCTGACTCCTCTAACGTTAGATCCCCCCCACGATGAATTGCCTCCCAAGTCAGTTTTACTGCGAGAGGAGCTTGAGACAAAATTTCTAGGATAAGAGTTTCTACCTCTGATAGTAGCAAATCAGGTTCAACAATCCGATTAACTAATCCTAGTCTGTACGCTTCGTCTGCACTTATCGAGTTTCCAGTGAGTAACAGTTCTGCAGCCCGACCCTTTCCAATAAGTCTGGGAAGTCTTGTGGTTCCTCCAAAACCAGCAACAGCTCCAATACGGACTTCAGGATGTCCTAATCTAGCATGATTAGTAGAAACACGGAGCGTGCAGGATTCAGCTAACTCAAGCCCGCCTCCTAGTGCAAATCCATTAATAGCAGCAACAACTACTTTTCCCAATGATTCGATTTTATTCGTAACCGTAACAGCTAGCTGAGCTAAATCCCGCACTTCTAGAGGAGTCGCTTTATTGAGAAACTGAATGTCCGCTCCTGCGGAAAATGCCTTTTCCCCAGCACCGGTAATTATCACTGCCTTTACACTAGAAGCAGTTTTTACCCTGTCCAAGAAGAACGAAAGTTGTTCAAGTACATCTCGGTTTAATGCATTTAGTGCTTCCGGTCTGTTTAGTGTAATTCTTGCGATTCCATTTTCTTCAGTGCATAGGACGACATCTTTGTTTAACATCTTAAACCCTCCTATAGCTATTTGGTTTATCGACAAATACTCAGCGCAATTTATGACGGAAAGCACCTACGAAAGTCCTTAAGAAGATTTAAAGAGCCTTTTGTGCGAATTTTGCCGGACAAGACGGCTGACAATATCCCTGTTTCTTTGGCAAGAAGACGAATCCATGTTTGACTGTCTGCAATAAGTTGGAAGTTGGCATCTCCGATATGTCCCGCTTTTACAGAAAGGGTCCGGTTTTGAATGACAACAGTTGCTTGGGCCTCTTCTTCTCCTGTAAATGTAAAATGATAGGTAGCTGCTAAATCTTTCGCTTGATTTCTTTGGAACATATGAGGAAGAACCGCCAAAAATGACCGAATTGATTTCGAACGTAAGCCATTGCTCACAGGCCGTACTTGTTTATGCGGAAAACGTTTTTTCACATACTCCTCCGCGTCAGAACCTGGAACGACATAAACCATTTCTTTTTTATCCTGCAGTGGTTTGGCAATCTCTTGAAAAAAGTTCTTGCGATCGGCAAGAAATGGACCGATCACATCTTCTCCTGCTGGACAAACGGACAGACAGTAGGCGGCTTTATAGTTGGCCCCGAAAGAGAGGCTCTGCCACATCGATGCGGTTTCTGCGTCATTCACTTTGGCCCGGTATTCTTTCGAGGTCTTGCTATCAGCAATGCTTTCCACCCAATCCGTAAAACCACCGGAAAATTCCCTGTAGTTGTGCGTATAGCAGGCAGAAAAATTAAAATGCCCATCAGCACCGATCGCCCCAACCGGACAAGCTGCCACGCACAATTTGCATTCCAGACACGGATTGTAATCTATGGGGTGGCTTTCTGAAGTCATGATCGCATCCGTAATGATCGTACCCAGCAAGATAAAGTTGCCGAACTTCGGATGAATGACATTTCTGTGAATGCCAATTCGTCCAAGTCCCGCAGCCACGGCAATAGGTTTATGCGAAATGACCCATGCCTTTCCGGTCCGTGTCAGCTCCATCGGGAAGCCTGCCGGCGGGTTCAACGCTTTGATTCCGTGTTCTTCAAGCTCTTTCACGATTTGATGCCCAATATGCGTTACAGTATCGAGCACATGATGAAATTCCGAGTTAGCAATGGATCGGGCAGTCGAGCGTAAGGGTTCACGGTTCATTCTGCAGACGAAACTTATCAGCGTCCTCGCGCCAGGAAATAGGTTTAAAATCTCTTCTCTCTGGTCGGCTAGTTCAGGTCGGTCCACAGAGACAAATCCGACATCGTCAGCCCCTGCATGCAGGCATCGATCTCGTAGCAACTCTGTATCGAGGATGCTAACGTCGCTTCTCTGAACATTCTCCATCTTTCGGTAATGCTGTTTTACGGTAGGATGATCATTCATTGTCATGTTTTTCACGGTACCCAACTCCTTACTCACTGAAACTAACGTCCATTGGCCTTTTCTCCCTGGAGTGTCATACAAGTGCTGCTGGCTCGGGCACGTCTTTGTTCATCAGTCTCTGCAGTTGAGACAGCCAAGGTTTCATTTTCATTTCCTCCTCTCATTCTTCACACTCGATGATCGTAGCAACCGCCATCCCGTGCATGATGCAGACAGTGGCGAATCCGTAACGTGCTTTTCGTTTTTCCAGCTCGTGCAGCATCGTTGTGATCAGTCTGGCTCCACTTGCTCCCAGAGGATGACCTAGAGCAATGGCCCACCATTTACATTCACTTTGTCAGGATCAGGTTTTATCTCTCTTTCCCAAGCCAGAACTACTGAGGCGGGAATGATTCCTGTCAGCATAAAGATGCTCCGTATTTAATCGGACTTGAATTTCCAGCTGTTATGATACCATCAGGAATAAATGCCGGCTTCAAGGCAGCCATTTTCTCCAGAGTCGTAACGCGTGGTGTCTCATCGGCGTTAAAGTCTGCAAGGTTGCTGTCTGTAGAAATGACTCGAACAGGTACAATCTCAGGTAGCCTAATTAGATGTTTTTTAAAACCGATCGGTCTGTTTTTGTGCAATAAAGCCACCAACGGCTTTATTTTAGACAGCTTGGCATAGTTCTAAAGCAAGAAACGATCTTAGATGAAGCACTGCTCTATTCATGTACTTCGGGTTCCTGTATAGTTTGCTCAGCATTAGCGCCCCCTCCAGCGTGGAGATAAATACGATCGCCACAAATTCGGAGTCTACACCTTGGTTAACCTCCCCCTTCTCTATGCCTTTCTCAACAAGATTGCGAACCATTCCGAGCAAATCCTCCATTGCTACACAAGCTTTTTCTCGTAGCAAGAGGTCTGCGTCATCTGCCTCAATCGCTGCATTCATAATAGGACAGCCACCAGGCAAGAGTTCGTTTTCAGCAAGCTTTTCAAATACGGAAGCGATGGAAAGAAGACGTTCCATGCAGCCTTTTTTTCCTGCCAGCGCTTCAGAGTAGAATTGGCTCATCGTGTGAATGGAAAAGGAAAAAGCGCTCAGCATCAGTTCTTCTTTATTTTCGAAATGGTTATAAATCCCTCCTTTTTTAAGACCAGTCTCGTGCATTATGCCAGATATCGAAGAAGCCATATATCCTTGGCGGTTAAAAAGTTTCGACGCTTTTTGCACGATCAGTGCTTTGGTTTGTTCTCCCTTACGATTAGCCATGAATCCACTTGCCTCCATTTACCGAAGATATACGTCATTTTTTAAGACCGATCGGTTTTTTTATTATACAACTTGGTCGTATATTTGCAAAGCGCAAAAAATGATCAGCACACCTACTTCTTTTCTTTATCAGAATTACATTGTTAGAATGGGAACATATCAACTTCCTTGGTACGTATACGTTCGATCAAAAGTGGAGGGCTAGCCTTGATTCATTGTTACCACTTATATAAGGAAAAATCGATGCCGGTAGTCCTTAGCGTACAGGATATCGTTTTTTTCAGTCAATCAGAGCTTAGATTAGAGTACAAAATCCGCAAAAAAGTATATCGCTATATCCATGTTTGCTATAATTGTAAACAACCTAATGTATGCTTTATATAAAAAGGATGTACACCGCACACAAGTTGTATTTGATGATTTTTACCGCCTCATTGATATCGTAGAAAATCTCTACTTTAATGAGAGTGACATTGATTATCTGCGGTCCAAAAAAATGTATGAGGAAGATAGCATCTCGAATTGTGACAGCAGCTGATGGGCAAAGTGTTATTGAAATAGGAAATAATGCCATTACAGTAGCGAAACGGATGGAAGAACGTGGACAAAAGCTTACTGGTATTCGATTAGATAGTGGTGATTTAGCCTTCTTATCAAAGAGACCGCGAAAAATGCTTGACAATGCGGGCTTTCCAAATGTAAAAAAAAGGGGGAAACTTTAATGCGTTATGGCATTTATGGAAGTAGTTTTGATCCAATCACCTATTCTCATCTTTTTACAGCTGCTGCGGTGGCGAAACGCAAACGTCTCGATAAAGTATTCTTTGTTCCCTGCTCCTCTCTGCGTAGAGATAAAATTCTTCAAACAGAAGATCACCACCGGTTGAAAATGCTTGAACTCGCCTTAGAAACATGCAAAAACAAGAAGAACAGCTCTGGTGAAGCTCTTTTTGAAATCTCTACTGTTGAAATGAATGCCTTGCCTGGAGAAACATACACCTACGATACAATGAACTATTTTAAAAAGATATATCCGCAAGGTGAATTCTTTTTCATCATGGGAGCAGATTTATTAGAAGGAATATCAACTTGGGGTAACGCCGAAAAATTAGTAAAGAACAACAAGTTCATCGTCATGGCACGGGAAGGATATCACTCCGATGATTTAATCGCTAAGGACCCGTTATTACGTAATAACGACGATAATTTCCTTACGATGTCTAAAGGAATTAGTATGGGGATTAGCTCTAGCTATATTCGTGGTGAACTTCGCAATGACGGTGAGGCTAGTTTTCTCTTACCTGACGAAGTATTGAACTACATCAAGAAGCATCAATTATATGTGAAGGAGGTTCGTTGAGGATGAATAAACAAGTAGAGATTAATCAATCCTTAAATGTTCATATAAATACGCTACCAGAAACAGAATATCGTGACAGGGTACGTTGTTGGGATAAGCGGCGGTATTGATTCAACCTTGGTCGGTATAATGGCTCGTGTTGCTTGCGATGAGCTTACTCAAGAAACGAATGAAGGTTCTGTTTGATTTAGCTGCACACTTAGGATTATTAGTCCTTGGGACTGATCAAGCGGTCGAAGCAGCTACCGGATTCTTCACAAAATATGGTGATGGAGGAGCGGATATTGTTCCTCTTTCCGGTCTGACAAAAAGTCAAGTCAGACAAATCCTGCAATCCCTTGGAGCACCAAATTTTTTATGTTTGAAAATTCCTACAGCAGACCTTGAAGATAATCGTCCTCTGCTTCCTGATGGAAACCGCTCTTGGCTTTTCTTACGACGATCTAGATAACTATTTGACACTTCAGCCTGTAGCTGCTGAAATCGCGAAAATAATCTAACCCTCCGGAAGATTATATTTACCGGAGGGTTAGATTATTTTACGATATCAATTAATATACTTACTTTATATCTTTACTTCAAGCACTTGAAAGTTCATCTCTTCTTTTCCAAAAATAGAATGCTATTATCGTATAAACGGTCGCTAATCCTATGCCAAATTCCGTTGTAAATAATTTTGTGTGTTGTTTATCAATTGTAATAGGATCAAATAACCCCTGAATAAAGCAATTATGAGATGCATGAATGATAATACCAGTCCACATGCTTCCCGACTTCATTCTTAGCCATGTTGCTATAAAGGTTATTGAAAAAATACTTATTGTGAAAAAAATAAATGAAGATAATACTGAAATTCCGTTATTGTAATCACTGAAAAGCAAAGGAGGGTAATGATATATATTCCATATGACACCGGTTATGATAGCTGTTTTTGTATATGAAAATTTTTTAAACAACTCCAGTACAAGAAAACCTCTCCATCCTATTTCTTCACCTATAGCTGACACTCCACTGGCCACAACACCTATGGTAGCAATCGATAAAATGTTAACTATACTTATCTTACTAAAATCGATGCCTCCAATTCCTGTCTTCCATACTATTGAATAAACAAGTATAGCACTAACTAATGGAATACCATAAGATATCACTACATACTTTCCTTCACCTAATTTCCAACCTAAATTTTTTACATTTTTATCAAACAAAAGTTTAACAGTAATCGCTGAAATGGCAGGTACCCACATTAGTAAGAAAACATATAATCCATTCCCTTTTAAACCAGCACTAATGATTTTATAATATGGAAAAATTCCCAATAAAACAATCAGCGTTAAAAAAAGAAAAATTTTCTTCCTGCGTTTATCCATAACACATCTCTCCTTTACCATTAATAAACCTTTTTTGCAACAAAATAGGTTTGATATTCCAGCATTCTTCACCACAAACACGCTACTAATCGGAAGCAAGAAAGTTATCATAATAACTATTCTTTGTTCCTTCTACTCATGATTTTTTATTTTTAAGTACTCGACAACTTAGCTTGACTTGTAGCGGAAGAGTGTATGTCATTTCATTTACCAAGCGTTATGGACATTTCCAATCCCATTTAACGTTTGTTTCTAGCCAGTCTCCAATACGTGTACTAGGAATTAGTAATATCCCATAAAGATCGCAGTGCCGCATAGACGTTTGTTCGCGATACGATTACATGACACGATGCCACAAAATCCTTGGTATCACCCAGATTCTAAAGCTGCTTTCGTTTCAAAAGTTTTTTTCAAAATAAAAAGCTACCATCCTAAATTGGTAGCTTCCATAAATACGATTGCTCTATATGTTACTCACAATTAGAAAATAGTCATATGTTACTACTACATATGTTCCATACGTACCTTTACTGGATAAGTCGTTGCCACTTCTCCATCATAGTATAGCTCAGCTGTATACGTCCCTTCTAGACTAAGTACCATAGACATGTTTAAAGATGTTTCCATTGCTGAAGATTGGTCTTCTTTGCGCTCATGATACATCGTTACGGGACTCGAAATTCCAACATCTTTTCCATTACGATCTTTTATTTTTAGTTGAAGTTCAAAAGTTGCCTGATCAGGTAGCTCTTTCAAAGCAATGAACATATGAAATGTATGCACATAAGGTAGTGCTGGAACTGTAATTTCATTTATGATATGCCCTACTATATGTTTTTTATGTTCTTTTCTAAAAGTGGCTTTATCTACGACTAGTAATTGACTATTCATGTCCTGGTAACACCTCGCATTTTATCTTAATACATGTGAAAACGTACTATCCATATTTTTTTAAAAATCGCATGATAGGTAAGGTAAGCGGGAAAGGCAGAAATACCTAAATCATCAGATATTATCCCTTGTTCATCAACTCGTAGCTTCGTTTGTTCGTTTACTTGGCGTGAAAATACCCTTGCTTTCCATTCAGGTGCCTTATAGATGACGTAAACCTGATACTCGGGCAAGCGACGGTTCATTTCACTAAGATATTCAGCGTTACTAGGATCAGTATAAGACAAAAACAAAAAGACACTTTTATCATGTAATTCCGTTATCTCCTCACTATCAGACACATAGATTTGTAGATAATTTTTATAATAAAAAGATTTTATAATCCTCATTCCTATGATAAAAACAAGTATGATGCCCCAAAGACTGAGCATGAAATTTACCATGGTACAATCATCCTTATTTTCTTTTGTATGTTATGCAAAATATGTAATTCCTTATAGACATGTATGAGAAAAGCTACTGAGATAAGATAAAACATGATATGTTCTTGGGCATATGGTAACGTCTCTACATGATTGGCAATACATATTCCCCATATAGCTCCTACTAACAGGATACTATTACGAAAGATTGCCAGCTTCATGTTTGTCTTGTTCGTACTGACTCCAAAACAGCTACATGCAAAATTCTTTTTCTGCTTAATAGCTCTCACAAACAACGCAATAAAAAATATCATCACCAAGGAAGTCAGAATAAAAGCGGCATGTAAAAATACTAATTGAGAAAAACAAACCGCCAGAGCTAATTCCATGATAATAACCAGATAGGAAGTGATTGCTACATATTTTCTGGATATTACATCAAAGTGTACAATAGCCTGCTTAAAATCAAACAAAGAAAGGCACTTCGTAACAGCCGAAACAAAAAAGAGGAACGAAAAACCATACGGGAGCAAGAGAAGATACAACATCATGGTAATAAAGCACTTTCTACTATTTTACGAAAATCCTCCACATGATATATATCCCCTTTGCTAATAATCACACCCTGAGAATCGGTAACAAGAAGAAACGGGTGATAGGTAATCTCAAAGATTTCGCTCATTTCTTTATGTTTGAGTTGAATAACCGGGAATTCCCACTCAAAATAATCAGCCATTTCAGCATGATCCTCTATTTCTCCGTCTGAAAAAAGGTAGAGTTGCATATCCTCACACTGACTTATTGATCGAAGGTGAGGTAGCAAATCAATACAATAGGAACAAAAAACAGAGACAAAAACCAATGCTGCTCCCTTAGGTAAAAAATTCAACTCTACCTGTGACGAATCCCAATTTGTGAAATGAATCTGTGGAATCTTTGTGCCTATTTCTAAACCAGTATCACGAACTAGTTTTTTAGACATCGTATTATGACCCCCTACTTTCGTAAACTAATTCTGAATTATACCACTCGCTTTGGCGTTCCCATGTCTGAAAATATTCACCTTTTGCATCCATCAATTGCTGATGACTCCCTTGCTCGATAATACTTCCTTGCCGCATATAATAGATACGATCTACCTTTTTTCCGATTCCAATTCGATGGGAAATGACGATGAGTGTTTTATCTTTAGCTAAGTCTAGGATATCGTCAAATACTTTCACTTCACTGTTCGGATCTAGGGCGGAAGTCGGTTCATCTAAAACTATAAAATCCAGATTACGATATAATAGTCGAGCTAGTGCAATTCTTTGCCATTGGCCACCTGACAAATCCACCGAATCCTCATGGATATCACCAATCATGGTAGAAAGACCATTTTCTAACTGATAAAAATCTTGTATATTCAGATGTTCGAGAAGATGATATAACTCCTGATCATCTTTCTTTTCATTTTCCAAGCAGATATTTTCATGGATAGATATCTTGTACTTCATAAAATCCTGAAAGATAGCTCCGCACCTTTTCCATAAGCCAGCAACATCTATCTGTTTTTGTTCCACACCATCATAAAAAATCGTGTTATCTGGAGCATGATATAAGGCTAGCAATAGTTTGATCAGCGTTGATTTTCCAGCTGCGTTATCCCCGATAATAGCAATCTTCTCTCCTTTTTTTATAGAGAGATTGATGTTATGAAGAGCTGGTACTAGCCTATTTGGATAAGTGAAGGTTAAATCCACTACCTCTATACCTTGCTTTAGTTGAAAGTCTGTTGTTGCCACTTGTTTATCCTCTACGCTTTGAGTGGTAGAGTCCATCTTCTCATATTCCTCTACGTAGCGCAGGTTCTCTAGTAGATTTTTGCATTGTAAGAACAGAGACAGGATATTTCTTTCTGCCAAGGAGGCAGCCAAAGATACCGCAATGAAATCCCCAATGGTCATCTTCTTATCAATAACAAGAAAGACCATCATAATCATAATAATTAATCTGCTACACATCGATAACAGACTACTTATCAGTTCTGGTCTTACATTTAATTTCGTAATATCTATGTTCATGTTCATGATGTTTGTTTTCGATCGTAGCCATTTATCTTTAAAAAAGGAGAAAGCTTGCATGAGGAGAAATTCCTTTTGTGCCTCTTTTTTTACTAGTAGATCTCTAAAGTATGTAGTGAGGTTATGGGCGCGAGCCATCTGCATATTCATCGTTACAAGTGGATCGATAACCTTAAACACAAATACGCTTTTGGCAAGTGAAAACAAAATGATAATAACACCTATGAGCCAATAACCACTAACCAACACATAAATGGAAAGTACGCCTGTAAGTAACGCCTTTACACATTGTACCCCTGTTTGAAAAGTGGCTTGTATTTTCATCAATCCAAGTGACCATATCTGTAGCTTTCCTAAAAAGCTGGGATGCTCACGTTCTAATAAACCCATACTTGCCAGCTTGTTAAATAGTATTTGTTCCCTATAAATGGAAAATTGTTCATCACATTTTGTATTATAGAATCGCAGGAAAAGTTCAAAGCCCTCCTGAAGCAGTTCTAGGAAGAGCATCATTCCAATTCCAAGTAGTGCAAGGTATACTTGCGAACTTATAAGATTGTTAATTGTATATTTGTTCACGATAATGATTGCGTTTGATTGAAGAGCAAGAATTATACTTAAGGAAACGACCAAAAGCATATAGGTTTTATTAAAATTCCAAACGATTTTGCATGCATACAGCATCAGGCTTTTTCTATGTTGCATGCTCTGAAAAAATCCCAAGCTCTCTTTCTTGCTCGTTTTATTTACAGAGTCTCTGTCATTCACATTCATTTTTAACAACTCTCCAAGGAGTAATAAACTTGAAGAAACGGTTCCATTCTCATTTCAAGCGACTCTACTTCATTACGAAAACTACCGCAAGTGATAATTTGACCTACACGATTCATAGCAATCATAGTGGGAACCAACTCTATAAATAGTTTTTCTCCTATTTCTTTCAGATCCGTTAACTCGATCGGAAATGAAATCCCATACTCTTCTCTTATCTGTTCCTTATATTCCTCTGAACCATATAAGAAAATCATATAAGAAAATTTATTGTATTTGTCAGCGAACTCTTTTATGGCATCATATCTACAAAATTTGCATGATTCACTCATTATGTAGATAATTGTTCCACAAGCTTCCTTACGAACCCATGTAAAGTCTACGGATGATCCATCTTTCATTAGATTCATTTCTTCTGGAAAAGAACTACCGATCTTTTCAAAAAAACGATCTGGGTTTTTAAGAAACTTTTTATGATTGTCTGTCCCCATTATTAACCCTCCACTTCAGATAAAGGACTAGGAACACTCTATATTGGTATAGAGTGTTCCTTCCCTTTTTATCCTAATCTATGTGTTTATTCTAACACTTGGTGCTCCACTCTGTTTTGCAATACACATTAAGACCATTCATGCACACAGCATAAACATGTCTATAATATTTTTTCTCTACTGGGTGACACTGATAATCTTGATAAGCCCAATTTTTAACTGCATCTGGACATTCATATTGGCATCCCATACCTTTCATCCTCCATTCACATGTTTAAAATTTTTTAAGTTAACTTACATTTCAACTGTGGTGCTCGGGATTACACTCTATTCCATGGAAGAACGCGCTAGAGATATAAAAACCCTCGAACCACTTTGAAAAAATCACCATTTTAGATTACCATGATAAAAATATCATTTATTTTCAAATGGTAACTTTTACAATTTTTATTATATTCTATTCACAAATAATTAAAATCACCTTTACGGGGGATTTTTGTAAGTATCGTTATACAAACGTTCTAATTAAGTCTACTCTGTTGTTTACACCAACTTTGTTGTAGATATTTTTCACGTGTGTTCGAACTGTCTCTACCGAAATAAAATGATGTTTTGAAATATCTTTGATAGAGATATTTTCAAGAAGACAATAGGCAATCTCACACTCTTTCTTGGTTAGCTGTAAGTCTTTGAATTTCTTCTTCAATTCCTGCTCCTTGTGGGAAGGTCCGGCATTATTTAATCGCCTTTCCACTGTTTTTATGATGTAGCAAAAAATATTTACTATGTAGGAAATATGCTCTTCTGACTGATAGTTCAAGCTAACATACCCCTTTTTTTTATTATTTATATACACAGGACTTCCTAGACTGATCCATCCCTGCAGTGATTTTGGATACATTTCTTCTCCATAACGAATAGCAGGAGCTTTTGTAAAGGTTGCTTCTTGGATCGTCTTCATTGAGAGCGCTATCATTTTTTTCTCGAAAGAATCATCATTTCTCATCTCACCATGTGAGCACATGAAATCTACGCTTTGTGCATCCTTATTTGTTACAATGAAAAAATGAGGATTATGAAAAAAAGGCTGGACAAAATGAATTTCTTCTTTAACATAAACGAGCAAATGGTTTATTGTCACTACCGGCATCTTTGAATGTTGTTGCAACGATAACACCTCGCTATTTATATTTCCATAAAACTTAACATATATTGGAATTTATCACAAAATAAGTTATATGCTTTTTCGAAATAATAACATACAATTTCAAAAAATCGACACATTTTCACTAGTAACGGAAAAATGCACATATTCATATGTATGTGCAACTTTTTGGAATATCAAGCGCTGAAACGTGTAGTACTGTTGCTGGGATATAGGCTTTTGCCATCAAATTCCGTTACCAAAAAGGCCCATTTGCTATAGTTCTTTCCTAAAGGAAAAAATTTCAACAAATGGGCCTTTTACATTGGATGTTAGGTTAAGTTTTAATTATTTTAAAATAAATCAATTTTAACCATGATTCTCCCTTGGGATCATATTATTAACAATCTCTCTCAAATTAGCTTTATACAAGAAATTCCCTTCTCTAAGAATCAACACTTAATCCTGACGATCCTGAGATGTTAGGATTAAAAAAATCCATTTCATCGTTAGATATTTTCGCCAAGTGAAAGTCGGTATCGTATTTGTCATAGAACAATAAATGTTAGAAAATAAACTCAAAAAAGGAACCCTACAGGTTCCTCAGAATGCGGATAGAGCCATCAATGCAGACTGAACTATTTCTAAATGTTTCAGTTTCGATTTTTTCGTCATCTTATTTAAATAAATTTATCGTTGTAATAATGATCGGCATGCCGAACACATCAATGAGAAAGGCACCTACAACGGGAACGACTAGGTAAGCTTTTCGTGAGGGCCCAAAACGCCCAGTCACTGTAGCCATATTCGCCATTGCATTTGGTGTAGCGCCAAGGCCATGTCCTGTAAAACCTGCGACCATTACTGCGGCGTCATAGTCTTTGCCAAGCAACCGGAACAAAATGAAAATACCAAACAGGATGATAAATACAACTTGTACAAACACGATCAATAGCATTGGAAGCGCAAGATCAGCTACTTCCCATAATTTTATGCTCATAAGTGCCATGGACAGGAAGATTCCGAGTGTCACGTCACTAATCAGGTTGATGCTCTTCATGTCAATTGCATTCGGATTAAGTTTATCTACGATGTTACGGACGATGACCGCCACAAACATAGCTCCTACATAATTAGGTAGAACAAAGCCGGTTGCTGATGAGAACAGCTCTCCTAAATACGTTCCTAATGCCATACAGAATGTAATGAGCAGTACTTGGATGAAGAAGGTATTTGTCGTAATCGGTTGTACTTTTTCTTCAACATTCTCTACCTCATCTTCTGTTTCAGTCGGCTTTAGATCGTATTTTGAAATTAAATATTTTACAGTCGGTCCGCCAACTAAGCCCCCGGCTACGAGGCCAAAGGTAGCTGCCGAGATCCCAATAGCCAACGCTGATTGAATTCCCATATCTTCAAGGGTTTGTCCAAATGCGCCTGCCGCACCATGTCCACCTTCCATGGAAACTGACCCTACCATCATCCCAATTAGTGGATGAATGCCGAACAACGAAGCCAAGGAGATACCAATCACGTTTTGTGCTAAAGCCAAGAATCCGCAAGCAAGCCAGTAAATGACGAGCAGCTTACCACCTAATTTGATGAGTTTAAAGCTTGCTCCCAACCCTACAGTTGTGAAGAACGTGAGCATGAACAGGCTTTGAAGTGAAGTATCCAATGTAATTTCCAAAAGTCCCGTCGCTTTCAGGGTCGTCACAATGATTGCAAATAATAGCCCTCCAACAACTGGTGCCGGAATACAAAACTTTTGCAGAAATCCCGCTTTTTTTACTAGGAATGTTCCTAATACTAGTAGTGCTACCGCGAGAAATATCGTATTTACTTGATTAAGTGCTAAAGTCATAGTTGTTTCCCCCTAAAAATCTCATGATAGCTTCATTCGTCAAATAAGCACCTAATTTTACTGTTCTTCCGTTTTCATCTAAGACAGGATTCACTTCACAAATATCGAAAGAAAGCGTTTTCTTATGAGCTGCAACTCTGCGAATCAAGGTTCGGGCCACCATTGGTGTTAATCCAAAAGGAGATGGAGCACTAACTCCCGGGGCAAATGCTGCATTTAAAACATCTGTACAAAGTGTGAGCATGACATGATCTTGTTTTTCTATGAATTCGTTTAATGCAGAAATGATGTCATCCATCCGTTCTTCAGTTATATCTTCTTCATAAATATACTGGGTACCGAGTTCGTCCGCTTTATCAAATAATTCCTGTGTATTACCGAAACGCTGGATCCCAAGCACAAAATAACGGCTATTTTTGTCATTTTCTAATATTTGCCTAAACATCGTCCCAGATGAAGGCTGATTTTCATAGGAGCGTAAATCGAAATGAGCGTCTATATTGATGATTCCAAGCGTAGCATCTTTTCCTATATGTTTTCGAACACCTAAATAATGTCCATACAGCGTTTCATGTCCTCCGCCTAAAATAATGGGAGTCGCCGATTTTGAAAAGATTTCAGAAACTGCCAGACCCAATTCTTTCTGGGCATCTTCGAGTTTTTCGTTTTGACAAAGAATATTCCCTACGTCGATAATACGTTTACCTTCCTCCAGTTTCCAAGGAAGACTTGCAAGTGCTTGCCTAATAGCATTCGGAGCTTTGGCTGCACCTAATCGGCCTTGATTGCGCCTAACTCCTTCTTCACATTCAAACCCGATAATTGCACAGGTGTTATCCTTGGAAGTCTGCAATCTATCTAAGTCAATCAATTCCACAATTTGATGGTAGCGAAAACTGCTTCTTCTTTCCGTATGATCAGTCCTACCGGTCCATAAATCAGCTGAAACATTCGTTGGCACTTTGTTCATCCTTTCTGAAATTTCTGAAGTAGATTTGTTTTTGATTATATAATGACAAACTTATTATTTCAAATATATAATTCAAATAAATTAATAGTTTAAAGCTATAAATAAGGAGGAGATTTTTTGGACATAAAACAATTGCATTATTTTGTGACGATTTCCAATCAGTTGAGCTACTCCAAAGCCGCACAAAAACTGCATATATCACAGCCTTCTTTAAGCAACGCTATTAAAAATTTGGAGCAAGAGGTCGGATCACCACTGCTTGATAGAAATACGAGAAAAATGGAACTGACTGACGCTGGTAAAATTTTATATAAAAAATCGATTCTCCTCCTTTCCCAAATGAACATGTTGAAAAAAGAGATGGAAGAAGTAAAGCTGACCGGCAGTGGGGACCTCATTATTGGCATCATTGAGTCAGTGAAGCATTGGATTCCAAAAGTGATCCGTGAGTATCAAGATCGTTTTCCTTCCATTAACATCAAGCTAATTGAAGTGCTGAGTGGAAAAGCTGTGAAGGAATCATTGAGGAAGTATGATACACATTTACTCATTACAAATCAGTATATAGACGAAGCGGATATCGAATCATTCCCTTTATACGATGAAAGATTAGTACTTGTGCTGCACAGGGATCACCCTCTGGCCCAGAAGAAGGAATCCATTCTTTTAAAAGAGTTAGAAAGAGAACCTTTCATAATTAGTACGGAAGGATTTCAAACGAGAGAAGATATTTTAACAGCCTTTACACTTGAACAAATGACTCCGAAAATAAAATTTGAAATTGAACGTTTTGAAACAGCTTTGACATTAGTAAGAGAAAATCTAGGAATTACGATTATCCCCGAAAATTATTTATCTGTACCAATGGATGCATCCATTGTCCAGAAAACAATTGATTCATCAGCATTGGAAAGGACCGTTTATTTAACGTTTATGAAAAATCGTTATTTGGCTCCCGCGGTCCAAACCTTTTTGGAAGATATTCGACGGAACTTTGCTTGACAAGCGAACGACAACATAAAAAACCTCAATTTAAGTCTACTCACCAAGGAGCGACCGCGTTTAAGCGGAAAGTTCTTTTGAAGTTTGACGATCTAGCACAAGAACATAAGGTGTATTTTTCACACGTATTGCAAGACTCTTTGAAAAGCACTTGGGTATCTTTGATAAGAACGCTTAATGCATTAAAGTCCTCCCCCGTTAACTGGAAGGAGGGCAATCGCCATTTAGCCCTCTCTCGCAGGAATCGATACATCCAAGTTATCAACTAAGACCTCCTGCCTTCCCCTGCATAGACAAATACAACAAAAAAATCCTTGTTTGAACAAGGATACAGATTGACGAGAAAGTTCCCTTTTGAAAAAAAGAAGTCTTTTCTCTTAGAAGCGATTCTAGAAGGTTAAAAAAATGTTCAAATTACAAAAAATAAGTGGGGGTTTCTCCACAGCCTGAGGAACCCTACAGGTTCCTATACTATTATTTAATCTTCATCCTCATCCTCTTCAAGTAAATCTTCTTCTGTAATAAATGTTCCTAACTGTACGATCACCTTCTCATGTCCTCCTCAAATGTATAGATTCGTAAATAAGCGATGAAAATCTAAAAAAGATAGTAACAATCAACTCGAATTCTAGTATGTAATTTTCAATTTTAGCAAAATCATTACGTAGATACTGTGATAGTAATTATACCCTTTTATGTCCTTTTGAAGACACGAAAAATTCAATATTTTTCAACCCCTCTTAACATACTGATAAGATACTTTTAGCAATCTCCAACTAACAAAGGATATCAGTAACAATAACCCGCCAAACATTACTGAAATGAGGAAACTAGAAAGCTGTGGAACTTGCCCAAATCCCCAAATGCTCATCTTAATATCAATACCCAATATGTATAGCACCCCGCCTATCACGGAGATAAAGGAGCATATACACATCCCGATCGAGAATACACTAAGCACAGGCATCGCAAACAAACCGACAGCCCCTCTGCAAATAAACTGAATGTACTTATTTTGCATCATATATTTTCCCCTATCTTCTACATTGGGCATAATAAGTCTCGTCTTGACCATCTCTTAAATGAACTAGTTCTTACTATGCTCCGTATTTTTGATTAAGTTTATTACCCTTCATCCGATAAAAATTTTAGTTTATGTATATTTTAATAACTAAAATAATTCACGATTACAATTTAATATATTTATATTTTTTTGTCAACAAAATAAAAAAGATAATAAAAATGAGCTACTCCATCAAGAGGAATAGCTCATTTTACATGCATTCTAATTATCATTACATTTAGTCAATAATTGTTGACAATAATTCGCTCACTTGCTTAAATACATTTGCAATTTCACGTAATTTGTCCTTGGAAAAGCCTTTAAATATATGATTTATTTTCTCTTCACCTTTTTCTGTAAGAACAACCAAAACCACTCTACGATCCTCTTTCGTACGAATCCTACAAACTAATTCCTGTTCTTCTAATTTGTCACACATGGATGTAGCTGCACCTGCTGTAATGAGAAATCTTTCGGATATTTCGGTGATTCTCATACTATTGGATAGTTTCAAATCGATCAGCAACATGACATGATTTTGTGATAAAGTATCATCTTTTGTAATTGAATCAACAAAAGTTTTTGATTTTAGTTGCACGCGACTCATTTCTATCATGATGGAATGAATATCTTGATCAACGGAATGCTTATCTCCCAAAGTAACTTACCACCTTATTTTACTACATATAAATTTCACTGATTAAAATATATATAAGAGTAAGGGTATTGTCAAGAATCGAGCTTACTTATATACACGATCTATTACTATTTCATTCTAATAAACAAACCAGGCGACCTTCTATTCGTGGTTACGCCTGGTTGCAAGTTAATTCTATTCTTTTATTTGTTCCATACTTATAGATACTTTGTTACACGTACTACAAACTCTTCTAAATACTTCTCATCTACCTCGTCAAAACGATCGGTAATCGGGCTATCTATATCTAGTACACCATAAATTTCTTCCCCTTTGATGATCGGAATGACTACTTCAGAGCGAGATGCTGCATCGCAGGCGATATGTCCAGGGAATGCCTGTACATCTGCCACTCTCATCGTACGTCGCTCAGATACTGCTGTTCCACATACACCTTTACCTGTTGGAATACGTGTGCAAGCCGGCAGACCTTGGAATGGACCAAGGGTTAATACCGATTGTTCCTTGTCATATAGATAGAAGCCTACCCAATTTACCTCTGTAAGGAACTGATTTAATAGAGCAGCTGCATTACATAGATTAGCAAGCACATTAGGCTCTCCATCTAATAGCGCATCTAGTTGTTTTAACAGAAGCTCGTAATTTTCCTGTTTATTGCCTGTATATCCCTCTGCTTGAAACATGGATGTAGTCACCTCACGAATAATAGCTAAATGAGATAGTGGGTACATATCCGCTCTCTCTTTTCTTATTATAACGCTTTGTGTTCAAATAGAGGATTAATTTACATATTTGCTTACATTTTCATCTACTGATACACAATCTCCTTATCTGCATCTAAGATAATCAGAGAACTAGCTTTTACGAATTTTCCTTCATATGTGAAATCTTGCTTTGAGAAGTTAGCAATAACCTTCAGATCATCTCCATATGCTGTCATTTGTACTTGGCGATCTTGGGACAAAATCTTATAGTCCGTCATTTCGCGTGTGACCGCCTTTTCATGGAAAGGCGTCCATACAGCCAGATGCTTGGTGATAACTGCTTTGTCTTCTGCCCACTTGTTCTTATCTAGATGATACAGAGGCGGTACATTGTACAAGATTTCGTACATCATGCGATTATGTGCCTCGTCTTGTACCTTGAGGCTACCCCATTCCCAATGATGAGTGGTAATCACTGAATTATTGTACACTAGTTTATAGAAAGGCAACGTATAAGCTGGGTCGAGATAGATATGCTTATATAATTCCTTTATCGGAACAGCTTTTCCTTGTCGCGGTGCCACTCCACCATCAGGAGAATAATAAGCCCCAATGTAATACTTGCTCGTTTTGTCATTCATGTCCTTATCTCCCCATGCAATGACAGGAGTCTCAATTCCGTGAGCATAAGCAATTGTTTTACTTGCGAGGTCATTGCCTCCTTCTGAGCCAATAACCATCTTGTGCTGATCACGAATGTACGCCATACGATCCATTCTAGCCTTAACATCCTGCTCTTGAGTTGTTTCATGTCCAGGTGTATAATCATCAAAAATTTCACCCGTCGCATCACAATCGATAAACCAAGAATTAAACACAACCTCGTTACTCATAATCTCTTTTAAACGCTGCTCAACACTTGGTAGGGATAAAGTTGGATTCAGCTTACGACCACGTTGTAGAAATCCACCAATTTTCTTACCATTCTGATTGGTAATCGTAGCGTTGTTATATAGATTTTGATTATCCGCGAAATAAGCCGTGCGCCACTCTTTGTCTTCCTTCTCATGAATCGAGTGATAGGAATCATATGGACCAATCAAATAGCCCAACTCGTTTGCTTCTTTTACCATGTCAGGATTTATGTAGGCGCTTGACCAATCTGGTAAACCGATCCACGCTTTTTGTATGCCCGCTTTATGCATATCAGCGAGGAGATCACTATTCTTGTCAACTGCCCACTTGTTTACCTCATCTGCGGCTTGTCCTAATACACTTTTTAGTAATTGCTTGTTCAATTCATAAAGGTCCCGCTCTTTTAACTGATTTACTCCCTTTGCAACGAATGCTTTCGCTGGGTCATTCAGTGTTTTAAATACAGTCGGATTGTAAAACTCTCGTAGCTTCAATAGCTCATTAAACATCTGAGTAATGACACGTTTTTGATATTTATCTGCATAATCTTGATTACGTACTTTTTCCAGTTCTGCAACAGCTTCCTTACCCATTTCAAGCTTTGTTGATGCTAAATTTTTAATCCAAGCAAATGTATCAGCTTTCATTGTATTTTTCAGCTGTGGCCACTTAATATTACTATCGCTGATAAATGATTTGTCCCATAAATATATATGTGGTGCCCCGTATAATTTTTCGATGTTAGAATTACTTTTTGCTTTTTCAGCTAGAGTGACATTACCGCCCTCGTCGCTGATTTGCTTTTTGTAAATACTCGCTATACTAACCGGATCATTGTCCGTGACGAAAATTCGGAAGCCATATTCTTTCTTTGAATGAATGCGTGGGAATGAGTGTGTAAAGGAAAAACGAATCTGTGGCTCTACCATGAAGCTGATGTCGCTATTAAACATGTGATCTGCCACATACATAATCGTGTACTTTTGTTTATTTGATGCAAAGAATCTCATGGAGAAGTCCTGTGTAAAGCTCAATTCTTTTTCCTTTAGGAAGCTTTTCCAATTGTTGTCTTTACTAGGAATGTACTTCCCTTCTCCGATCGGTACCATGTAGCTATCAGCTTGAACGGTAGGCCATGTAAAGTGATTTGCATCCTGAGCTGTAGAAATGATTGTAACATGTAGATCGGTCTTTCCTTTTGTAAGCTCAACCTTTACATGCTGATCTGGATACGTCCATGAGACTGCATCTGCTGTTTTCGTAAGGTCAGTTACTTTCTGCTTAGCTATCGGCTCAGATACCCGTTCCTTCACTCCATCCTTGATTACCCATACTTCAAATGTTTCTGGATCAACATCAAATGAAAATGATTTGTAGGCTGCTATGGCCTGAATGCTTTGCGGGGTTGTTCCACTCACATTTCCACTTGCGACTGGTCCACAACCCGTTACTAGTAAGGATGCAAAGAGCGGGAACATGAGATAGGTTTGTTTTTTCATACCAATACACTCCGAATCTTTTCTATTGTTATTGATCATCAAACAATCTATTGCGATACCGATAAACCAAAAACAAGCTCAAGCGGTAACATCCAAATCCACATAAAGCACCGATGCTATTTAACAAGATATCATCCACGTCAAAACTGCCAAGCATAAATAAATATTGAAAGATTTCAACTAATAAGCTTGTCATAAAAGAAAATAGGAACACGCGGTTGACACTAGCAAAGCGAGTAAATAGGATTGGTAGTAAAAATCCCAATGGTATAAATACCAGGATATTTCCAAATAAGTTAAGAAAGATGGTCGTAGCAGAATAATTCTGGTAATGAACAATGTAGTCGCTAATGGTGCTAAATGGTTTTGTGTTCTGAAATACCTTCGTATACTGTGGTACCCCATATTCAATCATTCTCTTTTTCCAAGCAACAATGAATTCTTGTCTTCTCCAACGATCTGGACTTAGAAAAAATAGATAAATAAGGATAAAACCGTATCCACATAAGCCACCCATGAACCATCTACGCCAGTATTGATCCAGAACAGGCATTGCCTCACAGATATGCTTGGAAATCTGCTCTTCTTTACCAAAACGATCCATGGCCATCTGTTCCGCTTGTTTAGTATCGTGTCCTTCTTCTCGATACTCTTCTGCCAACATCCTGAGATGATCGAGTAATTCATCTCTCATATCCCGCTTTTCTTTTTTAGAACAAGGGAGCCTTTTGACGATTTGGTCTACATATTTCTCCAACGTCATCGGTTACTCTCCTCCTTCATAACAAAGCGTAACGAGGCGATGAATTTCGTTCCAGTCCTTCATCTTCTCCTCTAGTAGCTTCCGCCCCTCATTTGTAATCCGGTAATATTTGCGGCGAGCTCCTTCTTGAGATTCTCCCCAATAGGATTCAATCGCTTTATGAGCTTCCAGCCGTTTTAAAGCTGGGTATAGGGTACCTTCCCCAATTTCATATACTTCATCACTTTTCTCTCTGATCTTCTTTCCTAGTTCATAACCGTAATACTCTTTCTGTGAAATCAAGGAAAGTATGAGCAGATCAATGCTCCCTTTAAGAATCTCTTTATTCATAGGTTCAACCCCTTTCCTTTGCAAATACATAGTAATTCATATTACATCGCGTTGCAAGGTATTATATAATAAAAAATATTTTCTAAATTGACGTTTAATTTCTTATTAAGAAAATCAACACTTCTTTTGAATTCAAGGATTATGTCGCTTGAATATTTCCGATCCTTTCAACACAAACACCCCCTACAGCTCTCCATCGGATATCCCTAAGGGTTATACCAATGCTTACTGTAAGGGGTGCACGTTAAAAGGTATGATTGCTCCTGACTACTGTTACTTCTGTTACCGCTTTTACTGTCTTATTCGTTTACCTGTAACGTATACGGCATTACTTCCTCTTTATATTTATAGACGTACAGATAGTAGAGACCTGGATCAGCTGTATAAGTAGCACTCATCCGATCTTTATCGATAGATTCCGGATAGGAGACTGGATTCTTCAAATCATCCTCATGGTAGAGCATCCAGTTAATTCCTGCTCCTTTCGCATGTTTCAGAATAATTTCTAAATCACTCTCTTTTTTCAGTTCAAAACGGTACACATCTGCATTATCGTCCTCATCTAGTATTCCTTTAACAGGTTCACCTAGTGGAAACGGACCATTTGCATCCTCAAATCGATCGTTTGGTTCACTCTCTGTAAAATCCTTGCTGCCAGCCAGATCTACTTGATACTTGTAGGAAACAGACTCTTCCGTTGTTGGATACACATAAAGATAATATCGACCTGCTTTTGCCTCATGGGTCGCCATCAAACGATCGTCTTCGCCCTGATTTGGATAGGCAATGTAATTTTTCAGATCATCCTCGTGGAATAATAGCCATGCAACTCCTTTTCCATCCTTCACTTCTACTGATACATCTATTTTTCCTGGTTTTTTTACATCAAAATAGAA
The DNA here is from genome assembly GCA_007833815.1 of Brevibacillus laterosporus. Classification (NCBI taxonomy): domain Bacteria; kingdom Bacillati; phylum Bacillota; class Bacilli; order Caryophanales; family Paenibacillaceae; genus Brevibacillus; species Brevibacillus laterosporus. Next base: position 3,536,812 of record CP033464.1, on the reverse strand, counting down.
TACATCAGCTTGATCTCCTTGACGTAACTCATCCTTTAATTGCTTACCAAATGCTTCTAGCTTGCTAGCATTTTTAAAGGAATCATTAGCGTTATCGGACGGCTTGCTATCCTTTTGGCTAATAGTTACTGTGGTCTTTTTCGTCACTTTTTGTCCTGAATCATCGGTTACCTGCAAGCTCACCTCGTAGGTTCCAGCTTCAGCATACACGTGAGTTGGATTCTCTTCTTGGCTTGTCTGTCCATCGCCAAAATCCCATTGGTAAGACATAATCTTCCCGTCTTTATCGTGAGTTCCTTTGCTACTAAACGGAACTGATTCACGCGCGATTCCCGTATACGGACCATTCATTTCTACGACAGGCGCTAGGTTCCCACTATGGCTACCTTCTGGTAATTTGCCGTGGAACACTACATCATAGGAGAATCTTCCATCCTTCGTTACCTTATAATTTACAAAATAAGCGGTTACAGTCCGATATCCATTCCAAGATTTTTTACCTAATTCCTTCAAGAAGTCATCTGTTACCTGATTCATTTTTTTCCAATCTTGCTCTTCCCCTGCTGACCTGTCACCGACATAGGTCCCGTGTAAGGTAAAGGTAGTAAAAAATTCAGATTCATGCTCTACAGTCTCTACGTCACGCAAACCTGTAGCTTCAGAAATTTCTGCATAAATATCTTCTTTCTGCTTCGGTTCCAATACCTTTAGGTAATCATCTGACACAAGTGGTACATCCCAATTTTCATAATTCTGTACCAGTTCATCAATGGTTTGTTGATAGTCGTCATTTACCACCTTGTCCTTACTCAGCTGCTCGATATATCGATCAAATTGAGCTACATCATTTTTCATAATAGCGTTATGAATATTATCCAACATTGGAAAATCGTTTTGGAATAGATGATACTGCATAGCGAATCCATAGTTGTAAAAATTCCACGAGCCATACTGAGCGTGTAAGGTATCGGACACAGACATACGACTAGATGGATCATCATATCTCATATTCCCAACGACAGATTTACGTGGATGAATGCCATCTGTTCTGGTAGCGCCGGCAAAAAACTCTGCCCCACCTTCTTCAAACCAAGGCAATCGTCCATTTTGATACATCTCTCCTCGACCGAACATACCTGGAACCACGTATCGAGCTTGTAGATAATGGGTGAACTCATGACGGAACAATTCTTCTAGTGAATAAATGCTTTGCTCAGGGGTTCTGTCATAGGTAAAGAACGTTCCATCTCCCTCAATGTAAATCCCACCATTTTCTGTTTCGTAACCGTATAAGGATTTATTCATTCGGTATTCGTCAGGATTATTGTAAATGACCACAGTTAACACATCATCAGGATTGCCTTTTTCCAGCTCTTGGTCATTACCTACGACACGATGGAACTGAGCTTTTACCTCTTTAGCTGCCCAATAGAGGCGTTGTAGTTGTTCCTCAGTCAGTTGATCCCCTGTACGGAAGACAAAGTTGCCTCCATCAAACTCATACCGATTAGGTAGGTATTGCTGTTTTCCCTCTTCTTTCAGTCGTTTCAAATCGATTTGCTCACCGTGGTAGTTTTTGCCGTCATATTGATAAGAAATTTGCTCTGCTGCCACAAAATACAGTTCACTCAGCTTCGGATGCAAATTCATTGCATCAGTGAGAATTTGATTGCCTTTCTCTGGGTTGCTGTGGTAATGCCCTAAAGAACCCGTATAATACAAACCATTGCTTACTAACCACGAAAGATCACTGGACGCTTTGTCTTCGTGCGCTATACGGAAAAGCTGTTCCAGGTATTCATCAATCGTACCCTTGAACTCTTTTTGCTCCTCTGGTTCGCGCACCTGCCACATGAGTACGTACCCGATCCCTTGGATTACAGAGTAGAACGAATTGCTCATGTCTCGATCTTTTCCATACTGGTCAAAATGGTCAACAAAATCTGAGACTACTCCAGTCATACGATCAATCGTTTCAACATCTACCGTTGTGTTTGAAATCAGTTTCCCCGTAGCACCGATTACTTCCTGTTGTGTCTTGCTTCCCCATGCAAAATACTTGTTTGCCATAATGGCTTTTACAGCTGGCAGTACCTTTTCTTTATACTCTGGCTGGTCGAGGTACTTTAATTCATCGTGGTAGTATCCAAGGTAATAACCAGAACGTAATACTTCGACAAATGTCGAAATTCCACGAGCATCATGATCTGTAAAGGAGCTACCGCTATCTTGGAGCGCATTTATAATGGCCTGTACCCGCTCACGGTCTGCGTAAAACTCAACCGTATCAGGGTTAAACTTGAATAATTCAGGAATTTCCTTCCACTCCACCCGACGCAGAACATCTACTAACTCTGCATTGCTAAGTCTATTCAAGTGAGACATGCTGTACGTCTGTTGTTCTGTACTATTTTGTTGTAGAGCTTGCCGTTTGACTCGTTTGCTCTTTTCCTCTAGTTGGGAAAAGGTTTCAGTACGGAGCTCCTCATCTCCTAGTGGAGTTACCTCGGCTCCAAGGACACCTGCACCTGTCTTGAACTGAGGCAAAGGCGGTTGTTTACTTAGCGAAAATACTGATTTGTTTACTGTGTTTGTTGCTGCATTGGCAGGTGTAGGTTGCCATACTGCCCCATTAGAGAGTAATACTGCACTTGCCGTCATCATACTTAGCCACTTATAATTCATAACTTCTGATCGACTCCTTATCTAGTTGGAATTGGAATAATATTTCCATTTAATAGTATCGTCAAAAAATCCAAAACTGGTAATATTACCTAATACCTATTTTTTGCTAAATTGTGTCGAAATATAGAATATTCATAACTAATTATATAATTTTCATAATTTTTACAACATTTGATTCGTTCGGAATTTATTGGACTTCAAATTCAAAAATGCCTTATGATGCTTGAGTTGGGGCTAGTCGCTTTAATTGGTTTATCAAAGTTACCATGTAACTTTAAGAAGTAAGATTGACAATAAAAATAGCCCCTACCAAAAAGGAGGGCACTGAAAATCTTACGATTTTCCGAAGGAATTATATAGCTTCATCAAAAAAAAGACGGCTCAAATTCATTTCTTGAATGCAAGAGTCGTCTTTTTACCATTTTCATCGGTTTATTATTTTGTTTTTAATCCATTAATTTCAATATTCTTTTTAAGTTTACAGTGAATATAGCCATTGCCCCTTGTAACTCCATGCCAATAAGACCCGAAGATGATGCCACATCATACCCGTGTCTGTGTTTTAGCTCACTGTTTTTCGCTTCAATTTTATATCTTTCCTTTGATTTTTCTTTAAAGTACTCACTCTCTTGGAATTTTGCCTGTTCAGTATGTTCACTGGATTTAATACTCACTGAGTAACTTTTGCTTTTTGCTCCGTCTTTATAACAATCCTCTTTCAATGGACATTGCTTGCATTTCTCAATATCAAAGTAATACGTATCCGTTTGATTTTTCCCTACACCTTTTTTCCCTTGTCGAGCTTTACGGACTGCCATATGTCCTGCTTTACACACATACATCCCGGCATCCTTATTAAATTCAAATTCATCTTCCTTTTTACGATTCCCTTGCGTAACGAGAGGGTTTAATTTAGAAACTAGTTTGATTTCATTCTTTTTACTGTAAATAATATTATCTTTTTCCGAATAAGCTGTATCACCGATAACTGTTTCAATCTCCATGCCAGCTTCTATACTTTTCTCAATCAACGTTTGTAATTGCTTTCCATCACTTTTTTCTCCAGAAGTAATTGTTGCGGCTGTGATTATCCTTTCTTCACTCATTGCCAAGTGTGTTTTGTAGCCAAAAAACGAGAAATCTGCACTTTTATGACCAAGTTTTGCATCAGGATCTTCTGAGATTTGCAACTGTTCGAGGTCATCAGTGACAGTTTCTTTCAGTAGATTTAACTGTTCTTTTACTTTTGGATACTCGGAGATATTGCCTTCTTTTTCGATTACGTCAATGAGCTTTTGACAGTAGTCTATTTCATCCTCTAATACATTGGATGTTGTTTTAGCAGGGAACTTCTGCTTCATATTTTCATCTATTGTGTAGACGGCTTTTCTTAATTTCTTTGATCGATCCGTGAGGATCTCCTTCGGAGATTTTTGATTATAGCGAGCTTTCGTATGAGTAGCATCAACAATAATAGCTTTACTTTTGATAATCCCCTTTTCAATAGCGATTTGAACTGTTTTATTAATAAGCATATCTAGAAGGTTAATGTCTTTTAAACGTAGCTTTCGAAATTTGGTTAAAGAACTCGCTTCTATCACTTTCTCCTCTGGTACCATATGGAGAAAATACTTAAATGACATGTCATATTTCGAACGTTCAACCAAATCTACATCAGACAAATCATAAATAGACTTCAACAATAAATATTTAAACATACGAATAGGATCAATAGCTTTACGACCATTATCTAGGCAGTATTTATCCTTAAGCTCGTCATACACAAAAGAGAAGTCCATAAGTTCGTTGATTTTTCGTAACAAATTATCCTTCGGAACGACTACATCATATATAGCTATAAATGGACTGAGGATCATTGATTGTTGTTTTTGAATCATCGTACCCACCCACATAAATTGATACTTTTATTATACAGAAAAAAGGTACAATCACCTCGAAAAATGAGGGATTATACCTTTTTTTTGTTAAGTGGACTTTTTCAGTGCCCTCACCAAAAAGTAGGGACTTTTCTTTACATTATATAGTAATATCCGTAGTCTGTTACTATGTCTATAGAACAAGGTACTTCATTTTTAACGTTTACTTCTATCTCACAAGGTATTTTACTGGAGTGCCATACTTCAACCTTCGCAGGTAAGTCACTACTGTCTGTACGTTTAACAGCAATAGTTGCCTCTATGTTACTTGCCTTACCGACTAGGATGGAGCCGCCAATTTCATCATTAGCTCTAATAACAACATTGAGTAGAGAGATTAGGTCTCTATTGCCTACCTGCTTAATGATAATCATTGCAGATAAGTTCTTAGTTGCTTTAGCCTTTATTAGAATAGAACAAGGTAAGCTAGTGTGCCTCTTCACATCAATTGAGGACAGTAGGTTGTTGTTTACTGTCTTCTTGACACTAATGCTGGAAGGAACTTCGCTTGCAGAAAATACACTAATGCTGGAAGGTAGGTCATGGTTTTTCTTTGAGCGAATAATAATCTTAGAAGCCTTATCCGAACTGCCATCTCTTCTCACTACTATATTACATGGAATGGTCGATGTCGGAGCTATATCTAAAGTAGAAAGTAGGTCACTTTCCCTCAAGAAACCAATAACTACGTTACCTTCCATGTGGTTTCTATTTCTTACACCTAGTGTAGAAGCGACTGTATTACAAATTGTAGGGTGCAAGGTGGACGGTAAGTCTCCTTTACCCATTCGTACAATGTTATCCACTCTGCCTAGCATCTCGTTCTGCTTGGCAACGGCTAGTTTGGATTTCAAGTAGCTCCTTACTGTGGCTACATCAATTACGGTCTCAATATCGTCCTTGAATCTTATACGTACTGTCAGATTACTTGGTATCTCGTGGTCACCGTATCCCATTACACCTATTTGGCCAGCCAAATTTCCAGACACTACTCTGAGAGAACTTTCTATTGTGTCCTTGTGCCAAACGTCAATCGTACTTTTAATGGAATTGCTTACTCGTGTACGTGGCTGAAACACATCAATTGTAGACGGCAGGTTACCTCTAGATACTCCCAAACTACTATCTAAAATGGAGTGGTGGTACGGTCTGACAATAAGGAAAGAGTTTACATCGTCGTGAGAAAGTACTTCCAAGCTGGACTTGACATTGTTCCTTGTTACGCTAAGTATTACAGGAAGATCTTCTTTTTGTATCGAAGACAGGATTGAAATACTACCCCTGCTATCATCATTACCGACAGCCCTGATTGTTACTCTTGAAGGCAACGACTTCCTGTTAACGAACAACTTAGCCGGAACATCTTTTTTGATGATTGGTCTTTGTGTACGAAGTGTCGAAGCCATGTCCGACTTACCTGCAATGGTTACGAAAATAGAGGATACAATTACTCCTTTTGAAACAAACAGACTAGAAGGTACCTCATAGGTTATTGGATACGTTACCTTAATACCCCCATCAATATCAGAACGGCCTTTTACTCTAATGGAGGAAGGTAGGTTAGGCTGACCTATAAGGATAGACCCGCCAAAGTCATCAAAATCTCTCTGTGAAGCCACCAATGATGAATGAAGGTCATTGTCTGTGCTTTGTCTTACATGGACATCACCTGCCAAATTTGGACGGCTTACAATGATTCTTGATTCTAAGAACTTTCTTCTCTCTACTAAAACACTACCGCCTATGTCTGATATCGGTCTTCTGATTACTCTCCAAGTGATAACTGGCTTAGGATCTATGTACTCCAGACCATCTAGAGCCTGAGCAGCACGTTTAATCGTTGCTTGAAACTCATTTGATTTGAGAGATTCCCACTTACCTTGCTTATTTATGGAAAGCATATTAGGGAAACTACCAGCTTTATCTCTGGTTCCGTATGTCAGTAGTTTTATGTTACTTGTCAAATCACCTGAAGTTCCTGGAGATACGCCCTCATAAATGATAACGTTTAGTCCCTCATCTAGCTCAATATCTAGGAAGTCAGAGTTAGTAGAATTTCCAGAAGATTTAAGGCTCCAGTTCTGTTTGATGAGTCTACCGTTACCGTTAGGCGTCTGCAAGTATACATTAACCTTGTCTCCATCTTCTGCATTCGTATCCCAAGCATGTAAGGATATTCCTGCTTCTTCTGTAGACAATGTATCCAGTGGAGGAAGTACTTTGATCGTAGAAGGTATATCCTTTGGTGTAAGAAGACTATTTACTTCAATGCTACCGTCAATGTTTGCTCTAGACGTGCTAGGTATTGTCAGAGAATGGTGCAGTATTTTTAATGCTGGTTTTTGATTTGATTCTCTGGAGAAGAACGAGTAATATATTTGCTCAGTCTCATTTTCTGCTACGACGTAAAAGCTATAATTTGTCTTACTTGACTTTCTCTGTTGCTTAAGCCATTCTGTTATATCAAAAGTAATACTACCTGCATGAATAGCGTGAACGTCCGTAATGAGCTCTCGTTTATCTGGTTGGTTAATCCACGTGACGCCGTACTCTGTCCAGTCATTGGATGTAGCATAGAGTCCAAGTTTTCTGTTCGGTTCTCTTCCCTCTGTGATGTACAATCTAAGGACTGCAGACTCAACCTCATGGTCTTCTGGTATAGCGGATGAATTAAAACCTAGAATTGTTCTGTATCTTGCGGTACCTAAACCTACAACTAGGGTTTGCTCCCCGCCATAGTTTAGTAAAGGAACCTTTTCGCTAAGGAAAGCATCACGTACTGGGGTTAATTCAGTGCTTTGGTTAGGTTGCTCAGTTATATCCATGATTCCGTACAGTTTGTTACTTCTTTTGATTAGAACGGTAGCAGGGATTTCTCGATTCAGAATTATCCCGATAGTGCCTTCTAAATCACTGTCGTCTGTCGGTATAACTTTTGAAGTACCGAACATTTTATTTCCACAACGAACTAGTATTGAGGACTCTATATTGTTGGTAGCAGGGATTGTCAGGCTACCTTGCAGGTTACTACGATATACCCCATTAATAGCTATTTCAGAGGTCATTTTATTCTTGTTGATTATGCCTATGCTGGAATAAATGTCACTAGGGACTGAAACGAAAATTCCACCATCTATTTCGGAATTTTTTGCTCCGACGATATCTATTTCTGATTGCATTTTATTCTTGTTTCTGATTGCTATCGCAGCATTAAGCGTGTCTCTAGGTGAACCTACATAAAGTGTTCCGTTTACATCGTAAATAAATACTCCAGCTACTTCTACCTTACCAAAAAGAAAATTCTCTTCTGATATACTGATTGCCGATAATAGTGTATTGGTTCCAGATGCAGTAACAAATATACTACTAACAATATAGCTAGATTTTTCACCTATTATGTCTACCTTGACACTCATTTTTAAAGCACTACTAATTTTGATTACCGACCCTAGATGACTTTGACTGTAGTCTGTGTCTTCTGTGCTATTTGGCAAAATTCCCACCCCCCATTCTTAGATTTCCAAAAAAATATCCCCTATATATTATAGGGGAGTTAGCTACTATTCGATCACTGGGTCGGCTTCAACTATAATGTCAAATACTCCGCTAGAGTTAGATTTTTTTGCCGTATCTACTCTTACATAGAAGTTAACTTTTTCGTCATGTTCCGTGAGTCCTGAAAATACTAAACTATTCTCACTAACAAAAGGTGAGTCAAATCTACTTATTTCTACTTTAGTAGTGACTCCATCTAAGTCTCCTTGATTTACGGTTATAGTTAAATCATTTACTGGAAATCCTAATGTATTCTTTACCCACACTCTTTCTGCTGGCGTTGTTTGTCCTGATATTACATCTCCAAAGTCAAGGAACTTCAGTAGTTCGCCTATCTCTGTTGTATACAATGTCTCTTCGGCATCACAGAATAGTAGACCAGAATGAATTCCTGTAAATCTGATGTCTTTTGAGAATGTTCCACCAACCTCGTCCATAGCCTCTATTTTTAGTACATTCTCATCTCCAACATTTATTAGAGTTCTGTGGAATGATTGATTTAGAACTACAGGTGTGTTCATTAGTTTTGTGTAGCCATTAACTGGAAGTACTTGCTTGTTGTTCAAAGTCATTTTATATCTTATTCGGTCTCCGTCTTCATCTGTTATCTTTGCAGATAGGCAGGAGCCTTTTATTGTACCTGTAATAACTGGATTATTGTTTAATTTAGTTACTTCTGTAGTATAAGTACCTATTCCTCCAACTTCATCCTCAACATCTACTCTAATCGTATTTTTTCCTATAACAAGAATGGAATTGTTAAATGTTACTGATAAATTGGTTGGTGATTTAATAAATTGACTAAACCCACTATATGGAGGAATTTGTTCACCATTCAAAGATACTTTATACCTAACCTTATCACCATCTGCATCTATTATTGTAGCGTTAAATGCAACCTCTTCAGCATGAATCTCTATAGCAGATAGTTGAGGATTAATTACTTCTGGATTCTCATTTACTAGAGTTACATTTTCTGGGTGCAATACAGCATAGCCTTCAGAGTCTCTAACGACTAGGGTAACCATATTCTCACCTTGATTAAAATAGGAAGCAGGCATAGTCTCCTTTATACTTAATGGGTTGTTTTCTAATGATGTCCACCCCGTCTCGGGATATTTCTGGACGCCATTGAGCAACACCTTATACTGCATTTTAAGACCTTCAAGATGGTCGACTTTAGCAGCTAATTTAAACGGTCCTTTTCTTAGCTGATTACTCATAGTTATTTCAGAAAAATCTATTAATTTCGAGACACAGTTTATTATCGTTTTGACTTTAGTGTCAACGTTTTTTGTTACATTAATGAAATTCGGATTGACTGAATTAATTGTAGTTAACGCCCCATATTTGCTATAACCTACCCCATACAATGAACCATCAGAATCAGATTTTATAAGTAAGTGACTCTCTCCCCCTCCTACTAATTTAGCTTCACCGACCTCAACTAATGAAGAGTATATGTCGTTGGTTCTGCCTCCACCTAATTGCCCAAAATAAGAGTCTCCGCATCCCAATAGTTTAAAGTCATTCTTGTGAAAATATCCAGTACTGCCAACTGTAAATACACTCATAACGTTGTCAGTAACATATACAAATCTTTCAAATTTTATATTGGTACTACCTACACCATCAGTGTTGCCCATTTGACCTTTGGTATTGAGTCCACAAGCATAAGCCTTACCGTTCTTTTTTACAATGTATGAATTGGAAACAGAGAGACTTGCTTGCTTGACTTCAGTAGTTATTAGAGTCCAAGTTAAAATCTCCTTTGAGTGACCTAATGCTAGGTTCCCATAAACATTGCTTCCGCAACCGTATAAATCTCCATTTCCCTTTATTAACATGGTATTGTTATTAGTTGCCGATACCGCTTTTACCCCTTCTGCCAACTTCTTAGGTGTATATGTATGTTCAGTCGCACCTATTCCAAGCAGACTGCCATACCCAAAACCATATAGATCTCCATTACTTTTGATTACAAATGAAGTAACAGACCCTGCTTCTATTTCTACCACATCGTCCATCACAAATTTAGGGTAGTAGTTATAGTTACTGGTCCCAAAGTTATCGGGGACACCTAATTGACCAACATAGTTAAGTCCTGCTGAATATAACTTACCATCCGCAGTCAGAAACAAAGAATGGCTCCCACCCGACACTACTTTTACTATGTTTAGCAAGGTATTATTGACTATACGGGTTGGAGATGTGTTAGAATTGTTGGTACCTGCATTGACTCCCATCGCTAGTTGTCCATAGCGATTATCCCCTAAGACAGTTACATTTGTATCGTTCTGAGCCACGTAAATTGTAAAATAACCGTTAGCCAAATTCTAAGCCTCCCTTATAGTGGATCTGCTGATACCCATATATCAAATTTCCCTCCACCAACCGCGTCCTCTGTAGTCTTCACTCTAACGTAGAAAGGCACTGACTGATTATGTGCCATCTCATAATCTTGCCCAAAGTTAATTTTTTCAGTAGGTTCAAATGGTTCTTTTGTTTTGCTCAACTCTATTTTTTCTGATACAGGGTTCAAGTCCTTTTGATCTACCCATAACTTAGGTTTCTTCATTGGTATTCCTGTTGTGTTCTTCAAAAACACCTCATAGATTACAGGTTCGCTTCCTGCCAGCACCCTCCCCATATCCAGATACTTCAGTACCTCACCTAAATCAGTGGAATAAAATTCTCCATCTCTTGTTGTAAACATCATTCCGGTATAGCCCATAGTGGCGGTAAATTCTTTCAAGCTTAAAGTACCAACTGAATCCAGTGCCTCTATCAATACTGTATTTGACTGATTTAGTTTTATAAGGTTTTTAGGAATTCCATATTCAATACTGACTGGTGTTTGGATTAGTTTGCTAAACCCTCTGTGCGGAAATAACTGTAGTTCATTAACTACTATTCTGTACCTGATCTTGTCGTTGTCCTCATCAGTTATCTTAGCCCTTAGATAGCTACCTTCAATAACTCCATCAGTAATTAATGGGCTGCTGTTCTGTTTAACTACTTCAAATTTCTTAGTAGTTTCTACTCCTTCCGTGTTACTTGCCACTACGGTAATGATGTTATTTCCTGTAATTAAATCTAAGTTACTGATAATAAAAGATACACGAAATGGAGGTCTTACTGGATCAGTAAACCCATTGGACGGTTCCTTCTGCATATCATTTATAAATATTTTATAATTCACTGACAAATCATTGGGATCATCTATAGTGAAATCTAATTTCACATTTTCTGCATGTACTGTTGTTGGTTCAATTACCGCTGTGATTATTAGAGGTGTTGGTTTGATAAATGTAATTTCTATCTTTCCGTGCCCGTTATTGACTCCTGATTGCCTTATCTGATTAAGACCTGTATTGTAAGATGATCCACCAAAACCACCCTTGACACCTTCTCCACCGTTACCTCCAGTGTAGCCTCCTCCTCCTCCTCCTGCATCGTAAGGTAGACCACCTCCACCAAAGCCTCCCCAATAGGTTCCTCGGTCCCCCCTGTTCCTCCATTAAGGAAGCTAATTGGGGGCTTTGCAGCAGATGGTTTGGCGTCACCAATAAATCCAGCACCACCACTATTACGATTACTCTGTAATCCTGTACCACCTTCTCCATTACCTGTGGTTTCCCCGTTACCTGCACCTCCACTAAAGTTACCTCCGTTGTCTCCAGCACCACCACCACCTCCAGCAATTACTAGCGGTGTTATGCCTACATTTAGCGGCTTAAAAATATAGCTAGAGTCATTGTCTTGCTTAACAGCGAATGAGCCACCTCCGCCTCCACCCCCGTAGTCGCTAAAGGGTTTATCTAGTCCCATATGACCTACTAATAGATGGATTGTGTCTCCTTCATCTAAATTAAATTCTCCAGATACGAATGCTCCCTTTCCTCCTAAGTTACCTCCTACATTACCGCCTCTAGCTCCGGACGCACTTATTTTATAGATTCCTCCCCTAGGTACAATAAACTTTTGCAGATTACCTGTTATACCAGTACCAGTATTTAAAAAATCCATTTTGAATCCTTCAGGTATATCTTCTTCATTTGCACTAAAAGAAATAATCACCACGCCATGACCTTCATTTATTCCTGTTGTTTCTTCTTGCTCTGTTCCGGCATTATAAGAACCACCGCCTCCACCATTACCTGTGGTGTAATAAGCGCCGCCTCCACCTGAATACCCACCACCTCCGCCTGCTCCGTAAGAGTAGTTATTACGTGTATCTCCTGTTCCTCCACCTCCACCAAAACCTCCTTCGGCAGATTGAAACTTACCACCGTCCCACCAATTTCCTCCATTAGTAGGGGAACTGCTTCCACTCTTTCCCATTCCCTTCCATCCAGCTCCTCCTCCACCTTGGTAGGGCATATTTTCTATTAATTCAACAGAGCTACCGCCCATGCCGTTGCTTCCGCCATTGCCTGAATATTGAGGGGCATCGTTAGTGCCATTCCCACCCATGTTACCATCTTTGTTGACCGTACCATGTACACGGGAACCGTTACCGTGGACGCCACCTCCACCTCCTCCACCTCCTCCTGCTGCAATTAGAAGTCCGTTCCCACCGATGTCACCGTGGTATACAAGGGTGCCACCCCCTCCTGCTCCAGCGCAACCAGAATTATAATCACCAAAACCTGTCTGCCCCATTTGGCCGACAACTACATATAGTACTGTACCTTTCTTTAATTTAAATTTGCCTTTCATTCTAGCGCCTTTCCCACCGATCCAGCCTGGTGGGTTGGCAGAAGGATTACCTTGCCCTCCTTGTGCCCCTAAGGCTTCGATTATGTATTCCCCATCCAGGGGGACTGTCCACCGCTGTACCCCATTTACTGATGTTACTGCCTTGTCTAAGGTAGTCCCGCTATATTTTTGATCAACTTGTGTTTGATTGGCTCCATTCCTGCCAGTTGCCCCACAATTGGTAAATTTAAATACTTTCGTTAGCTTTGCCACTTTGAACATTCCTTTCTAATAAGGATAATAAAACCTGAGACGTCAAGGCATGCTCAGGCTTGTTTATTACTAGGTAAGTGATGGCTTCCCGTATACTTTTAATTTAAATATTCCTCCACCAGCCGCATCCTCATTGCATACAATCCTAAAAAAGAATGACTGTGCTTCGTTTGGCTGTAGCGGCTCCGTAAAAGAAACATATTCTACTGAAGTAAAAGGACTAATCTCTTTACTCAGTTCGATCTTTTCTGTAATAGAGTCTAGGTCTCCTTGAATGGCTTTAACTACTACTCCGTGCATAACGTACCCTGTTGTATTTTCGATCCAAACCTGATAGGCCGGAGATGTTTCGCCTGATTTTAAGCTTCCAACATCTAGGTATTTTAATAACTCGCCAGTATCTGTTGTGTAATAGCTACCATTTTTATCCCTAAACATGAGTCCTGACATTTCGATTGATGATGATACTTCTTGCGTTACAATATCTCCCGCTATGTCCTGGACAGAGACTGATACTGTGTTTTCCTGACCATGTTTAATCATTTGTTTTGGAATATCTACAGAAGTCTCAAAAGGAACTTCGTAGTATGGGGACATACCACTAGAAGGTAAAAAGCTATTGCCATTAATTGATACGTTAAATCTCACCTTATCGTTATCGTTATCTGTCGCACTAACGAATACGGTTTGTCCTTTGACACTTACCTCGACGTTTGGTTTCGTATTTGTTTTCACAACAGTGAGTGTACTTTCCGATACGTTTGTGTTGTCTTTGAAATTGTCTTTTACTTCTATCTTGATACTATTGTTACCGATTTTAAGATCACTTGGTCTAAGCATAAATCTAATATGCAGCGGAGTTGTGTATATGGCATCTGACCAGTCAGCGTATACTTTTTCGTTTATAGTGAACCTATAGCTCATGTAGTCGCCTGCTTCAGTTTCTGCAGTGGCCTCCACCCACACTAAATCGGAGTGAGTAGTGCTTGGATTAGCTTCTGACTGAGTTATGACAGGGTCGGTGTTTACCACATTAACGTATACGTTCTTACTTACTGTTACACCTTGGTTGTTATCTGCTTCAATTATTACCTCATTTCTACCCACCTTATTGAAATACAAGTTAGATACCCCATTAACAGTTGCGGTATACGGTGTTGGCTGAATATCAGTAAAATCTGAGTCTGCTGGATACACTTTTACCCCATTAACCAAAATTCGAAATTTAGCTTGATCTCCGAGACCGTCAACGTCTTCTTGCTTTATAAATTTAATAGTAAGATTGACATTTTGGTTGTGAATATTATCGTTAATGTCTACGTCGCCTATCAATGTAAGAAATACAGTTTTATATTGAATTATCATTGAACTATTAGTAATCGTACTCATTAAAAAAGCAATGTCACTTCTAGGGTTTAATTGTAAACAACCATAATCTTGATCAAATACATTTAATCCATGCGATCTTAATTCAGAGGTAAGTAACGAACCTAGATATTTACCTGAATCGAAATCATATGCAAACAGTGCCTCATCAACCGGTTTAGTTGGAGATGCGCTCGAAGGCATGTATACGACACCATTTTTAATTAGCATGCCTGTACCTACATATGAGTCTTTAAGCTTGTTTCTTACATCTTCTGTGATGTCTAGTTTCACAATTTTTACCATAGATGTTGTAGGTGTTGTTACGTTCCACGAATAGATAAAATCATCGACACTGCTGTAGAAATATAAAGTTTCATCCCCATCCCAACATCCACGGTTATAATCACCGCCTTTAGTGGGTGCTACTTTAAATTCAACCTCTTTTGTTGCCATTGGAGGATACTCTCCTGTTATATCCCATCGATATAATACTTGTTTTGATCTACTCCACCCAACTAAATACTCTGTGTTCCTATCACTTGCTGTGTAAAACGCAAAACCTCCTGTGACTCTTGATGCTGTAGGGGAATCCTTTGGATTTGGTTGTACGTCTTTCACATTGCTGGTACCCTCAGCCCAAGCGTTACCAGATATGTATTCACCAATAGTCCCATCGTGGTTTCTATTAAACCTACTAACAAACCTACCGAAACCGTTCGCTCCCGCATAAATAAGTGGCTTAGTAGGGAACGGAGTAGTCGCAACTTTTGTTAGACTTTGTGCTATAAATGTATGATTTCTCTGGTCTCTTACCGAACCAGCGTTATCTAAAAATACCAGCCCATGAAAATTCAATGGAGTTACTGCCAACTTTACTCCCCCTCTTAATGGGTAATTAAATGATTAATTTCTCCCATAATCCCTTTCTTTAAAGGAGCATCTATCTCAAATTCTTTTCTATCATTCGCTCGCATAAGAACTAATTTTCCATGTAAGTTTTTATTAGCCATCATCGCAATGTTAAAGTACATCTGTCCGTTATTAGGTACCTTTACTAGCACTCTTAACGTAAACGTAACATCATCCACTGTCTTTACAACAGCATATCCTACGCTGAATTGTTCGATGCTTGTTGTGATCTTTCCGCCGCCAAGTAAGTTTCCTGTGGCTTCTGCATCTTTAAATGTGATGATGTCATTGATTTTCTCTAGGTCTCCTGTTAGTTGATACTCAACACCATCTACAACATAACTTAAAGAGTAGCCTTTACCTTTGACATTAAATAGTCCATTTGATTCAAAGAATATTTTTGATCCATTACCTACAATACCAAACCTATTCAACTGATCTACTTTAATATCATAAAAGCTATTCTCTTCCTTAGTCTCAAAATCAAACTCTGCTAGGTGAGTGCCGTCGTAGTACTCACTCACCCATACAAAGTCTTGACTAGTGGGAGACATTGCATTTGTTGTTCCGAAAAAACTTCTCACTGTTACTTCTCCCCTATCGTCTTCTTTAGATCGTATTATACGTACTGATAGGAAACACGAGTTAGAAAGTTGATCAATCCCGCCGTAGCTTCAGGAGGTACGTTTGCACGTAGCTTCAAGGCACAGTAGTTACCTTGTGATGCTGTTGTCTTGTGATTACCATCATTTGCAGAACCTTTGATTGTCTTAGCTGGAGTTCCAGCAGCATGTCCTCTAATTTCCTTTGTTGTAGTTCCACCGATAGCTGTCCACGTAGGTCCCGTTTCTCCTAGTGATGACACTTGTGTCTCAATCCACTTACCAAACACTAGCTCGTTTGTGATACTTTGGGCGTCACCACCGTTACCGCCACCACTATCCTTTGTAGTGATTGAGCAGTTTGTCATATCGGACAATGCTGTTTGACCTCCACGGTTATTCCAAATCAAAACGGAAAACTCCGCGGACAAGTCACCTGCATCGACTGTGCCAATATCCCATTTATTTACTTGTGTTGTATTGTCTTCTGAAAACCATGATACTTGCGGTGCTGGCATATTGAATTGCCTCCTTGTATGAAAAAGATATTAGCTAACTTACGTAATAGCTAGCTACATACAATATAAGAAAAGAAAGTAACTACATAACATTTAGGATGTAGTCATAAAAAAGCCGCCTGATTACCTATCTCTTAGGTAGCCAGACGGCTCTTAGTCTTTTTTTGCTGTACGTGCAAGAAAATGTGAGGTAATTGATTACTAGATAAGATTAATCACTACCTCTAGGACAACGCCTTCTATTCCTTTACCTAGTTCTACCACATTAACTCTAAAATGGTCGCCCTTCTCTACGTTAGGATCTTTTAGGGAGTATGGGCTTGAGGATGTTTTAGTCGAGCTACTATTTGCGTCAAATACCAAGTCGTTCTTGAATATGTTTGTCCACTCCTGCGCAGCATCGTAGGAGGCTTGGGAGCATTTAGCTACCTGCAATACTGTCCTTTCAGTACCCGCCTTGGCACATGATGCATAGACTTCCGAAATAATTCCATCATATGGGAATCTCATATCTAACTTAAACAGTCCAGTTGTTACTCGATTCATTACGATTATCATCGTCTTAGTCTCCATGCGCCGTTCTATATCGTCCAATCTATCATCCAAGGTTGGGTGAGGTGTGTCTGTGTCCTTATATTGCCTTGCCTTCCACACTTCCTTTTCCAGAAGCTCTAAGCGAAGACCTGCAACCTCTCCTCCACATCGTGAATATTCGGGTTTCCAGACACGAATGAATATTTCATCACCTATAGCCAACTGTATTGGCTGTCCTTCTGAAGGGTGACCTTCTTGATAATTTCCTAGCTTTAGCCTGATAGTGGAAGGATCTACTTCCTCATAGCCAATCCCTTCAGATAATCTATGTCCATTAAAGAAAACATCTAGCTGTTTAGTGTCACGTCTGTACTCATAATCAAGGTGGACATTCAATCCATGACCTCTGTCTAAGTAATCACTATCAACAATGATCTCTTGTTCATTCCAGTACATTACTTCGTTACCATAACGTTTGAGAATCATTTTTGTTCCCTGGGCCATCTGTAATCTCCCTCCTATTTGTGGTTCACATCTAGTAGAAAGTTCATTGGCTTTATATCAAAATGCTCTGATTTTCTTCCTACCTTCATCCAGAATTTCTTGCTTTTTAGAGGGTCAAGTCTGCCCATATTTAGCTTCACTTTAAAATCTAGAGTAGGGCTACCTTCATCTTCATAACATAAATCAGCCCATTGATATCCGAACTTATCCTTATATTGTAGAATACCTAAGGTACAGTCATCTGCTGGTACTTCTTCTGAGGGATTTAGCAGCTCCATTTGCACTAGTATCTGATCGTCGTACATTGTTCCTAGGCATGTCTCACCTTTGACGTTGAGTTCTGCCCCCTTCCACATTACCTTGAGGTCCGAACCATATAGGAATAAGTCTCCGCCGTATATATCAAAGTCTTCTAGACTAGATAGTAAATTTCCGTCCTGGTCGTACACCTTTACAGTTCCTCTGTACGGTATGGTTGGTAGTCCTATCTCTACCCCCGTCCAACCACTCTCTACTTTAGCAGAGGCTATAGAATTTCCGTCAGGGTCACATAGATACGCTGTGTGTCCTGTTGATAGATTACCTATAGTAATATTGCCGCTCCTGCACAACACCACCCTACCTAGGTCAATGGGTACATCGTTATCATTATCTGCGTTCTTTAAAACAATACCTAGCTTCTCAGCTACCATAACATCAGAATCAAATAACTCCCAACCACTTCCTTTGTCAGCATAGAACGTCCATCTGTTCCCTTTCTTATAAGCCCTCCATTTACTAAATTCTCTGGTTGTGGTATCTAGGCTTTCAAGGAACTCTAATCTGTGGCAGGCATCCTGCCAAACAAGAATACCCCCCTCATCACCAAACTCAGTAGGTATGTAGTCGGCAGTTACCTCCAACAATAGAGTGTTCTCCTCTTTAGGTATATCAAATAAAATAGATGTTTCTATCTCAGTATGTGGAATATTCAGTCGTCCATTGCCTTCATCCAGATGGCAGGAATTACTGGGAGATATTTCGTAACGAGGGTGTATACCCCCGCCACTAAAAGTATCATCAAAAATCAAGCCACTAGACTTTTTATAAATGCCCAAATGCCTCACCTACCTAGTCTTCTTCCAGTTCCATTTGCTCCATGTAGCAAGCTTACCTAAAATAATCCAAATCTTGCGCTTAGGTGCTACAGGGATTGTTTCATTTGTTGCAGTGGATCCTAGTTCTGTATCTACGTCTATCGTTCTACGTTTACGTTCACCGTCTGAGCTTTCTTCTAGCTCAATGTTGACTGTTCGAATTGTTCTAGTTGCCCCATCACCATCATTAGGAGTAACTTCTACTGTCTTTCTTAGTTGGGTAGCATCGTCTTGCCCACTGACACTAGTTTCTATTGTCTTCTTAACTCGAGTTCCGTCAGAGCCTTCTTTCATGTCTGTATAGATGACACGCTTTTTACGAATGCTTTCAGAAACTTCATCTACGGTTGTTGGTTCAGTCGTGTAGATAGGGTCAGCGCCAATAGTCGTTTCCATTACTGTTTCGTCCTCGATGTTTACAGAGTCAGCGTAATTGATTTCATAGATACTAGCATTCTCGTTGACTTCGCTTGAGGCTAACTCACGCTCGAATAAAGTAGCTAATCTGTCATTACCACTATAAGTAGTTTCACCAGTCATGATAACAGTCTCATGTGAACTGGTGTAGGTTGACTGATTGATTGTGTGTACTTCCAAACCACCAATATGCTCAATTGCCTTACTTTCACTGTAACCGTCAACAGTAATTGCTTCTGTTTTCTTACTTGTAGTACCGCCCTCAATGTGTTGAGTGGCTGCTTCTGCGTTACTGTCGTGTTTTCCGCCCTCAATCACTTGTAGTGTAGACTCGCCACTGCCGTGTCTTAATAAGCTTGTGTCCACAGTGCTACTATGCGTATCTACTGCGATGTTGTCTAGACGACCGCTTTCTGTCTTTAAAGTAACACCGTATTCTGTTAGATTCACGTCTGCAAACTCTATAGCCATTAGCTCGTTCGATTCTGCACTGTTCTCACGGGTTGCTGTGTTGATATCTGATACAATACTGAGTCTAGTGTTTGCTTCAATGATTGCTCTACTTAGTTCCTCTGCGCTCGTTACCTCTCCTAATCCATTGTGCTGTCCTGACTGTAGTTGGTCGCAGTCTGCCTCAATATAGCTCTGTGGTAACCTTGCCTCTGTGCCTCGTTCAACTTTTCCTGTAAAATCTTCTTGAAATACGGACTCAGCCCCAACAAACTTTACGTAATCAGAATTAGCAATTCTTTCACTTTTAGCGTGCTCGATGTAGTCTAATATTCCTTGAATATTACTCCCAGTTGTTCCTTCTTTTAGCTTATCTACTACAGCTTGTGTGATGCTTTCCAAAGAATCTGCTCTGACTGACTTGTCTACGACTCCATTGCTGATTACCTTGTCCATGCCAGCTTCTATAATCTCAGCTACTCTAGCCCCATACATGATCGTCATAATCCTAACTGTTTGTATAATGTCTGGATGTCTTATAATCTGCTCTCGTATTAATTCTACTGCTGTAAATTTAGCGTCATCTACTCCATCTGCAGTAATGGAAATAATCGCCTCAGATAGTCTATTGTTATTGTCACTGTATTCATTTAGATTAGTTGACATATTTGCTTCTTTTATGGCGTGTGTTTCCCCACTGCTAACATTGTCAATAAATCCTTCGCTCATCCCCACATTGACTGCAGCATCAGGCCCTACTCGATAAAACGCAAATTCATTTCTATCAGCTTGAGCTAGATTGTTATGTGTACCTAATACAGAAGATGTGCCTCGATCTTCTACTCCATCTATATATTTGAATTGCTTTCCTGACTTTAGTGTATTTATTTCAAAGTATTCGCTCTTGCTTGATTCAGCCACTGCCACATCACTAATGATAACTTCCCTAACTGTTGAGCGACTTGCCAGCTCTTTGACATCTACTTTCAGCTCGTAACTAGATTCACTCTCTGCTACCGAATGTCCTAGCATCGTTACGTCCTCTATTTTCTGTGATTCAGCTTGTTCGGCTTGGTGATTGATGGCGTCATGTGGGTGTTCCCTGAAGGCTTTATGGTGTTTGTCTACCACTCCATCAAGGATATAATCACTTACTTCGTTCGCATCTCCTAGCGCAATCGCATTATACATTTCGTTGTGACTAGAAAAGGTAACCTTATCTGCTACAGCTTGAAAGGTGCCCTTTGGATGGCTTGCTGCCTCTAGTATGTTTACGCCAACGCTATCTCGGTAATACTCTCCTTTCTCTTCTTGGTGTACGGTGGCTTCTACTGCTGTATATCCTTTCACAGCCTTAATACCGAATTTATCTACTTCGACATCTCTTTTGGACTCTATCTCAATTAGTCGCTCCACTAGTTCATGTTCATCCATAGCCTTGTATGCGTCCATAAAGGAACTAGTTGATCCAACGTAATCATTTCGTTGTGTATATCCACTCGTGCCATGGACTACGTCACCATCTATCTTTGAAAATGAGTTGGCAGTAAGGATATCATTTGTAATAGCATCTTTTAAAGCGTGTCTAGTAAAGTTATGTCCCTCATTGGTCAAAGATACTTCCCCATAATATTCAATATCTTTCCTTAGTGCGTCATATGTTTCTTGGACTTGAGTCGAGTAACATATATTATCTTCTGAGGTAGGTGTAATGACATCTGTAGCGGCTGTTTCCAAGTTAGAGAATAATGCCTTATTACGACCTAATCCGTCAACGCTTGCTTCTTTGTCGATGATATGCGTGTCAATAAAGCTATCAGTCAATCCATCACTTATCTCATCAGTTCTCGTAGACTTGGATAATACGCTTGTGCTGTGTCCTGACACTTGGCTCATTGGATCGGCTTGTATGCTGTCTATTACGTCAATTTCTAACACTTTTTTGTCACTACCGACCTCTAAGCTAATAGCATCTCCGTCTATCACATCGATTATGGGGTTACTAAATCTCTCGACTTCTGTTTCTAATCTACTCGTGTATGGTTCGGCAAATACGTTAACTGCATCATGTATTCTTGCGTTACAAATTGAATGGTCAGTTAAAGTAATTCGAAGTACTTCCAGTTTGGGAGTGGATGGGCTTGCTTCCTCCATGTCTTTAACTTCGCTTTCTGCTACATCATTTGCTGACTTAGAACTAATGTAGTTATCTATATCTACATCATAAACTGCTTTATTGATGCCGCTTAAATGCTTGTGTATGTCAGCTAAGTAAGTTACAACCTCTGCGGTAACAGTTTCCATTTCGGTTACTTCATATTCTGTAGCATTTTCGGCTAGGGTGAGCATTCTTTCAAATAGTCCGGTAGCTGAATATGGGACTTTGTCAGCAGACTTCATTGTATCTTCTTTGAGAGCACGATAAGTGCTATTGACAGGGGCAGTTAAGTGGTATTTGTTATTGTTATGAAAGATCTGGTTTATACCAAACGCCAGTTTATAGCCCTTTTTAGAAAAAAGGGCGGTGAAACTGAGCAGGTAAGATTTTTTACCGTTCAGCATTTCACCGCCAACCTCCCTTACTATTAACTATTTTTTACTAAGTTTTCTCTTAGGATACCTAGTCCGATTGGAGCGAATGGACTGATATTAGCTAGAGTGAATGGAGAGTTTGGAGTATCTGCCATCGTATATCTATATGATTGTTTATAATCATAAGTAGCAATTACTTCTGCATCTTTGGCAGGGACGCTGCCTTCTTTGAATGTAATGGCTTTTGTGTCCATTTCTAGTGTGTAGTCCACCCCGAACACCATTTCAGTGCAAGCTACTTTGACTTCTAACTTAAATGGGGTACCCTCGTCTTTCAGAGAAGGTTGTCGGGATAGGTGGAATACTTTATTAACTCCATCACCTTTTCCTAAGTCCTCATTTTCAGACGTCTCTGATACTTCTAAATTATCCATTTGAGCGATGTTCTTAGGGTGAATAGCATAACATTCATCTAGCTTACCTACATAACCATCGTTAGGATGGACAATATACATGGGGCTAATGTGGTAATTACCATCGTATACAGAAGGATTGAATCTAGACTCTCCAGCATCTACCATCTTGTCATGCGTAATGAATGCTAGATAGTGTTTTTGGTAGTAAGTCCCGCCAATAGATTGCTGTAGTTGTACACTGCTGTTTCCATTAGATGTACTACTGCCGTAGTCAACAAATACTGCACCTAATTTCATATCCTTCTTCCAAATAATCTCATCCTCTTTGCGGCAACCAGAGATGATTACGTTGTTCTTTCTTGGAGATTTACCTACAGTTGTTAGCTTGCCGATGTAAAGGGGGGCGTGGTAAGTATCTGTTGCATTAGCTGAAGGATCTGGTCTGAAGAACATTGCAATTCTGTCTTTAGTAATATTACCCCAATAATACATTGTTGAGTCACGTTGCCATCCTCTATCAAAGTTCTGCAATGGCGTAAAGGACATTGCAGTCGGTAAGGATGGATAAATGTAGTAGATGGCAGAATAAGCCGCATCAAGTAGTTCAGTAGCCTTATCTGGATCAAATTTCTTAACTTTGATATCTCCATAATTAAGGGTTCCTGTACCTGTGTGATTAAGGATTTTAATGTAGCTTGTGTGTAATTCAGCACCAGCATCAGGAGCCTTAGATGTTGGTTTAAAAGTAATTTTGTGTCCTCCGTAATCTACTGTATACAAGTCAGGATCTACTTCAATGCCGTTAACGTACAGCCTAACACTATCCACTTTGATATCAGAAGTAGTTGGGATAGGGAAATCCTTACGCGTACCGTCACCGTCCGATAGGATTGATTCAGGGTCTCCAACAACGACTGTTCCATTGACGCCCTGTACAATTTTCTCGCCCCGCACATCGTCGAAAGTAAAGAAATACAGTCGCTTAACTGGCAATGGTGCTGTTGGGTCTGGTGCATAGGAAATCGTAATTACATCTTTATCTTTTGGATTATCATGTAAAGTTAGTACTCCAGTGAATAGTTCGATAGAGAAGTCAGTATCATTTAGTGGTAGCCCGTTCTTGTACACAATAGATGTGTCCTTTGCTACTGGATATACTTTAATCTGATATGACTTTTCAGTACCTTCTTTTAAAGTTAGCTGGCCTAGTACAGAGTTCTGTGAGATGAAGTCCTGCTCACCTAGGGACACTTTCTTAGTCTCTCCATAACCATACACCATACCAAAGTTTCTAATTTGATTGTCGCTGCCTTTTGATTTAAACAAACGAACATCTGCAAACTGCCTAACAGTAGGGCTTACCGCTCTATACTTAGCGAACGTATTCCATCCATGTTCATTAAACATCTTTTCTAAGTCCTGCGGCAATAATTGAATTGTAGAATCTCCCTCAATCCATGACACATGAATCACCCCTTGATTGTAATTTTCCCCCCACTACAAGGTGGGGACTTATTTTTTACTACTTCTTACCTTTTTTAGCTGTACTACCTATGTTAATTTCAGTACCATCTTTATCAACTGAGCTGTGATACAACCCAATGCCTGCTGGTCTATATTGAGTTCCTGGCTTTTTAGTGAATGGTGAAACCCCTTCTACTAAGAAGTAACGGAAAACGTCAAATTCGTCAGGACAATTGGTCTTTTTAACCCGTAGCTTGTTTGCATGAAACGATAGTGCAGATAATGCGATTGTGTCTTTTAATGAACCTCTTACTCCCTCCTCTGGATGAATAACGTAAACCTTGGAGGTGTGCACCTTCTGACTGTAACGGGAAGGATTGAAAGAGTATTTATATAATGGATTCTCTGCATTGTTCCAAGCACGAGGGTAATCTCTTTTACCGTCTTCGGAAGTACGTGCAGGGGGAATCTCGTTAGCTGGAGCATTCCATGATAGATAGTGTGATTGATACCTAGCACCCAATTTAGAGCGACTAATCATAATATTATCTAACCCGTTAGCTGGAAACTTAGGATATGATTTCATTAGAGGCATGATGTTTGGCATTCTAGTAGTTGTGTCGTCGTAGTCGTATTCTGCAATTGATTTAAGTTGTGCTTCTAAATTACCGCTGTTTTTTGTAATAGGGACACTACCTGCAAACAATGCGTAAGGCTCATCCCCTTCTTCTAATGCGTCTAGCTTTCCGAAATGAAACGGAATAGACGGTACTAGGTTACCTTCTGGAGCAGGCACATTATCACATTGAATAATAAAGAAGAAAGAGTCCTCTGACAAATTACCTTTAATTGAAATCTCTGAATCGTGCCACCAGTTAGTGTACTGTACGGCTGCTCCGTAATCTACAGAGAAGTATTGCTCTAGTAGATTGGTACGTAACCCAGCTTGGATGATAGGTGATTGCATCCGCCCACCCTCTGCTCTTGTTACCTCGAATCTTGGGCTTTCCTTTCCACCTGCCCATCTTGATGATTCAACTTCAATATCCAGTGCTGCACGTAATTGATCCTCAGCCTTTCCTTGCCATCCAAGTACAATGTCATCACCATTTGGCTTTAGTTCCTTTAGCTGCTCCACCATATAGACATACATGGTGTGTGGTGCTCTATACTTACGGAACTCGTTGGTAGCCCAAACTCCAATCTCTTCTAAGTTGTCGGGTTTAGGAAGCTTATTGATTTCTATCAGGGAACCAATCGTCTGTTCCCAGGTTCCTACAATAGCTAAACCAAACATCTTCTTAGCTTTATTCGCATAGATAAAATGCTCCGCTACCGTAAATCGTGCCATAGTTGATGGTGTGAGAGGTGTGTTGGGTTTCGTTAGCCGTGCATCCCACACTACTTTCTTGAAATTAGCCGCAATCGTCCATCCTTGTGTAGCCAACAAATCAGCTAACCTTGGTTGCAAGTCAGCCTCTGTTACCTTTGGCGTGAATGTCGCCGGTGTAGTGTCGATAAAAGCCATTTATATACACTCCTTTTTATTTACTCCTTAACTACTATTGTTGCTGTTGAAGAGCCTTTTTGTCCTTGCACATTGACTACATTAAAAGTAACAGTAAATGTTCCTGCTTGATTAAAGATGATGTACGCCTCGTTTTCATTAAATCTGTCGATCCTCGCAGAGTCAGGCTTTGCCCACTTATAGTCTTTTATTGGTGGTTGAGTGCTGTAGTCAACACTAAATCTAAATTCCTCTCCTACAGTGGTCTCCGCTCGTATAGGAGATATTATTACCTCTAGTGGTTCTGGTTCTGGCTCTGCTGGCGGTAATGTATAACCTTCTTTTAGAATTCCTAGACCTGCTGGAGCATAAGCCGTACTTGCTCTTTTCGTTAGTGGCGATATGCCTTCGACCAAGTAGTAGGAATAAATCTTGTACGTGTTAACGCCATCCTCACATTTCTTATCTGCCTCTTTCAATTCGTCACCATTCATTATAGTTAGGGGAGACACCAAAATAACATTTCTCAACGTTCCATATTTTCCATCTTCAGGGTGTACTATCAATGCTCTAGATGTGTGGGCCTTGTCACTATACCTTGAAGGGCTAAACTGGTATTTGTAAGAAGGGTTCTCTGCGTCTCTCCATGCTCTTGGGTGCATCCCGCCATTATTTCCTATTCTAGCTGGAGGCATCGTGTTTGGCGGTATGTTCCACATAAGGTAGTGTGCTTGATATCTAGCTCCAAACTTAGTTCTCTTTACCATAATGGAATCAATCCCATTGCTTGGAAAGTGGGGATAATCCTTTAATATAGGAAGAATAATTTCTTGCTGATTACTGTCCTCGTAGTCGTTGTAGTCAAACGTAGCAGATGCATGTAAAGCAGATGTAAGATTCCCTTTAGAATAGTGTGCTGTACCTGCAAATAGAGCGGATGGACTTTTCTCTTCGTGGCTTGTTTGAATATCAAACTCTAACCAAACTCTGGCGGCTACAGGACTGTACCCTCCAATATTGGTAGACGGTGTTAGCTTTATATCTAATGCACTTCTACCTTGAATGTTATATAGACTAAACTCACCTACAAAGTAGGCCTTGTCTTTTGTTGTGGTTGTTGGGTCTTTTTTGGTAGGTGTTGTTATGGTAGTAATTGTGTGTCCACCTATTTCCAATCTGATATTCTCATTTTGATTGTGACGACCCAAGTCACCTACTGCCCATACTTTAACAGTCGACTCCCCACTGACCATCGGCTTGTTTGCTACGACAGTTCCGTTTTTTGCAGACTGCCCGTAGAAATCAAACATAAATGACCTGTTGACTGCCTCCTTATCCTTGCCTAGCTCATCGAAGTCTCCCATGTAAATTGGTATAGATGGTACTGCGTTTCTATCCCATATAGGAGCGGTGTCAGCTAATAGAATTAACATCGCTGATTTAGAGTCAACAAACCCTAGAACTCGTACTTTACTGTCTTCCCACCAGTTGGTCAGCTTTGTGCGCATTTCAGCAATGGTTACGGTTTCCTCTAGCTGGTGTATTCTTGTTCTGGCTACAGTAATGGGTGACTGGTAATTTAGTGGTTTCTCTTTACTTACGACGTGCTCAAGTACCTTCCCATCACCTTTTACGTCCCACATGCTTTGTTGTACCTCTACATCCAAAGCCATTCTCTTGAGTTCCTTGTTATTGTCCCACCCGACTAGAAAGTTACCAGTTGCTACATATCTCTCTAGTTGATAGAAGTATAGGGTGTGCTTCTCGTAGAAGTCTTCTGCTATCTTCTCTACCCACTCAAACATACCCTCATCCTGAGGCTCCAAGTTAGAGTCCCATGTAGTTCCGTTCTTAGAAGGGATAGCAAATGGAATCTTCTCTCTTGTTTTTTTAATAGATTCTTTGATTGGAGTATACAGCGCCATTCCGAACTCATTGCCTGATGCATTTCTAATGATGATGTGTTTCGCTACATGGAACTCTATCTCATCTGTGGGTTTTATTGTGCTGTAGTAAATCTCAACTTTACCTTCTACATCAGGGTTGAACGTGATACGTAATCCACCATTCTCTTTCTCTTCTGCTGCGTAGTCATCAGATGAAATACGGTTGTCGTCCAGATAAATATGTACATCTACGTTGTATGCCATCTCAGGCAAGTCTACATATTTCTGTGATTGCGGTAGGGTTAGCTTTTTTATTGCTGGTTTAGTTAAGGATGATGGATACACGATCTTAGTAAATTCATCTACCTTTGTCCAGCCATTTGCAGTCAATATCCCTGCCAAATCTGTTAATATGAATCTCTCATTTATTAACATCTCTATCCACGGCTGAGCATTAGATTCTTTTGTCATATTCCCACCCTCTTTACTTCAGCATTTGGTAATTCACCCAAACGTATTTGTTAGTGCCTCCCTCATTGAAATACTCAAATTGAATTATCGTATCCTTAGGTGTTGGGATAATGGCTGTAAAATACATGCCTTCGGGTAAATCCTTTGTAAAAATATTTTGACATACTGTATGATTACCTACATGTAGGTTCCAATGGTCTCTTGGTTCGTAGAATGAAGCGCCAACAGATACTGCCAGTAGTTCAGCATCGGCTACTACTGTGTATTGCTTTACTGTCTTACCTATGCCTTTAGACTCGATCATGATGCCTTCGATAAATGGGTTTGTCTTCGTTGGCATAAAAGGTGGGTCTAGTCTACCCCCTACAATGTAACTAGCGAAATTAGATGCTCCAGACAAGTTTATGCCCCCTCCAAATATGTTAATGTGAGATTCTATTACTTCTTGTTTTACATCGCGTAAAATAAGTGGTAGCCGTTTGCAGCAGAGTACATTCACGCCTTCTTCCTATCACGAGGTAACAGATATATTGCAAGAATTATTTAGTAGAAGTTAAACAAGTTATGTGGAATGTTACATCACGTGAACCACCTCACTTATACTCAATTATAAGAAAAAGCAAGGTACGATTATCCAATGGACGTAATCGTTCCTTGCTTTTTAATGATTATTCATTTTAACGTTTGCCAAGTAAGTCCAAGGAAATGAACAATTTAGATAGTATTAGCTATCATTGTGTATCGCATGGCTATGTGACTATATTAGTAGCATGAAACATACATTCATTTTCTCTCCTCCCTCCCAATGATGTATTCCTTTGGAGGCTCCATACCCATTAGATGCTTAACAAAATAGTTCCATTTTTTACGAATAAAATACGGGTGCAAGCTGAAGGAATGTTTTCGATTAGGCATAATCAACAAATCGAAATCCTTGTTCGCCTTGATTAGAGCATCTACCATCCTAAATGTATGGCCAGGATGGACATTATCGTCAACCTCTCCGTGTACCAACAGCAGATTGCCTTTGAGATTATCAACAAGGGTTGTATTATCTTGCTTTCTGTATAGCTCCAAATCATACTCTCCTTGGTATCGTTCCCCCCACAGAGACATGTATATCCGTTGATCGTGGTTACCGCTAACCGATACGGCCACCTTATAAAAATCTGGATAAAGGAGGATCGCACGGGTCGAAGCATATCCCCCTCCAGATAAACCCCAAACTCCAATCCGATCTAGGTCTATGAAAGGATACCTCTTAGCTAACTGCCTGATCCCTGTTACATGATCTGCCAGTCCAGCAGCTTCCTCGAGCTTTCCATACGTAACATCGTGAAAGGCCTTGTGACGGTAAGGCGTACCCAAGCCATCCAAAATGATTGTTACGAACCCAAGCTGAGCAAACTGTTGTGCCCCTCCGAGCAGGTCTAAACCTCCCATTAATGCCTCACCACAAAAAATCTTTGGAGTATTAATACGTTGAGGGCCACCATATACGTAGTCGATCACCGGGTATTTACGCGCAGAGTCAAACTTAGCTGGGCGAACCATAATTCCGTATAAATCGGTTATACCATCACGAGCCTTGACGGTAATACGCTCCGGCATCTGATATCCAAGTTCTAAAAGCATTTCAACATCAGCATGTTCTAACTCGCGAATCAGTCGTCCATCTGCTGCCCGCAGAACGGAAATGGGCGGCAGGTCAATCCGTGAATAGGTATCTACGAAATACTGCAGGTCAGGAGAAAAACTTATGATGTGCTCAGCATTTTCTGGTGTTAATAGGGTTAGTTCTGTACCATCCAATCGGACACGGTACAAGTGCTGATAATAAGGATCGCGCGCGATCTCTCTCCCTCCTGCCGTGAAGTATATGAATCCATTTTGTTCATCTAATTCAAGAAGACGACGTACCACCCACGGTCCACTGGTAATCCGGTTCTTGAGCTTGCCTGTATAACTGTCATAGAGGTAGAGATGAGACCAGCCATCTCGTTCCGAGTGCCAGATGAACGACTTAGCATCATCCAACAGGCGGATATTCGGGTTGCACATACCTTGCCCAGGAGCGATATCACCTATATGAAAAATGTCAAAGTCCAAGAAGGTGTCTGTTTTTTCTTCCAAAGGTGTTCTGGTTGAACCATTTTTCACATCTGCGACAACAAATTGAGCTGACTTATAATCTCGGGCGATACGCACAAAGTACACTTGGTCACTAGCCTTTGACCAGCCTGCCAATTGTAATCCTGGTGTAAGTGGTGAATCTGAGTGAACAGGCAGAGGTTCCGTGTTCAACGGAACGATTGTTCTTTTTTCAATATCACAAATTACTAATTCTGCCTGCGCAATGTGCTTGTCCCCAGGCATCGAGTAGCGATACGTATGTGGAGCTGGCCGTAATTCTTCAACATTGAGTACGGACTGTACTAGATACAACTCACGTACCAGTCGTTGATCCATTCGATGCGTCAACAATTTTTTCGAATCTGGTGACCATATGGCTGTAGGTGGAGGCTTTTGCCTATTCAATTGATTGGTTAATAGGGTGATTTCTGACTGTACGGGAGATCCGTAATCGTAATAGGGTTGACCATCTTCGGTAAGCTGAAGAATCTTCTCGGTTACAACAGAACGTACAAAAAGATTATAGTCCTTTGTGAATGCCGCCCAGCGCCCATCCGGGGACAAAAGTTCTCCCCTAGCATCTGGTGTCTCAACGATTTTGACTTTTTTACAGAGATATTCCTCAAGATCACAGGTCCATTGAGTCGTTTCGATTTGAAAGGTAATGGAATTTTCTTTATTCACGTATTCGAACTGATTGAAGGGCAAATTATCTGGATCGCACGTTTGACCTAAAACCTCTGAAAGAGCAAGGGATAATCGTTTATGATCAAAAGCCGGTTTGCAAGTCTTTAGCTCAGGATCAACTAGCATAAACTGTTTCCCTCGCTCGTCCCCTTTTCTCAAATCCCTAACATACCAGAACTTATTCGTCTGACCCAGCCAGTTAGGCTCTACACGACTGTTAAAAACATATTTGCTGGTGTTAGTTGAAAGAAGTTTTTCAGCACGCGTATAATGCTCATGAGTAACAATGCTTGACATATGCCTACACCCCTAACATTCGTGAGATCATAAGATTCTTGCATTCCCTGTCTGATTAAAAAAAGTTTCAACAGCTTCCTTCATTAATAGATATCACGTAAGGTAACGTAATATTCTTTAGCAAGTACATTCTCATCCGCAGAGATTTAGAGAATTTGCCAACCAAGGCATTTTTTATTTGTAGAAGCATTCCTTCAAAAAAAGTGGGAGTGTTTTTTTACTATTTTTCTCAATATAGGTTTTTTTGAAGAATGATATATAGTAATAGTTAGTAAAATAGGAATTAAAAGGATGTTATTTTTCATAATTATCACAAAATAATGTAAAGAAGGTGTATTCATGTCCGTGAAAAGGATTCTTAAATCAAGTGCGATAGCTGTTATTTTACTCAGCTCAATGGCTCCATCAGTACATGCGGAAGATTATGGTGAAACACAAGTACATGCAAGTGAAAATAAAGAACCAACGTTTAACTATGACGCGAAAGTTGAATTCGTAGATCTGCCATTAGTAGGTAGTTCCAGAACATCTCCAACACAATATGGAGTAGATACAAAAGGTGTTATACGTGAGGAATATAGCCATTCTTACTATGCATTTGATTCAGGTACAATAACAAAGTATAATTCGTTGTCACGTACAGCAGATAAGTTTTTAATTAGTGTTGCAAGAGGACAGACGGTACGTTTAGGTAAGACAGTAAGCGTAACTGGTTCTGTGCAGATTAACAGTTCGGTTAGTGGAGATTTATTCAAAGTAATAAGCCTAGGTTTGAATTGTACGGCTAGTGGATCTTACACAGGCACGTTTACATCTGATTTAACTTTTGGCGGTCCACCAGAGAACTCGAAATATCGTACGCGAGATTATTACGGGGCTATTGGCTATGATAGATATACTGTAAAGATAAAGAAGTATGATGTTTATAAGAAATTTAATGGGAATGCTTATATAGAAGATGAGCAATACTTTAACAGCACGCAAACAGTATCTAGTGTAGAGAAGCCAAAAGAAGAAACTTATCCAGTTGATCATAATTAAAAAGGATGGTAAAAAAATCATCAGTTATTTTGTTACTGTGTTTTTTCCTTTTAGTCTCCTGTGAAGAAGCAGGGAATAAGATACAAAGAGATCCACCAGTACCTGCGCCTTTAGAACTTTCCAAATCTCCTCAAAGTAAGCAATATCTTAAAGACCAAAAGATTATCGATGGCTTAAAAATCACAAAAATAAGCGCACAGCAAGCCGTATCTAAAGGCGAATCAGGAGAGTTTAAGGGAGTAGCTTTTTATATTGAGTTTACAGATGATGAAAAGCCATTACGTCCTGAATATTTAAAAAAGATTACGTTTGAAATTGTATTTAATGAAAGCCAATCTGAATTATTGCAATATTTTTCTGCTTCAATGAGTGTTCCTGCAACACTTGATACTAATAAGGGTCTATATCTAGCGAGTGCAGGTATATTTGGAATTGAAGAAGCAGAGATAAAGAAGTTTCTCTACTCTAAACAGAAGCTAAATGTCAAGGTGTATTACAACCAAGATTTAGTACACCAACAAGAGTTAGATTTTGAAAGCCAAAGCGGGAAATAGTCGCTTTGGCTTTTATTTCGATTGAGTCCTCAATGATTTGTGAAACAAGAATGCTCTACTTGGATGTGCATTTATATGTTATTACTCTTCAGATGCGGTTCCTCCCTTGGTGGCACAAAAAAATAGCCTCCATTAAGGACGCTACATGCTAAGAATTGTTTTCTTCATTCAAAAGGAGCGAAACCCTTCTGACTTAGAAAAATCTGATCATCGGGAAAAACACTTTTACATCTATCATAAATCATTTGATATGCGGAAGGATCATACCATTGTTCTAAGCCCAGCTTTTGGTACAACGAATCAATGCCCAAATTTCTGGTTCGTCTCCCTCCACTTCCGTCTCCCATGAAATAATCATCCACACAAATTCGATTAACCAACGACTTTAACTTATGCGGAAATTCTTCACTGCTCGGCAGTAATGGGGCAATGGTTGCTTGAGTTGGTATACCAGCATCTGCCAATAGCTGAAGTGTTTTTAACCGAGCGCTAATTGGTGGTGCATCAGGTGTAAAATGCTTGCGTATATCTTCTCGATCCGTCTCGACGGTCATACTTACCCGAACTTTATCCTTTAAGAGCAACAATAAATCAATGTCTCTACGAACAAGAGGACTCCGAGTTTGTATGAATAAAAAATCAGGTGGGGCTTGCACCATGACCTCCAAAAAGGATCTCGTCACCTTTTCTTTATGCTCGATTGGCTGATACGGGTCTGTACTCGATGACATGAAAATCGTTACCTTCCCTTTGGTTTTGGCTCTTCGAAGCTCTTTACGTAATATCTCTGCTGCTTCCCTCTTGATGTCAACCCAAGTTCCCCATTCCTCCTTACGGAACGTAGCTACCGGCATTTGGCGTACATAGCAATATGAACATCCAAATGAACAGCCGGTATAAGGATTCAGAGAATGACTGTACCCGGAAAGAAAGCCTGTTCCTTTATTAAGAAGTGTCTTGGGATACTTGTAAAAAAACTCACTTTTCATGCCTATCCTCCCTTCTGACTGTTTGTTTTTTATGTGCATGATCGCTTGCTTTTCTTGCTAGCATACAGTCACTTAGCGTCATGAAAAATAATACCAAGGGTGTATCTTGTTCCCGAAGTAATTGTGCTGACACCGTGCCGTAATGTGGTCTTATAATACCCTCGAGATCCTCGTACAGGGCGATGATTGGTTGGAAAGATAAGCCCTGCTCCTTGATCCAAGGTAATCACATGGCCTCTACTTTGCGCCCTTGGCCTTTGTTCCATTAGCAGAAACTCTCCGCCTGTATAATCCGTCTCTTTTTGGTTTAGGGCGAATACCACCTGAAACGGAAAGAACACATCTCCATACAAATCCTGATGCAGACAGTTGTATCCACCAACTTCATATTTAAGAATCAACGGTGTTGAGCGTAATTGCCCTTGCTGATGGCACTTATCAAGAAATGCTGGTAGCATAGGTGGATAATTCGCTTCACGCCCAAGCTGTTTGAACCATCGATTAGCAGTTTTAGCAAGTTCAGGATATAAACCTTCACGAAGCTGTTGCAACAAGTCCGGGAGGGGGGCTTGATAATATTTATACTCCCCAATACCAAACCGATATCTGGCCATATGAATCGTGTTTCGAAAATGGACTTTTTCCTCATACGTGTTGATAATTTGGTTGCATTCATCTCTGTCTAATACTGGTGGAATGGCAGCATATCCCTGCTCATCCAGCGTCTGTTGCAGTAAATTCCAATCTAACGCGGCAATGCGTTCTGTAAGGCGATTAGGCATATAGCGAACTCCCTTTCACCAAGACATTTTCATTTTCCAATTGCAGAAGCTTCGTTTTCATATCCAACCCACCTCGATAGCCAGTCAGTGAACCATTTTTACTGATTACCCGATGACATGGCACGGTGATTAAAACTGGATTAGCACCAATAGCAGCCCCAACCGCCCGTACCGAAGACGGTTTTTGTATGTGAGTAGCAATATCCGAATATGACTGAGTTTGCCCATATGGTATTCCACAGAGCGCGTTCCATACAGCAAGCTGAAATGGTGTACCGTAGAAATCAAATGGTATGGAAAAGCTTTTGCGTGCTCCTTGGAAATACTCAATTAATTCTGTTGCATACAACTGTAATTTCTCATCGTCATGCACCAATACACCATTAGAAAAACGCCTTTCTACCCAATGGGATAATTCTTCGAACGGCTTATTTTGCGAGCCTACGTAACAAAGTCCCTTACCCGTTGCGGCAATGTATAGGTTCCATTCCTCATGACCCAACATAGTCCAGTAAATCATCTGATTATTATTTTTTGTTTCCACTTTGCAACACCTCCACAGTTTGGTTATTCCTATTTAATTGACGAAACTTATTAGGCGTTTGCCCTGTTATTTTCTTGAACAAGGTGATGAAATACGGTGTATTAGGCATTCCAACAATCATTGCGATATCCGAAATCGCTTGATCAGAATGGATTAGATACGTCATGGCCTTATTTATTCTCGTGTGC
The DNA here is from genome assembly GCA_007833815.1 of Brevibacillus laterosporus. Lineage (NCBI taxonomy): Bacteria > Bacillati > Bacillota > Bacilli > Caryophanales > Paenibacillaceae > Brevibacillus > Brevibacillus laterosporus. The sequence continues at coordinate 3,501,732 of CP033464.1, read as the reverse complement.
TGAACATATTCGACCGGAGTCATTCCCTTAATTCGTTTGAATGTACGTTGCAAATGATAAGGACTGCCATGGCATATATCTGCCAAGGTTTCTAGCGTTAATGTTTCACTGTAATTCGTGTCGATGTATTCGGTAATCTGAGCCACCCACTCAACATCAGGCAAACGTTGTCCAGTCGGTTTGCATCGTTTACATGGACGGAAATTTTCTGACAATGCCTCTTCTGCGTTTTGAAAAATACGAACATTTTCCTTTTTTGGCTCTCTAGACTTACAGGACGGTCTGCAAAAAATACCCGTTGTTTTTACAGCATAGAAAAATGTAGCATTGTATGACGCATCATTGTGTATAATCGCTTGCCACTTTTCGTCAGTCAATTGTTTCTTGTCAGTATCTAATTTATTTTCATTGTGAATGGAATCGGAGTCATTCTCATGTATTTGCCCTTTTCTATTTTTCATTTGGTTCACCTCCCACTAAAGTATACCCCCCACAACGAACCTATGTACGACTTTGCGATTGTAATAGCAAGATACCGAAATTATACACGATCCTTATATGTTAAAACTAAGAGTGTAGTGGTATTGCAAGGAATGGAGGATTTTTATGCTAAAGAGTACGATTTACCCAGAGTGGGATGCCCCTTATTTCATCGGTAAAGAAATAAAGAAGATTTATTGTTTCCCTTGGTGTAAGGGACAACCCGAGTTGGAAAACACGGTCCGGTTTGAGTCGCGAGCAAAAGCGGAACAGGCAGGCTACCGACCATGTAAAAACTGCTGTTCTAGTCTTCCGCTAGGCTCTTGGGAAGATAATCTACACGAGCTAACATTGTTTGTGCCGAAAGAATTCAGCTTTGCCGAAAATATGAAATACTTGTCCAATGCAAAAAACGAATGCTTATTTTATAGTAAGAATCAACGGATTTACAGAGCTATATCCATTGAACACGAAACACCTGTTGTTGAAATTCGCGCAGATCATGATAACGTGATATACATTCGCTTTTTAGGAAATACAATGCCTTCTCGCAAATGGGTACGTGCTGCGGTAGCCCGCTATGTAAGAGACTGGTTTGATTTGGATACAGACTTACTTCCGTTTTACGATTTGGCTAAAACTGATGTGCTGTTACAAAGAGCAGTAAATGAGTTTAATGGCTTACGTAATATCGGAATTCCCGATTTATTCGAGGCGATCTGCTGGGGAATCATCGGTCAGCAAATTAACCTTACTTTTGCGTATACATTGAAAAGGCGCCTGGTGGAAGCCTTTGGTCGGAACGTGGAATGTGAGGGTGAAAAATATTGGATATTCCCCACCCCACATGAAATAGCAGCTTTGACAGTTGAGGACTTGAATGGATTGCGAATGACCGTGAAAAAATGTGAGTATCTAATTGGCGTAGCTCAGCTTATGGCCGAAGGAAAAATGACCAAAGAGCTATTATTGGACTGCGGAGATTATAAAAAGGCGGAGAAGATGCTTGTAAAAATCCGTGGCATTGGACCGTGGACAGCTAATTATGTTTTAATGCGATGCCTGAGAATTCCCTCGGCTTTTCCTATTGATGATGTCGGTCTGCACAATGCAATTAAGTATCTTCTGGGCACTGAACATAAACCTACGAAAGAAGAGATTTTACGATTGTCTACAGCATGGACAAATTGGGAATCCTATGCCACTTTTTATCTATGGAGATTTCTTTACTAAAAGATTACCTAGAAGACTGTTTTTATGATAATTTGTTTACCCATATTCGCCTTTTTAATAGCAAAAAAAGCCAGTATTCCATAGCGGGATACCGGTCTTTTTACGATCACTCAATGCTTAGCAACAAAATCAACGTTATACACGGAATTAATTTGTCTTTACCGTCTCTTTACTCCTACCAACTGATAGGATCGCAATTGTAGTGATAATACACAGCGTACCTAACCACTCTGTAAAACCAAAGGATACATGTAGCCATATGACAGATAAGACCGCTGCCGACACTGGCTCGATACAAGCTAATAAACTAGTTTCAGAGGCGCTCAGATATTTTAGACTTTCCAAGTAACAATAAAAAGCAATGAGTGTCCCAAATAACACGATAAAAACGACTGCAAAAAAAGAAGGAATGGACCAGTGACCCTCAATCCTCCAAGGGGGATGGATAAAACTAAAACCAATTCCTCCTATTAACATGGCCCAGCCTACAATTATAGCAGCCCCCCATTTAGCAAGAAGTTGATGGGGGTGTAATGTATAAAAAGCCAACGCTACAGCTGAGGCAATACCCCAAAATAATGCCCAGCCAGAAATAGATAGGCTATGGATGCTTCCATGTGTTACAAGAAAAAATGTACCTAAAAGTGCTAGGATTACCGCTAGCATTTCTTTTACAGTTGGAAACCTTTTCGAACGAAGCGCTACATAACATGTAATAAGCACAGGTCCCAAATATTGAAGTATAGTAGCTGTTGCAGCATTTCCATGTTTAATTGCCGCAAAATAGGTATATTGGACAGCTAGCATTCCTAGAATACTAAATAATACAAGATTAAATCGTTCCTGTTTATTTTTCCAGATTCCCCAAATATTTTGTTTTTCTTTTCTATAAGCAAGTCCTAACAGAAGCAAGCCTGATAGTAATAGTCGAATAACAACTAACCACTCCGGACTAAACCCTTGCCGCTGAAACAGGTACTGAGCAACAGTACCTGATATACCCCACAACACAGCTCCTGTAAGTACCAAAGCAACTCCAATTCTTCTTGACATGACTATCTTTTCAGTATTCATATTTTCTCCTCACTGATCCACTAATCTTGATGATTATTAGTCAAAACTACATTAGCTGATACACTTCTTTCATAGGCCTCAACCAATTTTGCTCCATAATCTCGGAAGCTCGTTTACTGTCTTTATTTTCAAAGGCTAGAATGATGCTTTCATGTTCAATAATTGATTCTTCTTTAGGAATGTGCTCTTGTTTAAAAAATACAAATTCTAATCGTTGGATATGTAGCTGCAGGACAGAAGTAAAATTTGTTATATAAGGGTTTTCGACAAGTTCTAGAATAAAAGTATGAAAGTTACCATCCATTTCTACCGTTTTAGTTACATCTTTATCGTAGATAGCTTGCTTATATCTTGCATTTATATCTTTTAAGATTGCTATTTGTTCCTCCGTAATAGTAGGTGCAGCTAATTTGGCTGCTAAGGCTTGCAAGGAAGCAAGAGGCAAATATATAGTCTGTACGTCTTCTTTCGAAACAGATGTGACTCTTGTATCTCGCCCTCGAAATGTTTCAATAAAGCCTTGGACTTCAAGTAACTGAAAGGCTTCTCTTACAGGAGTCCTACTAACTCCTATCGCTTCCGCTATTTCAGCATCATATAACTTTTCTCCAGGCTCTAATGTCCCATCAATAATCCAATTTTGTAATTGCCGAAACGCTTTTTCTTTTGCTGTTAAACGAATAGAAGAAGTGTAATTCTTTGGAATTGGCATTGTAATCCCTCTTTTTAAAGTGTTTTATATGTTTTTTGTAAATTATCAGAAATATATTTCATATATATATTATAATTTATTACATTTAATCCATTAGGTCAAACAATTTGAGTTATTTCTATCGGTACCCGACTATTGGAGGATCTAATCCGGTTAGCATCTTTAACAAAAAAAGCTAGAATCCTGTACGCTACAAGGATTACTAGCTTTTAATAGAAGCTTATTTGTTTTTCTAAAAGAATGAGACCGCACCCAGTAGTACCGTCTCATTCTTTATACAGTAAACCTACTATTGTTGCAGTAGCTTCCTGGTAGTAAGTCGTTTAGTCAATATGATAACTCTTACCATCCATATCGATACTGTTTAGGTCCTTCGATCTCCACTTGTAATTCATCAGCAGCACCTCTCGCCCAGTATGGATTTCGTAACAGCTCCCGACCCAAAATAATGACATCTGCGCGATTATTTTGCAAAATCTCTTCGGCTTGTATCGGGGAAGTAATCAGACCTACTGCACCAGTTGGAATGTTTGCCTCTTCCTTAATTTGTTCCGATAATTTCACTTGGTAGCCTGGATACACATTAATGGTAGCCTTCACGAGCGCACCAGAGCTGACGTCAACGAGATCTACACCTTGTTCTCTCATCCACGCTGCGAATGTCACGTGATCCGCGATGGTTAAGCCTCCTTCTGTATAATCCGTAGCAGAAACACGTACAAATAAGGGACCTTCCCAAACACTCTTCACTTCTGTAATCACTTCTGACAGCATACGGTACCTATTTTCTTGGGAGCCCCCGTATTCATCTGTTCGTTGATTAGAGAGCGGGGATAAAAATTCATGTAGTAAATACCCATGAGCAGCATGAATTTCAATGACATCAAAGCCCGCTTGTTTAGCTCGCATCGCACCTTGTTTAAATGCCTGCACAGTCTGTTTGATTTTCTCAATCGACATTTCTTCTGGTACACGGCTACCCTCATCAAATGCAACAGCGGATGGCCCATAAATGGTACCAGGAACTTCTGCTTTACGTCCAGCATGCGCTAATTGAATTCCCATTTTAGCACCGTATTGATGCGCTTGCTCCACGATTTTATGTAAACCAGTTACATGTTCGTCATCCCAAATCCCCAAATCAAATTCAGAAATACGCCCTTGAGATTCAACAGCCGTAGCTTCCACGATTAAAAGACCTACCTGCCCAACCGCGCGAGTCGTATAGTGCGTAACATGAAAATCAGTCACCTTTCCGTCTTTTTCCGTTGCAGAATACATACACATTGGAGCCATGACAATACGGTTTTTTAATGTAACCCCTTTTAGTTGATAGGGTTGAAATAATTTGACAGTCATCTTTATTCCTCCTCGATTTTGTTTACAGCTTTTTGGTTTGAACACTTTTTTATCTTTATGATTTGCCCGCACTTGCTTCATCTACCGCCTGTTTTAATAAGGCAAATGATCGTTTACGAGCAATTACATCATAAATAGGTGAAACAGCCATCAGTTCTTCAATTGGGTATTGCTCTTGCAGTGCTTTGATTTTTTGCGCAACAGTCTGCACAGAACCAATCAGGAAAGTACGTTTCATCGCTTCTACTTCAGCTCTCTCACTTGCCGTATATGGGTATTCATTCACCGTCTTCGGGCTAACAAGCGGTTGCAAACGTCCCCGATACAATAAATAAGTAAGATGTAGGGCACTTGCTGCAAGTTCATTTGCCTCCGCGTCCGTATCTGCCACAATAATTTTCATCGCAGCAAGCACTTTAGGTTCCGCGAGGCGTGACGAAGCTTGGAATGTGCGTAGATAATAACGAATAGCCTGATCCATCGCCCCCGGTTGTGAATTAATAAAGTGAGCAAATGCATATGGCAACCCTAGCTGACCAGCTACATATCCACTGCTGTCACTAGAACCAAGCATCCAAACTTCAGGCTTACAGGATGGGATTGGGGTAGCTTTCAATCCTGAAAAAGGCTGTTCACCACTCCATTTATCGTCAATGTAGCTGATCAGATGCTGGACTTGCTCTGGAAACGTATCAATGTCTCGCGCTTGCAAATCTTGCAGTGCTCTGGTTGAGAGTGGCATCCCCCCTGGTGCACGACCAATTCCTACATCAATGCGGCCTGGTGCCAGAGTACTTAATACGTTAAAATTTTCTGCCACTTTATAGGCGCTGTAATGAGGTAGCATCACACCACCCGATCCTACGCGAATTCGCTTCGTTTTTGCCGTCAAGTAAGCGATAAGAACTTCTGGAGACGAACCTGCTAACGCTTCGGAATGATGATGCTCAGACACCCAATACCGATGATATCCTAACTCATCCACATACTGTGCTAACTCAGTCGTTTGCTCCAAAGCTAGCTCTGGGGTTCCCCCATCTATTACATACGATTGATCCAGTACACTAATTTTCATGGGTCTCTCCTTCTGTAGGTCTATCATGTTTAATCATGCTACTAGTACTTCAAATCGATATATTGAAAAGTTTCGATATAAGTATAAAAAAGAAAAATGAAACGGTGTTCCACTCTTCTTTCACAACTCCTCTCGAAAATACGTAGCCAGTTTCTGCAACATTTCCTCATTTCTACGGTAATACGTCCATTGTCCAAAACGTCTGGCTTCCAATAACCCAGCCCGTTGCATAATTGATAGGTACTGTGACGTGGTTGATTGGGATAGCCCGGCTTTTTCCTGAATTTGTCCTACACAGATCCCTCCTGGAAAATGCTCATAGTTGCAAGAAGATGGCGGAAAGTGTTGGTCTGGCTCTTTTAACCAATGTAACATTTGTAATCTGGTCTCATTTGATAAGGCTTTAAAAATCATCATGTAATCCATAAGATTGATTATATCGATATTTCCCGATATGTCAATAGTTTAGTTGATGCTCTATTAACCTAATCGGAGTGAAGTCTCCATATACACATCTCCATTCAGTCTTTTAATAAAGAACTGATTCTCTTCAAGCACTCCATATGTATGCGGGTGATTCTCTTTTGGGATGGCAATGGAACCAGGGTTTAGAATAAACAGATCGTCTTTTTTCTTAGCCATTGGAATATGCGTATGACCATGAATTAGCACGTCTCCAGCCGTTAGTGCTGGATGGTGATCCTCATTATAAATATGTCCATGAGTAACAAAAATACGACGTTTTCCCGTAAGTATCGTACTAGAATCACTCATAATCGGGAAATCAAGTAGCATTTGATCAACTTCTGAATCACAATTTCCACGAACGGCTGTAATGTTGTTGGCGTACGTATTTAATAGATTGGCTACTTCAGAAGGGTTGTAACCATCTGGTAAAGCATTGCGCGGTCCATGATACATAACATCACCTAATAGGATTAAATGGGCTGCTTGTTCCCGTGCAAATGCTTCCAGCCCTGCTTGAGCATAGGTCAAAGAACCGTGGATGTCTGAGAGAAAAAATAACTTCATGCTGATTACCACCTTTTCATTTGGTTCGTTCCCTATTATACCAATCTTTATTTATAGTGTAAGGATGATACCCGTTTTGTCATCAGAAGTTTTAAATCGAGGGTACTTCAGACACTCTGGATCACTTTCCTCTACCATTGTTAGTGCTTGAACATAATGTTCTAAGCCCATATCAATCATTTTGTGCACCATCTGTGACCAATCCTGTTTTTCTTGATGACCCACTGGCCAAAATAATCCGTCCGTGACCAACACCAGGTGTTTAACTCCAACGCGACTAATTTTGCCATACTCCACGTATTCTATGGCTTGTTCTTCTCCATTTAATACGCCATAGCCAGTTGGTTCATTTTGTAGCTCACGATTTTGGATGATCGGACGAGTTAATATACGAACATTGCCATTTTCATATACAGCAAAGATCATACAATCTCCAGTTTGAGCGTATGAAATGCCGTGCTTCTCCATTGTAACGATTCCAATAGCCGCTCCCCAAAGATTTTGTTTGACAGTCAGATCAATTCCAGCCTCCTGCATATGCAGACGTACAAGTAAATTAGCCGTCGATACGTGTTCTTGTAGCGAAATAAGTTTATGTATATGTGTAAAATAACGAGCAATAGTTGTCGAAGCCAAGTATCCGCCCGTCTGTTCTTTATCAGTAACGAATCCATGTAGTGAGGTAACACCATCAATCACACCATATATGGGGAGGGTTGGATGGACAATCAGCGCATCTTCGTTTAAACTGCTCATACCATTGCCTGTAAATGTTTCTATTCTCATTACATTTCCCTCCTGCATTTTTCTATATGTCTGTCCATATATTAAATAATCATACATCTCTTTCCATTATAACTTTTTCCTACAAAAAAAGAACAACCGGCTTATCCGATTGTTCTTCCATATTTATAGCTGATTCCAACCTATTCCATATTCGCTCGTTTACGCAACACAATATTCGTACGCCGTTTGGCACGTAATAAACGAATAAAGAACAGTATAAAAAACAAGTTAAGGAGCGACCAGAATACGACAATGCCGTACAGTGCAATTGGATTATGAGTAACCTGAATGCCCTCCTCTGAAGACGGAGCAACCATAGGAAGTACTTCAGGTTGTAAATGTAGCTTCCGCTCTTCTCCATTGGATAAAGTCAACACGAGGTCTCCAGTGCTTAGTAGCCTTTGTTCGTATGTAGTCTTTTTGGGAACCGTGATGAACAAATCTTTATCCGCAAAAAAATTCGCTGCTTTCTCTGTATCAGTTTTGGGCTGGTACACCATATACTGTCCCGCATTTACAATCTTTTTCGTCTCATAATGAGCAAAACCAAAATCCAGCATTTTGTGTACATCCTGATAGCTAAAAACATTAGATGGTGCTTTCATCGTAACCGCAATCAGTTCTGTGTCTCCACGTTTGGCTGTGACCACCAAGGTATTTCGTGCTTGATCCGTAAAGCCATTTTTCAAACCTGTAGTTCCTTCATAAGTTGTTAACATTTTATTATGATTGACCAGCACGGTTTCCCATTCTTTTTGGTGCCAATTATAACGCTTGGTACCAGCAATTTCGCGTAAGAAGGGATTTTTCATGGCATACTGCGCAATTTTGGCCATATCGGCAGCAGTTGTGTAGTGATTCTCATCATGCAACCCATGTGGATTCGTAAAATGAGTATTTTTCACTCCGACTTTTTCTTTTAGATAAGCATTTACCTTATCCGCAAAAGCTTCTGTAGAACCAGCCATGTGTTCGGCAATCACAATGGCAGCATCATTCCCTGAATTTAAAATCAACCCATAGAGTAAGTTTCGCATGGAAACCTGTTCACCCTCAGCTAGATAGACGCGTGATCCTTCTACCGTTCTTGCCTTATTGGAAACGGTGGCCATATCGTTTACATTCCCGTTTTCAATAGCATAAATAGCAGTGGCGATTTTGGTAATACTAGCAGGAAATAAATACTGTTGGGGATTTTTCTCAAATAGAACAGTTCCTGATGAACCATCTATAAGAATCGCACCCTCCCCTTGTACTTCTTCCAGTGGCAAAACTGGTGGTTGCGCAGCGTAACTTGGCTGAACTCCAAACGTAATCAGAGAAAAACTGATTGCCAAGAACGTTTTCATCCATTTTTTCATGCTTGTTAAATCCTTTCTACGAACAAGTTACCTCACCACTCTATCAAATCGAAAAGGCATTGAACAAGTGCCTTTTCGTACATTCATCGATTTAAAGCTGGTTCAAATGGGTAAAAACATTGTATTAACGGCATTTCTAGCTTGTATTTTTTTATGCAATTTTTTTATGGAAAGGGTGTTACAGATGGATGATCGCATCAGCAAAGACACATTAGGCGAGGTACACATCCCTCGATCAGTATATTACGATGCACAAACCACACGGGCGATCCATAACTTCCCTATTAGCGGACTTCGTTTACCACGGGCATTTATTAAAGCACAAGGAATCATAAAAGCTTCCGCCGCTGTTGCGAATAGAGAAGTTGACAATCTACCTGAACATATCGGTAGAGCTATCGTAACGGCTGCCGAAGAAGTGATTAATGGCAAGTGGGACGATCAATTCGTTGTGGATGCCTATCAAGCTGGCGCGGGTACCTCTCAAAATATGAATGCAAATGAAGTCATCGCCAACCGCGCAATTGAACTATTAGGCGGTGTAAAAGGAGATTTCTCTCTTGTCCATCCCAACGATCATGTGAATATGGCCCAATCAACCAATGATACGATTCATGTGGCTATTAATATTAGTGCAGTAGAGATGATCAAAAAAGAATTGCTGCCGTCGCTTCAACGACTTCAGTACACCTTAAAACAAAAAGCCAAACAATTTCATCCTATCATCAAATCAGGACGTACCCATTTACAAGATGCGGTACCAATCCGGCTTGGTCAGGAATTCGGAGGGTATGCGGCGGCACTCGTCTCTGCTGAAAAAAGTATTCGCCATGCCTTGTTAGAGCTATACGTGATTGGTATTGGCGGTAATGCAGTAGGTACTGGAATTAACGCTCATCCTGAGTATACTGAGCGAACATTACGGGAGATTATACTTCGGACAGACCAACCGTTCAAGCAACCGCGTGATCGTTTTGCTTTTATGCAAAACACCATGGGAGCCATTCAAGCAAGCCATGCCGTAAAAGAGCTAGCTATCCACCTATTAAAAATATCAAGCGACCTACGCTTACTTGGTTCTGGTCCTCGCACTGGACTTGGTGAGCTTATTCTTCCAGCTGTTCAGCCAGGCTCCTCCATCATGCCAGGAAAGGTAAATCCTGTGATGGCTGAGATGATGTATATGGTTTGTGCGCAAGTAATCGGTAACGACGCCACAATCACCGCGGCCACGATGGGTGCCCAACTGGAGGTTAATGTCATGATGCCAGTTATTGCTTATAACTTGCTACACTCCATTCATATTTTGACAAATGCTATGGAAGTGTTCCGTGAAAAATGTATAGATGGACTCCAAGCTGATGCAGAGCGTTGTCAATACTATGTCGAGCAAAGTACAGCTCTTGCTACATCCCTTAATCCCGTCATTGGCTATGAAAAAGCAGCAAAAATTGCTAAGACCGCATATCAAGAGAAAAAAACAGTAAGAGAAATCGTTGCTCGCGACACTGATTTGACACAAGCAGAAATCAGCGTGTTATTAAATCCCGATCGGCTCGTCTAAACCAACAGAGAATTAATTACCAATGTAAGAAGAAACACTGTCCCCCAAAAATGGTACGAAAATAGCCTCGTCATGTAGACTGAGGCTATTTTTTGTTATACATGAATCAGTTATTTTCCAAAACGTTTACTTAACAGTTCGTTAATCATACGGAACTTTGGATTATCCAGAAAAGCTTCTTCATACCCAATAAAGTGTTCTTTATATAACGCTTCAGCGGATTCAAAATCTTGTTTGACATAGAGTGAGAAGATTTCTTCCAGCTTTTCTTCCATATCTGTGTCAAGCTCCGGTGGCGTCATGATTTCTTGACGTAAACTGTTCATTAGCTCATCTAATTGATTGGTGACAGTGGAGGCGATATGCAACTGCTCTAACACGTCTGATGGAATATTCCCATCATATTTATAGCGCAATTCATGCTCATTGGTTGCCCAAAAATTCATGCCTAACGTACGAATTTGTACCTCGCAAGGCAAGATTTTCTTATCACTTCCATGGTACACGGTATATTCTCCAATCATATGAATGCTACGGTAGCCGGATTCTTTTGGATTGGTAATATAGTCTTTAACGTCATGTACAACAAAGTCTTCCCGCTCCATCAATAGATTCTGTACTTCCCGCACATCATCTATATAGCGGCAAACAACACGAATACCTGCAATGTCGGTAATTTCTTCACACATTCTATTTTCCCAATCATCTTGGGCAAAATCAATGCCTCTCAGAAGAGATTTTCGTATTAGACTATCTGTTTTCTTAACTCGTCCGACCACAAATTCAATCGGAGAATAACGTCCGCCTTTTAGAAAACCGTATTTGATTCCTTTTACTTTTAACTTCAATTCGTCTACAACTTGCTCATAAGGATTCAAAATTGTTACGAGTCGGTTTAATACTTTTTTGGGTATGCGAGCTTTTATGTTTTTGGTTTCGCTCATAGGTTTAGAACCCCCATCAATCTCGGATGACACGATCGTCTAGCACTTCCTTTTTTGTATTTCGACAGTACAAGAAAAAATCCTGCCGTTTTCGAGTCGAAAAGATACAAAATCCGGCTGTATTCGAACCAATCCTTCTTTTAGTATAAAAGCAACCCTCTCAAAATGAAAGCGCATAAGGTATAGCAAAAAGTGGTTGCATATAAAAGCTGAATGGTTTGTTTAATGTGTATAGGATGAAGCTCTTCCTTAGGCATCCCCATGAGAGCACGGTGAGAAACGACCCCTTGATAGGTATTTGTTCCCCCTAGTTGAATGTGTAGGGCGCCAGCAACAGCAGCTTCACTCCAGCCACTGTTTGGACTAGGATGCTTACTTGCATCACGGATTCCTGCTTTCCAGGCATCACGCCAATCTTTTCCCAAAAACATGGCTGATAGAATAAGGAATAAAAAGGTAATACGTGCTGGAATATAGTTACAGAAATCGTCTAAACGTGCAGAAGCCCAGCCTAGGTGTATATATTTCTCATTCTTATAACCTACCATAGAATCCAGTGTATTGACCGCTCTGTATGCCATGGCGAGTGGGGCTCCACCCAGCATGGCAAAAAACAAAGGAGACGTAACTGCATCCACAATGTTTTCTGCTACCGTTTCCACAGTACCCCGTGAAATTTCCTTCTCGTCCAAACGATCTGTGTCACGCCCGACTACCATAGACAACTGAAAGCGAGCCTCTCCTAAATCACCCTTCTGTAGAGCTGCATATATCTTTCGTCCTGCTTGAGCAAGTCCTTTTGTAGCAATCGTGGTAGCAATCATTACAACCTCTGCTGTAAAAGCTAGCCAAGGGTGAACACTAGCTAAACCCTTCAACAAATAATACGGAACAAAAAAGGCTAAGCTGACTAATACCAGCGGAAACAAAAGTCCTAGTAAACGGCCTGAGATAGTAGCTGAACGGCCACGGCTGACAAGCGCCTCGTACATCATTCGAATGTGACGTTCCAGCCATGTAATAACTTTTCCCATGCCAATCACCGGGTGTGGAATCCAACGAGGATCACCAATGATAAGATCCAGTAGATAGGCACATAACAAGCTAGTTCCTAGCATTATCTCCATGATTATTCTGCACTCCTACGCTCTTTTCGATTTTGCTCATGGGTAAGCGCCATACGAGTAGCATCACGTACCGCACAAGCGATCGCATGGCCCAAATTCGTAGCAGTCCCAGCATAAGGATGGACGGACTGATAAGGTGATTGGTTACAGGTAGCCGCTACTACGATGGCATCAGTTGTAGTCCCTGTCGCACTTCTGCCTTCCTCATCGCTAATTCCCATCTCTGCTAGTGCGATCGTTTTGGCTTCTGTTGCCGTAATGACAGCATTTATGAGTGCTCCATCCGTTAGCTTCCCATCAATGAATACGATGGTATTAATCGTGCCAGCCGAATAGGCATTATATCGTTGTTCCACGGTACCTGCCCTAACTGCATTACCAATGCCAGTGGTCACAATCGCGCAAAGCTCAAACTCATCTCCCTTGAACGTGGAAACACCTAGGTCTTCCACACAGGCTGCTGTCAACAATCCGATTGTTTGTTCGGGTATTGCTTGATTTTGCATGACAAACGTTCTAATATCATCCTGAGGGTTATCTGACAAATAACTCTTCCCCACATACTGATTTAAAATCCACTTCGCCTCGCTGATCCCACCACCAAAAACGGCACTAGAGCATGCACGAAACCCTTTTGGATAGCTAACAAGTACATGATCTTTATGTACATCAAGATGCCAATCTTCTATAAATTGCATTGTTCCCACTCTCCGTCTTCCTTGCAACGCGTAATCAAAAATTGTCCGTGCCCAATGGACGAATCAAAATAACGGCCTGGATCATTTTCTAGCAAAAGAGATGAAACCAAGCGTAGCATACCGCCATGAGTAACTACTAGTACAATAGGCTCTTTTTGAAGGAGCATATCTTTTTCGCTATCTTGTGGGCTACTAGAGTTGATTTTTGTGGCCTTGCAATAAGGCCTGATTTCCTTATCTACAAATCGCTCTAATCGCTTCTGTAATTCCAGTAATTTCTCTCCCCCAGGAGGGGCGACGTTCCAAGGATTATCATAAAATTGATAAATTCGTTCCCGATCTATCCGTTCGATTTCTTGATACGTCAAGCCTTCCCACTCACCGAAAAACACCTCACGCAAATCAGCCTTGGTTTGCACAGGAAGACTCCGATGATACCTTCCCACAATATCTGCTGTTTCCTTGGCCCTCATTAAATCACTTGAAAATATTGCTGTAAGGGATTGATTAGCTAAGAATTTAGCCACTTGTTGGGCCTGAGCTACTCCTTTGTTAGATAAGGATACATCATAGTGTCCAATATATTGTTTAGCCTGATTCTCAGCTGTTATAGCATGTCGCAACCAGATTACTTTTACCATCCGACGAAACCTCCGTGGTGTAGGTAGCTGACCGCCCCAAGAAGCAATACCATCTCAATACATTCAATTTGTGCCCCATAGGTATCGCCCGTTAAGCCGCCCAGCTGTTTAACAATCATACGATTAAACAGATAGTGTGTGGCCATCGTCAGTACGAAAAAAATGATTGCTAATTGGTATCCAACTAATAATAAAGCCATGAGACAAGAGATAACTACTGAAATGATAATGTGACAAATTCGCAGATGCTCCCGTAAACCAGAAGCCATCCCTTTTCCTTTGTGTACATAAGGCCAAAAATAAATGCATCCAAGTAAAGAGACTCTTGCAACAAATGGAATGATAATCAATAAACAGCCTACCGCAATCCATGGTAAGCTTGAAATGATCCAATACAGAGACACCACTTTTACCGCTAATAAGAGAAAACAGGCGAGTACGCCCATTGCACCTACTCGACTATCTTTCATAATTTCTAACATTCGTTCACGGGAACGAGCTGAGCCGAGTCCATCTGCGGTATCCATCCAACCGTCCAAATGCAGGCCACCTGTTATAAAAACCCAGCATGCTACCACCACAAGTGAATATAAGACATCAGGGAATAGCCACTGGGTGATCCCTGCTACTCCCGCTAAGAAGATTCCGATAACCAAACCCACGTAGGGATAATGCTTTACGCTATGATACCAATCTTGCTCTGTTGCCTGAAAGCGTACCGGAATGCGCGTAAGAAAGGTTAGTGCGCTCCAAAACGCATTCATTTGTCATTCGCCTCGCTCCCCTTGATTTTCATCGGGATACCTGCCACTAATAAATATACTTCTTCAGCATATTGTGCTACTATCTGATTAGCAAAACCAGTAATATCCTGGAATGCTCTGCCCAATTTAGACATCGCTACTCCACCTAATCCAACTTCATCACTTACCACAATCCATGTCCGATCTAAAGAGCGCATAGCAGATACACAAGAGATAATCTGCTGTTGACAAGCTTGACGGATCGCTCGATTACTCAATTGATCTTCAGGCATTTGCATCAATAAGTTAGCAATCCAGCCTGAAAAAGTATCCAATAAAATAATAGGGGACTCAGATAATGCTTCTTGCTTGTCAGCTGGGACCATAGCTTGGATCGCTACCTGTAATTCATAGGGCTCTTCTACGGTTGTCCAATTACTCTCTCTTCGCTCTCTGTGCAAATGAATCCGGTTCTGCATTTCTTCATCCCAAGCTTGTCCTGTTGCGAGATAAACTAAGGTGCCACCTTGTTCCTGTTTTTTCTGTTCAGCCAGCTTTTCAGCAAATGCACTTTTCCCTGATCGAACGCCACCTGTAATGAGAATGATCTTCATGATACCTTTACTCCTTTTATCTCCCAGTTGATAGGATTTGTAGGGATTCACGCAACACGCTTACCATTCGCTCGTTCTCTTCTTTTGTTTTTATCGCAAGTCGTATATATCCTTCACCTAAACCTGGATACATACTGCAATTTCGAATTAAGATGCCCCGTTTAGCCATCTCTTCTTGAAGGATTTGAGATTGAATAGAATCTACATGAACTAATAAGTAATTGGTTTCGCTACTAAAACTTGTAACGCCTGGTAATGTTTCAAGATATGTAACCATCTTTGCTCTTTGTGTAGCAACATATTCCTGTGTTCGTAACACATACGCATGCTGTTCTAGTAAAAATTCGCCTGCCACTTGTGCTAAATGATTAACACTCCATGAAATTTGTTTAGATTTTAGAAGCCCGATCACTTGCTCATGGCCTATTACATAACCGAGCCGCAATCCAGCAATCGCATACATCTTGGTCATGGAGCGAAATAAGAGCACATGAGGAAGCGTATCTAAAACAGTTACTAAAGTATGCTTTTCAGCTTGATTCACAAAATCAAGAAATGCTTCATCGACACAGAGATAGGTATTGTGCTGTTCACAAGCATGAGCCACCTTTTGTAAATCACTGAGTGGTAGAAAATTGCCTGTCGGATTGTTAGGATGGCCAATAAACAGCATATCCACCTGCTTCACAAAGGAACATAACTCTTCTACATCAGGCAAAAACTGCTGTTCTTTTTCCGTAAAGAGCATGCGAATCTCACAACCAGCTTGTCTCGCAATCGCCTCATATTCCGAGAAGGAGGGACAAATAATCCCTACAATTCGTGGTGTGAGAGCAGAAACCGCCAAGTGCAAGCACTCAGCAGCTCCATTCCCTACCAAAATATTTTCCGGCTGAATATAAGATCCAAGCGAGCTTGCTAAAGCTTTGCGAAGATTACGGCATGTAGGATCGGGATACCTAAGGACCTGTGGTAAAGCTTGCTTCAATATAGAAAAAAGCTGTTCAGGCGGTCCAAATGGATTAATATTGGAACTATAGTCAAGAATACTATCCGCCTCTAGCCCAAAGGACTCTGCAGCGGTCCAGATATCCCCGCCATGTCCAAAACGCTCTATCATATGCATGCCCCTCTTCTTTGTTACCTCACCTTTTTTGTTACTCTGGATCAGGTAAGCCTAAATCAGAGTAGGTAGCCATTTCATGTAGCACACGACAAGCAGAATCCATCATTGGCATAAATAGAGTAGCGCCTGTTCCTTCTCCTAAGCGCATATTCAAATGAAGGCATGGTTGAATACCTAGGTCTTCTAAAATATATTGATGAGCAGGTTCCACTGACAAATGAGTAGCCATGAGATAAGGTACAATCGCTGGTTGAAGGCGTGCTGCCACCAACGCAGCAGCAGAAGCAATAACCCCGTCCAATAGTACAGGAATGCGAGATAGAGCAGCTCCAAGCGTCACTCCAGCCATTCCAGCAATCTCTAACCCACCTACCTTAGCAAGCACATCCAGCGCATCTTCTGCCTGAGGATTATTTAGATCAATACCACGTTGAATCACTTGACGTTTATTCACAAGAGATTTGTCATCAATACCGGTACCTCGTCCTACCAAGCCTTCTTCTAAAGGACGTCCTAACAAAACGCTGGTAATCGCAGCACTCGGCGTTGTATTTCCAATTCCCATTTCGCCAAGAGCAATGACATTACTACCTTTCTTCGCCAATTCTTGTGCTGTTTCAATCCCGACTAGGATTGCCTGCGCAGCTTCTTCCTTGCTCATAGCTGGACCCTTAGCAAAGTTGTCCGTTCCTGCTTTTACTTTTCGATCTAATACATTAGCAGGCACTTCCGTCGTTTTGGAACCAATATCGACAACTGTTACTTCTGCTCCAACCTGTCTAGCTAGCACATTGACCGCTGCTCCTGCATTAATAAAGTTAATCATCATGAGTTGAGTTACTTCCTGAGGGAAAGCACTTACTCCCTCATCCACAATGCCGTGATCGCCACACATAACCACAACATCTTTGCGCTCTATACGAGGCTTTACTTGTCCCGTAATTCCCGCCAACTGAATGACTATATCCTCTAAAACACCTAGACTGCCAACCGGTTTGGTCAGACGCTTTAATTCCTTTTTTGCCTGTTCGGCTGCTACCAGGTCGATGGCTGGTATTGTATGTATCATGCTAGATAATTTATCGCTAAAGCTCATGTGAAAATCCTCCTCAGATGCCTCAAGTAGTGGCCCGTTTAGTATAAATATCTTCTTTTCTAGTATAACAGAATAAAAGAAAAAAGGGTTGGCTTCATGATCACCATCCCCACAAAATACACAAATTATTCACTTATATTTTTTTGTTATCAGAAATAACATCCAATATACTTTGCAAGCTGGTTAACTTCTCATTTACTTTACGTGTCTTCTCTGTAATATTTTCTAAATTGACAAGGGAGGCAAAAGAGGTACGTTGTTTTTTCTTCTTTTCCTTTTCCCATTGCTCTAAATATTTGCCCATTTCGCCAGTATTGCTCAGCACTTTTGCCACACGTGTTGGCTTCTTCTTTAACCACGATTCGAATTCAGGGTATTCACGCAAAATACGTTTTGCGGTACTCTTTTTCAATGTCCATTTCCCCTTCCCTGTACGTTTTTGATAAGCACATGATTTCACTATTACCATATGACTAGTCCGCTCATGCCGTTTGTGTGTATAACCAGTGCAACAAGAAAAGGCTAGCAACTAGGGCATGCGTGGAATTATATAGAAAAGGGCTCTTGCTTACAGCAAAAATGTCAGGGGGTACATATACATGCATTGTAAATATCTTGATTGGTCAAATGAAAGGGGCTATGTATAACCATGTTCGATATAACCATTTTACAGTCTCTTGTTGGGAAGACTGTACGCCTTTATAGAGGTGAATCGGAATCACGACGGGGAATCCTACTGGCTGTCAAAACAGACTATCTGGAGCTTTTAACAGAAGATAGCCAGATTATCTATTGTTATTTGCCACCACTCACTAGCGTTGAAGAAGATTTTGGGTACCCGTCATTTAAAATAAAAAAAGGAATCCCACAAGAAGTCGTGGAAGCCAACATTTTTCAACAACTGTTAGGGCTTCTGGTCAATCAAAGAGTACGTATTGACCAAATTGGTGATGATTATCACACAGGCCTGATTCGTTTCGTCGGTACTGATTATGTTGTCTTGCAAACCAACAAAGAAACCTTTATTTATTATCAATCAAGCGAAATTAGAAGCATCAGTAAGCTAGAGAGATCGCTTGATCATTGTAAGGAAGATGGGGATGATCATAAGAAAATTGGAACTACCAGCCCTTTGGATCAATTTCTTGATGCTCCCAGCTTTGCCTCATCGTTAGCCGCTTTACGATATACCTTTGTACGCATCCATTTGGCACATCATGAAACCATTTCAGGTATTTTGACACAAGCAGATCAAAATCAGGTTGTATTGGTTCATAATAAGGAAGTAATCTGGATTTCTAGAGCGATGATTGTTAGCGTAACCACAACAACTGATGATGTATTTCCTGTAGCTAATGAGAAAGCCCTACAACAAGGTAATCGAGAAATAGTTCGCCTACGTCTGAAAAAACATGGTAAACATAAGCGGAAAACTATCACTCCTGCACCACCAATAGTAAGAGCAAATCCAAATGGAAGTACCAATCCAAAAAGAAATACAACAAAAAAAGTTACAATAAAAGTGAAAGGTACTTCCAACCGAAGAGGGAAATAAACGTTACTCTACCCGCTAGCTTTGGAAAGGAGGTAACACCTTGCAACCCATCTCTTCCTTTACAAATCAATTTGTTCAAGTAGAGCTATCAGGGAAAAATATACTCATCGGTAAGGTTATGGATCAGGGAATTGATATCCTTGTCTTATATGATGGCACACGTTACACCTATGTACCTTGGATACATGTACAATCCATTAAGCAAGTGCCTACGGATATGATCCCCCCTCTTTTTACGGTACAAGATAGCCCTATCTATTTAAATAAAGAAGCTCTTTCTTATCGAAATATCTTGAATAATGCAAAAGGTTTGTTCGTAGAAATCAATGTAACAGGTACACACTCTTTTCATGGATACGTGACGACAATTCTCAACAATTATCTGGTGTTCTATTCTCCGGTCTTTAAGACCATATTTATTTCCCTCCATCATTTGAAATGGTTGACCCCCTACAGCCGTAGCGTTACGCCTTTCTCACTTAGCAACCAGCATCTACCGGTTAAGCCATCCCAAATCCCACTATCTCGTTCTTTTGAAGAACAAATGAAGCGGCTGGAAGGACAACTCATTATACTTGATACGGGTGATGACCCACGCAAAATTGGAGTACTTAGTAATCTAGAGCACAATCTGCTAGAGCTAATCAATGCCACGGGAGATCGGACCAGTTGGAATATACAGCATATCAAAACGATTCATCTCCCTTCCTGAACAATACCTGCATAATTAAAAGGAGGATCGATACTTTCGTAAGCTACCGACCCTCCTTCCTTATGAGGTTTTTTTATCCCTCATTCATCCACGTATGCTGTTGTTTTACTTAGCGAGCTAATTGTTGCTCAGCGAAAGAAACAAGGCGTTTCGTGATTTCTCCACCAACAGATCCGTTTTGGCGAGAAGTAGTGTCTGGTCCCAATTGTACGCCGAATTCAGATGCGATTTCGTATTTCAATTGGTCAAGAGCTTGGTTAGCTTGAGGAACTAAAAGGTTGTTGCTAGAACCATTGTTGTTACCTGCCATAACCTTTCATCTCCATTCTGTTTGGATTTTTGCTGAGGCAGTTGTTGCCTTCAGCATTCAACCTACCCGTTTGAGTAAGCTCAATGCTAAGGGCTACGCCCGCGATGTTTGCGGTGTTTGCGGTGTATCTATATCATGTATCATTTAGCTCATTTCATTCCTGCTTTTTTTTGCTATTTTCTAGAAATCAGCGAATCCCATTCTTTCGTGCTATAATAAAGGAATAGAGAAAGTTCGTTTTATTATGGGAGGAGTTACTGGCTTTGAAGAATAAAATTTTACTATTGGATGGCATGAGCTTTTTATTTCGCGCATTCTATGCCTCCTCATGGACAGGCAGTATTCGTCAGACACAGAGCGGTTTGTATACCAATGCTGTTTATGGTTTTACCAAAATGATGCTTGATTATGCAGACCTAATTCAACCAACTCACTTGATTGTCGCTTGGGATGTCGCTTCCCGCGAGTCCTTATTGCGTAGCCAGTGGTATTCCGGATATAAATCCAATCGAGTGGAACCGCCTGCTGAGTTAATTCCTCAGTTCTCGCTGGTAAAGGAAGTTACTCAAGCATTCTCCATACCTAATATAGGCTTGTCTGGATATGAAGGAGACGATATTTTAGGTACGTTATCCAGACGATTTGCAGAAGAAGGACACGATGTGATTGTTTGTTCGGGTGACTATGACAGCTTGCAGCTTGTCTGTGATCAGGTACATGTTAAAATTCTAAAAAATGGTGGTAAGCATGAGCACTACTGCCCAGAGTCTTTACTTGAACAAAAAGGAATTACTCCTGCACAAGTCATTGATGTAAAAGCCCTTCAAGGAGATACATCGGATTGTATCCCTGGCTGTCCTGGCATTGGTGAAAAAACAGCAGTAAAGCTGATTAAAGAGCATGGTTCTTTGGACGATCTTTATGCCAATTTAGATTCGCTTACTCCTAAAATGCGGGCCAAATTAGTCGAGAATAAAGAACAGGTGTATATGAGTCAAAAATTAGCCACCATCCTCTCCGATGTACCTGTGGACTTGGTATTAGAAGAAGCTAGTTGGCAATACGATCCCCTGTTGGTTTTGGAAAAAATGAATGAGTTAGAATTTAGTAAAACGATGCTTGCGCGGATTGGATAAACAACAGATATATACAAAAAGAGCTGTGGGACCTGGTATGGTCTACAGCTCTTTTTTAGAAATTTGTATTTGCCCAGGTGAAATAGCATTGCATACTAGGAAGAGTTTCCACTTGGCAAGTAGTTACTCCACTTTTGCACTCCGCTCAGTAACAAATACATCGAGTAATAACCCGCTGTTCTCTGGCTCATTTGTTTCCCAAGAAGTGGCAAATCATACACGATGAGACACGCCTATCAGATCACATGTCTGCACGAGATGTTGCCTTGCTGTCCCCATAATCAACGAATGTAAGTGTACCCATTTTTATTTTGCGACCTGCCCCAGCAACGATAAAACCCAGCCCAGTCCGGTTTCTTGAATATAAAGGGGGTCCAGTAATTTCGCCCTTGGTCCCAAACAACATTAACTTGAACCTCTCATGGCTAAAGCCACGAGATTCCTGCGCTATCACATCCAACGAAGTGAGAATTAGCAGGCTATCCCCGTAATCCCTACGGTTATTGAAAAAAAGTGTACGTTGGACTCTTCTCTCTGACCTACTGCTTGGTTTTCGCTTTTCGGTCAGAGAGGACGAAGGTGCTTGAATGTTTTACGCCACAAAGCATTCCTTATGGCAACCCCATACATTCCGTTTTCAATGAGCAATCTATACAAGATTAGTATACCTGTTCTTGTTAGTTATTCAAAGAAGTAGTCGGACAATTAACGTGTCAGAAGACACGCTTTGTCCGAAGCCGTTTCATCTCATGATTAAAATGACGAGTGTTCTCGGCTAATTCATAAAATCACGTTTCTCCAATAATGAGATAGCTGCAAAGGTCATTACAAAAATTTGGGCTAACCGAAGCTTGGCACCTCGCATAGAATGAGAACAGTCTAACATGCAGATAACAGGTCAACTAGGTGGTTCATCGTGCCACCCGATTGTATCATAGGTAAGTAACTTTTATTCCAGCGCTTTGACCAAGTCAGGGTCAGCGAGTAAAACTGCTTCACTTCCCAATAAATGTGATACATCCCCCGAACCCTTAAATCATCATACTCCTCTGGAATCCGCCGCTCTCTTCGCTTTTTTTACGCATAAAAAATTCATTGACATTACGTCCCACCTTCTGCAAAAACTGCAACAGGTCTGGATGTTTTCTAAGCTGTTCCACCCATTGTAAATACTTTTCATAAGTTTCCCGACTCAATTTCCCCAAATCACTTCCCAAACGCTGATTAGAAAAACGTTGGCTCTCCTCCAATAAGGCACCCAATTCTTGTTCAAGTTGATTTATTGCGGATCTTTCTTGTTTATAAAGACGCTCTGCTTGTTTCTGTCTCTGTGCCAACTCTTCTTCCGTCAGCGGACGAACAGATTGAGATTCTTCCTTCTCTTCAACCACTCGGTTTGTTCAGATGGACTCGATTGCTCATCGCCTTTTTCTCCCTGTTGTGGTTGATCTCCAAGCCCATGTTCCCTTCTTGTGTGAGCCATTCCGTCAGCTTCTGTTTTAAATGGCGTGCCGTTTCTTCTAATCAGTGCGGCATTGCTCCAGCATTCCAAAAAACGACCTTCCATTTGCTTAATCGCGCTTTGTATACCACCTTGCATAGCTTTCGTATTAGGCTTCATACATCTGCTACTCCTCTCTGATACAAATCTGTTTTCATGCTGACATACGGGAGAAAAAAGAAAGTTGAGCACTGATTAAAACAGCTGGTAATAAGGGGACAATAAGTATAAAAACCATAATTTGGCAGGTGAATATTATATGCCTCACGTGCATCTAAGTGAAGAAGAATATCAAGTCATGATGGACCGAATTTACAAAATTATCTCCCGTACGGAAGAATTGGACCAAGTAACGCATCATCTCATTTTTGAAGTTTGGAGAATCCTACATTTTGGAAAAGTGGACAGCCCTTCTCCTATTCAAGCTCTATCAAGGGCTGAGTAGTCTGAAGTAAACGAATCCTAACACCCGATAGTATGGGAAAAGTAGCAAGAAATTCGTTCATGCTTGCTTATCAGTCTGGCATCTAGCACAAAAAAAGCTCGGTTTCCCTAAGGAAATCTAGAGCTTTTTTGTATTCTGATTTTATTCATTACCATTTCCTTGATTCGCTAGTTGTTTCTGCAGGGCTGAAGCGTCAGCAACTGGGGCTTGGCGAACAGCATCGGCCCTAATGTATCTGTTGCTGTTTTTTATAAGTGGCTAAACAATATTGTAGGCTAAACGATGATCAGGACCATTTCCTTTGTAGATTTCTAACAGTTTATTTAATGGTACTGTTTTAGGTGATAACTTCGGAAGAGGCGCATTTATATCCAGATTTTCAATAACTAAATAAATTATCAATATATAGAGTTAACATATACATTGGAAAATATGTATGGAGATAGTATAGTTTCATGGACACCTCTTAGTTAAGTCCTTACAATGAAATCTGCAAAATGAAGGTAGATATAACGTTGCATATTAATATTCTCCCCTTGAGCAAACAACAAAAACAGACAAAACCGTAATGGTAGTGTCCGTTTTCAATATAATTATACGAAACATTCTCATTTTTTTGTTTTAGGAAAAAATAAATTTCTTAATTAAAAGTTGATTGAATGTGGTGTGCTACTACTTAAACAAAAGTGTGATATAGAATTAGTCTAAATCTTCACCATTAGAGGCAATGACTTTTTTATACCAATCAAAGCTCTTCTTCTTATAACGTTTTAAGGTTCCGTTCCCATCGTTATGTTTATCTACATAGATGAAGCCATAACGCTTTTTCATTTCGGCTGTTGAGGCACTTACTAAATCAATTGGTCCCCATGTGGTATAGCCTATTAAATCAACTCCATCAGCAATCGCCTTTTTGATTTCAGCAATATGGTCTCTGAAATAATCAATTCGATAATCATCATATATGGTGCCATCTGCATTTAGCACATCTACTGCCCCAAAACCATTTTCAACAATGAATAGAGGTACTTGATAGCGATCATATAACAAGTTTAAGGTTATACGTAATCCTCTCGGGTCAATTTCCCATCCCCATTCGGATGCTTTTAAGTATGGATTTTGAACACCACCAAGCTGTAAATTACCAGCAGAAATTTCATGTTCATCAGGTGATGCAGATGCTGTGCCGCTATTATAATAGCTGAAACCTAAATAATCCACTTTATAAGAGCGAAGAATCTCTTCATCACCAGGTTCTATTGTGATTTGTATTTGATTTTCAGCAAAATATGCTTCCGTATACGACGGATAATATCCTCTCACTTGAACATCAGTAAAGAATACTGTTTCACGGTCTAGCATCATCGCTGTCCATACATCTTCAGGATTACAAGAATAAGGATAGGTGGGCGCATAGGCAAGCATGCAGCCAATTTTACTATTTGGTATAATTTCATGACCTGTTTTCACAGCTAAGGCACTAGCGATAAATTGGTGATGTGCTGCTTGATATTGAATATTTTTCTTATTATCCCCTTCTTTAAAATCAAGTCCACCACCAGTAAAAGGAGCATGAATCACAAAGTTAATTTCATTAAACGTTAACCAATATTTAACTTTTTTATATCGCTTGTATAATGTCGTTGCAAAATTTATATAAAAATCAATAAGTTTACGATTTCGCCACCCTCCATATTTTTTTACTAAATGAAGCGGCATTTCATAATGAGAAATGGTTACGATGGGCTCAATTTGATATTTTTCTAATTCAGCAAATACGTGATCATAGAAAGTTAATCCTTCTATATTTGGTTCAGACTCATCACCATTTGGAAAAATGCGAGTCCAAGCTATACTCATACGGAAGCATTTGAACCCTATTTCAGCAAAAAGAGCGATATCCTCTTTATATTTATGGTAATAGTCAATTGCAGTATGATAAGGATAATATCCATTTAATGAGAAATCTGGCGGACTGAAGACACCCTTTGGTAGTACATCCGCTGTAGAAAGTCCCTTGCCACCTTCTTGGTAAGCTCCTTCTATTTGGTTTGCTGCTGTTGCTCCTCCCCATAAAAAGTTTTTGGGAAATGGTTTAGAAAAAGTCTTCATGTTTTAATCCTCTCCTAATTCATTCTTTATTTAAGTACTGTTAATAAATCGTCATTAGTAGAGACAGTTTGAGTCGCCGTTTGAATAATATCTAAAAAATGACTTGTGTTTGTCACAATAATAGGTGTTATCGTTTGGTAACCTGCTTCTTTAATTTTGTCGATTTCAAATCGAATTAATGTTTGACCAATTGATACTGAATCACCTGTTTCTACGAGCTTAGTATAATACTTTCCTTCTAATTGAACGGTATCAATTCCTACATGAATCAGAATCTCTATTCCATCATCTGATGTAATTCCTACCGCGTGTCCAGTTGGGAAAATAGTAGTCACAGTTCCGTTGACTGGAGAGATCACTTCACCCTTCGTAGGTTCAATGGCTGCTCCTTTACCCATTGCCCCAGATGAAAATACTTGATCGTTCACTTCTGATAACGGAATTACTAGTCCAGATAATGGGCTGTTGATTACATGTTTGTTTAATACTTTATTAGCTTCAACATTATTACTTCTAGGTTCATCCTTCACCTTTTGTTTCGTAGTTGATAGTTTATCTTCATAGCCAAAGAAATAAGTAAGAAATGCTGCTCCACCAACCGTAAGTAAAATCATGAAGAAATAAGGTAACCATGGAGTTGTAGAGCCACCTAGTGTAAAGACACTATGCAGAACAAAGGCATTTGCTTCTGCTTTAAATGATCCAATAAATGCCCCCCCGACAGCACCGACAATAATGACATAAGCAATCGTACGTTTATGAGTTAAGATTAAACCATAGATAATTGGTTCTGTTACACCAGAAAGTAAACCAGTAAGTGTCGTTGATCCGGCTAGAGATTTTAATTTTTTGTCTTTAGATTTTAAGAAAATACCTAAAGCAATTCCCATTTGTGCAAATGTACTTGCTGCCCACATTGGATCTATTGGGTCTCCACCATTAATTAAGTTTTCAATACTCATTGGAATGAGTGCCCAATGAAGTCCGAAGATAACTAAAATAACCATTGTACCACCGACCACTGCACCGGTCAGTAACCCACTGTGTTCACTTAAGAAATTAATACTAGAGGTGATCATGTTTCCTACATAAATCCCGAAAGGTCCAAATGCAAGAACTGTTAACGGAACAATAATAATCAATGCAATCATTGGAACAAGAAATAACTGTAAATCTTTATGAATAATCTTTTTTAAGAACTTTTCTAATTTGGCATAAATAAGTACTGCAATGAAGGATGGGACGATACTTGAAGAATAATCCATCATTACGACAGGAATTCCTAAAAATGAAGTAGCGTCTCCATTGCTCATTAAATTTGTAAAATTAGGCTCTAACAATGCAGCACCAATAATTCCACCCATATAACCATTTGCACCGAGTTTGTTAGCAAGGGTAATACCAATCATAATGGGTAAAAAGTATAATATGGCATTCCCAGCTGCCGAGAGAATTCCATATGTACCGCTTTGTTCAGAAAGAACATCAAGCATAACTAATAACGCTAATACTGCTTTTAACATTCCAGCTCCAGCAAGTGGTGCTAACAATGGTGTAAATGTACCAGAGATTAATTCAAAAATTTTTGCTGTGAGCTTTACCTTTTCTTTAGGTTGGTCATATGAATCAGCGGATGTATTTTCAAATTTTCCTACTTGAACTAAGTCTTTGTACACATCTGCAACATGTGAACCAATTACAACTTGTATCTGTCCCGTACTCTCAACGACACTAAGAACATCGTCTAAATGTTCTAGTTTTTCTTTATTTAGAAGAGATTTGTTATTTAGTTGGAAACGAAGACGTGTAGCGCAATGGACGACGCTTTTGACATTTTTCTTTCCTCCAACCTCTTGTATGATTTCTTTTACTAATTGTTCGTACTTCATTCTGTACACTCCTTTATGAAAAAATCACATATATATAAAGAAAAACCTGAAATTGAAACTATGTATATATACATAAGCTTCAACTCAGGTTTTGCCTGCGAACAGTCACAATCCTGTAGATTGATTATCTAGTTCCCTTGTAGTAACACGATGGATATGAATAATAAAATAAATAATATCATCTTTCGTAAGTTGTTTATTATAGTTTGATTGTAAATACGTTATTACCTTCTCTGTACAGCGGAATGCTTCAGGATAATTTGCCTTAACTTGTTCAAATAACAAATGATCTTCGTCTACCAGTTGCTCATTACGAGAGAGACGATAGGCAAAATATCTTAAATGTGTAACAAATCGATTATAGTTTATCGAGTTTTCATTTAATGCTATCCCAAAATGATATTTGACAATGTTTAGAATATCACTTACTACTTTTGTAACCCTTATGGTTTCTTCCATTGCTTTATTATCTTGTTGTGCATTAATCAAATGTAAGGCAATAGAACCTGCTTCTTCTTCTGGTAGTTCAAATCCAGTATGATCTTTAACCATTGTAAGAGCTGTTAAGCCAAGCTCATACTCCATTTGATAAAACTTTTTGATTTCCCAAAATAAAGGGTTTTTAATAACCTGTCCCTTTTGAACCCGATTAATTGTGAAACTAATATGATCTGTTAAGGTAAGATAAATATTATCACTTATTGGGTTGGTAATTTGTGTTTTCACATATTGAACAATCTGAGCAGTAAGTTCGAAATGTTCAGTTGGGATTTCATTGATTAATTGTAATAATTTATTTGATGTTTGATTTTCATTTTCTAACACAAATATTTTATCTATTATAGCTTCATCGATATATTCACCAACTTTTTTTTGGAAAGCAATCCCTTTACCCATTACAATCATTTCTGTTACATCTCGGTGTACGAAAGCCACATTGTTGTTAAAAACTTTTTTTATGAGCATATATCATCACCTTATTGGGATTCTAAATATTGATTACTATGCAGTAGATTTTGGTTATAAAAAAACCTAAATTACATGGAATCAGCATTTTAAAAGCTGATTCCAGAATAATTTAGGTTTTGCCTGCCGAACAGTCACAATCCATTTGAATTTATGTACCATGATTATATCCGACTGTATTAGCAATTTCAATCCTTTTTTGTAATTACATAATATAACCATTTTATTAGTAGCGATTATATTTACTTGAATATGGGGACCCCTATAACCACTCTCACCCCCCTTACAGGTTGAGTTTGTTCAAACACAGTAGATACCAATAATAGGAGACATCGCCAAGCGATCTTGTCGTATAGGATATCTCTTTCTATTCGGAGACTTTCCTAACTATTTTTTTAATCATTCCCAACAAAAAAGAATTCCAATTGGTTTTGTTACCTGACTGCCTTACCTCCCATCGTTTTCATTGGACTAAAAGGTTTTGTCACGTAATCGTCTGCTCCCATTTTTAACCCGTTATCAGGCTAGTCCTAAACCAGATCCCTTCCTTAGCATAGCTTTTAAAAATTTCGTATTCTTCATCTACATTTTCATAATGTAGTCAGATTCAATGTGTTAATTATTTAAAATGATAGCTACCAAGGACAAAAATCTTGCCCACCCCTGTTATTCCATCAAGAAAGCTCCTCGCTAGTCCTATGTTTGTTCGACATGTTAGAGATTTCCCTTGTAGTATTCGAGTTAATTCAGGATTCTTAAATGCGGAAATTAAGGTAAGAGGATTCCGTGATACTACCCTTCCAGCTAATATTACAGTACGAGTAAGAAGAATTAGTGATTTACACGCTCGAATCACAGTGAGGAATCCACAATATGACCCTTGAATAACAGAAATAGAATCAGGGATGTCTTTCCCCTTATAAGTTTTATTTACTTTCACATCGGTAACAGTGTAATAAAATGAGTGAGCAGTGAGTAAACAGTGAGCAAAACAGGTAGAGCATTAGAGCAAAACGGCCATGTAGGATAGATTACGAGACAAAATAAACAAGTCAAAATCAAGTTTATCCGGAGTAGTAGAAAGGATTTTGTCCTTCTATCGCTCCTTTTTTCTTTCCATTGTCCCATATTTCAGTTCTTATTCATTAGCTATATGTGAAAATACCCAAGAAATTAGCTGAAGATGTATCTTACATAGTGTAATTTACCCACTAAAAATAGTATAATATAAAATTTTTGTAATATTATTGAAATTTTCAGAACTATCTATCATAATAACGATATTGATAGATTTTACTCCTATCATGTAAGTCTAGTTATGAGGAGGGTGAATGATGAAAAAAGTAGTAAAAATTACGGTCAACAATGAAAAAGTAGCTGAACTTAAAGTGATGCATCATCCAATTATTACCTCAGCTTGTAAAAAACTTTAATGTTTAAGGCAAGAGCACGTATTGTATGAAGCGTGCTCTTGTTTTCTTTTCGGAAGAAGGTATTTCTATTAATTGAAGAAGTGAGAGGATAAAATGAATTCCTTTCCTAAACGAACTGTATCCAGACGGGAAAAATCGTGTTGTGAACGCGTCACAATGCCCGTTATGGTGTGCGGCAGATATGCTCTGTATTTCCTGCTCGTCTAACACGATACGTGGTATACGTTGTGACTCTTTTTGGTAAGTGATGATCGCTTTCTTGCGCTGCGGCAACATTACGCTAGATTCACGCACAAACCAGAATTTGTCTAGTGAAGTTTCCCTTCTTGGCTACACAGCGATCTGTAATCGTCAGTCCAGCATCTGCGATCATCACGTCAATCGTTTCAATTGTGATAATGATCGCTTTGGTCGCAATGCGGCGTGTATGCTGAAGGATCGATAGCTGTTCCTCTGGCGTAGTAGTGGAGAATAGATTATAGGGCATATCGATAATAGCTACATCGTAGTGTGAAGAGATTTGTGATATGGCCCCTAAGGTGATTTCCCCTTCTAGTTCAAAATAAGCAAGGTTCTCTCGGGCCCCATGAACGACAAAGGGATTGATATCTCCACCAACAATATCGATTCCCATGGAGAGAGCCTCTACAAGTACGGTTCCAATTCCGCAGCAGGGATCTATGGCTGTAATGCCTAACGGATGGGGAACGGCAATATTAGCAACAGCTCTGGCTACACGTGTGCTCAAAGCAATGGAATAACTGCGTGGTTTCTTCATGTGGTGAAGCCAAACCGCTTTATTCTTTACATAGTGACCAAAGAACCACCGACCTCCGAGGGTAACGAGACCAAATTCATGATCAGGGTGATGGACGTCAGATTCTCCGGTAATATGCAGTCCCATTTCCCGCTCAATGGCGCGGCGTTCAGGAAACTCTATTTTTTCTGAGACTTCCAGATCATTTGTTTTAACAAAAATGACCTTGAATGTCGATTCAAGCATGTCGATCTGTTGTACTTGTTCTAATATATCGGCAATGCTGTCGCCCTCGTAGAGCAATTCAATGCGCTCTTTAATAAAGGGGCTGCGACTAGGATCTATGGAAATTGTACTTTTAAAAAGGTTAGCCGGGGGTTGCATTCCAAAAAGGGAGCGTAACTCTAATTGGCATAAGGATTGTTCATCCTCACGGCATGCATACGTGTATATATAGTTAGGGATCGAGCTAAGATTATTCAATTCAGGTTCATCCTTTTTTTATGTCATTTTTTATAGTAGCCTCAACCATATCATAAATTTCATCTATTGATGCAGATCAAGGTAACAAAATGTATTCAACTATAGACTAGAGATAGAAACAGAGCTGCTGTTAAATTCATTCGGAGGCGATTTATATGACGACCGTTAAATTTCAATTAGAAACTGTAGTTGCCAAAAACAACTAACATAAATTTACAATTGAACATAAAAAAAGACTGCTATCTTCTCTCTGTGTATAAAAATAGAAGTACCACCAACCACTTCTACGCAAAGGAGAATCCAGCATGTCTCATACGTTTAAGGTAGCACACCAAGAAAATTTGAGCAATATCCTACGAGATTGGAAATTACCTCCTTACTTCTCAAAACCAGTCATGAACCACATGCTTCACTATTTAGACGGTATACTCAGTAGAGATTTTACGGGTACACTTACTGATATGTATCGTGAAAGCCGACACAATCGGGATCGAGATCCTTAAGTTACTTCCTGACCCACAGTAACTGGGGTGAGCAAACGCTTCTCCGTATCTCTCAACAACGTGCTTGGCAGCAAATTCAACAAAAAGCGAATCGTTCACAGACGCCTATATTCGTTATCCTTGATCTTACTACCAAAGTAATTGAAATCTTCCATTCCAGTCGCCAGAATTATGGTACACGCAAAATCAAAGTAGAGTTGAAAAAACAGGGCTATGTTGTATCAAGACGCCGTATTGGAAGGATTATGAATGAGCAGGGTTTGGTATCATCCTATACGGTGGCTCAATTTAAGCACCATAAGACAACATGCAATGATCAACGATTCATAATGAGTTAAATCGAGAATTTGATCAAGATGAAGAAAAAGCCGTTATTGTTAGTGATTTAACATACGTAAGGGTCGATCAAAAGTGGAATTATGTATGTTTATTTGTCGATCTCTTCAATAGAGAAATCATTGGATATAGTGCTGGTCCTAACAAAGATGCACAATTAGTCTATCGAGCATTATCTTCTATCCCCGGCAATTTAGAACGTATTAACCTCTTCCACACAGATCGAGGAAACGAGTTCAAAAATAAATTGATTGATGTAGCATTAGATACATTTAAAATCAAACGATCACGAAGTGTAAAAGGATGTCCGTATGATAACGCGGTCGCAGAGGCAACCTTTAAAATTTTTAAGACCGAATTTGTCAAAGGGCGTCATTTTGATAGTTTAAATGAATTGGAACTAGAATTAATGGATTATATCCATTGGTACAATCTTATTAGAATACATGGGACCCTTGGCTACAAGAGCCCCATTCAATATAAACTTGAACACCTTAAAAAAGCTGTTTAGTTTAGTGTTGACAGTCCAGGTTATTGGTTTATCTTGTAAGGTAATTAAGAGGGTTGCGTTTCTTTGTATTATAAGGATTCAAGAAACGACTCAATAAAAATAGTACGGCCGCTATCGAGTCCTTAGAATCTTTAGCGGTCTTACTATCATAGACAAACATATGAGCCGCCCCATTGAGGGGACGGTCTATTGTAGCGAAAAGAAATTTCCAAGGAAAGGAATTATTACATTGCCCTCATTCCAGAAAAATTACTTTTGTTTAAGGAGTGTACTCGCCTTTTTTCTCTTTTAATACAAAGATGCCGTCTGCCTCACCATATCTAGTCTCTAGTGGAAAGTAGTAATCAATTTCATCAACAGTATCCAATGACTTATCTGGTGTGCCATTAGAAATGTCAGTTATTTTATATACCCAGTCATACATTGTACCCCATGTATTGTATTTTATAGGCACAAATTCTATCCACGAACTGACAAGAGAGTTTTTTTCATTAGTTGATCAATCCTTCCATGTAATTTTTTGCAAAAAATATATTGACTGCAAATTGTGTGTAAGTTAGGGTGTTAGTAAAAAGGAGGGCAGATATGAACAGAAGAGCCGCAGGTGTTTATTTTTGTGCCATCGGAGCATTTCTAATAGCGGTACAGTTCCTAACATCAGCTATATATAGCCTAAGTGATAAGTGGGGAGAATTTCCGTTTGAAAAAATAATGGTATTTGTAGGAAGTATCCCCCTCTACTTAGGCTACTTCTTTATAGCTTTTGGACTCCTTTATATTTTGTGGAACGAATTGAGCAATAGAGACTGATACACT
The DNA here is from genome assembly GCA_007833815.1 of Brevibacillus laterosporus. Classification (NCBI taxonomy): domain Bacteria; kingdom Bacillati; phylum Bacillota; class Bacilli; order Caryophanales; family Paenibacillaceae; genus Brevibacillus; species Brevibacillus laterosporus. The sequence goes on along the minus strand of CP033464.1, from coordinate 3,468,602 downwards.
AATTTTGCAATCAACTGTATTGTATTTTTTGAAATGTAACAATGTACTCATCTAGTTGCTGACTCATTTGTAATACTGCTTGACTTGAAAATGAGCCTTCTTTGTAATACAACATCTCTAATTTTTGACGGAGGACTTCGCTCTGATCAAAGGGAAGAGAAGGTGAGTAATTGAGTGCTAAATTCAGGAGAAATATATCTTGATGATTTTTCCCCACATATGTTTCATATGTCCCCTCATTTTTAACTAAATAGATTTCCTGATAGCTATCATCCCTAGAACATGCTGCCAATGTAGTACCGATTAAAAAAAGGAAGACTAACAGAATTTTTTTCATTTTTTCAACCTCCTACAGATTAATAAAGCTCTCTCCATTTAGGTGAGAGCCTTGTAGTCGCTACTTAGTTAACCACGTAATATAGGTCGGATAGGTAACAGTGACATCTTTATTGCCACCCCCACCACTTCCACACGCCCTCGATATAACGAGCAGAAACAGCTTGACTTAGTTCCACTGATGTTTTAGGTGGAACACAACGCTGAATCCTGAAGCCCTTTCGACTGCATTTTCAGAACTGTAACCCATAGAACCTTGAAAAGCTTGTAAAAATCCAGCGGAAACGTTTGTATTGTATGCTGTTTTCTTGCTTCCCTTTGCGGTGAATGTATAGGTCACGTTTAACTTAGTATTATTATGGTAATCTTCTACTACTTCTGGTTTTAGACAGACATTTGCTTCAGACTTTTTGTGCCAAGTATTAAACAAGTCTTGAGCATCTATAGAATCAACGTTATTTTCCTCTCCCTCGTTGTATTCAATTGAACCTGCATCATCAAAATATTCTATGGATGCACTATTAATTTCCATAGCAAGTATTCCAAAGTGAGTACATATTTTTACAGCAAAACGTCCGAATTTTGGGTATTCGGACGTTAAGGCTTATACATATGAAATAATTGGTACTCAGAAAAACGCTGGTACATTTATTCGTTACTATAATAATGACTCTCATCATTGGAAGATACATATACAGTGACTTGCTTTCCCGACTCATTCACCCCAGAAACTACATAGTAAATTGGCGTTTTATTTTTTGCGTCTTCAGGAACCAGCTTCATTTCCTGATCTGAGAGCTGTCTAAGTTCAACTTTATTCACTTTCGACATTTGATATTTTTCTAAAGAAACTTTTTCTGCTTGTTCTTGGCTGATTTTTGCTCCCGTAGGCTCTGGTTTTTGTTCTGTGGTTCCTGAACATCCAGTAAAAAGTAAAGTGGCGCAACATATACTGATGAGATGCTTATGGTGTAACAGTGATAACCCCTGTGAATGTGGATGAATCCCACTTGACCCAGCAATCTTTAGGTGTGTTGCTCCACGTATTGTGGATAATAACTGAGCGATAATATCTAAGATCATCGTCAGCATCTTGATATTCTTCATATCCCACTCCTGTCACTGCGTGATTTCCATATGTTGGGTGACCTCCCAACCAAATAATGTCTGGTCTTTCATCGTCCATAGCAGACTGATGTTTAGAAAATCTTGAACTGCTTGTATGCCCTTTTACCGAAACGTCTTTATAACCTTTGTCATTCCAGTATGCCTCTATTCCATCTAATGTGTCATCCCAACTTGTTGCGTCTTTAGAGCAACCTTTGCACAATAGCATTTTGGGAAAGCGGTCCCTCACTCTGTAAATCTTCTTCTTGTATCAGTTGTTTTGAATGTAAATCCTCAAATTCACCTGAATCAATTTTTTTATAGTGCATTAGGGAACCAACATAGATTCGTTCACTTTCATCGACTCCACTATATGGATGCTCCCCCTCTCTTGTAGACTCTAATATACCGTCATTTCCTTCATTTACTCCATAAATAACATAGCCACTCTCTTCACCGTTGGCTGTGACTGGAAATAAATACGTAGTAAGATTCCCATCAAAATCATATAAGTCTGATGTATCCTCAAGTTCTGCATCTTTCCAATTTTCATGAGAATTTTCAGCCACAGTTTCAAATTAGAACAGCTTTTTTTATTTTTCTCATAAAAACAACTCCATTCAATTTTTAGTTTGTTGGGAATTATGTAAATAATCACAAAAAGGAAATCTATCCGCCAACTCCAATTGACTCTGTTGTTTTGTTTTTGCGTCTTCCGAATTCCAATATAGGGGTCGCCATGTCTTTGTATCGTGCTTATTCATTATTCTCTCTAGCATCCTATTCCTTGAAGACTTCTAGGAAGGCTTCAAAACTTTGTTTATTATAGGTTTCTTTGCAATGATCGAATGACTATTACTCTGCTTAGAAAGACAAGAAGCGAAGAACATAAAATAAGCAAATACGATCCAAATGGTGTAACTAATAATCAACAACGTGAAGAAATCAGATAAGAACTTCCTTGGATGACCCTGCTGTTTCTTGATCGTATTTCAGATCACAAATAATAAAGTAAAAATTAAAAAAGGAGTATGATGAAATGAGTCTTTTATTAGGTAAAATTGTATTAGACGTAACTCATCTACTTTTTATTTTTCAATGTTGTTAAAACCCTGTTTCTTTATTCGCTTTATTATAGAATGTAATACTATTTTCAGTTTCAACTGTTTCATATTTTCCTGTCCAGCTATTAGGGAGTTCGATGTTGAAATTGTTATTAGTTTTTTCATAAATTATGTTTTGGGCTTCATTTTTACTATCCGTGCAAGCAGTAAGTAAAGACAACAGAACAAGCACCAAAATTAGTACATTTGCTATTTTTTCAAATCGAAATCCTCCACCGAGAAATTAAGCTATTAGTAAATCCAATAAAAGAGAGCATCGTAAAAAATCGTCATCTCCACATTTAAGCTTTTCGATGGTACATTCTTTATTGTCGTTAGTATATAGATTGCTTTCACCAGCCAGTTTAAACTGCATCGCCATTAAGTATGACTCAACCAGTGACGACTGTAAAAGATAACTTTTTTTGTTAGAAATATTCCTTAAAATGAAATTAACGGTAAATTATAAATAATATATTTTACCATATAAAAAAAGTTACATGTAACGATTAAGTGAAAAGTTCAAGGGAACGACAAGTTCTCTTGAACTTTTCTTAAAATGAATGTAATACGGTTGGCTCAGGTTGCTTACCTAATATTCAAATGATAAGACTTGTTTACGTTTGTCTACTTGACAGGGGTACGGCCAGAGTTGTTGTGCTTGTGTAATAACTCCTCAACTGTTGCATCTGGATGTTCGATGAAAAGCTCTATCATGCTTTGGTAATCGCGCATCATTTGAGTAATCGCTTCGTCTCGGAAAAACTGCTTAAAGTACGTAGCGTGGATAAAGAGGTGGTCCACTCCCACACCTGTATCAAGACGCAACGGTGTGCTTTCATCGTAAATGGCAAGGGCCTTTTCATACTGGTTTTCGAAATCAAAGTCTGGTCGGTTGAACAGTTCGGGAACATTTATACTGAAATAGGAGCCAAGGTTCTGGAAGATCATGTAGTTAGAGAACAATGGCTGATCTGCTGGGAAGTCAATTAGCTTGCGAATCGTTTCGAGCGAGATGTAATCAAACTGGGTTAGCTTCTCTTGCTTGTCACGGATGGTTCCTAACCACGGGATCAATCCCATATCTTTCTTGATCTCTATCCGCAAAGGCAAGGTGTTGATACAAGGACCTGCCACGGTTTCCGCGCCTTCAAAAGCGGATTGCCGGCCACTGGACATCATGCCGTAAACGATTGTGGTATAGCCTGTATAATAGCTTTGTAATAAAGCCCACGCCCCTTGCATCAAGATGTTGGTGGTAAGATGATGCTTGGCTGCTAGTGCTTGTAATTTTTGTTGACAAGACTTTTCAATAAATAAATCTTGTTTCCCGAAACCAACTCTTGTGTGGTCAACGGTATTATCCGGTACACTTTCAATGAGTGCGATTGGTGCCGTATAACCTTTCAACTCCTCCTGCCAGTAGTTCTCTGCTTCTATATGGTCTAGTCTTTGAAGCCAATCGATGTAATCATGATAAGAACGGCGTGACCCAGTCTCAAGCTGATTTCCCTGGCGTAACGCATAATAGCGTTGTAGGAGATCGATCAGGACAATGAAGTGAGTCCAGCCATCCATAAGCAAATACGAAGCAGACATGATAATTTGATATCTACGTTCGCTTATGCGGAAGAACAAAATCTTGTAGGTGGATGGACGACTAAGATAAGTGACGTCATTTGCCAGAATAATTTTCTGTTGTGTTTTTCGAAGGGCTTCTTCCTGCTGTTCTTTTGTCATATGCCGCCAATCGACAAACTCGACGGGAATTTGGGCACTCTTACGAACGGCTTGAACCGGATGCGGTAAGCCTTCGTAAAGAATGCAGGTTCGTGTCACCGGATAAAGCTTCCCTACTTCCTGCCATGCCTCCTTCATCTTGTTTTCATCCATATCATCATTCATAACAAAGACCATGTTGACAAAGAATTTTCCGGATTCGATTTTTTCCAGATGTCTTGCCAGCATAAATTTCTGAAGAGCGGTCAGTGGGTAGGCATCTACGATCTCTTCATCTGTTCCCACAAGATGATCAAAGTCACTTCTATTCAGTTTGACCAGCGGGTAATCATAGTCTTTTTCCGTGTCATCCTGTGCCGCTTCTTCATTTTGGACAACGAGCTGTACGCCTTCCGCAAGCTCTGCGATGGTTTGATTCTTAAAAAATTGGTCAGGGGTACAGAGGTAGCCTTGCCGTTTCATCTGGGAGATGATCATGATCGTTTTAATCGAGTCTCCACCGATTTCGAAGTAGTTCTGATTAACCCCAACACTCTCACACTGCAGGATATTTGACCAGATGGTGGAGAGAATCCTCTCAACCTCGTTTCGTGGCGGAATAATTTCGTCAAGCATTTCTACTACGGCAGGTACACTTGGTAACGCCTTTCGATCGAATTTTCCGTTAGCAGTGAGGGGAATATGCTCTATCTCCAGGAAATGCGCCGGCACCATGTAACGCGGAAGTTTTGCTTGCAGATAGCTGCGTAATTCAAGCATCATTGTTGCTTTTTCTTCTCTTTTGTCAAAAACGACGTAGGCAACCAAGCGCTTCTCCCCTGCCTCATCTTCATGAACAATCACCACCGCTTCGCGCACGGCAGTGTGTTCTGTTAATACGGCCTCGATCTCTCCTAGTTCGATCCGGTAACCACGAATCTTCATCTGCTGGTCCATCCGTTCCAGATACTCAATTCTTCCATCCGGGAGATAACGGGCCAAGTCTCCTGTTTTGTAAAGGTGTGAAGATGGAAAAGTAGCCGATGAAGGGAACGGATTTTCGATGAATTTTTCGTCTGCCAAATTTGGTTGTCCAACATATCCAGATGTAAGTCCGATCCCGCCAATATGGATTTCTCCTGCTACACCTACGGGAACGGGTTGCATGTGCCTGTCCAAAATATAAATCAAGGTATTTGGCACAGGACGTCCAATGTTTACTTTTTCGCTGACCACTTGTCTGGTGTTGGAAATGCTATAAGTGACAACGCAGGTCGACTCTGTTGGTCCATAGTTGTTACTGATCAGGAACGGCAGTGCTTTTTTGGGATAAGCTCGCAGTTTGTCCCCGCCCATACAGATCATGCGCAATACGATTTCTGCTGGCCAATCCAGGTCCATCAATAATTCAGCCATCGGTGTCGGTGCGCTAGCAAATGTAATCTTTTTCTCAATCAACCAGGTTTGCATCTTTTCAGGCGAAAGTCGCGTTTCTTCATCTGGTATGAACATGCATGCTCCTGCTATCAGAGATGGCCATACTTCCAGGGTAACTCCGTCAAAGCCGAGACCAAAGGTAAAGGTAGAACGATCCAAATTGGTAAGTTCGTGAGACTCGATAAACCAGTGGATGAGGTTTGCGACAGATTTATGTTGGATCCGCACACCTTTTGGTCGCCCGGTAGAGCCAGATGTATAGATGATATAGGCACTAACATGGTCATCCATCTTAACTTCTGGGTTCTCACCGCACAGTTGTTCGATTTGTTCCCACTCACGATCAAGAACGACCAGCCCGCCTTGTGGAATAGGCAAGTTGTTCATGAGTGATTCAGTCGTCAGCATAACCAAAACGCCAGAATCCTTTACTTGATAATGAATTCGTTCCGTCGGAATAGCAGGATCAATCGGCACATAGGTTCCGCCTGCCTTAAGAACGGCTAACATTCCGATGATATACCATGGTGAACGCTCAACGCAGATGCCGACCGGAACTTCCAAACCTACACCCAATGCAATTAAATGATGGGCCAGTTGATTTGCTTGACGATTCAATTCATCAAAGGTAATGGATGACGACATCTCCCCCCACATGATCGCGTTATGATCAGGGTATTGCGCCACTTTTTCTTCAAACAGATGATGGATACCCTTCCCAATCGGATAGATCCGGCTGGTTTGATTCCACGTCAGAAGCAACTGTTCTTTTTCTAACTCTGTTAACAACGGTAAGGTTTCAATCGACTCATCGGGGTTCGTGATGATTCCTTCTAACAGCATTTTGAAGTGACCCATCATGCGATAGATGGTTTCTTCTGTAAACAGCCCAGTATTGAACGCTACATTTCCCGTCAATCGGTCTTCCGTAAGCACCATTTCTAATGTCAAATCGGATTGAAGCGCATCCGTTTCAAAGAGAAGCGGAGAAAAGGTTAATCCGGGAAGCTCCAGGTCTGAAGCTGGGGTATTTTGCAAGACAAACATCACTTGGAACATCGGGTTGTGACTAAGCGACCGCTCTAGGTTCAACTCGCTAATCAGGTGGTTGAATGGCAGATCTTGATGCGCATATGCTTCCAGGCATGTGGTCCGGACTTCTTGGATCAGTTGGCGGAAAGACAGATTCTCCTCTATATGGTTACGGATGACGAGGTTGTTGACGAAAAAGCCGATCAACTCTTCAATCTCTCTGTTGTTGCGATTGGCCACCGTGGTACCTACACAACTGTCTCTGTCTCCGGAATAACGGTAGAGCAGGACTTTAAACGCCGCCATCAGCGTCATAAACAGAGTAGCCCCTTCTTTACGGGATAGCTCTTGCAATTGCTTTGTCACTTGATGTGAAAGAGAGAACGGAACTTGTTTCCCGTGTAATGTCGGCTCAGACGTACGTGGATAATCGGTCGGTAAAGCAAGCTGACCTGAAACCCCTTCCAGCTTTTGTTTCCAGTAGTCAACCTGTGCTTCCAGTGAGCCTTCCTGATGACGTTGGTGTTGCCACTTGGCAAAATCCCCGTACTGGATAGACAGCGGCGGGAGTTCAACTCTTTCTCTTGCTGCGAAGGCTTGATAGAAAGTCGTTAATTCTTGGTTGAAAATACTATGGGACCAGCCATCGGTGATAATGTGGTGATAATTGATCAGCAAAACGTGTTCGGTTTCGGTAAAACGTAAAAGCTGGCAACGGAACAACTGATCCGTTTGCAAATGGAACGGCTGGTTAAAGCCCTTCATCACTTCTTTCATGACTGTCTCCCGGTCCGTTTCCTCAGCCTTCTCTTCTAATGAAAGAACAGGTATGCTGTACAGTTGAGCAGGTGCAACCCGTTGTACAGGTTGGTCGTCCCGAAAAGCAAATGTGGTACGTAATATTTCATGTCGCTTCATGATTTCTTCGATGCTTCGCTCCAGTGCCCTGACGTCCAATCTACCTGTTATGGAAAAAGCATAGGGCAGATTGTATGCTGTATTTTCAGGATTCATCTGATGGAGGAACCATAGGCGTTGCTGGGAAAATGACAGGGGATACTCTCCTTGCGTGACAGCATCGCTGCGTTGAATCAATGGTGTATGAGCGTTCTCATCTGTTTCCAACTGTTTGATCAGATTCTTTTCAACCAAACCAACAAATTCAGAAAATAAATCAGCTTCGAAAAATACCTGCATATCCATCTTGATCGGAAGTACACGTTCCAAACGGGAAATCAGTTGGGTGATCAGCAGAGAATCCCCGCCCATCTCGTAAAAGCTATCCTCAGCCGAGACCTGTTGCACACCGAGGACTTCTTTCCAACATGATGCCACTTTTTGCTCAATCTGTTTGGACAGAACAGTCGGTGAATGAGCGGGGTCGATCTCTTCTGCCGTGACAGCTTGGCTGGTAATTGCCGTCTCCGCTTGTGCTTGTGCAAGTTCCGACAGCGCGCTTTGTGCATTCGTTTTCGGTCGGTCAATAAAGTAACGCTTCCTTTCAAATGGATAGGTGGGGAGCGGAATTCTGAATCTTTCTTCCCCTTCGTAAAGGGAACCCCAATTTACCTCAACCCCTTCCAGCCAGAGGCGACCAAGGGAGCTAAGAAGAGAGTGCATAGCGGAGAACGGACTCTTTTCTTTTTGCTCTGTGCCGATCACAACCAGAACGTACGTTTCCTTTTCTTCAAGAATCCGTACCTGGTCTTGAAAAAGGTTTGAACGAACACGTTCTCCTTCCTTCACGTATGCCAAGGCATGCGCAAGGAACTCATCAAGTGATAGTTCATTGGTGAAATAACGGGCCACATACTCACCAATCCCTTCACCAATTGCCATATCTGGTTGCACTCCCCATGACAGCCAGAGATGTGCCACAGCATAAGGAACGACTAATTTCGTCAACTCTGCCGCAAGAGTATCCTGCTCTGCTTCCCCTTCCGTTAACAGATATGAGTGCATATTGATCCCCGTTGTGGACTGTAATTTTTCTGCTACTAAATCAAGATGGCTTGAAAATATCGGCTCTATACTGTACATCTCTCTTGCCATTTGTCGTAATACCTCTGATTCACCCGTGAACAAGAAGGCGACCGGACGTTTCGCTACGGTTCCATCGTTCTTATAGACTCGTTCAGACGCTTGATCTGTCAGAGCAAGGATAGCGTCCTCCATACTACGGCACACAACGATACCTCTGTGGTCAAACTCTTTGCGTCCCACTTGTAAGGTATAAGCTACATCCGAGATGTTCACATCAGGATATTTTTCAAAATGGTGGACTGCTTGGATTGTGGCTGCTTCTAGTGCGGTGTCGGTCTGTGCTGACAGGACGAGCAGATGATATGGACGCTCAGAGGATTGCGCTGGTATGTATGGTGCTTCTTCCACGATGACATGTGCATTGGTCGCCCCGATTCCGAACGAACTTATTCCTGCACGGCGCGGCGTTCTTTTGCTCTCCCACTCAGTCAGTTCTGTATTTGGATAAAACGGACTGTTGGCAAAATCTATTTTCGGATTTGCTTCGGTAAAATGGAGCAAAGGAGGTAGCTTTTTATGCTTGAGAGCCAGAGTCGTTTTGATTAATCCTGTTACGCCCGCTGCTGTATCAAGGTGTCCAATGTTTGCTTTTACCGAACCGATGGCACAATATCCCATTTTCTCTGTACTTTGCCTGAATGCTTGGGTGAGCCCTTCGATTTCCACTGGATCGCCTATGGGCGTGCCTGTTCCGTGTGTTTCGACATAGGTAATCGTATCCGCCGTTATATTGGCCATGTTGATCGCCTCTGCAATTACATCTGCTTGTCCAAGAGCACTGGGCGCGGTAAAGCCAAGACGAAGACCTCCGTCATTATTCACCGCTGAACCACGAATGACCGCATGAATTGTATCTCGGTCTGCCAACGCATCCTCCAATCGTTTGAGTAGAACGGTTCCGACTCCGTTGCCACCCACCGTTCCTTTCGCTTGGCTGTCAAATGCGCGACAATGACCATCTGGCGAGAAAATCATGCCTTCTTGGTACAGATGCCCCTGCTTTTGCGGAAAAGAAACCGCACTACCGCCGGCAAGGGCCATGTCACATTCACCACTTAGCAAGGATTGGCATGCCAGATGGACGGCAACGAGCGAAGTGGAGCATGCTGTCTGCACACCCACACTTGGTCCCCGAAGACTAAGCTTGTAAGAAACACGGGGGGCGAGAAAATCCTTATCATTGCCAACGAATAAGGAATATTCATCAAGTGTCATCTGATGACCAGTAGATAAGAGATTCGATATGAGATACGTGCTTGCACCGGTTCCAGCATATACTCCGATTCTTCCTTCATATTTTTCTCCGACATAGCCCGCGTGTTCCATGGCTTCCCACGCACATTCCAAGAACAGTCGCTGCTGCGGATCAGTAATCTCTGCCTCTCGTTGACTGAATCCGAAAAAGGAGGCATCAAAATACTCCGAATTACTCAAATAGCCATTTGCCCTGACGTAGTTGGGATTTTTTTTAACAAGTTCCAGATCAATCCCGGACTCAAGCATTTCTTCCTCACTATAAAAAGTAATCGATTCCACACCTTCTGCCAGATTGGTCCAAAATTCTTCGATATTTTTTGCTCCTGGGAAACGACTGGACATGCCGATGATGGCTATCCCGGTTTCAAGCAAATCCTTATCAATCATTACCTCTACCTCTTTTCTATCTATGTTTTCTGGTTTGCCGCATACGACGCATCGACTCTTTACGTGTATCAGCCCGTACCTGCGAGTGCTCCAGAGATTGAACCGAATTGTTTCCTAGATGTTTAGATAGGGTGGAAATTGTTGGGAACTTGAAAATATCCATCAAAGCAACCTCTGTTTGCAGAACAATTTTTGCTCTCTCCACCATCTCGATACCCAGCAGAGAATGTCCCCCCAATTCAAAGAAGTTTTGATTTACGCCAACTTTTTCAATCCCGAGAAGTTCTTGCCAGATGACAACTAACTTTACTTCCATTTCGTTTGTAGGTATAGCGTAATCATAATGGAGCGGATCCTGTTTTGGTTTAGGGAGTGCATTGCGGTTTATCTTCCCATTCGGTGTCAAGGAAAAAAATTCCATATGAACAAAATAGGCTGGTATCATGTAAGACGGGAGGGTTTGCATCAGAAGGAGGCGAAGTTCAGCCGCCGAAATCACTTCCTGGCTGACATAGTAAGCAACAAGTGATTTTTCTTGACCGGTTTCTTCTTGAACCGTGATAGCTGCCATGTGAATCGCTTCGTGTCTAAGCAACATCACTTCAATCTCACTCAGTTCAACCCGATATCCACGTATTTTCACCTGATCGTCTGTCCGTCCAAGGTGCTTCACGTTGCCGTCAGCCAATCGCATAGCCCGATCACCTGTGCGGTAGAGTCTCTCCCCTTCTACAAACGGATTAAGAATAAATCTCTCCTCAGTCAAATCTGCACGATTCCAATATCCCCGTGCCACTCCATCTCCGCCGATGTAGAGTTCACCTGCTACTCCAATTGGCTGTATCTGTTGATTTTCATTCAAGATGTAAAATTTAGTGTTTCTGATCGGTCTGCCGATAGAAACGGCCGTTGCATGGGTCAACTCGTGGATTGAAGACCAGACTGTCGTCTCCGTTGGCCCATACATATTAAACAGCCGTGCACACGTGACCTGTTGCAATCTGGTCAGCAATTGCTTCGGAAACGCCTCGCCACCAATGAGAATGGCTTCCAGATCGCTCAGACCCATTGCTCCATCTGTCTGATTTATGACCATGTTCATCCGAGACGGTGTCATTTGTAGCAGATTGACCCGGTGTTTTCTAAGCAATTGAGTGATCTGGGACGGGGAGACTTGTTGTTCCTCCGTAGCGATGATTACTTCTGCACCTGTGGTGAGAGGCAGTAACGTTTCCAACACAAAAATATCAAAGGACATGGATGTAAGCGACAAAATCACGCTCTGATTTGAGAAAGGGATTAGGTCAAGCATTCCCAACATAAAGTTGTGAACAGCCTTATGCTCGATCAAAACCGCCTTCGGCTTACCGGTAGAGCCTGAAGTATAGATGAGATAAGCCAGACTGTCTGATGTTGTACACTCTACTAAATTGGAACTTTCTTGTTGGCAGATATCCTCACCATCTATGAGGATGATATCTCCCCTAAACAAGAGCGGGATTTCTTCCTGTAAAAAAGCTGTTTGCGTCAATAGGACCTTGCTTCCGCTGTCTTCGAGCATATACATGATGCGCTCTTGTGGATAATCCGGGTCAAGTGGAAGATACGCTCCACCTGCTTTTAACACCCCAAGAATCCCGATGATCATCTCTAGCGAACGCTTTACCATGATGCCGACGATGCTTTCCGTTGTTACACCATGGGTTTGGAGATGCCTGGCCAGTTGGTTGGCGCGTTCATTCAATTCCTGATACGTTAGTTGATGATTCTCGAAGCGGACGGCCACATGATCAGGAATAAGAGCGGCTTGCTCTTCAAAGAGTTGCTGAATGGTTTTGTCCGCTGGATAAGGCGTCGGTGTTGGGTTATAAGCGACAAGCAGTTTTTCTTTCTCTTCATCGGTCAGCATGTCGATATCTGCCAGGTGAATATGTGGATTCTTCACAATTGCTCGTATCAATTGTGTGAAGTGAGTGGACATGCGTTCAATCGTCTCACGTTTGAACAGTTTGGTGCAGTAGTTCAAAGCGAAGCTAAGGGATTCCCCACCTTCCGTCACTTGGAAAGTCAGGTCGAATTTGGCCGCATCAAAACCTGCTGGGTAAGAAGAGATAAGGGCCTCTCCCAAAATGAGGTCGGATCTTGTTTCTGCATTTTGCATAACAAACAGCACGTCAAAGAATGGGTTTCGGCTCAAATCACGCTGAACACCCAGCTTTTTCACCAATTCTTCAAACGGATAATCTTGATTTTCAAAGGCATGCAGGGACGTTTCCTTCACTTCCGCCAAGAAGGTAGCAAAGGTTTTCTCCCCCACCGGATAAGAACGTATGACCAAGGTGTTGAGGAACATACCGACCATAGACTGCAAGTCATTGTGTGAACGGCCTGCCGAAACGGTACCGACGAGGATATCATCTTGGTCGCTATACTTGGCCAGCAAGACCTGGAACGCAGCTAAGAGTATCATGTACATCGTTGTACCCGTGTGTGCCGTCAGTTCGTGCAGGTTTCGGCTCAATTCGGCATCGGTAACAAAAAAAACGGTGTCTCCTTGAAAGCTCTGTTCAGCTGGTCGTAGAAAGTCGGTAGACAGTTGGAGTACCGGTACCTCCCCTGAAAGATGTTGTAACCAGTACGATTCTTGCGCCTTCATCATCTCTGTCCGGTAGAACTCTTGTTGCCAAACCGCAAAATCTTTGTACTGGATACGCAGTTGTGGCAAATCTGCTCCTGCATACAGGTTGGACAGCTCGTCACATAAGGTAGCAATGGATACACCGTCTGAAATAATGTGATGCATATCGATCATGAACAGATGCTTATCTTTTGCATATGTCACAAGTTCAGCTCGGAACAATGGGCCCTGACCAAGATGAAACGGCTGGGTGAATAGATCGACGATGCTGTTCAGTTCTTCAGGAGATGCGTACCTATGAACCATGCAAAAGTCTACGGTTTCATGAATCTGTTGCACAGGGTCGCCGTCCATCCATACGAATCTGGTCCGTAAGCTCTCATGGCGGTTAATCAGGGCTAGGAGCGATGCTTCTAAACGTTCGTCGTTCAAGTGACCGTCAATCTTCCATACGTGAGGCATGTTATAGCTAATCGACACCTTTTCCAGTTGGCTCATAATTAGCACACGTCTTTGTGCGGCAGACAGGGGGTAGTAGTCACTTTTTTCAACCGGTTGGATTACTCCTAAGCCTGTCTCCTTCTCTATTAGAGTAACTGCCACTTCTTTTAATGAGAGTTCCAAAAAAGGAATCATTTCAGCAATAGTGGGATATTGGAAGACATAGCGGAGCGACAGCCTTACACCCAACAGCTTATGAATCTGAGAAACCAATACGTTCGCCTTGAGAGAGTGTCCGCCAATCTCAAAAAAATTGTCGTGAATACCGATACGCTCGATGTCCAACACATCTTGCCAGACCCTAGTAAGTTTAGCTTCTGCTTCGTTACGGGGTTTTACATATTTGTTACCTATGATCTGAGAGATGTCTGGTTTTGGCAGAGCACGTTTGTCTACTTTGCCGTTGGGAGTGAGCGGCATTTTCTCAAGTTGCACGAAATGGGATGGAATGAGATAACTTGGCAACTCGCTAGCTAGGAAATCGCGCAGCTCAGAGATCTTGACTTCCCGGGTAGCTACGAAGTAAGCGCAGAGATACTTTACTCCTTGGCTGTCTTCTTGAGCCAAAACGACTGCCTCTTGGATATCTGGTTGAACTAGGATTCCTGTTTCAACTTCGCCTGGCTCGATACGGAAACCTCGTACTTTTACCTGCTGGTCAGCGCGTCCGAGGAATTGGATGTTGCCATCTCCCATCCAGCACGCCTTATCGCCTGTGCGATAGATTTTTCCATCCGGAATGAATGGGTTATTGATGAACTTCTCAATTGTCAACTCCGGATTATTGAGGTATCCACGCGCCACTCCTGCTCCCCCTATGTAAAGTTCACCAGGTACACCGATGGGCTGCGGTTGAAGATGGTGGTCGAGAATATACATTGTCATGTTACAAAGGGGTTTGCCGACGGGGATACTGCCAATATATTCCAAATTATCTGCGGTTCCTTCAAAGAAGCTGGTGTCAATGGTCGCCTCGGTTACCCCGTAGCTATTGATGATGCGCATGGAATCTCCAAAATAGTCTACGAGTTTCCGAAAGTCCTCAACGACGCACGTGTCAGACCCGAGGATAAGCAGTTCCATTTGGGAAATGTCCAGACCATTCCTGTATATGTACTGGATCAACGGCAACACCAGCGCTGGTGTTGCCTCAAAGATATTGACTCTATGCTGCATGATTACTTCGTACAACGCTGGCGGGTCTAGTCTGACATCATCTGGACAAATGATAAGTTGTCCCCCGTTGAACAGCGCTCGGCTCAAGTCGCCTGCGAATACGTCGAAGGAGAAACTTGCCATTTGAAGCAGCTTTATCTCGAATGTGTCTAGCTTATACGCCTGTCTCCACGCATAAGAAACGTTTACGTAGTTGCGATGCTCAACCATCACCCCTTTTGGCTTTCCGGTGGTACCAGAGGTATAAATTAGATACGCCAGATCGTTTGGCTTTACAGACAAGTCAAGGTTGCTTGCATCGCCTTGGTAAAGATGCCCGTCCATGAGGTCAATGATCGAACCTGTCCATGCTAGGCCTTCATCCGACATAACTGTATCCATCAAATGCATTTGGGAAAGTAGCACTTGTACCTGACTGTCTTCAAGCATGTAACGGATACGTTCTACTGGATAGGTCGGATCGATCGGGATGTAAGCCCCGCCTGCTTTGAGGACAGCAAGAACGGCGATGACCATTTCTAAAGAGCGGTCAGCCATTATCGCGACGAGTTGTTCTGCACCGATCCCTTTTTTTAGAAGCACACGGGAAAGTTGGTTTGCTTTTTCATTGAGTTTACTGTAGGTAAGTTGTTCTTCATTGAACATAACAGCAGATCGTGCTGGGTGTTTTGCTGCTTGCTCTTCAAATAGTTGATGAACCGTTTGGCTTTCTGGATACGGTATCGGTGTTGGATTGAAGATCATAAGCAGTTTCTCTTTTTCCGTTTCCGTAATCATTTGCAAGTCGGCGACTCTTTTGTCTGGGTTTGTAATCGCATCTTTCATTAGATGCAAGAGATGATTAGTCATTACGCTAAGCTCTTCTTCAGTATATAGCTCGCATAAGTAGTCTATATCAATCGTCAGAATATCTTTATCAGGGTGTTCTTGAATGTACAGTGAAATTTCCTCAGTCAAATGACCGGTGAAAAGTTGCTCCATGATATACCGAACGCCTTCTCTCTGCTCGAATCCAAGTACCTGATACCCGGCATAAATGCTGAACAGCCCGTTGACATCTGAGTGATTTTCACGTATTTCCTGCACCAATTTGTTGTACGGATACTTTTGATGACGAAACAGTTTGGTTTGTTTCTTCGCAACACTGCGAATAAAAGAAAGAATATTCTGGTCGGCGTTCCCCTGCACACGAAATGGCATCGTACTTACCAACATTCCAATCATGTCTTTTTCTTTTCGTTGGGTACGGTTGTAACAATTAGTACCAATCGTGATGTCTGTTTGACCAGTCATACGGGAGAGATATGTATGAAACACGGATATGAACAAGGTGAAAAAACTAATGTTATGCTCCTTGCAAAATGTTTGGGCCTGTTTACGCAATTCTTGTGGCACAATAAAACGTTTTCGGTTCCCTCTGGTGCTGACTGAGGAGGTGTCCTGCATTTTGAGTCCCATAAATTCCGACCTTGTGGCAAATTCCTCGTGCCAAAATGCCCGATCTTTGGCAAATCGATCGGAACGTTCGTATTCGAGCTCTCCCTGGATATATTCTGTATAGGAAGCGGGGATGGACACCTTTGTTGCTTCTAATACATCAACGCCGCCAACCAGTTCAGTATAAAGGGTCATGATTTGGTTTACGCTCTGGATGTAAGCCGTACCGTCCGCGATGATATGATGGATTTTCAGGAAGATATAGCCCTGTTGTTCACTTACTTTTATCGTTGCGATTTCAAATAAATCCTGATCGATGAGTGGCAGTGGTGTCTCGATTTGATGTTGTGCCCAGGCGTACAAATTATTAGTATTGACCGCTCCACTAAAATCGTAGAATGGCAGTGAGGTTTTAACATACGGTGCAATATACTGCTGCGGTTCATTGTACTCTTCCTCCAATACAATTCGCAGACGGATGGATTCATTTAATTGGATAAATGCTTGAATCGCTTGCTCCAAAAGTTCGTAATCTAACTGGTTGGCCTGTACATTAATCAGACCGCCAATGTTAGAGATACTGGTATTCGGAAAAAATTCCTCAGTAAACCAGATACGCTTTTGGGGATGAGTCAATGGGTATGTTTCTCTTTCGTACACGCTCGCCATTTCCCCCTTTGTATAAGTAGCTCATTTTATAAATATTGAAAATTATTATTTTCCATCAAATTGATTATATTACAAAATAAGACAGAAACAAGCGATAAAACATTAATAAAATAATTGATTCAACTTTCTTAGCTTAATTAGCTAAACGACCCATTTGTATAAAACGCATTTCGTACACCTTTTAAGATTACACAAAGAAGACCAAACTCCATATAAACATAAGAAATAAACCTTAATGGAAGCATGATTCCAAAGCAATATATGGTCATTTACTATCATCGTATCCATACATCCCCCTCTGATTCAATTCTCGCTGCTTTAATAACTATTATATTTGATAATTATTCTCAATAACAACCAAAAGTGCGGGAACGACGAAAAACCCTTGCAGGGAAAGGGGAATGCTTGTTGGAAACCGCTCAATTAGCGAAAAACGTTTTTTGTCAATAATTCTATTGAAGTACAACCGCCGTCTCGCCGTCAGCTATTTTCCCGTTTGCACGAAAGTCCCTCCACATCACTTCAGCCTTGTGATTGTAGTCTTGGAGCAATGCTGGGCCTCATTACCCACACGGCTCCAGGAAGAGCACCTTCTCCATATTCGTCGGAAAGCCGATATCCTGTGCAGGCGTCTGCTCCTTATTCAGATAAACCGACGGCCGATGCCGATCGGTTGTATGCCCAATGCCAGCAGATCGCCAATTGGATTGCCTTGCAGAACGATGCACTGAGGTTTAGCCGGAATATCGACCTGATGACCCTGACTATCCTTGTATATTCTCGTTGCGGATAAGGCACTCGCTTGATTATCTGCTGTCATGGCATTGGCTTAATGAGAGTAGTCGTGATAATCTCCAGCTCTATAAAAATTTCCATATGAATCCCTATTGGGGAATCCATCTTTATGTGCTGCTTTAATTGGCATCATACTTCTACATGAATGACATTTGGCTTCCACTGAATTTTCGAATACATAATGGTTGCCTTTCCCGCTGCAAATTGGGCACTCATATCTTAATCGATATCTCTTTCGTCCGTCAGCATCAATTTTAATTCCAGTCTCATGAAAGTTAGAAGTAGCTATTGGCTCTTGATGGTTTGTGTTTACACCATTTATTTCTTGAAAACCCTTGATCATTTGTTCTCTAATTTCATCGTTCTTATGTACGCTCTTTTCTTTTATCTGCTTCTCTTCTGTCTGAGCTTCTTCTTGTTTCATATTGTCAAAAAAATGGCTATAAGCCTTGCCTATCTTTTCAAACTCATTTACCGTTTCAAGAATATCTTTATCAACACCAAATAAGTTAAATACATTTTGGACTATCACTAATTTAGCCAGATTATCAGTTTCTTGTAGCTCAATTTCAACTTCTTTGCCTTTATCGTTCTTAATGGTAATTTTAACCGCTAATGACATATAATAACCACCTCACGCAGATGATTATAAGCAATAAAAGAATGAAAGGCAATGTGGAATAGCAAATTATTAAACTAATCTTTTATTTGGAGATTTCTGAACTACCATTCCCTTATATAGAGATTATTTTTCCTTGCTAACTTCTCATATTCTTTTAAAGTACAAGCTTCTTTGCAGTATAGCGGAAAACTCAAATCAAAATTACCTATTATTACTGATTTAGTTTTTGTAAAATACATTTTTGAAAATAAATGTTCTCTTGTATTTAGTTTCATTAAAAATGAAAGTGTTTTAATATCGGTAACCTTTAATATACATTTATCGAATACTAGTAAATTCAAGAACATTGCTTTCTCAGGTTTTTCTAAATCATCTAAAACTCGATTTACTCCTAATGGGTTAAACCTATTCAGAAGAACATAAACGTGTTCTTCTAAATGATAGTGAAATACATCTTGAATAAAATTGATAAATCGATCCTCATATTTCAAATTATGCTGAGGGAAAGGAAGCATGAGCTTATTGGCTTCTCTACTGTTTAAACATCGATCGAATACATCTAAAATACCCAATCCCGTAAAGTGCTTCTGAGGTTCTTCTATTTCCATTACATTTACTTTTCCATATAACTTATACAGGTATCTAATTTCTTTGAGTGTAGAAGCTTGATACATTCATTCCACTACCTTCTATGATTATTCTCCAGCCTTGTTAGGGATGTCCTTTACATTACTAATTTTGATCACAAAATCATTGCAGATACTACTTTAATTGAGAATCTGACCATTCTCATGGGCTGTAAACAATATCGGAACAGTTCTCCAATAAATTCTTCATTTTATCTGGCCATTTATTGAAATGTACTTACTCTCAATCTTATCAGCTAACCAAACCATCTCATTACCATGATAAAATTTCATGCCATAGAGCCACGCTTTTTTAGCATCAATTTTTAAAATTATCGGACTAGCATCTCTTCTTTTACCTACTTGTTGGGCAGTTTCAATAACTTCTGAAAGATGAACAGATTAAGACGATGGCAGCCCCACCTTTCACCTATTCCCTGCCATTAATTGGTATCGTTAGGTTTCTAAGATGGTCACAATATCATGCTGTGGTATCACGAAGTAAAAAGTTGTTTGTTTATAATAAGGGTTCAGATATAATCAAAAACTTGATGAAGTGCCTATCATTATGAAACACAAGGCAATCTAAATGAGGTGCCTTATTTTAATAGAAGAATATTGATCTGAAATACGACTACTCCATATTAACAGGAGTAGTCGTAATAATCCCCAGCTCTATAAAAATTTCCATGCGAATCTCTATTGGGAAATCCCTCTTTGTGTGCTTCCTTAATTGGCATCTTACTCCCACAGGCATGGCACCACGTTTCGGTCGAATTCTTATAAATGTAATGAACTCCCTTATTCATGCAAATTGGACATTCGTATCTTAATTTATATCTTTTTTTACCATTTGAATCTTCCTTGATTCCTGTTGTTAAGTAATCCGATTCATTAACAGTTTTTAATTCAACTTCTTTAGACTTCTCGATCTCCTGAAACTCCTTGACTGTTTGCTCTCTCATTTCTTCACTATGATGGATATGTTTCTCTTCCGTCTGCTCTTCTTCTTGTTTCATGCTGTCAAAAAAATGGCTATAAGCCTTGCCTATTTTTTCAAACTCACTTACTGTTTCAAGAATATCTTTGTCTACACCAAATAAGTTGAATACATTTTGGACTATTACTAATTTAGCCAGATTATCAGTTTCTTGTAGCTCAATTTCAACTTCTTTGCCGTTATCGTCCTTAATGATAATTTTAACTGTTAATGACATTTTAACCACCTCATGCAAATGATTATAAGCAATAAAAGGACACAAGGCAATGTGGAATAGCATATTATAAAGCCAATCTTTTCTATGACTTTAAAAAGGTGTATCATTCTGATCCGTTTACCTTTCCACTTGGATGAGTAGCTGCTTTTTACAATTCCGAAAAATGTTAAATAAATTAATAATAGTCCCTTCAAAGTCTTACGGATCAACTTATTTCTGTTAGCAGAAAGCTAAAAAGAAACGAAAAAACACAGTGAAATTTAATACAGATTCAATGTTACTTGACTTTAAAAAAGGTATGCATTCTTTGCAGAAATGCTTTTGTAGCTTGACTTAAATATTTATCCTTACGATAAAACATTTCTAACTTCCTGATAGGTGAATCCTTGATTGAAATTGCACGGATACCGAGCGACTGGAAGCTTTCAATCAATTGACTAGGTTGAATAGTAGCTCCAATCCCTTCTTTTACGAGTTGAAACAAGGAAGTAGCTGATCCTGTTTCCATAAGGGTATCGATAGAAATGTCTCGATTTTTGCACCATGTATCAATCAAATCACGTCCATAGAATCCCTTCGGATACATAACTAAAGGTATATTTACCAAGTCTCCCGGTAAAATAATGGCTTTTTCTGCTAAATCATGTTCTTTTTTAACATAAAGACTATATGTTTCGGTATAAAAAGGTATACGAATTAAACGACTGTCTGGCTGAATCGCTAAACCAACACCAATATCAACTTCATTTTCCAGCACTTTATGTAAAATATCAATCGATGGAATCACTTGAACCTTAGTATTTGGGAATTCCTTGTGAAAATCTATTAGTAATGATGTTAATCGATAATCAAGATCGGATGGTAGTACCGCTACACGTATGTGACCGGTATTCATATTTGTAAGATCTTCTATGGAATTTTTTGCATTTTCTAGTTGTTGAACAATTTGTAAAGCGTAGTGCTCAAGGAGATTACCTGCTTCGGTCTTAACTGTTTTTTTACCAATACGATCGAACAGAGGCAACCCTAGCTCATCTTCCAATACCCGTATTTGCTGACTTAGTGTTGGTTGTGAAATACCCAGTTTGTATGCAGCTTCCGTAAAATGAAGTTCATTACATAACATAAGAAAATATTGTAATTGCCTGATTTCCATGTAACACTCTCTCTTTTCGATAGTTTTAAACTATGTTTTTAATAGAAAAAATAGCATTGAACTATTATAAATGTGAATATACAATGAATGCAATAATAAAGGAAGGAGCAATGTTGAAATGAGGATAATAGAAATTGTGCTACAGACGAATCGCTTAGATGAGATGAAATCATTTTATGGAAAGTTGTTGGAATTTCCTGTAGAGAAAGATTCAGCGGAGTCATTTACGGTTAAAGCTGGAGAATCCAAAATAATTTTTCAAAAACCTAGCTGTGACCTCAAGGCGTTTTATCATTTTGCTTTTATGATTCCTTCTAATAAATTGGAGGAATCAAAGCAGTGGCTTCAGAATAAAGG
The DNA here is from genome assembly GCA_007833815.1 of Brevibacillus laterosporus. Lineage (NCBI taxonomy): Bacteria > Bacillati > Bacillota > Bacilli > Caryophanales > Paenibacillaceae > Brevibacillus > Brevibacillus laterosporus. The sequence continues at coordinate 3,446,987 of CP033464.1, read as the reverse complement.
AATCGTTTTATATTCAATTGACAATCAGGATCAATTCTTTTTCTCCGACTGGAATGCAACCGCATCTTATTTTTACGATCCAGACGGTAATCTGGTCGAATTTATAGCTCATCACTCCTTGAACAATCCCTCGGATGCTCCTTTCAGACAAAACAGCATCCTTCAGATCAGCGAAATAGGACTACCCGTTCACGATTTTGCAGAAGATTCAAAACGTATTTGCGAAGCTTCTTCACAGGAAATATGGCAAGGAGACGGAAAACAATTTGCTGCAATTGGCAACGTCGAAGGATTGTTTATTGTCATTGATACTAAACGTCCGTGGTTTCCCGATGCAAGAATGCCTGGTGTGTTTCCCACGAAGGTAAAGATTCAAGACGAATTAGACAAAAGAGTAGAGATTAATGATCTACCGTACCAGCTTTATCACACTCCGAACGATCAGACTTAATATTTTCACCACTGAAAAGATATCGTCTTAAATGAGGGGAAGGTAAGAAACCATGCCTCCCTCTGATCAAATTTTAACATTCCAAACTTACGTTTCCTTGTTAAATAATCGAATTATGGTTAATAATGGGGGATATAAATGGTTTCATTGACAAGTGCCAAACGGAGAACTAGCCTAGATGATTTAGCAAAACTTCGAGCATAGTAGAAACGAATAAAAAATAATTAGAACTAAAGGAGCTGGTTATGAATGACATTGAGATTGACCCCTTATTTAGTGATGGACGGAAATGCAAAGGAAGCGATTCAATTTTACGAAAAAGCATTAGATGCCAAAGTACTCTTTAACCAAACTTTTGGAGAAATGCCTGAAAATCCCGATTTTCCTTTACCAGCAGATGCAAAGGAACGTGTGGCACATGCAATGTTAAAGGTAGGCGAAACGGACCTTATGTTTTCTGATACGTGTCCAGGTCAACCCCATCAAAAGGGAAATCAAGTTACCATCTGTCTTGCAACTAGTGACAAGGAAACATCTAAAAAAATATTTGAAGCCTTGCAGCAAGGCGGTCAAGTGAGCATGCCGCTACAAGAAACTCATTTTAGTCCGTTGTATGGTATTGTAACGGATAAGTTTGGTGTAACCTTCCAAATTTACACAGAGGGTCAACAATAAATTATTGTTACTACCTACCAATTCCACTTACTCTTATTTGACGTAATAACCATGTCTTAATCAGCACTTTCAACAAGAAAATCTCACAGCCATTCTTGATTATTCATGGAAAAAAAGATCAATCAGTTCCTGTTGAAAACAGCTATGATTTGGAACGCTCTCTTCTTTCTTGTACCAAGCGTTTGGATGTTTTTGAGAAAGAAGCGCATTTATTTTCTGAGGAGATCTCACCAACTGTAGTTGATTGTTTTAACAATACACTGTAAAAGTTAGAGCCAATATTGAGATTGTAAATAAGTAGCATCCGTTCATTAACAATGCCGGTAATCCTTATAGGATACCGGCATTGTTAATGAAATAATTTGTAAACATACTGGATCAGCAATAAGGGGAAAAGCAAGTATCACTGAAGATTGTTTAGCTTAGGAATTCAGCATGGAAAGGCACTAGGAAAATGGCTATAGATGGGTTTATTCATCCAATCCACTTTGTGATACTATTCCAATGGGAGATTCCAATCTAACTGATTCCACAGGCTGTTCGGATGTAAGATCAAATTCCGTGCAAAACGTGCCATTTTCTCGGCACTCTCACTAGTTGTCTGTGCCCACCAGAATTGTCTTCCTATCAGAAAGCTTGTTCCAAACCCTTGCCAGCTTGAGTATTGTTGTTGAGCAATGACGGCAACTTGTTTTGCTAGTTTTAGTGCCTCATCATCTGAAAGGTAGCCAACAAAAGCTCCTTTCCGACACAGGTTAGCATATCTACCCCAATCCCACGCAGCAATCCCTGCTAACGGAAGTCTGTCCATATATGCTTTCACAATGCGATAATCCCTATACTTCTCACTTGTCTTAGGAATAGACTCAATGTAATGTAATTGATCACGCTCGGATAACGTAGAGAGAAAAAACTTCATTTCATCAAATGAGTGTCGATGTCCTTCTTTTGATAACCATTGGAGTGATTGAAGTAAATCTTCCTTGTTCTCAATTCCCCAATTTTCCGTATTCAAATATATATGCTATTTTTTGTTTGTTTCTGATTAACTCTCATTTTATTTTACATAATATATATTCTGTAAACTTGATTTGCATGTTTGTCCCTACGAGCTTTGAAAAATCCCTACTGTGTTTGGTACACTTGTCATTGTAATTCTTATTACAGGTGCTTATCAATGTAATCTTGAAGTTCATCCAAGTATTTCTCAATTACAGATTTACTTAATGCACTTGTAAAGCGTCCTATTTCCGAGCCCTGATGCGATATTATTACAGTTGGCACATATATAATACCAAGTGTATGTTTGTCAGTGAGTATTGTCCGCATCGCAAGCTTTCTTTTTTCAATAATCTGATCCAAAGTAGCCGATAATTTCCTGCAAGAACCACAAGTAGAACGATAATAAAATGTCAATTCCATCGTCATATACTCCATTTTACGTGGCAGCTTGTTTTGCCTGAATTCGCTTTTTACTTCTAACTGAATCAAGCTTCTTGCTTGCTTTTCTAGCCTCATCCGTCTGATCTGGCCATGTCTTGCTTACCTTTTGTCGAATGTAATATAAAATTCGAGTAGAATATGCCTGTCTGTCAAAGCCGTATCCTTCAAGGAGTTCTGAAATTTCGTTGACGCACATAAGTTTGTTACGCAATCTACTCTCCTCTTCAATAATTTTGATTTCTCGATCATATTTGGAGGTTACATTGTTTTGCATGTTTTTATTATATGATTGAAAATTCAGAACTTTATTTCTGATACGCATTATTGCCCTATTAATGGTCATAGGATATACCTGTAAACGTTCAGCAATTTGAGTATTATTGATCCCTTCCATGATAAGCTTCATAACCGTTTTCTCAAAATCGTTACATATTGGACTTCCAAGTAAATGTTCTACATAAACTTTATCCACCACAAGTTCCTCAATATTATGGCAATTTTGATCTATAACATCGAAGTTCTCATAGGCATGATAATGCTCAATTTCATCACTGAATCGTGCGATCTCCTTATACCTTTCAACAGGGATATCCAGAAGTTTTGCCATTTCTTCTTCGCTGGGTCTATATCCTAGCTTTTCCTCAATTGCTATCATTCGTTTTATTTGCTCAACTGCTCCCCTGCTTAATCTAACAAATCGTGAATCATTGTAAAGTAATTGATTAATCTCCCAAATGATCGGTCTGACCACAAAAGTTGTAAACTTGATTCCTCTATGAAAATCAAACTCCTGTAGGGCATTTAAAACACCAATGTAAGCATGCTGAAGTAGCTCTTCTTCTGTTACTCTAAACTTAAAACACAATTCTTCAATGCTACCTTTATAATGTTTGATAATCGAGAAAAGAAACTCCTTATTTTCTTCCAAAAACTCTCCCAACAGATCATTATCTTCTTTACATTCCCTGATAAGATCTGTATTGTGCATATCTTTTATGTTTTCTTTCCGTAAACGGAGGTATCGTTGACTTAACAAGATTTCTTTCACACTCCTAGTCTTATGCTTTCGTTCCTGCTCCCTATAATAGTCGGGCTATCCTATCGAAAAGATGCAGATATACATATACATATACATATACATAGGAATGATCCTCATTATTTTCCTAATCCTAGTGGTCTATTTTTTAATGGTTAACCATATCTTTTTTACTTTTGTCAGATAGTTTGTTTTGTATGTGCCACGTACGATATTTCCCTCTCCCTGATTGTAGGCAACTATTCCTAAATCTGATCCAAATCTGTTTTGTGTATAAGCCAAGTACTTACATCCAACATGAATATTTACTTCTGGATTTGTAAGATCTCCTGTAATGCCCATATATCTTTGCGTGGCGGGTAAGATTTGCATAAGTCCGGTATCCCCATGTTTGCCAATCGCCTTTGGTTGATAATGACTTTCCAACTCGATCATGGCCAATATAATATAAGGATCTACGTTGTATTTTCCAGAAAAAGTAAGAATATGGTTGGATATATTGATCGCGTCTGTAGTTGCAATATTTCTAGAGAGCATATGCTGTATGATTATCTGTTCAACTTGCTTTTGCTGTGTAGAAGTTGACGTTGTTACAGCAATCGAAGGAGTATTTCCTTGTTTTACTGGGGTATTATCCCATTCAAAATTTGGGTAATAAGTAGTAAACTCGGCTATTATCAGAAAAGTAACCATCATGGATTTCATTACAATTATCATGCAACCATCCTTTACGTGCATTATCGTACTATAGTTGTCGGGTTACCCTTCGGAATAGTTGCGAATCCTACTATTAATTAAAAACTTTATTTGCGCATTTTGAAGATAATCCGATAAAAAAAAGACGGGAATACTCCCCGCCTTAAAAACGAACGCACTCTCGCATACAAGCCGCAATCTGTCTCTGAATTTCATCTATATCTACTGACTTCATAGACACATCTGCATTGTAGAGCTCCATATAACTCTCTTTTAACCGCATTTGTTCATAAGTAACCAAGCATTTGGCTGCACCACAACCAATATTTTCTATGTCTAAATCTATATCCATAACAGCTTTATTTGTCTCTTTTACAGCCTCATAAAGATCCTTAAACTTCATTCTCATGGCGTATAATCCCTGCTCCTTTCTGTAGAAGGCCTCTTGTTGCTATACGAGGATTCCATACATTCTCGCAAGCATTTTTTATGACTCATCAGTAGCCCTTCCAGATCGAGAGGGGATGAAATATCTTGTTCCATCACATATTCCACAATCTCTTCCAATTGTTCTTTATTCCGACGGAGCACTTCAACAGAAGCAGATGACGTATGTCTCATTGCTCTGTTTATTTGATTGATAACGCTACTAATTTCATCAACCTGCTCGATAAGTTTGCCTAATGTATACACTTCTTTCTTCTTCCCTCCAGTCATGGTGTTCCAGATTCTTTATTATTTATTCTCTTTTGTCAAAAAAGCCCCAGAAAAACTGATCATGTTTCATCCACAATTCATTATGATCTTTGCTTCGACTATCCTTGCCAGATTGATTTTTATGATAAGCAGCTATCTCAGCATGTTTTATCTGTTCGTATAGGTCTTGTAATTCATTACTAAGATGTTCATTGTTAACCGATAATGCTTTATTTTTTTTCATCAGTTTCTTGGTTTCTTCTTGCATGGTTGCATACCCACTTAAAATCTTAACTAACAACTGAAGGTCTATCGTTGCTTTTGTATCAAAAATTTGCTGGTCAGAAATAATGGTATGTAAATCAAGTTTTGTCATATTCTCACTCCATATCTAATAGATTAGCCTTACTACTTTCCTATCTATTATCCAAAATGAATTTTACTTCCTTTCACCGATCTGATCCCCATCATCGTTATATACGTAGTCAGTAAAGTCTTTCAAATGAATTTCTACTCTATTCAAATAACAAGACGGATCAAGCGCAATAGCTTCTTCTAACATTTTTAACTTTTCTAACATTTCTTTTCTGATAGGAGGCGCAATCTTCTCTTCTCCCATCTGGTACCTCTCCCACCACTTACGAAAAGTATCTAACGTAAAGGTCTGATTGACATAGTTACCGCACGAGCGGCACCAGGCCACCAAGGATTTATCACATTCCAATTCTTCCAGTACAAAGGATGCATCTTTCTTGCAGTGCGGACATTTGTTTAAATAACCAATCATTACAACACAACCTGCTTCCTTTTATTTCGCTTTTTTACAAGTGATGGCTTGCTCCATTTCTCAGCTTCCACTGCTGTAGCATAGAGCTTCCATACAATTGAATTTTTACAAGTATCGTAATCGGGTATTGAAAGGGGAATCGTTATTCGGAGGTAGTGAACCCAGATCATTTGAATTATCAGGCTCCGATCATAATTGGTTCAACTTCAGGATCACTTAGAAAATGAAACAATACCTCAACTTGCTTTCTGTCACCTACTTCCGTATAAAACTCTAATTTACATTGGGTCCCTGCTTTAATAGGATGAGCAACCTGAAAATAGAGCCCTTCTTCTAAACTTTTACAATATACATTTTTTGCAATCATTTGGTTATCAATGAGAAGATTCCAATAATCAGAAGGGGTGATAATATCAGATCTTATGGATATAGCATAAAACTCTACATCATGTGATAGATGAAAAGTATCAGTAATTACTCTCTTAGTACCTGAGCTTCTCATGCCCTTTACAAAGATTTCTCGCCCGATAAAATGAGCTCTGGTCTTTGTAGGATAATATGGGGGATCTAATCTTCCACCTACTACGTATCTAGCTAACATTCAGCTAACTCTCCTTCATGATTTATCTTTGTACGCATTGTTATCCGGTGATATTTCGACAAAAAAATCATATTTTCATCTCTCAAACTTATTACAACTCCACAGTAAAAGTAGTCGATCTATATGATCTAAAAGGTGCGTAAGCTAAAATATTTTAGACTTTATTCTTACTTCAAAAATGTATGCGTGAAGGAACTATGTAAGATATATACAGCTTCATCAGCTTTTTATTAATTTTTAATGTAGTTGAGAGCACTGAAGTTATTCATGAGACGAATCCGTTTTAGTGGAATGCTGGATTTCTTTTTCAAGTGTGTGAAAGTTCCTCATGTTTTTTTGCTTTTTTGCAAAATATTGTCGTTTTATGTCTTTAAAAAGTTGCGGAAATTCTTCAAGTATGATTGCAGATTTATGATCATGATGATATATTTATTATAAATAGATTTCGTATCCTTTTTATCATAATTATACCAAGCATACGTGCTTAAGTTTGTTCATAGCTCGTGAAGCGTGGGACTTATTTAAACCTAGTTGATTGGAAATTTGTGTCGGCTTCATATCTATTCCATCTTCCGTAAACAGCATATAGCTAATGATTTTCTGTTCCTGATTTGTAAATAGATCTTTATGAAACAAATAATCATTGCGCAAATCAGCCAATCCATAACCCACTTCATAATCTACGCCAACGAAATGATCAGTAGTAGATCCCTTTTCATCGTCGGCTCCATCGCAGAAATGAACCATCGTACTTTTTTGAATGATCATTCGTCTTTTTTTTCGATAATAGTCCATGACGGTTCTCCTAATTACCGTATGAGAAAAAGTAAAGATATCCTTTTTGATGGCCCCTTTGTTCATTGCAGTTAGTATCCGGACAATGGAATCATGCTTTACATCCTCTCTATCAGCTACGTGCACCCCGGACAGCACAAAATCAAATATTGGATTCAAAATTCTAATATCCAGAATTTCTGTAGTACCTTTTGCTTGTTTCATATAATAATTCCTCCTAACGACTGTAAATATTATGAGAGATAATCAAATTTGATAATTGCCTAGTTGAGAAATGTAAAAGCAAGTAACCCTATAAACTTTTTATTTACAATCATTTTTTCTATCACTCAGTTTTATCTCTCCTTTCAGTTATTATGTTTTACGCATATCCCCCCTACTGGCTTGTCAAATCAGGCAAAAACCCTAAAAAAGGACTTACTAACTATCTCATCTAGAGAGAAAACCCAGATAAAATACCTAAAAATACGGATATCAACTAAAGTTTTACACCTAAGGTAATAGTCTTTGAGTAGCAAATACTATAGTAGTCGATACAAGGTTTTGATAAGTTGCATGGTTTTTCCACTTATTTCCCTGCAAAAAACGAACATACGTTTCTTTTTCTAGCTATAAAAATACATATCAATGACATTGCTAAAGGAAAAGAGCCACTAACGAATAACTCGCTACTGGCTCTTTTTCTGTTTCTATCAAATTCTGGTTGAGTTTATTTACTACCTTTTTGTAAAATTCTTAAGCTCTTGATAAAGCTATTTACATAATTTGCTCCTCGGCTCACGATTAATCCAGCTGAAATGATAGAGACATGCTGCCAGATATGTTGCATGCCAAATAGATTCATTTCAAAAGCATAACATAGGATAATCCCCACGAAGATGGACAAAAAATAAGTCATTCGATCTCTGATCCACTGTGAAAATAATCCTTTTAGAATTTCTGTGAGTGATTCTGTTAAGAAGGCCAAAAGGATGAGCAGTTGAGCTTTTTCTAATATAATCTCTGTCATTTAGATTCACCTTTTAGATTGCGTTGTAACACGATAGTCATAATAAAACTAAGTTCACTCTGTGTTAACGTTTTGGTTTTAGCTTTTTCAACCCAAGCTTTATCAGTTAAATAACCTCTTTGTGTAAGGTCTTCCAACGCTTGGACCAGCATATCGAATTGCCACTCAGCTAGTTTCAATTCTTTTTCATCTCCCACTATTGATTCGTCATGTACAGGGACTGAAGAATTGGATTTTTCTGTACATGCTTGATATTCTTTATTCACATCCTGAATAAATTGTTTCCACGTGATGTTCATTCTCTTAAAGGCATTTTTGGTGGGATCTAATTTACGTTGTGGATCAAGATCACAATGACCAACAATATGCTTTTCCGGTAACAAATGATATAAATAGCAAAGGTATGCGATGTACCATACATAGCGTTTATATGCCTCAGAATCATTTACTTTTTGTCTAATGATCCCGTTTTTTCTATACTCTCCGTAACAAAGCTCTACCCCGATTGCAATATCATTGGCATCCCCACCAAACCATTGATTATCCAAAGGTATGTCGTACAGAACATGCCATGCTTTTTCAGGCTTGCCAGTAGTAGCTGGGATACATTCACAGACGCTTGTGTCATCGATAAATGTGTGGGCAGATACACTGCTGCTGTTGCAAGTATTTTGGTAATAACTAATATTGGCAAGCGCTGTTGATCCAGGGTTTCCCGTATCATGGGCCACGATAAAACCTACACGGTTCATAGGAATCCCCGAACGTCTTTTTGTTCTTGGAGTCAGGTATTTTGTTTGAATTGGATATTTCATGACAAACATAAATAATGCTCACCTTCTTCTATTTTCTATTGTTTTGATCTCCATTTAAGCGCAACATTAATGATTCTACTTTTGTATTTAGTGATCTGTTCTCTGTTAAAAGTTTGAAGTTTTCTTGCCGTAATACCTCAATCTCTTGTTTTAATGCCTTGATTTCTTCTTTGTAAATTCGCAGCTCCTCCCGCAATTCAGCTCGAAATGCCTGTTCAGCTTGAGACAGTAATTGACGATCTGAAATGCTAACATCCTTTTGATTATTATTTCGGCCTGATATATAACCGATAAAACCTGTACCAAGGGACACTGCCCCCCCAATGATTGCCATCATTACATTAGCATCCACAATTTTTTCACCTTCTTTTTTGTCTGTAAAATAACGGAATGTACAAGGCTGTGATCCACCCCTTTTCTTTATAGCAAAGATAGGATAGTCATATCGTCTTCAAACCTTTATAGGTGCTTAATGAAACGATTTTTAACTAAATGCACATTATGTTTTTTTGAATATTTTTTAATATAAGTAAAATAAGTAAAAAATTAACCCCTGCCGGTAAGGACAAGGGTTGCCACTCTTTCATAAAAAAGGCATATCAGTCGGGGGTAGAACGATCACCCAGCTTGCCTCGAATCAAGCTCGATAGCAGGGAATTTCGGATACGATTTTAACAACAGCATACTATTTAGTTGACTATTTGCTGTATTGTCTCCGTCGCATTCTGTCATTTTTTAGGGTTTGCTTGACAGGCATAACTTGCAAAATTAGCGCCACTCGACAACGTCTACACCGCCCTTACATAGTCAAGCTGAAGACTCTTAAACAGACCATTTTCTCGTATAATGCTGCCTTGTATCGCTTTGAACGAAAGAAGGTCTGTTTCTTCCTCCAGCTGTTCATTAACGATGGAGGACTGTTCTATCTCGATTAAGAAACCAGTGACCATTAAACCATCGTCTCGTTCAAGACTAAGCTTTTCGATCCCACCATTGTCATACGTATATATGACGGTAGTAACCAGAGACGGATGTGATGTCATTTCTCGTAAGACTTCCACACTCACAACCTCAGGCTCTTTCCGGTTCGGGACAATGGTAAGATCGTCTCCCCCTCCGTACAAACCGACCTTTTTCATCTCTCTTCTAATCAGGTCTATGATGGGGAAAACCTCATTAGCATTTGTAAAGTTACGATTGACCATAATAATAAACACCTCAGCTTCTATCTCAATATAAGAAAAAGCAAGGAACAGTTATCGTCTGATACGTAATGTTCCTTGCTTTTTTTATTGTAATTTATTGGGAAAATCAGTTTAGAAACTGTTTTAGTACTACGTAGGCTGTGGTAAAGAATGCCAGGTTAGTTCCAAAAAGTTAACCATCCCACTTTCATTGCCAACAAGTCTGTTTCCTTTGATCAGATAGTAACCAGCTGTGTACGTATTCTCATCATAGACGTAACAGCCATCCAGCAATTCAATAAGTGGATTTCCTTTGACTACTACATTCTTGGTCCGCGCTTGACGTTTCATATCGAAGAATACCTTTTTTGCAATCTCTTCCTTCAGTCCACGCATAGTAGCCCCATCCTTTTCCTCAATCCAAGGCATGTGCATACCCGCTGTTCGAATATTGCCTTTCGTGGCTACTAATAAACTCTTATCAAAAAAATGTTCCACTAAGTCTGCTGAACCCGAAATCATCAAGTGGTTCCGAATGCGAGAGTAATCTGTGGATGAGGTCATTTCTAGTAAGTTGGTACTGTCAGCAAACTCCCATTTTGTTGAATCAATCATTTGCCATTCAGGTACATCAAGAAAAGAAAGGCGTTTTGCATGAAAAGTTCCATATCGATCGCAATAGGCTCTGTATGGCATATCTTGCAGCAACGACTGAATGGCATCTGCCGCTCTGGTCCCTGCCTGAAAAGTTACAGACGCAACAAATGGATTTTGCCAGCCCCCCACCGTTTTCACACTTTCCTGAGTGACTGCCTCTAATTCAGTTGTCTGCCTGTTAAATTTCATGAAGGTGTTTTTTCCTTTGTTTACATCAATGTAGACCGTATCTTCAATCTCGTAGTCAGGATATTTCGTATCTTCATAATGAACGCGCCAATTACTTAATCCAGCCGTAACAGCAATATCTTCAACAATACTAGACTTTAGCCATGTAAATGCTCCTCCATCACCTGCATATGCTTCTTCTGGTGGGTAAGACATCGGTTTATAAAATACAAATTCTTCTAATGTATCGTATCTGTCAACACAATGAAAAGTGATGGTTTTAGCCTCAGCATCCTCTTCAATTTCTCCTTTAATCAACCCAGTAAATATGCGAACCACATCCTCACCATAACCAGCATAGATACGGATAGGTGTCCCTTCGCTAATTATATGGCGCATCTCTCCCTCTTCCCAATAGGAGTAGGGGGACGGAAGGTTTTTATAGGTATCAGGAAAAATGGTATTTCTCTCAAACGTAGGAGAATATTGCCCTGTTCCGTTGTTTAACGTGATCGCAGCCGTTGTTGAGGTGGTATCTAGGTGAGAGTTCACTTCCCAAGACATGATGTCACTCTCCAAGATAAACGTGTCCTCATATTGAAAGCTACCTACCTCATACCATTTTTCTTTGTACATATTCTCCATGTGGCTCGCAAACTGTTCAATTGCATAATTACTATATGCATACTTAACATCAGTGATGTGAAGTGCTCCTTTTGTAACAGCAAATAAAATACGGTTTGTCCCATAAGCAACGGATGTCCCACGTACACCAGTATTTTCCCATTTCTCTTTATCATCAGGGAGAAGCTTCTTTACATACACATCCATATCCGTTTCATTGTGACAAACCACAACATACTCAACAAAATCCTTTTTGTTATCTGTTTTGAACGTTCCACCATTGGTGCTGATTCCCTCGTCGGTAATCTCCAGCTGATATACCTTTTTTCCATCGGAGACATACACTTTTCCCTGGGAATTTGCATCAACCTTTACCTTGAATTGCATGGTAAATGGAAAGCTTTTCACTCGTCCTACTCGTTCTAGGCCTGCTTCTCCACCCTTGGTCGTGATGGTTTGATAGTCACCGTTATCTTTAATCTCTGCCTGTCGATAGGTAATCCAATTTTTCGCGGAGTTCATCGTATCTTCATAATCCCAAATCGTTTTGCTATTCATGGACTCCACATCGAATTCACGTGCTTTTAAAAACAGGATGCCAAAACGTCCTGTAGAAGCCTTAGAGGGATTAGATAAAGAAAACTCGATCTGGTGTTTTCCTTTCGGTACGGGAATAGAAGGTGGATAAGCTACCCCATACTTGGCATTGACGCCCTTAATGGTAGCTACTACGATTCCATCTACTTTGACTAGAACCACATCTTCTAATTCCAGATTAGTCATGTAGGCCCAGCCTAAACTACCAGCGTTAAACCAGTCATGCTCAAAGGTAAATTTTTTAACCTGTCCAGCTCCATCCGTGTTCTTAAATCCAAGTAGATGAACTGACTTATTTGGTGAATCGTAATCCATATACTGCTCAGCACCCACCATATTCGTAAACTTGATGGCGTCCAAAGCAGTCTTCTTCGCCGTAAAGTCCTTATGATAAGAGATCTTTTCTGTTGTCCTATTAAATTGATAGGTGGCAATGGTATGAGTAAGCTGGCCATCTGATTGGTGTACCTGACCATCTCCCCAGCTCTTTACCCGAACAAGAACCTGTTTTCTGCCAAATGCTCTACACTTTTGATCGTTCTCCATTAAAATATCTATTTTATTACCCTTGATGGCTCCACCTATATCATCTGCCAGATATTCTCCCCAGCTGACACCACCTACAATGACTTCTACCTTACTTTTAAGAGGTATGACAGAGGGATCAACAGCGATGATTTTATCATTTTTCCATACCTTAACATCCGTGCCCCCTTTTGTAATGCCTGTACACCCTGCACATCCTGCATGATAGGCAGTTGCTTCCATCGAAAACTCAACATAAGAGTCTGCTGACAAAGTATTTTTGGTAGGAATGGTACGAGCAGGTGCCTGAATTACCTGTTCTCTTCGTAGGAATGGCTCTGGATTTAGATCATTACCATTCTGCCGTACCTCAAAGTGGAGGTGTGAACCGTCTCCTCCGTTTCCTTTAATCACAAGTCCTGAATTCCAGCCAATGCCAATTTGTTGACCAGCATGAACCGTTTCTCCTTCATTAACCAACAGGTGATTCGGTTTCATGTGGGCGTAACGAGTAGACCAACCGTTTCCGTGATCAATGTACACAGCAGCACCATATCCATTTATCCATCCTGCTTTTACGACACGGCCACCCCATACTGCATGAATATAATCTCCTTTTTCACAGTCCAAATCGATCCCTTTGTGCCTTTTTCGGGAGCATCTTGGATCGGAATCATGCCAATCTGTGATAAGCATCCCGTTAATATGGGTATTGTCATTTTTCTTATCCTTCATCGTTCTACTCGACAAAATCGGCATTGACATACTAGCATTAATTAGTTCTGTCGGTCCATTAATAAATGTGCCATCTGCATCGTTGGTCAATTGGGTAATCCCGTCAATGGACAGCACATTACCTACTACTGAGTCATATACGTACTTGGCCGCATCATATTTTTGTCGAAATCCAGGTACGTATGACATTTTGTCTAGCTCAATAATTATGCGAGGTTGTGTGCCATATGCATTGACACGTCTCATAATAGATTCCAGTAATCTGGATGTTGGATAGTTTACATCACTTACGAAAGCCATCTATGTCACCTACCTAAACCTTTCTATTGCCCATTCAATGAAACGATTGAGAAAAACCATTGCTTCGGCACGAGTCATACATTCCTCGGGTTCAAAACGTTCATCCTCATATAGAGGAAAAGCATAGCATCCGTCCAAAAACCTTTCCTCCAAAATATCAATAACATCCTTCTCGTACCACTTACCAGAAAAGGTAGCCTGATCGGCAATGTACCTAGCTGGAGATGGATTGGACTTATATTCCTTATCTGTAAATCGATTGTAAAAACTTTTTCTCATACGTTGCAGGAAAACCATGAACTCAGATCGTCTTAATCGGACTTGAGGGAAAAACCTGTCGTTATAGCGAACACATCCCGACTCTACAAGCACTGTATCTGTAGTTGTCTTGAATTTCCCACCTATTTTGTAGTTATACGTCACTTTTGCTGGATAGCCATTATACATGTACGGTAGATATACCCGTCCTGCATGTATAACAAACACATCTCGCTTAAATCCAATGGTTTCTTTTATTTTCTGTTCTGGATTGTCACCTGGTTGAATATCCACTATCTTACGTTTCAGCTTCACTCCTAAAACCGTACAAGCTTCTGGCTTTAAACGTAAGCTAAACGTGTATTGGTTTTTGTTCATCAAATCGCCAGATGGCATGCGAACATTATTTTCCCCGCATGAGCTAAAAGGTGTATTAACACAGCCTACCTGTTGATACTTGGGCTTTCCAAAAGAAATGCACACGACCTCAATCCCACCTGACATCGGATTGGACATCGTAATTTTCCCGTTCTCTACCTTTTCAGGCTGAACCTCAACACCATGTACGATCACAAAAATAGGATTATCATCATGCACCTTATAATTAGGAACGTGAAATTCCTGTTGTCCATCCACGGTAACAAAACGCTTAATCACTCGCTCATAGCCTGATTCAAATGCATCATAATACATGCCATCTATGAAGCTTTGTTCTCCGTCTCCATCCAAATGAAGACGAGTAGCTTCCAATAAGTCTCGATAGAACCAGTCTAGTGGATCAATATCAATCCAACGTCGCACATTTAATACCCCCTTAGAATTCGGTCAATATGACGGTATGTCCGCATTAAAAAAGCGATCCCTTCTGCACGTGTACATACTTTGTCTGGTCTGAAATAGGAAACAGCCCCACCATCATCTTCATAGTTGGAAATTAGTCCCCTTTGTTGCATTTCGTCAACGTATGTTTTGGCCCAATGCTTTTCCATATCAATAAATTGGTTTTTATATCGGTACTCATGTTCTTGTTTTCGAATAAGAGATAGCCCAATCGTAACAATATACTTCGTTTCCATTTCAGCCGTATTAATATCTGGTTCTCCAGTAAGAATTCCGACATAAATCGTACCCTTCTCATCGTAATAACGATGCTTGGCCCCACTAAACTGTAGCCAGTCAGCAAACTCTTTTTTACTGTAAAATAATAGAGTGAGCGTCGTCGTAAAATGGGATGTTCCATGGCTGATCAGCCCAGCAGAAGACGAAAGCGTTTGATTTACATGTGTCTTAAGGCTAGGAGAAGGCGGCTTGTAATCATTAATAAGTTTTGCTTTTACCTCGGTAAAACGAATGCCATTATCATAAAAAAGACGCTTTTTATATATGTAATCTTCTGAATGAAAACTGTTTTGTTGGGTCACGCTTGTACCTCCTCGTTAGAAACTTTGGACTTGATTTTGTGCAGACTCAGGAAGGTCTGGAAGGTTATTTGCTAAAAGAAATACCCTACCTCAATATAAGGTAGGGCGTCATTTTCATAACAAAAATTACGGATAGTTTGAACGATAAGCAGCAGTCCCCATGAGCATCTGATCTCGCATGCCACCTACTCGACCCGTAAATAAACCACGGCCAATTCCATTGCCAATAGCAGACAATTGTGCATCGGTAGTACTACTGGTAACATTAGGCAATGCAATATTTACCGTTACATCACCTGAACCAACTGTGAAGGACTGGTGAGTATTTCCACGAGTCAAATATTCATAACGGCTCATCGCTGTTACGCCATCTGGCAAATTAAAGGTACCTACAGGGGATTTCACTTCCTCAAGAATGCCTAGCTGAGCCTGTAGAGATTGTTTCGTTAGGTCCCGAATTTCTTGCGTATACTTCTTCTGTTCTTCTGGACTCTTATCAACCATATCCTTCTTGTATTGCCCGATGAGCTTATTAATATCCTGGACCTCCTGCTTGGCAGAAGAAATGCGTAGCGCCCTCATTCCAGGGGAATCATCTGATGCGCCCCCTCGTCTTACCTTTTCAGCCAGATAATTGTTTTCACGGTCTGACGCCTTTTCTTCCAAGTCAATACGCTCAATCCCAATTTTGGATAATGATAGATCCTTATAACGAAGTTGCTCATTATAAATGCTATTTTCTACATCACGTATGGCAGACTCTATCTCTTTTCTTTGATCACCCTTTGCTTCAATCGCTTTCATGTCGGCAAGTCTCATTCGTAAGTCGCTAATTTTTGAATCTGTAATTTTTTGTAATGCGCCAATATAAGCTTTCGATTGCCTGTCCATGTTTATTCCAACCATCAATTCTTTTGCTTGTGCGACTTGCTCTGCCAGTTGTAACCCTTGTTGTACAGAGGAAAACTTGCTTTGGAATTGTCTTTGTTGCTCGGCATGTTTGTCTTTATTTATCTGCTGTTGTCCGTCTTCTTGTACACTTTTACGGGTATCAATTGATTCTTTGTATTGTTTTTCTTTGTCTTTGTATTGATCAGAATTTTTATCTTGTATGCTTTGCAACTGCTTCGCGTATTCCTCGATGTATTTATCTACAATCTCCAGTTCTCGATTTAAAACTTCTTCTAATCTCTTGATCTGTCCCTCTTTCATAGCAATGAAAGCTTGACTATCGGTAGCTAGACCGTCTAGCTCCGCTTGTAAGTTTTCTTTTTCGTTTTTTTTCTGAACCTCTGTGAAGCCTTCTTTTAGCCTAGCCTTTCCTTCATCTGCCGTAATGTTTGGTAAGAGACCATTTTTATACTTTTCATCGTAACTTTTCTTGGCTTCTTGTTCGAGCAAAGCTTTTTCTTTATTTTCAAGCTGAGTCCGTTGATATTGTTTCGAAAAGGATTGTTTTTTTAATTCTTGAATTTCCTTTTTTCTTCCACTCTCTTCAGCCCAGGCGTTAACAGCTTCCTCTTTAGATATATCATTATCTCTTAGATAGTTAGCGAGTTGTACTTTATTTTTGAGGTTCGCTCCCCGCTTATTGTACATTTCACGAACCCCATCCATCATTTCTTCTGCTTGCCCTGATCCCAGATGTGTATCCTTTCCTCCAGAATTGCGACTTACGAAGTTCATGAGGTCTCCATAACCCAGGTTTATTTTATTTAAATAGTCAGGAAAGCTCAAAAAACCGCTATCTCCTAGCACGCGCAAATGATTGGCCACCTCTACTATGTCTTTCTCTTGTTTTTCAGCACCCATCAGTTGACGCTGGTCTTCCGTGGTCGTCAAGTTGATGGCAACTGTCTTGGCAGCTTGTGCCAAAGCCAGTTGGGCTACTAACTGGACACCCATCTTGACAGTTTCTGCAATTAAACCAACAACGGCTCCTGCCAATCCCTTTACTAGTTTTGAGGCTAAACCACCGACGCCCCCTCCTGCTCCCTTAGCTAGACCAGATGCGTCCTGCAGAAAATTTTTAAACTTGTCACCCATTTTGTTACTACCAGCTTGCTCATTAATGCTACGCATCGCATGAGACAATTCCAGGTAGGTAGCAGAAGAGTTGCGTGTAACCGTTGCGCTTTGCCTTAACGTATTTTGATAACTGTCCAAAGCTTGATTCAGACGAGTAATGCTATTAATTGCTGGAGAACCATTTCTTCTCAATTCCTGAAGATGTTTTTCAAAACCATCGAATTCAGTTTGACTCATCGTTCCCAGACGTGTTGCGGCACTTTTATACCCTGAATTTGAACCCATTTTATGCACAAATGTAGATCGGTCCCTTGTATTTGTTAACAAGGTATTCAAAAGCGGAGTATGAATGAGCTTATTGGACTCAGGATTCGTTTTCAGGCGATTTGCATAGGTTTGGTTTCGATTAAATCTCTCCTGATAGGAAACCTTCCCTTTTTCTTTCCAGCTTTTTGATTCCTCCATCATAGTAAAGAAAGTAGGAAGATCATTTACCTTCTGTCCTGAGTGGCCTACATACTTTTTAAAATGCTCATGCTGAGCTTTACTCATAGAGTTAAATTCTTGCATTCGTTTTAAAAAGGTTTGATTTCCTTGTAAGTCGGTTGCTTGTTGATACAGTTTTCGATTATTTCCTTTGAGACCATTTCCAATAAGGCTGGTTAAGGCTGGGTCTGACTCCATTCCTTTAAAACGATTGACATAAGAAGAAAGCTCTTTTTGCTTTTCCCAGTTCTGAGGTATTCCTGATTTTTGCCAGCTCCACTTGATCCCCTTCATTAGCATGAGGCCCAGCAATGCGTTAGATAGTACATCTGCCAAACTTACAAAGAGATGAATATTTTTTGAAACCCCATCCGCCATATTCATGAGCATATAGGAAACTTTATTGATCGAAGGAGTCAGTTCCGTAACCAGCGCATCCAAAGCTACTTCCAGACTTGAATTAACTCGATTCATATTGACGGAAGGATTTTGCAAGGACTGTTGAAGCATTTCTTCATATCTGGACTGATCGAAGCCTTGCATTTCACCAATAAATTCCGCATGCTTCTGCGTTAGAAGGGCTTCTTGACTTGCGGCACCTTTTCCGCCTTCTTTTGTCCCAAAAAAAGAATCGATCAGCTTGTCTCGTTCAGTACGATTATGCAAGGAAGAGAGCATATTCGCAAAATCCTTATACATCGACTCTGCACTTCGCTCTTTGGTTCCACCCGTTGCTGGATCAATCTCTTCTGTTTTGATGCCTAATTCTTTCGCCTTGTCTCTTCCATTGTCACTTTCAAAACGTTTCAGAATTTTATCGTAGGTTCCTAGACTTGTATTTGTTTGAATCGATGCAGCAGAGAGTCCTACGAGCATGTCTGCATCTGTTTTAGACTTAAAAGTATTTCCTGATTTATTGATCATCTGAAGAATTTGTTCACTGTTTGCCGCACCTATTTGGGTTACGGCAGCAATGGACCGAACGATTTTTTCATCAATCTCTTGCATGGAAAGCCCAAGCTTGTCTTTGGTTTCAAGCAACCCGTTGGCAATCGTTTTCATATCAGAAGACGGGTCTATTGTCTTGATTTGCGCTACTTGTTGAACCAGCTTTTTGATTTCGGCAGGGTCATCAAGTGTTTTTCCGCCAATGGAAGCTACTTCAAAAAGCTGCTTGTAAGGAAGGCCGTAAAAAGAGGTTTGTTCCCGAACGAATCCTTTAATACCTTCAATAGCACTCGATAGCTTGCCCTGATCAACCTGACTCTGACTGTTATTGGGATCAACACGAAAGTCTTTCTTTAATGAAAGACTGCGATACAGCTTGATCTCTTCCTGCTGAATGTTGTTAAAAATATCAATCGCTTGATAAAGGAGCGAGGAAGGATCAGTTGCTCCACTTACTGCTAAGTTGTTACGAATAGAAGTAATAGCAGCGTTCTGAGCATTGATTGCCGTCACCACATTAGCAGCAAGAGCCGTCTCCTCTGGAGCTGTAGAACCAGTAGCTTTACCTGACGCTGTTGTACTTCCACCTGCTATACCATTGTCTGTAC
The DNA here is from genome assembly GCA_007833815.1 of Brevibacillus laterosporus. Classification (NCBI taxonomy): domain Bacteria; kingdom Bacillati; phylum Bacillota; class Bacilli; order Caryophanales; family Paenibacillaceae; genus Brevibacillus; species Brevibacillus laterosporus. Next base: position 3,427,444 of record CP033464.1, on the reverse strand, counting down.
GTAAGGTGCCAGAAGAAGAGAGAAATGGTGGATAAGCGCGATTAAGATTTTGTAACCGCCCAGAACTTTGTCCAAATTCTTGCATTAACTGTTCCACCTGAAGATCGAATTGTTCCCGAATCTTTTGTATCAACTTTTTATTAATCAGGTTCATTTGACTAATCAGGTGTTTTTTTAGCTTAGGGCTCGATTTAATATCTAAAGCTTCAATGCTTTCTACTAACTCATGCAATTCAAGATGAATGCTTCGTTTTACCTTCCCTTGAACCTCATCAGAAACTCTTTGCATTTGAGATTGCAATTCTGGCATTCGCTGAGAAAGTGTTCCAGCCCTCTGGACAATCCCCTTGTTGGGCATAGAATTACGTTCTTCGCTCGTCTGTTGGTGTAACTTTGTCCCCTTGTCTCTGTTTACTTCTCTGTGAAAGGAACGTATGGAATTGTTTACAGTACCTATACGAGTAACCAATTTGCCAAATCGTGAGTCAAGTCGCTCGAGCTCCTTACCGTATTGAATGGAACTTTGGATAGAATTGCGTAACTCAGAAGCAAATGTCGCTCTCATCTCATTATTCATAGTCTCACCTGCCTTATAAAATAAAACTCCTGCCCCTCCATTCAGGAGCAGAGCAGGAGTATGTATTAACCCAAAACGTTGGCAAGCCATTCCATATCTGTTTCATCTGCTACTTTATAGCCATCCGTGTAAGTCCCATCTTGTCTAGCCTCGGTCAATCCTTGTGATTGATCCTTTGAAGATAAACCTCCTCCAAACAAGCTTCCAAAGGACATGGTTGAAACCTTCACAGTGAATTCGATATGTTCATTGCATTGCTCTAAATAAAAACCCAACTGAGGCAATGTCAGCTGCCAAACCTGAAATTTATCCAGATGACAATAATGGGCCAGCTTAAAGAAAATATCAGCCCAATTGATGGGAGCCCGTTTTTTGTACTCCTCATCTTCTTCCTCAGTGGTTACATTGACTTTTTTAACCCGTTTAATCCAATCATGGCATCAATGATCTTCTTGCCAGTCTCCAGATCCACATAGTCAGCCAAGTACTCCGTGTCTACATGCTTGTAGTAAGGCTTAAACGCCATCAAAAGCACCTTCAATAATTCCTCGTAACGATCATCATCTACTTCTGATTCTGGAATTAAATTGGCGATAATGATCCCTGAATCAATGGTATTTAACAATTTCATCAGCTTTCTGGCATCCTTGATACCCAAAGGAGGGATAGAATACGTCTTGCCATCACGCAATCGAACCTTCTCATCTTCTTCAAAAAACACCTTTTCGCGAATGGACGCCTCTTCTTCACTTAGTACCTTGGCTGTCGCTTCCTCGGTTGCTGGAATTGCTTGTTGCTCTTCAACTTGACTGGCGACCTCTTTCTGAATAGCTTGCTCAGAAGTCATTTCATTATTTTTTGGAATTACAAAATTTCGATCACTCAAAACAGTGACACCCCCACTTGTGATTTCCCCCATTTGATGTAAAGACATAGGTAAGCTAAATGGCGGGGGTAACCAGATAGCCACCTATGCTGTCATTCTAAGTACTTCCGAGAAAATCTGAACATCATTATGGAAAGAACCCCTCCTAGAGGGGTCCCTGTCTAGCAAAGATTCTTGGAATTAGCACCCTGCGCTTCATATCGTTTGATTGTTCCGATTTTTCCGTCTACACGGTCAGGATCAATAACAGTCAGCGTTACGCTATGAGTAGAAGCTTGTTGACGTTGTGCATCCAACGTAAAGTTTGATTTTACGCGACACAAGTACAATTCGGTTTGATAACCTTGGATAGAACCATCTTTTTGTTCAAATTGGCCATCATGAATGACATGAACAGTAAGAGGCATATCCTTCGTAGTAATATCCAATACGTCTACTACTTCGTTACGTTTGTAGTTTACGTAAATATCTACATCTTTTAGGGCTGAATGGAAGGATAATGTGCTACCATTCACAGCGTACTGTTCCTCTTTCGGGGTGGAACTTGTCGTTTTCTTTAAAAGCTTGTTACCTTTCAATGTACGAACAGAAATTTGTGCGTCCTTATGAAGAGCAGCTCCGAAAACAAGGTCTACTTCGAATTTACCTGCTTTCTCTTTTACAGTATGCTTCTCTTCTAGTACCCACACAAAGCCATCCTCATCGTACGTTACGCCACTCAAAGCAACTGGATACACAATAACAACAGTTTTACCAGCAAGAGAGTCATCAAAAGTGATTGCTTTCCCAGCAAGTGTCACGCTTGATGTTACATCAGCTCCATTAATGGTGCCTTCAAACGCTTTATGAGCTGGACTCGCTACAGACGCTTCAGAAAGTGTTGCTTGATAAGGTGAAGATGAAGGGACCTGCACGTTCTCCGTCTGCATTTTATATGTGGCACCACTTACACCTTCACGTAATTTGGAACCAAGGGCTAATCGGACAAGGTTTAAGTCAAATTTCGCATCCTCAGCAGTAATATCAATGGTTTTTTTCCGTAAAAGCGTATCTAAGGCAACGCTGGAATCTCCACCTTCAATATCTTGCATGTCAAGTTGAACATCTAAGCGCATGTTGTTCAAGGTACCAATCGTGATTAATTCATCACAATTAGGAATTTTTGCCATAAACTTCCCTGCACCCTTAATTAGCATTTTCTTGTTCTTTGTTGTACTCATGTATAAAACCCTCCTCTAATTTTCTCAATCAATGGTAAAAGTAGTTTGTGATAAATGCGTATAAATACTAGACACAATGAAACTACTTATTCCATCATCATGTTTCATGGTTCGTATCACAATATAAGTAAAAGTGATACAGCCTTTAACTAACCTCGCGTATTGGAGACATTACTTTTTGTATGTCACTTCTAACCTTCCTAAATATCCCTACTGTATAAGGAGCTTTTAGAGAAGCCCTCGTTTCTTCATGCAAGGTCGACAACCCTCAATCACTGTTTTAGGAATAAACTTCTGTTTATTAGAAGTCTCAACTTCATCTGGAAATACTAGATTACCGTGCACATTCATTACTTTTCCTGTTCTCACACTTAGGCAATGCAAACATATTTGTGGATTACCAGGCAAACCTTCAGCTATATAGTTTTGTCTTGCCTTTTCCGTTACATAGCGAAAGCCACATTGCACACATTTTTCGAATCTTTGCATTTGTTATCCCACCCGCTCCCACTTACACTCTTCACATTCATTTGTTCTCTTTATTCTGGATGTATTCTCAGCAATCAGCTAGACTCGTATCCTCCCCTTCTCAGATATCTTCTTGTATATAATTTTTCCTGACGAGAATGAAAAAGTTTCGCAACCTTCCATAATGGTAGAACCACTACTATAAAGAATAAAAGGAGAGGAACAAGATTTTCCGATACGAAATGTTACAGTGCAAATTCCTGTATAAGGGTATGGAGTTCTTCTTTGTTTTTTACAATTTTAAATACAGGAGGCTCATGTTCTACAAAGCTAACAAATTCAACGACATATCCATCTTCGTATTCACCATCAATATGTATATCCACGATTGCGATACCTTTTTTGAATCGGAAAGCCAATCCCATGAAATCGGTATCTCGTCCGTAGGTGCAATACATCTGTTTACACAGGTTGTCTAACATTATGCTCATCTCCCTACTCTCAAGGATGGTTTCTCACTCAATATAAGCGAGCTGCAATCCTTGTTAACCATCTGTGTTCAAATTAAGAGTTATAATATTCAGATTATTAATTTACAACAAGCTATACTCACCAAAAATCCCCCCTCTTCTTCAAAAAAGAAGAGGGATACTCATTAACCTATTATTTCTTTTCTTAGAGAGGATTCATTCCATGAAAAAAAAGAAACACCTAGATCTGAAACAAGTGACTTATTATCGAATTGAAAAGACAGGTATTAAAAAACCTGTGTCACGGATTAGAATTGTCAAAGGAAGACCTGTAGAGCAAACGTATGATCAAGAAGTTTTACAACGGATTTATTACACCTATCAAGATTTTCAAGCTCTTCGTCTAGAAAAACTCGGTGTAAATCTGCCCATCGATAACAAAGGCTTTACAACGATCAGCAATTACTTTTTGGATTTCTGGGGTGCAATTATGGGAGCAACAGCCACATCCCTCTATATTCATCTGACACGGTATTGTTACGGTGATAAGGATTACTGCTTTCCTGATCTACCTACCATTGCCTTAAAAATGCAGATTACAACCACGACATTAAATAAATATATGGACATCCTTGAACAAAACGGCTTTATTTTTCGATTTTGGCTACAAAATCCTGAAGAGAATAATAATGATTGTGGAATTATTTATAAGGTAAGACGCACGATTCCCATTCTGAGTAGAGAGTTAGTAGAGAACTTACCAAAGCCTTTTCAGTTGATGCACGATCACTATATTGAACAAGTAATGGAAGTTGCTCATATTGAACTAGCTACAAGCTATGATTATACCAATGATTTCGAGAAACTACGCGAAAAAGGCACGCTTGGAAAGCTTCCAATAGACCTCTCACCTGCCGAACGGACCTTGTATGCCAAAAAGAAGATTACAACCATTATGGATCAAAGAAGTATTGCAGATGAAAAGCTGTGGATGAATGTTCTTACTTATATTCAGCAACGACTCACTATCAATTCTTTTAAGACCTGGTATGCCGATACATTCTGTGTTGTAAGTGGACAGGAAATTATCATATACGCTAAAAATACGTTTCACCGTGATTGGTTATCCAGTCGTTATAGGGAGTTAATTATGGAAGCACTGCACAATGAGTCCAGTTCCTTTGAGAAAATAACATTTATGGCATGTATAGATGAGAACGAGTAATCATTTTCCTTGTGTTTTTGTGTCTTTGTCGAAACCCAGAAAGCATAAAATTTTATGGGTGACCCATAAAATTCCTATGGGCAACATTCAGGTCGTCGGAAATATGCAGATACATTTTTAATGGGTAGGTTATCCACAGAATTTTAGCCCATAAAAAAAGGAACGGGTATGGGCAGATAAAAAAGATATGGGCACCTGCCCATAAAAAAGGTATGGACATTAATAATACGAAATCTTTATCTTTTACTTAGTATTTAATATAAGGGGGAATTAGTAGCGTTTTATGCATGAAAAAGCAGCCGGGTTGTTTTTTACCACATGCACCCGGCTCCATCCCATATTTTTTACTTATCAAAATCAAGGGGGATTCTAACAGAAATAGTACTCACGCTTCTATCTGGAGAATTATCATCTATCTTTATGAAAATCTGATATTGTCCTACATTATAATACATATCATAGCCACCATAGCCTTCGTTAACATAAGCCTTAGTTGGTTTGCCCAATCCTTGTCTAATATCATTTTCTGTAAGTTTTACATTGTAATACGCTGGTTCGACGGTTATTCGGTTCAGTTGGGTAGTTGGCTTCACCTGATTTAATTCTTCTCCACAAGAATCATGATCATAAAAGAAATCGGCTGTGGTCTTAGGATGGTCATAGCTATAAGTCCAGCACTCAACATTTGAAATGCTTTTAGGCTTTCCATAGGTCTTTTCTATCTCTTTGTATGCGGTGCCTAATGAGGGAGTAATACCTTTCAGTTTGCCTTTTTCAGCTTGTTCTTTTATAGCTAGGAGTAACTTGTGTTTGTTCTCATCGATGGGTTCTGCAGGTTTATCTGAGGATTCGTCTGTGGTTGATTTACTTGTTGCCTCTGAATCAATTGTTGTCTCTTCTTCTGTTTTGTTGAGGCTTTCCTTTTCTGACTTCATCCCCTCCGCTGTGTCTGTTCCTTGTTCAGCTTCAGAAACTTGTGTGGTGACATCCTTGCCTGCTTGTTCAGAAGTGTTGCTACAGCCAATTAATAAAAGTGAGACGGTCATGAATGCTACAAATACATTTGTTATTTTCATGATATGCCCCTTTCTTACAAAGAACTTTTTTTATGTTTGGATCATGTAAAATAATTACACCACCTTCATCAATTGTAAGATACTGGTCATTATACATTCAATGATAGCTTCATGATAACTCAATGAAGAATTTTGGGTGTTATAGACAAAAGAAAAGACCCGGCACGAGGCCAGGTCTCTTTTGGTTCTGTAAAGACGATCAATTAACGAAGTAATTGAAGTACGCCTTGAGGTTGTTGGTTAGCTTGTGCAAGCATAGCTTGAGCAGCTTGAGTTAAGATGTTATTTTTAGTGAAATCCATCATTTCTTTCGCCATATCAACGTCGCGGATACGGGATTCAGCAGCTGTCAAGTTCTCAGCAGTTGCGCCCAAGTTGTTGATAGTGTGCTCTAGACGGTTTTGGTTTGCACCAAGTTTAGAGCGCTCTTCAGATACTTTGTTAAGAGCGTCGTTGATTGTTGTGATAGCTTTGTCAGCTGCTTTTTGAGTGGAGATGTCAACACCTTTTGTATCATCGATTTGAGTTTTATCAGTTGGATCAACTTGGGCTGCTGTATACTTTTTACCAGCAGTAGTAGTGGCAATTGTACCTGCAGCAGACTCATCACTCTTAACTTCTATGCCAAGTTTCTGTAATGCTTTTAATACATCATCTTTAGTAGCTGTAATAGCACCAGCATCATCTTGTGCTAGAGTTAGTGTGATTTTTCCATCTTTATCAATGGTAGCAGTGGTTTCGTCAATAGCAGTACCAGGACCAGCGGGTATTACAGCTTCGACATCAATTACAATGTCTTTTTCAGTGTCGCGATTCGTAATTGTAACACCAAGATCACCATGTGTTGTTTCATTCTTATATCCGCTTACACCAAGCTCTGTATTGCTCATGTCGTTAATACTCAATTTAATGTTTTGTCCTTGGTTAGCACCGATATGGAACGTTTTATCATCAAAAGATCCATCCAATACTTTTTGGTTGTTGAACTCTGTGTCTGTAGAAATACGTTTGATTTCTTTAGACAATTCGTCAACCTCTGCTTGAAGCTTTTGACGGTCAACACCTTCATTTGTATCAGAAGAAGCTTGAACAGCTAGTTCACGCATACGTTGAAGAATGCTGTGTGTTTCTGTCAATGCACCCTCAGCTGTTTGGATCAAAGAGATACCATCTTGTGCATTTTTAGTAGCCATTTCCAAACCGCGGATTTGTCCACGCATTTTTTCGGAGATTGCAAGACCAGCTGCATCATCGCCTGCACGGTTGATACGAAGACCTGAAGACAATTTCTCCAAGTTTTTACCAGCTGCACCATTGTTTGCACCTAGTTGACGGTGTGTGTTCAAAGCTGAAATGTTGTGATTGATTCTCATGATAAATTACCTCCGTGTTTTGTTTTGTAGTCCTGAGCCATCCTATGCTCAAGCCTTTATATAATAATCACTCTTCTCGAAGTAGTCTTTTTCCCAGAGAATTGTTACATCTTTCGGTGCCTCATTTCAAGGTACCATCTCTCCAGTTGTTACCACTTCAAGTCGAATGTCATTACCACTGAAAATGGTTTTGTCTTCTTTTGCTCCTAGTACTAAGCCAGCCATGTTTCTCCTACTCGGAAGTTATAAAAGGTTGACTATTATTACTATCGGAATTACGAGAGAAATCTTTAATAGTTTTTACAAAAATTTTTCCTACAAAATGTTTGCTTCAGAATGTCATTACCACTGAAAATGGTTTTGCCTTCTTTTGCTATCAGGATTAAACCAGCCAAGTCTACTCTCCCTCGGAAGTTAGAAATAGGTTGACTATTATTACTATCGGTATTACCAGTGAGATGTTTAATAGTAAATATAATTTTTTTCTTACAACATATTTGTTTCCATAAAAAAGCAACCATTTAACCGGAAATACCAGATTGTTGCTCACAAAAATAATAACTCTATTCGAACTTGCACATGATTCCTAATGTACATCCCCTTCTTATTTTTGTATATCTATCCACTCCCCATCCTCAGGAATCATGACCTGACCCAACAATTTCTCTTGTTCTAAATGACTTCGTAAATCTTCACGTGTCACCAGGCAGTGATTAATCGTGTCCATATGCACCGCAATAATAGTAGCTTTAGGTGCAAATCTACAACAGCTACTAACATCTTGCTCGTTCATCGTAATATGATCACCGACTACAAATTTGGCTCCTCCGGCATTTACGATGATAACGTCCGGCTTGTGTTCCTCGATCGCTTGTTGTACTTCTTCACACCATATTGTGTCACCAGCTACGTATAGCGTTGGTTCGTTTTCTGCCTTATACACAAAGCCAGAAACCTTCCCCATCTTCTGTCCAATCTCTCCTGTGCCATGCTGACCGCCTGTTCTCATGATCTGGATGTTTCCAATGGTTGTAGCCGGCTCTATCGGTGTCACCGTCTGAAATCCAGCAGAATAGATCGTTGTCTCATCTCCAGCTTGACATAAGACAGGTAGTGATGTAGGTAAAAACTCTTGAGCTGCCTGATCCCAATGATCTGGATGTAAATGAGTCACTACAACATAATCTGGAAGTCTCATGTCATCCAATGAAAATGGTAGCTCCACAAGTGGATTTCGTCGCGTATTCGGTGCCATTGGTATAGGTGGATTCGCTTCAGCTTCACTTAGCATTGGGTCAATTAAGAAATGGACTCCTGCATATTCGAGCAAAAGTGTTGCATGGCGGATTAGTTGAAGTTTCATCTGTACGCACCTCTTTCGTTCTTGATTGATTTCACTTACAATTATAAGAATTAAAGTTCATGTGGCACATAGCCTGCTGAAACAAATGACTAGCATTTATTTTCAATATGCGAACTATAAGGTGAGCCTTTCTATTGGGCAACATAAGTGAGGAAATTGTAGCGTATCCGTATCGCGATTGAAGCAATTTTAGGCGTCGGGGGAATTACACCATAAAAAAATCCCGTTGCACTGTTAAAAAGTGACACGGGATCGCATAATCAGCTATCAAAGTATTTGATTTCGGAAACCTGATCATTTTTCTTAATATAAACCTCTAAACCTCGAAAAATCAGCAATATCAACTCACACATCACTTTTTTACATTATCCCAGTTTAATGACACAACTTCCTAACACCTTATCTCCGAAAACAAGCTCCAAGTGATCGCCATCTGCAATCGCACCCACTCCTGCAGGCGTACCTGTGAACAAGACATCTCCTTTGCCTAGACCAAAACGATCTCCAGTAAAATCAACCAATGCCTGAATGTCAAAAATCATATCCGTGATATTACCACGTTGCACTTCCTGGCCATTTTTCAGCAAGCAGAAATCAACCTTCTCTAGTTCCGCAATACTACTAATTGGAGTGCTAGTAGTAAGAATAGCCGAGTTGCGGAAGCCTTTTGCCAACAGCCAAGGTAGTTTTTTCTCTTTCAATTGGTCCTGTAAATCTCGCATGGTGAAATCAATACCTAGTGAGACACGATCGATTAATTCGTCAGCCTTCATGCCTTTCTCATAAGCCTGATTTATGTGTACGACAAGCTCCACTTCATAGTGTATAGACCCCTGATCACTAGGTAACAGGATATCTTGCCCATCTGCAAGTACCTGAGCATGAGTTGGCTTCATAAAAAGAAAAGGAGATGTCGGCACTTGATTACCTAGCTCTGCTGCATGTAAACGATAGTTACGACCTACACAAAAGATGTTTTGTACTTGTTCCATGTTTTTCTACCTCTTTTCTGTTAATTGGGGCATGAGTCAGCTACATTCAACTCATTTCTTTACTTCTTGCTTCACATATCTTGTCATTCTCTCTTATTTTAACACTGATCCTGAACATTTTGCTCACACTTCTGAAAACTCCAGAAGCCACTACTGCCCATATACGTACATAGCTGAAACAACAACAGCCGTTACTAGAATTCCTGGCAACAAATTCGCCACCCTGATCTTGGTAATCCCTGTTAGATTTAACCCAATGGCAAAAATCATTACGCCACCTGTAGCCGTCATTTCATTGATAAATGTATTCATTAAGACCTCTGGCACAAACCGATCAATCTGTGTAGCAAATAAGGAGATTATTCCTTCATACAGAATGACGGGGATAGCCGAAAACAAAATTCCAATGCCAAGTGTGGTGGTTAAAAACAAAGAAATAATTCCATCAATAATACCTTTCGTATATAGAACTCCGTGATTACCGCGGATTCCACTATCAAGTGCGCCAATAATCCCCATCGCTCCTATGACAAAAATAAGCGTTCCGGTTACAAAACCTGCTGCTACACTGCTTTCGCCTTTTGAGCCAATTCTGCGCTCCAACCACTCTCCTAATTGATTTAAGCGGTCTTCCAACGCCCATAATTCCCCAAATACAGCTCCAACCACAAGGCTAATAATAACAACGAGAAAATTTTCACTTTTCAAACCCATTTGCAAGCCTAACACAATAACTGCTAAGCCAATCCCCTGCATAACGGTATCTTTCATTTTTTCAGGAATTTTGTTAAAAAGTTTACCAAGTAATGTTCCGAGGACAATGCATAATCCGTTTACAATCGCTCCTAATAAAATCATTCTGCGGCATCCTTTGCTTGTCTGATTGTGTTGTCTAGTCTATGGGATTATCCCTAATCCACTTTTGCCCCATATGAACGAGCCAACGCTACCGCCTGAGTAAAATCGAGTCGAACGCCTTGGACATTAAGCGATTTCCAATCGATGCCATCTAGCTTAGCCCCACGTAAATCGGCCCCTTTTAAAGTAGCATTACCAAAGCTTGCGTAAGATAAATCTGAGTTTGTCAGGTCTGCCTTTTCTAAACGGCTATACGCCAAGTCTGCTTCGACCAGCTTGATATCTTGCAATTTTTGTTTGGTCCAATTGGCATAACGCACATTTGTATAGGACCAGTCCCCACCTTGAATCGTAATACCATCCCATACAGCATTAGCAAAATCTGAACCGACCATTTTGCATTCTTCAAACCTACTTGAGAACAAATTAGCACCAAAGAAACGGCAATTTGTAAAAGCTGAACGTACATGAATAGAACCATTAAAGCTGGCACCAGAAAAATCGCAATCAATGAACTGGCAACCTGTAGTAGTAACCTCATGTAGCTGTGTGCCGGTAAATACACACTTGGTAAAAACAGCGTTGCGCATTTCTGTTTCACGTAAATCTCGATGAGCATAATTCATTTCTACACAATTTTCATTTTCATAAGATGGCATGGTAATCACTTCCTACTATTTTTGCTATTTCCCTAGTGTAACAAAAGGGGATGGTCTACTCAACGGAATACATACAAAAAAACAAAGAAGTCGGATTGCTACTAGTATTCTGGACTTACCCCTGTCAAGTAGACAGCATAAAAAAGAGCCAATAAATCCTCATTGAAGGATGTATTGGCTCTTCCTTTCCTTTATAGCTGATGCTCTGCAAGAATATACTGCACATACTCTTCTGCGCTTTTTTGAACAGCTTGTTCATCCGCTTCATACACGCCATGGAAAATATAGGCTAAAGAGAACGAGGAGCATCGTTAAAAATATGGATAGCATTGATACTTGTCTGGAATAAGTAAGCCGTCTCTCTCATCATCCCAAGCCAGTGAGCTTATTTTCCATCCATCCGTTGTTTTAATAAATTGTATGGTTTTCATTCCTTGTGCTTCAAATTCTCTACCTGATAGGATTCCCGACTTTTTATACAGGCTGAAACGATGTGCGATATTGCCGAAAATTTCTGTTTTATCAAATAACTCCTTTTCCTCAAAGTCCACTAGTAGACCTTCCTTTAGTAGCTTCTCACGAGGTTCGATAAATTGCTGAAGATTGTAAATTTCAGGAGCTGAATCGCAATTTTTAATGATTAACCCTTCTGGAATAAAGAGTTGATAAATTCCATTAACATTAGGTTTTATATTCCCTTTATTGGTAAATGAACGATAGAAAGCTACAGTTAATTCATTGATAATGGTTTTTATTTCCAACTCTTGTTGGTTATTCGACAGTATTTTTTTTGGGGCATCCATATGTCTTCCCCCTTTGATTAAATCGGGAGGTGGTACACTATTATCTATTCTAAAGAACCTGATAAACAAGCGTGCATACCCCCATAAAAGAGAGATTCTGCACGCTTTAATTTCTATCAGATATTCAACCTACTTTTTATTCAAGCCCTGCTTCTCTACAAATTCCTTCATATTCATACGGGTAGGTTTAGAAAGCATATTGGCCATCTGTCCTGTCCACGTATCTGTACGCTCACCTTGTGTACGTTCTTGATAGTAACTAGCGGTAATCTCGTTATACTCCTGCAATTGCTGTTGATAGCTCTTTGTATCCTGATTATATTTCTCCTGATGATATACGTGGTGAAGTGGCAAACGTGGTTTCTGAGTAGATTCATGCAACGGATAGCCTACTGTCATAGCAAAAAGTGGCATGACGTGAGTAGGAATGTGTAAAAGCTCTGTGACAGCCTGCAACTGATTACGCAACCCACCAATATAGCAAATGCCAAGTCCCATCGATTCTGCTGCCAGGGCCGCATTCTGCGCTGCAAGTGTCGCATCAATGACAGTTACCATGAATTTTTCCGTGCTTTCAATGGATGTAGACAGGTCTTTTCCTTCCATCTGACCAATCACGTGGTGACGGTGTAAATCAGCACAAAAAACAAACAGGTGCCCATTGGTTTCCACATACGGTTGATTACCGCACAGTTGGGCCAACTGACGTTTCGTTTCTTTATCCGTAATACCGATGATCGAATAAGCCTGTATGTAACTGGAAGTAGAGGCCGCTTGAGCGCATGTAACAATCGTATTAATTTGTTCTTCTGTTAGCGGACGGTCCTCGTACTGGCGAATGGAACGATGGTTCAAAATGGTTTCAATGATGTTATTCATAGGTATCTCCTCCCTTTTCCTGCTACTGTGTGGCAGGGAACCAAGCAATCCCTCCCTTCTCTATTAAATATCCAAATGAGACAAGAAGCAAACGCTAAAGGTGAAAAAAGTGCAACAAAAAAGTCAGCCTTCCCTTTCCTGTGTTAATCTTTATAAGGATCAAACTCATCTGCACCTGCCATACATACCCCCACGGGCTTTAACACATGTAGCACATCTAGCGTATCGGCATGAGCTTGTAAGACATCTTGTAATTTCTTATAAACAAAGGGGCTCTCATCTGCGCCTGCACCTCGAAGCTCTACGCCAAAGTCTCGCACAGCTTTTTGCATTTGTTCATTGGTAATCTTTCCGCCGCTACGCTTGCGAGTTTTCCAATTGAGACGCCCAGCCGCTTCCGTTCGGCTCATAATTCTACCTGCCCCATGCACTGTGCTGTAAAAAGCTTCTTTATTTTCTTGGGAGTCCTTTCCTTGAACAATCACAGAAATATCCCCCATACTCCCCCCGATAAACCCGAGTTGTCCAGGTGCAGATGGAGTTGCTCCTTTTCGCACGACAACATACTCTTTCTCATCATGTATTTCCTTCCACGCAAAATTATGATGATTGTGTACCTCAAAGGTGCTAGATGCTCCTAAAATTTTCAATACTTGATCAATAACATAATCACGACCTGCATAAGCATACTTACCTGCTAGGCTCATTGCTCGCATATACATGTCACCTATCTCTGTATGCAAATCTAGTAATGTAGGAGCTTGATCCATGCTTTCTCCTGGTGCTTTGTCGGAAAAACCACGTCCGTGAGCCAAATTGAGGAACCCACTCGCTGTCTTATGCCCAAAACCACGACTACCAAAGTGATTAGCTATCCAAACAGCGTCAGTAGCCTCTTCCACAAAAATGTCCACAAAATGGTTACCGCTCCCTACCGTCCCTAATTGATTATGGGCTAACGAATGTAGGGTTTGATATTCTTTTTTACCAATTTGTTTGTATACATGCCAATCCTCATCGTCAAACAGCTCGTGATCTACCCTTTCATTATTAATGCGTCCCATTCCAAAGGAAATTCGCTTGGCAATTTTATTCATAATGGCAGGTATTTTCTCTTTGATATCCTGATACTGCAAATTCGTGCGGACAGCCTTATTTCCACAAGCTATATCGTAACCTACACCAGATGGCGAGATTTGCCCCTCGTAGACAACAACTCCTCCAACCGGCTGTGAATAACCCTTGTGATGATCCGCCATCAGGAGCACCTGCACAACATTTCCGTGCTGGGCACAAGTAACGGCTTGCGTGACAGCATTGTCTAGTGGTGTTCCCCAGACACGCACGTTTTGAATGGTTTGGTACATGTTTCACTCTCCTACTTCATCTTTGTTCACGATTGCTTGATCTTACCTTATGCTGTAAATCCTTCTGTCATTTCAATAAAAAACAGAAGGGAATGTAAGAAATCAGCCCAAGTGTGAACCCTATTATAGTATTCCAGTCATTAATTAGAATGACTTACCATATTATTCTAACAAATCTGCTTCATTCTTTGTGCATATTTCAAAAAGATCATAAAAGTCTCGACAAGATGCCACTACTCCACTGTCTTCTTATTCACCACTGATTTTGATTGTATATTTTTCCTCTTATGTTAAAATAACGCTAACAGTTAGACAGTATAAACCAACTTAGATGAACTGGTTCGAATATTACTCTGATAAAAGATACCAAGAGAGGAACGAGCACAATGAATAATGACCGAACATTTCCCAAACTTGAAACAGAAAGACTTATTCTACGTCAGCTGCAACCCTCTGATGCACCTGCTATGTTTCACTATTTCTCAAAAGATGAAGTGATGAAATATTATGACTTAGAAACTTTTACAGAACTACAACAAGCAGAGAACATCATTTCTCAATTTGGCGAACGCTATCAGGCGAAGCAAGGGATTCGTTGGGGCATTACACGCAAAACAGATGATGTGGTGATTGGAACCTGTGGATACCATAATGTGAACAAGGAACATTCGAAGGCAGAGATTGGCTACGAACTGTCCCCTGAATTTTGGCAACAAGGTATCATGTCCGAAGCGATCCAGGCAATTGTTGCTTTTGGTTTTGCGAAATGGAATCTGAATCGTATTGAAGCTTTTATTGATCCAGAAAACGAGGGCTCTAGAAGACTCTTGACAAAAACGGGACTCCGAGAAGAAGGCTTACTGAAAGAATATTTTTTCGAAAAAGGAAATTTTGTTGATGCTGTTATTTTTGCTATATTACGAAAAGAGTTTATTACAGACAATTAAAAATGAGAGACCTTTATCCAAAGCGATAAAAGGTCTCTTATTTTGTTTACTATAACTCTAATTCTCTTTTACAATCTAGGGTCAAGCTCCTTTTCTTTCTTCTCCTCGAACAACAGATTGGCGATAGTTTGCTTATAGCTTTCATTCTCGCCGGAAATTTCCGCGTTGTTAACATGTAACATCTGTTGCCCCAACTCAAATTCTGCAATTGATGTTTGCAATTTTTTTCGTGTTTGCTTCTGATTGATCAGTTTTTGATAGCGATGCGGGAATTTGTAATCATAGCCATAAATCAGCGTCAGATAATCTGAATTACGTACCTTCATAAACGGTGCAATTCCTGCTTGTAATTGCTCTGGCTTGATAACAACGCCCTCCATCTTTTGATTGGTCGTAAGTTTGGTAAAATAGTCTGTTGCCCTCTCTAGATAATGATCCTCCGTCAAATCTAGTAATAGATATTCATCGGACGAAACGAATGCAAATAATTGTGAAGTAGGCCAATCCGGAATTTCTTCTGTACCATCTTGGTAGATTATTTTCAAAATCGTAAACGGCTTATAAGATAGTTCCCCTGATTCCCCATACAACTGCATTTGCTCATGATATGTCTGCCAAGCTTGCTTCTGTTCTTCCAATGATACCCGTGTAGCTTTTACGTGAGGAATCCATTTATATGACTGATATGTAGCATCTCCGTAAATTTTTGCCAGTTCCTTTTTGGACAAATGATGGCGCTCTGTTTCAAATGGAGTAGAATCATACTTACCTATCAAATCTTGCAGAGCTTCTGCAAAGCCATTCTCTTGTAAAAAATCTAATTCTACCCCTACTGCTGTATCAATTACCTTATATTCTTTTTCAATTAATCCTTCACCAAGAGCCTTCCATGGCAATAGTTCCCCATCTAGGATTACAGTAGAGATTTGTTTATCAAGCAGATAAGGATGAAATTTCTCCTGAAGTTGCTTATATACTTCCGTTAAATCGACTTGCTTCATTTTATAACCATTACGCGACACAGCAAAACATTGTTCCAAATCCTGATGCAAATACAGATTACAGCGTGATCCCATATATTTAGGCTGTAAAACGACCTGTTCCACACCATGCCTGCGAAAGTAAGATAGCCCCATCTGTAACGATTCCAATTCATTCTGTTGAATATCTTTATCCGCAGGTGCCATCGTACCTGAGATATAATTGATTTTATGCTCCAAAACATAATCGATTCTGCGTTTGTCCCAATCCTCCAGCGAATCAAGATGCACGTCCGAATGACTTGTTTGGAAAAGATACGGCAAAGCTTCTTTCGTACGCTTATCATCAATTTTATTTTGCTTAAATACCGGTCTATTTCGATCCAACCAAACAGAGCTTACCGCATGTCCATGCCCTGCGCCACTATCTAGGCCAATCTTATTTTTCAAACGGTAGTAGCTCTGAGCAGCCACATGCCCAAACACATGGTAAGGATGGTTACTCGCGCTCTCTGCTTGTAGGAAATCAAGTTGTTGTTCGATATCCTGTTCACGATCCAAATAAAAATTACGTTGCCGTTTTTTAGCATAAGCATCTAGTTTACCAATATATTTATTTTTGCAAGGCGCATGCGTCAAGAAAAAGGACGCACATTTGGACCCGATAAAGCGATAAAAATCCTTTGATTGCACAACTAGCTGAAAAAACATTGAACGTAATTGATCATCATCACGCAAATCAGCAAATGAAGTAAAGAACTTTTCCAGTAAAGCAGGGTCTATTTCTTTCTGTTTAATGTCCCCTCGCAATAGTTTATAGACAAAGTTCTCGTGATTTCCTTTGACCAAGTAGAACCAGTGTCGATTTTCCCAAATGAACTGGACGGTTTCACGAGTGTTCCCGCCCTTGTCAATCCAGTCCCCAAGCAAAACGATGCGCCATTGGCTGGTTTTTTCCGTTTCTAGAATTTTATTTTCATGTAGGGAAAAACCATTAGCCGCTACTAATTCTTTCAAAGAATGAACCTGCTCATGCACGTCACCAACAACTAGATACCGGTACTCCTGTGGTAAGAGATGGGTCAGATATTCTTCGTCATTTGCAATCTGGACCGAGTACTTTTTGTTTGCTTCTCCGGTCTGTGGATCAACAAAATCTTTCGTTCGGAAACGATGAATAGCATTGGCTTTCATTTTGGACAAAGATCCTAACACTTCTTGGCGTAAGCGTTTAACGTGATTAGCAATAACACTCTTCTTTAGATTAGTCGTATTGTAATAATCTTGCACATCTTTATAATCAAACAAGATAATCTCTAGATGATAGTGTTGTTGCTTAGCGATGTTGGCTACCTGTTCACGAAACTCTTCGGACAGGCCAAGCGTGTCCACAATAACGAATTCAGCTTGAATAGGAAAGCTTGTGACGGCTTCTAATTTGGCAAACAGCAGATCAAAAGCTTGTTTACTACTCTCTAGCATGATTTGATCGTACTTGTGGTAAGGAGCTCCGAGAATCTCTTGGCGGATTTCATCAGAGGAAAGGTACTGGACATTTGCTCGATAATTTTTTGATACATCTTCACGTTGAAGTTGTGGTAATAGAATTTGTTTTGCAAACGTCGTCTTTCCACATTCAGAAGGACCTACCAACAAAAAGATGGTGTGTAGCTTGGTTGCAATGCATATATCGGTATTGATGCTATTGTTCATGTCTGTACTTATGTTCATGCTTGTGTTCCTGTTCAAGCCCCTTCCCCTCCCTTTTGCGAAATATGAACGCCTTGCGTAATCGAGATACCATCCACCGAGTCGCCGATTTGGAAATACTCATATCTGTATTCATCCCCCAACAGAGACCCCATCCAGCTTTGAAACTCCTCTGTGCCCATTTCCCACTTATGATCTTCATGCCTGTAGTTGTCCAAGGCATAAAACTGGTTAAAATCAGCATTAGGTGTGGTAATGATGCAGGTTTCAAAGGCAAGCTGAGAAAGCATCTGCTGCAAGAAATCCTCTGCTTCCTCTTTCAACATATGTTCAATCACTTCGGTACAAATGATATCAACTGGCTCGTCTTCATATGTTGTTAAAAAAGTGTCTAGTGATGGATACGTCAAAATATTTTCTAGTTCTGCTTGTTCCGCCTTTTTATTCACAATCGACAACGCATGTTCAGAAATATCAATCGCATAGTAGAATTGTGGCTCCGTTTTTTTTAGCAAATGGAATGGCATAAAAGCCTTCACCTGAACCAACATCAACAATCGCTCTCGTAAATGACAGCTTGCCTTTGATAGCATCTCGCCGTTGAATCGCTGTTCCACCGTACTGCAATGTTACTTGATGTCGGTTGGTTTTTTCTAATTCTCCTTTGTATTTCTGAAACAATTTACGATCGCTTAATACGTTACGTGCAAATAAATACCGGATAAAATAAGGTGCATCAAGCTTATTCATATAATCGATATATTTAACGATGATACCATCTGTTACATCCATGTATTCTTCACTTAACATACTTAAAAATAAAAATAATAAACTAGTAAACATCATCAGCTCATGTAGACTGCTAGAGGTGCGAATCGTCAATTGATAGCTTTTGTGAACAAGTAGCTTTACCTCAATACTGAACCCTTCGAAATATTGGTCAAATAAAGAAACATAGTGCACAAAATCGATATGAACCAACTGAATATTACATTCGTGTTGATAGCCTTCCTTATCTTTTTCATGTTGATTTTTTACCACCGTACCAAAATATTCGCTGATCGCATTCAACGGAAACAAGGGGCTGTTGTACCGGGATACATTTACATAGCCATATGTATTTTCTTTTGCTTTTCGGTATGATACCTCATGATCTGCATCCTGAAAATAGATTGCATATGTACTGGGGGCCGCATACCAGCCGTAGCTTATGCCTTTTCGCATACTCCTGATCTGCATGCCAGATGCAGGGTTCTTTTTTAAAATGAAGGATAGGTCTGGGTTAGTTGAGGTAAGCTGCATGATTGCCATTTGTTATATCTCCTTCTATTCACTTTTATTAGAAAAAGCTTTTTGGAAAATGCTTTTCTCATAACCGAAGAACCTCTACAACCTCTCCTAACGCTTTACTAATCCGAGACTCTTCTACATAAGACACATTGATCCGCCATAATACCTCTTTTTCATAGGATTGCATGTAATAGCGATCAACTGTATCCATGATAATTCCTCGCTTGAGCAGGCTGTTTTTTACATTGGTTTCCGATATTCGTTCCTTTGTCTTGATATACGTGTGTACTCCACCATTTAATGGGGCTTCAACTACACTGGGGCTCTGTTGCCAATTGCGCAAAACCTTGTTCACCTGCTCCATTCTCGCAACATAAGATAGACGAATTTTTTCCCGATGCCGATCAAACATGCCACTTTTCACATAAATCTCCAGTGCTGCTTGAGACAACATAGAGCTATCAATGTCCATCATTTTTTTATAAGTATAAAAGGATGCTTGTAAAGGTGCTGGAATAACCGCTACTCCTATCCGTAAGCCTGGAAACAAGATTTTAGAGTAGCTTTTCAGATAAATAACATGAGAATGAGAGTAGGCATGAATTGGGTCTGCTTTAGCGTCATGTTCGAGATCTGCAAGGTAATCATCCTCAATGATATACACATCATATTTTTGAGCCAAATAAGCGATTTGCTTTTTTTCTTTCTGCGAATATGATGTACCTAATGGGTTATGGAAACGTGGCATAGTATAGAAAAACTTGATTGATTCCTGCTGAAAGAGCCGCTCTAATTCTTGAAAATCGATGCCTGACGCGGTTCTTTTAATTGTAAGCGTAGGAATCTTGTGCAATTCCAAAAATTGAATCATCAAATGATAAGTAGGCTGTTCTACCAAGATTTTTTCTTTGTGGTTTGGAAAGCTCATCAATCCCAAAATGGCAAGTGCTTGCTGGACTCCAGAGGTGATGCAGAGATCCTTAACGTCCGTAAAAACCTGGTAAAACTGGAGTTGCTTTTGCAATAATCGTAACAAGGTAGGCAATCCTTGTGGCGTTCCATACCTAAAAAGATCGTCTTGATACGTATCCACCGCCTTATTAATGCAATGCTGAAAATCAAGATAGGGAAACACGCTCGGATCAGGTGCAGCAGACGAAAAATCAACTAGTTGTTTCGTCTCTTCTAACAGAGTATGATCTTTACGTCCAACCACATAATAGCCACTCTGAGGAACAGAATAGATAAGATGCCTACTTTGCAAATCGGCAAAACCGCGAATAATCGTGCTCTTGCTACATTGATAAGATTCAGACAATTGTCGAATAGACGGTAATTTTTGACCAGGCTTTAGCACTCCTCCAAGGATACGTACTTCCAAATCAGCCACGATCTCTACGTATTTCCGCAAAAAGGACACCTCCCTTTGGTAACTGTACCGGTACAGTTACGGTTTCTTTACATTGTTACGACTTTTCTACTCCGATATAGTGTAGTTATCGGCCGATAACTTTTTTTCAGGAGATGATTTTTTTGCAAAATAAGTCCTTAGGTAACGCCTATATAGCTGCCATCCTATACAGCATCATTATCGGTTTTTCGTTTCTTTTTGTAAAATTGGCCTTACAGGTTTCCACCCCGTTGGATACAATTGCGCATCGATTTACCATCTCATTTATCATTATGTTAATCCCAGTGCTATGCGGTTGGATACCTGTTCGAATTAAATGGCATGGTCTGAAAAAAATCATACCGCTTGCCTTATTTTATCCAGCGATTTTCTTTGTACTTCAAGTATATGGATTGCAATACACTTCTTCTTCTGAAGCAGGCATTATTCAAGCAACTGTTCCTATCTTTACGTTAATCATAGCGTCTGTGTTTTTAAAGGAGCGATCTAGCGGTTTGCAAAAAGCTTCACTCTTTCTATCAGTTGCTGGTGTCATTTTTATCTTTGTCATGAAAGGAAATTCATCCATTCAGTTTTCCGGGACAGGAACATTGTTAATTGTACTGTCTTGCCTTGCGTTTGCAGCATACAGCGTACTAGCACGATCTTTAACAAAGAGATGGAAACCATTAGAGCTAACTTTTATTATGATGACATTAGGCTTTGTTTGCTTTAACGTACTCTCTATTTTACAACACTTGATTAACGGCACAACATCAGCTTTTTTTGCCCCTTGGGGTGATCAGCGCTTTTTATTGGCTACACTTTATCTCAGTATCCTGTCTTCTATTGGCACTGCCTTTTTATCCAATTACGTCTTATCTAAAATAGAAGCTACCAAAATGAGTGTATTTAACAATTTTTCAACGCTCATCTCCATGTTAGCTGGTGTCTTTTTTTTGCAAGAGAATCTGGAGTATTACCATTACGTAGGAGCAGCCATGATTGTAGCCGGAGTAATTGGCACTTCCTTTCTAGGACAAAGAAGGCTACAATCACAAATCATTCCGAAAACCAAACAAAAAAATACCAGTATGTGATAAAGGCAACTAGTACGTACAAAAAATTGTTGACTGCCTCTTTCTTTCAAGCTGATAAAAGTGTACGATTCAAATATTGTTTTTATTGTTAGAATTAGAGTCGCAACACAAATCATCCAAGGAGTGGCAAAATGGGAGCCTATCTAGTACCAATTCAAACCGCATTTTTCTTTTTTCTCCTCACAGCGTTCGTCTTAACTGTTCCTTATATGATCTTCAGCTATCGACGCTATGGCTACATCAATAAGTATCGTGTCTTTTTACTTACTTCTTTTCTATTTTACGCACTATGTGCCTATTTTCTGGTGATACTTCCTCTACCAAGCGTCATAGATACTTGTTCCATCCAATCACCAGGAACAGTCTATTACAATCTACAGCCGTTTTCCTTTGTACAAGATTTTGTGAAAGAAACCAGCCTCGTGTGGTCCAAGCCAGCTACATATTTATCTGCCCTACGAGAACGCGCCTTTTTGCAAGCAGCCTTTAACTTTCTTTTATTGTTGCCATTAGGTGTATTTGTACGTTATTTCTTTAAAAAAGGTTGGAGGTTTGCGCTAGGTGTAGGTTTTGCGGCATCGCTCTTTTTTGAATTAACCCAGCTTACAGCGCTCTATGGCATTTATACATGTCCATATCGCCTGTTTGATATTGACGACTTGATGCTCAATACATTGGGTGCCGTAACTGGATTTTTCCTAGCGCCATTCTTACTTATCATGTTCCCTCCTAAAGACCAATTAGACCAAGGTATTAATTTGGACGAGAAGCCTGTTGGGTACATGCATCGTTTGCTGGCCTTTTTGATTGATTCCGTGATCGTGGAGCAGCTTGCATCCCTATTTATCATAAAGGAGACATCTCCTATGAACTGGGGGAATTCTACGTTCAATTACCCGCTCATTACGATGATGTCCTTTATCCTTTACTTTATCGGAGCGACTTATCTATTCAAAGGACAAACTATTGGACTCTGGCTATTGCGTCTCCGCATTGTGTCTAGCGTGCATCCAATGTTGACTTTAAAAGATATTGCAAAACGAAACGGCGCCCTGTATATCGGAAATATCGGTATTTCTTCCATTGGATTCTTTATTCTCAACGACTTGCCAAGCAGTCTACCATATTACCCGATTCTCTATATCACAATTTTCGGAGCAGTCATCTTGTATCAATTGCTGTTTATGCTTCATTTCTTATTAATGATTCTACGAAAAAAACGGCAATTCTATTATGAAACGATTAGCCAGACAAGGGTTGTACGTAAAAGAAAAAAGAATGAAACAACAAGCTAAAAACTTATCTTATTCAGCGTGGCATTTTTGCAGAGTAAAGAGATCAATTTACTACTGGAGGAACCTCCAAAAGCATTTATAAACCATTTCACTTTGATGGAAAAATAATCGGAAAAGGACAAAGCAGACGGAACTATATTGCCGTCTGCTTTGTTATGCAGTATGGTAAAAGATGAGGTGATAGTATGTTTGAACAAACAAAGCTTGCCATCCTAGCAGATATACACGGAAATGCCTGGGCTTTGGACGCCGTATTGACTGATCTGGATCAGCGTCAAATAGATGCTATTGTTAATCTAGGTGACACGTTGCTAGGCCCATTAGATCCACAGCGTACCTACGATCTATTACAGCGGCGTGATATTATCCACATTTCCGGAAATCAGGATCGAATATTATGGGAATCTCTTGAAGACCATACCTTATCCACCCATGCACCCTCTATATTAAAAGAGACAACTCCCCAGCAAATTAGCTGGTTACAAAGTCTCCCTGCCACATATATTTGGCGCGATTCCATATTGTTGTGTCATGGTACTCCCTTTTCAGATGAGACCTATTTGTTAGAGGAAATAATAAACGATGGAAGTGTGCGCACTCGATCGTCTGAAGAATTAGAAAGTTCACTCGCCTCCATCCATTATCCTGTTCTGTTATGCGGTCATAGTCATATCCCACGCACCGTTATGTTACGAGATGGAAAACTTATCGTAAACCCAGGCAGTGTAGGTTTGCCTGCTTATACCGATGAATCCCCCGTCCCCCACGCGATGGAATCCTGCACTCCTCACGCCAAATATGCTATCTTGACCCATCAAGTGAAAGGATGGACGGTTGAACATATTGAGGTGCCTTACGATTGGGAACGAGCATCCAGAGCAGCTAGCCAGCATGGGCGAGATGATTGGGCCAACTGGCTTAAAACCGGAAGAGTTTAACATTCTAGAAATATTAACGCCCGCTATCCTTATTGACAGCGGGCGACCTATAGCCTTTGAAGTTAAAAGCTACATTACATTTGTGCGTCCATCATGTTACGAAGATGCAAGATCATGTTGTCTTCCATAAATTCCACATCGTCATACGTAATATATTCGCCTTGTTTTACTACTCGCTTTAGACGGATATGTGGTCCAATTAAGCCGATGGGTAATGCCCGCATATTCTTCTTATCCGAAGCTGTCACAATGCGACCAAATGCTGTAAATCCACCAATACTATCCAATGCGTCTCCCGGCTTCAAATCTTTTTTGGCTACTGCCACAGTTTCTGCTACAGAACCATAGTAAGGAATAATTGTTGGTTCTCCATCTAAATAAGCTTTTGCAACAGAAAGCGGTGTTTCTAGACTGCATAGATGATACGGGCGATATAATACATAATGGGGACCATTACCCATTTTCAGATATTGCATCTCGTGATGTACTTCTTCTTTATCGGAAGTAATGATGGCAAACACACCTGGAGCAATTCCATCTACATATTCAACGATTTTGTGGTGATGCAAAATACCTCCATGTTCTTGCAAGCGGAAAATGTCTGGTAGTTCTTTCACACCTGATTGTACTCCATGCATACCTGGTATATCTGGAATAAATCCAGTTGCGTTTGCTACGCATGTCATTTCTACCATCGTCTTGGTTCCGTCCTGAAAAGAAGCAATCATTTTCGGGCTGGAGCCTTTTTGTAAGGCTTCTTCACGTGCCGTGTCGGGATTGGCAAAGTAATTCACTTTGTTGTTTTTACCTTTTCCCAACGCAACGATCTCAAATCCCAACGCGTCCGCAAAATCATGCAATTCCATGATGCATCCAGGCTCGTCTCCTGCCGTACCTGTGTACACCAATCCTGCCGCGGTTGCCATTTTAGATAAAAGCGGTCCAACCGTCACGTCTGCCTCCGCATTTAGCATCACCACATGTTTACGGTTCATGATGCCATCCCATGCAATTTTGGCTCCGATATTAGGCACACCTGTCGCATCAACTATAACATCTACTTCATTCAAACTGGTAATGAGAGAGGCTTCTCTGGTTACCACTACATTCCCTTGACTGATCGCTTGATCTGCTTTGTCGTTATCTTGCGTTTCATAAATCTCAGCGCTCTCTACCCCGGCTTTTTTGTAGGCATTCACCGCGTTTTCTGGAGCAATATCCGCTGTAGCGACAACTCTCATGCCTTGCATAGACTCAATCTGCGAAATTAAACCACGCCCCATTTGCCCTGCTCCGACCAAACCTACCTTGATAGAGCCCCCGTCTTTTGCCAATTGTGCTAGTTTTCTATTGATGTTTAGCATGATATCTTCTCCTCCTTGGTTTTGTAAGAACGGATTTTTATACGAGTCGTACAAATGCGATCACCATATCAATGGTAGGAACCGGTAATTCATTTTCTTCGACATGAATGGTACCTGGTAACTCAGGGAGCGACTCTCCATCAAACTTGATCGTGCAATGGCCCATGCTTTGTAGCGTATCGTTTGCTGTCGCTCCTACTGCTGTAATACTGTACTTTCTATCTCCAACAACCAGCGAATCGCCTACCTGAACAGGTTCAAGCAATTCTGATTTGGTGTGTAAGACAGCAATATCATGTAATTCGTCTGGAACATTGTCATTAAAGATAATGAGCGTGCTTTCCGTTAAAAAGCTTTCAACCAAATCGCCAATTTTTGTTGCTTTTGCTTCTAGTAATGTTGTCATTGGTTTCTCTCCCCCACATCTGCTATCTTTATATTTTGCTACTTGCTCACATAGTTAACGATTTATTCTGAATAAAGTCCAAAGCTGAATAAATAAGCAATAATAACCGCAAGTGGACCTGTGAATAAACGTGAAATTAAGACAGCCGGTACCCCAACCTCGATCGTTTCTGGCTCTGCTTCACCCAAAGTAAGACCTACTGGCACGAAGTCACACCCTACTTGAGGATTAATAGCGAATAAAGCTGGCAAAGCGAGTTGCGGAGGGATATTCCCTCGCCCAATCTCTACCCCAATGAGAACCCCAACCACTTGGGCGATAACTGCACCCGGACCTAAGACTGGCGATAAAAATGGTAAGGCTGCAATGATCGACAATAGCAATAGTCCAACAAGATTACCAGCAAGTGGTGAAACAAATCTTGCAATCACATCTCCAATGCCGGAATACGTGATAATACCGATTAGTGTACTTACAAATGCCATAAACGGTAATATATTTTTGATAACCTGTTCAATAGTTTCGCGACCAGCCTGATAGAATACATTGACAATTCCACCCATTACACGGCCAATCTTTTCAATGAAATTTGGTTTTTTAGCCGCCTTCATTTGTGCTACTTTCGCTCTGGCTTCATCTTTTAATTCTTTAGCGCTTTTGCCTGTTTGAGACGAAGATACCTGTGTAATATCCGGTGCCAGATTTCCTACCGCTTCTGCTGAGGCTACTTCAGATTCTTGTGTAGATGTATCCGCTTCCAAAATATGTTGTTCGCGTACACCAGAAACGAAAATCTCTTCTTTAATGAATTGAATTAACGGGCCAGATGGTGAGGTAGCTGTGATGTCGACTGTCATGACATTCAAGCGAGGATATACACCACAACGAGCCGTTCCACCGCAGTCAATGACCACGCAAGCCATTTCATCTGGTTCCACCTTATTATTGAAAGCATCTACAGCGATACCACCTGTAAGCTGAGCAATCTTTTCAGCCACGGGATGTATCCCGCCCCCTGTTACACAAGCGATATATTTTTTTTCATTGGTTGGCAATATGGTGAGTGGACCACCCCATCCGCCAGAACCCTTTACAATACGCACTGCACGGTAGTTTTTCATTTTACCTTCCTCCTTTCGTCTTCTATACGCTTGCTTGTTGGGCTTTGCGTTTTAGCATCATCTTAGTGATATACTCTGTTAACATGCCTCGAATAAGGATGACGATTGCACCAACAATGAAAAAGCGAATAGCAATTGGTCCTAATGTATAGCCTAACTGCTGAATGCCTGTAGCAATTCCCATGTAAACAAATAGCTCAGCAGGGTTCGCATGTGGAAACATACCAGTGATAGGATGACACATGGAGACGGCGGAATCGTAAAATGCTGGTTTTTGCTCTTCTTTTAAGAAACGCCCAAAGGTGTAGGCCATTGGATTGGTCAAAAAGAACATAGCCATGATGGGAAATACTGTGTATCTTAGAACAATATTGCCTGTACACTTTTGAGCAAATCGTGTAATGCGTTCCTCACCGCAAAATTTGATTAATGCGTTTACAGCTGTAATCAGGCAGACTAGCGTAGGAATGATACCTGTTACTAATCCAATAAATGTTTTCCCTCCTTCATTAAACATTCCAATAAACCCTTCAGCCAGATGGATAAAGAAATCCATATCATGACCCCCCTAACAAGTTATATGTGTCACTCGGAATAACCGAGTTTCTACCACTGTAGGACTGACAAAGAAGAAGGCCGAGTCATGCATATTCTGCATGTACTCGGCCCACGACCCAAGTAATGATCTCTTGTTTATTTCATTGATGGTGATGTTGAGTAAAATCTAGCTATCTATCGGGAATAGGAGTCATCAAAGTAGGTTTTGTTTGAGCGTCGCCTTCCATATCTATAGTGGAAGGGAGTGGTGTCTGTGGTGTCTGTAGCTTTATTCGTTCTATTTCAATCTGTTGAATAGCCATTTGTAACGCTTTTTCTTCTGGTGACACAGGGGTAGTATGATAGCAATCTTCTAGCTGCTTCCCTACCAGGGAGGGTACTTCCTTAAAAGTAGCAAAAACAGTTACTCCTGTCATTATCTTGCATCTGGTAATAGAGCCATTCAGATCAGTAGTAAGTATCACGACAGAGCCAATCGAGAATCTGCTTTTCTGCACTCCAACTCCCAGAAAACCAGCGCTTTGTTGTCTCATCTCACTCATGTTCTGACGATAATGTTTCATTTGTCGGATTGTAAAGTAGATTTGACAGAGCCACATCCCAATAAAAAATAGTATGAGTGCTCCCCACAAACTCATTCTCGCTCACCTCATTACATTTGTTCTTGTTGCTTACAATTGTAAATTGAAAGCGTTTACTTGTCAAAGGATTTTTTAAAAAAGAAAAACGAACCCATCTATTATTGGTTCGTTTTATTGAGAATATAACTTATTTTGGCTGTTTTAGACCAAATTGGTTGCCATCTTCATCTCTGAAAAAACCAAAGATACCAAACGCCATCTCATTTGGCTTATCAACGTCTACTCCTTTTGCTTGCAAATCCTCACTAAGCTTATAAATATCGTCACATTCAAACACGATCGATGGTTTTAATTCCGCCCAGTTACTCATCATAGCTTTTGGATAAAGAACTAAACGTGTCTGGGCATTTTCTGGACCTACTTCCATCCATGTTGCTTTGGGGCCCATGGAGAAATTTGCATAAACGATAAATCCCATTTTCTCTGTCCAGAAAGGTAATGCTTTTTGTTGGTCTTCCACATATACACCTACTGTAGATATCTGCTTGATCATATGTACCACCTAATTTCCCTTTGTTAGAAGATATGTTGCCCTTGTATCATATGAGAAATTCTATTCTCCTCGCAAGTCCTACTAGAGAGAAAAAACTTCCCAATTATTCTGGGAAGTCTTTACTAGTTGATAGTGAATATTTGTTTTCCTCTTACATTCCTTTTTTTAATTCTCCAGAACGGATAAGCTGTACAACTATTTCAATATCCCCCTCCAATGCTCTGTCACGATCCACAAACGGCACATGCATGCGGATCATTTTATAAATCTTAGAAGTTTGTAGTGACATTTTTTCAATGTCACGTAAATCTAATGCTTGACAAAGTGCAATGAGGTGGATCGCCGCTACATGTTGGGTTAATTCTACAATTGTACGTGCATCACGTGATGCAATTGTACCCATACTCACTTTATCTTGATTATGAGCTTCTGTAGAACGTGAAAACACACTGACGGGATTGCTCATTTTCAAAGCTTCAGCGGTTAAAGCTGAGCTTGCAATTTGCATACCTTTAAATCCATGATGCAAACCTAGTTCATAATCATCACTGTTAAAACGTTGAATTAAATTAGGGGTCAAATTCTTATTGAATTTTTCGTCGACCACCAGTTGCAATTGACGATCCAACAAATCTGCAATATTGGCGACCGAAACTTTTAACGAATCCATTGCTTGTACGACATGACCGCCATAAAAATTACCGCCATTGTAAACTTCACGCGTATCAATATCAAAAATGGGATTATCGTTTGTTGAATTAATTTCGACTTCTAGCCATTTTTTCACCCAATCTAATGTGTCATACAGCACGCCGGTAACATGCGGTGCGCATCGGATCGAATATCGGTCCTGAATGCTCTGCGTTAATTCCACATAAGATTTTGAATTCATTTTTTCATTAATTCCAAGAATTTGCGAATATTCTTTGGATAACTGGGAGCCCTCTAATATGGTGTATATATTTTTCGCACTTACCATTTGACCAAGGTGTGGTTTTTGTTCATGAATGAACGAATAAAAATGTCCACGATTCCCTAGCAGCGCTTCTGAAGCCATAGCTGTACAAATATCAGCTACAAATGCGATTTCTTCAGCATCTGTATACGCTAAACAAGCAAATGCAGACATAAAAGAAGTTCCATTCACTAAGGCAAGCCCTTCCTTGGCTTCCAAAGTTAAAGGCATGAGAGCCTCAGCTTCAAGTGCTTCTTTTACCTCACACTGTTTCCCTTTATACAACACTTTTCCTTCTCCAACTAGGATTGAGGCAACATAACTTAACGGAACTAAATCGCCACTTGCTCCAACAGAACCACGCTCAGGAATAATCGGGGTAATTCCTTTTTCCAAATATGCTACCAGCTGATGAATCACATCCATACGTACAGCTGAATTCCCTTTCACCAAACAATTCGTACGTATTAACATGGTTGCCCGTGCCACGCTTTCATCTGCTACAGGACCAACCCCGCACGATAGAAATTTAATAAGATTTCGTTGCAAATCCCATGTTTTCTCAGCAGATATTTGTCTATTTACACTGTCCCCAAATCCAGTCGTAACTCCGTATATAGGATGCTGCTTGTTGATAATTTCATGTTTTAACTCATTGCACTTTACAATACGCTCTATTGCTTCATCCGAAATTAAAAATGAAAATGATTTAGAGTCACCTTTTGCTACATGGGCAACATCTGCAATTGTTAAATCATTCCCGTTTAATATCATTGTTTGTTGATTGTCTTGAATCTGGTCTTGCTGCTCTATTTCTGTAAATATTAATTCACTCATAGTCACTCTATCCTCTCTATCTGTAAATAGTTTCTAGCCTATTGCTCAATTTCTTGAAGAAATGAGCATAGAGTGGAAATTTTCACCTGATCATCATCCATGACAGAAGAAATAAATTTCTTGAAAATACTACTCAACTTCACAATCGTTTCTTTATCAAAAATATCACCATTAAATTCAAAGATAGGCAAAATACCATTCTTTCGATCTTCCTCAACATACAAAGCAAGATCGAACTTTGAGATTTTCTTTTCTGTATAGTAGTGACTCATTTGTAAACCATGTAAATTAATTTCATTTGTGGACTCACCAAAATGAATCGTAGTGCTCTGTCTAGGCCACTTCTGGATGGAGAAGCATGTTTGAAAAAGTGGCGTTAGTCCGACATGTAAATCTTGATCTTCCATCATAAGTGTCATCGGATAATCTTGATAAGCTAGATATTGATTAATTTGCTCATCAACAAAATGCACGAGCTCAGAGTACGTGACATCTTTTGGCATTTTCAATCGTAAGGGAAGTAAATTGATAAAAACGCCACACGTATTATAATAGCTTGTCGATGCTCGTCCATATCTAGGTGTTCCAATTACGATTTCTTCTTGTTTAGAAAAACCATGTAAAAAAGCAAAGTATAGGGATAGAAGAACTCGATCAAGTGTTGTATCTTTTTCCTGACAATAAGCAAATACCTGATTGCTCAATGGTTGCTCAAGGCGAAACGATACAGTACCTCCTTTATAAGAACGAACATCCGGAAACTCTCGATCTGCTGGGAGCTTAAGTACGGGTAGCTCTCCTGACAGCTTTTCTTTCCAAAATAAACGCTGTTTTTCCCCTTCTGAACTTTCTAGCATCTCGTTTTGTGCTGTAACAAAGTCTGAAAACTGTCGCCTAATTGGAGTAAGCTCAACCGCGTTTCCTTCTAATAAATGCTTGTATATCAATCCAAAATCATCGATTGTAAGAGAAGCAGACCATCCATCAACAGCAACATGATGCCATACTAAAAGTAAGATAAAATCATGATCTGAAAAACGTAGCAATCTAATTCTAAAGGGAGGGTTTTCTTCTAGTTTAAAAGGACGATATGTTTCTTCACGTAAAAACTGTGTTACTACTTCTTCCTCCCAATTACTAGCTTCAATTAATTCAAAATCCAAAATAGCCTCATCGTAAACTTTATGTACCGGTTCATCCTCCATAATAAAATTGGTGCGGTACATCTCATGTCGCTTGATAACTTGTAAAAAAGCTTCCTTCATTACATCTATGTTGACGGGTGAATGTATACGATAAAGCACTTTTTCATTGTTTCCATATGATTCTGGAAACAATGCAAAGTGTTCATAAAAAACACTTTGCATTTTTGATAAAGGATACGTTTTAATCACATTTTTTTTCATCATTGTATTCATCCCCTAATCTTGTTCGTTTACATATTGGGTAAAAATCCGATTAAACTCTTCATAATGTGTGATATTACATCCATGACCACCGTTCATCTCGACTAATGTCGCATGTGGTATTTTCGTTACTAATTGATTCGTTTGATAGTAAAAACCCATGATGTCTTTTTTAGCTGACACAATTAATGTTGGCACAGAAATATCTGCAAGTATGTTGTACGTATTCAAGTTACCTTCTCTTGCAATCTCGCTATATCGCAGTACAACAGGATTAACAAATTCGCTATGCTGAATCAATTCATACGCGCCTTTTCGATAATTAATATGAAAATCTAGTTTAAATGCATCTTTTAATGATTGTTCATCCCATAATTGATCCAATTCGCAAAAACTTGTTACCAATGTTAACGAAACAGCTTTTTGCGGAAAATTCGCCACAAAGGTCTGTGCTATCATTCCTCCCCAAGAAGTCCCTACCACATGGAGAGGTGTAGGTATACGTAATATGTCTAACACTTCAGATACCGTATTGGAAATACCATGAAAGGAAAGATCACCATTGTCTTCACTTAATCCTACTCCTGGCGGATGAATAATAATGAATTGATAATCCTCTCTCAATTCTTTGATTTGGTAGTACCATTGGGAAGCAGTTAAACCAAAACCGCAAAATAACAGAACATATTTCTTCCCTTTTCCGCAAACAACAACTTCAACCTGTCTAGATGTTTGAGTCTGAACGAGTACATGCTGTATGTCATTCTCTTTTTCCACGAATGACTGAAGCTCTGCCACACTCGTTTTATGCTTACTGAGTCGCTGTCCAGCCTTGATGTTATGCCAGTATGTTTTAAGATCATCAGGAAAAGTAAAATCATCTATGCAAATTCTCGTTATGATACTTTCTCCTTCTTGTTGCTCTTGTACTTGTTCTACAAATTCTGCGTTCAGCGTTTGGATTTGATTCCTGATTTTACTTTCCTCTCCATATAACACGATGGTTTGAGTGTTTTTTTGTGATAATATATGATCCAACGCCACTAATCCTTCTCTACTTGGTAATACGGACAGACCAGTTGAGGCAGTCATCATTTGTAACAAGTCGTCTTCGAGCTGCATTCCTCCATCTGCCCATAATGGCCAGTTGATCGTAAGGGTTTGACCACATCTCTTGCCGCTGTTTACATGCTCTTGTCGCTCTACAGCAAATAAATCCATAGATGCATTAGCGCAAGCATAATCAGCTTGGCCTACATTTCCCATAATGGCTGAAACAGATGAAAATAGTACGAAAAACTCCAGCTCATCATCCTGAGTGACCTGATCTAGATTCCATACCCCGCTCCATTTAGGTAAAAGTACATCTTGTAATTCATTCGTATTTTTTTGAATAAGCAATCGATCTTTTATGACACCAGCACAATGGAAAACACCTTTGATCGGACCTAAATCTTCTCTAATGGAATGAAAGGCTTGTACCGTTTCCGTTCTTTCACATAAATCTACTTCCAGATAGCGTACATCTACTCCCATTTCCATTAAGTGATAGATTTGTTGTTGTTTTGTTGCATCCAGTTTGGAACGCCCTAATAAGGCAAGTTTGACATTCCCTTGCTTTGCAATATGATTTGCAACCAAATAACCTAAGCCACCTAAACCGCCTGTAATGACATATACACCATTTTCCAGCCCATGCTGGGGGAGAAAGTTAGCTTTAGCATCCATTTCTCTTAGCTGATGAACATACCTTATCAAGTCCTTTCCTCGATAATGAATGCTTACCGTCCCTTTTTCATGATAACGTGCCTCTTTTTCAAGCAAGGCTGTGATTACTTGTGTAGAATGATCATTCAGCGTATCCATTTTAATCAATTGGCTGTGAATTTTTGGTTGTTCTAAGTAAGCTGTCCTGACCATTCCTTCTAATGCATCAGCATATTTGTCTTCCTCACTAGAATCCGTGACAATCTGTAGCAGAATTTCTGTTGTCATTTTGTTCTGTAATAGTGCTTGAATGTGTTGTAAACATTGCTTGCACTTGTCTTGAAATTGCTCTACAACATCCGCTTTATCTGATCTCAGCGCTATCACAGTCTCAAGATTCAATTGTTGCTTTATTTCAGATTGTAATTTTATAGAATCATGAAATAGAAGTACAACATGATTGCGTTTTATAGTGGCACGTTTATTTTTATTCAACTCCATCTTTTTCCAGTTTCGTTCAAAATAAAGTATGTTAGCTTGATGTTCTTGTAAACTGCTCGTCATAGGAGGCACAGCTATTTCATGTGTATTCGCATCCGTACCATGGAAAAAAGAGGACGCCCAGTTTTCTTGTAAATATTGAGATAAACTTTCCACAGTCGAATATTCAAATAAAAGCGTTGGATATAGGGTTGAATCTACTTTTTTCTCCAGTACTTTTACAAGGCTTAACAATTGTGTTGAATCTAATCCCAATTCATAAAAGCCTGTGTGTATCTGGATTTCCTTAGGATTCGTTTTTAATACTGAGGCAATTTCTTGTTGTAGGTAAGAATGTATGGAACTCACTTGTATTTCAGGAGGATTAAAAATACTATGTTCTTTTACAAAGGCATGCTTAAAGTTGTCTTGTAAATATTGAGATAAACTTTCCACAGTCGAATATTCGAATAAAAGCGTTGGATACAGAGCTACTTTTACTTTATTCTCCAATATTTTTACAAGACCTAATAATTGCGTTGAATCTAATCCCAACTCATAAAAGCCTGTGTTCGTGTGAATGCTGTTCACATTCATTTTCAAAACGTTTGCTATTTCTTGTTGCAGGTACATTTGAATAGATGATTTGCTAGAAGT
The DNA here is from genome assembly GCA_007833815.1 of Brevibacillus laterosporus. NCBI lineage: Bacteria > Bacillati > Bacillota > Bacilli > Caryophanales > Paenibacillaceae > Brevibacillus > Brevibacillus laterosporus. Next base: position 3,392,953 of record CP033464.1, on the reverse strand, counting down.
ATCTCTTTGTTGGTTTATTACATCCGCCTGTTGTATCATCTCTTCCGCTTGTTTATGCGAACGATCGATTGGGCGATCGCTCTTTGTCATATTCGTTTGAAAGGTTTGCGTTTCAATTAATTTTTTGATGAGTTGTGGCTCTCTAACTCGTTTTACAGTAAATTTATTATATTCAGCTAACACATCACCCCCTTCATTAAAAATCGTAATATCACGAGAAACAACATCTGGAGCTGACGATATATTTCCATGTATTTCGGTTTGTTCCGTATAGGTATAAACTGTTTTTGGAAGAGACTCATAGATACAAAACCGTTCAAGCATAAATGGTATATAAGGCGTATTCTCCTGAAAAATATTGTACTGCATGTCACTCACCATAAAAGATGCCCCAGACAAACATGATCCATCTAGAAAAGCGGCATGTGCATAAAATTTATCTAGGTAAGATTCTGCTAATTTACTAAGTTCAAGTTTCATTAATTCTTTATGACCCCATTGATACACCGTGCCTTCCGTTTTCATGAATGTGTCATGTTGAATTTTCGTTTTTCGCACTAAATCATACATTTGATCCATATCCCACTGCTTGGTTGAATGATTCATAAATGCTTGAATATCTAATTTTTCGTGTTTTTTCCCATTATCCATAACATACATGAAGCATTCCATATTGACTTCCATTTGCTGATCTATAACCAAATCATCTTTTACTTTTTGACTTGTAATCGTTACTTTCCAATAGGATTCCATAGGCGTAAAAGTGACGTATATATTTTTGTCGAAATGCTCTGATGTCACAATGGGTTGTTTGAACAAAACTTGTCTTAACTCAATTGGTTGTTTATCTAAATAAAGAGCAGCTACTCGATAAACCATATCCATCAGAGCTAGACCTGGAACAGCACAAATGCCATGAACGCGATGATCTTGTACTAAATAATGACTATGGTACAGTCGCTGTAAAAACGTCTCCTGTGTTTGTATTTGATTCATATCATTCATTCTCCCCTACGCTCAACTCGGATAGGCTCATAATAAGCAAGGTTTTGTTCCATTCTTCTGTTATCCTCTTCTAATTGCTGTAAATAACTTGCATCTTTCTTTCCTTCTGGCCAGTACCTTTTTCTTTGAAATAAAATGTTTGGATTTATACTTTCCAGAGGCACTCGATGTGTCAAAGGTATTCCTTCATTACTCACAATAATGTGAGCATTGTTTCCGCCCAATCCAAATGCACTAAGCCCTGCCCGTAAAACGTCATACGTACTCGTCCATTTCATTGACTCTTGTACGATAAAAAATGGTGATTCTTCAAAATGAAAACGTGGATTCGGGTGTTCACAATGTAGTGTTGCGGGAAGCTCTTCATGGACAAGTGATAACAGTACCTTAATAAAACTGGCTATTCCTGCTGCACTCATCAGGTGTCCGATGTTACTTTTCACACTACCTACACCACAATATTGTCTTTGCAAGGTGTGTTTCTTAAATACCTGGGTCAATGCTTTTAATTCGATAGGATCACCGATCAAAGTACCCGTGCCATGTGTCTCCACATAACTTATGGTTTCTGGGTTTATCTTTGCGTCAACAATGGCTTTTTCGATTAATTCCCGCTGTGCCTCTGGATTTGGTGTGGTTATTCCCATTGTGTTGCCATCATTATTAATGGATGACCCATCAATAACGCCATATATTTTGTTTTGATCCCGGATTGCTTGTTGTAGCGGCTTTAGAATAAGTACCCCGCATCCTTCTCCTAGACCTATTCCATTTGCTTTTGCACTAAACGTTTTGCAACGCCCATCTCGTGATAATACATTAGCTGCACTCAAAGCAACGTAAGGGGTTTCATCTAATAGGATGTCCACTCCTCCTGCTAAAGCAAGCTCACTCTCCCCATTTTGAATGCTTCTTACAGCGAGATGTATAGCTGTTAACGAGCTTGAGCAAGCCGTGTCTATCACCATGTTAGGTCCTTTAAAGTTATATACATGAGATAAATGCGCCGCAATGAAATTTTGCCCGGTCCCAACAATGGTATCTTTATTGCTTTGATCCAATTTTTGCGTAAAATTACTAGCTCGAGCTCCTACGAAGACCCCGACCTGTTTATTCCATAAGTCTTTTTCTTTATAGCCTGCATCAAGGATCGCCTCTGCGCTCACTTCTAATAATTGCCGTTGAAGCGGATCAATTTGGGAAGCTAATGATTCTGATACGTGGAAATAATCAGGATCGAACTCTTCTATTGAATGTAAGAAGGCCCCCCATTTACTTATGCTTTTTCCTTTTGTGTAATCGTTTGAAGTATAAAGCTTCTCAATATCCCAACGTGATTTTGGTATTTCACGGATACTGTCTTTTCCCATTTTTAGATTTTCCCAATATTCTCTTGCATTCCTTGCATCAGGAAAATGACAAGCTATACCGACTACCGCAATTTTTTCTTTATCATTACTCGTATTTGCATGACCTTTCATTTTCTCTTGTGGTTTAGGCACAACAATATGTTCAGATTCAATAAGCATTGATTTTAATTCAGGATTTTTGCTTTTGATCGAGAATATTGTTTCCAGAACTTCTGAGTAGGTCTCAATCAAATAAGCAGCTAAACTCCCTATGGTCGGATATTCCAACAAAACAGACGGATCTAGAGCTACAATTTTTAATTCACGATCCATTCTTGTGATGATTTGTGCCAATAATATGGAATCCATGCCGTATTCTTGAAACAAGATGTCAGCTTCAAACAACGAGGGATCTAGCATTAATTCTTTGGAAAATAAAGTAACTAACCATAATGTAGTTTTTTGCATAAGCTCATCTTGATCCAGTTCCACATAATGGAGGATTTCTGGTCTCATTTGAACATGATTTTCACCAATATCTTTACTCTTGGTCTGCATTAGCTGTTTTGGATTCCATATCTGTGATTGAATAACTGCGGGAAGAACAACGGGCCCCATCTTCTTCGCTATTATACGATCCAAAAGAGATAGTCCCTCTTCATTTGTCATACTGAGCATCCCTGTTTGCTCATAGGAACTACTTTTCACTTCTCCCATACCGGTCTCTTTCCAGCTCGGCCATTGTATGCTCACAATTGGGCAGGAATAGGCTACAGATTCACTAAAATAGTCCATGTAAGCATTTGCCATCGCATAGTCACTTTGACCTGTTCCTAAGCTTGGAACAATGGCAGAAACAGATGAGAACAATACAAAGAACTGTAGTGGTTCATCCTTTACGCTTTGATATATTACGTTTAGACCTTGAATCTTAGGTTCCATCACTTTTTTGATCGTTTCAGATGACTTCCGTATAAATGCAGGATTTTCCATATCTACAGAACCTGCACAATGAATGACTCCACCAATCGGACCCATGGAAAGCTTAATATGTTCCATGCTTTTTCGCACTTCATCCTCATCCGATAAGGAAACAGACAATACTTGAATGTGAGCTCCTAGACGTTCCAATTGTTCAATAGATCTGATTTTTTGAGCTGTAGATGAATGATGTTCCTTGTATAACTCCCATTCTTCACGTGGCGGCAGTACCTCTCGCCCCGTTAAAACAATACGAGTAACACCATAATTTTCGACAAAATGTTTGGCACATAATAATCCGAGCCCTCTAGTTCCTCCTGTAATCCATAGCACATGTGAATGAGGGAACACCTGTTTTTGACCCTTTATGTCTATTTCATCTTCTATTACATCAAGATAAGCTCGGTAACGTTGCCCATCACGGTAACAAACCTCTACATCCTGACTTTGTGCAAAAAATTCCGAAACAATTTGTTCTGCAAGTATAGAATCTTCAAGATGCCTCTCTATATCCATATGTCTGGAACGAACCTGGCTGTATTCACTTTGCAATGTACGGTACAATCCAACACGTGAAGCTCCAGCCAAATTTACGGAATCATTTTTAAGGGATTCTAGCCCTTTTGTGACACATAAAAGCATCATGTCATCTCTTTTCCCTACTCCAATTAGGTTTTGGAGAGTGGATATCCAATGCTGATCCGCCGAATCTTCAGAGCCACATCCAGTTACATCAATAATACCTGCATACTTTTTCCATTCCTCTTCTGAATGACTTGAGTGTGGTTTCAGCGTATGCACATTCATCATCCGAGTATTAGCAATACGTTCAGAAACATACTTTGCTAACTGCTCCGTTGCACTCGTTGTCAAAATACCAATCGTTCCCTTTAATTCTTTGGTTCCATCCGTTGAAAAGGATTGCCACTGTTTTTTAACAAAGCAATTTTTACGTGATTGTATTTTATTATCATGATTAGACTCTCTGGGAGCTATTACAGCTTCAGGTGTTATACCATCTCCAGATTGAGGAATCCAATATCGTTCTTTCGCAAAGGGATACGTGGGTAAACTCATCCGACGTGGCTTGTTCTTCCCATATAATTTGTTCCAGTCGAAACTCAATCCCTTGACCCATAAGTGAAGCAATTTGGAATATTTTTTACGCTCGATCCACTTTTGAATAGCCTCTTGCAATTCTTCATCTGCAAGGAAGATTGATACAGTCTCTTTATTTCTTTTCACTTGCCCCTGATACACATCTTCCAAATTTACTTGATCATTAATATATCCTCGTATCTTCTCTTCTAAGTCCTTCATAGAACTTACAATCATTCCTACCCGTTCTTCCATGGCTTCTCTTCCTACTTGAAATGTATACGCCATACTTTCTAAATCACGATCAGAATAGTTTTGCTCCTGAATTGTAACTAACAATTGTTTCGCTTGGTCCTTAAGACGATCTTCATTTTTGGCAGAGAGAACAATAATTACCGGGCTCTTTTGATGAGAAATAGTAGATTGTACTTCATCACTTGAAATAAATTCTTCCACGATTACGTGAGCATTCGCTCCTCCAGCACCAAAGGATGATATGCCTGCAATTCTTGGACACTCTCTTATTATTCCATTTATTTCCACTACAGGTCTTTTCCATTCCGTAAGCTCTTGTTGAACAGCAAAAGGAGTTTTAGCAAAATTGATATTCGGATTTAATTCCTTAGCATGTAAACTTGGCGCAAGCTTCTGGTGCTTCATCTGGAGAACAATTTTAGTTAATCCTGCAATACCTGCAGCAGCTTCCAAATGACCAATATTACTCTTAACAGAACCAATTGCACAAAAATTCGTATCTTGTGTATCTTTTCCAAAGGCCTGATTGAGCCCTGTTATTTCAATAGGATCGCCTAATTCCGTTCCTGTTCCATGCGCTTCTATATAACTAATGGTGCGAGCATTTATCCCTGCTCTCTCTATTGCTTCTCGAACGAGTTCACCTTGTGCTACTGGATTTGGCACTGTATACCCATTTGTTTTCCCTCCATGATTAATACTCGTTGCACGAATTAAAGCATGAATATGATCTCCATCTTCCATCGCCTTTGAGAGAGGTTTTAATAGGAATGACCCTACACCTTCACCAGGAACAAAACCATCAGCAGCTTGTCCGAAGCTTTTGCATTTGCCCTCAGCTGAAAGCATTTGTTGCCCGCATAATTGAACATAATTAGATGGATGTAAATATAAATTGACTCCACCAACTATAGCCATTTCACATTCCCCATGACGGATATGTTCGCAAGCTTCATGTATGGCTGTAAGAGAGGAAGAACACATCGTATCAATTGGCATACTTGGGCCCCTCAGGTTAAGCAAATAAGAAACTCGATTCGCAATCGAACTAAACGAGGTATAAGGGAACAACTCCTCTCCCTCTTTCCATAACTGCGGACCGTATAACTGAAAACCTGTTTTCGTGATGCCAGCAAAAACACCCACTCGTCCCTTATGTTGCACAGTTAGTTGTTCCTTCGTGTACCCCGCATCCTCTAAGGCTTCCCAACAAGACTGAATGAATAAACGTTCCTGCGGATCCATATTCATCGCTTCACGAGGTGAAATAGAAAAAAATAAGGGATCAAAGCTTGCAAAATCTTGTATAAAACCGCCCCACTTGCTATAGCTTTTCCCTTTCGCAAAAGCTTCTTTTCGATCAGCATCATAGAAATTTTCTGTCGACCAGCGTTCTTCCGGAATTTCTACAATACAATCCTTCCCTTGTGCAAGATTGTTCCAATATTGTTGAAGGTTGCTTGCCTGTGGATAGTGTCCACTCATTCCAATGATCGCAATCGGTTCACGTTGATTTTGTTGTATCTGATTCACTGGTACGTGACGAGAAAATTGTTTTTTTCTTATACTAGAAACCGGAGTGGGTAATTCTTTTTTCACCCCATGATTTACTTCAGGTACCTGAGCACCTACTTTCATTTCCTGTGTTAGCCCTGTCCATTCCATACACTGTTCTCGGAAATGGAGTGTAAAATATTTAGTTAATTCCTCTATTGTTTGATACTCGTAGAAAATTGTTTTGGAGCATTCTCCAAAAATACGTTCAAGCTTTTGATTCAATTCAATGATGACAAGTGAATCAATTCCATATCGATCTAAAGACTCCGAAGCATCAATTTGATCAATGCTCAGCTTTAATTGTTCACCCAGCATTCTTCTAAATTTGGTCATCGTTTTTTCTTCTAATGTATCCAGATCGACTTGGATAACAGTTTGTTCTAAGGAAGGTTTCTCTTTTTTCATTTCCTTCGTTACGAAATAAGATCGTAGCTTTGGCAAATTCCCCTCCATGAGCACCAATCTATTCTTCTTAGATGTAAACATTTGGTATATATTCTCAATGCCTGTTTTGGTTTCAATTCCAATCATACCAGTACTTTGCAGTAGCATCTTTTCCGTTTCTAGGTGAACATGCATGCCGCCTTCTTTCCAAAGCGGCCAGTTAATGGAGAATGTTTGGCCTTTGCGTTCATTTACATTGACCAAATGATTTCGATACTCAGCATAGCAATCCATAAATGCATTACCCATAGCATAATCTGCTTGCCCTGGATTACCTATTGCTCCCGACATTGATGAGAAGAAAAGGAAAAAATCCAAATGTAGGTCTTTGGTAGCTTCATCCAAGTAAATGGAACCAGCTACTTTAGGAGCCAAGACATTTTTTACTTCTTCAACGCTTTTCTTTAAAATAAAATTATCCTGAATGATTCCAGCACTATGAATAATCCCATTCAAGCTTCCAAATTCTTGTATCAATCGTTTAACTAAATGATCCACTGCATCTTTTCTCGTTATGTCAACTTGCTTATAGATGATTCTAGCATCCAATGTTTGCAGTTCCTTCAGCTTTGCTAGCTTCTCCCCACTCAATTCAGATCGACCCGTAAGAAGCAAGGTTCCATTTCTTATCTTACGCGCAATTTCTTCTGCAAAAATAAGTCCTAGCCCACCAGCTCCACCTGTAATAAGGTAGACTCCCCCATCTTTCCAAGGAATCGTAACATTTTGCTTTAAAATTTCCATTTCATTCCAACTTGCTACCTGTCGTTTTCCTTTGACATATCGAATATGAATATCCTCTGGACTTTGTTTGTTGTTCATTATTTTTTCGATCAGTTCTGTTTGTTCATCTTCCTGATCTACTTCAATCATTTGTCCAATGAGTTTTGGATTTTCCAGTCTTGCTGTTTTTAATAGTCCTACCAGTCCTGAAAAAACCTGCTGTTCTCCTTGATGTGAACCTACAATTTGAAGCAATACATGGGTATTTGGTTTAGATCGGATGATCTGTTGCACTGTTTCAAAAGCTTGAACTGCATAAGCTTCGAATCGTTGCTCTATCCTACTAGCTTCCGAACGCAGACAAATAAAAGTGACTTCATTTGTTTGTGCTGCCATATGCCCCTGTAGCGCTTCAAAAGGTTCGCAGAGCATGACGATATGCTTGTGGTAACTCGGTATGATCTCCTTTTGAATAATCGCTTGTTCCCTCCAAACTGGTTCAAGCGATATCCTACCTATTTGTTCCTGTCCTTGTACGGAATGGCCTTCTGTTTCCAACGCTGTTAACATAAGTCCAATCATACGTATGCAAACCAAGCCGTTATCATCAATCAGATCAATATCAACTTTTAGCGTTTCATTATCAACCATGCAAGCTTCACTGGATCGCACACGAGACCACATTCTTGTTGAACACGATCGTAGAACTTCTATTTTTTCTAGGGTAACTGGTATAGCTTCCTTGAGGAAAACGTTTGTTACTACCTGTGCAACCGTAGGAAACATAAGAGATATCTGTAATGCAGCATCCATTACACTTGGATGTAATACATATTGGCCCTCGAAACCCATTCCATCAGATGGGAATGATAATCGTGCCAATACCTGACCTTTGCCTACATACATTTGTTCGATTCCTTGAAGGCTTTTTCCGTAAATTTCTCCCTTCTCTTCCCAAGATGTATAAAAATCGTTAGTCGTCAAGATTCTTTGATTGCATTCTGCTAACAGAGTAGGCAAATCTATGAGAGACTCCTGTGTCTTATCGTTGTATACAGCCCTGCCCTGACTATGTACAACAATTTCGTCTCTACCTTCATCAAGATCACTATAAATCTCAAAGCTTACCTCACCATCATCTTCTAGGAATAATCCAATATGCACCTGTTTTGGTTGTTCCTCTATGCAAATCGGGTTCGTCCAAACAATATTTTGGAGTTGGACAGTTGCTTGATCGTACCCCTTGCTACCTATTGCTTTTTCAACTGCAATACGTGCCATTTCCAATTGCGCTACACCAGGTAGTACTTTGCAACCGTTGTTAATTTGGTCCTCTAGAAAAAACTCCTTACCGGTAAGCGTAGTACTGAACCTGATTTCGAATAAATCAGATGTATTCTGATGTAACATAGGATGAATCTCGTTAATCGATGCTGAAAATTCCTCCTGATGCTTGTTGCTGAAAGGATGATACTCTGCCTCGGGTATCCAATAGCGTTCTTTTGCGAATGGATAGGTTGGAAGAGGTATTCTCGAATAATGGTGCTGTGAGAACATTTTCTCAAATTCCAGTTCATACCCTTGTGTATACAGAGATGCAAGTGTAGACAAGCGTTCTACATAAACATTTGCATCTGTTTCATCATTTACATTTCGAATACACTCGTTTCCATATTGTTTCATTGCAATTTGTTCTTGTTGCCCCTTTTTACTTAAAGCAGAAGCATATACATCTGGCGCTTCCCCTTTTTCTAGCCATGTTTTCAAGACATTCACGAGTTCATTTCGCTCATGAACGACACACGCGAAGCGGTGATTAAAGTGTTTTCTTCCCATGATTAATGTGTAACTCATATTGCCATAATCGATCTGACGCTCTGTTTCACAATACTGTATCAACCGTTCCACTTGCTGGTGTAATTGATCCAGTGTACGAGCAGATAAGGTGATTAAATAACCTGGTTTTGGTGTAGTAGGTTTGCTAAGTAATGGTGCTTCTTCAATAACCATGTGTGCATTTGTCCCACTAAATCCAAAGGAGCTGATTGCCGCGCAGCGCTTCATGTTCGGTTCTACAGACCATTCAGTAAGTTCAGTATTTACATAAAAGGGGCTATCTTCAAATTCAATATTCGAATTACCTTTTTCATAATGCAGGGTTGGTGGAATTTGTTTATGTTGTAAAGACAACAAAATTTTAATAAGTCCTGCGACCCCTGCGGCAAAAGTTAAATGTCCAATATTGCTTTTTATCGATCCGATTGCACAATAATTTTTCTCATTCGAATATTTGTTGAATGCACGGGTCAAAGCCTTATATTCAATTGGGTCACCAAGTTTTGTCCCTGTACCATGAGCTTCGACCATTTGAATGTGCTGTGGGTCAATCTGAAAAGTATCATACACCTCTTGCTCTAATCGTTCTTGCGACTTAGCGCTCGGTGCTGTAATACCATTGGTAGTCCCATCTTGATTAATAGCTGAGCCGCGAATTACACCATAAATATGATCCCCGTCAGCTATCGCATCTGAAAGACGTTTAAGCACAACCACCCCAGCTCCCTCTCCCAGTACGAAACCATCCGCACGTTCATCAAACGTATGACAGCGACCAGTAGGAGATAGCATTCCCGCACGATTTGTAAATCTATAGATTTCAGGGGTCGATTGTATAAATACACCACCCGCTAAGGCCATCTCTGTTTCTTTGGCCCATAGGCTTTGACAAGCTAGATGAATAGCTACGAGTGAACTAGAGCATGCCGTATCTACAGCAATTGCCGGACCTTGTAAATCCAAGTAGTATGCAATACGCGCAGGAATGATTGAGTTAGCAGTACCCCAGAAAGCCTGTGGTGGTGGATTTTCTCCAAGTATATTTTGGTAATTAATTCCACCGCATCCTACGTATATACCGCATTTTTTTCCTTGAACACCTGCCCCAGCATAACCCGCATCCTCTAAGGCTTTCCACGATTCTTCTAAAAAGATTCGTTGCTGTGGGTCCATATATTCAGCCTCAGTACCCGAAATATTGAAAAAGAGGGGATCAAACTGCTCGATATCATCTACAAAGCTACCCTGATTACAATAGCTTGCACCCTGCTTGTAATACGTAGATAGATCCCAGCGAGACACTTCTTCAATTAAATCGTTTCCACGAGATAGATGCTCCCACAAATCATGGACTGTTTCTGATTTTGCAAACCGTCCGCTCATTCCAATAATGGCTATATTGATTTCGGATTCGATCCTCGTTTTTGAAACAGACGTAGAAGAAATAGGCTCTGAATTTTTCTGTTCTTTTGCCAGAGTCTTATTTTGCGACACACTCTTTTGTTCCACATTCTGAAATAACTGTTGCATGATGATACTTTTATACTCAGAAATAATATGCGATGCCAATTGAGTGACGGAACTGTAGTCAAATAAAGTAGTCGTATCTAGCTTAATATTCAACGCTTCATTAATAACTTGTACGAGCTTTACTCCTGTAATTGAATCTACACCGTAATCAGAAAATGATTCATTTTGACTGATCATTTGAATATCCACAAGTAACGATTCTGATATCTTTTGAATAATAATGTTCGTAATATGATCAAGAATTTTTTGTTCTATCATTTGATTATCTATGGATTCAATACTCTTTGGACTTGATATTGTCTTCTTTATCTCACTTCTTTTATTATCTTTGATGCTATTTTTTTGAATGTCTTGTTTTTGACGTATGAGCCCATCACTTTTGGCAATGATAATTTGTTGGCCTAGCTCCTCGGCATCTACGGCTGGAAATGAGACAGATGTAAAGCCTTCTACTGTTAATGCTTTTTCCCATCCTTTTGCACATAACCCAGGGCAGCCCGGGATGCGAAGTGCAGGATCTTCATACAACCACCAGCCCTCTAAAAGCCCAAATGTGAGATGATTAAACAACGTCTTCTCTGTTATTTCATTTACGACAATGATTCCGTTTCTCTTCAACAGCGTTTTGGCATGTCTTATGGTCTGATGGATGTTTGGCGTTGCATGCAGTACATTTGCCGCGATGACCACATCATACCCACCTACATCCATATTTTGCTTTGTAATCGTTTCGTTTATATTTAACATGTTATAGGTTAAAAAAGGATTACTAGTACCATATTCTTTGGCTCCATGCATAAGAAATGCTTTAGAAATATCCGTATAGCAGTATTCTTGAATATGGTCGTGATAGGGTGTCAATTTCTGCAAAACCGTTGCGCTTGTACCTCCCGTGCCTGCCCCAATCTCTACTATGCGAAGCTTACTGTTTGCATTACTATCTAACCGATTCTGTACATAGGAAATTACTGTATCAGCTAGCACATTATTGAAGTAATCTGCAAGCTTATTATATTTATAGATTCCCTCAACTAATTGCATAGAGGAATCAGGAAACATAATCTCTGTAGCTTTTCTTTTTCCAGTAAGAATATCTGGTAAAGCACGTAGCATGGTTTCAGCTAAAACTACTTTGGCCCTCGTATTACTATCCTCAAGCCATTCGATCTTCTTGATTTCCCACTCTTTCCATATCATATCCTGGTCTATTAAGGCTTGATTACATATGTGGTATGTTTCTCCATCTTGTTTGATATAGTGTTCCTGTATCAAAAAATCGAAGCTTACTTCTAACCATTTGTTATAAAAATCCGGCAATTCCATTTTTGCTTGAAAACTAGAGGGGGACGAATTCTTACTTGTAAACGATCCGATCGATGACAATTGAACCAATAGTACCTTCATGAATAGTTCATTCATTGCTTCCATTCGTTGCTTTTCTTCCGATATATCTTTATGTTTGTACTTTTGCATGTTCATCTCTCCACACATCTAGATTCAATAAACTAGACAAATCAGTATTTTTTAGCAATATAACTATTTTTTTACATCATAACAAAAGAATGTTCCCAATTTACATCTATCCAAGTAGAAGATGTTGTCATTTTAGCGAACGCCAATTGGTTCATCGGGCCTGTCAAAAGGGCTTCTACTGCTTCCATCGCCTCTGGAGGCTCAATGGAACCAATTCCTCTTCTGTGCATCCGTTTCTGGTATTCTTCCGACGCCACTGTTCCTACCGTTCCCCAATACCCCCAGTTCATGACTTTCACGGCACATGGCCATTCTATGCCCAACTGGCTTGCAAAGGCATCTTTAAACGTACATCCCGCTACATAGTTGCTCTGTCCCGCAGCTTTTACAAACGAATTCATCGAGGAGAAAAATAAAACAAAATCAAGAGGCTCATGCTGGAATACTTCCGCTATATTCACACTCACCTCTACTTTGACACCGAGTCCTACCCGAAATCTTTCCTCATCCATATTGGCTAGACTCTTGTCCAGCAGAACGATAGCAGAATGTACAACCCCATGAAGCTCACCGTATTGCTGTTTGATTTCTTCATAAGCGCGATACAACTCTTCTTGGTCGGTTGCATCCGCCATGATGTAACGAGGGGCGGGTCCTATCGATGCTAGTCGATCTATCTTCGCTTGGATATCAGCATCCATTTCCCTTCTTCCTATCCATATCACCTTGGCCTCGTACCTGCGAATGACGTATTCACTCCATACTTCCCCAATCCCCCCAGCTCCGCCAATAACGACATATACGCCTCCGTTCTTATACATCGTTTCTTCCTGCTGGTTATACGTCACAGGCATAAGCTCCAGACGATGCCATTGCTGCTCTCGGTAGACGTATGGGTTTCCTTCCGCATGAATCGGTAAGGTAAACCAATCCATCCTTGGCCATGAAGCAGTTGACTCTAGATCGATGACTCTGATGCTCCAATTCGTATATTCCTTTGCCAACGTCCCCATAAGTCCATGAACACTTGCATGGGTAGGATTTACTTCATCGTATTTATGAATGGGTTGTGCTTGTGTTGTTATCACAGTCCAGCCTAGTTGTCTGCTATCGTATCCAAGAGCTAGCAGATTTTTAATAAGTTTAAATAGGTAGATCACACCTGCTTCTTGCCCTTCTATGACGGCATTATCTGTTACTGATGATAGTCCCTCTACTGGTGCAATCCACAAAATATGATCGATCGGACCTTGTTGTGTCATTTCCTGAATGATTTCATCTACCGTACGTGAGCTTTGAATGGCGAGCACACGTGCTTCAGGGTACTGATTTCTGATTTCACTCCAAGTTGTTTGGTTGCCTCCAATAATTACGAGCCTTTCATCTAATGAAGGAATCATTTGTTTTTTCTCATATCGTACAGGTTCCCAAACAGGTGCTAGCATCATGGGCTTTTCAGAAGTTGCAGCTAACATATCACTAATGATCGTTTCTTCTAGTATGTCGGATGTATTTTGCTGTAAAAATGGTTGAATTTCATCAGCTTCTCCTGGCGTTTCATTTATAACACTTTTGATAGAATCCACTGCTCTTTCTGGCACCCAGTAACGCTCCTTTGCAAATGGGTAAGTAGGAAGGGAGATTCTAGCATAATTTTGATATAAAAATAGCTGTTCAAAATCTAATTCATACCCTTGTGTATATAAAGATGCCAGTATAGACAACTGTTCGATATAATCATTTGCAGCCATATTTGCATTCAAATTTCGTATACATTCGTTTCCATAGCGCTTCAATGCCATTTGTTCTCGTTGCTCATTTTTATTTAGAATGGAAGTGTATACCTCCGGCGCTTTTCCTTTTTCTAGCCACCTTTTCAAGACATGTACGAGTTCATTCCGTTCGTGTACAACAAATGCTAAACGGTGACTAAAATGTTTTCTTCCCATCAGCAATGTATAACTCATGTTACCGTAGTCAACCTGCTTCTCTTTTTCACAATAATGTATCAATTGTTCTACTTGCTGCTGTAATTGTTCTTTTGTACGAGCAGATAGTGTGAGTAAATAGCCTGGTTTCGGTGCATATGTTATCTCTCTTATCGGCGCTTCTTCAATAACCATATGTGCATTTGTCCCACTAAATCCAAACGAGCTAATTGCCGCGCAACGCTTTTGTTTTGGTTCCACAGACCATTCTGTAAGCGCGGTATTCACATAAAAAGGACTATCTTCAAATTCGATATTCGAATTGCCATTCTGAAAATGAAGGGTTGATGGAATTTGCTTATGCTGTAGAGACAACAAAATTTTAATCATCCCTGCAACACCTGCTGCAAATGCTAAATGTCCCATATTGCTTTTTATCGATCCTATCGCACAATAATTTTTCTCATCCGTATATTTCGTAAATGCCCGCGTCAATGCCTGAAATTCGATTGGATCACCCAATTTCGTCCCCGTTCCATGGGCTTCTATCATTTGAATGTGTTGAGGGTGAATGTGAAAAGTATCATACACCTCTTGTTCCAATCGTTCTTGCGATTTGGCGCTCGGTGCTGTAATACCATTTGTACTGCCATCTTGATTGATTCCAGATCCACGAATCACACCATATATATGATCTCCGTCAGCTATCGCATCAGTAAGACGTTTAAGCACGATCACCCCAGCCCCTTCTCCAGGAACAAAACCATCTGCACGTTCGTCAAATGTGTGGCAACGGCCTGTAGGAGATAACATTCCCGCTCGATTCGATTCCAAGTAAAAAGTAGGGGTAGATTGCAGGAATACACCGCCTGCTAGTGCCATTTCTGTTTCTTTCGTCCAGAGACTTTGACAAGCAAGATGGATGGCAACCAATGAACTAGAACACGCAGTATCTACAGCTATCGCTGGTCCCTGTAAATCCAAATAGTAAGCGATACGTGCTGGGATGATGGAAGCAGCATTTCCCCAAAAAGAAGTGGCGGGGGGCTGATCCTCGAATAAATTTTGATAGTCTTTACCACTACATCCTACATAAACTCCACACTTCTTCCCTTGAACTCCCGTGCCCGCGTACCCAGCGTCTTCTAATGCTTTCCAAGATTCCTCTAAAAAGATTCGCTGCTGGGGATCCATATATATAGCCTCAGCACCTGAGATATTAAAAAAGAGCGGATCAAATTGATCAATATTATCGACAAAGCTGCCCTGATTACAATAAGACACTCCATCCTCGTAATACTTCGAAAGATCCCAACGCGATACTTCTTCCATCAAATCGTTGCCCTTGGATAGATGCTCCCATAACTCATGGACTGTTCTAGACTTTGCAAATCTTCCGCTCATTCCAATGATTGCAATCGGTTCTCTTTCAACGGTTGGAGCTATTTTATATTGATATCGTTTTGGAATCTGTACGACTATTTTTCCGATATTTTCGCGATTTTCCATACATTGATAAGCTTGTTTTATGTCATCAAATGAAAATACTTTATAGATAGTAGGCTGAATAATATTGTTTTTGATTAATCGAAGCATTTCGTTCCAATAATCCCGAAGAACATCAGGCTGTTCTATTCCCAATTTTCTAAGATCAATGCTATAAAAAGCTTGGTTATTGTTTAAGATAGATAAATCAATCGTTCTAGCACTTTTCAGTGCTGTCATCGCAATTTCAATATATCTACCACCTCTAGCTAAACACCCTAAACCTTTTTGAATCGCATCTCCTGCTAACGTATTGATGACAACATCAACACCTTTTCCATTCGTCAGTCGATGAATTTCTTGTTCAAAATCTGATTCTACATAATTGATGACATGTGGCACATCTACTTGTCTTAAATACTCTAATTTGTGCTCCGAGCTTGCAGTAGCATATATTTCAGCTCCATAATGTTTGGCTAACGAAACAGCAATGAGTCCAACTCCGCCAGTTGCTGTTTGGATGAGAATTTTTTCGCCTTTTTTCAATTGTGCTTTGCGAAAGGCAGCTATCATCGTCATCGATACAACAGGCAATGAACAAGCTTCCTCAAAAGATAACGAAGAAGGCTTAGGAAAGACATTTGCTGCCTTACATGTAAGTAAGCTAGCCTGTCCAGCCAAATGTTCCCCGCCGCTATAAATAACCTCATCTCCCAAACGGAGCGAGCTTACCGCACTCCCTACTTCCACTACAACCCCGCTGGACTCAAATCCAGGTGTAAATGGATATGGAGGCATAGTTGGATATAGACCTTGTAAACATAGCAAATCCCCAAAATTTAAAGAAAATGCCCGAACAGCAATTCTTACTTCATCTACTTTCAGTTCAGGAATGTCCGACTCTACAATCTGAATATCCTCTGTGCTACCAGGTGTTTCAATGAGTACTTTATGAAACGTAGCTCGATTCTTTACTAGGGACGAATGTAGTGACGATTGATCAATTGCTGCTTTCAATGAATCTCTGTCTTTGAGACCTTTTTCGTTAGCAGATTTATTTTTTTGTGGGCCGGTTTGAGTTGCTTCTGTTTTTTTCAACATGGATGAGCTCGAGACATCTACTGGCGTTTTTTCTTCCAAGAGAGCTACTAACGTTGGTCTATATTCTTTTATCATGTAATGAACCAATTGATTTACGTTATTGTAATCAAACACTACAGTGGTTTGTAGCCTTGTATGACATCTTTTATTAATGAGTTGAATGAGTTGAATAGCGATAATTGAATCTACACCATACTCTGAAAAACTCCGATCATTTTGAATCATTGCCTCATTCATCTTCAATTCTTCACAAATGCTTTCCCTGATTATATGTGTAAGATGGTCCTCGACCATTTGATCTGTTACATCGATGTGATTAATCATGGCTCCCTTACTTTTCATTGCAGGCCCATTTTGATGATGTTCACTAGGAGCAAATTGCGTTTTCCCCACATCTTGACTGTTATCTACTGCAGCTACACAAGGATTAGTTTCTTGTGTTTGCAGTGTAATTCCATCACTCTTCGCACAGATAATTTGTTGTTTAAAGTCGTTTTCTACATCTACTGGGAAGGTAATGGAATGGAATCCTTCAGATTTTAATACCTTTGTCCACTTATCCGGATATAATCCTGGACAACCTTGAATACGCAGTGCTGTATCTTCATACATCCACCAGCCTTGTAAAAAACCAAAGGTGAGATGTGTGAAAACCGAGCTATCTGCTAACTCATTTAATAGCAATAAACCATTGTTCTTCATCGCTGCTTTTACATTACGTAGAGCATGTCGTATATTTTTCGTAGCATGCACTACGTTTGTTGCAATGACTAGATCATAGCCATTAGGATCAATAGATTGATTGGCAACGGGTTGTTCAATATTAAAAATTTTGTATGTTAAAAAGGGATAGTCGGAACCATATTCATTCTCTCCATGCCTTAGAAAAGCTAAAGAAAGGTCCGTATAACAATATTCTTTTATATTCGATTGATAAGGTTTCAGTTTAGGAAGGACTTTAGAACTAGTCCCCCCCGTTCCGGCTCCAATTTCCAAAATTCGAATTTGTTTATTGGTACTGGCCGATTGACTACTTCGCTCCTGAACAAAAGCAACCACCTTTTCGGCAAGTACTTCATTAAAATAGTCTGCAAGAAGATTATTTTTATATACCCCTTCTACCAAAGTCATAGAAGAATGAGGGAACATAGCATCCGTGGCGAGTCGTTTTCCTGTAAGTATCTCAGGTAGCTCACCTAGCATCGTCTCTACTAATACAACTTGAGATTTTAAATTACCATCTTCTAACCATTCCTTTTTTCGTTGTTCCCACTCCTTCCATGAGTCGGTCATTTCTATAGGAATATTTTTCATGACCGTATACTTTTCTCCGTCAAATGACAAATACCCATTCTTGGTGAATATAGTTATCGTCTCATCTAACCATTTTTTATATAAATCAATGATTCCCATTGTTGTTATGATGTTTGTTGAATCGAAGGAATGAGGTACAAACATCCCCATCCTTCTACATTGTTCCCACAACAATTTGGTAAGAAGCTCATCCATATCTTTTAATTGTTTGGTCACATAATCGAATTGGTCATCATTTTTCATTTTTATCTCTCCAATGATTTATTTCTGACAAATACGAATTATTTCATTGATAAATGGTAATCATTTTTCTTCTATTTACATCTATCCAAGTAGAAGATGTTGTCATTTTAGCGAACGCCAATTGGTTCATCGGGCCTGTCAAAAGGGCTTCTACTGCTTCCATCGCTTCTGGAGGCTCAATGGAACCAATTCCTCTTTTGTGCATCCGTTTCTGGTATTCTTCCGACGCCACTGTTCCTACCGTTCCCCAATACCCCCAGTTCATGACTTTCACGGCACATGGCCATTCTATGGCTAACTGGCTTGCAAAGGCATCTTTAAACGTACATCCCGCTACATAGTTGCTCTGTCCCGCAGCTTTTACAAACGAATTCATCGAGGAGAAAAATAAAACAAAATCAAGAGGCTCATGCTGGAATACTTCCGCTATATTCACACTCACCTCTACTTTGACACCGAGTCCTGCCCGAAATCTTTCCTCATCCATATTGGCTAGACTCTTGTCCAGCAGAACGATAGCAGAATGTACAACTCCATGAAGCTCACCATATTGCTGTTTGATTTCTTCATAAGCTCGATACAACTCTTCTTGGTCGGTTGCATCCGCCATGATGTAACGAGGGGCGGGTCCTATCGATGCTAGTCGATCTATCTTCGCTTGGATATCAGCATCCATTTCCCTTCTTCCTATCCAAATCACCTTGGCCTCGTACCTGCGAATGACGTATTCACTCCATACTTCCCCAAGCCCTCCAGCTCCGCCAATAACGACATATACGCCTCCGTTCTTATACATCGTTTCGTCCTGCTGGCTATACGTCACAGGCACAAGCTCCAGACGATGCCATTGCTGCTCTCGGTAGACGTATGGGTTTCCTTCCGCATGAATCGGTAAGGTAAACCAATCCATCCTTGGCCATGAAGCAGTTGACTCTAGATCGATGACTCTGATGTTCCAATTCGTATATTCCTTTGCCAACGTCCCCATAAGTCCATGAACACTTGCATGGGTAGGATTTACTTCATCGTATTTATGAATGGGTTGTGCTTGTGTTGTTATCACAGTCCAGCCTAGTTGTCTGCTATCGTATCCAAGAGCTAGCAGACTTTTAATAAGTTTAAATAGGTAGATCACACCTGCTTCTTGCCCTTCTATGACAGCATTATCTGTTACTGATGATAGTCCCTCTACTGGTGCAATCCACAAAATATGATCGATCGGACCTTGTTGTGTCATTTCCTGAATGATCTCATCTACCGTATTACCACTTTGAATCGCTAGTACACGAGCTTCTGGATATTGTTTTCTTACCTCAGTCCAGCTTGTTTCATTGCCCCCAACAATGACCAGGTTCTCATCTATGGAAGGAACTCTTTGTCCTTTTTCAGAACTGATTGGTTCCCAAATGGGGGCTACCATCATGGTTTCAAATGGTGGTGTAATCATGGCTTCTTTCGATAGAGAATGAGTAGAGCAATCGGATGGAACAGTTCCTTCTAGTACCCTAGCCGAAAATCCAAACATCCGTACACAAACTGCGCCACTGTCGTCACATAGATCAATATCATACTTATGAGTCTCATTTCCGACGATATAATCTTCACTATATCGGACGTGCGCCCACATTTTGGATGTATGCGGTCGAATCATTTCTATCGATTCCAAAGCGAACGGTAACGATGGTTTTATTGACGTGTTGTAGGATATAAGTGATTGCATCTGGAATATAAGAGCTGCCTGTAACGCAGCGTCCATTACACTCGGGTGTAGAACATATTGTTCTTGCGTATCGACTAAGCAAGATGGCAAGACCAGCTCTGCCAATACTTGATCTTTGCCCACATACACGTGTTGTATTCCCTGATGACTTTCTCCATAAGTAAGCCCGATTTTGTTGAATGCTTGATAACACTCTCTAGCTGTCAACACGCCTTGCTTACATATAGATTGTAGAGTGGGTACATCCAGGGCTATCGCTTGCCTTGCTTCCCTACGTACTGCAAATCCCTGACTATACACGACAGTATGACCACTACCTGGTATCTCTTCACTATAAATCTCATAGTTTATCTCACCATGATTTGCTGAAAACACTCGAATATGCACTTGTATTGGTTGCTCTTCTAAGAGGATAGGCTTTTTCCAAACAACGTTGTGAAGTTGAAAGCCGCCCAGATTATGTTCCATATTTCCCAGTGCTTGCTCCACTGCAATGCGTGCCATCTCCAAATGGGCTACACCCGGTAGAACTTTACAACCTTGGACAACATGATCTTCTAAAAAAAACTCCTTGCCAGTAAAAATAGAACGAAAGCGTACGGTAGATAAATACGACGTATTTTGTTGCAACAACGGATGAATCGCATGTATTGATCCTACAGTTGTTTTCTTTGCCTTGTTGATGAAAGAACTGGTTTCTACCTCTGATATCCAATAACGCTCTCTAGCAAACGGGTAGGTTGGAAGTGAAATTTGATTCGCCGTTCCTGATTTATACAATATCTTCCAATCTATATCTAGCCCCGAAACCCATAAATAAGCTAGTTGGTGTAAATCATTCTTTTTAATGAAGTGATTAATCATTTCATTCTCTTCTTCATGCTCAATTGGCAAACTAGTAATAGAATTACTCTTATTCACATTTCCTCGACAATAGTTTTTCATCATACCGTTATTTTCAAGGTAATCGGTCAAGGATTTTTTTAATTCATTAATATGACATATTACCGTAGCATATCTTTCTTCCATTGCCTCTCTACCAACATGAAGCGTATAGGCCATATCTGCGAGATTACAATCTGTAAGGTTTTGCTTTTCGATTGCTGTTATTAATTGCTTTGCATATTCTTGTAAACGCTCTTCGTTTTTAGCCGATAACACGATCATTACTGGGTTGTTACTCTTGGTTCTATTATGTAGAGCTACCTTATCAGTAGAAGGATGCTCTTCAATGACAATATGAGCATTTGAACCCCCAGAGCCAAAACTGCTAATTCCAGCGCGACGTAATCCTCCTTTATACGGTGGAATCCAGTCTCGATTCCTGTTAACAATATAAAATGGAGAATTATCAATAGACATATGAGGGTTTAATTCATGAAAATGTAAGGAAGCAGGTATCATTCGATGGCGCAAACTTACTAAGACTTTTACCAACCCTGCCAATCCTGCAGCAGCTTCCAAGTGTCCAATATTTGTTTTAATAGAACCTAATCCACAATAAGGTTCCCCTCTGTTGTCATTTTGTTTCGAAAGCTCTAAAAACGCTTCTTTCAACGCTGCGATTTCAATAGGATCACCTAAGGGAGTACCTGTACCATGAGCTTCAATATAACCTACTGATTCGGGTTCAATATTAGCTGAGAGGAAAGCCTCCTTGATTAAGGTAGCTTGCTTTTCTGGATTGGGTACAGTTAATCCATTTGCTTGACCACCATGATTAATAGCGGTTCCTTTGATGACAGCTAAGATTGAATCACCATCGCGTTCTGCCTGTTTTACAGGTTTTAACAGTAAAACTACTCCACCTTCTCCACGGACATACCCACCGGCATCTTTATCAAAGGTTTTGCATTTTCCATCCTTGGAAAGCATCCCAGCTTTATAGTAGGCAATACTGTTAGCAGGGTGACACATAAGGTGAACCCCGCCTACTAAAGCTTGCACACATTCTCCTGATTGCAAAGATCTCACAGCTTGATGAACGGCAACCAAAGAACTTGAACAAGCCGTATCTATTTGAAGACTAGGACCATGAAAATTATAAAAATAAGAGATTCGATTAGGTAGAATCGCCATTGATGTACCTATTCCATATTTAGCTTGAACATCATCGCTATGACGATCCAAAAGTTTGCTATAATCTGAGCCACTTGCTCCAATAAATACACCTGTATTACTTCCTGAAATTGCTGTAGCAGAATAATTAGCTCCCTCAATACACTCCCAGCTCAATTCCATTAGTAATCGTTGTTGAGGGTCCAAGAGCTCTGCTTCTGTGGGAGAGATTCTAAAAAATAGAGGATCAAATTCAGCAATTTGATCTAAGAAACCTCCTTGATTTATTCCTTTATGCTCCGAATCAGGATAAATAGTATCCGGCCAATTCCATCTTTGGTTAGGCATTGGACCAGTAGCATCTCGGTTGTGAATTAGTAATTCCCACAATTGCTCTAGATTGCTTACCCCACCAGGTAGACGGCAGGACGCACCTATGATTGCAATATCATCCTTTTGTAAATAAGAATTGCTCTTCGAACCTGCCTCTTTTTCTAAAACAGATTTTTCTGCTACATATACCTCATCTGATACATCCGTATTCTCGATAAGATATGAGATAATTTTTCTAGCGGTATTGTATGTAAAAAAGAACGTCGCTTCGAGTTCTATTTGAAATTTTGAGCTTACTAGGTCATTTAATTCCAATAAATCTCCTGAGTCTAATCCAAGTTCCATTAACGGACGATTGATATATAATTCACCATCTTGTTCTGGTTCATTTAATAGAACAAGGATCGCTTGCATGACAAATTCTTTGATTAGCTTACTAGAATTTGTCTTACTATTACCGTCGTCTATCTTTTGTACTTCATTTGAAACAACAGCCACTTCTTCTTCATGATGTATATGCACATCATGGCTTTTTTCTATGAAATACGAAATGATTTTTCTAGCGGTATTGTACGTAAAAAAGAATGTCGCTTCGAGTTCTATTTGAAATTTTGTACCTAACTGATCATTTAATTCCAACAAATCTCCCGAATCCAATCCAAGCTCCATTAGCGGACGATCTACATACGATAGAACATCCTCCTTATTTCCCCCTAAAAGAGAACGTATACGATCTAACACAAAATCTGTAATGGACCTAGTCAGGTCAGTATTCCCATTTTTAATAGGATTGAAATTCTTCTCAAGATTAACTTGTTTACGTGCTTTATCATGAGTCTCAGAATATCCTCGATTCAAATTATCATATTCAATGAGTACTCCATAGCCAAGATTCGCATGATCTAATGGACGATAATTCGGAACTAATTCTCTGATCTTAGCTCCATGCATTTCATGAAATCGCAACGTTTTGTCTATCAATTTATTATTCTGATTACGAAAATTGATATATTTATCCATACTTACTGTTCTATGCCGGTGATAATCCTTACATCTAGTAATACCTATGACAGACCGGACCCCGCTAATCAAACTGCAACGTTGTAGCATAAATTCCAAAAGCTGATCTCCCAGATTACGATCTTGCATTTCTGGTAAGACATTAATTGCTAACAATTGAATAATAGTACCCTCATTATGATGGAGCTGTTCAACAGTATTGGTTTGAGCTAACTTTATATCCTGTAGACCCCTGATCTTTTGAGAATACATAACGCCAACTACCCTATTGTCTATTTCTAAGACAAGTTGCCCTTCTGGATAATTCCTTATTCTATGTAAAATACTTCCAGAAGAAGCACCTAAAGCCTCACCCCAGCATTGCAACTCAAGCTGCCTTAATACAGGTATATCTTTTTCATGTGCCATTCTAATCCTGTATTCTCTGGGTTCAAAGTAATTTAAAGTGATACGCGCAAAAGACATGGATTTTGGGTATTTACGAAAATATTGTTTATGAGGAAACAATCCTGCCTCTGCGGCTGCTAACATAAAAGTATCTGCTTCTACTAACAATTGTTGAGAGAATCTATGAACAGCATCAAAATGTAAGCCTTCACATTTATCAATATACTGATTAATTGTTTTCGGCTCCAAACAATGCACTTCTAAAAGGATTAAACCATGCTTATTTACTACGTTTGACCAAAGCTGTAAGTGTTCCACCAGATTTTTCATAACTAGTTTGGAAGAACGTTCATGTCCATTTTCATCTACAAACACCGTTTCTGTTGGAATGGAATGAAAGGAATTTACTTCATCCGCTTCTTTTGGTGCAATGAAAGGTCGATCATGATCAAGGAACGACCGCACATGTAAAATATTTTCTGTATCAGTAATTCCTATTTTTTCTAAGCTTGTAATAAGCTCGTCAGGATTTCCGATATCCCCTTTTAGCAATACATGATCGATGTCACACAGTGTTACAGCCGTTTCTATTAGAGATTTTTCATTGTAATCAATCCCAATTAACGTAAGGGGGTATTGATCTAATAGTTGACCTCTCAATGACTTCATTTTAATAATCTCGTATATTTTTTTTAGTAGCGATCCATCCCCACAGCCCATATCTGCTATATATTTCGGTTGCTCCTCCAGCGAATCTCTATTAAAAATGGATACGATCATTTGCTCCATATCTTTAAAGTATTTTTCATGCTGAAATCCGCAGCCAATCACATTTAGTGTGCGATCAATATGTGATTCATGCTCTTGAACATCCCTATCAAAAACAGCTTGGCAATCTCCAAATAGTAGTTGATCTATGTTTTTTATCATAGGACGGTAAGAATAAATAATGGCAGTATTGAAAATTCTGTCCATCATATACATTCCTGCTTCTGTCAAACTTCCTTGATCCAACCAATTTTTTTGCAGGAAGAGCTGAGTAACTTCTTGCTTAGCTATACCAGAAAGATTAGAAAACATGAATTCTTTTTGCTGAGAAGAAGACTGCATAACTAATTCGTGTTCCTTCAACGAAAAAAGCAAAGGAATCATCAACATCCCGTCTAGAAAGTGTGAATACATCACATTGTCTATATTCCATTGTTTAGCAGAAAGCTCAATCCATTTTTGAAGACGATGTTTTCTCTGGGATTTTTTTACGTATGCCTTCATCGGGAAATCGAATAGCTCCACGATTTCTTCCGGAATTTTTTCTACCACATTCCATCCTGTCAGTAAAGCATAAGCATCTTCGCTGTTTCGACTCACTATTTGTAGAGACTCTAACATGTGGAGAGCACTGCGTAAGTGACCACTATTAGCATCCAGCTCACGAACAATTTGCTTAAACGGAGTACATTGACTTTGTTGTAAAAGATGAAATAACCCACGTTTTTTACAAGATAAAAGTACTGGAATTGCCAAATAACCATGAGAATAAAGATGTAAGATGGATAACATGAAATATACCTCGTTTCAATAGCGAATTTTACTAATGGATTATTTACTTTGAAAATTTCGGAACTGATTATTTAATATTTTCACAGTTTCTTCCATTAATTTTACGCCGATCTCATCTACATGACGGTTTTTCCAACTTTCCAAATTTGTTCCCTTTACCCAACGATTGAATGCACCTAGCGCAGGACCACAATGAATTTGATAATCTACTTGTTGTCCCGGAACACCATCTAATGCTACATTTGTTGAATGAGCAAGGTACCATTTAAAAATCAAGGCCATTTTATGCTTCGGATTTTTTTCAGCCTTATCTATTTCTTCTTGTGAATAATTCGGTTTCAATTCATCATATATTTCTTTAAAACTGCGTTTAAAGTATTTTGCCTGTATAAGTTTTTTATCTTTTTCATTTATCTCTTCAAGTGAATTGTATTGACAATACAATTCAAAAAGCTTGTTCGCCCTAGCAGGGAAAAACACACCTCTTTTTAACACTTGAACTTTGGCTCCTATTTCAAACCGATCTCCTGCTGGCGCATATGTGGTATCTTGAATCTGTACCTGTTGTAGCAAGTCTTTAACGGCATCACTAGTGCCCGCCTGTACGGTACATTGATTAATAGAGCCTGTCAGTATAAAATCAGCTCCTAATATGAAGGCTGCGGCTGCTGCCTCAGGAGTACCAATTCCGCCTGCTGCTCCAATTCTAACCTTCTTACGGTATTTATATTTTTCCATCATCTCATCCCGTAGCTGTATCATGGCTGGCATGAGAACATAAGATACTCCCCCATCTGTATGCCCACCTGAATCTGCCTCTATACACAAATCATCTACCATCGGGATTTTACTGAGCATATGAGCTTGTTCTCTCGTAATTTTATTTTCCCTGACCATTTTTTCTACTAGGTACTCTGGTGCTGGACTTAAAAAATGTTCCGCTATTTCAGGTCTCGATACCTTACCAATAATTCGATTAACGCTTGAAACGGTACCGTCTGGTAGCTTGTTTAATCCATGCGCACGGTATTTTATTAATGC
The DNA here is from genome assembly GCA_007833815.1 of Brevibacillus laterosporus. Classification (NCBI taxonomy): domain Bacteria; kingdom Bacillati; phylum Bacillota; class Bacilli; order Caryophanales; family Paenibacillaceae; genus Brevibacillus; species Brevibacillus laterosporus. The sequence continues at coordinate 3,366,512 of CP033464.1, read as the reverse complement.
AGGAGTTATGCTCATGTAGGCAGATGCTTCTACTGTTTTGATACCGTAGTGCATATATAGATCTACCAATTGCTCTTCTCTTTCAAGCTTTCCTGGAGTATGTAATAGGTTCATTCCGTACGCTTGACCACTTTTTAGTTCTTTTTGAATGTATTGAATAGATTGCTCGATTTGTTGTACGTGTAATCCCCCTGTACCTAGAAAACCCATCATGCCAGCTTTGCCCAGCTTGACTACCATTTCTTTGGAGGCGATGCCTTTATACATGCCACCAGCCAAATAAGCATATTGTAATTGATAATCTCGCATAAACTGTTTGCAGCCAACAGTTGTTATAGCACTGGTTTTGGCATGTTTACCAGAAAGAGCTTCGACTTGATAACTAGCTTCACTAGGGATGAAGATTGGCTCTGCTTCTGCTGTTATTTTCTTCATCAATCCAGTCAATACTTTACCCGGACCTATCTCTTTCATTTCAATGCCTTCAAATCCCATCAAAACTTGCACCGTCTCACACCATCGAACGGACTCCGTAATCTGTCTAACCAAATTCATTTTGATATCGTTTTTTTGATATAATCTGGCATGGACATTTGACAATACAGGTATGTTACATTCTGCAAACACAAAGGAATCCATATAGGACTCAAATTGCCCTCTTGCCTCCATCAAGTATCTGGAATGAAAGGCCCCACTTACTCTTAACGGAATGTAAGTAATACCTTCAATTGCCTCAAATATCAGCTTTGCTTGATTGATATCTGTTTGTAACCCCGAGATGACTAACTGATGAGGGGAATTCAAATTAGCAAGATCAATACTGTCTAATTCATTTTGTAGCAATGTATGCTTCATTCTTTTCTCATCCATCCCTATAACTGCTGCCATCCCCCCGCCAACAGCCCGGCTCATTAATTCCCCCCTTTTTTTCACTAGTCTTAATCCAGTTACAAAATCAAAAGCCCCTGCAGCAAATAAAGCATTATATTCACCCAAACTGTGCCCTGCAACGATATCTGGTTTTCTTCCCGTTTCGTTAATGGTATTCAAATACATCAGCGCATTTACGGTAAACAAGGCAGGCTGTGTGTATTCGGTCTGATGTAATCTTCCTAATGGATCATCTAAACACAATTCTTTAATGGAGTATCCTAAAACCAAATCGGCTTGGCTGGTGATTTGAGGATACTGATCAAATAATTCTCCTCCCATTCCCTTTTTTTGCGATCCTTGTCCAGGAAATACAAAAGCAAGCATACTTTTTTTCCCCTTTTTTTCCCTAGTTGTATATTTATGAGCATAGTGAGATAGGATATAATCCAAATTTTGTCGATCTTGTTTATACGGTGTTATAATGGGCAAGATGATAGGATTCTTTCGTTTATTCGACATTGATTTACTCACATTGACAAGCGTTCCTGAAGGACCTAGATCCAAAAATATCCGATCTTGATCTTCTTCTTGTAAATAGGTGAAGCCCTTGGTAAATTGAATAGGTTTTCGAATGACTTGCCAAAAATAATCCGAATTACATTTTTCAATCGGTTCACCATACACACTTGAAATAAACGAGATTTTAGGATCAAGAAAAAGTTGCTTTTTTAAAAAAGCAACATATTCATCTGATGCAGGATCTATGCTAGAAGAATGGAACCCTTGTGTAACCGGTAATATACTACAAATGATTCCATTGTTCTTAGCATGCTGTTCAGCCTTAGTTATATGCTCTTTTCTACCTGAAATAATAAAATGATTCTCGTTATGAATAGAAACCAAATCGCAATTTTTATATAGAAGAGGATCGGACGAGAACATAGACGGATGATGTAAAATAGCCAGCATACCGCCTTCTTCACAACCGTTTTCTAATAATTGGGCTTGTTTAACAACAGCTTTCAGCGCAGTATCAACGCAACATACACCTGCTGTCACCGCAGCTGCAAATTCTCCCATACTTACGCCAATAACAGCGTCTGGGACGACTCCATTTTCTAATAAAACCATCGTAATGGCGTATTCCAACATAAAAATACAAACATGAGTATAAAGCGTACGAGTAAACGGCTCTGTCATTTTTTTATGGTCATCATACAATTCATCTAGTACAGATATACCTATTAAATCGTGTACGTTCGAATCTAATTGGAGCATGCATGATCTAAAAATTTCATTCTGTTCAAATAATGTCTTACCCATCTGATAAAACTGTGATCCTTGACCCGAATACATAAAAACAACTGATGGATGCACCTTAAAACACCTCTGGCCAAGATTTATTAATCGACTACATCTTCAATGCGCCATGCTGATGGCATATCCCTACACTTACATTGTGATGTTCCGGATACTGTTGGTGGATGTAATCGTAATGTTATATTCGATTAACCACATATTTACTTGTATAAAATATTCCATTAACTTGAGTAACAATCCTTGACTAGAGTGCATTTTACCTTGAAGCAGAGCAGATTTTCCGTCTAATAAATTCAATATTTTCTTTTTGTCCAATAAATCATGAATAGGTGCATTCGAATTAGACATCATCTCATGAAAGGCTGAATGAACTCCTGCAAAATAGATAGGATCTTGTGTCGATGGATAAGCACTTTTTCTACGAAGTCGTACTTCTTCAGGCATGTAGCCCTTGAAGGCTTGACGCAATATCCCTTTCTCGATATTTCCAATGGTCTTCATATCGAACGGAATATTAAAGGCATACTCCACTAATCGGTAATCACAAAATGGAACGCGTACTTCAAAACCTGCATACATACTCGCGCGGTCTTTACGCTCCAATAACCCGATCAAAAAGCGAGTGATGAATACATAGGACATTTTACGTTGGCGCATTTGTGTTGTTGTTTCATTTTCAAGCAGAGGCACTTCCTTAATCGCTTCAGCATATCTCATTGCCGCATATTTGCTTGGTTGAATATTCTCGATTACATCTTGATGTAATAAAGAGGCAAATTTATCCCATGTGTTTATCAACCAAGGATAAGTAGGAGAATCTAGGTACTCTTCTTGATGAAACCACGGGTATCCACTAAATATTTCATCTGCCGATTCACCTGAAATAGCTACCGTAGCGTCCTTCTTCATCTCCCGAAATAATAAATGTAAGGATGTCTCCATATCGCCATAACCAGGTAAATCACGCATACGCATAGGAATAAGCATATTTTCAAGCAACTGTTCAGAGGTAAGTGTTATCGAATGGTGCTTCGTTCCGACATGCTCGGACAGCATTTTTGCGTACGGTGCATCTAAACTAGGACGAGCTACATCCGCTACAAAATCTTGGGCACTTCCTACAAAGTCAACGGAGTATGTAGACAACTGCTCTCCTTTATCAAAAAACTGACGTCCCGCAATCGAAACTAAACCACTTGAATCCAAACCTCCTGAAAGCATGGATACAACGGGAACATCAGCAATTAATTGGCGCTTCACTGTATCTTCTAATAAATACTTAATATGTTCTGCTGTTTCTTCGACAGAATCAGTATGTAACTTACTTTGGAGTTGCCAATAACGCGACTCTCTTGTTCTTTCTTTCGTAAACACCATCGTATGAGCAGGCTTTACTTCAAAAATATTTGTAAAAACACCGTTACCAGGCGTACGTATTCCCCCAAGAACGATAAGCTCGGATAATCCTTGAAAATCAACTTCTCGTTTCACACTCGGATGAGCAAGAATCGCCTTTATTTCCGAACCAAACAAAATAGAACTTCCTTGTTGGAAATAAAATAAAGGTTTAACTCCTAAATGATCTCGTGCTAAAAACAAACTTTGTTTCTTCTGGTCCCAAATCGCAAAAGCAAAAATACCATTGAGATGCTTAACACAATCTTCTGCCCATTCCATATAGGCGTGTAGCAATACTTCCGTGTCAGAATTTGTTTTAAATTGATGTCCGCGTTCTATTAATTCACGACGTAGTTCAAGGTAATTATAAATTTCTCCATTATAAGTCATGGCATATAATGGGTCAGAGTCTTGATAGACAAAAGGTTGTACTCCACCTTCAGGATCAATAACAATTAGACGTCGATGTGCCAACGCTGCGTGTTCCGTAATCCAAAAGCCTTCAGCATCTGGTCCTCGATGACGAATAGAATCAGACATCTGTTGTAAAGTATGTTTTTGATTCAACAAGTTATGTTCCCAATCGATCCACCCTGTTATCCCACACATTTTTTCAAGGACTCCTCTTTACATTTTTTTGGACTGAATATAAAGCATCAATTTATCAATTGTACGTACTAATTCCGTATTAAGCTCTTCATCTGCTATCTGAATATCAAATCGCTTTTCGATATTCACCAACAACTCCATAATAACGATAGAATCCAAATTATATTGTTTGATAATATCCAAATCGTCTGGAATACTAGCTGGATCAATCTCAAGACCATAATGTGTTTTTATAATTTCTACTAAATCATTTTTAATGATAAGACTATAGTCTGTTGAATTTTTGATTTCCATATATTACCTCTCGTTCTGTTTTTATTCTACAACTATTTCACTTCTTTTCGACGAACCTTCCCGGCTGCCGTTTTGGGTAGATCGTCCCTAAATTCTATTCTTCTTGGCACTTTGAAATCAGATAATCTTTCACGACAATGCTCAAGTATCTCTATTTCAGTAACTTGCTTATTAGCTACGACATAAGCTACAGGTATTTCTCCTCGGGTAAAATCGTGTTGACCCACAACTACCGCATCTACTATAGCTGGATGTTTACTTAGTACTTCCTCAATTTCATACGGATTAACCTTTTTACCATTCACATTTATTGTAATATTTAAGCGACCAACGATATGTAGCTCGAATTCTCCACTTAGATAGGACAGATCGCCGGTTCGCCACCATCCATCCTGCAATACATATTCACAATCATCCGAATCTTCCTTACGCAGGTACCCCTTAGCAAGAGACTCACTTTTTATAAGTAATTCATAGACCGTTTTCCCATCAAACTCAAACGGGTTTGTTTCATCTAGCTTTACAAGTACACCATCAAGAGGCTGCCCCACGTTTGTAGATTCACTAATAGATAAGTGATTTCGTTGAATAGAAATGGCTCCTGTTTCTGATGAGCCGTAGATGTTTTGAATAAATACGTTCAATTTTTCCTTACAGGATAATAACAGCTCATCTGACAATGGTGAAGTTGATGATAAAGCAATCCTAATTTTATCTAGCGGCTTATTAATGTGTTGAACCAACATTTTGTAGTGAACTGGTAGACCCATTAGTATGTTGCAAGATTGTTTGTGAATTTTCTTTTCCAAACTAGATGGAAGAACGTATGCCCCAGTAAAAGATACTGCTGCTCCACTTAAGAAAGGAGCAAAACACCCGCAAATAGAGCCAAATACATGATAAATGGGGGCTACACATAAGACACGATCTTCTGGGGTAATACCAAGAGATTGACCTACACGTTTTCCATCAAACATAACACTTTCAATTGTTTTGACTACGGCAGATGGTATCTTGGTTGATCCCGACGTTAGAAACACGAGATAGCTTTGATTTATTGATGGTTGAATATATTCATTCCAACAAGTTGCCTGTACTCCTATATTTCCAATAGAAAAGGCATGGCTAAAACACGAAAGATCGTACCATTCATCGTATCCCAGTGAATCTATTGCTGTACTATTTATTTCACGCAAAACATAGTGAGTTTTATACATCGTCATAATTTGTTGCATTTCTTCTTCTTTTAAATGAGGATCAACTAACATGACAGAAATATTAAGCTGGCTAGCTGCCACTATTGCTGCCCAAATGACTTCGCTTTTTTGAAGAACAATAGCTAATGGCGTCTCTGCATTCAAGCCAAACTTCTTAAAAGCTTGTACCAGATTATCTGCTTCATGTAGTACCGCTTGATAAGGAATTTCTTCCGTTTCTCTGATAATGGCTGTTGCATGGGGATTGTGTTCGATTAGTTGTTTCAATCGTGTGTAGATTATAGGAATCACCTGCTTTCAAATCTAAAATGCCTTTCATGAAAAGCAACTGAATGTAACAATCTCAAACTCAGATTCTATTAAACCCTTATTCCATCGCATTTCCATCCAATTGAATAACTGTTTTTTTTCTTTTTCTTTTTCTTTCTATTCGCAAAATAACGTTACCACAAAATTACATGTTAGTAAATATAAATAAATCCATATAATGGAATGTTAATATTTCCACTATAAGACAAAGTAACATAACAATACATAACATGTATATCTTTGTTATACTTCACATTCATATCATGAATAACATTAAATGGATCAGTACCGACTACATAAAGGTACCGACTGCTACAACACTCCTCGCCATACATGTATGCTTACTCTCAAAACTTTGATACGATAACAGATTACTATTCCGACAATCTTATTTTGCATAGTGAAAACCAAGTAGAAAAAAGCAGAATCGACTATACTCTCGACATTTTTTCGTTTTTGACTCCCTCTCTTCTCATCACATTGTAAAAAGAAAGGCCTGTTTTCTCATTAACTTTTTTATCATTAGAATACCGGTTAACTGCAGGCTTCATTAGAGAGTAAGCTTAAAAATTAGCATTGCCCTGTATTAATGGCGTAAAATCAATACAGTATGAGTAGTTTCTGGTTTGCAAGCCAGATCGTTTCACGCTTCTGTTTTTTAACTTTTTTATCTTAAATAATTGTTATATACATTTATAATTTTAATATTATACATCTGTAGAATTATGTCTGAAAGAAACAGGACGATGGCTGTCGAAGGCTGTAAAACGTTTCTAACTACCGGTTAAGCCATTTTCCTTTGATACGCTAGATATAGTAAGGATAAGAAAAAGATGAGAGGAGAAAAATTCGATGGAACCAAAACAGCTAAAAAATCTCGCAGATACCCTTGAACCAGTGGAGGACGAAATTGAGCTACAAAAAGTAATTAATCAATTAAAAAGTGAGTTGGTTCAACTAGTATCAGAAAAGGGTAGCTTTTTGGATCACTCGGTTATTCACTTGAGTCAAACTTTAGATACTTACATCTTGCAGATGCAAAAACGAAAAATTCACTCCAGCTCTTTTTTCTCGCCCAGCCTCCTTTGGCAATATGCCTAAAAAACGAAACATAATTCGTTAAAAAATGAACCCAGATACTCACTGATATATGGAGGAAAAAATGAACAAACAGACGAAACTCTGACGAAGTGCTCCTCATTTGGTAACCATCTCCAAATAGGCATTTCGTCTTTTATTTGTTACACGAGAAAATGGACAAAAAAAAGCAAGAGCCATTGCCCTTGCTTAGAGTACTATTTTTCAGTTATCGTTCACCTTGACTATTAGGTTATTCTTAATTCCTAGGTTAATTGCCCATACATCCTATTTTCTATAGCCTTTTACCTTATTTGCATCCATCCACTGCTTTTTCATTTGCATCAAATAAGATAAATCAGGATCTTCCCAGCCTTGCAAATTTAAGAGAACTCTTTGAATGACATAAAGATCATTATATGTTAGGAATGGGTAGTCTTTCAGTCCCATCGTACCATCTGGCATATACGCATAGTGCAAGTTAGAATCTGGCATGACCCATGCATCCCTCGTTAATTTGACCCCCCATAACATTTTATCTGCGAGCTCTTTGAATCGATCATCTTTTGTCTCCATATATACTTCATACAGAAAAATCATCTCTTGTAGTTGGTGGTTCAAGGAGGTATGGGTTACCTTATGTGGCTTTTCATGAGAATAATCACTTACCAATATGCCCACTTGACCATCTCGTTCGATTTGGAAATGATTTTGCTGGCTATGCTGTAAGAAAAACTCCGCATATCGCTTACTTGCTTGTAAGAGGCGTTCATCATGATGAGACTGGTACGCTTTTAGTAACAATAATGCAATATCGGTATTAAAACGTGTATCATAAAACCCAGCATCGATCTGGTAATCATCCCATAACCATGTTGATTTAGGAGCAGTAGGCCAATATCCTCTTGCATTTTGATTTGGCAAAATAGTATGGAGCATCATCCAGCCAAGATTCTCTGCTGCCCTACTACCTTCCGTAATCACAAAAGAGGCTGCAAAATAGTTATCTGGATTCCTCCAGAAATAATTAGGTCCAGTTGGCACATATGTAGTTGGGGTCCGGTCGTAAAAACCATCCCAGCTCCAGCGTAAGCGGTCTTCAAAATCAATGCTTCTCCAGATTACCTCCATATTTGGTGCATTCCAGTCAATTAAGGGTTGAAAGGATTCTAATGCCCAAACTTCTCCAAACATATGAGATTCAACAGGCATTTCAATGTTTACGTTGTAGCCACCATACGTTTTTTTTGCCATTATTTTGATTTGATTCATATTTTCAGGTACCATCTCGATGGAATTATGTGTTCGTGGTATATAAATATGAGGCTTACTTAAAATGATTGAATGCTGATCTGTCATAATATATCCGGTATGTACAGGCAAATTTCCTTTCTGTAAGGATGCTTTCGTCCAAGTTAGTTTGGCCCCATTGCTTGCTAGATAGCGGAATTCGCCTGTCGTTCCAGGGATAAACAGGGAAATTTTTTGCTTGGTTTGCTTTACTCCTGGTCTAGATTGTACTCGTTTGATCCAATAACGATCTTGGTTGGGGAACATTATTTGTTTTTTCTGCAAATTATACTGATTAGTATGCTGTTCCGAGTAGGTTTCTTGTAGTCCTTGCTGTTGATCTGCCCCTTGAACATAATGAGCTGGCGTAAGAAAAGCAAGTAACATCATACCAGAAAGCGCCTGCATCCATTTTCTCTTTGTCAACGAATGTCACCTCAATCTCCTCTTCATCTTAAACAATGTGTCTTTTCTCTATAGAAATAAACATTTTTCATTCCACTCGAATCCAATTTATTCATCCTTTATTACTACACACCAAGCGATTGACAGTTCCCCTAATTACTAGACGTTACAAACCATACTTTGTTATCCAATTTTGAAAAAATAAAACTTTTGGCTTACATCTATCACACACTATATTATTGTTAGTAACCTTCGATCTATGTTACAGTTATCCTACATCTTTAATGATTGGAGAGATTTTCCTAATGAATACTGCTACATTCGAAACACTCGCTGAGGTAATGAAAGCTCGTCATAGCGTTCGTAAATATGAAGCAGGCGTGGAAATCCCGCGTTCTGAGCTTAATGAAATCTTGGAACTAGCTGCATCCGCTCCTTCCTCTTGGAACTTGCAACATTGGCGTTTCCTAGTGGTTACTACTCGGGAGAAAAAAGAGAGATTGTTACCACTCGCTTACAATCAACAACAAGTCGTAGATGCTTCTGCGGTTATTATCGTACTAGGTGATGTTAGAGCTGATCTAGCCGTTCGCGATATTTACGGAAAAGCTATGCAAGACGGCGTAATTAACCAACAAGTTCACGATATCATGGTCAGCCAAGTTGAAGGCGCTTATGCAGGCAACTCTGAGATTGGTATGAAAGAAGCTATTTTAAATGCCTCTCTTGCTTCCATGCAACTGATGCTTGCAGCAAAAGCAAAAGGCTATGATACATGCCCAATGGGTGGAATTGATCGTGATGGTATTATGAAAGAATGCAACATTCCGGAGCGTTTTTACCCGGTCATGATGCTGACACTTGGAAAAGCAAGCACCCCTGCACATCCTACTGCTCGTTTGCCTCTTAGTGAAGTAGTAATTAATGAGAGCTTTTAAGTTGTAAGAACAAAAGAAAGGCTTGGAAAGGGATACTTCTCTGACCAAGCCTCTCTTTTGTGTAAAAACTAGCGCGACATTTAGCTGAATTTCGATAGTAAGCGCTAAATTACATCGCATACTGATCATAAACCCCATGAAAGAGGTCTGACCATCATTTTCTACCCTTTGTATTCAACGAGATAGTAGTTTTTCTTCCCTCGGCGAATTACCAAGTATTGACCACCCAGACGCTCAATATCAACCAGTTTCGTTTCTAGATCAGTGAAACGAACATCATTGACCGTAATTGCATTGTTGTTTAGGTATTCGCGGGATTCACGTTTTGATTTGGCTGCACCTACTTGCACAAGTACATCCACCATTGTAAGCTCTCCATCTTCTAAGGTAGCAGATGGCACATCGCTAAAGCTATCAGCAATTTCCGCTGGAGTCAGTTCTTTTAGACCACCATTAAACAAAGAAACAGAGATTTCTTCCGCACGTTTCATTGCCGCTTCCCCATGAACCAAGTTGGTTACTTCACGAGCCAAGGTACGTTGTGCTTCACGTTTTTCCGGTTCAGTAGCAACTGCATTTTCTAACGTGTTCAACTCTTCAGTGCTTAGGAACGTAAAGTATTTCAAGAACTTCATAACATCACGGTCGTCTGTGTTCAACCAAAACTGGTAGAATTTATATGGAGAGGTTTTGTTAGCATCTAACCATATTGCTCCACCTGCTGTTTTACCAAATTTTGTACCATCGCTTTTAAGAACCAATGGTAACGTCAAACCAAATACTTTTTTAGCTTCCGTCTGATTCTCGTCATCCTGATTCGCACGTCGTATGAATTCTGTACCAGCCGTAATATTTCCCCACTGATCGCTACCACCCATTTGCAATTCACAATTGAGCGTTTGGTTTAACTTCCAGAAATCGTACGCTTGCATGATCATATAGCTAAACTCAGTGAAAGAGATTCCGTTTTCCAAACGAGCACTTACAGAATCCTTTGCGAGCATATAGTTAATAGAGAAATGTTTACCGATATCACGTAGGAATTCAATTAGAGTCAGCTGACCTAACCACTCATAGTTGTTAGCCATGATCGCTGGATTACCCTCGCGATCAAAGTCGAGAAAACGCTCTAATTGACTTTTTAGCTTGTTGGAATAACCTTTTACAACCTCTTCTGTGTTTAACGAACGCTCTGTAGAACGACCGCTTGGATCGCCAATCATACCTGTACCCCCACCTACTAGGGCAATCGGTTGATGACCTGCCTGTTGAAAACGGCGCAAGGTTAGAATGGGAAGAAGGTGCCCAATATGTAAGCTATCAGCAGTTGGGTCGAAGCCCGTATACAGCGTGAGCATACCTTGTTGAAGACGCTTTGTTAGCTCTTCTTTATCTGTTGTTTGGTAGATCAGCCCTCTGCTTTCCAGCTCTTGTATAATTTCCATTGCTACCTAATTCTCCTTTGCAATCAATTTGTGTAATCTGTATATCATAGCATAATTTCGCACATTTTTTTATATTGTACCAAAAAAAACATTCCCTAGCGATATTGCTTGGACATGATGAGTTTCACTACGGGTAATACAATATCCTAGCTTTTTTCCCCTATTGTTTTTTATCTCTTATTAAATAGCGATTCACAGGCCTACCAACACCACCATACTGTACATCACGTTCCACCATCTGTATACGCTCCAGATGTTCGAGGTAACGTCTTGCTGTGACACGCGCAAGACCCACTTGTTCGGCTACCTCCTCAGCGGACATGGACTGTTTTTGCTCCAGCATGAATTGTTTAATTTGTTGCATCGTGAGAGTATTTAAGCCTTTTGGCAATTCCCCCAGCTGACATTCTTGTTTTAGGGTTTGTCCAAATAAGAGAGAATCTAGTTCCGATTGCGACATCGTGGACTGTTCGCCAGTCTGTCTCGCATATTTACTGTAATTCTCCAGCGCTTGCTTTATTCGCTCGAATTTAAATGGTTTCATAATATAGTCAAATGCACCGTGTCGAATCATGATCTGGATGGTTTCCATATCTTTAGCAGCAGTAATTACTATGATTTCCACTGGATTATCGCCACTCCGCAGTTGTTTTATCGTCTCTATTCCATTTTGAGAGGGCATGAAAATATCCATGATCGCCAAATCTGGCTGTAGCTCTTTGATCATCGAAAGCCCTTCCGATCCATTAGAAGATATTCCAATAACCGTAAATCCCTCTACTTGCTGGATAAACTGTCGATGTAACTCCTGCACCATTGGATCATCCTCAATAATAATAACCCGAAACATACTTACTTCTCTCCTTTCATAGGAAACTGTATCACAAAGGTGGTTCCGTAACCCGTTGTAGAATCAACCATAATTTCGCCACTCCCTTTAGTGACTAGCGTTTTTACTAGATATAGGCCTAGCCCTTGATTATTCTGGTATTTGGTCGTAAATCCTCGTTCAAACACACGAGCTTTGGTCCCTGCATCCATTCCTAATCCATTGTCTTCTACCATTAAAGATAGGCTCTCCTCATCTTGGTGCAAGCTGATAAACAAACTCTTGTCTGGCCGCTCTGACATGACTAAAGCATCAAAAGCATTTTCAACCAGATTGCCGATGATGAGCACAAAATCATGATGATCCATCCGGTTAGGTAAAGCGTAGAGTCTACTTTTACGATCTATTTCCACATGTATCCCCAACTCTTTGCCACGACCTACTTTGCTTAGTAACAATCCTGATAAATTATCATCGTAGATATTTTCAGTTAGAAAGCTACTTAGCTCCTCATGCTTTTCTGAAACATCAAAAACATATTGCAAGGCTTTATCCGCTTGGTTTAATTGAAGCAATCCCGCGATGGTATGCATTTTGTTTCGATGTTCATGATTTTGTACTCGCAAAGCCTCTACAAACGCTTTGACCCCGGTTAATTCTTCAGCAATTTTGGCAAACTCTGTCCGATCCTGAAAGATGGCAAGTGCACCTACCGTTTTGTTATTCACTTTAATCGGAACACGGTTGGACCAAATGACGGCATGCTGCATTTGCAATTCCTGATTATATATGGGTTGATCTAACCGCAAAATTTCCGGTAATCTGGAATCAGGAATCACCTCGTTAATTTTTTTGCCAATGACATCACCTGTAACCTGGAAGATTCGCTTGGCATGTTCGTTAAAAATAGTAATGGTTAAAGCGTTATCTATTGCAATGACACCTTCGTGCATTGCTTGAAATGTTGCGGTGCGCTCAATTAATAGCCGGGCAATCTCCTGCGGTTCCAGATTTAACAACTGCTTTTTCATATGACGGGCCAACTGCCATGAACCCATCATACCGAACAAGAGGGATAGAAATAATGTAATCGTGATACTCTCTTTTTGGTTCGCAATCATTTCATATAAGGTGGGTAACAAATGCCCAGTCATAACTACGCCAATCTGACGGTGATCCGTATTCATAATAGGTACGTATGCACGTAACGCTATCCCTTGTTCCCCTTTTACTTTCTGGACAAAGGTGTGTTCAGCAAAAGCTGCCTCCACCTCTTTCCCGGTAAACACTGTGCCAATTCTCTCTTCCATCACATCCGACAGACGTATTCGATTCATCGAAAGAACAACGATATAGCTGACATCGTTCACGATCTGGATACGTTTAGTCGTTGATTGAATTGGTTTCCAACCGTCGGGTTTTACCATATTTTCTCCGATTGCGGGTATTTCAGCAACGGTTCGTGCAGTGACTAACAAGCGTTGTCCCAGTTCTGTTTCAATCTCCATTGACATTTTTCCAATAATAATAATTCCCCCAATTAAGAGAGAAAATAGTACAATACCAAAGGAGAGAATCGTTATTTTCCAATGAAGTCGTAAGTTTTTGAGCAGAATCTTCACAGTCCTTCCGCTATTATCTTATTTTTTCTATTGTGAAATAGATTGATTGATTAATTCAACTAGGAAAGCAGGTAAATTTCTTGAAATCTTTTCTTGGCATTTTTTCATTTGTAATAATCGGACTTCTAACAGCCTGGTTTATTGGATTTAGTACGGAATTAACTGCCGGGTCAAAGCCTGTCGATGAGGAACAAAACGGATTTAAACAGCGAGTTATCATAAAATTTAGTCATGTTGTAGCGGAAAATACCCCAAAAGGCTTGGCTGCTGAAAAATTTGCCCAGTTAGTCAAAGAGAAAACGAACGATCAAGTGGAAGTACAAGTTTTTCCAAATGGCATTCTTTACTCAGACAAAGAGGAGTTCAAGGCTTTAGCTCGTGGGGATATTCAGATGATTGCCCCCGCTTTCTCCAATCTCTCCAACGTTATACCAGAATGGCTTGCCTTTGATTTACCATTTGCTTACCCAGATCAGAATACCATACATCGGGTCTTTGACGGAGAAATTGGCAAAGTCCTATTTCAAACGCTGGAGCAAAAAAACATGCAAGGACTTGCCTTCTGGAGCAATGGCTTTAAACAAATGAGTAGCAATCAGCACCCCTTGCTTCGTCCTGCTGATTTTACTGGACATACCTTTCGCATTTTGCCCAGTAAAGCCCTAGAGAGTCAATTTAAACTATTAGGGGCGAAAACCGTAGCGATGCCCTTCACCGAGGTGTATCATAATATTGAATCTGGCTACGTCAACGGACAAGAAAATACGATTTCTAACATTTTTACCAAGCATCTATATCAAGTTCAGCCTTATATAACAATCAGTAACCACGGTTATTTGGGTTATGCAGTCATTGTGAATAAAGATTTTTGGGAAAAGCTTGAACCACATACCCGTGACCTTTTAACAGAAGCTTTATTAGAAACAACTGCGTGGAATCGGCAGCAAGCCATCGAGATGGACAAACAGCAATTAGCTTTATTACGCCGGAAAAAGTCTGTTTTTATTCAAACGCTGACTCCCGCACAAAAAGAGACCTGGATTAGAGTGCTACAGCCGATTTACAAACAGTTTGAAGCACCTATTGGGAAGGAACTTATGCAAAAAATAGCGGATTTGCAGGTACAGAAGTAAGTGCTTATAGCTTATATCCACAAGGTAGAAAATACGCCATGTTGTCTGTAATGGGTCCACCTATTCGAAATCCAAAAGCAGATGCTTGTCCACTGATAAGAAAGCTTCCTATCATGAGATGCCCCTTCACCTTTTTTTCAGCAGTCTGAACATAAGTAGTGGGAAGTGGTACATATTTCTGATAGACAGATACGTAATCGGTGTATGACTTGTTGCTATCTTCATAGAGAATCGCATCATCCTTAATAATCTGAACTGTATCACCCTCTCTTCCAAAGGCAGGTTTCCGTACATAAGCAGTTCCCTGTTCCCGGAAAAGATCAGGTTCTAGATAAGTGGGCAAAAAGTGCTCGGCAATCCAAGTATGTTCTTCGCTTGTATAAAAAGGGTGAAGCTCCTCATGCAGACCCCAGATTACTGCCTGAACCGCCTTACTTTGCAACAAAAAGGCGGAGATTGGATTAAGCATGGCCAACTTACGATGAGCTACTAATTCTAGCAACATCTCTCCTACGGGTTCTTTGGTATTCGGATCATAATCCACTAACATCTGCTCAATGGGGTATGTTTGACGATATAAAAGATCAATGCGTTTTCCGGCTGCATCATATAACCCCTCATCCTCGACTATTTGTAGCTCATGGAGTGGTACATAGCAACTAGGCAATTGTGCCAGATCACGTAAATATTCTGCTGTGTAACGATCTTCTTTATTATCTGCATGCGAGGTAAAGACAATATGAGGGGGTTCTACATCGTTTGGCACAACGTCCTGTAAGCTTGCAAGAATAGCACCTTGAACAGCCTTTTGAAGCCTTTTTTCCTCCCCCTCGTTGGGATTATTATAACCAAATTCCTTACATATCCTATCGTTGACGAAGAATAATTCCTTCAAAAAAGTAGGTGTATCACTATTGATTTCTAGCACAACATACCGATCATCCAGCTCTACGAGGTCTAATCTGGCAATAACACTCTCCATATTCAATTGACGTATGCGCAAAAATCGTAATGAGCTAGCGGGAAAGCCTAGAGAAAGTAGCAATTCATCATCGATTTGACGTAAAAGCTTTATTGTTTTGAAGAATATATATCCCACTCGATTGGTAGCTTTACGGATCGCGGACGCTTCTCGTTCTGTCACAGGATACACGTCGTATAAACTATACTCTTGTCCATATAAATCTGCCCAATAATGTGGGATCTGCTGATAAAATTGTTTTCTTTTCTCTTTATGGTTCATGAAGGAAAGTCGCATCCTTTTCTATCGTAAGAGCGTATGTCATAATCAATCTATCAGATGAAAGGGTGATTCATATCCATACGTGTACGTGTTATATCAAACAAGAGGAAGATCAATTTACGGCTTTTGCAGAATACCACTCTACAGAAGTTGGAGAGGACGGTATTTTAGCTCGTCACTTATGCCACTTTCTCATTAAAGATGGGAAACAATATCAGCTACTTTCCAACGAAATGGAGGGAAACAGAGAAATTCTCATATATGAATACCAAGGAAGTGCAGTATGTTATCATGACGAGATGTTTAATAGTAGTAAGGGAGTTCTCATTGAGTTTCGGAGACTGCTAGCCGCTGGCGATACAGAGCTTCTAAGCCACTTGACAGTCCCCCATCATACGGACGTGGTCCGTTATTTGTTGAAGGATTATATCCATGTATCCGAGCTGGGACATTTCGAGGTAGATTCCACGGAAATTGATGAAGATCGCGGTGTCTACGTCATTTATGTAGTGTAAAATGTAAACAGTGTACGCTTTCCCGACATGGACTTTATTCTGGGAAATCATCACCCGGGAAAGCGCAAAAGCTGATTTGCTTCGACATCATTTTTAGTAGCGACTTAATAGGTTAGACATTGCCCTACTATCCAGCCAATAGATAACGAGAACATCATTAAGAGGATACCAACAGCAGTATTATTCTTTTCAATCGCTTCTCGAATGCTAAAACGAATGGTTATGATTTCAGCTAAAAAGAAGAAGATAATTTGAGCTACAATACCAACACCGCTCCAAATGACCATATCAACTAGAGACACAGAGTTGGCCACAGCAGAACCAAGCACAAAAGCGAGACCAAGCATTTTTCCACCGAGTGTCAGTGCTGCTGCCTGATTATTAGTAGCAATCAATTGGAATTCTTTTACTTTTGTTGTACTAACAATAAACAGGACCAACCCAACCAACATCATGGCAAAGGCAGTCCCCGCATAAATCAAAAAGTTTATCATTAAAGGCATGTTACATCACTCCTGTATGTTATTTCTTTATAAATGATTCTAAACGTTCCGTCTCTTCCACTAGCTTCAGCCACCCGAAGAATGAGAACTACTGCTTTTATATGATTTACTATCGTTTTTATTGGGCTGTCCACCTTGCTTATCGGGTGTGAATACATTACCCTCCTGAATGGGAACTGCTACCAAAACCACTTTTCATGCTACTGCCTGAACTTTTATTTCCAAAACCATTACTTCCTGAGAAAGAGGAAGAATTACTCCGAAATCGCGAACTATTTTTGTAGCTGTGGTAATTTGATTGTTGCAACAAAGCTGCCGTCGATGCATAAAAAATGCCTCCGTACATCAGTTGATTATAATGGGAGGAGTTGCTGTCTGTACAGCCATAAACCCCTTCATTATCCATAAATTCCCACGATTCACAATCTGTATCTTCTGGAATATTTAAATCTTCATTATTATCCTCAATAGTGTCTCCTTGAACAGTATGAGCATCTGCTGGAACCGTATGTTCATCTGATGAAGACTGCACCGTGTAAGAAGGATCATAGTCTGCTGCTGTTAATTTATCTCGTTGAATAGTCAAGGGTATATCTTGCTCTTCTTTAGCCTTATGTAAGTCATACGTTTCAACCTCTTGTTTTTCTCCATCGGAATTCATACAACTACTCACTCCAGCACCCACTAGGAAAACACTAGCTATGCCTGCTATCAGTTTTTGCGTTTGATTCATATGCTTTACCTCCTTCATATTTATTCCAAAAACTCCCTTCAAATCATAGCAAAAAACACCCCCCAGAATCAATGAATATGACTCCAAGAGGTGTAGGCTATTTCACTAGGAACATACTTACTTTTCCATCACAGGGGGTGACTCATTGACACTGTTCTCCTGAGTCACTTTTCTAGCGCTACCCAGTGGTATATGTGGCAACCACAAGGTTAAAATCGCCCCAACCAACACGATACCAAAGCTGACCATAAAAACGACATGTAAAGATTCTACCATTGAATGTTTCAGGACAGGAATCAGCTGATCTCGAACGGATTCAGGAACTTTTTGCATTGCTTCTGGGCTAAACAGCATGGAGTACAAGCCTTGTGGGTTCGTATGAATCTCCATTGCAATTTGATCAACCATTCCTTTTGCTTGGGATGGAAGCTTGTGCAAGAGAGGCAATAGGTAATCCGTTAAAAGGGATGCAGATTTTGCATTCATGACACTACCTAAGATGGTTACCCCGAAAGTCCCCCCAATAGAACGGAAGAACTGACTAGAAGAGGTAACAACACCAAGCTGGGATTTAGGGAAAGATTCTTGCAGGGCCAACGTGATAATTGGCATAACCAGACCCATCCCAAGACCAATCACCATCATAAAGGAAGTAGCGGTCAATTTAGTTGTGTCAATTCCCATGCTAGTCAAAAACCCAAAGCCAGTTGCCATGATAATCATACCCACTAAAATCTGTTTTTTCACACCCCAACGATACACCATTCGGGAGCCTACTACGCTCGTCAAAATCATAGTAAGCATCATCGGTGTCATGATTGCACCTGATTCGGAGGGACTAATCCCCACTACGCCTTGCATAAATAATGGCACAAACATGATCGCTCCAAACATGCCGACGCTCATCAAGAAACCCACACCATTTAACGAAGAAAAGATTTTGTTAGCAAACAGATTCACTGGTAAGATGGGTTCTTCTGTTTTCTTTTCAATCCTAATAAACGAAGCGATGGCAACAATAGACACAGTCATAAGACCAATCACTTGCCAAGAAAACCACGCATATTCCTTACCACCAAACGTCAAAGCCAGCAACATGCTGACCACACCGATGATCATCGTAGTAATGCCGGCAAAGTCAATTTTGATTGGGCCCGTTACCTTGTGTTTTTTTAATCCCATGGCAATAAAAATGGTTGCGATAATCCCGATAGGCAAGTTAATGTAAAACACCCAACGCCAATTCAAGGCATCTACGATATAGCCACCCACAGGAGGCCCAATGACGGAAGATAGCCCATAGAGAGCGCCGAACACCCCTTGCCATTTCGCCCGTTCTTTCCCAGTAAATAAATCACCGATGATGATTAACGCCATAGGCATCATAATTCCGCCACCAATACCTTGCAAACCACGATACACGATTAATTGGGTCATACTGTCTGTGAAACCACACAGCACAGAACCGACCATAAAGATGATTAAACCAGTTATATAGACAACTTTTCGACCAAGTAGGTCTGCCAGTTTACCTGCAATAGGCACCATGGTTGTCGAGGTTAACATATAGGCAGTAGTAAGCCAAGTCATGACTCCCAAACCGCCCAATTCCCCAACAATGCGCGGCATCGCCGTTCCTACAATAGTTCCGTCTAACGCCGCAAACAGCATGGCAATAATGAGTCCCGTAATCAACAAGCCTCGGCTTTGGGAGCTAGGTTGTTGTTTTGTTGCAATCGTCATTTGTTCTCCCATATCCGATTCTCCTATTCGTTCGTTATTTTTATGTTTATTTGCTTTTTTGTTCATTTGCTTTGTTAGCGATTTGAACGCTGTTTAGCTTTTCGTAAATATCTACCAGGAATGTGATCTCCTCTTGATTTAAATGCGAGAAATAACGATGTAGCACTTCTTTCGCTTTTGCTTTCCCCTTATCAAGCGCCTGCTTCCCTACTTCCGTTACAGACACTAATACAGCCCTGCGATCCTTCTCGTCATTACAACGAGCTACGAAACCGTTATGAACCAATCGATCAATCATTACTGTCATAGCACTTGGTTTTACTTCCAGTAGCTCGGCTAGCCTCGTAGTTTTACAGGTACCTTCTTTTGAAATCAAGTACAACGTATGAAATTGCGGACCCGTTAAACCTAAATCCTTGTGTACCATAATCTCCATTCGAATTTTCTTAGTTGTACTACTTACCAATTCAAGTAAACGATCAATTTTTTGATCAAGCATATCCGTGTTGGGCATATTCTTATCCCCTTTCTATCTGCTGGTGCATGAACCTAGTTACAAATGATGTAAATAGTTCTTTCATGCACTTTTTATTTATTTGATTGTTTATTTATTAGATAACTTATTATTTAACGTGTTTAAATATAAAATGATATAACAAAAATGTCAAGGCTGTTTTTATGACCAAAAAAACCAAAAAGAACAATAAGACCATATTATTTTCTAATTTTCTAAAAAGTTTTACAATAACCACAGATAAGTAAAGCGCTTACACGAAAGGGAGTGAACTACCCATGAAAATATTGAAAAATTTGACGGTACAAGTAATCACAGGTGTTATTTTAGGTATTATAGTTGGGTTTATCTTCCCTGAATTCGGAGCTAAACTAAAAGTGTTAGCTGACGTCTTTATCAAAATGATTAAAATGGTTATTCCACCAATTGTTTTCTTCACAATTGTTCACGGTATCGCTAGTATGGGAGACATGAAAAAGGTTGGTAGAATAGGCGGAAAAGCCTTGCTCTACTTTGAAATTGTAACTACATTAGCATTAACAATCGGAATTATTGTTGTTAATTTTGTAAAGCCAGGTGTAGGAATTGATACATCGAATGCTGCTGGTGCAGATATTTCTAAATACACCTCATCTGCATCGGAAAGTAGCAGCTTCCTGGACTTTATCATCAATATCGTTCCTGACAACGTGGTAGGTGCGATGGCAAAAGGCGAATTACTCCCGATCCTGTTCTTCGCTGTCCTATTCGGTATTTCACTCACCGC
The DNA here is from genome assembly GCA_007833815.1 of Brevibacillus laterosporus. Classification (NCBI taxonomy): domain Bacteria; kingdom Bacillati; phylum Bacillota; class Bacilli; order Caryophanales; family Paenibacillaceae; genus Brevibacillus; species Brevibacillus laterosporus. The sequence goes on along the minus strand of CP033464.1, from coordinate 3,345,736 downwards.
AATGGGGTCACAAGCGAAACCCGTTCTCCAATTATTTGAAAAGCTAACCCAGGGATTCTTCGGTGTTGTTAACATGATCATGCGTCTATCTCCAATTGCAGCTTTTGGGGCCATGGCCTACACGATCGGTCAGTTTGGAATTAAATCATTGATTAACCTGGGTCTTCTGATGGGTTCCGTTTACCTGACCATGTTCTGCTTCATCATTGTAGTGTTAGGTCTTATCGCAAGAGCTTACAAATTTAACATCTTCTCCTTTATCCGCTACATTAAAGAAGAAATTTTATTGGTTGTAGGTACCTCGTCCTCTGAATCCGCTCTGCCTGGCATGATGCGCAAACTAGAAGCTTATGGTTGCTCCAAGTCAGTAGTAGGTCTGGTTATCCCAACCGGTTACTCCTTTAACTTAGATGGTACCTCCATCTACTTGTCCATGGGCGCCATCTTTATCGCTCAAGCGTATGGTATTGATTTAACGATCTGGCAAGAAATTACCTTATTAGCCGTCCTTATGCTTACTTCTAAAGGCGCTGCAGGTGTAACCGGTTCTGGTTTGATTACGCTAGCTGCCACATTAGCTGCTTTCCCCATGATTCCAGTTGAAGGAATCGCGCTATTAATCGGGGTAGACCGCTTCATGTCTGAAGCTCGTGCTGTGACTAATCTAATTGGTAACGGTGTTGCTACTATAGTGGTTTCCAAATCGGAAAAAGAGTTTCATCCAAACATCTCAAAAAATTCTGAAGCTACTATTGCTTCGTAATACAATCCATTCAGCATCAAGAACATAATCCTAACAAAACAATAGCAAAATCAAAAAGCGCTCTCTCCTCTTGAGGATAAAGAAGCGCTTTTTGTTATGAATAGGAAAGAAATTCAATTCTCTATTATTGCTGACTACTGTACTCCAAATAATCGGGACAAGTATGGGTTAAGAAATAATCCAGTGGGGTCCATCTGTTCACGAATAGCTAGAAATTGAGTCCACATCGGAAATCGATCTTGTAAATCCGCTGCCGTTAATTCATGTAATTTGCCCCAATGTGGTCTCCCATCATATTTTAGAAAAATGCGTTCCATTGCTTGAAAATAAGACTTATAGGGCATACCTTTGTACATATGCACGGCAATAAACGCGGAATCTCGCTTGTAAGCAGGGCTGAGCCAGATATCATCCCCTTTTACATAACGGCATTCAATAGGAAAATGGACAGCAAATCGATGTTCTTTTATACATGCCTCGATCTCTTTGATTACCTCGTTCATCTTATCAGCAGGCACACTGTACTCCATCTCACTAAATCGAACCCAGCGCGGTGTAGCAAACAACTCGTGACTTGCTCCCACCTCCTCTATAATAGGAACTGCTTTTGCAGAAAGTTTACTTACCGGGGCACACAATTGAGGAAATAGTCGACACACCTCGGATAGAATCCAGAACAAACCATTTTCAATAACTACTTTATTAAAATGATTCCATGCGCTATTTTTGGAAGCTGGCTTTTGAGTAGTTTGCATAAATTTCACTTGCACCGTATCAGTGTGGACAAACCAGTAAAACTCAAAATGACGATGGCTCTCATTAAACTCTGTCAATCGGTTTAAACAATCGTTTAAATTCATACGCTTGCTCTTATAATGAATATTGTAAGCTGGCAGTACACGTAGCTTCACTTTGACAATGATCCCAAGTGATCCAAGAGAGACTTGCAACGCGCGGAAGAGTTCAGGACGATGTGTTTCCGAGCATTCCAGTACATCGCCTCGGGCAGTTACTACAGTCAACCCTATTACTTGCGTAGAGATACTCCCAAATCGAATACCAGTACCATGCGTTCCTGTCCCAATAGCTCCTCCAATGGATTGGACATTAACATCCCCCAAATTCTCCTGAGAATAGCCTCGTTTGTGTAAAGATTCTCCCAAAAGCTTCAGCTTTGTTCCGGCCCAAACAGTGGCTGTCTGCTCATTATCATTGGTTTCTATAACCCCCTGTAAATCATCTAGTGACAAGAGAATTTGATCTGTTTCTACGAGCGCAGTAAAAGAATGTCCAGAACCAACTACACGAATGGTTTTCCTCTGTTGACTGGCTTCTTTTACAACTTGCACTACTTCCTCCATACTGGATGGATAGACCACTTGTTGTGGCGTGCTAGCAGAAAGCCCCGCCCAATTCTTCCATGGTTGCATTGCCACTGCTCTCATAGAAAACACCTGCCCTCTCCCCGATACGTCATCGCTTCCCCCACTATTTTTCCCTCACGAAGCAAGTGAAGTGCTGGAAAGCGCTCACATAATTCTCCTGCCTTACTGTGTCGAAAAAAGATAGGATCTCCGATTGAAAGTTCCTGCTCTCCTGTATAACGAACAGGCGTTTGCACCTCTCCCGCCCCTTCTAGGGATAATAATTTAGCTTTTGGTGGTAGATAGGGAGCTGGGAGTTTTTCTTTTCCTATTGATCCAGATGCCACATACCCTCCTCCCGAACAAGTATAGATATTGGGTTTTGGCTTTCGCACAATCTCAATAGCAAATCCGGCTGCTGGCTGTAAGCGAAACTCTCGGTAATAATCAAATAGAGCAGGAGCATAAAAACCAGAGCCTACCGTTACCTCTGTCACTGCGTCTTCTTGGCATGTGGATGTCATACTACCGGTACCCCCTCCATTACAAAAGCGAATGGAAATATTGTGTCGTTGCAACTCGTTATAAACACGGGCCCGCTTTTCTCTTATGGAACGAATGGAACGTTTTTTTAGATAAGATATAAAGCCATTTTTGATACTTTGCCCAGGCATGTTATCACCGACTCCAGCAATTTGGGCTTCATAGCTCATGATTCCATCCAAAACAAGCCAAGAAGAGGTTGCAATCCTCTCTACCACCTGCATCACTTCCTCTACCATGTGCAAAGGAGAACGATATACACCAAAGTGCAGACTAAAAAAAGGGACGGATGCATCCATGTCCACACAGAGCAACAGGGGTGTATCCATTTCTCTTGCCACTTCTTCTATCAAGCAAACATGCTCCAAGGAGTCGACCATCAAGGTGATTTGTGCGCCTTGTTGTACAGCTTGCGTGATCGAAAGTAACAATGATTTGTCCACTACGGGGTAGCCAAGTAACAAATCATCAAAACCGTTCTCCCATAAAAACAACGCTTCTGATGCCGTAAAACACATGATTCCTTGTAACATAGGGTGATAATTCAGTATACGGCGCAGCATGGGAACTGAACGAATCGACTTACTGGCAATTCGAATACGTTTCCCATTGCTCCTAGCCACAATCTCTGCCATATTTTGATCCAATAAATCTAAATCAATATAGGCAAACGGCTTTGGTATGTCAGCGAAAGCTTTTTGATACTGGTGATACCTGCTCATCGTCGCGTTCAAGAAGCCCACCTTCTTTAGCATCATTATATTAAAATATCTTTCTATTCAGTATATTTAACCAACTCCTTGGCACCTATAAATCCGCCATTCCACTTATACGTTTCTCCATACAATTTTATACGCCATACATACAAAAAGCAGCCATCCCCCCCAAAGAGAAAATGACTGCCTTTTGCTTAATGAAGCTGTAATGCTAGCAAGACAAAGTATAAGAAAAACATGAACGAGATGATCAAAAGAGGAAGAGGAATTTCTTTTCTTTTGCCCATCGCCAGTTTAACAATTGGATACGCCATAAATCCAAAAGCAATTCCATCCGCAATACTAGCTGTAAATGGAATCAGCACAATAATCAGGAACGCAGGCAAGCCTTCCGACATGTCACTGAACTTGATCTGACTGACACTTTGCATCATCAGACTACCAACTAAAATTAAGATGGGAGCAATCGCCGTATCTGGCACGTAACGAATGACAGGTATGCAAAAGATAGATATCAAGAATAGTACCCCTACCGTAATTGCTGTAATCCCTGTTTTCCCACCCGCAGCAATTCCCGCAGAGCTTTCCGCTGAGGACACGGTTGGACTCGTACCAAATAATCCAGATAGCATAGCTGAAATTCCGTTTGCTTGGAAAGTACGAGCAAATTTGCTTTCTGGAACCATGCTGTGCAAAAGACCCATGTTTTCAAAAACGATGACCATAGTCAAAGGAAACACAGCCAACCAAAATGCAGTTGTAGCTATGCCATCAAATGAAAGAGCACCAAAGACAGTTAGGTAAGTTGAAAAGGAGAAATCGCTCCCCTGATCAGCGCCACCTACCGTGCCAAGTGCAAGGGCAATTAGCGTGTTAATAATGATACTGATCAAAAAGCTCCCTTTTACATTGCGTACAAATAGCACTATGGCGATTACCAGACTGACTAATCCCAGCACCACCTTGATATCCCCTAGATCGCCTAGAGCTATAAACGTAGATGGATTAGGTACGATTAGACCGCCTTTTTGCAAACCAATAAAGGTAAGAAACAACCCGATTCCGACCGTCATTCCTTCTTTTAATGACAGCGGGATGCTTTTCGCTAAGAGTTTGGCAACTGGAGTAAAAGCAATCACGATAAACAAGACACCTGACATGAATACAACTGCCAAAGCGCTTTCCCATGACAATCCCATCGATTTGACGATGGTGTAGGAGAAAAACGCATTAATGCCCATACCTGGAACAAGCGCCACAGGAGCATTGGCCCAAAAGCCCATGATCAAACATCCGATGAAGGAAATAATAATCGTGGCTACAATACCTGCTTCCAGTGGTATCCCGGCATCTGACAAGATCAATGAATTAACAGCAATGATGTAGACAGCGGTGAAAAACGTGGTTAAACCAGCCAAAATTTCGTTACGAACAGTTGTTTGATGCCCTTTTACATCAAATCTTTTACGAAAAAATGAGTACAAAATAGGTTCCCTTCTTTAAGCAAAACAACCCCTCGGCCCACCCGTGCCAATTCACCCTAAAAAATGAGGGCAAGACACCTTTCCTTATAGTAGCAAAAAGAGAGAAAAAGAGTAAATAGGAAAATGTAAAAATGTACACGAAGGTGGAGTAATTTATGCTTAATTTATATGTAATCGTACTTCTCGCCTACTCATGTTATATAACTTTCCATTTTCGCTGTTTGTAATACCGCTTCAGCTTTTGTTCCTATCACAGAAGATAGATACCCTACTCTTCATTACCATTTGTTGTTCACTTTTATAAAACTCATATATCTGTTCCGCCTATTTTTCGTTCTTCATTTTCTGTCATCTTCTCTTTTCCGGCATCCACCTGACACGGACAAGTTTAACTAGCGACTATCTTCTTAGAAAAAGAGAGTCACATGTGTATGTATATTTTCACTCTTTTACAGCTACATATTCATGTCTCAGATGCAGAAAAACCAGTTATAACGCATTTTATGCATTACATTCTGTATACTTATTTTTGTATGTATTTTTATGCATGTGTATTCATATCTTGTATACTCAGGGTAAACCCTTCTTTTTCACTGTCCATTCTCAATTTATAGCGCAATTACATGTTTAATCATAATAAAATCATCACCTCCATACTGTTTACTAATAATAAAAATATCATCCCACTTTATATTTTATTTTTTCAGAATGTACAAAATTTAAATTGACTTCTCATTTCGAACTTCTTACAATAGAACAAACTTTAATTTTTCATCAAGAGTGGTGGAGGGACTGGCCCGACGAAACCCGGCAACCGGAACATAACGTTCAAGGTGCTAAATCCTGCAGAATCCAAAAGATTCTGAGAGATGAATGCTTGCGAATTACTTAACGCGACCTTCCTCTACTCAGAGGAAGGTTTTTTGCTGTTAAAAGCCTCCCATTAACGTTTTTATGCTATTACCTTTTACTAGAAAAAAGCTGAACTTCACTTAAAAAAGGAGTGGTTTTTTATGACAAAACCAGATTGGAAAAGAGAAACACTAGCCCTACATGGTGGCCAAGAGGCAGACCCGACTACTGGTGCTCGCGCAGTCCCCATCTACCAAACATCATCCTATGAATTCCGGGATACCAACCATGCCGCCAATCTGTTCTCGTTACAAGAACCTGGGAACATTTACACCCGCATCATGAATCCCACACAAGATGTTTTTGAGAAGCGGGTTGCCCTATTAGAAGGTGGTATCGGTGCGCTAGCTACTGCATCTGGTCAATCAGCCATTACATTTGCCTTGTTAAATATTGTTCAAGCTGGTGATGAAATCATTTCTTCCAGCAGTTTATATGGAGGAACATACAATCTATTTGCCCACACATTTGCGAAGCTCGGAATTACGGTGCATTTTGTTGATCAATCTAATCCAGACAACTTCCGAACAAAGATTACTGACAATACAAAAGCCTTCTTCTGCGAAACGATCGGTAATCCCCAAATGCATGTCGCCGATCTAACAGCTATTGCTACCATTGCTCATGAACATGACTTGCCTTTACTTGTTGACAATACTTTCGCCTCCCCTATTTTGTGCCGCCCAATTGAACACGGAGCAGATATCGTTATCCATTCTGCCACTAAATTTATAGGCGGGCACGGCACGTCTATCGGAGGCATTATTGTAGACTCTGGTAATTTTGATTGGAGTAAAGGTAAATTCCCTGGGCTTTCCACGCCAGATCCTACCTATAACGGGATTGTGTATACAGAAGCTGTAGGAAATGCTGCTTACATTATAAAAGCTCGTGTGCAACTACAACGAGATGTGGGTGCTACCTTATCTCCTTTTAACTCCTTTTTATTCTTACAAGGCTTAGAAACGCTCCATTTACGTATGGAACGCCATAGTCAGAATGCACTTGCTGTAGCCCAGTATCTAGAGCAACACCCCGATATCGAGTGGGTGAGCTATCCTGGACTTGCTAGCTCACCCACCTACGAACTGAGCCAGCACTACTTACCAGATGGCCATGGAGCCTTGTTAACTTTTGGCATCAAAGGAGGAGTAGAAGCTGGCAAAAAAGTGATTGAGTCTGTTCATTTGTTCTCTCATCTAGCTAATGTGGGAGACTCCAAATCACTGATCATTCATCCGGCTAGTACCACGCATCTCCAGCTCACTCCGGAAGAACAGACTAAGGCAGGTGTGACTCCCGGTATGATTCGTCTTTCTATCGGGACGGAAGCGATCAGTGATATTTTGCAAGATTTACAGCATGCAATACAAGCGGCTGTAGAAACGATACAAGTGTAGGAATGCTTTAAACGTTTTCTTTCAAGCACAAACACATAGAGACTCTTACTACAATATCCTAGATATCTTAGCCTCCTTTATCCCTTCTAGCCATCTTTTACATTTTCCCCATGTAATAAAAAAGGCGTGCTATACTGTTGCCAGTTGCGCGCCTTTCTCCTATTTTCTTATCTGGAACCATAAACATGGATCATCTCTTTATTTTTTTGAAATTTGAACATAAGAAATCTGTTTCACTGTGTATGTATCTTGTAGAGTTTTTTCCTTAATTACGCCTAGCTTAATCAGACTGTTTACTTTAGCCACATCCACTTTGGAGATAAGACGCCATACTTGTGGGTCTTCCACTGCTTTTAATAGGCTCTCCTCATCAAATTCTTTTTTCTCTTGTCGACTAATCTTCAGCCGATACTCCCCTACCTCAATCACACACGGCTCAGGATAGACAGCCAACAGAATTCGTCTCAACTCTTCTACTTCCTCTTCCAGCTCTTTTTGCTGTTGTTTAATCGCAAAATATCGAGCAATTGTAGATTCCATGTGCCCCTCCCCTTTCATCCTGACAACAATGTATGCAGAAAGGTCGCACGTAAGAACTGAAGGAAGAGAGTGAACATTCTTTTTTTCTTTTAGTTTGAAAGTTTCTGTTTATAGTATTTTCGCCCACAAAGGACAACAATCAAAACCAATAAAAAACTGATACCTCCAATGATACCCTTTGCAAGACCTTCTTTAATAAATAGATTCAGGAAGAATGTAGCCCCAACAATGAGTAGCAACAGATTTTGCGAGTGTTTACCAATGTAGTTCACTCTCTCTCTCCTCCTCCATATTAGTAAATAATGTTACGCTTACACACTCTATCTCCTCATTGTATCATAGTTATCTTGTTACTTCCCGACCAATACAAACACATTTCCATCTGGCGCTTCCATAACAGCTACATGACCACCTAATGAATTGGCAAACGGTGTGCGAATCCAATGGATAGCAGGATCGTCTTTCCATTGTTCATAGAAAGCAGGAACATCCTCCACAATAATTTCTGGCTCTATGAAATCTAGCTCTGGGTTGTCTTTCAACACAAGTTCTACCTGGCCTTCCACAAATCCCATACCAACTAGCTTCCATGGTTTTCCTGGGATTTGTTCAACCTCCCACTTTTTTACTACCCCCATTTTTTCATAGAAAACAACAGATGCTTCCAAATCTTTTGTATAGATAGCAAGACATTGTATTTGCTTAAACATCATTTATCTCCCCTTTCTGATTCCATTCTAGCTTCTAATAGTGACAACTTCTGACATAGTTCATGAAGTAGTAGGGAGATTTTTTAACAGATACACTACTAAAATCAATACTAAAAATTTTTAGGTCAATAGACGCAAAAAAACCAACTTATAAAAAAGTTGGCTTTTTTGGAAAAACTGTTACGAATAAGGACATTTAAAAAATTTGAAAATGAAAAGTACTAAGCAAATGCTTTTAGGAGATCAAGTACTAAAGGAATTACTGCTCCGATGAAACTGAGAACTGCTATTGCGATACTCATAATATCTCCCCCTTGAATACAAAGTAGAAAAATTCATTTTCTACTTTGATAATAACCCATTTCTGGAAATAAATCTAGAAAAATTTGTCTTACTAGATAAAAATGTGTGCACAAATTGAACAGTTCGATCAAAAATATGTAAATTATTCATTATTTAGGATCACAATACCATTATCGGAGCTACATGCCTATCCTTTCTAGTTAAACAAGCTGTTCCTTCGCAAGATGAAAATGTTTGAAATCTTTAATAAAATATCTGATTTTTTTCTCCATATTTTTTGTTACGTCCGGATCATCACTACTTAAAATCTTATTTACATACCGCTCTAACGTATCCTTTATTTCAAGTAACCAGTATGAATGTTTATTTTTCTTCAGCTCCTTTAAATCCTCTGCAAATGCTTCAGACAATAAACGAACGTTGGGTACATCTAGCCATTTGTAGACTAGAAAATGATCAGGTGTAAAATCCTTCCGGAAGTAAAGTCCTGGAACTTGATCCCAAAATGTTTCCCATTCTTTTATCAAACCTGCCTCATATAAAATAAACTTTAGAAATCCGCATAGCCAAGCCGTACAGCTCGTATTACGTTGTTGACAACCGACACCATGTTCTAAAAAACGACATCCCAAGCAGCAAGAGCCTCCATTTGGAATACAGACGGTACACAGGATATTAGCTCCTGCCCCATCCAGATATTCAAGACCCATTTCAATTACTTTTTGCTTTGTCGAACGGTTATCTAGGCTATTTGAAGGATCTGATGGATCTAATCCTTTATTCCTCGTAAGGGGGTCATGTAACGATATTTTAAGAGAGTCTAGCATTTGCCCCACCTTTCTTCTTTTTCATTTGTATAAAATAATATTTGATTATTTGAATCTATAAATATTACACTAGAAATGTACTCTTTTACAACTTGCTTATTATCTGTGTTATCTTATTCATATATTCTTATCTTTAAAACTTTTTAAGGAGTTTAGATAAATGAACCGTGAAATTCAACAATTTAAAGCAGAATTTTTTAAAGCGTTGGCTCATCCATTACGTATTCGAATCCTAGAAGTACTGTGTGAAGGTGATAAGAACGTTAATGAACTTCAGGCTATTTTAGGAACTGAAGGTTCTGCTGTGTCGCAGCAGTTAGCTGTCCTTAGAAATAAGAATGTAGTTAGTGGCACAAAAGAAGGGACTTCTGTGATCTATTCACTTAGAGACCCCCTTATTAAAGACCTTCTTAAGGTTTCCAAACAGATTTTTGACAATCATCTAGTAGACGCAATTTCTCTATTGAAAAACATACGAAATGAATAGGAATCCCCAAAAACAAGAGAATCTTTTAAGAAAAGATTTTCTTGTTTTTCGTTAGTAGACAGATTTTACGGAATCAATGAGCCCTTTTTCTACATTGACAAGAAACGATGAGCAGGTGTATATTCCCCTTATATTCAAATAATCAAATATATGAAAAAAGAAGGGTTCGAAATGAAGCTGTCGGGAAGATATGAACATTACAACGGTACTTATTTTCGACAAGATCTCATATCGGGATTAATTGTAGGTGTCATTGCCATTCCTTTAGGAATGGCTTTTGCTATTGCTGCTGGCGTTAACCCTCAATATGGGATTTACACAACAATCATTGCAGGTTTTTTTATTTCATTGTTTGGTGGATCTAGGTTTCAGATTGGCGGTCCTACAGGGGCTTTTATTCCGATTTTATTTGCGATTGTCATGCAATATGGATATGAGAACCTACTGATTGCAGGATTGTTAGCTGGAGTGATGCTGGTCCTGATGGGTATTTTCAAGCTTGGGGCACTTATCACCTTTATTCCGCGTCCTGTTACCATTGGTTTTACTGCTGGAATTGCTGTCATTATTTTTACTGGACAAATCTCAAACTTTTTAGGATTAACAGGTATTCAAAGGCATGAAGATTTTCTTTCCAATATGAAAGAAATTGGGATTCATCTCTCCACCATAAATCCATATAGTGTTATGACTGCAGTCATTTGTTTTGCTATTCTTTTTATCACACCAAAGCTTTTTCCAAAGGTACCTGGGTCACTCATTGGTCTTATCGTGTCTAGCTTATTTGCTGCGTGTTTTTTTGAAGGGAAAGTGGCCACAATTGGTTCTGCCTATGGTGCGATTCCAAGTACACTTCCAAGTTTTCATTTACCGGATATCACTTTGGATAAAATCGGGCAACTTCTTCAACCTGCCTTTGTGATCGCTTTACTCGGCGGGATTGAATCCCTCTTGTCCGCCGTAGTCGCAGATGGCATGACAGGTAATCGTCATAAAAGTAATCGTGAGCTAATTGGGCAAGGAATTGCGAATATTATTACCCCATTGTTTGGTGGTATTCCCGCAACGGGAGCCATTGCACGGACGGCTACTAATATTAAAAGTGGTGCTAAGAGTCCTGTCTCGGGAATGGTTCATAGTTTAGTCGTGTTGATCGTGTTAATGCTGTTTGCTCCGTGGGCTTCTACAATTCCTTTAGCAAGTATGGCACCCATCTTAATGGTTGTTGCTTGGAATATGAGTGAACGTAAAACATTTGCCCATGTAGTAAAAACAAAAACAAGTGATTCCTTTGTCTTAGTGATTACTTTTTTGCTTACCGTGCTAACCGATTTAGTAACTGCGGTTGAAGTAGGATTAATCTTGGCAGTTATTCTGTTTGTGAAACGAATGCGAGACATATTAACCGTCGCTAAGGTTTTGCCTGATCCTACCGTGAAGCATGAAAAAATGTCTCCTCATATGGTAAAAGAAGGACATGATTGTCCTCAAATAGCTGTGTTTACTGTGGAGGGAGCGCTATTCTTTGGTGCAGCCGCTATGTTTGAAACATCGATTATGGGCACCATTCATTACCGCCCTAAGATTTTACTACTTAAAATGGGAAAGGTCCCTTTTATGGATACCACTGGTGAATCCAATCTAGCAAATGTAGTCAACGATTTTAAAAACAATGGCGGAAAAGTTCTGATATCTGGGATTCAAACTCAACCAAAAGAAGTTCTGATAAAAACAGGTTTGGCAAATGTGATTGGTAATGAACACTTTTTTGAACATACAGGTGAGGCTATTGACTACGCGTTAACACAGTTAGATAAGCAAAAATGCTTAGGCTGTAAGCATTTTGCCTTTCGTGAATGTACTGTATTATCTGATCCCAATGTATCCACAGGTAACTCGGTTACAACAATCAATAGTTTTTCGGAATAGTACTAGAAATCAAGAACAATACCTCAGCTAAAGGACGGTTTTTTCTATGAAAAGAGAAAACTGTCCTTTGTATTTACAAATTCGTGCTCGCTTAGGCTGTGTTGATGTTCACTCACAAAAATTGACTGACTCTAGAATGATAGCTCGAAAAAAAGCGAAATTACACGGATATGGTAGATAATTGTGGAAAATGACATCATTTCTTTGTTCTTCCATTTGATTGGTAAAATACACGCAATACATTCCGTGTTATAATAGATCGTCGTGAAGGAAATGTCGTTCTAACGCCGATTTACACGAATGATGTCTTTTTTACTTTACAATTTGTTTGGACAAGCTTTTACGAAAGAGATAACAAGTAAAAAGCCCCCTAACTACAAGGGACTGTCCTGATTTCTTGAATGGGAGGGAATGGAATGAATCAAAGCTATATGGAACAAACAAAATCAGCCTCGGCGGCAGTAAGACCGTCAAAACAAAAACGATTAAGCATAACCAAACGTAAAGGAATTTTAGTTGCAGGCACTGTGTTACTCTGGGGAGGATTATGCTTCGGCGGCTTTCAGCTAGCACATAGTTATATCACTACTTCACAGGGTTATTTGGATCAACGAATTAGCATGGTGGAAGCTAAAAATGATGAGTTAATTAAGATGATTGAGACACAAATGGGAAATGTACAAACAGAGATGAATGGAATTAAAGAAGAATTAGCACTAACTGGTGAGACCATCTCTGGTACAGACAAAACAAAGCAAGCCCTGTCGGAACGGATCACCACCTTAGACAAACAATTGGCAGAACTGAAGGGCTCTCTGAAAAAACTGGAGGACGCTGCTCGTGCTTTCTAAGCTGAATCTGTTTTTTGCCTTATTGCTCGCTCCCCTTTGTGGGATTCTGCTTGCTTTTGCCGAGCCCTCACCCTTGGAAGCCAAAATGGACAAGCTATCGTTAAAAAGTGCTCAACTCGCTGTGCAAATATCGGAGTTGGAAACAGCATCTAACGAAACCAAAGACCTCTTGGCAAGTCTACGTAAAACGGCTGATCAAGATAAAAAAGAAGCAGAACAGCATCAGAAGCAACTTGATAATCTGGTAGCAGCTAGCAAAAACCAGACGAAACAATCTACTGGATTACTAGATGAAATCCTAGCTAACCTCTTAGGAGATCCGATCGGACAAAACTTCGGTAAGAATTCTCGGATCAAAGTTTACTCGCTAAAAGAAGCTGGGTATAGCGGCTATATGGCAAAGGTTCATCTGTTTAACCCCAATGCGCTGAAAATGGTATTGGCCAATGATAGCATCTACAGCAAAGGGGAAACGACTAGTCATGCGGCGAAACGAAAAGGTGCCGTTTTAGCAGTTAATGCGGGCGGTTTTGATAAACGAGATGGCAAGCTTGCCCCACTCGGTATTACAGTGGTAGATGGTCAGGTCAAAACATTTTCCAACAACGCGAATTTGAGTTTTGTCGGCTTTAACAAAAATGGTCAGTTGCATAGTGGTCGCCTTACGTCACAGGAGGAAGTGAAAAAGAACGGCATCATGCAGGGTGCAAGCTTCTTGCCAATCCTTTTAGAAAACGGTCAGAAAAAACCAATTCCAAAAGCATGGGCAAATCGTCGAGAGCCACGTACGCTGATCGGAAACTTTGAAAATGGGGATCTGCTATTTATCGTGATTGACGGGCGTAATAAAGGTGGTAGCAAAGGAGTTACCCTAGAAGAAGCACAACGTAAATTACTTGAGTTCAAGGTACGTGATGCATACAATCTGGATGGCGGAAGCTCTAGTGTCTTTTACTATAATGGTAAAGTGTTAAATCACCCTTCCAGTGGGCGTGAATTACCTTTGACCACCCATTTTGTGGTTCTTCCTTAGCTATCTTCATCTGTGTAACAACCCTATTTCTTAGAAAAACGCGTTCCTAGGCCGATGCCAAGCAGGAACGCGTTTTGTTTTGCGGTTTTTAGTTTCCTTGTAAGCTAATCCCTATCCCCTACAATTTTTTCTTGAAGTTGATTTGTGATTTGCTCTAGCATTTCAAAGTTTACCGTTTGCTTATTCTCATGAACGATTTGATCTCGTAACGATTTAGCTTGAACAAGATGCTCTTTTGCCTGTTTGACTGTATTATTATATTTCTCAACTATTGAATGTAATTGCAGAACGTATCTTTCGTCCGTAAATGGGGTAATAGCTCGCTCATACATATCAATGACCCGATCAGAGTCTCGCTCTAAATAATACTCATGAGGAGCTGTACTATCAAAAATCGCTACACGAGCTTCCGGTATAATGACCATGTCTAGACTATTTGGGTCAAGAGCACAATGATAAATCTCCATGTCAAACCCACGCTGTTTCGCTTCCTGAACCACTCTTTTTAACATCGTAGACTTCCCCGAACCTGGACGTCCTTTAATAAAAAATCGCACTACATCTTCAGTTAAGCTCATGATATGATCAACATTTCCACTAGGCGTAGCTGCACCAAAATAACATTCTTGCACATGCGATTTCTTCTCTAAAAAAATGTCTCCAAAGATCGTATTGCAGACTTCTTCTGCTGCAGCATTCGCTTTTTCAAAATCCAGATTGCTAATATAGATTCTTTCCCAATCATCATGAACAAACAAAGCTTCACGGTAGGCAGCATACGCTTGTTCTAACTCAGCGTCCATCTGCTGTTCGAGTTCTAGGTTTCTACTTTTTGATTGGGAAAGCCGTGATGAATCACAAGCTTGTTTTATATCAATAACAGTTAGTTTACATGAGGTTTTGTTGGTAACGGCCTTCTCATAAATGTTTCCATCCATAATGGCGATTTGTTGGGTAGGTAAAAGTAAAGCATCTATATCTTTCTGATCCCACGGAGAATGAACGACTTGCATCAAAATCCCCTGATCAGCCAACCTCTGTTGGAGTGTAGCAAGCACAGCTGACTTCCCCGTACCGATTGGACCGTCTATCACGTATAGATTTTTCATATCTTGCAAGATGGAATCGTAAAAACTGTAATAACCTCTAGAGGTATAGACAGCTGCGAAAATATGGCGTACATGGTTTGGCATATCAACAATCCCCCTCGTGTATTGTCATAGACGAACGACATCCATACTTGACACACGATTCTTGCCATATGGAGCCATTAAATTAACCCCCGAACACCTACAGGATGGTATCCGGTTGCTTTACTATATGCAGGCTCATGCCTATGTGTGTTGAAAATGTCCTTTACAATTTATCAAGGATCGGCTAAAATGTGCATGCATTTTGTACACAATTGAACAATTCAACTATGAATCATTTGGTAGACATGATACTAAGGCCAGTTGTGCTGATAGTCATGGAAAATGCAATACAATAACAAGGAGAATTTAGCTAGTAAGTAGGAGGAAAAATGAAACAATCTGTGGAGTTTTTACAATCTTTTTGGGCCATCAATCGCATCACGTCCCAATTGACCCAACAAGATGCTGCTCATGCTGGTCTTACCTTGCAACAGTTAGCCATTTTAAATGTCATTTGCTTTCATCCAGAGTTAAAAACATTAAAACAACTAACAGAGCGTTTGTTAACTGCCAAAAGCACCTTGAGTATCTCTATTGATGGACTGGTAACGCTTGGATATCTTACCCATGAACCTGCTACGGAAGACAGACGGGAAATCCTTTTATCCTTGACACCTGAAGGACAAAAGCTATCTCAAACTATAAACAGACACTCTTCTGCCCACCATGTTATGGAAACAGCCCTAGAAAACATGGACCCTGCAGATGTAGAGACCTTGCTCAGATTGCATAAAACCTTACTCACCAAGTTGCATAGTGTGAAAAAAGAAGTGCATTAATTGGGGCAGTACCAGCGCAGTGTAGCACGTTGGTACTGCCCCAACTTGTATTGGACGTATCAACTCTCCTAAAAATTCCTCTTTATTGTTGTTAGATCCACATCATTATGTATTGTATTCCTTCTTTGGGGCAAGCAAAAATTCATTTTAGAGAGCTTCCTCCTGTGTTCTCCCTACAGCCTGACTCATTATTCCTCAGCAAAAGAGATACTTTTGCATAATTCTCACCTATAAAATCAAATTTCTTCCTAATTTATAAAATTTTTTTAATTAATTTGCGTGTTTGTACATTCTTACAATCTTTTATTTGATTGAGCTTTGTCTTTCATGATTCATTTCTGATTTAAGTCTTTTCTATTGCTCCGCGATATGCTTTTTTTTAAAAAAATTAGGGGTTCTATCTAATGATACATACCGTTCCCTTAATAGTAGGAACAACATAAGATGTACTAGCACCAAAACCTTGTTCCATGAAAGTGGTGATTTGTTTGTCCTTTATTAACAAAATAGTAAACGGTGATTTTGAAACGGGAACCCTCATACCGTGGAGTTTTGAAAATGTAGCCATTAATTCGCTACAGAGTCATACCGGTTTTTTTAGTGCACGATTATTTGGAAATACAGCTAGTAGTTTATTGTTTCAAGCAGTACCCGTAACACCTGGAGATAGTTTTGAATTTTTTCTATCTATCGCAAAACTTGGGAACTTGGCTAGCCCACAAGTAAATATTGTCCTTTTCTATTTAGATGCATTAAATAACCCTATTAGTCTCGGACTGAACTTTACAATTCCGAGTGGTCATCTTCCCAATAACGCAAATAATAACTGGGCTACGATCTATGAAACAACTTCTGCAGTGCCGGCAACAGCGACTCAAGCTTTGCTTATTATCGAAAAGATTCCTACTCTATCAACAGCAGATATAGTTGTTGATGACATAGTATTATTGCAAACTAGTGCAGGAGTAGGCCCTACCGGCGCTACTGGTGCTACTGGTGCTACCGGTGATGTTGGTCCGACCGGGGCTACTGGCGACACTGGCCCTACTGGCGCTACAGGAGACGTTGGTCCGACCGGGGCTACTGGCGACACTGGCCCTACTGGCGCTACAGGAGACGTTGGTCCGACCGGGGCTACTGGTGACACTGGCCCTACTGGCGCTACAGGAGACGTTGGTCCGACTGGGGCTACTGGAGACACTGGTGCTACTGGGGCTACAGGAGACGTTGGTCCGACTGGGGCTACAGGAGACACTGGTGCTACTGGTGCTACAGGAGACGTTGGTCCGACTGGGGCTACTGGAGACACTGGTGCTACTGGGGCTACTGGAGACGTTGGTCCGACTGGCGCTACTGGAGACACTGGCCCTACTGGGGCTACTGGCGACACTGGTGCTACTGGAGCTACTGGAGACGTTGGTCCGACCGGGGCTACTGGTGACACTGGCCCTACTGGGGCTACAGGTGATGTTGGTCCGACCGGGGCTACTGGCGACACTGGCCCTACTGGCGCTACAGGTGATGTTGGTCCGACCGGGGCTACTGGTGACACTGGCCCTACTGGGGCTACAGGAGATACTGGCCCGACCGGGGCTACTGGCGACACTGGTGCTACTGGAGCTACTGGAGACGTTGGTCCGACCGGTGCTACTGGCGACACTGGTGCTACAGGAGCTACTGGAGACGTTGGTCCGACCGGGGCTACTGGCGACACTGGTGCTACTGGAGCTACTGGTGATGTTGGTCCGACCGGTGCTACTGGCGACACTGGTGCTACAGGAGCTACTGGAGACGTTGGTCCGACCGGTGCTACTGGCGACACTGGTGCTACTGGCGCTACTGGAGACGTTGGTCCGACCGGGGCTACTGGAGACGTTGGTCCGACCGGGGCTACTGGCGACACTGGTGCTACAGGAGCTACTGGAGACGTTGGTCCGACCGGCGCTACTGGAGCCACTGGAGACGTTGGTCCGACCGGCGCTACTGGAGCCACTGGCGATGTAGGTCCGACTGGAGCCACTGGTGATGTTGGTCCGACCGGGGCTACTGGCGACACTGGTGCTACTGGCGCTACTGGAGACGTTGGTCCGACCGGGGCTACTGGCGACACTGGTGCTACAGGAGCTACTGGTGATGTTGGTCCGACCGGGGCTACTGGCGACACTGGTGCTACTGGAGCTACTGGAGACGTTGGTCCGACCGGGGCTACTGGCGACACTGGTGCTACAGGAGCTACTGGAGACGTTGGTCCGACCGGGGCTACTGGAGACACTGGTGCTACAGGAGCTACTGGAGACGTTGGTCCGACCGGCGCTACTGGAGCCACTGGCGATGTAGGTCCGACTGGCGCTACTGGAGCCACTGGCGATGTAGGTCCGACTGGAGCCACTGGAGACGTTGGTCCGACCGGTGCTACTGGCGACACTGGTGCTACTGGCGCTACTGGAGACGTTGGTCCGACCGGCGCTACTGGCGACACTGGTGCTACAGGAGCTACTGGAGACGTTGGTCCGACCGGCGCTACTGGAGCCACTGGAGACGTTGGTCCGACCGGCGCTACTGGAGCCACTGGCGATGTAGGTCCGACTGGCGCTACTGGAGCCACTGGCGATGTTGGTCCGACTGGAGCCACTGGTGATGTTGGTCCGACCGGGGCTACTGGCGCTACTGGAGACGTTGGTCCGACCGGGGCTACTGGCGACACTGGTGCTACAGGAGCTACTGGAGACGTTGGTCCGACCGGCGCTACTGGAGCCACTGGCGATGTAGGTCCGACTGGAGCCACTGGTGATGTTGGTCCGACCGGGGCTACTGGCGACACTGGTGCTACAGGAGCTACTGGAGACGTTGGTCCGACCGGTGCTACTGGAGCCACTGGAGACGTTGGTCCGACCGGCGCTACTGGCGACACTGGTGCTACAGGAGCTACTGGAGACGTTGGTCCGACCGGCGCTACTGGAGCCACTGGAGACGTTGGTCCGACCGGCGCTACTGGAGCCACTGGAGACGTTGGTCCGACCGGCGCTACTGGAGCCACTGGCGATGTAGGTCCGACTGGCGCTACTGGAGCCACTGGCGATGTTGGTCCGACTGGAGCCACTGGTGATGTTGGTCCGACCGGTGCTACTGGCGACACTGGCCCTACTGGTCCAACTGGCGCTACTGGAGTAGCTGGAGTATTCTCTCCTGCCTATGGTCATTTCCAGCTAAGCAAAACTATGTTAATAAATCCAAATGGAGCTATTGCTTTTGACATTACTGGTCCAACTACAGGTGGAGTTGCACTAGCTAATTCAAGTACTATCAACATTACTCAGGGTGGAGATTATTCCATTTTTGTCCTTATGACAGTGAGTCCACTAAGCACATCGGAGCCAGAAAATATAGAAGTTGGTTTATTAATTAACAACATCGAAATTCCCGATTTTAAAACGAATACTACAATTTCAAATAGTGATTCTAATGGCCTTCCTATACAATTTTCAATAGATGCTATTGTGTCAATACCAGATAACTCTACACTTCAACTCAGAAATTTACTAAATAATTCTTTCACAATTAATAGTAACAGCGTGAATAGCGGTACAATTAAAATCATTAAATTAAACTAAACATTTTTGACTGGAAAGGCGATTATCTATATGTCGCCTTTCTTTTTTCTATCTAACATTACTTGACAGTTTCACATCTTCACATCTATATTGAAGTAAGCAAAATCGAAAGGGTGAACAAAAAGCCAATGATCTACTAATTCTATTTCAATGAAAATTTCGTACGATACGAAACACTTTCTGAATAGGATTAGTTCGGGCTTTTTTACATATGAGTAATGGAGTAATTACTGCCTTTATGAGGGATGTTATTTCCGTTCTTTATTAGTCTGCCTCCTCCTATCCTGAAAGTGGATAAGGAGGTTTTTTGTTGCTTAAAATAGACAATCTCTTCTCGTCCTCTATAACATTTTTAGTCTATTAACCATGAGTCATAAAGGAGTGGATAACATTGACAGGACCGAATCCGAATGTAAGATATCCGATGGAGGGATACCAAGGCTTACAGTTTATTAAGAATACCATCACCAAACCGAATATTATCGTTGGGGACTATTCGTACTACGACTGCCGAAACGGAGAGTTTGAAGATCAAGTATTACACCATTATGAAATGCATGGCGACCAACTGATCGTAGGAAAATTTTGTTCGATCGCTTCTGGAGTAACGTTTATCATGAATGGAGCCAATCATAAGATGGACGGCTTCTCCACCTATCCCTTCAACATTTTTGGCCAAGGATGGGAAAGGTTTACACCATCTTTGGAAGAACTACCATTTAAAGGAAATACCGTGATTGGAAATGATGTTTGGATAGGTATGGATGCTTGCATCATGCCAGGGGTGAAGATTGGAGATGGCGCGATCATTGCGGCCAAATCAGTTGTAACAAAAGACGTCCAACCTTACACTATTACAGGAGGTAATCCCTCCAGAGAGTTGAAAAAGCGATTTTCGGACGAAATCATTGCAGTCTTGTTGAATGTGGCGTGGTGGGAATGGGACATTGAAAAGATTTCATCTCACATTAATATCATTGTAAATGGAGATATTGAGGCATTACTACACGTAAAATAAGCTCTTTTTACAATAAACATATATGAAACGTAAAAACGCTAATCTCTCTCCATTCATTGGTAAGATTAGCGTTTTTGTCATTTCCATTTTTTAATATAGTAAATCATAGCTCCAAAGAGAACCAGAGCAACAATTCCAAAAAGTATTGCGTCTATGACAGCCTGAGACATTAAAAACTCTCCTTTTATATGAACACTCCCCTATTATAGTACAAAACAAATAGCGTGAACATTGCTAAACTTTTTAGAATACCTGTGTTCAAAAAAAACATCCCGAGCAAAAGCCTCTGTTTAATAAGAAAGTAGTGGCTTAAGTCGGGATGTGTCCTATCCGCTTATTCAGCTGGATGAATATTGTGTGGAGCATGATGACCCACATGATTACTAAACATACTGGCAGCAGATTGTTGATGCTCCCCATGAGAACTGTTATGATCCTGCGTTAGAGTTTGAAAAGGTTGAACCCCTACTCCCGTTGCCATATTTTGATTGCCAGCGTGCAAATCAATACCGGCTGTTGTTCCAGAGTAGTTTGCATACGTGTTTTGGGGTAACATCGATGAACTCGTTTGATCCGTGTGTTGAATTTGTGAAACCAGTTGTGGAGCTGATCTCATAGCTGATTGATTAACAAAGGGAGCAACCTGACCAAGTGATTGGTTCATGGTCGGCTGATATGTATTGATCATGGTCTGAGTGGTCATTTCCTTTAACGTAGCCACTTGATAATATCCTCGCTGGTTCATGTACTGCCACACTTCATATGCCATATCTGCACAATTCACGGCAGCTTGTGATAGAGCACGACGCAAGGTCGGATCTGCACATTCCAATGTCGCCATCATCTTATGAGTAGCTGCAGATTTATGTAAACCAAGCATACAACTAGCAATGTCCCGATCATCTATTTCCTGAGTAGAACTAGAAGGTGACACTGGAGCAGGTTGATGCAAACCATACGTAGGTTGTGCATATCCTATTCTTTTTATATGACGTTGTGGAATCGATTGCTGATAATTAGTCTTTTGCAAAATAGAGATGAGCACGTTATAGGATTGCAAATGAAATTGCAGTTGATTTTCAAGTATACTCATCAATTGTGGATCTCTAACATAAGAACGATACATATGCATATGATTACTAGTGTTAATCATGCCATCTAAGACTTCATGTAAATCTAGTACCTCATGTGCACCTAATCCTGCAGCCATACATTAAAACCCCCTTGGTTAAAAGTAGAAAATCAGAGTCATACCCATACTAGGCTTTCCTGATTCTCCTGTTTTTATGACCAGAGAGGGCTTTCTTTTATGAAAAATATTCGCTATGCAGTTGAGTCAATTGTTGTAAGGCTCGATTAGCATACTCATCGCCGCGCTCTCGTAATTGTTTTTCTTGTTCTTGCAACGCTTGGCGTAAAGAATCAAGATAGGTTGGCACATTGCCTTCAAGAAAAGGACGTAACACGACTGTTGGCACATATACTTTCTCAAGATAAGCCATAGCTTTTCGCTGATGAAACAACGGTACATTCGTTTGATACAAATTATGTAAGTCACCTTGTGTAGGATGAGTAACTACTGCTAACGTTTTAACCAACGCTTTACTCGGCGTTAATTCCATAATCTCGCTGATATACTCACCCGTTCGATGCTTCACTATAACGATATCACCTAGTTGTAAAGATTGCTCTGTCATAATGCTACACCTGCTTTCTTCGTTTGTTCCCTAGCGGAGAAACATAAACCAGCCAATAATGAACACACAAAGGACCATCAAACCAATAAAGGTAAAAATAACCAGTTTGGCTTCTTTATTTACTTTAGGCTCTGTAGGCTGGTTTTGTGGTTGTTGATCCTGGTTTTGTGACATGTGAATCTCCCTCCGTCATCTTTTAATAGCTGATTCTCCTATTGTAGCAGATGTGGGTAGGATACGAACAGGTAGCAACTTTTTATGTAAAAAAGCATTACTACTAGTTAAGTGAAAGCGAAAAAGGAACCCCATCAGGGGTGATGAGGTTCCTAGGAAGCGTATTCTTTTACTCGTAAAAGCTTTATTTTAAAGTCAATATAGGAAATTAATTTTTGTAAGGTCTCTACTTCGGATTGTGTGGCTTGCAAAAGCGTAAGCGTTTCCACGCAATGAGTGTCTCCCTCTGTCATAGCAAGTTGCGAAAGAGATTTTTTACTTTGTTCTAAGTAGTGGACATAGCGTTGCTTGTCTTCATGTAGTTCCTCTAGCATTACAAGTAAATCTTTTGACATATAGGTTACCTCCTCTTGCTTCCAGTTCCGAATTTGATTTCCTATCTCTAAGGATAGAGCTAAACAGTGGCTTGTACAAGTTAATTTATTTGCACATTTTCTACAAGATCAGACAAGTGTTTATTTTTATGTATAAAGAAGGAGTAGCTATTGTTTACTCTCACAAAACGTGATGATGTAAAAATAGCTACTCCTCTTAATGTCCAGTTTCCCAATGTACCAGGAGCCTTGTCTTTCTTTTTGTATCCACTATGTGTTTAATCATCCTTCAATTACTAAAAACAGCTTAAGATAGAAAGGATGTATTTTTTGTGGGCTTTTGTCGACTTTTTTTTGCTCTTTTTTAACTGGAAGCAAGAAAACCTACCTACTATTTTATTTAACTATGAACGAGAACTCGTTGCTCATCTGGTTCCATCATCCCAGTGCGTGGAACCCCAAGCTGTGTTCTACGTTGTATTTGCATGCGCTCCATACTACGTCGCTTCATCTGAATTTCCCTGTAAAAACTACAATGGGTAGCACAGAACTGATTGTTCCGTTTTTTTTGACCAGGACGGCGATGAAGCAGAGGCAAATTGCAAGACTGACACTGATTTAACATGGCACATATCTCTAAGCGTGCTGCTTTTAATTCTTGCATACTCTTCCCGCCTTTCTATGCTTATCTTAGCGAGCAGATAAAGCAGGAGTATGGAGGAAATGTGGAAATGATGTAGGAAAAAGTTGTCTATAATTTTATTATGTAAACTAAATATAAAAATAAACACGATAGTACGACACATGAAATGACTCTAAAAAAGTTTTAGAAGTGCTAAATGTTAAGATGGTTGTTATACTTAAAGAAGAAAATGTTTATTTCTGAAAATTCAGTTGTTTTTTTGCTTTCAACACAATAAAAGGAGGTAAGATACAAATGGGACATAATGATAAATCTACATGGGGACAATCTCATCGAGAAAGTACTCATGCTATTGATCCTATTTACTTAAATCGCTGGTCTCCCCGTTCATTTTCAGAAAAACCGGTAGAAGCTGAAGTATTGCACCGCATATTTGAAGCAGCTCGCTGGGCTCCTTCTGGTAGCAATGAACAACCGTGGCGTTATATTGTCGCACGTACACCAGAGGATCGGGCCACCTTCTTAAAATTCATCATGCCTGGTAATACAGCTTGGTGCGACAAAGCTCCCGTTCTTGCCCTTCTCTTATCTACCAAGCTTTCTTCACGTGATGAGCCACTCCGTTCCCATTCCTTTGATGCTGGCACCTCCTGGGGTTATTTAGCATTAGAGAGTGTTCGACAAGGGCTTGTTACGCACGCCATGGGTGGCTTCTACCCTGACAAAGCCCGTGAGCTATTGCATATTCCAAATGAATATGAGGTCGAAATCGTTATTGCCATAGGCTATCAAGGGGAAAAAGAGGCTCTATCAGAAGCCTATCAAGAACGTGAAATTCCTAATTCTAGACGAGGTTTAGAAGAAGTCGTCTTTGAAGGGAGCTTTGGAGATTCTCTTTCCACATGATTCCAGTAAAGCATTACTTGCAAACAAAAAGACCAGAGAGTGTTTCTACATTCCTCTGGTCTTGCCTTTTATATTAGAAAAACGGCAACTATCGTCGTCACAACTAGTCCAATTAAAACCGGAACCAAGTTGCGTCTTGCCAATTCAAACGGACTAACACCACATATCGCTGCCGCTGGGATTAAAGCCCAAGGAACTAGCGTACCACCACCAACCCAGATTGCTGCCACTTGACCTAATGCAGTAAGAGTGTCAATGCCATCATAAAAAGAAGACGAAAAAAGTTGGGCCACGGATCCAGCCAACGTAATACCTGAGAACCCAGATCCGTCCAAACCAGTAATGATTCCTACTCCCATCACGGTCGCCGCTGCTACTTCTTTGGTTAACGGAATAGCGTGGGCCAAAGCAATCCCAAGGTCATTAACAATTCCTTGAGAACCAGCAGGTAACAACTGGCCAAATACCTTGGTAAAACCACTATCCCCCATGTAAAAGAAGGCTGCAATCGGAATAACAGGTCCGAAAACCTTAAACCCAAATTGGAAGCCTTGAATGAGATACTCCGTAGTCTTCTCCAGTCCCCTTTTTTTATGGGTGAACATGGTAACCATTAGCATGATTGACATCGCCGTACCGCCAATTAAAGCGGTCGCATCCCCTCCCCTTAGATCAAAAAACCACATGGCTAGAACATCTAAAGCAAACAACAAAGGAACAAGATTTGCAAAGAGCATACGAAATGGCTTTGAAAGTGAAGGAGTATCTGCTACACCATTCACAGACATACCTCCCTCTTTTGGTACCACTCCTACTTCTTCTTGCTCTACAAACGTTTTGGTAGTGAACAAACTTGAATCGGCTTGCAGCTTGCCATTTTTCATATCTCGACGTAACAAATAAAATGCAACACTCGTTGAAACAATGCCCATTACCATGATCAAAGGAACACTGGCACGTATGACATCCTCCACTGCTATCCCTGCCGCCCCCGCTGTAAGAGCTGGGGCACCCTGAATAATAAAATCGCTAGATAATGCAATCCCATGCCCAAATAAATTCATTGCTATGGCAACTCCCATGGCAGGCAAGCCAATTCGAACAGCAACTGGGAGCACAACTGCTCCAATTAAAGCAACTGCCGGTGAGGGCCAGAAGAACCATGAGATAACCATCATTGAAATCCCAATAATCCAGTAGGCTGGACCAGGAGCCTTGATCAAAAATGTCATAGGTGTAATCATTGTTTCATTTACTCCAGAAACTGATAATACCAGGCTCATGGCGACAATAACGCAAATAATCAAGATGGTAGGTAACAGCTCATTGATTGCATAAATAAAGCTACCAAATATTCCTTCTACTGCTGTAGGCACAGAGCCACTTGCCACAAAGCCCAACACAGCAATTCCAACGATACTGACAAGACTCGTGTCTCTCCTTAACACCATAAGCAAAATAATGGCAAGGATAAAAAATACGTACATTCCATGAAGCCATCCAAACTCAACCTGCACTGTTACACCACCTCTCCTCTTTTGTACCATATGCCCAAAAGAGGGGGTGGGTGAATTCACCTAGTTAGTTTATTTGATGGTTTTCGCTTTTTGTATAGCATTTTTAGTGGACGTCGAAGATTTTTCTCTATTAACAATAATAATGCCTCCTGCTACGCAAACCAAGGCAATCAATACCACGAGATGAATCGCTTCTTGTAGCATAACCGAAGAAAGCAACACTCCAAACACGGGAATCAAAAATAAATACATCGAGACATTTCCAACTTTATTGTACTTCATGATATTGTTCCATAACACAAAGCCAGCTCCCGAAATAAACGCCAAGTATAACAGCATCAAGGAGGTGTTCCAATCAAAATGGAAAGGCATCATTCCGACCTGGCTTGCACCAATTGCAAGTAAGCCCAATCCTCCAAGTAGCATTTGATAAGAGGTCAGATATAGAATATCGAGATGTGCTGCTTCCTGTTTGGATAATATATTTCCTAATCCACCACAAAACATAGCGACCAATAAACAAATCTCTCCTATTCCAAAAGCGATCGCCATCGAGCCTCCACTTGGCAGATTAACAATGATAACACCTAAAAATCCAATCGCTAGTCCCACACCTTTTCGTATACTTAGCGAATCGTTTTTGTACATAAAATGGGCTAGCATAATTTGAAAGAAGGAGGTAGTTCCAGCAATAATGGAGCCTTGGATTCCTGAACTATAGCTAAGTCCAATATAAAAGAAAATATATTGCAAAAACGTTTGAAAGGCTCCCACTTTTGCTAATCGCTTTAAAGAACCTGTTTGGTACCCTATCTGTTTACGTAACAATAGCATCACCAATAAAATACCAAGAGCAGCTAACACAAAACGATATCCAGCAAATAGCATTTGTTCAAAGATGTCCGACTTGCCGATCTGGAGATGTTCGTAGCTTTTTTTAATAAAGGGAAAGGAACTCCCCCATAAAAACGTGGTAACTGTGGCTGCAACCGCAATACCCACGGGATGTGTAAAGAATTTCTCTGCTTTCATATTTGCTCGTTTCTCCTTCTACTCCTAGCGGCTTTTACATGTATGGTTAATGCTTGTCCATTCCTGAAAATGAAAAAGCAGGCGGTTGCCTGGTCATTTACTAAGGACTCGGGACGCCTGAACTTTTCTCTTATTATCTGGATTTGTTTCATCGATTGTCATTTAAACCACGATTTCTTTGTTTTATCCATGTGAAGCCAGATACCTTGCATATTGAATTGGTCGTTCAATGGATTGTTGATATGTTTGTAGTTGCCCTAATTCCCGGAATATTTCCCGGCCTGGCTTGGGATTTACCTCAATAAGCCAAACATTTCCTTGTACATCAATGCCAATATCAAGTGCAAGCTCCAGCATCCGACCAAAATGTCGCTCGACAGTGAGAGCAGTCTGTCTAGCCAATCGATGACACTCTTGTTGGATTATTTGTGTTCTTGCTACTCCAAACAACGATTCTAAAAACGTAGCCAGTTCTTTTGCCTGACCCCCGCCATGTAGGTTAGAGGTAGCTGAGTGGGCCGGACCAATTCGAACACCCATACCTGTCACGTCCCAGTTTCCTGTTTGCTCCTTCTGAATGAGCAAACGTACATCTACTGATCTTTCAGGTAACAAATTGATATGCAAACCTTGTTGTACAATTTGTTTATCCTTATTTTTCCAAACATTAAGCCATTTGTTTATTTCAATAAGTGATTTACACGTAGAGCTTATTTTCTTACGCTGATAATCTCTTCCTAATAAGTGATACTTCCCAGATGTACGTTCTATCTTTACAATGCCCCTACCACCTGTACCGTTGCTTGGCTTTATATACACATGAGAGTGTCTGTCTAGCAGTTGCTTAAGTTTATCTTGTGAATATAAATATGTTTCTGGTAGCCAACGCTCCATAGCAGGTTCTGCAGACAATATTTGGTGCACCTTCCATTTGTTGGCGAGACGGTGGTTTGCATAGTACATATGATTTCGTTTACGAAAAGCTATATACTCCTTAAAAGCTTGATCCGGTCGATAGCGATAGCGATCAATAACTACATCCGGCCAAGGAAAGCGCTTGGAGAGCCAGCCTTTTTCGCGAGACCAAAAAAATCCTTGTATCTGTTTCGTTTTATCATCTACATCTCGTGGACAAAACAGATAAAGAACCACTCCCAATCGCTTTGATGCACGAAGTAGCTTCTTAAAATAGCTAGGTTCTGCAAACGTCCGTCCAGATCGCCAAGTTAACACACCGATGATGGGCGTTTTTTTCATACCATCACCCTTTCCATGTGATTTCCTAGGCATTCTATTCACCAGACGGACATTCGTTTACTCGCTTAGGTATTTTTCCTAAACGTTGTTGTACAAATGGACTCCCTTATTTGAGTAACAATCGTTCCTTTAGTTCTTGCAAATCTTGTGGTAGCTTTGCTGAGACCTCCACACGTTGCTCCCCGAATGGGTGAATAAATTGAAGGCTAGCTGCATGCAACGCTTGTCTATTTCTAAGAACTTGATTTTTTCTCGCACCATACAAAACATCTCCGAGCAATGGATGGCCCATGTAAGATAAGTGAACACGAATCTGATGCGTCCGACCTGTTTCAAGACGACAAGACACTTGAGTCGCGTCGTGATAGCGTTCAATCACGTTAAAATGAGTTACAGCCCGGTCACCTTGTGGAGAAACGCGGCGTCTCGTCGCGTGATGACGATCTTTTCCGATAGACGCATCTACTTTTCCTTGCTCATCTTGCATAATTCCTTCTACAAAAGCTATATACTGCCGGGAAATGTCCCGTCTTTCCAATCTCTCGGTAAGCATAGCACCAGCGAGTGGATGCTTAGCATACATCACGAGTCCAGAGGTATCTTGATCCAAACGATGGATATGACGCACCTTATTCTTGATATTCTTCTCTTTAAAATAACCAGCTACCCAATGATCCAACGTCTCTTGGTGAATAGGTTCCGTCGGATGTAAAAGCAAACCAGCTGGTTTATTTACGATTAGTACGTGATCGTCTTCATACGCAATAACTAACGGACCTTTGACTGGCTCTAAACCCCACTCTTCTTCCATACAAACTCGCAGGGCGATAAGCTGCCCACTTACTGTCTTTTGAACTTGAGTTGCTGGCTGGTCATCAACCAAAATCTCTTTGTTTTGAAATAAAAGATGTGCCGTTTTTTTGGGAAACCCCCATTTTTTTCGAAGTAAGTCTCCAAAAGAAAGAGCAGCCTCTTGTTCACCTAACGTGCCAAGAAGCCACTCTCCCTTTCTATTCATTGAAATCATGCTGTACTTCCTTTCCATGACAACCATCTATCTGGATGATTGGTGCAAATATGCACATGCGAGCCTAATTGCGCTAAAACTCGCATATGTTCTGGTTCATCTACCGTCCACGCTATGATGGAATAGCCCCATTCCTGAGCGTGCTGCGCAACCTCATGAGTCAGATAAGGGTACGCGAGTGATAATACATCTGCTCCGATATGTTGGGCCTGTTCCTGTAGTAAGAGCGGCATACCATAAATTAACGGTCCCACCTGCAAACGTGGAGCCAATCTTTTTACATTATAGACACTCTGATGTTGAAATGAAGTAATGACCACATGTTCTTCCATATCATACTGTTCGATCAAGCGGATTACTTTTTCTTCCAGCACCTGTTCCTTACTTGCCACCATCTGCTTTAGCTCAATATTAAGCCACTTTTTCTGGCGATTGGCAATGAGCACTTCTTCCAAGGAAGGGATGGTCTCGCCGACAAATTGACTGTCGAACCAACTCCCTGCATCCAGAGAACGCAGTTCGGCAAACGTATGATCTTTAACCCATCCAGTTCCATTCGTGGTACGTTCCAACGAATAGTCGTGGATAACTACGGGAATTTGGTCCTTCGTTAACTGGACGTCAAATTCAACCCCATCTATCTCAGGGTGTTCTATTGCTAGTCGAATAGCCGCCAATGTATTTTCTGGGGCGACTCCCGACCAACCTCGATGCGCGATACATACATTGCTCTGCAAGCTGAACCCTCCTTGAAAGAACTGCCTGTTTTTACCCATTCGTTTATAGATATGAACGTTTCCACCAATTTCTGCTAAGAAAGTTTGTGAAAATGTTTTACCTGTATGTGTCCGTCCATTTTAAGGATCAATCCAATTTTTTAAAGCTCTGCGCTAATTTGCACAGCACGATCTAAAAATTGCTCGATCTCTTCGCGACTCTTCGCCAATTTACTGACAAAACGTACCACTTCCTTGCCGTTCTTAAACGCAACAAAACTAGGGATACCCATGATCTCCAGCTGTTGAGACAACTCAGGAAGGTCATCACGGTTAACTGCTACCATATCCAATTGATCTTTATAGGCTTCTTCTAACTCCGGCATAAATGGATCAATACGGAAACAGTCTGGACACCAAGTCGTATAAAATTTGACGATCACCGGTTTGGAAGAACGAATGGTTTCTTGGAATGCTTCTTCTGTTTTAATCTCTTTCATGTGTGTATCCTCCCTTTCGATGCATGTTTGAAGTTAGTGTAACACACCTGCCACTTTTTTGTCTCTACGCCGGGTTTATTGAGTACTGCTTGCCGGCTTTAGAAATCTCTTCACGTAATGCTAGCATTGGCGTAGACAAATGCTTGTCTTTATGCGACGCAACTACTAACGTTCGACTAGGGTGTGTAGATAGATGCACATAGGCTGGCGAGACATTACCGTTCACCATGCCTGTAATCATATGAGGTGCGAAAGAGACACCCATGCCCGACGCTACCAAGGCTTGCACCGTTTGGATATTTGAACTTTCAAACACTACCTTTGGTGTAAATCCAGCTTGTTCGCACAATAGCAACGAGATCGTGCGGAAACCCTGTCCTTCTTTTAACAAAATAAATGGTTCCTCTTCCAAAGCTTTTAAGTCAACAACCTGCTCTTTTGCAAGTGGATGCTGGGGTGGTAACGATAGATAGATTTCCTCCTGTAATACCGGAGTCGTTACTAACGCTGGATGCTGTATCGGCATCGTTAATAGGCTCATATCCAACTTGCCATGAACCAGCATCTGCTCCAGATTACTAGATGTTTCTTCTATTAAAGTAACCTCGATACGAGGATAACATTTGGTAAAGGCTGAAAAAGCTTCGGGTAGCACAAAGGCTCCTGTTATTGGTAGACTGCCGACGACGATCCTGCCAGCATTCCCCTCTGCAAATTGGTGCATTTCACGTTCTAATTCGTCTTCTTTGACAATTAGTTCATTGGCTAATTGTATAAATCGATTCCCTGCATCTGTTAACTCGACTCGTTGTGGCAGTCGGTGAAACAACATGACCCCATACTCACGCTCCAGTTTGGCAATCTGTTGACTAAGCGATGGTTGTGCTAAGTGGAGCTTCTCAGCTGCGCGGGAAAAACTTTTTTCTTGAGCTACCATCATAACATAACGTATTTGACGCAATTCCATTTGTATCTCCGCCTGTTCTTTGTTTCCTTTTATCCTTATAGGTATTTCCTATCCATTCTATAATCATTATATCTTTGTACTATTTCTTTATCCATGGTACAACTAGAAAAAAGCATGAGCGCGACAAAATAAAGGAGGAAATACGATGAAAGCACGGACGCTATTTGAAAAAATTTGGGATCAACACGTTATTTACGAAGAATCAGGAAAACCTAGCTTATTATATATCGATCTACACCTTGTTCATGAAGTAACATCCCCACAAGCCTTTGAAGGTCTGCGTCTTGCTAATCGGCAGGTCCGTCGTCCAGATCTTACGTTTGCAACCATGGATCACAACGTGCCAACGAAAAATCGCTATCTTGTAGAAGATCCAATCTCGCTTACTCAAATGGAAACACTAACGAATAACTGCCGGGATTTTGGCGTACCACTTGCAGATTTAGACAGCCCCGATCAAGGAATCGTGCACGTTATTGGACCAGAACTTGGCTTAACACATCCCGGTAAAACGATCGTTTGTGGAGACAGTCATACCTCTACACACGGAGCTTTCGGTGCTCTTGCTTTCGGAATTGGAACAAGCGAAGTAGAACATGTGTTGGCAACACAATGCTTACAACAAGCAAAGCCAAAAACGATGGAAGTACATGTGAATGGCCCATTGCCACTAGGTATATCCGCAAAAGATTTAATTTTAGCTATTATCGCAAAATTCGGGACTGACTTTGCTACGGGTTACGTTGTTGAATATACGGGGGAAGCTATCCGTCAATTGACCATGGAAGAACGTATGACAGTTTGCAACATGTCCATTGAAGCAGGAGCCCGTGCCGGCTTAATCGCTCCAGATGATACTACATTTGCCTACTTGAAAGGTCGTCGTCATGTCCCCCAAGGAGAAGCTTTCGAACAAGCTGTAGTTGCATGGAGAGAGCTAGTATCAGATGAAGGTGCCATATATGATGCCCACGTGGAGCTACAAGCAAGCGAAATGGAACCACAAGTAACCTGGGGAACAAGTCCAGGTATGGGTACCGGAATTACTAGCAACGTGCCTCACCCAGAAGAATTTGTTAGCCAAACCGATCAAAAAGCAGCACGAGATGCCCTTACTTATATGGGGTTAACCGCTGGGACTCCCATGACAGATATCTCTATCGATCGTGTGTTTATTGGTTCCTGTACGAACGGACGCATCGAAGATTTACGCCGTGCCGCCGCTGCCGCCAAAGGTCGCAAGGTATCTTCTCAAGTCAATGCCATGGTCGTGCCAGGTTCACAAGCTGTTAAAGAGCGTGCCGAACAGGAAGGGTTACATCATATCTTCATAGAGGCTGGCTTTGAGTGGCGCGAATCAGGTTGCTCCATGTGTCTTGCGATGAACCCGGATATTTTATCACCTGGTGAGCGTTGTGCTTCTACCTCTAACCGTAACTTTGAAGGACGTCAAGGTCGTGATGGACGCACTCATCTAGTTAGTCCTGAAATGGCTGTTGCCGCTGCAGTCGCAGGTAAATTTGTTGATGTCCGTGAGTGGCTGAATGCCCCTGCGGTGGTGTAAGTATACGTGAGAAGACTTCAGCGTTTCAACGTTTAAGATAGCCTTTTGCTGAGTATGCATGTAATTCGAAGCATGTAATCAATGAAAAAATGGCATGTGCCCTACCCCTACATTTAAAGGAGGCAATCTCTATGGAACCGTTTGTAAAAGTAACTGGCTTGGCCGCCCCCGTCGATCGCGCCAATATCGATACGGATGCTATTATCCCGAAACAATTTTTGAAACGAATTGAACGCACAGGCTTTGGACAATTCTTGTTCTATGAATGGCGCTATACCATCGAAGGAAAGCGGATCGATTCATTCGTCCTTCATCAGCCACGCTATGAGGGAGCTACTATTTTGCTTGCACGTAATAACTTTGGCTGTGGTTCCTCACGTGAACATGCGCCTTGGGCTTTATTAGATTTTGGATTCCGAGTAGTAATTGCTCCATCCTTTGCCGATATCTTCTATAACAACTGTTTTAAGAATGGAATTTTGCCAATCAAACTCACTGAAGAACAAGTAGATGAATTGTTTACACGCACCGAAGCTACTGAGGGGTATACATTGACAATTGATCTGGAACGTCAGGTTATAGAAGATGGCAATGGCCTCTCCTATCCATTTGAAGTGGATAGTTATCGCAGGTACTGTTTGTTAAATGGGTTGGATGACATTGGGATTACTCTACAGCAGGAAGACAAGATCATGGCTTATGAAAAAAAGATGGTAGTGCGGTAACGAGTTGTAACTCGGGTTATTAGAAAAATGAAAAAAGGCGAAAAGGCCATCTCTTCTCAACCGAAGCAATGGTCTTTTCAATCTCAATAACTGTCGCAAACGGTTTTCTTATCTAACTAGTCCTTGCTATTAAAAGGGATACCGGAAAAATGGAGCCACCGCACAGATAATAAAGCGGTGTGATTTTACCTCTACATAACCTTTTTCCTGAATTTTTAAATGAAGGCGATACAATTCATCTCGGTATGCATCAACCGAAAAGTCTTGGAACTGCCATGGAATTGCTTTTACATAATAAATGAGAGCACCAATATCATGAAAGCGTTGGAATGGAAAATACTCTTTTTGATCCAAAATCGAAAATCCTGACTCTTCTAATTCTAGCACCGCTTTTCTCAGATTCCAGTCGTGGTATTCCCCTTTTGGCATCCCCAGTAACTGGTTCAATTCTTGACAATCTTCCCCTCCCACCTGTTGAGTGATAAACTGACCTCCATCGCGTAAGATGCGTCGCACCTCGCTAGGCTGAAACGCTTCATGCTTGTTAATGATCAACGAAAATCGTTTGTCTTCAAACGGCAAAACGGCATCATCTACAAGGGGACATACCTTTACCCCAATCGGTTCTAATCGTGTCTGAGCTATGGTTACGTTTGGCCCATATGCTTCTGTCGCACAAGTAAACGGAGGTAAAGGTACCAACTGAGATAACAATTCCCCTCCTCCTGTACCCATATCTAGCATACTATCTGCCTGAGCCATCAATGGAATA
The DNA here is from genome assembly GCA_007833815.1 of Brevibacillus laterosporus. Taxonomy (NCBI): domain Bacteria; kingdom Bacillati; phylum Bacillota; class Bacilli; order Caryophanales; family Paenibacillaceae; genus Brevibacillus; species Brevibacillus laterosporus. Next base: position 3,311,402 of record CP033464.1, on the reverse strand, counting down.
ATTTTGCTCGCATAAGACCAAGGGACAGGTTCTGTCGTGATCCGTCCTGTACCGTGTACAAATGAAAAATCCCATCCGCTAAACTTTGTTTGTGATTGGACAATGAAATGTTCAAACAAACTGTCATAATTCATAAGGTATACTCCTTTTCTGTGCACGCACAGCTGTTTGTTCCGTCAAGTTACTCACTAGATGCTGCTGACTGATCCAATCCGTAGAGTTCAATGGCTTGCTCGCGGAGTTTATATTTTTGAATTTTACCAGAGGCTGTCATCGGGTATTCATGAACGATTTGTAGATAGTACGGAATCTTATAGCGAGCAATTTTTCCCTGACAAAAGTCTTTTAACTCATCAGATGACAAACTCTCTCCCTCGCGTGCTTTAACGCATGCCAATACTTGCTCGCCATAGAGTGGGTCGGGAACTCCGATAACTTGTACATCCAGAACTTTGGGATGAGTATACAAAAACTCTTCAATCTCACGCGGATAAATATTCTCTCCCCCGCGAATGATCATATCTTTCAGGCGTCCAGTGATCCGATAATATCCATCTTCGTCAACAGTAGCCAAGTCTCCTGTATGGAGCCAGCCCTCTGAGTCTATCGCCTTTGCTGTCTGTTCTGGCATATTATAGTACCCTTTCATAACCTGGTAGCCTCGCGTACAAAGTTCACCCTGTTCACCGATAGCCACTTCTTCCCCTGTGCTAGGATTCATTAGCATCATTTCCACTAGATCATGCTTACGACCGACTGTTGATACGCGACGCTCGATGCTATCATCTACTCTAGTCTGAGTCACAACCGGAGAAGATTCCGTCTGTCCATATGCGATGGTAATGTCACGCATACCCATTTTATCTACTACATTCTTCATCACTTCTTCTGGACAAGGCGAACCAGCCATGATTCCAGTTCGTAGTGAGCTCAGGTCATACTGTGTAAAAGCTGGTTCATTCAGCTCAGCAATAAACATGGTTGGCACCCCATAAAGAGCTGTACACCTCTCCTTAGAAACAACCTCCAAGACTACTTTTGACTGAAACGTAATAACTGGAACCATCGCAGCTCCCGTTGCCACACAAGCTAATGTCCCCATTACACATCCAAAGCAATGAAAAAATGGAACAGGAATGCATACCCGATCTTGTTGACTCAAATTTTGACAACTAGCCACTTGAATAGCATTGTTGATGATATTGTAATGGCTAAGCATGACACCTTTAGGAAAGCCGGTTGTACCAGATGTATACTGCATATTGACCACCTGATCGGGCTGAAGAGTTTTCTGTCGATCTATCTGTTCTGCTTCAGTCACCTGTTCAGCCAATTGATATAGGTCTGTAAATAAATACATGCCTGGCTGACGTTTTTCTCCTATATAGATTACCCGACGTAAATGAGGAAGACGCTCAGCTTGCAGTTCACCTGGTAGGGCTTGTTGTAATTCCGGGCAAATTTCATGCAACATGTCTACATAGGAAACTTCCTTAAGCTGATCAATTACTAGTAAGGTAGTAGCATCTGATTGCCGTAATAAATATTCCAGCTCATGTGTTCGGTAGCTTGTATTAACTGTCACAAGCACACCTCCCATTTTAGCTGTGGCAAATTGAGTTAGTACCCACTCAGGAACATTGTTAGCCCATATTGCTATATGCTCGCCGGGCTGTATCCCCAAGGCCATGAATCCTCTGGCCAGTTGATTACATACATGCTGAAACTCCCGATATGTATAGGTAAGACCTATCTCTTGATAAATAATGGCTTGCTTGTCAGGAAACTTGCCTACTGTTTCATCTAATAAATCCCCCATTGTAATGGAACGTAGATCAGCCATTTTATCAAACCTCCCTGTTGTATTAATCAGAATATTCCATTTAAATATAGATTTTCCTGCTACATATTCATACAGAAAGATGTTTTTATATAGGAAAAAGCCCCCGATTAGGTAAAAATGATCGAGGTGCTTCTTTTCTCAATCTATTTAATTTGTAAAATTTTAACTGTTTCTACCTTGTAAGGTAAATGATTCGGATAAGCTAACTCTATCTTTAGCTCATGCTCCCCTTTTGGTAAGTTCTTAATAGTGAATTGGGGATCATAAATCTTCTGAATCATTTTTCCATCCACATACAGATGGGCATGTCCCTTCCCATGCATGATCTCCAGCTTCTGTTCTGCATTAGACTGTTCTTCTGTAAAAATAAAGCCGGTAGTGATGAGATTGACAGCTACCTGATTATCCTCTACCTGTACATCCATAGTCACCTGAGGTTTTTCGGAGGCAAACGGGTTGTCTGCTACTTTTGCTGTTGTCTCCATGCTTTCCCGATCAAATTGGAACAGGGTTGCAACATGTAATGGATCTTTCCATATCACCAGTACTACGGCAAGTACCAAGCCAACCCCTACAGCAGAGCCATATAGCAGCTTGCGCAAACTAATTACAAATACTCTCATTCGTAACTCTCCCTTTCCGCCCTATTTGTACATGCATACGCGAGAGCGAAGAGAGTTAGAAGTAATTCTTGTAGAAAACTGTAACGGTCAAAAGATTCCAACCATTTTATTAAATTCTAGGTTACTTACTCGTACCGCTAAAATCAGCCTGTCCCATCTGCCGCAGCATCACTTCGACGTAATACGATTTTGCCAAATTGTTCAGAATCCTGTAGTCGTTCAAGGGCTACTCTACCTTGTTCTAAATCATACACGTGATCTATGACCGGGTGAATTTGATGTTGTTGCATAAAAACGAGCATTTCCATAAATTCTTCTTTACTGCCTAGAGTAGTTCCTAGAATGTTACACTGGCTGTAGAAAAAGCTTCTCAGATTAAATTCTACGTTATCCCCTGTAGTGGCGCCAAATGTAACGCACGTGCCTCCTGGGCGTAGCTGGCTTAATGATTGTTGGAACGTGGCAGGACCCACACTATCAATCACGATATCAACCTTCTCACCCTGTAATGCTTCGTTCCAATCCACTGCGGTATCAATCGCTACATCAGCTCCTAGTTCCATAGCCCGTTTTTGTTTAGCTTTGCACCGTGAAGTAACAATGACACGACATCCTAGCGCCTTGCTCATCTGAAGTAGAAAGGTAGCTACTCCACTACCAATGCCAGGAATCAACACCGTATCGCCTTTTTTTGCCCGTCCTTTTGTACGCAATGCGCGATAGGCTGTCAGTGCAGCAACAGATAGAACCCCAGCTTCTTCCCACGTTAAATAAGCAGGTTTTTTTACAAGTAGGGAAGCAGGAATGACGATATACTGAGCATGTGTTCCATCAAAGGAAGAACCTAAGATTTCGAAGGTAGCAGGAGGTGCGTCACTTTTTGTTATCCAGTTCACTCCTGCATGTAAGATCACTTCATCACCTACATGCCATTCCTTCACACCACTGCCAACTTCCTCAATTATCCCAGCACCATCAGAACCAAGAACGAGTGGGGCATCTTGTTCACTTCGCCACATGATATTGAGCAAATCCCGTCGATTTAAACCAGATGCTTTTAACCGAACGAGCACTTCATCAGTTGCCAATGTTCGTTTCACTCGTTCTGCTATTTTTACCCCTTTTATACCAGATGGACCCTCATGCAACAAGGCTAGGTACATATCAATTCCTCCTATTCGTTACTGATTATATTCTATCTTATATTCTGAATTAAAAATATTGAATCAACTCGTCCATTCGAATCATAACAATCTCTTCTGCAAACAGATTACTTGCACTACACACAGACAACGGATAGTGGGATGCTAGTTGATACTGTTTAAAAAACCAATTGGTCCTAGACGGTGTCTCTTCACTAAAATCTATAGTATTATTCTCATTCTTTCTAACAGAAAAAGAAGAAAGTGGAATGGACAGCCCTTTCCCGACAGCTTTTATGTAGCTCTCTTTCAATGTCCAGAGGTCATAAAAATACGACAGTTGTTCTTCTCCTTCTGATTTCGCCAGTAAATCCATATATTCTTGCTTGGAAAAGTAATTCTTCGCAATCTCAAGATCAATAGGCTTTTGCTGTTCAACATCAATTCCCACAAGCATACTACCTGTTCCACACACCACCCATTCACCAGAATGAGACAAGTTAACATAACAGGTGGTATGATTAGGTAAGTAGGGTTTACCGTACTCATTGTGTTTGAATAGAATCTCTTCTTTAGGAATATGGTGATATTTACTTAAAATATAACGTACTAGCAAATCAGCAAGGAGCCCTCTGTAAGCATCTTCTCGTCTTCGGAATCGAATGATTTTTTCACGTTTCTCTGGGGAAACATGGTGTAGTAGATGATTAAATGTATCCTCCGCTAGTTCTGTAGATATATGTAAAGCAAATACGTTTGTCATGTAATTCCCCTCTCTCTTTTCCATATTTTAGAGGATATTAGTAAACAAATCTACTATGTGATTTCAATCGTCAATCTTTGGAATGACTTTTACAGATAAGAAGGGCTACCCATCGCCATTAATGACGTTGAAACAGCCCTTCTTTCTGTTAAATTCCACGTTTATCTCAAATACCTATTTTTCTTCTACTGCTGTCCTTCCGTAGTTTCCAGTATTGATCTTTTCAATCGCTTTTGCATACGTTTCTCACTTTTTTTGTCCCACCAATCACGCATTCCTTCGAACACGGAATACAGCACTGGTACTAGAACCAGTGTGACCAGCGTGTGGAAGACGAGTCCAGCAATAACTACGGTTGCTAGAGGCGCTTCTAAACTAGCCCCGTCTCCAAATGCCAGAGCCATTGGTACCATACCGAGGATTGCTGTAATTTTCGTCATAAGTACGGGGCGTACACGGTCATGAGTTCCTTGGATAATGGCTTCTTTCAACGGCATTCCACGTTTTCTAAGCAAGTTAATCCGGTCAATTAAGAGGATCGCATTGGAGACGACAATTCCAATTAGCATAATTACGCCAATGATGGACATCGCTGTCATCATGCGTTGTGTCAAAACTAGACCAGCAACAACACCTACACCTGCCATTGGAAGTGTAAGCATAATGATAAAGGGATGCGACAAACGACCAAATTGGGCAACCATAATCAGATAGATGCATGCAATGGCACCTAGAAAAACAAACAAGGCACTAGACATATTGTTTTCCTGATTTTTAAGGCTACCAGCTAACTCCGCTTGCAAGCCTGCTGGTACCACCAGTTGGTCTAGCTTCGTTTGCAGCATACGTGTGGCATTTCCCGGATCAACCCCAACGAGGTCAGCAGACACTTTGATTACTCGCTCGCCATTGCGGTGATTGATTTGCTGAGGAGTCTTTCCATATTTCCATTCAACGACATCTAAAAGCGGGATCATCGTTTGATTTTGCGTAGGAATCAGCATTTTCTTTAGTTGCTCGGGATGCTTCATATCTTGTTCTGGGAATCGAGCTACCACATCTACGTCTGTTCCGTCCGTCGTAATTTCAACCACCTTTTGCTCGCCCATCATACTAGATAAATGCTGGGCTAGCACCTGTTCGTCAACGTTTAAGCGATTCATTGCTTCCTTTTTAGGTAACAGTGTAATCTTTTCTTTTCCTTCACTAAAATCATTTCGAACACTCGAGATACCCTCGATGCCAACTAGCATTGTGGATACTTGCTCGCTTAGTTCTTTGGCTTTTTCTAAATCCTTTCCTGTAATCTCTACCTCGACGGTAACTGCCCCACCATCTGGACTATCTGTGCTGAAGGAAAAGCGTTCTACACCGGTTACTTCCTTAGCTTTTTCCATTACTTGTTGACTAATTTCTTCTTTACCCAAGGAACGCTCAGCTCTTGGCAATAAAGCAATTTGTAACTGTAAGCGTCTCAGGTCACCACCGATATAAGCATCCTTTACTTCTTTTATCGTAGCTAATTTTTCTTCGGTTTGGGTAATAACCTGTTTGGCACCTTCTAAAGAGGTTCCATGCGGCAACGTAATATCCGCAAAGATGAAGTTCTCATTCACATCAATACCCAAGTTGGTCTTAACCTGCGGAGCCAGCACAAAGATACTGCAAAACATGAGAAAAGCGAGACCAAGCGTAACAAAACGCCGACGTAAACAAAGGTGCAGGACACGGTCGAACCATCGTACCATTACATTACCTTTGTGATCTTCTCCACTCACTTTTGGCTTATCTTTTTTTAAGAAGCTATCTGAGAAAATCGGGACAAAGAAAAGTGAGACAATCGTAGCTGATACAATAGCTGCTGTCACAGTAAAAGCAATAGTAGTGAAAATTGGTGTCAGCGATTCATCAAAACCCGCCAGCACCAAAGGTAAGAATACAACTACCATGGTGATCTGCGATGACAATACAGGTGTAAGTACCTCCTTAGTACCTAGCATAATCGACTCTCGCAATGCTTTCCCTTGCTCGCGGTAATGATAAATACTCTCCAAAACCACGATTGCTGCATCAACAATTAAACCAACCGATAAACTAAGAGATATGAGGGTTACCATATCGAAATTATAACCAAACACTTTCAAAGCAATAAATGTCATTAAAATAGAGAGTGGTAACATTGTAGCAATTACCATAGTCACCCGCCAGTTACGTAAAAAGACGAATAATACCAAAATAGCCAGTGCTCCGCCGATCATGACATCCCTACTCAAATTATTGATAGAATGATCAATAAAAGAGGCTGCCTCAAATATAGGTGTTAGTTGATAATTTCCGTTTGCTTCCTGATTAATTTGTGTGATAACTTGTTCTACCTTTGTTTGAGTTGGTATGATTTCGCTACCTTCTGTACGTTTTATTGATAAACCAATATAAGGTTTTCCTTTATAGATAGCAAGCGATTGATCACTTTCGCTACCACGTAAATCTTTAACGGTTGCCAATTGACTGAGAGGTGTCATCCCTCTTGGTGTTGGGATTATTACAGATTTTAATTCCTCTACATGATGTAGGGTCTTATCCAATTCGATTACCGTCTGATAGCCTGCATTATCAAGTGTCCCTAGTGCTTGTTTCCAATTTTGTTTTTGTAGTTCCTGATAAATCTGTATTGGTGTCACCTGATAAGCAGAGAGACGCTCTGGTAATAAGGTAATTGCTATTTTATTTTCAAAGCTTCCTTTGCTAATCTCTACTTCTTTTACACCAGATACCGCCTCTATTCGCTCCTTTAGCGTATCTTGAGCATAAGTGTATAGCGATTGAGGATCATTTCCTGTTAGAGCCAACATCATGAGGGTTTCATCACCATAATTGGCTTGGTAGATGTTACTATGTTCTACTTCTTTAGGAAAACTAGTCCGCTCTCGGTTGATAATGCTCTCCAGCTTCTGTTTAGCAACTTCTCCTTTACCTTCCTTAGCTACCAAAGTAATTTGAACGTTTCCACTAGAAGAGGATGAATAATAATCTTTTACTTCCTCCATGCCCTTTACTTCTTTTTCTACTCGCTCTGCTACTTTTTTTTCCATCTCTTCGGGGGAAGGGAACCGCCAGAAATATTGGCAATAATCCAAGGTAGGTTCGTTTTTGGAACGAGAAACACTTTAAAGGAAGAAAGGGAAGCAAAACCTGCGAATAAAATCATCATGGTCAAGAGATATACAATAAGCTTTCGTTGTAGGAAGAACGATAAGAGTTTACTCATGGTTTTACTCCCTTCACCGCTACTTTTTCACCGTCAACGATATAGGTAATACCACTTTTCACCACTTGTTCCCCTACAGAGACACCTTCTAGAATTTCAATTTTTTCATTAATGATCTGACCAACTTGGACGGGATGTTTTTTCACTATGCCATCTTCTACTTTCATAACAAAATGGGTTTCATTCGTAAGTCCCACACATTCCAAAGGCAATAAAATTCCTTGCAACGGACGTGGTACTAGTACGTTTGCCACCATGCCGCCTCGCCATTTTTGCTCCGGATTAGCCATGCTAATTTCAACGCGATATTTACCGTTTGCAGGCTCGATCACGGGTGAAACAAACTGGATGGTACCTTTGTTCACTACACCAGTAGCACCCTGTACTTCTACCTGCTTACCCTCTGTAAAAAATCCAACTTCATCACTTGCAACGGACAAGGCTACCTTAACCGCTTTCAAATCAACTAACTCAATCACGCTCTGTCCGCCGGCTACAACCTTACCTACCTGTTCATTCACTGCTACTATCGTTCCAGAAAACGGGGCAATGATTTTCGTTTGTTGCAAACTCTCCTGCGCTCGTACAGCCTCACTGTTTGCTAGTGTTATTGCAGCACTTGCCCGAGCTAATTGATCTGGATTTGCTCCTCTTTGTAGCTCCTGTAGTGCAATCTGTTCATTTTTCACGCTCATCTCTGCTTGCTTTACTTGGAGAAGAAGAGCTTCATAATCATTTTTTGAAAGCGCACCACCTTGAAACAAAGCCTCCCCTTGCTTGGCAGCCTTTTTTGCCTCCGTAGCATTTTGTTGTTCTCGATCCAATTTTATTTTTTGCTGGGCTAGTGCTTCTTGAGAGGCTCCTTTCCGTGTTTCTTGAGCGGCTACTGCTGCTGATTGTACTTGCCCCGCGGCAGCCTGTGCAGCTACCTGATATACTTTCGCATCCAAAGAGGCCAATACCTGACCCTGTTGTACATTAGTCCCTTTCTCTGAAATAAGTTGTGCAATTTTACCTGAACTGCCAAAGCCAAGCGTTACCTGTTTATTTGCTTCAACTACTCCTGAATAGCCTAACAAAGTTGACTTTGGTGACTGTTCAATCTTATAGGTTTCTACCCATTTATTACTTTTTGCCTCTTGTACACTCGCTACTGGCTCCACATTCCCCGTGCAACCACTAACTATCAACATTGAGGCGCCCAAAACCAATACGACAACACGTCTCACCACTGTTCCTCCCAGCTCTTTCCTTTTTATTTTATTGTCTCTAATTTTCAGAAATAGCAGAACGGCCAGCAGGTGGAACTTGTATCCAACTTAAGGCGGAGATTGCAATCATAAGGAAAATATAGTAAAATATAAATTTATACAAAAAAAACCTTTGTAACCTTATATGGTAAAAAAAGCAAAATGAACTAACTATATTTATAAAAAACACAAATCCCCTTCGCTCTTTGAGCATAAACACGTCTATAACTCACCTATTTATACATAGAAAAAGACTGTCTACTCGATATAGACAGTCTTTTCTGAGTTACTTATTATTTATGATTGCAACAAGGATGCCGCTTCCTTATCCAATAGGAGGATTACATCAGGATGCTTTTGTAAAATAGAAGCAGGTAGCTCTTCTGTTACTTCACCTTGGATCGCTTTCGCCACTGCTTCTGCCTTTTTCACGCCAGCTGCTATAATTACGATCTTTTTACTTTGCATAATGCTAGCAATCCCCATCGTAATAGCATGGCGTGGCACATCCTCCTCACTATCGAAATAGCGAGAGTTAGCTTGAATGGTGTTCTTTGCCAGCTCTACCATACGAGTACGTGAATCAAAGGAAGCTCCTGGTTCATTAAATCCGATATGACCATTTTCCCCAATTCCTAAAATCTGAATGTCTACTCCCCCAATAGATCCAATTTCTTCTTCGTATCGGTTGCATTCAGCATCCACATTGGTGGTTTCGCCATTAGGAAGGTGAATATTTTTATTTGGTATATTTACATAGGCAAATAGACGATCGTTCATGAATGTCCAATAACTTTGTGGATGCTCACGCTTGATCGGATAATATTCGTCTAGATTAAACGTACGTAAGGTAGAGAAATCCAACTTCTCGTTTTGGTAACTGGTAATCAGGTGTTTATAAAATCCTTCAGGTGTTCCCCCCGTAGCCAAACCAAGAACGGCATCCGATTTTTTCTCAATCTGCTCTAAAAAAATATCCGCTGCATAACGGCTTAGTTTGTCATAATCCTCGAATATTTTTACCTGCATCATCTAGTTCGCCGCCTTTTCAAATACAATTTTACCTTCTACCCACGTTGCCAAAACCTGGTACTCACTGGATAATAGTACAAGGTCAGCATCTTTGTTTACTTTGATGCTACCTTTCGTATCACTGATTCCCAATTTTTTTGCTTGGTTCATCGTTAGCAAGTAAATCGCTTTTTCCAAAGGAATCTTTGTAAACTGCATAAAGTTAGACAGTGCTTTATCCAATGTAAGAACACTACCCGCTAATGTCCCATCGGCAAGACGCGCTTCATTACCGTGTACGGTCACGGCCTGTCCACCCAGATCATATTCGCCATCCTCTAGGCCTGCCGCGCGCATCGCATCAGTAATTAACATCATCTGATGTAATTCGCAAGCTTTTGCCAAAATACGGATGAAATTCGAGGATAAGTGAATACCATCACAGATAAAGTCAAACGTCATTTCAGGATTTTGCATGGCTAACCCGATAATACCTACATCACGATGATGCAAGCCTTTCATTGCATTCCCCAGATGGGTTGCATGATTTACTCCTTTACGTAAGCATTGGCATGCTCCATCATAATTTTGTTCGGAATGACCAACAGAGGCCACAACCTTCTGTTCGCGTAATAGCTCAAAAACCTCATCTTCCGTGACTAGTTCAGGCGCTAGAGTCATGAGCTTCACTAGTCCAGGACGGGCAACAGCGAAGACTCGTTGCATATTAGCAAGAGTTGGGGGCTCAATCCAATCTCCATTTTGCGCACCTTTTAAGACTGGATTTATAAAAGGTCCTTCCATATGAACGCCAACTACTTTAGCACCTTTGTTCTCCATTAGATTGGAGTAAAATTCCAGTATCTCAAGATTACGTTCGATGGGTGCTGTCATCGTAGTGGCTAATAAGCCAGTGGTACCGTGTTTAGCATGGAAGCTACAAATACCGTCAACAGCTTCCTGTGTGCCATCCATAAAGTCAAAACCCGCACCACCGTGTACGTGTAAATCAATAAACCCTGGCGCTAATGTGGCACCTTTTCCATCATATACATGCTCTGCTTCTTGTCCATTTTCAGGTCCTACATAAATAATTTTTCCATTTTTCATAAGGAGAATGGCCTGTTCCAGAATGCCTTGTTCTGTGACAATATTCACATTCATGATTTTTTGTGTTTGACCAACAGTCATGGTTTACTCCTCCTATTATTCGTACTAAAGGAAGCCTCTCTCTATCTTTTGTTAGGCATCCCAATTATACGCATCTCCCACATTACAGTTTTAAGAAAGCGTTTGTAAGGGGTGTCTACGTAAGCGATTTCTTACTTATTATTGTAACAGAAAACATTGCTGTTACCCAAGAGTCTTCTTACTCTTCAAGAAACGGACACACAACCTAAGTGTTGACACACAGGCATTCTTACTTGATTAGAGCTCTTTTTTCTGTATGCGAGCTGTAATAGTTTCCAAACAAAAAAGAGGGTTACACACCCTCATTTTTGTGAGTTTTATTTGTACCTTCTATTTAGATAAAACCAATTGCTCCAATTCATCTAGCAAGCCTTTAAAGACAGCCATTGCTTCTTCAATCGGCTCCGGTTTTGCCATATCCACTCCCGCTTTTTTCAACAATTCAATAGGGTAATCGGAACCGCCACTCGCTAGGAAGTTCAAATAGCGCTCGACAGCTGGCTCACCTTCCTCCAAGATTTGTTTGGAAAGCGAGGTTGCAGCCGAAAATCCGGTTGCATATTTGTACACGTAGAAATTGTTATAGAAATGGGGAATTCGAGCCCATTCCAGATCAATATCTTCGTCGATCACGACAGAGTCTCCGAAGTATTTCACATTCAACTCACGATACATGCTGGAGAGAGAGTCTACCGTCAACGCTTGCCCTTCTTCAATGGTGGCATGAATCATTTTTTCGAACTCGGCAAACATGGTCTGACGGAAAACAGTCGCTCTAAACTGCTCCAAGTAGTAGTTAAGCAGATACATGCGTTTTTCTTTTTCCGTTGTTTGCGCAAGCATATGTTGCATTAATAGTGCTTCATTTAATGTAGAAGCTACTTCTGCTACAAAGATTTGATATTGCGAATACGTGTATGGCTGTTTTTCATGTGAATAATAGCTGTGTAACGCATGACCCATTTCATGAGCTAACGTAAACATGTTATTTAAGTTATCTTGGTAATTCATCAATACATATGGATGAACGGAATATGTTCCCCACGAATATGCCCCACTCGTTTTTCCTTGGTTTTCATATACGTCTACCCAACCGGAAGTGAAGCCTTCATGCAATACTTTTCCATACGCCTCACCAAGCGGGGCTAGTGAGTCTTCCACCGTTTTTACTGCCTCTTCATACGGAATTTTCATATTGGCTTCCGCTACAATCGGAACATATAAGTCATACATGTGCAGCTCATCTACATCCAACATTTTTTTGCGTAGATCCAGATAACGTTGCAGTTCAGGCAAATTTGTATGAATCGTAGCAATTAGGTTATCGTAGACAGATTGGTCTACATTATCATTAAATAGAGAGGCTTGTAGCGCAGATGAATGCTTGCGGGTACGCGCATAAAACACATCGCGTTTCACGCTTGCAATTAGCGTTGCTGCAATTGTATTTTTATGATTTCGGTATGTTTCATACATAGCTTTAAACGCATCGTGGCGTAAACGTCGGTCTTTACTCTCCATATACTGCGAGTAACGACCCTTTGTCAGCTCAACCTCTTCTCCATTTTCATCAGTAACCATAGGGAATTTAATATCCGCATTGTTTAACATGGTGAAAATGTTTGCTGGAGCACCGGAAATCTCACGCATCTCAGCTAGCAAGACTTCTTCCTCAGCTGACAACGTATGTGGTTTATAACGAATGATCTCATCTTCTAAAAACCTTCTGTACTGATCCAAACCACTCTCTTCATTAAGCAAGGCCTCAAGACGATCATCTTCAATTGCTAAAATTTCTGGTTGAATATACGCAAGCGCACTGGAGACTTGTGTAGATAGTGAAGTAGCACGATCAGTTAAAGCCTGGTATGTAGAATTTCCGTTATCTTCATCTCTTCTCATACGAGCGTACACGTAAATTTTTTCTATCACTTGGGACAGCTCATCCATTAACGTCAACGCTTCCAACAATTGTTTCCCAGAATCAGCCAATTTCCCCTTGAAGCTTTGTGCTTTTTGGATCAAGGTTTTTGCTAGCTCTGCATCTTTTTCCCAATCACTGTTGGTAGCATATATATCTTCCAACTTCCATTTGAATTGATCCGGTACTTCGTTTCGTTTGGGTAATGTTTTGGTCTTGTTCACATTGATACACTCCTTTTTATGGAAAATAGACAGAGCCATCAGAAAAACTGGTACTATTCCCCATCGTACACCAAGCGGGGATTCGATTCAATTGTTTGAGAACTTCTACACCCGCTTGTTGGCAAAAGGGGATTCGCGAAAAAAATTTGCTTACGTATAGAAAAAACCTGGCTTCTACGCCAGGCTTTCCATTCCATTTCCAATTCCAACATACTCAAACCCAATCTGTCTCAAATCATGATGTGGTAATGCATTACGACCATCAAAGATCAATGGTTGATTCATAATTCGGTGCACACGTTCAAAATCTAATTGGAGAAACTCCTTCCATTCTGTGCAAAGGATGACCGCATCCGCTCCGCTCACTGCCTCATAAGCAGATCTGGTATACGTTACCCGTTCGGGAGAGAACACTCGTTGCATGTGCGGCATAGCAACTGGATCATAAGCGGTGATAATCGCTTCTTTATTTTGTAAGATAGTCAGCAGTTTTTGGGCAGGAGCTTCCCGGATATCATCCGTATCTGGTTTAAAGGATAAACCTAATAAAGCAATTCGCTTTTGCGCAAGTCCTCCCAAACGCTGTTCTACTTTATGCAAAAACCAAGCAGGCTGTCGCTCGTTCACTTTGGTAACTTGGTACAAGATAGTTAGCGGCTCATTCCATTCTTTAGCCATTGATAGCAAGGCGGATGTATCTTTTGGGAAACAAGACCCCCCATATCCCAAACCTGCCCGTAAAAATTCAGGACCAATCCTCGAATCAAGACCCATACCATTAGCGATGATCGAAATATCCGTTCCAAGTTTATCACTAAGCCGTGCTAGTTCGTTCATAAAAGAAATTCGCACAGATAAAAATGCATTTGAAGCATATTTTATCATTTCTGCATTTAAGCGACTCGTTTTAATCCGTGGTGCATGAATATTAACGTATAGTTCTTCTAGTATCTCGAACGCTTTTGCAGAAGAGGCCCCCATTACGATGCGGGATGGCTCTAACGAATCTTGCAAAGCACTGCCTTCCCGCAGAAATTCTGGGTTGGATACGATGTGTATCTGTGGGCAATCTGTAAAAAGCTGGGCCACTTGATCATTACTTCCTACAGGTACCGTACTCTTAATGACCAATACACGCTCTGTCTCATCGCACGTAAGCATGAGGTGCACTTGATCTATTACCTCTTTAAAAACGCGTAAATCAGCCCTTCCCTCCTGATCGGAAGGGGTGCCTACACATATAAAAATAACCTGTGCTTGGAGGAGTGCCTCTGTTAGATCAGTGGTAAAGCCTAACGTTCCTCTAGTTATCACATTTATCAGCGCTTCATCTAAACCCGGTTCATAAATGGGTGACCTGCCAGTTTGCAACAGACGTATCTTTTCTTCGTCTATATCCACCCCCAACACTTTATGTCCCGCCATCGCTAATGCAACCCCTGTTGTAACTCCTACATATCCAGTTCCAATGACGGCTACTTTCATGCTGACACCTCCGCCATGATTTGGTGATATTCATGTTTCTTGGTTGTTTACCGTCTTTTGTTCTTCTTAATAAGTCGTACATATAAATTTTCCAAAATTTTGCGTTGTTTGTTAATATCATGTTGTTTTTCAACTTTCACTCGTGCATTCAAGGTATATTCTGTCCATCGCTGCTCTTCCTTGATCATGCGAATCATCATGGCTGCGAGTTTATAAGGTGATTTCTCGGGCGCCAGTAATCCGCTTACTCCATGCTTCACCAGCTCTGGAATACCAGCGTGATATGTGGAGATAACTGGTCTTCCTGTTGCCATGGCTTCCATCAACACATTAGGAATCCCTTCTTGATTGCCATCCTTCGCCGTTTTGCAAGCGAGCACAAACATATGACAACGAGCCAATTCCTCAGCCACTTCTAGATGGCTGACACCACCTTTTAATTTCACACATTCAAGCAACTTGTAGCGTCTGATTAGTTTTTTCAGTTTCTTTTGTTGGTCCCCTTCTCCAACAATTGTCAAAGTGGCTTTTGGGTAAGCTTTGTGAACATATCGAAAAGCGCGAATGAGAGTATCCATACCCTTTTTCTCCACCAGTCGACCAACACTTAAAAATCCATAGGCATCATTCCAAACTGGTTGCGTAGCTTGATAGGTAAACTTTTTGAGGTCGATACCTGAACGCAACAACGTTATTTTGTGTTTCGGACAACCCAATCTGATTAATTTTTTTTTCATGTGCTTACTTACTACTGTAAACGCTTTTCCTTTTTGAAACAGCTTTTTTAATCGGCGGCAATATGCAGGATCAACGTTGGGACGACGTGATACGTCCGTTCCATGAAAGGAGACAAGCAAAGGTAATTTGGAGCGTTTGGCAACAGGTACTAATTCTAATCCACCTGTTCCAAATCTAGCATGCAATACCTTGATCTGTTTTTTCTTCACCCAATGATGGAGAGTAGTAAGCTTCTTTTTCACATAGATTGACTGATAAGGAAATTGATCCACATTAATAGGGTTACGCCGGGTAACCACCAATGGTTCTATATGTGTGTGTCCAATCAGTTGTTCATAGATGAAGGTTTCACTTCTTGGGAGATACATTCGCCGATACAAAAGGACGCGATGCATACTTTCATCCTCCTTGATACAGCTTCTTTATATCCTGAAATTGCTGGTATAGCCCCTGTTCCAGTGAGGTATGCGGACGATAGCCAATCTGTTGAGCTGCTAGGGAAATATCGGCACAGGTACGCCTCGAATCACCTTTTTCCGCCATTGTGAAGGTAATATCTGGCTTCACTCGCAAGATTTTTGCCATTAGCGACACGGCCTCCAACAAGCTAATTTCTCGTTCTCCACCGATGTTATAAATCTCGCCCGCTTGCCCGTACTCACTCGCCAACAGATTGGCTTCCACCACATCATGTACGTAGCTAAAGTTACGGCTTTGACTACCATCCCCGTAAATTTGTATGGGATCCTTCTGTATCATAGCCCGAAAGAAACGATGAAAGGCCATGTCAGGACGCTGTCTTGGTCCATAAACGGTAAAATAACGAAGGGCAACCACTGGTAGCTGATATGCTTTAACGTAAGCTTGCATGAGGTATTCCATAGAGACTTTGGTTACACCATACGGAGAAAGTGGTACAAGCGGAGCCGTTTCTTGTGATAATCCTTCTTGCATTGTTCCGTAAACAGAGGAGGAGGAGGCAAGCACAATTTTTTGCAGCGTATCATGAGTTAGGCTAGCTTCTAATAAGATTTGAGTAGCGGTCACGTTGTGGTTCACATACTCCTGAAATGCATCCCCCCAACTCGCTCTCACTCCAGGCAAGGCTGCCAGGTGGAAAATAGAATGAACACCCTTTAACACATAAGACCAGTCAACATCCTGTACGGGTTGTGTGATGTAATGAAAACGCGAATCTTGAAGACTATGCGCGATGTTGCGCTCTTTATAAGACAATGGGTAGTTAGAAAGCAGGCTATCTACGCCAATCACCTCATAATCCTCTGCCAGCAATCGCTCAGTCAAATGGGAGCCGATAAATCCTGCACATCCAGTCACCACAGCTTTTTTCCTCATTTGCGATGACCTCTTTTCCTTTTCCGTCTCACTAACTGCTTAATGACCAGAAAGCACCCTCTCTTGCCAAAGATTGCGCGATATTCATTTCCCCATTTCTTTAAATACCTTTCATACGTCTGTTTGCGTAAATAATTACGTTTTTGAACCGATCTAGGCTCTGTTAATTGATTTTGATGCTTAGTTCTGTTGTATAACGTTTTATTTATATGTTGAACGGGAAACTTTTCAATTAAGCGTAAAATCATCCGGCGATCCTCCATAATTCTGCCACCGTATTTGTCAGAGATATCCCAGCCGCCTACTTCTTGTAAGGCATTGACACGATAACAACGTGGAGCGACCATCCAACCATCATATCTTAGGAAGTCATATTTCCCTTTAATTTGACGGTGTTTAATGGCCTTCCGCTTATGATATTTACCTTGATAAACACGCCAAACATTCATATTTCCGTAGTAAAGAGCACAACTTTCCTTTTCCTTGCTCTCTTGATTCTTATTAATCGCATGTTTAAATCGTTCCAATGTTCGTTTTGTAAACCAATCATCGGAATCTAATTGAATGAGATAAGGTGTGCGGATGAGCGACAATGCCATATTCATAACCTTAGAGATTCCTGAGTTTTTATTCATACGATAATATCTAATATTGGAATGGGTGAAAAAGGAAGAGACAACCTCCTCCGTATCATCCGTAGATGCATCATCCATGATCAGTACTTCCCAATCATCGCTGGTCTGCTTCAAAACACTTCTAATCGCTTTTTGTAACATATCAGATCTGTTAAAGGTAGGGATCACGACAGTAAACATGGGGGTAAACAAAATCTCTTGTGTATCAGTCATGAAGGCTCTATTCTCCTTGTTGCTGGTAATGTTATGGTAGAATGATCACTCATAATAAAGATCCCCGTGTCCTGTTGTAAAACGTCTGGTACTCCCCCAACTAGATAAGACGAGCGTCCAAAGATACTATCATGAATATAACAATCGAGATTGACTAACTTCGTTTCCTCCAACAAAATACTGTTTTCAATCCTCTGGCAATTCCTTACCTCTGCTCCATTCTGAATACAGACATAGGGTCCAATTGTGCAGTTAGACAACACACAGTTTTCGCCTATCATAACTGGCCCAATCATCTTACAATTTCCGATCAGACTCCCCTCTCCTACTTGCACCTCATTCCCTACAGATTTGTCTAGCATCCAGCGATTTGCCGATAACCAGCGCTCCATCGTTCCTACATCGGAATAAGGTAGCTTCGTGGTAGAATGTACCACCTTTTTTCCTTGTTGCAAAAGAACTGCAATAGCATCAGTAATCTCATACTCGCCTCGCTTGGATGGTTGCAATCCAGCAATTACATTAAAGATAGCAGGAGTAAAAAAGTACGCTCCGATTACAGCTAAATTGCTTTTGGGATCCTGTGGCTTTTCTACAATCGACAGAATTTGCTCTCCCTGTACTTCAGCTATGCCAAAATCCTGTGGTTTCTCTACCTCACTTAATAAGACGGCAGCCGAAGCCTTCGTCGTAACGAAGCTGTCATGTAAACTGTGCAAGGATTCCATCATTAAGTTATCCCCTAAAAACAAAGCAAACGTATCTTCATCGATAAAGGATTTAGCTAGTGAAACAGCATGGGCAATACCTAGTGGCTCAGGCTGTTCAATATACCTAATCACCGCGCCACAGTTTCCACCGTCCCCGACATAGTTAGGAATTTGCAACTGATTTGGACTGATCACGATGCCAATTTCCCGAATACCTATATCAAGTAACTTTTGCAAACAATGCTGGATCACCGGTAGATTAGCTACAGGTAGGAGTGTCTTGGGCTGTGAATAGGAAAGTGGATATAATCGTGTGCCACGGCCAGCGCATAAAATTAACCCTTTCAAATGACGTTCACCCCTGTTCCATAGAGATTTCTATACTGTATGCACAGGGATAGTAACGGTTTGGGTGATTGGCCCTAAACACTGTAAATAGCGGCGAATGCCTATGTAAAAAGCGCCTACGTTTTTTTTCGTGGGCGCTTTCTTTTTTGTTTACGTAGTTGACAAGCTTTAGAAAAAATATCCATATATTCGTTAGCTGTTTTCTCCCATGTAAAGTCACCTGCTCGTAAAATGGCACGATAGGAAAAGGGTGTAAAAAACGAGGAGGTGTCCCACATTTTTTCCCAAATATCGGGTATTTTTTTCACCCACTCGTTAGGCGGCACTAGATAACCCGTCTTGTTTTGTTCTACTACTTCCCCAATTCCTCCCCGTGTTGAAGTTAAGATAGGCTTTCCTGCAGCCATGCCCTCTACATTAACCCGACAAAACGGTTCGTTCCACACGGAAGGAGTGGCTACAATATCACAGATATGATACCACTCTGGCATCTGTTTTGCAGGAATAAAATTGACAAAACGAACCTTATCTTTGATTGGTTTAGCTAATTTTTTTAAATGGCGCACATAATTATTTTCCTTATTGTTACCATAACCTTTTCCACCCACAATCAGAAGTCGTGCTTGCGGATCACGCTTGGCGATTTGTTTAAAAGTGCGAATTAACAGATGTACCCCTTTTTCGCGCATTAAACGCCCCGCATACATCAGCACACGATGATGCTGATTAAAACCCAATGATTCCCTTTTTTCAGAAATAATCTGTTGCCCTTCCTTTGACAGTGAATAGGTAGCCACATCTATCCCAAGGTGAACTGGGTATATCTTACGTCCTGATATGCCATGTTTCCTAATAAAATATCGTCTCAAATATTTGCTGTTGGTAATTAGTCCATCGATCTGCTTATTCACTTTTTTCATACGGACAGGCGAAATAACACCTCGTGAGGCAAATACATGGGAATGCATATTAAGAACGATAGGTATATCTTTACAAGCTTTGCGTAATATTGGGACAAAACTTGGACGATTCTCGATCAAAATTAGGTCTGGCCTGTTTTTTTTTATCCGATTCGTCACTTGTTTAATATATGACTTCTGTCCATGATAAGGCACCCGAATGTACTGAATTCTGCCTACTTGTTCTGAGCCTGGATACTCTTTACAGGTCCTTGTGTAGATTTCGATTTCATGGGACTTTGCCAGACGCTTACTCACCTCATCAATATCCACCTCAACTGAACTACCTCGAATAGGCGGAACAGTAAAAGGTCCTGGGCTTACTATTGCAATCCTCATCCCCTGCTTGCTTCCCATTCCTTTTTAATAGCAAGCACGATCTGATAAATTTGTTCTCGTTCCTTGTTCCATTGAAGAACCACTTCCTCCACCTTTTGTCTCCATTTTTCACTATGGAGTTGCACCATCTCCCATTGTTTTTTTATTTCTCCTATTTGCGATTCCGTCATAGCCACCATGTGCTGACACTCTTTGATCTGTTCTTGCCACATAGTACGCTCCATTTCCCATCGTTTCAGGCGATTCTGCATCTCTGTCCATTGTTTGAGTAATTCTTCTTTTTCTTTCGACAATTCTGGTTGATACAGTCCCTCCAGTAACACAGTATCAGGGATCACACGATAGTCGCTTTGGCCCCCCGAGGTTTGCAAGTCAAACATGGCCGAAAAGACAACCGGCACCTCCTCAGTAATCAACTCAACCTGCTTTCCATTTTCCATTTGCTCTCCCTCCTTTACTTCTATATCCTATGAACAGAACAGGCTGATGGGTGCATACCCACTGGGTTATTCCCATTCAATACACGTATCACTATCTCATCAACCCTTACCTTCGTTGTTACATATAAACAAGGAATACAAAAACCCCTTTGCGCATCGATAAAAGGCAAACTACTTGTATGCCTTTTATCGATGCGCAAAGGGGCTTTCTTATTAAATCTTTTTCTCCACAAAAAATGAATATCTTCTATTGTTTACTACCGTCCCTCTTTTACGGCCACTTGGCGACGGAAGCGCTGACTATATTCTCTTGCCTCTTCAACAGAGTTGACTTGGTTGCGTTGCCACTCCAA
Source organism: Brevibacillus laterosporus (assembly GCA_007833815.1). Classification (NCBI taxonomy): domain Bacteria; kingdom Bacillati; phylum Bacillota; class Bacilli; order Caryophanales; family Paenibacillaceae; genus Brevibacillus; species Brevibacillus laterosporus. The sequence continues at coordinate 3,290,590 of CP033464.1, read as the reverse complement.
CAAAATACGGTCAATATAACGGATAAATAGTTTGCCAACAGAATGTGCCTCTCGTAAGGCAGCTATAATAAGCTCTTCCGCATACCCATCCTCTTGCACCCAAATTTGTAAGGTTTCTACTTCAATAGGGGACAGCGGTCGGCCAAATATTTGTTCGAATTGAGAGTACAAGCTATCTGGTTGCTGCTCCTCATCTAATGAAAATAGCATCGTATCAGCCGGTCCGCCTGGTATATCCATATGAGAGGAAGCTGCTACTTCCCGTCTGGAATCCCCAAATGCTTCACGTTGTACTTGATAGGTTTGTTTCAAGCAGTCAAACAAACGATCGTAGACAACGGAAAGATTATAGCTTTCCGAACGGAACCCTGTTTGCTGATCAACATTCTCATCAATGCCAATCCATTGATCCTTCATCATTTTCTGTAACAATTGTATTAAACGCAATCCAGACATGGAAAGCCGATCCTCAAGCTGCGATAACGTGGGAAATTGATTCCCTTCTTGCTGAAATGACAAGAGGTGGATAATTAACATCATCTCTTCGTCCGCCAATGACATCCTTTTATAATTCTTTAATAATAAATTAGAGACAGACGTAGAGCCCTCTTGTAACAGTTGTCTTATTTGTCGATCCATGTCGTGCTTTCACCTCTCCCCTATTATAACAAGGACAGCCAGATTCACCTAGCAAAAAAAAACACACAAACGATTGGAGGTTCTCTACCTATTCCATACAAATCGCAGAAATAAAGAAAACAGCTAGTAGAAAGGGGGATCTCTACTAGCTGCTATTGTAAGCCTGTATTATTTCTTAGTTCTTATTTATAAACAGAAGCTGTTTCTTTTAGCATTTCAGATACAGACTCTAATCCGCCACCAGATAGGTACCAGTAGCCTGGGTCAAGGTAAATGATCTTATTATTTTTAAACGCATTGGTTTTCTTAACGATATCGTTTTCTACTACTTGTTTCGCAGCAGATTTACCCTCTACAGCCGCAGTACGGTCAACTACGAAAATATAATCTGGGTTTTTCTCCAAGATATACTCGAAAGAAACACTTTGTCCGTGTGTAGAAGTTTCGATTTTATCATCTGCTTGTTTGAAACCAAACACGTCATGAATGATACCAAAACGGGAAGTAGAACCATAAGCACTTACTTTGCCATCGTTAGCAAGAATTACTAACGCTTTTTTGTCGTCAGCTTTTACTTTTTCATGTAGATCTTTAATTTCTTTTTCAATTTTAGCTAATTCTTCGTCAGCTTTTGCTTCTTTTTCAAAGATTTGACCTAATGTTTTTACATTTGTAGTGAAAGATTCCATGTACTTCTTGTCATCTATACCCATGTAGATCGTTGGAGCAATCTTTTTAAACTCATCGTATTGATCGGATTGACGACCAGAAATGATGATTAGATCAGGTTTTACTTCGTGAATTTTTTCAAAGTCAGGTTCTTTCAAACCACCAACGTTGATATATTTTGCATCTTTGTATTTATCTAGATAGCTAGGTAGGCTTTTTTGTGGAATACCAGCTACTTCTACACCCAATGCATCCATAGTGTCAAGTGCACCAAAGTCAAAAACAACTACTTTTTGTGGGTTTTTCTTTACTACTGTTTCACCCAATTCGTGTTTTACAGTAATTTCTGCTGGAGCAGCCGCTTCTTTTGTTGCATCTGCTTGAGCACCAGATGTTTTATCCGTAGCATTATTAGTACCGCAAGCTGCAGTAACCAACGCTAACATAAATGTAGCAAATACCATTGCTAATTTCTTCAAGATTCTCACCTCTATAAGTTTTTTAAAACAAGATGTAGAACAGATGGTACAACATACTAAGAAGTATCTGCTCTTCCATCAACTAGTGAAACAAAGTGTAAAACTTTTCTGCGCCTGCTTTGTACCTTCTTTTTCTTCCTCCAAGCGTCCTGTGTCAATTTACGAAGCTACATTGATATGTAAGCCCGTAATCCCCCTTGCTTGAGTGACAACAGGAATGCCTGTTTTTGGGAAATACCCCATCATGGAATCAACCCGTAAGCCTCATCCATACGTTTAGGAAAGGAATGGAAGAAGGTTTCCTACATCGGCAGGCCAGCCCTATCATTTCTGTTTGAATTCCCACCTGCTACTTATCTTGTTAACACAATCCGTATTTATTAAGCGAAATAGACACAGATGTCGTTGCCTTCGATGTTTTGGATATTGAAATCCATTTCATACAAGTCCTGCAAGACTTTTGGGTTAATGATTTCTTGGGTAGAACCCTCTTTGATTACTTTGCCATCTTTTAATGCCACAATATAATCCGAATAACAAGAAGCAAAGTTAATATCATGAATTACAATGATGATCGTCTTGCCTAATTCGGCTACCAAACGTCTCAATGTTTTCATGATTTGCACCGAATGCTTCATATCTAAATTATTTAATGGCTCATCCAGCAAAATATAGTCTGTGTTCTGTGCAATAACCATGGCAATGTAAGCTCGTTGTCTTTGTCCACCACTTAGTTGATCCAAAAATTTGTCCTGCATCCCTTCCAGTTCCATATACGAAATCGCTTCTTCAACATATTTCCAATCCTCTGGTGATAAATTGCCTTGCGAATAAGGAAAGCGACCAAAGCTAACCAATTCTTTTACGGTTAGACGAATATTAATATGGTTGGATTGCTTTAAGATCGAGATTTTTTTTGCCAAATCCTTGCTGTTCCATTTGCTTATCTCTTGCCCTTCAATGTAAACTTCGCCTTCATCCTTCTTGAGTAAGCGACTTATCATGGACAGCAATGTACTTTTTCCAGCACCATTTGGACCGATAAAGGAAGTGATACTTCCCTTTTCAATCGTCACCGATATATTTTCAACAACGGGCTTATTGCCATAGAATTTTGTTACGTTTTTTACTTCTACCATGCTTTATTCTCCTTTAACAGCAGATATAAGAAGTACATGCCACCGATGAAATTGATGATGACACTGAGCGGTGTCGAGAATTGAAAGGCTCGCTCCACGATGAACTGTCCTCCAACTAAAGCAATGGTACTAATGAGCATAGAGCCGATCAGCAAATACTTGTGCTGAAACACCTTTAAATATTCACGTGCCAAATTTGCTACCAATAAGCCCAGAAAAGTAATCGGGCCAACCAATGCGGTTGAAATGGAAACAAGCACCGCAATCACGATAAGCAATCTTTTAACGACTCGGTCGTAATCAATTCCTAAATTAATCGCTTGATCTCTCCCCAAGGAAATGACATCAAGGAATTTTATCTGTGTAAAGACATACCCACCAGCTATCGCAATTCCGATCACAGATAGAATCAAGATATCGGTGTTGACGTTGTTAAAACTAGCAAACATTTTGTCCTGAACGATCTGAAACTCATTTGGATCAATCAGCATTTGCATAAAGGAAGATAAACTAGAGAAGAACGTTCCAAAAATAATCCCCACTAGAAGCAAGAAAAAGATATTCCTTCCCTCGCCTTTAAACAACGCTTTAAATAGAATGCTTGAAAATATAATCATGAGACCTACCGATAGGATAAAATTAACGTTTTTATTCATAATTGTAATATGCATGGAACCAAATACGAAGACAACAACTGTCTGAATAAACATATAGAGCGAATCTAATCCGATAACGCTAGGAGTTAAGATTCGGTTATTAGTTATAGTTTGGAACACAACGGATGAGAAAGCGATCGCTCCCCCGGTCAAAATGATGGCAAGCACATTCTTACTTCGTTTGGGAAGTACATAATCCCAGTTATTCGCATTCATCTTGTAGAAGATAAACAGCCCGATCAAGACGAGTGCTATCATTGCAAGGATGCTTAACATTCTTCTACATTGCTGCATATGCATTTCTCCTCATGAGTAAGTACAGGAATATTCCACTGCCGATAACCCCGACCATAAGCCCAATAGATAACTCATAAGGATAAATAACAAGACGTCCTAATATATCACAAGCTAGGACAAATACGGCTCCGAGTAAGGCTGTATGCGGTAGACTGTTCCGTAGATTGTCCCCACGATAGATGGAAACGATGTTAGGAATAATCAAGCCGAGGAATGGAATCATTCCAACCGTGAGCAACACCAAGGAAGAAATCATAGCAATGATGATTAATCCGACATTGACCACACGCTGATAGTTAAGTCCTAGATTGACTGCGAACTCTTCCCCCATCCCTGCGACCGTGAACTTATTCGCATAAATAAAGGCGATAATTACAAGAGGAATACTGAAGTACAAAAGTTCATATCTTCCCCTCATTACCATGGAGAAGTCTCCTTGCAACCAAGAAGATATATTTTGTATTAGGTCATACTTATAAGCAAAGAAGGTGCTAATTGAACTCACGATGTTACCAAACATGATACCTACCAAGGGAATAAAGATAGTATCTTTGAATTTGATTCTTTTAAGGATATTCATAAAGATAAAGGTACCAGCCAGAGCGAAAACGAATGCGACGATCATTTTAACAATCGGACTCTCCGTAGTAAACAACATGAGCGATACTAATACACCTAATCTGGCGCAATCCATAGTTCCAGCAGTCGTAGGCGACACGAATTTGTTGCGTGTGATCTGCTGCATGATTAAACCGCAGATACTCAAGCTAATCCCAGCCACAATAATACTAATCAAACGTGGAACGCGACTGATTAAAAAAATTTCAACCTGCTCATTTTCAAAATTTAGAATGTCAAGCGGAGTAATGTTTTTGACCCCGATAAACAAGGAACACATGGATAGAATGATTAATGCTAAAAATAAGTATCTCTTTTTCATAGTTCCCCCCGTATGACATTAGCAACTGATGTGATTTCTAGTATTTCTTTATTCTATTTTCATGTTATGTATCGGTTTATATTACAAAATATTACAAATGAGATTGATTTTCATTAATCATCATCCAAGGATTATTATAAATGATTTTCATTCTCATATTCAACTATTTTTTCGTAATTTCTACATTTATAGCGTCTTTTCGTTTGAATAAAGTAGTTTATATGCATAGAAAACAGCGAAAACCCCTTGTTTATACACTCAACAAGAGGTTTTCATCCCAATATATAGTTAAAGGTATTTACTATTATTTATTTATAGATAATCTATTATGGATACAATCTGTACAATAAACGTGGGAATGGTATTGTTTCACGAACGTGATCCAATCCACAAACCCATGCCACTGTTCTCTCTAAACCTAAACCGAATCCAGAATGAGGCACCGTTCCATATTTACGTAAGTCCATATACCACTTGTAGGTTTCCTCAGAGAGACTATGCTCTTGGAAACGAGCTTCAAGTAGTTCTGGATCGTCAATACGTTGGCTACCACCAATAATTTCTCCATAGCCCTCTGGTGCAATCAGGTCTGCACACAGAACCACATCTGAACGATCTGGATGTGGCTTCATGTAAAATGCCTTGATTTCAGTCGGATAGTGAGTAATGAAGACAGGCATATCATAATGCTCAGCAATCATAGTCTCATCTGGCGCACCGAAATCATCTCCCCATTTAATCTCGCTACCTTTTTCTTGTAGGAGCTTAATCGCATCATCATATGTAATACGTGGGAATGGAGCTTTTACTTTTTCTAGTTTCGTAGTGTCGCGATCTAGAGCTTTCAATTCGCGTTGGCAATTTTTTAAAACGGACTGCACAATATGCGATACAAAATTCTCTTGAATGCGTAAGCTTTCTTCATGATCGACGAATGCCATTTCTGGCTCAATCATCCAGAACTCAATCAAGTGGCGACGTGTTTTGGATTTCTCTGCACGGAATGTAGGACCAAAGGAAAACACGCGTCCTAATGCCATTGCTGCTGCTTCCATGTACAGTTGCCCACTTTGAGAGAGATAAGCATCTTCTTCAAAGTATTTCGTATGGAACAGATTAGTGGTTCCTTCGGCAGATGTAGGAGTCAAAATCGGTGGATCAACTTTATAGAATCCATTGATTTGGAAGAACTCGTATACGGCGCGAATAATTTCCGAACGCACAGCCATTGCTGCACGTTGGCGAGGAGCACGTAACCATAGATGGCGGTTATCCATCAAGAAATCTACACCGTGTTCCTTAAGTGAAATCGGGTAGTCTTGTGTAACCTGGATGATTTCTACTCCTGTTACAGTTAGTTCATAGCCGCTTGGAGCACGATCATCTGCGCGTACCATCCCTGTTATGTACAAAGAACTTTCTTGCGTTAGTTCCTTCGCATTGTTCCACGCCTCTTCGCTTACCTCTGCTTTTACCACAACCCCTTGGATAAATCCGGAGCCGTCACGCAGTTGGAGAAATTGGATTTTTCCACTGCTCCGCTTGTTGTATAGCCAGCATCCTATCTTGACTTCTTGTCCGACATGTTGCCCGACCTGACCAATTGTAATTAATGACATAATACGACCTCCATTTATCTGTACCAGATAACCCTTACAATTATACTATCCTCTCTCTACTAATTTCAACGATTGTTATTGTATCTTTTCAATCATGTAAAAAAGCCCCTCCTTAGAGGGACTTTCCTTCCACAAAATGCTTGATACGACTAATTCCCTTTTCCAATTGTTCCATGGATGTTGCATATGAAATACGAATATTTTCAGGGGAACCAAAGCCACTACCTGGGATTAAAGCTACCTTTTCTTGCTCCAACAATGCTTTACTCCAGTCATCCACATTAGCAAACCCTTGTTTTTCCATTGCTTTGGCTACATTAGGGAACACATAGAAAGCTCCCTCTGGCTTTAAGCATGTCACGCCTTCGATTTCATTTAACAAATCAACTACACGATCACGGCGTTTGACAAATTCGCCTCGCATCATTTCCAAGGAGGCTTGCGAACCTGTCAATGCCGCTAGCGCACCATATTGAGCAAATGACGTAGGGTTAGAAGTGCTATGGCTGGATAAATCTACCATAGCCCGGATTAATTCCTCATTGCCTAACGCATAACCCATGCGCCATCCTGTCATGGAATATGGTTTGGACATCCCATTAATAATCACAGTGTTTTCGTAGGCTTCCTTGCCAAAAGAAGCTACAGTAACCGCTTCATGTCCATCATAGATCAACTTTTCATAAATTTCATCTGAAACCATTAACACATTATGTGACAAGCAAACATCCACAATTTCTTCCAATTCCTTACGTGTATAAATGCTACCAGTAGGATTGCTTGGAGAATTGATGATGAGTGCACGTGTGCGAGGGGTAATGGCTTGTTTTACTTGCTCCGCGGTCACCTTAAAATTGTTAGATTCCTTACCTTCAACAAAAACAGGAACCCCCTCTGCTACCTTCACCATCTCTGGATAGCTCACCCAATAAGGGATTGGCACAATCACTTCATCACCAGGGTTTAACAACGCCATAAACAGATTAAACAAGGCGTGTTTTCCCCCATTGGTCACAATGACTTGCTTAGTGCTGTAAGTCAAATTATACTCTTGTTGGTACTTGTTGCTGATAGCTTGTAGCAATTCAGGAATACCAGCTGTTGCGGTATACTTGGTTTTCCCTTCACGCATCGCCCTTTCAGCTGCTTCAATGATATGTTCCGGGGTATTAAAGTCAGGCTCCCCCGCTCCGAAGCTAACAACGTCAATTCCTTGTCGCTTCATTTCGTTTGCTTTCGCCGTAATGGCCAAAGTGGAAGATGGAGAAAGAACTGTGACTCGATTTGCAAGTTTCATGGAAAACCTGGACCTCCTGGTAACGTCATAATTAATGTATGAAAAACTACCAAATACTTATTGATAGCCTATCACACATAGATTTGGATGTATAGTTCTTCGTAGGGAACCTACAGGGCCTTTTACCAAACGTACAACCGACTATTTTATGAACGACTAAAGAAGTTGGTGCATCTAATAAAGAAATCAAATATCCCACATTGTGTCGTGAAGGAGGGAACATTTTGGAGTATACCAATCTTCTTTGGTATCTTGGTCACATTCGGGTGATACCAAAAGAAAATCAAGATGTGGAAGTAATCAACCCTACACCTCTAAAATTGATGGGCCAGGGTAGGCAAGGAGCTGTCTTCGAACTAACTGATACGGTTTGTGTCAAGATTTATGGAGAGGTAAAAGATTGTGAACGTGAATATTACGCCCTACAACTTGGTCAACAAACAACCCTACTACCGACCATTTACGACCGTGGAATCAATTATATTGTGATGGAAAAAATTAAAGGGATTGATTTGCGTGAGTATCTACAAGTAGAGACGCTGACCAAAGAGCTTTCGCTAAAGCTGATACACATGCTCGTTACCTTTAAAAAAATTGGTTATGAAAGGATTGACCATCACAAGCGACAGATCTACTTACTTCCATCTGGTCAGCTTAAAGTGATCGACGTAGGCAGGACAGTTTGGCGGGATCGAACCTATCCTTATCCACGTAAATTAATCACCAGTCTTGGTGCACAACAAGGTGCAATCTTTCTTGCCCACGTAGAAGAGATGGCACCTGAACTGTATAGAGAGTGGGAACATTATCGTGAAATGGATCGATTGGCTCGTAATATTCATCGAGTAATCTCAAGCGAGCAATTAATGAATTCTAAACATATTGCTAGTAAAGCAACCTATCCTCTACTCTCTACTCATGAACAAGCTCTTTATGGAGTGAAATTAGACAGTATGATCCGTAAGATTCACAAGGAAGAAACAGAAAAAGCGTTGTTGGAAGAACAATTGCAATCGAAACAAGAAAATGCTTACTTACTTGAACGATCTGCCTTACTTCAAAGAGAAGACACAAAAGAAGAAACAAAAAGAGAACGACACTAATTCATTCATAAAAGGAGACATAAAACACAACCATAAGTCCCATTGCTCACCTAAACAACTTACGACATCCCATCAAAACCGGAATACTACTTCAAAACAAAAGCAAATGTAACAAACCCCATATATTCCAGCTAGCAAAAATCTTACATCAATGCTCCTTTCTAAACCATTCATTAAAAATCCCCAAAATGCTGTTGTCTTTTTTGTATAACTCTTTCCCTGACGGAATACTTGCACACCAAGGTGGGTCAGATTATGAAAATACTAGTCATTTGGCGCCTTCTAACCGTTGGTGGAGTAAATGCTGGTTGGCGCAACCGAGCCATTTTTTTCAAAAAGCATGGAATAGAAACCGATTTTTTATACACAACTGATCTAGGTGGCATACACATGATGCAGGATGTTGCTAAGGTTTTCCTCACTACTGACAGTAAAGAAATCATACCAATTATCCGAGATAGCCATTATGATGCCATTATTGTTGTTGATACAAAGGAAGCTTATGGCTGGCTAAGGGGAGCACAGTATGCCGGACCAGTTATTATAGAAGCTCGCACTCCCGAGATTATTAAGCTAGCTCCTCATCTGTCTGATTTCTATGGCATTCAGCCTGTTCAAATTATCGTGCCCTCCTCTTATCAAAAAAGAGTGGTTTCCATGCTATGTGACCCAGTTCCTATAACAGTTATCCATAATGGCGTCGATACGGACTTGTTTCAACCAATTTCTTCTCAAGATAGCACGAAGCCCCTCTTTTGTTCTCGACCTAAATCCAAAAAAATCATTGGTTGGATCGGACGGTTAGACAAACGAAAAAATTGGAAAATGCTACTTAAAATCGCCAAATTGGTGAAAGCAGAACGAGACGATATCGAATTTTGGATTATCGGTGGTAATAAAAGTGTTCAGAAACAAAATTTTTCGACTAAATGGCACGAAAAGGGACTAACTGACATCGTTAGCTGGTTTCCCATTGTCCCTTATCAACAAATGCCCCATGTGTATTCACAAATTCGAGAATCTGGGGGGTGTACACTAGCTACAACACGGGCAGAATCCTTTGGCAATACCTTCATTGAATCCATGGCCTGCGGTGTACCCGTCGTAGCCGCTAGCGTTTCTTCCATACCCGAAATTATCAAACATGGAGAGACTGGACGGCTCTATCAAGAGAATCATGTTCGTGGAGCAGTCAATCAACTGTATCGCTTGCTTGATTCACAGGAAATGCACCAAGCCATGTCTCAAGCATGTACAGAACATGTGGCCGCACATTTTGACATCTCTATCTGTGCAAAACAATATGTTGATTTCTTACATCAAGTGGTAAAGAAAGGGGGTAGCGATTCATGAGCCAATTGCGTTTCCATCGACAATTGGAAGGAAAATCGCTTGCCCATCTTATCACGGGCGAAGATGGGCAACGCTATGTTGTCAAAGCAGTCACACCCGGCTTTGAAAAAACATTACTTAATGAATGGATCGGTTATTGTTTTGCACGTTTTTTACATCTCCCTGTTCCTCAATCCTCAATTATTCATCTTCCCCAAGCTTTTTATGAACAACAAGCTCTACTAGAACCACTGCTCTACACTCCTGAACAATTTGCCTCTCGCTACATTCCTAACACCGATAATGTAATGAATCAACCTTTGCCCGAGCATCTAAATAATCCAGAAGTCATCGCTCCTCTCATTGTATTTGATTACTGGTTATGTAATGTTGATAGGACAAAAAAAAACGTGCTTCTTACAAAAGAAGCAGATGGTTCTGCTACACTGTGGTTTATCGACCAAGCAGAAATCTTAGGGTCTCCTAACTGGAATACAAATACCTTACAACAACTGCCTATCCGATTATTAAAAAGTTCAACCCATATGATGCTAGCAAAACATGTCAGTAGAGAACAAGCATTTTGGGATGCTTTGGAAGTGGTTTATTCCATTCCATCTTTGCTAATAGAAGAAGTGGTTCACATGATTCCAGCCTCATGGCCTGTAACAGAAGCAGAAAAAAAAGAAATTGTAACCACTTTGATCAAAAGAAAGCAACAACACCTTCAAACATTAATGCGTTTGTTTTACCATGAGATTTATCTTCCTAATAGAGATCAATTGTGAAAAAGAGGAGAGAAATACCATGGGTCATGGTGTTTCTCTCTGTTATTATATTTATGTTGGTTTATCATGCTCTATCAAATCTCTAGAACTCCCTGATTTTGCACCTTTTCACCCACCGCAATCCAGTCCACCTGTCCAGAGACGTCCTGATTAGCAATTTGGCGTGCAATTTCAACAGTTATTCTATTTGTCTCTTTATTCTGTACAACGGCAAAACAAAATGGCACGCTCGTGGTTGCTACAAATACGTAATCCGCCTGCAGAAATGGTTCTGACAGCTCGATCGTCATGGTTGTTCTCACACGACCTTGTTGTAATGTAAAATTTTCTTTACCAGATTGTTGCAGCTTAATTCGTTCCAACTGATGAGGAGCATGAACCAATGACACCTGAAAGTGATTACTCTGTACACTACGAGTTGCCAGTTTGTCTTCCGTGACCGAGCCATCTGCTAATTTATTTGAAGTAATTTGCTTATCACCGATTTTTTTTTGGGTAATCAAATAATCTTGCAAATGTCTCGTGTGTACGGAGAATGGCTGCAAATCATGATCAGACCAGACCAGAGTTTCTGGCATTGCACATACATACTGCGTCCCTTGATCATGATGAGAAAAAAACTGATTATTTTCTTTTAATAAAGCCAGCTTGCTAGTGCTCTCTTCATAGAAGGATGGCACTCTATAATATATCGAGCCATCACTTTCGTTTTTTTTCTCCTCGGTATATTTTTTTATAAATTGGTACTGATTTTGTGAGGTATTTGTCGATGTTACCAATCTAAGTGGCGAGTAAGACGAATTATGCTTAGAAAAGGGAGAGGCTTTTCTCTCTTCTTTTTTCTTTTCTTTTTTCTTTCTCTTTTCTTTCCGCCCCCTACGTTGCTTTCTTTTGGGACGGGAGCTTGCACTGGATGACATTTGCAAAGACTCCTGTAGCATCGTTTCCATTTCATCTTCCGACAGTGCTGTGGAGGTTTCCTCTTGGTAGTAGATATCTGAACTGTCATCAATCCATTTTTTGCGCAATGCTGTATCCAGAGCATCTAGCTCTAGAAGAGCTCTGTTTTTTCTCTTTAGATTCTTTACATTCTTTAGATTCTTTAGCTTTTTTGGGGTTTGTTTAGTCATGCTCGTTTCCTTTCTTTATGTCTTTGATACAATATTCTATGTAGGAAAGAGAAACATGGGCATTCTTTTTTTGTTCGACAAAAAGGAAAAAACCGATGGAAAAAATCCATCGGTGATCAGGCAACAACTGTATCTAATTCTGCCAGCTTCTCACGAAATTGATCACCGCTTAATACTTCAGCCTCCAACAACACCTGTAGGCTATAGCGATAAACTGTATCGTGTTCACTCAACAAAGAACTTGTTTTTTCAAGTAATCCTTCAATAATGGAATGCACTTCTTGATGAACTGCGTTTTTATCCACATATTGCATATTAATAATCCCTAATTTGGACATTCCGCTTTGGACAATCTCTTGCGCCATTTGTAGTGCTTGTTCAAAATCATTCTTAGATCCTGTACTGCGTCCACCATAATAAATTTCTTCGGAGATTGCGCCCGCCAGACAGACCATAATCTGCCCTTCCATATAATCACGGGTATATAGGTAGTGATCATCCATCGGGTTTTGACGAACATAACCTAATGCTTGTCCCCGAGGGGTTAATGTTACCTGGGACACAGAGCCTGGACGTACTCGCTCACTTACAATAGCATGTCCCAATTCATGAATCGCTACCCGTTCTTTTTCTTCCTGTGGTGCCTCGCGATCCGTCATTTCCCCCATCATAACCTTATCTATGGCAAGCGAGAAATGACTTTGCATTACTTTATCTGTTTTGTCACGCATCGCGTAAATGGCAGCTTCATTGCAAACACTTTCTAGTTGGGCACCAGAAAAACCGAATGTCTCTTGCGCCACTTTCTCTAATTTTACATCAAGTGCGAGTGGTTTATTTTCCGTGTGAATGGTTAAAATTTGTTCACGGGCTGGCTTATCTGGCAAATCAACCTGAATGTGTCGATCAAAACGACCAGGACGCAATAATGCAGCATCCAGCATGTCTTTACGGTTCGTTGCCGCCATGATGAGTATGCGCGGTTTTTCACTTGTTGCCATACCGTCCATTTCAGTCAACAGTTGGTTTAAGGTTTGATCATATTCTCGTTGTTGCTGACCATCCCGCTTTCCACCGATAACATCAATTTCGTCAATAAAAATAATCCCGCTATCTTGATTGTTTTTCTCAGCTAACGCACGCACTTCTTTAAATAAATCGCGTACACGCTGCGCCCCAACCCCTACATACATCTCTACAAATTGTGAGCCTGAAGCGGCAACAAACGCAGAGTTTGTGTAATTGGCTGCAGCTTTTGCCATTAACGTTTTACCTGTTCCAGGAGGTCCTGTCAACAGAACACCTTTTAATGGACGAATCCCGTATTGAGCAATCGCATCCTTATGCAATAAAAAATCTAGGGCTTCTTTTATTTCTTTTTTTGCCCGTTGCTGTCCTCCGATATCGGCAAAGGTAATATTGGATTTTTTCACAACTTGACTGCCACTTTTACTTTTTCCTGAACCAAACTGCATGCCACCTTGTTTGGAAAACAAGAAGTACGTACCTACTAAAATGGCCCCAAATAGCAAAAATGGTCCAATATTAATGCCCAGAAACAGCAAGAAAACGATAACCGCTGGCACTACACCATACAATATCTCTCTACTCACGGTTTACCACCTCGCTTGTTGACTGTTTACGAGGAATTACTTGGTAATACTCATCAGTTCCTCGCTTCAAAAAAATATACACATTTGTTTCATCAATGCGACCATATGCCTCGTCAAGCTTGTAAAGATTTTTCATTTGGGTAAGTATGGTGGGAATTTTGCTGTACTCTTTACCTTCAATTGCTTCGGTTAATCCAAACAAGCCCTCTTTCCAAACCAGCTTGAGTGAATCAGCCTGATTGGTAAGCATTATATCAAAAGCCTTTCCCCGTGCATAGGTTTGGAGTGTTTTTAAAAGCTCGGGATACTCTTCCACAAACGTTTCTGGTTTTGTCACTTGTAGCTTTATGTCAATGCGATCTTTTTTCATCTGGAAATCAACCAATGTAGCTGATGTTAGTTTTTCTGCCTGCTCACGCAATGGACTTTCTATCTGCATCTTTTGGTATAAAAACCAACCGCCAAAGAGGAGTGACAGTGCAGCAACCAATGAGAGTAACATAGGTACTTTACGTAATTTCAACAATATCTCCCCTTCCTAGTTCATGTAGCACTTTTATGCTATCTGTTCTCACGTTGTCTGCTTGGTAGCGTCTTCTAATCCGAGCGACGCTCCTTTTACGAAACCAAGTATAGCATTTTTATGGTATCTTTTTGCTATGTATTTGCTGGAACTACAACCAATTTCAATTCCAGAATAAAGACCATCGTAAGATAGAAAGAAAACCCTTTCCAAAGGAACGGGTCGTCTTATGATTTCGGAATATTTAACGTATACGCTCTAATTTTTTGACCAGTCACAAAATCATAATACACGTAGTTGTAACGATTTTGCTTGTCCACTAAGGTAACTTCCCAGAGTCTTTGCTCCCCCTCTAAACCAGGTACGATGCGTTCAATCTTCGCTCCAGGATAGGCCGTTTCAGCTAATTGTTTTACTTTAGTACGCGGTAGGGCTTTTTCCAGTAAATCAAACGTAACGTGATCTTTGCTAAACCAAGCCACTACAGGGGTTCCTACCTTATTTTTTCCAGTAACGACGGTATATGCTTCCCGTCCTCGATATTCTTCAATCGTATCAATCTCAGCAATGTTTGTTTTTTCTGCTACTAATGCTCTTGCCTCTGCTTCTAACGTGTGACGCTCGGACAATAAGCTGGAAAGTAGCTGGTACAGAGATGCGCCTAACACAACAAGCACGCATGCTGAAATGATCAAGATGCGTTTCCACACAATGATTCTCCTACTTCCCTAAAAATTAAAAACCAGTTGATCTGATTTATCGCCCTTCTGGTTTTTCACCTGAAGCAAGACGACCATACGCTTCAACTGTTTTCTAGCATCATCATACCACAATTGATACTTGATGGTTGTTGATTGTTGCAATTGAATGAGCTCTTTTTCAGCAGGGAAACTAGGTCCCAACCATACTTTCAGAAGCTCTTTCACCTTTTCAGGCTGAAGCATAACGCTATAACCTTGCAAACCTGCTTCATCCCTTGAAATGAGGGGGACAGGCTGTAGCTGTTGAAGTTGACCTTTTAATAGCGAAGCATGCTCAGATGGTGTATACAATGCATAGGGTAATACATATAGCTCTTGCTGGTCATTATCTATGACGAGCGAAGTACCTCGATTGTTACGTTCAATCTTTACTTTTTTCCCATGCAATGCTCCTGACAATTCAAAATGATTTCCTCGATAGCTTCCTGAAAAAGTTTGGTTCTGTATTTTTACTCCAAATGGAGTTGTTTTCTCTACAAATAATTGATCAATCAGTTGTTTCAGATTGGTGTTATTTTGATCAGTATTCCAGCTACTCCTAGCAAAAGACTCCGTACTGTTTTCTTCCGCCAAGGATTGCTTATCTGTTACTTGTCCCAGTAAAGCTCCCACGCCAAATAGGCATACTAATACTGGAAACAGCAACCAAAGATACCGTTGCTTTATGTACATGGGTATCCCTCCCTTTTGTATCTCCTAACATATGAAGTACAAGAAGGATTTAGAACCATGTGGAAAACTTACTAATTATAGAGTCTTGATAAGGAGCCATACTATCAGTACACCACAAGGAGGTGAGCGTGTGAAACAAACCGACAGGAGCCCTTCTCTTCCTGAACAGGACGGGGCACAGCACGATTTATATGCATCCTGGGTAGGTCTGGCCTCACCGCTGCGTACCTTGCCACCTACCGCTTCTCTCTCTGTTCGCCACACATCACTTACGGATCTTTGGCAAACAGAGATACAACGGACGGACTAAATTTTTTCTCTACCTACACACCTACACTACTTCCTCCTGCCGTATGAACATTCTGGCAGGAGTCCTTTTCATATTAATGGGGATCTTTTATATTTATTGATTTAATGATGCAAACACACGGTTCACTTCATCAATTGCTTTTTGTTCATCCATTGTAATCAGCTCTTTATCTTTCATTAAGAATTGACCATCAACAATTGTATCTGTTACATCATAGCCATTCGCTGCATATACAACATGAGAAATAGGGTCATTTGCAGGATGGTAGTGAGCTTGTGCAGCATTCAACATGATCATATCTGCTTTTTTACCTTCTTCTAGAGACCCTAAGCTATCTTTTTGGAACACAGCATCTGCCGCATAGCGAGTTGCCATACGAAGTGCCTCTTCTGCTGGGACTACTTCTGGATCGAAGGAAACACCTTTATGAAGGATAGCTGCTAATTTTAACTCTTCGAATAGGTTCAGGTTATTGTTACTAGCAGAACTATCGGTTGCTAAACTTACACAAACACCTTTCGCAAGCATCTCAGGCACCCGTGCTACACCACTAGCCAGTTTTAAATTACTAATTGGGTTATGTGCCACTTTTACGTCATATTTTGCCAACGTATCAATCTCTTCATCTGTTAAATGTACAGCATGTGCAACTAATGTAGGGTGATTAAACACACCTAGATTTTCTAAGTGAGCAACTGGACGTACACCGTAATCCTGCTCATTCTGTGCTACTTCTGCTTTAGATTCAGACATGTGAATATGTAAGGGAACATTTAGTTCAATAGCTTTTTCTAAGATTTGTTGGATGTACTCAGGAGAGCACGTATATGGAGCATGCGGTGACATCATCGTGTGGATACGACCGTTAGCTGCACCGTTCCAACGCACTGCGAATGATGCCGCTTCTTGTAATTTTTGCTGACGCTCTTCTTCCGAGCAAAAACCAATCACTCCTCGGCATAATACACCACGCATACCAGATGCTTCTACTTCTTGGGCTACTGTATCCATGTGATCGTACATATCTACAAAGGTAGTTGTACCTGTACGGATCATCTCGATAATAGAAATAGCTGTACCCCATTTCACATGCTCTGCCGTGAATTGACCTTCCATCGGCCACATTTTTTCTTCAAGCCATTGCTTCAAAGGTAGATCATCTGCAAATCCACGTAGTAAGGACATGCCCACATGACCATGTGTATTAATTAATCCAGGCATTAGATATTTGTTCGTTCCGTCAATGACTTCGCTGTACGCTGATAAATCATCTGGTGTCTTACCTACATATGTAATTTTTCCCCCGTCAAAGCCAACCGCTCCATTATAAATAACCTCGTTTTGTTCATTTACAGTAATTACGGTTGCATTGGTAATGATTTTCATCAACGTCGACACTCCTCTTTTTCTGTTTATTATTGATTAATTTAAATAGTAAGCTAAACTTTGCAAACTGGATGTCAAATCATTATGATCAATTTTCACTTCTTTTTCCGTTCGAATAGTTGTTGGAGCAAAATTCAGGATCGCTTCTATTCCTGCTTCAATCAGCTTATTTGCAACCTCTTGTGCGGCGGAAGCAGGAGTCGTAATGATCGCCATTCGAATTTGTTTTTCCTGAATAATAGCCTCCATCTGTTCAATCGGTTCTATGACCAATCCGCCTAAATCTTTGCCTATTTTATGCGGGTCTGCATCAAAAATGGAAACAATTTTCATATTATCTTTTAAATACACATTGTAATTAGAAATGGCTTGTCCCAAGTTACCGGCTCCCACCAACGCTACATGAATGACTTGATCCAATTTTAATATATGACGAATCTTTTCAATCAAATAATCTACGTCATACCCAATTCCTTTTTTCCCAAAATCACCGAATGCAGATAAATCTTTTCGAATCTGGGCCGGGTTAATGTCCATTGTTTTGCCCATTTGTTGGGAGGACACGGTTTTAACTTGTAATTCCTGTAAGTTTGTTAAATATCGCAAATAGATCGGCAGACGGCGAACGACCGCTTCAGAAATTTTTGGTACTTTCCCCATAAATTGCACTCCTAACTTCGTTATCTATCACGTGTAGAGGTCTTGACTGCCTTTAGAACCTTATAATCTTGTCCGTTAGAGAGAATGGTGATCGAGCCATCCCGACTGGTCACATAGGTATCCGCCCATGATTCTTCCAAGCGCTCTAATACTTCGCGCATGGAGTCTTTCCATTGCCCTCTGGAGATGCCTGTTTGCACCACGGCAACCTGTGGATCTACCCTTGTCAAGAAAGGTTGTGTAGTGGCTTGATTGCTCCCTTGTGCTGCCACTTTTACAATCTCTGCGGGTAATAGAGAGGGATACTTTGATAATAAACGCTCTTCTGCTTTTTCATTGATGGCACTGGTAAATAAAAATTGAAGCTCTCCCTGTGTCAGACAAAAAACGAGCGAGTTATCCTGTGGTGACAAAAACAGATTTTCGCTGGGATGTAAAAACGTGATCACCACATCTTTCCCCTCTAATAACTGATCTTTTTCGTTTACATACACAACTTGCTTTTCCCTAGATATATGGATATTACTGTGAATTGCCAACGCTGTCAATTTTGACATGTAAATCTTATCAAATTGAATCTTCTCTGCTAACTTCTCATAGCCACCAATATGGGTTGGTAAATCGTTTGTCAATAATAGGTAATCTACTTTTGTAATATGTCGTTCAAGTAGCAAGGAAACCAATTTTTCTGTATCTCGCTCGCTCCCGGTGTCAACCAACATTGTTTTACCGGTAGGAAATCGAATAAGAGTACTCTCGCCTTCTGGTAAGGAGAAAAAAGTCGTGGTCAATCCAACGAAATCTTCCTCCTGTTCTACAGCATCAGGATCTTCGATATTCTGTAGTGTGTGCAAAATCGCAATAGGTCGACTTGCTTCTACTGTTTGGGAAAATGCAAGAATCATCATGCCTATACAAATAGCTATCCATAGGTTGAATCGCTTTGCGGTCATGGATTTGCCTTCCTCCTAATAATCGGCTTGGGTCAAATCATTACGATACAGAGTCCTTATCTACTGTTTCCTTGCAAAAATGGAGCAATACTCTCACGCAACGTAGTCCATGGACCGGTTTCTACCTGATAAGGTGGCAAGGATTGCAAGAACATCCGGCCATATCTGGCTTCTATAATACGTGTATCAAACACAATTACGACACCACGATCTGTTTGTTGACGTATTAATCGACCTACTCCCTGCTTAAAACGAATAACAGCATGCGGCAAGGAAAGCGTCATGAAAGGATTCTTTTTCTCTGCCTTTAGTCTCTCCGAACGTCCTTCCAAAAGCGGATGATTGGGAGGCTGAAAGGGTAAACGTACAATAATCAGGCAGCTCAACACATCTCCTGGTATATCTACACCTTCCCAGAAGCTATTCGTTCCTAAAAGCACCGTTTTTGACCCTGTCTGAAAGCGACGTACCAGCTTACTTCTGTTACTTGAATCAATGCCATGACCAAGTAATTCGAACTCTTCACCTTCCAATAAGCTTTTCATTCCTTCATAGACACTTTTCAACATACTGTATGAGGTAAAGAGAATCATGGTCCGACCCTCACTTGCTCGAACAGCATCAACACAGCCAGCAATAACAGCTTCCACGAATAGTTGTTCTCCCTCTTTTTTTACAGAGGGAAAATCGGAAGGAATCACAATGAGTCCTTGTTGTCCATAGTCAAAGGGGGATGGAAGAGAGAGCGTTTCTACTCGTTCTTCTGGAAGATCAGCAAATCCCATGCGCTCCATAAAGTAGGTAAACTTGTTCTTCACGGTTAATGTAGCAGATGTCATAATAACACTTCGTTTTGGCTCTAATAATGTCGTACGCAAGGTATCTGCTATATCAAGTGGTGTTTTAAAGAAAAAGAGCTGTTTACGAGACGTTCTTGTCTCTGTTTCCATCCAGCTTACATGCCCATCCTGCTCTTCTATTAACAAAAAGTGAAGTTTTATAGCCACATGATTGATCTCTTCTACTAAACCAGTAACATCAGTTTGCAATCGTTGTAATGAATACGGAACTTCTGCTTGTTGTTGTAACAAAATGGCCAGTAACTGTTCAACTTCCTTGGCTACATCGCCTAATTTTTGTAAAACTAGATTGGTTGATTTCCCAAGTTTTTTATATTTTTCCTCAAAGTCTTCTTTTTTATATCGCAGTGTGGCTCTCTGAGATTCTCCTGTTTCCACACTTCGTTCGGTACCCCAGTGATAAAATAGCTGTAGCCAGTTTGTGACAGCCTCTTTTAATATCTGTTGCTCTACCTTAACTTGTTGCAGATGCTGTTCTATCCTCGGTTTCTCAGCTGATTGCCACACCTTCAATTCATTGGCAAACATGAGGAGCATCTGCTTGTCACCCTCAACCCCTAGTTGCTCTATTAATTGAAACATTTCTATACTAGACAACTGGGTACCAAAGTGTTGGCTTGCTACTTCATCAAGTTGGTGAGCCTCATCAATAATTGCAATCTCAAATGAAGGCAAGACGCCATTCTCTTTTTCAATATCACTAATTAATAAAGCATGATTAACAATAATCACATCAGCTTCTTTTGCTTGTTGTTTCGCTTGAAAGTAAAAACAACGGCTAAACCATGGACACTCACGATTCAGACAGGAAGCTGTATCGCTCTTGACTGATTGCCAGAACGATTGCCCACTCGGACTTAGACTAAGCTCTTCCACATCACCCGTAGTTGTTTCTGTGAGCCATGTTAATATTTGTGCTTTAGCTAACTGTATGTCTTGTGTTGACCCTTCTTGTGTCTCTATGCTTTGTTCAAATTTTCGCAAGCACAGATAATTTCCTCTTCCCTTTAATTGGGCAACTCGAAAGGTAAACGGCAATGCTTTCTGCAACAGAGGAATATCTTTTTGAAAAAGTTGGTCCTGCAAATGAATCGTGTGCGTACTCACAATTACTTGCTGTTTATGCGTACGTGCCCATAAAATACTTGGCAACAAATAGCCCAACGATTTACCCGTCCCTGTTCCCGCTTCCACCAATAAATGCTTCTGATCAGTAAAAGCTTGGTTCACAGCATGCATCATCGCTTCCTGTGGCTCACGTCTTTCATAATTTTCATGATGAAGCGCAAATCCGTCCCCATCTACTGCAACCATCCGCTCCAAAAATGGTTCAAAATGAAAATGAATCGGTACTTGTTCCGATTTTTTTTCTGTCCATTTCTTGCGTTGTTTTAGACCAAGATTTCGAAACAGATCATACTTCCCTGCTTCCTCTGGTGTAGGAGGTGCACTTGCAAAGGAACCTGCCTCTTCTACAGGAAAACTATGTATTAACTTCTCCATCTCAATCTCTCTTAACAAAGTACCTACATCAAAACGGAAAGAAGAAATCATCATCTGCAACCCTTGAATGGTGATAAGAGGAAGCTTATTTATAGTATCTAACAATCGTAACAATAAATGCGCAGTAGCAATAGCGTCACTGTCTGCTTGATGTGGATTTTCATGCTTAATTTCAAAATCAGATGTTAGCTCCACTAGCCGGTAGCCACTTTGCGTAGGCAACAATACACGTGCTAATTCCACTGTATCCAAAATAGGCCCATCAAATGGGTAATAGCCCTGGCTCAGCAGGGCTTCTTGCAAAAAGTTCAAGTCGAACGCTGCGTTATGCGCTACAAAAACACGCCCAGCTAATAGGCGTAACAAATCAGGTAGCACATCTTCCATAGAAGGAGCATTGCTGACCATCTTATTAGTTATTCCCGTTAATTGCGTGATGAATGGCGGGATTTTTTTCTTTGGTTTTACAAATGTGGAGTAACTTTCTATTATTTGTCCATTCTCTACCACGACAGCACCGATCTGAATGATCGAGTCTCCCTGCCGTGGCTGATTACCCGTAGTTTCAAAATCTACGACGATGAACTGCTTCACTATCGTCACCTCTATTGACACTCACAACTCATGCTGCTACTGTTTTTCTTTTACCATTCGGCAGTTGATGTTGAAATTCCTGCCGTTTTCTTATTTCCTTGCACTTGGTCCTCAGCGTTCTTACATCGCTCCCACCATTGATTTACCTCTGGAATAACATCGCTATACGCGCGCGCTTTCTCTAAATATTGGCTTGCTTCCCTTTGATTTCCTTGTTGAAGAGAAAGCTTCCCCAGTTGATAATGTCCTAACATCTGTGAGTACTGATCCTGCTTTTCAATCAGAGTAGTAGCTAGATCTTTCGCTTGATCAAACGCCCCTTCTCCTTCATGTGCGTAAATTAACCCAAGCAAGCCAAGATGATGATTCTCAGTTGCGTTCAAGATTTTTGAAAAGGCTATCCGTGCCGAGGTTATTTCACCTGTTGCGAGTTGCATCCAGCCATACGAGAATAAGTAGTCAGGATGCTCAGGCGCTAGTGTAAGTGCCTTCTTTAAAGCAGGCATCGCTTGGGTTGGACCATCTAAAAGCCACTTGTTCCAAGCAACCGCATGCCAAATGCCTGCATCTAAGGGTTGCCGTTCCAATAGAAATTGATAGCAACTGAGAGCATGCTGATAAAATCCTGCCTGTTCCGCTAGCATAGCCAATTCCCATAAAGTAGGCGTATCCAGATTTCGATTCGGTTCATACATTTTTAGCATTAGCTCTATATCTTTTTGTGGATATTGAGCAAATAATTGGCGAACAGCACGTAGATAAAGAACCTGTAGTTCCCAATCCTGATCTTGTTCTTCTAGTAACTGTTCACATATTTTCATTGTTTCTTCTGTTTCTCCCTGCTCCAAAAAACAGATCGCTAAATTATACATACTCTCTGCATACTGAGGGCGGACGGATAAAGCCATTTCAAACGCTTGCATGGCTTCCAACCAATTTTGTTCCTGAACATACATACACCCTAATGCATTATAACTAATAGAAACCACTTTAGGCGAAACAGCAGTTCGCGTTAACACCCGAAACTCTTTTAAAGCAAGTTCATGGTCCAGGCAGTAATAAAGACTGTATGCATAATACAGACGCCCACTTTCCCAATCAGGTGCCTGTTCAAGAAAAGAGGCGAAGTGCTGTTTGGCCTGTTCATATAAACGTAGGTGATAAAATCCCTCTGCCCTTTCATATAACTCCCGCTGTTTCTCTTTTTGCGGTTGATCTCCTTCAAGCAAAGTAGACAATAAGAGTGGTTGCTGTAATTCCTTTTCAATTCCTTCTGGTCCCTCTCCTACATCAAAATACTCTGACTGCTTTTGATGCTCCTCATACAAGTTTACTTTTGGAGAAACGGATATATCACTCGTTTGCTTAATCATACGAATTACTTCATTTAGCTTCTCTTCATATTTTAGCCAAAGATCAATAACCTGATCACTACATGTTCGGAGTTGCTTTAACTGTCGAATCAGGTGTTCTTGCTTTTCTGTTGAAGAAGTGGCCCAATCTTCCTCAATGCGCGCCACTTTTTGATATAATTCCTCAAACCAATCCTCTATAAAAATAAGAGCCACCCCCTTGTCAGAGTGAGTAGTCTCATTGTCTCACAAGTGGGATGGCTCTATGCAAAAATAGCATTGGTAGTAATTCCAGCTCTTATCTATAAAATGGTAGCATGTACCTCTTCTGCAAGTAATTGAGCGATTTTATTATGCTCGTCCATAATGGCTACCTTAGGCTTATGATTGCGAGCCTGCTCATCTTTCATCATCGCATAAGCAATGATGATAACCACATCCCCTGGCTGAACGAGCCTTGCAGCAGCTCCATTTAAACAAATAACACCACTGCCCGGTTCACCTTCAATAATGTATGTTTCAAGACGCGCTCCGTTATTATTATTTACAATCTGAACTTTCTCATTTGGTAACAAATCAAGTGCGTCCAGGATATCTTTATCTATCGTTATGCTACCTACATAATTTAAATTCGCTTCCGTTACGGTAGCACGGTGAATTTTGGCGGTCATCATTGTACGAAACATTTCAATTCGCTCCCTTGATTGTATATGAATCTTATCTATATCTAACAGCTTTCGTTCACAGTTTTTAATCGACAACAGTAAGTATTACGTTATCAATTAAACGCGTACGACCAAATTTTACTGCGAGAGCAAATAAAATTCTATCCCCAGTTTTTAGAAGTTCTATATCGCTCATGTCAGGATAACGTTTCACTTCTACATATTCTATATCTGCCAAAGGTTGACTTTGGATGAGATAGCGCACTTCGTTAATAAGCACTGCTACGTCTCTTTGCTGATTAGCAATCACCTCTTCTGCATGACGCAAACTTTTGGAGAGGATTAATGCTTGTGATCGTTCCTCTTCCGACATAAATACATTGCGAGAGCTCATTGCCAATCCATCCACTTCTCGATAAATAGGGCATGGAACGATCTGTACAGGCATTTGTAAATCATACACCATTTGTTCAATGACGGCTACCTGTTGAGCGTCTTTTTGACCAAAGAAAGCTTTATCAGCACCCACAATGTTAAATAGCTTGGTGACCACTGTTGCTACTCCATCAAAATGACCCGGTCGCGATAACCCACACAAGGCTTCCGTAACGTTTTGCACAGAAACATTCGTCAGCATGGGGCGTGGATACATTTCCTCTACAGACGGAGCAAATAGGTAGTCTACTCCTTCATTCTGCGCTAATTCCTGATCACGAGCTAGATCACGCGGATAGACGGAAAAATCCTCGTTTGGACCAAATTGGAGTGGGTTAACAAAAATGCTCATGACCACCACATCTGTTTCGCCTTTTGCTCGCTGTACAAGACTGAGATGTCCCTCATGTAAATACCCCATTGTTGGCACAAATCCGATCGTTTTCCCTTCCCGTTTGTATACGGAAAGCGCTTCACGCAATTCTCTAATGGTGCTAATCGTAATCATCGTCGTACCTCTTCTCCATATAATTGCTGAATGGTCTCCTCCGAGGCTGCAAAAGCGTGTCGTTGTTCGGGAAATTGTTTGTTTCTTACTTCTAATACATATTGAGAAATCGCTGACTGAATCATGTCACCGATCTGGGCGTATGATTTTACAAATTTAGGTGTAATACTGGAGGCATAGGATAGCACATCGTGGAACACGAGAACCTGCCCATCGCACACTGCTCCTGCCCCAATGCCAATCACGGGAATTTCTACAGCTTCAGTTACCTTCGCTGTTACCTCTGCTGGTACGCATTCCAAAACAATACCAAAGGCTCCGGCTTCTTCTAAAGCTTTTGCATCAGTTATTAATTGCTTTGCGGATTCTAGATCTTTTCCTTGTACCTTATAACCGCCTAATTGATGGACGGATTGCGGTGTTAACCCCAAATGACCCATTACAGGAATTCCAGCTTTTGTACACCTTTTGACAATAGGAAGAATCTCTTCTCCCCCTTCAATCTTCACAGCCTTTGCGTTGCCTTCTTGAATTAATCGGCCAGCATGGTGAATTGCTTCCTCTACGGTACCGTGGCACGTCAGAAATGGCATGTCCGCTACAACAAATGCTGTTTTTGCCGCACGTGTAACGGCTTTTGTGTGATGAACCATGTCATCCATGGTGACTGACACCGTAGACTCATAGCCTAGCACAACCATGCCAAGGGAATCTCCCACTAACAGGATGTCTATTCCAGCTTCATCTGCCAATTTCGCAGAGGGATAATCATAGGCGGTAAGCATGGTAATTGGCTCATTTTTTTGTTTCATCTGACGTAATTTGGACGTCGTTACAGGTTTCTTTTCTTGCACATTAGACACTCCCGTTGTCTCCTACACCCAATACCGTTTTTGAAATCATTCCAATGGCATCCCTTAGCGCACTTTGTACATACCAAAAAACCTCCGCACCGCAGGCGAAGGTCGTGTATACGCAATAAAGCACGTAGTCCATTCGAATCTCTTCCTTCTGTCTCGGTCCTTTTAGGCTTAGAGCAGATTTTTTTGTAAACATGTTTTCCTAGCATACTTCGTAAAAGGAAGTGCTATTCCCATGGGATATAGCCTTCAGAAGCAGTATAACAAAATTTTCTAGGTCTCGCTATACTCAATATCAGCGGAATACACCTTGTGCATGACTCCCTGATCATCACGTAGCAAAAGTACTCCCTCATCATTTAAACCTGTTGCCTCACCTTCCAGTACTGTTTGTAGAGTACGGACTGTGACACGACGATGCAAGGACATCGAAAGAGCTTCCCATTCAATCTTGATTTGACTGAATCCGTCGCTCAAATACGACAGATATAATTGTTCAAATTGACGACAAAATGCTTGAATAAATTGGGATCTCTTCAATGGCTCACCTAACGCTAGACGTAACGAGGTTGCAATTTCTTGGAGTGCTGGATCAAAATCTGATTGTTGATTATTTACATTGATGCCGATCCCAATAATTAAATAATTTACACGGTCGGCCTCCGCATGTAGCTCTGTCAAAATCCCGCATACTTTTTTGCCCTGTACAAAGATATCATTAGGCCATTTAATTTTAACAGAGATCTGAAACTCTTGAATTGTTTTAGCCATAGCAACCGCTGTTAACAACGTCATTTGGGGAGCACGTCCGATTGGTATGACCGGACGCAACACCAAACTCATCCAAATGCCTGTCCCTTTTGGTGAGTGCCAGACCCGACCTAAACGACCTTTACCACCTATTTGTTGATCAGCTACTACTAAAGTTCCCTCAGGCGCACCCTTGGAAGCCAGTTCATGTGCCAATACCTGTGTTGTTGGAACCGTTTCATAGGCTACTATATTTTTTCCAATACGCTCTGTTTGCATTGCAGATAAAATCTCTTCAGCAGATAACGAATCTGGGGAGGAAACGAGTCGATACCCCGATTTGCGCACCGCTTCAAACTCATATCCCTCTTGACGTAGCTCTTCTATGTGTTTCCATACAGCTGCTCGTGTGCAGTTACAATTTTGACTTAAATATTCACCCGAAATAAATTCATGTGGATGATTACGAAACGCACGCAATATTTCTTGCTTAATATTCATAGGTCTCCTCCATCATAGCCGCAAAAAATAACGATCCATTCCTATTTTCGTACACCCACCAGTGATCTATTTACAAAATTTTTATTTTCTACCATTCAAAACTATCTTTTATGTCTATTTCATACCCATGATCTAGGCGCACAATTCATTATTTATTATCGTCCACGTATAGTGCCTTCTCATTCTGTATAAAATCTTTTGCTGCCATCAGCAATACTTCTGGTTCGTTAGTAAGTTCACCAGCTACAGTACACTCCCACAGATACTCCAAGGTTTGTTGAATCCAAACACCTTGTTTTTGATCACTTATCTTTCTTATATCGGACCCGTCCACAGCCAACTCTTTCAATGTTTTCACTGTCATATTATCAAAGGCAGTTTGAAGTGTGACCTTCTTTCGTGAAAGATCATTCCACCACAAGGCATCCAGCACTTTTTCCAAATCATAACAACGTTCCCAGCCAGACTTCATAATTAATCTGGTCCAGTCTATAAATTGGCATTGATCCCATGTTGGCTGAAGAAGCGTAATTTGTTGCATGAGATACATGATTGTTTCTTCTTCTTTTCGTGACATCTTGAGGTATCGGCATAACTCGCGGGACTGCTCCCAAGTGAAATCAGCAGCAAAGAATAATAACACCCACTTATGGATTATGCTCTCTACAGTATGTAATCTCCACAACTGAAGCGTTGACTGGTCAAATAATTGTTGCAGAGCCGGGATAGCTTGAAATAGCTTAGTTTGTTGAGCGTATTGAAATCCTTTATCTGGATGCTTGCTATCAATGGCCTTATTACACTCTTCACGAACCCTCTCTACGGCAATATGGATCAGCAACGGTGCCTTTTCCCTCATAGCCTTTCTTGTATCATCTTCAATCTGAAAACCTAGCTGAGAAGCAAAACGAACAGCCCGAACGAGGCGTAATGCATCTTCCTGAAATCTACGATTAGCATCACCCACAGCACGAATTACATGATCGTTTACATCCTCCAAACCAAAAAAAGGATCAATTAATTCTTTGTTGTGTTTCATCGCCATCGCATTAATCGTAAAATCCCGGCGCGCTAAGTCCTCTACCACTTCATTTACATACTTAACTTCGCTTGGTCGACGAAAATCTTCATATATTCCCTCCGTCCGAAATGTCGTCACTTCAAACAGATAGCCATCCTGCTTAACTGTTATGGTTCCATGCTGTAATCCCGTGGGAATATGATCGGGGAACAAATTCATAATGTCGCACGGATGGGCATTTGTACATATATCTATATCATGAACAGGACGGTGAAGAAGCCAATCCCTGACGCAACCGCCGACAAAATAAGCTTCGTAGCCGTGCGCTTCCAATTTTTTTAGTACCTTTTTTGCTTCTTCTTTCATCTACTCGCCTCCTGTCCTTCCTTACTGAAAAATAGTTTTTGATTACCCTACCTTAAGGGGGTGCTAAGATATGCGTCTTTTAATAGGAGTTGCTGTGCTTATATCCCGTCTTTTCACTTCATTCCGTAGCAAAGCCTAACCATACGTTAGGCTTTGCGTACATGCGTGGATTTTTTAGCTATCTACAGAGAAGTAGCTTCATTATGTAGAGAGTAGTTGCTGATATAACGATTCATATTGAGAAGTAATATTGTCATAGCTAAATTTTTCGTGAGAACGACGTAATCCTTCCACACGAAAACGTTCGTATAACATATCGTCTTGTAACAATTTGCAAGCATAAATAGCCATCTGCTTGGTGTCGCCAATCTCGCATAAATATCCCGATTCACCATGTATAACCACTTCTGGTAAGCCACCAGCGCAAGAAGCAACAACGGGTACACCGCATGCCATAGCTTCCAAGGCCACCAATCCAAAGCTCTCCTTTTCGGAAGGGAGTAGCATCAAGTCAGCTAATGAAATGACTTCAGCTACATCATCCTGTTTACCTAAAAAGAAAACATCTTCACATAACTCTTCATCCTGGATTTGTTTGCGTATATTACATTGCTCGGGACCTTCACCAATTAAAATTAATTTAGCTGGCATTTCATTGCGCACATAGCGGAAAGCTGTTACTACATCTTGCACACGTTTGACCGGACGGAAATTGGAAATGTGCATAATGATTTTTTCTCCGTTAGGTGCAAATTTAGCCCGCCATTCTGTTACATCTTTACGTGAATATCTACGTTTATCTACAAAATTATAAACAAGCTCTATCTTCTTATCCACTTGAAGTGAATCATGCGTTTCGCGGATTAGATCAGCAGAAACAGCAGTTACCATGTCGCTTTTTTCAATTCCAAAGCGAATCATATCTCGTAAGCTAGGATCATAACCAAGAACTGTAATATCTGTTCCATGCAAAGTGGTGATGATTTTCAAATGATCACCTACCATTTGTTTGGCTAGATACGCGCACAGTGCATGTGGAACCGCATAATGAACATGTAAAATATCTAGATTCTCATTCTGAGCAACCTGCGCCATACGATTCGCTAATGTTAAGTCATACGGCGGATACTTAAATACATCGTACTGATTCACTTCTACTTCATGGAAAAATATATTGGGGTTAAACTTCCCTAAACGAAACGGCATGCCAGCTGTAATAAAATGCACGTTATGTCCACGCTCAGCCAACAATTTTCCTAACTCTGTGGCCACCACACCGGAACCGCCCAAGGAAGGATAACACGTAATACCTATATTCATTTTTATTCCTCCCCTTTTTTTACACAGGAAATGGCCTGTCATCGGCTGACAGGCACTCGGGCGCTCCCTATGTTACAAGGATGTAAGTACCAACGGTGTGGCACTAACAAACCCTTCTGCATATTTCACTCCTGCTTGCTGCCCAAATAAACGCTCCCGATACGCTACCAATTCGATGTATCCATTATTTAAAGGAGTGCTAACACTCCCTTCTTCTTGTTCAAACTGACTACGATATGCCTCCAAC
Organism: Brevibacillus laterosporus; assembly: GCA_007833815.1. Taxonomy (NCBI): domain Bacteria; kingdom Bacillati; phylum Bacillota; class Bacilli; order Caryophanales; family Paenibacillaceae; genus Brevibacillus; species Brevibacillus laterosporus. The sequence continues at coordinate 3,260,642 of CP033464.1, read as the reverse complement.
ACCTGCACCTTTTGCGGGTACAAATCTGTGATATCTACAAAAAAACTAGGGGAAGCAGTACTATTAATGAAGTAATAAAAAAATTGCTCAGGGCGATACGCAGGAAATTCGCGTTCACCTTCAAACTTCTTTATCCCTGCTGAAAAAATTGCTTCTTTTACAATCCGACTCACACTCTCATGATCAGGATGGCGATCCTGAAAATAGGGGGCCAAGACTACTTTCGGACGAGTCTTGCGAATAAGATCGACAACTTTCTTAATAGCCAGTTCGCGATTGGCTTCCAAGCCACGATCAGGTAAGCCAAAATTGTAACGAGCAGTCAAATTCATGCGCTCAGAAGCAACTGCTGCTTCCTCTTGGCGGCGTACTACCGTACCATTAGACGAAAGTTCTGCATAAGTCAAATCAAGAATTCCAGTTCGTTTTCCTTGCTGGTTTGCTCGTATCAAGACCCCTGCTGCACCAATTTCCACATCGTCAGGATGAGCGCCAATGGCTAATATGTCTAAGTGTTTCTCTTCCATTATAATTCCTCCCGTTAGACTTCCCGCCAAGCCATGTTACCTTGCTCCACAGCTTTTAGCAAGATTTCCGCTGTAGCTAGATTAGTCGCAACTGGTATACGGTGAACATCGCACAATCGTAATAAAGCCAGAATATCAGGTTCATGAGGTTGTGAAGTGAGTGGGTCGCGTAGGAACACGATAGCATCCATTTCGTTCTGCGCAATCATGGCACCTATTTGCTGATCGCCACCTAATGGTCCCGATAAGAACCGCGTCACCTGTAACCTCGTATTTTCCATGATGCGTAATCCTGTGGTCCCTGTAGTAAACAATTGATGTTTTTCTAAAATCCCCTCATAGGCCACAGCCAGTTGAACCATCTCTTCTTTTTTCTGATCATGTGCAATCAATGCGATGTTCATGTAAAATCCCCTCTCAGTCAATCATTCTATCCTTGATTACCATTACTCTCTTTTGTGTATTAATCTATGAGATGCTCTAATCCATATACTAAATGCTGTAAAGAGACAACTGCCTTAATTGCCATTTGAACACCTGGCATAAACGATTCACGATTTATGGAGTCATGGCGGATAGACAAGGTTTGTCCAATTGCTCCAAATAGCACTTCCTGATGCGCCACCATACCTGGCAGACGCACACTATGGATACGGAAGCCCACATAATCAGCTCCACGTGCTCCTGGAAGGATTTCCTGCTCATCTGGATGACCTTGTCGTATGTTGCCACGAGCTGCTTCAATCATCTCTGCTGTTTTGATCGCTGTCCCACTTGGTGCATCGAGCTTTTGATCATGATGTAGCTCGATAATCTCTACATGTGGCATATATTTAGCCGCCATGCTAGAGAATTTCATTAATAGGATAGCTCCGATAGCAAAGTTAGGCGCTACTATGGCCCCGAGTTCATGGTCCACGCATATTTGATTTATTTCCGCAATTTCTTCAGAAGTAAGACCAGTCGTACCTACAACTGGTCGCACACCATGTTGCAAACACAAACGCATGTTTTGATAAACTTGTGAAGGCGTGGTGAAATCAACCACAACATCTGGTTTAAAGGCTATCAGGGCTTCCTCCAACGAATTGACCATTGGCACGCCTATTGGCTTACCTCCCAGTACTTCACCCACATCTATACCTGTCAGATGTGAATCGATCCCTACGACAAACTCAAGAGAGGGATCTTGCTGAAGCATCTTAACAACCTCACTCCCCATTCTTCCTTTAGCACCGGCTACGGCAACGCGAATGTTTGCTTCCATCCTACCCTCTCCTACTCCTCTATTCTGGTCCATCTATCCTTATCACGGGTATTAAATTTGTACATAATACGATCAAACGCTTCCTGCAAATCAATGCCGAGAGAATTAGCAAAGCATAGGACAATAAAGAAAACATCTCCAAGCTCATCTTCTACTGTTTTTTCCGCTTCATCTGATTTCTTAGGCTTCTCTCCATGATAATGATTGATTTCACGAGCGAGTTCTCCCACTTCCTCAGTCATACGAGCCAACATGGCTAATGGGGAAAAATATCCTTCTTTAAACTGGGAGATATACTGATCCACTTCTTCTTGAATTTCCTGTAATGTTTTTTTATTATCCATTTTTTCCTCCCTCATACTAGAACAAAAACCGAGCAAACTATGTAAGTAAGCAAATTTCCAAAAAACCTATTGGGTAAAGTGTATCATAAATAGACAAGGCAAAAAACCTCCTTTATAATGACTCTGATTAGGGTTACAAGCAAGTTTTACCAACCTGTGCACAGTCAGCATGTTTGCTACCTTTTGATCTACCGGAAAAGGAGAGAATTCCCTTCATGAAATTGCATATGAAAAACATCCTAGCAATTATCATCGGTTCTATCATTATGGGCTTTGGCATCAACGCATTTAACATTCCAAACGGACTGGCAGAAGGTGGTATCACAGGGATCAGCATCCTGATTAAATTAGCCTTCCCTACTATTGATCAGGGGATTGTTTATCTGTTACTCAATCTTCCTCTGTTCTTTATCGGGTATCGTTTGCTAGGGAGAACTAGTTTTTTTTACACCGTTGTTGGAACGGTTTCTTTATCAGTTTCTCTTTCTGTGTTTGGCATGATTTTAGATTATGATAAATTGGGCGACACTTTACTTGCCACTTTGTTTGCCGGGGTAGCAATAGGTAGCGGTCTTGGTATCATTTTCCGTTATGGTGGCACAACTGGTGGCGTCGATATTATCGCCCGTTTGTTAAACAAGATGTTTGGTATCAGCATGGGCCGTACACTACTCATGGGTGACATTGTAGTAATAGGTGCGTCTCTGATCTACTTATCTATCCAAAACGCAATGTATACGCTGGTCTGTGTTTATATTGCTGCACGGGTAATAGACTTTTTCCAAGACGGTGCATATGCTGGCAAGGCTCTGATGATCGTGTCTGAGTACCCACAAAAAATAGCCCAGGAGATTATGACCACAGGGCGAGGTGTTACCATTCTAAATGGGAAAGGTGCCTTCTCTGGTATGGAAAAGGAAATTGTCTACTGTGTCGTCAGCCGGAATGAGGTGCCTCGTCTTAAAAATCTTATGAATGAGATTGACCCTCATGCTTTTGTCATTGTTAGTGAGGTTCATGAAGTTTTAGGTGAAGGTTTTACGTTTGATGAAAATAAGAAACCACTGCGCGAAACATAAAAACGTTATTGATCGATCGGTAATTTATTCATGCTAGATAGCTACGTTTCATTTTCTGTGTTACTTATGCTTCTCCATGCAACCTAGTGGCCGGCCTATCTTGCCTACCTATTACGTACAAATACATAAGATAAGTACTTCAAAAAACCTACTCCTAATCGGGTAGGTTTTTTGACTTCTTCTATAAGTAATGCTTCCATTCCTCATTCCCCACTCAAGTTCTACGTTGCTGCATTGCCGAGTATTTAATCCAAGCTACATACGCTAGTGAAACAGTCACCAATGTAGATATCCAAACGATCAACCGATACGTGGATTCTGGATTGTCCATGAATGAACCCACTGCCGTCTGATCTTCCCCCACAAACGCTTCTTGCATGGTGCTACTCAGTTCCCTGATAGAAGAACGCAGCATTTGCCAATCCAGTTTTTGAGTAAGCAACTGTTTTGCTATTTCTTCATATTTTCGTGTAATCTTATCCATAGCCTGTTCTTTCAACTGGATCGTCATTGCAGGTCGAAGAGCCAAATACAATTGATAATTTTCTTCATATTGCGCTCGTAGCGTTGCGGTATCTCGCTCGACAGCTGCTTGCAACAAGTTCTGCATCTGCTTTGAATACGAATCATAATAGGTACGCCACATCGGGCTCCTTTGATGGCTTAGTGCGTCAACAGCTACTCTCACCTGCGTCGCATGCCACAACAATCGATCTTCTGTCGTTTTCGGACTTGTATACGCTTTTTTTGCCGATAAAATGGACTGTGTTACAGCATTGAGACTCTCAATTCGCAAAGATATTGGAAGGGTTTCGTTGGGGAATTGGGAAGCTAACCTCTCTATTTTCAGTTTGGCCGTGTCGTAATCTCCTTTTTCAGTTGCCCGTAGCACTTCACCTGCCACCTTATCTAGTTCGGCCAAATGTTTTTCTTCTGGCGGTTGGTTCATTTTTGTCACAAAGTAACTAATCGGCATGGCTAATAGGAATCCCGTTACCAATAAGAGTAGCAACATTTTGATGTTTTTTGGCACAAAAAAACCTCCTTTCCCATAGTAAAGACTATGGAACGGAGGACAAGATTAGACCTGATTTTTATTAGCACGTGCATGTAAATAATAAATAATAGCAATGGAGAGCAAACTTAACACAACCGTACACAATCCCACAATTCCTGTGTATGGAACCAATGGTGTTGGTAAATACGGATGAATTTCCATCACATAGTCGAGAAAATCGTTATTTAACACCCAAAGTGCCGCTATTCCAAGCCCCAACCATGTTATTTGATAGTAGCGAGCATACAGCATAGACTCCACTGCCATCCCCAAATGGGACGCTATAAGCATCATATCTTGCCAATGAACTTCACTACCAAGAGACCAGCCTGCAATAATAACTCCAACTGCCCACATTCCGTATTTAAAGTTCGTGACTGATGCGACCGCTTCCAAAATAGGAACGTTCCGACCCAAAATGTACATAAGGATAACTAGAGTAAATAGTCCGCTCCCAGTAGGGCTATCTGGCACAAAAAACAGCAAATAGGGCGATTTATAGGCAGCTACATCTGCAAGTTGGTCCTTATACCAGTAAAAACCGTAGATTGTCCCCAAAAGGTTAATGAAGAACAACATCCAGAGAAACCACGATTTTTTCAATGTTCCCAGAAACCAGAGCCACATCCATTTCATTTCCTTACGTCACCCCTATTAGCTGTAAAAAGATACCTCTCTAGTTTACATGTAGCTACATGCATCTGCAACCAATGTCCACATGATTGTAAGAATTGTGTTACAGTTGAGTGTCGAACTGTTTAGCACGTATAACTCTTGAAAAAAGGAAAAGCTGACCGAGGTCATCAGCCAGCTTTGTTCCTTCTATTATTTCAAGCTTGCCAGATAATCTACCAGCTTTTTCAGATCTTCATCTGATCCTTTAAACATACCAGCTGGCATGCTACCTTTACCTTCTACAATCGTCTTGTGGATATCTTCCGTGCTTAGGGTAGAGCCTATCTTTTGTAGGTTAGGCCCCATTCCGCCTTCCAGATTTCCACCATGACATCCTATACAAGACTGATTAGCTGCCCACAGCGCGTCTGCTTTAAAGTCTGGATCAGCCTTTGCTGCTGCTACAGGTGATCCTCCTCCACCGCCGCCTAGTTTAGCCATCTGCTTTTCATGTTCGTCATGAGCTGCCCAAGTTAAGAAAAAGATGGAGAACAAGGACAGAAGCATAAGTCCAGTTGCAATAGGACGACGGAGTGGACGGCGCTCTTTTCCCGTATCTAAGAATGGCGCTAGAATCATGGCACCAAAAGCGACACCAGGGATACCGATTACACCAAGCAATACGTGATCACCTGCTGCCCATGGATACTTCAGTAATTGGTATAGGAACAAGAAATACCAGTCCGGCACCGGAATAAAAGAAGTATCATTTGGATCAGCTTTTGCTGTCAGTGGCGATTCATGTGAAACCGTTAACACCAAGAAACCAATCAAACAAACCGCAGCAACCATCCACTCTTTTAACAGAAAGTTTGGCCAAAACGGTTCTGTGGTTCCTGGATAGTCAGAATACGAAGGTGAAACATTTGGCATGCGCTTCGCTGAGATTCGAGAGTCTCCAACGAAGGTAGCATTTTTATCCTGTTTTGCCATGCTAATTCCTCCTATATGTTGAAGACTAGTTTTATAGAGGTCCAGAGATACCTTGTACACGAATCATAACGAAGTGAGCACCCAATAATCCCAACAAGCCAGCAGGCAAGAAGAATACATGGATAGCAAAGAAACGAGTAAGCGTTTGCGCTCCTACAATTTCCCCACCTGTTAACAAACTTTTTGCATAAGGTCCAATTATCGGAATAGAGTCAGCGATTTGAAGCCCTACTTTTGTAGCAAAGTACGCTGTGTTATCCCAAGGTAACAGATAACCAGTGAAGCCAAGACCAAGCATGACGAAGAAGATTAACATACCTACAACCCAGTTTAATTCGCGGGGTTTTTTATAAGATCCTGTGAAAAAGACACGTAAGGTATGTAGGAACATCATGACAATTACCAAGCTTGCCCCCCAATGGTGCATACCACGAACGATTACACCAAAAGCAACCTCAGTTTGTAAGTATTTAACGGACTCGTAAGCATTGATGATGTCTGGAACATAGTACATAGTCAAGAACATTCCAGATAGAATCTGAATTACAGTAATAAAAAAAGTAAGGCCCCCAAAACAGTAAACGAACGCTGAAAAGTGATGCGCGGGATTTACGTGTTCAGGTACTTCATGGTCAGCAAGATCACGCCACATGGGAGTGATATTTAGGCGTTCATCCACCCAATCATACATTTTTTGTATCATTTTATCCGCTCACCCCCGGGCGTGGATTTGGTACAATTTTACCTAAGTAAACTTTACCATCTTTGATTTCTACTTCGTACTCATCAAGTGATTTAGTTGGCGGAGTATTCAGAATGTGCTCTCCATTAATTGCATACCTACCAAAGTGACATGGGCAAAAGTACTCATTCTTAAAATCTTCGCTAGAATTCCAGCTCACGGTACAGCCCAAGTGCTTACAGATAGGAGACAATGCCAATAGCTTCCCATCATCCAGCTTACGAATCCAAGCAGACATTGGCGCTTCAGACTCATACCAACCGTCTTTGGTATGAAGCTTAAAGTCTACTTTCTTTGGTTCCGGCCCAAAATCGCTTTCATTTCCAACCGCAACTTTATCTCCAGCAGCCGAAGTTTTCAGCACAGGATCAATGGCAAAGCGGATCATCGGTGTGATCATACCTGCAGCCAAGAAACCACCAGTTCCCATGAGTGCATAGTTTAGAAACGTACGTCTGGAAATTTCTTTTTTGCTCATCTATTTCCCTCCTTATCCTGTTAGATTTCTTTCAGATTTCGACTACATGCATATAGGAAACACTAGGTCAAGACCAATAATAGCTAACCCCTCAAGTAATGTCAATAATATGACTCTTTGGAGTAAGGATTGCTTTGCGAAAATAATGATAATGTTAAGATTTTGTCAAAAATTCAACACAATTCACACAAATCAGGGGTAAAAAGGGAACCTAAACCAAAAATGGTTGACATTTCAGTTCCTTTTACACCCTGTTCTTGGAAAGAAAGGGATTACTCATCCAAAATTTGTCTTGTATGAATAATAGTGCTTTTTCTTTCTAACATTCTTAGAAACTAATCTATTTTTTATATGTTTGCCAAATTTGCAAAATCTCTTGATATAAAACATTACTTGTAATTTCAAAACGAATCTCGGACTCCAAATCTTCATCGCTAATCGTTAATAACTCTACATGTGTGTTTTTCTCTGGATATGCTGGTATATGTACATCAACTCCAGAAAAACGTAAAATAAAAGTGTAGCCGAATTCATTTGGCAATTGAATCTCATTTTGTCCTGTTGCGTCCTCTTTAATCTGATACATCAGGGGAAACAACAATATTCTTCCCTTTAGGCGTTGTTCCACAGCCATAGCTAAGCTAGAGAGGTATCCCATACGTGTAGCATTTGTAGCGATTGATAACTTTTTATCAAATATATAATGCGGCAAAATTGCTGAATCATAATAAGGTCTAACTGCTTCAAATCCTTGCAGTTCTTCTACATTCCATTGCATAGTGCGTATCGCCTCTCCCCGTCATAATAGGCAAAAACGAGGAAAAGCGCCCGCTAATAAGCGAGCTCCTCACTTTTCAACCTGTTTCAGTTATCTCATATGTTAGTAATTCTTTCAATTCATTTGTCAGAGCCAAAAACTTTTCCTTATTTTTTACAGCCAACGCTTCATCAATCTCTTTATATAGTGTGCGCTTGCGAAATTGTCGCACCTGCTGATCAATCATGATCTCCGATAACAATCCCGACATAAAACCATTGCCCAAGTACTTGGACTGTTCCATGATTAGTCCCTCATTTCATTAATATGGTGGTATCGACAAAACCGTTATAATCTCGCAGCCAAACCTCGCAAACGTCCGTTCTTTCATATACCCACTCGCCTGCCTTCGATTGCCCAACCTTAAGTAACCCGACATGAACCATCATTTTGAGAATACGATTGGATAAGATCCCCTCTTGTTTGTCATAATAGAAAGGCTTCATCCAGGGAAGTACCAATTCGGATAGTTGTTGCTGAGAGTACCATTGATTAGAAGTCAGCATTGCTATCAACTGGACCAACAAGGGTAGGTTAGGAATCGCTCGTTTATATAAACGAAACCAAAAACGAATGCACTCATTGTGAATGCACGGACTATGTCCTTGTTGGAGAATTTCCAACCCAGTTTGTGTAAGATAAACTTGCTTGCCATCTTCAGCAATCCACCTTTTGTGGTAACAAAAATCGTAAAGAAGCGAGAATCGATCTGGATACAGGTCAAAATGCAAACCATATCCAAAACGCCATTTCTGTGGGGCAAGTGGTTCCTCTTTTACGCTTAAAAAATCGAAAAGCTGCACTTGATAGCGTCGATACATACCTCCATCCTGAGTAAGAGGGATAGGCTCATTTTGTAAGAAACGAAGCAGAATTAGCATATCATCTAATAAAGCTGTTCCTTCGTCACGATAAGCACTAGGCACCTCTCTCTGGACTTGTATACCAGGTACTTGTTGTATCCATGTTTGTACATACAACTCTCGAATATCAACAGGGATTTCGAACTGTCCTTGCAGCCTGCCTTTTGCCGGGAAAATCCACCCGCGTTTTAAGGCAAGAGCTACTTTTTTACGCGCCTCTTCCTTCTTTTCCTCACACTCCTCCACTTGTGCAATTGCTGCTTTTGCCAGTAAATCTTCAAGCGTCAAACGCTCGCGTTTATCCAGAAATAACAGCAACAGGAAGTGCAGATCAGCCGAAGAAAGCTGCTCTAGTTCCGTTCGTATCGTCTTTTGATGTCGCAGCCCGGTCATCAAGGTAGTGACCAACTCGTTTTTCGAATGCGGATCGCACTGATAACCATAATGTCTCGCAATCTGATGTAATTGGTTAATATCAGCGTAAACGAGTACTTCAGCTAATTTCATTGCGCATCCCTTCTTACTCTGCAGATTTATTTCCATTGTTGCCCAGTTCATTCTAGGCTTAAACCTGCTGAAACAATTTTGGGTGAGAAAAATTGGCTTTGCAAAAGATAGTAGTATAAGAGGAACATGCATTTGGGGGTTTGTTATACAAACAAAAAAAGCACAGGCTTTTCCTGTGCTTTAAGGTTTAAACTGTGTTATATATGAAGTACCACTTGTGTTATCAAACACGGCACTTCACTAGTCTCTACTATAAAAAACACTTTTACTCTTCGCTTGTCTCTTCTTGTAAATCCCATTGCTCCAACAATTTTTGATATTCTTTCGATTCCTCATAGCGACCAGCCTGCATTAAAAGAGCAGTCAATCGGCGGATGTGTTCAACGTCAAATCCAGATAGGTCTACATACTTTTTCAATGCATCAATGGCTGCTTCTGTCTTTCCTTGAGACAGTAAAATATCACTATGTAATGGATAAGCAATGACATATTCTTCGTCAATTGCAATCAACAACTGAATATAATGCTCCGCTTCTTCCCATTTGTCCGTATAGAAAGACATCAATGCACAGCCATATACTACTTCTGGCAATTGCTCGTACTGCACAGCCTTTATATATAGCTGATAAGCTTCTTCAAATTGACCCTGCTGTGCAAACGTGCGCGCTTTTAATATAAGCGCATGGAACGTGGTTTCAGAAATGTCATCTAATAGGTTAATTGCTTCCTGCACTTCACCCGTTTTCATGTGCATTTCGCTTAACGCAGCTCGTAACTCTTCATTATTTGGATCACGGTCATAAGCAATCTTCAAGTATTTGATAGCTACTTCTTCTAAATCTTGCATAGCATACAAGTCAGCTAGCAGTAGATACAGTTGAATCTCATCGTAGCCATCCTCTTTAAGACCATACAAGTATTCGTGGGCAGCATCGTAATCCGCTTCATCCAAAGCAATTTCTGCCGCCATAATCTTTACTTCCTGACTCATTTCTTTTTGTGTAGTGGGGTTCGCTAACAAATCTTGAATGATCTTGAATGCTTCCTCATTGTGTCCAAGTCCATACCACACATCGGCCAAACAGAACATTACTTCAGGGATTTCTTTACCGTGTTCGCCCACTTTATGTAAAACTTGCAGTCCAAGTTCCATTTCATCATTTTCAATTTTGTTAACAGCTTCCTCAATGATACGCAGCCATTTTTTTGGCATGCGAAACACCCCATTTCTATACTAAGCGATAAAAGACCGTCAAATTGACGGTCCTCATCTTATATTTTATATAATTTTAGGCTCTTGTAAACCAGCTCATAGTCAAAACCGTAATTAAAATACCAAAAAAGCTTAAAATGACACTATAATTCGGCTTGTTTGACGAGGGCTCCATATCTGAGGTGATCACATTAACACGCATCTCTTTTTGGTGTTTTAATAAAGGAGCTGCTGTTTCACCACCAGAATCAATCGTTTGAACGGCCACATCTTGGTCTGTTTCAGACGCTGTACTTACTTCGGGTTTAACATTGTCAGAGGAAAGTGCTTCCGCTTTTGCAGTATAAGGCATAAATGAGTTCAGGTTATCGTCCGAATTATGATAAAGCGTGAAAGAACAGATCATCAAAAGTACCATTGCCACACTAAGCCCAATGCGGCGCATACGAACGGTTAAAGTAAATACCTTTTTCCCGATAGGAATGGCCCACTTCTCTTCCGACAGAATGCGTGCCATGACGGCATCCACAATCGAAGTGGCAGGAGGATTAGCTATGTAGTCTTCTTTATGCATTTGTATGAACTTGTCACTATCCAGTAATACATCATATTGTGAATGACAGGAATCACAACAGGCCAGGTGATTCTGAAGCCTACGCTCCGATAACTCCGGCAAATTGCCCTGTGCATAGTCATGTAACATTTCTTGTGCCTCGTCGCACCTCATCGCTTACTCATCCCTTCGGCTTCTTCCAGTTGAGAATCTATAAAATAAGATTCCAATTGTAATTTAATGCTTTGTCTCGCCCGAAATAAAAGAGATTTAACCGAACTCACCGTGAGATCGAGGATTTTGGCAATTTCATTGTAATCCAGTTGCTCATACTCTCGTAAGATAAGCGCAGATCGTTGTTTTTCGGGAAGGTTATTAATCGCTTGTCTCACCAAATCCTCACGCTCTGTTTGCAACAATTGCTGTTCAGGGAGGCGTTCAAAGGAAATGCTAGGAACTTGGACACTATCTTCCAGATAAACGTCAGCGTTACGACTTTTACGAAGTTCACTCAATACTGTGTTGCGAGCAATGGTATACAACCATGTTGAAAATGTAGCTTCCACATCTCGAAAAGAATGAAGGCTCTTATACGCTTTATAAAAGGTTTCCTGACAAATGTCTTCTGCTATATGTTCCAAATGCGCCTGACGTAACATATGAGCAACAAAGGTCAAAATCTTCCTTTCATACCGGCGTATCAGTTCGGCATAACTTTCAATATTGCCCTCTTTTATTTCGCGAATTAACTGGGAATCGGTCATTGACTAGGTTTACCTCCTAAGCGATTCCAAACTCCCCAGTGACCCATGCACTAAATTAGACCACGCAGATCACCAAAAGTTGCGGAAAAGGCATAAACTTTTTCAGCGATGAAGAACCCACCTTCAGACCAATGAATAGCTCTTGAAGGAGTAGGTTCTACAACTCAACATTTCATATGCTAAAGTAGCCTACGTAGAGTAACTAAGAAGAAAAACAGGGGACTACGCTTTTCTGTTGTACCGTCGTTCGGAACAGTATGAAAAAACCCCATGACGGGGTTACATCGCGTAGTTATAAGGCCGTAACGACCGCAGATGTTTTCCTGCGCCAATTGTCGAATGATGGGTACCATTCTGATAAATAAAGGTCCCTTTCGACATAACACTCACAGGATTACATATTTCGCTAAGAATGAGCATAGTGGAAATAGGATGATTTGTCAACCATTTGTCTTTTTTTAGGAACAATAAATCAGCATCTGCACCTGGTAATAAACTACCTTTAACAGGATAGCAACCTGCCAGCTTTGCAACGTTTGTGGAAGCTAGTCGTACCATTAAGGATAGGATACGCTCTGCTTCTCCACGGACCCATAATTGTGACGGTATCGTTAACTCCTGTATGGAAGCAAACAGCGAATGATGCAAATACCAATTTTTCAGCTGACTCACTAGCCATCCTTGCTCTTTCTGTTTCTCTTCAAGTTTCCCAACCGGCTGGAGATGATAAAAAGAAATCGCTTCTTTTATTACTTCTTTTGTTTGGTTTTCATTTACACAGGTGCGAATTTTTCCATAATGGCAATATTGCAACCATGCTTCTATGATATTCTGACGATCTTCTCGGGAAATGGTTTCACCTAAAATGTGCAAATGTAGGGACACACGCTCCTGTAAAAGAAGCGGATATAGTCTATTCCAATTGATTCGGTGCACTTCTTCCGGTGTATATACCATAATTTGAATGAGTCGAAACCCTTGTTTAATTAATTGGCGAAGCCTATCTTGATGACATTCTCCTGCTGTTATTTCAATTCTGACAGCATAATCAATAGGACTATTGTAATGGGGAGATAGCTGGTACATACATTGTGACTCATCCATCCAGTTTCCTATCTGAATGGTATCAATAAATGTTGTGATTCCTTGTTCAATTAATAAGCGGATTTGTTGAACATACGATTGAGTAGGGCGATAACACAATGAATTAGCTTTCAATACCTGTAGAAAGCCAGGCAAAATATAAAAATTAGAAGCATCAATTTCCAATAAAGCTTGTCCACCACTCCACTTTTTAAGTAATGTATCTGGATGAGTACGTACAATTTTACCTTGTTGGATCCAAATATCTGCTTGTTTAACAGCATGCTGTGTGACAACCGTCCCATTACGAATTATAGTAAGTGGCTCACCCATGCTCGTCCCCCTCTTGATCTTTTCGTCATCAAGATTTCCTTTACTACGAGCATATGAGAAAAATGTGTATTTATTCCTCAGATTTGTGAATTCAAACTATCAGCTTCCAGAAAATAAAAAAAACCGCTGATTGAATGAAAGCGCATTCAATCAGCGGTAGCACACATGTGCTTCATATTTGGATAGGAGTGGAGAGAAACCATACTGTACTTCTAATTATACCCATTTATAGTAACTTGTCAAACTATTTTTATCGTAAGTATAATTTTGAAAAGTCTTATTCCCTCCGAATCAAAAAATCTCCCAGTAAAAAATCTTCATTTACTGGGAGATTTTTATTATTGAGTAACACCAAAAGTGATACTTCCTAGATCAGTTGCCATATGAATAGGAAATGTGCCATCTCCCAAGGTTTTAACCGTTTTGACGCTTACTCCGCTACGTTCAACTTGTAACTCATGCCCAGAGATACTTCCTAGTTGAGTACTCGCTGTTAACGTCACTTGGCTCTTTTCAGGAATATTTACGCTAACAGCCCCTAGTTCAGATCGAAGTTGCCAAGGCCCACTTGGAACTACTTCGCTTGAAACACTAATCATTCCTGCATCATTTCCTATATCCAGCGTTCCTCGCACTGAACCCTTTACCGTAATCTTTCCTACATCTGAGCAAAGAGTTGCGTTCGCAATGTTGGTCGCGTCAATAGCACCGGCATTAGAGATAACCTGTAACTGTTCTGCAACATCAGAAACCGTAACCTTGCCTGCATCTGACTTCACATCCGCTTTTCTTACCTTCTTAATGTCTGTTAAACCAGCTTTTACTTCAGACATAATCTCCACATTCTCTGGCACCATCACATGCAACGTGATATCTCGAGCCATATTGCTGTTATCCCTGACCTCTATACTGGTTTCTTGTCCTTGTTCTACATTTACTTCGACATCTTTTGCTCTATGTTCTGCCTCTTCCTTGAAATCGGCTTTCACATTTCCATCAACACGAATATGAAAACGACCATCCACAGAACCTTCTACCATAACCTTGCCATAATCATTTGTGATACGAAGCTTTTGCATACCCGCTACTTCCAAATCTTTTTCCATCACGGTAACAAATTGCACAGGCCCCTTATAAAAACGATTGGTTACTATATCCATAATGTTTCCATTCGAAAAAACTTGATAGACATTGGCTCCTATAAGTATCACGACCATAAAAATCAAGCTACCAACATCTAATTTCCAGTCTGGGCTGTTTTCATCTGTCTGAAACAATTGACGTAGAATCAATTCAACTCCAATGATAATAAGTAACAGCGGCCAAAATTTTAAGACCGTTGCTAGATAATTGGTAAAATAAAGTTGATCTACTAATATACCGCTCCCAACCGCTAAGACAGTTATGGCTAATTGCCAAGGACCTATCCGCTTATAACGCGGGCGTACGGGAATCAATGATGGTTGTTTTTCTTCCGGCTGACGCATGAACTTCCCCTCTCGATCTACATCCGTTTGTACGTTGAGTTTATTGTAGCACATAACATTTGATGCTGGCTCAGACCTCGGACGTATCTTTGTCTAAGACCCTTGTTTGTTTCTTATAATTTTATTATGTAAACAAAAAAGTAGCTTCTATCTATTACGATAGAAGCTACTCCTTATATATGTTTGAGCAGAAAGAGCCTAGTTTTGTCTCATCCCTTCTCGGCTTATCGCTGACAAATGGATGCTAGTAATTTAGCAAAACCAGGAAACGATACGTCGATTGCCTCTGCTTGACGAACAACTGTCTCACCTTGTGATGCCAATCCCGCAATAGCCATGGCCATGCCTATGCGATGGTCCCCCATGCTATTGATATCGGTACCATGTAAGATGCATTCTCCTGTAATGATCATGCCATCGTCAGTTGGTTGAACCTTCGCACCAAACTTACCGAGCTGGCTTACCACAGTTGCAATCCGATCTGTTTCTTTAACCTTTAATTCTGCGGCATCGCGAATGATGGTGTCTCCCACTGCCTGTGTAGCCATAACAGCAATGACAGGAATCTCGTCAATTAAACGCGGAATAAGATCACCTTCGATGACGATGCCATGTAATTTTGCATAGGCTACGTAGATGTCTGCTACTGGTTCCTCATTCACTACTCGTTCATTTCGTAATTCAATAGTCCCCCCCATAGCACGAACTACATCAATGATTCCTGTACGTGTCGGGTTAATTCCAACATTTTTAATCAAAAGCTCGCTTTCAGGTAACATCATGACAGCCGCAATTAAGAATGCTGCGGATGAAATGTCGCCTGGTACGCTAATCTCTCTACCAATCAGCTTTTGGCCACCTTGCACGCTCACTAGATTACCAGATTGCTCTACTTCTACACCAAAAGCACGCAACATACGTTCGGTATGATCGCGAGACACGCTTGGTTCTTCTACACTTGTCGTTCCTTCCGCCTGCAAACCAGCGAGTAGAATAGCTGACTTTATTTGTGCGCTAGCCACAGGAGAAACATATTGAATCCCTTTTAAATCTCCCCCACGAATGGACAGTGGAGTAAACTCACCATTTTTTCGGCCATCTATCTTAGCACCCATCTCACGTAAAGGTCCAATCACACGTCGCATTGGACGTTTAGCAATGGATTCATCCCCTTCCACCACACAATAAAACGGTTGCGTAGCTAGAATGCCACTCATCAATCGAATGGTGGTACCAGAGTTACCTACATCAAGCTTTTGATTCGGTTCTTGTAATCCAAACCAACCTTTCCCTTGTACGGTTACCTGATCACCTTCTCGTTCTATCGAAACACCCATTCTCGAAAAGCAATCAATCGTACTCAGGCAATCGGCTCCTTGTAAAAAACCACTTATTCGTGTGGTACCCTCTGCCAATGCTCCAAACATGACAGCCCGATGCGAAATAGACTTATCTCCGGGTACTTGTGTTTCCCCTTGTATTCTACTAGCTGGTTGAATGGTTAACATGCCTACACTCCTATCTCAATCTATCTGTATTAATCTCTACGATACACATTGTAATTAAAATAACGCAGGAGTTCTATACCTTTTGCCAGCTCTGTTTCATTGCGGAAGCTGATCCGCAACGCGCCATATTCATCCTCACGTGTTTCCCTAATCTGTAGGTTAGTAATACTAATCTCTTTACTTCCTAGCAAAGTAGTAATCCTACCAATCTCACCTGGATGGTCAGGAATGTCGATGTAGAGATCATGTAGTGCTGGAATGGCACCTGGTCGTCGTTCGGGAATAGAGTCCCTGAAATCACGTGCTCCTTGGAAGAATGATTCAATCTCGTTCGCATCTTCCTGTTCCAAAGCATGGATAATTTCTGTAAAATCCTCTTGCCAATCACGAGCGATCTGTAACAAATATGTTTTATTGCTTATTAAAACATCTCTCCACAACTTGGGATTGCTAGAGGCAATACGAGTAATATCACGAAAGCCACCTGCTGCTAGTCGATGATACCAAGGTTTTTGATCGTTATATTTAGATACCTGATTCACTAACAGAGCAGCGATTAAATGAGGAAAGTGACTGATCGCACCAACGATTTCGTCATGCTCGTCGGGTTTTAACACGATGACTTTAGCACGAAGCGGCTTCAACACATCCTGTAAAAACTCTACTTGATCAGAGGGTGTCGCTTCATCTGGTGTAAGCACGTAAAAAGCATTTTCAAATAATCGTTCATTTCCGGCTTCTACCCCTGATTTATGTGACCCTGCCATGGGATGACCCCCGATAAAAGTAACGCCTTTCTCACGTAATATGCGGGCACTTTGTACCACTTGATATTTTGTGCTACCTACATCTGTGATAATTGTTCCTTCTTTCAAACGTAAATGAGCCAGCGATCGCATAAGAAGATGAATTTGTTCCACAGGAGCTGCAATAAAAATAATATCCGCCTCTTTCACAGCAAGCTGCAAATCGGTGCTACCTGTGTGAATAACTCCTCTTTCCACCGCCTTGTCAAGTTGATCCTGATGTAAATCAAAACCGACAATCCTGTTGGCAGGATCATGGCGCAACGCAAGTCCAATGGAAGCACCAATTAATCCTACTCCCAGAATGGCAATCGTTCTATTCATATTCTCCGCTCCACTCCACAGAATCTCTCTATTATTTTCTCCTTTTACCTGTATCGTTCTCTTGCAAAAGAACGAAATAGAACAGCTAGATAGTAGAAAAAGCCGGTGTTGACCGGCCTGCTCCACTACTTTTACTTCTATTTTACCTTACTATTTTTCAACTTGTTACTTTTGAACAGCTTCAGTCACTAGACTTTCCAAGGCCACTAACAGCTTGTCGTTCTGTTCACTGTTTCCAATAGTGATACGCAGATAACCAGGATGGCCGAGCGCATTACCTGAGCGAGTGATAATTCCTTTTTGCAACAAGTATTGGAACGCCTCGTCTGAATCCCTCTTTACTTCTAGTAGAACAAAGTTTGTTTGAGATGGGAAATAGTGCAGACCCAATTCTTCGCACTTGTCAGTGATACGCTTCATCTGTTGACGATTTTTTTGACTACATTCCTTGGCAAATTCCTGATCAGAAATCGCTGCACGCGCTGCTATTTGTGAGAGAGAACCTGTGTTAAATGGCTCACGCACATGATTGAGATGCTGCACGATTTCTGGAATAGCTACACCGTAACCGATCCGGAGGGCTGCTAATCCATAGATTTTAGAGAATGTACGCAAAATAATGATATTTTTATATTTATTAAGGAGCGGTATGGTTTGCGGATAATTTTCGTCCACCACATATTCATAGTAAGCCTCATCCAGTACAACTAATACGTTTGCTGGCACTTTTTCTAAAAAGGCAAGCAGCTCATCTGATGTATTCATTGTTCCAGATGGATTGTTAGGATTGCATATCCAGACCACACGAGTCTGTTCATTGATGGCAGCTAACATCGCTTCTAGATCATGTACTCCATCTTTTAACGGTATTTCAAGTAAGTCCGCACCCTCTACTATTACATTTGATCTGTATTGAGAAAATGTTGGGTACGCCATAACGCTATTGGTACCCTTCTCCAGATAAGCACGGGCGATCATTAGTACAATCTCGTCAGAACCGTTACCGAAGACCAATTGCTCAGGTTGTACGTTTAAAAATTCTGCCAGTTCCCATCGCAGTCGCATACTAGCACCATCTGGATAGATAGCCAAGTCATTCATAGCAGCTAACATTGCTTCTTTTACTACGGGAGAATAACCGTATGGATTTTCGTTGGAAGCTAATTTAATTACTTCCGTAAGTCCCAATTCACGCTTTACATCTTCGATAGGTTTTCCAGGTTTGTACACCGGAACACTTAAAATTCGCTCTTTAGGTAGCACTTTTCCTCACCCCATGCTCTTTGTTTCTGTTATTTTAACTCATGAGTTAAGGAATTTACAAACTTTTTCACTCGCTCTAATCCACTGTTCCGCGTTTCTTTACTAGAGAGGGCTTCTAGATTCTTCTCTACTTCTCTTACAATAGCGCTTCCCACAATCACAGCATCAGCATAGCTTGCGACTGCCCGCACTTGCTCAGGGGAAGAAATTCCAAAGCCTACCGCAAGAGGTATGCTGCTATTTTCACGAGCATTTTTTAATAAATCATCCAGTTCGGGCGGTAGGTTGTCTCGAACCCCTGTAACCCCCAATGAGGATACACAATATAAAAATCCATCCGCTTCTTTGCCAATCATGGTAATTCGTTCTTTTGATGTAGGCGCAATCAATTGGATCAAATGTATACCATGTTGCTTGGCGGATGCACGAGCCGCTACACTCTCTTCAAACGGTAAATCTGGGATAATGGCTCCATCCAGTCCATATGCCTGTAGATCAGCAAAGAAACGTTCCACACCATATTGCATGACCGGATTACAATATGTAAAGATCACCAGTGGGATATCTACACCAGATGCACGTAATCTTTCTCCAAGTACAATGGCGTCTTTAAGCTTCACACCCTGAGCCAAGGCACGCTGAGATGCCCGTTGAATAATCGGTCCATCGGCCAAAGGATCAGAGTATGGCACACCAAGCTCAATGATGTCAGCTCCTGCTTCAATTAGCTTGTGTACCAAATTAAAAGTTACATCCAAAGAAGGATCTCCTACAGTAATGAAGGGAATGAATCGTTTGATGGATCGGTCAGCAAACATCTCTTCCATTCTTGTCATTGTACGTGGCATCTTAGTTCCCCTCCTTGCTCAGATGGCTTTGTAATGTATGAACGTCTTTATCTCCTCGTCCGGAAAGACACACAGCAATAATTTGATCAGACGTCATGTGTGGAGCGCGCTTCACGACCTCCGCTATGGCATGTGAGCTTTCCAAAGCAGGCAATATCCCTTCTAATCTAGTAAGTAGTTGGCAAGCTTCCAAAGCTTCCTGATCAGTAATTGCCACATATTCCACTCTGCCGCAATCTTTTAAATAGGAGTGCTCTGGACCCACACCAGGGTAATCAAGACCGGCTGAAATCGAGTGAGCCTCCTGCACCTGTCCATCGTCATCTTGCAAAAGGTACGTAAGAGAGCCGTGAATGACACCAGGACGCCCTTTTGTTAATGTTGCTGCATGCTTATCAGTATCCACACCTTCTCCTGCTGCTTCCACCGCTGTCAGGCTCACTTGATCCTTCACAAAGGGATAGAAGAAGCCAATGGCATTGCTGCCTCCTCCGATGCATGCGATAAGTTCATCAGGCAAGCGCCCAAGTTGTTCCAAGGACTGTGCACGTGTCTCCGTTCCAATAATTTTTTGGAATTCACGCACCATATACGGATACGGATGTGGTCCCATTGCGGAGCCAATTACATAATAGGTTTCCTCCACATTACTCACCCAATAGCGAATCGCTTCGTTAGTAGCATCCTTTAAGGTAGCGGTACCTGATGATACAGGAATTACTTCAGCTCCCAGTAGCTTCATACGAAACACATTTAACTCCTGGCGTCTAATATCTTCTTCGCCCATAAAAACTTTGCAGGAGAGTCCAAGACGCGCCGCCACTGTCGCACTCGCTACTCCATGCTGACCAGCTCCTGTTTCCGCGATAATGGCCTGTTTACCCATACGTTTAGCCAGTAACGCTTGTGCCAAAGCATTATTTAATTTATGAGCGCCGGTGTGATTTAAATCTTCTCGTTTTAAATAGATCTGAGCCCCTCCCAGATGCGCACTCAGCCGTTCGGCATGATAAAATGGGGTCGGTCTTCCTGCATAGTAGCGAAGAAACTGGTTTAATTCTGCATGGAAGGACTCATCCTCCAAAGCTTCCAGCAAGTTTTTTTCCAATTCAATTAAGGCTTTCATTAAAGTCTCTGGAACAAATCTGCCCCCATATTCTCCAAACCTGCCTGATTGTAAGACAGACTCATTTCGTACGTTTGTAGCTTGCGACATGCTGCTTCACCCTTTCTACCAACTCTATTATTTTGCTAGCATCCTTCACGCCATCTGTCTCCACGCCACTTGAGAGGTCAATCAGATTAGGAGCGTATTCGCGAAGTAATGTTTCTACATTCTCTATTGAGATACCACCAGCGATAATAGCAGGCAGTGGAGCTGTCATTCGTTGCAAATCGGGTATGTGCGTCCAAATAAATTTTTTACCCGTACCTCCTGCTTGATTTTGATCATGCGTGTCAAACAAATAAGCTTGCACGCTATTTTTATAGGAGGTAAGTCTTTCTGATATAGAGTCACTCCCTGCTCCTATCCCAATCGCTTTCCATACTGGCTTACCGTAACGTGTTTGTACCATTTGGCAAAATTCTGGCGTTTCTTGACCATGCAATTGAAACACATCCAAAGGTACTTGGTTAAAGACGTCGTCCAGATCAGGTAAATCTGGATTGACGAAGACCCCTACCAGGCGCGGAAAAGTTTCCAATTTACTTTCCAGTTGATTTAATTTCACTATACCCCTAGCTTCTTCAATCAAAGTTCTTGCCTGCTCTGCTGTCACCTGACGCTTACTTTCGGTAAAAACAAAGCCTACATATTCCACGCTTAGCTGTTGAAGTAAGACCAACGTATCTGAGTCCTTAATCCCACAGATTTTTAAGGAGGTCATGTCGTTTCACCTTCTGAGATCATCTTTACTTTCACCTGTTTCTCTTGCATGAGATCACGCACGGCACTGACCACGTCCTGCTGGCGCATAAATTGCTCACCAACCAAAATGGAGCGTGCTCCTGCCATACCCACCATGTTCACTTCAGCAGCTGTTGCTAAACCACTCTCACTCACTACAGGTATTTCTGTAGGAATCAGTTTTAGGAGCTCCGCAGATGTATTTAGATCAGTGGTAAATGTGCGCAAATCCCGATTGTTAATACCAAGCAACATTGGCTCTACTGCGGACATAACCTGCTCTAATTCTGTTTGATTATGAACTTCTATCAAGACATCTAACCCTATATCCACTGCCATTTGATAAAAGTGCTTGATCTGTTCACGATTCAGAATAGCTGCGATCAATAGAATAGCATCCGCACCGTTCCCTCTCGCTTCAACAATCTGATATTCATCAACGATAAAATCTTTTCGTAACAGCGGCTGTGAGACTTGTTCTCTTATTATGTTTAGATATGTTAGATCACCTTGAAAGAACGTTTCGTCCGTTAACACAGAGATCGCATCTACACCAGCTTCCTGATAAGACTTAGCAATGGCTACCGGATCAAAATCAGCACGAATGATACCTTTAGATGGGGAAGCCTTTTTTACTTCAGCAATTAGGCTCACCTGCCGAACACTATTAGTAAGGGCTTTGACAAAACCACGAGTAACAGGCAGTGCCTGAATGTTCATTAGCATCTGTTGAAGAGTTGTACATTGACGTAATGCTGCCACTTCCACTTTCTTTTGCTCAACAATCTTACGAAGCATGATGAACCCTCCCCATCACCTGACGTAGTTGCTCCAGCTTTCGCATTGCGTTGCCATTGTCAATCAATTCTGCAGCACGGATGACACCCTTTTGCAAGCTACTCACTTTATCTGTTAGATACAAAATAGCACCTGCATTTAGTAGCACAATATCTCGTTTTGCACCCCGTGTTCCTTGAAAGATCTGCTCTAGAATCTGTGCGTTCTCTGTAGCGTCACCCCCTATAAGTTCTGCGGCCGTTCCCAGCTTTAAACCTAAGCGTTCCGGGTCAATGCGATACGCTGTTACCTCACCATCTCGCAATTCAGCTACTTCACTTTCCCCAGTAATGGTCAGTTCATCTAAACCATCCAGTCCAGCTACCACCATAGCTTTTGAAACGCCTAATTGCCCTAGTGTCTGTGCGATCGGTACCAACAACTGACGATCGTACAAGCCTAGTAACTGACGATCAGCCCTAGCTGGATTCGTTAAAGGTCCTAACAAGTTGAAAACCGTTCGAATCGCCAGCTCTCTTCTAGGTACAGCGGCATGACGCATCGCTTCATGATAAAGTGGTGCGAACAAAAAGCAGAGATTGGTTTCTTCCAGACATTCCGCTGCTTGTTCAGGCGTCAGTTGGATAGGTATACCTAGTGCTTCTAACACGTCAGCGCTCCCACACTTACTAGAAACAGCCCGATTTCCGTGTTTGGCGACGATCACACCACCACTAGCTGCCACAATGGCTGAGGCTGTAGAAATGTTAAAAGTGGAAGCACCATCTCCTCCTGTTCCACACGTATCAATTACATTTTGTTTAGCTAAAGGAAACATTTTGACCCGCTCACGCATCGCTTCTGCGAAGCCGATCAATTCCTCAACCTGTTCACCTTTTACACGCAGTGCTGCCAGAAAAGCACCTATCTGTGCATGAGTCGCTTTGCCATCCATGATTTCACCCATCGCTAGTCGAGCTGTCGTACGATCTAGATGCTGCTTGCGACTAATCATATCCAAGGAGGTCGTTAGCATAACGCTACCCCCTTTGGCTGAAAGAGTTTCTCTGCTTTTTCCAATGCTTTGACCATCGCTGCTGCCTTGTTCATTGCCTCTTGATACTCAAGCTCTGCCACCGAATCAGCTACGATACCGCCCCCGGCTTGTATGTGCACATGATTCTCTGTAAACAACAGGGTACGAATTGTGATGCAACTGTCGAGATTGCCCGTGAAACTGAAGTAGCAAATAGATCCTGCATAGGTATGACGAGCATCTTGCTCCAATTCTGCAATGATTTCCATCGCTCGCAATTTGGGAGCCCCAGACACCGTACCAGCGGGAAAAGCAGCAAGGAGAGCATCGAAACAATCCAAATCTTCACGCATCTCCCCTGACACATCAGAGACAATATGCATCACATGAGAGTAACGGTCTACATGTAAAGCGTTATCCACCTTGACCGTACCGTATTTGGAGACTCGTCCTGCATCATTACGGGCTAAATCAACCAACATATGATGCTCAGCTAATTCTTTAGGATCGGCCAACAATTCTTGCTCCAAAGCCACATCTTCTTCAAGTGTTGCTCCTCGCTTGCGTGTACCAGCTATAGGGCGAACCTCAATCTTGTTGTTCTGCACTTTTACCAGTACTTCCGGTGATGCCCCAACCAGCGTTGCTGATTCAAATGGTAAGTAATACAAATAAGGAGACGGATTGGTCGTTCTCAACATGCGATAAACATCAAATGGGTCCACGTCCGTCTTCATCGTCATACGCTGAGAAAGGACAACCTGAAAGATATCTCCACTCGCAATATACTCTTTTGCTTTAGCGATCATCGTCTCATACTCTGAGAGAGTCATGTTGCTTTGCAAGCTGTTTGTGGCTAAATTCTTAGCTTCTTCTCCTAGCTGATCAGGTTGGCAGTATGAGTCGAGTTTACCTGTCTGATTTATTTCGTTTCCTTGTTGCCGTAGTCTTGTATCTTTTGAGACAGCAGTATGCAAGATATGATCACGTAAAGCAACCAAACGTGACCTTGCCTTTGCATACTTAATCTGTAGCGATTCTTCTGTGTCTTCCTCGGAAACCCTGATGTGAACCATGCATTGAATTTCTTGTTTCACATGATCATAAACAAGCATTTCATCAACAAAGACGACATGTAGATCAGGGATATCTAGAGGTTGATTTCTATGCTTTGGCAATTGTGTCTCTACATAGCGTAGCGTATTGTATCCTAGATATCCGATTGCTCCTCCTGTCAACGGCGGGAATTCACCAATGGAAGGCGCTTTATACTGCTGACACAATTCTCGTAATACTTCCATCGGATTTCGGTTAAACTGTTCTCGCTCCCCGGACTCTTTGTGGAGCGTCACCTGCTGATCGCTAGCTTCTACCCGTAAAAAGGGACGTAGACCAATAAAGGAGTACCTAGACCAATGCCCTCCTCCCTCAACGCTTTCTAGCAAAAAAGAAGCTTCTTTCATACATTTTTGATACAGACTGATCGGTGTTTCCTGATCAGCTAAAAGGGTAAGTCGAATCGGAATAAAATTGTGTGTAGATGCATAATGCTGCACCTCTTGAAATGTGGGTTCTAACATGGACAACGCACCTCTCTTCTTAGATAGAAAGAGGATGGTCGTATAGGAGATGGAATGATGTGTAAGACAAAAAACACCCAGGAAAGAGTCCTGGGTGTTGGTTTTTAGTATCGCTAAACCAGTCTCAGCTCTCCTCGTCTCATACAACCTATCTCTTCTCAACTCTACTCAGCTCTGATCTTGCCTATTATCTTGCTCTTGCTACTAATCTTGCTCTTATCTACTTGCCTGTTCTTAACTAGTAAAACTTTCTCTTACTTTACAAAACCTTCTCCCCTGCTGTCAACTATTCTTTTACTAAATCTGGACGCAAGCGAACTGCCTCCCGTTGAAAAATATGTTGAATTTCATGTGGAGACTTATCAGTATTGATGTGTAGCATGACACGAATACAGCACTTTAGACTACCTTCCACCGAAATTTCTTTTGCACACATAAGTGGAACATGCTCCCATTTCAAAAACTCTCTTGCAGCCTGAGCTGGAAATACAGCATCCAAATCCTCTGTCATCGTGATGATGGCGCTCGCTATATCGTCTGTCTCAATTCCATTTTTACGTACCATTTCACGCAAAAGCTCTGCGGTTGCCGTTAAAATTTCGCTCTTCTCATTCAGGGTGACCGTTGTCGCACCACGGACCCCTCTTAGCTTACTCATTGTTGTGACTCCTCCCACTCTACTCTCATAAACCGTAGTACATTTTCTTCTTCTACCCAAGGCACGATCTCTACATGCTCCATAGAAGTTGGCAAAACAAGTGTAAGTTTTCCTGCAACGCCTTTTTTATCCAGATGCATTGCCCTCAGTACATCTTCTGGATGCAATCCTTTTGGCCATTGGGTTGGCAATCCAAAGGCTGAGAGCACTCTTTTTGTACGCTCCGCTACACCTTGTGGCGCCATTTTTATAGACTCTGCATAACGCGCAGCTACTATCATACCGATCGAGATCGCTTCCCCATGATTTAGCTGATTATAACCAGTCAATGCTTCAAAAGCATGACCAAAGGTATGACCCAGATTTAAGGTCATTCGAATATCTTGCTCTGTCTCATCTTTGGCTACAACCGCCGCTTTTACGGCACAACCACGATAGATCGCTTCTCCAACTAGTTCAGCGTCCAGCTCCATTAGACTTTTCGCATGCTCCTCCAACCATCGCACAAATCCTTCATCTGAAATAAGACCGTGCTTAACCACTTCCGCAAAACCAGCTGAGATTTCTCTAGGGGGCAATGTTTGTAGCGTAGCCACATCGTAAATAACCATCAAAGGCTGGTGAAAAGCTCCAATCAAATTCTTACCCAATCGATGATTGATAGCCACCTTACCACCTACCGAGCTATCATGAGCCAGCAGGCTTGTGGGAATTTGCACAAAATCAATTCCACGCATATACGTGGCTGCTACAAATCCAGCCAAATCACCTACAACTCCACCGCCTAATGCAAGCACGACAGATTTACGATCAAGCCCTGCCTCAATAGCAGCAGTCATCACCTCTTCGTAGACAGCGAACTGTTTCGCTTTTTCGCCAGCAGGAACAATATGGAATGCAACTTGATAACCTGCCTCTGCTAAGTGATGCTGTAATGGCTTCAAATAGTGTTGCGCTACATGGGCATCCGTTATAAGAAATAGCTTTTGAGAAGCCTTGATGTTTACCTCCTGTAGCAGGGCAGGTGTCTGGCTCAACAGCCCTGCCCCAATATGAATCGGATAAGCTCTCTCATTCAAATCAACAAATAACGTTCGTTTTTCCATTAGAATTTCTCCGTGTAAGTGCGGTATTCTTCTACATTAGCCAACATGTCATCTAATGCATCTGATGGAAATTTCTCACACATTGCACGAGCAATTTCCCAAGCGACGACCGCTTCAGCCACTACACTAGCAGCTGGTACAGCACAGCTATCAGAACGTTCAATCGTTGCTGCAAATGGCTCTTTGGTATCAATATCTACACTCATTAACGGTTTATATAAAGTAGGGATTGGCTTCATTACACCACGCACCACAATTGGCATACCAGTGGTCATGCTACCCTCCAGACCACCTGCCCGATTTGTTGTGCGGCTGTAGCCTTTTCCTTCCGTCCATTCAATTTCATCGTGTACCTGCGAACCCGGCAACCCTGCCGCTTCAAAGCCAATTCCAATCTCTACTCCTTTAAACGCTTGAATACTCATAATAGCTTGAGCTAATCTAGCATCCAGCTTGCGATCCCACTGCACATAGCTACCTAAACCAATAGGTACGCCTTCCACGATTACTTCTACGATTCCACCTAGAGAATCGCCTTCTTCTTTAGCGCGATCTATAAGCTCCATCATTTTTTTCTCCGCAACCGGGTCAATGCAACGCACAGGTGAGTCCTCTGTAATTTGCATTAAATCGTCAAAAGATAATTCGCGTTCTTCTGCTACGACATGCCCGATCTGCTTAACACGACCAGCTACACGAATACCAAATTGGGCTAATAATTGGCGTGCCACAGCACCTACCGCTACCCGCATTGTCGTTTCCCGCGCACTAGAGCGTTCTAGAATATTTCGCATATCCCTTTGGTGATATTTAATAGCCCCATTCAAGTCAGCATGACCAGGACGTGGACGCGACACACGACGGCGTGCTTCATCCTCTTCTGGTACAGGTTCAGCGCTCATAATTTTTTGCCAGTGGGTCCAGTCATTATTCTCAACAATCAACGTAACAGGAGCACCCGTTGTATACCCGTGACGTACACCCGACACGACCTGCACAGTATCTTTCTCAATCTGCATCCGACGTCCTCGACCATGCCCCTTTTGGCGACGGTGTAATTGTTTGTTTATTTCGTCAAATGAAAAGGGAAGATTGCTAGGAATTCCTTCAATAATAGCTGTTAATTGTGGTCCATGTGACTCTCCTGCGGTTATATATCTCACTCTTCTCTCCTCCAGTCCAATCCTTTAACACTTTTAAGCGATATAATATCATACATAGCCTAAGATGGAAACAAAAATAAGACAAAATGCTTCTCACGATAGGGAGAAGCATTCTGCCATGTCTATAGATGATCGATGGTCATAAGTCGATCAGCCTGCTCACGATAGTAGAGTCGCTTCTGCATCACTAGGTTTTCCAGTTGGCGAGTTTCTGTGCCTAGAATCTGTCCACACTCTTGCAAATTGATGAGCCCAAGTCGATACGCTTCAATCACCTTTGATTTATCCATTGACTCGTTGCCTCCGTCTGGAAAAGTTTGTCTTCCTAGTAGCTATTGTTCAATAAATAAATCATTGGTATACATGAATCGTTATGATTTTATTACCTTTTTATAAAAAAACGTATCTTCTGCCTCAAATTGATATTGCTGTGGCTGGAAAATTTGCTCTGTACTCCCTACGAATAATACGCCACCAGGGCGAAGAGCACGACTAAACTTTTGATATAATTCATGTTTCGCTTCTTCTGTAAAATAAATCATGACATTGCGGCAGATAATTAGATCATAGCCTGTATCAAATGACTCAGCTAGCAGATTATGTTTTTTAAAGTGCACGGCATTCTTTATTTCTTGATCCAGACGATATGTAAGCTGGTCTTTATGAAAATATTTTTGTAATAAATCTTTGGGGCAATCTTGTAAAGAACGCTCCAAATATACACCCTGCTTCGCTTTCGCAATCGCTCCTTCATCAATATCACTAGCTAAAATATTAGAGGACGCGAGTAATTGCTTTCTTTTTAACACAAGTGACAGTGTATAGGGTTCTTCCCCTGTAGAACACGCTGCACTCCACAGCTTCAGACGGCGAGACTCTGCATATAATCTGGGCAGAATTTTGTTTTCGAGCGTCTCCCATCTACCTGGATTTCGGAAAAACTCTGAAACATTTATGGTCATCCGATCCAAAAACTCATAGAATAAATCCTGATCTTTGTTTAAGCCTTCAAAATACGCAACAAAGCTGTTAAACCCCCGCTTTATTCGTAAAGAAGTTAGTCTGCGCTTCATTTGTGCCTCTTTATATAGCGCTAGATCAATGCCCGTTTTCTTTTTGATCAGGTCAATAAATTGCAAGAAATCTTTGTCCTCCACTATGTATAATCCCCCTTTTGCCTTACTTCAAGCCATTCGTTACACAATTCGCTAAATCCTGCTACGAAACGAAAAAAAGACCTTCCAAAGAAGGCCCTTTTACCAAAGTTGTCAAATTAGATCCAACGAGCAATCGTTTTTTCTACGGAAACGATTTCATCCTTAGAGAACCAAAGACCGATTTCACGCTCTGCGCTTTCAGCAGAATCAGAACCATGAATGATATTCATACCTACAGATACTGCATAATCACCACGAATTGTTCCAGGTGCTGCATCAGCTGGGTTCGTTTTTCCCATCATGTTGCGTGCTGTGCTAATAACCTTGTCACCTTCCCATACCATTGCAAATACAGGACCAGATGTGATGAAGTCTACCAATTCACCAAAGAAAGGACGCTCTTTATGTTCAGCGTAATGTTCTTCCGCTTTTTCACGGCTTACATTCATTAGTTTAGCGCCAACCAAAGCAAAGCCCTTTTTCTCAAAACGAGCAACGATCTCTCCTACAAGATTACGTTGTACGCCGTCTGGCTTTACCATGATAAAAGTTTTTTCCATGTCGAATGCCCTCCATACCTATATGTAGAGAATATTTGTACCATCGAGAATTTTATCAGAAGAAAGCCGTACAAGCAACCGCTCAGTTGCAGAAACTTCATTAAATTTGATTGATATTGAAGAGTTATTATTTTCACATAGTTTTGCGTATACATTTCCTCTCCCATTGTATACCTTACATAGTACAAAAAGCCCCTTTCCGACAAGGAGGGCACTGAAAAAGTCCACTTAACAAAAAAAGGTATAATCCCTCATTTTTCGAGGTGATTGTACCTTTTTTCTGTATAATAAAAGTATCAATTTATGTGGGTGGGTACGATGATTCAAAAACAACAATCAATGATCTTCAGTCCATTTATAGCTATATATGATGTAGTCGTTCCGAAGGATAATTTGTTACGAAAAATCAACGAACTTATGGACTTCTCTTTTGTGTATGACGAGCTTAAGGATAAATACTGCCTAGATAATGGTCGTAAAGCTATTGATCCTATTCGTATGTTTAAATATTTATTGTTGAAGTCTATTTATGATTTGTCTGATGTAGATTTGGTTGAACGTTCGAAATATGACATGTCATTTAAGTATTTTCTCCATATGGTACCAGAGGAGAAAGTGATAGAAGCGAGTTCTTTAACCAAATTTCGAAAGCTACGTTTAAAAGACATTAACCTTCTAGATATGCTTATTAATAAAACAGTTCAAATCGCTATTGAAAAGGGGATTATCAAAAGTAAAGCTATTATTGTTGATGCTACTCATACGAAAGCTCGCTATAATCAAAAATCTCCGAAGGAGATCCTCACGGATCGATCAAAGAAATTAAGAAAAGCCGTCTACACAATAGATGAAAATATGAAGCAGAAGTTCCCTGCTAAAACAACATCCAATGTATTAGAGGATGAAATAGACTACTGTCAAAAGCTCATTGACGTAATCGAAAAAGAAGGCAATATCTCCGAGTATCCAAAAGTAAAAGAACAGTTAAATCTACTGAAAGAAACTGTCACTGATGACCTCGAACAGTTGCAAATCTCAGAAGATCCTGATGCAAAACTTGGTCATAAAAGTGCAGATTCCTCGTTTTTTGGCTACAAAACACACTTGGCAATGAGTGAAGAAAGGATAATCACAGCCGCAACAATTACTTCTGGAGAAAAAAGTGATGGAAAGCAATTACAAACGTTGATTGAGAAAAGTATAGAAGCTGGCATGGAGATTGAAACAGTTATCGGTGATACAGCTTATTCGGAAAAAGATAATATTATTTACAGTAAAAAGAATGAAATCAAACTAGTTTCTAAATTAAACCCTCTCGTTACGCAAGGGAATCGTAAAAAGGAAGATGAATTTGAATTTAATAAGGATGCCGGGATGTATGTGTGTAAAGCAGGACATATGGCAGTCCGTAAAGCTCGACAAGGGAAAAAAGGTGTAGGGAAAAATCAAACGGATACGTATTACTTTGATATTGAGAAATGCAAGCAATGTCCATTGAAAGAGGATTGTTATAAAGACGGAGCAAAAAGCAAAAGTTACTCAGTGAGTATTAAATCCAGTGAACATACTGAACAGGCAAAATTCCAAGAGAGTGAGTACTTTAAAGAAAAATCAAAGGAAAGATATAAAATTGAAGCGAAAAACAGTGAGCTAAAACACAGACACGGGTATGATGTGGCATCATCTTCGGGTCTTATTGGCATGGAGTTACAAGGGGCAATGGCTATATTCACTGTAAACTTAAAAAGAATATTGAAATTAATGGATTAAAAACAAAATAATAAACCGATGAAAATGGTAAAAAGACGACTCTTGCATTCAAGAAATGAATTTGAGCCGTCTTTTTTTGATGAAGCTATATAATTCCTTCGGAAAATCGTAAGATTTTCAGTGCCCTCTCCGACAAGAAAGGAGCTTTTTTCATATTTCCACAATTAAAATTTACGCCCGCCAATGTAATCAGCAATTTGCATCAGTGATTTTTTTGTTGGTGATGCAGGCAAATCTGCTAACGCTTGCTTGGCTCGATTTATGTAGCGTTCAGCCAATGCTTGTGAGTAAGCAATGCCTTCCCCTTGATGAATAAGGGGTATTGCTTGTTCAATGCGAGAGTTGATTTCATCCGTACGAATCCACTCTTGAAAGACGTCCTTTGTACTACCCTGATACGCGCTAAAAAGAGCAGGCAGAGTAACATTTCCTTGACGTAAGTCACTTCCTGCAGGCTTGCCTAGCTGTTTTTCTGTGCCTGTAAAATCTAAGATATCATCTGTAATTTGAAAAGCCATTCCCACATTGTAGCCAAAGTGATACATGCGGCGCACGACATCTGCAGAAGCATTGGTTGCAAGTGCGCCCAATTGACAGCTAATTGCAATCAGGAGAGCTGTTTTTCGTTTAATCCGACGTAGATAGTTGCGCAACCCCTGATCCCAATTTCCTAGATCACGGACTTGCTCAATCTCTCCTTTACACATCTCCACAATCGCTTTAGAGAAAATACGGTGAATCTCTGGGTTAGGTAATTTCGTCACGATACCTAATGCTGTTGCTAGTATGTAGTTACCGGAATACATCGCCACACGGTTGTCCCATTTGGTACGTACGGTGTCTCTGCCTCGGCGTTTGTTTGCATCATCCACCACATCATCGTGGACAAGCGTTGCCATATGGATAAGCTCAAGAGGTACGGCTACATGAGCCAAATTTTGTACATTATAATCCCCAAATTTACCCGCTAACAGCACAAAGACAGGGCGGATTCGCTTACCGCCTGCCTTTAAAAGATGGGTAGAAGATTGGTAGAGTTCACGAGACTCTGGATTAATGGACCGTTCCAGTTCTCGCTCGATATACGTAACATCACTTTTTACTTGCATATAGATATCGACCAGATTCATTTCATCCACCTAACTCGTTGACATAGTAGTAATGTTGTCTGTCGCCCAAAATGTGACCTTAACCGGCTTGGACAATAGACCAAGATCAGCCGTGCAAGCATAGTAATGTTCCAATCCTGTAATTTGTTCCTGCGTAAAATCATGAATTAAGCCAGTAAAATATCCTTCCCAGAATGAAACATCCCCACCAAAATGCTGATGAGCGTACTGAACTATCTCACTACAATCGGCATGACTCTTGTTCTTACTGTATACAAATTCTTCATGAAGCTGATGCAACAATTTACCATGTGTTTCAACTGCTTCCTTACGAATAGCCCATACGGCAAACGTCATTGGGAAACCTGTATGCTCATACCAAAGTTGGCCTAAATCGTACACATAGTAACCCAGATCCTGCTGACGGGCTAGAATTGCTTCATCTCCAATTAACATGGAAGCATCATGTTCTTGCATCATCGCCGTAATATCGGGGCGCATCGTGGTATATTCAATACTCATTCCCTTGAATTTCTCCAAAATAACCCGCAACAAATTGACAGATGTAGCTGAAGTGTTGGTTAACGCAATATGAGCTTTATCAAGTTGATCAATCGGGCGTTTGCTGAATAAGAAGATGGAACCTACAGGACCTTTTGCCCCAACGCATACATCTGGCATCAACACATATTGATCCTCATGTTCTGCATAACTGAAGGAAGATATAGGACCTACGTCAATGGTTCCCTCTGCCATAGCAATATTTAATTGTGCAGGATATTGCTGGATAAAATCAGCTTTTCCTAAAAAATGGTTTGCATTCACATAAAAATAGACAGGAAGCGTATTTGTATATAAGATTTGTCCAACCTGCAGTCGTCTTTTACTCATGGCTCTCTCCCCATCTCGTAAACAAATGATTCTCTACATCAAGTTGGTCAAGCGCTTTGCCAACCACGAAATTTACTAGATCATCAAGTGTTTGCGGGCGTTGATAGAAACCAGGCATCGCAGGGAGAATCTTTACTCCGATACGGCTTAGTTTCAACATATTTTCTAAATGTAGCGCGTTAAATGGCGTTTCTCGTGGAACGAGCACCAGCTTACGTCCCTCTTTAATCATTACATCGGCACAGCGTTCCAATAAATTGCCAGAAGCCCCGTGGGCAATACCAGAGAGTGTACCCATCGAGCATGGGACAATGATCATCCCATCGCTCTTGTAAGAACCACTAGCCATTGGGCAATTAAAATCTCTCAACGTCCAATAATGAAGCTCACCCTCGGAACATTTCTCAAAATAACCGTGTAAAAATGCTTCACGATCCTCTATAGCTGGCGAAAAATCTAATTCATCGTGAAAGACCTGCCAACCGGCTTCTGTTATCATCAGATGAACCGTATGTCCTGCTCTCAGTAATTCTTCCACTAGTCGAACCCCATACATGGCACCACTTGCTCCTGTTATTCCTACACCTAGTTTCCTCTTGTTCATAGAATCACCAAGTCCAGAACAGTGAAGCAACAAATGACTACACTAAAAATCCCATTCATAGCAAAGAAAGCAATTTCGATTTTGGACAGGTCGTTATGTTTAACCTGACTGTGTTCATAGAATAAAATTACTGCCCCAACAATGATCCCGATGAGAAACCATACGGACAGGTTAGTCGTCATATACATCATTAACAGACCAATAATGGTCAGCAAATGGCAAAAGCGTGCAATTATCAGTGCATTCTTGATTCCAAACCGACTAGGGATGGAATGCAAACCTTCCTTAACATCAAACTCTGTATCTTGACAAGCATAAATGATATCAAAACCAGCTGTCCAGATCATTACTGTAAAGAAGAGCAACATGGCCGTCCCATTTACTTGCCCTGTAGTAGCAATCCAGCCACCCAATGGTCCAAAACCAAGCGCTACACCTAAGATAAAATGGCACAGCCATGTAAATCGCTTGCAATATGAATACAAAACTAAAACAAAGACAGCAAGTGGTAATAATTTAACCGCTAATGGATTTAGTTGTGCGGCAGCAACAAATAAGACCAAGAAAGAAACAATGATAAAAAAAAGAACTTCCATAACGGACAAAAGACCCGCCGGAATGGCACGCTTCGCTGTACGTGGATTTTTTGCATCAATGACACGGTCAATTAAACGATTTAGCGACATGGCTGCACTTCTTGCCGCTACCATCGCTACCGTAACCCAGAAGATTTCCCCCCAGGTAGGCCATGTGCCTTCTATGATGATATTTCCTAGTACTGCCCCAATAAAGGCAAACGGCAGAGCAAAAATACTATGTTCGAATTTAATCATTTCGAGAATGATTTTCACTTTACTAAAGATCATCTGACTTGCACTTCCATTCTATTATGCGAATACGCTATGCTTTTTTCGTACCGATATGCAGAGCCGATACTCCACCCATAAACAATTTTACCTGCACAGGATCAAGCCCCGCCAGCTTAAACATGTCCGCCAGTTCTTTACTGTCAGGAAAATTCGTAAGGGACTGCGGTAACCAAGCGTACTCTTCATACTTATTAACTACCAATTTCGCAACAATTGGAAGCATTTTATAGAAATAAAGATAAAATAACTTACGATAAGGCATAAACGGTGGTTTCGATACTTCTAGAGAAACAACCTTGCCTCCTGGTTTTACCACGCGCGTCATCTCGTTAAGAACCGTCTGCACATCAGGAACATTACGTAAAGCAAACCCAATAGTAACAAAATCAAATGTATTATCTTCAAAGGGCATTTTCATCGCATCGGCATTGACCAATTGCACTTGATTTAACCCTTCCTTTTCGACTTTGTACGCCCCTACATTCAGCATATTTTGGCTAAAATCAAGCCCAACCACTTTCCCGTTAGGCCCCACTGTTTTTGCCAAGCTAATTGTCCAATCGCAGGTCCCGCAAGCAACATCGAGACAAGCATCCCCTGACTTCACCTGCATTTGGTCCATTGTATATTTGCGCCAAGATGCATGGCTACCAAAACTGATGACATTATTCATGCGGTCGTATTCATCCGCGATGCTTTCAAAAACGGAATGTACATATTCTGCTTTCGAGGGTTGTCCATGTGTATTCAAAGCCTACATCTCCTCTGCCCGCTTTAATCGTTGTACGCGATTCGTATAGCGGGAAGTCACCCACGCTAACTCGCTTTGTGTTTCGCCCGATTTTAACGTAACGATCAATTGCTCACAGATATGCAATAACTCCATTACTTTTCCTTCAATCATATCCACCACATTTGTGACAGTAGAACCCGGTTTCTGTAGCAAAAATTGTGTCAGACCGCTAGGAGCCTGCTCTTGCCAATGCAAGTGTTCCCATTCCCCTACTAGCTGTTCAAACGCTGACGTCTGTTCAAACAAGCTCGTCCAGAATTCACGTACAGAATCACTTGTTGCATATTTGTCAACAAAAGCTACATAAAGAGCCGTATCAATCTTTTTGCGTAAACCAAGATACGTCTCTTGCGTCAATTTATTTTCTTTTTGTGCAATATAAAGCTTCATCTTCATTTCGTGAGCATGTTGGTTGCCGACTGACAAAATACGGATTGCTTCAATCTCATTAGCGTCTGAAAGCATATTATAGTAAAGACTACTGTAGTAATCCCCCGCTAGAACAGTCAACTGTCTATTACGTTCGGAAACCAGCGTTTTTTCATAGTGATTCCGCACTGTTTCATGTGTATCAATGCCCAATTGTACTAACCCAGTTGCTACCGAGAGCAGATGAGCTCGTTCCTTGGTGAAGCCGTTCTCATGTAAAAAGAAAAATAAGAGAGCGAGACGATTTTCAGCCATGGCTGGGACATCGACATATTGTTGAACATAAGTTTGTTGTATTCGGTCTTGAATATCTTCGATGATAGCTTTTATTTCCTGTGAATATGCATTACGATCTGTGCCCATTATGCCTCCTCCATCTAAAGCGTTGAAGCTCCGTCACTGTTCCCATTCTTTTCACAAAACCTATAACATTTTTGACCACGCAAAAAATGGTACGCAGTAATCTATCGCCATCCAGTATATCACACTTTTAAAAGAAGGAATAATTTTCTGCTGTAATCAGGTTGCTTCTTTTACAAAAAAATGCTGTTTCACATACTGCTTGACATCGCCCAATTCAGCAGGTGTTTTCCATTTATCTTCTTGTCCTATTTGCGTTCGATCTGCTTCGATATGAAGCATGGGGGAGCTTTGTTCGTTCTGTTCATTTGATCTAGCGAATTGCAGGGTGACATGCTTAACATTCGTAGTTTTGTTCATTAACACATACACAATGGAATAGGCATCTTGAAACATCCGGTCATTTACATTCTTGTGTCCCTCGGGTAAGGTCAACGTCAGCGTGATAGTAGGTTGGGTCCACTCTACATGACTTATCTTATAATGAGTTTCCAGTAAAGTAAATAAATCCACAAGATTGTGTGAACTTACAGTAAGTCTAGGTATTTCTTGAAAAGTAGGTACATCAGCTATGGGTTCCTTCCTCATGAGAACTGGCAAAACTGACAGCATCAGAGATAATCCCACCGAAATCATCATGGCATATAAAAAACGTCGTGGCATATCTGCATTCCCCCTTCTTCTCCATTCTACATAAGAAAAAAGCAGGCTATGCCTGCCAAGGAGAAAAATGCTGGTAATACCCTTCTAGCTAGTAGAGAAAAACACTCTTCTACTTATCTTATTTCGTCGAATCGTTATGCTCCTTTTTTCTATAGCGAAAAATTCCCTTTAGCTCCTGATAAGTTCGATAGGGCTTGCTGATGACACGGTAAGGCATGGTAGAGATAAAATGACTTAAATCTTCCCTGAATTCCTGAGTAATCCGCTGTGGCTTCGAAATAATCCGATCAACATACTGCGTATAAATCTCTTTTAACAAATCTGGTTCCATGACGCTCTCTTTTCCGCATTGCTCACATTTGACCATGTACAAAATGTCATGTACATATGTAACAGTGTGAGGTGCTTGACCAAGACAAGTTATACAGTAAAGTTCCGTTTCAATCACTGTCTCTTCCAAATCCTTTCCCTCCCTACTCCTCACTGTCACCTTTTTTATTCATTCGTAGCAAGTAATTCTCTTGCTGTGCGCTCGTCTATAAACAATTTATGGAAATAACCACCACGTAAAGCAGCCGTAATAGCTGTTACTTTCGCTAATCCTGTCGCTACCGCAATCACTGTTGGGATATGAAACAAATCGGGCAAATCGATACCGATAACGCGATTGTTCAATGGTATATTAATCTGCTTGCCCTCTTTGTCAATAAATCGGGAACCTATATCTCCCACGGCCTGATTTTGTTTTAACTCTTCCATTTCTTCTTTCTTTAAATATCCCATGTTAAACAATGTTGATTCCTCGAGAAAACCGATTCCTAACAAAGCAATCTCTACCTTGCGAATCTGATCTAACAAAACTCGAATAGATTCCGATTGTAGCATCTGCTCCTTTAAATCAACTGTTTCCACCAAAGCTGGTGCATACAAAAATTCACAGTCCGCTCCCATTCGTTTTGAAAG
Source organism: Brevibacillus laterosporus (assembly GCA_007833815.1). Lineage (NCBI taxonomy): Bacteria > Bacillati > Bacillota > Bacilli > Caryophanales > Paenibacillaceae > Brevibacillus > Brevibacillus laterosporus. Next base: position 3,222,774 of record CP033464.1, on the reverse strand, counting down.
TTCATAGGCCAACTGATTAGAATGGATTTCCACGTGTTTGCGCCCCGTTCCACCCACAAGCGGATATACCATCATTTCCGGATTTCGTTCGTACGGGTATTCATTTACCATATGATAAAGGGTTGTGCCCCATGATAATCCGATACTCTTGACGTTTTTAGCCAATTTAGATAAGTGCATAGCTGCTTCCTTAGCTACTAGTTGCTTAATCAATTCCTGATTCTCAATCCCATTCACGGGAACGACGATTGCCTCATCTAAAGAGAACATTTTCTCTAGCTTTTGTTCAATTTCCACTACGTTTACAGTTTCGTCTTTAATGATGATCTCCACAATGCCAGCATCTTTTGCTTTTTGTAGGAGTTTCGAAATAACAGGGCGGGAAACCCCGATCTTTTTAGAGATTTCTGCTTGTGTTAGTCCTTGAAAATAATATAGTTTAGCGACACGTACGAGTTCCCTTTTTTCTGCCCAATCCATTGACTCACCTCTCTTACTTCTATCTTCCTTCATCTATTATAAACATAAACTTACATTATCGCTAAATAGAAAACAAATTCCTGTACTATGAACGATCCATCAAAAGATAAACGCCGAACAGAGAGGGTGCAAAAAAGAACTGAGGAAGGGCGTCCCCAGTTCTTTCTTTATATTTGAGTTCCATTCAAGAAGACACAACAGATTGTCTTTCAGATGTCATTCTCTTAGGAGTGTATACCTTTACCTAGCCAGTCTCTTGCAGCCTCTAGTAATGTTTCAGAGACAGTTGGGTGTGGAAAAATTAAATTTGCCATTTCTTCTATGGTGCCTTCCAATTGCATATAGGCAGAGATTTGAGAGATCATCTCGGTAACATGTGGGCCAACCAAAACAGCACCCAAGATTTCTCCATAAGTCTCATCTGCAATTAGCTTTACAAAGCCCTCTGTATGGTCACTTGCTAGAGCCTTTCCGTTTACCGTCAATTGATAAACAGAAGTTTTTACTTGGTATCCTTTTTCTTTTGCTTCTTGTTCCGTTACCCCTACACTCGCTATCTCAGGATAGGTGTACATGCATCTCGGTACGATTCGGTAATCCATCTCTTTAGCTTGTCCCGTTGCATTCATGGCTGCTACAATACCTTCTGCACTTGCTACATGGGCCAACTGCCAATTTCCAATAACGTCTCCTACAGCATACATATCAGGAATACTCGTTTCCATGCGAGCGTTTACTTTAATAAAAGGACCTTCTTTATCAAGAGGCAAGTTAGCGGAGGCAGACAGATTCGGGCGACGTCCAATAGCTACTAAAATCTCATCTGCTACTACATCCTGCTTTGCTCCTGCTTCATTATAGAGAATAAGCTGTTTTTGCAAATCCTGTTCTTTGACCGCTGTTACTTTTGCTTTAGTAATAATCGTAACACCTATTTTACGCAAATGCTTTGTTAGTAGCTGAGAAGCCATTTCGTCTTCAGTAGCCAGAATGCGATCCGCCATCTCGATAATAGTTACCTTTGTTCCCAAGCTTTCAAAAATGCAGGCAAACTCTACACCAATGACACCTCCGCCAACAATTGCAATTGACGTAGGGATTTCCTCTATATCAAAAATGGTATCGCTCGTGTGAAATTGTACCTGATCTAGTCCTTCAATTGGAGGAACAGACGGAGACGATCCCGTCGCAATAATGATTGATTTCGCCTTGATACTTTCAGGTTTATCTCCTGTAATTACTACTGTTTTATCTGATTGAATCTCACCTTTACCTTGATACAAATCAATTTTTCCGGTACGTAAAAGATGAGCGATTCCCCCGCGTAGTTGATTGATAACCTGATTTTTTCTCTGCATCATTTTTGGCAAGGAGAGCGTCATCTCCCCTACTTCGACCCCGTATTTGGAAGCTTCTTTAATTGCATGAATAACTTCTGCATGCTTAAGTAATGTTTTAGATGGGATGCATCCACGATTCAAGCAGGTTCCCCCTAGATGCCCCTGCTCTACGAGTGCCACCTTCTTGCCTTCTTTTGACGCGCGAATCGCTGCTACGTATCCGCCCGGTCCTCCTCCGATGACAATACTATCGTAGGTTTTCATGGTTGTTCCTCCTAGACTAGTAGCTGATATGGTTCTTCCAGAGAACGCTTTATGGTTTGCAGGAATTCCGCTGATGGTGCTCCATCTACGATCCGATGGTCAAAAGAGAGGCTCAAAGTCATCATCGGACGAAGTTTCAACTCTCCATTTACTCCGACAGCTTTCTCAGCAATACGTCCAACCCCCAAAATGGCAATCTCTGGCTGATTAATGATTGGTGTAAAGGCATCAATGTCGTACATCCCAAGGTTACTAATCGTAAACGATCCACCCTGCATCTGATCAGGCATCAGCTTGCTTTCTCTAGCTAATCGCCCCAACACTTTACATTCTGCTGTCAATTCAGCCAAGCCTTTCTGATCAGCATGTTTGACGATTGGCACCATCAGCCCGTTTGGTACTGAGACAGCAAGACCAGTGTTCACTTCCTGTTTATAAACAATGTAGTCACCTTCCAGTGACGCATTCATATGTGGATGTTTACGCAATGCCATCGCAACTGCTTTCATGATGATTTCTGTGTAAGATAACCGGTAGCCCGTCTGACTCTCAATAATTGGGAGCAAGCTTTTACGTAGTTGGATTGCATTGCTCATATCTACTTCTGTTACCAACGTGACATGTGGCGCTGTGGTAACACTTTTCACCATACGATCGGAGATGACTTTACGCATACCCTCCAATTTAACACGTGTTGTTTCGACTGATGGGGTGACTTGGGATGCTTGTGCACCGTTTGCTACACCACTATTTGTAACTGATTGCAAGTCGTTAGGAGTGGCTCCGAGCACATCCTCTTTTGTAATTTTCCCATTTGCTCCCGAACCCTGAATCGTGTTTAACTGAACACCAGTGCCTGCCGCTATTTTTTTCGCAAGAGGAGTTGCTTTTGGTCCTTGCTCGCCTTTAGCATATGCTTCCACATCTGCGGCATGAATACGGCCATTTGCTCCACGACCTTCTACATCATGTAATACGACCTGGTTTTCTCTGGAAAGACGTCGAGCAGCTGGTGTGGCACGCACTTTACCTGAATCTACTCCGGAATGAGAAGCTCCTGACTCGACTTGGATTTCCTCATCAGCTTCACTTACGTCCGCAGAAGCCTCTTCCGCATCTACAACTGGCGGAGTATTTGGCACCTTTTCATCTGGGTCTCCGATATAGCCGATGATTTGTTGCACAGGTACAACTGCATTCACATCATCATAAATTTTTAACAACGTACCAGATGCATAAGCCTCTACTTCGATGTTAATTTTGTCTGTCATTACCTCTAGTAGTAGATCACCCTCTTCTACCAGTTCTCCTTCCTTTTTAAACCATTGCAAGATGGTGCCCGTCTCCATTGTCATGCTGAGTTTAGGCATGAAGATTCCCGTTGCCATGTTTCTCTCCTCCTAACGATGCGCCACTGTATCTTTGACTGCTTGTATGATGTCAGGCACTTGCGGGATCGCTGCCTTTTCTAGGACGGGATTATAAGGCATAGGAATCCATTTACCGCCTAAACGTCTGATAGGAGCATCTAAGTAGTCAAAGGCTTCACTCTCTGCGATTAAACTCGCAATCTCTCCACCGAATCCGCCGAATTTAACTGCTTCATGAACCACGATCAGTTTCCCAGTTTTCTTCACTGATTGAATAATAGTATCAGTATCCAGTGGTACCAACGTGCGTGGGTCGATGACTTCAACAGAGATGCCTTCCTTCTCTAATTCTGCCGCCGCTTCCAACGCTTTGTGTACCATAATTGCAGTCGCAACAATCGTTACGTCCGTCCCCTCGCGTTTCACATCAGCCACGCCAAGCGGGATAGTGTACGATTCTTCAGGCACATTCCCCGATGATTTATACAGAAGCTTATGCTCGTAAAAAATAACCGGATTATCATCATCCATCGCTGCTTTCAATAGGCCCTTTACATCATAAGCGGTTGAGGGTTGCACCACTTTCAGTCCCGGAATGTGAGCCATCCAAGCTTCCAGACTTTGCGTATGCTGTGCCGCTGCACCCGTTCCAGAACCAGATGGTGTACGTACGACCATTGGAACCTTACCTTTACCGCCAAACATATAGCGGTTTTTAGCAGCCTGATTCACCAACTGATCCATTGCAATTGTTACAAAATCGGAGAATTGCAATTCCATGATTGGGCGCATACCCGTCATTGCCGCCCCAACCGCAGCTCCTGCAATAGCCGCTTCGGAAATCGGGGTATTGCGAATTCGCTCTGGACCAAATTCTTCAATCATGCCGCGCGAAACACCAAATGCTCCACCATATACCCCAATGTCTTCTCCCATTAAAAATACATCTGGATTGACGCGCATCTCCTGACTCATCGCTTCTCGGACTGCTTCCAAATACGTAATCTCTCTCATGAGGTTCCTTCCTTTCTGGTTATCCGTTATGCGTAGACGTCTTCTTCCAACGTATCTAGAGAAGGCATCGGGCTTTTTTCAGCGAACACCACTGCCTTTTCTATTTCTTTCTTGGCCTGCTGTTCGATTTCTTTTGCTTGTTCTTGTGTAAGTAAACCTTTTTCCATCAATACTTCTTGCAAATTCTTTATACAATCCCGATTTTTTCTCCAATCCATCTCTTCTTCACGCGTCCGATATTTTTTCGCATCGCTCTTAGAATGGCCTTTGTATCGATACGTTTTGGCTTCAATTAAAGTAGGCCCTTCTCCACACCGAGCACGTTCTGCCGCTTCAGCCACAGCATTCATGACCGCGAAGAGATCATTTCCATCAACTACTACACCAGGGATGCCATATGCTTTTGACCGATCTGCAATATTTTCAATGTTCACCATTTCTGTTACAGGACCAGACATACCGTATTGATTATTTTCACAGAAGAAAATGACTGGCAATTTCCAGATGGAAGCCATATTGACCGATTCGTGGAAGCTACCTTCATTGCTTGCCCCATCTCCAAAGAAGCTGATTGCTACATATCCCAGCTTCTTCATTTGTGAGGTAAGCGCAGCTCCGACCGCAATAGGAATACCGCCACCGACAATACCGTTTGCTCCCAAATTCCCCTTATCTACATCCGCGATATGCATCGATCCACCTTTTCCTTTGCAATATCCCGTTTCACGACCAAATAATTCAGCCATCATTTTGTTAACATCAGCACCTTTTGCGATGCAGTGACCATGCCCGCGGTGCGTACTAGTGATTTTATCTTCCGGTTTAAGCACGGCGATTGCGCCTACAGCCGTTGCCTCTTGTCCAACACATAGATGGGTGGTTCCGTGAATTAATCCTTTTGCAAAAAATTCATCCACCTTTTCATCAAAAAAGCGTATCACCCACATTTGATGTAGTAATTCAACCAACTTTTGCTCCGTAACCATTTCAGGTAATTTCCAAGCAGTAGTCATGTTGTACCCTCCTTTGCTCATTAGAAAAAGACAAAAGGCCGAATACCTCCACGCTGGGAAGCATTCGGCCCGAGGCCCTTTTACATTTGTTCTGTATATTTACATTTGTTCTACACCTTTATTTTACCTCTTTTTTTGTATCCGTCAACCTTAACTTCTATGCTTTCCTATCTTTTTTATCCTTCTAACAAATGTGGGTTTTCTTCCAGCCGTTTTTTGAATTCCTCTTTGGTTAGTTTTTCAATGGAAATGAGGAAAACTTCTTCCGTGCCCTCACATACAAATTTATTGTGTTCAAACAATTTATATATTTTTGTGCCAGGAGTTACTTTTTTCATTGATTCCATTTCTCTTCCTCCCCACCTCTGGCTGTAATCTGCTGGATATTCGCTGGTTCTTCCAATGCTTCCATTAATTCTTCCACAGCATATTGACATGTATCATTAACTGCTAACATGATCACCCAGTCTACCTGAATACCCGGTCCCCACTCCAGAGGATGCACCAATTGCAAGATAGCAACGGCAGGCTTAATAGTCTGAGCAGGCTCTGCATGTGGGATAGCGATACCACCTGCTAGAGACGTTGACCCCAGCTTTTCTCGTTCCCACACCTTTTGTACAAACTCAGGTTTTACATAACCTTGTTCTACTAGCTTGTGAGCAAGAAACTGAATGGCTTCCGTTTTACTGGTAATGTTGCAATCAGGGAAGATAAGGTCTGTCACAAATAGATCCTGCATGTGTAACGGCGGGCGCTGTTCAATATCTGGTTGTCCTCCTGTCAAATCGCCCACCATCAATAAGCGATCTAAAAACGAAAATCCACTTCCTTCAATCAAATGTTGCAAGGAGATAAATGGTAGCCCCTCTACCAACGGATCAATCGTGCCTACTACGGCTAAGATGTGATACTCCTCTTTCCACTTGGTATAGGAGGAGCGTACTGTATGAGTATTTGAAAACAAATAATGTAAATCTCCACCGCGATCTCCCACATGCTCGCTCACAATTTGCCCTAGTTGCCGGGCAGCCCCTTCTCCCGTTAAACAGACCAGCATAAGCGCTTTTGGCTTAGCTATTTTCCACTCATCTAAAAAAGGGGAAACAGGCATACGCCATTGTACAATCTCATGTGCTACATGGGACAAAGACTTTGGTGCATATAAGCATCGCCGCATAACTTCCATGGCAAATGGCAAGCTAAGCGGTGCAAAAATCAACGTTTCCACCTCAACATGTTCACGCCAAATCTCTTCACTACCTACCATCCGACCAGCATCTGCCAAAACGACAACCCCCATGCCATGATCTGCTCGTTTAATAGCAGTGCTTACTTTGGACAAAAAACGTTCCTCCGAATCATCAACAGAGAGGTTTACCGATTGAATATGATGTTGCCCAAATAATGAGTGCAACTGTTCAGTCATACTCTCAGCAATGCTACCGTATGAAACCAAAACCATACCTACTGTCGGCGTTGTTTGTTGGACGAGGGTGCAATGCTTCACATATCGGGCCAGCATCTCCGTTTCCGCCTTAGTGATACTAATTCCCCATGTGCGGTTTATTACTTCAACCATCTCTTGAGCAACAATCCACTCCATCGACATGAAGGCAGAAGTTATCTCACCTTTTCGATCCTCATGATAAATCTGGTTTGGTTCTGTCACCTGATAGCGTTCTAACATGCCTTTAACATGTAAAGCCAAGGCCATTAACAGTTTTTCATGATCGAGCACGATATGCTTTTCCGCAATCCATAGCATTTGCTCTACCATTTGCATGACCTTTTCCCCGACAAAAATACTTAGGCTACGGGCACGTTCTACATCTGATTTTCGCTTGCTGCTATCATCTCGCAATCGTTCTCGACATTCCTGTTGCAATCGAAGCCTAATTAATTCTGGTTGCACCCCTTGCCGATTCATTTGTTCAAAGCGAACATACACCCAATGATAGATTGATTCAGGCGCTACAGATGCCGGAGGACTGTGTTCGGTTTTTTCACCGGTCTGAACAGTAGATATGTTTTCGACTAACCAATTTACTAATTCATTACAAACGAAAGCTCGGATCTCATCTTGTAATTGCGTTATGTTGGTCGTAAACTCACTCATGGATTTTTTGCTTTCCATACATTCATCCACACGAATCGAACAGCCTGCTTGTTTCGCTTGCTGTTGAATCATGTCTTCAAGCAAACGTAACTGCGACTGTCTCGGCCATGAGGCTAAAGATGGTAAGTGGACCTGAATTGGGAACAAGCGGTGCATTAGTTCAGGGGTATCCCAGCCTGCGGTATTCGTGCTTGAAGCAAAAACAAATACAGGTGAGTCTAATTCTTTTATTCGCTGGAGCATATCTTCGATAGATCTCAGAGATAAGAGATGGATTTCTCTTATATATAGAGCCCCGCCTACTCCTTTATAGCTACAGAGTGTATCGTGAATTCGTTGCTCGAATAGCGATCCTTCTGTTATTTCTCGTATATCTATTTCTGTAAAAATAGCATCTTGTTCAAGTTGCTTCTCTTGTTTAGCAAAGGAAAAGGCTGCTTCAGCTACGGTCCGCTTTCCCGTTCCCTTTTCTCCTTGTAATAATATTGGTAGTTTTTGATACGGATATAAAATAACTGCTTTCACCTGTTGAACAAATGGTTGTAAAAAACCATCGCTTTCCACCAAATCAACGAACTGTCGTAGTCTTCGTGGGGCAGGTCGTGCTTTATTTTCAGAAATAATTACTTCTGAGGGTAAGGACAACTCTTGCCAATTTTCTTGCTGTTCTTTCCGTAAGTTCATCACGGTAAACTTTGATATCTCAAATCCTATTTTGCGTAATTCTCCTGTTAATTTGCGATCCGATAACTGCGAATGAACCTTTAGTATTCGAGTCATTTCTGCTGTCAGTAATGGTAACCTTCGTTTGCGGGAATCAGGGATATGAAGCTGTTGTCGCAATAACGTACATTTATCTCTCCTAATTTCTAGCTTTGCGGCAATCTCTTCGTCGGTCAGCGGATTTTTGGGATCTTCATCCTTCACAATCCGCATTAGCTGTGTCTTCATCTCGCCACCATTCCTTCCCCTTTTCGCAGAATCCCTGACAACTCACTCACAATTTCTTTCACTTTCTCAAGATGCTTTACATGTTTCCTCATTATATACCAGTGGTAGAAAATGTTCTTTATAAGCACAAAAGTGCGATACAAACGTAGGCGAACCAGGAGATACATACTCTCCTGGCTATGCCTACTTGTAATCGTTAAAGGAACAATTGATCTTTATCTATGTTTTTTCTATCACATCTGACGTTGCTTTACCATCTCTTTTTTATCCCGTCGTCTCATGTAAATCGCTGTACCTAAGGCAACTAGACCAATGGTTATGATACCGACGTAACCCAATTTAGCACCAAAAACGAATAGCGCTGTTGTAGGAACCGCACCATCTACCAAAGAGGAAATTGCCGCCGCACCCTCAGGGAATTTGAAACCTGCCATATTTGCCGCAGTCGTAATGAGTGGGGATACATAGGTAGCAAGCAACAAACCTAGTCCAAGAGCAATCGTAGAACCTAGCACAGTCCGTACCACGTTTCCTTTAAAGACTGGAACCATCAAGCAGACGATAAACGGGATGGTTGCCAAATCTCCGAAAGGTAGAACTTTATTACCAGGCAACAGTACCGCCAATGCTAGTACAATAGGGATCATAATCAAAGATGACGCGATGGCAGCCGGATGTCCTACAGCAAGCGCAGCGTCCATCCCGATGTTTACTTCTCGATCAGGGAATTTGCTACGTACGAATTCGGAAGCCGCTTCTGATACAGGTAATAACCCCTCCATAAGAACCGCTACCATGCGCGGCAACAGTAACATAACAGCAGCTGTGTTTACCCCTAAGGTTAAGACATCTTTTACATCCCATCCTGCCAATAGACCGATAATAATACCAAGAATAAGACCTAATACCGTAGATTCACCCAGCACGCCCAACCGTTTTTGAATCGTGTCAGGATCGGCTTTCAGGCTGCGTAAGCCAGGAATCATGTTAAATAATTTTTCAAGCGGCATGGCAATGACATAAAAGGCTGTAGAAGTACCATGGGTGAATGTAATCCCTTGATAACCATAAAATTCAGAGACATGTTTCGACGACATGTCAGCTAGTACCAATAACACTATCGCATGAACAATCGCTGTTAATAGACCCATAGCTACACTGTTGGTCATGACCATAACCAATGATCCAGTAAAGGCAATATGCCACAGGTTCCACACGTCTACGTTCAATGTTTTGGTGAGTCCGAACACCAGCATTGCCAAGTTAACCCCAAGTCCAATCGGGATAGCAAGTGCTCCTATCGTCGTCCCAAAAGCGATGGCAGAACTAGCTGGCCATCCTACATCGATGATGGTTAACTCCACACCCAAGTTTTTGACCATATCTTGAGCTGCAGGACCGAGTGAACTGCTAAGCAATCCAATAATCAGATTCACCCCGACAAATCCAATCCCGATGGTTAAACCAGCCCGAAATGCCTGTCCGGGCTTGGTTTTTAAGAGAATCGCAAAAATGAAGATGATTATGGGCAATACGACAGTTGGTCCTAAGTTAACAATCTTTTGTAAGTACTCCATTCTCTCATCCTCCTACCTCAGTAAAATAGCTATTCGTTCATCCGTTTCTCAATTTCGGCAAACACTTTTTCTTTACCGATCCCTGTTAACAGTGGAACAGCATTAATTACTTTTTCTTGCAAATTAGCTGGCACCGTCGTTGTAGAGATAATGATGTCGTATTGATCACCTTTATTTAAAATATCGCTTACTTTAGATTGCTCCAAATTAGCTTCTAATCCTTTTTCTTGGAAAAACGTTTTTAATTTTTGCATGACCACCGTAGAAGTTGCTACCCCTGTACCACAAATCACCATAACTTTTTTCTTTGCCATCATGAAGACCTCCTTTAATTAGTGGTTGTGACTATTAACTGGCTGAATAACTGAGAAAAACTCTGCTGAAGTACTAGCCTGACTAAGCGCCTCTAAACGTGAAGCATCCTGGATGAACGTCATAATCTCTTCAAGCATTTCCAAATGAGCCTCACTTTTTTCAATCGCTAACATGAGAATAAGCTTGACCGAAATGGTTTTGTTTGCATCTGCCATACAATGAAATTCTGTGCCTTGCTTCACTACTCCCAATGCGATTGTTTGTTGTTTAACGTGACACGCATCCGTATGCGGAATAGCCACATGCACATCAGCCAACTCCAAACCTGTGGGATAATGTTTTTCACGGTCCTTGACAGCGTTTACATAACTTTCATGTACAAAGCCGTTACTCCATAACGATTTCGCCATAGTTTCCAGAATTGCGTCTTGTCGAGTTTCATCCGTAAATATAAACAGATGATCCGTTTGCAACATCTCCAAAAATGACATGTGGATTCTCCCTCCTATCCAAACTCTTTCTCTTTTTTGTGTAAAAAGCCAACATACCTAAACAAAAAGGGCCAGATCGTATGCTTTCCATACAAATCTAGCCCGCGGCTCTTTTCGCAAATTATTCCATTGTTCACCGTTACATTTGTTCTTGCTTTTATCATTTGTTCCTTACAGCATAATCATACTATCCTTGCAGACAAACGTCAACAACATTTTCTTCACTTTTTATACCGAAAAGAAAAAAAAGCGACACGTGGCCGCTTTTCACTCTACATTTTCTACCATTATTCCTCTGTATCTATAACTCCATGTCTGGTTTGGATAACCGCCTTGCCACGTACCTTAATAGCTGATGTATGCTCCGTAAATTGGGCTAGCAATACTTCGCCCTTATCTAGTTTTTCTGTATGGTGGAAACGTGTATCTGTACCACGAGTTAATCCAATAACATGTACCCCGTTTTCTTTTGCTTTAATGACAAAAAAGTCTTGGTTGCTACTGCTACGTTGTTGTTCCATCTATTTGTCCCCCCATGAGAAATTCTCTCTTTACTATACCCTACCTATTCTTCCGCTTGCAATTTTGTCGTAATTTTGGCGACATAGCGCTGTGTCTCTTGTGGAAGCTTAGCTGCTAGACGATCAAAATCTTCATCTGTTTCAATTCCAGCCCTTCTGACTCGACCAGATCCAGCATTATAAGCCGCTAATGCAACCTTTACATTACCATCATATCGATCCAGTAATTTACCCAGATATTGAGTACCACCCGTCAAATTTTGATCAGGATCATAAGAATTGCGTACCCCTACACTTCGAGCAGTGTCATCCATTAATTGCATGAGTCCTTTTGCTCCAGCATGGGAAGTAGCATCTGGATTAAAATTAGACTCGGCACGTACCACTTCTCTAACCAAGTCAGAGTTCACTCCAAAACGTCTGCTCACTTGCTCGATTTTATCCACGATCTGCTGACGGTTCCACGACATAGATTCGCTCCTACTAGAGGACGGGTCTCCTTGCATATCGCTATATGAGGAGGAAGAATAGACCATGGAAGAATTCCAGTTATTCATCCCGTTTTGCTGCTTCGTACCATCTAGCTCAGCCAGTACTTGCTCTCTAGAGATAACTTTTTGATATTTTTGTAGCTCATTGTCGAATACATCAGAAAATAAGGCCTCTTGTTCATCAGCGTTCGTTTGATTTTGCAAAAAGTCTTGCAATTGTTCTACATTAGTAACGTCCCCTGATGACCATTGTCCATTAGATGCTAAGGTTCTGGCAAACTGATTACTATCTATTTTCACGATTAGATCATCCATTCTCCTCTGTCTTTTATGTTCTATTATAAGGGAAAGCTTTCCATACAGCCAAGGGGAAAAAGGACTGTATTGAAGAAAAATATCTTTACTAGAATTCATTTTAAAAAATTGAAAATAGTGAAACATATTGGATATGCATACCGTATGATTAAGTAGCGAATTCTTTTCAAAAAGATTTAGGAGGAAGTGGTGGGAAGCGTGAATGAGTTTTTACTAGTCCTTATTTATTTTCCAGTGGCAGTTGGAATTTTATCAATTATTGGTACGTTAGTTTGGAAACGGTTTTATCTAATGCCAGCAGGGACTTTTGTATTATTTACGATCTTAACCTACACCTGTTTTAATGATTCGTTTTTTATTTGGGTTGTCGTGTACACTGGTCTATCCTTAGTTGCTTCGCTTGTGACGTATGGGGTTTATCAGATGTTTCTACGAGGCAAATAAACCGTCATTGTAGCAAGTAAAATCAGTCGTCGTACGTGGTACTCTACCAAAAAACATCATGGATATGACGTAGTCAGATATTCCTTATCCTTGTTGGAATGTAATGATTTTTCTATGTTAAAAGATCACAGTTAAATTTCTAAAGCACTACACTATATTGTTTAATTTCTTTTGTTTAACTAACGGACAGGCTAATGATTATTAAAGGAAACGGATTGATTGCTATTTTATTCTAGAGACTATAAAATTAACTAGGAAAAATATAACTCAATGAAGGAGTCCTATTATGAATTACAAGTCTCTCGTGGAGAATCTCGTACTACAATATTCCAAAGTTATTAAAGAGTTTTCTCAATCAGAAGATAATAAGAACGTTTATGCATTGTTATTTCATGTAGACCCATATCATGGAGCTATAACACTTTATTTGAATAATGAATCGAAACTAAAAGAAACTGTTTTAAGATATCAAAATATGTATCCAAATGACAGCTATACAGAAGAAAGTTTACGTCACAGCTCAGGGGATTTTTCATTTGTATACCATGCTGATGAGCTATCTTCAAACATCAAGGATTTATTGAAAACCTATTATAATCTGGTTGTAGAAGAAATTGATTATGAAGATACAGAGAGATATTGGATTGAGTTGTTTACATTTACAAAAGCAATCAAAAGAACTCTCCAAAAGCTAGAACAATACATACTGTTACTTGATAAAACAGATAACTTCGATTCATATATTGAATTCCATGATACAGATGAAGAGGATACTAATTTTCTTCTAGAAGAGTCTGAATTAGTTGGGATGATATAAAAAACACCTCCTAGCGTACGTCTGCTAAGAAGTGTTACTTTTCAAAATGGTCGGAATGCAGGGATTCGAACCCTGGACCTCACCCACCCCAAGGGTGCGCGCTACCTGGCTGCGCCACATCCCGATTCTTTTAACGGGTCATACATCGTAAAACGTTGATTTGACGGGGTTTTTCTGTTGCTAATAGTCGCGTCTAATTGTTCGATTAATCGAAGTATATCATACAGCCCCGCACCCCGCAATACCTGATAGCGCACCCATCGCTAATGTTTTTATTACTCTCAAACGAACAATAATTTCTATTTCGCGATAAATTATTCGGCATCTTAACGAGGTCAGATCGTACACATCATCGATTTGAAATACGTTTTTTAGCACGACTACGACTGACGTAAGCATAATTCCGATAGAAATTCGGTTCAAAAACTATATATTAATGAAGAAAAAGACCCGGGAAACCTCGGGTCTCTTCTATTCTAATCGGTAACGTGATAATTCTCCAAATTAAAACCGCCCGACACGAGAGAGTAACTCGATGTGAGGCGGTGTATCAATCTCTTATTAAAGATCGTCTAAACTATCGATATATTCCATAAACTTAGTTTGTATGTCAGTTAAGTCGTCGGGGTGTAAAGTCCCAATCCGATTAATAAACGCGGATTTAGGAAGCGTTATTGTTTTTGCTACACGTGCGGTCGACTTAAATCGTAGGTTTGCTTCTTCCCAGTAAACGATCGGAAGGTCAAATTCATCAGTATTTCTTGGTGCGGTTTTTGTCACTTTGACAGATAATACCTCCACGGTATCAATGTCAAGTACAACTACAGGACGGTTAATTGATTCAGAAGGATTTTCCTCAAGTGGAAACTTAGCAAACCATACATCACCTACTACTAAATCCATTATTTCTTGGTAATCTCCCTATATAAATCGTCCCATTCGGTTTCTTTTCTCCATGTATCGTTCTTAGAAATTAGTACAAGTCCGTCTTTACTTCTTGTTGCATTCGACTCTGTTGCTCTTCGGATTTTATCCTTATTCTTTTGAACGTACGCAGCGAATCCGGCCATACGATCACGCTCCTCAACGTTTTCCTTCTCGTCCTTATCCATATTATAACACCTCTGTAAAGGTTTTTTAAGTATTTTTTATAAGTGTGTACGAATTACCTTATCCATATACAGTACATTATATGAATAATCTTCATTTCTGAACTCAACTTCTTATGAAACCGCCGTAATATTCCCGAAATCCAACCACGTCCATTCACCGTTTTCCTCCTCGATTCTAACCTGTTTCATAACGGTAGCGAACGCCTTAGCAACGCCCTTCACCGTTTGAAACTCGCCCCCATTTTCGGACACTCTACGCCAGTATGTAACGGTTAACTCGAATGAATAACGTTTACTATCCGTCAATTTATAATTGATCGCCATGATCTCGTCGTGATCGAGGTCTGGCTTCGGCAACAACGATAATTCCCTTCGGTGTTTAAGGTACCATTCGCGATGCTCCGGCAGTACCAGACGCATGGAGCCGAATAGGTCGTTAAGCTTTGTTCGTTTTTCCATAGTAGAACTCGTCCTCCGTCCATAGCCAATCTATCAAGTCTAGGTTAGGTGATACAACGATGTCAACGATTTGATCGACGCGGATTATGATCGAGTTCCAGTCCGTCAATAGCTTGATTTGTTCGTAATCCTTAGTCGCGATCCAACCCCATGCGGTATGAGTTCCTGTTTGATCGGACCATATAACCAGTAATGGTCTTGTTGTTGAGTATTGATTCTTGTATGATATACTGCGCATCATCTGGTTGAATACGCGAGATAGGGGTTACCTTCTCGACAAACAAGTCTAGCATAGAGACCGCCGCCTTTTGTTTTATATAGAACGTTTGTTCTTATTATACGCGAACGGTATGAGAACATGCAATCAAGAAATTAATGGGCAGTTATTCTTTCTATTGTATTAGTGAGAGCTATACGTGGTCTCACCTTGAAGGTCTGGTGCAACGTGAACTAGAGTCTATTTCGATTTTCCTTCATTACTATCCGGCTTGACGTACGAATATGCACCCGCCGCCGTCAACCCGACCACGACCGTAGTCAATAGATTCTCCTTCAACGCGCCATCCGGTAGAAACACGAATAGGCCCGAAATCGCCATCGCAGCCAACGGAGCATACTTCGTCGGTATTCCGAATCCCTTCGCTATTCCCGTCAATGCCGCCACGATTGCGGCCAATGTCGCGATATCGTACGTAAATTCCATGTTACGCCCCCTCCTTACCCGATACTCGATCCGCCAGTACGAAGACGAGCCACGGCATATCCTCGATTACTTTCTGCGGTTCTTTCCGTAAACGTTCCTTCCACTCGGCCGCATCCGATAACATCGACTTTGCCGCGAAGACTATCGATCGACTTATCCGCTAGTTGTAATTGCCATTCTTTCAACGCCAATTCTACCGCCTCCTCTATTTTCTTTACGGGTACAGCCGGAGCGACCGGCTTATCAAAACGGGTTAACTTACTTCCGTTTACAATCGACATAATCAACGAAACGTAATTCGGATCGGTCGCGTAGCCGCCCCGTTTGACTGCTTCCGCAAACTCTTGGGGCGTCTCCGCTTTCCATACGCCCGCATTAACGTAGCGCGGCTTCTTTAGTAAAGCGAAATGGTCGTCGATGGCCTCGCCGTAATTGTTGTACGCACGGAATCGCACCTTGACCTGTACCTTCGTCTTAGCACCGGACGCGTCGAGTACCTTTACGAGATCACCGCTGGCCCTCGCCTTTGCTACGTCTGCCGCGGAATAATACTCCGTGGTCAGAATCGTAACGCTACCGGCTGGCCCCGTTCCTTTGATGTTGCCGAGATTATACGACTCGCGTCCCGTTACCAAATCGCGGGGCGTACGTAGGTCCCATCCGACCTCTAGGATGAGTTGCGCAATGACACCGGACGCGCACGGATAGCGCCCGACTACATGCGGTGAAATCAACGAGATAAGTCGTTCCTGTTTCGTCATGTTACCGACCTCATTTCGTAAGAAAATAAAAAAGGATGGAACCGATAAAACTCGTTCCCATCCCGATAATTACGCCCCAACTTCGGCGCGAGTCCGCTTTGATTTCCGCAATGTCACGGGCATTCTCCTGTGATAGCGCAAATGCATCGCGTGCTTTATCGTTCACTTGATCGAGCTTTTCACGGTCCCGCGATAAGTGGTCGACTTTCTCTTCCACGCGAACCATGCGCTCGCGGACGTCTTGTAAAATGGATACGGTATCGTGTTCTCCCATACGTGTCCTCCTAGAATTTGATTCCCGTGATTTCTTCGTATTCTTCGGGCGTAATCTCGCCGAACGGGTTGGTCTCCGTCTTTACCGCGAGACGTAAATTTTCCGCCGTGATCCAATTGTATTTAAACGCGAGTGACCAGAAACGCACTATTGTCCGCCCCCTTTCAATTGGATGATGTCGAGTCTTAAAATGGCTAACTCCTCGCCTAATGACTGGAATAACGCGTCCTTCTGCGATAGCTCGATCTTAGTTTTCGCGATCTCCTGCCCGAGTGTAACGATAGGCATGTCGGCATCTATACGCTCCTGCTCGATCATGGACAACGATTTAGGTTTTGTGAGAATCAATCGAATGCACCTCCAAATCCTCTTACGATAACAGGCTCAGTTGCCGAACCTTTGACAAAAGTAAACTGTAAGCTAACGCCCCATTTTTCCGCTGTTTTTTCCTTATTGGTGAAGATAAAGCCTCGGTTGAACTTAACAAAATTCGTTGCGTCTTCCCATGTTGGTGACTCATCGTGCCCGTTGTTACATACTTCCACCTTGTAATCCGCTCCTGGTGGTACGGTTGCATCGATGGTTACCAAAATGCGTTTAGCAGCGATGTCTGTATCAAATGATTTCTTCAGAGCGAACGCTATCTTGTCGGCTGTTCTGCGGAATGTATACGACCGCACCGATGTCATGCCTTTGCTGTCAGTCGCTTCGATCGTTAGCGTGTGTACCGCTGTTAAAGAGAGCCGTAACCACATGTCTTGTGGAATGGTCACGGTATTTTCCTTGCTGTCAGTCCCAGTGAATGTGCGGATAGCATTGCCGTTGATTTTCTCCGTAATGGTAAACGCGTCACCCTCTGGCTCTGTGACTGTGTAGTTCTTGGAAGGAATGGCACTTAACACACCGAGGTCCTCATTTTGTCCGCTGATAACAGGCGGTCGGTTGTGGACGGCTCGGAATTTACGTGTGACCTCTGCTGATTTGCCGCCTTGGTCGTCTTCTGCCCAAATGGTAAGGGTATGATCGGTGTTTTCTGCTAGGTCAGAACCTGTGATATCGGTAGTCCCGTCATAGAGACGCTTACTCCGGAATGTTAGCGTTTTGGCAAAAGAAATAGGCGTGCTGCCGTTAGAAACTCCGGATTGCAACGCCCTTGTGGTGCCGTTGTTGATGCGGTACTTAATTGTGACTACGTTGTCCTTATCGACGTCAGACGCGCTTCCCTCGATTTTAAACGTAGCGTTTTCGGTTAGGGTTTGGTTGTCGGTTGGAGACGTGAGTGCTAGAGTAGGCGCTTGATTTAAAACTTCGAGTACAGGCCGCCAACCTATCCAGTTGCCTCGAGCCCCAGAATACTCAGGTGTCCAGCGACGAGGCGTGGAGTAGCCTCTTTTAGCTCGATTGTCGAGGTTTTGACTAGTTGTTTCTCTTACCCATGAATTCACTCCTATCCAGTTCCACAAATAATTATGATTGCCATTTCTTTTTGTATCATTCATTCCTTCTTTGAGATCAGAAGGTACTGGGGATGGGAGATTGCTTACTTTATCCTCATTTACGATAAAACGATCCAATTCGTTATCCTCCGGGAATCCGCCAAGCCACTCACCTCCCATAGGGCGCTGGTCGGCCCCACCTGATAGCAGCCTTAATTTATACCTATTGCCATCAATAGTTATCGTCTTGCCATATGCGCGTTTGTCACTACTAAGATCACCCCAGCTTATGAAAGTAAGAATAACCCTGTCACAAATAAGTAGTGTACTACTTCCGTCTCTGATCTTGTGCCAATGTAGTTGGTTATCCGGGTTAGAATCCGTGTCGCCGATATTCCAATTGGTAATAACCGGGTCTCTTCTAAAGTCAGCTATATTCCCTCTACCAGGTCCCAAAGACACGTCACTAGCCCAAGGATTTGTCGGTCTGGGGATTACCGTTGTTTTATTGCGCAGTGTCCCCAGTTTCACTAAACCTCCATACGTTGCCATCTACAAAACCACCAGCCTTTTATTAGCCTCGTCATACCAGCCTTCTGTTAACGTGATGTCATTAAGCGTTGCAAAATTCTCGAAGAACACGTTGTCGGTGAAGTTGTTAAACACCGCATCTTTTATCGTCTTCACGTCAATCTACAAGGCCGAAATAGCCACGGTGTGCTGTTCCAGTAGCTTGTGTGCATCGTCTATTCCTTTTTCCCATCGGTTGACGTCGCCCTCCGTGATATCATCCTCGAACTCCCAGTCTAACCGTGCGTTATACGACATCAACGCGCCCCCTCTCGTATAGCAAAATCGAACCGAAACTCCAAACGTTGCCCTTCGCTTACTGGCACGTCCGTTTTCCGCTCCGCAATCAATCCGCCGGCTTCGTCATACAATTTTAATGAAGAAACATGCGCGATCCTTTCGAGGTATTTCCCGTCCCTCATGATAACGGCACGCATCAGATGCGCCATGTGACGATACAACTGCGTATAATACTTCGCGAGATAATGCCTCATTTATCGTAGCTTCGTTGTGTACGTCCATGAGCTTTGTTTGTGCAACCACATCGACGTAGTGTTCGATTTTCCACTTACGCCCGGCCGCGTCTATAATGGCGTTATCTGCTGAGTCACCGAGTGTCTTACGTATGCGCTTAAGCACGTCAGCCGTTATCGTTCTGCGTCCGTTGACACCGGTAGCCATCTGCGACCGCATAGTTTCGGCAACAGCCTTACGAACAGCCGCGCGGACTCTCTTCGTTACGTTGTCCGTCACCGCGAGTAAATCAGTCTGCGTATCGGCAATTGCGGCGGCGACGGCGTGCTGATTAATCGGATTTAGCTTCGCTTTCTTGAGCGCCTGTTTACGGTCGGTAGCGAGTCCTAACGCAAGTAGAGTTCGAGCAACGCCGTCGTAAGCCGCTTTCGGAATGACACGCGCTACCCATTCCTTTGTCTTTTTCGCTAGATTCGTAAGTATCACGGTAATTTGTGCATATACAGCCTGTGCGTTGGATCGGGAGAAATCAGGAAGATCAACGCGTTGTAATTCAGATTGCACGTCGTCTAGCGCTTTTTTGTACGCCTCGGTGATCTCATTAACGTCGTAGTCATACGATGGCTTCGGTGGCTCGCGAAAATCACGCATCTACTCCACCGACGCTCCCATTAAAAATAGACGCGTCCACCGTCCCGTTCGAGGCTTCTTCGTCCTTTTTGATACGTTCGATGGTTTCACTAGCCTTCTCATCGTCTACCTCAGATAGCACTTTGATTGCGGTACGAACATCTATCGTCGGCTTACCGCCCGTCCTAATGTCCATGATCTCCGCAAGTTCTTTTTCGTCGCGAGGAATCCCGTCTTTCCAGCTAATTGTTGGATAAACTGCCTCGTAACTTTCAAACCCGTCAACTCTGGCATTAGCGTAGTTCTCTAGCAATTGGGCGGAGTATAGTGCGTCCCTAAATGCTCTATCAATGTGGGCTCTTATCCGCTTAACTTTCGATAGTATCGGCATAAAACGAGCCTGAATCGCTGAACCGTCGGTATGTGACGTACCCGTTCCGCCTTTGTCTTCTGCAAGTGTCGTACCGAATAACCATTGCGGTGTCTCGCTCATCTGGAATACGATACCCAGCAGAACGTCTAGTTCCTTAAAGGCACCATCTAACTGCGCGTCCCACGTCATGTATCCGGGAGTAACATCCGACTTATCTACGGGGAGATAACGTCCGCTGAACCGTACGTCTGACTCCCCTAAGTCGGGGCCATACGCCGTCGGATCGCTGTGTTTCCATAGGATGTAATCGATCTGTACGAGGCGGTCGTTAATCGCGGCCAGTACCGATTCTATTTTTTCGATACCGCTGCTTCCGCGCCAATCGGTATCCGTAGACTTATACGGGATATGGTGAATTGCCATATGGGACAGGCCGGTTGCAACAACGTCTTTCTCGTGGCCCGTGCTGACCGACTCGCCTATAGTGAACGTTTGGATAGGTGCGTCATATCGAGTATCTACGGATTTGGGATGCAATCGGAACCGCTCGTATATTATCGCCCCCGGAACGTGGCGTTCGACGTTAAGATAAGGAGTCTGCGTTGTCTTCGAGCCCTCGACGATTGACTCGAACAATCCGCTCGCCTCCGTCACCCACTCGACCCACGCAATATTAATCGCCTTGAATCGTTTACGCGAACCTTTCGATAACTCAGGGAATACATTCGATGGGTCAACCGCTTCAATAATCGGCTCGGGTTTAACGTTGATTTCGATGCCTTCAGGTACCTCCGATAGGTCCTGACATTTAGCGTAGTACGTTTTAATGAACGCGTCTCCTCGTATGCCCGCACCGGTGACTAGCTCATGGCCTAACACGTTCAAATCGTTCTCTTCAACGATAGAGGTCAGTCGTTGTTGCTCGACGGAGGCGTCTGGCTTACCGGATTCATACGAAGGAGGCTCACCGAACATCAAGTCGGCCGGCTTCGTCAATAGTACGTCCATTAAATTGACCGCGATATAAAGCTTCGACAGTTGGGTGGCGTGCGGCGTATCCTTTAGGATTTCGGTTGCACGTTCGAGTACTTCCGCCTGCTTACCGTCAAATATCTTGCGACCACGATAGTATTTGGACAGACGTTCGATATCGCGAGCCGGTGGGAATTGTGCGCCTGTGACGAATAGTTTGTTAATTTGTAGCACCCCCTAACTAATCATGATATATTCAAAGGTATAATACAAAATATTACAAAAAGGAGTTATTATGAAATTATCTAAAAGTTATCTAGGACCCGCCATTGCTATTCTGGTTATTGTAGCTCTCTACATCATGGTTAGTTTCAAAAATGAACCAGCCTCGGATAATAACTTAATGCAAACAGAGAGTAAGGAAAGTACTCAGGATAGGGATATACCTTCAACTAACACTTCACCTTCAACCTCCTATCCCAGCCCTTACACAAGGGATGATCTATTGAAAGACCCCACTGCTCCCAGTAAAGACCCTCGTGACTATGATTCAAATGGTCAGTTTGTACCACACAATGGGCCATCTAAAGACGCTGCTGATTACAACTCCTTCGGTGAATATAAACCGATTGAAAAAATGTCTCAAAAAGAACTGGAAGAAGAGTTCTCAAAAATGCTTGAAAGCAACGGCCTATTAAACAACTAACGTATTTCAAATATATAAGCCATTATTATAAAAGCTTCACTTTTAAAGTCGTTAGAGACAGCCATTAGAATGTAACTAACGACTTTTCCACATCGGAGAATGTTCGACTACCAATTGCTACAATCCTGCGGGCTTGTCGATTACTCGTTTTCTACGTAATTTTGCCGCGTCACAGGCCATGTGTAAAGCGTCCGGACCATCGTCATGATTATGATTCGGGTACATCTCGAACATTTCGATAAGCAAACGTTGGTCCCGCTTAAACCGAATCTTCCCACTCTGAATATCCGGTAATAACGATTCAATGCGGAGTGCTTTACGCATACGTTGCTTGATCTCCTTCAAACGCCGATGCGTAGGGTATCCTTTTCTCCGTAATTCTTCCGCCAGTTTATGCGCGAACCATTCTTGCGCCTGTTGCGCCTCGACCGCAATACCTTCGTATTGGGACCGTAATGCCCTGTCCACCGTTTCGTTTAGCAGTACGTCGGGATGGACGCGTTTAAGAAAGACGTCGGTGACGTAGCAAACACCAGTGTCGCGGTTTCGGGCGAGTGTGATAATAGCCGAGTAGTCGCCTTTCTCTTTTCCCATGGCAAAGTCAATCCCTGCGTAATAGTCGAGGGTCAGTTCCTCAAGTTCAGAATCGATATAATAGGTAAACTGCTCTGGATCGAATATCTGCGACTCTTCATCGACGGGGTTGCCGAGATACTCTTGATTGAAGGCGCGGGCTCCCATCGACTCTCGCTTCTCCATGAAGTAGAGATACGTATACATCTGCGGCCAAAGGACTTCAGTGCCCTTGGTCATTTCCTCCTCATTGCTCCTATAGAAACTCCGTGCGAGTTCTTTTGCGTCGGGACGATCTTCGACGTAGATTCTTCTCCATTCGTCCCATAAGTCCTCACGCTCTGACCAGCTTAAAATAGCAGGGAATTTCCTAGAAACGAAGTCCTTACCTTTGGTCAGTACGTGATTAAGCAACGAATCGTAGTGCACGATTGTTCCCATGTATACGCAAATACCACCAGACCCCAATGCCTCCAACATCTCAGACCTAAACCAATGTAGGTTTTTGGCGCGAGTCTCTGGTGTATTGGTATTTTCGGCGGATTCCAAGTCATCGAGAATAAACAAACCGGGCCGCTCACTCAAATGACGCAGACCACGCATCTGAGTCCCGATCCCTTTCGCCTCTACCTTCGTGCCTGTTGACGTAATAAACTCGTATTTGTTGTCGACTTCATTCATCGAGGGCTTCGGGTGAAGTAAGGGCCCGAAATCTTCCCGTAACTTCTCGTTGAACTTGAGCTGGTTAACCGTCCATTTGATAAAGTCACCGGCTACGTCGGTAGTTTCGGAGACCTCCACGATGTACTTCTGCATGCGGAACGTGATTTGGTGGCATAGGTACGAGTTCGATAGGTACGCTGTTTTCGCGTGACGCCGCCCTACTGACCACGCCACATTCTCGCTAATGTCTCCCTTTACGGATCTGATCTAGAAGACCACACAGCGTAATATGAAAAGAGGCAGCGCCCTCTAGCGTCTGCCCCTTCGGAATTAAATTCGAATTGTTATCGGGATTCCTGTCCTCTGAAAAATATTCGTACGTGAAAAAGAGAACGTCATGTTCGGCGCGATGAACTCGTTCTAGTTTTTCGAGTTCCGCCACGACGTTTTCCCACTGGTCTAGATCGTATTCGGTAAGGCTACCGCTTTTCGCTAGTTTCTTATACGCGTCGACAAGACGGTATCGTTGCGTGATTTCCTCTTCCCGAGCTTCCCGATCTAACCACTCCCCGTTAAGATATGCCATCGGTATCAGGCTCCTTGGATCGTTCCAGCAACGCCGCTAATCGTTCGTCGATAGACTGTAGCGAACGCCCATCATCGTTTGTAACCTCCGACTTATCGATCAACAGACCGCCGAATTTATAAAACAGCTCAATCCCCTTCATCGATCCTTGACCCTTTAACGTCATATCCAAGTGCTTCTCCATAATCTGCGGAAGATGCGACATAAATGCGTTTGCGGACAGGCCGTTCACGTAATCGATAAAGGTCTCGTTATAGTTGCGCCATTTGTAGAGTGAGCTAACGGAGCAACCCGCTTCCTTCGCAATTTCATCGAGCTTCATTCGCCCTTTTTCCGCGCCGACGGGGTTTTTGGCTAGAAAGTTATTAACCGCGAGTAACTGCGCCGCCTTAATCTGTTCTTGGGTAAGCCGCGCCTCTAACTTGCGTAAATCCTTCGCCATGTTATCGTCTCCTTTCGTAAATTGAGTACAAAAAGAAGCCACCGATAGGCATTCGGTAGCTTTCGTTTAAATTAGACCCGGTGATTTAAAACCTGCAAGAAATAGTCCGGCACCAGACCGCGGGGATACCGACGGCCGCCTTGGGGGATTCGTAAGTCGCTTATTTTTCGATAGTTACATACGTTACGTCACCGTAATTACTTACTTTAACGTAGTATCTTCCGTTTACTCCATGCAACCGTTATGCAAGCGTACAGCCCCGTCATTCTCCCGTATAACGCCGTGTTCGCACTATATATCGATATGCATCCGATTATGTTAACTGTATAACGAAACGTAACCATACGAATGCTGTAACGGCGCGGACTACGTATGCGAACAGCCGTTGACATACTGTAGATTATCGGACTCAAACGTATGTTCTAATACAACCGTATACATAATATGTGCATAAATGGGGAACGGGTGCAGATCGCGCATATAACCGTTGGTTAATACGTATAATTGACGCAACTCAACGGTGACCCGATGTTTTCGGAGGGCACGCGTCTGGAACGTCCGTGCGGATGTATTCGGCTAGATAGTCCTTTTGATTCGGTATGTATCGGTAACAATACGTAGCTTAATCCGTCCTGACGCTTCATTATATACGCGAAGAAAACGTGATCTTGACGTAGCGTAACGATTGTGCTTCCGTAGACATAGAAAAACGCGGAACCAACGAGTGGCGCCGCGTGCTTACTTCCGATTAATCTCTACGTCTCCAGTCACGGTATCTATCCGCGATAAATTCCAACGAAGCCCCAATGAGTAGTAATGGTACGTGGTACCAACGTAGTTCACTAAACGGATTGAAAGCGATCATCCCCCTCTTACTCTTTACGTAACACAGGTAGTAAGCTACGGCTCAATCGAGCCTTCGCCCTCAGCGGACAAGCCACCTTGTACTGTTCGGTTGTTTATCGTTTAGCCATCGGTGTTTATTCGTCTCCTTTCCGTAACCATAAAGCTACTGCTATAAGTAGGATAAGTCCGCCCAAACACGTCCAATAAGGTAACGCGAATAACACACTGATCCCCCACGCTATAAGTACGATTCCTACGAGTATTGCCGTAAGAACTCCGAGTAACATTAACGCGATCTTAGCGTAGAAATTAGGTCCGAAGAGCATCGTGTACTACCGCCTCCTTTCCGTCTCTATGAAGTTATTGTTAAACGTTCACTTTGCTAAGTAAAGACGACCGCAATCGTTATAAAGCTTATTTTCATAGTAAGGGAATAACGCAAAAAACCCCGGAAGAAATCGAGGGCACTGAAAAAGTCCACTTAACAAAAAAAAGGTATAATCCCTCATTTTTCGAGGTGATTGTACCTTTTTTCTGTATAATAAAAGTATCAATTTATGTGGGTGGGTACGATGATTCAAAAACAACAATCAATGATCTTCAGTCCATTTATAGCTATATATGATGTAGTCGTTCCGAAGGATAATTTGTTACGAAAAATCAACGAACTTATGGACTTCTCTTTTGTGTATGACGAGCTTAAGGATAAATACTGCCTAGATAATGGTCGTAAAGCTATTGATCCTATTCGTATGTTTAAATATTTATTGTTGAAGTCTATTTATGATTTGTCTGATGTAGATTTGGTTGAACGTTCGAAATATGACATGTCATTTAAGTATTTTCTCCATATGGTACCAGAGGAGAAAGTGATAGAAGCGAGTTCTTTAACCAAATTTCGAAAGCTACGTTTAAAAGACATTAACCTTCTAGATATGCTTATTAATAAAACAGTTCAAATCGCTATTGAAAAGGGGATTATCAAAAGTAAAGCTATTATTGTTGATGCTACTCATACGAAAGCTCGCTATAATCAAAAATCTCCGAAGGAGATCCTCACGGATCGATCAAAGAAATTAAGAAAAGCCGTCTACACAATAGATGAAAATATGAAGCAGAAGTTCCCTGCTAAAACAACATCCAATGTATTAGAGGATGAAATAGACTACTGTCAAAAGCTCATTGACGTAATCGAAAAAGAAGGCAATATCTCCGAGTATCCAAAAGTAAAAGAACAGTTAAATCTACTGAAAGAAACTGTCACTGATGACCTCGAACAGTTGCAAATCTCAGAAGATCCTGATGCAAAACTTGGTCATAAAAGTGCAGATTCCTCGTTTTTTGGCTACAAAACACACTTGGCAATGAGTGAAGAAAGGATAATCACAGCCGCAACAATTACTTCTGGAGAAAAAAGTGATGGAAAGCAATTACAAACGTTGATTGAGAAAAGTATAGAAGCTGGCATGGAGATTGAAACAGTTATCGGTGATACAGCTTATTCGGAAAAAGATAATATTATTTACAGTAAAAAGAATGAAATCAAACTAGTTTCTAAATTAAACCCTCTCGTTACGCAAGGGAATCGTAAAAAGGAAGATGAATTTGAATTTAATAAGGATGCCGGGATGTATGTGTGTAAAGCAGGACATATGGCAGTCCGTAAAGCTCGACAAGGGAAAAAAGGTGTAGGGAAAAATCAAACGGATACGTATTACTTTGATATTGAGAAATGCAAGCAATGTCCATTGAAAGAGGATTGTTATAAAGACGGAGCAAAAAGCAAAAGTTACTCAGTGAGTATTAAATCCAGTGAACATACTGAACAGGCAAAATTCCAAGAGAGTGAGTACTTTAAAGAAAAATCAAAGGAAAGATATAAAATTGAAGCGAAAAACAGTGAGCTAAAACACAGACACGGGTATGATGTGGCATCATCTTCGGGTCTTATTGGCATGGAGTTACAAGGGGCAATGGCTATATTCACTGTAAACTTAAAAAGAATATTGAAATTAATGGATTAAAAACAAAATAATAAACCGATGAAAATGGTAAAAAGACGACTCTTGCATTCAAGAAATGAATTTGAGCCGTCTTTTTTTTGATAAAGCTATATAATTCCTTCGGAAAATCGTAAGATTTTCAGTGCCCTCAAGAAATCCGAGGTTCCTTTTTATTTCACTATATCATTAAAACAATGTTATAAATGAAAATAATAATACCAATAGAAAGATAAATGAGAAGAAAAGAACTAATATAATTGAATATTTTTCTTATTCTTGGTAATTTTTTATTGTTTAAAAAAAACAGTAAAATAAGTGTAAGTACAAGAAAAGTTATATAAAAAAGAATAACCCATTTATTAAACATGATATTTAATAGTATCATTCCGAATCATGCGCGTCTCTGAATGCGCGTTTAACCTTTCTTTCCTGTAGGAAAATATCAAGCAAATTTGAACCAGCCCACCCAGCAAAACCTAGTGCGGCAAAAGAGGCTAATATCTTCTCGTCTGGCCAACTAGTTCTGGCATTCGATATCGCCTGTTTTGCAGCAGCTACAGCCCCAGCCGAACTAAGAGCAAGTGCAGCCTCGCGTCTTAATAACTCGTCTAATTGATCTTGATAATTGTACAAATCATTTTTATTCTTTTTAGTTTGTTTAATATACTTTCCCCTCTTTCCATCCCCGATATCCCAGTACAGTGAGCCATCATCATACTCATAAATCTTGTAATAATAATCATAATACGCAACGCTTGTACTCTCTATACGCTTCCTATCAGAGGTAGCTCTTTTGGCTCTTATTTTTTCAGATGAAACTTCCTCTTCGAATACCTCCTCTTGCTCAAGATTTATTTCAGTTATAACCCCGTCTTCATCAAATTTTAAAATATTTTCCATTTTATCATAAGTTGCTTCAATTGTACTATTTTCAGTTGTTATACGAACTGTTCTTTCGAGTTTATCATCTTTTATTATTTCAACTTTGTATTCATTTCCCTCACTATCCTTTAAAACTTCCACTTGACTACTATTATTGTAGTCTTGACTGTAATCTCGACCTACCGCAAAAGCCGAAACGCTAGACGTGGTAACTAATGATAATACTAGAGCACTCGATATGACAATTTTCTTCAAAAGTAATCATCTCCATTTAGGTATTTTTTGTAAAACGAGCTTTAATTATACTAAACTTTTTAAAAAATTACAAATCATACCATAAATAGATTTTTGCTCATTTTCTTTCATATAAAAACAAAAATTCATTTATTTTAAAACTTGGAGGAATGATATACAAAAAACAGGTTAAGAGTGACCTTCCTCAGCGGACAAGCCGCCTCGGTATCAATATCTTCTATCGCGTCATAATTACTTCTATACTTTGTTCGCGATGAAAGATGATAGCGAGGCAACTTGTTTGCCGAAGCTCGGCGTTAGCCGATGTTACACGTCTCTAAAGATAAAGAGAAGAAAATCTGCAAAAACCGCCTTCCGCCCCGCCAGTACAACGCTATCCCCACTTTCAATAGGTTCGGTTTTGACCTCACTGAACGGGGTAAAAGGTTCGGTTTTGACCTTACTGAAACGACTTCCTCCGGTGCTCCTCGAACATTCTCCGTACGACCCTCGTATATTCATCCTCGTATTCCTTCCGAAACATCACGTCTGGGTGTACGAGATAGTGCGTTGTGTTCCGGCTTCCCGTCGTCATGAGTACGCCCTTACTCCGTAGTTTCCCGACCAATTCCGAAACCGTCTGCGGATCGTGTCCGATCTTTTCTGCGAGTTGCTCACGGTTCAAGTGCCGAATAACCTCCGGATTCACCTCGTCTGGATTGTCGCAGAGATAGTACGTCTGGTAGTGGAAGAACGGAAGTATCTTGTATAGCAATCCGATCTCACTAAGCGTCAGCTCCTCCGCAATCTCACGCGCCTTCACTTGGTATATTTTCGTAAAGGATGCGCCAGTCAGAACGCCGCCCATCGAATGGAAATCGACGCTAATGTAATACACGTTACTGCGCCCTTCCTTCTCGCACGAAATAACGCCAAGCGCCTCTAGACGCCTAAGTATGTCGGTCGTCTGCGTTTTTCCCCGTCCGAGCCACGCGCAATATCCGTCTGCTTTAAAGGCCTGCCGTCTTGTACGAGCTTTCCCTCGCTCTTAAAACGCAAAAACGGAAGCAACTTGATAAGCGCTCCCGCCTCTATTAACGTTAAATCTCGTATGATTCCGAGTATGGCTTCGTGATAACACGCGACCCAATTTAAGCCGCGATAAACCAACCTCATTCGTTCGCGTTCGAAATGCTGACGGGTTGCTTCCCGTTGGGCATCCGTTTGTATAGTTACGCGAGACCCGTCCGGTATAAACGTACCGATTTCACCCGTCTCGGGATGGTATGTACGTTCTAGTACGTTGCTCATGCGCGATCACCTCGAAATATTGTAAACGGTCCGCAACAGATCATCGTCGTCGAACCGAAGCTAATTCCCCATAATAGAAGATTACGCCAGTCAAAAACTACCCTCATCCTATCGCTTCCCAATCCGTTATATTTACGCTCCCATAAGGTAAATCTGCGGCCGAATGCGTGGAGCGATACGCAGTAAGAACGGCTCATGACGCCGTCCCTCGACCGCATTTAGTGTACGTAAACTATAATAAAGCTCCCGACGGAAGGCACTCGTCAGAAGCTCTCGTTTAATCTACGTTTAAAACCGTCGTGTACCTTTCGCACTTCTTCCCGTTCCTCGATCGCGAATGCCTTAACCTCATCGTCTAGCCCCCGCCACTGTGACTCGCGTACTCCTCCAATAATGTCCGCGGAAAGACGAACCCGAATACATGGCAGCCTAGGCTACAAAACACCTCAAGAAGTGGAAGATTTGCGGAGGAAAGCATCCTAGTACTTATCTTTTTTGTTTCCAATAATTGACTCAAATCCAATTAGCTGTTTAAATAAAGTTACTACCTAATTGAACTCTTGGTGGGTAGACATAGATTAAATCTTTGATAAATAATTGAAAGAAAGGGTGTTTTTTTTTTGAAAAAGTGTTTTTTGATTACTTTAGGTTTGTCAAGTGTTATTTTTAGTTCTGTCTTTTCTCCTAACGTGGTTGTCCATGCAGAGAATAGTGAATATGAGTTACATACTACAAAAAAAGATTTTGAAAGAGCTTTAAAAAAGAATGGTGTTGCGTTCGTGGATACTGAACTAGTTCCATTGGAAACTATAGACAGTTATTATAGTAATGAAGATGAGGAAATGGAGAAGTTTCAATCTTTTAAATCAGATGAAAAGTCTTCTTCTTTAAACGACGATGGAAAACCTACTTCTAAGATTGATGCGTACGGATTAATTCAAGATGGAGATAAAGAAATACCCGTTTATATCATAAGTTCAATTGATACGATAATGCCGAAAAATATGAATAAACAAGATAGTATTGAAAAAGTAATTGAAGCTACTTTAGATAGTTATTATGCTAAAGAGAAGACGAAGAAGAAGACGAATAATTCCCCTAATAGTCTAGTCCCGTTTGCTATGGGAACCTATGAACCAAAAGCTTCAGCACTTAAAGTGAATCATGCGTGGTCTACTAATGATTCTTATTGGTTGACTATATTTAGAGTATATGAAGCCCCGCGTTCAGGTTCAAATGTCTATACTTACATGCAAGCTGATCATGAGTATTTGGGCCCTACTAGTGGGAATAACAGAATTAAACCATGGACATTCAAAACTCAATGGATAGCTAGATATGATGGACTGATGCATAAACCACAGCCTCAGAATTTGAAAGGAGAAAGTGGTATGTCTATTGCTATTAATAAATATATAACTTTGTCAGCCGATTTCATTACACCTTTGACTCTAAAACATGAATTCTCCATGTCAAATAATCACGCTGTATGGACAATGTATCCCTATGACTATGTTACCTTCCAGAAAGGGTTTCAATTCTCACAAGGAGCATACATTGATAAAGGTACTGATTGGAATTCCGTTAACCTCCAGGTATGGGATGAATTTTGGCTGAGTTTTAGTACTGGTTCAAACGAGGCTGACTTGAAACATAAATATAATGTGAAATATTTCTATAAAGACGACAGATTAAGACTTACTACTAATTAATAAACTCTTTAAATTTTTTCTGGGGGTAAGTTTTTGAAGATACTTATATTCGTGCTATGTTTGATGATCTTTACTATTAATTCTTATCTGTATATTTTTTTGAGTAGTTTAGAAGGAAATCATTATCTAATAGAAACCGAAAGCATATTTTATTTAATTAATATCGGGCTTCTTTTCTTGGGTGTTCAGGCACATAAAAAATATAAGTAATAGTAAAGTTATCTTTTGAGTTCGTAATTGCTAGAATACAGTTAACTCCCCGGCCGATAGGCCCATAGCTGACGCCTAAATTCATTAGTCGTCAGTTTTTTTAATTCATTTGAAGACATTCTTGATTGTAAAAATGAATGTAATCCTCAATTCTTCTTTTAGCATCTTGTATATCTCGTATCTCATAGGGCTATAGAGCTTTTGTTTTTAAATGAAAATAGAAGCTTTCAATCGAGGTATTATGTCTGGAGGTACTTCCGCCATATCACGTCGCCTCCCTTAAAATAGAAAAAGCAGCCATAAATGGCGACTCGTAATTAAAATATCCCTTCGAACTACTCACTTACCCAGTCTAAAGCAACTTTAAACGCAAATAACGCAACTGGGATCATTGTTAATACAAGTACTATGTTGTTAATTGACGGACGCAGTAGATCGAACATATAAACACCTCCTCTTGTCCTATTACTTTCGACATAAAGGCGGTGCATTCCTCGTCAAATCCGAATATTCTAGCGCTCGTAGCCCGAAAGGTCGGAGTACCAGCGCCAGCCAAGTCCGCAGACTCGGTTGGTCTTTGATACGATTAATATCCGGGGTCATAGTCCCAATCTGATTCTGCCATGCCGTTTACACTCCTTGTATTAATGTCCGGGATTGTCCGTCCAATTTGGTTCTGCCATAACGCACACTCCTTCACTTAGTGACCGGGATCGTCGACATAGCCCGGATCGCCCGTATTGCAATTACGTTGTACTGCCCATTCTGGTTCGGTCATACTCCGTAGCCTCCTTTAATTAGTATCCGGGGTCAATAAAACCTCTAGGATCGTCGCACCAATTTGTATCGTAGATCAATCGCGGTTCCCCCTTCGTTTTAGTATCCGGGATCATCACGCCATTCTGGTTCAATCATGCCGTGTACACTCCTTTTATCAGTGTCCGGGATCAAGTACCCAATCAATTATACCGTTAGGATCATCGTGCCAACTCTTATCGTAAATCATATCGGTTCCTCCCTTGTTTAATACCCGGGGTCTGCGTACCAACCGGGGTCTAAAATCCAATCTGGTTCCGTCATAGGATAACCTCCTTTGATTAGTGGCCGGGATCGTCATGCCATTCTGGATTAGTCATGTCGCGTAACCTCCTTATACTAATGGCCGGAGTCGCCGGTCCATTCAGGAGCCGTTTTCCAACGAGGGCCTGCGTCCCAATCCGGATCTACACTGTGTTTATATGTTTTCACCTTATCCACCTCCTTGCCTACACCTTTCGACAAGAAGATTTCAAAATCCTTCCAGATACAAAAAGCCGCCGGTTATCCGACGACTACTTGCGTTTTTTCACGGCTTGTACCAACGCGGCGATCGAGATAACCAGCGCTACCACCGCGATTACCAATGTAATAGTTTCCACGGTTCCTCCACCCTTCTTTACTCTCGATGAACCAAGACGATGGATATTAACTGGCCTTCCGTAACGCATCCGCTCAGTACCTTTAAGGCATTGTCGTGTGCTGCGCTCTCATTCTCAGCGCGTACGTGTACTTTGCTGTCATATCGGGCAACTCCAAAAACTGAGTAGTTAACCTCAAAGCTACTCATTGGCTACCTCCTTCCGTGAGTCGAAAGAGGACGCCTGTCCTCCTTTGACTATCGAGTATATCGAGGGTATGATTGGAATAAGATAATGGTGAGGGCAGGGAACCGTAAGGCTCCCAAACCCGTTTGTTGACCGACCTCTTACGCCACGAACGTAAGGGGTCTTTACTTTAGGCTCCAACCGTCGCCGTTTCGCCTGCCATTGCGATAGTTGACTACCGCAGTTGCCAAGTTTTATCAGCGCGGTCACCAGTAGCACGACCTCCACCATTACCCGTCCTCCGGAGGTGTTCGCGTTGCAAATCCGACTAAAACTCGACGCTATCTTAAAAGAACGTAGGATCACTCAACGGGAGTTCTCCCGCATGACTAACATCCGATTCGCGACCATAAACGGCATGTGCAAGAATGAAACGCAACGCCTACAGCTCGATAACCTTGCGAAAATATGCGAAGTGCTAGGCGTTGGGATTACAGATGTACTCGAACTTCACTGACTTTTCAACTCTATAGCCGTCTAGTTGCTCAGAAGGCGCTAGATTGCCGCATTTTTGTACGTTTTCCCTCCGTAATCTAAGTAACGTAAATCTCCGCCATCATAACGGTATGTCCCTCGTTTAAATGCGTTATATTGTCGTTGTTTATCCAGGTTCCGTAACTTAGCGTTTATATCCACGAATCCTAGCTCATAGCCAGTACGATTCCTTCTTGTTGGCTTCCGATGGTTCCTACGATCCGTTCCGCATATATCTGAAAATCCTACAAGCCCCGCCTCTTTCGAGTGCCTTCGTTGAAATTGGCGCTCACTCATAAACGGGTACTCCGTATTTGTCATCTTATCCGGGTTCATATCCGTTAATTCCTCTCGCAATATGACGTCCGCCCAAACAGCTAAGCAATCCGCCGATGGTCGGTCTCCGTGATCCGCGATATGATTGTCGATCCGTGTGCGGATATCAAGTATGCGTTCTGCGCGAGTTAGTCCGATCATCAAGCCGCCTCCTCAATTGTTATTTCACCGTAGTTCCATCCATCAAATACGCATGCTATATCAATAGCGTGAGGCCATCCGTCACGAGCTTCGGCAATGAAATGAGCGTCCGCCCTCTCACCACAACTAGCAACAATCACACCGCCTCCCCATGACGGGATAGATGTTGCCTTTGTGCCGATTCCAACGCCTCATCCCGCTGACGCTCCGCTAGTTCGCGCGATTCCTTTTCCGCCCTGAGTGCCCGTTTGACTTCGCGGAGTTCACGGACGGTCATTTCATCTACGGACTTGGTCTCGCCTGTGGACGGAATTGTGTGCGGGCGCTCACGTTCTTCTGGTGATAGCGTTGCGAGCTGGTAAAGAACTTCGAATCCGATTGTGGTCGACGTCGACCATTTTTCTCCCAACCTTTCCTCAATCAAGATAAATTTATTTGCATGGCGGACAGGAACCTTAATGATATCGTCACAGTATTTTGTCCAACCACCCCATATCTCAGAAAGTTTCTCTTCTTTTACTTTCTTTAATCTCAGTCCAATTTCAAAGATTGCCTGTCCAGCTATTTGTTTATAGGAATTGATTTCCGCGGTGAGAATGGTGATGTCGTTTGAGAGAGTTGACGCGGACTCTTTACTTTGAATCTCCACATTAATTCTCCTTTCTTCTTCGAATAATCTTCAACGGTCCTCATGTATGTATATATCTAGGTCGCGTTGCAAGTCTTCTACATTGTTATCTCTTATCTAATAATGACCGCGCGGTAGAGGATCCTTGTATCCGAATGAGCGCTATCTTTTTCTTGTTAAAGATTAGTTCTTGTTAGTGTGACGTTCGTGCCATGTGATGCTTAACCATGTTACATGCGCATCACGTAGCCCCGTTGAATATCGCTAAATGGCTTATCGGAAGCACCGTATAACGCGTATTCTGCCACTTCCCATCGCGCCGCCCCTAACTTTTGACGCGCGTACCACCTCCCGCCCATCCCATCGATATTTCAGCAGGCGGTTGATTCGCCTATTCGCCGTTTCCCGTTTGACACCGAGTCTATGCGCGATCATCTCTTGCGTCGGGTAGCACTCGCCTCGTTCGTTCATGAAGGCGGCTA
Organism: Brevibacillus laterosporus; assembly: GCA_007833815.1. Classification (NCBI taxonomy): domain Bacteria; kingdom Bacillati; phylum Bacillota; class Bacilli; order Caryophanales; family Paenibacillaceae; genus Brevibacillus; species Brevibacillus laterosporus. Next base: position 3,187,616 of record CP033464.1, on the reverse strand, counting down.
TTACGCAGAGTGTGCGCCAGTTCTCGTCGCCAATGTCTGCGAGCAAACCAGAGTGGACGGCGTCGACGTACATTTTAAGGAAGATGCGCGTTTCTCGGCGGCCGTTGGTTACGGAGTATTCGGATTGCGTTTCGACTGATACGAGATTTTGTTCGGCTGATACGGACATTTACGGGATCACCTCCGATTTAGGTAATTACTTATTTAATCGTACGCGACAACAAGTTCGCACACTTTCGGGAGAAATAATTTTGCCTTTACTATTAATAGGGCAATGGGATCGTTGAAATTGGGACATTTCACGATAAATTTTCTCCTTCATGCAATACTCCGACGCCCGAAGTATCCGTGGCACACTTTTTCAAAAAAAAAAATAGCTAGGGAGTCAGAAACCTTCCCCTAGCTATTCCATCTGATGTTCGAAGCAGAAGTAACCTTTGCGCCTAGTAATACTTCTTTTCCATCAGGCGTTATGACTGTAACTAAAATATCATAATAATCGTAAACTTCTCCGTAGTAATCCCTGGTTGGCGATTTACCACCTGCCTCTGATCCGAGGGTACGCACGAAATTATCTGCAATGTTTTTAGCAGTCTCTTTATTAACTGCGTAATCAACTGTCACTACTAGGCTAGCTCTGGGCCCCTCAACTGCAATCGCGGCATCTTTTACATAATCTCCGCTTTTTACATATTCAGTCGCCCTCTGTATCAGCTTATCATCAATTTGTATTTTCGGTTGCTCCTCGTTCTGTACACTACTTGTTGTCGAGATAGTATCCGTTGGTTTGTCTGAGGCAACCGCGCACACGAAGCTCGTGAATGATAACAATAAAACCAGTAGACCGTGCTTTCTAGTGAGATTAAATTTTCCCCTTGATAACCACTTTGGATTTATAACGACGACTATAGCAATAAAAAATATAATTATAGAAGTTGCTCCTAGTACGGCCAACTATGTTCCTCCTATGTAAATCTTTTATATTTAAATGTGATAAAATCCAATCTTCAAATGCTAATTACCTTCGACAGGCCCAAACGCTGGTTTTCCGTGCTCTCCTACGTTCATAAGATCACCCCCTCTCAGTATGTGTTCGATATAGATAAAAGGAAACCCTTTCCAAGAAATTGCGAACTTATGAAAAAAAACGCCAGCCCCGAAGGACTAGCGTAGAATTCTTCTATCTTTATTTAATGGGTCTATTACTTGTTTTAATGGGGAGTACTGCTCATGTTGATTTATTATCGATCGTTGGGAGAGGTGGGTATATTTAATGATGGTACGCATGTCCGCATGCCCTAGAATTTTTTGAAGGTGTCTCATGTCACCTCCATTTTCTAGAAATAGTGTCGCTGCTGTATGCCGGAAGAGATGGGGATATATTCTTATCTCAAGACCCGCTGATCTCGCGTGTTTCTTTAATTGTTGCCTAATGTGATTAGTAGTTACAGGCTCTCCATAATTTGTTAAGAATACATAATCTGACCCAAAATCGGCACATTCCTGATTTAACTCTCTTAATAGTTTTAACGTACTTTTTTGTAAAGGAACTATTCTGCTCCTTCTAGATTTGGTTAGCTTTGCACTAAGAGTAAGAATACCAGCCTCAAGTCTATATCTGATTTTTTTATAGATACAATTTCTCCGATTCTCATAAAAGAATCAATTAAAAGATTCATTATGACAAAATCTCTAAATCCTGCATAACTACGCTTATCTGGGGTATTGAGTAATTTTTTCAACTGTTCTACACTGAATATCTTTATGTCTGTTTCTGGTTCTTTGACCTTTGGAATCTTTTCAAACACATTTGTCTCAATTAAGTCATTCTCTTTGAGATAGTTAAACAGTGTTCTAAGAGGTTTCAATCGCGTATTAACTGTAACGGGCGATAGACCTATAGTCTTGTCCTTCTCATTTTTGTGCGCATGCCCCTCCCATTTTCTCTTGGTGCCCAGCATCCACATGATATAGTTCCTTATCACATCCGAAGTAATCTTCCCGATATCGAGTTCGATGTCATTCTCCGTTAAAAAATCACAGAAAAAACGAAAGTTCTCTCGGTAAATTTCTAATGTGCGCTCTGATCGCCCTTCCGCCATCTTCGCCCCATAAAAGGTATCAAAGAGACTACGCAGTGAACTCTCATAGCACTGCTTAATAGCTTCGCGCCTAAATCTCGGACGTTTACCCGTCCGTCTATCGGACATAACAAAAACGCCTCCTTTCGGTAAATACCGAACAAAGAGACGCTGGTATTATAGCAAGCCGATGCGGAAAAATACCGCACGTTTTTTTAAACAGGTGGACAACCCTACACCATCTTTACGGAGTCAGCCCGACCACAAAACGTTGATTTGACGGGGTTTTTCTGGAGATTTCTGTTGCTCTCAAAGTCAATTTTTCTCCTAAACAAATCCATTTTACCATATAGGCGCGCACCCCTGCAACATGAGGAAGCGAACCACTGCGTTATTTTTTCTTCAATTTGCACCTCTCATGGCTAAAGGCACGAGAGGTTTTTTGTTACATTTTTTCACATAAACGGAGCCGTGGTTTGCATATTATATCGTATGTGTTTTAAAAAATGAGAGTAGGTGAGAGTTTGTGATTGATAATCAAGAGAGCCATACCGCTAAGTTTGTGACTTATTTAAGAGCTTACTATTCACAAAACATTAAAGAACCCATTTTTAATGATCATTTAGCTTATGAATTTTTAACACCAAAAGAATATGAAATGTTTAGTCACGAAGCAGAAAAAATGAATGTAGATCATGACTTTAACCGTTTATTAAACATGACGATGACAAGATACAGGTATACAGAAGATGAGCTTCACAAAGCTATTCATCAAGGATTACAACAATATGTTATTTTGGGTGCAGGCATGGATTCTTTTGGTTTTAGGAACAAAGAGGTATTAAACGAACTCAAAGTTTTTGAAGTGGATCATCCTGCTACTCAATCGTTTAAATTGAATCGAGTAAAAGAGTTGAAATGGCACATACCAGAGAATCTAATCCATATTCCAATCGATTTTATGAAAACAAATGTAAAAGATGGAATGAAACAATCATTTGATTCAAATGCCTTTAGTTTTTTTAGTTGGTTAGGGGTAACGATGTATCTAACCAAGGAAGCAGTATTTGAAACATTACAATCTATTTCCAATCTCGCACCTTCAGGAAGTATCGTTATATTTGATTATTTTGATTATAATGACGAGAAGTATGTAAGTAAACATGGCCCTACTGAAAATACTAAAAATATGCTAGAGTATTTAGAAAAAATAGGAGAACCTGTTAAAATGGGTTTTAATTTATCTACAATAACAGAAGACCTAGCAAATGTGGGTTTTATTTTAAAAGAAAATCAAAATTTTTATGATTTGCATGTAAAATATATAAAAAACGAACTAATTGATAAACAAACATTACAAAATTATTACATTGCATTAGCAGTCGTAAAATGAATCTCTCATGCCCATGCCTAAAGCCACGAGATTCCTGCGCTGAACGCTCCAATGAGCGAAATTAAGCAGGCTACCCCGCAGTTCGGTTATTGCAACACCTTGTACGTTGGACTCTGCTCTCTAGCCTACCGCTTCTTGATTTTCACTTTTCAGCTAGAGAGGGCGAATGTGCTTGAACATTTTACACAAGAGGGCCTTTCCTCCTGCAATTCCATATGTTCAGTTGTCAAAAGACATGCCTTATCCGAAGCCTGGAACACTCATGATGAAAATCACGAGTGTTCCAGGCTAGTTAATAAAACAAAAAAGCGCCCTCCAACGACAGGCACGTAGCCGAAGCTTTCGAAAGCTATTTTCATCCTATCCATCTCCTTGCCTACACTATTCGACACGGATTTTTCAAAATCCTTCCAAATACAAAAAGCCGCCGGTTATCCGACGACTACCTGCGATTTTTTACGGCTTGTACCAACGCAGCGATCGAGATAACCAGCGCTACCACCGCGATTAACCAATGTAATAGTTTCCAAGGCTCTGTCGCCTCCGTTGACTATCGTGAATGAACGAGGGTGTGAGAGGACTTTTAATTAAATAGAAATTAAATTATATATAAACATGATAAACAAGTACGCCGTTACTACAATGCTTACAATATAGAACGCTTTTCGTAACCTTATAGAGTCGCGCGTCTCTCGCAATGTAGCGCTGCATGGTGGCGGTTGATCCACATACCGAGTATCTATAAATTGTCCATGCCTTGCCTTATCTTTCTTTTTTAATAGAATACAAAAAACACGGAAAAAGTTACTCAGCAAAATGAATACTTAATAAATAATTTATTCATAAAAATTATATTGGTAATTTTTAGAAATATATGATATTATTCCCATGTAACAATATTTCATATGGAAGGAAGTGTTTCATGTGTTAAGAAAGGTTACTGCTTCATTTTTTCTCCTTGCCATGATGTTGCTGTTCAGCATCCCGGCCTTCGCGGCTTCAGGAGAAGACCATCTATATCCGGGTGAAAAGCTTGTCAAAGGACAGTATCTAAAGTCTTCAAATGGCGAGTATCAATTCGTCTTGCAAGATGACGGGAATCTCGTACTTTACGGAAGGGGTAGAGCTTTGTGGGCTTCTAACACAAACGGTTCCGCTACTAGTAACGTAATTATGCAGGGAGACGGCAACCTAGTGATATACGGATACCCTAATGCAATTTGGCATTCCGGAACCTACAATAATCCTGGCGCAAGATTGATTGTTCAAAACGATGGCAACGTGGTTATATACTTAGGTCAAAAGGCTATCTGGGCCACAGGTACAAACTAATTTCTATAAAAGCGCACTGCCGTTAAAGGTGGTGCGCTTTTACATGATCAATCAAAAGTTGGTTCGTGATAACACATTAAAACCCGCCTTTCCAAGGAAAGAGCGGGTTTTCATTTTCTTATCATAGGAAGTAAAATCGGCTCGCTCTTCGCGACAGGACACTAAGCTTTGATGTATTGTAAAACCTCTGCACGTGCATTAGCATCTTTTTCGAACACTCCACGAACAGCTGTAGTTACAGTAGAAGAACCCGGTTTTTTCACACCGCGCATAGTCATGCACATATGTTCTGCTTCTACCATCACCATAACACCGTGTGGATCTAGCTTCTTCATAATCGCGTTAGCTACTGTGGAAGTAATGCGTTCTTGCAATTGTGGGCGACGCGCTACGGTTTCTACAGCTCGTGCTAACTTACTCAATCCTACAACTCGTCCACCTTTTGGTATGTAAGCTACATGCGCTTTTCCGAAAAACGGTACCAAATGGTGTTCACACATAGAATAAAAAGGAATATCTTTAACAAGTACAATTTCTTCATGATCTTCGCTGAATATGGTTTCGAAGTAAATTTCTTCGTTAACACTCATGCCTTCAAAAGCTTCTGCGTACATTTTTGCTACGCGTTTTGGTGTATCCAATAAGCCTTCGCGGTCTGGGTTTTCACCAACAGCTTCTAGGATCATTCGAACAGCTTGTTTGATTTTTTCGTGATCTACATTCATAATGACAGCCTCCTCAAACCCTTCGCAACAAGAACAAGCCAATTTTATCATACCCTATATAAAAATACAAAACACTAATGTGTAGAAACTCACTTTTTAATATATCGTAATTGGATCTCTTTTTCATCCTTTATCATAAGAAATTTTAAATTAAGATAAAGAAAGCGCAACGATACCAGGCTTCCAACGCTCTAAAAACTTGAGTTACATTTCATTACGATCAGATGACTCATAAATTTGTGACCGCCAAAAAAGGTCCCTAAAAGAAGTCAGCTAATAACGCGCTACTTCTCTTGGGGACCTTTTATATGTAAGATCTTGGAGCTTCAATCTATTTGATTGAATCCTTCAGCTGTTTACCAGGTTTGAAGGCAGGAATCTTACTGGAAGCGATCTCGATCTCTTCCCCTGTTTGTGGGTTGCGGCCTTTACGAGCAGCACGCTCGCGCACTTCGAAGTTTCCAAAACCAATCAATTGGACTTTGTCACCATCTTTTAGCGCATCAGAAATCGCATCAAGAACAGCGTCAACTGCTTTTGTAGCGTCTTTCTTAGTTAGTTCAGACGTTTCAGCTACTTTTGCAATGAGTTCTGTTTTATTCATTACGTTCACCTCCCCTCAAAACTTGGAGTTGCATGTATGGTATTACATGTCTTAACAGATTCAGCTGATTTTATACGCAGAATGGCGTAATTATGCCTTCTGACAAGCTTATAGTAATACAGAGATTTTATTTTTACAAGACTTTTCCACTTGAAATGCGAAAAACAGTTCTCTAGCAGGATAAAGCTCGTAAAAAAGCCACTCAAACACATTCAAAAACATTCATCACTCTGGGCTTGTACAACGAAAAAACTTTGTTTCATTATTTTCTCCGATAGCAAAAAACCCTGTTCTCTCCTCCTACTACATAAAGAGAGAACAGGGTTTCGTATATAATGAATTCACCTTTTTACAAGATGATGGCAATGAGTCCTCCTGAACCTTCGTTAATAATGCGTCCAAGGGTCTCTTGTAGCTTATAGCGAGCATTATCAGGCATCATTAAAATCTTAGCTTGTATACCTTCGCGCACAATGGAATGCAGGGAGCGACCAAAGATGTCGGAGTTCCAGATAGCCAGCGGATCTTTGTCAAAGTCTTGCATCAAATATCGCACGAGCTCTTCGCTCTGTTTCTCCGTACCAATAATCGGAGCAAACTCAGATTCCACATCAACGCGGATCATGTGAATAGACGGCGCTGTAGCTTTTAGACGCACGCCAAAACGTGGTCCTTGGCGAATCATTTCCGGCTCATCTAGAGTCATTTCATGTAGGGATGGAGCTGCAATGCCATAGCCTGTGGAACGTACCATATGCAGAGCCTCTGCCACCTGATCATATTCGCGTTTGGCATGGGCAAATTCTTGCATAATTCGGAGCAAATGATCCTTGCCACTGATTTCCTCTCCAACAATCTCCATAAGAATTTGATCGTACAGATAATCCGGTGCCACCAAATCAATCTCTGCTACACCGTGTCCCATATCCATACCGGCTAATGCGGCTTTTTCAATAAATTCATACTCATTAAATTGCCCTACCACGCGGTCCACATCGCGTAGACGACGAATATCTTTTACGGTCTCTCCTACTGCTTCTTCATAGTTCTGACGCAGCCAGTGGCCACCTTCCAGCACCATGACCCAGCTTGGCAGATTCACGTTTACCTCATGTACAGGGAATTCAAATAATACTTCTTTTAAAATCAAGAGAATTTCCGACTCCGTCATGGAATCAACGGAGAGAGCCACAGCCGGGACATCATATTTCTCTTGCAGTTCGAGACGTAGTGCTTGTGTTTCTTCTGAGCGTGGGCGCGTCGAATTAATTAAGATCACAAAAGGCTTGCCTACTTCCTTCAATTCGGCTACTACACGTTCCTCTGCGTCCACATAGCCTTCACGAGGAATTTCAGCAATGCTGCCGTCTGTGGTCACGACAATTCCGATGGTGGAATGCTCTTGGATGACTTTCCGCGTTCCTACTTCCGCAGCCTCTTCAAACGGAACCGGTTCCTCATACCAAGGTGTATTTACCATGCGAGGACCATTTTCATCCTCAAACCCTTTTGCTCCAGCTACCGTATATCCTACGCAATCCACAAGGCGCACATTTATATTTAGGCCTTCTGTTACGTTGATTTGTACTGCTTGGTTGGGTACAAATTTGGGCTCGGTCGTCATGATGGTTTTGCCAGAAGCACTCTGCGGTAGTTCATCCGTGGCACGAATACGATCCGCCTCGGATGGAATGTTAGGAATGACCGCTTGCTCCATAAACCGTTTAATGAAGGTTGACTTACCAGTACGGACGGGACCCACAATCCCAAGATAAATATCACCGCCCGTACGTTCTGCTATGTCTTTAAAGATATCGATTCGTTCCACCATCGAAAACCTCCTTGTGATTGTCTATTTAAATCTATGGCTCTTTTTTTCATTTATCCCTGATTTCGAAGATTTTACATTATCTTTTTTGTACAAGTGTTGTGGACAGTATCAATATATGAGTAAATGTTATTTTTAGAACTAAAAAAGACGCCTGCTATATGCAGACGCCACAATTATAACTTCAATAATTCAGGTTCATTATTAACCAGCTTGTAAGGAAAGGATTTCACAGGCACAAAAAATGTTTCCCGAGCTAGCACATAACGCGGATCAGTTCCCTTTGGTACATTCCATTTCTTTTCACGTAACAGCGTAGCGATATCAATCGTGTAATCAATCCCCACTTCACCTTTCGCATTCATGATTAATGAGAGAGTATTTTGTGTGTACGGGCTAGCAATGACCGGCTCCTTCATCCCAATAAGATCATAGCGAATAGAGAAATACCCATTGCCAATGTGATCCTTGACAGGTAGCTTATCTTTAGAAATCTGATAGCGAATGACAGCTTGTTGCACATCTGCTACCGTACTGACTGTAGGTAGATTTATGAGCTTGACCTGTGGCTTCTCTTCCACATCCACCAAAACGTACTTAAAGCTTCCCCCTTTTTCAAAAGCATTAGCTGGGGCATCAGGCATATACTTAGGAACCAATCTGGTAAAATCCACTTCATATTTTTCAAAGTAAGGCGTCGATGCATCCTTTGTGACAATAGGTAAAATGCCATCTTGTTCCTGAAGTTGCTCAACCGCTTTTTGTGTCTGCTCTACATACATAGGGTGAGGCACTTGATTTTCGGATTTTCTATCTGCTGGGTATAAGCAACCGCTTACGAAACTCGAAACCAACAGTAAAACAGCGAAAAATCTAATCTTTTTCTGAATCATGCTGTTCCTCCTACCACTCTTCCTCCTCAAGGCGTTGACGCTCCAAGGCTTTCTCTACAACTGATTTCCATTTAGACTCAGGAACACGAATACAAACATCCTCTTCTGTCACACGCGTCTGACAAGCTAAACGTATCCCCCGCACTTGATCACGCTCAGATAGCTTACGTTTTTCGCTAGCGGAGAGCGGAGTGACATTGCCCTGTTCAATCGTAATTTTGCATAACATACAAGCAGCATTCCCATCACAACGGGTAGGTATGGCTACACGAGCTACCCGGGAAAGCTGCAAAATGGTTTGCCCAGAACGTGCTTTTACGGTTTTTTTACTTGGATAAAATGTTACTTTTGTCATGCTTGCTTCCTCACTTAGTATGGGGCATGCCATATTCGTATGGTTCCCTCTTCCTTCACTTGGATTTGGCACCCTAAACGAAAATGCTCCTGACGCTCTGCTTTCTTCAGACGTAGCTTCTCTTCTTTTGTGATTTCATTAAGAAATTCTGCCCCCTCCAAAACTTTGGTGCGGCATTGTGCGCAGATTCCGCGTTCGCATGCATGACCCCATTGGATTTTATTTTTTTTTGCTAATTTTACAATAGTCATATTTTTTTCGATAGGCACTTCATGAGAAGTCCCTAGCTTAGTAACTAATGTCATTTCTTTCATTCTATCATCTCCTAGACTAGCAACACGATTAAAATCATACCAAACACAAGCAACAGCATGAGAAATGCCAAGATTTTCAGAATGATACCTAGGAATGTCCCCGCTTTTTTACGTGAGAATAATAAGAGTAAATTGCACACAAACATAAGAAAAATCGCAAGAAGCGAAATATTCATTTTAGTCATGGGGTCAATGTACATATTCTTTTGCGTCCTTTACTTTTTCTTTTTAGCCTGATTATAGCATAATTATCCGGGTCACGAACCCATTTAAGAGCAGTGGCATATGATATTGAGATAATCCACGCCCATTTGGAGGGAGTTGCATGAGTAAGCGGAAATGGCGAAATCCTTACGTCACCATTAATAAAAAACCTTCTCGTCCGAGTGCCAATAAAGCCAAAACAAAAGCCAAAGAAGCTGTAACTGTCGCTGTACAAGAACCAATCGTGCCAGAAGTTCCTCAAAAAAAGGGAATTTTATCAAAACTGCCAACACTGGATGTTCTCAGTAACCTTGATCTGCGAACTTCTGTCACAAAAGTGAGAAGTAACATCAGAGGAATCAGCACGACAATTCGCCAAATGGAAGATACAATGGAGTCGATCTTTGGTGCGATGGAGATGTTGGAATCATTCGGGAAGATAAACAAGACAGAGAGCAGTGAACCAGCGAGTGTAGCAACCCCTAGCAAGCGAAAAAAACAGCAACAAGAGTCTGCCTTCCTCTTTGAAGACGAGGAGGAGAGTGAAGAGGAAGGTCCTGTCAAAGAAAATGCATCCAACCCATTTAGCGGACTAGACATTGGACAATTGTTGGGGTTGTTACAATCTCCATTGGTGCAAAGCCTTCTGACGCAATCCTCAAGTGATTCTGGCAAACGAAAAAAAGAGGGGTAATCAGCCCCCTCTTTTTTTCTTGCTTGGTTAGAGCAGCCATGTCCCTGTAGAGCCATGATTGTTCCTATTTTACTCTATGTGATTGTGTAAGGCTGGGAACTAGCGTAGCGGCCCATTTGTTGATAAAAGGAGCCTATTTCATCTTATCAAGCATGCCAGAGAGGTCATCGGGATTAAAAGAACCATTTTGAACCATTCCCATGATCTCCTCTTCCTTTTCCGGACTGATAGCCACTCCACTCATCATGGACACCATCTGAATCAACTGGCGTAGCTTCTGTTCGTCTTGAATATCCTCTTTATTAAAAGAACTAGCAAGCTGGAACAGCTGTGATTGATCTACGTTAACCTTGCCCGTTAACTTGTTTAATAAGCGTCTAGATATTCCATTATTCATGTTTTAACTCCTCCTCATACGTCCCAATGATTACAATGGGAACTCTCTTTAGTGTATGAGGCAGGAGCAAAAATGGTGTAATGCCTATTTTTCTTTATAACGAACGATATCTTCTAGCTCAAGTCGACGACCTCGCCCCATCAACTCTTCAACTGCTTGACGTGGGGAGCAATCTCCAAAGAACACATTATAGAATACATTGGTGATTGGCATGTCTACGCCTTCTCGCTTTGCTAGAGCTTGCGCAGCCTTGGTGGTCCGCACACCTTCTACAACCATTCCCATATGAGCAAGTACTTCATCGAGATTTTTTCCCTGACCTAGCATATAGCCAGCTCGCCAGTTGCGACTATGCTTACTGGTACACGTCACCACCAAGTCACCTACTCCAGCAAGCCCAGCAAACGTCAAAGGATTAGCCCCCAATTTGACACCTAAACGTCCAATTTCAGCTAAACCACGGGTTAACAAAGCAGCTTTTGCATTATCCCCATATCCTAATCCGTCGCTAAGCCCAGCTCCAAGTGCAATGATATTTTTCAAAGCACCAGCAATTTCAGCACCAATCATGTCAGGATTCGTATAGACACGGAAGTAGGAGTTCATCAAAATATCTTGAGCTTTTAGCATGCTGTCTTCACACTCAGAAGCTACAACGACTGTTGTTGGTGATTTTTGAATCACTTCTTCAGCGTGACTTGGTCCTGTCAATACGACAATGCGATCTCCAATCTCCTTTGGTACCTCTTCTCTGATCACTTCTGACATGCGTTTCAAGCTCTCTAGCTCAAAACCTTTCGTCGCATGAATGAGCGTCACATTAGGGTCCAACCACGGAGATAATTGTTTTACTACCTCTCGCATCGCTTTTGAAGGCAACGCCAAGATAATGCCCGTCTTTCCGGTCACAGCTTGTTGTAGATTCGTTTCTGCCACAATCGTATCAGGTAACGTAATTCCTGGTAAGTATTTTTCGTTGGTATGGTTTATGTTGATTTCATGTGCATTTTTTTGATCACGAACCCATAATGTCACGTGAAAATCATTCGCTGCACAGACGGAAGCTAGCGCGGTACCCCAACTGCCCGCTCCAATCACTGCTATGCGTTTGGTCAACATTCTTCCCTCCACTCAGCTTAGTTTCCTATTCGATTTATCACCAAGTTTGCGTTCTGTTCCGTTCCACAAATTAACAAGGTTGGAATAATGCCGATAATAAGCCAATGCAGGAATCGCCAAGGTAATCCAAAAAACATAAATGTCCTGTTTAAAAAACCAAATCAATACAGGAAATAATGTAACAAAAAGCAATGATCCCACAGAGACATACTTGGTAATAGCAATACAAATAATAGTCAGAATCGTACAAATCAAAAATGCTAGTGGCGATAAGGCCAGAGCTACCCCAACTGTTGTAGCAATACCCTTTCCACCGCGGAATCCATAAAAAATTGGCCAATTGTGGCCTACGATCGCTAAAACACCAGAGAAGGCGTACGCCACGGCATTCCCATCGGTAAGCCAATGGGTAATGAACATTGCTAGCACTCCTTTTAACAAATCCAATAGCAAAACAACGATCGCAGGACCTTTACCGAGAACGCGGAGCGTATTAGTCGCTCCAGCATTCCCACTACCGTGACTTCGGATGTCGATACCCGCCATTTTTTTTGCTACTAAATAACTAAAGCTAACGGAACCGAGCAAATAACTGATGACGAGAGAAATCAGCACCATCATTGCATTCTCCACTCCCTATGTTTTCTTACGGGTTAAAATACGGATTGGCGTTCCTTCAAATTCAAACGCTCCACGAATTTTATTTTCTAAATATCTTTCATAGGAGAAATGCATTAACTCAGGATCGTTTACAAACACAATAAACGTTGGTGGTTTAACAGCAACCTGTGTCGTATAATTAATTTTAAGACGTTTTCCTCTATCTGTCGGCGGAGGAGCCATGATAGTTGCGTCCGTAATCAAATCATTTAATACTGACGTATTCACGCGCATAGTGTGGGAATCTGCCACGGCATTTACTTTTGGTAAAATGGTATGAACGCGTTGTTTTGTCTTAGCAGAAACGTAAACAATCGGTGCATACGACAAATACTTGAACTCATCGCGGATCAGTTCCGTAAAGCGTTGCATTGTTTTATCGTCTTTTTCCAAGGCATCCCATTTGTTAACAACGATGATAACCCCACGACCTGCTTCATGTGCATATCCAGCAATTTTCTTATCTTGCTCGATAATGCCTTCCTCTCCGTTAATTAAAACGAGTACGACATCGGAGTCTTCAATCGCTTTAAGCGCACGCATCACGCTATACTTCTCCGTGCTCTCGTACACTTTGCCTTTTTTACGCATACCAGCTGTATCTACTAACACGTACTCCTGACCATCACGTTCAAAAGGCGTATCGATAGCATCGCGTGTTGTTCCGGCTACTTCACTAACAATAACTCGCTCTTCACCCAATATTGCATTGGTTAAAGAAGATTTTCCTACATTTGGACGACCAATAATGGAAACGCGGATCACGTCATCGCGTTTATCCTCTTCACCCATAGGAGGAAGGTGATGTAAAACCTCATCTAGCATATCACCTAGTCCAAGACCATGTGACCCTGAGATCGGGAATGGCTCTCCCACTCCAAGCTGGTAAAACTCAAAAATATCATTACGCATTTCAAAATTATCCACTTTATTGACGGCTAATACAATTGGTTTGCCTGTTCGGTTTAGCATGCGTGCTACGTTCAAGTCAGCATCCGTCACTCCAGAGCGTACATCTACGATCAAAATGATGACATCCGCCTCATCGATCGCCAATTCCGCCTGATAGCGCATCTGCGTTAAAATTTGATCTGTCTCGGCAAACTCAATTCCACCTGTATCAATAACGTGAAATTCACGGTTCAACCATTCACCTTTTCCATATAAACGGTCACGTGTAACACCTGGCTTGTCCTCTACAATAGCAACTCTTTCGCCAACCAATCGATTAAAGATCGTTGACTTACCCACATTCGGGCGACCAACGATTGCAACTACTGGTAATCCCATACTACACAACACTCTCTCTCTGCTAACTTATTTCATCTATTAATCATACCATATTCTACTTGTGCCTAACAATGACCAGGATTTCTGGTGTAATTTGATGAATCATTGCATCTGTTATTTTTTCTAGTGTAAACGCGATATCTTGCATCTCCTTGCTATCCTTTGCAAAAAAGATGGGAGCTCCACCTGCTACATCCCCTTTTCTCGTTGTAATGATTGCCAGAATGCCAGCACTCATGATGAACTCCCCTTTGGCTGATTGACCTTTGCTTCACTAGGCATACGAATGGCACTTTCGATAACAGGCGTATTTTCAAGTACACTCTGTCCTTTTTTTACTCCCTGCTCATAAGGCAACAAAAAGACTCCCATGCGACCAGTTTTCAGATCACGCTTTATAAGAGGAGTAAGAGATGGTTCGCCTTCGTCTGAATAAATCCCTAGTATGGTTGAGGCATCGTGCATAATCGCCTGACGCTGGCCTGGATGTGAAATAGTTACTTTCGCATTGGCATTCTTAGGAATAAGCACATAACCTACACCACGTTCCCTGATAATCTCTTGAGCCTCTGGAGATCCCACGTTCATCATGTATATGTCATCTACATATAAATCCACGCCATCTAGACGAATGGTAGCAGGCTCTACATCCGCTAAGTATTTCAGGGACTTTCCCGATTTGAATATGCGAGAAATCAACAAGGTGAGCATACCTACTATTACACCTCCGTACCAGTTGAACAGTACGGTTGCAAACGTAGTACAAAATGCAGAGAAAATAACCAGATAATTACGCCCTTCAAATACCATGGCGATCCCTTCAATATAACTACCACCGCGTGGAACGAGCTCGTGTTTATCTATTTCCGTCAATGTCGCTCGCTCCATGTTACGAACATCCCTAAATTGTTGGGCGGCAAGGGCTAGAAACGTAATAGCCGTGTAATCCTCCTTTAAAAAGGATGGTACAGCAACCGCACCCAATCCGGAGGCGATAATCCCAAGTGCTACATGGATTAGCTTACCATGAGGATAGGTAGGATATTGGCGGTAATCTGTCCGAAGTAAATACAGTCGTGTTACAATTCCAGCAAAAATCCCAATTAAGAGGGGAACGACATACTCATTAGAAAGCAGTTCTTTGATCATCGTTGTTCACCTGTTCGTAGGAGATTTGGACTTAAATCGAAACATAGGGGCAATCCGTGTGCGCAAGAGCAAGCCCGTCTTCTGTACCAGTTGACAAACCATATAACAACCTGTCCACATAGCAAATGACGTCCAAAATAAATCTTGCTGATATTCTCCCCCAATGACGCAACGCTCGGTCAGTGATAAAAATGAAGCCTGATAGAACGCATCTGATAGTGGCAATGCAACACAAAGTAAAAACCAGTGATAGATAGCATGCCTTGTCATAATAAAACACAAAATTACACAAAGTACCGGTAAAATTATCACTTCATCAATGAATAAAAGTACCGGGTCCCAAAAAAATAATTTACGTAACAAAATAAGAGAAAGTGTCAACAATACAGCACTTGTCAACATATATTTCCGCCGTTGTTTTTTGAGAAAGTACCATAATACACCTCCCATCAATATTGGGAGAAGCATCCCGCTCACATTTACTTCCACAGGGATTACATAGAGTCTCCACTCACTGTAACTAGTAATAAGAAAAGCCGTTAGTACCAGCAATGCAGTTGAACGCTTCCATCTCATTTGATGTAAAAACTGATCGGTAATTCCCATCCACACCACACATAGTAGCGTCCACTCTACTATCATGGCTACTGTTCCATCATTCATCTGACAACACCTTCATTAGTTAACATAGGCTTAATAGGTAGTAATCCTAGTATGACTCAGATGCAGGTCTAGTAACCACATTTGGAAAAATCTACTAAAAAAGAGGCAAACCACTACATTAATCTAATGATTAATGCGGGCTTGCCTCTCCCTATTATTTATACGGTATTACAAGCTTATTTCAGCTTGTCTCGTAGGTCGCCGAACAAATCGCCCAGCGTCACACCCATACCTTGTTGATTGTTATCTTGTGTATATTGTTGCAGTTCTTTACGAGATACACGTTCTGCCTCTTCATCACGATCTTCTTCAACCGCACGAATACTCAAGCTTACACGTTGCTCAGCAGGGTTGATTTCAAGGACTTTTACCTTAACCTCTTGCCCTTCTTTTAATACCTCGCTAGGTGTTTTTACACGGCGATTTGCGATTTGTGAGATATGCACCAAGCCTTCTACGTGAGGAGCGATTTCTACAAATGCACCAAAGCCTGTTAGACGCTTCACCGTACCGGTAACCACGTCACCCTTTTTGAACTTCTCAGCAACATCATGGTAAGGACCTGGTTGCGCTTCTTTCATACTCAAGCTGATGCGCTCATTTTCCTTATCCACTTTCAAAACCTTCACTTTTACCTTGTCGCCCTCTTTTACCACATCAGCTGGCTTATCTACATGCTCCCAAGCTAGTTCAGATACATGAACAAGTCCATCTACGCCACCAATGTCAACAAACACGCCAAAGTCAGTCAAGCGTTGTACGGTACCATCAAGGATATTTCCTGCTTCGATGCTTTCCAGTACTTTGCCTTTGCTTAATTTGGCTTCCTCTTCCAAAACAGCTTTATGAGAAAGGATCACTTTGTTCTTTTCTTGATCCAGTTCCATAACCTTTAGAGTAAGCGTGCGTCCTTTGTAGTCGCTAAAATCCTCTACGAAATGACGTTCTACCATAGAAGCAGGGATAAAACCACGTAGACCTACATCTACTACAAGTCCACCTTTTACTACGTCTTTTACTTCAGCTTCAATTGTTTCTTTGTTCTCTTGTTTCTTAGCTAAGTCTTCCCATGCTTTTTGGGCATCGATTGCTTTTTTAGAAACAACGAGCTCTTCTTTTTCCTCATTCAGTTTTGTTACTTTTACAGTAAACTCATCGCCTTCTGAAACTACATCAGAAGTTTTTTCTACGTGAAGACCAGAAAGCTCACTGATTGGGATAAGACCATCATATTTGTAGCCTACATCGACCAATACTTGTTTTTCTTCTACCTTTGTCACTTTTGCCTTCACAATGTCCCCTACGGACAGAGTTTGAACATCTGTTAGACTTACGTTGTTATCTGTGCCATCGACCATTGAACAAACCTCCTCGAATGCCAACATTGACATGTAAGTGTTATTGAAGCCAATCTGTGAACAAAATATATCAAACCCCGCCAATGGCGTGTGGTCTTCCAAAATTCAAGCAGGTGAGAGTAGCTATTAGTATATGATGATACTGGAAAAACCATACAAATTCCACGTATCCAACTTACTACTGTTGATGAGCATCTTTCAATTTTTGAATTTCGCTCATAATCACCTGCGTTACCTCGCGCATAGTTTCACTACTGCTTTTAGCCTCTCTATACTTCGAGAGGTCTATCGGCTTTCCATACACGACTTTTACCTTATGGAACAAACGATATGGTCCAATTACTGCTACAGGAACGACATCTGCCTGTGATTTGAGCGCAAACATTGCTATTCCTGTCTTCCCTTCTCCTAATTCGCCGGTTTTGCTTCGCGTTCCTTCTGGAAAAATACCAAAGACTTTTCCTTGCTCCAGAATTTGTAACGTAGCACGAATGGCACCACGATCATTCCCACCACGCTTAACAGGAATAGCGCTGAAGCTTTTCATCACATAGGACACAACGGGAAGCTTAAACAATTCTTCTTTTGCCATATAACAGACTTGTCGCTCTATTCCACATCCTAGCAAAGGCGGATCCCAATTGCTAATATGGTTGGAACAAAGAATAACAGGACCTTCATCGGGTACATTCTCATATCCAATGGATTCAAAACGATATAACCCCTTAAGAGCAATACGGAATGCACCTCGAAAAAATTTATAAAGAATCAATATATTTCACCCAATCATTTGCATAGCGCAAGAATTTTACTGACAACCTCATCAAGTGGCATTCCAGTGGTATCTAACAAGATAGCATTTTCAGCCTGCTTAAGTGGCGCTGTTTCTCGCTCCCGATCGCGTTTATCACGCTCTGCAATTTCCTTTTGTAATTCAGTTATATCAGGGTGCTCTCCTTTTGCAACAAGATCACCAAAACGACGTGCAGCTCTTTCTTCAATGGAAGCAGTCAGAAATACTTTCACTTCGGCTTCAGGTAACACATGCGTACCTATATCACGACCATCCATAACTACATTTCCTTGCTGAGCCATCTCACGTTGCAAAGTCAGCATCGTAGCACGAACTGCTGGATAACTGGCCACTACAGAAGCATAATTACTTACTTCCTGTGTACGAATTTGGTGAGTGATATCCTCATGATCCCAACAAACACGTTGACCTTCCTCCGTACGCTTTAACTCAATCTTGGCTTGTTGTAACAGACTAACAACAGATTCTTGATCTTCAATAGCTGTGTTACTCTTTAAAACAGCCCAAGCTAAAGCTCGGTACATCGCTCCCGTATCAATATAAACGTACTGTAATGTAGCCGCAACTAGTTGGGCTACGGTACTTTTCCCTGCACCAGCAGGTCCATCAATTGCAATATTCATTATGTAAATTCACCTACTAGAGTTTAAATACGTTAATAATGAAGAAAAGCCTCGAGCGAAGACAGTTCGTCGAAGCCAAGCTATGGTACATTGTACCACAACAGCCTACATGAAGCAAACTTAGCGGATAGCAGGAATGCCTTCCAATCGTTCAACGCGAACGAGATAGGGGCGTATTGAACTCCATGACAAAATGGTTTGGGCCAGCAGTACGGAAGTAATAAAAATAATAATAGCTCTAATTAGAGTTTTCTCCAGACGACTGGAAAGCGTTACAAACCGGGCATCAAACGTTGATTTTTTCATGGAGTAGCGCTCCTTCATGTTGATAGTCAACTGTTATTCAACTATACCTTTTTGCCTTATTTCCAACTGGCGTTCATAACAAACACGAACAATTTTAGCTCGATCTGCTTCAGATATGGCTACAAATTGCAAAGATATCCAATTGAAATCACTCAGTTCTTGTTCTTGCACGCGCGCCACCAGTGCTGTGGCAAAGGCATGACTAACAGAACCAGTTTTGGAAGGCAAACTAATCCACATTTCAACTTCCTGCTGTTCTTGTAAAATGTGGGCTTTTGGACAAGCAAATGCCAGACCCCCACCACTAATATCCAAGGACTTAGCCAGGATTTTTTGTTTCCCTCTGATGTTTGGATAGCTAACAGATACCTCAAAGCTTGCAGGTACTCGCAAATAACCTCTACGTTGTGTACGAACGATCTGTTCCTTTTCGACCTTTTCCAACAAAAGCATCGGAATGTTTTCTTGCTTCGTACCCATAATTTTTGTTACAAAATCAAAGCGTGAACCATCTTGTCCAACATACCATACTGAACAAGTCGTTCCAATTGGAAGAGTCTTTGTTCTACCTGTTTCTTCGTCAATGGGTAGTTCAATGGCAAACGTTTTTTCTGAATAATCTGCTAGCCTTGTCTTGTACACTTGCTTGTTTTGCTCTTCTGATAGGGACGCGAGAGATAGACGCATCACTTGTCCTACTTGAGGCAGCACACTCACTCTTATTTCCTCCCCTTCTCACCCTCTTCCAACATTATACACACGCAGATATCCATACAGCAAACAAAGAAGTTTGCCCGTAGACAAACTTCTTTGTTCCCTCACTTATCCTCTTATGCATTTTCGCCTTGTTTTGGCATATTTTGTTCGCCTATTTTCATTTTTATTACATCCTCTTCTTCGCCTGTCTGCGCATTGATATAGATCATGTAGACATCATTCTCAAATTGTCCAGAAAACTCATACGCCAATACTTCTTTCCCGTTATTTTTACCCTGAATCATGGCTAGTCTAGAGTCAGTAATCTTAACATGTGGATTTATCATTGTTCTTGCTCGCTGGGCGGAGACTTTGGCTTTTGGAATGATGCGTTGCTTATGGTTAAATAAATATTCAACAGCATGGAAGCCATTTACATCTCCGTTATCAAGTGCGACTTTGACCGTTACGGAATCAGGATAGATGAGTACGTCTTCCACTTTTGGCACAAACGTAAATACCCCTAACCCTCCGTATGTATCTCGTTCCGTTGCTGCCATTTCACCGTACCCTTTTTCCTTCAGGAACTTCTTAGCACTCTTTTCCGCTTGATCCAAGTTAATTTTTACTTGTTTGACTTCCCGCTCGTTTAACAGCCAGACGACTTTTCCACCTTTTTTAGTAACATCCATATTAATTGGACTGGCATTATTTTTAGTAATGCGGATGCTGTAAGCGTTATATTGCATACCTTTTCCATTCTTTTCAACATCGACCTTGTCAGCCGATGCCATTTTTCCAACAAATTTTTTAGCAATGTCTCTCGCTTGCTGTTCATTAATTGTTTTTCCCGATATGCCCTTAATGCGTTGCTGACGCTTGGTTTCATTATTGTGTACGGTCATCCCCCATTCCATTTCAGGGAATTCCTGTACTTTTTTGTCAATGGTTTTAAATCCGTCAATGATGGTGTTATCACCTGGCTGCTCCTGTTTAGCAAGTGCCGTTTCCACATCCATCCAGCGCAATTTACTATCGAGAACCTTTGTTTGCACACCAGTCAACTCTTTTTGGATTTTTTTAGAGTTCTGATACAGTGCATTTAACGTTTTGTACTCTTTTTCGTTTAATGGATGCTGATTTAAATCTCGCACCGCTACCTCATAAGAAAAATCAGCTACCTTGGACAAAAACTCTTCCGTGCTATTAAATGGCATTAGAGTCAAGGGAAGTTGACCTACGTCATTTTGAGAGGTATAAGCTAGACGCCACACATTAGTCAGGCACGGAGCCAACTGCTTACGCGTATTTAATACAACAGATTTCCCTAATTCATCATGTAGTTTGTTAATATGAAAGTTCAAATCGTGAAAGGCCCTTTGATATTGATTTTCCGCTTTGATCAAGATACTATTCTTCTCATTATGCTCCTGATAGCCCCAGACACCAACACCGACCATTCCAACTAAACATACCGGAAACAGCACACGCGAAATTGCACCATAAACCATATCTAGATCCTCCTTCTTACGTTGAATTGGTTAGCGACAGAAAATATGTTTACCGATCTTTTTCACCTGAGGACGACCCCATATCCATTTGGATGTAGCCGTTTCTGGATTAAAATAATAGGTACATCCTTCTGTTGGGTCCCATCCTTTCAAAGCATCCTGTACCGCTTTTTTCGCATTTTCATTCGGCTCTAAGTAAATTTGTCCATCTGCTACCGCAGTAAAGGCACGAGGTTCAAAAATAACAGCGGATGGCGTATTGGGAAACGATGAGCTTTTTGTGCGATTTATGATAACAGCCGCAATCGCTACTTGCCCGATATAGGGTTCCCCCCGCGCTTCTCCAAACACAGCATTTGCCATTAACTTAAGGTCATTACCAGATAACTGTGAGGCTGAAAATGTTTTTTGTGCCGCAGTAGCAGCAACTGGTGTCGCTTGAGATTCAGCAGGTTGTTCTGTCTGTTTCTGCACCTCTTGCTGTTGATTAGTAGCAAGTAAAAAATAGAATGCCGTACAAATAACCACAACCGTGCTTGCAACCATAAGCCTCCATATTTTGACCTCATTACTCCTCATGTTTATTTCCTCCTTCAAACCGCTAAATTTCCTTTCCTCTTTGTATTGTTCGTGAGGGAAATCATGTTTATACAAAAAGAAAGAAGAGACCAGTAAATACCAGTCTCTTCATTCCCCCAAATGGGTAATATCAAATTGTTCCTGATTGTCGCAGATACATTGCTTAAAACCTGTGTCCACTTTTCCTTCTATACCTGGGCGACCACGCAAGATAAATTTTTCGCCACATTGGTTGCATCTTATCAGTATTTTAGATCGTTGAGTTTTGAACAAATACAGTCGCCCCCTCATAACTCTAGTGTGGACGATTCTGCATATTTTTAGAACTGATATCGTGAGCAAGTTCTACCTTTTTCATTCCAAACCACCAAAGTAGCGCCATGAACGGCACGACCATAAACAACCAATAATCAACCGACAGAAAAATAAGGTTGTAAATTGCGTGATAACACATCGGTAGCATTAAAGAGGCAAATAATAACCATAATGGTTTTTCATTCGCTTTTGCAAATTTAGCCCTACCCATGTAATAGCCCATATATATTCCAAATAACGCATGGCTAGAAACTGGTAACAGCGCGCGCCACATGGCAACCTGCTTTCCATTAATCACGAGATACAAAAAGTTCTCAAGCGTCGCAAAACCAAGGGAAACAGCCACGGCATACACAATGCCATCGTATGGCTCATTAAATTCAACATGTTTATAAGCGGTGTGGAACACGACTAACCATTTAAAAAATTCTTCCACAACCGCAGGTGAAATTACCGTGTTAAACCAGACGAAATCAATACCCCATTCATTTTGAAAAATATATTGCAACACCATTACAGGAAAGGCAAGCAAGATACCAAAAATAAAAGAGCGTATCACCATTGAAATTGGCTCCGGCTCTAAATTATCGCGCAAATAAAAATAACACAGCAAAGCAAGTCCTGGCGCCAAAGCTGCACCAATTAACGGAATCATATTTCTTGTTTGCTCCTTTACATAGGCTCCCTATTCATCGTACCATGAAAGATAATATATGAAAACCCGCAACAGGAGAGATATCCCAATGAAAAAAGTGCTAGTGATAAATACAGGCGGTACCATTGCAATGTCAGTAGAAGAAGGCACAGAAAGCGTGAAACCACTGGACGAACATGTCCTCGATGATAATCTTCCCTATTTAACTAAACATGCTGACGTTGTGATGAAAGATTTCGTTAACCTACCTAGTCCACACATGACACCAGCTATTATGAATCAACTGCGGGAATTCATTGAGCATGAGCTGTTACAGGATACTTACGAAGGGCTAGTTATTACTCATGGTACGGATACCTTGGAGGAAACAGCGTACTTCCTTGACCTTACCCTGCCAGTAACTGTACCCATCGTCGTGACGGGGGCGATGCGATCTAGTAATGAACTAGGGGCAGACGGACCTGTCAACCTAATTTCTTCCGTCCGCACCGCCATTGACCCAAGCAGTCGTAACAAAGGTGTACTGGTTGTCTTTAATGATGAAATCCATGCAGCACGACATGTAACTAAAACACATACATCAAATGTGGCTACCTTTCAATCTCCCTCTTATGGACCAATTGGTACCATCTCAAAAAAAGCTATTCAATATCACCACGCTCCCCTTTCACGCGAATTCTATGAAGTTTCGCATGCAAATGGCAATGTACCGCTTATTAAAGCGGTTACAGGAATGGACCCTGCGTGGTTAAGCTTTTTATTAGATCAACAAATTGATGGAATGGTGATTGAAGCATTTGGTTTAGGTAACCTACCACCAATGATTCTTCCCGTACTAGAGGAGCTGTTACAACAAAATGTTCCTGTTGTCGTTGTTTCTCGTTGCTACAACGGACAGGTACAAGATCTCTATGGGTATGAGGGCGGCGGAAGACAACTAAAAGAAATGGGCATGATCTTTTCAAATGGCTTAAACGGACAAAAGGCTCGATTGAAGCTGTTGGTAGCTTTGCAACAAACCATTGACTCAACAAAATTGCAAAATTGTTTTGATCACTAAGAGCTTGCAATTACATGTAGAATCAAGATCATAAGTTAAAAAAAGCCTTCTTGGCATTAAACCAAGAAGGCTTTCCATTTAACTTTATACCCATCCACGGAAACGAGATGCTTCCGCCATTTTACGGGCTCCCACCATGTAAGCAGCTAGACGCATATTTACACGACGTGTTTGAGAAGTTTGGTAGACGTTCTCAAACGAACGTACCATCACGCGTTCTAGTTTCTCTTCAACTTCTTCTTCTGTCCAATAGTAACCTTGGTTGTTTTGTACCCACTCAAAGTACGATACCGTTACACCACCAGAGCTAGCCAGTACGTCAGGCACCAATAGAATGCCACGCTCTGTCAAGATTTTGGTAGCTTCTAGTGTGGTTGGTCCATTGGCCGCTTCTACGACAATAGGAGCTTTAATGCTGTGAGCATTCTCAGCTGTGATTTGGTTTTCGATCGCAGCAGGAACGAGAATATCGCAATCCAATTCCAATAATTCTTGATTGGAAATGGTGTTGGTAAACAATTTTGTCACAGTACCAAAGGAATCGCGACGATCTAATAAATAATCAATATCCAAACCATTTGGATCGTATAGAGCGCCGTAAGCATCAGAGATACCTACCACTTTAGCACCAGCGTCATGCATAAATTTGGATAAATAGCTTCCTGCATTACCAAACCCTTGTACAACCACACGAGCACCTACAAGATTGATGCCTAGCTTCTGCGCTGCTTCACGAATGCAGATGGTTACCCCTTTTGCTGTAGCTGTTTCACGACCATGTGAGCCACCTAACGAGATAGGTTTACCCGTAATGAACCCCGGAGAGTCAAACTCACGAATGCGGCTATACTCATCCATCATCCATGCCATGATTTGTGAATTGGTAAATACATCTGGAGCCGGAATGTCTTTAGTTGGTCCAACTAATTGACTCACAGCACGTACATAACCACGGCTTAGACGCTCCAATTCCGGGAAGGACATTTCGCGTGGATCACAAATAATCCCACCTTTTCCTCCACCATAAGGTAAATCAACAATTCCCGCCTTCAAGCTCATCCATATAGAAAGCGCTTTCACTTCATCCTCTGTAACATCAGGATGGAAACGTATTCCGCCCTTTGTTGGACCAACAGCATCATTGTGTTGAGCACGATATCCTGTGAACACTTTTGTATCGCCATTGTCCATGCGAACTGGGATGCGAACAGTCAGGACTCGCAAAGGCTCCTTTAACAGTTCGTACATCGACTCTTGGTAACCTAGCTTTTCAAGCGCTTCCTTAATCACCGTCTGCGTCGAAGCTAAAAGATTCAAGCTTTCTTTTTGTTGCGCAGTCTCAGTGTTGTTGGTTACCATTTCGTGATTCCCCATTGTATAATCACCTCAAAAAGTTATGTTCGGTAAATCCATCGTTCAGTATACACGCTCAATTCCTGAAAGAGAAGCAAAAATTCTGCTTTTTCCTTATTTATAAAAACTTTCTAGAAAAAGCGGAAATTCTCTCTTCTCACTAAACTTTTCCTACAGCCAAAGCATACTCTTCTTTTGCTAAATTGAAAAGGGTTACGCGCTCATTAATGTGCTTCTTTTGTATTCGAATAAGGGAAGCTGTGTCATAATAACAATAGAAAAGGCTGTTAGGAGCGTGAATTTGTTGACACAAAAAGGAATTCTACTGATATATGCGCATCCAGACGATGAGACATTTGCCTCCGGTGCCACGATTGCATTTTATAAGGACCAAGATAACGTTCGTCAATCCCTACTCTGTGCCACGCGAGGTCAGGCAGGTAAAGCTGGAACCCCTCCTCTATGCACACCAGAGGAGTTACCATCCTATAGGGAAGCTGAATTACGCCAAGCCTGTGACATCTTAGGTGTGGATCGAGTTGCCGTATTAGATTATGAAGATAAACTAGTAGGCAATTCTCCTATAGAAGAGCTTGCTGCCCATATTAAAGCGATGATTGATGAAGAGCAGCCACAAATTTTAATTACTTTTGCTCCACACGGGATATCTGGTCATCCCGATCATATTGCCATGTCTAAAGCTACTCAGTATGTCGTTGACCACTTGTTAGAGGATACTTCTAGTGTTCGCAAGCTGTATCATGCCACCATACCATTATCAGCTCCTTTTACGAGCAAAAACGGGACAACTACCAATGGAGATTCACTGGAAGCCATTACAACTATCATTGATCAGCAGACATACAGAGACCAAATAGCTAAAGCATTATTAGCACATAAAACACAACATTTATCTGTAGAGCGTGTATTTCCAGGTATAACTGCTCATGATTATAAAAACGTGCCAACCACTAATTATTATCTATTAGCATGGCACAACTTGCCGAACTATCAACCTATACAAAAAGAAACCGACTTATTTGCCGGTCTCTAAAGTTGGAATGAGAGTAGAAAAAAGAAGGACACCGTACAACTCAAGTACATAGGTGTTCTTCTCTTTTTTCATTAACGAAAATATCGGGCTATTTCTTTAACCGCATCGTCGGGCATGATTGCCTTTCCGTATTCTTCCAACACATATACGGTAATAGGATTCGCCTCGCCATATTCCGATAAGATGGCAATCAGATGCTGGTAACGCTCTTGTTCAAGCTCTACGTCTTCTAATACAAGGTAGTATTTGTTCTGATAAGAATATAAGCTACCTCCATATGTTAAGAAGGCGTTGATACGGTGAGCTACCTCCACGACATGTTCAAAATCGCGGAAAGCATATATGATTAAGTCACTCTCTTCTAAAGTGACTTCCATTTCGTATACATCATCATCTTCATCATCTTTTTCTGTAGTGATTCCTGTTTTGCCACGAGTGACAATGACTACCATTCCTTGGGCAGGTAAAGCAAAAACTTCTACAGCGACTGGACCAGATATTTCAAATCCAAGCTCATCATAAGCCTGCTCCATCATATCATTAAACAGCTCATGAACTTTAGGAATGTCACGCCACATGTCTTCCTTTTCAATACCTCGCTCCGTAAGATCATCAAAGGTTAAAAAAATTCTTATCTTGTCTTGGCCAAGGCGTTCAACTCGCATGACTGTCCCTCCTCACCATCCAGTCCTATTACAACGTATGTTAAGAAGCCTGTAATTGTTCCGTACATACATCTATAAATAGAATACTCTGGCGTACAAAAATATCTGTTTTATTCTTACTAAGACAAACTCCCCTTTAGCTACAATCCTGCTGTAATAACGTTTCGTTCATTCTTTTATCATACCACATTGTGAGACAAGAACATAGATATTGAAGTTTTTCCTATGACTCTCTTTCCGACAGATATCATCTAATCTAGAGGAAAGCTGAAATATTCTTGTCAAATATTGCGCTTTCCCAGGAAAAGATAGACAACGTGACAAATCATTTACCTACCTATACGTAATATTCTAGCAGTTCATTGCACGGAAAAGAGAATATCCCTATCTGTTATGTATCTATTCAAAAGCAATGCATCATGCTCAATCTGAACTCATACTCCACAATATGCATAGGACAAAAAAAATGACGTTACTGCTTCCAGAAAACTTGTGAGCTTTTCCCGACGCTTGACTATCATCGTTGCTCATTCAAGTACGGAAGATCATAACGTCTCTAAACCTGCCTATAATCATGTTATTCTTACGTAAGTTCTAACAATCGTTTGTGTATCCAAATAGCAGCTTGCGACCCTTCCCCCATCGAGATAGTTACTTGCTGGGAATGCGCATTGATGTCTCCTGCTGCCCAGATATTACGGTGACTCGTTTCCTTAGTTCGCGGGTCTACCTGAACATGACCTTGGTTCAAAAGCTGAATATGAAAAGCTTGTAATAAGTCTGAATTCACATGCGCTCCGGCAAAAGCTAAAAACCCTCGTTCTACTGTTATCTCTTCACCCGAACGTAATTTTACAGATGACAAGAAGCCATTCTGCTGTTGTAAGGAGAGAATCTCTTCATATCTGTAGCATTTCCCCCATTCTTTAGCCATTATTTGATCATCTTTATCTAGTAATGTTAGCGAATGATTGATGACAACAATATCATTTGTGTAATACGTCAATTCCTTTGCCATTTGCAAAGCTTGCTTACCAGATCCAATGACAACTGTACGCTTTTTTTGCACTTCATAGCCGTCGCAATCAGGACAAATGTAAATAGATTCGCCTAGACATTCAACCAAACCCGCAATGGCTGGCAGGGGATCAGTAATTCCCGTTGTAATCAGCAATGTCTTGGCCATAAAGGACTCCTCGTGCTCCCGTGTGGTTACACAGAAGACATGCTCCTGATTCTGTTCACAAAATGTAGCCTCACCTTGAATAAACGTAGCACCAAAACGTTTGGCCATCTGTTCGCCTTGCATTCTTAGCTCCATTCCACTAACACCCTCTGGATAACCCAATATGTTACGGTATTTGCGAGCTAAGACCGATCTTCCCGTTTTTTTATCAATAACCAATACCTTATGTAAGCTTCGCGAGAGCTGAATGGCGGCTTGTAAGCCAGCAATCCCGCCTCCAATCACGATAGTGTCGTAAATCATGAGTACCTCCTAACAGTTTCTCTCTCTAGAGTAACCATTTTAGGCAGTTTACATGATTAGCTTTTTTACTAATCCACAGGGATGTATAGTGTTTTTCCTTCAAGCAACGGTGCTTCGGTATTAAGTCCGTTAAAATTTGCGATCCGTTCTACTCCGTTGTTGCTACCGTAGTAGGTACGGGAGATCTTATGCAAATTATCTCCCTTTTTTACTTTGTACAATTTGCTTTTTATTTTTTTTTCAGATTTGATTTCTGTCTTAGCTGCTTCTGGTTTGTTTGATGGTTGAACTGTAGCTGGGCTCGCCTTCTTGTCAGCAGATGTGTTATTTGCGGGCGGGGTGGAGTTACCAGCAGGTATAGTAGTGCCTATTCCCGGCGCTGGCTTACTTGTTGCTATAGGTTCTTGGTTCCCCAGATTCTGCTGAATACCCGTTATAGCTAGGTTTGACTGATCCGTTCCTTCCCTATTTACAAAAGGTTCGGAACTTGTAGCTGGATTTCCTGTTCCCGAAGCGACTGCATCTTCTTGAACATGATTTTCGGTATAGCCTACAACCGATTGAGCTGAATTCATTTCCTTACATAAGAACCAAACGCCCACTACGACCACAGCACCGGCTAATGGAACAATCCACTTCCATCCCCCACCACTTGCGAGTTTAGTCGACGCTTTCGGTTGTTCACCACGTACTTCTCTTTCACTATCCATTGTTTTCTTCTCTGTGCTTACTTGATTTAATTGCTTTTTTGGTGCTTGTTTTCTACTTTTCATCCTTGTTTTTCTTGGTGGTAAGCCATGCAAGGATTCCTGTTGCTCTTCCATTTGCTTACCAACATCTCGACGTGCCATCTTTTTTCCTCCCTTTTTTCCATCACGTATCTTCATGTGAGTCTGTAGGCTTTGAACCGTATTTTAAAAATAGTGCAAGAACGAAATTGATAGTAGCATGAGCAAACATAACTGTAATCAGACTATTGGTCCAAGTAAAAAGTACACCTAGCAGATAGCTTGTCAGAAAAACCATCCCAATTAGAATAGGTTTTCGTAAATATCTAAAATGAATAGCGGTGAAGAATAAGCTTGTCCAAATATTACCAAACAACTCATATACTACACCCCGAAAAAGCCATTCTTCACTAATTCCAACGGCAACACAGAGTAAAAACGTGGTGGGAATGGGCAACGTACGAAAAATTCGTTCATTCATCCCACCATCATCTACCCAGTTGGGTGGTACTGTCTTTTCAATAACGATATTACTGACCACGACAAAAATAACCAGAATAGCTGCATATCCGAAATAAATAGGTTTTATAGAAGAAAACAGTTGCCACAGTTCCATATTGGTATAAACAAACCATGAGCTTACTAAAGCAATAAAGAGAACAATGCCTTGTGTAAGCCATAGATTTAGTAGTAGCGTACGGTCATCCAACTGATCTACTTTGTTGTTTTTATTCACAAGGAAGTCGCGCCCCTCTCGTCCGGTTGTCTGTACGGCAACAATCGCTCCAGGGCTTCTCGTAGATTCCAAGCTGATTCTTGGACTAGCCTTTCCGTCTTTGTAGATTCTAGATAAAGGGTGGTGGTGATCCCACAGGCTCTACAGCATGATTCTGGTTTGTCTATCAGCCTTTCTCCAAAATAGGCTAGCAATGATTCACGATAACAACCAGTTGATTGAATCCACTCCTGCATATTACCCAATTTCGCATATTTTGAACGCTTCACTAGCTGGATTCGTTGCTTCATGTCAGCAAGGATTGACTGCGGATCATGAGGTTGTAACCAGTAGGTATATCCGCTTTTTCCTTGTTGAACGCGACTAACAGCTCCTGCCTCCTGCGCATAGTAAAATAAAAACCTCGTTACATTTTCACCGATCCCAATGGCCGTAAATAGTTCCTCATGGGTTATTTTTTGTTCATGGCCAGCACTCGCGGTAACAGTAGAAGCAGATACATGAAAAGGGGCCCGAAGCAATTCCAAAAATCGATTAAGCTCTTCATCTGTTGGATATTCATTTTGGAAAAGGCGGTGATGAATATGCACATCCTCCTCCTGTACGTAAAGACAAGCATATCCTGGTTGTTGATCACGCCCAATACGTCCAACTTCCTGCGTGTAAGCCTCTACGCTTGCTGGTAAATGATAATGGATAACAAAACGGATATCCGACTTGTCTATTCCCATCCCAAACGCATTTGTAGCAATAATCACATCCAGTTGATTCGCGATAAACTGCTCTTGAATTAAAATACGTTCCATCGGGTTCATTCCGCCATGAAAGCCACTTACTCGCTGAATACCTTCCTGTTGACATAACAATACGAGCTGGTCTACAGCCTGCCGCGTGCTACAATATATGACTCCCGGTTTTTGGCACTCGCGTATCTGAGTAAGTAATCGTTCTTTCTTGTCGACATCATCATTTGTGAGGTATAGATCATAAGCGATGTTAGAGCGGTTGACACTGAGACGAATCTGATTGTCCATCGAAATATCAAATAAGTGAGCAATCTCTTGCGCTACGCTATAAGTGGCAGTCGCCGTCACAGCTAATACAGGAGGCTGCCCCAGTGCTTTGATCAGAGATGGCAATTTTAAATAATCTGTACGAAAATCATGTCCCCATTGTGATATACAATGTGCCTCATCAATCGCTACAAAGGACACACCCCGTTTTTGAAGTAGACGGATGATGGCGGGTTGTTGAAGTTTTTCTGGAGAAATGTAGACAAGCTTGTATTTACCCGCTTCCAATTCATCTATTACAAGACGAATTTCGTCGCGATCCAAGGAACTATTTATGTAAGTCGCTAGCCGATGTCCGTTTTTTAACAGTTGCTGGACCTGATCGACCATCAAGGAAATTAACGGGGAAACCACTAGTGTGATGCCGGGAAACAGATAGGCGGGGACTTGGTACGTAAGCGATTTCCCCCCACCTGTTGACATGATGCCGAGCACGTTTTCACCCTGTAAGATTCGACTGATAATCTCTTCCTGTCCAGCACGAAACGTGGCATGACCAAAGTGCCGTTGTAAGATAAGACGAATTTTCTTCATATTTGTTTCCATGATGACGCTCCTCTTAGGGCTAAAGCTAAGCGTATCTGCAAATAGCTGTAGTTATGACCCAATTCATCCTTTAATAAGCGCAAGCGTTTCGTTTGTAATCGATTGCTTGCTTCTTGCACGAATTGAATTTGTGGATTGCTTACCCAACGCTCATACTTACATGGTAAAGCCATTAAGGCCATTTCAATCAAATGGTCCTCTACGGTATTTAACTTAATAGCACGTCTGGTAGCAATTTCATCTAGTGACATGTCTTTCTGTAGCATTTTATATGTTTCCCAAGCGCTCATACTGATTGGTGGCTTTTGTGCTGATTGAAGCTGACATAGTTTTTGTAACAAAACATATTGTCCAGATTCGTTTTCTTTTACCTCACAATACATGCTACTCCAAAGTGAAAGCAATTTTACTTCTGTCAGAAGTACTGATTCGTGAAAATAATAGGCAATTTGTCGAGAAGTGAGACCTACTTGAGAAGCTCCTGTCCATTGCAGAAAAAACTGTTGTTGCAAGCTTGGATCAAGTTTATCCATAACCAAAAACAGTTCATTTGCCAACCCATCCAGCCAAGCAGCTCGATCCGCCGTTTCTAGCAACAATTGCTTTATTCTACGTTGAATCTCTTTATTTTGCACAATCGGGGAAAAATGAGTGTTGTCATACAAAAGCTGTGAGATAGTCTGAACCATGAGTAACACTTGCAAGCGAAACAAGGTTGCTTCCTCTGTTATCAATATCCCATTAATTCCAGATAACCAACGTTCCAATTGATATATTTCTTTTTGTTCAGATAGGTGTTCATAACCAGAACTAGTTAGTTCAAAGCTGGATGTTATATTCTTTTGCGATGTGTTAGTCGTTGTGACCCACTCTTTTTTCAAGAGATTTTTCATGATTTGCTCCCATAGCCCTCTTGAAATCCAAGGAAAAAGCCGATAATAAGAATGGAGGTTAAAATTATTCACATCCTGCCATACTTGATTAGCTTTCCGGCCTTTTACCATGTAGTAGAGAGATTGTGGAGTTCGTTCCCCTTGCAATACAGCTAGTCCATTTAAAATGAGGGCTTCTAAAAAGTGGAAATCTTGTTCCTCCATGGATCAAAGTTTCTCCTTCACGTTTGGTTACTCTATCTTAAATTCTATCATTCTAAACAAAGACAAAATGATTGTAATGTTTTTGCTTTAGACGGAGGGATACTTATGACAAAGCGTTTGTCCAAGCACGAATACATCGTTACATACATGATTATCTTATCATTAACTTGTCTGGTTGTCGGTTTTTTTTGGGGAGCTAACGTGGTTCAATCTAAAATGAACCAACAACTAACCCAACTCCAGCAATTGACCCAACAAACTCACAATCAGGAACAGCTCATTCGAGAAAAGAAGCTATACCCCGAGCAAGATTTCACCAATTATTACTACAGTTTTTATGAACCACTCAGCACTTTTAAAAATGATTATTTTTATTATGTAGCCAACTTACAAGGAAAAACAGCGGTAGAACAAAAAGGTGTTCATGACCAACTCAAACAAGTGGTACAAGCTAAGATTAAACAGCTAGAAACAGTCTATATCGGAGAAAATTCTCCGTTGTTGGTTGCGTCCAGAAATCAATATTTAGATAGCCTACACACCTTACATAAGAGTCTAACTCAAGCTATGGCAGATACAAAAGGCAATGAATACTCCTCCGAAGACATTGCAGCCTTGCGTCATACCATACCGTTTCAATCCGAATATCTACAAGCCCAAACGAAATTTTATCAAGCCATTGCTATGTGGGAACAAATTTATGTACTTCAACACTCTATCGGAGATGTTGATGTTAATTCATTGACATTTGCAGCATGGGATACACTTCCCTTCCATTATCGCAATTACATTTCTGCCCGATATATGGAAAACATCAGAACCATGCCTCAATTCTTCCCTCATGATTTGACGGCATCTATCGACTCTCGTTTAAAAAATAAAGAGACAGTGAAGTTGGGCTGGCAAAACATCTCGTTTGGTGTTAATGTATTGATTGCAAGCAATGGAGTACATGCTGGAGACTTTGTACAATTAAACAAAAATCTCTATCCCGTCCTAACATTGCCCGAAGTGCCGATTTATAATAAATAATCGTGTTCTCGGTACATATTTAGACGCGATTCATTCTTGTAATCGGCATAAAGTAATTATACAATAATTGTGTAGGCTGGACGTACTATCAAGGGGCAGGAGGTGAAACCATAATGACTACATGGGTAGATAAAGATACCTGTATTGCGTGTGGAGCCTGTGGCGCCACAGCTCCTGACGTATTTGATTACGATGATGAAGGTTTGGCGTTCAACACGATTGACGACAATACAAACACTGCTGAGATCCCTGATATCTTACACGATGATGTTCGTGATGCAGCAGACGGTTGCCCAACTGACTCTATTAAAATCGATGGTTAATCGATTGCAATCAAATAAGGAAGTTTAAAACCACTTAATCACTGCTCGAGCAGTATAAGTGGTTTTTCTTCTGTTTAACTCTTGTTTTCCCCCTATCAATCTTCTTTTTTGTGCGCTACGCACACCCCCTAAAAACCGAATGTTTGTCCCTAACATTTTTCATTTCAGCACACTCTCCTTCTCTTTTTCACATCTCATTTTCATTGATTTTCCCCATTTGTCTCCCTTATCCCAATTCTTCTTCCTATTTCCTTCCGTTTACAAAAACCGTACATTCATGGGTTTTTACCCTTTTATTTTTTTACCTCTTCCACTGATTCACGAACAACCATGCTACCACTTTAAAAAACGTTCTTTCTTTTTCTATTTTTCTGCTTGACGCTACTGTTGTACGGTGATAAAGTAAATTCTAACTTTAACAGCTACATACGAAACAACGTTGACGAAGAGATGCTTTTACAGGAAATCCCCAGAGAGCCGGTGGTTGCTGCGAACCGGTGATTCCTTTGAAAGATAAGCACTTCCGAGTTGGCAAACCCAGCCCGCTTGCGGTCGTAGGTTTGAACGGATGATCCGTTATCTCTCAGGTCTTGTTACCTGGTAAGGTTCTTTTTTGCGAAAAGAAGAACAAATGAGGGTGGTACCGCGAATCTAACTTCTCGCCCCTCACTACATGATGTATTTGTAGTGGGGAGGCTGAGAAGTTTTTTTATATGCTAAAAAAGCAAGATTCTAGGCGTAAATAAATGAAATAGAGATATTTTTAGGAGGATGAGAACTATGTTCGAAGAGAAAATCATATTACGTATTCCAGGTCCTACTCCGATTCCCCCACGTGTGCAACAAGCCATGACCCGTCCGATGATCGGCCATCGTAGTGGGCAATTTTCTAAGATTCTATCTGATGTAGCTGAGAAAATAAAACCTGTTTTTGGCACCACTCAGCAAGTGTACGTACTAGCAGGAAGCGGTACAAGCGCCTTGGAAATGAGTGTAGTCAATACCTTACAAGCCGGGGATGAAGCAATCGTGACTATTAGCGGTGCTTTTGGCGAACGATTCGCAAAAATCTGCGAACGTTACAATATCATAGTCCACCGTTTAGAAGTTGCTTGGGGAGAAGCTATTACCCCCGAACTCTTACAAGATTTTCTAACCCAGCATCCCATGGCAAAAGCGGTTTTTGCCACCTATTGCGAAACGTCTTCTGGTGTTTTAAATCCGATTCCTGAGCTATCACAGGTCGTCAAGACACACAGCAACGCTTTATTTATTGTAGATGCGGTCAGTTGCTTAGGAGCTGTACCTTGCGAAATGGATGAATGGGGTCTAGATATCGTCGTAACAGGTTCACAAAAAGCATTCATGCTACCTACCGGACTTGCTTTTATTGCAGTAAGTGAACAGGCTTGGAAACGTATTGAACAAATCACCCCACAAGCCTTCTATCTTGATCTAAAAGCATATCGCAAAAGTATGGCAGAGCAAACAACGCCTTATACTCCGGCTGTATCACTCGTGTTCGGACTAGAAGAAGTGGTAGCAATGCTTGAAGAAGAAGGACTTCCTCAGGTATTTGCCCGGCATGAGCTTATGAAAGAAATGACACGTGCTGCTATGAGGGCATTGGGATTGCCGCTAATGACAGATGATGTGTACGCCTCTCCAACTGTTACATCCGTAGATCCTGGCGATTTATTCGATGCTGAGGAACTACGTAAGATATTGCGCACCAAGTATAATGTGATCATTGCTGGTGGACAGCAGCATGTAAAAGGTAAGATATTCCGCATTGGTCATATGGGTTATTGTGATCCACAAGATATGTTAACTGTTATTGCTCTCATTGAAATTGCCTTAAAACAGATTGGTTATGAAATTACATTAGGCGCTGGTGTATGTGCAGCTCAGGAGGTGCTGATTCAACATGGATAAATTCAGAGTATTAATAAGTGATCCACTAAGTGAACAGGGTATTGTGCAATTGCTGAACGCTCAGGATGTGATCGTTGAACAAAAAACAACTTTGTCCCCAAGTGATTTACTTGGGATCATCGGAGAATACGACG
The DNA here is from genome assembly GCA_007833815.1 of Brevibacillus laterosporus. NCBI lineage: Bacteria > Bacillati > Bacillota > Bacilli > Caryophanales > Paenibacillaceae > Brevibacillus > Brevibacillus laterosporus. The sequence continues at coordinate 3,151,833 of CP033464.1, read as the reverse complement.
CTTTACTTGTGCGAAGTCAATCACAAGTGACGGCTCAATTAATTCAAGCGGCTAAGAAACTAAAAGTAATTGGTCGCGCAGGTGTTGGCGTTGACAATATAGATATTAACGCTGCAACGGAAGCAGGTATTGTCGTCATCAACGCACCCGATGGTAATACGATTTCCACTGCTGAGCATTCCTTTGCGATGCTAATGGCAGTTGCTCGTAACATTCCACAAGCTCACAAAAGGCTAGTTGATGGAACATGGGATAGAAAAAACTTTCAAGGTGTAGAGCTCCACAATAAAACCTTAGGAATTATCGGAATGGGGCGCATTGGTTCCGAAGTTGCAAAACGAGCAAAAGCTTTTCAAATGAACGTGATTGGTTACGATCCTTATCTGACAGACGAACGTGCCCAGAAGATTGGCGTAACAAACGGTACTGTCGATGACATCGTTACACAAGCAGACTTTATCACCGTGCATACCCCATTAATGAAAGAGACTAAACATATTTTAAGCGACAAGCAATTTGCTAAAATGAAACCAACAGCTCGTGTCATCAACTGCGCACGAGGAGGAATTATTGATGAAAAAGCTTTATTGCATGCTTTAGACAACGGACTGATTGCCGCAGCGGCACTTGATGTATATGAAGAGGAGCCTCCTGTCAATAATCCATTGGTAGGTCATCCACGAGTTGTTACAACTCCTCATTTGGGCGCCTCTACTGTAGAAGCTCAAGAGAACGTTGCCATTGACGTTTCCGAAGAGTTACTTAAAGTACTGCGTAACGAAGCCTTCAAAAACGCAGTGAATCTACCTACTGTCGACGCTCATCTGATGGAACGCGTACAACCTTTCTTTACACTGGCAGAAAAATTGGGACAATTCTTGGCACAATTAACGATCGGAGCTTTACAAGAAGTTAAAATTACCTATAGTGGTGAATTGTCAGAGATGAGCACCTCTCCCCTCACTCGCACTATTTTAAAAGGGTTATTGGCTTATCGATTAGGTGCCGAAGTTAATTACATTAATGCACCCTATTTAGCAAAAATTCGCGATATCTCAGTTACTGAAGAAAAATCAACAATTTCTCGTGGCTTTACAAGCTTAATTACCGTGACACTCCGCTCCAATCTGGAGACACGAACCATTGCCGGTACCCGCTTAAATGGCTTCGGTGACCGAATCGTCAAAATTGATCAATCTACCATTGATGTGCAACCTTATGGTTATCTATTGTACGTTCAACACCATGATCGTCCGGGTGTTATTGGCTATGTTGGCAGCGTGCTGGGTCAAAATGGTGTCAATATCGCAACCATGCAGGTAGGTCGTAAAGATGTTGGTGGAGATGCTATCATGATGCTTGCCGTTGATAAACCACTTAGTGCTGAACTGTTAGATGAACTAGGTCAATCCCTAGAAATCTCTAGCGTAACGCAAATTGAGTTGTAACATGTAAGAATCAGAGTAAAAGTATAGATTTCCAAACGAACAGCCAAACTGGTAGAGATTCTGCCCTTTTGGCTGTTTTTACCCAATAAATAGACTCAAGTAAAAAACGTAAAATGATAGGAGGATGTCATCATGGGCAGCCAAGCTTATCTTGCACTTACGTTCTTTTCACTTACGTATGCATGTATCATCAGCGAGAAAATTCATCGAACGATAATTGCGATGGTTGGTGCTGTCCTGCTGATTATAACAGGGATCGTAAGTCAGGAGCATGCACTGCATTACATTGATTTTAATACACTCGGACTTCTCATTGGCATGATGATCCTAGTAGCAATCACATCTAAAACCGGCGTTTTTACGTATATGGCTATTAAAGCTGCAAAATTGGCAAATGGCAGGCCAGCCACGATTCTCATCTATCTTAGTCTAATTACAGCGCTGGCTTCTGCCTTTTTAGACAACGTAACCACTGTATTACTGATTGTTCCCATTACTTTTAGCATCGCTCATTCCCTTAGAGTAAACCCTATTCCCTATCTGATTAGTGAAATTCTGGCGGCTAATATCGGAGGTACAGCAACATTAATTGGTGATCCACCTAATATCATGATCGGAAGTGCTGTTCCAGAGTTAGATTTCACGGCTTTTCTGACAAACTTGGCTCCTATCATTGTAGTAATCATGAGCGTAACGCTTAGCTTCTTGTATCTCATATATCGTAAGCAATTAGTAACAACCCCAGAGCTACAAGCAAAAATTATGGAGTTGAATGAAAAAGAAGAATTGACTGACACTCGCTTATTAATCAAATCCCTTACTGTGTTAGGTCTCACAATCGCTGGTTTTGTTATCCATGACCTGGTAGGTTTAGAAACGGCTACCATCGCCCTAACAGGTGCTTTCTTCTTATTATTGATAACCGGTGAGAATTATCTAGAGGGCGCTTTGTTACAAGTAGAATGGACAACCCTGTTCTTCTTTATTGGGCTATTTATTTTGGTAGGTGGATTAGTCGAAACAGGAGTAATTGATTTATTGGCGAAGAACGTAATGTCGCTCACAGGCGGAGAAGCTATGAGTTCAGCTTTTCTCATTCTCTGGTTAAGTGCTATCGCTTCAGCTTTCGTCGATAATATTCCATTTGTAGCCACCATGATACCTCTGATTAAAGGGTTAGGTCATTTGGGTATACAGAATATAGAACCTCTTTGGTGGAGTTTATCACTCGGAGCATGCTTAGGCGGAAATGGAACAGTTATCGGTGCTAGTGCTAATGTCATTGTGATCGGTCTGGCAATGAAAGATGGTTACCGTATTTCTTTTCTAGGTTTCATGAAAGTCGCATTTCCACTCATGCTCCTCTCTATTTTGATGGCCAATCTCTATCTGTATCTCATTTATTTTATGTAAAAGGAGGAAAAAACCATGATTACGTATACGTATAACGAAACATTCATACACATTGAAGAAACGGAAAACGAGAAAGACGTCACCTTTCGTGTAGTAGTAAAATCGGAGCTTATGCGCGACCGCGTTAAAGAATTGCGTAACTATCTAAACAGTGACAATGATTATACAGACGCTTTATTTTACACGGATCAACAAGGCGTCTTTGAAATTATCGTCCGTAATGATTCCTATTTGAGATTTTTAACAGAAGCCTTCCGCTTTCATTGCTTGGAGTCTTTGAGGTGGAACGAATAGTACGACCGCAAAAAGGTAATATCCAGATACAAAAAAGATAAAAGCCAAGTGCTTAGGAATAGAATCCTTCCCTTGGCTTTTTTGGTTTTTTAACATAAACTTTACCAATACGAAAATTTTGTTTTTGTTTACGTTTTCACTCGGTACCTTCTCATCTTACGCATAGAACCAGAGCCATCATCTTCTTTTTTTGTTGTTTTCTCCGATGGTTTAATAGCAAATAAGGAGAGAATAGCTGCCACTAAACAGATTCCCGCTACTGTCAAAAATAAAACGCGATGCGAAAATGTAATCAAATAGGCAAAGATTGGCGGACCAAAGGCAACCCCAACGAACCGAGCACTATTATACAACGACGTAATGGTTCCTCGCTCTTCTTTTTCAAAGCGTTTTGTAAGTAAAGCATCTAGACTTGGAAGCGTCGCACCAATTCCAGCACCACTTACACATAAAAGGATGATTAACAGATAAATGCTCTGCGACTGAGCAAAGCTAATCCAGAGCATGCTGCCCAACAAGAACAACATGCCCGAAAAAGAAAGCCATTTCATCAATGTCTTATTTTCTCCAATAACTCTCCCCGTCAAGTAGGACACAAGGCACAACGCGGCTAATGGTATGGCTAGAATAAGTCCTTTTTTTATTCCTTCCCATTTATACTGATCCTCTAATACCGACGATAAATGAAAGAGAACTCCAAATAACACAAACATGGAGATACATCCAATTGCAAAAACCGCATATAACCAGCGACCCTCTGCATGAAAAATGGAAAAAATGGACGCTTTACATTCTTGAAAGCTTTTTGGTTTTTGTCTCTCTTTAGGAACTTTAACAAAAAAAGCTACTAACAAAAGAGATACCAGACAAAAAATAGGTGTCGCAAAAAAGGGTAAATACCAGATCAGCGATGCTAACCATGCGCCTAAGACAGGAGAAAGTACTTTGCCAAAGGTATTGGATGTTTCAATAATACCTAGACCAGAGCTAACTTCCGTTTTATTACGAAACATATCCCCAATCAACGGCATAACAATGGGAAAAGCTCCAGCCGCCCCTACTCCTTGCAAAGTACGACCAACTAGTATCATCATATAAGGATTAGCCATCTTCCAAGCCGCCCATCCTGATAGCAAACCACCCAGACCAGCAATAATTAAACTAGGTATGATAATTGTTTTTCTACCAATGCGGTCTGACAAAAAACCTGCCAAAGGAATAAGTAAAATAGCTACCACAGAATACGTAGTAATTAGCATACTGGCTTGTAAAGGAGAAATTCCCAGTTTCTTTTCCATAATTGTCAATACTGGTATGAGCATGGAATTACCTAATGTCATTACAAGGGGAATTGATGCAACAGAGATAAGATCCCACGTTTTTTTGTCTTCCATATTAGATTAGCCATTTACCTTTCCGAACACGGATATAGAATGATCACATACTTTCATTTACTATTCCTTTCATAGGAGGTTAGTTATTAATGGTAAATATTGGATGTATATAGTTTACTTTTTCTGTTGATATCTTTGAGAACACCGACATTCTTGCTGGTATTCTTTCTTTGAGATATTACGCTTTTTAGAGATCCCTGCCAGAGAAACTAAGTCTATTCGATCTCGTATGACTAGTATTACGGCATCATAAGGTGGATGATGATACTCCTTGCCATACGTCATCACTTGTACTGTCACCTCAAAAAAAGGTATGTTACTATCTCCCAGTCGTTTAATCGCTACGATTTTTTCACAGCCAAACTGTCTTTGCAGGGTCTCTCCTATGAGATTTACATAACGATTAATGAGTGCTCCTTCCAATAATTGCTCACGATACTCTTCCTTGCAATTGGAAATAGATGCAGATTTATCGATTGCAAGTCCTGATGAATTAGAAGGATGAGAACCTTTGGAAGTGCTTAAAATACACAAGGTACTTGAGATATCCAAACCACTTGCTACATGATTCAAAGAACTGGAATCCTTACAACCACTGGTAGCTTTAAAACAACTTAGGGTACCCACTATACAAGCAACCCCCAAAGCTAATACTACTTTTTTACCTAAGCCCGTTCGTTTCATCTTTTCATCACCATTTTTATCATATCCACAAAAAGAAAAGGGCATGTAAAAACAACCGTAGTTGTTTACATACCCTTTTACAAATTGATGATTTATCATACATTCCACATAGCAGTCTGTTGTGCTATGACACTAACTTGATACTACTATTTCCATCAAAACGCAATCGTAGAAATCTCACTTACATCACGCAAAATAAATTCTGCATTTTCTTGTTCAAACTTCTCTCGCGCTTCTTCACCCGACAACCCTGTCAACGTAGCGGCAAACTGACAACCAATCGACCTAGCTGCCATAAGATCAGCAACGGAATCTCCAACAACAAGCAGGTTCTCACGTTCTTCCTGCGTTAATTGGCAGGAAAGTGCCGCCGTCACACCGCTCCCTCTCGTCAAATAACCTTGAAAGTAGCAGTATGGATGTGGCTTGGAGAGTGGAGCGGCTTCTGGGTATTCCTGTTCAGCTCCCAATACATGCGAAGCCGTTACAATACAATCTGGCTCAAAGAAATCCAGAATCCCTAGTTCTTTGAGCGGAACATACGTTTCAATAGAAGGACGTCCTGTGCCTATCCCTAAACGATAGCCACGATCACGTAAGCCCTGTAGCACTCCTTGAATAACGGCTGGATCCACGATTGGAATTTCGTCTGACAAAAACCCTTTTTTCCCTAACTGATGCGCTGTTCTACCAATGGAGTCAGCGATCAGAGCGTCACCCAGATACCATTCTTGGAACGTCTCTTGGCAAAGCTCCCACAGTGAGCTAGTTCGTGCAAAAATACTTGTTTTAATTCCACACTTGTCATAAGCAATCTGGTTTAGATACAGCAGCATTTCGCTCTTCTCTACATTTCCTTTTGAAAAATCTGTAACAAAAGCAGAATAATCAGGAGAAAAGGAGAGCTTTTCCGATCTCAACAAAGCTTGTATGTTTCTGATCTCTTCTCGACCAATTTGATTTGTCAACAACACACGAACTTCTTCTGGTTTCGTTTCTTTCAATTTTGAAGCAAGACAAATAAGTTGGTAAGAGACAACCAAGTACACCATATCCCAGTTCGAGTTAATCCCTTGCCCTTTCATAAAGGCCAGCACTTGGTCATCCGCAAAAACATCAGAACGTACACGTCTAATCTCTTTTTCGACAGGAGCAGGTACAAAAACCTGTCCCTCTATCCCGATATACTTCTCGCTAAACAACATTTCCCAAATCGTCAGAGCAGAAGCATCAAAATATCTCTCTTCGCTTAGGAAAACACCATCCACATCGAACAAAATCGTTTTGCTCATCCCAAAAAAACACTCCATTCTCTCATCCATCTTACTCTCTATCTATATGGTGACTGGTATTGTAATGGTAAAAGTTGTTCCCTCTTTCATCTTGCTTTGAACAGATATTTTTCCGTTATGGGCTGCTACAATATTTTTCGCAATAGCTAGTCCTAGGCCAGTTCCAGCTCTACCACGTGTTCGTGCCTTGTCTGCTTTATAAAACCGCTCAAAAACAAATGGTAAATCCTCCTGAGGTATGCCACTACCCGTGTCAATTACCTCAATAGTTACTTTCCCTGCATCCTCATCCTTTATACGAACAGTAATAAGTCCACCATTTGGAATGTGACGAATAGCATTGTCAATTAAATTGGTCAGCACTTGCTCCATTTTGTCTGGATCAAAAGAAATCAAACGATAATCCGTTTGCATATCGAGCTTAATTTCGACATTGCGCTCTGCTGCTCTGTTCGCGAACTTACGTAATACACGTTCAAAATAAGGGAGAAGTTCCGTTATTTCCTCATGAAGCTCTACATGTCCCGCTTCCATACGTGCCAAGCTTAACAATTCATTCACTAGCTTAGTCATCCTCACAGACTCATCATAAATAATTTTAGCTAATTCTTTATGTTCCTCTGGAGTGGACGCAATACCATCTACAATAGCTTCACTATACCCCTGTAGCATGGACAAAGGCGTTCTCAGTTCATGCGAGATATTTGCCACAAAGTCTTGACGCAATTTATCCAGTTTCCGCTCTTTAGTCATGTCCCGCAGTACAGCGACAGCTCCTCGAACTTGATTGTGATCGTATAGCGGTACCATCACAACAGACCAGAAACGCCCTTGGGCTTCGAAATCTTCCATTACTTCTTGTTCCGTGATCAACATTTTCTGATACAGTTCTTGAATAGGCAGGGGACGTCCTTGATTTTCATAGGCCCAATCCCGGGTAAAATCTTCTGCCTGAGGGTTAGTCAATACGACCTGACCCTTTTGATCCATCATAATTACACCATCGATCATACTACGCAAAACCGTTGCCATCTGCTCTTTTTCATGAGACAGCGCATTAACTACATTACGTAGTTTCAACGTCATGACATTAAATGCTGCCGCTAATTCTCCGATTTCATCTGTGGAACGAAGCGGTATCTCTGTATTAAACTCTCCTTCAGCGATACGCTGAGCAGATTGTTTAATCTGACGCAACGGTGAAGTGATACGTGAGGATAAAAAGAAAGCGAACACAGTTGTTAAAATAAAACCAATGACACCCACCACAAAAATGAGTTGTCTAATCTCCAGATAAGTACCATTCACTTCTTCGATGGCCTGATATAAAATAAGTGCCGATTTTTGTTTTCCATCAAAAGAAAAGGGAATAGCCATAGCCAGAAACTGTGTGTGTTCAGGACTTTCTGGGCCTTTGTCTCCAAAAATCAAACGATTTGGTCCTACTTGTTTCCCCGTAAAAGCATCAGATATGGGGAATCCCCCACTGTTCAATAGCTTATCCAAGGTAATGTACGGCTGTTTTTCATTAGTCGTTTCATGAACAAGAACATGTTTCTGCTCATCCACTACAAGTAGACCTGTATGGTACACCGTCAAAATTTTTGAAGCCATCGTCAGCATTTCTTTCTGATCACGCACAGTCTCCAGACTAGCAGCAACTTTTGTTCCAAGAAGAGCCAAATCAGCCGACTGCTTTTTCAGATAATAACTACCAAAGGATTGAACCAGCAGTAAGCTGAAGATGGTAAGTACCACCGCGAATAACGCTATAATTGTCATCCAAAGCTTTCCGACAACACTTCGCAGGATATTATCCACCTATTTAGGAACCTCTAGTTTGTAACCTACGCCCCAAACGGTTGAAATCATTTGAGCCGCGTCAGGAGATACTTTATTTAGCTTTTCCCGCAGGCGCTTAATGTGTGTATCCACGGTTCGCAAATCTCCGAAGAAATCATAGTGCCAAACGTCTTTTAGTAATTCTTCTCGTGTAAATACTTTATCTGGAGATAATGCTAAATAATGCAACAACTCATACTCTTTTGGGGTAAGGTTTACTTCAACACCATTCGCTGTAACCTTGTGAGCATCATGATCGATCGTTAACTCTGGAAAAACCAGAATAGAATGACTGGATACCGTATCTGTTTTTAAATAAGCAGTAGCAGAAGAACGACGCAAAATCGCTTTTACACGGAATACGACTTCACGTGGACTAAACGGTTTTACTACATAATCATCAGCGCCAGCCTCGAAACCATTTACTCGATTGGTTTCCTCTCCTTTAGCGGTCAGCATGATGATTGGCGTTGCTTTTTGCTCCCGAATTTTTTCACATACTTCAATCCCGTCCATACCAGGTAACATTAGATCCAGCAAGATAATATCGTAATCTTGATTTAGGGCCTTATCTAAGGCTTCCTCCCCATGCTCTGCCTCATCAATATAGTAGTTCTCTCTTTCCAAATACATCTTTAACAGGCGACGGATTCTTTCTTCGTCGTCTACGATGAGGATTCTTTCTTTCTCCAACCAAATCACCTCTGCTACAACATTGAAATTAATAGTTAAATAAACATTACAACCTACCTATCTAAAATAGCCTATACGTCTTGATAGTACAAGTAAAAAGCTGGCGAGCTACCAGCTTTTTTAATTGTCAGCAAACAGTACAGCTAAGCGCCTGCATAAGAGTGCAAGCCTACGATCACCAAATTTACTAGGACGAGCGTTATTAATATAATAACAAACCCTAGTACTGCCATCCAAGCAGATTTTTCGCCAATCCATCCTTTTGACAGACGCAGATGCAAATAAACGCTGTAAAAGAGCCATACAATCAGTGCCCACGTCTCTTTTGGATCCCAACCCCAGAAACGACCCCATGCTTCGTTTGCCCAGATCATGGCAAAAACAAGCGCTCCCAGAGTAAAAATAGGATAGCCAATGGCAATAGCACGATAGCTAATTTCATCGATTAGCTCTGGATCAATGTCATCCAAGGATGGTTGAATAGCAGCTGCAATACGCTTACGTAATAACAGTCGAATCAAACCGTAGAACACGACTCCTGACAATACTGACCAGATCATTGTATTGAATTTACGAGCTGCATCCTTACCATGCATAAAGGACGGTGCTTCAAAAAACGGCTTAATTGGACCCTCTTTGATGATTTTATACTCTTGTGGTGCCACAATAGCTGGCAATTTATACTCGACCTGCTGCATATTCTTAACAACAGCCGGCTTATTATCGTCATAGACAGGGAATTCAAACGTCGTTCTCATACCTGGTGACGAAAAGGATGCCGATACAACAATAAAACCAACCATCATTAAAACAACACTGATGGAAAATTCTAACCAAAACGTACTAGCTGACTTTTTGATTTGCGGAATGGTACGAATTAAATACATGAGCCCCGCAGCAAATCCAATTGCCAAAATTCCTTCTCCAAGTGCGGCTGTGGTAACGTGAATCTTTAGCCAGTAGCTTTGTAACGCTGGAATAAGTGGCGTCACCTCTTTAGGAAAAACACTAGCATAAGCTAACATAATAGCTGCTAGCGGCATCGCGAACGCGCCAAGAACTCCCAACTTGTAGATATAATAGAGCAGTAAAAATCCCGCTACAATACAGATCGACAAAAAAGAGATAAATTCAAACATGTTACTTGTAGGAATACGTCCAGATGCAGTCCATCTAATAATAAACTGTCCCAGATGACATAAAAATCCAATCGCAGTGATCCACACGCCAATCTGTTCATATCTTGCCTGATGAGCCTTAGCATCCCTGTTAGACCAACGTTTTCCAGTGATTGCTACTGCAAACACAATAGTAGCTATCAAATACAATACAAAGGCGATCAATAATAGATTGCTACTTACCTGTATCAATCAAGAGAACCCCCTTCTCTACGTTTTCTTCTTCGGTTTTTGTTTATCTTGTTCAAGAATGAGTTCCAATGGTAACTCCAATTGTTTCACCAGATTCTTTGCTTCCTGTTGTAAGCCAAACCAGTTTTTATTGGTGTGACCGGCGAGATACAGTTCGTTATTTTCAACATGCAACCAAATCCGACGATGTTGCCAATAGAAGCCCATGACAAGCCCAATCATCGTAATGAAAGCCCCAAAGTATATCACGGGGATCATGGTATCTTTACGCACCAATAAGCCACTTGAATCAATGATGTCAGGTTTATGTACCTCTAAGATAAAGCGAGGCGATGTTGTATTTTCAATAAAACCACCTGCTACGTACGCTAATCGTTCGCTTTCGTTAGTCTTCGTATCCATGATCTCCAATGCTACCATTGGATTGTTTGGTAAAGTTGTTTTGGTCGTTGGTAATCCATCTTTACCTAACTCAAAATCTGGGAAGTAATCCATGACACGGACAACGTAATGATCACCAATTTTCAGTTCCTTTTTAGGCTCATACAAATCAATTTTGATCGCGCCAATTTTCTTTTCCTTCTCTTTGGCATCGTATAAGTCGAAATTGAGTGCGCCCAACATTTGTTCCCTACGGTCTAATTGATACAAAAGAATGCCCTCGTAATTCATTGGATGGTTTACGGTGATTGATCCCCTCTTGACTTCCACCAACTTGGGCTTGGCTCCAGCTAATCCTTCATTCTCATTTTTGTATAAAACAGCATCAGTCTGGTAGTTCTTCGCTATTACTTGTCCCTCTTGTAACGGAAGATCTTCAGCAAATTCATCCTTTGTATAATATTCAGTCTTATAATCTAGATTTTCAATATAGAGCTCTGTTCCTGGTACTTTTACAGTTTGCCCTTCGCGTACCCAAACATTATCCTCCAAGAAGAATTGAGGTACACCACGCAGCAGTACGCCCAACAGGAAGATTATAAGCCCAATATGATTCACATATGGACCCCATCGGCTAAACCTTGCTTTTTCTCCTAATATGGAGTTGCCTTCACGATATACGCGATACCCTTTTTTCTTGTACCAGGCCAGTACTTGCGTTAGTTTTTCTTCTACAGAAACTCCCTCAGAAATTAATGTATCCGCATGTAATTTTTGCCCTTTATAAAACGAGAGATGCTGATTAAGCCGTGGCTTATTCAAAGCTTTGTACAATGGTATTACCCGGTCTAAACTACAAATAACCAGCGATACTCCTATCATAACTAACAGTGAAACAAACCACCAAGAACCATACATTTCATGAAAACCTAAGGCATAATACACCTTGCCAAAAAAACCATACGTTTGTTCGTAAAATAAAGCTTTGCTCGGTTCATCTAATAAAGGGACTGGCACATATTCCAACTGCGGCAGAATAGTACCAACACCCGCCATCACCAAGGTAATGATTATTATGATGATTGCGATTTTTACAGAGGAAAAGAAGTTCCAGACTTTATCCACCACCGTGGAGGAGTAAGTCTGGGAACGACGCGCCATCCCTTCATAACGCATATCAGGAAACGCTTTCTTTTCATCCGTCTCTTTAACGGGGTGTAAAAGAGGTATACCGCAGGATTCACACAAAAGCGTTCCCACCGGGTTGGTGTGTCCGCATTCACATTTTCTTTGATCCATGTACGTGTCCTCGCTTACGGTTTAGTTTGTCTGAACAGGTCTAATTTTTTCTAGCATGGAATTTATACTCTTTTCGTTCATTTGTCCGAACATGATATCCCGGACAATACCGTCCTGATCAATATAAAAAGTAGTCGGCATTTTTCCAATATTATACACTTTGGTAACTTCTTTCTGCTTATCCATCAAGATGGGAAATGTGGTTTTCACCTGTCGGACAAACTGCTCAGCAGATACTTCCGACTCCCCCACGTTTACCCCTACGATCACAATATTTTGATCCTTGTTGGCAAGCCATACTTTTTCTAAGTCCGGCATCTCATTTCTACAGGGCTCACACCAAGAGCCCCAGAAATTAAGGATGACTCCTTTTCCTTTTAAATCAGCTAATGTCATAGGCTGTCCTTCCAAGCTTTGCAAACTGAAGTTAGGTGCCTTGTCCCCTTTTTTAATTTCATTTGGCTTGGCAAAACTTGTGTACACAGCAAAAACGAGAGCAACTAATAAAACTCCCAAAATGGCAACTCGCATGGATGTTCTTTTCTGTTTATTCACATTTGCTCACCTGGCTTTGTTCAGAATCGTTCCAATTATTACTCATTCTCTTTCTTTATTATAGCTTGCCGCTATTTTAAACGAGTTGGATATTTTGAACAACTTTTGAACGATGTGCAGTTCATCACAAACGTCTGTTCGTTTTTTTCTGAACTTGTTTTAACTCGCTCTGCAAGCGTTCTACTTCCTCCTTTTGTAAAAAGCGATAGGAACCTAGGCCGAGATTACCTAACATAAGGAAACTAATGCGAATTCGTTGCAACGTAACCACGGGATGTCCGATTGCTTGACACATTCTCCGCACTTGACGGTTGCGGCCTTCATGGATGGTCAACTCAAGCAATGTGCGATTTTTATTGGTATCCCGTTCCAAAATTTTCGCCTTCCCAGGAGAAGTCATTCCGTCCTCCAATTTGATACCCTTGGCTAGACGTAAAACACTTTCCGATGTAGGAATTCCTTTGACCCAAGCACGATATACCTTGTCCATCTCAAATGACGGATGCGCCAAGCGATTAGCCAGTTCACCATCGTTCGTCATAATAAGTAGTCCCGATGTATCAAAATCTAAACGCCCCACTGGATATACCCTCTGTGGAATTTGTTTGATCAGATCACGAACGGTTTTACGTCCTTCTGGATCACTCATGCTCGTAATGACTCCCGTTGGTTTGTGTAGTAACACATATACATGCTCTTCTTGTGCAATAGACTTGTTATCGACCAGAATTTGATCTACGGAGGCAGTCACTTTGGTACCTAACTCAGTTATAACTTGGCCGTTTACTTTTACTCTACCTTGCTTAATCAGTTCTTCACAGCTGCGACGTGAGGCGACACCCGCTTGGGCAAGCACCTTCTGCAAGCGTTCTTCCATAAAGATCACCCCTCACACATTCTACCTATTTCCGGCAAGTAGGACAAGAGTACGGTGGACAAAGAGTGTAGGACCGCCATACATAGGCATCTTATTTTAGTCGAAAAAACACAAAAAAGCTTATCTAATAGCAAATAATGCCCTCAAACAGCGAACTAGGTATCGTTTCTAGATAGGAGTCCTACAGGTACCTTGGCTGTTCTTAGGCATATTTTCTTTTATTTTATTCGTCTTGTTCATCATTCAAGCAAAAATATAGCCAACAACTACTAAAGAAGCCACTACTCCAATCAAATCAGACCATAGACCGACTTTTAGCGCATACAGTCCATTTTTGATCCCCACTGCTCCAAAATACACTGTCAGCACATAAAAGGTCGTATCTGTGCTTCCCTGCATCGTGGAAGCAAGCCTACCAATCATAGAATCAGGCCCGAATTGCGCAATCAAATCTGTCGCAATAGCAAGCGAGCCTGTACCTGACAAGGGACGTAGCAAAGCCAGAGGGACAATTTCAGAGGGGATATGAAAAAGACGTAGCAAAGGATGCAAGACCTGTAACATCATTTCTAACGCTCCTGACTCACGAAATAACGTAATGGCCACCATCATTGCTACTAAATGAGGTAATATTTTGATGGTTGTGACAAGTCCTCCCTTAGCCCCTTCTATAAAAGTGTCATAGACTTGCACTCTTTTATACCATCCGTAGGTTAGAACAAAGGAAATCAAAACAGGAATCGCCCAAAGCGATACGACATTTATCAGTGAGTACAAGCTAGCTCCCTCCTTTAGCGGGACTTGCGCTTGTAGCGCAGACGGTAGACACGATCAAGCAATAGAGCAAACGCTGTTGCAAAAAAAGAAGAAAGCAGTGTTGTACCTACTATTTCAAAAGCATTAGCAGAACCATATTGTAAACGAATGGCGATCATAGTGGTAGGAATGAGTGTGATACTAGCCGTGTTTATGGCAAGTAAGGTGCACATAGCTGGGGAAGCGATTTCTTTGTGTGGGTTTAACTTTTGGAGCTCCTCCATTGCCTTAAGTCCCATCGGAGTAGCCGCGTTTCCAAGCCCGAGGATGTTAGCGCTCATGTTGGAGAGAATGTAACCAATGGCTGGGTGTCCCTTTGGCACATCGGGGAAAAGCTTTTGCACAATAGGAGATAGCCAGATTGAGACTAGATGTAAAAGTCCAGATTTTTCGGCAATTTTCATGATCCCCATCCAGAAGATGAGGACGCTGAGGAGACCAAAACAGACCGTAACGCCTGTCTTGGCACCTTCAAATACAGATTGACTAATGATTTCCATACGTCCGTTCACAGCGGCAACGATCACACTAATAATTATCAAGAACAACCAAATGATATTAAGCATCAGGTAATCCTCCCTTCAACATGCGGGAGACCTGCTTCCAAAATCCATTGGGTATAGATGTTTTTTGAAAAGTATCCTTTTCCGTCCTTTCTTGTAACGTAAGCGGTATTTTGCCGATTGAATCCTTCCCTAAGTAAACCTCAACAAATCCAATATGCTCATTCACATCTTTTTGGCCTACCTGCTTATGAAACAACCAGACCTTTTTACTCACTTTTTGCGCTTCTCCTGCTCTGAGTGGATATACAAAATCAGCTAACGAAACCAGCTCAACTTTCCCTTTGTCCTCTAGCTTAATGGCTTGGGGAGCATCCCATTTTTCGCCTTTGTGAATTAAAGACGTTTCCTCGAACTGTTGAAAGCCATAGTCAAGCAGTGTAGCATGGTCATTCCAATCATCTGGTGCATTAAGCGTAATTACTGCTACCTGTCGGCCAGCGCGGCTTGCTGACGATGCCAGACAACGCTTAGCAAGCTTGGTATAACCAGTTTTTACACCATCTGCTCCGTTGTAGAGATGAAGCATTTTATTTTTGTTTTGCAGCCTACGATCCCATTTCTCGCCTTCCCACGAAATACTTTTTACTTTTGTGGAGACAATCTGCTGAAACTGTGGGTTTCGTAGAGCATAGGCAGATAATTTAACCATATCAACCGCTGTCGAATAGTGCATATCACTATTATCTAATCCATGTGGGTTCATAAAATTACTGTGATTCATGCCAATATACATGGCTTTTTCGTTCATCATTGTGGCAAACCCTTCAATCGAGCCTCCCACCTGCAAAGCAATCGCCGCCGCCGCATCGTTTCCAGAACGGAGCATCAAGCCGTATAATAACTCTTCTAGGGTCAGCTTCTCCCCTCTTTTTAGATAAATAGAGGAGCCTTCCACTCCTATGGCTTTGTCTGGAACAGTAACGACTTTCTTTATATCGGTCGCTTCAATAGCTACAATGGCCGTTAACGTCTTGGTCAAGCTGGCAATTCTCATTTTCTTGTTACCATTTTTCTCGTACAAGATACGTCCTGATTCAACATCAATGACTGCAGCTGCTTCCGCCGAGATCTTAGGTGCTTTCGATGCCCAGGCACGAGGTTGTGGGCCTAGGTAGCTAACGCACAAAAGAAAAACGACGAGTACGCCGATTATTCGTTGGTATTTCATAGTGTCCTCCCCATGCTTGGTTTACAATGGTTTGTACCAAGTATATGGAGACAAGACCTATGATATACCCTAATCTTAATCGGGTCCTAGTCGTTTCCAGTAGTTTCCTTCCCGCGAAACAATTGAGCCATTTCCTCATCATGTTGATCAAATGAAAAATCAATTGGCGGCTCTGGTAAATCTGTAATTCCTTTCAATCCGAAATACTCCAGAAATTCCTTGGACGTCCCATATAAGATTGGTCGCCCGATACCCTCTGCTCGTCCCATCTCTTTAATCAAAAGCTTGGACATCAGGGTATGTAACGCTTTTTCACATTTAACTCCACGAATTTCTTCTATCTCAGAACGAGTAATCGGCTGTCGATAGGCAATGATGGCTAAGGTTTCCAAAGCTGCTTGCGATAAGGATGAGTGTGTTGGGGAAGTTGCCAGCTTTTCAAAATACATCATATGTTCGGGCAGGGTTGTTAATTGATAAGCTTTCGCCACTTCAACAAGCTGGATTCCTCTGTTAGATCGGTAAAAGTCTGCTTTCATATCTTCTAACAAATCAATGACAACTTCTTCAGTTACCTCAATTATTTCCGCAATCTGCTTTGCATCTATCCCCTCGTCACCGGAGATAAATAATAGACCCTCAATCACCGATTTTAATTTATCATAATCCATGTCCCGTTTCTCCTTTTCCCTCACTGATCAGGATGTCCGTAAATAATTGATTTTGAACACACGTGATCGCCTTCCCTTTCATCAATTCCAGTAGGGCAAGGAACGTTGTCACAATCTCGGTGCGAGAAACGTTTGTAATAAACAACTGTGAGAAGCGGACATGCCCTCCTCCAACCTTAATGAGCTGACGAATCTCTTTCATTCTATCCTTAATGGAGATTTCATCCCTTGATACTTTGGCTATCGGCTCTTTTGTTTGCAATCTCGCAAACAATTTTTCTAAAGCATGAAGCATGTCAAACAGGGTCACATTGGCAACTCCCGGCTCCTCTTCACGCACATATGGCGTTAAATCTTCTGCCGGACGAGTGAATACCTGACTGCGCCCCGTTTCCATTTCACGTAGTTGTTCGGCCACGCGCTTGAACTTTTTATACTCCAATAAGCGTTGTACCAGTTCATCTCGAGGATCTTCCTCTTCTCCATATTCATCGTGCAATGGATGAAAATGAATCTCCTCTTTTTTAGGAAGTAACGTTTTACTTTTGATGGCCAACAGAGTAGCGGCCATGACTACGAACTCACTAGCTACATCCAATTGAAGCTCGTGCATTGTATGAATGGTGTGCAAATACTGTTCAGTAATCACCGCTATTGGTATATCATAAATGTCTACCTCCGCCTTGTCGATCAAATGCAAAAGCAAATCAAGCGGCCCTTCAAACGAATCCAATTTAATACTGTATGACAACGCTAATCCCGCCTTACTTCATTGCATCATGTTTATAAAAAAAGCTGAATGACCACATATCGTGTTATGCTTTCAATCCAAGACAGCACAATCTGTAGTGGTATGCTAAGTAATCCTCGCAACGGTGGCAAGAATACAATCAACAATAACAACCATGGTCCATATAGGTCTAATTTATCAAAGAATCCACTACATTTTTGCGGCAAAATATAGCGCAAAATTTTAGAACCGTCTAACGGTGCAATCGGCAACATATTAAACACCAGCATAGCGCAGTTAATGATAATACAGTACTGTAAGGTTAAGTCAACCGCTTCTATACCTTTAGCAGGCCAAGAAGCCATCATCTCTGCCCAAAATGGTGTCTGAATATAAAACCACAGGAACGAAAAGAAGAACGCTAACACAAAGTTCACAAACGGTCCTGCTGCTGCAACATACACAATTCCTAGACGTTTATTTCCTCTAAAATTGTAAGGATTAAATGGGACAGGTCGTGCCCAACCAAATGGTCCAAATAAAATCATCAAGAGACCAAATGGATCTAGATGCGGAATTGGATTAAGTGTTAAACGCCCCTCATTTTTCGCTGTGTTGTCGCCTAATCTATAGGCAGCAAACGCATGCGCCCACTCATGCATGGAAAAAGCGATCACGAACGCAATCACCCGAAAAGGGAGCGTATTTAGATCAAATTGAAATAAACCCATGGAGCCCTCCTTCATTCTCTGTTTCTTGCACGTGCCTCTATCCTCGGTCTATCGTGCAAAAATACGCTATTTTATTAGAATAACAGCCTTCAAAGAATGACACAAGTACAAGCAGTTTCATTCAGAAATATCCATGTCAAATCTATTCCCACTAAAAGCGAACACCGTTTCTACAATATCTCTTTCCCTTCTAACTGCTTATCGTTATCTATATTACTTTCTTCTTGTGAACAATCTTCCTTTGAATTTTCCATAGGTGTGCTTTCACCCTCTAATTCTTTCAATGCGCGCTTATATTTTTCTATCCGTGCTAAATCTGCCTCCGTAGGTTCCGGTATACGAGTTACATCCAAATTGTCTTTGATATCTGCAATCTTGACAGCTCGGGCCAACTGATTCTGTTTGACCTTGATAATGTAGCTGTCATAATTCTCTTTGGGATTTTTGGTTAGAATCATAACCGCTTCTACAACTTCCTTTGGAAACCCCGTTTCACGTAAATCATCTGCGGTTACATCGGTATCTTCTAATACATCGTGCAAAACAGCTACCGCTCTCGCTTCATCCGAAGACATGTACATCATGACGCGCAAAGGATGCAAAATATAAGGTTGCCCCCCTTTATCTTGTTGATTAGCGTGTGCTTTTGTTGCTAGTAGGACAGCTTCTACTGCCATATTCATGTTTACTTCCTCCTTCGTAGCATCATTTTTGAGCCGGATTTGGCCGGATTTGGCAATATGCTGGCGCAATTTTAGGGATAGATCTAGTCAGCTTCCCTCACACCATGAGAACCCTGATTATCAAGAGAGGGAGCTTATTACCACGTTTTACCAAATGATTCGATAACGGTATACTAATAACCAATCTAACAAAAAAGGAGTTGGGAAGAACCCATGGCACTAACAAGTACAGACCGTAGGAGACTAATGCTAGAGAACGACCTGCACTCCCTCATTATGTTGGAAAACTCGCAAGGGCTAAGTTCTTATGAAAACTTGCTCTTACAAAAACTAATTAAAGAATACCATGAGATGAATTACGAGAGTACAAAATAAGAAACGAACAACTATTCATAATATGAAAAAACAAAAAAAAGAGGGTATCTCTCCCCTCTTTTTTTTTGTTTTTTCTCTAACGAATCAATTTCATAAATCAGAGCCCTACGGGGTCAAGGGTTTTTGAGCATAGAAAAAGGAGTACCTCCCCAAATCTCTAATAAGTTAAGTGCGATCTAAACTTAAGAGGTGGTGGTGACTCCCAGTGTCTATTATAAAACAAGGAAGCCTATTTGATATACAAGAATTATTCGACTTAGAACCTCCCAAACGTTTTGAGGCTATTTTCTCTACTCTTGACATTGAACCGATTCTTTTCTATATTTCCAAAAAATCGATCTATGGAGCTCCTACTGAGTTGAATTATGCTCCCATGCTGTATTCTCTGGTCGCTCGAATCGTAGAACGGATTCCAACTGTGAAAGATTTGCGGAAACGTTTAAAACATGACTTTATCTTTCGAATGGAATGCGGTTTTCTATTTTGTGACAGTCTTCCTTCCGAGGCATCGTACTCTCGTCTGGTTCATAAGCTTTCTGAAACAGCACACCTCGAAAAAGTCCAAGACAAGTTACTCTTGCAAGCAATTCAGGAAGGGTTCATATGCGATGAAGCAATTGCCATCGATGCAACCCATTTTGAATCCCGTGATCGCGGTGTGGCAAAAGAAAAAAAGACGAAACAGAATTGAAAAAACGCGGACGTAAATCAAAGATATCTACGACAAGCAAAAGAAAGAAAAGGAAGCCCAGAAGTCCTTATATGAAAAAACCATTGCAGCTCAACTGGATGTGACGTTGGAGGACCTACGGTCCCAATTTTCTCTCAAACCTGATTGGGGAATTAAGAAAAATAGTGATGGAAAGAACATGTTTTGGTTTGGATACAAAGCTCATCTTGCAGTCAGTACAAAAAGTCAATATATTCTTTGCTCCCTCATGTCCTCTGGAAGTATGAACGATGGGAAAGCAGCGATACCTTTGTTGAAAGGAATTCAAACTGTCCTGCCCAATCACATGCGATATGCAATCATGGATGCGGGATATGACTATGTCCCGATCTATCAACAAATCGGACGAATGAATGCACAAGCGATTATTGCTTACAACAAGCGGAATGAAGGAGAAATGATTGGGTTCGATTCACATTTTGCGCCAACTTGTCTGAAACCGATCTTCGAAAGTACACCGCGCTAGCCAGAGGAACAAAAACGTGGGAAGAACTCTATGACCAGAGAACAGCTGTGGAGCGAGTACATGCTTATTTGAAGGAGTTTTTTCAGCTAAACAACGTCCGATATCGCACAGGAAAGAGGGAAAAAGTCCATTTTGATTTGGTAACTCTTGTTTATAATGCATCCAAGTTAGCAGTGGATCGAATTCGTAAGGAACTGGCAAGTAGGATGAAAGTAGTAGCTTAATTTTTTCAAAAAAACAGCATTGATCCCGTAGGGATAGTCTAATCATTTTTGAAAAAAGCCTTTATGAAATTGATTCAATTTGTAAAATATAGTAAAATAAAGTTAACATAGTTGTTTAGTTTTAAAAGGCGCTTAGGAGATGGTAAATCACTTCAGATACTCGTTGGGGAGACTTCAAAAAAATTTATTGGAGGCATACCAATGATTAATGTGAAAATACTAACAGCACAAATAGTAGGCATGTTTGTCGTTTTTGCTCTCGCTATGTTTCTTTCGGCTGGAACTGTCGCGTGGCTTGCAGGATGGGCTTACTTGTTTTTATTTTTTGGCTTCGTGTTCGCGTTAAGTGTATGGTTAATCAAGTACAATCCTGATTTACTAACTGAACGCATGACGGGAATCGGAAAACCCGATCAAAAAGCATGGGATAAAGTGTGGTATGTACTGATGAACGTATACTTCCTTGCCTGGCTGGTCTTTATGCCGTTAGATGCTGTTCGATTCCGCTGGTCGCATGTACCGATGGGACTCCAAGTAGCAGGAGCGATTCTTCTCTTATGTTCGTTTTACTTCTTCTTTCTCGTATTCCGAGAAAACTCGTACCTGTCCCCAGCGGTCCGTATTCAGAGTGAACGTAAGCAAACAGTAATATCCACTGGTCCCTACAAGGTTGTGAGACATCCAATGTATGCCACGGCCATCATCTATTTAATAGGTACGTGTCTTTTGCTTGGGTCATGGTATGGGCTGCTTACAGTTCTTGTTATTGTCATCGGAATGGCATGGCGGGCAGTACAGGAGGAACGCACATTGCTATCAGAACTACCTGGCTATAACGAATACATGTCAAAGGTAAAATACCGCCTGATTCCTTATATTTGGTAATTGAATCAATTTCATAAATCAAAGCCCTACGGGCTCAAGAGTTTTTTAGCATAGAAAAAGGAGTACCTCCCCAAATCTCTAATAAGTTAAGTGCGACCCAAACTTAAGAGGTGGTGGTGACTCCCAGTGTCTATTATAAAACAAGGAAGCCTATTTGATATACAAGAATTATTCGACTTAGAACCTCCCAAACGTTTTGAGGCTATTTTCTCCACTCTTGACATTGAACCGCTTCTTTTCTCTATTTCCAAAGAGTCGATCTATGGTGCTCCTACCGAGTTGAATTATGCTGCCATGCTATATTCTCTGGTCGCCCGAATCGTAGAACGAATTCCCACTGTGAAAGATTTACAAAAACGACTAAAACATGACTTTATCTTTCGAATGGAATGCGGTTTTCTGTTTTCTGACAATCTTCCTTCCGAGGCATCGTACTCTCGTCTCGTTCAGAAGCTTTCTGAAACAGCACACCTCGATAAAGTCCAAGACAAGTTACTGTTGCAAGCGATACAGGAAGGGTTCATAGGCGATGAAACAATTGCCATCGATGCAACCCATTTTGAATCCCGTGATCGAGGTGTAGCAAAGGAAAAAAAGACGAAATTATAAAAAAAACGCGGACGTAAATCAAAAGCAGAAAAAGAAATCTATGACAAACAAAAGCAAGAAAAGGAAACTCAGAAGTCCTTGTACGAAAAAACCATTGCAGCTCAACTAAATGTGACGTTGGAGGACCTACGGTCCCCAAGTTCCTATCAAACCAGATTGGGGCATTAAGAAAAATAGTGAAGGAAAGAACGTATTTTGGTTCGGATACAAAGCTCATCTTGCAGTCGGTACGAAAAGTCAATATATTCTTTGCTCCCTCATGTCCTCTGGAAGTATGAACGATGGGAAAGCAGCGATTCCCTTGTTGAAAGGAATTCAAACTGTTCTGCCCAATCACATGCGATATGGAATCATGGATGCGGGATATGACTATGTCCCGATTTATCAACAAATCGGACGAATGAACGCACAAGCGATTATTGCTTACAACAAGCGGAATGAAGGAGAAATGGTTGGATTCGATTCACATTTTGCGCCAACTTGTGTCCGAGAATGCTCTTATCGTTACGACAGTTATGATAAGAAGTACAAAACGTTGAAATTTGTACGGCCAAAAGAATGTAAAGACTGTCCATTGAATCAGGATTCTCTCTGTCAAAAAGTCTATAAAATTAAGGCTGAAACCGATCTTCGAAAGTACACCGCGCCAGCCAGAGGAACAAAAACGTGGGAAGAACTATATGACCAGAGAACAGCCGTAGAGCGAGTACATGCTTATTTGAAGGAGTTCTTTCAGCTAAACAATGTCCGATATCGCACAGGAAAGAGGGCAAAAGTCCATTTTGACTTGGTTACTCTTGTTTATAATGCATCCAAGTTAGCAGTGGATCGAATTCGTAGGAACTGGCAAGTAGGATGAAAGTAGCAGCTTAATTTTTTCAAAAAAACAGCATTGATCCCGTAGGGTGGACTTACCCCTGTCAAGTAGACAGCATTAAAAAAGCCTAAGCAGCCAGTGTGTTCCGGTATTCGACTGGGGCACACTGATTTAGTTTTTTTTGAAATCGTTCATGGTTATAAAACCATATGTACTTTTCAATGGCTTAAAAGAGCTCTTCATCTGTTTTACACTCAGAAAAGTACAATGTCTCTGTTTTGAGATGAGAAAAGAAGGATTCTATGCAAGCGTTATCGAGGCAGTTTCCTTTGCGAGAGTGGCTGCCTCTCACGCCAAAATCCCTCAGTCTCTTATTGTACTGCTTAGACGTGTATTGGAAGCCCTGATCAGAATGCAGGATGGCTTCCTGCACGTCTCTTTGTTTTGCTAACTGCTCCAGAGTATCTAAAACAAGTTTTAAATCATTCCGATGAGAAACCTTCCAGGCAACAACTTCGTTGTTAAAGAGATCTTGGATTACCGATAGGTAATAAAATCGATCGTTCAGTGCTACAAATGTAATATCTGCTACATACAATTGATTTGGTTTTTCGGCTGTGAACTTTCGATTAAGTAAGTTAGGGTTAACAATGGATGCAGTTTTACCAAAAAAGCGCCTTTTCTTACGAATGATGGACTGAATGTTCATCTCCTTCATCAACCGATATACCCTCTTGTGATTCACAATAAATCCTTTCTTTCTCAATGCAATTCGCATTCTTGGATAACCGAAGTATGGATGCACACGATGAATCGCTATCATATGTTCCTTTATGAGTTTATTATGTTGTTGCCTTTTTGCACGTTCTTCTTGCGTATGTTTCCACTTGTAGTAACCAGCGCGGGAAACTTTGGCTATCTCCACTAACCAAGTAACAGGGTACTTCCGTACCAACTGATCAATAACCGCAAACCGAGCTACTTTTGAAACCCACCCTCCCCGTGTAGATTTGGATAACGCTTTTTTAAGTATTCTACCTGCGCTTTTAAATAATCTCTTTCCTCCTCCACGTTAGTGAATTTTGTACGTGGACGCCCTATAAAAGGATTATCTCTTTTAGATGTTTTACCTCGTTGATCCTCTAAACCATCTCCGTCTCGGTATTTCCTGACCCAATTCTTGATCTGAGTAGGACTAGGCACTCCCAATTCTTTAGCAATCGCTTCATAGCTGATCCCTTTTTGTTCGTAAAGAGCAATAGCCTTCTGTTTAAATTCCATCGTATATCGTTGAAATGTTTGTCCTTTTTTAGCCATACGAAAAATCCCCTCCGAGGATAGTGTAGCACCCACCGCTAGGTGGATGGGCTTTTTACACTGTCTACTCAAAGGGGATAATACCAGGGATAGTCTAATTATTTTTGGAAAAAGCCTTTATGAAATTGATTCTAACAATAATAAAACAGCAAAAATTCATAACTTTCCATTTTATGGAATTGTGCTATGATAAATGTCAATATTATATTAGGAGGGATGTTCTATGAAAAAAGCACTACTATTCCTTTTGTTCGTAACCATGCTAGCTATTCCATTCCAACAAACATCAGCTCATCCAGGTCGCACAGACAAGAACGGCGGTCATACATGTCGTACCAACTGTGAAAAATGGGGTCTTTCCTACGGGGAATATCATTATCACAATGGGGGAGGTTCTAGTCCAGCAAAAAGTGCATCTCCTGCCAAATCACCGGGTAAGAACTCTACTCCAGCCGCTAAACCCGCTGTCAAAGCTACCCCAGTCGTACAGAAAAAAACCATCATAGCAGTCGACCAAGCACCAGTCTATAGCACCCCAGCGACTACAGCTTCAGTTACTACCAACCTCTGGTATGGTTATGAAGTAAAAGATAAAGGCGGTTTCACGGATTTTGCCTCCATTGACCAAGGCTATCTATCTAAAACTTTGCTAACCCAATACAATGTTATTACCCCCAAAAAGGTACGTATACAAGCTGACAAAGGCTATTTTTATGCAACACCATCTACTGAAAGCAAAGCACGTGGCTCTGCGTCACTACATGCAGAAGTATCCGTTGTAGGAGAAAATCAGACTTGGTACTTTGGTTCTAGTAAAGATTCGAATGGTAAAGTCATTGTTGGATTTGTTTCAAAGAGTATCGCGTACTAGCTCTTTCTCTCCACCTATGACGTATTCCTGTTTTTGTTAAAAGAATTTCCATGACAAGAACGAGTATTAATCAAATGAAACATGCTTATCTACATCCATCATTCTTATTGTCCAATAGAGAAGAGACTCATTTTTTCCATGCACGCTAAAAATGAGTCTCTTCTGAATGTATTACCAGTCGAATACATGAATTACCTTAAACACTTACAACAGCTTGCACCATTTGTCCCGCATCCATCTTAATCACTTTATCAGCTATGTGGAAGTATTGATCATCATGCGTGATGGCAATAATACACTTCCCTTTTTGTTTCATGTCTGGCAATAATACTTGATAGAAAAAGCGTCTATATTCAGGATCTTGGTCAGCAGCCCATTCATCGAAAAGGCAAATAGGGCGATCTTCGAGATAGGTAATTAAAAGAGCAAGACGCTTTTTTTGCCCAGTTGAGAGTCTAGTTGTGCTAAACATCCCGTTTTCCACTTTCACCTTTTCATGTAATTCTAAGACTTCAAGATAATGTTTTATCTCTTTATCATGACGCTCTGAATCAATACCATATAGACGATCAAATAGATGAAACTCGCCAAAAATCGCAGAGTAATACTGATTTAGCTTCACATGCGAGACCTTGCCTCCGTTTATGGTAATTTCTCCTCTATTGGGAGCATACAAACCGGTCAGTAGCTTCGCGAGTGTTGATTTTCCACTTCCGTTTCCGCCAGTAATAAAAATGATTTCTCCCGACGCAAACTCAAAATTAATAGGTCCTACACTAAAGCTTCGATCATCTGCATTTTTATAATCATAAGACACATCGGTTACGATCATCTTAATCGGCTCCTTGATGTCCTGTGCCGATTCTATTTTCTCTTGCTCTGGATCTTTAGCTAAATCTAAATCTTTGATCATTTTGTTAATGCGTTTCCAACTAATTCGAATCATTACGATTTGTGGGAGTCCATTTAATAAACCGTTAACAGGTCCTGTCATGTATAAGAAGACAAATACATAGTTACGAAGCATATCAGCATTCATCTGTTTAAAAATTTCTGGAAAAATGAACACTACACAACCAATTACGATAATAAACAGTAATTCCCCAATGATAAACACGTTAGCAAATTTCAGATCGCCCTCAGCACGTTTGTCACGGTATTCTGCACAACTCTCTTTAATTGCAACATGAAAATCTTGACGTTTTCCTCTATGCAATGTCAGTTCTTTAAAGCCGCTAGTAAGATCTGTGATAAATTTGAAGAAAACGTTTTGAATATCACGCGTTTTTTCCCACAGCTTGTTTGCCTTTTGTCCGATAAAATAGTAAAACGCTGCTACAAGCCCGATAATAATCAGAGAAAGTACAAACGCATAAAAGTTCATAACCCCCAGATAAATAAAGCAACAAATTAGCGTAATTAAATTAGTCACACTCGTAATAATAACGTTGATTGCTCGACTGATCACTTCTGTGTCATTGTTGAGTGTGGCCTGAATACGACCTTGCTCCATCTCTTCCAAGCTGGTATAGCTAGTCTGAAGTAATTTCTCAACCAGTTCCATCCGCTTTTCATAAACTAATTGGTTGGTCAAGGTAACAAGACGAGAACGGAGTAGCTTTTGACTTACAACATACATAAAAATCCCCATTGTAAAGTAGAACAGTAAACCGTTAACCAAATTATTTGTTCGTGCAAAGGATTCATTAATAATGAAGATAATAAAAGCATTTCCAAACCCGCTAACAATGCTTAACATCGTCAAAGAAAAATAGATATTTTCCTGTTTTTGTTTAGAAAACAAGAGAAGAAGCGAGTAGCAAAAATAGAGAACAAATGTTAGCACAACTCCATACACAGCAATCATGACAGTCTCTGGAGTCCAAACTTCAATAAACTCCCATGTCATTTCCATAAATAGAAGATTTGGTAAATAGAACAAGGATATTGCGAATAAACTCAATAAAAGTAAATGAAAGAGCAGCCCCACAATAACCTCTTTCCCCGTTATCTGAAACTTTCGTTGCTTCTTCAATGTTTGAATAAACATACGTCCTAGTAAGAAAAGGATCGCCAAACAAATTGGAACAAGCACGCAAATAATGGAAAAAGACAACTGATCTAACTTTTTATACATGTCTGAATAAATAGGAGGTACATCTTTTCCCATAAGCAAGTTCATGATTCCCTGCCCAATATTAGCAGTATAGTCACTGTTCATATTTGCTAATACAGCTACCCCAATTTGCTCAGTCGGACGAAACACCATAAACGAACTAAATGTTGGATTGCTCCCGGAGTGTGAGAGTTCCCCATCCCCTTTTTGATAAACCTCCCAACCAGTAGCATATGATGACCCGCTGCCATTAGGTCTCACCTTTCGATCTGGCTCATGAGAAGCTTTAATTAGAGCTGGGTTGAAGCCACCTATGTCAACTGTGCCTACTTGTATTTGCATCCATCTAGCCATATCTATTCCGTTACTTATCATATAGCCAGCTGGTGTATTTCCCCGGAAGCTAGGCGGGTTATATTTTTGTGGTTCCGTAAACCCCATCTTGTAACCAGTAGCCATTTGAGCTTTGTTAACGTTTTGTTCGCCAACATATGTGTGTGGAAGATCAAGAGCTTCTAGGATATTTTCTGTCATATATGTCTCAAAAGATTGATTGGTAACCTTTTCGATCACTAGCCCTAACACATCGTAATTGATAGTCGCATATTCGTACCTTGTACCAGGTTCACGATTCAGTTCTTGGGTAAGTAGTGTTCGTACCGTCTTCTCAAGTGCGCCCTTGTCATTTCCCTCAGGAATGAACCCTATCGACTTGAACGGAATTCCACTCGTATGATGAAGTAATTGACGTAATGTTATCGGTTGAACCTTTCCTTTATAGGAAAGGTTCAACCATGGTAGATATTTTGTCACAGGATCGTTCAAATCAATCAGCCCTTTATCAGCCAATTGTAAAATAGCAAGGCCAGAAATAGCTTTACTATTTGATCCTAATTCAAACAGCGTTTCAATTGTTACAGGCTTTTTGTTTACTATATCAGCATAACCAAAACCTTTTTGGTAAACCGTTTTGTCTTTTTCAACAATAATGACTTGTAAACCTGGAATCTTCGACGTATCCATTTGCTTGGTAATGAATTCTTCCATTCTCTCGATTTCCTGTGTAGATAGTAACATAGTAGCAGCACTTATCTGATTCACTGGAAACACCAAGAATGTAAAGGAAAGCACCCATGTCAAAAACATGGGTAGGCACAACGATTTTGTAACATTCATTTTATATCGTTTCCTTTCTTAGCTGAATAAATCATCAAGATCATCTTGTGTGAGATTAACGGTAGTAAAATCAGAAGGAGTAAAATCTTGTATCTCTTCTGACTGACAGCAATGATTGAGAATATGGCTTGTATTAGTGATGATATTATCCAGAAAATGCTGCATGGCCACTTGATTATGCTTACTTTTATTGTACGTAAGAGAAAGCTGTAATCTTTTCTCTTTGATCATAGCGTTAATTTCGATTAAGCAAGTCATTGCATTTTGTAAAGAAATGTCTGGTCCCGTTTCCTCATGTGCCAAAGAAAGATACTGATTGTCTAATTGATTGTCTACTTCCCCCAGAAAGTTAAAGCGAATACGCTTTTCCTGAGATTGACTGAACTGCCCTGCCAGATAGGTAAGAATTCCAAAGTCTATCCCCTTATTAGGTACCTTTCTGATCTGTTCCTTAAGATGTTTAATGACGTTGGAGATATCCCCTTGAGGAAGCTGTAACCTAAGTGGATACATAGAAGTAAACCACCCGATGGTACGAGTCACATCTATATCAGAAAACAACTGTTCTCTTCCATGACCCTCCAATTCAAGCGTGATTTCTGTTTTACTGGTCAAAGCAGCGGTTGCTAGACTTAATCCCATAATGATAAGCTCATGAGAATGTGTTTGGTAAGCTCGATTGGCGTTAAGCAACAGTTGGTCGGTAGACTCTCTAGTTAATTCAGCACTCAGTGTCTCGCAATTTTCTAGGCGCTCTTCAACTTCACTTTTTGAATTTGATGTGGGAGAATCCAAGGCTTCCTTCCAATATTCCTGATACATCAAAGCTTCTGTTTTACTGTAATGGTCTAGCTCTTCCGCCCATTTCTGCATAGAGTGAGTTTTTGCTGGTAAATGTAGATCACGACCTTCTTCCAAGTCGCGGAAAAGTTGTCCCATATCTTCTAATAAAATTCTCCAAGAGACTCCATCTACAACTAAGTGATGTGCCGTAAGTAGTAATCGAGTCTCATCCTTTCCTAACAGGAACAAAACGGCTTTAAACAATAATCCCTCTTCTAAATCAAAGCTTCTTTTAACTTGCTCCCCAATTTGTTTCAGCTCTTCAAGCTGTTTTTCGGAGGAAATTTCCGACAGATCAACCGTTTCAATCTCAATCATATGAGTTAGATGCTTTTCATTATAAAACAGCACATTTTCCTTCGTATCATAGTTAAGTCGCAATGTATCGTGATGATGAACAATTTTTGTAAGTACCTTGCTTATTTGTTCTGCAGTAAATGCTTTTTTTAGTTGAAGGAGGACAGATTGATTCCAATGTGAAGCCTCGGTTAGATTCTGAGAGAAAAACCATGAAGTGATTGGTGTGGGCTTTATTGTTCCACTCATGGTTGTTTGTGGAGCCGTTGGTTGTTGATTCATTGCAAGTGCAGCCGCAAGTTCATGAATCACAGGAAATGTCATTACATCTCTCACAGTAGCCCCGAGATTCATCTGATTTAATTTACCAACTACTTGAATGGCTTTGATCGAATCTCCACCAAGAAAATAAAAATTTGAATCTAATCCTACCTCTTCTATTTGTAATACCTCTTTTATAACTTTCATCAATATTTCTTCTGTATCATTTAGCAGTTGATCTCCTGCACGATTAGTGTTGTTATCAACAATTGGGTCGGGAAGCTGATTGCGATCAATTTTTCCATTTGATGTTAACGGCAATTTGTCAACTGTAACAAAGTACGTTGGAATCATATAAGAAGGCAGTTGATGTGTTAGCTTTTGGCGAATTTCTGGAATGGACATTTTTTCATCTGCAATTATATATGCACACAGATACTTATACCCGTTCTCCTCTACTCGATCAATGACCACCGCTTCTTTAACAGATGTGAAACTGGTCAAGCAGTTCTCGATTTCACCTAATTCAATACGATATCCTTTCATTTTTACCTGATGATCTATTCTTCCCACATACTCTACATCTTGGGAGGCGAGCATTCTAGCCAGATCACCAGTTTTGTAAATGCGAGACCCTTGTCTAAACGGATTGTCCAAAAAACGCTCCTGTGTCAAATCCTCTCTAGACAAATACCCTCTTGCAACGCCATCACCTGAAATATATACCTCTCCCGCTACACCATCAGGTACGGGTTGTAGCTGATCATTTAGTAGATAGATTTGCACGTTATTTATCGGTCGACCAATTGGCACAGACCCAGTCCGATCTGTTTCTGGATTATACTCATAGATCATACACCCCACTACTGTTTCTGTCGGGCCATACTCATTGTAAATGCAAATATTTCCCTCAAAACTCTCATAGATTTTAGCAGCAAGCGATGTTTTAAGGTCTTCTCCTCCAACGATGAATCGTTTGATTGACGATTGTCGATTATCTCTGTCACTAATTAACGCAAGATGCGCAGGTGTCAGTTTAAGTATGTTGACGCGATTCTCACGAAGAATGGTGTCCAGAACGAATTCAGAACCATTTTCTACATAAACCACGATTTCGTTTCCATTTAGGAGTGGAGCGAAAATGGAAGTAACTGTTAAATCAAAAGCTAAAGAGGAATATAGTGCAAAGGATTCATCCTGAGACTGTATGTACATCTGTTTCGCCCAATGGATGTAGTTGATTAATCCTCTATGTTCGATTAACGTTCCCTTTGGTTTTCCAGTAGAGCCCGAGGTATAAATCACATAAACCAAATCACTTGGTTCGTTTATGTCCGTGAGATTATGTGACTCTAATGCATAGGTAGTTGGATCATCAAGACGGATAACCTCTCCATTGAAGCCTTCTATATCCACATCCACATTTGATAGTAAAAGCTTGGTCTGACTATTTTGCAAAATATATGCAACGCGATCGGTTGGATAATCAGGATCAATCGGCACATAGGCACAACCTGCTTTTAACACAGCCCAAATCCCCACAACCATATCATACGAATGTCTCATATAAATACTAACTAGTTGGTCTGGCTTAACGCCTTTAGCTCGAATCGTACGAGCTAATCTATTGGCTTGTTCGTTAAGCTGATGATATGTATACGTTTGATCTTGAAAGCGTACAGCAACACGATTTGGAGTTAACGCTACCTGATCCTCAAAAAGCTGATGTATAGTCTTGTCTTTTGGGAAAAACGCATCTGTTTGATTTCGACCATAGATATGATCATGTTTCTCTCGATCACTTAAAAGAGAGACTTCCTTAATCGACTTCTCTGGCTGTTGTATCATCTGTTCAAGAACATACATCAATCGACTGTGTATTTCTTCGATCTGCTCATTTGTATAGTCACTGGTTTTATAATCATAGAACAATGTAATTTTATTCTCACTTGACCATTCTTTTATTACCAATTGTAATGAGTAGGCCTGATAGCCACTATAAAATTCTAGATTATCAATGTTAATTCCCTCAAGCTCATTAACTAGCTTTGTTCCGTAGTAATTCACACAAATTTGGAAGAGACTATCATATCCCTTTTTCTTTAATTCTAAATTGCTAATTAGAAGATCATACGGATATCTTTGATGAAAAAAATTACTTAACATCTCATTATGAACTCTCTTGTATAAACTAGTCAGTGTTTCAGTATCTTCTAACTCCATGCGAAATGGCATGGAACTAGTAAACATACCAAAGATATTTTTCTCTTTATTCCCTGAACGATTAAGAACCGGGATACCAAGTATTTGATCTTTGGTTTGCTGTGTTTTGTATTGATAAAGTAAAACAAGCATAATGAACAGTGAGCTTAGCGATAGATTATGCTCAGTAGCAAACTCATTAATACGACTCGATAATTCTTTATCAAGATCGATGCTTTTTCTATGCCCTTCCACTTTATCTGAACTCTTACTCAAGAAGCTTTCAGGAAGTGCTTGAAATTTTTCATTCCAGTATTTCTTATTTTTTTCAAAACGGTTGGAAGATAGATATTTTTGTTCTTGTTGTAAATAATCGAGATACGAGTATTCAACTTCTCTAGATATTTTCTCACCATTTTTTATTTTTTGATAAATCTCCCCAATTTGGTTGGTCATAATATTGATAGACCAGCCATCGGCAATGATATGATGCAATTTGATGAAATATCCTGTATATTTCTCATGAACGCGAAAGGTAGCAAAGTAAAACAAAGGATGATCAGCAAGTACAAATGGCTTTTTGAACTCTGACTCGGCCCATTGCATTACCTCTTCTTCAGCTTGAATCGAATGACTGAAGTCATAGAAGGGTACGGAAAAATCATTCAACTCTACAACGTATTGATTTACAAAGCTATCTTTCTCATGCATGTGTAGCCTCAAACCATCATTCTTGTTTATAAAAATCTGAATAGCTTGAGTAAGATAGGTAATATTAACAGAACCATTCATTCGAACGACTCCTCCAATATTGTACATGGAGGTGTGAGGATATGTTTTCTCAATATACCATACCCGTTTTTGGGAATGTGAAAGTGGATAATACGTACGCGTAACGGTCAAAATAATCTCCCTCACTTTCTGGTAATTAGATAACTTCTAAAAAAACAACGAGTTTTCCTATTTCTATTTCAAACCTATTAGTATGTAAAGCTAGCGATTTCTGGCTTAATCATATGAGTCACGATTTATTTTTATATAAATCAAGTAAGGTTATGTTATTTTATTAAGCCACGTACTTTTTCCTTACCAGTCACAAAGTATCCCATATTGTTAAAATTTTAATTTTAATTCTATTTCATTTTATTAAAACAAACACTGAATGTAAAACATATTATCTCATTTATTCAATTTTTTTACTTTTTATATAATCCCCAAGTAAAGTAGCCATCTTTTGGACATGAGGCATTTCTAACATAGTATAATGATTGCCCGTAATATATGTTGAATGTATTTTCCCCATGGTAAATTCATTCCAGCGTGCTATATCAGCGATCGTCGCGGATTGATGCTGAACCGACGATTCTAAAGCAAGAAAGAGGTGTAGATCAGAGTCGATTTTCCCAAGAAGATGATATTTGTGTATTGCTAAGCCATTTGTTGCATGAATACGTAGTTTAGGAAGCAAAGCCTGTCCATACACTTCATCTGGAAATAGTTTTTGTTTGCGCGCCTCTTCCCAGCAAAATTTCATTTTTTCCTCTTCGCCTAATTCTGCTAAATCCTCTTGATCTATGCCGTTATAAAGAGCGTATTGAATAATAGTATCCAAGTTTTCATAACGTTGGTCAAAACTGATACGGTCCTTTTCAGTTAGCGGGAGACAATCTACCAATACCAGTAATTCTACCTTCTCCCCCTTCTGTTCTAATTGTTTGGTCATCTCATAAGCAACCAGACCTCCAAATGACCAGCCAACTAGTTGGATAGGCATAGTTGGCGTAATTCGGCGAATAGAAGCATTAAAGTGTGTGGCCATTTCTTCCACTGTTGTCAACATCTCTGCTTCGCCATCATACCCAACGGCTTGAATGCCATAAACGTTACGCTCCCCTCCTATAGCTTGTGCTAGATGAGAAAAATTAATGACTCCCCCTCCCTGACCATGAATAATGAATAGTGGTGGGACATCAGGATTTCCTTGCTGAAGCAGGATAACAGTCTCCTCTTTACTTGCCTCTTGCATCTGAAGATGTTCACAAAGACCTGCAATAGTAGGAGCCTTAAACAAATCTGACAAAGGAAGATTTATTCCAAAGCGTTGGTTGATCTGACTAACAAGCACAAAGGCTTTGAGTGAATGACCTCCTAGCATAAAGAAGTTATCCATAACACCAATAGGTTTAACCTCAAGAATTTTCTCCCACAACAACACCATTTGCTCTTCAAATTCGTTTCGCGGTGCAGAGTAACTATGTTCATTTACATGAATGCTCCCATCTGGCTCAGGCAAAATTTTGCGATCTATTTTCCCATTAGGAGTTAATGAAAATTCATCTACTGCGATAAAAACGCTTGGCAACATATAATCTGGTAAAAAAGTAGCAAGCCATTGATGCAATTTTTGTGTAGCATCTGGAGCTGAATTCCATTCTTTATTTTGAAAAACAACGTATGCACACAAATATTTAAATTCATAAGAATCCGTCTTAGTCATAACTAGTGCCGCTTCAATCTCAGGATGACGTAACAATTGAGTCTCTATTTCGCCAAGCTCAACACGGTAACCACGAATTTTTACTTGATGATCCGTTCGTCCCATAAACTCTAAATTTCCATCCTCTGCCCATCTTGCTTTATCTCCTGTGCAGTACATCAGAGTATGTGGGTGAAATGGGTTCGTCTTAAAACGGTCTTCTGTCATCTTTTCTTGATTCCAATAACCAAGGGATAATCCATCACCTGATACCCAAAGTTCACCTATCACACCTCTTGGCACAAGGTGGCACTGGGCATCTAGAATGTAAATCTGCATATTGCCCAATGGCTTACCAATTGGAACATATTTACCCCTTATCTCGTTTTTTTCATAGCGGTAGGTTGTACAACAGATGGTAGCCTCGCTCGGTCCATATCCATTGACTATGAGCATTTCTGGATTCAGAGATAGAAATTGATCCAATACCTCATCCTTTATTGGCTCAACACCAACAAGCATTTTATTCAAGACAAAACCATCAGGCGAAAGAAGAATAGTCTCATACAACTGGGTAAGGAGAGCAGGTGGTATATAAGCTAGAGTTACCTCTTCTTCCTCTATCGTTTTAGCAAGAAGCTTGACATCAAATTTATGCCCATTAAAAAGGACCAGTGTTCCACCATTAGTCAACGCCTGAAAAATCTCAAAGCAACTAACGTCAAATGAAATATCTGTAGAAAGGAGAAACCGGTCTTTATAGCTGATCGTTCCCAAATATTCTTTATTCATAGCAGTGACAAAATGATGCAGGGCCTTATGCTGAACCATCACGCCTTTTGGTTTACCTGTTGAACCAGAGGTATAGATGATATACAGAAGGTCATCTGCATTAGTATCACGCTCGAAATTGTCTGCATTGCCTTCCAATCGTATTTCATCCATGAAAATCCACTCGCCATCAAATCGTACATTGGTAAGGAGATTTCGCTTGGTTAAAACCAAGCCCACTTCACTATCTTCCAACATATACTCAATTCGTTCGTTCGGATAATTCGTCGACAGTGGTACATACGCCCCTCCAGCTTTTACTATGGCTAGAATGCTAATAAGTAGCTCAGGAGTACAATCCATCATCACCCCAATAGGTTGATTACGCTCAACCCCTTTGGCACGAAGAAACCTGGCAAGCCGGTTAGCTGCTTCATTCAATTCTCGATAACGTAGTATCCCCCCATCTGAAACAACCGCAATGTGATCAGGATGCAAAATAACTTGTTGCTCAATTAAATCAGTAATGGTTTGTTCTTTGTTATAAGAAATAGCGATTTGATTGTTGACGGATAACAATTCGTGTTTTTCTTCTAGACTCAGTATTTCTAATTCGCCGATAGTACGTTCGGGTTCTCGAGCAGCTACTTCCATTACTGTTATAAAATGCTTTAGCATCCTCTCTGCTGATTCCTTCCTCCACAGTTCAGAGGAAAATTCCCATGAGACTTGTAATTGATCTTCATATTCAACAGCAACCACGGTTATATCAAATTTAGCAATATCATGATCTTGCATGTTTGGTAGAATCGCAATTCCATCAAGCTCGACGCTTTGTTTCTCATAGCTTTGGAGTGTCAGCATGGTGTCAAATAGTGGATTTCGTCCCATATCTCTAGTTAACTTAAGATTCTCCACCAAGTCATCGAGAGAATAATCCTGATGATTAAACACCTGAATGGTTTGTTGCTTTACTTCTTCTAAAAAAGAAGCAAATGCTTTACTTGGCATAGGTTTATTTCGAATGGCCACCGTATTAACGAACATTCCGATGACAGATTCCACATCGCTTACACTCCGCCCAGCTACTGCTGTTCCTACAACAATATCTTCCTGATTGCTGTATTTGGCGAGCAGTATATTGTACGTAGCAAGCAGAAACATGTAGAGAGTAGTCTCTGTTTTCTGACAGAGTCGCTTTACAGCCTCAAACTGTTCCCCAGATAACGAGGCGGTTATTAACCCACCCTTGAAACTTTGGAGTTTTGGTCGCATAAAATCAGTTGGTAGGTTGAGCACAGGTATTTCATCAGAAAATTGTGTTAGCCAAAACTGTTTTTGCTGCTTGTACTCTTCCGATTGCTCCCACTTATTTTGCCACATAGCATAGTCTTTATAATGAATGGTAAGCGGCGACAGATTCTGACCGTGATAAGCTTTTTCCAGCTCTGCGAAAAGAATATTTATCGAGACACCATCAGATATAATATGATGCATGTCAATCATCAGAAGACATTCATCATTGTTCAGAGACACAAAACCTGCACGGAATAATGGAGCTACACCTAAATCAAATGTTTGAAAGAATGACTGAATAACTTGCTTCTCTTCTAATTCTGTAGCTTCTAGAAGAGATAGCGTGAAATCTATACGAGTATGAACCCGTTGCATGGGAACACTATCAATCACATGAAAAGAAGTACGTAGCGCTTCATGACGATTAATGAGAGTTTGAAATGCCTTCTCCAACTTATCCAGGTTTATGTTTCCAGTAAAACGCCAGATGGTAGGCATATTGTATGCGGTCTCTGCCCCTTCAAATTGATGAAGTAAGAACAAACGGCGTTGCATCGAAGAGAGTGGATAATATTCTCTATGCTCAGAAACTTCTATCTTTCTTGTTATTCTTTTTTCTGCGTGGGCAATCATTTTTACTTGATTGCCCACGGTTGAATGCATAAAAATATCCTTCAGCGTTATATGAGTACCATATGTTTTGCTGATTTGGTGAGCCAGTTTGATAGCTGATAGAGAATGACCACCTAATTGAAAGAAGTTATCTGTAACCCCAACCAACTCTCTTTTCAAAATATTTTTCCAAATGAAAACCAACTGCTCCTCCATCTCACTGCCTGGAGCAACGTAAGAAAGCTGGGCAAGTTCATGGGCATCTGGTTTTGGCAAAGCATGGCGATTGATTTTACCGTTTGAAGTGAGCGGGATATTTTTTAGTCGGATGAAAAATATTGGGATCATATACTCCGGTACTTTCCGTTGGAGAAATTCACGTAATTCACCTTGTCCCAGTTCTTCATCAGAAAGATAATAACTGCACAGCTCATTTTCGTTTTGCTCATTGGGCATAGCCAATACAATCGCTTCATGGATCGACGGATGACTTATTACATGCTTTTCAATCTCGTCTATCTCGATGCGATATCCTCGAATTTTTACTTGATGATCTATACGTCCCAGAAATTGAACTGTACCCGCTTCATCCCATCGCGCCATATCTCCGGTTCGATAAAGTCGTTCACCAGCTTGAAATGGATGGGCTATAAATTTCTCTTTCGTTAACTCTGGTTGTCCAAGGTAACCACGTGCAAGCCCTTTTCCAGCAATACACAATTCACCAGGTACCCCTATTGGAACATACTGCAAATCCTTATTTAGAATGAATACTTCCGCTTGATGAATTGGTGTACCGATAGTTGGACATTCTTCAAATCTACCCCATTCGTCAAACTCAATTGGCATAGCCAGAGTACCAATTGTTGACTCGGTTGGGCCATAGTGGTTCATTATGGTTACAGCAGGATAGTAACTATGGAACTTAGCAACATCAAGTGGCTGAATAGATTCTCCTCCTGAAACGACTAAACGCAGTGCTGTCATGTCGGATGTATGTAACCCGTCAATTGCTTGTACTAGTAATGAAAAAAGAGACGGTGTCAGTTTTAAAAAGCTGAGCTGCTGATCTTTGATGTAATTCAGTAAGCTATCAGGGTGCAGATATGTATCTTTTGGCACTATATGCAAGGTACATCCATTTAGCAGTGCTGGAAAAAGACTCGTATATCCTAAATCAAATGCATAGGAAGATAAGAGCATTGTGCTGTCTGTTTCTGTTATGCTAGCCTGCCTACTGAACCAGGTTACATAATTGATCAGGTTCCGATGCTCTACCATCACACCTTTTGGTTTGCCAGTTGTACCTGAGGTATAGATGACATATAGCAGATGAGCTGATGTCTGAATCGGTGTAAGATTGGACATATCACCAACATATAACTCATCCCCATCTAGGCTAATTATTTCTCCCTCAAACTCTACATCGCTTCCTAGTTTCTTGTGCGTTAACAAAAAGCGAGACTCACTGTCGGCTAGCATATAGCTTATGCGCTCTGAAGGATTCTCAGGATCGATGGGAAGAAAGGCACTGCCTGCCTTGAGAATACCTAAGATACCTATCATCATCTCCAAGGACCGCTCTACCATCAGAGCAACTACTTCATCTTTCTCTACACCTTTTTCTCGTAAGTTCCTTGCCAATTGATTTGCTTTCTCGTTTAGTTGTCGGTATGTTAACATCTGCTGCTCTTGGTATACCACAGCTACCTTATTTGGATGACGTTCAGCTTGATGTTCAAACACTTGATGTACTAACATATCTGTCGGATATGATTCAAGTGTTTGAGAAAAAGAAGCAAGCTGGACTTTTTCATCTTCACTCATCAGCTCAATTTCACTCAAAGATATCGTTACATTTGTTGAAATCGTGCGAAGAATATTTTTGTAGTGAGTGAAAAATCGCTCCAGCGTTTGTGACTTATACAGCGATTTATCATAATGAAGATGTACATTTATCGTTTTATCTGTCTTTGAAAAAAGAAGTATAAGGCCTACCTCTTGTGCCTCGATAAACTCTCTATCGTGTATGCTATCAAGTGCTACAACCACATTAATAAATGGAGAAACAGAGCCCTCAGGATTAATTCCCAACTCTTCAAAGATATGATGAAGAGGAAAATCCTGATGCTTGTATGAATCCGTAAGAGACTGTTTCACATCCATAATAAATTGTTTGGAGGCTAGATGTGGAGCTGGATTAGAGACGATAGGGACCAGTCTTGTTGTCGGTGAAAGATTTGGTGCGCCTATACAAACCTCTGTTTGTTGGGTATATTTATGT
The DNA here is from genome assembly GCA_007833815.1 of Brevibacillus laterosporus. NCBI lineage: Bacteria > Bacillati > Bacillota > Bacilli > Caryophanales > Paenibacillaceae > Brevibacillus > Brevibacillus laterosporus. Next base: position 3,112,298 of record CP033464.1, on the reverse strand, counting down.
AGCCAAATTTTTGCCGTGGCTAACAAAAAGGTATACACAAGCACATCAGAATTTTTACAAACTTGAATCAGCCTGTCTGTAATATCCTGTTCAATAGATAATTGCAGTGATGCCTTACATTTGGTTTGACCTACGTAAGGATAGTCTGTGGGAACCATAGAGGGGATGAACTCACCACCAAGTTTAGAAAGCCAAAATTGTTTTTGTTCAATCACTCTATTGTTAAAGACTTTCATAGTATTTATTTGCCACCTTCCTCTTCATATAATCGGTGCCAGAATATATGGCTGGTTTATTGTTACTCATCTGCATAACCATATAGTTTCCTTGATTGTTTGCAAAACATTGTTTCAACGCCCTTTTTGCGAATCCTTTTTTGCGATAATTATTGAGGACAAATAGCTCATTCACATAGAAATCTACACCTTCCCGAAGATTTTTATTGAAAATTACACAAATATGAAATAGTTGATCTTTTTAATCAATAAAAATGGGCTTTGTGCTTCTTCAGTTACATAGCGTATGAGACCTTCATAAATCGCTTTGTGGAAAGAACGTTACTATCCACTAACAATTGAACAAATGAACTGTATCTTTAGCATCCTTCTCTGGTACGATTACGAAATAAACGAAATGAAGAAATTTTCAAAACAACAAAAAAATAAGAACGATCGTATTTAGAAATAATTGTTCTTCAGTCCTAGTTATTTATTGTTTTACTATTATTTAACTTCAAAATGGATAATCCTGCAAGTATCTTGTTAAATTATATTAAAAAATAATTTGATAATTGAGTATTTATTAAAAATACCTTAAGTTGATCATAACAATGAAAAATATTTATTTTGAATTTTATAACCTTTTTGTTTGTACATAACGTATTTAGATAAAATGTAATTGTTGCAATATGCTTTTTTTAAAGAGTAAATAACTTTTCTCACATTAAAAAAGATTGACTTCCATATAATCTCCATTGCATCATCTGTTTGATCCCTCATCCAGAAATATTCTTGTTTACACAATCTTATCCTAAATAGAATAAAGTCTTAAAGACACAAAATACCCCAGCACCAATACGGTACTGGGATTGCTTTATTGAAACAGATCTCTTTTGCCATACTTCCTTCTGGGCTTCTTTTTCCCAGTCTGTCTTAAAATTGCTCAGAACTATTTACTAGCAAGAATCATTTTTTTCTATGAGTTGAGGTGCTGTACTTCCTTTCTTCTTTTTACTAAAGGAGATTACATATCCAAGAAGTGCTCCTACTACCCCTGGAATAATCCATCCAAGACCTTCTGCATGCATGGGTAAATATCTCAGTAGGTTATCAAATGCAAGAGAATGAAATCCTACTTGGCCACATGCATCAGTAATGCTGATAATTCCAACAAATAACATACTGCAAACATAAACAATGGAATCACCTTTCAGTACGTCATTCGCAAATGAAAGAACAATCAGAGTAATAGCTAACGGATATATAGCAGACAATACCGGTACTGAAATCGATAAAATTCCACTCAATCCCATGTTAGCAAAAAACATACTTATTAAGGCAAGTACTGTTACCCACATTTTATATGAAACTCTAGGTACCAATGTTGCAAAGTACTGACTGCAAGAGGTAATTAGACCAACTGACGTCGTTAAGCATGCCAGCGAAAATACAAGACCTAATAATATCACTCCTGGTTTTCCAAACAAATAAAGTACCACGTTTGTTAAAGTTTGAGCACCATTCTCCGCCACTCCAAACATGTGTGAACTAGCTGCTCCCAGATAACCCAGTAAAACATAAATTGACACCAGAATGGCTCCAGCAATCAATCCTGCATAGACAGTAGTAGCGATCAATGACTTCTTTTCTTTAATGCCCTTTTGCTTAAGAGTCACTGAAATTACAATACCAAAATTAAGAGCTGCAATTGTATCCATGGTTAAGTAACCATCCAAAAAACCATTGAAGTAAGGAGTTTGTACGTAGCTTTCAATTGGACTATCAAAAGACCCCATAGGTTTAAATAAGCTATAGATGAAAATGCCCGCAAGTAAAATCAATAAGGATGGTGTTAGTACCTTTCCAAATCGATCAGATAGTTTATCAGGGTTTAAACAAAGCCAAAAGGCAATTAAAAAATAAACCAGCGTATAGAGTAATAGAATCCAACTATTTTGTTGCCATTCTGTTGGTAAAAAAGGAGCTACTCCCATTTCAAAGGCCAAGCTTCCATTACGCGGAATCCCTAAAAAAGGTCCGATCGACAAATAGATAAGAAGGGTGAAGATTAATGCAAAAATAGGATGAACTCGTTTTGCTAAATGGTGTAGGCCATCTGACTTCGCTACTGCAACAACACCCAAAATAGGAAGCCCAACAGCAGAGATAATAAAACCACTCATTGCTTGCCAAAAGTTAGTCCCTGCTGATTGCCCTAAATAAGGTGGAAAGATTAAATTACCAGCTCCAAAAAATAACGAAAAAACCATAAAACTAACTAACAGTAAATCTTTTTTTGATAACCTCTGCATATTTATTCTCCTCACTACAATTCATTTTCTTGTTTGAACGGATCCATGCTACTGTTAATCTGAATCTCAATTTCCATTGTGATCTCTCCTTTTAATTTATATATAAGTTAACATCCCTGAATAGTAGGAATTAATAGTGCTAGTAGCCAGAAAACAGTCAGTAATTCAGTCTAAAATTCGAATACGCCTCGCAGTAAACTATAAAAAAAACGCCTCAGTAACCAAGCGGGTGTTTGATCTACAAACACTTCTCTTTTGGTTACTGAGGCGAAGAAAACGCGGTACCACTCAGCTTTTCTGTCTTCTCACGAAAAACAGACTTTGCTAGTCCATACTGAACTATAATCAAATAACGGTGATTTTTCCGTTGTTCTCTACTATGACATTGTATTAGTTGTCATTTCAAAAACAAAGCTCTTAGGTGATATTCAAAGAAGTATAATGACCATCCTTTCAGCCAGGGGACAGCTCTCTGCACATTAAATCCTTCTTTTACTTCTCCTCTTCAACACTTTCTACATATGTAGTTATAGTGAAAAACTCTCGTCTCTGCAATCAACGGCTACGTTTTGATTGCAGAGACGAGAGTTTCGCGGTACCACTCAGCTTTTCTGCCTTCCTCACGAAAAGCAGACTTATCAAGTCTAAAAAAAGACTTCGTTCCTTTTAACGGGGGGACAATCCGTTGTTAGCTACTTCGATAGATTAGATTCATCGTTCGTTAACAAAGCTCCGAGGTGATATTCAAAGGGAAATAACGACCATCCTTTCAGCTCTAGGGATGGCTCTCTATCGTCAGTTCTTATCTTCTACTTGTCCTCATCACAACTTTTAAATTTGTTTGATTTGTTAGTATTATAGTAATTTTTTGAGGTTAATGTCAATCATTTTTAATTTAAATAAAAAAATTTAAAAATTCTGCACATATTTTAACTCTATCTCCAATTTACTTCCATAAACTACTCTACAAATGAATGATCCTCTTCTATAACCCCTCTAACAATAAGTAACTCATCTGTCAGTCCAAACTCCGTAGGAAGTTGACGGTCTAGTATTAAAAAAACATTACTTAACAAAACTCTTTTACGTACCCCTTCTAAATCCCCAACAATCCTATTCAAGACAGGTTTTCTATCTTCATTCAAGCTATTATTAATCATATCTCTAATTTTAGAGGAAGCTTTAAAAGCCAGCTTTACTTTAGCACCTGCTCCCTTCACATTTGGTTTGACAATAACATATTTGATTCTGTCAATTGGATCTCCGTTCTCATCATAAACATAAGCGTTTACAACTCTAAACATTTTATCAGCTCATCCCTATAGTATTACGTACATATAATTATAGCACTAATACGTTGAGATGTTCATAATTTCAGTAAAAGTCTTTGATTTTTCTAAGGTTTCAGCTATAAATCAATGTAAAATATTTTAAATTAGGAGCTTGAGTAAAAAAATCCTCCTGGAATACTTTTACGTATTATCAAGGAGGATTTCTTTTTCACGATATTATTTTATCTTATCCTATTCTTCCCAAAGCTTCACTTCAGCCATTTTTTCGCCTTGCTTAATTTTATCAACATGCTCCATACCTTCGATCACTTGACCAAATACAGTATGGACGCCATCTAGATGTGGGAATGCATCATATCCGATAAAGAATTGGCTACCGCCCGTATCTTTACCTGCATGTGCCATGGACAATGCGCCACGAACGTGTTTGTGTGGATTTCCTTGTGTTTCACATTTGATTGTGTAACCAGGACCACCTGTACCCATTCCGTTCGGGCAACCACCTTGTGCTACAAAACCTGGGATAACACGGTGGAAAGTCAGACCATTGTAGAACCCTTCATTTGCTAGTTTTTCAAAGTTTGCAACCGTTCCAGGCGCTTCGTTATGGAAGAATTCAATAACAACCTTATTTCCGTTCTCTAGGGTAATTTGCCCTTTTTTCATATGTATGTACCTCCATTATTTCCATTCCCTTAAAAGGGTAAAATAGTTAGTCCACTTGCTTATGCAACCAAGTGGTTTTTATCCCTTTTATATTATCCTGTTCAATTACTAATAGCAAGTTATCGTTGTTCCGAGCAAAAAAAAAAGAGACCCAATGTCTGATATCTCTTTTCTTTGCTTACTTTATAATGTAACACATTATTTATAGAGAGACTTTTGTATATAAGCGGTCATTACGAATCAGATCCATCAATGATTCGCGTTGAACAACCAATTCCGCTTCTCCCTCTTTAACAAATACCACAGCAGGACGTGTAATTCTATTATAGTTATTTGCCATTGCGTATCCGTAGGCTCCCGTACTGGAAACTGCCAATACATCCCCAGGTCGATGAGAGGATAAGTGAACATCCCAGATAAGCATATCACCAGTTTCACAGCATTTACCGGCTATCGAGACCAGTTCTGTAGCTGGTTCATGTAGACGATTTGCTACGCAAGCCTCATACTTGGCTTGGTATAGAGCAGGACGCAGATTGTCAGTCATCCCGCCATCAATCGCTACATATTTGCGAACATGAGGGATTTCTTTCGTCGCCCCAATCGTATACAAGGTTGTCCCAGCATCTCCAATGATACTCCGGCCTGGTTCAATCCAAATTTCCGGGAAAGGCAAGTCATGCTTTGTAAACTCATCACGCACGCTACTGGTAATCGCTTCGATGTAGTCTTTTGCTGCAAGAGGTGTATCCCCTTCTACATAGCGAATACCAAATCCGCCGCCGACATTAAATACCTGGCAAGTAACACCAAGCGTCTTTCTCACAGCCGCTAAAAATTCAGTCAAACGTTGAATAGCTAAAAGAAAACCATCTGTCTCGAAAATTTGTGAGCCTATATGACAATGAATCCCTAGCAACTGTAACGCTTTGCTTTCATGAACCACTTCAATAGCTTTCATTGCTTGATTGCTAATCATGTCAAATCCAAATTTCGAATCCTGCTGTCCAGTGGATATATATTCATGCGTGTGTGCCTCTACGCCAGGTGTAAGACGTAGTAAAACATTGGCTGTCAATCCACGTTCTGTAGCCAGCGAATTCAACATGTCTAACTCATAAAAGTTATCTGCCACAAAACAGCCTATATTGGCTTCCAGAGCCATAATTAATTCTTGCATGGATTTATTATTACCATGGAAATGAATTCGTTCTGCCGGGAATCCCGCCGCTAAAGCTGTGTATAGCTCCCCTGCTGAAACCACATCCAGAGATAACCCTTCCTCTTCTACTAACTTACACATCGCCATCGTGCAAAATGCTTTACTAGCATAAGCCACTTGGAAAGGAAATTCACTTTGCTGAAAGGCCGCTACATAAGCACGGCACTTTTCCCGAATTAATGTTTCATCATAGACGTATAATGGAGTCTGATATTGCTCTACTAGCTGACTAGTATCACATCCTCCAATTTCTAGGTGTCCTTTTTCGTTGATGCGACTGGTGCCATGCAAAAACATATCGTTTGCCTCCCCTTATCCACTTTCTCTGCTGCGCTGGTAGTATCTGTCTCTTTGACCAAAAATCATGAAGCTATTCTGTCTTTTTCATGTTTTTCGACTTTTGCAGAGAGGAGATAGCGAGGATCATACATTGCTGACTCGCTATTCATCCTGTATTTTTATGCGTATACCTAATTTTTAAGCATTAATATACCACAGCAAGTAACCAAATCCAAGAGATATATGACTATGCCTACCAATCTATTGCCTGTTCGCATTTTGGGAACGAACAATGCTTGGCCGTTTCCCCTGATTAGGCACAGGCGTACGGAACAAAATCTCTTTAAGCCCATCATAGTTAAACGGAATAAATGGCCACAAATAAGGGGTATCTATTGATCTAGTCATCGCAAGAACAAGCAAGACGAAGGCACAGCCAAACATATAGCCCGGCAATCCAAAAAATCCAGTACTCAACAACAAGAGTAATCGCACCAACCGATTGGCCATGCTGAGTTCATAGCTAGGAGTTGCATAGGTGCCGATCGCAGCCATAGCTAGGTATAGGATAACTTCAGGTGAGAACAACCCTACTTTAACAGCGATCTCCCCGATTAACATGGTAGCAATAAGTCCCATTGCAATGGAAAGCGGTGCAGGAGTATGTACCGCCGCCATCCTCATTAAGTCCAACCCCAGCTCAGCCAGCAAAAATTGTACCATTAACGGAATAGAACCAGTATTTTTCACACCGAGAAAATCAAGCTGGGCAGGAATATATTCCGTATGCATCACCAATAACAGCCAAAGAGGTGGTAAAATCAAGGAAGCTATGATTCCCAAAAAGCGTACCCAGCGTAGATAAGCTCCAACCACTGGCGTCTGCCTATATTCCTCAGCATGTTGTACATGATGGAAATAGGTGGCAGGTGTGATGATAACGCTAGGTGATGTATCTACATAAATAAGAACATGTCCTTCCAGAAGGTGAATAGCTGCTACGTCTGGCCGTTCCGTATAACGTACCATCGGAAATGGATTGTATGATTTTCCAATAATAAACTCTTCAATGGTTTTCTCTGACATCGGAATCCCATCAATCTGGATCTCCTGAAGTCTTCCCTTTAATTTCTCCACTAAATGCAGATTCGCTACATCAGCCAGATAAGCGATGACTACATCCGTTTTAGAACGTTCCCCTACCTGCATAATTTCATAGCGTAAGCGTTCATCACGTATACGACGACGAGTTAGTGAGGTGTTGGCAACGAGGTTCTCCGTAAAACCATCATGGGCCCCTCGCACAACGCGTTCTGTAGCTGGCTCTTCTGGTGTACGAGTCAGGTAAATTTTTGCATCTAACATCAGGGCTGTATCTTCCCCATCAATCAACATACCGATTTGACCAACCAATACTTTATCCATAAACTCATTGCATGTATTTATCTTTGTTATTTGAAAGAACGGAACATATTTTTGATAAAAGATTTTCCAGTTATCTTCGCCCGTTTCACGTTCCTTAATATTATTTAGATCTTGTAAAATCAAAGTTACAATCTTGCTATCCGCAAATCCGTTAATATAATACAGACTTACTCTAATGCGTCCTACTTTCAGATCATGGACACCAATATCAAAAGATGTGCCTATCCCTAGCTTGTCATCAAGAAACGCTCTATTCTCCTCAAGACTAGGTGCAATAGGTTGTTTGTCTTGTTTATCCTCCGACACTGAACCCACTCCTTTCCATAATCCATTCCACGGCTTTTCTTGTGATGGGACATCCCTTATTAATGTGGTCCCTACCGTCCATTTTTCCAATATCGCCAATTCCAATAATGTGGGCTATATCACATGCATTCAGAATGTCCACAGTGTCTCCGTAGATACGATGTTCAAGTTCTTTGTGTACGACCCCATCCTTATCAACAGCATCTTCAACCACCATTCCCTGCCTCGTAACCGAGTATTTTACCTTCGTACCCGCTACCCATTTCGTATTGGATGCTACTGCTATTGCTCCCATTACGTTAACGTCAGGGTGCTTTGCTACAAAACGAATCGCTTTTTCCCCTCGACCAAAACCATAATTCCCATTGTCATCAAACATGACTAGTACGGGATCGTGAGGGGTCTGTTTAATAAGTGTTACCATCTGTTCCCCTGACAGTGGCGTTGGATTACCTGCGGATAACGAAATACATCTTCCGCCGATTTGTCTAGCTACTTCTTCAATTACTCTCTGCGCGATGTAGTCGCCGTCTGTGATGATGATGACGCGGCGTCGAGCCTGTTTCATTCAACCGCCTCCTCCGCCGGAATACCTACCCTTTTGGTTTAAACACGAGAGAAGCTAGGAAGCTAAAGGCGATCGCCGCAGTAATACCAGCCGCTGGTACCTCAAACATTCCAGTCGCTACCCCTATCATTCCGGTTTGATTTAATTCCTGTAAGGCACCGTGGTACAGTGAATGACCGAAACTGATGATAGGCACAGTAGCACCAGCACCAGCAAATTTGATAAATCCATCATAAATACCAATAAAATCAAGCAAAACACCTGTGACTACTAACGTAACCATGACATGAGCTGGTGTTATTTTGGCTACATCTAACATGATCTGCCCAACCACACAAATTAAACCACCAATTACAAAAGCAATAAGGTATTCCATGATTATTTCCCTCCTTCAAATGCAACAGCATGTGCAATACACGGGATTGAATTTCCTTGTTGCGTGCTAATGGGACTAAGAAGGGCACCTGTGGCGCATACAAGCACCTTTTTCATTTTGCCTGATTGAAGCTGATTCATGATATAGCTGTACGTTACGCTAGCACTAGAAGCGCATCCACTTGCCCCTGCAAATACTTCTTGATCGGGCGAATAAATCATTAGGCCACAATCATTGTAAACACCTTCCATGTTGTAGCCTTCTTTTGCTAACATATCTTTACAAATGGCATAGCCAACACTCCCTAAATCTCCTGTGACAATGAGATCATAATCTTTAGGGCTACGACCGGTATCAATAAAATGAGTAGCGATCGTGGAGACGGCAGCGGGTGCCATCGCAGCTCCCATTGCAAAAGGGTCCGTAATACCCAAATCAATTACTTTGCCAACGGTAGAATATGTAATGCGTGGTCCACTCCCACCCAAGCCTACAATGGCTGCGCCCGCCCCTGTAACCGTACACTGTGAATGCGGAGGCTTTTGTCCACCATACTCCGTTGGATAACGGAATTGTCGTTCAGCTGTCGCGTTATGACTGCTACATGCGGCTACTATATAATTGGAATAACCCGCATTCACAAGGGCAGAAGCGGTAGAAAGCGTCAGCATCGAGCTGGAACATGCTCCATACATGCCCAGTGTAGGAAACTGCATTTTTTCTGCTGTAAAGCTAACCGTGATATTTTGATTAAGTAAGTCTCCTGCGATAATTTGATCGATTTGATCATCTTTTAACTTAGCTTTTTTAATCGCAAGCTTGATAGCATCTTCCATCAATTTTTTTTCAGCCTTTTCCCATGTTTCTTGACCTGCATACATATCGTCATATGCTTTATCAAACAAGTCTTTTAATGGCCCTTCTCCTTCCTTTGGCCCCACTACTACCGCACTGCCCTGAATACGTACATCTTCGTTATATTTCCACGTTTGTCGGCTTACTCTATTTTGACTTTTCGTTGCCATACTCACTTATTTCACCTCGTTTAGTAGTACATATTTAAAATCACACGTAAAATCCCAAAAATAAAGGCTGCCGTTACACCATAAACAATGACGGAACCTGCCAGTTTAAACATATTTCCAGCCACACCAAGCACATATCCTTCACTGCGATGTTCGATAGCAGCAGATGACATAGAGTTGGCAAACCCTGTGATGGGTACTGCTGAACCAGCCCCCGCATACTGCCCGATGTTGTCGTAAATCCCAAATCCTGTCAATAACACAGCAATTAAAATGAGCGTCACAGAAGTTGGTCCTGTGGCCTTTTCTGCGTTTAGCTGAAAAAAAGTCATATAGAGATTCTGAATGAATTGTCCTAACAAACAAATACTGCCACCAACCCAGAAAGCTCGAAAACAATTTAACAAGACATTACGTTTTGGTTCATATTTTTTGGATTGTTCCTGATAGATCTGCTTATTCATTTGTAGTTTGAATCCCCGTTTTTGTTTTGTTGTTGCCATCAAGCTTGTCTCCTTTATTTCTGTAATAAAGTACGATTATGGTCTAATTCCTACTGCTTATTTTTTCTATGTCTTCCCTATCCTATGAATGGTTCGATTTTCCAATCCCAATCCTTCTTGTTTTCCGGCTTTATATTCCCTTTATATAGAAAAGGTCCATTGCAACAAAGAACCAACTATTTTCCCCAGTACCATTGCCATTAAAAAGTTTCGCATATAGTCATGAAGCCCTAACCTCTTGGTTAAAATAGGAAAAACATTTAACACCTCTGTAAGACCAGCCGCTAGCATGCCTACGAAAATTCCAGCTATAGTTCCTACCACAGAGGATACAACTGCTGGCAACTGAACAGAAATCGCAAAGTAATCACACCACGTAAACCAGAGCGCTCCCAGGACAATTGCCCATTCGTAACTGCGGATAGAAGACTGAGAAGAAGAGAGTTGCGTCAAGCGTGGAATGATATCTAAGACGCTTAAAAAGGCGACCAGACCACTGCCTACTGCCAGACCCCAACCTAGTCCAGTTACAATGACAAACAAATAGAGAAGCATCATGTCTTATCTCGCTGGTTCTCCTCATTCTCATTCTCTAAATAATATTGATCTAAGTTCTGCTGATATAAAAATAATTCGACGTCAAGTGGACTAGGCTCTTCGTTGAACCGTTTACGAAAAATATGATTAAAAAACAAGACCATTCCAAGACCAATTCCTAGTGAGTAAGGGATTTGTAACAACAAAGGGCGTTTTTCATATTGTCCTGTAATCAGTTGATATAAGCGTTGCTGTACTTCCAACATGCTGACATCAGCGTGAAAGTTCATAATGGCTAATCCAGAGCCTATAAATAAAATTAGCCAAACAAACGATACAATAAAGAGATTGGCCCGTTTTATAGGGCTTTCTACCTCAACGATGATTTGAGACGTACCTTGCACTTCAAGATGGACTTCTGGGTACATCTGACGCAGTTTACGAATGACCTGCATAATGTCGATGATAATCAGATTCCCATCCTCTTTCTTTACTTGATAGACTGGGATGCGACGTAGTTTATCTTCTCGTTCTCCATCCCAGTAGAGTTGACAAATATCCCCGAGCAAAATGACATCTTTCTCTCTAATCACCAGTCGTTTCCGTAACCGTAAAAACAAAGGATGCTCCATTTCACTGCCTCCTTCCTTCTATGCAAGCAGTGTGGTGTTTTTTGTAGTATCTGCAAAAAGAAAAAGACCATTCGAGCTATGAACTGCACCCTGTCAAGTAGACAGTACAAAAAATAAAAAACAGTTAAGCAGCCTTAGTTCTGTATTCCATTGGACTAAGGCTGTTTAGTTTTACCTGTAATCGGTCGTTATTGTAAAAGTACATGTAGTCATCAATGTCTTTCTTAAGTTCCTCGAAGGTACTATATGAATGCAAATAATACTTCTCACATTTAAGGGTTCCCCAGAACGCTTCTATTGGACCGTTATCAATACACCTGCCAACTCGGGACATGCTGTGGGTTAGTTTGTCGGCAAATAACTTTTTGAACCTGAAAGAGGTATATTGAAAACCTCGATCACTATGAAGCATAGGCTTACTTCCTGGTACCGCTTGCAAGGCCAAATTCACTGTTTTAAACACAAGGCTATTGTTATTGGAATGGCCTAAAACATAGGAGACAATCGAGTTATCATGAAGGTCTAAGATAGCACTTAAATAGGCCTTCTGGCCACTTCCGTACTTGAATTCCGTTATATCGGTTACCCACTTCTCATTCGGTGTTTTCGCATAAAACTTACGATTTAACAGATTCTCAGCAACTTGCTGTGGAGCTGAACGCGCATATTTTTTTCTCTTTCTGCGGATCACCGATTGGATTCCTCTTTTCTTCATAAGGCGTTGTATTCGCTTATGATTGATCCGTCGCTGGGTCTGGCGGCGCAAATGGAGGGTTAACCGACGGTACCCGTAGATGCCATCAACCTTCTCGTATAACGAGAGCATGGCATCAGTGAGTTGTTGATTTTCCAGTTCACGAGAACTGGTTTTGCGATTGAGCCATTTGTAATAGCTTGACCGTGAAATCTTTGCGATTTCACACAATACCTGCACGCTACATTGTTCTTCTTGCCAAACAGCTTGAATGGCAAGGTAGACATTCTCCTGCCGATATTGGCTTAACGTCGCCACCTTTCGATTTCCTGTAACTTTTTTAAGAAAGCATTCTCTGCTCGAAGCCGCTCATTTTCATACTCCAGCTTTTTCATTGCGAACTTTTGGCGATCCGCTTCGGTTAACTCCTCAAGCGCTTTTTTTCTTCCCCGCCCATCCTGTAAAGCATCCTGACCGTCATTTTCATACTTCTTTACCCATTGGTACACTTGTTGGTAGGAGACCTGGTACTGCTCCGCTGTCTTTTGATAGTCATGATGATGGGTAAGACAATAAAGAACAATATCAATCCTCTCCTGCCAAGTTGTAGATCGACCTTTCGTCATAGCTTTCACTCCCCCTGTATAGGTTTTTAAGCTGCTATGACCATTATACTTCTTTACCCAGTTGGAGAGTTGTGTTCGGCTGGCTATCTTGTACTTATCGATGGTCTGATATTGTGACAATCCCCCATAGAGATAATCCCTCACCGCTTGAAGCTTTAGTTCCGCAGAATAACTTCTATTGTGGGTTCGAACCTCTAACCCTTCGTATCCATACACTTCATAACGACCTCGCCATTTCGCTAAGGTTGATTTGTTAATCCCGTATTTTTTAACTGTAGCCATAAGACCCAACTGGCCACTTTCAACTTCTTGTAGGATGGCGAATTTCTCTGGCGCACCATATTGTACTTTAGGCATGAAAAAGCTCCCCTCACAGTAACAGGTTTTATTATTTCACCTGTCTACCTTTAGGGGAGCATATCAGCTAATGCTCGATCTGGTCTCTTATCGTTTGAAGTATTCTCTTTTCCAATCGGGATACCTGTACTTGTGAAATTCCTAATCGCTCGGCTACCTCTGATTGAGTTTGGTCTTTATAGTAACGCATAAGAACAATTAATTGTTCTCGTTCTGTTAATTTACTTATTGCATCGCGTAAAGCAATCTGATCAAACCATTTGTTTAAACTTTCATCAGCTATTTGATCTATCAGCGTAATAGGGTCACCATCATTTTCAAAGACAGTTTCATGAATAGACGATGGAGCTCGGCTAGCCTCCTGAGCGAATACGACATCCTCGTTAGATAACCCTAACGTTTCCGCCACTTCGCTGATGGTAGGAGAACGCCCAAATTTCTTATACAATTCGTCCTTTGTTCTCCGTACTTTGTTTGCGGTTTCTTTCAACGAACGGCTTACTTTAACCGTACCATCATCACGTAGGAAACGCTGAATTTCTCCAATAATCATTGGGACAGCGTACGTAGAAAATTTGACGTCGTAGTTTAAATCAAATTTATCAACTGCTTTCAATAATCCAATGCACCCAATCTGGAACAAATCATCTGCCTCATAACCACGGTTCATAAAACGTTGGACAACGGACCATACTAAGCGAATATTACTACTCACCAATTGGTCACGTGCAGACGTATCTCCCGTTTGACTTTTGGCAATGAGCTCTTTTACTTGTTCGTTAGTGAGAAACGGCTGACTAGCGTTTTTGATATCGGCTCCCATGGCATTACCCCTAGCTTTGTAAAGCTTTAGCATAAGCGAGACGTTTAACTAAGCGAATACGTGTACCCTGATTAATGGCGGTAACCACTTCTAGAGAATCCATGAAGTTTTCCATGATCGTAAATCCCATTCCTGAGCGCTCCAATTCTGGCTTGGAAGTAAACAATGGTTGCATCGCTTCTTCCACGTCATTAATTCCTTTGCCATAATCCTCAATGACAAGCTCAACTACCCCGTCCTCCAAAGCTGCTTCAATATGGACCACGCCCAGTGGATTCTCATCATAGGCATGGATAATCGCATTCGTCACCGCCTCTGATACGACCGTTTTAATTTCCTCCAGCTCTTCCATCGTGACATCGAGTTGTGAGATAAAAGAAGCGACAGAAACACGTGCAAATGCTTCGTTTTGACTGAGGGCAGAGAATTGTAGTTGCATTTGATTTCTCATCGTTATGCCACCCCCAGTACGTTCAGGGCATCTGATACGTGTTCTTTATGCTTCAATACTTTAAACAAACCCGACATTTCAAAAATGCGATAGATGGTTGGGTTAATGGAACAAACAAATACTTCACCAGAACGGGCAGTAATTTGTTTGTATCTCCCTAAAATCACGCCAATTCCTGAACTATCCATGAAGGTCAAGTCCTCCAAGTTGAGGACCACGTGCCGAATCTGCTCATCCTTGATAGCTGTGTCTAAACGGTTGCGCAAGGTTTCCGCTGTGTGATGGTCCAATTCTCCTTGTAACCGGACCAACAAGACCTCATGTAAGGTCTCCATCTCAATGTGTAAACTCATAACTTGGAACAACTCCTTCTCCCGTTGATGTCTCTCTTTTTCTCTATGTAACAAACCAATTCCTCCCAGCCGACAAAAGAACAAAAAAGTCGAGAAGCCTCTACAAAAGTGGACATTCTCGACATTTTTCGTGATTTCAGCGATAGGTAAACATTACCTTCTTGGTTGTTCGTTTGAGTATGTCCCACATATTGGCACGGTCTACTGTTTTCTCCGGATACAGATCAATACGAGCTACTTCTTTACCATTTTTTTTGATAAAAATATGACCTACTACATCCGTTTTTTGAATCGGAGCCTTCACCTCGCTTGCAAGCGTGATCTCTTTTACATAAGCGTTAGGATTTTCTCCTTTTTTGGTAAGAAGACTGACAGGTTGTTCGGTCACGATGTTTACCTTCGTTTCTTCCCCTTTATCCAGAGAAAGCTGTTGAATAACATCCCCTTTTTTATAAACAGGATGTACTTGGTAATGATTGAAGGCATAATCAAACATACCAGTAATTTCACTATTTCTTACCTTGGTATCGGGTTCGCCCAATACGACAGCAATTACACGCATGTTTTTGCGTTTAGCTGTTGCTGTGATACAAAACTTAGCTTCCGAGGTATAGCCGGTCTTCAAGCCGTCCACTCCGTCATAAAATCGTACAAGTCGATTCGTGTTAACTAACCAGAATGGGCTGGTGCTTTCTTTGCGCAGGTAATCTTGATAGATGCCTGTATATTTGGTAATCATTTCGTGTTTTAACAGCTCACGTGACATGATTGCGATGTCAGAGGCGGTCGAGTAGTGATCTGGAGAAGGTAGTCCATTACAATTAATAAAATGAGTATTTTTCAAACCTAGTTGTACAGCACGTTCATTCATCTTGTTAATAAACGCTTCTTCTGTTCCACCAATATGCTCGGCCATAGCAACTGCTGCATCATTCCCAGAAGCAATTGCAATGCCTTTGATCATATCTTCCACGGTCATTTCTTCCCCTAGCTGCAAGAAAATCTGAGATCCACCCATGGAAGCCGCTCGCTCGCTGGTACGAACTTTGTCGGTTAACTTTACTTCTCCCCGCTCCATCGCCTCAACAATCAGTAACAAGGTCATTACCTTGGTAATACTAGCGGGTGGTAGCTTCTCATGCGCATTTTTTTCAAACAAAATGGTTCCGGAATCAGCCTCCATCAGAATTGCTGACTTTGCTTGTGGAGCCATATCAGGTTTTGACTCCGCTGCAAAGGCTACCCCTGGAGCAAGCAAGGTTATGCAAGTTACCAAACAGAGAAAAACACGAAGTAATCTTTTCATTTCGCTCTCGTACCTCCATTCGTATTCATAGCTTCCCCTTTTCCAAGGAAAATATTCACACTTTCATAGAATTTAAAAATGTGGAGAAATCCCTATCTGTTGCGTAAGTGAACCTTAATCAGGGTTGCATCTTTTACCATAAAATGTAACAGGATCCGACAGCACAAAAAAAACTTGCCGTCTCTTTTGCAGAGAACGACAAGTTTCTACTTATACTTGGAATTTAGATACATGAGCTTCTAGGTCATTAGATAATTCTAGCATGCTTTGTACATTTTGATTTATCCGGGATATTGCTTTTAATTGATCTTCTATAGTTGTGACCGCTTCAATTAGGGATTCATCAATTTCACCGGACCTAAGCGATAAACTTTGCATGGAGCTACTAACAACTTGATTACCTGCTGCCATCTCTTCCGAAATAGCGGTCATGGATTCGCTTTGTTCAGCCGCAGACTGAATTTCTTGCAAGATGTGGGTAAAGGATTGACCCACCATCTCAACGGATTTAAGTCCAACATCCGCTTGTTTTACTACATCATCCATATTTTCCGTCATCTCTTTTGCTTCATAGTTAATAGATCCAGCGATTGATGCGATCTTTTCCGAGAAGCTACTGCTTTCTTCAGCCAATTTGCGAACTTCGCTTGCTACAACGGAGAATCCTTTACCCGCTTCACCCGCACGTGCCGCTTCTATAGCAGCATTTAAAGCTAAAAGATTGGTTTGAGAGGCAATTCCTGTTATCATTTTCACAATTTCAGAAATCTCTTTAGCCCTTTGTCGCAGGGTATGCATCCGATTCGCGTTTTGTCCAATTTCTACTGTAACACCACGAACAACTTCAACTACATCTTGAACCTGCTTCATTCCAACTTGAGTGCGTTCTAATGTTTTGGATGTAGCATTGGATGTCGCCTCTGCTGATATAGCAACCTGCTCCACCCCTTCGGAGATTTCTGAAACAGTAGTCACTGTGTCTTGTACTTCGCGGTTTTGCATGGAAATACGCTCGGAAATCCCAGTTAATGTACCTGAAATTTGGTGTAGTGATACCGTATTTGCTTCAGAATGTTTCTGCAATTCTCCAGATGCCTCATTCAAGACAACCGCTTGGCTTTGTACACGCGTAATTAAATCTTTCAGCTCGCCTACCATCTGGTTGAGAGCCTGTCCAACTTGGGCGATTTCGTCTTTACCCTTCACTTCTATTTTCGTCGTAAAGTCTCCACTACCTACTCTGTGCATCTGTGTAGTAACAGAAATCAATTGCTTTTTCATGCTATTTGCATACCACCAAATGGCTGCACCCGCAAGCAAAGTGACCGGTATGCTAACTAGGAAAATAATCCAGCCCATACTGTTCACTTCTCCATAAATTTCCGACAGACTTGTGCTTAGTACCAAGCTCCAGGGCAACGTTTTTAAAGGAGCAATTGATGCAAATGATTCTATGCCATTATCATCGTAAATGACATTCGTGCTAGAGCGATCTTTTACTTTTTGCATCACTTCTTTGTATGCTGGATTATTACCAACTTCTACATTGTTCGTTTGCTCCACATTCTTATGAGCCACGACAAGACCATTCTCATTAAGCACATACCCATAACCCTGCTCCATGAACTGAACTCCTGCTACTCTATCCAGCATTTTCTGCATAGAGAATGCAACAATGAGAATACGACTCGTATCGGAATTAGAAGGACCCACCGGTGTTGCGATGTATCCGTAGCTTTTTTCCACTTGAGGTTGGATATCTTCACCAGAAATGATCATTTGCTTTTTAGCAATAGCATCTTTAAAAAATAACTTATCATTAAAATTAGTATAATTCATTGTCGTCAGTGAATATTCTTCAATCCCTGTTTTTCCATTTACCAGATGAATCTTTTTAATTTCCGGAAAACTCTGTCTCAATAATTTAAATTCATCTTTTATGAGGGTATCAATGGTCGTCCTCATTAGATTCTTTGAAGCAGAACCTTTTACTTGTGTCGCAATCGAATCTATCCATTCATCAACACTTGCTGTATACTGCTCTGTCAACATTTTAGATTGTTTAGTTGTAATGTTGATTAACGTATTTTTGGAAAAAGACAACACGATTGTTTCCAAGGTTCCAAAGATCAGTAGCACCATAATGATTCCCCAAATAATCATTTTAGTAGCTATGGAGTTGCCCATATGAATTTTCATTTTTCTTATGTTTGCTAAAGAGGGTTTCCAGTTATCTTTTAACCCTCTGACTCCCTTGATCATTTATATCATCCTCCTTACATGTTGGAAAGGCCAGTGCATAACGAGCCTACGGTACTACAATCATTCATATGTATAAACAAAACATGAAACATATTATCTATATCGGAAAAACAGAGGGACTTAATTACTATAAAACTGTAAATTTTCACAAAATAATAAATTTACAAATGATTTACACACAAAATTTCAAGTGGCAACATCTTCTTTTTTTGCAAGAACAATCCTCTTCACAACACAACATTCCCATCGATCAAAAAGAACAACGACGCCCTGCTATGATGCAAGGCGCCGTTTTCTTTTGTACTAGTTTCTTGAACAATTCAACGAGTTTAGTTATACAGGTGACAAGCTGCGAAATGGCCTGGTTCAATCTCTTTCCAAACCGGTTCTTTCGCTGCACATTCCGGCATTGCTTTCGGGCAACGCGTACGGAAATGACAACCGCTCGGTGGGTTCATTGGACTCGGTACATCGCCTTGAAGGACGATACGCTCACGATTACGTTCGATTTCAGGATCTGGAATCGGAATCGCGGATAATAAGGCTTGTGTATATGGATGTAGCGGTTTTTCATACAGCTTTTCACTGTCTGCCAGCTCCACCATTTTTCCCAAATACATAACGCCAACACGGTCAGAAATATACTTAACCATGGACAAGTCATGGGCGATAAACATATAAGTTAAACCCATTTTTTCTTGCAATTGTTCCAACAAGTTAACAACCTGAGCTTGAACGGATACGTCCAACGCAGATATTGGTTCGTCACATACGATGAATTGCGGCTCAACAGCTAGTGCTCGTGCAATCCCGATACGTTGACGCTGACCACCAGAAAACTCATGTGGAAAACGGTTCGTATGCTCTGGATTCAAACTTACTAAAGCAAGCAATTCTTGAATACGTTCTTTACGTTTTGAACCTGTAGCAAGACCATGGATATCTAATGCTTCCCCGATAATATCGCCAACTGTCATACGCGGGTTAAGAGAAGCGTATGGGTCTTGGAAAATCATCTGGATGTTACGACGCATCGCTTTCATTTCAGTCGGGCTTAATTTAGATAGATCTTTACCCTCAAAAATTACTTGCCCGTCGGTTGGTTCATACAAGCGAAGCATTGTACGGCCAGCTGTAGATTTCCCACAACCTGACTCGCCTACGATTCCTAATGTTTCACCGCGTTTAATAGTAAATGATACGTCATTAACCGCTTTTAACGTACTTTCACCGATCTTAAAGAATTTCTTTAAATTACGTACCTCAACCAATGTATCACTGTTTGACAGATCTTTGTTTGACATCTGTGCTCCTCCTCCCCTACGAACCTGTGCGAGCTTGTGCAAGCGGATGTTGCAACCAGCAAGCGGCACGTTGACTATCGCTAATGGTGGTCAATTCCGGATCATATTCCATGCACACCTTCATTGTGCATTCACAGCGAGCAGCAAAGCCGCAACCCACTGGAGGTTTTAATAGATCAGGTGGTGTACCGAAGATTGGAGTAAGCGGCTCATCACGATCTAAGTCAAGGCGTGGTACAGAGCGCAACAAACCTTTTGTATATGGATGCTGAGGATTGTAGAATACTTCATCAATTGTACCCTCTTCAATTACCTTACCAGCATACATAACAACTACACGATCGCACATTTCGGCAACAACACCCAAATCATGCGTAATCATGATAATGGAAGTACCCATTTTCTTTTGTAAATCTTTCATCAAATCAAGAATCTGCGCTTGAATAGTCACATCCAAAGCTGTTGTTGGCTCATCGGCAATTAACAGCTTTGGCGAACATGCAAGAGAGATAGCAATCATTCCACGTTGGCGCATACCACCAGAAAATTCATGTGGGTATTGGTTCACACGACGATCTGGCTGTGGAATACCTACGATATTTAATAATTCCACGGCACGTTCTTTTGCAGCCGCTTTGGACATGTTTTGATGTTTAATCAAACCTTCCATGATTTGATTACCAATCGTCATAGTTGGGTTTAAAGAAGTCATAGGATCTTGGAAAATCATACCCATTTCTTTACCACGAATGGATTCCATTTCTTTATTTGTCTTCTTAATAATATCTTGACCATTAAACAAGATTTGACCTTGCTTATATTCACCCGGAGGTGTCGGAATTAGCTTCATCAACGATTGAGCTGTTACCGACTTTCCACAGCCGGACTCCCCTACGATTGCTACTGCTTCCCCTTTATTTACATGAAAGTTTACGCCACGCACAGCTTTCACTTCACCAGCATAGGTGTGGAAGGAAACATGCAAATCTTTAACTTCCAAAATTCGTTCCATCCTAATCCCTCCTATTTACGTAAGCGTGGGTCTACTGCATCTCGTATACCGTCACCCAACAAGTTTAAGGCCAAAATGGTTAAACTGATAAATACAGCTGGGAACATTAATCGCCACGGGTAATACTTCATCGCTGGCAGCCCCTCGGATGCCATGGTTCCCCATGAAGCTACCGGTGCGGAAACGCCTAGACCTAGGAAGGACAAGAATGCTTCAGCAAAGATCGCACTTGGAATTGACAAGCTCAACGTTACGATGATCGGACCCAGAGCATTCGGAATCAAATGCTTAAAGATGATACGATTACTATCAGCTCCAAGTGATTTCGCAGCTAATACATACTCTTGTTGTTTAAGCTGCAACATCTGACCCCGTACAATCCTAGCCATTCCGATCCAACCCGTTATGGTGAGGGCTAAAATAATAGTGGTAACACCAGGCTTTAATACAACCAACAGCAAGATAACTACTAATAGATAAGGAATAGCAAACAGGATATCCGCAATACGCATCATAACCTCGTCAACTTTACCACCGTAGAAACCTGCAATACCACCCCAAAGTACTCCAACAATCAAATCGATAAAGGCAGCGGCAAAACCTACTTCAAGGGAGATACGTGCACCGTACCAAATTCGAACGAACATATCGCGTCCCAAATCATCCGTCCCAAAGAAGTGCTCCATGGAAGGCTTTTTGTTTTTACCAGTCAAATCTGTAGAGAAGTAGTCATTGGAACTCACCATCGGCATAAAAATAGCACAAACGATAAGAGCTATTAAAAAGATAAGTGAAACCATTGCTACTTTATTTTGTTTTAGACGGCGCCATGCATCTTGCCAAAAGGATAAACTTGGACGCTTAATTTGTTCTGCCTGACTAGCATCTACCGAGACAGGCTCAAAGTGTTTTTCTGTTAATTGCATACTGTCACTACTCCTTTCCAACATCGCCAAGCTTAATGCGTGGGTCAATCAATGTATAGGCAATATCCACAATCAAAACCATGACAACAAGTATCATCGCATAGAAGACGGTCGTACCCATGATAACCGTATAGTCACGATTCGTAATGGATATAACGAATTCTCTACCAAGACCAGGGATACCAAAGATTCTCTCAACAACGAATGCCCCAGTCAAAATGCTAGCAGCCAAAGGACCTAAGTAAGTAATAACAGGTAATAGAGCATTTCGAATCGCGTGCTTTACTGTGATAACGAAAGTACTTAACCCTTTAGATTTAGCCGTTTTAATGTAATCTTGTCCCATAATTTCAATCATATTAGAACGAGTCAGACGCGCGATAAAGGCTAGCGGGCTTGCTGCCAACGCGAATGTTGGTAGAACGGTATGTTTCCAAGTATCCCATTTTGCAATCGGGAACCACCCAAGTTCAATCGAGAAAATATATTGATAAAAACTTGCAAGAATAAAGCTAGGTACAGAAAGTCCAAGCACCGCAATCAACATGGCACTATAATCCTGCCATTTGTTATGATAAAGAGCTGCGATAACGCCCAAGGAAATTCCACCAAAAATGGCTACTAATAAAGCTTGTAAACCTAAATGTGCTGATACAGGAAATCCACGATTGATCATATCATTAACCGTTGATGATTTCTCAGTAAAGGATGGACCCAAATCCCAGGTAGCGATCCCTTTCAAATACAGCAGGTACTGCTGACTGATCGGCAAGTCCAGATTGTATTTTGCTTCCAGCGCTTTTTGAATCTCTGGTGGTACATTACGTTCACCGGTGAATGGTCCCCCCGGAATTGAATGCATCAGGAAAAAAGTCGCGGTAACAATTAAAAACAGAGAAAAAAACATAAAGATGATACGTTTACCAAGGTAACGGAGCAAACCTCATTCCCCCTTAAAAGATTTCTACTATCTCTACACAATCCACGTCAGACATCTTAATGACCTTACGTGAATATATGATTGTGCTACTGTACAAGCGATCATCATTTTTTAGCAAGCATTTTACAATATTCGACAGTTTTTGAGCGTGCTCTATCCTTCTCTGAGAAGGAAAAATAGTCTTATGCGTTATTGTACTACTTAAGTAAAGGAAACCAAATATGCTATTCATTCTGAATATTCTAGATACGACACGATAGGTTCTCTCGTGCTTTTTTACCGATATAATTCAAGAAGGCTGATCATACATCAAAACAGAGGGCAAGTGGTTCACTAAATCATGCCCTATACTGAAAGGTGCATGATTCATGGTACAATGCTCTCATTTTATGTTTTTTCAGAAAAATCTAGCATCGGAAGATATGGTCCTAAAACCGGATTGTTCAACTCCCTTCTGGTGTTACATTATCCTCTTCACGCACGTACGAAAAAGATTCTTTATACTGCTTTAGCTCCAAAGAGACATCGGCAGCGAGAATTCCATCGATTCGCGAGAGTTGCTCATTAACGAAGATAATCAGTTCATCATTGCTGTAAAAACAGGCTTGTATAATTAAATCGTGCTTGCCACTAAAAGCTCCCACGAATGTAACCTGAGGTAATTGGGTTAACTCAGCAGCTACTTGTTTCTGTTTGCCCAATTTCGTGGTTAGCCCGATAAAGGCTAGCACATCAAGCCCCAATTTTTCCGGGTCGGTGCGAATGACGAATTGAAAAACTCCATCATGTAATAGTCGGGATATCCTCGAGCGAATCGTGCCTTCACTCACTTTTAATTGGTGAGCAATCTCTGTATAAGGAGTTCGGCCATCTTCTTGGAGGATCTGCAAGATTTGCCTATCCACATGGTCGATTTTCCTCAATCTTACCACTCCATTTTACTCATATTTCTGTTTAAGCTCATTTACTCTACGAATTCACTTTCAATCATTTCCGTTTCTTTACGAATTTCGCAAAATAACGAAACAAACTCTCTGTTACATATAAAAATATTACGAATTTATTACGGTGTCAACGAATTAGAGCCCCTGCAAACATAAAATATTATAAACAAAGTGAATAGAGCTATCATGAATTTCCTACAAATGTATGTTGTATACTAAACTGACCAGTCAATTTTCATAAACTTTTCGGTTTCAGTCAAAAGAGTCTTGCAAATAAAGCTATGATTACGCTTTCTTTTTGTCACTTGTTTGAAATCTTCCTTTCTTTGTCATTCATTATTATAATTTATTTATTTTATTATTTTTTATGTTCATCTGACAGAATTATCTCACATATGTAACATCATGCATGCATTTTTAACCCCACATAGTAACATCTAAATGGAAAAACTCTCTTATCCACCCACCAGTATATCTGCAAAAGCAGATTTGGCTTATGTTTGGATCAAGAGAGTATCACAAAATCATTTTTAACATTCTTCTAACAAACGAGCTAATAGTGTGGTTCGTTTTGGAATATCTTTAATCCAAATGAACTCACGCGGAGAATGAGCATAATCTCCACTTGCCCCCAATCCATCTAACGTAGGCACGCCACAAGCAGCAACGAAATTACCATCACTTACCCCACCTGTTCCCTCTTCGGTTAAAGAGCAAGAAAATTCTTGCTCACAGATAAACTTTGCTAACGAAAAGAGTGCATAGCTTTTCTCTGTTTTTTCCATGGGCGGACGGCTAATTCCGCCTTTTACAACCAGCTTTGTTCCAGTAAGTACCGGTTGTAAAGACATGATCACTTGGTGTAACCGTTCGGCTTCCTCTTGAGATTGAACTCGTACATCTACTTCTGCTTCGGCATAATCGGCTACTACATTTCTCCCCACCCCTCCAGTGACAGTTCCTACATTAACGGTTGTTCCACTGTCATAATTGGTAAGGTTATGCAATCGTTGAATATGATAGGTCATCTCTTGAATAGCTGAAATTCCCTTTGCATGGTCCACACCTGCATGAGCTGAGACACCTGATACCTGAATGGTATATTGTGAGCTACCTTTACGCCACGTCTTCAACGCCCCATGTGGAGCCATCGGAGGTTCCAAGATGAAGGCTACCTCTGCTTTTTTTGCTTCCTCTTCCAAAATCATACGTGAAGTAGGACTACCGATCTCTTCATCACCTGTTAAAAGAAGAACAAATGTTTTATCTTTGGGCAAACGATCAAACATATCCAGAGCATGAATAGCAAATAGTGCTTGGAGAATTCCTGCCTTCATATCATAAACACCTGGACCATATGCTTTTCCGTCTTCGCAGCGAAATGGTCGCTCCACGGATTCTTGTAGTGGCCATACCGTGTCATAATGACCAACTAATAAAATTCTTTTCTTACCTGTCCCCACCTCACAGCGCAGTTGGTCGCCATAGGTGGGATTCGTATAACGATGGATGACTCCATTTGTTAATTTTTGTATTTCTTTTATATACCAAGCAATCATTTTTTCACTCTGTGGTTTATGTTTGGAAGGAGAGTCGATATTGACACTCTCCTCTAATCGTTGCAAAAAGCTAGGAAGTTGTTCTTGCAGATAAGTATATAGGGCCATAGGTAAATGACATCTCCATTAGTGTTGTTGTGCGTTTAATCCAAACAATCGATCTAAACCATACACCTTCTCTAATAAAAAGATAAAGAATAGGCTAATTAAAATAACGACAGATGAGATAGACGCTACCATCGGATCAAGAGACTCTTGCATGTACGTAAAAATGGCAAGTGGTAACGTTGTTGTATCGGGAGCGACAAGAAACAAGGAAATTGTCACATTATCAAACGAGGTCAGGAAGGAGAAGATAAATCCTGACAAAATCGCTGGACGAAGCATTGGTAGTGTAATATCCCAGAAAACATGTAGCGGCCTTGCTCCCAACATATACGCTGCTTTTTCCAGGGTGTAATCAAATGTAGTTAACCCCGTCAAAACCAGTCGTACTACATAAGGAATAGAAATTAAAACGTGAGCCAGCAACAAGCCAAGGAATGTTCCTCCCAGCTCTAGTCGAGTAAAGAAAAGCAGGGCGGCGATACCAATAATGAGCGATGGAACTGTTAAAGGTAACAAGAGTAACCCGCTTATTATGTTCTTTCCCTTAAATTGATACTTAGAAATAGCTAGAGCAGCCATAGTACCAATCAGTGTAGCAAGGATAGCTGTAATAGCTGCAAGCTGCAAGCTAAACCAGAATGCATCAATGAACTCTGGACGATCTAGGATTTGTTTATACCAATCAAAAGAGAACCCTTCAGGGGGGAACGACAGATAACCCGCAGACGTAAACGAACTAGGAATAATAATCAAAAAAGGTGCATTTACAAAAATCAAAATGGCGACGGTGATAACACCTAGCCAGGAAAATCTTCCTTGTCTCATGATGTAAACACCTCTTTATACCTTTTTGTTTCTACTAATCGTGTAAATAATGTGACCAGCACAACCGTACTTGAAAGCAATAATATTGCGAGAGCTGCCCCTAATGGCCAGTTCAATGTCGACATGATCTGTTCAAAAGCTAATACAGGAATCACTTTAACAGACGTTCCCCCCATAAGAGCAGGCGTTACATAAGCACTCATCGACAAGCTGAATACAAGCGTAATACCGGCAAACACACCTGGTATACTTAGAGGTAACGTAATGTGAAAGAACGACTGAAGACGTGTTGCCCCTAAGATAGAAGCTGCTTTATACAAAGAAGCATCAATGGTGTACAGACTAGTAGCAATCGCTAATACCATATAAGCAATAAAAGCATCCGTTAAGCCTACGACAATGCCCAATTCGTTGTATAACAAACGTATTGGTGCATCAATAAGCCCTACTTTTATCAACAAACTATTAATCCAACCAGTATCTCCAAGGATAACCACCCAGCCAAAATTCCGTATGACAACACTAATAAGATGTGGACACAAAATTAACATCGTGACAAGCCCGCGCATCTTTCCTTGTGTGCTGGCCATAAACATGGCCACAGGATAAGCTAGTAGTAACGTACAAACAACCGTATACAAACTTAAGGTAATCGTTCTTCCTAGAATCTCTAGATAATAGGTATCTTGAAACAACAAGAGATAGTTAGACCAACTAAATTGACCCTCTGCCCCTTCAAAACTTAAAAGAAGGATCAAGAGCATAGGAATCAGAAAAACACCCAGCAAAATAATCATTGCTGGCAAAAGTAATAACAGATAGGCAAGTCGTTTGGACATCTCCTACTTCCTCCCCTCCGTCATGACAAATACATCTTCTTTATCCCATTGACAGATTACTGTCTCTCCATGTTTAATTTCGGTAAGCACACTAGATTCTTGCACACGCACATCCAGCTGAACTCCGCCAATACACACCTTACATTCTGTATATGCTCCAAGGAACGAAGAGAACGATAGTTGTCCATACATTTTATGATCGGCGGTGATTTGATCACCTGATCTATCACTTAATGGACATAATTTGATTTTTTCAGGACGAACATAGGCAGTCACTCGCTGTCCTACTTGGAAGATTTTATCTGTCACCACAGCCTGCATCTCCCAATCTCCATCTGTCTTTATGATCATGGTTTGCCCTTCAATAGATGTAATGAGACCAGGCAATCTATTAGACTTACCAATAAACGTATGAACAAATTCGGTTGCAGGATGATGATAAATTTCATGAGGTCGACCAATTTGCTCTACACGTCCGTTATTCATAACTGCAATTCGATCAGATAGCGATAATGCTTCTTCCTGATCGTGCGTAACAAAAATAGTTGTAACGCCGATTTCCTGATGTAGACGCTTAAGCTCATCACGTAATTCTTCACGTAATTTCGCATCCAGATTGCTTAATGGTTCGTCGAGAAGTAATAGGGATGGCTCAACCACTAATGCTCGAGCAATCGCAATACGTTGGCGCTGTCCACCAGATAGCTGCTTGGGATAGCGGTCTATTACATGCGGTAGCTTCACCAGCTCTAGAACTTTTCGTATCTTTTCTTTTTGTTCCGTTTTAGATATTTTGCGTAGTTTTAATCCGTAACCAATATTCTCTCCTACAGTCATGTGTGGAAATAAAGAATAGGTTTGGAATACCATGCCCAATTCACGTTTGTAAGGAGGAACTCCATTCATCTTCTTTCCTTTAATGAGCAACTCACCTTGATCGGGATCTAAAAATCCAGCGATCATATGTAACGTTGTCGTTTTGCCACAACCCGAAGGTCCGAGCAAGGAGATGAACTCCCCTTGCTCAATCTGAAGCTGGAAGTTATCAACAACAATTTGATTCTGGAATTTTTTCTGAACATTGATGAATTCTACATCAAATACTCTAGTCAATGTGGACACCTACTTTCCTACCCTTGGTGCGATTTCCTTGTTGAAACGGTCAACCCACTCTCCCGTTTTGTTGCCCAAAACAGAATAATCAAAATTTACGACTCTCGTGCGGTCAAAATCAAGCTGTTTCTTTATCTCGTCTGGTAAGTTCACTTTGGTAGCTGGGTTGTAATACAATTTTGAGGCATACATGTTTTGCACTTCATCTGTTAATAAGAAGTTAATAAATTCTTTAGCTGCTTCTGGATGTTTCGCACCTTTTACCATAACTGCTACGTTAGGTACAATGTTGGCCCCTTCTTTGGGAAACACGAATTCAAGTGGTAAACCCGACTTTTTCTGCGTGATACTACGGGCCATTGTCCAAGCAGTGTAAGCGGACGTTTTACTTTGCAAATTCTGTTGTAGCTGTGCTGCTGACTTTGCAAATGTAGGCATATATCCTGCAATCGTTTCCAGCTTTTTAAAGCCCTCTTCCATCTCTTTTTCCGAACCGCCATTTGTATACGCAAGCATAATCAAAGTACTTCGTCCAAAGTTGCTTGTTACATCGGTTAAAGTCAGATTTCCTTTCATTTCAGGACGAGTGAGATCATTCCAAGATTCTGGAACAGGCATACCTTTTGCTTTAACTAACTCACTATTGTAAGAGATACCCATCGGCGTGAAATTGACTGTAACTCCCGAATTATCTAACACTTTTAAGTCATCAGATACGTTAGCAGCATTAGAGATTTCTGTAGCTGTAATGGGCTGCCATAGTCCTTCTGTACGACCTTTCTCTTGCTCACCACCTTCAACGATAGCTATATCGATCTGTGGAGAATTTTGTTGTGCTTTCACCTTAGCCACAATTTCTGTAGATACACCTGATACATATGAGAGCTTTACGTCTGGATATTTTTCATTAAATTTTTTAAAAATCTCGTCTTTCATTAATTTCTCTACGGTAGCGCCATTACCAGCAATGACTAGTTTGTTTTCCATTTTCGCTGGAGTAGACGCAGCACCTCCACCTTGCACGGGTACCGATGTCGAACCACTATTTGCTACTGGTTGCGCTGAGTTTCCACAGCCTGCTACTAACGTTCCTGCAAGTGCTATAACGGATAAGACAGACCACGCTTTTTTCTTCATCATAAGCCCCCCATACTCTCTTTTTATTGTTCACTATAAGAGAACGTTGTTATCTATATAAGAACGATATGTGAATTTTAGCATGAATATTTTTAAAAATCAATTATTTGTGAAAATTATGTGTTCATGATACAATACCGTTACGTCAGGGCTTTTCCCCCATTTTTTGGAATACCTAGTCAACCATGCATGACTTTTCATAGGAAAGGAATAATCGGATGGACAACTTCTTATCTTCCGTAAAAAAAAGCTGTCATCTCATGCAACTCTTTCTGGATTCTCCTAAGGAATTAGGCGTAACAGAGATAAGTAAGACACTGGCGATGTCCAAAAGTGCCGTACATAAATTACTGACAACTCTAGAAAGCGAAGGCTTTATACGCCAAAATCAAAAAACCAAGCAGTATTCACTTGGTTATACCCTACTTGAATTAGGCACAAAGGTATTACGCGATCACGATACAGTTGAATATGCTAAACCCCATGTACAAGAGCTGGCGGAACAGACCAAAGAATTGGTATGTCTCTGCATCATGGATGGTAGAGATGCCATTTATGTGGACAAAATAGATTCCCAATATCCTATCCGGTTTACCGTCGATGCTCATCGTCGCTTCCCCTTGTATGCGACCAGTAGTGCTCGTTGCTTGCTGGCATATCAATCAGAGACTTTCATTGATGAAATTCTGGCAACTGGCCTAAAAGCATATACACCACAATCACTTACTTCTTCTGAGGAAATGAAGCAGCGTCTGACAACTATCAAACAAAATGGCTATGAAGTTAGTTCTAATCTGCGTAACATTGGTGTAACAGCTATTGCAGCACCTATTTTCGATGCAACTGGTCAGGCTATCGCTTCTATCAGCCTGATCGGTCCTTCTGAGCGTATGCTTCCCTATATGGATGCTTTTCAGCAAAAAGTGTTGCGAACCGTCTCTCAGTTATCGCTTGGTCTAGGTTATCACCAATAACGTACAAAAATCCCTTTGGCTCTTGTTGTCCAAAGGGATTTTTCTATGTTACCTATCAAGCATACCTTGCGTTCCACTAATAGGCATGCCATGTATTTTTAGATCTTTTCTATAACACCTTTTACTAAAGAAAGAAACTCTGCTTTCACTTTCTCAGTCGTCTCCATTACCTCATCATGGGATAATGGTTGATCAAGTATTCCTGCCGCCATGTTGCTGATGCAAGAAATACCTAGAACCTCTACGTTCATATGACGGGCCACAATTACTTCTGGTACTGTGGACATTCCAACAGCATCCCCGCCTAAAATACGCAACATACGAATCTCAGCAGGAGTTTCATAGGATGGACCTAGTAGCCCTGCATACACGCCCTCTTGCAATTGGATCCCTAATGTAGCTGCTATCTCTTTAGAGAGCCCACGCAAGCGTTTCGAGTAAGCTTCAGACATATCAGGGAAGCGAGCACCTAAAGACTCATCATTTTCACCGATCAGTGGATTACGATATGTCAGATTTAGATGATCAGAAATTAACATCAGATTACCTGGCTGATAGGATTCATTGACGCCACCTGCCGCGTTTGTCACGATAATAGTTTCTACACCAATCGCCTTCATAACACGAATCGGGAATACAACAGCTTCCAAATCATGACCTTCATAGTAATGAAAGCGACCTTGCATCGCTACTACCTGCTTGCCCTTCAATTTCCCAATAACCAATTGCCCTTTATGTCCGACTACTGTTGACTTCGTAAAATGAGGAATCTCGTCGTATGAAATAATGGTAGCTTCTTCAATTTCTTCTGCCAAAACGCCTAAACCGGAGCCTAAAACCAAACCGATTGTTGGCCTTTCAGTCAGCTTTTCCTCAATAAACGCTTTTGCTTCAAGAATTTTGGACATGTATGCTCTCCCCCTACAATTGAGCTAAGAAACTTTGGCCGATTTTCGGCATTTTTACTTCGAAGTTCTCGGCAATGGTTGCACCTAAGTCAGCAAATGTTTCACGTACACCTAGATTTTTGCCTGTCTCCAAATTTTTATAGAAAGCCAATACAGGAACATATTCACGTGTATGATCAGTACCATGGTGTGTTGGATCATTTCCGTGGTCAGCTGTAATGATAAGCAAGTCATTTTCTTTCAAGGCAGCCAATAATTCTGGAATGCGTGCATCAAATTCCATTAAGGCTTTTCCGTACCCTTCTGGATCACGACGATGACCGTATTTGGCATCGAAATCAACCAGATTTACGAAACTAAGCCCGGTAAAGGATTCTTGCATGCTTTGAAGCATTTTATCTACTCCATCCATGTTATCTTTGGAACGAACCTCTTTACTTACGCCCTCTTCCGCATAGATATCAGAAATTTTACCAATAGCGATAGATGTTAATCCCGCATCCACAAGGTTGTTCATGACAGTTTTATCAAATGGCTTTACAGAGTAGTCATGGCGGTTAGAAGTACGCTCGAATGCACCTGCTTTTCCTAAGAACGGACGAGCAATGACACGTGTAACCGCATATTCGTCACGCAATGTTAGTTCACGAGCAACCTCACAAATGTTGTATTGCTCTTCTAACGGGACGATCTCTTCATGAGCAGCAACTTGGAATACGCTATCAGCAGACGTATACACAATCACTGCACCTGTTTTCATATGCTCTTCGCCCAGTTCATCTAAGATTTCAGTTCCGGACGCTACCTTATTTCCAAGGACCTTACGTCCTATGCGTTGCTCGAATTCCTCAATTAATTCTTGCGGAAATCCGTCTGGATATGTATTAAACGGAGTAGATACATGCAAGCCCATAATTTCCCAATGACCTGTTGTTGTATCTTTACCCATGGAGATTTCTTTCATTTTGCCGTAATGTGCCTGAGGTGCAGTTACAGCTGGTACGTTATGTAGAGGAGCAATGTTCCCCAGACCCAATTCTGCAAGATGCGGCAGAGCAAATCCTTCTACCTTTTGTGCGATATGACCAAGTGTATGAGAGCCTTCGTCATTAAATCTCTTAGCATCTGGCAATTCACCAATTCCAACACTATCCATCACAATTAAAAATACACGTGAAAAACGCTTCATTTGTCTGTTCCTCCTTATGCACTTGAAGTCTGCCTTGTAAAGTGTACGTTCATCTCTTTAGGCACGAGGATGTGTTTTAGCATATACATCTTTGATGCGCGTACGCGTTACATGCGTATAAATTTGTGTTGTAGAAATATCGGCATGTCCCAGCATTTCTTGTACAGATCGTAAATCTGCGCCATTTTCCAAAAGATGTGTTGCAAAGGAGTGTCGCAAGGTATGCGGAGTAATCTCCTTTTGAATTCCCTCTTGTAAGGCATATTTTTTAATAATTTTCCAAAAACCTTGGCGCGTAATCTGTGTGCCTAAATGATTTAAAAACAACGCCTGATCCGAACTAGCCTTAACAAGCTGAGGACGTCCCCGCTCTAAGTAGTTACGGATGACTTGAATTGCAATGCTACCAAGCGGAATCATACGCTCTTTAGAGCCTTTCCCCATACATTTAACAAAGCCCATGTCCAGATTAATATCCCCCAGTTGTAAGGATACTAACTCAGAAACACGAATTCCGGTCGCATACAGTAATTCTAGCATGGCCTTATCACGATATGCTATGGGCACATTTCCTTTTGGACCATCTAATAGACGCTCTACTTCTTCTACGGACAACACCTTAGGCAGCCTTTTCTCGATTTTGGGTGTCTCCAGATGAATAGATGGATCAGTCGTCATATGACGGTCTCGAACCAAGAATTGATAAAAAGCACGAATGGAGGCCATATTCCTAGATAACGTAGCCGTAGCCCGTCCTTTTTCTTGAAGCATTAAAAGATAGCCAACGATATGAGTACGCGTGGTATCTTCTACCTTGCTGATTCCCTGGTCGCTTAAATAGGCAGCGTACATTACCAAGTCATGTTGATAAGATTCCAACGTATTTACTGCAAGTCCTTTTTCTACTGCTAGAAAGTGGGTGAATTGATCGATTAGCGTATCCATGAAGCCACTTCTCCTCCTGGATTAATTATACCAGAGCGGTACCTTATACCTTTCAACAGCGTACTTTCAAAATCCTGCTTTCTCATTCCCCTTCCGAGAAAAAAAGCTGAAGGCGCTCCAAATACCAGTCCCACTCAGAGACGGGTTTATTGTCTAGCCATTTTACCACCTTAACGGCATTCCCTGAAGGTTCCCGATATGGATTCGCCGGCAAAATATGGTGTGATAAGTAGGATACTACTCCATAACTGAACAAGGAACAAGTGACAAAAAGTAAAAAGAATCGAATTAATTCCATAAATCGTCGAAATGGAAAACTCATTACAACAACCCCTTGTGCACGGTTGTTGTTATTTTATGCCTTCTTGTCCCATTTCATGACCCATTCTTGCATAAGAAAAAACTTCTCCTTAACTATGGAGAAGTTCTTACTTGTAGTCTTCCAAATTAACTTTATCAAGACAACGATGGCAGATTCCATAAAAACTGAGTCGGTGATCCGTAATAGCAAATTTGTAGTCCGATTTTACCTTCTCTTCTGTTCCCACTAACAAATCTTCAAATATCTCATCCACCGTCCCACAATGCAAGCAAATCAAGTGATGGTGGTGATGTTTAGCATTGTCATCACGGAGGTCATAACGTGCTACACCGTCGCCAAAGTTCATTTTATGGATAATCCGCAACTCACTCAATAGCTCCAAGGTGCGATACACCGTAGCCAAGCCAATTTCTGGAGCTTTGTCTTTTACCTTTAAATAGACATCCTCAGCACTAAGATGATCTGCCTCATTCTCCAGTAAGACACGAACTGTAGCTTCGCGTTGCGGAGTCAATTTATAGTGGTGCGAATGTAATTGTTGCTTTATCTTTTCTATTTTTTCTTCCATGTATGCCCCTCCCCGTTCGCATCAAACCTGTACTTATTATAGAGGAGAGAAATCTATTTAGTCAAATACATAAGTTATTATCTTATAATTATTCTTAATTAATGGCGTACTGCATCAATAATGGGGACAAAAAAGTCTCCAATAAAGCTGCCGCTGTCATGATTACAAACATGCCTCCCACCAAAATTGAATAATTAGCAAAGTGCGGCATAATGCTATCTCGACGTGTTACTAATCTAGTGCGAATCAAGCGAAGAGAGAATGAAATACCTGCAACTCCCGCAATTAGCATAGCCGGTACAACTAGCATGTTTTGTGGAAGGACGCCAAGCAAAGCAAACGTCACTCCCTTCCACTGTAATTCTCCCACCAAAAAACCAACAGTAAAGCCTACGATGATTCCTTTGAGAAATAATAAAAGTAAGATCATAGGCAATCCAATAATC
Source organism: Brevibacillus laterosporus (assembly GCA_007833815.1). Taxonomy (NCBI): domain Bacteria; kingdom Bacillati; phylum Bacillota; class Bacilli; order Caryophanales; family Paenibacillaceae; genus Brevibacillus; species Brevibacillus laterosporus. Next base: position 3,078,006 of record CP033464.1, on the reverse strand, counting down.
GACATACCCAGTACCCACAGAATCAAGATTGTTTTTAAATGATATCCGAACGCTTGTTGAAAATGTAAAGAGGAGTCAGTTATTCCGCTCTTGTCAAAGGTAGTAAAAAAATAATTGAGAAAGCCGAGCAATTCTTGTCGCTGTAACAAATCAAGCGAGTTGACAAGCACAGCTCCAAAAATAATACCCATGGTGAACAAGACAATGGTAAATAAAAAGAGGGACTGATTTTCTTTCAAATAAAGTTGGATGCCAAGTCCAAAGCGGTTACGCAAGACGGCCCCCTCCTTGGTTGCCAGGATACTTGCATTCTATGCACCGCTTGTCTATACTATGACTTTTAAAAAACGTCTACTCCCCTATTTCTCCAATTACCTTTCCATAAATCCCTGCTCTACCGGCTTGAATCAATAGCTCTCCACGCCTTGCTTTTAGAATCAGACTAGTGACTTTCTCACCTAAAACGCGACGCAAAGTTTCCTCATCAGCCCTATGAAGCACATCCATCTCCGTTCCAATTTGTTCATACATTTTTTGCCGCAATTTTGGTCCCACACCTGGTAAAAACTCCAACGGAATCTGTTCCACATAAGGAGGTCGGTGTGGAGGATGAACCCCTACTGGTATATCAGCCAACTGCTCAATACGTTGACTAACACCTCTCACCATCCGTTTATACCCACACGCAGGGCATCTGCCAACATCATTTTCGCTCTCCATGGAACCGCATCCTTGACAAGCGGTTTGGTGATACTTCCCTAGCTGCGGAGATAGCCCGTAGTTGCATTCGACTCTTCTTTGCTTCTCGCGTCGCATCGCCATGACCCACTCTTGATAGCTTGGTTCCTTTTGCAAAATCACTTGATATTCCCTGCCGATTTTAACTAATGAATGAGCGTCTGAATTTGTTACAAAAGTTTTTCCGTGCAATTCCTGTAATCGATCTGCCATGTCAGTATTTGCACTTAATCCTAGCTCTACCGCATAAATAAAAGTAGGATCAGCAACCTCGCTAAGGTGGTCTGTACAACTGCCGTAGAGGCCTTTATGAGGCGTAAATATGTGGGCCGGGATCATCAGCCCGTCATGCTGATAAACAAAGTTCTGAAGCTCCCGGAGCCTTGTATACACGCGCTGTGAACTAAGGTGTACATTCTTGCAACGAACAGCCAACCATTCTGTGAACAGACGCATTCGACGCAAATCAGGCATATAGCACAAAAAATGAGCTTCTCCCCGGTCTGGTTCCTTAATCTCAAGCTCACAGCCAAGCAATAGCATCGTTCGTTTATAATGAATTCCTCCATCGGGATGAGCAACCGCTATTTTTCGATCAATTAATTCTTGCAATTCAGCTTGTACCTCAGGAGCATGCGCATCAATAACACCAATTATTTCCATCCCTTTACGCTCGGAAGCCTCCTCCAAAATACTTTGTAGAGTCATTTTTCGGGAGGCCGTGATTTTAACCGCTTTACCTGACATTGTTCCGCCAATGTGAATATGTAAATCTGCAAAAATAGATGTTAGCATAACTACAAGCGCTGATTCATACGCTCATTTTCCAAAACAAATAACGCAAGAACGGTTTTAGCGTCTCGAATCTCCCCAGCTTCGTGCAGTTGTCTAGCTTCTTCTAGTGTCACGTACATAACCTCAACAAATTCATCTTCATCAGGATTACACTCTCCTGCAGTCAGTCCTGTAGCCATATATAGGTGTAATAATTCATCCGCAAACCCCGGAGAGGTATAAAACGAACTGATATGTTTATATTCCTTGGCTTTGTAGCCCGTTTCTTCTTCCAATTCACGTTTAGCGCATTCTAGTGGATCTTCTCCCCGCTCTAACTTGCCAGCAGGAATTTCTACAATCGAGCGCTCCAATGGCTTACGAAATTGACGTACGACAATCAGTTTCCCATCCTCCGTGATCGGCATAACAGCTACGGCGCCTTGATGTTTAACAATTTCTCGCTGAGATGTATGGCCATTTGGTAATTCTACCTCATCGACCTGAACCGAAATAATTTTGCCATCATAGATTTTTTTCGTAGAGATCGTTTTTTCATATAACGAATCGTGCTGAGCTTGTATCATGGATGGTTCCTCCTTAAATTAACAATGTTTTGTGACTGTCTGTTGTAGAACATACTTATCATGAAATACCTCTTTATTTCTTGAACAGCCTGATTTTTAGTTCTACATTTAAACCACTCTCCATATCTTAGCATCAAGAACAGCTTGTACAACCCTTTCTCAAAAACTCCCCTTGAACCGTAGACCTCAAAACTCATTCTCGTTAGGTGGACGGCGGTTCTTTGGAGAAGCACTTGCAAAAGAAAGTTGTTCGGTTGTACAGGTAGCAGCTACTGCTATTACTAAGATACGAGGGGGAAATCTTAGATGAAGTTATATACAGATCTGAAACAAATACGTTTAGTCGGTAAAGCAAACGAAATACAGGCCGCTCTGCGAGAATTATCTGTGCAGCCCATCACGTTACAGGCCTATTTACAACAAACGAATAAACAATAACCTAAAACTCACACCTTTTCTATAAGCTGCCGTATCCAGTAGGCGGCTTTTGCCATTGCATCTGCTGTTAGAAAAGGACTTGGATCTTCTTTCCAATTTCGCCCCATCGAGGAAAGATTCACTAAGTGGTGTCGCTCATACAAGCTAGCAAGATCAGATACCGTCCCTGCTCTTTCTCTTAGGATGATATGTTTTCGTGACAAGGATGACTGCTCTACCTGCTGATCTATGCGTTGATCACGCTCATCTCCAAACACGGGTATAGGTAGAATAATAGGACGAAGCATAAATCGCTTTAACAAGGTCGTTGTATGATGACTAATTCCATGGTGCCTGTCTCGCCTATCTCCAAAACTAATTCTCGGCAAAAAAAGCGGTGCCCCTCCTAATATATCCACATGGTGTAAAACATCGGCTATTTGCAATCCTGTAAAGCCATAAGGCGTACCAGTACCTACTCCCCCAGGTCCCGATGCACAAATAATCCAATCAGCCTGATATACATGTTTAGCCGCTAATAAGCCTGTCACGGTATTGACGCACTCTCCATCCCCCCCAAAAGCTTGACCAGTAGTAATCGTAGCCTGTAAATAGTTATTGCTTACAAGCCAGTGGACATGCTGTGAAAGTGAGATTGGCAGTGCGGCATGATCCGTCATTACATACACAATACGTGCTTCCGGCATCAATTCTTTTAATCTGATGCACAAAGCAGGCAGCATACTATGTAGCTCTGCAACAATCACCAGGCTACCGGCTAAAGACAAATCCTCCTGCATAAATAGCTCATGATACGGGCTCGCTTGTTCCTCCAACGAATCTACTGCCACCTGCAAAGGAGTATAGCGCATTTTCATAATATGCCCGTATTTTGTTGGGTAATGTTCCCTATTACAAAAAGGTTCCTGAGCCACAATGAAGTCTGTTCCACCTGTTCCTAATGTTAATTTCGTCGCTGTCACATTAAGTAACACCGTTTGCCCTACCCATAGATCGTCATGATATCCATAATAAATAGCACGTTGTGTTATACCATCTGCTCGTTGGACCACTACTTCAGTAAGTCCCCTCCGTTGCTCCACACATGCAAGAATATGTCCCGCCATCATTTGTTGCATCATCTTCATCCCCATTATTTTCATTTCATTAGGAAAATCAAAGATGGAACTGCGCTTGATACATGCATATGCTCTTTGTTCTTCAAACTTTCTGATACGACAAAAAAGAGCTTGGCACCATAGCCAAACTCTCTTCATCTTCTGCTTTATTCTACACACTCAGCGATAACAGCTAGTACCAATTCAGACGCCTTGTACAATTCTTCTATAGGCATCCGTTCATTTTTTGTATGTATCTCTTCATACCCGATACCAAAGTTAACAGAAGGGATACCGTGTCCGTTAAATACGTTACCGTCGCTACCGCCACCACTACTTGTTAGTTTCGGCTCACGACCTACGCGCTTAACAGCGGCAATCGCCTTTTGCAACACAGGGGTGCTCTCATCAAATTTATAGCCGGAATACATAAACTTCACATCATTTTCGCAAGTAGCCCCTAGTTCGGAAGCGACTTCCTCAAATGCACTCGTCATTTTCTTCACTTGTACTTCTAGCTTTTCATTTACCATACTGCGTGCCTCTGACCAAATCTCTACGTAATCTGTTACGATATTGTAGGCACGACCACCTTCAAAACGACCAATGTTTGCAGTCGTATCTTCGTCAATACGTCCAAGCGGCATACGCGAAATAGCCTTGCTAGCAACAGTGATAGCACTCACACCATCTTCCGGATTAACGCCAGCATGAGCAGCTTTTCCATGAATTTTGGTAACAACGCGATATTGACCAGCTCCAGCCTTGACGATCTCGCCCACTTTACCTGTGGAATCCAAAATGAAGCCCATCTCTGCCTTTAACTTGCTTGCATCCATATGACGGGAGCCCACTAGGCCAGATTCCTCGCCTACGGTCAATACAACCTGAATAGATGGATGAGGTAAGTTCTGTTCTTTTAACGTACGGATCGCTTCAAAGATCGCAGCGATACCTGCTTTGTCATCAGCACCCAGAATCGTCGTGCCATCCGTTACCACATAACCATCTTTAATAGAAGGCTTTACACCTTTACCTGGAACGACGGTATCCATGTGACTGCTAAACAGAATAGCAGTACCCTTTGCAGTACCTTCTAGGGTAGCAAACAGGTTGTTCGCGCTATGTTCTGTTTTTGAGGCAACATCATCTTCCTCTACAGAAAAGCCCAAGCTCGCTAATTTATCCTTCAATACTTCGGCAATCACTGCTTCTTCTTTTGTTTCACTGTCAATTTGGACTAGTTCCAAAAACTCTGCAAGAATACGTTCTTGATTAATCACATTGATTTCCTCCGTTCCCAATTCTCTATGTATCACTATTTAGTATACCGTAAAAAAGTAAGTCTGTACTATTCCAGGCAGAACTTTTTTCTTTCCTATTCACAGGAATTACAATGGAATATTACCATGTTTTTTAGCCGGTCTCTCTTCTTGTTTTGTCTTTAGCATGTCCAGGGAATGAATGAGATATTTTCGTGTCTCCCGTGGATCAATAATATCATCTACCATGCCATGCTCAGCTGCTACATAAGGATTGGCGAATTTTTCACGATATTCAGTAATTTTCTGTTGTCTTGTACCCAGAGCATCTTCACTTTTCTCGATTTCTTTAGCGAAAATGACATTAGCTGCCCCCTCCGGACCCATTACCGCTATCTCAGCATTAGGCCAAGCATATACCACATCTGCACCGATCGCTTTGGAATTAAGCGCTACATAAGCACCACCGTATGCTTTGCGAGTAATGACACTAATTTTTGGTACAGTTGCTTCTGAGTACGCAAACAAAATTTTAGCCCCATGCCGAATAATGCCTCCGTGCTCCTGATTTACTCCGGGGAAAAAGCCTGTCACGTCAACAAAGGTAACTAACGGAATTTTAAAGCAATCACATGTACGGATAAAACGTGCCAATTTATCAGAGGAATCAATGTCAAGTCCACCTGCCATCACTTTGGGCTGATTAGCAATGAAACCTACAGGCTGGCCTTTTAGACGCCCAAAACCAACTACTACATTTCGTGCAAACTGTGATTGAATCTCCATAAAATCGCCATCGTCAACGATAAGGGTGAGTACCTTTTTCACATCATATACTTTCGTTCCAGCGACTGGGACAATGTCGAGCATCTCTTCCAGCCAATTACCTTCCTCCCCATTAAACGGGATAACTGGAGGCTCTTCACGGTGATTTTGGGGCAAAAACTGCAACAAACGACGGACTTCTTCCAGGACTTCCGCCTCCGTTTCCGACGTAAAATGAGCCACTCCACTTATACTGGAATGAACCTTTGCTCCCCCAAGATCTTCACTGGAAATCTTCTCTCCCGTCACGGTTTCAATTACCTTGGGACCGGTGATAAACATCTGTGAGGTCTTCTCTACCATGAACACAAAATCTGTAATAGCAGGCGAATAGACGGCACCTCCTGCACAAGGACCAAGAATAACAGAAATCTGCGGAATAACACCTGAATAGATAGAATTACGATAGAATATATGCCCGTAGCCATCTAGAGAGACTACCCCTTCTTGGATACGAGCTCCTCCAGAATCATTTAAACCTATAATGGGAGCTCCATTTTTTGCAGCCAAATCCATAATATTGGCAATTTTCTTAGCGTGCATTTCACCTAATGCACCGCCAAATACAGTAAAATCTTGGGCAAACACATAGATCATTCGCCCATGAACTTTACCATATCCTGTCACGACTCCCTCTCCAGGTGCTTCCAAGCGATCCAAACCAAACAAATGACTACGATGCTTTACGAACGGCTGTAGCTCTACAAAAGTTCCTGTATCTACTAACAGATCAATTCTTTCACGAGCAGTCAGCTTCCCCCGCTTATGCTGGGCTTCGATTCGTTCATCTCCACCGCCCAACTCCACTTTATTTTTCCGCTCGTAAAGCTCGTCAATCTTAGCGTATATGTCATTATTCATCTGCCAGTTCCCCCTTTTGCTGTTCGTACTGACATAGCTCGAACAATACGCCATTCGCTGCTTTTGGATGTAAAAAGGCAATTTGTGCTCCATGTGCGCCTTGCTTAGCCTGTTCATGAACGAGCTGCACACCATGTTGTTTAAACTGACGTAATCGTTCTTGTATATCATCAACATCCAGAGCAATATGATGAATACCCTCGCCTCGTTTGGTAATAAAGGTAGCGATCGGGCTTTCTGGGGAGAGTGGCTCTAATAGTTCTAGATTGGTTTCCCCGATTTGCAGAAATGCAACCTCTACCTGTTCTGACTCCACTTTTTCTCTGCCCTTAAGCTGTAAGCCTAATTGTTGAGTGTAGAAGGGAAGTACCGCTTCAATTGATTGGACTGCAATACCTATATGAGCAATTCGCTTTGGAGTCTCTACCCAACTATCCCTTTTAGGCCTTGCCTGACTTCGAACAAAATCTACAGCTACCTGAGTTGGCGTGCCTGGTGTAAAAATTTCAGCAACCCCATGCTCTTTTAAAAAAGGAATATCCTCTTGCGGAATAACTCCTCCGCCAAATACCATGATATCTTCAGCCTGTTGCTCCCGTAGCAAGCGAATCACTTCAGGAAATAACTCATTATGAGCACCAGATAAACAAGATAACCCAATAAAGTCCACATCCTCCTGAATCGCTGCATGTACAATTTGTGCAGGAGTCTGTCGCAAGCCTGTGTAAACGACCTCCATCCCTGCATCCCGCAAGGATTGGGCAATCACGAGCGCTCCTCGATCATGACCATCCAAGCCTGGCTTTGCTACTAATACGCGTATTTTCTGTTTCATAGTTGGCTCTCCTCCTTCGATGAGATTAAACCGCTCGATACTCTCCAAAAACCTGACGCAAAACGCCACAGATTTCTCCAATCGTGGCATATACGCGCACACAGTCGAGAATATGGGGCATCAAATTATCTGTACCTTCTGCTGCTACCTTTAATCGAGCGAGCGTTTGATCAACTAAAGTGTGATCTCTACGATTGCGTAGGTCTCTAAGCCGCTCTGTCTGTTTTTTCCCTATCGACGGATCAACTCGTAAAAGTTCCGGTTGAGTCTCATGCTCTAAAGTAAAACGATTCATCCCCACTACTACTTCTTCGCCAGACTCAATATTACGTTGTGTTTCATAGGCTTGCTTGTGTATCTCCCGCTGCATATAACCTGCTTCAACAGCGGCTACAGCGCCACCCATCTTCTCGATTTTGTCCATATAAGCAAGAACGCCTTCTTCGATTTCATCTGTTAATGCTTCCACGTAGTACGAGCCTGCCAATGGATCAACCGTATCTGTAACACCGCTTTCATGGGCTATAATCTGCTGGGTGCGCAAGGCAATACGTGCAGAATCCTCTGTTGGTAAAGCAAGTGCTTCGTCGCGGGAATTGGTATGCAAACTCTGCGTGCCACCTAATACAGCTGCCAATGCCTGCAAGGTAACCCGAACGATATTATTATCTGGTTGCTGTGCGGTTAATGTGGATCCGCCTGTTTGTGTATGAACACGGAACTGCCAAGATTTTGGTTGTTTTGCACCATAAGTGTTTCTCATTAGATTTGACCAGATTCTTCTTGCAGCTCTAAATTTTGCGACTTCTTCAAAGAAATGATTATGTGCATTAAAAAAGAAAGATAATTGTGGAGCAAAAAGATCAATATCAAGGCCCGCTTGAAGTGCAGCCTCTACATAAGCCCTTCCATCCGCCAATGTAAAAGCTACCTCTTGCACTGCACTGGAACCTGCCTCTCTTATGTGATAGCCGCTTATGCTAATGGTGTTCCATTTAGGCACATGCTCCGCACAGTAAGAGAAAATGTCTGTAATTAGGCGCATAGATGGCTGCGGTGGAAAAATATATGTTCCTCTGGCGATGTACTCCTTTAAAATGTCATTTTGAATCGTACCGCTTAAAGCATGCGGTGGCGTTCCTTGTTTCTCTGCTACAACGATGTACATAGCTAATAGCACGGAAGCTGGTGCGTTAATGGTCATAGAGGTACTTACTTTATCAAGTGGAATGCCTTGTAATAACGTCTCCATATCTTCCAAGGTGTCAATTGCAACGCCAACCTTGCCCACTTCTCCCACCGACATGGAGTCATCGGAGTCATAGCCAATCTGTGTAGGTAGGTCAAACGCTACGCTAAGTCCAGTCTGTCCCTGTTCTAACAGGTAGCGAAACCGTTTATTTGTCTCTTCTGCTGACCCAAACCCAGCATACTGACGCATCGTCCAAAAGCGACCTCGAAACATAGTAGGTTGAACGCCGCGGGTATATGGATATTCCCCAGGAAGACCGATTTGGTCCATATATGATTGGTCCACTTCTTTTGGCAGATAAAGCCGCTCGACTTCCAAATCAGAAGAAGTGGAAAATCTTTGCTTACGTTCCGGTATTTTTTCGAGCCGCTGGTTCAACCGTTGTTGCCAGTCCTGATAGATTTGGGTAAAATTATGATCAGACACGTGTTCTCCCCCAATGCCAGCATAATGGAAAAATTAAGAATTCTCCTCCATTTTATTCTAGCATAGCCTCGCCGTTTTTCAATCAACGGTATTAGCATTTGTACATTTAACAAATCAAATTCATGTTTAGAAAACTTGGCTTTGCATAACTAGGTACACGTAAAGCCTTGTATCACTTCATTGAACAAATGAAAAGGAGCTGTCTATATTGAAACATCAATCTACCATCGCCAAGATCTTGGTCATTATTCTTGTACTGGCTCTTGTTGTTCCGATGGTTCTTCAGTACGTATAGAAGAAACATATTTGAAAAACTGAAAAAACACCCCCAGTAGAGATGGAAGCAATTGGCTACTCATCTCTGTACTGGGGGTGTTTTAATATGCTATAAGTCTTATTTAAAGATCATGACGCTGGAAGAAGCATTATCCCATGATAAGTTGAAGCGCAAGTTGTCAGTGATTGTACGAATTGGTAACATTGGTACGTTGTTTTTCAATTGTACAGCAGCTGGCATTGTGTAGTTCTTACCATTGATGTTGACAACGTTTGAGCCTACTTTGAAGGTCATCGTTGTGTTGCCATGTTTTACAGTAGCAGCTGCTTTTGTGTATGTTGTGCTTACTTTCAAACCATCACGCACAAATGTTGCAGGTACCATCGTATTACCATTCAACGTGTAAGGTGCTACAGCCAACGGGAATGTTTTACCTTGCGTTTTAAAAGATGCTGTTCCTATTTTGAAGCTGATCCCGTTTTGTGCACCAACCGTTACTTGACGAATGAACAATGGGTTCTTTTCTGCTGATGTATAAACACCTACATTGTAAATGTTAGATGCACCTGGTGTTTGGATTTTTGCATTTTCATTAATAGATACGCTTACCGCTTGACCAGCTGGCAGGTTAACTGCTGGGTAGATAACCAAGTTTTGTCCACGAGTACCAACATAGCTTGGATATGTGCCATTAACAGTCACTGCTGTTGTAGGTATAGTTGTAGGTATACGGAAAGATGTTGGCATAACAACTTCAATATAATCTGCTGTGCTAAGACCAACGCCTAGTGCTTTAATGCCTACAGTCATACCAGTAATTGCGTTAGGATTAGGCTTGCCTAGTGTTACTGTAGCTGTGCTGTTATTAACAGGAATTGCAGGAACCGTTGGATTAGTCGGATTCGTTGGTGTTACTCCTCCAGTTGCTACAGTAAACGATTTAGAACGATAGGTTGTATCCCTATATTTTACAGCCAGATCATAGTTACCTGCTGATGTAGGTACTTTAATGAACGCGTCGTTTTTGAATTCGATACGCGCACGATCTGTACTAGAGAAGTTGTAAGGTGTTGACAAGGTTACTGTACGGCCAGATACACCAACATTTCTCACAAGTGTTCCGTTGATTGTGACAGAAGTGCTAAAAATGAAACCAGGCACCATATCTTGGGTAGGGAATTCTACTATGATATCATCGCCGCTTCTAAGATCATCCTTTAATTTCACTTCCATGGACAAACTTGTGCGCGCTCCTGCATTGCTGTCAGAAAGAGTTACACTGTAATCACCATCTACAGAAGAAGATCCTTTTTTCACTTCAAACTCTTTAGAAACATAGGTCGTATTTTTATAATCTACTTCTACTTTGTAAGAGTCACCGGAAGAAGGATTTTTGATACCAGCATCTTTGTTGAATTTGATTGTTAGCTTGCTATCTCCGTCCGCTTTGGAACTAGGCTTAATTTTAACTGTTCGACCAGAGATCGTAACATCTTTTGGTGAATATCCATTTAATTCAACATCGCTTGTGCTCATTTTGCTAGGTACCATGCTTGAGTTAGGGAATGTCACTTCTACATATTTAGAATCATCTAACTTGTCGTTTAAATCGATTCGGGAAATTTCGAGGGATGTTTTTTCATCTGGATATTTACTTCCCAAGTCAACGGAGAATGCATTTTTCTCCGTACCGCTTTTAGAAGAAGAGCTGCTTTTTCCAATTTTAATCGAATCTTTTGCTTTTCCTTCGCCATCGTCTACAGTAATGTCGTATTCATCGTCATCTTCGGGATTAACGACATCTTTGATAATAATTTCTACATCGTCGCCATCATCAATTTTTTTACCGATTTTAATAGTAATTTTGCCCTTGCTAACAGATACATCTTGTGGTGTACTACCATTCACTTTGATCGAATCTTCATCAACGTCTCTTAAACCAAAATCTGTACCAAAATCTACAGTGATTTTAGCCCCCTTTTTCAAATCGTCTTCTGCTTCGAATTCAAGGGTGTAGGTCGTTGTCTTGTCTGTTTTCGTATCTTTTGCATCCACAGACAAACTTTTCGCAGCATATGTACTCTGTGGAACAGAGACCAAAGGTGTAATTGCTAGAGTCGATGCTAGCAGTAGGAATGCGCCTCTCTTTAGTTGTTTATTCATAATTCTCCTCCTGTTCACTCTCTATTTTTTTTGCCTTTGGAAAATTACAACTCCCTTTAGTATACCAATAATAGTATAGGTAATAGGACAAAGTTGTTGATAACTTTAAGGCATTTTAAAATAGTACCCATTAATTATACGAACAAATCGTGAAAAAGTTACATAAAAAAGCAAAAAAAATGAGGAAGATTACCTATCTTCCTCATTTTTACCATTACATTAAGGCTTAATAAACCTTAGTTTCTGGGCCAATTGCTTCCAGTTTTTCTTTCACACTTTGTAGGAATCGTCCACATACCAGACCATCCAAAACGCGATGATCTAAGGATAAGCATAGGTTAACCATGGAGCGAACAGCAATCATATCGTTAATGACCACTGGACGTTTCACGATGGATTCCACGCTCATAATCGCCGCTTGAGGTGCGTTAATAATTGGTTGAGATAACACGGAACCAAAGGAACCAGTATTGTTTACCGTAAAGGTTCCGCCACTCATATCGTCCATAGTTAATTTGCCTGCTCGTGCTCGGGAGGCCAAATCTTCAATTGATTTTGCAATGCCATACACTGATTTTTGATCAGCATCTTTAATCACTGGTACAAATAAAGCATCGTCGCTCGCCACCGCGATAGAGATGTTCACATTTTTACGAACAATGATTTGATCGCCAGCCCACGATGAGTTAAGCATAGGAAACTCTTTTAAAGCCTCCACCACTGCTTTAATAAAGAATGGCAGGAACGTTAAGGACACGCCTTCTTTTTTCTTAAATTCATCCTTGACGCTATTACGGAAAGTAACTAGATTCGTTGCATCCACTTCAACCATCATCCATGCGTGCGGTGATTCATGCTTACTTTGCACCATGCGAGATGCTATCGTTTTACGAACAGGCGTTACAGGAATAATCTGATCCCCCTGTGCTACAAATACTTGACTTGGAGCAGAAGATGACGCCATTCTGATGCTATTGGACTGCTGAGTTACTGGCGCAGATGATACTTGTGAACTACCTGCTACCATTGTAGAAGGTTGAGAAGTAGTAGCTAGTTGACTATTCATCAACTTGCTCGTATCGGTTGCTTGTAGTAATCCACCATGGTCTATTACCTTTTGTACATCTTTACGCGTAATACGCCCTTCTGAGCCTGTTCCTATGACACGGGTTAGGTCAATATTATGCTCCTGAGCAAGACGCATCACAGCAGGGGAATATCGTTGTTTACTACCGGATTGCGTCTCACTTGCACTTGCCATAGAAACATTATCTGTAGAAGATGGTGTAGTTTGGGTAGCTTTTGGAGCTTGTGGAGCTGTTGATGTTGCAGACTCTTGCAAGCTAGCTTCCACGCTACCAGTTGAGTTGCTGGCACTCCCCGCTCCCTCTTCTTCTATATAAAGTATCAACGTACCAACACTAACCGTTTCTCCTTCAGGAACCACAATCTCCTTAATTCGTCCGGATACAGTGGACGGTACTTCCGCTGTTACTTTATCTGTATTTACTTCAGCTAATGGATCATACTTGTTGACCACATCGCCCACATTAACAAGCCATTTAGTAATGGTACCTTCTGTAACGCTCTCGCCCAATTGTGGCATGAGTACATTCGTTGCCATGGTTCGTCCTCCCTTTGCCTAGAAGTGCGCTAGTTCACGCATTGCTTCCAATACCTTTTCTGGACTTAACATAAAGAATTTCTCCATCGGCGGGCTGTATGGCATTGCCGGTACATCCGGTCCACAAAGGCGCTTGATTGGCGCATCCAAATCAAACAAGCAATGCTCTGCGATAATAGCAGCTACTTCGCCACCAACTCCGCCTTCTTTGTTGTCTTCATGGATGATTAACACTTTACCTGTTTTGGATGCTGCTTCTATGATTGCTTCCTTGTCAAGCGGATAAAGCGTACGCAGGTCAAGGATATGAGCAGAAATACCTTCTTGAGCTAGCTTTTCTGCCGCTTGCAAAGCAAAATGCAAGGTAAGACCATAAGAGATGACAGTAATATCTTCTCCTTCTCGCTTCACATCAGCCTTGCCGATAGGTACTGTGTAATCCTCTTCAGGCACTTCACCTTTAATCAAGCGATAGCAACGCTTATGTTCAAAAAACAGAACTGGATCCTCGTCACGGATAGCTGCTTTTAATAATCCTTTTGCATCATAAGGGGTAGAAGGTACTACTACCTTTAACCCTGGAACGTTAGTAAACATTGCTTCTAAGGATTGAGAATGGTACAAAGCTCCATGAACTCCTCCACCAAATGGAGCTCGCACAGTCAGTGGGCAATTCCAATCATTGTTGGAACGGTAACGCATTTTAGCTGCCTCGGAAACAATTTGGTTCACCGCTGGCAATATGAAATCTGCAAATTGTATTTCTGCAATAGGACGCATGCCTACCGCTGCTGCTCCGATCGCCACACCAACGATAGCTGATTCAGCTAAAGGAGTATCCATAACACGTTGCTCCCCGAACTCTTCAATCATCCCGTTGGACGCACGGAACACACCTCCGCGTACCCCTACGTCTTCTCCCAACAGAAATACTTTGGGATCGCGACGCATTTCTTCCTTCATCGCCATGGTAATTGCATCAATAAAAGAAATGACTGCCATCTTAACTCCCCCTTACGATCCGTATACGTGCGTCAATGTAGATTCTGGCGCTGGATATGATGCTTGTTCTGCGTATTCCGTTGCTTCATCCACGATTGCCTGCACTTCGCTAGAAAGAGCGGACTCTGACTCATCCGTTAAGAGGCCTACCTCTTTTAAATACTGGGCAAAGGTAATGATTGGATCTTGCTTTTTCGCTTCGTCCACTTCTCCACGGTCACGGTATACGCGATCATCATCGTCACTTGAATGAGGCACAAGACGATAGGTTACAGCCTCCACCAAAGTAGGACCTTCTCCAGCTTTTGCTCGATCAACCGCTTCTTTCATCACACGATAAACCTCAATAGGATCGTTACCATCTACGCTAACCCCAGGGAATCCATAACCGATAGCCCGATCTGCCACACTTTCGCAAGCCAATTGCTTTTTCAATGGTACAGAAATGGCATACTTATTGTTTTCACAGAAGAAAATAACCGGCAATTTGTGAACACCCGCAAAGTTAGCTGCTTCATGGAAATCACCTTGGTTGCTAGAACCTTCCCCAAAAGAAGTGAAAACGGCATGATTTTCACCCGTCATTCGACCTGCCAAAGCAATTCCTACAGCATGTGGCACTTGTGTGGTAACCGGACTAGATCCTGTTAGAATACGATACTTCTTGCCACCAAAATGACCTGGCATTTGACGACCACCACTGTTTGGGTCCTCAGCTTTTGCAAAAGCAGACAGCAACGTGTCACGAGCTGTTTGACCAAAGACCATAACCGCTCCAAAATCACGATAGTACGGGCATAAATAATCCTTCTGTTTATCAAAAGCAAAAGCGGCCCCAACCTGAGCGGCTTCTTGACCTTGGCAGGAAATAACGAATGGAACTTTCCCAGCACGGTTTAACAGCCATAAACGCTCATCCACTCTTCTCGACAAGAGCATGAAACGATACATTTCCATCACTTGTTCATCGGTTAAACCCACAGCCTGATGACGATTGTTTGTCATGAGGTTTCCTCCCTGCATTTAAGAATGAATAGCTAGACCTTCAACATCCAGAGCCGCTTCCGCAAAGGCTTCTGACAAAGTCGGATGCGGATGAATCGTATGGGCGATCTCCCAAGGGGTCGCATCAAGTACGCGCGCTAACGCTCCTTCTGAAATCATTTCAGTAACATGC
Source organism: Brevibacillus laterosporus (assembly GCA_007833815.1). Lineage (NCBI taxonomy): Bacteria > Bacillati > Bacillota > Bacilli > Caryophanales > Paenibacillaceae > Brevibacillus > Brevibacillus laterosporus. The sequence continues at coordinate 3,062,668 of CP033464.1, read as the reverse complement.
GGTCCAATCATGTGAACACCAAGTACATCATTGGTTTTCTCATCGACAACCAGTTTAACAAAGCCATCGTTTTCTCCAAAAACCAATGCTTTTCCTAATGATTTAAAACTAAATTTCCCTGTTTTAACACTATAGCCTTGTTGCTTAGCCTCTGTCTCACTTAGACCCACACTTGCTACTTCGGGACGACTGTAGGTGCATTTAGAGACCTTCGTCGGATCAAGCGGCTCAATTAAGTGGTTATTCATATGTTCAACTGCCAAAATGCCTTCGTGAGCAGCTACGTGCGCCAATTGAATCCCACCGATCACATCTCCTACTGCATAAATATGCGGTTCAGCTGTTTGATAAGTAGCATTCACGACAATTTGACCCTTCTCTACATTAATCTCCGTTGCTTCTATGCCTAGATTCTCTACATTAGCTTGACGTCCGACAGACAAGAGCATTTTTTCAGCCGTAAAGGTTTGCATGCCCCCATTTACTTCCGCTTGTACACTTACTTGACCTTCTGCCGTATGAGCACTTTCAGACATCACTTTTGCATTTGTCACTATTTTTACTTTCCGTTTTTTAAGTATGCGGGTTAATTCCTTACTGATATCAGCATCTTCAGTTGGCAAAATGCGATCCCCGTACTCAATTACGGTCACATCCACACCAAAATCACTTAACAAAGAAGCCCATTCGATACCAATAACACCACCGCCAACGATGATCATGGAGGCTGGTAATTGCTCCATTTCCAACGCTTCGTCACTCGTCATTATATGTATCCCATCTATGTTTAGGCCTGGTAACAATCGCGGTCTAGAACCAGTCGCAATCAATAAAAAGCGAGGAACGATAATTTCTTGTTCACCATCCGCTGTCTCGATGCGTACAGCACCCGCTTGCGGAGAAAAAATGCTTGGTCCCATCACACGACCAAATCCTTGATATATTTTGATTTTTCCTTTATTCATCAAGTATTCTACGCCTTTATGCAACTGATCTGTAATCGAGCGTTTACGTTGTTGGACCAGTCCAAAATCTAGCTCAACACTCCCCGTACGTACCCCGTATTTCTCACTTTCCTTGATCGTGGCAAAAACCTCGGCGCTACGCAATAATGCTTTGGAAGGTATGCATCCGCGGTGCAGACACGTTCCACCCATTTTATCTTTTTCTACGATGGCAACCGACATGCCTAATTGTGTGGCACGGATCGCCGCCACATAGCCGCCAATTCCTCCACCAAGCACGACAAGATCAAATTCTTGGGACATGTTCACATCTCCTTTACCCTGTAGTAGCTGTGTGTTGCTTTTGCCTTACCGAGACACATTATACCACATTCCATGACCTGGTACTAAAAAAGGAGCTGGATGTGTCAATAAATGGTCCAACTCCTACTCTTTACTCATTTGTTCTGCCTTCTAGTTATAACGTTTTTGGCATGAAGTAGGTAGTGTAGGCAGTACAAGAATCAATAAACATTCTTGCACTACCGTACTACCAATGCTTTTTTCAGTCAAGTGATTCTTACTTTGGCAAGTTTGATTTTGGATCACGCAAAAACGTGTTACGAGATTTTGCTAAACGCGCAATACGCTCTTCTGCCATACGGTCAGCCGCTTTGTATGTTGGAATATTATCGCGATCGGCAATTTCAAACACGCGGTTCATGTTATCGTAAATGGTTTCTACTTTTTTCATCGCACGTTCGCGGTTGTATCCATGCAATTCATCCGCTACGTTGATGACACCACCTGCGTTAATTACATAGTCAGGCGCATAGACGATGCCCATTTCCTGAATAGTGTCACCGTGGCGTTCTTCCTTCAACTGGTTATTAGCCGCTCCCGCAATTACTTTCGCTTTGAATTGCGGAATCGTGTCATCATTGATGATTGCGCCCAGTGCGCAAGGAGAGAAGATATCACATTCAACGCCAAAGATTTCATTGACTCCTACCGCTTTCGCACCAAAGTCTACTACCGCGCGTTGAACATTTTCCATGTTAATATCTGTTACAATCAGGTTTGCCCCTTCTTCATGCAAATAGCGGCACAAGTTGTAAGCAACGTTACCTACCCCTTGAACAGCAATCGTTTTACCGGAGAGATCATCATGACCAAAGCCGCGTTTTGCCGCTGCTTTCATCCCACGATAAACACCGTACGCCGTTACTGGAGAAGGATTACCACCAGATCCAAATGCTGGAGATACACCTGTTACATAATTTGTTTCTTGATAAATTAAATCCATGTCAGCTACAGTCGTGCCTACATCCTCAGCCGTGATATAACGTCCGTTTAAACCTTGAACGAAACGACCAAACGCACGGAATAATTCTTCGCTCTTATCTTTACGCGGATCGCCAATGATAACCGCTTTTCCGCCACCCAAATTAAGTCCTGCTGCTGCAGCTTTGTACGTCATACCACGAGACAAACGAAGCGCATCCTCAATTGCCTCTTCTTCAGAATTGTACATCCACATACGAGTACCACCCAAAGCTGGTCCAAGCGTTGTATCATGAATCACAATAATTGCTTTTAATCCGGAAGTTTCATCCTGGCAAAGCACCAATTGTTCGTAATCGTATTTTTGCAGATAATCAAAGATTTTCATGAGTAGCCCTCCTGCTGTTTCTATTCTATAACGATTTTTGTATAACGATTTTTGGGGTTTGTTGTCATTTCTTGAATTCGCTTACACAACCTACCTACTTACTAAAGCAATAAGCATGCCAACCCATAAGATGATTGTGAACAATTGGTGGAGAGGATGTGAACAACACGGTTTCACTTTCTCTATGATGAAATATTTTGCATAACTTTGCAATCCTTTGCACGCAAAATTTTGCAGATATTCACAAACCTTCTTGTGGATTCGTTTCTAAAATGCCTAGTTTCTCCATTTTATAATACAGATTACGTAATGATACACCTAATTGCTTAGCTGCTTCCGTTCGATTGCCTTTTGCCTTTTGTAACTCTTGTAAAATACATTGTTTTTCTGCTTCTTCGACAGCTTGTTTTAAGGTTCTATTCTCCCTACTAGCTGGCTTTTGCTGCGTTGACTCACCTTGCGGAACATGAGTGCGTTCCAAGGGTGGCAAATGATGTGGCATGATCTCGACTTCAGTAAATTTCATGTGAATAATAGCTCGTCCCAAAATATTTTCAAGCTCACGAACGTTACCTGGCCAACGATACCCTTTTAGCCCATCCAGTGTTGATTTGTTGATATGCTGAACATGACGACCATACTCAAGATTGAATTTTTGCAACAAAAAGATAGCAAGCGGTTCCAAATCCTCTTGTCGTTGACGCAAGGGGGGAATATAAATCGGTAGCACATGCAAGCGATAATATAAATCTTCTCGAAATTTGCCGGCTTGGATGGCCGTTTCCATATGTACATGCGTAGCTGCAATAATGCGAACATCGATAGGAATTGCTTTAGTACCACCAACCCGGATAATCTCTTTTTCCTGTAATACACGCAAAAGTTTAGCTTGCATACCCATAGATAACTCGCCAATCTCATCTAAAAAAATGGTACCTCCACTTGCTTCTTCAAATAGTCCACGTTTGCCACCCCGTTTAGCACCAGTGAAGGCTCCCTCTTCATAGCCAAACAGTTCACTTTCCAACAGCGTCTCTGATAAGGATGCACAATTGACTCGAATAAATTGATTATACTTACGTGAGCTTCCGTTGTGAATAGCATGGGCAAACAACTCTTTACCTGTCCCTGATTCTCCACGCAGAATGACAGTAGCTGGAGTCATGGCAGCCAGCTTAGCCTGTTCGATAGCCCCTTTCATCGGTTCACTATCCCCAATAATATCATCGAAAGTATACTTGGCTTCCAGTGTACGGATAATCCTTTTAGCCGTCTCTAATTCTTCTGATAAGGTCTTAAATTCGGATATGTCATGAATAACGCCTACACTACCGCGTAATTCCCCATTCACCAACACTGGTGCAACGTTTACCACGACATCTTTACGCATCGGCCCTAACTTCATGCGAACACCTCGAACTGGTTTTTTCGTCCGAAGTACTTGCATATGCATGCTCTCTCCTTCAGAAATATCCACCGTGGCTGGTTTGCCGATCACATCATCGGGAGTCATGCCAGTAATGCGCGTATAGGCAGGATTGATTAATAGCCCTATACCATCGCCATCCACAACGGAAATCGCCTCGTCAGATGAGTGCAAAATTCCTTGCAATAAGCTTTGCAATTCTTTGAGATCCGTTACCTCTTCAAGTAATGCTATGATTTCCGTAATATCTCGGAAGATAGAGACAGCCCCGACCACATCCCCAGCATCATTTCGCACAGGTACCCGATTGGTAATAATGCGCGTGTCCTTCGTTAAAGCCTGCTCCTGATTAATCTCCGGCTGACCAGATGTAAGAACACAATGCAAACGTGTATTGGGTATTGTGTGTTCCGCCCGTGTACCAATAACTTCATCCTTTGTTCGTCCCATCAGCTTTTCACTGGCTCGATTGAAAATCGTTACCAGCCCCTCTTCATTGACAGCAATAATAGCATCATGCGTAGAATTTAGCATGGTATCATATTCTCGTTGTTTTTGGCGAAGGGTCTGAATGAGCTTCTCTCGCTCTCTAATCAACTTCATGATAATACTCGTAAAATTACCTGGTATTAAGACAGTTTCATCGCGCTTTCTTTTTAAAATGTCATCGTAGGCGTGGGGATCGCCAGTTGCTTCGAAAATCAAATCCACATCCCGAGCCAAATAAGGAACATAATCGCTCCCCACCTGAATGCCTAGAGAGTTGGCTACTTGTATGCCTGGAGCGTCAGCATTGTGGTCAATCACAGCTATCAGCTCAACACCTTCCATTTGCAATAACAAGTGAATGAGCAGCGTACCACCTTTTCCAGCCCCTACTACAATAATTTTATGCATGCGAAACCCACCTCTTTCATTCAGGCTTGCTGCTTTGGCTGAATCTTCCACTTACATTTTATCGCATTTTGTAGGTTAGACAAGCACCCCCAGATGTTTTATGATGAGAAAGTATTCAAACCTTTACAAAAAGGATGTGGCTTGGTTGCTTAGTCAAAGAATCGTCGCATTGCTTATCATGGTCATTCCTGCCGTCATAGCGGGATGGGGCTTTAAAATGATGCGCGATACTCTATATCAATACTTTAATCCCGATATCAATCAATTTTTGTGGGGTCCATTTACTTTAGGGGCCTTGTTATTTGTAGTGCCCGTAGCGTTTATCGGGGGGTTTGTTTTACATCATGACCGTAAACGTAATCGCGTTCAACCCCGCTTTATGAAACGAGATCCTGACGAAGAGGATGAGTAGGAAGCTTCGCTATCTATAGGCGGGGCTTTTTTTCCGCCCAACAGATCCAATTTGTGTAAAAGTGGTCGGTCTCTAATAAACGTAGTAAATGAATAACGCTCCGCCAATACATGCAATACGAGAAACACAAAGAAAAAGACAATTTTTATTTTTAGTGGAGTGGTGCAAATTAAGGTGTACCCTAAAATAAACCCCAGATAGTTGGAGCCTGTATCACCTAGCATCACCATTCGTTTTGCATCATGATAAAACAACAGGAGTGTAGCACTGATGATGGGATAAACAAATACCCAAGAAATCGGCACGCTAAATAACGGAGTAGCTACTAGCACAAGGATAAATAAGAGTAAAAAAACCTTACTTGCCCTTCCCGGACGTAGATCAAACAGATTTATCAGGTTGATCGACAGTGCAAGCAAAATGGTATGGAACAGAACTTCAAATACTGTGTCATACAAACCCAGACAAATAATTAGAGAAATGTTGCCCCCTGCCCAAGCCTTTAAAAAACCACTGGTCATTCTCCGTTCTGTAACCAGCGCTCCCAAGTGTCCACGGAACCCCTTGATATACTTATCGTGTGTACAATCGTCCTGCCAGCCCAACGCTGCAATAGCAAAAGAACCACACAGAAAAAATACGGCAAATTTCCAAGGAATGTCTAAAGAAGGCCGCACAAAAAATAAGAGAGATAGCAACACATATGTACTTGTAATATAAAAAAATAAAAACCATCCGCAGCCTGTTGGTATCATTTCCTCTTGATAATTTAGTCTGACAATCTCGTGTTTTTCCAGTAATTTAACTCCTCGTAGAAAGAACACATCGTGTAAGATCAAGGGTAACATTATAGCAATACAGGATAATAGCAGTACGGTGCTACTATTCATGATTCCCCTCCTCTCGTCGTTTGCGCTGAAGGGTCCGGTACACATGCCAGAACTCTTTTCCCCTATGCAAAAAGCCCTGAATATTGTTTGCTGTATAACGATGTGTAAATTCTACCGGAACTTCTTGGATTCGATATCCAGCTCGCAATATATCAATCGTCATTGCTACCTCAATCCCAAATCCACAATCCACAAAACGAACACAGGAAAACAAATCACGTCTTAATGCTCTTTGCCCAGATAAAGGAGCTTGTAGCTTCTGCTGGGTTATCTGTACAATTCCCTGGTCAGCCAGCCTCTTAACCAAACCAAATCCGGACTTATGGGGAGCTTTCGGTAAAATAGCAATTGCCATATCACATTCATTTCTAGCGACAGGTGCGAGTAGTTTGTCCACCTCACGTGCACTCCCTTGTAAATCAGCATCGAGAAATAAGACAATATCACCAGAAGCTCTCTCCCAGCCTGCTTGTAAAGCAACTCCTTTGCCAACGTTCTCAGGCATTCTAATGAGCTGATCAACCCATGGTCTTGCGATTTTGGCAGTCTGATCAGTGCTCCCGTCATCGACTACAATGAGCTCTTGAATAAAGGTTAATTCTCTCAAGGTTGAAACCGTTCCCTCAATCCAATGTTGCTCGTTGAAGGCAGGAATAATCGCGCTGACTCTCATACCATTCCCCTACTTACATGCGACCAGAGCATGTGTCCTACAGTTCGAATGGTTGGATGCATGAATAGAAGCAAAGAGATCAAACCCAGAGAACTTGCTATTACAGTACCCACAGAAGGTCTAAACTTTTCTTTTTGCTGTATCAAGTAATGCATTCCTTTTGCGTCAATTAGTTTATGCCCAATACGAGTACGAATGATAAAAGTACTAGCCATTCCCTTTCTCCCTTTTTCCAAAAAATCTTGCATACTGGTATGACTCCCTATTGTAATAATTCGAGTAGCCTGACCTTGATAGGCAACTAGCATAGCAACATCTTCACTCGTACCAGGTGCAGGCAATTCATAATAAGGAATTCCCAGCCTATCCAGCCGATTTCGCCCTGGCGCCGTACCATCTTGGTAGGCATGCAGGATAATATCTGCTCCTGAAAAGAGAGCATGATCCGAAACGCTGTCTAAATCACCTAGAATAACATCGGGGGTCCAACCACAACGAAGGATGACATCTGCTCCCCCATCAACCGCAAGTAGAATTGGGCGACATTTCTTAATAAAAAAGGCCAATGATTGAAGATCGTCTTGCGCAGAGGGACCACGGTTAACCAAAACCACAAAGCGATTAGTAAACGATGAACGAATAGGGAGAAGTGGAAGTTCGTCCGTAAAGAGGTTTTTTTCTTGTTCGGCAAAGGTTAACGTATTAGCTAGAAATTGATTATAATATTTATGCTCATGATTTATAGCTTGCTGAGCTCTAGCTTCGTAATCTAGCATTAGAAATGGACGTAAGGCAATCTTGGTTTGTTTTTGTTTTTCAGAAGGAATTGCATACAAGCAATTATTCACAATCTCTACTTGTTCTCCTTCTAAAAATTCTTGTATATCGCTAGCAACATTCATTGCAGAATCGATCTCAAAAAGTGCTATGTTTGCTTGTAAAAGGCGTGCGGCTCCTTCTGTCAAAAAATCTCCTGTTAAAAAGGGGGCGAGATTAATAACGGCTCTTACTTGAGATGCAATCAGTTCTTCCGCCGCTGTAACATCCAGATTTCTATGATTAATCATGGCAATATGTCCTGCTTTTAATCGTTGACATAGCCATTTGGTTTTCGAATCTGACATGAGTATCCCCTTTATATGAACGGAGTAGGACTTGCCCAAATTCCATCTCACTATTACTCCACCTCCTATCCCTAGTATGACGTAACCACTTCCTGATCATGCGTGAAAAAGAACTAGTCTAAAATAATTGGGGCCCTCTTCAAAAAGCTCATACAAAAATTCACAAAAAAAAGAAGCTTTGCCGGAGCAAAAGCTTCTTGAGATGAAACCACTTACATTTACGCGACTGTTGCAAATTTAAGAATAAGGAAATCAGCGTATACAAATACTGCTAATGAAACCAAACCAAACGCTGTTGCAAACTTGTTTCTCGCCTTAAATGAACGAAAAACTCCAGCCAAAATAAACAGAGTTATCAGAAACATGGTAACATCCATAACCCATTGCATCCCAGTTCAACCCCTTTGCAAATAATGTACCTGTTCAAGGATAGCAAACAATGGCAAACTTATTATATAATGTACCCAATATTGAAACAAGTCATAACAACAATTGTGACAAGTAAATTCACAAATTTTCCTATCAATCTATAGATTAGCAACTTTCCTACTTGATGTATTTTTCTTTTATCTTCTGGCAATCTGGCTTGAACAAATGAAAAAATGCGTGCAGAAAGGAGCTTATCATGGAAAAATTCACACTGGAAGCCTATTGTCTGAAGCACCCGGGAGCGGTTCATGATTACAAAGTGGAATGGGAAGCAGATCGTTATCAGGTAGGAGGAAAAATGTTTGCAATGCTTGGTGGAGATTCTAACGGAAAACCTATCCTATCCTTAAAATGTGATCCAGCTCGAGCCGAACAGCTAAGAGAAACATATGAGGGGATTATTCCTGGCTACTATTTGAATAAAAGTCATTGGAATTCTATTTATTTAGATGCCGATATTCCTACTGAATTGTGGGAGAAGCTGATTACTCATTCTTATGAATTGGTTTTTCATAAGCTTCCTAAAAAAATGCAAAAGGAATTAGTAAAATAGTGCTGCCTAAAGGACAAAAAAGCTACCGACAATGTATGTTAGTCAGTAGCTTTTACTTATTTACCGAACGTGGACTTGGAGACCGCTAACATTGCCACCGTCCGATCTATCAATCGCTCTATCAGTAAATATAGATACGGCTGTTTTCCCCGGACTCTGAAATACATAGCCTCCCCAATGATCACCACCATCAACCTTATACCCAGTAACGTCTATTCCAGTTATGTTTTTTATGAGCGGTTTGCCCACTGACATTGCTTCGTCTTTTGATTTGATACTATAACGATCAGTTTCATAACGTACACTATACACTTGACCTGTTTTCTCTCCAATCTGAACAGAATATTTGTCGTGATACTTATCTTCCTTATTGGAGAACCTCCACATATCTTCTTTTTCATGGGAGAACTTTTCTACATGATTAAATGAGAAATCATTTTTATTTGAAAGTTTCATTAACGCTTTTTGAGCTATGGACACAAACTTTTTATCCACATTACCCAGATTGTAATCTAAATAGAAATCGGTCACTTTATTGGTATTCAGATCAACATGCACGCGCTGGTTATCTTCTGACAAAAAAGACATGCCTGTTCCTGATTTGTTTTTATAGAGACTGACCGTTTGAAAATTATCATGTAGATTCGTTTCCTTAATCCGATTTCGTGCAGTCTCTACATATTTTTGATACATATTCGTCAGCTCATCGAATTTATATGTAGCCGAGACGCCATTAACATCTGTGGTTCCAGCTTTAAACCACACAATTGCCTCTCGATCCTTTGTCTCTAAAGTAGAGTAATCTGTGTCTTTCTCCAACTTTTCAAAATGAAAATCCTTATTAATGCCAAACGCTTTTTTTATTTCTTTTTGAGCTGCCGTAATATACTTTTGCTCTATTACATCCTTACTTCCTGATGTGTCTATTGAAGAAGAGTTTTCTACTGGAGAAGAGAATGGCTTCATCCAGATAAAAGCAAATAACGCTGCACATGTGATAAGCCCTTTTGCCGCCCATCCAAAATATATTTTCCGCCTTTTCAATTTTTGCATCATTCTTCTCTCCTTTCGTATATTTTCTACTATCACTTGGTTCCGCTCCCTAGAAAGGATCTGATCCGGGAAATGATTTAAATCTTCCAATATAATTTGCTCATCTTGTGACGGCATCGTTGATCACCTCCGAAACAGGAACATTCCTATTTTTTTGAACAGCTTTCATTGCCCTATGCAAAGTGAGATTTACTTTGGCTTCGCTCCATCCCAATACCTCCGCTGTCTCCTTACTTGATAATCCCTTGATACCGCGCAATATCAACACGTCCCTATAAGATCGTTTCAACTGATTGATGATGTCATAAAGCAAACGTTTATTCTCACTTAACTCTAAGGATTCTTCGGGTGTTTTATCGGGCGAAACAAGATGCTGCAAGAATATATCTGGCAACCAGTTTATTAGTTTTGTTTTACGCTTTTCATCAATGGCTACACTTCTAGCAATGGCAAACAACCACGTTTTTGGGTTTACAATCTCTGTATGCTGGGTAGCCTTTAGGGCACGAATAAAGGTCTCTTGTACAAGATCGTCTATATCTGTTCGTCCCGTATAATAGACGAGAAAACGATAAATATCATTGCTGTATGCTAGAAACCATTGTTCGATACGTGCGCCAGCATTGTCATCCAATTGTGTTCCACCTCCTTGTCACTGTATAGACGGAAAAATTTCTGACTATATTTCACTTTTCATATAAAAATTTTTAAGCTTCTCTTCTATTGCTGTAATACCCAGTTTACTTTCCAGATGATCGGTTTTGTTTTATATAGTTGAAATTGTAGTGACTCACGACCGTTATCAAATGAAATGATGATAGTTGCTCATTTTTGCCACAATTTAATTTCAATTCCTCCTTGAAAATGAACAAATAAAGGTAAGTAACTACATTATTTGATTTGAGAAACCTGCAAGCCCCTTTCTGTTTTCATTTTCCTTCTTTATTTATCAGACTAGTTATATGATTACGACAATACGCTATCAGCAATTTCGATCCTTCCCTCCCGCTTTGTCCAACAAGAAAAATTGCAAGGAAAAAATGGGACGTTAACTCGACCTACCCTGCTTGCCTATCCGGCAGAAAAGGAAAATGATCTCCGCCTTGCTTCCTTTATGGATTGGGTTATAGAACATTACGATCACTAGTGGATTGGTAAAAGTTTTTCATCCCTTTTTGACTAGTACACGCGATGTGTTTCGAGGAAATGGGGAAGCTATGAAGGACATTTTCAACCAACTACAAGAAAGGAAGTGTCATGATGTCCAAGCATAACGGGGTCAAACCTCAACAAAGTAGTAAAAATAACCCATCACAAACACGCTCTTCCAACACCATGAGCAAAGAATCGCAAGCAAAACCCATTTCACGATAGCACATGATGAACAAGCAGAAAGGAGGCAATATCGTGCACATGCTTAGCTCACAATACAATCAGCAAATCAATATGCATAAACAACAAGCTCAAGCTCATCTAACGCAAGCCCAGGCTCACGAGCAGCAAGCTCTCCTGCATCGTCAACAGGCAGATTTACACGATAAACAGGCTATGCTCATTTCGCAATCTGCACAGCAAATGAATCAAAACTCAGTGGCAATGCCTGTTTATGCTGAACATGTAACGGAACGGCCTATTAATAAACATCAACAGCAGGAAAAACAGGTTGCTCACAATAATCAAGTCTCAAAAGCTTCCCTAGCGTACAACGGCAAGGTTCCTAGTGATGGTGAATTGGCGAAGGAGATCAAATAATAAAAAAATGACCTGTTACATGTTTGGGAACGTAAAACCCCTTTTTGCCTGTTGCCGGGCAGAAAGGGGTTTTTGGGTTGAATAGCTTATGCCGTTTTACGAATAAGGTGGTGTCTCATATCTCTTCGAAGCAAATAGCGGCCGATCATGTACAAATGTTAGCTTAACCCTCTTAGAACGGACGTAATAGGTTACCCAGAAAATGCTAATTACGACTTCACGAATATAAGCAAAAGGTGTACTTTTATCCAAAAGCATAAAGCTACCGATGTACTCGTCCACTAGGTACATATCTAACATAGAGAACAACATTGTAATGATCATGTAGCCGATCATATAGCTTGGAAAACGTTTATCCTTGCGAAAAAAAAGAAATAAGAGTAAACAGACAGATATAATTAAGAGAATGGCGTAAAACAATTCAAAGGAAATAATCCCCTTCACCATCGTTGGATACCTTATTTCTGATCTTTCAAGAATCAACCATGCCTCACCTAGTGAGTTGAAGAGAGCTACAAAATTGAAAATGCTACTAGCAAAATTTAGTATTAACGAAAAACCAACAAAGTAAAGAAATCCACCAATAGGCTGCTGTCCTGTAAGAGTAAGTTTTGCTATTTCATTTACTGCTTCTTTATCCAGTGGGACTACAGTTGTTCGATTTGCATCTGCTCTTTTATTTTCATCCCCCTGAGTGTTCTTTTCATTTTCCTTCCCGCGATCATCAGACATAACGAACTCCTTTCATTCATTGGTCTGGTTCAATCTCTCTATTTTGTCTTCATGTACCACAAATTGTCAATACTCTACATTTTATTTGGACGATTCATTTTTACATTACACCATGAGAATTCCCATAGCATCTCGCACTTCTTGAAGAACCTTTTGTGCGGATAAGCGAGCTTTTACTGCACCATGATGTAAGATATCAAGTATTTGTTCCTCTGTTAGTTGCTGTTTGCGAGTACGGAATGGTTCGATAACTTGTTCGATCTGTTCTGCTAGTCGCTGTTTGCAAGCCACACACCCAATTGATGCCGATGCACACTGTTCTCTAAGCTGTTGCTGACCTTGCTCATCCGTAAAGTACGTATGCAGATGGTATACATTACACCCTTCTACACTTGGGTGACCCGGTTGCTGAAGATAGACACGCGTTGGATCAGAATATGCCTTCCTTACTTTCTGTTGAATCTGGACGTTTTCATCGAGTAAGCTAATATACGTATCTACGCTGTCCGATTTACTCATTTTACCCTGACCGTGTAGCGCCGGGATTCGCACAGCATTCTCTGCCAATGGTTGTGGATTTGAAAAAACTTCTCCATATAACTTATTGAAGCGCCGAACGATTTGCCTTGCCATTTCCAAGTGCACCAATTGATCTTCACCTACAGGAACCACTTGACCTTTATGCAACAGAATATCTGCTGTCATCAGCACAGGGTACCCGACCAAACCATAATTAACATTATCAGGATGTTTTTTTGCCTTTTCTTTAAATGTAGGACACCGCATCAACTCACCTAGTGGCATGACCATACCTAGATACAAAGATAATTCTGCTACCTCGGCTGCCAAAGAGGATTGTGTGTAAAACGTGCAGTACTCAGGGTTAAGACCTGCGGCCAAATAACTAGCGGCAGCCTCTAGAGCATTCTTGGACATGTGCTCTGGACTAGGATTTGTGGTCAATGTATGCAAATCTGCAATAAAAAAATGGGCATCGTACGTGTTAACAACATTCTCCATATTTTTCATCGCACCATAGTAGTTACCTACATGCAGCTCACCTGTGGAACGGATACCTGATACTAGTTTTTGTTTGTTCATATATAATCAGCTTCTTTCGTTTTAGGAGCAAAGATCGTTGAATATGAAAGGCAATGATCTCCCTCTTTTTATTTGTAATAATCAGTTGACAAATCCACCACCAACCATCTTCCATTCCCATCACGCTCCTTTTTACTGATTACATATTTGATGCAGAAATAAAAAAAGGGTTTCCCATCCTAAAAATAAGGACGGGAAACCCGTGGTGCCACCTTGATTCGCTGTTTACACAGCGCGCTCATTATGTATCGGAACAAGAGCGTACTTTATGCATGTCTGTTCGAATACATGTCTCCTTTATCGGTGAGACACTCCGCCAGAGCCTACCTGTGCGCTAACACTCTCGGTCTGAACGCTCAAAAGTCCATTCTGCAAGCTTCCTGCACTGATTTGCACCACCCATCAGCTCTCTTTAGCATTCTGCATGCATACTCCTCTTCGTCTTTGCGTATGCTTATTTACCTTCATTTATACAATCCTTGTAAACTTATCAGCTAGTATACGTCACCTACAACTAGCCGTCAATCTCTACACGTGCCACTCCATTTAAATTATGAACCATCTCATAAATGTCTGTTATATATATGTGATCATAAACGACAAGGCGTAAATCCATCTGTACGCGATGCTTATCAACATCCTTTAACCAGACATTTTTAATTTTCATATCCTCTTCTTTAAATTTCTGAATTATGGCAGTCATATGTGAGTGTTCATCTAAAAACAAGCGGATTTTTAACTCTTTTCCTTGCAATTTTCGAAACCCAATCATATTTACTAAGTAAGGGAGCAACTGCACAGAGAATAAAATCATGGCAGCACCTAACGCTGCTTCATAATAAAAGCCCGATCCAACTGCAATTCCGATACCCGCACTCGACCAAATAATTGCAGCTGTGGTTAAGCCAGAAATAACATCATTATTTCGGCGCAAAATGACGCCTGCACCCAGAAAACCAATTCCACTAACAATCTGCGCGGCCAAACGCATAGGGTCTGTTCGATTGTTAATAGATGTTTCAGCATAAAATTGGGCGGACTCAATCGAAACAATTGTCAGTAAGCAACTGCTAACCGATATGATCACGCTGGTTTTTAACCCAAGCGGTTTTTGTTTTAATTCGCGCTCAATTCCAATTACAATTCCAAGGAAAGCAGAAAGCATCAATTTTGCTAAAATAATTATTTCCATGTTATTCCACCTTTAACCTGGTTTTTCTGATGACTTTCATTACATGTAGCTTATTATAATTCTTTTTGAGCTATTCTTAAACCAGCTGATAATTAGAGGACGATTACTGAACAAAACATTTTTAACAAATCGTCTCTACCAACGTTGGCAAAGGGAAATATTCGTTTACTATAGCATACTTCACCATCGCCTCGAAATAATCTTTCGTTGGTTTCGGGCAAGCAATGTGAACCTTCTGTAACAAGGTAGTCGTCTGAGGGCAAGCAAATCGAACATGAGAGTCGTGAGCTCCATCTCCCTCTAACTGGGTAATAGCAAGCTCCATTCCTTCACGGTTTTTCGCTGTTGTATCAAATAACCACTGTTCATATTCTTGTTGTGATACAAGACTCAATTCATAACCGAATGACTGAAAATGTTTCAGTAACTCCGCATACGTAATCTGTTCAGGATTGACAATATGGAAAATTCCTCCTACTGCTTCCTCTTGCAAAGCAAGCGTAGCAATCGCTTTTCCTGCAAAATCAACCGGAGTGAAATCCACTAACCAGTCAGCATGTGGTGCAACTTTCAACAGGAACATAGCCCGACACATTCGATACATCGCATTTGTTCCCATGTTACGTTGGAATTTACCTGTTTGAGAATGGCTACTTAGATTACCCGGACGATAGATTGTCACTGGTATACCTTCTTGTTCATACGCCTTCATCACCAGCTTCTCTGACTCCCATTTGCTATTGATATAATGATTTTCTAACACAATGGAATAGTCCATTTGTTCTGCGTTACGTAATTCTTGCCATTTACCAGCATTGGATAGTTCTTCGGGAATACCAATTGTGGAGACAAAGTGAAGATGAGTCCCTTGTTTTTCCCGAGCCAGAGCTAGCAACGTCTCCGTACTACGTACATTTACCTGATAGAAATGCTGAGCTTCACCAAAGTGAGCCACATCCGCTCCACTGTGCATGATGGCATCTACGTGTTGAGCAAGCTCACTCCAATCCTCTTTTGATAATCCCAAGCCTACTTGCTGCAAATCACCTAACACAACTTTTATACGTGAACGAAGCTGTTGCTTGTGCTGATCGCCAAAATAAAAAGAATAATTTTGTTGTAAGCGTTCATGAGATCCCTGAATATCTGCCCCGCGAACTAAGCAATAAATCGTGCCCGAGGTTGTCTGTAACAGTTCATGCAACAAATGTGAACCAAGATAGCCTGTCGCCCCCGTTAACAGGAATGTCTGTTGTGGTCGTCGTACGACTTGTTTTGTGGTTCGCAAACGCTCTGGATACTCAGTTAGTACTTCCTCCATTCGACGATTCATTGCAGACGAAGCTGTACTCGCTTGTTCTTTCTTATGTTGGTCTAGTTGTAACTCTTCAATGCGTTGCGCTAATGATTGTACAGTTGGGTACGTAAAGAAGTCATTAATTTTTAGCATAGGGTGTTTCGGTTTTAGCTCAACTAACAGCTCTAAAATTTTAAGAGAGTGACCACCAATTTCAAAGAAGTTGTCACTCAAACTCACTTGGTCAACCCCGAGCCCTGTTTGCCACACCCTTGCAATCTCTTGTTCTATCTCTGTTTTCGGTGCAATATAGATTCGATTCTTCGTCATAGGTATCAGTTCAATGTTTGCTAGAAATTTACGGTCAATTTTACCCGTTGGTGTTATTGGCATCGTTGTTATATAACCAAATTGTGCTGGAATCATGTAAGGTGGCAGCTTTTGTGAACTAAAATCTTGTAAAAGCGACGGGTCAATCTCCTGGTTCGTTCCCGTTGTGTAAAAAGCAACCAGTCTATTCTGGTTATCACGATCTTTTTTCACAATAACCGTTACGTTTTGTATGTCAGGATACGTAGATAAACGTTCTTCAATCTCCCCAATTTCAATCCGATGTCCGCGAATTTTGACTTGAAAATCTTTACGCTCTAAATACTCGACGCTTCCATCTTCTAACATGCGGGCCATGTCACCTGTTTTGTAAAAGGTTTTTCCTGATCCTTTTGTAAACGGGTCCGGAATAAAAGCTTCTTTCGTTTTTTCAGGCATATGCAGATAGCCTTGCGAGATTCCTACGGTGCTGATTAAAATTTCACCGGGCACACCGATGGGGCATAGCTGATTGGCTTCATTAACTAGATAAAGCTCATAATTAGCTAGTGGTTTACCAATTGGAACGCTGATCGTATCATTCTTAACTGGTTCTGTCACAGCGTGAAATGTAGCTGTTACCGTGCACTCAGTAGGTCCATACAAATTATAAAGGATGGTATCCGTCGAAAATTTCGCTTGGAATGAACGTGCCACCTCACCAGTTAATAGTTCTCCGCCAACTCCAATACTTTTTACTTTAGCAAAGCAAGCTGTTTCCATACTCGGCAACGTTTTGACCAATTGATTAAAGAAAGCAGCGGGAATGCCTGGAATGCATGTGATACCTACTCGTTTGACCGCTTTCGCAAAAGCAATCGTATCCATTCTCTCTTCCCCAGTTAGAAAGTGTAGCGTAACCCCATTTAGCAAACCACCAAACACCTCGTGAATAGACGCATCAAAACTAAATGTGATGAATTGGGTAAAGACATCCTGCTCTGTCACATTCATCATTTTTCTCATAGCCAGCCTATAGTTAACTACGCCTTGGTGGTGCAAGATAACTCCCTTAGGTGTTCCTGTAGAACCCGAAGTGAAAATGACATAGGCTGGGTGAAACGGGGTGATAGCTGGTTTTACAGCATTTTGGGGATATTGTTCAATGTCTTCCATCCATAGTACCTGAGCATTGGGAATAGCTTGTAACACTAATTCCCGATAGGCAGAACTGGAAAGAACAACATGAGAATTCGTCTCTTTGATGATATGGGCATTTCGCTCTCGTGGATGATGTGGGTCTAATGGAACATACGCAGCTCCAGCTTTGATTATCCCGAGTAAAGCTATGGTAGCTTCGATACTGCGCTCCATAAATAACGACACATACTGCCCTGGTTCAACCCCATATTGTAATAACATCACAGCAACCTGATTAGATGCCGCTTCTAGTTCGTTATACGTATAAGAAGCTACATCTGTTTGTAATGCAACTCGCTCTCCAAACTCTTCTACTATCTCTTGAAAG
This sequence comes from Brevibacillus laterosporus, assembly GCA_007833815.1. NCBI lineage: Bacteria > Bacillati > Bacillota > Bacilli > Caryophanales > Paenibacillaceae > Brevibacillus > Brevibacillus laterosporus. Next base: position 3,044,684 of record CP033464.1, on the reverse strand, counting down.
ATATCCACGATGGTTTTGTTCGCTGGGAATGGTAGGTATGTCTGATTAATGGACTGATAAAGTTGCTCTTCCATGCGGGACAGCATCGGATAAGCAGAAAATGGAGAATTCGGTTGCAACACAGCTTGTTCGGCTAAATGTTCTATTTGTTCCATAAATCGATCAATGGTCTGCCCATTAAAGCTGTTGGAATCATAACACATGTGCCACCTGGTTTCTGTTTCGTTCACCATTATTTCAACATGCAAGGGAGCGGCTGGTTGTGACGGGATAGCAAAGACCGATTGCTGTACACTAAAAGTGCTTGGGAATTGTTCTAAGAAGTACGATTCGTACGATTCGTCAACTAGTTCGCTTATGGTTGTCCACGCTTGTTCAACTAGGTCTAGTAAGTGAACAAAGCTCATTTCTTTTTGCACTGTTACGGCTATAGGCACCCATTTTTCTTGCACGAGGGTACCCACTGTGATTTGTTCTGTTCCGCTGACTCGATGCAACCACATCATGTACAGAGCCAATAAATGAAGCCCTTGTCCCTTTTCCCATAACTTTGTCATAAAAGGCGTCAATTCATACGAGCTCCTGGTTGTCACAGTACTTGTACGTTGACTGGAGCGATTATTGTCTAGTGGGAACGCTATTGGTTCAAATCTTGTTGTATTCTGCATGATAACTCCTGCCTCCTAAATGATTTGTATGTATGCTAAAAGGTGAAAAAAGAAGAGAGACCAATCTGATCTCTCCTCTCCTTGGCTCACTATTGGAATTCTGCTGTTTACCAAACCAAACATTCCCTAAGATGTTGTCTACTTGTGTTCTTCTAATCTCAGTTGGGAAAGCGCCTGTTCCAATTCCTGTGCAATTTTACTCAAATCGTCTACAGAAACTAAAATTTCCTGATAGGAAGCTAACTGATTATCTGATTTGGCCTGAATGTTTTCTGCCGTATTAGTATTTTTCATTGCATTTTCCGATACCTGTTTCACTACGGAGGTGACTTCCTCTGTTTCGGCTGCCATTTGTTGCGTCGAAGCAGAGACTTCTTGCATACGGTCGGATACCTCTGTACTTGCCTGAACCATATGACGGAATATGTCACCTGTTTCTTGTACGATTTTCACACCATCTTGGACGTGATCCGAACCTTTGCGAATGGATATCACTGCGGTATTTGTTCGTTCCTGTATATTTCCGATTAACTGACTAATTTCTTCTGCAGAATGCTTTGATTGTTCTGCTAGCTTACGTACTTCATCAGCAACAACAGAGAATCCTCGACCGTGCTCACCTGCTCGTTGCGCTTCGATAGCGGCATTTAAGGCAAGTAGATTCGTTTGATTAGCAATTTCTGAAATCATTTTGACAATCTCACCAATTTTGCCAGATTGCGATTGCAACACATTAATAATATTTTCCGATTCTTGCACAGAATCGTGAATTAACCGCATTTGATCTGCTACCTTGGTGACAGAGAACTGGCCAGACTCAGCCTGGTCTTTCATGGTAAGGGATGTATAGTGTACTTCTGTCGAGTTATTTGCGATGCTGTCAACACTGATGACCATCTCGTCCAACGATTTCGCACATTCAGTCGTAGCCATGTTTTGCAGGTTAGTTTGCTGGAACATTTCTTGAATATTATCCGTTATAGTTGTAGCATGCTGGTTATTAACTTCCATAATCGTATGTAGTTGTTGTGAATTTTTTACTAACCGGTGAGAAGATTCGCGAATCGTCATCATAATCGTACGCATATTTTCTGCCATTACATTAAATTTGTTATTAACCTGTCCGAGTTCGTCTTTTCCTTCTTGCAAACGGATATCTAAATTTCCTTTGCTCATTTCATTAATACCACGGATAAGCTCTTGAATTGGCTTAAATGTATAGTTCACAATCCAATATTGGAAGAATAAATTAATGACTAACAGAATGAGCAACAATATGCTAGAGTACAATAGCAAAGCGTCTTGACCGCGTGTAACTATACTAGCATCTACATCTATTCCAAAATAAGCGACAACTTTGCCACTGTTATCCATGATTGGGTGAAGCGCCGAAACCCATGTACCTAAATCATCATCATAAATGGAGGTTAGTGTATCTTGTTTCGTAGTGATAAGATGCTGGATACCGGTAACAATGACGTCTGGTTGAGGCAGCATATCTCCCATTTTGATACCTTCAGACTTCATAAACTCGTGGATGGCAGTTGGTTGAGCAATAATAGAAGTCTGGTTTCCCTCTTTTAATTCCACTCCAAACACGTATGCTTGTTTAACCTGCGAATGCTCCTTACTAATCTCATCAAGTTTCTCTGTAAGTTTTTTCTGAATGGAAGCATTCTGATCAAGATTTCTAATTGCCTCATCTACGTCTCCTGGCAAAACATGTGCAGCTTGTGACAGTAACAAGGCACGTGTATCTTTTTCTAGCATATCTATGAGGACACGTCCTTGAATAAAGAAGCTTGCAAAGATTAATACAGCTCCTATCAACACTGTATTAAGAACTGTAAACAATAGATTCCTTGTGGATATTTTCATGTTGGAAAACAACTCTTTCCCCTCTCTTTCTTCTTCCTGCATTTACAACGATACATTTGCTTAAAATAGAGCACTACCCCTAATATCGGTAAGGATTCATAAAAGCTTTAATTTTGATCTATTCAAAAAATCAAGCATTTTTTTACTAAAATGTACCAGAAAAGTCCAAAAGAAAGACTCGATGGAAGCGTCTGGCTTACCTGATTCATACGAAGGTGGTTCACCGAACATCAAGTCGGCTGGCTTTGTCAGTAGTACGTCCATCAAGCTAACCGCGATATAAAGCTTCGACAATTAGGGGGCGTTCGGCGTATCCTTTAGGATTTCGGTTGCACGTTCGAGTACTTCCGCCTGCTTGCCGTCGAAAATCTTACGGCCAAGGTAGTATTTGGCTAGCCGTTCGATGTCGCGAGTTGGTGGAAATTGTGGGCCTGATTCGAAATGGCCCCGTCTACTCGTCCATTTCAGCGACCATCCGTTTCAACTCGTCAATGTCCGGCACCTCTCCGGTATTCTTCGTCTTAACCTCAACCTTATCCGTAAGTAATCCGACTTGCTGATACAGTAGTTTAGCCGCCGCCGTGTTCCCTTCCGTGATTGCCGCATCTGCATTTGGGTGAAGCACCCCGTCGATCCGTTTAGTCAGGACAGGGCATACCGTCATTTACTATAAAAGGCGTGTTACTTCCAAAATAGGGGTGGAAACATGATGAGAAAAAATAGCAAGACAATTATTCAACAAGTACAGTATGACGGACATCCGAACTCATACGATGATCCTTATTTCCTATCAGACCCATACTCTCCACGTCGTCCTACCCGGCGTGATATTTGTATAAGAGAATGGCGAAGATGCTCAAGTTTCTGTCGCTTCAGAATAGGTTACGATAATGTCCGATGCAACAGAAGGTGCCATGATAATTTTCGAGATTGTTTAAAATTTCATAGCAGAAGATGACTTATACCCTTCTTTAATTTGTCTTTACTAAATTTAAAAACAGGGCGGTCGCCGAATAAGCCCCGGCCTGTTACCTTTTATATCTCCACTCACGGTACTTGTCCGCAATAAATTCCAACGACGCTCCAATTAGGAGTAATGGTACGTGGTACCAACCTAGTTCACTAAATGGATTGAAAGCGATCATCTCCTATTCCAATCTATCTTTCACTTCTTCTAATATGCTTTCAAGTACCTACGCGATCAAATGTACTTACTATACCTAGGTCTCGTCTAACTCTTCCTCATGTCTCTATCTTTTATATAAGAGTGACTGATTGAGGCGGTATCTTTTTAAGTCTTATTAGTAAGTCTAAGTACATAAGTCTTATTTACCAGTAAAATTTACCGTAACACTTTCCGAGCGTCTTCTCTACCGCATCTTCGCCATGTTATCGGCTGCCCGCCTTCTTTCCGAATCACGTCTTGGCAATCCTCTAGCGCTCGTAGCCCGAAAGGTCGGATTGCCAGCGCCAACCACGTCAAGTGTACACCCCGACATGAATCCGGCTCCCACGAGACTAAGCGTAGTAGCAACTCCGTACTACTCTGGTCCGCGTACATCGTGGTAAAAGTGGCTGCTTACCAGCCGATTCCACCGTCATTAAAACGTTGTTTTGTCCAATCAGATTCTGTCATATAGCGCACCCCTTCGGTGATATTAATAACCGGGATCGTCGACATAACCCGGATCGCCCGTATTGCAATTACGTTGCACTGCCCATTCTGGTTCGGTCATACTCTGTAGCCTCCTTCGATTAATAGCCGGCATCGTCGAGCCAATTAATAATACCTTGAGGATCGCATGCCAATTCATATCGTAGATCATATCGCGGTTCCTCCCTTGTTCAATGTCCGGGGTCTGCGTCCCAACCGGGGTCAAAAATCCAATCTGGTTCCGTCATAAGTAACACCCTCCTTCGATTAATAACCCGGGTCTGCATCCCATTCTGGATTAGTCATGTCGCGTAACCTCCTAATATTAATAGCCGGGGTCTACGTACCAATCAGGAGCCGTTTTCCAACGTGGGCCTGAGTCCCAATTTGGGTCTGTACCGTGTCTATTAGTTTTCATCATATCCACCTCCTCGCCTACGAAATCCTTCCATATATACAAAAAGCCGCCGGTGTATCCGACGACTACTTGCGATTTTTCACGGCGGCGATCGAGATAACCAGTGCTACTACCGCGATTACCAATGTAATAGTTTAAAAAACAGTAAAAGACATTGTATAATAGATAAAATATATAAACATGATAAACGAGAACGACGCTACTACAATGCTTACAATATAGAGCACTTTTCGTAACCTTTTGAATTTACCCTTCAAAAGAAAAGGTAGAATTGCTAGATTAAGAAATATATACAAAGGTAAAAGGAATAAAACCCAATTGTATTTTGTCATTTCACTCACTACTTTTCATAAATAATATCAAATGCACGTGCTGCTTTTCTCTCAATTATAACCACATCTGCAGCGTTAACAGCTGCTGCCATACCAAAACCAGCAGATCCGAGAAAAGCGATAATTCTATCAGCGCCCCAACCTGATTTAATGCCTTTTACACTTGCCATAAATGCCGAGGCTGAAACGGTTGAGTTTGCAATAAGCGTACCCTCAGCTTTAATTAAATCTAGAACTTTATCCTCATAATCAAACAAGTCGCTTTTGTTACTTGATGTTTGTTTTACATAGGTTCCTACTTTACCATTCCCGACATCCCAGTACTTATTGCTCCCACTCTTATCGACTACATAATAATAACCATAGTATGGTTCATGTGCTTTCCTGTCTATATCTTTCTTTGCAAATGCCGCCATTTTAGACTGTTTTTGTTTTTCTTTCTCTACTTGTTCGTCAGAATCTGCTATAGAGACCTGCGTTATGGTGCCATCTTCATCGAACTCTACATATTGGAACCGCGAACGATTGTGCAACAATGAAACGGTACGGCTGCCACTCGCCTCCTTTATTTCTGCACTAAGATACGGTAATAAACGCCTACCTATCGTGCTTATTACGTTGACAGTTACGGCATTGCCCGCCATTTTGTAGAGTTGCGAGTCGCTCTGATACCTATGGACTTTAACGCGTGATAATAAGTGTCTGGGAAGCCCTGTAAACGGAAGCATTCGAGGGGCGTTAGCTTACGTATTCGGTAACCCGGGTATGAGCCGAGAGCTACGCCGTACCGATCCTGTGCCGTTAGTGTGAACGCCGGCGCCCGTTCTGCCCCTTCTCTCCGCGATCAGGCGTAAGAACAGGGCGGGCTTCCTCCATTACATGCGTGCGACGTCCCTTCCCTACTTCTCCCGGCGACGTGCCTTTAGCGTAATTAGCATCCAAACAATAACTGATACTGGTTCCGTCCGTTGGGTTCACGGTGCCCACCGCCCATTGTCGTGAGCGTTGGCGAAACCCCTTCCGCCGAGTAGACTCGGCGATCACCTCTAATTATTTAAAAATATATAAAAATTTTGAATTAATGTAAAAAGTATGGTAATCTTCACTTGTAAAAGTATAATTATGGAAGGGTTGGATATTTTGAAGAAATCATTACTCTCTACTATTGCCGTTTTAACTCTTTGTGTAGTAGCATCACCTTCAGTATTTGCCGCAGAAGCTAGCCCATCAACAGTTCAGTTAGAAAGTAAGGTACAAGCAGATCAAGCTCAGGTAACAGAGTTGGTTGTTGAGCTTGGTGAGCGCAAGGTTTATTATGGAGACCGCACTGATATCTACATACAAGCACATTTCTCAGATGGGACAACGAAATGGGTTTCAAATGACGTAACTATAGGCAAGAGTGGTGGTGCTTATTATGACAAACAACCGGGCTCAAAATATGCATGGATAGAACCATACAGATCAGGCGAGGGTTATTTTGAGTTTAAATACGGAGGAATTACAAAAGAATTCTGGTTCGATATTTATCCAAAAAAATAGTAACTAGTCAGCAGTCCGCCAGAAGGCGGGCTTTTTAATTACCACCACTCCGTAAGCTCTTCATTACTCTGTGAGTTATCCGCATATACTCGTTTCTCGTCACGTAACACTCTCGCCAGCACCGGCGCCCTCATGTACGTATACATAAACGTAAAGGTCAACGTTGGGTACTGTCGCGTTGGCTTGTACTCACGGAAGCATCCATCAATAAACCGCTTGGTCACTTCCGCCCACATCTGATTGAATTGTCGTACATAAATCGGAAGAGTATAACAGTCGGCATACGCTAGTCGACGCTCGAGCCAAGCGATTAGGCTTTCATGGGCGCGTTTTCAGTACGGGTAAGGCGGTTCACTTTCGTAATGGCAAACACATCTGTCCATTATCATCCCGCTACATTCCCCCTTAATTTAGATACTCGACGATTCCCATCCCAAGCACTCCGCCACTTTCGCGTCAATTATTTGTCGGTCGGTTATTTCACGTTCTCCTTCTCTTCAAATGTGATACAATCATTCTGATGTGTTCACATGATGAAAACAAAAATGAGACTAATTATCCTATTGATCTGAGGGTTAATTATATTTTCCGATGGCATTTATGGAGTTTTCGCCTTTTAACGGAACCAGTATCATCCTTCCATATCGTGATTGCTTTGTACGGCTTAGTTGGAGTAGTAGGAATATTTGTGGGTATTAAACGTAAGAAGATATTTTCTGATTAACTATCATAATATTTTGTCAAAAGGTTATTTCCCCCTAGGAAACGGCCTCTTTTTTTCCAAAATCCCCTCCGTCTGACCTTCCTTTTTTGTCCCAACTCCACCCGTTATAATTCGGCGTAAAGGAGCGTGGCCCTATTGAACATTTCGTTTTCTTACGTTGTGCCTTACGAAGACGTTTCGCTGATTCTTTCCGCACTCAATCTCTCTATGTTCCATTGAGTTTAGGTATTGTACATTTCTGGAACTTTTCCAGTTATCGGACGTAATAAATATCGTAAGCAAAAATAATAGTTTAGGTGAGGTAGGGATATATATGACCGCATTGATAACTGTGTTAGCGAGCATTGGCCTCTTTGTTTTTTCTTGCTATTTCCTTACTAAATGGGAGAGAGTTGTGTTCCCAGGAAATCAAGAAAAGGATACCCAGAAAGGCAATGATTGTAAAAAAGAATGAATTTAACATATTGAGCAGCGTGTTAAATCGCCATCTGTAGCTTACCTGATTCAAAGTACAGAAGGATCATCCACGCTAACGCTTTTACCACTATTAGACTCACTGAGTTTCCGATATGCCTGTAATTCGTTGTAGTGGTGCAGTTCCAATTTCCGGTCGAAAATACGTTGGATTCGAAAGCACAGCGCGGATCGTCGCCCTCCCACGTCTTGCCGCGTTCAATACATAACGGACATGTGTCATCGTACTACATCCGTTTTCGTTTTATTTACGTGACCAAGCGTTAAGTAATCGCAAATTTGTGGCGGGTGTGAGACGGCGCCATGTCCCTGCGAGTATGCACATTGTTCCCCTTTCTTCTTCGAATAACCTTTGGCACGTGTCCCTATGTAATTGTATATATTGGGTCGCGTTGCAAGTTTTCTATTTTACTATTTCTTATCTAATAGTGGCCGCCATCCTCCTAATTTTAATGATAAAATCCGATCCTTAAATGCTAATTACCTTCGACTGGCCCAAACGTTGGGTTTCCGTGCTCTCCTACGTTCATATAATTCACCTCCCTCCCAATAAAAGGAAAACCTTTCCAAGAAATTGCGAACTTATGAAAAAAAACGCCAGCCCCGAAGGACTAGCGTAATTTTACACGTGAGTTTATCCGTGAAGGTACTCTACTATTTTTCTGACTTATCTTCCAGTTAAAGTTGATTCACAATAAATATTCGGGTACACTTTGGATCAATCGATCTTTCCGACTACCTACGTAAAAATACGGAGGTGAAAAGACCAACTTTATCGCAATGACGATAAAAAATTTATTGGAATCTCGACCGAACCACAAGCTAAACTTACGAGAATTTTCCGGGTAGATTTACGCAAGAATGGCGCCAATACTGAGATTATGACGCCTTATGCTCAAGCCTCAGCTTATCCGCAACCATTGCGATGAACTCACTATTCGTTGGTTTTGCCTTCGTCTAAAAAGCCCGTCAAATCAGGCGTGAACAGGTGCGTAAGTTTTGCACTCCAATAAACTATGCGTTTGCTTTATCGGAACGTGTCGACAAAATTTATTGGAAAGGTTTGATCCGTTTATGGCCGCTAAATTTAACTTTTTGTCCCGTACTGAACCTATGAAAGAACTTAATTTTGGTAAGCTGATTGATGAATTTCTCGCAGTTAAAAAGATGGAACGCCGCTCACCTAAAACTATTGAGATATACTCACAGTGCCTAGCGCAGTTTAGGAAATGGGCAGAGAAACGGGAATACACAAAATTCACCCCTGACATTATACGCGAATATATAGCCTACTTAACATGCGAAAAGGAAAAATGGGACGACCATCCTATGAGCCCAACCGGAAAGAAAGGGCTATCCGCTCGAACTGTGAATAATAATATACGTAATCTTCGAGTATTCTTCAACCATTTAGTCAATGAGAGAGTTATCTCAACTTCACCTATGAACAACATTAAGTATCAAACACAGGAAAAGGAAACTTTTGAAATCTTCAAAGACGAGGACGTATTAAAATTACTTGAAGCACCAAATAAACGTATATACACGGGCTTGAGAGACTACGTTATGATATTGGTCCTTTGTGATACTGGATGCCGTATCGGTGAGTTAACAAACTTAAAAATATCCGACGTGGATATCAGATTAAGACAAATCACAATTCGAGCCGAAACATCTAAAACGAAAACAGCAAGGACTATCCCTATCTCATCAATTACAGTAAAAGAGATCGAGAAACTAATTAATTACATGAATGTGCAACCAGATGATTATCTTTGGCTCACTCAATTTGGCGAAAGATACTTCGCTGATACATTTTCAAAGATGCTAAAGAAATACGCTAAGAAAGTTGGGATAAAGGGCGTAAGGGTGTCGCCCCATACGTTTCGTCATTTCTTTGCGGTTAAGTTCCTTCGACAACACGGCGAGCCCATCGCACTTATGCGCATACTAGGACACACGTCCCTTACTATGACGGAACAATATGTTCGATACGCTAAGAAGGACCTCTCAGAGTACCATGAAGTAGCCAGCCCAGTAACTTCCTTATTAGACAAGGGAACTCAGAGAAAACGTGGTAGTGTGATGCTCAAGTAGTAATCTTTCCCCTAAAAAATAAAGAGACCCGATGGCGGATTGACTCTGCTGTCGGGTCTTCTCCTATTCTAATCGGTAACGGACGCAATATTCCCGAAATCCAACCACGTCCATTCACCGTTTTCCTCCTCGATTCTAACCTGTTTCATAACGGTATCGAACGCCTTAGCAACGCCCTTCACCGTTTGAAACTCGCCCCCATTTTCGGACACTCTACGCCAGTATGTAACGGTTAACTCGAATGAATAACGTTTACTATCCGTCAATTTATAATTGATCGCCATGATCTCGTCGTGATCGAGGTCTGGCTTCGGCAACAACGATAATTCCCTTCGGTGTTTAAGGTACCATTCGCGATGCTCCGGCAGTACCAGACGCATGGAGCCGAATAGGTCGTTAAGCTTTGTTCGTTTTTCCATAGTAGAACTCGTCCTCCGTCCATAGCCAATCTATCAAGTCTAGGTTAGGTGATACAACGATGTCAACGATTTGATCGACGCGGATTATGATCGAGTTCCAGTCCGTCAATAGCTTGATTTGTTCGTAATCCTTAGTCGCGATCCAGAGTTCCTGTTTGATCGGACCATATAACCAGTAATGGTCTTGGTGTTGAGTATTGATTCTTGTATGATATACTGCGCATCATCTGGTTGAATACGCGAGATAGGGGTTACCTTCTCGACAAACAAGTCTAGCATAGAGACCGCCGCCTTCTGTTTTATATAGAACGTTTGTTCTTATTATACGCGAACGGTATGAGAACATGCAATCAAGAAATTAATGGGAAAATATTGTTATAAAACAAAAAAAAATAACGCCCACCTACCAGCCGTTAGGCCAATAAATGGGCAGTTATTCTTTCTATTGTATTAGTGAGAGCTATACGTGGTCTCACCTTGAAGGTCTGCTGCAACGTGAACTAGAGTCTATTTCGATTTTCCTTCATTACTATCCGGTTTCACATACGAATATGCACCCGCCGCCGTCAACCCGACCACGACCGTAGTCAATAGATTCGCCTTCAACGCGCCATCCGGTAGAAACACGAATAGGCCCGAAATCGCCATCGCAGCCAACGGAGCATACTTCGTCGGTATTCCGAATCCCTTCGCTATTCCCGTCAATGCCGCCACGATTGCGGCCAATGTCGCGATATCATACGTAAATTCCATGTTACGCCCCCTCCTTACCCGATACTCGATCCGCCAGTACGAAGACGAGCCACGGCATATCCTCGATTACTTTCTGCGGTTCTTTCCGTAAACGTTCCTTCCACTCGGCCGCATCCGATAACATCGACTTTGCCGCGAGACTATCGATCGACTTATCCGCTAGTTGTAATTGCCATTCTTTCAACGCCAATTCTACCGCCTCCTCTATTTTCTTTACGGGTACAGCCGGAGCGACCGGCTTATCAAACCGCGTTAACTGATTCCCGTTTACAATCGACATAATCAACGAAACGTAATTCGGATCGGTTGCGTAACCCGCGCCCTTAACCGCTTCTGCAAACTCCCGCGGCGTCTTCGCTTTCCATACGCCCGCATTGACGTAGCGCGGATTCTTTAATAATGCGAAATGGTCGTCGATGGCCTCGCCGTAATTGTTGTACGCACGGAACCGCGCCTTTACTTGCACCTTCGTCTTGGCGCCGGACGCGTCGAGTACCTTTACCAGATCACCGCTGGCCCTCGCCTTTGCTACGTCGGTGGCCGAATAATACTCCGTGGTCAAGATCGTAACGCTACCGGCTGGTCCCGTTCCTTTGATATTGCCGAGATTATACGATTCGCGTCCCGTTACCAAATCGCGGGGCGTACGTAGGTCCCATCCGACTTCGAGAATGAGTTGCGCAATGACGCCGGACGCGCACGGATAGCGCCCGACTACATGCGGTGAAATCAACGAGATTAACCGTTCCTGCTTCGTCATGTTACCGACCTCATTTCGTAAGAAAATAAAAAAGGATGGAACCGATAAAACTCGTTCCCATCCCGATGATCACGCCCCAACTTCGGCGTGAGTCCGCTTTGATTTCCGCAATGTCACGGGCGTTTTCTTGGGCCAACGCAAGTGCATCCCGTGCCTTTTCGCTCACTTGATCGAGCTTTTCACGGTCACGTGATAAGTGGTCGACCTTTTCTTCTACCCGGACCATGCGCTCGCGGACGTCTTGTAAAATAGATACGGTATCGTGTTCTCCCATGCGCGCCCTCCCTTAATTCTCCGATTCCTCAACTGGAGGGATTTCCCATTCAACGTTATCTGTCTCCGCATTCACCCGATAAGCGTACCCTTGTGCAAAATATTCGGAGTACTGTCCGTATTCAAGACGTACGCAGCCGACCGTTTCGGGGGCGCGTCCGATTAATACGGAGTAGGATTCGAGTCCTTGCTCTACCGTTTCTTCAAAAACAGAACCGACACTCTCGCCCGTATCTAGCAAGACAGTGCCGGTTCCCTTGTCGTAGTATATTTTACGTGGAATTTGTTTCATGTTATACCTCCTTATTCAAACGCATGCCAAGTAGCCTCTAAGATTTCTGTCGCGTTCTGTGAGCTAGTTACAACAACAACAAAGCCTTTTTGCGTTATCTCAGAGGGGTTCGTGTAGGTATTAACCTTGACGGACCCCCCGCTCTCATATCCAGTCGTTACGAAAGTACCATTACTGTAAATAACCGGTAGTTCATACTCTGCTACAGTCCCCTGAATGTTGGACCACCGAAGTCTTAGCCTTATCCGGACGGTAACCAAACTTGGAGTAAATTCTAGGTTTGAAACTTCGATTCGAAAAAAGTACGTACTGCCGTTGGGGCCCAACGATTCACTAGGCCGCTGTCTCCCCGTTGCCCACTTTTTACCCACATCTAACGTACCTACTACATTAAAGATCGACTTTCCCTTTGCGATATTACTCGGAGTCAAGTTAGAGTCGCCAGCTACCGTGATGTTCCCGCTATAATAGCCCGCCTGTCTGGTGATTGCGCTGGTACCCGGCGTTATTGTCTCTCCCGAACCTCTATTCACAATATTACCCGTTACCTTAACACCTTTAACGTATGCTGTTTTTCCGGATAGGATATCGGATGCAGTGGCAGTCGCGTCAGAGGTATTTGTACCCGATGGTATTTGCGTTATTTTAGCCGCTAGTTGTGGACCTGTATCGGTAGGCGACGCAAGTACTCCTTTACCAGTGATTGCACTAGCGACCTTTTGTTTAACATCACTGGCACCAGACTTTAAACCTTCTAACGCATCTTTCACCGTTCTTTCCGTGAATGATCCGCTCTCTAGGGCAATGTCTTGTGCTTTGAGTTCGTCGATTCTTTTGAAATTGTCGTTGAATTCTTGACGACTAAACATATCTTGACCAGACCATACATGTAAACTTAAATTAGAAGTCCTTTGTGAGCTCATCTGTACCTCCTACTCGGTAATCGCTAACCAAGCCATTAATGCCTCGTGGTCAGCGCTTCTATTTGCGTAGCTATAGACTTTTTTGCCGTTGAATACATAGGCGACATCTTGATACGAAACAGCGTCATAATACTTAGATATGAAATTAGGGCCTTGTAGAATCGATCCGTTGCCCAACTGTGTTACCGGCAAGTTCTCTCCTCCAAGTACGACTAATTCACCATTCAACCCAACTGCCGCGCCATTTGTCCGACCAATAATCAAGCTCGTTTGATAAGTTACACGATTTTGTTCTGTGTCGAATTTCCAAATCCAACTAGATAGATAGTTGCTGTTCGTTGCATCCTTGCGTCCACCACATATATAGATATTTCTCCCAATCGCACAAGTTGCTGACTCTCCTAGCGCGGTATCCATCAAGTCGCCAGTGGGATTCCACGTACTGGTTAAGAAATCGTAAACTAGAAAAGATTTCCCGTACCACAAGGAGCGACCCTCCGAAGAAATTACGTACAACTTATCGCCCACGACTTCACAGGCGACCGCATCTATTACATAAGGATTTTGTCCTTGTTCCCATTTGTCTGATTTTATGTCGTATACATGGAACGCCCCTTTGTAACCATCCATTGTTCCTCCGACCCAATAAATACTATCTTTATAAAGAACGATGTCGAAGCGAACCTCCGCGTCCACCGGAAAATAAGACTTCGGCGGCGGCGGCGGGGCCCCGTTCCTCCACGTTTTCGTAGTCACGTCAAATATCTGAACACGCGTCCGACTCACGCAGTAAACCAACGAGCCGTGGCACACGGATCTTACGTAATCCTCTTCTATTGGAAAGGACGATTCTTCACGCCACCGGTACGGAATAAAGTTCTGTGCAAGCGAGTATCCTACCGCGTCCACCTAGATCACCGCCTTTGAGACAGAAGAAAGTGCCCCATTAGTACCGTAGTTCAACGTCTGAGTAACCGTACTTTTCCCCGCCATCTGACGAACCGTACTCGCTTTTCCTGCCGTTGTGTAATCGATTGTTGTCGTCTTGACTACGGTAGCCCCGTCCTTTTCCTCTACTTTCGTTAGTCTTCCGTTCACATACGTTAAATGCATGGTCCGCGTATCTACCTTTAGCTCAATCGCAGTAATTGGGTTAACTGCTTGATTATTTTCGCCCACCGTTAACATCTGCTGGTCGATCTTATCAAAGTTTTCGTTTAGCACAGCGATGTCCGCTACTTCATTGGGCAGAGGCTTTTTTAGCTTCAAACGCGGCGTTAGATTAGGCATTCCACATTCCTCCTTTTACGTCAGTCCACGGATATGAAGCGAGATTGCCCCACGTGGTTTTTCCTACGTCTTGCCACATCGAGTATTCGTTCGTAAATTCAACGCCGATGTGTGCGGGGATGATTTCGAGTACAGCACGTTTTGCATCATCGTAATTCGCAGGTATCCCAACGTTACTTACAAACTTAATGGTGACCGCATAATGTTCGTTATCCTCTATGACCTCGACTTCGCCGTTCGTAAACGACTCCACCACGTTCTTCAACATCTCTTTCGTAACTGTCCCAGTCCCGCGTAATCTTGCTCGGATGGCGGAACGACGGTCTTCGTTTGGGACTAAAACAACGGAGGCCTCTGAAAGCCCGTCCCATGTATACTGGTCTAACGCGTTAAAGACAGGCCTGTTCGCGGTGACGATATCCCACGTTAAGTCCGCATACTTTTTATTCGGTAAATCAAATATCGCTTCCCATCGATCGAGACCCCACGTTGCCGTGTTTATAACGAGTTGATCTGTCGCGTCGTCTACGGCATGACTGAATCTATCTAGTTCAGCAGCTTCCTGCTCGAGAAGATTACCGACTACCGTAGACTCGGTATAGTACGGCGGCAACGAATCTAGCATACTTCGCTTTCTATCTCGATCCATCACGATAACGTCACCGTCCCCGGAACTCCAACCGAGCTATCCGGTATGACTACGTTAGAGGTACCTCCGTTCACCTTCAATCCCGCATAGTCAATGACACCTTCAGCGTCCAAGAGTATGTTTGCTATTCTCGAATACCGAATGATGCTTTCCTTAAATGCGATTGTTTTTAGATATTCGGTTAACGCTCTGGATACCGCTGGCTTGATAGTTGATAAAGAAGCCCCGGCCTGTAGTGTCAACTTAGACTCAACGTTAATCGGTAATTCGGTCGCACCCACTACAGTGACCGTTGCCCCGATAGGTCGTACCTTTTCGATATGTGCCGCTACCTCTGCAACTTTGGAGTCGACCGGCGACCGCTTGTTACCGTCTATTAATGCGACCTTGACCGTCCCATTCCCGTTCCATAAAGGATATACTTTCGCGTCTCCGATACCTGCGATCTCTTTCGCCCATTGCCGATAATGATGAATGTTACCGCTAGTAACTGGTCTACGAAGCCGATCGTAGCATCGTTCGCGCAGCTCTTCGTCTGGTTCTTCGTCAACTCCGCCCCGAAACGCAACCTCGTTCGTCACGTCCGTAATTCCCGTGAGGTCGCCTTGTGTCAACTTTATCGCTCCGATTTCGACGTTGCCCAAACTTCCGCCGTCTCTTGCTTCAGCCGCCAACGTAAGCTTTCCGTTCGTAATAACACCCGATTCGATCACAACAAAAAAGACGGGTAGCGTCCCGTCTGTTGATACTTGCGTACCGGCTTGAATAAACGTGCCATCATGACCTTGAAACGTTACTTGTCCGGTTGCTTTGATAACAGGCTTTCGATCAATACCGAATCCGGCACAAACTTCCGTCAAGTAATCGTCATATGACGTATCTAGCATAGCCTTATCTATTACTGCGTCTAATTCAAGATAAGCGCCTTCAATCTCCATTGCCGCGGGAGCCGACAGATCGTACGTCACTGCCCCTTGTCTTTTATCTATATCCGGTCGCGAATTATCAAGCATTCGTTGGAGGATCACGTCTCGGGTTTGGTTCTCGTAGGACAATTTCACACCACCTCCACGGTTTCTATCGTCAAACCATCCGTTGTATCAACGTAAAAAGAGACGGTCAATTTGTCCGCCTCTCGTTCTATCTCAAAATCGTACACATCGTCTATTCGATCGTCATAAATTAACGCCTCGGTAATGACGCGGGGTATCTCCGACCGTAAAAGTTCTATCGGCAAATCTTGCCCGATTAAGTCTACGAGTTCACAGCCGTACTCTCCGTCATAGATCGGAAACCGGAATCGCGCCGTTATGATAGCTTTTCGAATAAATTGACGAACGGCCGTTTCGCCATCGATCATGCCGCCGATATCGCCTGTATTGAAGTCTAGCGAATAGGTTAACGTTGGCTGTGTGTCTGGCTCCGATTGGATCACCCGATCCTCTAGTCGTTGCAACGGACTAAGCGCCATCGTATAACACCGCCCGATCCTGTATGATGTACGTCTGCCCTTCGTTAATTGACTGGATGATAACGCGATCGCCGGCTTTCAGTTCGTCAGTAAATTCGATCTCGCCCGTAATGACCAGCGATGTAATATCATGCGTATGCGGCGTGTAGCCTGCCGTAGCCATACTCTCATCCACGCGTTCACTGGTCAGAGTAACCTTACGCGTGTGTCGAGTTAGATGTTCGGCAACAATCAAATCCTCCGCCAACAATTCGAGCTTTTCGTCATTATCAACCTTGACGCGTATAGCAGGCGGAGGGGCGATAACGGTGCCGAGTTCAATGTCTACGTCTTTGTTGTAACCGATTTGTTTAATGAGTTGCCGCAACTGACTCGGGCCCCCGCCTTCCAGTCGACTAGGTTCCGGTAGCTTTGAAGATTGTGTCGACAATGGACGTTTTCCCCTTCCGTTTATTTTTCTTTTTCTTCGCTTTGTCTTCCGGTGGTGGATCGTATTTCAACGTCGGTAAGTCGTCTGTAGCACTTAACTTGAGTGACATCGTGTGCTTACTGCCTTCAAACGTATGATTATCGGCTGAAACGTAGTAGCCTCCAATGATCTCCGTCATAGACTCCTGCACATAGACGCCGACGCCCGCGTACACCGTATCTATTCCTAGAGCATTTACTGTCGCCTCGTCGTGAATGGTACCGAGGTCTATTAGTAGCTGTTTCGCTAGTTGCTCGATTTGCGAACGAGTCTTATCCGAGTCGGCGCTTTCGAGGTGTTGCATAATACCGAATCGCTGTATGAGTGCATCATTTTTGACTACAGCCACCAACGGCTTTTTCTTATCGTCCCCGCCCGTCACTTTAACCTGTGTGCGTAGTTCTTCGATTGACTGCGAGTATGACGCATCTAGTATATTGACGCCGTTTTCGAGCACCCACCGTACAGGTTGTTCTTTCCGCGACAAGAGATGAAACTTGCCTTCCTTCGAGCAAATAAAAAAGCGCCTTCCGGTCTGCTTCTGCGTAACCGTTAGCGCTGTAATTAACATGTCCCATATCGATTTGTTGCGGAATACTAACTTAGGTATCACGTAGCCTGTATCGTCGATCTTACCGACGGCTATCCCGAATTGCTTACATAGTTTTTGCGCTATGCCACTCGCTTTCATATTACGAAATATCTGCGTATCCTGATTCTTCGCGAGATAGATGTTGTCATCGTACGCAGTAACGCTCATAGCACCGCGATCATTGATATTATGCTTAAACGTTAGACCACGGAATAATTCTCGCCCGTTGCTGTAGAGTCGTAGTTCTTTGCCAAGTTCGATGGGGACGGCTTTTTTCCGGCCGTCCCCCGTATTAATAAAAGATACTTCCAACGTACGGGCGGGCTGCGTAATGTCACCGGACCACGTGGTACTCTGAACAAGCATCGGCGCACCGTCATAGTGAACTTCCCACGTCATACGAGCACCAACTTTTGACCGGGATAGATTCGATTGGGATCGGGACCTACCACGGCCTTATTCTTTGCGTAGACATCACGTGTTTTAAGCCCGTATCTTGCCGCAATCACCGATAAGCAGTCCCCTTTCTTCACGACATACGGCTTCGGAACGTCTTTCTTACCACCCCGTGTGGCCGTTTTCTTCACCTTGGCCGTTCCGTCGCTTTTCTTCGCACTCATATCAATCTGACGAATACTCACGAACTTGTATTCTTTCAACGCGATATCGTAATAGATGTCGCCCGGCGCTCCGTGTTTTTCGGGTACGATTTCGAAACTACGGATAGTGACCGCATAGTTTATCGGAGTTCCCGTAACGGTCAATCGGCACGGTTTACGGGAATCGCGCCACCTTTCGAGCATCTCTACGGTTGCCCACGGATCGGGAACGCCTTCGTATTCGCAATAAGATGAATGGTAATCACGAGGAAAGAACGAGGAAAAAGAAAAGTCCCGCAACTTGGCGTCACCGATAATGGTAAATTCGCCTAGATGCGAGACTAGTACGTCATCATACCTATGTTGTTGTGAGATTTGAATATATTCGGGATTGACTGGAAGTTGTAATCGTTCGGCTCCGTTATTATACGACAGCCAGAATTGAATAGTATTAGGCAGTATAGATCGTCTCCCTTCTAAACGATATCAATACGTAGAACAAAGAAAAACGTGACTAGTACAAGAATCATGATTACGGAGACCCAAAACATTCCGCGATCATAAAAAGGACGGTTATCCGATTTAACATTCTCTTCATCATAATCGATATCAAATTGCCTTTTTATTTTATCCTCTTTCATATCGCTCATGTCAAGTCTCCTCCGCAAACAATTAATTACCATTATTTTAGCACAGTTCCCAAATATTAGTCTAATACTGTTCTGCAAGGGACATAGTTAGTTTTCTAGTCAACAAGTCTATATCCGCTTCTTCGCGTATTATAATCTGGTCTGCTAATTTTGGGATAATAATAGTTCCTTTTGACGATTGTCCCTGCTTGTTTTCTTGAGCAGTCATAACCTTTTCTCCCTGATGCAACCTAAAAGTCATGCCATCTCTAGGAACATAGTCAATTCCATGGTAACGACTACTACTTATACTAGGCGCCTCTTGCCTTCCCGGAGTTGGTAGTCCGATATTATCAATCCAATCGGAGACTTTATCTGAGAATGACTTTTCTGGAGCCGTTCCAGTTAAAGTACCACCACCATAGATCGGAGTTTTAGAAGGGTCTAGTCCTTTTTCCCTCATCTCCGCAGCCTTCTGGTCTAGGTTGGTGAGGATGTCAATACTCCCTTCTGGTTTGTACCCCCGTAGCCAATCTATTAGCTTCATCACGTGGGGTGAGGCAGCAACGCTTAGACCTAAAATAGCTTTCAACTGAATTGGACCCGGAGCAGCGAGCCCTACATAACCTCCTAGTAGCAGTGCCATCATTGGATTTTCTTTAATAGTTGCTAGAGCAGTCGATCCCATTCCACTAACTAAAACAGCCCCTGCGCTTGCTCCCATTTCTGCCAACTTACTGATTGCCTTGTCTAACTGATTACCGCCACTCGATGAAATCCATCCATTAAGTTTGTCGAATGCTTTGTCGGTAGCATAGATAAAAGCATCGCCCCACTCTAAATTCTTAAAAGTGGTATCTTTTGCTAGCTCATCGATGAAACTACTAACGCCTTTAGACGCTCTTTCCATAGCGCTTACAATCGATGGCGAAATTTTATCAGAGAAGTCTGCTGCACCTAGCGCAATCCTTTTTATAATTGGCATGAACGGCAACATTGCGGAAATTTGCATCGTCTCCAAGGCGCCGCTCAACTGCTCGACTGCACCAGAAGCGTTGTCCATTTTCTTCTTCGCGACATCCAATGCGGTAACTTTCAGCATCTCCTGCTCAAAGTCTTTAACGCCCTTTGCACCCTCTTTATAAAGGATGTTGGCGGCTCGTATAGCATCCGATCCGAACATCGTCTCTAGCGCCAGCATACGTTGTTGATCCGTAAGCCCCCCGAGCGCTTTATTCAAGGTGCCGGAGATTTCTTCGAGTGATTTTAGTTTACCTTTAGCCGTGTAAAACTGGTTGGCGCCGTTTTTCGTTACGATACCAAGCTTTTTAAATAGTTCAATCTGGTCGTCAGTCGTCGGCTGCAAGTTCATCAGCATCGTTTTTAACGAGGTACCTGCGTCGGAACCTTTTAATGCGTTGTTCGCAAACAAACCGAGCGCGATATTTGTATCTTTGAATGTCATGCCAACACCTGCGGCAACCGCTGATACAGCCGATAATGAGAAGCGTAAGTCTGACACGCCCGTTGCGGAAGCATTCGCAGTACCGGCTAGAATATCGGACGCTTTAGCCGCCGTCATTGAGTCAGCCTTATACGCGTTTAGCGACGTCGACATGATTTCGGCGGCCTCCGCAAGCCCAAGACCACCGGCTGTTGCGAGGTTAAGCGCGGCTTCTAGCCCGCCCGCTTGTACAGTCGCTGGTGAAAGACCTGCTTTTAGTAGCTCCTCAATACCCTGTGCAGCCTCTAGAGCGTTGTACTTCGTTTTAGCACCCATATCAAGCGCTAATTTCTGCATTGCTGCCATTTCTGTATTGGTCGCACCCGTTAACGCTTGTATAGAAGAAAGCTGTGCTTCGAAATCCATTGCCTTGTTCACCGACTTAAAGACCACGGCGGTCGCACCGGCGGCGGCGGCGAGTGTGCCCAACTTGGCAGTAATACTACCCAACGCTGAACTGGCATTGTCAACAAGCCTAATTCGAGCCAAGAGGTCAAACATGACTAGCCGCCTCCCTTCGTTCTTCCATCGTTACGGCAGATGAGGCATAAAGAAAAGCCCGCACCATTCGAGGTTTCTTTAGCACCTCATCTGGCATGAGCCCTTGTTCTTGAAATAGGTAATGCAGGGAAGTAAGAACGCCCCCCTGCTTAATTAGTTTTTTATGTCTTCAACTAGCTCAGGCTCCGTTTGGCCGAACCCGGAAATACTGGCAATTTTCTCAGCCATCGACTCAATTTCGCCTGCAAATAGTCGTTTCTGAATTACATCTGTAGCATCCATTGTTTGGTATTTTTCAAGCAACACAGGGTCTTTCCAGTTAGGTACGACGCAACCGGCTTCAATCATCAGACGTCTAAACTTCGAGTTATCAAATTTATCTTTCCAAATCGCACGCTCCCTTAGATGTTCAATTGTTTTTTCGTCTAGTGCTTTTAGTGTGAAGTTAACTTTAAATCGTGGGATATAATGTGGAACTTCATAAGATTCGGGTGTATCCAAAAGTGAACGTAAAACATCTTCCTGTGTAGTACTCATGTGATTACCTCCGTAAAGTTTTATTTTTAGAGAAAGAGGACAGGATCGAACCTGTCCGTTAGTTTTGTGTAATTACATCCAGATACTCATAGTCCTCAAAAACAAAAGGCCACTCAGTTTCTACGAGGGCCCCATGTTCGAATTTAAAGATATCTATTTTGTTGAACTGAACCCCCTTAAGCAGTACCCTTTCCGCGCCATAAGCCTCTGGATCATCAATTTTCATAATCAATTGACAGACAAAAGGACCTTTACGATCGTCATTAATCTGTCCAACTCTTTGCGATAGACCGGAGGTTACCTTATAACCCGAAATGGTTCCCGCGTATTCGATACTCATTGCCTTATTTCCTGATTTACGAGTACCCGATCGTTTCACTTTTTCGTATTGTATATCGCCGTATGCCTCTCCCAAATGAAAATTCGACAACCACTCTCCGTCCATCCAAATTTCACCGAACGAACCACTCATTGTACGGGTGGACTCTAGTAAATTTCGTCCCATTTATAGTTACCTCCTTATACGTGGATTCGTAGAAAGATGCGTTCCATACTGTCGGTCTCCGTGTAAGCGATGTACAAAAATACAGCATCTCCCTTCGATTCAAATTCGGGGTCTAACGTCACAACGGGGTCTTCTAAGACGTTCGCCTTGCCTAAACGTTCTAGGTACGCCTTGATCGCCGCAATAAGTGCCGCCTGACCGTCTCGGTTGTTATCGAGCTTACCGATGTACTCACTCGCGGCCGTCTTCGGAATGTCCGTACTAATCGCCTGACGTCCGCGAATCTTACGAATCTTAGCTCCGCTTGTCAGTTGCCCTTTCTCAACGAGAACGTAGTCACCGTTGTGTACGAGGATCAGCGAGCCTGCTTCAAGTGCTTCGTCGATCTGCGCATTCGTCAATCGTTTATTAACGTCATCTAACGGTAATTTCGCGTACGTAATCGACTTGTTGATCGGCGTGCCTGCAATCAATCCAGCAACATACGCCGCGTATTCACAGGACGGGTATTCCTTACCGTTGACCACGCCGCCGGTTATTAGGTTAGCTACGTAATCGTCCGCTAACTTCTTACTCCGCGCATTGCCTACTTTCGGATCAGCATCGTCGGTCGCCGTGCCACCCGTTACATATACGAAATGCTTGCCTTCCTTACGATTGCGTTTCGTCCACGCTACTGTCGCATCAATTTCGGCTACATCCACAGGCCCGTCGTACACAAACACGTTAAATGCTCGTGTATCAAAAGACTCGCGCATCTCAATAAATGACTCTGCCGTTTGTTCCTTCGGCAAGGTGTATACGATTACTTGCTTTGCACCAGCCTGCAACACGAAACGAATCGACTGGATGTTAGTAACGCCAAACAAGTCGACCGCCTGCTTTTCGGTCTCAATCGTGTAAATCATTTTTTCTGTCGCCTTCGCCCCGTACTTTACAAGTGGAATCGCTACGATACCACGAGCTCCACCGCGAATCTGTGATGCCGCGGCTTCCACGTACATCATATAAAGCCCGGGACGGGTCGGCATGGTGATCTGGTCCCATTCCATCGCGTAACCTCCTTTTATCGGGCTTCAATCCGCCCGTATACATGCATGATTTTGTCGTACTGTTCCTGCGTCCGTGCCTCACGTACTTCCGTAGAAAGCACAGCAATGCAGGCGGATAACCCGCCCTCTGTCGCGAACGTCATGGAAAAAGAAAAAGCCCCGATACGGATATACCGCGTCGAGCCTTTTACGGGGATAAGCATTGTTTTATCGTTCAGAACGCGTTCAATGTCGCCCATTTTCGTTAGAGCAGACGCTGAATCAACGCCGTACACTACGATCTGGTAATCGCGATCAATCCGATAATGGTAGCGCGTTTCAGACTCGGGACTGGACGACTGCACCCGGACAACCAACGTGTCTTTCGTCGGTTGCTTCGGCACGTCGTATTTTAACGCTACTTTCGGTACGACTGCGCTTACGAACGAGCCCACCGACTCCAATTCAGTCACAACGGACATGTATTCCACCTCCTACCGGATGTTATAGCCCGCCCGTGACATCTCTGCTTTGATTTCGTCCTCAATCATCTGCTTCCATCGTTCCTTGTTCTCTTCCGCAGGCTTTTCGAGATAATTCGGAATGGTGCCGGGCGTGGTCGGATTCTGAAACGAGTCGCCGTACTTCTCCGGGTATACGTTGTGGAGATAATACGCGTAGTCAAACCGCTGCCCATTGCTTGATTCCACCGCTGATGATTGGATGGTGGCCGTAAGATTAGCGCTCTTACCAGTAACTTTCGTATGGATACCGCGCCGTAGCAACCCTTTGTCCAACGGAGCTAGGTCGACTGCTTCCACCTTCCACTCGTCAAGGACATCGTGCATACCGCGCTTGGCGCCGCGTCCCATCGTAGCTAATAGCTTCTTCCGATAGGCAGGCATTAACGACGCGATCCGCTGGCCACTAGTTCGGAGCCCGTTTAAGTCAATGTCGATATCTAAACGCGTCAAACTACCTCCTCCTTATACGTTGATCACGGTAAGTAACGGCTTACCGTTTACCCATCGTCTAATCTCTATTGAGATCGGCGTATATGTCCGTATCCGCCCTCGTTCGTTGACGAACTCAATCCGATCGCCCTCCTCAATCGGCGCCAATTTATCGCAATATATCTGCGCGGTAGAGACGACTTCCTGCGCATTTATGCCGTGGACACCACCTTGATTCGTCTGTGCTCGGACTAGCTTCGTTGTTTCGTGCATACGGCAACGTAACGAAAAAGGATCGCCGTAAACCGGTCGATCCCACTCGTCTGTTTGCGGCTTACCCTCATCGTCCAACAACGCAGGGTAAACCTTTATTTTGTTATTCATTGATACCATCGGCATCTATAACACACTCCATCCTGCGCCACGGCTTCCGAGCTTCACGTCGTTTTCCGCCCCAATTAGTTCACGACTTATTGGCGGTATTAGACCTGCAAGCTCTTTCGGTTTGTCGCGGAAGGTAAATGAGCCTACGTCGGTTAGTGAGAACGAACTCACTCCATTTTGTGCCTGTCTTAGCGTGTCATTGAAAGCCGTAGCCAACACAGTCGCAAACTCGTACACAGCCGCATCCGGTATCGTATACTTCGGATAAGTGGACGTTAATGTACGTGATGCGACGTTAATTATCCGTTGTTTTCTCGCTTCGTCACAATCCGTCCAATCCTCGATATCGATAACATTTACGTCAATATATTCGTCTGCGGCCTCGATTGATAAGGTCATGCGGTAACACCCCCGTTATTATTCGGAGGCTTTGCCGCGTCCCTTTTTGACGGGCTGAGTGGCGGGCTCCTCCGTTTGTTTTTCGTAATCTAGGCGTTTAATCCACGTAGGGACTAACTCGTCTAGCGTGGCAATCTGGTCCGCCTTTTCAGTTGTATACATGCCGAAGAAATCAAACTTGACGCGAACATCGCCACTATCAATTTCATAGAAAGGAGATGCTTTATAGTTAGCCATCTGCTACCTCCTTACGATACCGAGGTGGAGATATTTTCGAGGATCGCGATTTTCTCTTTTGCGTTCTTCACCTTGACGCCATACTCACCGCGAATCTGACGTGCTACAAAGTCCGCGCCCGGTACTCCTGCGTCTACGTCGTATAGCGCACGACCTTGCAACGCTTGCATCGACAAGATGTTTCGATCAAACAGCGCTACTTTGTTTTTCGGGAAGTTAGGGTCCACGATGATAGTCGCCTCACCGCCGCCAACGATGTCGGAAACGAACGTGGAGATACGGTGACCAGTAGCAGTATCTTGGCGCTCTGTACGAATGGTGTTGGTTGCTAGTTTCGAAAATTGACGTGCGCCTGCTGTATTTGTAAGGATCGTGTTCACGTTACCGCCACGCAGATAAACCTCTTCCATTAGGTCGTTGATTACCTTGGCGTCGATCTCTTTACCAGTAAGATTCTTTTTCGCTGCGCCTTTCTTATCCGCGTAATACAAGAGACCACCACTCATGCTCGGCGTGCCTTTGTTACCCATGATTTTACGGCCGTAGATCAAAGTATCGTTCATCTCGCGAGACATTTCCTTCAAGCGAAGTTCAACTTGGTAGTTCAACTCGTTCGTTACGTTATGGGTACGGACAGCCATTTGCGTATTGGATACGGATGCATAACGCTCATAGATTTGCGTATAGTTATCGTCAACATAGCGATCGTGGCCTTCGTCTTGACCGACGCCTGCGCCTTGCAATTGTGGACGAGCAACAATTCGAAGTTCGGCACCGGCTTTTAGCGCGACTGCTGTAGTCCCGTCAAAACCGCGACTTACCGTGACCTCATCGCCAGCAACGGCAGTAACTTTCATGTACTCTTCGCCGCTTACCACGATTGCATTAATACGGAATTTCTCCCCGTCGCCATCATTTACGACCAACTGGGTATCCGTAGCCGTTGCGTCCGCCTTTACATTGGCGCGGTTCGAGTTAAGGTTGTCGGACATCCACTCAAATTTCGTTTGCGTTAGTGGCTCACCGTTTAGACCCACCAAACCTAGCAACGTAGGTGAATCGTTGATAATCAAATCGATACCTGCGGATAATTCACGTACTTGGTCTTTAAAGTCATAGGTAAATAGCATTAATGGGATTCCTCCTTGTTTTTGGGTATAAAAAACCACCGCTAATAGATCGGTGGTGGGGTTACTTACTCAATTGACCTAGCTTATTTGACAGTTCTAAAACTTTTCCGAAGTCCCTCTGCTTCTTAGCTTCTTCCAACCGTGCTTCGAGTGTTTTTGTTTCCGTTTCATGCTCGGAACCGGAAGGCCCGCCAATCGTGATAGGCTCCCTTTTGCTCTGCGCGATTAAAAACGGCTTGTTCTCCACAAGCGCTTGCACAACGCTATCAACACCTATTACGTTGCCCGTATCATCAATCGTTACCTTCGCGAGATCAGACGACGCCAGTACGTACGCATCATCGATATGTGCGATATTTGCGCCGGTAGCCGCCGTGATAAAAGCATTACGAATCTTCTCTTGACGGTACTTCGCTTCCATCTCGGTAACACTCTGCTCAAGCGCCTGTTTTGCTGCAACTTCTTTCTCTAAATCCGTTTTCCATCGATCAATCTCGGTCATTTCTGCGCGCTGTTTCTCCTCACGTTCTTGCTCATACTCTGCGAGCTTCGTCTTGAGATCGTCGTAGTCAGCGAACCTCTCCGTTTTCTTACGCTCTCGGGCGACGCGTTCTGCTACGATTCTATCGAGTTCTTCCTGCGTAAATGATTTTGGTGGTTCCGCAGATTGTTCTGGTCCATCGATTGGTTCCGGTTCATCCTCTGCGAAAGTTTGCAAATTCATCGGAAACAACATCTTCAATACGTCAGTCATTCGTTACCTCCCGTTTTAAGCCCGTCGGCTATAAGTTAGGGTCCGTTTCTTTTAACGTCTTAACGTTCAGACAAATCAGGATTACGCTTGCCAGTAGCCAACGCCCTATCGCTTAACTCACCTTGACTCTCCGCAAGAGTACGTCGTTTTTCCGATAGATTCTCCGGCACTCGAATAGGTGATATCGTGTGTTTACACTTCGGGTGCCATATCTGCCTAGAGGCACGCAATGCGTCATACGTCGGGTATTTCGTATCGCCCGCGTCCGTTAGCCGGATAATCCGTCCCTCATGATAACGGCACGCATCAGTTGCGCCGTGTGACGATATAACTGCGTATAATACTTCGCGAGATAACGCCTCGTTGATCGTTGCCTCGTTGTGTACGTCCATGAGCTTTGTTTGTGCAACCACATCAACGTAGTGTTCGATTTTCCACTTACGTCCGGCCGCGTCTATAATGGCGTTATCTGCTGAGTCACCGAGTGTCTTACGTATGCGTTTAAGCACGTCAGCCGTTATCGTTCTGCGTCCGTTGACACCGGTAGCCATCTGCGACCGCATAGTTTCGGCAACAGCCTTACGAACCGCCGCGCGGACTCTCTTCGTTACGTTGTCCGTCACCGCGAGTAAATCAGTCTGCGTATCGGCAATTGCGGCGGCGACAGCGTGCTGATTAATCGGATTTAGCTTCGCTTTCTTGAGCGCTTGCTTACGGTTAGAAGCGAGACCAAGTGCAAGTAGAGTACGTGCAATGCCGTCGTAAGCCGCTTTCGGAATGACACGCGCTACCCATTCCTTTGTCTTTTTCGCTAGATTCGTAAGTATCACGGTAATTTGTGCATATACAGCCTGTGCGTTGGATCGGGAGAAGTCAGGAAGATCAACGCGTTGTAATTCAGATTGCACGTCGTCTAGTGCTTTTTTGTACGCCTCAGTGATCTCATTAACGTCGTAGTCATACGATGGCTTCGGTAACTCACGGAAATCACACATCTACTCCACCGTTATCCCCATTAAAAATAGACGCGTCCACCGTTCCGTTCGCGGCTTTCTCGTCCTCCTCTATGCGTACCATGATCTCGCGTGCCTTTTCGTCGTCCACTTCGGACAGCGTCTTAACGGCACTCTGAACGTCAATTGTCGGCTTACCGCCCGTTCTGATGTCCATGATCTCCGCAAGCTCTTTTTCGTCGCGAGGAATCCCGTCTTTCCAGTTAATTGTTGGATAAACTGCCTCGTAACTTTCAAACCCGTCAACTCTGGCATTAGCGTAGTTCTCTAGCAATTGGGCGGAGTATAGTGCGTCCCTAAATGCTCTATCAATGTGGGCTCTTATCCGCTTAACTTTCGATAGTATCGGCATAAAACGAGCCTTAATCGCTGAACCGTCGGTATGTGACGTACCCGTTCCGCCTTTGTCTTCTGCAAGTGTCGTACCGAATAACCATTGCGGTGTCTCGCTCATCTGGAATACGATACCTAGCAGAACGTCTAGTTCCTTAAAGGCACCATCTAACTGCGAATCCCACGTCATGTATCCGGGCTTAACGTCCGCTTTCTCAACGGGGATATAACGTCCGCTGAACCGTACGTCTGACTCCCCTAAGTCGGGTCCGTACGCTGTCGGGTCACTGTGTTTCCATAGGATGTAATCGATCTGTACGAGTCGGTCGTTAATCGCGGCTAGTATCGACTCTATCTTTTCGATACCGCTACTTCCACGCCAATCCGTATCCGTAGACTTATACGGAATATGATGAATTGCCATGTGAGACAGACCTGTTGCAACAACGTCTTTCTCGTGACCTGTACTAACCGCCTCACCGATAGTGAACGTTTGGATAGGTGCATCATATCGAGTATCTACCGACTTAGGGTACAATCGGAACCGCTCGTATATGATCGCCCCTGGAACGTGACGCTCGACGTTAAGATAAGGAGTTTGCGTTGTCTTTGAGGCCTCGACAATTGATTCGAGCAACCCGTTTGCCTCTGTCATCCACTCGACCCACGCAATATTGATCGCCTTGAACCGTTTACGCGAGCCTTTTGTTAGCTCAGGGAATACGTTCGATGGGTCAACTGCTTCAATAATCGGCTCGGGCTTAACGTTGATTTCGATACCCACGGGCACTTCCGATAAGTCCTGTCGTTGGGCATAGTACGTCTTGATGAACGCGTCTCCTCGTATACCTGCTCCGGTGACTAACTCATGGCCCAACACGTTCAAATCGTTCTCTTCAACGATAGAGGTCAGGCGTTGTTGCTCGATGGAGGCGTCCGGCTTACCGGACTCATACGAAGGAGGCTCACCGAACATCAAGTCGGCTGGCTTCGTCAAAAGTACGTCCATCAAGTTAACCGCGATATATAGCTTCGACAATTGGGCGGCGTGCGGCGTATCCTTTAGGATTTCGGTTGCACGTTCGAGTACTTCCGCCTGCTTACCGTCGAAAATCTTACGGCCACGGTAGTATTTGGACAACCGTTCGATATCACGGACTGGTGGGTACTGTGCGCCTGTAACGAATAACTTAGCGATGGGTCTCGCCTCCTCTCTACATATATGCGGGCTTATCAACTACCCGTTTTCTACGCAGTCTTGCCGCGTCATACGCCATGTGCAAGGCATCTGGACCATCATCGTGATTATGATTCGGGTACATTTCGAACATTTCGATCAGTAGACGTTGATCTCGCTTAAACCGAATCTTCCCACTCTGAATATCCGGCAACAACGATTCAATGCGGAGTGCTTTACGCATGCGTTGCTTGATTTCCTTCAAGCGCCGGTGCGTAGGGTATCCTTTTCTCCGTAATTCTTCCGCCAGTTTATGCGCAAACCATTCTTGGGCCTGTTGCGCCTCGACCGCTATACCTTCGTACTGGAACCGCAACGCCCTGTCCACCGTTTCGTTTAGCAGTACGTCGGGATGAACACGTCTTAGAAAGACGTCGGTGACGTAGCAAACACCCGTGTCGCGATTTCGGGCGAGTGTGATAATAGCCGAGTAATCGCCTTTCTCTTTTCCCATGGCAAAGTCAATCCCCGCGTAATAGTCGAGGGTCAGTTCCTCAAGTTCAGAATCGATATAATAGGTAAACTGCTCTGGATCGAATATCTGCGACTCTTCATCGACGGGGTTGCCGAGATACTCTTGATTGAAGGCGCGGGCTCCCATCGACTCTCGCTTCTCCATGAAGTAGAGATACGTATACATCTGCGGCCAAAGGACTTCAGTGCCCTTGGTCATTTCCTCCTCATTGCTCCTATAGAAACTCCGTGCGAGTTCTTTTGCGTCGGGACGATCTTCGACGTAGATTCTTCTCCATTCGTCCCACAAGTCCTCACGCTCTGACCAGCTTAAAATAGCAGGGAATTTCCTAGAAACGAAGTCCTTACCTTTGGTCAGTACGTGATTAAGCAACGAATCGTAGTGCACGATTGTTCCCATGTATACGCAAATACCACCAAACCCCAATGCCTCCAACATCTCAGACCTAAACCAATGTAGGTTTTTGGCGCGAGTCTCTGGTGTATTGGTATTTTCGGCGGATTCCAAGTCATCGAGAATAAACAAACCGGGCCGCTCACTCAAATGACGCAGACCACGCATCTGAGTCCCGATCCCTTTCGCCTCTACCTTCGTGCCTGTTGTCGTAATAAACTCGTATTTGTTGTCGACTTCATTCATCGAGGGCTTCGGGTGAAGTAAGGGCCCGAAATCTTCCCGTAACTTCTCGTTGAACTTGAGCTGGTTAACCGTCCATTTGATAAAGTCACCGGCTACGTCGGTAGTTTCGGAGACCTCCACGATGTACTTCTGCATGCGGAACGTGATTTGGTGGCATAGGTACGAGTTCGATAGGTACGCTGTTTTCGCGTGACGCCGCCCTACTGACCACGCCACATTCTCGCTAATGTCTCCCTTTACGATCTGATCTAGAAGACCACACAGCGTAATATGAAAAGAGGCAGCGCCCTCTAGCGTCTGCCCCTTCGGAATTAAATTCGAATTGTTATCGGGATTCCTGTCCTCTGAAAAATATTCGTACGTGAAAAAGAGAACGTCATGTTCGGCGCGATGAACTCGTTCTAGTTTTTCGAGTTCCGCCACGACGTTTTCCCACTGGTCTAGATCGTATTCGGTAAGGCTACCGCTTTTCGCTAGTTTCTTATATGCGTCGACAAGACGGTATCGTTGCGTGATTTCCTCTTCCCGAGCTTCCCGATCTAGCCACTCCCCGTTAAGATATGCCATCGGTATCAGGCTCCTTGGATCGTTCCAACAAGGCCGCTAGTCGTTCGTCGATCGATTGTAGTGAACGCCCATCATCGTTTGTAACCTCCGACTTATCGATCAGCAGACCTCCGAATTTATAAAAAAGCTCAATCCCCTTCATCGATCCTTGACCCTTTAGCGTCATGTCCAAGTGCTTCTCCATAATCTGCGGAAGATGCGACATAAACGCGTTTGCGGACAGGCCGTTCACGTAATCGATAAAGGTCTCGTTATAGTTGCGCCATTTGTAGAGTGAGCTAACGGAGCAACCCGCTTCCTTCGCAATTTCATCGAGCTTCATTCGCCCTTTTTCCGCGCCGACGGGGTTTTTGGCTAGAAAGTTATTAACCGCGAGTAACTGCGCCGCCTTAATCTGTTCTTGGGTAAGCCGCGCCTCTAACTTGCGTAAATCCTTCGCCATGTTATCGTCTCCTTTCGTAAATTGAGTACAAAAAGAAGCCACCGATAGGCATTCGGTAGCTTTCGTTTAAATTAGACCCGGTGATTTAAAACCTGCAAGAAATAGTCCGGCACCAGACCGCGGGGATACCGACGGCCGCCTTGGGGGGATTCGTTAGTCACTTACTTTTCAGTAGTTACATACGTTACGTCACTATTTTTACTTACTTTTCCGTAGTATCTTCCGTTTACTCCATGCAACCGTTATGCAAGCGTACGCCCCCGCTAATCTCCCGTATAACGCCGTGTTCGCACTATATATCGATATGCATCCGATTATGTTAACTGTATAACGAAACGTAACCATACGAATGCTGTAACGGCGCTGGTTGCGTATACGAACGGCTGTTAACATACCGTAGATTATCGGACTCAAACATATGTTCGAATACAGCCGTATACACAATCAGTGCATAAACGGGGAACGGGTGCAAACACGTATATAAGCGTTGGTTAATACGTACAATTAACACAATTTAACGGCGACCCGATGTTTTCGGAGGGCACGCGTCTGGAACGTCCGTGCGGATGTATTCGGCTAGATAGTCCTTTTGATTCGGTATGTATCGGTAACAATACGTAGCTTA
Source organism: Brevibacillus laterosporus (assembly GCA_007833815.1). Classification (NCBI taxonomy): domain Bacteria; kingdom Bacillati; phylum Bacillota; class Bacilli; order Caryophanales; family Paenibacillaceae; genus Brevibacillus; species Brevibacillus laterosporus. Next base: position 3,012,512 of record CP033464.1, on the reverse strand, counting down.
ATCCGTCCTGACGCTTCATTATATACGCGAAGGAAACGTGATCTTGACGTAGCGTAACGATTGTGCTTCCGTAGACATAGAAAAACGCGGAACCAACGAGTGGCGCCGCGTGCTTACTTCCGATTAATCTCTACGTCTCCAGTCACGGTATCTATCCGCGATAAATTCCAACGAAGCCCCAATGAGTAGTAATGGTACGTGGTACCAACGTAGTTCACTAAACGGATTGAAAACAACCGCCTCCTATCTCTTACTTCTTCGAATATGCTTTCAAATACCTACGCGATCAAATGTACTTACTATACCTAGATCGCGTTTATCTCTTCCCTTTGTCTCTATCTTTTATATAAAGTGACAGCGCGATAGAAGGAACGTAGTGACTGAACGAGGCGCTATCTTTCTTTCTCTTTTACTAATTGCTCTTTTACTACTTTCTCTTTTTACAGTGCGCCCAGTGCATACTATCGATAGTGTGTCCTGCGCATACTACCGGTAGTGTGTCCAGTGCATACTACGGCAACTTTACGCCGTCTTCCGTCTCCTTCTCGACTTGTACAACGTATAGTCCGGCAGGATAATTTCGCCGTCCTCATCGATAATGTACCCGTCATCTGTAATTCGCGGGCAGAACGAAGGAAAGTACCATTTGAACCGTTTCGTTCCCTCCCAGTGATCCACTGTCCGTATTATCCCGTTCGTAGCGAGTATGTCCGCAAGCAACTTAACACGCGCCCTATCGATCCTCAGCGTACCCATTATCGCCTCGTACGATAGGAAGCACGCCCCAAAACGGTCGCTTACCGTGCCATCTCCGCACTCATACCTACCGTCTATATACGCCTGTAGCAGGAAGTAAAACGCCACTATATCGCGTATCTCCGGTTTACGTTTTGCATCCGCATATACGACGTCATATGCCTCGTTAATAATCCGCGGGAACACTTTACGTACCAATTCACGGTTATAAATCTCGTAGCCATTCGGGTTATCCAGCAAAATTCGCTTATCATTCGGCTGTGGCTTAACGGTCATCTTCTCGCGCCCCTTATTCGTTAATTTAACGGCTTGTTACGTTCGTACTCTGCCAGACATCCGTCTAGCTTTTCGTCGCGTTTATACTGCCAGAATTTGCGGAGTGTTTTCTCGTGAAGGCCCGAGCAGATAAACCGTAGGCCTTTACGTTTCAAGAACTCGTACAGATTCGGGGAGTAACAATAAAAATACTCACGGGAATTATCCTCGTGAGCTTTCGTCAGTGATCCGTTCATTTACCGTCACCTTCCGTATGGGATTTATCGTGTCCAGTACCATCGCGCCAATCTCGTAATGAGTTCGGTATTCAAATAGATTCCGTAACCACTCGTGTATTTCGGGCGTGATATACTCCGCAAATTCTAACCGCCAATCGTCCGGTAGTTCGCGTAAATATTCCACTTTATATCCGCGATCCTCGATAAATAGTTCGGTCGTGCGGATGGCGGTCGCATTGTGTTCCGAGAGGCTACCGTAACTCATCATAACGGCAACACCGTAAGTTCCGATGGTCCCTCAATTCGAATGTCGCGTCCGGTTCCGTCTTCAATAACGACGAGGATACCGTCTCTGACCTCGTACGTCGCCGCGCGATCCCATGGTCTGACGTAAAGCTCCTCATCAAGCTCACGCATAACATTTCCGATCTCTTTCGCCACTCGGAAGTCGTCGCGGTTCAAATCGGTAAGTAAACGTAGGTAACCAAGTAAATCGTCAATTCTTCGTCTTTCCACCGTCATCGTCCCCAATCCGTTATATTTACGCTCCCATAAGGTAAATCTGCGGCCGAATGCGTGGACGTTACATGACGCCGTCCCTCGGCCGCATGTAGCGTACGTAAACTAAATAAAGCTCCCGACGGAAGGCACTCGTCAGAAGCTCTCGTTTAATTTACGTTTGAAATCGTCACTTTCGAATACAACGTGGACCTTACGTTCCTCAATCGCGAACACTCTAACCTCATCGTCTGTTTCCGATACCTTAATACGGAGGTCCTTTCCGTCTAATTCCCGCCACTGTGACTCGCGCACTTCTCGAACGTGGTTGGCGTACCCCCGCGCAGGAAGACGCACCTCACCGTGGTGGAGTACCGCGAGATAGCCGTCTGTCGGTACGTAACCGCCTAGCTGTTCTACCGCAGCTAATGCCCGTTCTGCTTCGCTTCTTAGTGCGTGTATATTAGAAATTGCTTCCGATGTGTCTACGTTGATTTTTATGGATACTTCCGCCATATCACGTCGCCTCCCTTAAAATAGAAAAAGCCGCCGTAATTGGCGACTAAATACCAAACATTTCTTTAATACCTAAGCCAATCAGAGTACTAAGAGCAATCTTAGTGGTTGCAGCTAGTAAATCAAGCTCCATATCTAGACACCTCCTCTCGTCCCATTACTTTCGACATAGGTGGCCTGTTCCTCGTCAATTCCGAATATTCTAGCGCTCGTAGCCCGAAAGGTCGGATTGCCAGCGCCAACCACGTCAAGTGTACACCCCGACATGAATCCGGCTCCCACGAGACTAAGCGTAGTAGCAACTCCGTACTACTCTGGTCCGCGTACATCGTGGTAAAAGTGGCTGCTTACCAGCCGATTCCACCGTCATTAAAACGTTGTTTTGTCCAATCAGATTCTGTCATATAGCGCACCCCTTCGGTGATATTAATAACCGGGATCGTCGACATAACCCGGATCGCCCGTATTGCAATTACGTTGCACTGCCCATTCTGGTTCGGTCATACTCTGTAGCCTCCTTCGATTAATAGCCGGGATTATCCGTCCAATCATAAATCATATCGCGGTCCCTCCTTGTCTAGTGACCCGGATCGTCAGTCCAACCGGGGTCCAAAATCCAATCTGGTTCTGTCATAGGAAAGCCTCCTTCGATTAATGGCCGGGGTCTGGGTCCCACTCAGGAGCCGTTTTCCAACGTGGGCCTGCGTCCCATTCCGGTTCTGTGCGGTGTTTCCACTCCGGGAAGCTTTCGAAACCGTTATGTGTTTTCATCTTATCCACCTCCTTGCCTACACCTTTCGACATGAAGATTTCAAAATCCTTCCAAATGCAAAAAGCCGCCGGATGTCCGACGACTAATCGCGTTTCTGATCGAGATAGCCAGAGCTACCACCAAGATTACCAATGTAATAGTTTCCAAGGCTCCGTTGGACAAGGGTGTGAAAGGACTTAATTAAATGAATTGTATATGATATAAATAAGCATGATAGACGAATATGCCACTACTACCATATTTACAACCAATAGTACTTTTCTTAACTTTTCAAATTTACCCTTAAAAAGAAACGGCTGGATTACTATGTTAAGAAATAAAAACAAAGGTAAAATCAAGAAAATCCACTTGTTTAAAAAAATACTTGTTATTATTTCACTCACTACTTTCCTCAATCCATAATATTATCAAATGCACGTGCTGCTTTTTTCTCAGCTAGAACCACATCCGCAGCGTTAACGGCTGCTGCCATACCAAAACCAGCGCCTGCAAAAAAAGCGATCAATCTATCAGCGCCCCACCCTGATTTAATGTCTTTTACACTTGCCATAAATGCCGAGCCTGAAACAGTTGTGTTCACCACTAACAGAGCCTCAGCTTTAATTAACTCATCAACTTTATCCTCAAAATCAAACAAATCGTCTTGATTAACCGATGTTTGTTTTACATAGGTTCCTTTTTTACCATTCCCGACATCCCAGTATCTATTGCTCCCACTCTTATCGATTACATAATAATAACCATAGTATTGTTCATGTGATTGCCGTACTATATTTTTCTCTGCAAATGCCGCAATTTTAGACTGTTTTTGTTTTTCTTTCTCTACTTGTTCGTCAGAATCTGCTATAGAGACCTGCGTTATGGTACCATCTTCATCGAACTCTATAGTATGATTCATTTTATCATACGTAGCCTCAATAATTCCATTTTCACTTTCTACTCTAACTATTCTTACGCTATCATTATCCTCTAAAATCTCAATCCTATATTTATTTCCTTGACTGTCTTCGAGATTCTCGGCTTCAACAATTTGATTAGATTCATTCATAGCAAAAGCAGGAATACTAGATGAAGCAATTAATGATAAAACAAGAGCACTAGATAAAATAACTTTTTTCATTTTTTCCTCCTTGGAAATATATACTAATTTTAATTTACAGAATTTAGTATAATAGTTATTGTTTTAAATATCAACAACATATTGGAACTACGAACGATTGTGCAACAATGAAACCGTACGGATGCCACTAGATAATCTTGCGAAAATATGCGAAGTGCTAGGCGTTGGGATTACGGATATACTCGAACTTTCGCACGAACGTCTCTAACGTGCATAGATACGAAATTGCCCAAAACGAACCCCCTTACGCAATAAAATAGCTCTTGACTTCGCCCGCCTTAGTGTCTTTTGCGTACTGTTCCCGCCTCGCCTTATTCCGTATCTTCGCGTTGTTATCCACGAATTGCATTTCGTAAGGGCTGCGTCTTCTACGCGAAGGCTTGCGATAGGAAATCCCATCCGTCCCCGTCTCCTCTACGATTTTAAGCGAAGTCTCACCACCCATGCCGGAACCACGTCGTTTGTGCTTACCGAGCGTTCGGCGGGCGTATTGTGTCGCAGACAGTATCGGATATTCTTGGTGTGCGATTTTATGCTCATCATCATCCGTAAGTTCTTCGTGTAGGATCGCGTCTGCTAGGCGTTCTAGTTCGCCGGAGTTTGGTCGATTGCCAGTCCGTAGGATTACACCGTCTATCCACTCGCTAATAGTTACTATACGATCCATACGATCCATTTTGGTTAACTCCATCATCATGCCGCCTCCTCACCGTAATTCCATGCCGTATAAACCTTCGCAATTCGTTCCAATCCATTTCTTACGCGCAATCCGGCTTTTTGAGGGCTAATGCCCATCAGTTGCCCGGCTTCCTTTACGTCCAAGTCCCGTTCATACACGTAATACAACACCTCTTTCTCGCGCGCTGTCAGCCCCGCCCGTCCGATCGCCTCCGCCAGATCAATCAGCACGTCACACGCCGCATAGTCGCCCCGTTCGAACCGGCTCGACCGTAAATGGTGGATGTCGCGTAGGATTGCGTGTACGCCGTCGCGGTCGTTTAATGCGTATCTTACGGAAAGATTTCGGTGTCCCTTTTCGATATCTACGGCACATGCGCCCATTACGCCGCCTCCCTTATCGTAGTTCCCTCGTAATACTCCGCCACAATCCGATCCATCCACTCGAAGTCCCACGTACTATTACCGTCTATCTCATCGCCCGCGCCGAGTGTCAGTTCATTCCACCGGTAAGGTCCGTCGGCATACGTTCGGGACCCGTCTCTGTATCCATCGCAGTAGCCGTTACCATGCGAGAAGAAAAACGCCTCGTTACCCTTGCCGATCCCGTGCCAACTCGGAATATGTGGATACAAGTTCTCGCGGACTAAGCCGTCATCCGTAAAGTCCACGAGCAGATCGTCCAGTTGTGCCGCCTCAGTCCGTCGCCCCTTCGTATCCCACCCGATGTCCGTCACCACCGCGAAATAGGACGGAGGCTGTCCGGCTAGGAACCGCGCATCGTATTGCGTGATAGCGCCGTCTCCCCCACGCTTAAAGCTCGATCTCCATCGTTTAGTCGCGGGTTCAAATAACGGAGTGTCAGGTGGCGCCTTCCGTAATATCAATATCTGCGTTTCTATCGTCGTCCCTACATGTTGGAACGTTTCGCCCGGCAGGTGGACCGTCGCAATTTGCCAGCACGTTTCGTACATTAGGCGGCGTATCTTTTTGGACACTTGCGAGAACGAAACGCCCATCGGCAGGACAAACGCAATGTAACCGCCGGGCTTCGCTGCCTTAATGGCGAGTTCAATGAACACGTTCTCGGACTTGCCGCGATACTTCCCTTTCGACTTGCTCATCGTCTGGAAATCGTCGCGCTCCGTTTCTAGCGTCAGCCCGTACGGCGGGTTACCGATGACTAGGTCGTAGTAGTCGCGTCGCTCATGCGTTAGTGCATCCGCATTTATAACGTTAACGTGCGGATAAATGAGCTTCGTCACCTTCGCGCTCGTTTCGTCCAATTCGAGCGCAGTAATTTCGCAATCTATCGGAATGTGTTCGAGAAAGACGCCGGAGCCGGCTGACGGTTCAAGTACGCGGGTGCCTGACGTAAATTCTCCAGACAACCCCGCAATCGCTTCGACCATGAACCGCGCCACATGTGCCGGCGTGAAGAAAGCCCCACCGGAGCAGGCATTCGGGAGTAAGCCGCCTGCCGACGTGTAATTGTCGCGCAGAAACTGAACGTCATCCTCCGTGATATCTTCGAGTGCTTTCGTAACTATCGCCATTGAACGTACATTTCCGTCCCACCGTTTGCGGTCGGCTTTTCCCATTACGCCGCCTCCTTTACCGTAGACTCTTCCGTCAAATACGGTAATAAACGCCTGCCTATCGCGCTTATTACGTTAACAGTTACGGCATTGCCCGCCATTTTGTAGAGTTGAGAGTCGCTGATTCCTGCGGATTTTAACGCGTGATAATAAGTGTCTGGGAATCCTTGTAAACGGAAGCATTCGAGTGGTGTTAGTTTGCGGATGCGGTAGCGCGGGTAGTTTCCGATAGCGACCCCGTGCTTGTCCTGTGCGGTTAGTGTGAACGCCGGCTCCCCTTCCTTTTTGAAACGGCGCCCGTTCTGCCTTTTTTCAACGCGATCAGGCGTTAGAACAGGGCGGACTTCCTCCGTTACATGCGTACGACGACCCTTCCCTAAATCTCCTAGTGACGTGCCTTTAGCGTAGTTAGCGTCCAGGCAGTAGCTGATTCCAGCCCCGTCCGTAAACTGTTGTGGGCGTTCAATTACGACTTTCGGTTCACGGTGCCCACCGCCCATTGTCGTGAGCGTTGGCGAAACCCCTTCCGCCGAGTAGACTCGGCGTATTGATTCATTGCCTTTCATGTCGAGGAGTCCGATCTGTACTAAATCCGGCTCGACTACTCTCGGTTCATTCCCGTGCATCTCACGCCTAATCGTAGGGGATACATTGAGTGGACGTAGTTCTTTCGTGGTCCGTCCTTGATCATCGATAAGAAATCTTTGGGTTACGCCTTCATGCGTACCGTTCAATTGAGCGATCAACTTCGCCGTCTTCTCTTCACTCAGATAATACTTCTCTTCAACATCATCTTCGAGAATGTCCCGAATGCATGTCGTAACCGTACCCTCATTAGGCCAATCGAAATTAAATATCCGGACACCTAACGCCTTTATCCGTTCTTTGGCACGCTCGACAACACCCCTATTCTTCGAGATTGCCCAGGACTCGTGCAACGCGTCTCTTACCGCAACAATAAAGATACGCTCTCTATTCTGCGGTACGCCGAAATATTTTGAATTGAGTACACGGAAGTCCACCGCATATCCCATCTCGTCTAACGTCTGGATAATCGTATCAAGCGTCCTGCCTTTATCGTGGCTGACGAGTCCCTTTACGTTTTCTAACAGCAACATCCTCGGCTTCTTCACGCGAGCAATCCGTGCAATCTCGAAGAATAGGGTGCCTCGCGTATCATCGAAACCGAGTTGCTTACCCGCTACTGAGAACGCCTGACACGGGAAGCCACCGACTAGTAAATCGTGATCCGGTACGGATTCGGCTGCGATCTGTGTAACGTCGCCAGCCGTAGACTCTCCATATAGCACCTCGTAAGCCTTGTTCGCGTATTTATCAATCTCGCTCGCAAAGACGCATCTACCACCGAGTGCGTTTAATGCCGTTTCAAAACCACCGATTCCAGAAAATAGCGAAACATACGTAAATCCCACTATCAACATCGCCCCTTTTCACGTATACTATCGTTAAACAAACGTTAATGATCGGAGTGATCACTATGTCTTTCGTCGCTCATAATTTTGCGGAATCCCTCGAAGCCTACATTTCGGTGGACAAATTCAACCGTCTGTACCTTTCGTCAGCTCTTCGCGTCAAGCTCGGCATTGTAGCCGGCACGCCGTTTAAATGTCACGTTGGCTACGACCCTGCCACCGGCAATATCGGAATCGCACGTCCGGGCGAAGTCTCCGTTGCTGATTCGGTACAGCCGGCTACATTCGACGGCAAGCGTTACTATGCGTCAGTAAGCTCGTTTATCCGCAAGAACAACGTCCCTATCGGCAAGTATCTTTACATCGAACGATCCAACAACTGGTACGCGTTCCGACATGAGAATCACGAAGCACCTGGACGTGGCCGTAAGAAATCGTAAGTAATCTCCGTTGAGGCGGCGTGACGGCCCTCCGCATATCCAGCGCGGTAGCCGTCTGCGTACGCCTCGCGAACATACGTGGGCCAGTCGGACAAGAACGGATCGTCTTTCGCAAGTTCCACTAAAACTCACCGTCCTCAACAACCGAAAACGACCACTCACGTGGAAACGTCTCGTTGAATAATAAGTCCTCGATACGGCCTGCGACATGTTCACCGTTTGTCAAATCGTCCTCATCGTAAATCACATAACCACTCAGTAAAACTTTTCGCATCAAACCGCCTCCTTACGTATAATCTCCCGCATCATAACGTCAATCTGTTCGTACAAGTCCAGTACACTCCCGTTGTTATCCAACTCATAGTCAACCGCAAAGGTATCGACATGCTGTTCGGTTTCATGGTCGAGGTCCGCGTCCGTAAACGTGTCACCAGCGTTTATCATTCGTTGACGGCGGATAGCCTCGGATGCATTTACTCGGATTATGACGAAGCCTTCGGAACGTAGACGGGCATATTCGCTCGGCTGGCGGAGATCACTGATTAATACATCGAAACTCGGTGAGTAGGTCAGTTGACGTATTTCGCGTAGAGTCCGGTTAACCCACACATCGGGGTCAAACGCCCGCATCGCCTGCCCCACGCCTTGCAATAGCGCACGGGGCTTTTTGCCGTTTGCAAATTGCTCGGGGAACAGTTCGAGACATACCCGTTTGATCCCGTCACCGAATGCAAACGGTACGAAGTCGTAATGTTCAACGAGATAACCCGCGACGGTATCTTTTCCACTCCGCATTTTGCCGCAGAGGGCGAGTTTAATCGAACTAGGCAACGGCGGGCACCTCCGTTTCTTGGTCGCGGGAGTCGTCGATTACGCTCACTTGGTCAGAGCCTAACCATCCGGGATCGTGCGTGTGGCTAAACGCCTTTCCGTAACCGAATTCATCAAGCTCAGGTTCCATTCTTGTTACGGTCATAGTAGAGCCTGTTATTGCTCCGGATTCCGTCACCAATACAACATCCCCGACGCGCGGTTCCGTAGGCTGTGGAGCCTTTAAATAATCTGAAGGCACATCGAGTCCCAATGCGCGGTGCAACGCAATAGCCTTGCCGATATGGGCGTTGAAGCAGTCGTCAGGCGAGCATTTGGCGATGCCGCGAGCGGATATCGTTAATGAACCACATTTGCGAATTAGCGCAACTACCGTACGTTTTTCACGGTTTACGACGAACTCAGCCCTGTGGTCGATTCGTGTTAACTCCTCCACGTCCGCCTTCGCCTGTTCTACGATCCCATCACGAATTTGTTGCGGTGACTTATTCGTTAGAACTTCCGTTATCTTACCCCGAGACTCCTTGTCGTTTGGCGCACCCTTGAATTTCGCCAACTCCGCCTGTACGCTATCCGCGATCGCTTTAAGGATTTCGGAAGGAGACGATGAGGCTACGGTAATATTTAGATTTAACGTGATGTTATTCGTGGGCAGTTCGTATGATCCTGTTATATTCTCGCGCAATGGCGTTAGTACTACGTACTCGCGATCGTAGATAATTAGATCATGTCCATTTACGTATACACAATCGAATTCCCCTAGTGTCCCTTTGACAGTTAGGACACTCCCGTTATTATATTCGCCTCCCGTCTGTTCCGCCGCGACGATTAATATACGTTCGCCCACCGTTGCCGCCCGTTTCTCCTCGCGATAACGTACGCCATCAACGTGAATAATGTCGGTGGGTTCGAGGACTACGTAAGAATCAACTGCCCACTTACCATCACCACAAACTTCCGCGTTTCCATGACCAGTAAAGTTCACGTTGAAACTTCCACCTACAAACTTACCAATATCACCCTTTCGATAATACGGGGCACATGCCCCGACGACTCTTACTAATTCCCCCACGTTCGCATTACGTTTAACCTCGGCGATACTCACGCTTAACTCCGTTATCATCCGTCAAAATAGTTACATTCGTCATATTACCGATCACCCTCCGATATTTTTATATTAGGCTGCGTCAAAGTATGGCGCTGTCCACGGCTCTGCTTTCGTGACCTCTCTTCGTAACTGCTCGGCTAGTTCCGCAATTTCCCACTGGCTACCGCGACCCTCTCGTCGTTTGCCGTAGAAGTCGAGCAAAGCCCGAAGATTCACGGTCATGACTAGATTGGTTGCGGCCGCGTTCGGGAGTACCATTCGGGCGTCTTCCGGCGGGACTCCGGCCCGACGTAGACGGTCATATATCGATTGAATATTACGCATAGACTCTTCGAACTCTTCTACCGCCGTAATGTTTCGCCAGATGGCGTCACCAGTCTCTTCGTTAATTCCGGTCATTCGAGTAGAATCCGTATCCTTTCCGTTGAGCGAAGGTGGTAATACATAATCAAATCCACCCGACTTATCGAAACTGCCCATCCGTACATAGCGCTGTGACTGAACGGAGTAACTAAAGCCGACCCGATGGCGTGTTAATTGCGCTAGGAGGGCGCGGCTTACGCCTTCGACCGCGAATGTGAACGTAAGGTGTTCTAAAGTAGACGTGTGGCCGGATCGTGTGATGTGGCGGAACAGTCGGTCGGCTTCCGTACCGCCTTCGTCGTCGGATGCGGTCTGGTTGAAGTATTTGTCGCCTTCGAGAGCAACGATTTCGGACGGCTTGTTGGCGGAATAACACGTTCTGATCGTGGTGAGGGCTACGGCTTGGCCGTCCGTAGGAACTCCACCCTCTAGCTCGACTTCCCACCAGAAATCGTCTGCAAGTGCGGTGTGAGCGATTAATTTTACGGACATTTGCGTTTCTGCCATTACGCTGACACCCCCGTACTTCCAAAACCACCAGCTCCGCGTTCTGTCTCGCTTAATTCGTCTACTACGATAAATTGCGCAAGCATCACCGGCAATATCAGTCCTTGGGCAACGCGGTCGCCTTTGCGGATTAGATAGTAAACGTCTACACCCGGATCGTAGTAGTTGCCGTCCACCTCCATTTCATCCCCGTCAGAACTAACGAGATAGTTTCCATTAACCAAACCGTAGGTGAAATCGTGAAATTCACTCTCTCCGCAAGTATTTTCGAACACCATCGCAACCTCGCCTCGGTAGTCACTGTCGATAATACCGATACCGTTCGGCTGTCGAAGCTTCGTGTTATATGCGATGCCCGACCGCATGCACACCATCATCACGTAGCCCGCCGGCATTTCAAACGCGAGTCCTAACGGAACCTTTTTCGTCTCGCCGGGTGAGATAGCTACGTCCTCAACCGCGACAAGATCGAAGCCGGCCGAGCCAGCCGTTGCGTATTGCGGAATTACTGCGTCCGGGTGTAGACGTTTGATTTTTACGGGAACCATTACTCCGCCTCCTTTATGAAATCCTCACAGTAGTAGCCAACTCCACAATCAAATCCATGTTTTTTGCACTTACCACTGGGACACGCTAAAGGTGATGTTTTAAAATACACGCACCGATCACAGTTCGGCAGGGAGCCGCAGTATAAATCGTCGTGCCATTTCAATTCGCTCACTCTAACACCGCCTCGTAACATCTCGATTAACTCGCGTTGTTCCTTCGTCGGACCGTAGCTCATCGTCGTATCTCCTTAACGACGAATACCTTGCCTCGTTGCTGAATAATCTCGTACTTGTCGGTGTCAAATCGGGACATGTCCGTTATGGTGACCTCATATCTCGGTGTTACGTAGTCTACCGTAGCATGGTACATCGCGAACCCGCAGAACGCCGACATTACTAAAAGTGCTAATCCCGCACTCTCGCCGTCTAGTATGCAGAAGACCGTCAGTACTAAACCCAGAATCGTTAGTAACCCAATGGCTATCACGCCAAACAATGCACCGCCGTTTGATACCGTACTTAAAATCTCCATTCGGACACCTCCGTTTTATTTAGTCCACCACTTCTGATAAAAAAGCTGAAAGCAAACCAAACATATACATAATTAATATTTCCAAACCAACCACATCAACTCACCCACCCTTCATCACCTGACAGGACAAACGCCAGACTCGCACGAATCCGCGCCCTCCAAATCGCTAGTCCCATCCGTTTCGTACTTCGCTAAGATCGCCGGATCAAACGGCTTCATCTTGGCACGTAGCTCCTCGTATTCCTCTTTCGTAATAGCCTCGTACGGCGCGAGCTGGTACGTACCACCGTCCAACGCCAAGAACGATACGCCTACGAAGTCGTCCCATCCGTCCCACACCGTTTGTTCAACCGTTGCCCATTCATCCGGCCTTACCGTGATCGTATTGGACGAGTTGTGGTCGGTGTATGAGCGCTGGAATCGGAAGTAGGTCTCGAATTGACGCGTTGCACTTACGTCGTCTTTCGTTTCTAACGCGCCAGAAGCTACGGGAAAGTCGACGACCAGTGTACGGGCGTTAGTGAGACGTTCTGCTTCGGTGTCGCCCGGTGTTCCTACCTCGGGATTAACCGTCCAGCCGAGTTCTTGCGCCACCTTTACGAGTGGATCGGACGCGTTGATACGAATGCGACGGATGTAGTACGGGCTGTGCGACCAATGTAGGCCGGACGATACGCCGCCTGCTACTTGTGAGATAGTGCCCTCCGGCTTGACCGTTGTGACGAGTAAAGGTGCGTTCACACGGAGTTCCTTCGCATAGGCTTCCGCCTCATCATTCGCCACTGTTCCGAGGAGTTCGAGTAAGTCGCGTTCCTGACGTTCGTTATAGTTAACGGCTGCCATCGCGTCTTTCCATCCGGTTAACGACGTGCCGAGGAGCCTGTCACGTTGCTGGATCGCGTCCCAGTGTGATAATTCGAGTGTTACGAGAGTCATGCGCAGGCCGGCACGTGCGGATTGTCTTTGTGCTTGTAGGAGTGCGGGAATGTCGAGGCTACCGTCGCGCACGAACTGCATGACGTTGACAGTCGTTAAGTTGCAGACCCCGTATGAATCCAGTAGTATTTCCGCGCAGGGATTAAGGCCCTCGGCGTTTGGCCGTCTTCGTCGCGCCTCTTCCAAGTTGATAAATCCCGACTTGTTCACGCAAGTTCGCTAGGCTTGCGCCGCTCTTTTGAGCTGCTTACGGTTTCCCGCAAGTCCAGACCATATCAAACGCTACATGAGCGCCTCCCCATTTCCACTGCCTACCGCTTGCAGCGTACTCCCTCAAAGGGATGGTCGTTGAGGTTTCAGGTGTCCGCCAGAAATTACTTTACCAAGAATAATCTCCACTAATTCTCAGCCATCGACGACGCTGCCGTATACCTTCTACTCTTGCTCGAGTGTACCTCGCGTTAGAATGTGTTATCTCACGTATCGACGCACCAGCTTGTAATTTCTTGCATATGTCTCTTACTGAATCTTCATCCAAAGTATCCCTTCTTACCCCAACCAGCCCCATTTCACGAGCGTGTCTGCTGTTTTCTGATCGCGTGACCCATTCTAGGTTAGTAGCATCATTATTCAGCTTGTTCCCGTCCACGTGGTTAACGAATGGTAATCCTTTTGGATTCGGAACGAACACTTCTGCGACCAGCCTATGAATGCGTGGTGATTTCTTTTTACCGGACTTGTCTTTAATCCTGCAATCATAGTAACCCTCGTGTACACGCGTAAAAATCAGCGTGTTACGTGTTCTCGATTTAATGCGGCCTTTGTTGCTGACTAAAAAGTCAGGGTAATCCGGATGTTCTAGCCAGTTCTCCCCGGAAATATCCTCGATTTTATATGACTTCTTGATGCCTAATCGACTAGCGACTGTACGTAGTGAGGATGCATTCTTGTAACCGAGTGTCTTAGCTAGCTCCTCCGTTGACATTTTGGAATAGTTTTCAATGAGAAACTGGTGTTTGTCTATATCCGCCACTCTTTTCGATAGGATTAGCGGACACCTGCTTACCTGCTGATTGCCCATTGTTGCATCCGCGCCGTTTTTGACCCATCACGCTCACCGTCACCAGTCACGTTGTGGGCGCGCGGCTTTAGGGTGTTCCAGCATTTAGAGGAGTTTCGACGGCATATCACTACGCCGAAGCCCAGTTATTATCTAGGTTCACCTTCGCCTTTCATAATCTCGAACACGAGGTTAAGCATTCCACGGCTAGGTTTCGTTTCGAACGCGATAGAGTTATTCGATAGTCTTCGATGGTCAAGTCCGAACCGACCGTCACCTGCTTTCGAAATAGCGTCGAACCACTCCGGCTTTCGTCCGATGGCTTCTAGCATTTCGCCTACCTTGCGATGATGCGCGAGTTGATCTTCCGTCCAGACACCGTTGATACCGTACTTAGCGAGAAGACACTCGTAGTCGTCCGCGTCGAAGAGGAATATTTCGGCTGTTCTACGGACGCCTCCGACCACTACGTTAGCTCCGATAAGATTGCCGATATCAAGAACATGAATCGGGCGGACGCGTTTGTAATCGGTGTCGTAGGCACTCACTCCCCATTCAGGGCTATCCGTTACTTCTACAACGGTCTCCAACGGAGCCAGTGTCGGGTCGATCTGATTCTTCAATACGCGGTCAATCCCCGCAAACATCTCCGCAAGGGGTTCGTGACCGGACGCAGTGCCTCCGAATCGTTTCAATCGTTCCCCTTTCGGCCGGACTGAGTTGTACGAAATTTTCACGGTGTGGACTGACTCGTATTGCGGTTCCGTTAGGATTTCGAAATACGCTCGGAGTGCTTCGACCCACCCCTCTTTACTGTCGCCTACGTAGATTTTCACGTAGCCGTTATCGAGTTCGGTCACTTTCGTTCGTTCTAATCGTCGGTCTACGGGAACAGGTTCGTAGGGCGCGTTGATTAGCGTTGTATTAGTGCGAATTGGTGACAGACCTGCCACGAACTCCTTCGTACACTTGAAACCGACGCCAGTACCGACCATTAGCAGATAGAACAGGTCGCCTAAGTCCGACCAACTTCGGACATTAAGGAAGCTGCAATTAAACTGGCCCAGACTGTATCTAGCCCCAGCCTCAGTCCCTCCGACCCATAACGTCCGCCCACTCAGGAATCGACGTAGATTAAACATGCCATTGAAAAACCCCTCGGCTTCCACCTGTAAGCTCACGTAAGGCACCGTATAGCCGATCTTTTCGTAATGCTTTACCGCAAGCCCGACGTTGTATTCCGTGGCACGTCGGCACGTCTCCTTCCACGTTTCACGGCGACCCATTTCGGGCAACCACCGTGAATATGTCCGGTAATATACGAATTTGCCAAGCTCGTTCATGTGTTCGGGAAAATCCGGGTATTTCCCGATAAACTCATCCGTTAGTAGTCGAGTCAATCCGCGTCATCTCCCTTTCGATATCGCTTATCGCGTTTAATATCGTTTGCCTTCGTAATATTAGCGTCAGACATCTTCGTTCACTGACGGACAAACTTTCGTTTACGTCCTCTAGCTCCTCGCGTAGGTAACGGAGTGATCGTACGATTGGCTGCTCGTCATACGTGTTCATCCGGTTAGTGCTCGCAACAACTGGAATAGTGCGAATAGTAAGACTGAGTGAATAAACGAAATGCCTACGCCTAGTAGAGCGAAAATGTAATACAAGACAGTGCCGCCAAGTAAAAACATGCATACACCCATCAGTAACCAAAAAATACAGACACCAATCTTGAACCAACTCATCTTACCGCCCCTTTATTATTGAAATAAGGTAATGCAGATATAAGCAGTTAATGGAATTGCAAGGAGAAATGATGCAAGTCGTTTCCCACCTGAATCACTACTCGTGGCGATGATTGCCGCAACAGCAAGGATATTCATAATAAGGGAGTACCAGCCAAGAATCTGCGTTAACATCAAACCGCCTCCTTTGGCTTTCTAATCGGAAGAATCAGCGCAAGAACTCCGTTGTCTGTGTCGAGTACGAACGGACTTACCGCACCTGTAAACTTAATCCCGACCGTTCTCGGTTTGAAGTCGCGTAACGCAACCAGAGCGTCAAGTACGTACTGCGCGTTGTAATGAAGCGTGACTTCCTCCGAAAAGCTGTCTACGCGAACGGTCGGCGTAAACTCGTATATACCGGTACCGCACGTAGTCATGAATGTGATTCCTGCGCCTGTGACCGTGATTAACGCATATGGCGTCTTCTTGCCACCAACCTTGACCGCGACCTCGTGTGCCGTGATTAGTTCCCCAAGTGCTTCACCGCCGACCGTATACTCAGCACGATATGTCTCCGGGATGATACGCGAAACATTGGGATATGTACCGTCAATTGGTGCGTTTGTTTTTGCGTCCAGTACAATTGGCTCACTGCATTCATGTGCGCTCTTCACCTGGAGAAACCGGTGCGAGTCCGACATGACCAACGCCCCGTCTGACGCGTGATATACGCCTGCGAGAATCGGGCGTACTGCCGACTTTCCTACGAACCTCTTCGCGTGTTTCATCGCGATTGCATGCCGTTCATATACCGTAAATACCAATTAAACCGCCTCCCACACTTTGACCATTTTTTCTACTTGATGTACTTCCGTGCATTCGACTTCATCCTCGTATTCCCACGGCGCTTCGTCTTGGCACTCTGTTGCTCCTTCACTGTAGCCAGTGGAGTAATACTTTCCATCGATCCACTTGAAGATAATATCGTGATGTATGGACCATCTCGATTGGTCGACAATCTGATCTAAAATCACTTCCACTCCGTCGTAACCTTTCCACGGAAGCCCGTATTCTCTTAACTCCTCTGTTCTAAAAGTAACTTTTGCCATCCTCACTCCACCTCCTCATCAACTTCAACTACCTCGAATGGCTCACCGTTCTTACCTGCCTCGTACGCTTGACGCATGAGGTCGGGAATGTTGTACACGAAGTTTAGGTCGCGTTCCAAAGTAGCGTCCTCCGGGCAATCGTATAATGGGCTAGCCCATATCGCCGGCTTTCCGTTTACCTCTATATCCAATCTAGCCGCGTCGTTACAGTCAGTACCGTGAATAAGTTTGATTTGCATTACTCCGCCCCCTCAACGTCTATCAATTTATTCGCGATAAGATACGACAGCACCACCGCACACGCATCGCTGTCATCGTAACCAGCCGCAAACTCATAATCTTCCGGCAATCCTAGTATCCTCCGTACACTCGCCGCGACCTCGACCTTCTCCGCCTTACCACTACCGGTTACCAGCCGTTTTACTGACGTCGGACTAATATCGTCAGTCACCGTATATCCATATCGAGCCAACCCTTGATCCACCGCCGCCCATGCGCCGAACACGCCTTGGCGGGCACGCTTCGACCGGCCATCCGTAAAGTCTTCTCGGATAATCGCGGTAAATGGTCCGTAATCATGTGCGATCGCTACCGTTTTGGCTTCGATGTATGCGAATCGCTGTCCGTCCGTATGAGTCGTAGCCGTTACGAGGGATGACGCGTGTACTAACGTTGGTACTCGGCTTATTACGTCTATCACCGCGAATCCGGGGCTCATCGAGATATCTAAGCCTAGGTACCGTTCTTTTTTACGAGTTGCCATCCGTCACCTCCGTAAGCCCGTCGCGGTCTCCAAGTGGCGCGCGTATTCGAGCAGGTTATCGTAAATCACATCGCCGTCCTCCGTATGTAACTCGGAGGCTAAACGGCGGAGGTCGCCGGACACGACCGCCATTACCGTTTTAAGCGAGTCCACTTCACGCTCAAGTTCGTCGTAGCGTTCGATCATTTCGTAGGGGACTAACGGCACCAGGCGGACACCTCCACAATTTTCGCCCCATAAGGCACGTATTTTAACGGCCGATCCGGAGCATTTACGACCACATTCCGGTAGTCAATTCCTCGGTAATCTGCGATAGGTTTAAGCTTGCGGAAGACCTCGATTGTGGCGAGTACATCGTTCATCGCGCGATGATGTCCGTTTAACTCAATGCCATGTCGGGCACATACGTCTTTTAACGAAGGGGATTCCGTGGGCGCTACGAGTCTGGCGAGTGATCGGGTGCAGACGAACTTTTCAAGGAACATAGCGCGTCCAGTAACAAACGATAGATCGAATGAGGCGTTATGAGCAACGACAGTAGTATCAGTGAAAAATTTAGCTAACGCACCGACCGCAAGGAAACTGTAGGTACCTCCGTGCAATTCTCTCTCTGTGATACCCGTCAGCTCCGTGATAAAGTTTGGTAATTCGCGCCCCTCATCGAGTTGCACAAACGTCTGGAACCGTCCATACTCCCGTTCTAAATCCGTTTTTACCGCGGCTATCTCGATAATCTGGTCAGTTTCGTGATCGAGACCCGTCGTTTCCAAATCAATGAACGTGTAAATTTCACCCATTAAGCCGCCTCCTTCTCGCGAATCGACGTAATCTGCTCGAACGCGCCGATATACGATTTCTTCTTCCACTCCGGCATTCGCGATCTACGCACCATCGCCACTTGTCGTTCCAGTTCCCCGTATTCTTCGGCGCTTAACGACAGAGCGCACGCCGTCTTGAAGTTGTTAAACGTCCATTTTTCGAGGTCGAGCTTCGGCGGTCGACCGTCTTCCGCACGCGCCACAATGTCCGCTAAATCATTGCGTAGTCCAAGTCGGTCGTGGTCCGTCATTGTTACGTGGAATGGACGTAAATCCGGCTTGCCTTCGTATTCTTCCTCCGTTAGATTCCAACTAGCTTTCGACGCGTTGACATACACGATAATGTAATCGTCTAACGGCGCATCAGGAGTCCCGTACATTTCCGTATAGCCGACGCACTGGGCAACGTGCTTGGCTTTCGGCTCGGTCATCGAATGCGGGCTCGTCTTGGCTGCGGTCGTCTGCTTCGACTTGACTTCGAGTCCTACGCGGCGCCCGTCTTTGTATCGGAGGATACCGTCAGGCTTACCGTAGAGAGCGTAACGCTGACCTCCGTGATCGATAACGTGGAGTTTCTGCGCGAAGTCCTCCCACATCGGCAGACCGCCCGGCGTACGCTCGACTGTAAACGGTGGTGCCTCGCCGAAAATACGCTCGTAATGCTTCTCGATGAATAGTAGATCGCGTTGGATTACGTCGCCAATTGCGGTACCAATTCGGGTCCACCTGCCTTGGTGTGGTGGTCGCGGTTGAATATCCTTCTTAGCACCGCGTAACTTTTCGTATATTTCGCGTTTATCAGCGTTAGCACTAGACGGTGAGAAATACGGCTGTGCTCGGAAGTTGAGGAACGGTCGAGTCCGGAGGGCTTGCGCTTTCTGTTCGGAGATTAACGCGTCCAATTCGTTGTCCCAAACCTCGGGGGAAGAATGCCATCGGTCAAGCATCGTTTTGAAATCATCGGCTAGTTGTGAGATAGAGCATCGTCCTCCTTAGGAATATCGTTTAATTGTGCACAATCCCCGAATAATTCTGATGCTTTTGTGTTGTAAGCAACAGCCGCATCGACCGGTGATTCGTAGATACCTAGATATATCTTCTTTCCTAAAAACA
Source organism: Brevibacillus laterosporus (assembly GCA_007833815.1). Lineage (NCBI taxonomy): Bacteria > Bacillati > Bacillota > Bacilli > Caryophanales > Paenibacillaceae > Brevibacillus > Brevibacillus laterosporus. The sequence goes on along the minus strand of CP033464.1, from coordinate 2,992,792 downwards.
TCACACTACTTTCCCACTTTCCAGCAGCTTTTGACCATGAAACACCTCTAAATCCCGATTTATTATTCCTATTAAGTTGCTGTCTGTTGGCCTGATTCTTGGTCTGGTCTACAATCCTTAAATTTGACCTCCTGTTATCTAACTTGTTACCATTTATGTGATCAACGACTTTACCTACTGGCGCCCCCACTATCTTACGATGCATAAGTACAAATGACCTGGCTATCGTATCTCGGTGGTGAATTGACCTTCCTGCATATCCGCTACTTACATAGTGCCATTTGTACCTAGATAGCAACTCGTAATCTAGGTCATCGACAATCGCGACTTCCCCTTTCGTCAAAGGAATCTCTCGCGCCAAATAATCACTCTCCCTCTTCGTTTTCCTCAAACCATTCGTGTTCATCTACTTTTTTCATCCATCGTTCCGGGTTAATTTCCACGTCACAACGGACTGGACAGCGCAATTTTACAGTGTTCTCCATTGTTGTTCTGATGTGATCTAACGCGTCTTGTGTTATATCTCTAGGACAATCGAAAAGTAGTTCGTCGTGCACTTGTAGTAGGATAAAGGTGTCATAATGTTTGAGAACTGGCACTAGATCAACAATCGCTTTCTTAAGAATCGAACCCGCGCTCTCTTGAATCGGGAAGTTACCAGCCTGTCGTTGCGCCCCGTAGACACGAAAACGTTCTTTCGATTTAATATCGTCATGAAGTCGGCGTTTTCTTCCAAAAATCCCGGTTACAAATCCGTCTTTCATAACCTTCCGATGCTGTTCGTCCATATATCGTTTAATGCCGGGATATCCGCGAAAGTAATCGTTGATGATCGCTTGCGCTTCGGCTTTCGTTACTTCGAGTGTATCCGCAAGCTTACCGGCGCCCATTCCATAAACGATCCCGAAGTTAACAATTTTCGCCTGTTTCCGAAGTTTCTGGCACTCGTGACCCTCCGTATCTTTGTAATGCTCGATGTCACTATAAGTGTATCGTCCTTTACTGATGAGTGCCGCCGTGGTCGAGTGAATATCGCGTCCTATCTCGAACGCCTCGATAAGTACCGGTTCTTCCGCCATATGCGCCAACACGCGTAATTCAATTTGCGAGTAATCGACTGAAACAAGAATCCGATCACTGTTAGTTGAGAGGAACAGATGACGTATTTCTGGTCGCTTGGCTGGAATTTGCTGTGTGTTCGGGTTGGCACACGTAAATCGACCGGTTGCGGCGCCCCAAGTGTTATGCCACGGATGAATCTTCCCATCGGCTTTTACACTATGCGGCAGTTTTGACGTGAACGCCTGGCGCAATTTTCCCACCGCGCGATAATCGAGAATCAAAGGGATAACCGGATGGTTCTTTTTAATGCGCTTTAGGGTACGCACCCCCGTAGACCCTTTATCGTTGTCAGGCAATTGCAGGTCTCCGTATAATTTTTTCGATAACTGGACCGGCGAGTTTAGGTTGATTTTCTCGCGCAGATATTCGTGTATCTCCGCCTCCAACTGCAACTCCTCTCGCTTAAACTTTGCGTCCAATTCCCGCGCCATCTCCACGTCAAATCGGATTCCACATAAATCAGACCGGATAAATTGTCGGCACACAGGCATTTCGATATCAAATACCAACCGCTCAATGCGTTTGAGATCGTCACGCTTCGAGTACCATGCGCGAATCCATTCGTAAAGTTTTAGCGTTTTCTCCGTGTCGCCTGCCGCATATACCAATGCGACATCTAACGGGATTTGGTTGAACGGTGTTTTACCGAAAAGTTGGTCGAAGTTGTCGCCCGGCAGTTTTAGCCAATCCGCGCACAAATCCTTCAAACGGTGATTACGGTTTTCGTCGAGTGCCATCGCCATTATCCGTGTATCTGCATAAAGAGCGTCTATCAAATCAAGCCCGTATTTGACATAGAACCACTTGCAATCGAAGGGCGCGTTGTGCATGACGATTCTGGCCTTCGGAAGTACTTCACGCATTTTATCGATTACGTATTCGTCGTACATCGCCTCTTCCTCGTGATTTAACGGGACATAGAAGCTCTCGTATCGAGTTGAAACGCTGAATCCCGCCATGTTACCGCGCCAAGGATCGAGAGCCGCGTCATTTTCACCGAACGTTTCACAGTCAACCGCAATGATATCCGCAGATTCAATCGTTCGAATCATATATTCTAACGAGGCGACGTTGTTTATTAGGTGGTAGTTAGACGGAGTGTTTCGTACCATCTCCGCCAATTTTTCACCGCGTTGACGCTCGTTTAAATCTACCCATATCCGGAGAGCTTCCGCCTTACTAAACCGTTTGGAAGAGTCGGTCGGACGTCTGCCTATTACGCCCGACTCCATCGCTTTTTTAACTTCTAGTAAACGTCCTTGGTCCGATGCGCTGTTACTCATTGCAAGTATACGATCCCACGCCTGCTCGATAGTCTCGGTTGCAGCAGACTTACGTTTGACCGCGTCGTCCACTCGTTTTTTAGCGTCAGGATCGACCGCAGTAGGCGAACGTAAATTCAACGTTAGTTTAACGGTCAGGGCGACCGCCCCCTTTCGTTAGGATGCTTTTAATTTTACGGTGGACTCGACTGGTGCGACCATCTCGATCCAGTCAGTTTCTCCGACATAACCTTCACCAAATCCAATAGAGGTACCGCGTACATAATCGAGAACTGTTATGTCACCTTGACGTAGGTGTCCTCCGGTATTTCTATTCAAACGAACAATGTCACCCGCCTTGAACTCGCCAACCTTACGTCCGATTCCGGCCCATTTCACTTCTTCGTCAGATACACGCGTTAGGTCTGACGCTTGGAACCACGGTCTGCGTAGTACTTTTCCGTCTACCGTCTCGCAACGGAACGGAAGTTTGGACCGGTCATCTCGCACAATTTTAACGAAATCCCCGTTGTTGGCTGAGTGATCCGAACCATTCGCAACGACTTTCGCGTACTCGCCTACGAGAAGACGCGTTTCTTCTTCCGTCGCTATCGTTAATTCGTCAATGTGCGCTTTCCAATCGCTTTGGTTTGGAAAGTCTACACGAACACTACTACCGTCTACTGTACGTACCTTGCCTATATCACCATTACTAGCGTCGCCCCAACCGTGCTTCGGATACTTCCCGACCTCTATGACTAATCTGACGGTAACGCCCGGCTTGATCTTATTTCGGTCAAGCTGACACCGTGCTTCCGCAACTTCTTCGTCGGTGGCGCGGACTAGCTCATGCACTCGGAACCAACCTGTGAAATCCCCGTTTAACTTCTTGGTACGGAATGGCATGTAGGTTTCATCATCTTCGATAACCTCCACTATCCGTCCAACTGGAACGCACCATTCCCCGGGCACTACCACTTTCGCATAATCCCCGACTTTCAACCGATTAGCCTCCACCAATTCCTTCTTCTTCGCTTCAAGTTCGGCAACTCGCGCTTGTGCAACGGATAGCTCCTCGTCGATGGTGACGGGTTCTAGTACGGTGTAGCTTCCGGACACTACGTGATATTCATCATCTATGTCATCAATAAAGCGAGGATCACCGTCTCTATCTAATCTGATGATCTCGTAAATTTTACCCGCGGTATAATCCATGGCTGATTCATTCGGAACTACAAACTTATCTCCCGGCTTCGCATCTCGCACAACCTTCCGATAAGTTACGCCCTCATGCGTCACAAGATCGTTCAGAACACTGCCGATTTTTTCTAGTAACTCGTAGGCACCACTATACGCAGTATCGAATTCGTCACCGTCCTCATCAATGATTTGAGGATCGTCGCAAGAATCAACTCTCACTACCTCATACGGTTTACCTTCTTCAATATAGGACCTTAGCGATACATCATAGAGCACGTAATCGCCTACCTGCGCCTCACGATCCGTTACCACACGATACTGAACGCCATTTACCGTTTTAAAGTTTAGTTGTTTTCCCATTATTAAACCGCCTCCGATAATTGTTTTTGAATTACTGTCGATAACTTGCGCCATTTCTCGTTGATATTGTCCGGCGTCGCCCAGTATTCGGACAGCTCCCGGTTCTCGATCAGATATACGTCGCCTCCGTCGAGCACTCCGATAAGGTAATCGCAATCATCCAGCGAATATACGTCGCCGCTATTGCGTGAGCCACATACGACAAGTGCGCCGCGATCCTCCCGTCTACGTACGGTCTTTACTTGGAACGTCTGCCAATCGCGTGACAGAGGATGGCGCGCCACAATGTCGTACACTTCGGGAGCTTCCGGGTTGGCGATCTCGTAGCCGTTAGCGAGTAGCGCCGTTTTCGCCAATAGCTGCGAGTGGGCGCCGATGTTATTTGAATAGTTCGCCATCTGGTCGCCTCCTCTCGGTTAAAATGGCAAGTCTTCGTCGGAAACTGTAATCGGGACCCCGTCCTCTAGTACCGTCTTGTCGACATTCTTCGTTGCTTTTCCGAGTATCTCGCGAATATCATCTTCGGTTCGGAAGTTGGCGAGCTCCTCGTATTTGATTTCGGCCGATCCGGTAAAGGCACGGGCAGCTTCGATGACAGTCCCGTCAAGGTTCCCGGATTCCATCGAATACGATTTACCGTCGGAAGTTTTCGCGATAGTCACCGCATCGCCAACGAGCGTATAGTCCGGCTTGAACTTCTGCGCGGTAAGCTGGATTTTATCGAAGTCATCCATAATGTTTTTCGCGTGGAACTCTTTGAGGTCGAGGACGCGCCACGTTTTATATTCGGGGTCATACACCGGCACCATGAAGTACAGTTTACGTTTGGCTTTCGCCTTGCACGACAGGCATACGTTTGCATTTGACTTCGCGTACTGGTCGAATAATGTACCGCTCTCATCGTCGTTTGCCGGCGCTACTTTCGGACTGTGTGTGCACGTATGCTTTCGATAGTAGGTTTCGCGTGACGGGTACTTATCGCCGTCCTCATGCGTGTAGTAAAAGTACCATTGTCCGTATGGTGCGAGGAGGACATACGTCTTGCCTCCCGTAAGCTCTTGTCCGAGTTTAACGTAGCGTGTGACACCTTCCGGTAGGCCTGCGTTAATGCCTCCGCCCGCTCCTTGTGCCGCCTTGTCGCGTGCTTCCTCACGTTCCTTTAACTTTTCGCGGATTCCCATGCACATCGCTCCTTTAACGTTATGATTGGCGGATTGCTTCGAACTGGGCGAGAAGACCCATTCCGATTTCAACCGGCAACAGTAATGCCGCGTTACGAATCGTAGCCAAGGTGCTGTCTGTCACTTGCAAAGTGTACGTTTTTTCAACGGCTGGTGTCGTAGAGATTAGCGTGATTGGTGCGGCGTCTTCCACAGCTTCCAAGACGTAGACATCTTCCGCTTCTAAGGGAAAGTACCTTGCGTCATCGGCGTTATCGCGGAAGAATAGCCTTCCCCACTCGTCTTTTTGGAGTTCGTAAACCTTTCCTTTAGTTAGATCGGCGTTAAATCGATTCTTCTTCGGAGTAACGTACCTGTCGCCCTTCTTCACCCTACGATCGACCTTCCGGTACAACTTACCCTCGTGAACAATCGTTTCAAACGCCATCCGCAACACTCCCCGTTATTATTTCGGACACCGGTGATCCCGCGTCCGCGAGACGGCATGAACGGTCGTCTACTAGAATCAGCTATCCAAGGACGCTGACTACCCCCACAGGTTTACGACAGGCATACGGGGTGCCTCGCCTTTTTCGTCCACACCGCCTTGCCGACGCGGGAGGTCGGCTATTGCCAAAAACTTGAATATTTCGTATACTCCATATGGGACAATCTTTCTTTCGTTCGGTCTGGGACTCTCCGGGCTGAGGCTGTCAAGGCCAGAAAGGAGGTGATCGCGTGAGATTGCTCCAGCACTTACGCGACTCCGGGATACTCGACTTAGCTCTTGTTGTCTTGGGGGTCCTCGCCCTCCTGCGCTAACTGCGGGAGGGGCTTTTTATTTTCCACTACATATAGGCGACTATTGACTTAGCGACGCCTCGTTTATCGTGCTTGACCGAAAGCAGGTCCGCGTCCAGTTGCGTAAAGTATTCGTCAATCGCTCGTATGCGAGCTTTATAAGCGAGTTTTTTCGATTCACTTCGCGCTCGTAGGTATCGCAGGTTTAATTCCGCCTTCTCGATACTAAGCTCCGCTTTGATTAGCGTAATTTTCCGTTTTAAATTCCGCTCCTGCGTTTCGATCTTCCGTAACTCACGGGAAAGCAACGAATCTACCTTGTCGCGAATGGCTGCTCGCGGCTTTGCCGGATGTACAGTCACGACCGTCAGCTTCTTGCCTGTCTCTCTTACGATAAAGCAGGCGCGTCTGTATCCGTAAAAATAACTATGCTTCTTATCAGCGCCCATCACATGGCTAATATATACGGCTTTCTTCGCGTTCTCAGCGACCCAACTTGCGGCTCTTCTCCGCTCTATGCCAAAGTCTTTCGTTGCTTCCTCCGCGGCATGATCCGTAATGCATAGTCGTTTTCCGGCCAACCGTTGAGCGAGTGTAGTCATCCGAGCCGCACCGCCTTTCGGAGTGTGGCGGATAGGGTAATCGGAATATAGTCCGCAGGATCATCATAGGGCGGGAAACCTCCGTTGTATGTAAGATCGGTATTTTCGAGTAGGTTACGGTGTGTCATCGGGATCAACTCCGTTTCATGAGAAATTAAATCGCTATATTTGGCAGAACGTTCTGTATAATCATGAATAAAGATGGTTAAGATTTTGTAATAACCACTTTGTTATGATTGAGAACAACATAGAAGTACTCTATAATGTCTATAAGAAAGAGATACGACGCGTATATACTCGTCCGTATTGCTTTCAAAAATTTGTTAGGCTGTCTGTGAGAGGGCCGCTTGACAAAATGTTCTAAACCTTGTGATGGCTCGTCTATGTGAATCAGGTTTACCTCCAAAGAGTTGCGTCAACAACTCCGAAAGAGCTGAGTCATTATAGAAGCCGTCAGACCAAGCGAGTAGGATCGCTTTTTTTCTCAAATCGCCCTTCGCCAAAAGGGCGATTTTTTCTTTTACTGACTCTTTTTCGATTACGTTGCTTTCAATATCCACCAAGATATCAGGCAACAGGTCAGCTAGAGTATTTCCGTCTTCATCAACATTCTTGTGTAATGGAGTCAAGTTTCCATTACAATACTTTCTACTTTTTATAAATAGCCTAAATGACCTTTCCAAGTTAATTCTAACTAATTTATGGAACGATCCCCTTTCCACGTTATAATCCTTAATAGTTTCATCTAATTTTGCGAGTAGCCGATTTGTTAAAGTTGCTTCGTTCTGGACCTTAAACCAGTTATTATGTGCGTAGTTATTTATTATTGGGATAAACTCTCTATAAACTAAATCCCTTGATATGTGACACCCTTCTCTAGCAGCAATTACTGTCCTCTCTATTTTTTTACCCATCAAAATTTACTCCTCCATTTTCTATGTTTTTCCTCTATACTATTAATAGGACCATGCTTACACCCAAGTTGGGACACTGTTAAAAAATTATTTTTGATAATGGTAATCAGAGGTGCCATATGACTTTTAAAGTCGGAAGGTGCCGCTTGTATGAACGGTTACAGCTCGCTGGTATGACGCAGACAGAACTTGCGGAAAAGATTCATATGAAGCGCCAACAAGTATCCGACTACGCAAACAATCGTAATGTCATGTCGTTATCTAACGCGAAAGCTATTGCTCACACACTCGGGTGTCAGATCGACGATTTATACGAATGGGTCGAGATACCTCCCTCAGAGCGTAACCGTAACAACAATCGGGACCGAGAAGAGTAGCGGGATCATCCGCTCTCACCGACTTTTGTACCGAAACTTCGGTAATGCATTGCTTAGTCTCTTCTTATATAGTGCTCCATCCCACTATCTTGTTTTTATTGTACACCCACTAAAGGATAATTTTACTACTAGCTTTATAATTTTGATTTTTCTCGCATTTTGTCGAAATTAGACGAAACCAACAACAAAAAAAAAGACACCTTATACAGGTGTCCTAACAACCGCTATTCCTACCATCCTCCTCCAACTATCTTCGAAGTCACGTAAGTTACGCTCTTTTCCGAATCGATATTATACCTCAATGCTTCTGCTTGTGCCGGTTGAGTGAATAAGACAGAGACAAGTGCTACTAATGTGATCATAATTGCTTTCATCCTGTTTCGCCCCTTTTTAAAATATTCATATATCTATGTTCAACGTCCTCTCCTAGAATAGCCTTGTGCTCAAAGAGGATCGCAGACATTTCTTGGTATATTGAAATATCCCCGAATTCTAATGCAGTTTTCATCACTTCAAGAACGTCGTTAAATGCTTCTTTATATTGTTTCTTAGCTAGATAATACTGTAATCTAACTACTTGAAAATTATAAAATTGACTCTTATTATACTTATCCTTTTTTAATGAAATAGACTCAAAAATTGCGTTATATTTCTCTAAAAAAACATCTATTCTTTCTAATTGCCCTTTTGAAAGTAAAATCCGTATGGCATATGGAGCTACCGTAATGATTTCATGTTCGCGGTTCTTATCTACAACCAGCCGGATAAATTCGCTTACGGCTTCGATCTTGCCCTCCATTACTTCGATTAACTTTTCATTTGACAACGCTGCCCAACGGTAATAATCCCCTATATCGTGACACTCTCTGAGAAGTTCTGCCGCTTTTCTGAGTTCTCCCAATCCTATTAAACTTGCGGCTCGATAAAGAAGCGACTCCCCTAGATGCTCGGTATCTTTGGCGTCCTTTGCCTCTTTGTAGTATGCATCTGCAATAACAGAAAGCTCCTCCCACTCTTTGGTAACATTATACCAAGTAACGATACGATAGTACCCATCTAATTGTAAATTTACTGTTTCTACATCACCGTTTTTCTGCGCAGGATATTCTGTGGGCAAATCGTTCAGTACCGCTCGTAGTTTATGTAATGCCTCTACGCCCTTCTTACGCATATCCCTGTCGCGTTCGATCAAGAAAATTCGATGGCAGCAAACCGCAAACCTTTCTGATATTTTCTTTTCAATATTTGTAATTGCGTAATATACAGACGCGGCCTCTGCTAGAAAGCCGTAGCCGAAAAGTGTCTCTGCAAAAGTTAAGGCGGTTGACATATCCTTTATATCTATTGTTTCCAAGAATAGTTCGACTACTTTACCACAATGATTGACACCCGGTTTACAGTGAGAGCAAGCCTTAATAAAGTCTGTTACTTTGGGAAGAGAGACTTTGGACGAATCCTTGAAAAGCTCTCCATAAACCATTCCATAAAAAAAATCGTCGTCTAGTTTGAACACGCGTGTCAGTAAATTTATCTGGTCCATCGAAAGCGATTGCTTATTTTTCATAATATAAGAAAGCGACTGAGGAGAAATGTACAACAGTTTAGCTAGGTCTCTTTGACTAAGATTATTTGAATGCATTTGGATTAGTATTTCTTCCCTTAATTTAAGACGATAATAAGTCAAGTCACTGGTGTCGATCATTTGTTATCACCTGCCATCAATTATTCGAAATAGTATAAACAAAGTATAAATCACATTATGTGAATTGTCAACACAATATGTGAATATAAAATACATTATGTGCTGTATTATACTTAAATATGTGCTATGATGAATATATATTTAGTAAAGGAGAGATATTCCAGATGAAGAAGGAAATTGAACTACAAGGAAATACGTTTAAAGAGTGCTTAGATATTATGAAAGCAGAGAAGAAAATAAAAACTTATAAGGAATTAGCCGAACTATTAGGCGTGAAGGAATCAACTTTTAGCATGCGCCTTACACGAGAAAATATGAACTTGAGTGATGTTATTACCCTACTTGAAGCTCTTGATTATGAAATCATATTTCGTAAAAAATAATCATCACCTTTACAAAAATTTATCTTAATAAAACTTTTTTTATCTGTAAACACATTTTTTAACACATGATTTAATTCTGCCTTATTTTTTATTTCGTTCGGGTCCTTGTATCGGATCGGATACCCTACGACTTTAACCGTCATATACCCAGCCATCTCTCCGACAACAGCCCGTTTCATCTTCTGTCCGGCCTCGTCGTGATCTGCCATTACCGCGACTCCCTCCAACGGACTCCTCCGTAGAGCCTCCGCCTTCTCCTCGCTAAAGTTCGACCCCCCAAGAGCAATAGCCGGGACCCCCACGCTCCATAAATACATTGCGTCAATATCTGATTCCACGAGTACTGCCCGCTTGATCTTCTGTGTGTATACGATGTGTAAACCGTAAACCATCTCCCGGATAGGCCGCCCTCCCTTTGCGTACCAGAACGATTTCTCGCTAATTTTTCGATACTTAACGTTACCAAGCGTTCCATCCGCGTTAAACCATGGCATGGTTATCGCGTTGGTAATCGGACAGTATCCCGTATGAAATAACTGTTGCACTTCCTGAGATATCCCGCGTGATGTTAGATACTCGTGCTTTGTACGTTCATATTCCGACAACAAGCTCGAATCTATTGATCTTAAGTGCCCCAAAGACAGCCGCAAGCTCCCCGACAGGTCCAGCGTCAGCTCATCGGGGTCAACCGTTCCCTCCCCGTATTTCCACCGTAAGTATTCCCGCGTCTCTCCTTCCGTTTCCTCCCGTAAAAACACCAGTAACTTCACGATCCCACCACGTTGATAATCCGGGTCCTGAGCGCCTAAATCCGACCAGTAGCCGGCTTTTGCTATATTACTATCCCGTAACCATACGTAGAATGACGGCGACCGATCCAAACGGAACGGACTGGCCGCAAGCAGCTTATCCTCCGTCCACGTTGCGGCTGTCCACGGAAACTGTTCGAGTTCTGCCCGAATGTCTATCTGCATATATACGCCTCCTTAGAACTGCGGTTTAAACTGCGCTACGGCTGCCTCTCCGCTTGGTAGTTCGCGTACAATCCCGTAATTAGGCAGATACACGACTTCCACCGTTACTCCCTCGCCACCATTCCGCCCTTTGTTTAACTGTATAATGCCGATTCCATCCAACGTATCTATACCGATAGTTAACGCTGAATCTTCGAGAAACGATTTACTTTTCTTTAGCTCTGCGCGTGTAGGCGGTCTTAGTTCCCGATTTCCTTCGTCATCCTTGTCGTCGCGCACTTCCTCTGCCTGCGTAATACCATGAATGACGCATTGGTGTCGCCCCGCAATAGCCCGTATCTTTTTCGAAGTTTCTGCCGCATCCCCGCCCGTCGTCTTAGACGTATTAGCCTCGTATGTCATGTAGTAATACGGGTCGATAACGACAACGTCCGCCTTGGTTACTATGATATCCGCCTCTAAGTCACGGACTTTACGCGAAGAAAAGTCGACATCATCTACCGCACGGACTACGATAGTCCCCGGCAAGGTTTCGTTAATCTGCGTCAAAAACTGTTCAAAGCCCCGTTCAAATTCTTCCGTTAACTTACCAGTAAGAAGCGCCTTATTCTCGAAGCCTGCCTCGTAATTCACGCCGTCTATGCTCGCAGTAATCGCCCCTTGTCGCGCTGATATAGATGAGTAGGCACGCGCCATCCACTCAAACCGTGACATTTCCATCGCCCATACGAGTACGTTTGCGCCCTGGGCTGCGGCCTCTATCGCCTCCTCCATCGTAAAGATAGATTTACCACGACCGCTCCGTCCGTACCATGTGTAGACGTTGCCGGAAAGGTAGCCGCCGATCTCTTTATTAATCGTAGGAAATTTCGACTTCCATATCTTAAACGACGTTCCTTCCTTACGTTTTCGATACTCGTCTAGGAACGTTGTTGTATCACGTTTGATATCCGTTCCTACCTTTGATCGCGTAGCCGTTTCCGTCTTGATCCGTTCTGTTTGCTCGATGAGCCACGCGGCAAACTCTTCCGTAGGTAGTTCCGTAAACTTGGCGCTTACGTCTCGTCCCGTCAAGAACGAATGTAGCCGTACTTTACCCGCATCGTTCTTTATTTTACGCGCCATGTATTCGAAGGAGTCGCCCACTTCCGGCATGTACGTAAAGTCCGCACACTCAGCGACCACCGTCCGATAGTCAGGCGCCTGCCCTCCGTTAGTGTCCGCGTAATCTGTTATAAACCGGTATGCCTTCCGTTCGGCTTCCGTAAGGAAATGCTCGGCGCTAATGTCGTATCGAATAAATGCAGCCGTATCGTTTGCGTCAATCACTTTCGATAGAAACGATTCACCGTATGCCAAAACCGCTCACCTCCGTGTATGAAAACGCCTTTACAACCAAATTATACTATGGTGACGTTTACCAGTTACATGCATAAATATTTACAATTACTCCTATTAATTGGATTTTATAGACGTAAATTCAGCCACCATTCCGTTAGCTTTCCTGACAACCGATCCTCCTTCTCATCCGATAATCCACCGAACTCATTTCGAAACTCTATTAGAAGCGCATAATCAATGATCGCCTCTGCGCAGTAATCCCGTTCTTCATCGGTCATACGCGGTTTCCTACGGAATAATCTCGCAATCATTTTCGTAGCCCCCTTTTAGACTCGCCGTAAAACATAAGCTGTGCGCATTGATCCCTCACACGATCCGCAAGCCTTTCGTCAAATACCTCCGCCAACTCATCCATAGGTAAATTCGAGGTATAAACGGTAGGCATCCGATTGGTCACCCGATGGTTAATAATCGTATGCAGATCGCCTCGGAAAGCATCGGTCGCGTCCCGAACCCCGATATCGTCCAGCACCACGAACGGAGCGTTCGTCGCGTGTTTCATCCACTCGTAGTATTTCCCCGATGCTGGTTCGGCAACGTGGTCGGGTACGCGTGGTCGATTAAACTGGTTAAATAACGTCTGCCACTCGTTGACATCGAGGAAGAAGACCGGCCGTTGTAGAGGTTGGAGCCCCCGTTGGATTGAGCCGATGTAGTGCGTTGTTAGGTACGCGTTCGCAATTGCGACGGCTGTCGTTGTCTTGCCTGTGCCGGGTTCATACGAAAATAGATACAACGATTTAATACGTTCAGAATCATCGTTAAACTGGCGTATAAACGTCGTTATATAACGTTCTATATTCGTATAGATACCGCGCTGATCGACGCGTGGCGGTGCCGTCTCGACGGTTACAAAGGCGTAATCACTCGGGATGCAGGCGGCGGCTACTCGGCCCCCTATTCCGCTGGCTCCGTGCATCGCGATGAAGGACGGGCACAGGCGTGTACAGGCGGTCGGGTCGGTGGACTGACGGCAGGGTTCGCGTAGGATGCAGTTAGGTGCATTAGTCAAACTTAATCACCTCCGTTTAGTCAAAGTTAACTCGAAACTCAATCTCTATACCCTCCTTGTGATCTTTTTCCATTGTCTCTCTCAACCAGTCACAAAACTCTTTCTCGGTCATTTCTTTGATTTTTTCTACGTTGGGTAATATCAACTGCATCATATAACCATCCGACAGAGCGAACTCAAACATCTGGTCTACTTCGATGTTGATTACGCCTGTCGTCAACTGTATTGAAAACTCATTTATATAACTACTTCCATAATCACAAGTTTCACAGCCGGGAGAATAACTGCTATCAGAAGCAATGTTTATAATTCCGCCGTCTTTCATACTTAACAACATGTGCTCATTCCCTCCTCGTTTTACCACCAATCCGCCAACTCTTCCGAAGTCTGCTGCGCGGCTTTCTCATCGCGCGCCACACGTTCACTCTCCCGTAACGCTTTCGGCAGGATACGCGCCCTCATGTAAACGTACATGAACGTCCAAGTCAATGCCGGATATTCGCGCGTTGGCTTGTACTCACGAAAGCATCCGTCAATAAACCGCTTGGTCACTTCCGCCCCGTGTTCGTCGATCATCCGTTTAATCATCCCTTGCTCGGCGCGCCAGCCACGGGCTGGGACGTAAGGGAGTCCATAGAGTTCTTCGTGTCTGTCACGTAGAAATTCGGTAAAAGTTGTCGTATTCCAATCAGAAATTTCCCGTTCGCGCCACGCCTTTGCGGGCGGGAGTTTACGCTTTGTCATCGAGGGACACCTCCTCCCTTTCTGAACGTTCAATCTCAAATAAGACGCGACAATACGCAATCTGTGCTTCTCGCTCCGGCTCTTCCTCCCATTTTTCTTGGACGTACGCATATATTCGGTCAATTATCTTACGCAACCGTTCTACATCCGCTTCGGCGGATAACGCACGTTCAATCGCATGAGGCCATCCGTCACGAGCTTCGGCAATAAACCGAGCATCTTCGTAACTTACAGCGCAAGCTAATCCGTCCTCGTGCGTCATTACCCAGTGCCGCAAGTTTTCGTTCCCCGGCCACTCAACACGATCCGCGTTCCACGCCCCTTCTGTAGCCGTGTTGCATATCTCTAAGTCTTCGTGTAGATTCCGTTCCATTTACACATCGCTCCCTTTCGCATCTATTAGTTTACGTGTCTCTTTTGCCAGTGCAGATATCTCAGCATCATCACAAAACGTTTCCTCTGTGATGATTACCGCCTCTGGATTTTCGGCAAGAATCAGGGCTCCTACGAGGCAAGCGCGATGTACGTACGTGTCAAATGCGGTGTCGAACGTCATGTCGTCCATTTTCGTATAGCAGGACCAACACCCGCCATCATGAGGCATGACTCTTTTACTCATTCATAAATCTCTCCCTAAAATAGAATTACCGTCGTTGTCTGCGGTAGCCATTGGTTATACATGTAGTCCGAAAAGTCGTCTACATCTGACTCGCCAGAATCAATTTGTTTCGTTTGCACATGCTTAGGCCCGTATATCTCTACCCTTTTCGGAGGATCGCCGCTTACGAACCATAAAAAAACCGCGAGCAACCCAATGCACATCACTATTCGCCATATAATCTTCATCGCTAGCCGTTCCACCTTGCGCACTATCCGTCACCCCTTTTTACGTAATCGTAACGCATGCCATTCGCAATAGTGTCGTGTATACGCTTTATCTGCGGCTATCCGTCGTTTGACCGCGCGTTTTAATTGCCACGCGTGATAGACTAGTTTGAGACGGGTTAGCATTCCTCGCCCTCCCATTCCAGTGCGTTAATCATGTCTTGCACATTAGTAAGTGCCCCGGACCTGCCACCGTAGAAGTATCGAGCACCTTCTCCCTCTATTGCCTCGTGATCTGCAAAGGCTTTGTCTCGCCAGCCCTCTACGTACTCCTTCAACCGTCGCCAGTTGGTTTGTAATCGTTCGATCTCCGCTAGTAACTTCGGTATGTCTTCGCGAATGATGAACTGCTCGTCCGTATGGTACGCATTTACCACAGCGTTGTGCATACCGTATCCCGAGTTTCCGATTTCCGTCTGTATCGGTACTACCACGGTCGCATCCTCCGCACGTTCACGTATCGCTCCGATTTCTTCACGCGTCATCATATTAGATCACGTTCCCCTTTCCATTCGATCTCCGATAAGCTTCCCATTGTTATAAAAGCCTCGTTGATATCCTCGTCCCACTCTAAGCCTGACGCATGCAGGAGCAGACCAATCGCGTCACTAACCGTCCCTCGCAAGGCACCGTCTACGCTATGCTCGTAGACATAGTCGTCAACTGCGTTTAGGGCTTCGTTTAAACCGTTCACGATGCGGTCAATAGCGTCATTTTTTCGCTCAACTCGTTTTATCTCCGCCGTCTGCCCGGGATCGAATAAAACGTATGGGCGGCCACAAATATTCGTGGTCATAGCGCATCCCCTCCAGTTAACGCGAGTTCTAATTTCGTACTAAAAATCATGCGTACTTTTTGTTTGTTCGTGAGCTCCGCTTCTTCATAATCAACATCAAAAGCGTATCCGCAGTAATTAATTTGATTGGCGATTGGACATAAGACTATTTGATCAACGATCACTATTCGCAAACTCTCTGGGTCTTTCGTTACAAAACGTTGGCTCTCGTCTAGATCAACGACTATATCCGCGGTCATCGCGATACCACCTCATCAAACACAATCAACATTCCGTCATTAGGGGCTGTATATTTCTCCTTATCGATCCCCTTGACATAATCGTCATAAATTTGATGTAGAATAGAATCGATAAACTCTTGGGTAACAGTGTACATAGGCTCTGTTGTTCCTTCATTGTGCCTTTCTAAGGCTTTTTTCTGTGTTATCACATCATCGCCGTGAGCTATAAATTGCCCCAGCCGTAATTCCGAAAACTTAATTGTTTGGGCCATTCCGCATCCTCCCTTATCACAAGTAATGGTTTGTTAATTTACCCTTCCCCAACTTACATCGATGTTGTTATAAAGCCATTCGTCAAAGTATCGCTGCACCATCTTCTCGTTTTGATCCCACGTATCCAATCGATACACAAAACTTAAATCTAGCCATTCAAAAACCTCCTACATCTTGTATTTACTTAGATTTCTGCTTAATCAGGGTGTACGCAGATAGAGCTACTTTGCGTATCCAATCCGTATTCATTTCAATCTCCGCATCCGTCATTTCTCTAATCCTGTCTAAAGCAGATAAGACTTCATGTTTTTTCATTGTGCCCGCCACCCTATTTACAAATCGTGTGTTAGATCACAGCATTACGAAAATTGGATCATCAGGAAGGTACTCTGAGAATTGTTCTAGCAATAACTCCTCTATCTCCGGCTTCTCCCATAATCCAAACTCACGTTCATTTGATTCTGAAGCATCAATAGTAACTACTTCTACCCCACCTACAATGACCCTTATACAATCCTCTCCATCAATCCGCCATTCTACTTTCAAAGCAATCTCCCCATTCGTTATGGTTACCGATGTGTTAAATCAATTCCGTAGGCTTTTAATACAGCTCGACATATCGCATCTTGTATGGTTGCTCCTTCTTCTGAATACCAGTGACCATGATAGAAAAACTTTGCAAAGTGCTGATAATCACCCTCCAACGTTGGAGACTTCCTATACTCAAATGGTCCAATTTTATCAACCAATTGCCATGCATCAGCTATGTTTTGGAGTGGGTTCCATTCCTCAAAATGATTAAGACAATCCCTCACTTCAAGCACTCCTTGAAAGCGAAAGTTTTTCTCATCTTCTATATCCCACCCCATTACCTCAGTTGCCAGTGTTTCAACGATCTGCTGTTCGGTCATTGCGCTTCCCCTCCATTTTTTAAAGCCATTTTCCGCAAATACCACATTCATAGCGGTCTGGCTGCATGACTGCTTCTCCAGGAATAGTTGACCACACTTCTTCTCCGATTGGATGATGACATTTCGCTTTGAAAACTTCGAACCTAGATGCTCGTTGTACCATTTTGTATTGGCATCTTGCGCAGTATGTTTGTTCGAATGAAAACAAGTCCCCATATGCTTCAAGAACAGTGCGTTTTCGATAATAAACATCACCTTTTTTAAAGAAGCATTTGCAGATACCGCATGTTCGTTTTAGTCGTCTTAATGCAATTTTGCGTTTCAACCCGATCACCCCTATATACTCCCTAGCTATTCCAGTTCTCTAGCACACTCTCTGCATAACTTCTCGCAGTTTACTAGCTCTACATTTAGACACATTTTACATATGTCCATCGTTTCGAATTTTTGTTGTTCGATCATATAATCCCTATTGCCTCGCATTCACCTTCGCATTCTTCATCGCTGAGTTTCTCCAGCGCCCTTTCTGGATATCTATTTTTCCGGAGCAATTCCCGAAATTCGCAGTCATCTGAACTAAGTGATAAATAACTATACATCCGTTCAGGAAAGTATTTTTTCGCCTCTTCCAACGCTTCTGCTGATGAATTTGCAGACAGAATAACTACTTGCTCAACTGAGCTAGATTGACACTTGATTTTATATTTTTTCATAGGAGTGACTCCCTTTCTTTTTTTTGTCCCACGTCCTCGCACTATAATTTGCGCTAAAGGAGCGTGGATATTATGAATATTTCGTTTACTTACGTTGTACCTTACGATCAAATTACGTTAATACTTTCCGAGTTAAATTCCGCCGCGATCCCGTACAAACTCGAATGGAAAGGCAGACACTATACGTTAGGGTTGCCGGAATTACATGTGCGGCAATTTGCGGTGGTGTATCGTCTATTGGGTCACGATACCTCCGCAAGCACGTCGCGGTACCAGCGGTAGTCCCCGTCGTGTTCAGTCGCTGCTGTTTTAACCTCTAGCCGAATCTCATCCGTAAGTAGAAACTTGCGGAAGTAGTCCAGTTTTTTCAACGTCCGATCGGTGAGCTCCCGGTAGCATTCATCGAAATATTGATAAACGTTTTTGCCGCGAACTACGGGGATGACATCTTTGCCGAGCCATCTGCGGTTCAACGCGAAGTAGATGAACTCTAAGCCTTGATAAATCGCACGGGGGACGTTCTTCCTCGCGCCGTAATCGTAAACAACGCACGTATGTCCGAGGGCCAGCGACATGAGAAACGTATAATCGAGGTCTTGAAGGAGGAAGTCCCATCGTTTCTGTTCGCAAGCTGTCGATTGAATACGGATAAATGAATACTCATAAGAAATATCCGGGATAGCCTCGATTCCATTCGTTAGATTGACGAAGTGTTTACGCATCATATGACCTCCGTTTTCATTGATTATAATCGAGCTAAATTGGATTGACTTTCGGGTGGTACGAATTATCCCGTCGGTTCTACTACGTCTGTTTTCGTCCTATTAACGTTGAGTAAACGGAGCCTATCAGCCGCGGCCGCCCGTTGCTCTTCCGTCATAACCCGTTCCGCGACCATACGGACTTGTTTCGGTGATAGTTCGGCTCGGATTGCGGATGGGTCACCGGATTCGTCGCGATCTAATACGGTGACGTTACGGCCAATTTCGGTAAGTTTACGGATGTGAGTAGGAACGCAGGAATAGGCGATCCATTTGCGGGTTTCGTATTCATATGTCAAAACGGTCTCTTGTTCGGATCGTGGATACGGCATAGTTGGCACCTCCATATTCGTTTTATTTACGCGACCTTTACGCGAATACAATGGAAATTGTCGCAGGTGCTCGTTGCGTACGTCTCTCCGCCAGTTAGCGAGCAAATGCCGTCACACTCTTCCGAAAGCATGTGACTATCCTGAAAGTACACGCAGAAGTCGCATATAGTAGTACAATCGTCATTACAAAGTATCATGAGGAAGCGCCCTACTTTCGTTTTATTTACGAAGCGATTTCGAGATAGTCTTTGAACTCTAGCCGACTAGAATTAGGACTCGGCGGTTCTAACCAGAGGGTTACGGATGATTTTATTCCTAGTTCTTTTCTTGGGAGAAACGCCACTTTACGATTTTCTAAATCAACTACCGCGAGGATATCAAAGGCGTCCTCGTCATATTCGCGTTTTTTAACGCCGGTTCCACGTTTTACAGTAGTCTCTATGCGGTTACTATTGCGAGTGTTGCTTCCGCATTTTACCTGAATTTTATGTAGCTTACCGTCAACTTCCGCGACAAGATCACAGTCCGAAAACGCGGTACCCGCTGGATAGACGCTAATATTGCGCATGGCTAATTCGAATTGAACTAGTAATTCTCCTGCTACTCCTTTATACCGTGGCTCTGTCATGATTTCCGTCCTCCTATCGTTTTATTTACGCGACCACGCGTTGAGTAATCGTAGTTTAGTGGCGGGAGATAACCGGCGCCACGTTCCGGCAAGTATACGCACTGGACTAGGCTCCTTTTATGTTTAGACGTAAAGTTACTTCTTTTGAGGAAGACGGTCTCCTTCCGATATCACTACGTAGGAATTGAATAAGTCCCTCGCCCTCTCCGTCAAAAAGGGTTGTCATAAGGCGAGTTGCCTGACGGCTTCCGAATACTGGATGCTTATCTTTTTTAGCAGGCCAGTAACCCGAAGCGTCTCGGTAATCGTGATGCATCGTATTCCACGAATGAGCCATTGAATTTTGATTGTCCACGTCATAACCTTTGTTCTTCGCCCATTGCCTATGAAGTACAATAATCTCGTCATATTGACGTTCCCATAATTCAAGCTGTTTCTTAGACGGACGCCCGGATTTACGTTTGGCTTCGACAACTGGCTTCTGTTCCGTAAGGCTCTCGACCAGCTTCACCAACTCGTTAATCGCGCGTTCTTGCTCTATTGCCCTACGCTCTTGCCACTCAAACTTATCTGAGCAGTATGCCAGATGCGTCGTAAGCAATTCGCTTATCTTGTTTAATGTCGTAATCTGCGTCAACTCACCTGAGAAGATAGCGTTTGTAATCAATAGCATTTGCTCGCGATACTCCGGAGTATTATCCATATAAAACGCGATTTTCTTTCCGTCTTTTACTTGTTTTAAACTGAACACAATAAATTCCCCCTCGTTAATTAGCCTCTATTATTATGGATTCACGATTCCGTCGTGATGGAAGCATCTTGGATATTCCGTCTAAAAAGTCGTACATGCCGTCGACCGCCGTCTGGTATTCCTTCGCAGAGCGATCGTTCATAGTCGAGAACTCTGCGTCAAAATGTGTCATAAACGAATACCTTTTTAGAAAATCGCGGACAGATGCGGAGAACTCAAGCGATCGCCCGCTGATTTCTGTCCCCGTCTTTATCTCGTGGACGTCGTCGTGGATGGATTCGAGTGTATCACGCATAGTCCGCGCTGATTCCAACGCCTCGTCCCGCTGACGTTCCGCTATTTCACGCGATTCCCTCTCGGCTTTGAGTTCCCGTTTGACTTCGCGGAGTTCACGGACGGTCATTTCATCTACGGACTTGGTCTCGCCTGTGGACGGGATCGTGTGCGGTTGGGAAACGAAGTCGGCGCGGTCGACGTCGGCTGGGAGCGAAATGAGTTCGAAAATTTTACCGCTATCCAAATGGTACGACGTCGTACCACTGCCCAACTGCTCAAACGCTTGAATAAATCGAGTTGCTGTTTGTCTCGTAAATTCAACGTGCTCCCCTAACCACTTTAACCAACCGCCTAGTGACTCACGTTGTTCTGCAAGCTTACGTTCCTCCGCGTTCTCCGAATCTATATTGGCGTCGTGTACCGATTTTAACCTACGTCCAATCTCAAAAATTGCCTGTCCAGCTAGCTTTTTATATGAGTTGATTTCCGCGGTAAGAACAGCGATATTATTTGAGGTAATTGGCGTGGACTCTTTACTTTGAATCTCCACATTCATTCTCCTTTCTTCTTCGAATAAGCTTTAATGGTTCCCTCTGGTTGTATATATTAGGCCGCGTTGCAAGTCCACTATATTGTTATTCCTTATCTAATAGTGACCGCGCGATAGAAGGAACGTAGTGACTGATTGATGCGTTATCTTTTTCTTGTTAAAGATTAGTTCTTGTTAAAAGATTAGTTCTTGTTAGTGTGACGTTCGTGCCATGTGATACTCAACCATGTTACATACGCGTCACGTAGCTCCCTTAAATATCGCTAAATGGCTTATCGGAAGCACCGTATAACGCGTATTTTGCCACTTCCCATCGCCGCCCCTAACTTTTGACGCGCGTACCACCTCCCGCCCATCCCATCGATATTTCAGCAGGCGTTTGATTCGCCTGTTCGCCGTTTCCCGTTTGACTCCGAGTCTATGCGCGATCATCTCTTGCGTCGGGTAGCACTCGCCTCGTTCGTTCATGAAGGCGGCTATTACGCAGAGTGTACGCCAGTTCTCATCGCCGATGTCCGCGAGTAGGCCGGAATGGACGGCGTCTACGTACATCTTAAGGAAGATGCGGGTTTCTCGACGACCGCTGGTGACGGAGAACTCCGATTGGGTTTCGACTGAAACGAGATTCTGTTCGGTCATTTACGTTTCACCTCCTTACTATGTAATACTGCATCAAGTCATGAAAATTGGTACACACCCCTCATATTTTTTTGTCCATGAGCAAATCGGAATGGACCACCTTCGAATTACTCTTACACTTATTCATACGTACGCGATGGAAAGTTCGCACACTTTTAGGAGAAATATTTTTGTTCCTTTACTCTTAATAGGACCATGGAGTCATTAAAATTGGGACAACTTACAAAATTTTTTCTTTTAACTATTGCCTATAATTACGAGACTACAAAAATTTAAAAATTTGGTACACGTTTAATAAGTTAATTTCACTCGACTAGCATTAATTGCACATCTCTACTATTAATAGGGGTATGAGGTAGTCAAAATTGGTACATAAACCTTAAAAAATTTTTTTTGAGCAAAAAAATAAAGCCTGTCTCTCGACAGGCTCCGTCCGTTATGTATTTAAGAGTAATAGGCGAATAGTACGCCTAGATTTATATTATTTAAACTCCATGCGGAGCTTATCGAAGGTTGCTTTATCGTCTGCCTCTGTGTATCCCCACACAAGCTTGCCATCTGAGAACAGAAATATTTCTTCAACATCCTCACCATTACTCTTTTTACCGCGGACTAATACGGATTTACCCTTTTCTCCGTCTTTTTCGTAATCTACCGATCCAACTATAGATACATCGTTAAGGGCTACGCTATCTTTGGACGGAGTGCTCGCGACTAACGTGAAAATCGGCTTGGCATCAGTATAAATATGTTCCTCAACGAATTTCTTCTTAACCTCTACATCCTTACTGTTCTGAAACTGCTCTACGTATTGAAGTGCGAGTTGCTCCTCTACGCTTAAAGACTTACTCGTTTGTTCCGAGCTACAACCGGCTAGCAAGAGTGCAAGTATTACTGCATATGCAAATTTTTCCACTTCTATCCCTCCAGATTTCAACAGCTTCAATATACGTTAATCTTACTAGATTATCCAGTATAATCCAAATAAAATACGCCAATCCCGAAGGACCAGCGTATTGCCTCGCGATATGCATTTCGGTTACACTATGAAACAACGACACGTCCGATAAATTTTCGATTTTCACGAAAGCCAATATCGCTATCTTTATTGGTATTGTAACGAAAAGTTTATGGGAATCTCCGCAAAAAAATCGCCGAAATTTGTGGGAACAGGACGGGTAGATTTACGCAAGAATGGCGCCAATACTGAGATTATGACGCCTTATGCTCAAGCCTCAGCTTATCCGCAACCATTGCGATGAACTCACTATTCGTTGGTTTTGCCTTCGTATTAGAAACCGTATACCCAAACAAGCTAGAAATAGAATCCAAGTTACCTCGCGACCAAGCTACTTCAATTGCATGACGTATGGCACGTTCTACACGGCTAGCTGTTGTATTAAACTTTTTGGCAACATCAGGATATAATACTTTCGTGATAGAACCCAATAACTCTACATCGTTATAGACCATGGTAATTGCTTCTCGCAAGTATAAATATCCTTTAATATGAGCGGGTACTCCGATCTCATGGATGATACTGGTAATACTGGCATCTAGATTACGTCCTTTATTTTGCACCATAGAAGAGTTTTTCATCACTGGGATAAAAGAGGTCTTGCTACCGATCATTTGGCGAATTCGCTGTGCTAGAATGTCCATGTCAAAAGGCTTTAATATATAGTAAGATGCCCCAAGTTCTACTGCACGCTTAGTGATCTCTTCTTGGCCAAATGCCGTCAGCATGATGATTTTGGGTTGAGGTGTTAGTCGCATCGCTTGAATTTGCTCTAGTACGGCCAAGCCATCAAGATGAGGCATAATTATGTCCAAAATGATAATATCTGGAACGCGCTCTTGGACGATCTTTAATACATCATTTCCGTTGTAAGCGACCCCACTTACGCTCATATCACTCTGGGTGTTAATATACTCTTCCAGAAGACCTACAAACTCACGATTGTCATCAGCTAATACCACACTTATCTTACTCAAATTCGTTCCTCCTTACGCATTCGGTCACAGAGCATGTCCAACACTTCTTTCCTGTGAAGAAGTACGTTTCTCTTGATTCCTTACGGTAAATAATTCGACAGGTCAGATTCAACTCCTGCCCATGACGAAAGATTGAATGATATCTCTGACGATTCGACAAATAAGTGCGCATGGACAAATAATAGGATTTTCTTAAATCGTTTGACGTGTAATTTGCTGTAGAACTTTGTACGACTGGGAAAACACGAAAAAAAGCCTCAAGGAAGCATTAGCTCGCCTTGAGACTCACAGGGTGTTGTTGCTTTGTCGTTAATCCTGCATCCTGTAACATCCATTCAATAAAACAACCATAACCGGAAGTAGGATCATTGACGAATACATGTGTGACTGCTCCAACCACTTTACCATCTTGAATAATCGGGCTACCGCTCATTCCTTGTACAATGCCACCTGTTTTTTCTAGTAAGCGCTTATCATTAACCTTAATGATCATCCCTTTTGTTGCAGGAAAATGCTGTTTTACAACATTGACAATCTCAATATCAAACTCTTCTACCTCTTGTCCATTCACGACTGTTAAAATTTTGGCTGGTCCTTCTTTTACCTGTTCTGCTAAAGCTACTGGCAATGCTTCATTCGTCTTCGCTCTTTTGGGTTTGTCGTACATTTTCCCGAAAATGCCAAACGGGGTGTTTTTAGAAATGTTGCCTAACACTTCATTTTCATTGTAAAAGCGGGCGAATTTTTCACCTGGATTGCCGCTCTGCCCTTTCTCAATGGAAGTAACACTAGCCTGAACGATTTGTCCGTCTCCTACAACAATAGCCTGCCCTGTATCCACATCAGAAATAACGTGACCAAGAGCACCGTATGCCTTTGAGTCTGGCTCATAAAAAGTTAACGTACCTACACCTGCAGCAGAATCGCGAATATAAAGTCCCATCCGATACTGATTATCTTTTTTGTCTTGTGCTGGTCTAAGTGTCAAATTGATCTTTTCTTTCCCACGTACAACCATGAGTTGGATCGGTTGGTTCTTTGCGCCGGCTTCATTTACCACCTTTTTTACCTCACTCATGTCATTAATGTACAAATCGTTCATTTTTACAATCATATCTCCAACATGAATGCCAGAGCTTTCACCAGGCGAAACTTTTTCTTTACCAGTATCAACCAAGTGATGACCAACTACTAGTACGCCAGCAGTCTGTAGTTTGACACCAATAGATTGACCTCCTGGTATGACTTTCAGATCGGGAAGCACATTCACTTTAACTTCTTTAATGGGAAGACTACCCACCCTCCATTGCAGATGAGTTTGTCCCGCTTTTTTTGGTGCTACTTGTAATGGTTGGCTAAAATCGACATGTACTTCACGGGCTTCTGTTCCATTTACTTGCAAAATTTCGGGGTTACTGTTTACTAGTGTTCCCATAACAGGTACGGAAAGCTTCAATTGGCTAAGAGAACCTTCAAACAGCCGAAGTTCTTTGGGTAAAGAGGTTACATCATGAAAGGGGGTTGAAGTTACAATTAACGCAGTCAAGAGTAAGAGCAGAGATCCAATCCATTTTCTTTTGTGATTTCGTATCACCCAGCAATCACTCCTAGCTTCCCTACCTACACCTACACCTCACTTACTAATATTTAATGTTACCTGTACGCCACCTGTTTATAACAACAAAAAGCTGTCAATTTCAATTGACAGCTTTTCGCTCGTTTCCAAGAAGGATCATTTCCTTAGCATGTTCTTTTGTTTTTTCTGTTACTTCGGCACCACCTAGCATACGAGCAAGCTCGTTAACACGTTCTTCTGGGGACATGTGGATAACGGTAGTGCTCGTCTCCTGTTCGTCCATTTGCTTTTGAATGTAAAAATGTGCGTCTGCCATGGAAGCCACCTGTGGTAAATGCGTAATACATAGGACTTGACGATGTTTCGCTACTCGTGCCAATTTTTCTGCAATAGCTTGAGCTGCTCTACCGCTAACACCAGTATCTACTTCGTCAAATATTAATGTTCCTACCTGCTCTGTGATAGCTAGAATGCTTTTAATTGCTAACATGACACGGGATAATTCTCCCCCGGACGCAATCTTGGTTAACGGGCGCAAAGGCTCGCCAGGGTTCGGTGCAATCATAAATTCTACCTCGTCAATCCCACGAGAATTCACTCTGACCCGATTACCCTCAACTTCAATACCGCGCTCGTCTGGTGAGTGCTTTACCTCAATAGCAAAACGAGCCCGCTCCATGTGTAATTCTTTTAGTTCATGTTCAATTAAGTTAGCTAGTTCTATTGCTAACTCACGGCGGAGCATACTTAACTCCATAGCCTCAATTGCTACGTCAGCTTCTGCTTCCCGTAATGTTTTCTCCATTTGTTGCAAACGATCATCATAATGTTGGATTTCGTCTAATTCGTCCTGAATACCTGCTGCATATTCTAAGATTTCATCGACGGTTTTACCGTATTTTCGCTTCAAACCAGATAACTGATCTAATCGTCCTTCCACTTCTGCCAGTAGCGTTGGGTCAAAATCAAGACGATCCTTTAAATGACGCAACTGCTGGACGGTATCCTCTATCTGATAATAAGCACTTTGAATCGTTTCTACAATCGGAACGAGCTGCTCGTCATACTGTTGCACCCGCTCCAATTCGCCCATGGCGTGCCCAAGCCAATCTTGTCCCTTCTGATCTCCATATAAGGATGTGTAAGCATCCTGTACACCAGCAAAAATCTTTTCAATATTAGCCCACTTCTTACGTTGCTGTATGAGCTTATCATCTTCGCCTGGGGTTAATTTTGCTGCTTCAATTTCATTTAGCTGATAGCTTAATAAGTCAATTCGTTGCATTAATTCGCGCTCATTTTTAGCCATTCGTGACAAGTCTTGAACTGCTTTACGATACTTTTGATACAAATGACTAAATTCCTGTTTTGTTCCAATCAATCGTGGCTCTCCATATGCATCCAGCCACCGAATATGCTTGTCTGCTTGCATGAGCGCTTGATGATCGTGCTGACCATGTACATTTACCAACCACGGTCCTAATTCGCGCAGCATAGCCAAGGTAATTAGCTGTCCGTTAATACGAATAATACTTTTCCCCGTAGAAGAAATGTCACGACGTACGACCAGAATACCATCTGGATCGACCTGAATTCCAAAGCTCTCACAGACGGAACTAGCAGGATGCCCAGGCTTACATTCAAAAAGCCCTTCTATCTCTGCCCGTTTTTCTCCATATCGGATAAACTCTGCCGAGCTACGATCACCGAGCAACTGCCCAAGCGCATCAATAATAATGGATTTACCTGCCCCTGTCTCCCCTGTAAGGATATTAAGTCCTTGACGAAAAGAGATCGTGGTGTGTTTGATAATCGCAAAATTGCGTATGGTTAGTTCGTGGATCATGCGTACCCTTCCTTATAGCATGTCTAAGAAGCGTTGTGACACTTCTTTGGCATTCTCTTTGGTTCGACAGATGATCAAAATAGTATCATCGCCGCAAACACAACCCATTATCTCATTCCAATGCAAATTGTCAATCAAAACAGCTACAGAATTAGCATTTCCTGGCATCGTTTTTAGCACAATAAGATTTTCAGCAAAATCAATGCTCACAAAGCAGTCCAATAAGACACGCTTCATTTTTTGCAACGGATTAAACTTCTGGTCCGTTGGTACAGAATATTTATAACGGCCGTCACTCATCGGGATTTTAATCAGATGTAGTTCTTTAATATCGCGTGAAACGGTAGCTTGTGTCACACTGTAGCCATTTGTACGCAGATATTCAACGAGCTCATCCTGCGTTTCGATGTCATTATTCATGATGATTTCTTTGATTTTGATGTGTCGTTGGCCTTTATTCATACATTTACTCCCATTCACCTTGTAATTTAGTTCGAATTAATTCATAAAAGTTGCCTTGTGTCCATTTGATCAACGGTGTAACATGCTTAGATTGCTCTACAAAAATCTCGTCGCCCCCCTCTAAACGCGAGCCAAACTGTCCATCAATCGAAAGACCTATCTCATCATGTACGGCATCTACTTCAATACGCAGACGTTGATCTGACGCTAATACGATGGGTCTGGCTGTTAAGGAATGAGACGCAATTGGTGTAAGCAAGAGCATTGCCACGTTTGGAGCCACGATCGGACCTCCAGCCGCTAGCGAGTAAGCTGTAGAACCTGTTGAGCTGGAGACGATTATTCCATCTCCACTATAAGTTCCCACATAAAACCCATTTGAATAAACCGAGCACTTAATGATCCGACAAAATGACCCTTTGGTAATACCAATGTCATTCATCGCTGTATAGGTGGCAAGTTGCTTTCCATGTCGGTACAATTCAGTGGTTAGCATACTTCGTTCTTCCATATAGTATTGCCCGGATAATAGCTTCTCTACGGCATCGGTTAGATTATCAGGTTCTGCTTCTGACAAAAAGCCAAGCGTACCAAGATTAATTCCTAGTACCGGTAAATGATGACCAGCTAATTGGCGGGCAATCCCGAGCAATGTGCCATCTCCCCCAAGAACGCAAAGAATTTCAACATGTTTAGAAAAGTCATAGAGGGATACAGCCACATCTTCTCGGCCAATCAAACCTGCTAAATCTTCTTCCAAATAGACTTTGGCCCCACGCGCTTCCAACAAGTACAACAACTCACGGGCGACGACGCGGGCTTTGGGCTTGCCCTTGTTTGCGATAATTCCAATGGACTTCACAATGTCACCCCAGTATCTTTGATCATCTGCTTGTAGCAGGGAGATTACGCAAACCTTACCCCAATAAATTCTTGCTGATTATCTAAGCTGAGGGTTACTCGTTTGATTACTTGAAAACGATGATTCGCTTACATTCTACTTATCTTTATACAATTATACATGTTTTTTTGCATAATGGGTAGGGGGTAGAGCCTTCCTTGTAACCTATTTGTTTCGCAAGCTACAAACTTTCCACATACTCCTTCGCTTCTTTTAACGAAAGTCCCAATACTTCTCTCGCTTCTTTTATTGCTTCAATCTTTTTACCTTCTATAAGCAACATTCGTAATTTTGTGTCTATAGGATGATCCGGTACTCCAACTTGGGTAGCAATTTGCTGTAAGATTACATTCATTTTTTTAAGTTGCGTTCGCAACGTGCTTACCTTTTCAAATAGAAGGAATACCATGCATAGCAAGGCCATTATTAGTGCAAATTCCATGTTTCTTCTCTCCCCTTTTGTTTTCTGAATCAAATTTATTCCCCATCTTCTAGCTAAAGTAACACGGACAGATCATCTTTTCGCAACTAACAAAAAAACCTCAAATTCATCCTGAAATGATTTGAGGTTCTATAAGTAGTAGCATATATATCTAACTGAACTGCTTATGCGCTTCTGCCACAATTTCTGCAATGCGGGCAAACCACCACGGCTCATCCTGCTCTGCTTCTTGTTCGTCAGTAAGCGGTTTGTAGAGATGTAGAAGAAATTCAATGTTTCCCTCTCCACCCGTTATGGGCGAATAGCTGACACCCTTCACTTGGAAACCTACAGTCGTTGCGAATCCAGCAATCTCTTCCACTACTTGACGGTGAACAGTAGCATCCCGGATAATTCCATTTTTCCCCACTTTTTCTTTACCTGCTTCAAATTGGGGTTTGACCAACGCTAGTACGTTACCACCTTCTTGCAAGAACATGAACAGCACTGGTAGGATCAACCTCAAAGAGATGAATGATACATCAATCGAAGCCATATTTGGCATCTCGTGTTCAAAAGCAGTCGGGTCCATGTGACGGAAGTTGGTGCGTTCCATTACTACGACACGCTCATCCTGACGCAATTTCCAAGCTAATTGGTTGTATCCCACATCAATGGCATACACTTTTTTAGCCCCATTTTGTAAAGCGCAATCCGTAAATCCTCCCGTGGATGATCCAATGTCCATCATAATCCGATCGGTTAAGTCAATATTAAATTCTTTAATAGCCTTTTCCAGCTTAAGTCCTCCACGGCTTACGTAGGGATGAAGGTCACCTTTCACATGAATGACCACATCTTCTGGAAATTTTGTACCTGGTTTATCGCATCTATCGCCTGCAACAATGACAAGCCCAGCCATTACAGCTCGTTTTGCCTTTTCACGGGTCTCATATAGACCTCGATCTGCAAGCAAGACATCTAATCGTTCTTTTTTCATAGTCGTTTTTAAGCCCTCTGTTTATTTACTGGTAGTAAGGATCGTACACGTGCAGCGATTGCTTCAGCTGTTAAGCAGATCTCTTGTCGTTGCTCGTTAACACTTCCATGTTCAACAAAATAATCGGGAACTCCCATCGCTTCCACTACAACGTCATGATAGCCTTGCTCAGCATAAAATTCCATAACTGCACTGCCAAAGCCACCTTGCACACAGCCTTCTTCCACAGTGACAATATCCATATTTTCCTTAGCAAGACGCAAGAGCAATTCCGCGTCTAACGGTTTGCAAAAGCGCACATTGACAAACATCGGCATGATGCCATCCGTTTGTAACAGATTGATCGCTTTTTCAGCAACATCATAGATATGTCCAAAAGAAAGAACGGCTACGCCTTTCCCTTCTTTGACTACTTCCATCTGACCGATTGGGAGTGTTTTGAGCTCTTCATCCATTTTGACGCCAAGACCGTTTCCACGTGGATAACGGAAGGAAATAGGACCTTGATATTCTGCTGCTGTTTTCATCATATGTTGCATTTCATTCTCATCTTTTGGCGCCATAATTACCATGTTCGGAATCGCACGCATAAAAGCAATATCATATACACCTTGATGCGTCTCTCCATCGGCTCCTACCAAACCAGCCCGGTCTACAGCAAAAACGACTGGCAGCTTCATGCGAGCTACATCATGGATTAATTGATCGTAGGCACGTTGTAAGAACGTCGAGTATATCGCTAGGAACGGCTTCATTCCCTGTGTCGCCAAGCCAGCAGCAAACGTACAAGCATGCTGTTCAGCAATCCCAACATCAAACATACGTTCTGGATAAACGGATGCATATTTTAAGAGACCTGAGCCGTCTGGCATAGCTGGTGTTACTGCTACAATGCGATCATCTTGTTGCGTTAGCTTAATCAGTGTATCGGCAAAGACGCTCTTGTAAGCTGGGGCAGTAGCGACTGCCTTAATCATTTCACCAGACTCAATTTTATAGGTATCAGTCCCATGCCACTTCATCGCGTTTTGTTCCGCTGGCAGGTACCCTTTTCCTTTTTTCGTAATGACGTGCAATAAGACTGGACCACGTGTATTGGCAGCTGTACGCAATGAATCAATCACAAGCTCTAAGTTATGCCCATCAATAGGACCAATGTAAGTAAAGCCAAGCTCTTCAAATAAGATGCCAGATACTAGCATGTATTTCATGCTGTCCTTAACCCTCTCAGCCAATTGAGCCAATCTGCCACCTACAGCTGGGATCGCCTTTAATAGGCCTTCTACTTCATCCTTAGCTCTGTTATAAATATGATCCGTACGCAATTTGCCCAGATAGTTATGCATAGCACCTACATTGGGCGCGATGGACATTTCATTATCATTTAAGACCACGATTACATTTTTCTTTTCATGACCGATGTGATTTAAGGCTTCAAACGCCATACCGCCTGTCAATGCACCATCTCCAATGACACCTATCACATGATAATTTTCTTTTTTTAAATCGCGGGCGCTTGCCATGCCCATGGCACCAGACAAAGAAGTGCTACTATGCCCTGTTTCCCATACATCATGTGGGCTCTCCGACATTTTCGGAAAACCGCACAACCCCTTGTATTGACGCAGTGTCGGAAAATCATTTTTTCGTCCTGTTAAAATCTTGTGTACATAAGCTTGATGGCCAACATCCCATAAAATTTTATCCTTGGGACTGTTAAAGAAATAATGCAAAGCGATCGTTAGCTCTACAACCCCTAAGTTGGGAGCTAAATGCCCTCCCGTCTTTGAGAGGTTTTCTATCAGGAACCGACGAATTTCTTCGGACAACTGCTGTAATTGGGAAATTGTCAAATGCTTGAGATCATCTGGGCTCTTCATGTTTTCAAGCAACACTGTAACCCCTCGCTTTCACTAAGTCACAAACCTTCCATACTACTAATCATACATCACCATTCACAAAAAATTACACGTACACGCATTATATCCTTTTCTTATGTAAAAAACCATAAGAGACTTATGATATCCGTCTCACATAAAAGAGTTAGCTAACTCGCTCCATCACATACTCTGCTAGAGCAAACAGTGCAGCATGGTTAATATCTTCTGCCGTAAGTTCTGCTTGAGCTTCTTTTACAAGCGTCGCTAGACGTTGTTTAGATTCTGCCAGTCCGAGTAACGCAGGATAAGTTGCTTTCTCTTTGCTGGCATCACTACCCACAGCTTTACCAAGCAAAACAGCATCTCCCTCTACGTTTAAAATGTCGTCTTTAATCTGGAAGGCTAGTCCAATCTTAACCGCATAATTGGTTAGAGCCTGCAATTGATTCGATGTCGCTTCCGCTAGATAACCCCCGCCTCTCAAGGCTGCAACCAGCAGATCACCTGTTTTATGTAAGTGAATATATTCCAATTGTTCTAGAGAAAGCTGTTTACCTTCTCCTGCAATATCTGCCATTTGACCACCCACCATGCCTTGTTCACCGGCACGTTGCCCTAGTTCAGCCAGCAGTTGAACAGTTGTCTCGGCTTTTACTTCTGGGTGATATAAATAAGAACTGGCCACCAGACCAAACGCTCTTGTTAAAAGAGCATCCCCTGCTAAAATGGCAGTAGCTTCGCCAAACACCTTATGATTGGTCGGTTTCCCCCGCCGTAGTGCGTCGTCGTCCATAGCAGGAAGATCGTCATGAATAAGCGAGTACGTATGGATCATTTCTAAAGCCATCGCATATGGCAGTCCACGTTCAATTGGTTGATGAAACGCTTCCAGAACAGCTAGTACAAGGATAGGACGTAATCGCTTGCCACCAGCCATCAGAGAATAGTGCATTGATTCGTACAGATCGGTGGGAACCCCTTCTGTCTTTAGGCCTTTTGGTAATTCCGTCTCCAATAATGCAATCTTTTCATTCAAGTAATCCTTCAGGCTGAAACTCATGCTAGTCCTCCTCCACATGGAACGGACGCTCGGATATGCTACCGTCTTGGTCTAGAAGTTGAATCACTTTAGCTTCAATTACATCCAATTTCGTTGCACATTGACGAGATAGTTGAATCCCTTCTTGGTACAAATCAATCGCTTTTTCCAAAGGTACATCACCTTCTTCTAACTGACGCACCACTTCTTCCAGCCGTTGCATTGCTTCTTCAAACAGAAGTTCTGTTTCCTGCTCTGCTTTTTTACGAGCCATGGTTCTCTTCCTTTCGCTCTATGTCTGTTACCGTTGTCAGGATCTTACCATCTTGATATCGTATCATGAGCTGATCACCCACTTCAATTCCTTCAACCGTTTTGATTAATGTATCACCTTTATAAGATAGGCTAAAACCACGTTGCATGACCCTTAACGGACTTAACGCATCTAATTGCTGGACTAGGGCCAGCCATGCTTGTCTAGACCGTTCCCCTTTTTGTTTCATACGCTGAGTCAACTGACTTTCGATGCGATTGATCTGTATGCGTCTCTCTTCCACTTGTCGATCCAAACGAATCTGACTTAATCGTTTATTCACATGACTCGTTTGCTCACGTTTGCGAACCACCTTCATTTTCATGATCGCACCAAGACGCAACGTGATCTCATCAATGCGCTGTCGTCTCTCTTCCACCCGACGTAACGGATTTTTTAAACCATATGATTGTTGCAATCTATGTAAATGGGCACGCTTCTCTTGTAGTTCCGTTTGTAGAGCTCGAGCCAGTCGATGATCCAACTGTTTGATACGCTCCATCCATTCCAAATAGTGAGGCACTGCTAGTTCGGCTGCGGCTGTCGGGGTTGCCGCCCTGATATCTGCCACAAAATCCGCAATGGTAAAATCCGTCTCGTGACCAACTGCTGAAATAACAGGCACTTGTGAAGACACAATAGCTCGGGCAACCGCTTCCTCATTAAATGCCCACAGCTCTTCAATCGAGCCTCCTCCACGTCCGACGATCAGCACATCAACCTGGTGCTGGTTCATGTTGCGAATGGCGCGAATGATTGAAGCAGGTGCTTCAATTCCTTGCACAATCGCTGGAGCCAGCATAATTCCAGCCTGTGGGTACCTCCTCTTTATTGTGGTAATAATATCTCGAATGGCTGCTCCCGTGGGAGAAGTAACCACTCCGATGGTTTTTGGGAACCGTGGTAATGCACGCTTTCTTTCAGAAGCAAACAAACCTTCTTGCTGCAGTTTTTCTTTTAATTGTTCATAGGCAAGAAATAAAGCTCCCACTCCATCGGGTTGCAATTCTCTTGCATATAATTGGTATGCACCGTCCCTTTCAAATACAGAAATGGAACCACGCACAATCGCTTTGGTTCCATTCTTCGGTATAAATGTAAGGAAGCGGTTATAGCTAGCAAACATCACGATTTTAATCCGTGAATCTTTGTCCTTTAACGTGAAATACATGTGACCGCTGTGATGATGCGTAAAATTAGAGATTTCTCCGCGAATCCAAACATCCGCTAACTTAAGATCTCCCTCCATCATGCGCTTTACATAACGGTTTAATTCCGCGACGGACATGACCTCTGCTGGCTTCATAAACGATCCCTTCCTCTATCAACGATTATACAGTCAGTTTACGTCTTGCCGAGATGACTGTGTTCTGCATGAGCATTGTGATCGTCATTGGACCAACACCGCCTGGCACCGGAGTGATATGGCTCGCTACTTCCTTCACTTCGTCAAACAAAACATCCCCAGTAAGCTTGCCATCTAGACGGTTCATACCAACATCAATGACAATGGCACCATTTTTCACATGCTCTTTCTTGATTAAGTGGGCAATTCCTACCGCCACCACCAAAATATCTGCCTGACGAGTTTGTTCAACCAGATTTTTTGTACGGGAATGACACATTGTTACAGTAGCATTCTCATGCAAAAGTAATAAGGAAACGGGTTTCCCTACAATATTACTACGACCTATTACTACAGCATGCTTACCCTCCATGCTAATTCCCGTACTTTTAATCAGCTCAATGACACCATGTGGCGTGCATGGAAGAAAGGTCTCTTTACCAATACATAAGTTACCTACGCTGATCGGATGAAAACCATCCACATCCTTCTCCGGAGAAATAGCATCAATAATTGCTTCTTCGTTCATATGTTTAGGCAAAGGTAATTGCACCAAAATCCCATGAATGTTCGGATCTTGGTTTAATTGCTCTACTAATTTTACTACTTCTTGTTGCGTTACACTACTCTCTAGACGGAAAGACTTTGAGTAAATCCCCGTTTCTTCACACGCCTTGATTTTCCCGTTTACATAGGTTTGGGAAGCAGGGTCATCACCAACTAAAACAACAGCCAAACCAGGTTGAATCCCTCTATCAACTAATTCTGTTACCTCTTGTTTGATTCGTTCACGGTACGATTTTGCAAACTCTCTACCATCGATTACTTGGGCTGTCATGTTTGTCACTCCTCCATATTCGTTCATCTGTATACAGTAAGTGTAGCGAAAGAGGACATAGGTGTAAAGACGAATTTTATTAACAGAAAACACTTTAATGTTCGTCTTTAACTTTCATCCACCCTAACATAGCTACACCATATGCATTATCACCTGTATAAGCAGGGTCGCAGAAAGAGAGTTTGCCCTTTACAGCTGGATGTTCAAGCCGCTTAAGCAAGCGTTCTCGAATATATTGGTTAGCCGCTACACCACCAACAATGAGGACTTCCCGACCATGGCCAGCTTCCATCGCATTGCGCAAAGCTTTTTCTAAGCTGATAGCCACGCACTGTTCAGTTGCACGGGCGATTTGGGCAGGAGTTGCAATTCCCTCTTTGTTTGCTCGTAATAAAGCATTCTCAGGTCCTGAGAAGCTAAAGGTAAGTCCTTTAACAGATGAGGACACTCGGAATTCTCCTACTGAGTCTTCTACGTGATCTATCTCTTTAGCTAATTCCTCTAGATAAGGCCCTGCAGGGAAAGGTAGTTCCAAAGCTACTCCAATGCGATCAACCAGTTGTCCCGCATGCAGATCTATCGTGCCCCCAATAATATCTATCTGGTATCCTGTTTCAGTACGCTCACAGGAAAGGATTTCACTGGTTCCCCCAGATAAATGGACAGCTAAAAATCGGTCGTTTGCTGGTCTCTGCATAGCTGTATACTCGCCTGCCGCGATATGACCTTCCTGATGTGTTGTCAAGTAGAGGGGTACACGTAAAAATAAAGAAAGTGATTTACCTAATCCTTCGCCCACTTTAAAGACAGGCATGTAAGACCCCTCTATGGGGCGTGGCTTTTCACTCACACATATGCCCTTTACTTGATATTCCTCTAATTTTAATTGGTCACATAATTCAGGAAGGTTCATCACATGCTGAAAGACGGCTTCCGATTGTTGCAACCCCCGCTCTCCTGCTTTTACACGTAAGAGTTTTTTGGCTTCTGCTACAATCTCACCGTCTTCTGTTGCGAGGCAAAGCGATGTCCGATAATTGCTGGTGTCAATTCCTACCATCACGTTTTTCATTCGCTTCACCTGTCGTTTATTCTTGAGTTTCTACTCGTTCTTTGCTTTGCAGATAATTAGATAGCACGCCATTCACAAAACGATAAGACTGATCGTCGCTAAAAAGCTTCGCTAGCTCAATCGCTTCATTCACTATTACGCGGGCAGGTACTCCCTCTTCAAACATCAATTCAAAAAAGGCAAGGCGTAAAATCGCGCGATCTACATTGGCAATACGATCCAATTGCCATCCACGCAGATATTGTTTTATTGCTTCATCGATGGAATCTAAATTATTTAATGCGCCTTCTACCAGGTACAAAAGGTATTTGTTGTCTTCCGAGCTGTCTTCCATTACCATATTTAGAGCATGGTATAGCTCAACCTCTGCCATGTCGATTTGAAAAAGGATTTGAACCGCTTTTTCGCGTGCAATTCTGCGTTTCATGTACTTAGTCACCTACTATTTAAATTTGCCAGGTAAAATCCGATCGAGAATTTCTCGCAGGTCTTCTTTTCGATCCAGTTTTTGTCCAATAAAATAGCCTGTCCCAATAAACACAATGAAAACCAGCGTGTTCCAGAAACCCACGAACAAATAAATGATACCAAAAAGAAAACCAGCCAGCACTCCTAACAGTTTCCCCTTATGTTCCCATAATAACTCCCAAAGCATCCTATTCACCCTCTAATCCAACTTTCTGTTTCGAACGGCGACATTATTTTCCTTTGAGACGACTTCCGTTACCACAACAGTCACCTCTGCGATGTCAACGCCAGCGATGCTTTCCACTTGCTGTTTTACTTCGGTTTGCAACGTTTGCGTCATTTCAGGAATAGGAGTCTCACCATCTACAGTGATTTTCAAAATGATCGCATTCCCGTTTTCCATCGAGCGAATTGTGGTTGTAAGATCGCGAACTCCGCGAACTTTTCGCCCTGCACGATCTGCAATCGCTTTGATTGTTGTAAAGCTGATATTTACCATTCCGTTTTCATTGCGTTGATAGATTCCTTTTTCTTCTCGTACCTTTCGTTGTGGAAAAGCACTAAAAATAAAGCGAACGCTAATCACCAAAAAAATGACAGCTACGATTAGATAAGGAATGTTAATCATGTCCGTACGATACAATTCATTAAGCACTGCTTCTACATAGTACGGCTGAATTAAGCGGGTAATGACACCAATCGCAATTATAGAGCCCGCCGTCAGCGCAATACTGTAAATTGTTAGGATAAACCGGTCAAAAAGATTCATGCGCACCTCTCCTTTGTAGGAAAAATGATCAGCCAGCGAAGAACTCATGATCAGCTTGTTCGACCAGTAGGAAAAATGCCCCCTAAACTGGGGGCATCTCCTGATAAGGTTTATCGAACCCGCTGATATTCTTCCGTTTGTGTAACAGGTGGAGTTGCTGCTGGTTGTACTTTTTCCTCGGATTTTAATTCAACATCGATGATATGTACATTCACTTCCACCACTGATAGCCCGGTCATCGCTTCAATCGCGTTACGCACGCTGTCTTGAATGTTACGAGCTACTTCAGGAATTCGATGGCCGTATTTTACGATAATGGAAACGTCAACTGCCGCTTCTTTGGAGCCTACCTCTACGCGTACTCCTCGTGCTGCACTTTTTTTCCCTAACTTTTCAACGAAATCTCCAACTAATCCGCCGGTCATATGTGCAACTCCGTCAACCTCAGCAGATGCCATACCAGCAATAACTTCCAAGACTTCGGGAGCGATCTGGATTTTTCCAAGCTCTGTTTTTGTCTCTTCTGCATCTATAAATTCCACGCTTCGCACCTCCCTTTTCAATTACACTTCATTATAACAGCGGGGTATGTTTTTTTGCAAACTTCCTAGAGATCATTCAAATGAAGATCGTATGTCTCTAAAAATTTTGTGTCAAATTGTCCACTGATGAATACTTCGTGCTCTAATAATTTTAAGTGGAAAGGTATAGTAGTATGAACACCTTCGATCATAAACTCCTGCAAAGCACGTTTCATTCGTTCGATAGCTTCTTCACGCGTTTTCCCCCAAACGATCACCTTCGCAATCATGGAATCGTAATAAGGCGGGATAGAATAGCCTGGATATACGGCGCTATCAATACGAACACCGAAACCACCTGGCGCTAAGTATCCCTCAATTTTACCCGGTGAAGGCATAAAGTTCTTTGCCGGATTTTCAGCATTGATGCGACACTCAATCGACCAGCCATCCAGAACGATATCTTCCTGCGTAAAGGACAAATAATTACCGTATGCTACACTAATCTGCTCTTTAATAAGGTCAAAACCAGTTATAAGTTCCGTTACCGGATGCTCTACTTGAATACGCGTATTCATTTCCATAAAGTAAAAGCGACCATGTTTGTCCAATAGGAATTCTACAGTACCTGCACCATGATAATTTACTGCTTTAGCAGCAGCTACAGCAGCCTCTCCCATCTGTTGACGCAATTCTTCGCTTAACGCTGGAGATGGAGCTTCTTCTACTAATTTTTGATGACGTCGTTGGATTGAGCAGTCGCGCTCTCCAAGATAAACCACATTGCCATACTTATCGCCCATGACTTGAATTTCTACGTGACGCGGGCCTTCTACGAACTTTTCCAAATAAACGCCAGCATTTCCAAAGGCTGTTTTGGCTTCATTCTGCGCTTGACGAATTGCTTTTTCTAAATCATCGTCATTTACAGCCACACGCATGCCTCGACCGCCGCCGCCTGCTGTAGCCTTAACAATAACAGGATAACCAATCTCGTTTGCTGTGTCCAAGGCTTCGGCAATACTCTCAATCAGACCGTCCGTTCCAGGGACAATGGGAACCCCAGCATTCTTCATGGTGTCTTTAGCTGTGGATTTATCACCCATACCCGTGATGGCTTCTGGATCTGGTCCGATAAACGTGATGTTACAAGCCGAACAGATCTCAGCAAAGTCAGCATTCTCAGCTAAAAATCCATATCCTGGATGGATGGCATCTGCTCCTACTTTGGTTGCAACACTCATGATACTTGCCATATTTAAATAGCTGTCTTTAGAAGCAGTAGGACCTATGCAGTAAGCCTCATCAGCGAGCTTAACATGCAGTGCTTCTCGATCTGCTTCTGAGTATACAGCAACCGTTTGGATACCTAATTCGCGGCATGCACGGATAACGCGCACGGCAATTTCACCGCGGTTGGCAATGAGAATCTTTTGAAACATCGCGTTTCTCCTCCAATTATTGTGCCTTTACCAAGAATAAAGGTTGGCCGTATTCTACTAATTGTCCATCTTCTACTAGGACCTTGACGATTTCGCCAGCCACTTCAGCCTCGATTTCGTTAAACAATTTCATCGCTTCTACAATACAAACGACTTTGTTTGGTGTAACACGATCACCTGGATTTACATAGACAGGCGCTCCAGGTTCTGGGGACATATAGAATGTACCTACCATTGGAGAAACAATTTTATGCAAATTAGCTTCATTTTCTACTGGTGTAGCCGCTACAGCTTGTGTTGCCTGAGGTGCAGCAACCGGTTCCACTTTTGGTGTGTGTTGCTCAACAGGAGCTGATGTATAAGCAACAGGCTCAGAGCGCACAACAACTGGTTGAGTTACTTCTACTCCGCCGCTTTTTTTAATAGAGAGCTTAGAGCCATCCGCCTCAAGCTCAAATTCTTTAATGGAGGATTGGTCCAACAATTTGATAATCTCACGGATCTCATGCAGTTTAAACACTACCTAGCACCCCTTTGTTCGTCAATAATTCAGCTCTTCCGTCGATCGGAATCACAATTATGATTGCATGTTATGAGCTGGTCATAAATTTTATGGTAACTTTTTGTCACGCGAACGTCAAGAAAGGATTTCTTTCTCATCTATAACTAGATTCGAGAAAGAAATCCTTTTTTCCCCCTAGGGTTGAAAACTAACTGTAATATTTTTGCCTGGGACATTTAGTTGCTGCTTGGCAAGAGCGATCAATGTAATTGCCTCTTTTGAATCTACTTTATCTTTCTGAACAATAATGCTAACACTCTCCTTTTGAGTATTTACTACACAATCCTTGTAGCCTTTTGTTTTAATTAACTCTTCTAACGCTAGTGTCTGCTGCTCAAGCGTAGACAATTCCTCTAAACGAGCATTCGCTTCTGCAATCGCTTGTGGCGTCGAATTAGAGTTGGTCATGATTGCCGTTTGTTCATCTTTTTGTAATTGGGTCATCGCTTCCCGTTTTAGCTTATAGCCTTGAAAAACGTCTGCTGCTGCTGGAGAAGGTAGTGCAGTAACATCTGGTGCTGTAGCTGCTGCTGGAGTTTTGGTTGTTGCTTTATTATCAGGCTGCCCGACTGCTTTGTCAGTAGCTTTATCTACGGCTTCTTTGCTCTCTACTTGTTTTGCTTCTTCCATTGGTTGATCCAATTGTTTCGTATCTACCTCAATTCCTGTGATCTGTTGATTCTCTTTTTGGGCTTCTTTATGATCAGTGGCTGCTGGTACTTGGTCATTTGGACCTTTTACCATGTAATATCCAGACAGCACTACCATCACTGCAAGCATTGTCAACAGCCAGACCGTTTGTTTACGTAAAATCATTTAAATCCCTCCTACTATTTTTTGGGCAAAATTGCAATTTTATAAGCAGGTACTTCTAACGTTTTCTGAACGGCTTCTGTAATCCAGGCTTTCACCTGAATATTCTCTGCTCCTTTGGCTACAACCAGCACTCCTCTCACTTTAGGTTTTAAGGTTTTCACTATGACAGGCTGTTCTTGTTTGGAACCATTCATGACAACCACCTGTTCATTGCGGGATTGGTCACTCTGGGCGCGAGTCGCTTTTTCCTTATCGGTTTCGTTTGTAGTAGCCTGACGTTGTTCCCGATTCTTCTCTACTACAACTTCTGGAGTCGAATCAAGATTCACCATCACTTCTACAGAGCCTACGCCTGTTACTTTTTCTAATATGTCTTTTAATTGTGTCTCATAGCGATTCTCATATTCTCGTATTAAGTCACCACCTGTTGCATTAGAAGAGAAAGCAGGTGCGCTTTTAAGCGGATCATCAGGAGGCTGTACCGAACTGTAAGCACCTTCTTGCTCTCGTGCTATATCGGGGGCGAATGACAAAAAATCAGTAAAGATCATAAATGCAGCCCCTAAGCAAAGCAAGATGATCAGATAATGAAGCGGCTTCATTTTTTTTGGCTCATCCTTGGATTGAATAATTTTCTTTAACGAATTCAACATTGAGGATCCCTCCTTTCAGATACCGCAGTGCTAGCGCTTTTCTGCCTCTGGTTTTGTAGCAATCACTTCCACTTGCTTTATTTCCACACCGCATTCCTTGGCAATATAAGCTGCAATCTCAGCATGAAGTGGGTCTTGCTTAACAACGGGAGCAGAAGCTATGACAGCCTCATTCTCCGTCTCTTTCCCCTCTACTTGTTCACTGAGAGTAATCTCAACTGATTGAACCGGTGTAATTCGCTCAACAGGTTTGATGGTAGTTGCTTGCTGTTCTTTCTTGGTAGAACTTGAAGGAAGTTGATCTGAGCTAATCGTTGCTGTAATCTCTTTGATTACTTGATCTTTATCTCCATTTGAAGCAAAACGAATCGCCACGTCCGATAGTGTTATTCCAAATGTCACCTTTACTTTTTCAGCAAGGAGGCTACTTAATTGTGCAGATACATATTGGGTCATTTGTGCATCTTTGTCTTGAACTAATTTTTGTGTTAGTTGTTCCCACTCTGGCTGATTTTCTTTTTTTTCCTGTTTGTTCTGGTAGATACCAATTTTGGTAGCTAATTCATCTGGTGTAATTTGAAAAATAGAGAAGACCGGTGACATGATCGTGAGCAGAATAATGAGGCCCATCACCATTTTGACGTATTGCTGTATCTTCGTATTGGGCAAGATGAGATCCAGAAAGGCGGCTAGCAACACTAGTAGCACAACTTTTCGCAACCAGAGATTCAACCATTCCATTTCATTTCACCTACCGAACCATCAAGGATATATTTCCAGCTGCAATTATGATGGTGATGGCCAGAAAGAACATCAATCCAACCGTTGCAAGGGCAGCAAATACATACAGCAGGCTTTTGCCTATAGTGCCTAGAGCTTTAATGATTGGGCTATTTCCCAACGGTTGTAGTACAGCCGAGGAAAAATTGTAGATTAGAGCCAGTACCAGTATCTTCATTGCTGGAAAGGCACATAAAAGTAGTAGAATAATGACACCAGCCAGTCCCACTGCATTTTTTACAAGCACAGAAGCACTAACGACCGTGTCTGCTGCATCCGTGAACATACGGCCTACCACAGGCACAAAATTTCCTGTGATATACTTCGCTGTCCGAATGGTGACACCGTCTGCCATAGCTGAAGTGGCTCCCTGAATGCTCAAAATCGCAAGAAAGATGGTTAAAAACGAACCCATCACTCCCATCGCGATATTGCGAAGCAAAATTGCTAACTGCGTAACCTTATACCTTTCTGAAAATAAACTGACAATGGAAAGCATCGCTGAAAGGAATAATAGCGGGAAAATGATGGTCGAAATAAGAAATCCGCTAATATTGATCATAAAGACGATAATGGGATGGAACATGGCGGCCGAAGCTAAGTTTCCCATCGAAGCAAGCAAGGCGAGCACAAGAGGAATCATGGCAAGCATAAAGTCCGACATCCCTTGAATTGCATCCTTGGCGTAGGTAATCGCCACATGAAAGCTATTCATCGCAAGCACCATCAAAACCAGGTAAGCAATAGCATAAGCTACAACAGAAACCGTATTTTTTTCAAAAGCATTTTGCATGGATTCTAGAAGCATCGCGAACACGGTAATGATGATGATCGAGCTGAGCAGCTTCCCATTCATAAGAATTTCGTGGAAGAAAAATTTTAGAATTCCCTTAAATAGACTAGATGGCGACAAACCTCCATCCTCCATCAGCAGTTGCATGAAGCCTTTTTGTTTCAGATCAGGCAGATAGCCCTCATATTGGTCCAGTGTCTTTTTCCAAAAAGTCTCAATCTGTTGCATATTTAAATGCTCTGTCTGCTGCTTGACCATTTTTTCCACTGGCGAAAAGGTCTCGGGGGTTGATGATGCTGCGATGGCACCATCTGCAAAGAATAGCAGAAGAAACAGGAGCAACAGGGTATATCTTTGTGCCACCGTTCAACCTCACCTCCCTTTATGCAGGCAGTAAATTGACCACTGTTTCAATAATGATCTGAATAATGGGAACCGCCATGACAAGAATAAGTACTTTACCGGCTAATTCAATTTTGGAGGCGATCGCCCCTTGTCCAGCATCTCTCGTCACCTGAGCTCCAAATTCGGCAATATAGGCAATCCCAATAATCTTTAAAATCGTTCCAAGGAACACAAGGTTCAGATCAGCATGGACGGCTAATTTTTCCAAAACACGAATGACATCAG
Organism: Brevibacillus laterosporus; assembly: GCA_007833815.1. NCBI lineage: Bacteria > Bacillati > Bacillota > Bacilli > Caryophanales > Paenibacillaceae > Brevibacillus > Brevibacillus laterosporus. The sequence continues at coordinate 2,948,920 of CP033464.1, read as the reverse complement.
AAATCTTGCCAATTAAAAAGGTAAAAATGATGACACCGCTCACTACTGCCAGCAAGAAAGCGAATAAGGGTTTTTGTTCTTTAATGACCAGGGCGAGGAGCGTTGCTACTAAGCCCAGACCGACAATTTGCACGATGTCCATCGGCTCCCCACCCCCTAATTAAAAAGGAAGACTCGTTTTACCTCGGTAAATAAATCACCTAAATAATGTGCTACCATAAACAACACAATAATAAATCCTACCAGCGTGGCCCACTGTGCAATGTCTTCCTTTCCTGAAGCTTTTAGTACCGTCTGAATAATCGCAACGATGAACCCAACGCCGGCAATTTGGAATACTGGAGTCAAATCAAAGCCCACGCCTCACACCTCGCTCTTACATCATTAGTATGACGACGAGAAGTCCGCCTAAAAATCCTAAACTTTTGTACATCTTTTCGTACTTAATCTGTTCGGCTTTGGCCTCTTCTTCTAAACCTCGCAAATGAAAGACGGTTAGTTGCAAATGCTTCTTCTGATCCTCTCGATCCGAATTCCCCATGACATAGCCCAGATTCTTTAAGACTTCTTTCTCTTCTTTTCGTAATGCTGTTGTTGCCCAGGTTTGTTCCAATGCTGTTTGCCAAATCATTTGGGTGGATTCTCCTTCTTTGGTTTGTAAAAGCTCACTAGCCCGCTTGTACAGATTCCCAATGCTTTTGGTCACTCGAACAGAAATTTTTTCGAAAGCTAACGAGAGAGGCGTAGCTCCATAGACAATCTCCGTCTCTAGCATTTGCAAGGAGTGAAGCAAGGCTCTTAGTTCTTTTACTCGCTCGCTATAACGCTTTCCTAACTGGATACCAATAAGAGAGGCTGACAATAGCACTACAATAGCCGCCATTATCTTGAGCATATGACATTCTCCTTCATTGGTCGCAAGTGCTCGTCATATAATCCGTGAATTGTCCCAGCTCCGTGTTCTCGACTAAGAATCACGTAACGTTTAAATACCCTCTCCACGATTAACCGCGAAATCGTAGGCCGCTTTGCGATGTCTTCAAGTGCAATGCCGTGAGCACTGCATAACACAGCTACCCCTGCATGTAGAGCTTCCCATATAGCTTCACTGTCTTCCTGTCTACCGATTTCATCTACTACAATGAGGTCAGGTGACATGGAACGAATCATCATCATCATTCCAATTGCTTTAGGACAAGCATCCAACACATCGGTGCGCGGCCCTACGTCTCGTTGCGGAATGCCATTGTAACATCCTGCTATTTCGGAGCGTTCGTCTACAATCCCTACCTTTTTGCTAGAAGACCACTCGTTACCATAACTAATGCATCTTGCCAAATCACGGAGTAACGTAGTTTTGCCGCATTGCGGAGGTGAGATCACCAATGTTGATTGAAATTGCCCCTTATCAAACAAATATGCGAGGATATCCTTTGCTACGCCTTTTTTTTCACGGGCAATCCTTATATTAAAACTGGTTATATCTCGTATCCCTTTGACATCTCCACGCTCTAGCACCACCCTGCCGGCGATACCAATACGATGTCCCCCGACAACTGTAATGTACCCCCGCCTCAATTCTTCCTCCAACGCATAAAGCGAGTGCTGGCTAATCTGATTAAGTAATTTTACGCTTGAATCCTCACGAAACATCCAACCTTGGCGAAAATTGGCTGTAAGCTGACCTGTGGGTGTTACATAACTTGCCTGATGTCCGTAACGAATCTCGATCGGTAGGTTTTGTCGTAGTCGAATCTCTTCTACATGTTCTTGCACTTTTACAGGCAGAGCCGCTATCACGGCGCGTATCTCTGTCGGCAACAAAGACAAGATATGTTTCATAAAGTCTCCCCTTTGTCCACTCTGACTTATCTCATCCTATGCGGGAAGGGACAACATTTATGACTATAAGGCAAGGAAAACTAGTACATCATTTTCCGTTGCTAGAGTGGACTTATAATTGACTTTTGAGACGGGTGACTACGATGGATTAAGAATATCCCGATGGAAGCGATTTGTTATTTCATAGGAATGATAGCCCTCAGGATCAACTTCTTCTTTAATCATTAAAACCTCTCTACATTGGGGACATTCCAATTCATGGACATGTTGAACGATCCCCTTCCTGTCTGTTGTATGAAGCGCTTCATAATAATACGCTTCGTCCGAATCATCCAGATCCGAGAATTGTTCTCGGTAGCTCATTGCTTCTTGATAGTCTTCGTGTACTGTTTCGTAAATTTCTTCGTCATCGTATAACAGGTACTCTAGATCGGTTAAATCTTCATCTACAGCTTCTATATATTGCTCACATTCTTCCACACGTACATGAACAGTTCTCAATTCCGCTATTAAATCATCACAAAGCTGTACCAGACTGAACAAAGCCTTTCCTTCTAAACCGGCTTGTTCTGGGTCTAATCCCTCCACTAATCCTTGTAAATAAGCCAAATGCTGCTCTACGTGTTCCATAAGAATTCCTCCTCACTTTTGCTAGTGGGTAGTATTCCCCAGAACCGGCAACGACTATTTACTTTTTACCCCAATCAAAATGCAAGTCACCCCGATAAAGATCCACAATATTTTCGTAAGTGACAATTTATCGGATAAACCTACCATCCCAATCGTAGTAGTTGCGAGTAAGATCATGGGACCAACCAAAGCTAGACCGGAATTATAAATCAACGCTTTTTCTACTTGATTTACCCTGAGGATTAGCAAGGCTACAATAATTTCCAGACTGCCCGACAACAATCGTAACGAAGCCATCCCCAAAATTGCTTTTTCCCACATGCATGCCACTCCCCTCTCTTCCCCACTCTATGCAACTTGTCCGATGTTATGTCCTTTACCAATCAAAAATAGATAGGCTCATACCTCGTCGACCATGTAGACACAGACTGCATATGGTAAAACAAATGCCTATGGATTGGAGAGAGCTTACTAATGGAAAAAGAGATCTCGTTCTGGCCGACTCAGTGGGTAGATCCCTCCTGTACCCGAGAATGTAAGCCACGTCATACCGGCGTTACGATGGTAATCGACAAAGGATTAGGCTTACACGCAATGAAAGACTTGCTACACACCGCTTCCACCTATATTGATATTTATAAACTAGGCTTTGGAACCTCTGTTCTCTATCCGTTTTCAGTGCTAGAAGAAAAACTAACTCTAGCCCTCTCTCTAGATATTGCAGTCATGCCAGGTGGAACATTTTTTGAAATAGCCTGTACGCAGAATGGAGTAAAGACGTATCTGGAACGAATCCGGGATGCTGGATTTAATGCAGTGGAAATTTCAGATGGTAGCATGCCCATTTCTATTGAAGAGAGGCATGATGCGATTTCAATGGCTAGAGAAATGGGGTTTCGTGTATTTTCAGAATATGGACAAAAGGCGAGTACATTCCGCGCTGATCAAGAAATGCTCTTGGCCACGCTGGCGGCAGATGTGAAGGCTGGTGCCGACTATGTCATTGTGGAAGCGAGAGAAAGCGGTAATGTTGGTATCTACAACAAGCAGGGAGAAATCGATGCAAAGTTCGTTCAACAAGTCATACAACAAGCATCTACACTTGCTACTAAGCTAATCTGGGAAGCTCCTCAGAAGCCTCAACAGATCAGTTTGTTAAAGACGATTGGGCTTGACGTTAATCTTGGAAACATCGCTCCTGCTGATCTCTTATCTCTTGAAACTCTGCGCCGTGGATTGCGCGGTGACACCGCCTATCAGGTATTAGAAGACAGGAGAAGATTGGTATGCGAATAGAAGTGGTGCCCACAGTAGAAGAGATTCGTTTAGATCAGATTACACATCGAACCGTCATTGTTATTGATGTACTACGCTCTACCAGCACTATTATTAGTGCTCTGGCCCATGGCTGTCAGTCGGTGAGTATCACCGAGACAATCGGGCAAGCACTGTCTTTACGTACGAATCAAACTCTTCTCGCTGGGGAACGCCAGTGCAAAAAAATCGCATTATTTGATGAAAACAATTCCCCTATCGCGATGAAAAAAGTGAACTGGGAACACAAACCTCATCTCGTTTTAACCACCACAAACGGTACCCGTGCCATGCAAAAGGCGGAGAAGGCGGAGCATTTATATATCGCAGCTTTTCTAAATGCAACAGCTTGTATTACACAAGCACTTCAATTAAAGCGTGATATCACCCTTTATTGTTCCGGCACACGAATGGAATTCGCTTTAGAAGATGGCCTATGTGCTGGCTTTTTAGTGCACGAGGCAAAGAATTCTCTCCCCTCCATCGAGGTATGTGATTTAGCAGAAGCAATGCGAGCAGCTTATCAGTCTTTTGCTCCTTCCCTCTTGCAAGTTATGATGAACAGCAAGACTGGTAAACGTTTACGGCATCATCAACATCAAGAAGATATAGAAATGGCTAGTCAGCTCAATCATTATAAAATCGTTCCTGTCTACAAGGAAAAACGCATACTCCCCCTGCTTGGCTCATAAATTTGAGAGGAAGACACAGGACAGGGGTTCGATGAATCATGCATGTAGCAAGCGGTGAAATTATGTTGGTTGTACTCATCATTGTTGGCCTCATTGGTCGTTCTCCCATCATTGCTACCGCAGCCAGCTTATTGTTGGTCCTAAAATTAACTTCGTTAGAACGCCTATTTCCAGCTGTGGAGAGACGTGGTCTGGAATTGGGCCTTCTCTTTTTAACCGTATCCGTTCTCGTACCATTTGCCAGTGAAAAGGTATCGCTCAAAGATGTAACTCCACTCTTTACCACCATAGTCGGCATCATGGCGCTGGTAGGAGGGATCCTAGCTACTCATCTAAACGGAAAAGGGCTGGATATGCTACGTGCTGACCCTCAGTTAATTGTAGGCTTAGTTATTGGTTCTATTATTGGCATTGTATTTTTTAAAGGAGTGCCTGTAGGACCACTGATGGCAGCTGGAATTACAGCTTTTTTGATGAAACTGTTGGACTGGATAGGTAAAGCAATGTGAGGGTCCATTGTGACAAGGAAAATGTAAAAATACACCCACTCATGAAGACATTGGTTCTTAGGAGACTTGTAAGTCTGTTCTAAGCATTCCAATGCATATGATAGGGTGTATTTTTGTAATTTTGTGAGACCACGAGTAACTGTCCCGCTTTTTTAAATGGAATACTTAAGATCAACGCATTTCTATTTTTCCTGTAATTGCTTGACTCTTATCAGGCAGATCAATTTTGTCCTTCCATTCCGTATTATTTCGGAATCCATTGACTTTTCCCGAAAACGGATCAACCGATACAACATATGCTTCATTAGGATATTGTTCGAGTATAGGTATTCCATCCTGACGAAATCGTTATTTTTCTAGCAGCTCTTGGAACCTGAATTTCCTCAACCTGCCCTGTTTTAGCATTCGTGACTACCTCAAGCCGCTTCTCGTCTTTTGTTTGCCATTTGTAGGATTGAAATAAAGTTGCGACGTTTATAATTTTGCGAAGAGTGATTATCACACAGCAGGAAATTCGTTAGAAGCAGGATTTAGCCTTTTAAAAAACACAAAAACCCCGAATAGGTCCACTTTTTCTAAAAGTGTCCACTATTCGGGGGTCAGTTCAGTTCATCGGATAACCTCGAGGGTTTTTCCAATGTCTACTTTAAGGGGTGCACTTCACGATGATAGAGGCTTGTTTCATGGAACAAAGAAGATAATTTGTTGTCCCCTTCTATCTCTCCTCAATGATTTGATCCAATAATGCTTTGGTCCAATCACCTTTTGTCTAATCATTCCTTGTTCATCAATAAAATAACTCGTTGGAATGGAAATCGCCTGATATCGTTTGGCAACCTCCTTCGTGACATCAAGCAGGATGGGGGGCATGTCTTATTAATTAACACTCGTACTAGATCAGATAGCAAAAAAACTACCGAAAATCGGCAGTTTTTCTTTGCTTTTCTGTGTAATTTCGTTACCTACGCACGAGACACGTACGCTTGTGTACGAGTATCAATGATTAACTTATCACCTTGGTTAACAAACAAAGGTACGTTTACGACAAAGCCAGTTTCCAATGTTGCTTTTTTAGAAGCACCAGTAGCTGTATCACCTTTAATACCTGGTTCTGTTTCTGTTACTTCCAGTTCAACGCTGTTTGGAAGTTGAATACCGATTGTTTCATTGTTATATTGCATGATTTGAACGTTCATGTTTTCTTTTAAGAATTTCAGTTCATGCTCGATTTGTTTTTGTGTAAAGGTAATTTGCTCATACGTTTCCGTATTCATGAACGTATAATCATCACCACTTGCATACAGGTATTGCATTGTGCTTGTTTCAATACGAGCAGGGTTTACTTTTTCTCCACCACGGAAGGTCATTTCCGTTACGTTACCACTGCGCAGGTTACGCAATTTGGAACGAACGAATGCCGCACCTTTTCCCGGTTTTACGTGTTGGAATTCAAGTACTGAATAAATATTACCGTCAACTTCAATAGTTAAACCAGTGCGAAAATCGTTTACAGAAATCATGCTTTTCCTCCTAAATATAACTCAACCTTAAATAGTATAATTTATACAGGCAAAATCAGCAACTCTTTTGGCGTTTTGTTCAGAATCTCGACTCCATTTTCAGTTAATACAACATCATCTTCAATACGTACTCCACCAAGGCCTTCTACATAAATGCCTGGTTCAATTGTAATCACCATGCCCGGCTTCAGCACTGTTTCTGATAGCATGGAGATCGCAGGAGCCTCATGAACATCCATTCCTAAACCATGACCGGCTGCATGACCATAATAATCCCCATACCCTGCTTCCTTAATAATGTCACGAGTCAAGGCATCTACTTCTTTTCCGGTCATACCGACCTTTACTTTGTTCACGCCTTCCAACTCTGCCTTCAAAACAATCTCGTAGATTTCTTTCATTTTCGGATCAGGTTCTCCTACAGCAAAGGTACGTGTCATATCAGAGTGGTAGCCTTTATAATGTGCTCCAAAATCGATCGTTACCATATCTCCTGCTTCAATTACCTTTTCACTGGCGCGACCATGAGGTAAGGCTCCACGTTTACCAGAAGCTACAATAATATCAAAGCCAGAACCCTTTGCACCATGCTTACGTAGATAGTAATCCAGCTCACTGGCTACGTCCATTTCACGAATTCCTGGTTTAATCATTTTGATCACATGGGCAAAAGCATCGTCAGATAACTGGGCTGCTTGCCTCATGATAACCAATTCAGCTTCCTCTTTGTACAACCGCAATTTCTCGACAAGACCTTTCGTAGCTACTAACTCTACATTGTCTAACGTTTGCTTCCATGTTTCAAAGATAGCATAGCTCGTATGCTCTGCCTCAAATCCAACTTTCGTTACCCCCATATCTTGTAGAACCTGTTTAATGGTTGGTAACGCTTGACGTTTATTATTAATAATTTCAAAAGCCGTACACTCTTTCGTTGCTTGTTCAATATAGCGGAAATCCGTTACGAATTTGGCTTGGTCTAGAGATACGATCGCCCACCCTGTGGAACCACTAAAATTACTAATATACTGACGATTCACTTCACTCTCTATAACGAGTGCATCCAATTTTTGTTCCTGCAATACCGCTCTTAGTTTGTCCAAACGATGTGACATCACTATCTCTCCCATTCTTGTTGGCTTTCTATGTACTCTTGTTGTGTTGCAAATGACGAACCAAGGCCCGTAATGCCCATTCGTAACCATCCTTGCCTAACCCGACAATCTGTCCAAACGCTACAGGGGCAATAACAGACGTGTGTCGGAACTCTTCACGTTTGTGAACATTGGAGATGTGAACCTCGATGAGAGGCAACGACACACTGGCTACTGCGTCACGAATTGCATAACTATAATGTGTAAAAGCTCCTGGGTTCATGATAATCCCATCGTATGCATCACGCGCATCGTGAATGGCATCAATTAGTACACCTTCATGATTGGATTGAAGATGCCCAATTGATACCTGTAATTCATTTGCTACCGTTTGCAGGTGCTCCACGATATCTTCTACGGTGTCCTGACCATAAATAGAAGGTTCGCGTTTTCCTAATGCATTCAAATTCGGTCCATTTATTACTAAGACAGAGATCATGGTTTGGTCGTCTCCTTTCCTCTCAATTTCTGTCTATCTTATCATATTCTTTCCTTTCCTACATTATTGGTCTGTTTCGTACTTACCCGTTTCTTCTGTATCAAACCGCTCAGCTACAATACTCATGCCTATAAACATCCCAAGCGACATAAACCAGAAAAATTCTGTACTCCAGACCCCCCATCCCCAATGACTCATATGGAATAAATATCCAAACAAATAAAAAAAAGCAATCCCATACAAAACACCCAGCCACCAATTGTAAATGTTGCCTAGAACAAAGCAATAGACTAAGCATGCAACAAAAATAATAAGAAATAGCATAACCGCTCCTAAAGCTAGACCAGGATATGAATCCTCTTGGGCTTTTCCAAGTAACGGACGAGCAAAAACATAAGCCCCATAAGGAGTGAATTGCAAGAAATGCATAAAGACACGAAGAATCGTCCAGATCAAGGTTCCACATAAAGAAATTTGTAAGATAGTCTTAACACGCACAGGTTTTGTTTTGGTTCTTCCACCAGATGCTACTTGATTATTTTGGCGTTCCTCTTCGGAGTCCATTGTTTTTTGCCCTTGTTGTTTCGACATGTTTGCACTCATCTTAATCACCTCGGTACTAGTATGGCTATGTATAGGAAAAACATGAGATATCCATAACGAAAAGTACCCTGGAACATTAGGTGGCAGAACGACATAACTTTCGGTTACAATAGGAATAAGGATGGTGATCAAATTTGAAGCAACAAAACGTGCCTGCATATGGCGGGCAAGCCGTAATAGAAGGCGTTATGTTTGGCGGTAGAAAAGTGACCGTAACCGCCATCCGCCGAAAGAACCAAGAAATTGAATACTTTGAAGAACCAAAAAAGACGATCACATGGGTAAATAACTTAAAAAAAATCCCATTTCTTCGTGGGATCGTAGGTTTGATTGAGGCAAGTGCCAGCGGAGCCAAGCATCTGAACTTCGCTTCGGAACAATACAGCATGGAATCAGATGATGAGGCAGATAAAGATTCTGGTCCGTCTAAAATGACATTGATTTTAGGCGTTGCCGTGGTCGGTGTCCTCTCTTTTCTAGTCGGTAAAATTTTATTTACTGTTGTTCCTGCCCTTCTCGCTGGCTTCTTATTTGGCAAATGGGTTCCATCTGGGGTATGGCAAAATCTAATTGAAGGCGGGATTAAATTCTTCCTGTTGATCGGTTATATTAGCCTAATTGCCCAGACTCCATTGATCAAACGATTATTTCAATATCACGGTGCTGAACATAAAGTGATTAACGCCTACGAAGCTGGGGTAGAATTAACGGTAAAGAACGTACAAAGTTTTTCCACCCTACACTACCGTTGTGGCAGTAGCTTTCTCATTTTCTCCATTATTGTCGGTGTATTTATATACTCCTTGGTTGATTACAACACTATGTGGGATCGAGTCGTTCAGCGTATCATTTTGTTACCAGTGGTAATTGGCGTTTCTTATGAGGTTTTGCAAGGAACCAACCTGTTGCGAGATATCCCTGTTCTTCGTTTCCTCGGTTATCCTGGACTCTGGTTACAGCGCATCACAACAAGAGAACCTGATGACACCCAAGTGGAAGTAGCCATTGCCTCTTTTGAAAAAATGAGAGAACGAGATCGAGAATTTATTGAGAATCAAAAGCTTGCTACCACCGGTTAAGTAACCTATCCAAAGAGGTGAAGCTAGTGAAAAGAGGCTTTCTTTATCCGGTTTTTGGGGTAATCATCTTGTTGGCCATCATCGGATTTACAACTAAATTTTTGCAGAATCCCAGTACGATGATTGCCCTAGTTGCCTTTTCTGCTCTCTTGTTGTATCTGGCTCGTAATTTTTTGAAAACAGGCAAGTTCATGCCGCGTTTCTCCAAAAAAACGCAAAAGATCAAACCAATGAAACCAGGGTTAAAGCGATCTGCAACAGCTAATCGTCGCCCTAATCCGTTTCAGGTTATTGAGGGCAGTAAAGGTAGCAAAAAAGACAAACAGGATAAAACAAAACAAAATAAACCGAAGATGTACCAGTAACAGCTTTCAAACTAGAAAGCTGTTATTTTTTTCACTGCGAAATGCGGTAACATACTGATTAAAATCCCACTTATTCAAAAAGTCTTCAGCTGCTTTTTTACCTGAGTCAAATAATTCTTGTCGTTGAGTTGCACTCAAGTGAAAATCGATCGCACTATATCCTTTGGTGGGAATAAATACCGTACGCACAGCCTCTGCTTTTTTCACATGAAAACGGTCGTGAGCATCCATCATGGTCATGAGCAAAGCTTTAGACAAACCGTACAGACTCTTCACTGACTGAGGGCGAACAGGAACAGTCTCATCATTTAAACGGAAACCAAAAGTGGGCCACAAGGGTTTCTCCTTGGAATCAAATAACCAAACAGGAAAATTACTTAATAGACCACCGTCTACAATAATATGAGGGGTCTTATTTTTAAACAAAAAATAAGGTTGAAAAAAATAGGGGATTGCGCAGCTCATTCTTACTGCTTTGGCTATGGGGAAGGTTTCCGGATCAATTCCGAAATCTGGAAAATCATCCGGTAAAGTTAACATGGCTCCGGCGCTGATGTCAGAAGCAATGATACGCAGTTTTTCTTTGGGTAAATCACCAAATGTGCGGATTCCTTTTTTTCGTAGCAATTGACCGACAAAACGCTCAATTTCATCACTGGGATACAAGCCCTTTTGGACCAGCAAATTATAGAATGACCCAACATAGGGCACTCTTGACCAGCCTTTTCTTTTTAAAAATTGCAAATAGTTCAACGTTTCGAATATGCCTCGAAGCTCCTGGTGACGATATCCGGCAGCCAAAAGAGCGGCGACAATAGAACCAGCAGATGTACCAGCGACACTCTCCCACTGGTACCCATTCTGTTCCATAGCCGTAATCGCTCCAATTAAAGCTATACCTTTCATGCCTCCCCCTTCAAAAACCGCATCTACTCGCATGTGATCCCTCCGTCTTTTATACAAAGATAAATCCACAAGTAGTTTATGCGACAGAATAGTTATCCTACTCCTGAAAGTTGAGCATTAGATATCAAAAAAGCAAGCTTAACCCGCTTGCTTTTTTTCTTACACGGACTCTGGTTTCGTATCCGTATCTTCTTTTTGTTCGTCTTCTTCTCTAATACGCATGAGCTCAGCAACGCGAGTAGGATCTTCCTTTAAAAATTGAACCAAATATTCAATGCTGGCAATAGATTCCCAGCTTAGATGGTGTTCAATTCCCTCTACGTCTTTATAAATGAGATCCTGATCTACACCGATTAGCGTCAAGAAATCCTCCAACAGCGCATGTCGCCTTACCAGACGCTTACCCACTTTCTTTCCTTTAGCAGTTAAGACCAGCCCACGATATTTTTCATAGACCAAATAATTGTCTTTATCTAGTTTCTGTACCATTTTTGTAACAGAGGACGGATGCACCTCTAGCGCTTCTGCAATATCGGAAACACGAGCATATCCCTTGGTATCAATTAAACTATATATTCTTTCCAGATAATCTTCCATACTTGGAGTTGGCACTCTCATCCCTCGTTTCAGCCAGTATCGCCAAAGAGCATATGGTTCTATCATACCGCTTCCGCTACTTTCGTTTCAAGGGAAAGTTGGAGGATTTTCCGACATTTGCTAAAACTATTTGTCCTGTTTCAATTGTTTTGTCATCCAAACCAGTTCTTTACCCAAATTAACAAAGCGATCTTGCAGACGTTCGTCATACAAGGTGTTGTCTTCTTTAAATGCTTTATAGGAGTTAGCAACGGTCGGGGAACCTGGTAATGGATAAGCGTGCAAATTACGTAATATGAGTTGCAATGTGTTTACCGTATTAGTTGCTCCCATTCCACCACCCGCTACACCAATAATCGCAGCTGGTTTTCCGTGTAAAAAACGTCCTTCCAAGAAATCAAATGAGTTTTTCAATGCTCCTGTAATGGTTCCATGATATTCGGGTGAACCAATCACCAATGCATCTGCTTCCGCTACTTTTTTCACAAATTGATGAACAATCTCAGGATACGTACTAGTATCATTTCTTGCATCATATAGAGGCAAGGGCCATTCTGCTAAATGGATTAATTCAACATCTGCTCCTTCTACCTTTGCTGACTCTAAAACGATTTGCAATACCTTCTTTGTGCTGGAGTCAACATTCATCGTTCCTGCTATTCCTACAATTTTCATGAGATAACATCCTTTCCTCTATGGGGGCATTCCATTTATTTCAATTTGATCACTTCTATGATAACTAATCTCATCAGCTTAGTAAACAATTACATTTATTATGTATAAAAATCAGACTGTTGTTCTGAACGAATAGGCTTGCCTCATAGACTGATAGCAGGATACAACTCCTTGTCTAATTCAACATTTTTCCAACCAAAAAAGGAAGATGATCGATGATAAAAAATACCTTTCGTGTCACGTCCTTACTTACATCCTCGATGTTGGGGCAGGATTTCTCAGTGGTTATGAATGGTTGCGGTTTTTTACCTATTATGGCACCTGGGGTTCTATTGGTTTGGTTTTGGCCATTATAGCAATCACTTGGCTCCTGTACGAATCTCTCCACTCGGCCTATCGCAATCAGTTATTCTCGCTCTCCCAGTTTTTAGCCCATCTAATGGGGCCACAAATCGCTCATGTGCTCGGCTTCTTTACAGCGCTCATCATCATTGCTTACAGTGGGATTGCACTAGCAGATCAAGCACTCTTTTTAGAACAGACAATCTCCCTGCCAGCACTGCTCGGTTTACTCGGTTTACTAGTCCTAGTCTTCTTTGGCGCCAGGCTCTCCACCTCTTACTTAGCAAAGATAGCCGCGGGATGCATTTTGGGAGCTCTCATCATTGTATTGTTTTTATACAGCAACCAAGCCCATATCCCCTTACCCAGTCTATCTTACCAACTGAATTTGAAATGGCTCTGGAACGGTTTATTATTTACTGGTCTACATTTATTTTTCAGTATGGCTGTCCTGTTTCCCTTAGTAAAGGAAACAGACTCACTACAGTCACTACGCCTGGGTATCGGATTAAGCGGTCTATTGTTTGGTGTAATTGGATTATTCATTCATTTTCAAATCTTATCCCATTGGCATGATGTACACACCCAACTCAAACCCATTGTCGAAATTCTAATGTCTCAATTACCGTACAGCGTATATGCGTACCTTCCCATAAGTCTCGGACATGTCATTATGCTGGCAAGCATTCTGTTACGCAGTCTGACTGAACCATTGATCCAAGAAACGCATCTGCGTGAACTACCACTCGTACTTACCTTGGTGGCCTTTGTTGGAGTGATAGCCTTCTTTGGCATCCATTTCTCATTTCTCTCTCCCTTGCTCTACAGCACGATCACCTATGCGGGCTTAGCTCTATTTAGCATTCTTATCGTGCAATTTAGTGGTAAGCGTAGACCTCCCCAAGGGACTAGTGATTCCTAATACTAGTTACCTAATGAGCAAGCACATACAGTTTGTAACAGCTACTTTCTCCACGCGTATAAATGTAACACGAACAGCAGGTACACTTTCCCATTAAAAAAGCGTTTCTCTTTGCAGGAATAGCTCCTGTAAGAGAAACGCTTTTTGGGTGGATACTTATACCTTGTACCCTTGTCCTAGTATTGCGAGTTAGATACTTCTCCTTTTACGATCGACACACCCGCGCTTGCGCCAATGCGAGACGCTCCCGCTTGAAGCATTTTTTCTACATCTGCATAGCTACGGATGCCACCAGATGCTTTCACACCTACATCCGGACCCACTGTTTTACGCATTAATGCGATATCTTCAACAGTGGCACCACCTGTTGAAAATCCAGTAGATGTCTTCACAAAATCAGCTCCAGCTTTCACAGATAATTCGCATGCACGTACTTTTTCTTCTTCTGTTAGTAAGCACGCTTCGATGATAACTTTTACCAATGCTTTACCTTTTGCTGCTTCTACTACTGCGAGGATATCTTGTTCAACTAATTGGTCATTTTTATCTTTTAATGCGCCCACGTTTACGACCATATCTACTTCAGTCGCTCCGTTTTCAATTGCATTCGTTGTCTCATAAGCTTTCAGTTGAGGAGTATTCGCTCCTAATGGGAAACCAATAACTGTACACACGTTAACTTCTGGCGCTTCTTTCAATAGTTCCGCGCACAAGCTTACCCAAGTAGGATTCACGCATACGGAAGCAAATCGGTATTCTTTCGCTTCTTCGCATAGTTTTACGATCATTTCTTTAGTCGTTTCTGGCTTCAATGCTGTATGATCAATATATTTTGCTACGCTTTCTTTGGACATGTACAATCCCCTCTTTCGTAACCGTTTACTAATTATCTACTCTTTAATCTCACAATAGACCAACGGCAATGCATCCACTGGTTCTTTAGAGAAACCATACGAATGATAGATACGTTCCATCACTTGTTCTACATCCTGAGTATTGCTGTGGATCGTTACGAGTGATTCTCCTTGCTTCACTTGGTCCCCCACTTTTTTATGCAGAATCAGACCTACTGCAAGGTCAATCTCAGATTCTTTGGTAGCACGTCCTGCTCCTAAGATCATAGCGGCTGTACCAATGTCGTCTGCGATGATTTCAGATACATAACCATCCGCTTTCGCTGGAACTTCCATGGTATATTGAGCAGTTGGCAAACGATCTGGTTGATCAACAACGCTAGCGTCTCCACCTTGTGCAGCCAAGAAGGTTTTAAAGGTTTCTAGAGCTTTGCCGTTTGCGATCACTTCTTCTAGCTTGGTACGTGCTTCTTCTAGACTCGTAGCTTCTCCTGCTAAATAAACCATTTGCGATCCTAACACCAAGCAGAGTTCACGCAGATCCTCTGGGCCTTGACCGTTTAATGTATCGATGGCTTCTTTTACTTCCAACGCATTCCCGATCGCAAAACCAAGGGGTTGGCTCATGTCAGAGATAACTGCCATCGTTTTACGCCCTACTTGATTACCGATTTTCACCATGGTGCTAGCCAATTCTTTAGCATCATCTAGCGTTTTCATAAAAGCTCCAGCGCCCGTTTTGACATCCAGTACAATTGCATCAGCACCAGAAGCAATTTTTTTACTCATAATAGAGCTCGCAATTAATGGAATGGAGCTTACCGATCCTGTAACATCACGCAATCCATACAGCTTTTTGTCAGCTGGAGTAAGATTTCCGCTTTGTCCAACAACGGCTACTTTATTTGTGTTTACCAAGCGGTTAAACTCAGCATTATCAATCTCTACATGGAAACCAGCTACGGCCTCCAGCTTGTCAATCGTGCCTCCGGTGTGTCCCAGACCACGTCCTGACATTTTTGCCACAGGAACCCCTACTGCTGCAACCAGCGGAGCAAGAGCTAACGTTGTAGTGTCACCAACGCCACCTGTGCTGTGTTTATCTACTTTCACACCTTCTATAGCGGACAAATCAATCTGATCGCCTGATTCAACCATTGCCATCGTCAGGTAAGCCGTTTCCTCTGGAGTCATACCCTGAAAGTAGATAGCCATAGCTAGTGCAGACATTTGATAATCCGGAATAGATCCATCAGTAAAACCCTCAACGATAAAGATAATCTCTTCTTTGGTCAGTTCTTTTCCATCGCGTTTCTTTTCAATTAAATCGACCATTCTCATATTGATCACCTGCTGTTTCATTATGTATGTTGACAGCTACTACCGTGAGATTACCTACTTCAGTATCTCCACATTCACCTTATCAGCCTTATGAGCAAATGTCAAATATCGTTTGAACATTTGTCCAATTTCTTATAATGCATAAATGGATCTCTATTCAGAAGGTAACAACGGGTTGCTGTCTTTAAAAAGGATAAGCACCTATTTTAAGACATTTTGTGAAGATTACAAGTAGAAATTTTTGATTATCAAAAAGAGACAGCCTTCTCCATAGGGAGAGGTTGCCTCTTTTATTGTAAGATGAATGTAATTTACGAGCTTATGCATGACCTCTATTTTTTTAATAATTCCTTGGCTGTGAATTGATCAGTAACCAAAACATTATTATAACCACCCCGAATGGCCCCTTTTATCGCCTCTAGCTTCGTTGATCCTCCGGCCACTAGAATTGACTGTTCTTTGGTCTTCAGCTCTTCTATCGGGATACCAACTGTTCGATTCGTTAGCTCTTCATTTACAATGGTACCCTGTTGGTCATAAAACCGGGAACAAATATCACCTACAGCCCGCTTGGCTAACAATGCTAAATCACGTTCACTAAAATACCCCAATCGAAACAATAAAGAATCAGACATGACACCGCCTACAGTAAAAATGGCAATGTTAGCTTTTCGTGCCAATTCTAATTGCCGATGTATGTAGCGATCTGTCTCCAACGTTTCTTTTACCAACGCCGAATCGACTATTGCTGGTAGAGGCAAATAATGTGGCGTAGTGTGATAAGCCTGTCCAAATAAATGCAGTACCTCAGAGGCATACGTATTTGTTTGAGAATGACTGACCCCACCCTTTAATTGCACCACCTGTGCCCCTTGAACAGCTTTAGGTTGTAATTCCATGGCTACCCGATACAATGTTGTGCCCCACGTAACCGCAATAATATCATTGTCTTTTATGATCTCATGCAGATATTGCGCTGTTCGTTTGCCGATCTGTTCTTTAATGAGCGTCTCGTCATTAGATGCTACTGGTACAACCAATACACTTTTAAGCCTATATTTTTGCGTAAGTTCAAACTCAATTCGCTGAATACTTTCATCTGGATCCATAATCTCAATGCGCACAATACCCTCTGCCTTCGCTTGCTGTAGCAATCGCGACACAGTTGGTCTTGATACTCCTAATTTTTTAGCAATCTCTTGTTGGCTCAAGTCCAGTTGATAATACATCCTGGCTGCTTCCACCATTTTACTAATCTTTTTCTCTTCCATAGGTCACCCGTCTACCTTTACGTCTTCTATCAAGACTATACAGGCAAACCCGTGTTCTAGCAACCGTCTGCTAACACCTACATGTTTGAAACAAGAATACCTTGCGCAGATTAGTAACTAAACGTGTAAAACGGAGGTATCATATGCCTTACTTTATTGCTAATGGCGCAACCATTCACTACGAAACAAAAGGGGAAGGACTTCCAATTTTGTGTATCCACCCGCCTTTACTTACGGGTAGCATTTTTTATTATCAACAAAAGGAGCTACATGACCGCTATAAGATTATAACTGTAGATTTGAGAGGACATGGCACAAGTAGTCTCTCAGCATTACCCTTTACCTATGAAGGAATCGCTTCTGATTTAGATCAATTACTTACACATCTCTGTATAGATCAAGCAGTTCTGCTAGGCTACTCAACCGGGGGTTCTATCGCATTAGAATTGATGTTACAGGCACCGGAACGCATACGAGGTGCAATTTTGTTAAGTGGAATGGCACACTGCCGGAACAATTCTCTACATCGCTTGATCTCTCTCGGCGAAAAAGTAGCCCGTCGGGGGGCGCTACACTCATTAGCTATGATTACTTGCTTTAACAATGCCAATAATCCCCTTACTTTTATGCGCAATTATCGAGATGCCATAAAAGGTAACCCGATAGGTATTGCTGACTACTATCGCTATGCTGCTTGCTATGATACGTTAGATCGGCTCAGTCAGATTAATCAACCCGTTCTACTATTATCTGGCGAAAGAGATCGCCACTTTACCTGCTTTGCTCAAGAAATGGCTTCTCAATTACCTATGGCAAAGGTTCGTTCCATTCCACGCTATAAGCATCAGTTGCCCACAAAAGCTTATCACGAGGTAAATTTATTGGTGCATCAGTTCATTAACAGTTTTTGTAAGAATTCTGAATGACACTTGGAATTGGGGGGCGAGGTAAGCTACACTTTTTTAAAAAGTTCAAACGTGCTAGCGGAGTTGTGTTAGGCTAGTTACCTTACGTTTTACCTAACTCTTTATCACAAGCGACTGTATGTTGGATACATACACCATACGGTCGCTTTTCTGTTGCATTCATACGATTTGCCATGAAGGCTCCTATAACTTGATCTATTTGATTGGTCAATCTAGTCTGCTTCATGCAAGCCATTTGCCTTTCACCCTATGAAAACATAACAATTACTTCATCACATGACAGGGGAAAATCAGCAAAACAGTCGTTCCTTCTCCTACTTTGGAGGTAATGTTCACCTGATGCTCTAATTTCTCACTGATCTGTTGCACCAAATATAGTCCCATTCCAGTTGATTCCCGATATTTACGTCCATTCTCCCCAGTAAAAAAGGGGCGAAACACACGTTTAATGTCTGCTTCTGGTATCCCAATCCCTCTGTCTATAATTTCCAACACAACCTCTTTATCCCTTTGGATTGCAGAGATTGTAATCTTTTGTTTGGAGCCTGCGGAATATTTAATCGCATTGGTAATGATCTGATCTAGCATAAATGGGAGCCATTTCGTATCTGACTTTACGTAAATCCCTTCTGCAATTTGTACATCCGGATAGACTTGGTTGCGTATAAAATACGTTTTGTTCTCCTGAATTACCCTTTGCACGATAGGCTTTAATTCAACGGAATCCACTTGGAAATCTCGCTCAAACACTTCCAAACGCGACGTATGTAGGACCATTTCTAATCCCCGTCCAATCCGATCTGCTTCTTCTCTGAGACTAGGAAAAGGAGATTCATCCTCATCTTGCACCAACAACTGGATGACAGACAAAGGCGTCTTCATCTGATGAACCCATTGGTTCATGAAAGTGACATGCTCGTCTTTCTTACGTTCATGTTCAAGAATCATTTGCTGATACATCCGATATTGACTCTGCATCGCTTCAGCATAGGCTTCACTAATAGGTGTTTCGTGAAAATCGACTAAAGAATCTTCCAAGGTCTCCATTGGTTTTTCCAAATGCAAGTAAAATTCTCTAGAGCGGATATACGTAATAAAAAGATAGATAGCTAACAACCCTATACTTAGTACAAACATATAGATCAATACGGAATTTTTTACGTAACCATCCAATAGTAAAATAAACAAAATAAACAGCAATTGAAAAACTTGGAAGAAAATCAGACGCAAATGTTCACGAAAGAACAACTTCACGCTTCATTCCCCCACGTAAGTAACAATCTATACCCTGCCCCGCGCACAGTTTCAATTGCGTCTTCAATTCCTAATTCCTGAAACTTTTTACGAACACGTGTGATATTAACATTCAATGTATTGTCGTCCACGTATACCTGATCGTCCCATAGATTTTCTAACAGACGCTCTCGGCTCACAATACGCGGATAGCGCTTCATTAATTCCTCAATTAATACAGCCTCTTTTTTCGTCAAACTCACCATTTCATTATGTAACGTAAGCTCCATTCGTTCTGGATACAGAGTTAATCCAGCTTGTTGCACAATTCGTTCCTGCATTTTAGGAGCATAATCGCCATAATTGCGACGTAAATGACTACGAATTTTGGCCATAACGACATCATAGTGGAACGGTTTCGCTATGTAGTCATCTGCTCCATTTTCCAATCCTAGAATCTGATCCATTTCTCCTGCTCGGGCTGAGATAAACAGAATCGGGCATGTAGAAATCTTTCTAATCTGGCGACACCAGTAGTAGCCATCGAATTTTGGTAAATTCACATCTAGAAGAACCAACTGTGGGTTCAGCTCTTGAAACTCTTCCATCACACGTTCAAAATTCTTTACAATAACTGCTTGGTAGCCATATTTTTCAATATAGCTTTGTAAGAGTTCAGCCAGTTTGGGATCGTCTTCCACGATGTATACAGTATTTACGTTCATCTCATTTTCCCCTTTTCCAAACGTTTGCTTCCCTATAGTTTATCACATTTTTATACCGATTCCTTGTGTATCATCATCGCATAAAAAAAGCCATCGATACAAGTATGGACAGCTTTTTGACAAACTAGTGAACCACCATCTCATGACAAGCCGCTGCACATTGGTAACAAGCATGGGCACATTTTCGGCAATGGTCTTGCTCGTGTTGACCGCATACTTTTGCACATGTTTCACAAATCTCTGCTGTTAATTTGCAAATTTGACTACTAAACATACTATCCAAGGATAAAGCGCTGATAGCTACCATGCATATTTCAGCACTTTGGCGAACTAATCGAAGACAGTCTCGGTAAATGTCTACCTCACTTTCTTGTAAGCAAGCCACATAGCATTCGTTACAGGCCTGCAAACAAGCCTTACACGATTGTAAACAGTTCTCTATCTGTTGAGATGTAATTTGCATCTTTTCATCCCCTGCTCTTTCATTTCCTACCTATTTACCCGTTTCTACAATAGGAGAATCATAAAGAAAGAAACCATACATTAACATCTCTACACATTCATAAGAGTCTTACCAAAATCACTCTAATTTGAAAGGAGCCATTATATAGGGCACCATCGGCTTCTATCGCTTTGAAAACTCAGTTGTCATATACATGTTAAAGACGACCTATCAAGCTATCCCATTCTGCAAGAAGCGTTGCATGTATTAGAACATAACTTTAGAAGATTCGAGCATTAAGCATCAGGATGAACATCCCTAAGTTTCCCTTTTTTAGGAAAGGATTTTTTTCGGTTAATCTTCCCTTGTTTCGTTCACACTAAGAAAAATCCATTTTTAGTAAATGGGGGATATTCATGTGAGATACAGAGATAAACCTATTACGTTTCTACAGACCTGTTGTATTTTCTTTCTATCAGCAGGGCTCCTTAATCATGTTATCTTAATTCCTTTATTGCTACGTGTTGTTGAAAGAGATGGTTGGATTAGCATTTTGCTCGCTACGCTACTTACCATTTTTTGGATCCCTCTATTACTGTTCATCATTCGTAGGCAAAAAGGAGTGAAATTATTTACTTGGATTGAGCAGCAGAGCAACACCTGGCTTGCTTGGTTTGTCACTGGGCTTCTTGTTCTCTACTTACTTTCAGATGCGTATGTAACCATTATTGACGTGACGATGTGGATAAAGATATCCTATTTACCCGCCACTCCTATATTTGTTATTTCCGCCAGCATGATTCTATTGTCGATGCTTTGTGCTTTATCTGGTATACAGCCTTTAGCTGTCTGTGCAGGAATTTTGCTACCATTCGTTATCCTGTTAGGTTATTTCGTTATGGGCTCCAACTTTCAGTACAAAGATTACTCACGATTGCTACCCGTCCTTGAAAATGGATATCTCCCTGTTCTAAAAGGAGCGATGATCATTGGAAATGGTATGGTGGAAATCATCTTTCTTCTGATGCTGCAACACCATATCTCTACCTCCATAACCTTTAAAAAAGGAATATGGCTCTGTATTTTCCTAGCTGGGCTAACGATTGGCCCTTATATGGGGGCAATCGCTTGTTTTGGGCCAAAAGAAGCCGCAAATCAAATGTACCCAGCTTTTGAACAATGGCGTCTGGTTACCATTGGCAAATATTTTGAGCATGTCGATTTTTTTTCCATCTTCCAGTGGCTATCTGGAGCTTTTATTCGTGTATCCCTAGCTCTTTTTCTTATTTATGACGTTCTCCCTATCAAAAAACGTGGACATCAGATTCTGGTAACTATTTTGTCCAGCATTCTTATTTTGGTAGTCATTTTGTTCCATACAAAAGATCCTTTATTAATTGATCCATTTAAAAAAATCTATTTTCCCTTATCATTGCTCATATTATTAGCTATTTCACTCTTGCTTGCTCTCCTTGGTAGCTTGTCAAAAAAGAATGCGAGAGGTACGGATGAACATGCGGAAGGAAATGAATCAACCTAAAACTGAATTGGATAAAACAAGCTGCCAACAAAGCTTAGCTCAGCTTCTCTGTGATTATTTTGCAAAATGTGCTGATGTGAAAGTAGAAACATTTCAATTGGCTACCGCAGATTCATCTGCACCTATTTCGTATTTCTATTGCGATGGTCTAACAGATGCCAAACAGTATCGCCAATTTGTGTTTTCCGATCTCCAAAAGATGTTTAGCATGTATTCCTCCATCGAAGAGTTAGAACAGCATCGGACATTGCCTTTACAGCCTATTGATTCTCCTGTTGATATAAAAAAGATCGAGCGAGAATTATTTGCCGGGAAGCTCATCGTTTGTCTGGGTGAATATGATCGAGCCTTTCTATTAGATATTTCTGATCCGCCTAATCGGATGCCGGAAGAATCTAATACGGAGATTTCAATTAAAGGCCCCAAGGATGGGTTTACTGAAAGCGTTTCTACAAACGTAGCTCTCATCAGAAAAAGACTTCGCACGGAATCAATGTGGTATGAAAGCTTCACAATCGGTGTTCGGGGTCAGTCTCAGGTTGCCCTTTTGTATATCAATGATATTATTGATCCTTACCTCGTAGAAGAAGTACGACATCGGCTCACCAACATTAGTGTAGATGCCTTGGTTAGTAGCTCGGAGCTAGGTGAGGCCTTGGGTGACTCCTCATACGCCTTGTTTCCTTTACTGGATTATACTGGACGACCTGACTATGTAGTACAAAGCTTATTGCGTGGCCGCTTTATCATTTTTTTAGAGGGCTCCCCTATGGCATTAATTGGACCAACCAACCTCCTTTTGACGTTAAAATCACCTGAGGATGCCCACTTTCCGTTCTATTTTGTCACCTTTGAGCGTGTACTCAGGCTCCTTGGACTAATCGTATCCATTTTTACGCCTGGATTCTGGACCGCCCTAATTTCGTTCAATGTAGAACAATTACCATTCCCGCTGTTAGCTACAGTAACAACGGCACGGGTAGGACTGCCCCTCTCTTCCTCAATGGAAATGTTTCTGATGATGGGTTTGTTTGAATTATTTCGGGAGGCCGGGATACGGTTGCCAAAAGCAGTAGGACAAACCATAGCAGTAGTCGGGGGATTAATTGTTGGAGATGCCTCCATACGAGCTGGACTCGGTTCGTCCACTACCTTGGTCGTTGCAGCGGTGACGGCGGTGGCAACCTTTACTTTGGTCAATCAGTCGTTGAGTGGAACTGTTAGTGTCTTGCGGGTATTTGTACTCATTTTATCCTCCTTTTTAGGTATGTACGGTTTTTTCTTAGCCCTATTGTGGATTGTGTTCTATTTGTGTACTCAAGAGTCGTTTGGTCTACCTTATTTAGCACCGATCTCTCCTCCAACCTTTGGAGATATGCTCAAATCACTAATCGCTATTCCTTTAAAATCGATGAGAAAACGACCAGAGATTCTGCATACAACAGATTCCACTAAACAGGGCAGGGAGAAATCATGAGAAAAAAAACTTGGTCGTTTCTCTGTTGCCTCCTGACAGTTTCGTTGTCGTTGTTGTTAACCGGCTGTTGGGACAATAGAAACATTCAGGATCTGAACTATGTGAAAGCACTAGGGATTGATTATAAGGATGGAGAATTTATTGTCTACACGCAGTCCTTCGATTTTACGAATATCGCTAAGCAGGAAGCGGCTAGTAACAAAGTAACCAGGCCTATCTGGATTGCTCAAGCCAAAGGAAAAACGATAGACAGAGCAATTAACAATATTTTCAAATCTAACCAATTACGAGTGGTTTGGGATTATATTACCGCAATTGTTCTAAGTCAGAGGGCGTTAGAAAAAGATATCTTGCAAAGCATTGATAACTTGATCCGATATCCTGAGGTCAGATACACACCTTGGGTATTTGGCACAACGAAACCCATCAATACCTTATTTGCTACTCAGTCTCTCTTTGGACTCTCTCCCCTTCTCACTATTTTGCATAATCCTAGAGAAGCCTTTAAGCAGGACTCCACCATTGAACCGATCAGGCTTCATCGATTTGTCTATGAGATAAGAGCGCCGGGAACTACGTTGTTGCTACCATCTCTGAGTATCAATCAAAAGGATTGGAGAAAGGATTCCCAAAAAACCCCTCAATACGAAATAGACGGGATATACGCGATTAAAGATGGCACGGATCGGGAGTGGTTCCCAAAAAATCAAGTGCTTGGCCTGCGCTGGTTGACATACAGTACCAAACATTCCTATCTTACTATTGATCGAGGGCAAAAACCGCTGGCTGATCTGGCCTTTTCCAAGCCCAAGCATAAAGTAAAAATTGCATTTGATCAAAGTGGTCAACCCATTTTTTCTATTTATGTGGACGTGCATGGATTTATAGAGGAGGTAAGCGAAGCAACTGAGATGAAGGAGCTACGTAAAAAAGCAGAACAAAAAATAATGCAAGAGATTAAGAGTACCTATCAAAAAGGAATCAAAAAGGGAATTGATCTATATTCACTAAAAAACCATCTGTACAAACAGGATATCCAAGCCTGGAAACGTCTATCAGATGGAAATGATGTTACACTAACCAAAGAGTCACTGGAAAGTATTCATGTCCATGTCAGTATCGATCACTTTGGCATGTATCGCATTAATAAAAAATAGAGGAAGTACCAAAAGAAGTTTGTCTCCTTTTGGTACTTCCTCGTTTTTATGAATTAGCCGAGAACACTCGTGATTTTAATCATGAGATGAATCGGCTTCGGACAAAGTGTGTCTTCTGACACGTTACTTGTCCGACTACTTCTTTGAATAACTAACAAGAACAGGTATACTAATCTTGTACAGATTGCTCATTGAAAACGGAATGTATGGGGTTGCCATAAGGAATGCTTTTGTGGCGTAAAACATTCAAGCACCTTCGTCCTCTCTGACCGAAAAGCGAAAACCAAGCAGTAGGTCAGAGAGAAGAGTCCAACGTACACTTTTTTTCAATAACCGTAGGGACTACGGGGATAGCCTGCTAATTCTCACTTCGTTGGATGTGATAGCGCAGGAATCTCGTGGCTTTAGCCATGAGAGGTTCAAGAAAAGGATTACTCACTTCACTTGAAATGCCGCAGGTCGATCCAGATGATACAAATTCCGATAGCGAGGCTCTTTTTCCATTAATTCGGCATGTGTTCCTCTCATGATAACCTTTCCATGATCCATAAAAATCACTTCATCCATATGCTCTGCACCTACCAGATGATGCGTAATCCAAATGAGCGTTTTTCCCTGCATAGTCTTAAAGATGGTACGAAGCAACTCACGTTCCGTACGAGGATCTAACCCTACTGTCGGTTCATCTAGCAACACGATCGGCGTATTTTGTAAGAGAATACGTGCCAGTGCAATTCGCTGACGTTCACCGCCAGAAAAACGTTGCCCCGTTTCATGCATCGGAGTCTGATATCCTTCTGGCAAAGATTCGATTAAACGATCCAGTTGTACCTGCCTACAAACCTCCTTTAGTTCTTCATCAGAGGCCTGTAAATCTCCAAGGCGAATGTTATTCCCTACAGTAGTGTCAAATAGATGAGGACTTTGATTCAATACTGACATTATCGTCGGGATATGTTCTTTGTATTGATCTGCCGGTATACCATGAATGCTGACACTACCCCCCGTAGGAAGAATCGCACCTTGTATCAGCTTTAATAAGGTGGATTTACCAGCACCACTTCGTCCAATGATCGCTATTTTTTTACCTTGTGGGACAGTAAGCGAGACCTGTTGAACCGCAGTAGGCGCTTCTTTAGAATATTGATATGTGACTTTCTCTATGCGAATATGCGCATCTTGACGAGCTAGTTGTACCTGTTGCTCAGCTACCACTGGATGAATATCGCGAATGTTATTTCTATCATCTACACTGTTGATACTGTGCAATCGATCTAGCGAGTTTTGATATTGTGGAATTTTCTCGATGGCTTCTGAGATTGGTAAAAAGATATCCATCACAGGAAACATTACCAGTACAAAAGCAGCAATCAACGTCACCGTAATTTCACCCATTGCGTATTGATCACCTGTCCAAAATAACATGGTCACGACGATGCAACCAACAATAATCTGTCCCAAGAAATTACGCCATTTACTCCATTCACTTAATGCGTCGTCGATACGGGCTACTTTTGCTTCATCCTGCTCGTAAGAATGAACGAACTGCTCCTCCCTACCGCTAATCACCCAATCACTCATACCCATTATGGCATCCGTCAGTTTTTGATATAGACCATTGCGTTCTGATTTACTGTCCGTTTGAAGATGTTTCGTTAGCATAAGAGAAATAGCTGGAAACACAAATAGTAATAACAAGATCAGAAAAGCCATTAACAAGGCAAATCCTGCATCAAACCAACCGATTACAGCGAGCACTACCCCATACATGACGAGTGCCACGATGCTAGGAAAAATGGTGCGCAAGTAAACATTTTGTAGATACTCAATATCATCAGCTAGAACGCCTAACAAATCACCCGTGCGAAAACGTGAGCGAACAAACAAAGCCTGTGGCTCTAGCATTTGATACAGACGCAAACGCATTTTCGATAGGATCCGCAAGATTGTATCATGTCCAATCAAACGTTCTACGTAATGCACAACGGCACGACTGGTCCCAAACGTGCGGACCAATACCACTGGCACATAGACCAACAAAATATTCTCTGGACGCAATGCCGACTTAGAGATAAGAAAACCTGATGTAAACATCAAAGAGCTAGCTGTAAGAGCCGTACATACTCCTAGGAAGATGATAGCAACAAACCTTCTCGCATGGGCTCTTATGTAGGGGCGAAACCATTCTTCTCGCTTCATTAGATTTCCTCCCCTTGCATTGAGATCATTTGATAGTATGCTCCTTGTTTGGCAAGCAGCTCTGCATGTGTACCTACTTCCTTCACCATACCATGCTCCAGTACAATAATTAGATCCATATCAAGCATCCAATGTAGCCTATGTGTTGCCAACAGCACTAATTTATCATCAAACAAAGAGAGCATCGTCTCTTTTAGTTCATATTCTGTCTCAATATCGAGATGGGCGGTCGGTTCATCCAATAAAATAATGGGGCGATTGCTTAAAAATGCACGAGCAAGCGCAACCCTTTGCTCTTGTCCACCGCTTAACGCTCGACCACCATTCCCGATTGGTTCCTCACCTTTCCTAGGTAAACTGTTGAGCAACTCACCTAAACCAGTTGCTTCAATCGCTCTGTTTACCTGCTCATCACTAGCTGAAGGAGAGTAAAACTTCACATTTTCATGTAACGAGCTTGAAAAAATATATGGATGCTGAGGAATATAGGTGGCTTGACTTTGCCATTCAGCTTTGCATAGCGAAGATACCCGATGACCATTCAACTCCATTTGTCCCGAGGTAGGGATTAAAAATCCTGCAAGTACATCAATCAATGTAGACTTACCAGCGCCACTTTCTCCAATAATTCCAATCTTTTGCTTTCCAGTAATCGTAAAAGAAATATCTTGTAAAGAAGGATTGGCTTCTATAAGAGCTTGTTCTAATTGAATTGATTCCGCATTTACCTCATGCTGCATCCCAATAGAAGTAAGCACCAACGAGCTATCATTCGTCCATTCGTTTACAGTTACACTAGCATTTTCATCTTTGTCCATGGCAACCTGATTTTTAAGGATCGCTTGGATCGCCTCTCCCGCTTCTTTCCCATTCAATGTCGCATGATAGTCAGCACCCACCATACGAATTGGCAAGAAATACTCAGGTGCTAAAATTAACACTGTTAACCCTGTTAATAGGATCATATCTCCTGAAATAAGACGCAGCCCTAGACTAACCGCAACACAGGCCACAGAAAGCATTGTAAAAAAATCCAAAGCAAAAGATGATAAGAAAGCTACACGCAGGGTTCCCATCGTAGCAGAACGATAACGATCACTTACCCGTTCAATTGTATTACTATGTGAACGGCTTAAACCTAAAAACTTGAGCGTTTCCAATCCACGTAATGCATCTACAAAATGGTTGGATAAAATACGGTACGACTTCCATTGACGATCCATTTTACTTTTAGCTGTAAGACCAATCAAAATCATGAACGCAATTAAAATAGGCATAGTAACAAGCAGAATAGCCCCTGAAATCATATCGTGCCAAGCTACATAGGCTAGAATAATCCAAGGTGTAATCGCAGTACTAACCATACGTGGGATAATCAATTCTAAATAGGTACGGAATTGTGCAACGCCCTCTATTACAAGCGTTACTACATTTCCTGTACCCTGAGTTTTAGCAAAACGCGGTCCTAATAAAAATAGTTTCTCCATCAATTTTCTGCGCACATCACTGCCTGTTTTTTCAGCAAATCGATAGGCAATTTTCTGCTGCATCAGGTTGGTCAGATGACGAATAAGAAACGCCAACAGGAACAAGCCCAATCCCATATATAAATCTTGCAGTTTTTGACCAGCAAAAAGGGCGGAAATCACTTCCGCCAACCATTTTGCCTGGTACAGAATGGACAAACTTTGGATTAGGACAAGCGCAGCTACTGCAATTAGAACTGGCATAATTCCTTTATAACAGAGTAAGTTTTTACCCATTAATATTCCAAGTGCTCCTTCTCATGTACACGTTTATGAAATACGAAGTAACTCCAAATTTGATAGCCCAACACGAACGGTAGCAATGTTAAAGCTACTATCGTCATGATTTTCAGCGAGTATGAACTAGATGACGCATTATGAATTGTCAGGTTAAACATACTATCGATGGAGCTGATCATTACACGCGGGAACAATCCAATAAATACCGAACTGATCGCAAGTGCAATCACTGTACCTGTCATACCAAAAGCCCAGCCATCGCGTTTTTTAGAAATAAAGTAACCAGCCAGAATATAAGCAATAACACCCAATACCGCAGTCACACTTAGTATGCCACCTCGAACGGCAAAAATATCCGTCATGAAGTAGGTCATCCCACCAAAGATAACCAATAAAAGCGCCAGTGGAACCAATAACAATTTTGCTTGCTTACGAGCGCGGAATCGCAAATCACCTGTTGTTCGCAGGGTTGCAAACAAAAGTCCATGTACTTGGCAAAGGACAACAACAGTCACTCCACCCATCACACTATAGAGATTTACCATGTCAAACAATCCAGCATTCATTTCCATGTTTGAATCGATTGGCAAGCCCTTTAATAGACAAGAGAACACAACACCAAACAGGAACGGCGGCAAAAAGCTACCGATAAAAATGGCGATATCCCACACTTTTCTCCATGTTGCGTTATCCACTTTTCCACGGAATTCAAAAGCGACCCCGCGACCGATTAACGCTAACAGAAGAAATACTAACGGCAAATAGAACCCACTAAACAGCGTTGCATACCAGTTAGGGAACGCAGCAAACATCGCTCCTCCCGCTGTCAGCAACCATACTTCATTCGCATCCCAGAACGGACCGATTGAGTTGATTAAAACACGGCGATCCAAATCAGATTTGGCTAGGAAAGTAGTAGACATCCCGATTCCAAAATCAAAACCCTCTAAAAAGAAGAATCCAATAAATAAGACTGCGATTAGGACAAACCATAGTTCATTAAGAGAAAGCATGAGTTTCCTCCTTATTAAACGGGTCATTTGTGCTTGCTTCTGCCTTCACTAGGGCATAAGGACCCTTCTTTATAACACGAGTGAACAAATATAGTAACACGATGAACAGAGCCAAATATATCGTACTAAAAGCAATTAGGGAGAATAACACTTCACCAGCAGATACGCTTGGAGAAATACTGTCTTCCGTTTTCATCAGACCAAACACAGTCCACGGTTGGCGACCAAACTCAGTCATGACCCAACCTGCTGTATTTGCGATAAACGGCAATGAAATGCTATACACCATCGCATGCATAAACCATTTATTTGGCTGGTCCAGCTTTTTGCGCCAAGACAGATAGAGTCCAACCATCGCTAGCAGAATCATCAAGCTACCACCAGCTACCATGATACGGAAGCTCCAGAATGTCGTACGAACAGGCGGAATATAATCACCAGGACCATATTTTTGTTCATATTCAGCTTGTAACTCAAGCATACCAGGAAGGTCACCTGAGAATTTACTATAGGATAGGTAGCTTAGCATGTATGGAACTTCAACTTGCATTCCATTTTTCTGATTCTGCGTATCAATCGTAGCAAATACTGTCCAAGGAGCAGGGTCCGGACTTCTTTCCCACAAAGCTTCACTCGCAGCCATTTTCATAGGCTGTGTTGCCACTAAATATTGAGCTTGTTGGTGACCAAACACAGCAACAAGGATAGAAGAGATAAGAGCAACAACTATCGACAACTGAAATGATGTTTTAAAGAATGATACTTCTTGTTTACGCAATAATTTATAAGCGCTGACACCTGCTACGAGAAAAGCCCCTGTTGCAAACGCGGAAAAAATCGTATGCGGGAACTCTACCATTAACTGTCCATTTGTGACGAGCGCAAAAAAGTCATTCATCTCTGCACGACCATTATTGATTTCAAATCCTACAGGTCGTTGCATAAATGAGTTAGCTAACAGAATCCAAAACGCAGACATCGTCGTACCAAAAGACACCAGCCAAATGCAAAGACAATGCACTTTCTTTGACAAACGATCCCAACCAAAAATCCACAAACCGATAAATGTAGATTCCAAAAAGAATGCTAATAATGCCTCAATCGCAAGCGGTGCACCGAAAACATCCCCGACAAACCGGGAGTAATTAGACCAGTTCATACCAAATTGGAACTCTTGTAAAATCCCTGTAACAACACCCACACCAAAGTTAATCAGGAACAGCTTTCCCCAGAACTTTGCCATGTGCTTATATTTTTCTTCCCCTTTTACCACATACATCGTTTCCATTATTGCGATTAGAAAAGCTAACCCAATCGACAATGGGACGAAGATGAAGTGGAAAATCGTTGTGGAAGCAAACTGAGTACGTGAAAGCATTACCAGATCCAAATCCATAGATTTCCTCATCCCTCTCTCTTGATAGTTTTTTAACTAAAAGGTATTTTATCTATCCTTGCGTTATTTTCTCAGATTGTCCCATAGCTCATGTGTGATATTTATCACATTTATATAAAGAGTTTCAAATGAAATTGAAAAGATTCATCTATCCGACAAAAAGTAACATTTTAACAAATGATTATTCAGAAGATTCCTTATATAACACCGATAATAAATGATCCTTTATTTGCTGATATCGTCTATGTAAAAAATTGTTATTTTTTTGATCAATAGAAAAAGACGCCTAATATCTTATCTAGACGCCTTTCTAATTTCGTTCTTGATCTATCCTTTTTCTCCTTTTACAGTTTAACTCGTTGCAATCGCAATGCATTTAACACAACAGACACAGAACTTAGCGCCATCGCTGCACCTGCTAGCCAAGGAGCTAGTAAGCCAATAGCCGCAATCGGAATTCCTAAACAATTGTAGGCAAGCGCCCAGAACAAATTTTGTTTAATGTTTGTCATCGTTTTCTTGCTCATCGCGAACGCATCCACGATACTATTTAAATCACCACGCATCAAAGTAATATCGGCTGCCTCCATTGCAATATCCGTTCCTGTTCCCATAGCGATACCAATATCTGCTGTGGCTAGAGCTGGAGCGTCATTGATCCCATCTCCGACCATTGCTACCTTTTTACCAGCTTGTTGTAAATTGGTTACTTCCGCTGCTTTTCCCTCTGGTAGCACTTCTGCAATCACATGATCGACTCCAACTTGAGCAGCGATCGCTTTTGCGGTTCGTTCATTATCGCCTGTCACCATATAGACGCTCAGACCCATTTCTTTTAAGCGAGCAATCGCTTCCCGAGACGTTTCTTTTACCGTATCCGCTACTGCAACCACACCGGCATATTGCTGATCAATCGCGGCGAGCATCGCTGTTTTACCTTCCTGCTCCCATTTCTCCATAATAGGTAATGCTTGGTCGATCTCCACCCCATATTTTTTCATTAGCTTACGTGTTCCCACTAATAGTTCCTTACCTTCAAGTATGGCACGCACTCCATATCCCGGAATTGCTTCAAATTCGGTTAGAGTTTGCAGTACAATACCTTGCTCCATAGCCCCAGCAACGATTGCTTCCGCTAAAGGATGCTCAGAATTTTTCTCCGCACTGGCAATGTATTGGAGGAATTGCTGTTTCTCCATACTATCTACTGATATCACATCCGTTAATTCAGGCTTGCCTTTTGTAATCGTTCCTGTTTTATCAAGAAGCACTGTATCAATTTTATGTGTCGTTTCCAAATGTTCGCCACCTTTAAACAGGACACCCACTTCTGCTGCCCGACCAGAGCCTGCCATGATTGAGGTTGGAGTTGCTAGACCAAGTGCGCACGGGCAAGCAATGACCAGCACCGCAATTAAGATTTCCAGAGCATTAGTGAAATCGCCTGGTGAAATGAAGAAGTACCAAATCAAAAAAGAAACGATAGCAAGTGATACCACAATCGGTACAAAAACACCTGAAATCTTATCGGCTACACGTTGAATCGGTGCTTTTGAGCCTTGTGCTTCTTCCACAACCTTAATAATTTGAGCCAAAGCTGTTTCCTTGCCTACCTTAGTTGCTTTTACTTGTAAGATACCATTTTTGTTAATCGTGGCCCCTATTACATGATCGCCGGGCTGTTTCTCCACAGGGATGCTTTCACCCGTTATCATTGATTCATCTATCGTAGATTTTCCCTCAACAATCTCTCCGTCTACTGGAATTTTTTCACCTGGCTTTACGAGGAATACATCGTCAACATGTACGTCCTCCACAGCAATGACCAGCTCTTCACCATTGCGAATAACCGTCGCTGTTTTAGCTTGAAGCCCCATTAACGTTTTAATTGCTTCTGATGTCCGTCCCTTTGCCAACGCTTCAAACAGTTTCCCTAATAAAATCAATGTAATGAGAACCGCACTTGTTTCATAGTAAAGATGAACCTCATGATGCATAGTTCCCATGCTTTTTATCGTTTCATAGAAGCTGTAAAAGTAAGCAGCCGATGTTCCCAGTGCTACTAATACATCCATGTTAGCTGAGCCGTTGCGAAGCGCTTTGTAAGCACCTTGGTAAAATTGCCATCCGATAATGAACTGAACCGGTGTAGCCAGAAGGAATTGAAACCATGGATTCATCAATAGATCAGGAGTCCAGATAAACGATGTGAACGAAAAGTGTTTCACCATAGTCCATAACAAAGGTAGGGATAGGATCGCAGAGATGATCAATTTACGCTTTTGCCTTGCAATCTCTTTTTTACGATAATCAGATTCAGATGCTTGTTCATCCTGCTTCAAGCTTGCTCCATATCCCAAATTCTCTACCTTTTTTATCAAATCGACAGTGGCTGTCTCTGATGGCTGATACACCACAGTTGCACGTTCCATCGTTAGGTTAACATTGGCTTTTATGACGCCAGGAGTTTTTTTTAGACCTTTTTCAATGCGAATTGCACACGCGGCACATGTCATTCCAGTGATAAGAAGCTCTGCCTTTTCTTTAACAGTGCCATATCCAAGCGATTCAATACGCTGTTCTAAATCAACGACACTTACCTTTTTCGGGTCAAAAGTAACAGTAGCTCGCTCTAAACTCAGATTAACGGTAGCCTCTTGAACTCCTTCTGTCTTATGTAACCCTTTTTCTATTCGTCGGGCACATGCGGCACATGTCATCCCCGTAATTTGCATCGTTGTTTTTTGTTGCTTAGTGGTTGCTACACTCTCTGCCATGTTACTACCTCCCTTATATATACTATACCCTATATGGGTATATTTTATTTCTTACAAAAAGTCTCCTCCTGTGAAGGCAAGAGACCTAGACATAAACTGGATCATTTGCATTTATTTGAATCTTTCCTATCATACAATAAATATTCACTGTATTGCTATAGCTCTTTTGAGGGACAGATTTACATTGCCCTACACTACCTTATATCCCAGTTTCTCCACTGTTTCTTTCAGGAAGCCTGCTTCTATAATATTTGGATCGTACTCGATTTCTACCTGTTTTTCAGCAAACTCTACCTGAACATGTTCCACTCCGATTGTGTTAAGTATACTATACCCCCCTATCCTATGTAAAGTACTAAGAAAGAAAGGGCCTACATTCCACTTACAAGCCCTTTCTCTCTCATAAATTAATCTTTATTACATGGAACCACTGTTTTACTCCATGTAGATAAATGGAGCTTCTGCATAGTAACTAAACAATATCCCATTCGTTATTCCAATCAATAATCCAAAGAAGTATCTTCCTTTTGTCACGAGCAGGCTACTAAACGAACACTGCTTTTGGAAGTCGTAGATAATTTTGTCGTACTAGCTCCAAAAGCATAGGAAAAACCAATCCACAGCTTTGGTCATGCTCCACCATCTTCTTTTGCTTCGGTACTGCTTACCCCCGCCAGTGATAGCTTTTGCTGGACTGCTCATTTGGTCTTACTGGTAGTAGATACGG
This sequence comes from Brevibacillus laterosporus, assembly GCA_007833815.1. Taxonomy (NCBI): domain Bacteria; kingdom Bacillati; phylum Bacillota; class Bacilli; order Caryophanales; family Paenibacillaceae; genus Brevibacillus; species Brevibacillus laterosporus. The sequence continues at coordinate 2,914,487 of CP033464.1, read as the reverse complement.
CTTACCACTACCAGGGATACTCGTAGGTGATGATTTAAGCTTTGTCTTACCAATATGTACTTTCGTTCCCAGTGGAACTAAGCTATAAAGCTCCTCCACATCTCGATTGAAAAGCCGTATACACCCTTTTGACACTGCTTTGCCGATAGAAGATGGATCATTTGTTCCATGGATTGCATAATCAGGGTTGCTTAAGGCGAGTGCACGCGTACCATATACCTTAGTAGCTGATTTGGGTTTATTTACCTTTAACGCAATTGTGAAGTCTCCTTGTGGCGTCTGATTACGTGTTCCAAGCGCCACCGGATAAGAACGTAATAAATGCGGTCCACTAACCACATGCATCCGAAACTCCGGAATGGAAATGTCTAATTCAATTGGTTGAAGACCTTTTGCTAGCGGTTGTAGCCCTCTTGCCATCACTACCTGTTCCATACTTTCCCATGGTCTTTTCGATTCAAAGGCAGCTGGATTATAGATCCATCCTTCATTATTTCCTGCTGGGGGTTCTGGAATTTGGGACAAAAAATTGTTGGGAGCTGCTTGTGTCAATTGCTTGAGTTGCTTTGGAAGCGTCTTTGTTTGCAGATAGTAATGATAAAGTGCCGTCCGTAATGATAACACTCCTAACAATGATTGTTGCTGTTCTCCCACCTTCTTTTTAATAGATGCGATAAGCTGTTGGCTATCACAGGCACACTCGGCATCTGTTAGTGGGAACCATTCCCCCGCGGCATTCGTAATCCCAAGAATCTGCTCTGGAGTGTGAAAAGGTAAAGATTGATACACTGGGAGTTGCTTGTTTTGTGGTACAATCACGACTAAAGGAGATTCCTGCCCCGTCTGCTGCATGTCGGCAAACAAAGGAGCTAGAGATGTTGAAAGTCGAGCTTTTATTTGATCCTCATTCAATTGTCCCTGCAAGTCAGATCCAGCGATAACAACCAAAGGACTTTTTTGTAAAAGAGACGCAATAGAATTAGCCTGCAACGTCTTTCGTTCACTAGTGAATGAGAGCTTATCAGTGTTAAGATTTCTTTTGACAATCTCGGAACCTCCCAAGAAAAGGGTCGTAACATACATGAACAGAATGACAAGTAAGACTACAATCCTTCGTTCGTTAACCATGTGTGCCTCCTTCCGCTTTTCGGAGCCAGCAATTTAAAATCCTCTTCCTTTATGTAACGACAAATATTGGCACTCTTATGAGTAAAAAAGCCCAACGATTCCTTCCACAAGGGAACACCGTCAGGCTTTCTATCCATTCAAACACTATTTTTCCATAAATTTAACTTCAAGTAAATCAAGCAAGAAAATGAAAATGGGAATCCCCAGAATCAGTCCCCATACCCCAATAAAATGCTCAGATACAATCAAAACAGCAAATGTTACAAAGATCGGTAGTTTGGTTTTGGACGACATCAGCTTTGGATTAAGTACATAAGCTTCAATAGCATGCAACACAGTAATCATGATAAGCACATAGATAATCTTGATAAAACCTCCGATACTAAAAGCGATAGCGCACAGAGGAATTAGCGAAATAATCACACCTGCCACCGGAATCAAGCCAAGGACAAAAATCATAATTCCTAGTGCAAACAGATGTGGGAAATCCATAATCCATAAAGCAATAACCGACATGATGCAGTTTACCAGCGAAATCACAAATTGTACTTCAATCACTTTACCAAAAGACTGCGTAAACTTATTTCCAAAGTAACGAAAATCCTCATAGAAATACGAGAGTTTACTTGTTTTTACTTTAGAAGTTAAAAAGAAAATCTTTTCTTTTTCTAGTAGGAAGAAGAGACTTAAAATCATGGCGATAACAAAATTGATACCCAACTTGCTTGCATTCGAGACCACACCGACCAAAAATTCCATGCCGTTATTCACATAACTGGCCAGATTGATCTTTTGCAACGATTCAACCATGAATTCAAGAATTAAATTATCCACAGGAAAAATCGGTTTTTCATAGAAGGCAATCACTTGTTGTACAAGTGGAGATAATTCAGTAATCACACTTGGCAAAAATCTAAGAATGCCAATGACAATCAGTGAAATAAACACCGCATATTGGAGGATCAGCGTGATCTGCTTAAATACCTTTCGCTCGATGCTTAGTTGACGAACAAGGAAATGATGCAATTCATTCATCAGAAAGGTGATGATGAAAAAAAGCAAAATCATGTTCATCATACTGCGAAACACGTAGACAAACGCAATCAAGATAAACAATACAATAAATTTTTTCATGATTGTACTTTTAAATACTTCTTTTAGAGAGGTCATATAGGGGTTTCTTGCTCCTTTATGTTGGTATATCTTAATACGTTTGATAACGTAATTGGTTTCAATGATCAGTAAGCATATTATCAAAGTAACATGTTAGTGAATCCAAGTCCATTTTTTTCCTCTCTACTCATTAGATTCTTATATGAAATCTTTATTCATCCTCATCACAAAGTAATTCTGCTAGCATCGCCTCCCTGTTTTCCAAAAAACGTCTCGTAATCTGGTAGTGTAACGTCTGCTCATAGCTGGTTATTGCAATAGGAGCTTGGTCAAAATCAAGGATTTGTGCTCCCGGAAATGCTAACAGGATCGGTGAATGTGTGGCAATGATAAACTGCGCTGATTGCTCTAAGTCTTTCATCAGACGTAATAAGGATAGCTGTCGAGCAGGAGACAGTGCCGCTTCTGGCTCATCTAATAAGTAAATCGCTTTATGACCAAACCGATTGCGAAAGAAAGAGAAAAACGATTCACCGTGTGACTGGGCATGTAAGGAACGTCCTCCGTAGTTTTGCATACCAGCTATGCTGTCAACATGGCTAGCGAACTGATAAAAAGTCTCTGCCCTCATAAAAAAGCCATTCGTTATTTTAGGTAGCCAGGACAGTTGAATATACTCCCCTAACGAAGCTTCAGAAGACTCCACTTCATAGTAATTATTTCTGCTCCCACCCGCTGTATGGAATTCGCATTGATAAGCAATGGCTTCTAAAAGAGTCGATTTTCCAGAACCATTCTCGCCGACGAAAAAAGTAATATTTTTATCAAACGACAAACTCTCTAGATTTTGAAAGGCAGAAATGGAAAACGGATATTCATCACGATTGGGGTATTTTTCTGTTAGCAGTCGCACTTGGCGAAGATACACGGTTTACACCTTCCTATTTATTAATGGATAAAGCAAATCCTTTATTGTCTTATAAAGCATCTACCTGTTTAACCTGAACAAATCAACTGCTATGTAAAACTCCTCCTTTTATTATACAACATCGTGATGATCCACCACGTTGCTTTTTTGTACAATCAAACTATTATTACTCTTATATTTTTCAGTGGTGACTAGGTTTGTTTTGAAATATACGCCTTGTAAAAATATAAAATTCAGACAATTAAAAGAGACCTGATCATACCGATTTCTGGACTTCTCTTCCTGATACTAGTAGTACCCATATCATGCTTCTTTTAAAAAAGAGGGGGCGATGGAGGCTTCACTTTATATAGCTATCTTCTAGCATAATCGTGAAGCCTCCATCGCCCCTTTTTTGTTTTTATTCGTTCATAAATGCTATATTACCCGAAGTAGTTTCGACGTGAACCGTATGTTTGATCACTTTTCCACTTGTCGCCTCTACGTTCTTATCCGAGATGCTTTTGAACAAGCCTTCTAGATTGGTCTGAATTTCTCCTGAAGATGTTTTTGCCACAAAACGTGTATCTACAGGTTGCTTGTTCGTCACTACCTTAATGTCTCCACTTGATGCTTCCAGTGTAAGATTGTTCGCTACTTCAGCTGTGTGCAGGTTGATGTTTCCAGAGGTACTATTTGCTTTAATCTCACCTGTTGCCGCTTTTACTTCCACGTCTCCTGAGGAAGATTCAATAGTCGAGTATGACGCTAAGAGTTCTGAAATTTCCACATTTCCCGACGTAACCTGGATGTCATTCTTTTCGCTTTCAAGATGCTGAATCTCTATGTTTCCAGATGTACTGGATGCTACAAATTCTTTGGTCAAAACATCAGTAATCGTGATATTACCTGACGAACTATTCAAATTCATTTTCTCCCACGTTTTTTTTGGAAGCGAGATGCTCAGCCCTCTCTCATTCATACTAAAATTAATGCTAAACCATGAATTTGGGCGCTTTGTCGTGATCAGAAGCTTGTCGTTCTCTTCCCTTATTTGTAATTCTGTATTCTTGTTGGAGCTGGTCCATCCAGACTGTTCATCCAATTGAATTTTTATTTTGTTGTCATTACTTGGGATGATATAGACATCTACGCTAGCACTATCAACAATGACTTGTTTGATTTGCGAATTATCGATTGTCTTATGGGTAGTTGTATTTGCTGTTTTTTGTTCCATAATTCCACCGGTTAAAAACCATCCTACACATCCTATAACCCCAATAATAATAAACAGTACACCAATGATTGCTGATTTTCTCATCCGAACCCTCTCCTATTTATCTTCTTTAACTGATCTATATTAATAAATACCATTAAAAAGCCTTAGACTTTACGATAGTAATATTCATCTTTACATAACGAATAAACAGCTTATACATAAAGGCAGTAGTATAATACATACCATTCATCAGCAGTATTCCAACACCACATAAGATGATGGCTACAAATAATTGCAACCATTGAGATGAAAGGTCAAACATGATAACAGATAGCACGGCAAGAATTGGTGAAAGAATAAATGCTATGCTAATTCCCCATCCAGCTACTAATAAGCCTACGATAGCAATACTAGGTCCCAATATAAAGATCAGGTTCATAAAGCTTAATCCAATCATAGCTACAAAGACACCGAACAAATTGGTAAGCGTTGGTTGATTTTCTGCCTTTTCCAAATGATAGGTAGCCAACAATTCCTTGGCGATCATTTTTGTTGAACCCAGCTTTTCAATAATTTCTATTTCACTTTTCCCTGCTTCCACCCCAAATTGAAAATGCTCTGTATAATCGTACAAGATATCTTCTCTCTCTTCATCAGAAATGGCGGATAATCGGGTTTTTAATTCATGCAAAAAGGCATCTTTATTCATCCCTCATTTCCTCCTCAATGATAATGTTGACACTAGTAGCAAACATTCTCCACTCCACAACCAGCTGTTGCATATACGTTCGTCCTTGACTGGTGATTTGATAATATTTTCGAGGAGGACCCTCGGAAGACTCCTGCAAGTAAGTTGTAAAATGCCCTTCACTCGTCAGTCTCCTTAACAGGGGATACACAGCTCCCTCCGAAATCTCAAACCTGCTGGATATTTTTTGTACCAGCTCATATCCATAACGATCCTGCTTATCCAACAAAACTAGCACACATAGCTCTAATACGCCTTTTTTAAATTGTACGTTCATCCTTCCACCACCTTGCATAAAACAGTACTATATAAACCGAGGTACTGTTTAACATATAATACGTCATCATATCTATTTATGCAACTTCATTGTACGCTTATCTTCTCGCGTTCGTTTTACTGAATCACTTCTATCTATGTATATCCTGCCTTTTCATGAAAAAAACCGAACAACAGACATGTCACTGTCTATTATTCGGGAAATTGGTACTATCATTCAAACGAAATAACCCTTCTACATTAGCTCCTGTTTGAAACAAGGTGCTTATTAATGAAGAAACACATTTAAGCAAAAAAAACAGCTATTTTTTCTCAATTTTTGTGTAACTTATCTCTTTCTCTAACGTCTCTATTTACGATTACCAAAAATATGCTTTTGGGTTATCAACGACTTCCCTTGTTTTGCTCTGTGTTTTTGGCTTAAAAGGGGGTAGGTTGCTGTCTACAGGCAAAATTTATTGATATTCAGGAGGAAAACAATGAGGAAACAAATGAAGAAAAGCGCATTCTTACTGCTAGCTACCACTCTAGCAATCACACCCCTACTCTCTGTTCCACAAGGTGCTTATGCTGTTTCAGATTTAAGTATCAAAGCCAAGGACAAACAAGCAAGTGAGAAAACTACCTATACAATAGAGTTTGAAGCAGATAAGAAACTATCCTCAGGTAGTAAGATCATCGTAGATTTTGATTCTGATTTTGACTTGGGCAAGGTAGAAACGGATTCCGTTCAAGTAAATGGTAAGGATGTAGAAGAGGTTAAGGTTAAGAGCGGAAAAGTAACTATTGAACTGAAAAAAGGCATCTCTAAAGGCGAGGATGTCGAGATTACTATTAAAGATGTCATTAACCCTGATAAGGCCGACGATTACAAAATCTCTGTCGATGATGGCGAGAGCGAAGATGATGAAAAAATTGAAATCACCAAAGGCTCTTCTAGCAAAAGTGGCAGTGAAAAAAATGCCTTCTCTGTTTCTTTAGGCAGTAGCTATCCGGAAGAAAAAACCTCTATTGAGCTATCCAAAATCAGTTTAGAAGACAAATTGGACGATTCTAAATATATAGAAGTAATTTTCCCTAACTCAAATATGTTACCAAGCAGAATCAGCACAGACGATGTAGAAATAAATGGTAACAGTCCAAAAGATGTAACCATTTCAAATAAAATCGTAAAAATCAAACCAAGCTCCAAAGATAACGATTCAAAAAAACTAGAGATCAAATTTAAAAAAGATGCTGGCATTAAAACCCCATCATCTGGTTCTTCCTATAAGATAGATGTTGAATATAAAAATACAACGTATACATCCAAAGAATTTGAAGTAAAAAAAGGCTCCTCTTCTGTTGACAGCGACTATAGCGTTTCGCTATCAGACAGCTCGGTTGGTGCACGTACAAGCGTCTCCCTGGAAGTGAAATTAAAGGATGAGCTAAGATACGGAAATGATATTTATATCGAATTCCCGTCTCAAGACATGCTACCTGGGTATATTTCCAACACATCGGCAACAATTAACGGTACACCTGTTAGCAGAGCAAGTGTGTCTGGCCGTACCATTGTCCTGAACACGCCAAGTAATTTCTCTAGCTCGGATAAAGCACGCATTGAGTTAAAAATGGAAGCCTTTATTAAGAACCCATCAACATCAGGAAGCTATGAATTGGCTGTGAAGCATAAAGATACAACCTATCGTTCAAAATCTTTTAGCGTTTCAGGTTCTTCAGTGACGCCAACAAATCCGACAAATCCAACTACTCCTACCCCAACTCCAGTGCCTGTTAATAACAGCGCGGCTACGGTAAGCTTGAGTAAACCTAATCCAAACGCGATTTCAGGAATGACAGTTGGAATTAAAGCATTGGGAGTCGGACTCAGCACAGCTGACTATATTGAAGTAGTGATGCCAACTTCTTTCCGCGTCCCTACTACAATTCCAACTAATGCTATTACTATCAATGGTTCGTACCCTAGCTTTGTAGGTACTCGTGGTCAGAATCTTGTTATTTATCCATCACTTAATCTTCCTGCTGGTCAAGCAGTAAGTGTAACGATCAATGAAAATGCTAAGCTTCAAACGCCATCGGCTTCTAATATTTACAATATTGGTGTCTATACTTCAGAAGAACGTAACCCTCTGTTCATTCGCCAAGTAATGGTTGGTGCACAAAATGGGATCAGCTTTAAAGTAGGCACCGCTTCCTATAAAGCACAGGGCAAAACCTTCCCGTTGGCTGCTGCACCATTAACAGTGAATGGAAACACGATGGTACCTGCTACTTTCGTTCGTGATGGTTTGAAAGTAAACACATCCTATACAAAAACTAGTGCTACCGTGAAAAGTGGCAACACAACCATGGTTTTTAAAGTTGGATCAAAAAACGTTACTATCAATGGTAAGAATATCACCCTGACAGATGCCGTTCAACTAAAAAACAATATTCCAATGCTACCAATCCGTACCATTACAGACAATTTACGTTTTAATATGGCTTGGGATGAAGCATCCTCAAGCGTTGTTATTTTTAAATAAGAAAAAGGCACTTGCGAATATATAATTTGCAAGTGCCTTTCTCTATGAATAAAGCTAGTTAAAACTAAAGAGATACCTTTTCACGTTTTTTAAGCTAGTACCGATACAAATTTTATTTTTTTCATTACATGTATATACTTTCTTTATTAAAAATGAGAAAATAATCGAATATAAAATAACATTATTCGTTTTTTACAAGAACAGGATACAATATAATTATTTTTAATGAATATAGCTTGATTCTGTTACCTCAGGCCTACATCATTCGTATTATAATATGAGCCTATGCATAACACATAGTAGATTAACCAAAGGCTTATACTTCTTTGAAAATAGAGGACTTTTATATGAACATGATCATCAAACATCTCAAAAAATTAGACTGGATCATAATGCTAATTCTGGCTGTTTTTTTCACAACTAGCCTCATATTTATTTATAGTAGTCAACAATCAGGCCAATACGGGCTAACAAACTTTGTAGGAAAACAAACCGTTTACTATGTTATCGGTTTTGCTCTCATGTTCTACATGTCTGTTTTAGACACTGAACAAATTAAGAAATTTTCTTGGGTTTTCTATGGTTTTTGCCTTCTAAGTATTATAGCTCTTAAATTTGCTCCCGAAAAAATTGCACCGTTTATTAATGGGGCCAAGCGATGGTTTACACTACCAGGGATAGGTTCCATTCAACCATCAGAATTTTTAAAGGTTGCTATTATTCTTTTAGCTAGTTATCTAGTAGTGGAACATCAAAACAAGCACACCTTTAAAAGCATCGGAAGCGATCTATTATTAATCGGAAAATTGCTTGGAATAACTCTTGTCCCTTCCCTTTTAGTATACACCCAGCCGGATACCGGAATGGTTATTTTATATTTTATTGCTATAGTAGCAATTATTTTTCTAGCTAATTTACAAACAAAATTAATTTTAGCTCTTTCTTTGATTCCTGCTATCTTTGTATCCTTTTTGTTGTATCTATACTTTCAGCTCCCTGAGGTTTTCAAAAATTATGTCCTCTCCCTTTTTAGTGGTCATAGGCAACAAAGAATCTTGGGTTGGCTTGACCCTAGCACCTTTAAAGATGAAGGCTATCAATCCATGCAGAGTCTTTTAGCTATTGGTTCTGGAGGATTGGAAGGAAAAGGAATTGGAAAAGGAAATGTTTATATACCTGAAAAGCATTCGGATTTTATTTTTGCTACCATTGCAGAAGAAGGGGGATATGTAATAGCGGTATTGATTGTTTCCCTCTTTTTTATTCTGATGTATCGAGTGATTAAAATTGGAAATGAATCAAATGATGCTTTTTGTGCTTGCGTCTGCTCAGGAATTGTAGCTGTTTTCACCTTTCAAACCTTTCAAAACATCGGGATGACAATTGGATTAATGCCAGTAAAAGGAATCGCCTTGCCGTTTCTATCTTATGGAGGTAGTTCTTTGCTCTCTAATATGTTACTGATTGGTATTGTTTTAAGTATACGTAAAAAGTATAGGAGATAGATGTATCAAGCATGTATCATTTTAAAAAACAGTTATCGTAGATGCCGCTTTTTGAATAGCTAGGCTAGCAAACATATTATGGAAAAGGGGTACAAACAGTCATTACCTGTTTGTACCCCTTTTTAAATGTGCAGTCGATTCTCTGCTCCATCGATATTTATTTCTCTTTTTGCCCTATAAAGGCTGCTAACGCTTTAATGGTTCGATGTTCATAGACAACGAGATCATCAGAGATTAAGCCCTCTTGTTCCATCTCCAAGTCAAGAGTAACAGCAAGCAGTGAATTTCCCCCAAGCTCAAAGAAATCCTCGTTACTACCAACTTGTTCAATTTCAAGTACACGTTTCCAAATGTCCATGAGTTGTATTTCTAATTCCGTGTTTGGTTCCTCCACCTCTCGTTTTTTTGGAGCTGGGATTAGAATCTCATCTTGAAGTGCGCGACGGTTTACTTTTCCACTAGCCGTTAACGGTAGCTTATCCAGTGTCATGAAATGGGCTGGAATCATAAAAGCAGGAAGCTGTTTACCGAGATATTGCTTTACCTCACTAATGTTGATTGAGTTTTGGGAAACGATGTATGCTACTAGCTGTTTATTACTGAGTGAATCATCTTTATCGACTACCACAGCATCAACGATACCTTCATAAGAGCGAAGTCTCGTTTCGATTTCTTCCATTTCGATACGATAGCCTCGGATTTTCACCTGATGATCGATGCGTCCCAAAAATTCTATGTTTCCATCAGGGAGCCATCTGGCCAAGTCCCCTGTTCTGTACATCTTCTCACTAGGTGCAAACGGGTTAGACACGAATTTCTCTTCATTCAATTCAGGCTTATTCAAATAGCCTCTCGCTACACCTGCTCCAGCAATAAACAATTCCCCTACTACCCCGATTGGCTCCAATTGAATATACTCGTCCATCACATAGACCTGCACGTTTTGAATGGGTTTACCAATTGGCAATGTGCTGTACTCCCCTGCTTTTTTCAGAGGAAAACTGGTCGCGATGACGGTTCCCTCTGTCGGACCATAGAGATTATCCAGCGTAACGTTCTTCGTAAGGGAGTAGAATTTCTCTACAATGTCGTGTGAGATCGCTTCACCCGCTACCAGTACGTATTTCAACTTGTTGAGAACCGCAGCTGACTCCTCGTGAATTGAGTTGAGGAACACTTTAAACATGGACGGAACAAAGTTGACAAGTGCCACATTATGAGACTCAAGGACACGTAAAATTCTCTTAGGATTGCGGTGTCCGCTCGGTTCAAGAATCACCAGCGATCCACCGGAAATGAACCATCCGAACAGTTCAAGCACCGACACGTCAAAGGTATACGGCGTCTTTAGAAGGTAGGCATCGTCTGCTGTCATAGGATAATCTTTCTGCATCGCAAATAGGTAGTTGACGATACTGCCATGTTCTATCATGACTCCTTTTGGTCTGCCGGTAGAACCAGATGTGTATAGGATGTAGGCAAGGCTGTCCACCGTAGATATCAGTTCCAGATTTGCCGTGTCTCCCTCATAGAGAGCAGTGTTTTTGAGATCAAGAATTGGCCCCAAAAAAGTAATGCTATCGAGATGTTTTGTTTCTGTAAATAGAACCTGCGCTTTGCTATCCTCGAGAATGTATTGTGCATGTTCGGCCGGATAGTCAGGATCGATTGCTACATAAGCAGCACCTGCTTTCATCACTGCCAGAATACCTAGAATCATCTCTACGGAACGGTCAAAACGTAAACCAACCACATCTTCTTTTCCAATCCCCATCTCACGCAATTTTCTCGCTAATTGATTCGCTCGTTCGTTAACAAACTCATACGTATATGTTTGATCCTCAAAGATGAGAGCGTTTTGATTCGGCTTGCGTGTCACTTGCTCCTCGAATAGCTGGTGTACCTGTTTATCTTTTGGATACGCTTCTTTGGTATTGTTGAATTGATAAAGAATTGTCTCTTTCTCAATGTGTGTGAGCAACTCTATTTCAGAAATGTTAATGCTAGGATTCCTAAGCATTTGCTCCATGATCGCAAAGAAGTGGTTGATCATTCTCTCAATGGTATCCTGCTTGAACAATTTTGTGACGTATTCTACGTGAAGCAGAAGCCCATCCTTTTCTTCAAAAATCTCAAACGTAATGTCAAATTTGGATGTCTTATGTTTATATCCATAGGGAGTAAATGTAAGTGTGTTTACTTCTGTACTATAAGACGGGATATTTTGCATAATAAGCATCGTATCAAATAGAGGATTGCGACTGTTATCACGTTCCAACTGAAGCTTGTTGACTAGCTCTTCAAATGGATATTCTTGATTTTCGTATGCTTGTAGGGCGTTTTCCTTCACTTCTTGCAGGAGGTGACTAAACGATTTATCTTGGGCTAGATTGTTTTTCATCGCCAATGTATTGACAAACATTCCGACCACTTTTTCCGTATCTGCGTGTACGCGACCAGCGATAGGCGAACCTACAATGATCTCTGTTTGTCTCGTATATTTGTGAAGAAGAACATTGTAAGCGGCTAGTAAGACAATATACAAGGTAGTTCCCGTCGATTTAGCAAAACCACTCAACTGCTTCGCGAGTGAGTCTGGAATACGCTGAATAACACGGTTACCGATGAAGCTTTGTTTTGCTGATCTAGGGAAGTCAGTAGGCAGTTGCAGAATCGGAATTTCTCCTTCAAAAGTCTTTAACCAGAAGGCTTTTTGATGCTTCATCTCATCACTTTCCATGCGCTTACGCTGCCATGCCGCGTAATCCTTATATTGAATTGATAAGGGTGAAAGCTGCTCTTGGGCGTAGAGACGGATGAAATCCTGTTGCAAAATCATCATCGAAACTCCATCGGAAATGACATGGTGCATATCGAAGAGCAACAAATGGCGGTATTCGTTGAGTTTTACCAACCCGACACGAAGTAAAGGAGCCTCTCGCAAATCAAATGGCTGTATGAACTCGTCAATGATCGCTTCGACTTGCTCCTCAGTAGTTTCATGGAACCAGATGTCGATAGTGGCATGATCTTGCACTTTTTGCACTGGTACTCCATCTAGGAAAATAAACGAGGTTCGCAGGCTTTCATGACGTTGCACCAACTCTAGAATGGCTTGTTCGAATCGTTTTCGTTCAAGCTCTCCTTCAACGAGAAGCGCTCCCGGAATATTGTAGCTAGTCCCTACTCCATCAAATTTATTCATGACAAAAAGACGCTGTTGTGCAGATGAAACCGGATAGTAATCCCGTTTTTTTGCAAGATCAATTGCCTGATACTGCTTTTTCTCTCCCTGTTCAATATAAATGGCAAGCTCCTCAATCGTCGGATGCTGGAAGATCACCTGTAAGGGGACTTCAACATGGAAAATCTTCATGATGCGCGAAACAAGCGTCGTCGTATTCAACGAATGGCCACCCAGCTCAAAAAAATTCTCATGAACACCAATCCGTTCTTTTGAGAGTATGTTCTGCCAGATTTCCACAAGTTTCGCTTCCGTTTCATTGCGCGCAGAGACATACTGTACGTTGGACATATGTTCAAATACTTCCTCAGGATGAGGGAGCATTTTCTTATTTAGTTTTCCGTTTGAGGTAATAGGCAGCTTGTCCATTTGCATTATGTAGGTAGGTACCATGTAGATAGGTAATTCTTTGGAGAGAAACTCGCGCACATCTCTTGCAACTACTGCATCGTCTGCCACGACATAAGCACACAGATAGGTTTCTTGAGAAGTTCCGTTTTCCAATGTGTTCACAACTGCTTCTCTAATCCCTGGATAAGTAAGAAGCCTGCTTTCAATTTCGCCCATTTCGATGCGAATGCCACGTATTTTTACTTGCTCGTCCAATCGACCCAAATATTCGATATTTCCATCAGGAAGCCATCTTGCCAAATCACCAGTTCTGTACATCCGTTTACCAGATTGGGGCAATAGGTTAACAAATGGATTTTGTGTAAACTTCATTTCGGTTAACTCAGGACGATGCAAATAGCCTCTAGCCAACCCCTCACCTGCGATGCATAGCTCACCAGGGATTCCAATCGGTTGAAGCTGATCGCTCGCGTTTACGATAAATACCTGTTGATTAGCCAGTGGCCGCCCAATGGAAATATTGCTCACTTGATCAATTTCTTCCGATATTACATGGTAGCATGTGGAGTCCACGCAAGTTTCCGTCGGACCATAAGCATTGATTATTTTGGGTTGGTCATTTGGGAAATGACGAATAAAATTCGCTACCACTTGTGGCGTAAGCGCTTCGCCAGCAATGAGAAAGTGCTTGAGAGGTAAATCAGCCGTTTTATTGTGTAAGCACTCCCCCAAAATGCGTAGATGTGTCGGCGTACCGTCTGAGAGTTCCACTTGGTGCTTACGGTAGAAAGCAATCAATTTATCTCCCTCAACACGTGCATCTTCTGGGACGATATACAGGCTATGACCGTTTAACAGAGCACCAAACATATTTTGGATTGACCCATCAAACTCAAGCGGCGACACCATAGCTACTCGCAAAGGATTTGGATATGTGCCATATAATTCCCGATTAAGTCCCCAAATAAGGTTAACAACGCTTCGTTGCTCGATCATCGTACCTTTCGGCTTACCTGTTGAACCAGATGTGAAGATAATGTAAGCAAGATTGGACGGATTTGCCCTGCAAAATCCTTTTGCATCACTCGTTTTATATGAGAGAAGTTCATTGACACTTAACACTTCCAAGCCTGAAAGTTCTACCATAAAAGAATTGGCAGAAACGAACTCCTCATTGGTGATTAGAAGAGGACTTTGAGTGTCATCCAGCATGGATAGAATGCGATTTTGTGGCAGAAACGGATTGATCGGCAAATATGCGCCTCCAGCTTGCAAAATAGCTAGAATCGCAACTACTACGTCTATGTTACGCTTCAGCATCACACCTACTATTTTTTCTGAATGGATGCCTTTTTCCTGTAACAAGTGCGCCGCTTGAGTTGCCCTTTCTTTCAGCTCAGCATAGGTTAGCTGACGGTTGTCATCAGCCAAAGCGATTGCGTTCGGAGTTTTTTCAGCTTGCAATGCAAAAAGGTCATATAAATTTTTCTCCATGGGGAATTCAATATGCGTATTGTTAAAATCACAGATTTGAAGCTTCTCATCCTCCGAAAGCATGTCTATTTCAGACAATGGCGCATCAAGATTATCGAGGACATATTGCAGTAGCCCCCTGTAGTGGGTAGCTATTCTTTCAACACTAGCCCTGTGGTATCGGTCAGTCGAGAATGTAATCTCAAGCTCTAGGCTGTCATTTGTTTTTAAGAATGAGAACAGGACTTCTGGTTGGTTTGAAACTAAATAGCTTTGATCGTGAATGTTCTCAAGTAGGGTGCCAACATGGTAGAGAGCTGATTTATCTGACATGGAATACCCCATAATCTGCTCATATAAAGATAAAATGGGGAAATTTTGATTCTGAGTGGCTTCATTTAACATTTCTTTAGTCATTAACAACAATTCTTTATATGTCATGGTATCTCTCAATTGATTGCGCAGAACAAGAACCGTATTGATAAAATTTGCTTCCGTCTCCTGCTTTAACACAGGGGAGACTACAGTGATGTCCGTATGGCCCGTATATTTGTATAAAAGAACGTTCAAAACAGATGTCAATATCATGTGTAGACGTATGTCAGAACCGTTGGACAGCTTCGTTAATTGGTTAAAAGAAAATCCATCGACGACACATTTTACATAATCTCTTTGTCCACTATGGTTCTCTTGATTTTTTTGATCGTAGGGAAAGTGACACTCTGTTACCTCTCCCGACAACTTCATCTGCCAATACTCTCTTTCTTTGGTCTTCTGATTCGCAACTATTACCCTATCTTCTGACACGTTTATGTTACCCATTGATTGCATCTCCCCCGATAAGAAGTTCTCCTTCTCCTGCGTAGCATGCCACATGTGTTATGTCCATTTTATTTACCTTCAGACGAAAACAGCCTTTTATTGAGAATCTCCCATTCTTTTGATCCATGCAAAGTTTTCAAATCATTTTCAAAACGCACATCATCAGTATCTCTCCATCCCTTGTCAACTGCTTGTTCTAGGTAGGCAAGAGCAGTGGCAGTTTCGCCAGCCACAGCAAAGCCACAAGCAACGTGAAAGCAATGCCAGTCTTCTAGTTCACCAAGTCCTTTTGCCCTGTTTACATAGTCTTTAGCGACAAGGATATCGCCAAATTCTTTTAGATGGTAATAGGCACTGCTCACGAAGTTATCGAGATCACGGTAGAAGAAATAATACGCCTTATAATCGCGACGGTTTTCAAAGCCTAATTTATTCGCTAGCTTTATTGACGCATAGCGGAAATTTTCTGTCTTCCAATGGGGAGTCACTCCACGTTGAAGACACTCATCTAACACAGCTCTCGCAGCCAATGTCGCCAATCCCTTATTGCGATGTTGGGAATCGTAGGTGTTAATACCGATCTCTATATTTCCTTCGCTTGCATAAACAGAGAGACAACTGCTAATTACCTTATTTCCCTGCATCGTACAATAGCCAATGCCTTTCTTGAAAAAAACCTCCGGGGAAACCCAGAAATTCTCCAACTCTTCCCGAATCCTGCCCTCTTTGTCGCGATCGATCAATTCTGGGGTAATTTTTTCAACGCAATAACCCGAAGGAACCCGATTATGCCAATTTGTAAGCTCTCGATACTTAGCTTCATTAAAAGTGAAAGCACAACGTCCATATGCTTTAGGCAGATAGTTTATAAGCTTATCCACCACTTTGCTTTCGCACGTATTCGACTGAGGGAACTCCAACTGAAAAGCAATGTCACCAATCTGCAAACTCTCTGGAGCAATCCTTTCGCGGATGAAAAATTCGAGATTCTTATTAAATGATTCGTTCTCTTTGTCTCCACCAAGTAAAAAAATTTCAAACTTTGCCCAGATCAATGCTGTCCTCGGACTTTTTAAGTCATCCACATATACTTTTCCTTGATTATTCCCATTAATGATGCCCCAAATGATGGGATGATTGGTTTGATCATAAAAAATACTCTTAATCCTATCGTATTCTTGAACAGGAAGTTCATAAATCATGTCTAATATTTCCTTTCTTTTGTGAGTTTTCAATATATCCCCTTCTAATTAAGCTCTATTTTGCAACAAGAGTCGATTGAATTCATCAAGCAATTGTGCCGCAAAGCGCTTTTCATCCTGTGACACCTCTATGATTTTGCTGGAAAGCTTCTCTAGTATGGTGTCTGTACATCTTTTTGTGAGATGCATCTTTATGACAATGCCTCGAATAACGTTCCAATTGTTCCCTACCTTTTTCATTTCTTCCACAAAAGGTTGTAAACTCGGATAATAATGCGAAGCGATAAAAGACAAGAGATGTGCGTATTTAAGCCGTCCATTTGCAATATCCGCCAAGTTGTTTATCAACGGAATGTCATCAAAGTTTTTGTCATACCCTTCCGTCTCTCGTTGCAAATCAAAGGTTTTCAGTAAAACGTCAGCAAATTTTTCCATGTCTGAAAACGACTTTCCAAGTTGCATTTCAGTGGAAAGCGTCTCAGCCAACTCTCCGATTACTTGTTCAGGATTGATCTGCTCATCATGCACAAGAGAGAACGTCGTCAAATGTTTGTACCCCTTGATAAAATTTATCCGCGACAACAGCACCTCTCTTTGCATAAAATAAGGGTCTGTACAATAGAGATCGCGTGTTTTGGAATTTATTCCCACAATCATAAATGAATGAATGGTATGTTCCTTCTGATAGTTTTTATCCCAGGGAACCCAAAAGGAATTCATCGTAGCCACAATCGGAAAACCGGAAGTTAGCTCGGTTTGGATTATTTCATACATTTCGTCTTCCATCTGTGTATGGTAGACAGTTCCTTGAATGCCATGATACTGCTGGAGAAGAACCAAAAAGTTATTCGAGGGAATGATTAGCTGATCTCCTAATCGATCAGTTGGATTCTCATTGGGTTCAAAAGTGAATTTCCACGATTCAGCAAACATGCACTCGTGGTTGCGAGTAAGCCATCGAGCAATGGATGTAATTACATCTTCAATGCAATTATTTTCAACATTCTTTAATGGTTCTATATTTATAAGAACATAGGGATTTTCTGTTGATGATTTCAACATAACCAATCTTCCTCCTAAAAATATTGAACATGGCTTTTCTCATTGGGTTATACATGATTTTAATCTATCGTTACTTTTATTCTTTTTAGCTGCGGGATAATGTTTTGTCCAATTCGCTCGATTTCGTTGTCTTGTAACAGACTGGTCAGTAGGAAATATTCTGCGCCAGCATCATGATATTTTTTTAGTGTTTCAATGACCTCTTCATAACTGCCAACGATCGAAATCGAATTCGACGGGTTCACTTGGCTGAGTCCGCCCCAAAGATTTTCGCCTACCATATAGTTGTTTTCAGCGGTCAGGTCTTTATATCTTCCGAGTCCTACAGAATCAGAGGTTTTTAGAAACGCACGTGTTATGCGCTTGGTAATTGGTGATGTATTTTCCAATAGTTCATGCGCCGCATGCCACGCTTCTTCGCTTGTTTCTCTTGCAATGATATCAACAAGGACGCCGAAGGAAATGCTCCTTCCCTTTTCTATCGCCATCTGTTTGACTTTGTTGTAGTGTTTTGTAATCAAATCGAGCTCGCACGCATACAGAATATACGCATCTCCAAAATGAGCGGCTATTTTCATCGCTTCCTCAGAGCTCCCCGCAACGAAATAGCGTCCTTTCTTCTCTACATTCTCCTTGGGGTACATGTCGCAATTGCTTATTTGGAAAAAATCCCCTTTGTAACTGGCGGTTCCCCTTCGAAGTAACTGTATGATCTCCATAAACTCTTTAGTGCGTTGATACCTGGTCAAATGCGGATCGGCAAGAGTTTCACGGGAAAGGGCAATGCTGGAACTGCCTGTAATCACATTGACATCGGCCCGATGGTTGATCATCTGATTGAGAGTATTCAATGCTTTAGCCGTGTAAGTTGGCAAAACATGATTAGTGTTTTGCGCTAACAGTATGCGGATACTGGTTGTTTCCAATCCGATCTTGGTTGATGCAATAAAGGGATCAACTGAAGTTGGAGTGCTAGAAACAAGCACTCCGTCAAAGTTATTTTTTTCAGCACGCAAAGCTTGATCCGTATACGCCCGATACAGCTCTTGGTATTGATCCGTCGGGACAACCGGTAATGCCCAACAAAATTCCATAATATGTTCCCTCCTGCTTCCCTTCATCACTGGGCGGACATAGCCGGATGGTGCAGGAAGCACCATCCTCCCAGGCTTGTCCTACATGTTTTTACTTTCTTTATTTGCAATCGGTTCACTCATTGTTCAATAAGATAGGAATCCCTTTCAGTCTTAGACAAAGTAAGAAACCTAGTCATCTCAGGCGTTCCTCTCTCTTTTAAAAATTGAAATCCCCTTGGTCAATTTGCAACACGAGTTCTTCGAAGTCATGTGAAACTGTGATATCCTGAAGCTTTATTTGGACATTCGAAGCAACTTGCTCCAGAAGTTCAAGATAGCGTTGGACAAACTTCTCCATAGTCCCCCGTCTAAATAGCTCAGTAGAATATTCGATGGTCATCTCCAGCTTATCCTGAGCTTCAACCGCACGAAGTAGCAGGTCTACTTGGGCTCGCTGGTGACCGAATTCAAACGGAGATACATGAAGTCCATTGAACTCCAGCTTCTCAGTATCCATGTTTTGTAAGACAAACATTACATCGAACAGTGGATTGCGAGTAATATTACCTTGCAGTCCGAGGCTAAGGACCAAATCTTCATACTGATACTTTTGATTTTCAAAAGCTTTCAGAGAGTTTTCTTTCACTTCCGCCAAAAAGGTTTTAAACGTTCTCTCTCCTTTCGGCTGGTTGCGCATCGGAAGCATGTTGACGAAAACTCCCATGATGTTCTGTAAATCAGCATGCGGTCTACCAGCAATTGGAGAGCCGACAACTATATCTTCCTGTCCCGTATATTTATGCAAAAGAGCATTGTAGATTGCTAACAGTACGATATATAAAGTAGATTCTTCTTGGCTCACAAGCTTTCTTATCTTGTCAGTCAGTTCTTGATTGATCTCAAATGACAGCGTATCTCCCACAAAGTTTGACATTTCCGGTCTCGAATAGTCTGTAGGTAGGTTGAGTACAGGGATTTGATCTTCGAAACGGTTCATCCAGTACTCCTTCTGTTTTTTAACCACTTCTTGCTCTCTTTCACTGTTTTGCCACTCTGCGTAGTCTTTGTATTGGATGCGGAGCTGTGGAAGTTCTTCACCAGAGTAAAGTTTCATGAGATCCCTTACAAAGATGTCAAAAGAAACACCGTCCGTTATGATGTGGTGAATATCGACAATCAGAATGTGCTTGGTCTCATGAAGCCTCACGACCCCTATGCGCAAAAACGGCGCGATTTCCAAATTAAATGCTCTGATAAAATTACGCACAAGCTGTGGAGCTTCCGTTTCTTTCGCTTCTACGTACATTAATTCAAATTCTACTTCGTCGTGAATGAATTGTTTTGGCTCATCATCAATCATTTGGATGGACGTGCGGAACACTTCATGACGTTGAATTACATTTTTAAAGGATAGTTCCAGTCTCTTCAAATCAAGCTCGCCTTCCAGCAATACGGTAGCCGTATCGTTGTACGCTGTGCTAGTTGGATGAAGACGATGCAAAACGTAAAAACGTTTCTGCGCTGAGGAAAGGTCATATGCTTCTTTTTTTGCCGCTACGTCGATAGAAAGGTACCCGCTTCTCTCGGCGTTATTGATATGTGTAGAGAGTTTTTCAATGGTCGGTGTATCAAACAGCTGTGCAACCGGTATTTCCACATTCAGTTCTTTATGAATGCGTGAAACAAGGGTAATGCCTTTGAGTGAGTCACCGCCAAGTTCAAAGAAGTCGTCTTCTATCCCAATTTGATTTACACGGAAAATTTTCTGCCAAATCTCAACCAGCTCTTTTTCTAATTCCGTACGCGGTTCCACATAAGGACTCATTAAAGCTGGTCTGGCATGGAGCAGTGTTATATCTGTGTCATCTTCCTCTTCACTACGAAGCGACTGTAGATGAACCCACTGGTCGATCCGCACTTGTAAATCACCTGGAGAGTTGGCTATCCAAGTTTCCCCTGAGGCCAATATGCGGTGGAATGCTTGAACTCCTTCTTCTGGCAACATCGAGAGTTCCCAGATGCTTCCTCCAACACTTGTGTCCTTTTCAGCGTCATTCCAGTATTTCCAGTCGCTCCAGTTCACGCTTATCCACGGTACAAGCGCGTCTTTGTTATACTTTTGTACAAAGTAATCCATGTACAGGTTAGCAGCAGAGTATGCAGTGAAACCAAGCCCACCCAATACAGAAGCAATGGAAGACATTAACAGGCAGAAATCAAGCTGTTTGTCGCAAAGAACTTCCGAGAGCACACGCAAACCGTACATTTTGGAATGGAATTGTTCTTCACAGTCCGCTACATGGAGTTCCTTGATTAGATTAAAGGTGTTGCCTCCCAAAACACCCGCTCCGTGAATGACTCCGTTAATCGGACCAAAAAGTTGCTCTGCTTGTGTGATAACAGCCTGCATTTGCTCTTTATCCGCGACATCACAAGAACATACAAGAACTTCTCCGCCCAACTGTTCCAGCTCTTCCAGTTTGCGGATTTTTTGGGTGATTAGATTATTTTCATCATGAGTCTCCAACCACTCTTTCCAATCTTCATGAGCAGGTAAGCCTGAGCGCCCCGTAAGGATTAATTTAGCTTGTACGGTCTTAACCAGGTATTCCGCTAGGATAAGGCCGATACCGCCTAAACCTCCCGTAATCAGGTAAACGCCTTTTTGGCGAAGTGGGGATGTATTTTCTATCACATTGTCGATCGTATGCGATACATAGCCTTGTACCCAACGGTTCTTCCCTCGATAAGCAATAAGTTTATCGGAGGAGGGAGCACAACACTCAGCTATTAGTTGTTCAACAAGCTTTTCCTCTCGCTTGCTTCCCATATCTGGAGAAACGATGTCAATATGGGAGCAATTCAAGTACGAATACTCCTGTGGCGCAACTATTGCTGTGGCAAGCACGGTGGCTTTCTCCGGAACCAATGTTTCATCGCCGAGTATTTCATGAACATTGTTGCTAATTACCTTGATATCTATCTGATCATTTGTCTGCTTGCCGACAAGCGATTTAACCAAGTGAAACAGGCTGTAGAAACCTCGATTTTGGAAATCAGACAAGTTGGAAGCAGCATTTTGCTCCGTTGTTGTAACTCCTAAAAAATGAGCGATACGCGTTGGCAGTTTTTCTTCCTTGCTAAGTTCGCTTAGTAGCTTCAAATAGTGGTCTTCTTCTTTCAGATTCAACTGATAGCAATTTTCGGCCAATTTTGAGAAGGATTCGCCTGCTTTGACAATTACAACCGATTTCGCTACAGTTTCAATACCAGTTGCCACTTTTGTACCTAGTCCACTCTCATCAGCAAAAATTAGCCATCTTTGCTCTGCTAGCGATTCACTACCTTTCGCCTTCCGAAGTGGCACAGAAGACCACTGCGGTGTGTAGAACCATTCGCTGATATTTTCTTTTTTGTGAAGCTGTGGCTTCTTTTTAGTCAATCTCTGACTTAATTCAAACGGATTAGCTTGTATCTTGTAACTAGTAGGTTCAAAGGAATATGTTGGTAGAGGGATGCGTTGACGTTCTTCATCTGCGTAGAAGTTTGTCCAGTCTACAAATACTCCCAATGCCCACAAGCGGGCAAGCTTAGTCAATAAGAAATACACATCAGAGATTTTTTGTTGTGGGTGTTTGGTCGTATGCAAAATCCGTTCCGGCTCTCCCTCGAAGAAACGGTTGAGCAGTACGCTTAAGTCTCTACTCGGTCCGATCTCAACAAAAACGCTGTCCTTATCTTGTTTGAGTACCTCAATTCCATCAGCAAATCGCACGGTTTCTCGCATATGGGTTACCCAATACATCGGATCTTGTACTTGTTCAGCTGTTACCCATGTACCTGTCACATTCGAGATATATGGAATCTCTGGCTCTTGGAGCGGAATTGTCCGTATCATCTGCTCAAAATCTTCAAGAATTGGATCGAGAACAATGGAGTGAGCCGCATGTTCACTCGGTACTCGCATGCACAACAGGCGGTTTGCCCGCAACTCTAGCTCAAACTCTTTGATCGCTTTTTCTGATCCTGACACAATGCTGGATGGCCCATTATCAATCGCCAAGGATATCGCACGAATGTCGGCTTCGCTATGTTTCGTTATAAAATCGGCCATTCTTGCACTTGTTTCTTTAGCGTTTAGCGGCACGCTTAGCATAGCACCGGACACTTTGTTCATTAGTCGTCCGCGTTCAACAATCAGTTTTAAGACGTCCTGAAGCGTGAATACTCCTGCGATGGTCGCAGCCACATACTCACCGAAGCTATAGCCAATTACGGCCGACGGTTGTATCCCCCATTGCATGAGAAGCTGGGAAAGCGCGTATTCAAAAATGAAGAGTAACGGTTGGCCACATTCATTTTTGTTAATCTTCGTTCTGGCCTCATCCTCGTTGGCAGTCGGAAACAAAACGTTTCTCAGGTCATAACCTAGCATTGGTTCAAGGATAGCAAAGCATTTGTCCATTTCTGCACGGAACTGCGGCTCCTGCTCATACAGATCCCGTCCCATGTTGACATATTGGGAACCTTGACCAGAGAACATGAATACGACGGGACGATTTTCTCCCTTTGCCATAACTGTGTCTATTTTATGAGTGTCTATGGACAGAAGCAGTTCACTTGCTTCCTCGACGCTTTGGCAAAGGACAGTGCGTCTATACCTAAACGGTTTTCTGCCTATCTGTAGCGTATAGGAGACATCAGCCAGATTGACGTCAGGATGTTTACCCAGATAGTTACCCAGGTTCTGTGTCATCCGATCCAATGACGATACCGTTTTAGCGGAGAGGACGAGCATTTTCCATCCGCGTAGGGAATCGCCAGAAATAGATTTGGGTGATGCTTCTTCAAGAACAATATGCGCGTTAGTACCACCGATACCAAACGAACTGACTCCTCCGCGTAGCGGATATTCCTCTGATTTCCATTCTCGCAACTGTGTGTTGACGAAAAAAGGACTGTTATCGAAATCAATTTGTTTATTCGGCGTTTCAAAATGCAAGCTCGCTGGAATTTGACGGTTTTGCATAGACATGACAACTTTGATAAAACCAGCCACACCTGAAGCAGCGTTAAGATGACCAACATTCGATTTCACCGAGCCAATTGCACAATATTGGCGTTTTTCTGAGTTAAACGCTTGCTTCAAGGCACTGATCTCAATCGTGTCACCCAATTTGGTAGCTGTTCCATGAGTCTCTATATAGGTGATACTATTGGGTTCGACATTTGCACTGGAGTGTGCAGCACGGATTACTTCCGCTTGTCCCTCCACGCTCGGTGCCGTGTAGCCAACTTTACGATTACCATCGTTGTTAATGGCCGATCCTCTGATTACTGCATGGATAAAATCCCCGTCGGCTACTGCGTCCTCCAACGATTTTAGGACAACGACACCCACTCCATCGCCAAACAGCATTCCACTTGCCTTTTCATCGAAGCTTCGGCAATGCCCGTCTACTGCGAACAGCATTCCTTCTTCATAGATGTAACCTGCTTTATCCGGTTGTGTAAGGGTAATGCCCCCGGCTATTGCCATATCGCATTGTCCGTTTGATAGTGCTTGGCAAGCAGAAATAATCGATACAAGCGAAGTAGAGCAGCCTGTAAAAATGTTAGAGCTCGGCCCTTTGAGATTCAATTTATATGAGATCTGTGTACTTAAAGAGTCTTTGTCGTTTAATAGCGATGCGAGGAATTGTCCTGATGGTTCATTCGCTTCAGCCAACGTGGCCATAACCTGCCAGTATAAATTTGGCGACGCTCCCGCAAATACCCCGACAGATCCTTTGTAGGAATCAATGTTATAACCTGCGTGTTCGAATGCCGCCCATGTACATTCATGGAAAACACGAAGCTGAGGGTCCATCAACATAGCATCTTTTGGAGTGTAGTCGAAAAAGGCGGAATCGAAATACTCGGCTCCTTCAAGATAGCCCTTGGCCTTTACATAGTTCGGCAAACTAGATTGAGCGGGGTCTACGCCGGCTTCTTTAAGTTCTTCGTCAGTGAAAAAAACGACTGATTCCACTCCGTTTTTCAGATTCTCCCAGAATGCGTAAATATCCTGTGCTCCCGGGAAGCGTCCTGCCATGCCAATTACAGCGATATCGCCACTCATTTTCCTTGTGCTGTTTTTATTTCCTTTCGAAACTTCCTCCATTTCCTCCACTGCTTCTCCACCGCTCAGATGTTTAGCCAGTAGTTCGATGGTCGGAAATTCAAACATTACCTCGATTGGTATATGTCTTTCCAGAGTTTTAACAATCTTATTGTGAATTTGGATGATGTCTAGTGAGGTAGCTCCCAATTGAAAGAAGCTTTCTGCTGGATTAACGCTATCCACACGGTAAAAATCCATCCATATTTCGGAAATCATTTGCTCTATTTCGGAAATCTTCAGCTTATTTTCCATGTTGCGGATACGGTTCTGCTGTTTTGAGGCTTTACTTTTAACACTCACACTCGGCCCTTCTTCGCGTAGAGCCTCCAGCTTGATCCATTGGTTAATACGACTGTATAAATTCCCTGATGAAATGATGACCTGATGAACTCCCCCAAGACCTAACACGCATTGGAACGTTTTGGTTCCTTCTGTAGGGGTCATCTCAAGAAGTTCGATGCTTTCGCTAACAAAAGTTTTTTCGTACTCCCTTCCAGTGTATTGCCAATCACCCCAATTTACACTGATCCATCGGTTTGGATTCAATACACTCTGCTTTTCAGCAAAGGCGTCAAGATAGAGATTAGCTGCAGCGTACGCCACGAATCCTAGTCCCCCAAGGATCGGTGATAAGGATGACACAAGCAGGCAGAAATCAAGTGGTTTGTCACGCAGAACTTTTTCCAGCGTCAATGTTCCATATAATTTCGGCAGGAACTGTTCCTCGCATTCTTCTTTGCTAATCTTTTCCATCATGCATTGAGCTGACTTCACCCGAAGAATTCCCGCAGCATGGATTACCCCATGAATTGCACCGAACTTCTCTTCCGCTTGAGCAATGACATCACGCATCTGATTTTCATCTACAACATTGGCACTGATTACGAGTACTTCTGCCCCATACTCTTCCATCTGCTGGATGTGACGAATTTTTAAGCTTGTGTCGTCTTTTTCTTCGTGGTTTGCAAGCCACGTTTCCCATTCTGTACGCGGTGGCAATTGTGAACGCCCCAAAAGTACTAGTTTTGCTTGCACGGTTTTTGCTAGGTATTCGGCCAGTTTGGTGCCAATGCCGCCAAGCCCACCTGTAATCAGATAGACTCCTTGTTTACGCAATTGCGGTGCAGTTTCCTCGATACCTAAGGAAAGTGTTGCAGCTAATTGGTCAACGGGAACCTGGTTAAAGGTGCGCACGTAACGCTCCTTGTTACGATACGCAACAACTGTGTCCACAATCTCGCTAGCAAGCTCCGTAAACAGTTGTTCAATGACCGCATCCTGGCTCAAGCTTTGTTCTATCGTCTCCACCATATCAATGCTTCGGCACCGGATATTTTGAAACTCCTGCGGTATAACTTTGACGGGTGCAAGCAACATCGCCTTTTCAGGTTGAACGATATCCGTATCTGTCACTTTCTGCATGTGATTCGTTATTACGGATATTTGGAGTGGAGCGATCATATTTTGCCCAGAAATTGCCTTTACTAAGTGAATGAGCGAATAATAGCCGAGCTCCATAGAGGCAGTGCCTATATCTTCCTTGTTCACATTCCACATGTGAATGATCTCCTGAGGAAGATTATCATTATTGCGAAGGTCTTGGAACAACCGTTTATAATCATTTTCCTCACTCGCTTGGATGACGTATTCCCTTTCTGTTTTTTTGCTGTAAGCAGCCCCATATTCAACTGTTAAAACCTGATGTCCCGTTTCTTTCAAACGGTTGGCTACCTTATTTCCCATTCCCGCTTCATCGGTAAAGATCAGATATTTTCTTCTCTCTTTATTCTCTTTTTCCGCTGTGAAAGTGGAAGGTTCCCATGTCGGGAGGTAGAACCACTCCGCCATGTTCTCATTTTTTTGCAACTTTTGTGTTTTTTGCATGGCAGTATGAGTGGTAATAGAATTCTGCTCAGGCCAATAGCGTTGTTTTTCGAATGGATAGGTTGGAAGAGGTACACGGCATCTTTTTTCTCCTTCATAGAAACTCTTCCACTCTGGTGTTTTTCCGAGTGACCAGAGTGTGCCAAGTGATTGATAGACCTGACTGGTCTCACCGTTACCTTCTTCTTGATCAATTACAGACACGATTCGTTCTTCTCTGTCGGCAAGACATTTTGCTAATCGATTGCGTTGTTCGCTGGAAGCAAACAATTGTAGGAATAACACATCGGCATTTTTCGCTACTTCCTCTAAACCTATGCCTTCATCCGCCTGCTCATAAATTTGACGTACCCAGTAGCCATAGTCAGTTGCTTGTTGATCGTTAATCCAGGTACCTGTGACGCTTGAGATAAAAGGAAGTCGTGGAGATTGCAACCGTATGTCTTGAGCTAATCGCTGGAAGTCGTCTACTGTCGCCGTTTGAGAATAGATAACCTTTCCACGGGCAGTAACTAGGGATAACACATCCTCAAGAGTCATGACTTCCCCTAGTACTGCACTCACGTATTCCCCTATACCAAATCCAATCATCGCCGTAGGTGCCACTCCCCGAGCGATAAATAAGGAAGCAAGTGCGTATTGCAAGACGAATGAAACCACTTCCGAAATTTCTGGTTGTTTTAGAACGAGTGCAATATCATCGAGGTTATATTGTGGAAACAATACATTGCGTAAGTCGTAGCCCGTAATCATTTGCACCTGGTCGAAGCAACGATCTAGTGCATTTTTGAACGTAGGCTCTGATGAATACAGATCCAGCAAAAAGGTAACATCTGAAAAACCATGCTTATGAAACATGAAGATAACGTCAGGTTGATGAACCACTGCCAGCGTAGCATTACCTTTTCTTGCTAGAAGCGAATCAATTGCTTCCTCTCGATTGGTTGCAACAATGGCTCTGCGATATGGGAACTCTCTGCGTCCAACCTGCAACGTGTATGCTACATCAGCTAACTCTACTTTTAGTTGATTGCTGAGATAATCCGCCAACTGATTTGCAGCGTTGTCCAATGCAGTCAAAGAACGTGCGGACAATGGAAAAACGTATTGATCGCTTTGACTACATTCGCTTTCAATTATAGGTGCTTCTTCCAAAATTACATGAACGTTGGTTCCTCCGTATCCAAAAGCACTAACACCAGCGCGCAGTGGATAGCCCTCATGCTCCCAATCCTGCAACCCCTTAACAACATAGAATGGACTGTTCACAAGATTAATCCTAGGATTAGGACGATTAAAGTGGAGCGTTGGTGGAAGTTGCTTATGCTTTAACGCTAGTACTGTCTTTAAAAAACCAGCCACTCCTGCCGCCGTGTCAAGGTGCCCAATGTTGGATTTAACCGAACCGATTCCGCAGAAACTTTTTTGTTCGGTCTGAAATGCTCGTTTAAGGGCTTCAAATTCAATGGTATCACCCAGGTTAGTGGCCGTACCGTGAGTTTCGATGTAACTGATACTTTCTGGCTCCACCTCCGCAAGATGCTGAGCAGCCAAGATGACCTCTGACTGTCCCTCTACGCTTGGCGCAGTGTAACCTACTTTGCGCGCTCCATCGTTGTTTACGGCAGATCCTTTAATCACAGCCGATATATTGTCTCCGTCAGCAATCGCATCTTCAAGTCGTTTCAGGACAACCATTCCAACCCCATCACTAAATACTGCCCCGCCAGCATCAGCATCGAATGCGCGAACATGTCCGTCCGGCGAAGAAGTAAGCCCCTGCTCGTAGAGATAGCCTTTTTTGTTTGGATATGAGACACGTACACCGCCCGCTAAAGCAATGTGACACTCCCCAGTGAGCAGTGCGCGGCAAGCCAAGTGGATGCTGAGCATAGAGGTAGAGCACGCCGTGTACATCGTAAAGCTTGGCCCTTTTAGTCCTAGTTTATAAGAAGTAAGGGTACTTATCGCATCTTTGTAGCAAAGCGTTCCCGCTTCATGTAATTCAGCCCCGCCATCGTTTTTCATGAGTGGGGACTGTGCCACCCACTCGTAGTTGGATGCCGCCCCAACATATAAACCTATTAGACCTTCATAGGATTTCGGGTCATAGCCGGCATCCTCTAACGCTTGCCAACTACATTCTTGGAGAAGGCGAATCTGCGGGTCCATAATCTCCACTTCACGTGGAGAATAACCGAAGAAACCAGGATCAAACAGTTCAATGTCTTCGATGTATCCTTTTGCTTTTACATAGTTTGGTTTTTGCAAGAGGGCGGGATCAATTCCCGCCATACGTAATTCTTCATCGGTAAAGACAGAGATTGTCTCGACACTATTTTTAAGATTTTCCCAATACTGTTCTAGGTTATCAGCTCCTGGAAATCTACCTGCGATTCCAATGACGGCAATTTCCAATCCAGTACGATGAGTTTGTTCCTCTTTTTTCGTCATTTTGTGGACCGCCCCATTTTTAATATTGTGCTCTTCATGAGTTGTTTAGATTTGTTCAACTCATCCGATTTTATTTGCTCCCGCGTTACCTGTTTATCCGCCGACATTTCCTGACTTAAATAAGCGGCAAGTGATGCAATCGTCGGGTATTCATACATCGTCACAACCGATATATCAAGGTTGAGCAATTCTTTTACCCTTCTATTAACCTGTATCAAGTCGAGCGAGCTTGCTCCTAAATCAAAGAAGTTATCATGTATACCGACTTGCTCAATGCCGAACATCTTTTGCCAAATATTCGCAAGCTTTCCTTCAATTTCACTCTTCGGGGCGACGTAGTGGGTGGAGAGTTCTGGACGCTGACTTATTTCACGTGAAAACTGTCCTTTTTCCAATACGGCTTGGAAATGTGCAGAGCCTTCAGCAAGCTTCTTAATCAAGTCTTCCGACGAGACCACCACCTGTGGAGAAGAATTGTGCAAAGCACGTTTGAGAACTTCCACTCCCTCAGATGGACTCAATCCGTCTTGGAGTATGGCCTCCACATTACTGTTGAGAGCTTTCGCCCAATATTTTGCCGACTCAATAGACATTCCCACCTCTTGCCAATCAGGCCAGTTAATTGCCACGGTGTAAACGCCGTCGCGTGCCGTTTTATAGAAGGCATAGGCGTCAAGGAATTCATTCGCTACGTTATAGGCGACTTGTCCGATCTTGCGATGATAGGAAACGTTACCTATGGAGGAGCAGAGGATGAAAAAATCCAGCTTTTGTTCACTCAACAGATAATCAAGGGTAAGCGTTCCTTGTATCTTCGGTGCGAGAATTGTCTCGACCGTTTCACGCGTCCGATTTTGAATTAATCCTGCATAGTCGGCAATTCCAGCAGCGTGAACCACACCGTTGATTCCACCGAAACGCTCAATCGCACAATGGATGACCTCAGCCATTTGCAGTTGATTCGATACATCCGCTCTGGCAATGAAAACTTCTGCTCCATAGCTTTCCAATAGGAGAATCTCTCTGATTTTTTGGCTGACTGTGTTATCTTCTGCATGGCTGTTTAGCCAATTATTCCATTTTTCACGTGTCGGAAATTCCGAACGGCCAATCAGAATCAGCTTGGCTTGATAGGTCTTGGCAAAGTCTTTAGCGATGGCAAAGCCCATACCGCCCATGCCACCCGTTATCAGGTAAACTCCATACCGTTTGAGTCGCGGGGTCGTCATGAGAGATTCCCTGTATGATTTTTTCATAATCTGTACCCATCGATAATTGTTGCGATAGGCGACGACTTTATCCTCTGATACAATCTCCAGCTCCTCTAATAGTTGTTGAACCACTTTTTCCTGCTTACGAGGCTCTGAGGTACATAGAATATCAATATTGCGGCATTGGAGATTGGAGTATTCTAAAGGTGCAATTTTAACAAATCCAAGCACCGTCGCTTTTTCAGGCTGTAGCTCTTCCTCCCCTGTTACCTCTTGTGTGTTATTGGTCACGACAAGAATATCAAGCGGATCGGTAATCATATGTCTACCGAGAGCCTGTGCAAAAGAAACGAGACTGTAAAATCCGACATCGAGCGTTAGCTCTACTCGTTTCCAATCAAGCCCATGATACTCTCCCTCGCTCAAACTCCACAGGTGCAACACCTTGGTTGGTGTAAATCCCGTTTCTTTCATCTCACGGAGCATCTCGTCATAGTGGCTTGCTTCACACGGATGGATTGCAAAACTGCGATCGTTTAATTTGCAATACATAGTATCTGTACGAACAACGACAATATTTGAGTTTGTCTGCTGGAGTTTTTCTAGCAAACACTGGCTTATCGAAGTTTCGTCTGCAAAAATTAGCACGGATTCCAAAGCGAGACGATTTTCTTCAACTTCAGGCAAATTGACTCGTTCCCATGAGGGTACATAAAACCAATCTGCTATATTCGTTTTTTTGCCAATCACGTTTTCTTGCAAAAGATTATGAGCTTTACTGGAGGTAGGAGTAGCTTCCGTCCACGTCCAAAAGCGTTTCCGTTCAAACGGATAAGCAGGAAGCGGAATTCTTCTCCGCTGTTCATTTTCATAGAATGCACGCCAATCTATCTGTACACCTTCCAGCCATAACTGAGCTATTTTTCTATAAAAAAGCAAATCTTCAGCAATTTGTTCCTGTGGATGAGGTAGCAAGTTGGTGACAAAGTGGTTCGGTTTTTTGTCGGCGTGTCGATGAACAAACATGCTGAGTACGCGCCCTGGCCCTACCTCAATAAACATGGCTTGCTCGTTGTCCAACAGTTCCTTGACACCTGTAGCAAACTTAACCGTTCCTCGCAAATGCTTCACCCAATACATGGGGTCAGTCGCATCCTCTATAGAAATCCAAGTACCTGTCACATTAGAGAGATAGGGAATCTTCGGCTCACGAAGTTCAATCGTGCGAACCACCGATTCAAACTCAGTCAATATTCCCTCCATCATCGCTGAATGGAAAGCATGAGAAGTATGCAACTGACTGTGCTCTACTCCTTTTTCTATTAACAATGCTTTGCATGTCTCAATCGCTTCATGACTTCCTGAAACGACACATAAGGCTGAGCTATTTACTGCGGCTAGTGACACATCCGCAGGAATAAGCGGAAGAAGAGCTGATTCGGTGAGTCGTACACTGAGCATCGCCCCTGTTGGCATTGACTGCATGAGTTTGCCTCGCATCGTCACCAGTTTTAGCGCATCTTCTAGTGAGAACACACCTGCTATGCAAGCTGCAACGTATTCACCGATGCTGTGACCGATCATTGCCTGTGGCTGTATACCCCATTTCATTAATGTTTGCGCCAAAGCATATTCCACCGTAAAGAGAACAACCTGTGTCACTTCCGTCTGCGTCAACATTTCAGACGCCCATTCCATTTTGTGTTCAGACGGATAGATGATTTCCCGTATATCGTAGCCAATTATAGGTCTGAGTAATTCAGAGCAGGTATCCACGATAGTACGGAATAATTCTTCTTTTTGATACAACCTGAGCCCCATATTGATGTACTGTGAACCCTGTCCAGAAAACATAAACGTAACAGAACGATTACGCTTGGCAACTTGTTTGGTCATCACCTTATCCATATCTGGGAGACCAAGCAACACAGCCGCCTCTTGGGCATGATTTGCCACAATCACTTTTCGATATGGAAAGGTTTTGCGTCCAACCTGTAATGTATAGGCAACATCTGAAAGGTTTACGTCAGGCTTGGCATTTAGATAGCTCTGTAAATTTTCTGCCGCCTTTTTCAAGGCAGTTTCGGTTTTAGCTGAAAGCATTAGTAGCTTCCAATCACGATTCTCAGGGTAATTGACGGCTTTTGGTGCTTCTTCTAGAATCACATGGGCATTGGTACCACCCATGCCAAATGAGCTGACACCTGCGCGACGTGGGATTATTCCTCGTTGCCATGCGGTGATCTGATTATTTACAAAAAATGGACTGTTTGCAAAATCGATTTTTGGATTCACTGAGTTGTAGTGCAAACTCGGGGAAGCAGTTCATGTTGAAGTGAAAGTACTGTTTTAATAAAGCCGGCTACGCCAGCAGCGGCATCGAGATGACCGATGTTAGTTTTTACTGAACCGATTGCGCAGTATCCTTTTTTATCTGTTTGAAAGGCTAGTCGTAATGCTTCAAGCTCAATTGGATCGCCTAGTGCAGTCCCTGTTCCATGCGCTTCTACGTAACTGATGCTTTCCGATTCGATCGCTGCCTGTATCTGCGCTTCATGAATGACTGCCGCTTGTCCTGTCACCCCAGGGGCAGTAAATCCGACCTTATCTATTCCATCATTATTGATCGCTCCCCCTTTTATGACTGCATGGATTGTGTCACCATCTAACACTGCAGCATGAAGCCTCTTCAACACGACAATCCCAATACCGTTCCCGCCAATCGTTCCATTGGCATCCTTGTCAAACGCACGGCAGTGGCCATCAGGGGAGTGAATCATTCCGTCCTCATATAAATATCCCGTTTTTGGTGGATAAGTAATCCCAACACCCCCAGCAATTGCAATCTCGCAGTTCCCTTGAATCAGTTCCTGATAAGCCATATTAATCGCTACCAAAGATGTCGAACATGCGGTTTGCACTGTCACACTTGGTCCTTTCAGGTTTAACTTGTAGGAAAGGCGAGTGCTAAAAAAGTCCTTTTCATTAAGTAGCATCGCAGAAAACTCTTCCAGCGAGTTTTGGTTTTGGCGTGCCACCTGATGGAGCCAATGAAAATTGGAAGATGCCCCAACGAATGTACCGATACGGTCAGGACTTTCATCGCTTAAGTAACCTGCATGTTCCAATGCTTCCCAAGCGCACTCATGCAGTAGTCGCAATTGTGGATCCATCAATTCCGCTTCTTTTGGCATATAGTCAAACAAGGAGGCATCAAAATATTCGAAATCGTCAAGATAGCCCTTTGCCTTCACATAGTTTGAGCGCTTTATCAACTCAGTGTCAGCCCCTGCTTCAAGAAGTTCCTCATCCGTGAAAAAACGAATACTTTCGATCCCATTTTTCAAATTATTCCAGAACTCATCAATATTCTTTGCTCCTGGGAACCGTCCCGCCATCCCAATCACAGCGACGTCCTGACCCTTTCCGTCATTCACTCCATGTGGAGATTCTTGGTTTAATTGACGTGACAGCTTTCGCTTGGTATCCTTTGCCTCCTTCTCTATCTCTGTATCTGCTTGTGCCAGATATTGAGTGAGCGAAGCTACTGTCGGATAGCGAAATAGTGTTGCGACTGTCAGTTCTTTTCCCAAAGCCTTGCTGAGTCGACTGTATATACGAATCAGCTTCAGCGAATTTCCACCGATGTCAAAGAAGTTATCGTATAAACCAACACTCTCTACTTCTAGTACTTCCTTGTAAATATCGGCGATCTTCCGTTCTATTTCTGTTTGTGGTTTAACATAAGTCGCTTTCTGAGTCAATTCGGTTACCTGTGGAACAGGCAATGCTTTGCGATCAAGCTTGCCATTGGTGGTCAAAGGCATTTCTTCGATGCGAATAAAAGTATTTGGAACCATGTATTCAGGAAGACGTTTCAGTAGAAATTGCTTTACCTCTGCCGCGTTTAGTTCCTCTTCGCACACCACGTAAGCAACAAGATAATCGTCTTCCTTTTTATCTTGTTTTACCAGTACAACAACTTCCTTCATGCTAGGAAAATCAAGCAGCTGATGCTCAATTTCTCCAAGCTCGATGCGGAATCCGCGTACTTTAACCTGATAGTCGATGCGGCCCAGATATTCGATGTTACCGTCCGACAACCATCTGGCGAGGTCTCCTGTCAGATATAGCCTCTTTCCCGTATCGAACGGATGATCTATGAATTTCTCACGGGTCAACTCGGGTTTGTTAGCATATCCGCGAGCAAGTCCCACACCCGAAATGCACAGCTGACCTGGGACGCCTACTGGCTGTAGCATAAGATTACGATCTAGGACTAAGAACTGAGTATTGTCAATCGGCTTACCGATTGGCACCTTTTCATAGTCAATCCAAGGTGAGCAATTGAAAAACGACACGTCCACGCATGCCTCAGTCGGCCCATACAGATTGATTAATTGCGCTTTATACCGATCATAAAGCAGTGAATTGAAACGTTTCACCAAATGAACGCCCAATGCTTCTCCACTAGCAAACACTCGTTGTAAGCTTCTCAGCTTGTCTGCTTGGTCAAAGGCTTCGGTAAACTCCAGAAAGACATGCAGCATGGAAGGAACGAAATGCATCGTCGTAACCTTGTCACGTTGAATCGTCTCTACAATGCATTCGGGATTCCCTTCTTGACCTGGTGCGAGAAAAGAAACCGTCGCTCCCTGCATGGCCCACCAGAACAGCTCCCAAACGGATACATCAAACACATACGGCGTTTTCTGTAGAATCACATCTTCGGAGCTAATCGGGTAGGCCTTTTGCATCCAGTTCAAACGATTTACGACTGAGTGGTGCTCAATGCATACCCCTTTAGGCTTTCCAGTAGAACCGGATGTATAGATCACATAGGCTAGATTTCTCGGGCCGCTTATATCATCCAAGGAGTTCCCATCAGAGTGATAGATGTCCTTGTCATCCAGATTGAGAGTATCGCATTCCTTAGCGAATTTATTTATAAATTCATGCTGAGTGACAACCAGCTTCGTGCCACTATCCTCCAGAATATAGCTGAGACGTTCAAGAGGAATTTTGGGATCAATCGGCAAATACGCTCCGCCTGCTTTAGCAATCGCTAACAACCCGACAATCATTTCCACAGAACGCTCCATGCAAATTCCTACAATTGCATCTGCTCCTACTCCATATTGACGAAGCGTGCGTGCCAATTGATTGGTACGTTCGTCCAATTGACGATAAGTGAGAGTTACTTCACCGCAAATGACGGCAATCTTCTCAGGTGTACGCTTTGCCTGTTCACTGAATAGTCGATATATCGGTTGATCGTAGGCATACCAAGCATTGGTTTGATTCCATGCTTCTAGCTCCTCAAGTTCCCCCGTAGAAAAAAGCTCTAGCTCGACAAAACGTTTCGTTGGGCTTTGTATGATCTGCGCAATAATCCTTGAATAATGTTGCGCCATGCGCTCCACGACATCTCGATCAAATAACGTCTGCTCGTAGGTGAAAACCATATTAGTTTCCTCAAATAATTCCACTGCAACTGTCAAATCATAATTTGTTATCTCGTGAATCTCATATGAAGTTACACGTAAGCCTTGGTTCTCCTGAAGCAGTTGTTTGTTTAACGGATAGTTTTCAATGACGAGTAGCGTATCGAAAAGCTCCTCCTTCTTATCAAGTTGACTCGCCTGTTTTATATTCACGAGCGACGTGCTTTCAAATTGGGTTCTTAGTTGAATGGCTTGGTTGACTTGTTTGGTATAAGAAAGTAGATCTTTTTCAGTATCTGTTTTAAAACGAAGCGGAAGCGTGTTAATAAACAGTCCAACGACTTTTTCGAGACCCTCAATATTTCCCGAGCGTCCTGAAACCGTTGTACCAAAAATCACGTCATCCGTATTGTTGTATCGATTGAGCAGAAGTCCCCATGCTGCGTAGAACAGTGACGCCACCGTGACTTGGTGTTCTTTGCAAAATGATGCGATTTGCGATGCCACGAAATGATCCAACGTGATCTTGTGCTTGACGACATCCCCTTTCTTTACAGCATTACGTTTTTTAATCGCAAGCGAAGTCTGCGTATTAAAACCTTCCAAATACTCTTTCCAAAAAGCATTCTGTTTTTCATGATCTTGATTTTCCAACCATTTGATGTATTCCTTGTACTTAGGCTTGCGTGGTAACGAGGAGAGCTGTCCTATCTCCAAACTGTGGTATCGTTGAAAAAATTCTTGTAAGATAATGCCGTTACTCCATCCGTCATACAAGATGTGGTGATTGCTGATTACCATTTGATAACGGTCAGTAGCCATTTTATAAAGCTCAATCCGGAAAGGAACCTCTAGAAGAGTAAATTGTTTCCGAAGATCCGCTTCTTTTTGTTTAGCAATCCGTTCTGTTTGCTCAGTAGTATCTAAGTCAGAGTAATCGTAATAATCAAATGCTAGCTGATGCTCCTTTAAGATGATTTGAACGGGCTGATTAACTTCTCTCCATCTATATAGAGTTCGTAACATTTCATTAGCTTGAATGACATCGTTCCAAGCTTGTTTAAAAAGGGCTAAATCCAACTTTCCTGAAATCATCAGCGACAGTTGCTCATGATACTGCTCCAATTCAGGCTCTTTTAAAAAGTGAAATAACATCCCTTCTTGCAGGGGAGACAGCCCCATGATATCTTCAACGTTATTTCTGCTTATTTTTTCTGAATATGCCATTTCATAACCTGCCTTTTTAAGAGGATCGTTTCCTATGCTTGCGGATCAGGCAAAGATTTTCGATCAATCTTGCCATTGGAAGTTAACGGCAACGATTCAAGCGTTATGTAAATGCTGGGAACCATGTATTCAGGTAAGCGGTCTTTGACAAATTTTTTTAAGTCGGCTACCGCAAACTCTCTTTTTGGAACCACATATGCCACAAGATGGACGATTGTTTCTGATTGTTCATTGACCGTTACAATACACTGATCGATCGCATCGTAATCGGCTATTGTCGCTTCAATCTCGCCAAGTTCGATTCGTAATCCTCGGATTTTCACCTGATGATCCAGTCTCCCCATATATTCAATGTTTCCATCGGGAAGCAGACGAGCCAAATCTCCAGTCTTGTACATCTTTTCTCCAGGTATAAACGGATTGTCAACGAATTTTTCCGACGTCAGGGTTGGATTATTCAAATAGCCGCGGGCAAGCCCTACTCCACCGATGCATAGCTCCCCTGACTCTCCAAACGGTTGCAATTGATCTTCTTCAACAATATACATGCTTGTGTTGTGTATCGGTTTTCCAATCGGAACCTTCTTGATTACCCCATCCACCGGGCAATCATAGTAGGTTACGTCGATTGTCGCTTCCGTCGGTCCATACAAGTTTGTCAGTCTGGTTCCGTTGGTTTCATACAGAATTTGATTAAATTTTTTCACATGGATAGGTGTTAAGGCTTCCCCACTGACAAAAACGCGTTTCAAGAAACGCAATCGATGAATTTCTTCATCACCTGCGTCTTGAAGATAATTTAGAAAAGCGTTCATCATAGAAGGTACGAAGTGCATCACACTAATTTGATTCTTCCGGGCAGTCTCTACAATCGCTTGCGGAAAACGTTCAAAATTAGGTAACAGGAAGCAGACCTTTGCTCCAACCATAGACCACCAGAACATTTCCCATACAGAGACGTCGAAGCCAAAAGGCGTTTTTTGCATAATCGTATCATTCACATCGATAGGATAGGCGTGCTGCATCCAGTGTAATCGATTCACCAGAGAGTGATGTTCAATCATTACACCTTTTGGTTTTCCAGTCGAACCCGATGTATAAATAACATAAGCAAGATCTTTCGGGTCATTAACCAATGACAGATTATCAGAGCAACCCTTGTAAAGATTCTCATTATCAACATGAATTGTCGGTATGTCATACGAATGCATGACGTTCCCTTTGGTCAACATCAGCTTAGAGCCGCTGTCCTCCAGCATATAGCGAATCCGCTTCTCAGGATTGGACGGTGTAATTGGCAAGTATGCGCCACCTGCCTTCATAATGGCAAAGATACCTATAATCATTTCAAGTGAACGCTCTAGCATGATTGCCACGATATGATCAGAATCTACACCGTGAGAGCGAATATGTCTCGCCAATTGGTTTGCTTTGTTATTCAACTCTTGATAAGTAATCGCTTGATCCTTGCAAATGGCAGCAATCGCATCTGGTGCAACAGCCACCCGTTCTTCAAATAATTGATAGATCGTTTTATCTATGGGATAATCCGCTTTGGTATTGCTAAGCATGAACATGATTTGCTGTCTATCGGAATCGGAAACAAATAAGTTCGATTTGCTCATATGGACTCTACCCTTCTGTTTTCACGCTAACCAGCGTTCTTCTCGCTTTTTTGGCAAAGCTTGAGCCAAGAATCATCTGATGAATCTGATTACTGCCTTCCACGATTTCCATCGTCTTGGAATCTCTGTAAAATCTAGAAACCGAAAAGTCCTCGTTGCACCCCATCGCGCCCATAATCTGGACTGCGTTAGCAGAGTGTCTAGCTCCAGCACGGGATGCGAAGTATTTGGCAATCATGATTTTTTCAGTAGCTTCCGGCGAATGTTCATCCTTCGCCTTACAAGATGCAATGCAGAGATGAGCGGTTGCTTCATAATCAACACCCATATCAGCAATAAAATGTGAAATCATTCCGTGATCGATTAAGCGGGCGTTAAACGCTTTTCGTTCCATTACATGAGAACCGCAGATTTCCAAACAACCTCGCAAAAGCCCTAGCGAAGCAAAAGCGATGCTAATGCGACCGAATTCTAGTGCGTAAGGAGCGAGATAAGACAGCGCAAAGTTTGGTTTACCAACCATATTTTCCTTTGGAATCACGCAGTTATTGAATTCTAAAATCGCCAAATGAGACGCTTTGAAGCCAAGCATTCCTCGAATTGGTGTGATAGTCAATCCCGGTGTGTCTTTTTCAACGAGGCAAGCAACAGGTTTTCCTTCCATCTTTCCAAAGACGAGTAGAACATCTGCAGCTGCACCAAAGGTAATCCACTGCTTTTTACCGTTTAAGAGAAAATAATCGCCCTGCTCCGTATAACTGGTTTCCATCATTTGCA
Source organism: Brevibacillus laterosporus (assembly GCA_007833815.1). Classification (NCBI taxonomy): domain Bacteria; kingdom Bacillati; phylum Bacillota; class Bacilli; order Caryophanales; family Paenibacillaceae; genus Brevibacillus; species Brevibacillus laterosporus. The sequence goes on along the minus strand of CP033464.1, from coordinate 2,875,045 downwards.
AATCACTGCCCGCTCCTGGTTCGGTCAGCGCCAGAGCTGCGATTTTTTTACCTGTAGAGAGAGGTGGAAGCCAACGTGATTTCTGTTCCTCTGTTCCCCATTTCAACAGTGTGTGCGCAACCATTGTGTGTACGTTAAACAACCCGCTGAGAGAAATGCTGAAACGGCCAATAGCTTCGTTCAGCAATCCATAAGTAACAAAGTCCCATCCCTGACCCTTGTATTCGACAGGCAATGTTCCTCCAAGAAAGCCTGCCTTCGCAGACTTGTCGATGATATCCTGCGGGATTTTCTCGGAGTTGTCCCACTGGTTTGCGTATGGTTCTACATGTTCTTGAGCGAATGTAAGAAATTGATCGTAGTAGCCCTTTTGATTAGTAGTCAACAAAGTAAGCATGCTTACACCCCGCTCTGTTTGCTTTTCACAAAATTAGAAATAGCGTTAATGGAGCGGTAGTTCTCAAAATCCAGATCATCCATCGTAATTTTGATACTGAACGTCTTTTCAAGGTATGTCATGAGTTGAATTGCGAATAAAGAATTGACCAACCCTTCATCAAAAATCAGAAGATCATAGTCCAGCTCCTCAACGTTTACATGCTCCAAAATGTAATCGCTAATCATTTTTTCAGTTGTTAACGTCGTCATAAAGATTCATCCTCTCTCTTTTACCTGGCTTTATTATTTCGAATAATCGTAAAAACCTTTTCCAGCTTTTCTACCAAACAATCCTGCATCCACCATTTTGCGAAGAAGTGGAGCCGCGCGAAATTTTGAATCCTGGTAGTTGTCATACAACACTCCCAAAGAATCCAGTACCGTGTCCAAGCCTATTAAATCTGCCGTTTCAAGTGGACCCATAGTATGTCCGAAGCATTTTTTAAAAATCTCGTCTACTTGCTTGGGCGTCGCTACTTGATCTTGCACTACAAATGCTGCCTCATTCATAAATAGGTGAGAAATGCGATTGGATACGAATCCAGGTAAGTCATTGACGATAATTGCATCTTTGTCCAACTGTGAGAGGAACGATTCCGCAATATCGATGGTCTCTTGTGACGTAAAACAACCTTTAATAACTTCAATGGAAGGCTTCATAAAAACAGGGTTCATAAAGTGCATGCCGATAACCTTATCAGGGCGCTTCGTCACACCACCAACCTTTGTAATGGAGATGCAAGAAGTATTGACTGCAAAGCATACATCCGGTTTACAAATACGATCTAGTTCCATATAGACTGCATGTTTTATCTCCCAGTTTTCCGTTACATTTTCTACAATAAAATCACATTCTCCAACATCTTCTAAAGTAGTCGTAAAAGATACCAGCTCTATTACTTGCTCTGGAGTCATTTTCTTTACGTCCTTCTTAACCAAGGGAGCGAAACGAACCGTATGTAATATCTCTTTTTTCGCCTTTTCCAACGTTTCTTCCGATACATCTACGAGAACGGACCTAATTCCGTGAAGGGCAAGATCGACAACCATACCAATCCCCATTGTTCCTGATCCGATGATACCTATATTTTGAAGCATTCTATCATTCTCCTTTTTGTATAACAAAGTGATTGTAAGCTAGTTCGAAAAATTCTTATGCCCAAGCACTTTTTTCACTTGGTATGCACGTTTCCCCTCAGGCAGATTCTTTGCTAGTAATGCAGATTGGAGCATATTGATTGCGGCTACCGCATGTTCTTTTTGTGCCAGAGTCTTGGTTTCCGCCAACTGCTCATACATGTTTTGCACTTGTTCAAATGTTTGCACAACTGATTCCTCATACTCATTATTGTTCTTGTTATAGTTTTTAGTGCTTACCACTGCTGCGAGACACTTGGCAATAAGGGGCATGTACTCTTCTTCCGTGAAAAAGAAAGCATTTTTTATCACCTGTAGGTCTTGAGCTTTGTCAAACGAATATACGGGAAATTCCTTCGTATTATTCTCCAGCAGATACTTCAGCACTGTTTTCGGTCCAAGCTCGATTGCTATGTCGGCTCCTAGCGAAAGCCCATAGTGTAGCGATTCTTGCCAACGAATTGGTGAAACGAGCTGCAATGCTAGATTTTTGGAAATACTTGCGCGATCTGTGAACGGATGTGCGGTGTAATTAGATATGACCGGATATTGCGGCTGTTGGTAGTTATAATTGCTCAAAATTCCTTGGAAGCTGTTCGCAGCCTCTTTCATCAGCGGACTGTGAAACGGACCTGACATTTTTATCGGGATGGCAATTCCGCCGGCTTCGACAACTTTCTCTCCCGCTTTGCGAATGGCAATGTTAGTCCCTGAGATAGATGTTTTAAGAGGTGAGTCGTAGGCGGATACATATACTTCGTCTCCTGCTTGCGATACTTCCTCACAAATCTTCTTAACGGTTTGTGAATCAATATTTGTCACCCAAGCCATCGTACCTGCGATCCTCTTAGCTACATCATTTACAACATCACCACGTTCCAGCACCATTTGAAGAGCATCCCCAAACTGAATCGCACCCGCACAAACAAGTGCCGAATACTCCCCCAGACTATATCCCATCGAAAAAGCTGGCGAAATCCCCATTTCTTCCATAAAAACTCGGTAAGTTGTCACACCAACACAAACAAGAGCTATTTGCGAATTTTTTAATTTTTGCAGTTCATCTTTGTAGTCAGGAGAAAAACATAGCTTAGCTAAGTCAATTTTTACGGCGTCACTGGCTTCTTCAAAAGCGAGCTTCGCCACTGGAAAGTTGTCATAAAGTGTTTTACCCATTCCAAAATAATGGGAGCCCACTCCTGGAAACATGAAGATTAAGTTCAACATATTTTTTCTCCCTTATAAGTTGTTGTTTTAACATGAATCTTTGTTCATTTTGTGCCACTCTCCTATGCCGTCTACAATACCCTCCTATCCAACGAAGATCAGAAAAGAAAGCAGCATTACACTCTTGTTCCTAGTTTTTTCTCAATTAAACGCACGATATTGCTTACGGAACTAAAATTTATAAGGTCAAGTTCATCATTGTCTATGGTGATGACGAATTCTTCCTCAACAAATGTAAGCATTCTCATAGCAAATAGCGAGTTTACAAAGCCAAGTTCAAAGATATTGTCATCATCGCTAATTTCGACATGATCTTCAAAGATTACAAGATTACTTTCAATAAATTGGCGTACTTTTTCCCGTACCGTCATCACTCATCCCTCAATTCATTTATTGGTTATGAATTTTATCGCTTTTCATAGTTTTTGCTTATCGAATGTTGGGCAATCATGAGTTGCAAAACCTGTGATGTTCCCTCGATAATTTCTAGAAGCTTGGCTTCGCGGAAGAAGCGCTCCACCGGATACTGGTTGGAAAAACCATTTCCACCATGTGCTTGCACTGCATCCGTGGTTACTTCCATTACCATCTTCGAAGAAAAGTATTTCGCCATGGTGGTTTCCATTATCGAATCAGGATCCCTCTTCAATCGCATCCTTCCAGCATGGAGACAAAGAGCGCGCGCTGCGTGAATTTTTGTTGTCGCATCAGCAATGATCGCCTGCATGAGGTCAAACTCACACAGCTTCTTCCCAAACTGTGTCCTCTTACGCGAATAGGAGATCATCGCTTCCAGTGAAGCTTGAGCAATCGCTACAGCTCCCCAAGCGATGTTATAGCGTCCGTGATCAAGCCCATATGAGGCAATGTAGCTAAACCCTCCACCAACAGGGCCAAGCACATTTTCTGCTGGAACCACAACGTCCATAAATTCAACTTCTGCGATATGAGATGCCTTGCTTGCCAACAGTCCGGTCATACGTGTCGTTTTTATCCCTTCCCATTCGCGCTCCACCAAAAAAGCAGTGACTTGTCCTTCCTCTTCATGAGCCGCAATGACGAGAAATACGTCTGCAATATCGGCGAAGGAAATCCATTTTTTCACCCCTGTGATCATGTACTGGTTACCTTCTTTTCGATAATGTGTCTCTACATTTCTAGCATCTGTACCTACATTAGGTTCACTGAGTGCAAAAGCGGCTATTCTTTTGCCTTGCGTCATTAACGGGAGCCATTTCTCTTTTTGCTCTTTCGTTCCCCATCGCACAATCGTTTCACCTACGAGCGAGTTGTGAACGGTAATCAATTCACGTATGGAATTGCAGGATTTCCCTATTTGCTCTATAAACAGTCCAAATTGCACTGGATCAAGACCTAGACCTCCGTACTCTTTGGGAATACTGGCAGTGAGGTATCCTTTCTCCCCCATTTCCCTAATAAGTTCAGAGGGCAATTCTTCGTTCAACTCAAACTCTTTCGCGTATGGATGAATCCTTTCTTCAGAAAATCGCTCCACTTCAACTAAAATATCTGATTGTTGCACACTTATCTTCATACGGTATATCTCCTGTTCTTTCCGTTTTATTATCTCTTTTTGATAACGTGATTTACTTTTACGTAGATATAAGGCGGAAACGGTTGAATCATAGACAAATCATTTTCGAAAACGACATTCCCTTCATCATCAGAAGAAATTTCCTTGAAGTTAGCGAAGCGGTAAGTCGCGTACATCATGCGGTTCCGGTCTGTCTTGCGGAAGTCAGCAAGCAACATTTTTCCTTCTTCCTTGGCTTCTTGCATAATATGGCTAAGAAGTACCGTACCAACACCCCTAGACATGACCCGGCAAGACATGAGAAGAAGCTTGACATGCCATGCTTCCTCGGTTATTTCCACAAGTGATAATCCAATTTTGCCGTAAGATCCGTACTTATCCGTGAGTTCACATACAAATAATTTATATTTATCATTGGTGCGAAAAGCGTTCAGTTCATCATAATCATAGGTAATCCCTGTTGAGTTCAATTGATTGGTACGAATGGTTAGCTCTTCAGCGCGTTTGAGATCTTCTTCTTGTGCTTCTGAGATGATAAACTTCATCTCAAGAGAAGCGAGAAAGGATTCTTGCGGCCCCACAAATGATTGTTCTTCTTCGTTACGTATGATATCTTCCAGATACATATGTCGACGTCTTTTCGAATCTTCCGTGATAAATGTAGGGTTGAGACGAGGATGATAAATAAGATTTGTATATTCAGTATCACTCATGCAAGTAACTTGTGAATGAACGCTACTTACCTCGTCACGCTCAAACGGTTGATCGTCAATAAATAAGATGGTATCTATGCCGATATTTACGTTTTTTTGTATAGTAGAGATATTCGCTGATTTGGCATTCCAATTAATCTGGGGATAGAGGAAATATTCAGCGATCCCAAACTCCTTCAGCTTTTCGTACGCTAACTCAAAATCATTCTTGCTAGCGATAGAATGCAGGATACCACGTGAGTCTAATTCTTTGATAATCTCCACAATCCCGGGACGAAGCTGAACATGGGAGGATTCTAGCAAAATCCCTTCCCAAATCGTATTGTCCAAGTCCCAAATCACGCATTTTATTTCTTTTTCCATGATTTTCTCCCTCTTTTCGTATCCGATATCTTCATCAGCCGTCCATTTCTTGTAAAACCGGCAATTATACAAAGCCTAAATCCAAAAACCATTTCACCGAATCCTTATTGTAAATCGTGTCTCCTTAAGAGATAGGAGGAACCATCCTGGAACCAGTCCCATGTATGTAGCGTTTCTTCGAGATAACTCCAAAAAATAATGGAATCTTACCCCCAAAAACTTTCTTAGGCTAAATGAAGTTAGGTCACGCAAAGTTGAAAAAGTTATGGATTATATTCCATCTTATTCCAAATATATCAAAAAAACTAAAATTATACTACATTAATAAAGTCTCATTTTGAATTTTTTTCCTTTTTCTGTGTTTAGCTACTCTTTTATACCTATCTGCTTCCCTTTTCATTCCATATTTCACCACATAACATGCTCCTACATATCACTAATGATTTTGTCCAAAGCCTGAGCACCTGATCTGGCACTGTTAGATAAAAGGGAACGTATTACACCCTAAAAAAACAGGCTATCCGACCCACATCGATCGAATAGCCTGTTTTGATTTCTTATCATTCTAATGTAACGGGTTTGCCGCTTAATACAAGATGGGACCACTCACTGTATCCCGCATTTGTTTACAGAACGAAAATCCATCTGTTCCGGCTACCTCTCTCTATCCTTGCTTTCTTTCAAAATAGTATAAGAAAAGACACATGAATACTCAATCAGGCTCATCTTTACGATGAAAAATTTGAGGCCCTCTCCCCTTACGTAAGGAGAAAAGGCCTCGATTATACTATATCTGTATTTACTCAATAGTCTCTAATAGTTGATACGCTTCTTCTTTTGTTTTAATAGACAATAATTGTTCTCTAAAGCTTTCATCCATGAGCTTTCGAGAGAGCATCTGAAGAATTTTCAAGTGTTCATTTCCTTCACTTTCTTTAGGAACAGCGATCATAAAAATGAGCTTTGCATCTGTACCATCAAGGCTCGTCCAGTCTACTCCGTCACTTTTAAGTCCAAATACCACACTTGTTTTTTTGACTGCATCTGATTTTCCATGAGGGATGGCAATGTTCATACCAATTCCTGTGGAACTTTCTTGTTCGCGGCTTAGTATCGCTTGTTTGAAATCTGAAATAGAACTAATAGCTCCAGCGCTATCTAATTTTTGAATCATTTCATCAATGACCTCATCACGTGTTGATCCCGCTACGTTTACATCAATAAGCTCTAGACTGGTGATATCCGTCAATTTTTTGATTTCCACCGTTGTCGCTTTTTTTTCTTCTTTTAGAAGGTGTCGTTGAGGTATAGATTCCGCTACTGCCTGTGTTTCTAGAACATCTACTTTTTGTATATCTTTTTTTAAGATATTGACTAAAACAGCTGTTACAATCGCACCAACAATGACGGCGATAAAGAACATCAACACATTATCAACAGCTCCAAGAACTGCAACGATTGGACCTCCATGTGCTACTTTATCTCCAACATGTCCCATCATTGCAATAACCGAGCCTACCATCGAACCAATCATAATACTTGGGATAACACGGAATGGATCTTGAGCTGCAAACGGAATGGCTCCTTCCGTGATTCCAAATAACCCCATTGTAAATGTTGCTTTACCCGCTTCTCTTTCTGCATCCTGATATTTTTTCTTACCTAAGAAAGTAGCTAAACCCATACCAATCGGAGGAATACAGATAGCAACTGCAATCGATCCCATGATATCGTAGTTACCTTCTGCAATCATGGCAGAACCGAAAAGGAAAGCAACTTTATTAACCGGACCGCCCATATCAAAGGAAATCATAGCACCTAAAATAAGGGCTAAAAGAATGGAGCTTGTACCTTGCATACTTGATAACCATGCTGTTAACGACTCAAAAACTTGGGCTATAGGTGCGCCTATCACATAAACAAATACCAGACCTACAATAAGTGACGCAAATACTGGAATGATAATAATCGGCATAATAGGCTGAATTGCTTTTGGAACTTTTATGTTTTTAATTCCTAATGCTACGTAACCAGCCAGAAAACCTGCAATAATACCACCAATAAAACCGGCACCAGCCGCACTTCCATAAAAACTACCATTCGCTGCAATGAATCCACCAATCATACCGGGAGCAAGACCTGGTCTGTCGGCAATACTAAAGGCAATGAAACCGGCAAGAATAGGAACCATGAAAGTAAATGATGCAGCACCAAGCTTTTCAATTGTCTTCCAGAATGAAGCATCCGGTATCACCAAACCACCAGGTGTCTTTTCTCCCCCAAGTGTTAACGCAATAGCGATTAATAATCCACCGATAACGATGAATGGGACCATGTATGATACACCACTCATCAAATGACGATAAACCGAATTTTGTTTATCAGCTTTCTCACTACTATTGTTCTCGATAGATTTTGATTGGGCTTGATAGACAGGTACTTCTCCACTTATTACTAATTTAATTAATTCTTGAGGTTTACGAATACCATCTTGAACCCCAACAAGCAATACTTTCTTTCCAATGAATCGATCTTTATCAACCGTTTTATCAGCTGCGATAATGATACCGTCCGCTTCACGAATATCCTGTTCTGTAAGTTTATTTTCTACTCCAATAGAGCCTTGCGTTTCAACTTTCATTTGAATTCCTAATTTATCGGCAGCTTTTTGTAGATTTTCTGCCGCCATATACGTATGGGCAATCCCATTAGGACATGAAGTAATCGCTAAGAGTTTCATCACTAATCCCCCTTTATCTATTTCGAAATCGCTTACACATACTATACTGCGAAATCCTTGAGATAAAAGTTTAGTTTTTTTCCGTTGTTTCCGGAAAAATCGATTTTATTACTCTGAAATAGGCAAAGAAAGATGAATGATGTTATTTTTTTTTGTGTAAATGAGATAAAAATTGCATGGTGTCTGTTTCCTTCATGAGTGTTTGAATAAAGGCAGGTTGTTCACTGATAAACGACAATTCACGAAATAGCTGTTTTGTATCTTCTTGATTATCATTCTTAACTGCCAGCATAAATACGAGTGATACTTTCTCAGGTCCCCATTCAATCGGTTCATGTAATGTAGCAATGGCAATCGCTGAATGTTTAATCAGTTTGGGGTTTCCATGTGGAATAGCAACACCTGCACCAATGTTCGTAGCTGACATTCTTTCCCGGGTAATTGCATGATGCGTATATTCTTTTTCCACAAAGCCTTTTTCATACAAGACAGTGGCAAGCATCTCGATTAACTCATAACGATGCTCTACATCCTGCTGCAAAAACACTAAAAATGGTGTGGTAAACTTCAAAAGCACAGATTCTTTTGGTGCTTGTTGAATTGGTTCATCAAGCTGTTTGATAAAATTCTCCAGTCTCTTTTCTTCCGTTGCTTCTAACAAAGGAGATACAACAAGATAAGGGAGATTTACTTCAGGCAGAGAAACAGTAGATACAACAAAGTCGACGTCATGATTAGCAAGATACTCTTTTACGTCAGCCTTCGCTATGCACGCTATAATATTGATCGAAATAAATTTCCGTTCAAGCTTTGTTCGTAAGAGCTGAGACATTCCAATTCCCATATGGCAAACGATGACAGCTTCCTTCGTTTTTTTCCTGATGCTATTGAATCGTTCAATGGACGCTTGAAAATGTAGGACGAGATAGGCCGCTTCCTCCTCAGGTATCGAAAGAGATAGCGATTGATTTACTTCTTCTAATGCGCAAAGCACCATATCAAACATATAAGGATACATTCTTTTTATATCACTCAGCATCGGATTCGATACAGAAAGTCCGTAATTGAGGCGATTTAAGGTTGTATATAAATGAACCTTCAAGCCGTTTATCAAGGTTTCATCATTTGTAAATTCAATCATATTGAACTCGGACATACGCTGGATCAATAGAAGCAGAAGCTGAGAAAGAACAGGGTTATCTTTAGTAAGATCATCTATTTCAGATGTTTCGTTCCTTTGTTGATAACGAACTTTCCCTCCTAAAATATGTAATGCTAAATAAGTAATTTCCACTTCCGGAAACCTCACTGCAAAAGCACGTTCTAGTTGTTTGAGGAATTCAGAAGTCCATTCATATTCTTTTTTATTCTGTAGAAGAGATCTTTCTTTTTCAGAGAGGGTAATAGGCTGTTTAAGCTTTGTCCGCCTAATCATCAGGAGTGCATGTACAATCAATCCTTCAAACGTTTCATCCGTAAAAAAGATGGAATGTTCCTTTTGTAGCTCTTTTAATGCATTTCTTACAATCTCAACCTCATGAGACGAAAATTGTTCTTTAATAAATGAATCACTTAGCTGGGAATTGTTGGTCAACTGGGATAATCGAGCTAATGCCGTTCTTTTATCCTTTTCATTCCCTTCAATTATGAGGCCTACTTTTTGCTTAGAAATCAATGTTAGGCCCCAAGCCTTGAGCCAATTTTCGATTTTATCCAAACTTTTTTTAATGACCGCTTTATTCACAAAATATTGGGAAGCAAGATCCTGCGCTATTATCGGCTTTACGTTCATTAATAACTGATAAGCTATTTCAAGAATCATTTTTTCATCAGATTCATATTTAACTGGATGATTCACCATGAGTAGTTTGTGAAATAAGCTTGTTTTTTCATGATCTTCTATTTCTAAAAAAACACCTAATCCCGGTTTTCGGATTATGGTAGCATGTGAATGTTCCCTAAGATAGTCTTGAATCCTTTTAAAATCATTACGAATGGTCTTTTCGGAGCAACCGACTTTCTCTGCAATTTCTTGTATTAATACATGCTGATCGGATTGAGTTAATAAGATACGCAAGATTTCTATTTGTCTCGCATTCATTTGATTCACCTGCTTATCTATGTAGCAATCTTGTATAAATTATATATCGGATTTAACATCACTTTTTATACCATATATTTAGTGAAAATACTATATACGCTTCTGATAATAATATGATATAAAAAAGAACCAAGTATCTATCTTGGCACTAAAGAATTTAAAAGATTCAAAGTAGTTGCTAACTTTATATTCCCTTGATAAAATGTAGTTTTTAACAACATGGAACGCACTGCCTCTACTTTTATTTTTAAAAATCATGAGATGAATAGAAGCTAAATAGACAACAGAGGATGGTAACAATGAATATGGTAAAAGCGTCAAGCATCGATGAAAGTAATGCTTCAACATTCTTACAAGGTGTAAAAGATTGTATCCCTACATTGTTAGGCTACATCAGCATTGGGCTTGCAGCTGGTGTTATAGGGGTATCTTCCCACCTGAGTATCTTAGAAATTACATTATTATCAGCTTTGGTTTATGCTGGATCTGCTCAATTTATCATTTGTGCTCTACTAGCAACTAATAGTCCCTCATCAGCAATTATTGTAACAACTTTTATTGTAAACCTACGTAATTTTTTATTAAGCGCAACACTCGCCCCATATTTTACAAAATATTCTTTATTAAAAAACATTGGTATTGGTGCATTAGTTACAGATGAGTCGTTTGGTGTTGCCATAAATAAAATTACCAAGGGAGAACAGATTAATGATCGTTGGATGAATGGATTAAATCTTACAGCTTATATCATTTGGATAGCTTCGTGTATGCTAGGAGCAATTCTTGGAAAATGGATTACGAATCCAATGGTATTTGGATTAGATTTTGCTTTAACAGCTATGTTTGTGGCTTTACTAGTATTACAGTTGCATAATATGAAACCTTCAAAACTCAAACATTCTCTCTGGCTGATTGCATATATGATAATAGCCATGCTGGTATTATCTTTTTTTGTACCTTCCCATGTTGCTGTTATTTTGTCTACGATTATTGTAGCTACTATTGGGGTGGTGACAGATAAATGAGTGTGAATCAATCTATTTTCTTTGTGATACTTGGATGTACTATCGTCACAGTAGTCCCACGAATTTTACCATTTTTAGTGGTACGAAATTTACATTTACCTGATCCTGTACTAAAATGGCTTTCTTTTATACCTATCTGTATCCTTACAGCACTCGTTGTAGAAAATGTCATTATAAAGACTAGTCATTCTATAGAAATAAATTGGTTAACACTCATTGCTATCGTTCCTACTCTATTATTAGCTTTACGAACGAAAAGCTTAGCTGTAACCGTAATTTTTGGCGTTATTCTTATGGGTTTATTGAGATTATTCACTACCTAATTTATCTTAGAAGCAGATTTTGACTTATGATTTCCGGGTATTTCATAAGAAAATCCCCGTAGGGTCAACAGCAATGTATCCATGTTCACATGAACTCCATTACCTGTTGACCCTACGGGGATAATATCAAAGAGACTCCAGACCAATTTCTTTATGCTTTTTCTTCAAACAAGCGTGCTATTTCGATAATAACTTGAACCGCTTTTTCCATATTATCTACAGAAACATATTCGAATTTACCATGATAATTTTCCCCACCGGTAAAAATATTTGGTGTTGGAAGACCCATATACGATAATTGGGAACCATCCGTACCGCCTCGGATCGGGCTGATTACTGGCTCGATATCGAGGTTTTTCATTGCTTCATAAGCAATATCAACAACTTCCCTGACCGGTTCTATTTTATCACGCATATTATAGTACTGATCTTTCATCTCGATAATGATATTTTCTGCTCCGTATTTCTCCTGCATCTGTTTCACGATACCCGCCACTTTCTCTTTTCGGGCGTTAAAGTTATCTTGATCAAAGTCTCTGATTATGTAATGAGATTTACTTTGTTCAACATCACCATGTACTGAGATAAGGTGGTAAAAGCCCTCGTAGCCATCCGTATACTCCGGTGCTTCTGCTGCGGGGAGTTGTCCATGAAATTCCATCGCTAGCTTACTTGCGTTAAGCATTTTATCCTTGGCTGTTCCAGGATGCGTGCTAATTCCTTTAAAGGTGAGCTTGACTCCAGCGGCATTAAAGCTTTCATACTCCAATCCACCTAGTGCTCCACCATCTATCGTATACCCAAATTCTGCGCCAAATGCAGCTACGTCAAAATGAGCCGGTCCTCGGCTGATTTCTTCGTCAGGGGTGAATGCCACTCTGATTTTTCCATGCTTGATTTCCGGGTGTTTCAATAGATAATCCATTGCCGTTACTATTTCAGTAATTCCAGCTTTATCATCTGCTCCGAGCAATGTTGTTCCATCAGTAGTTATCAGTGTATGACCTTTATAGGACGGCAACTCTGGGAATAATTCGGGAGTTAAAACAACGCCAAGTCCTTGATTTAGTATAATAGCTTTGCCATCAAAATTTTCGTGGACTTGCGGATTGACATTTTTACCTATAAAATCCGTGGCAGTATCCAGATGAGCTAAAAAGCCGATCACTGGAACCTGCTTGTGCGTATTTGCAGGGAGTGTCGCCATTACATATCCATTTTCATCCATCGTGACTTCCGATAGTCCCGTCGCTTTTAATTCTTCGACTAGCATTTTACCTAACTCAATTTGTCCTGCTGTTGACGGGACTGTATGGCTCTCGTCGTTGGATTGGGTGTCCACTTTTACATATCTTGTAAAGCGATCTATGATTGCTTGCTTCAATCAAATTCACTCCCTTGTTTTCATTGAATCTTTTTTTATTATACCGCTTACTGGACGATATTACCATTTATACTGACTGTAACTGTTCCATCAACTCAACGACCTAAAAGACATTATTACGTTGATGTAAATGTCGTGAACAATGTAAGATTCATTGATTATCATCCATAAATTACGATTCGTCTTATTGAAAAGGGAAAATATAATCCAACTTTGAAATTATGCCTGGAAATTTGTTGTGCGGTAAATAAGTTTTTTGGGTTGAAATGGGAGGAATTTCAAATGAGAACAGACGAACGCTTAGTAACAAAAAAAGAATCCTATATTAAAAACATTTGACATTTTGTTTATCAACGAGTAAAGTAAAAAAAGCTTAGTGATAGAAAATAAAATATGAAACCTTCTTATCTAGAGAGGCGGAGGGACTGGCCCTTTGATGCCTCGGCAGCGGACTCGTAATTAGAGTGCTGTGCCAAATCCAGCAAGCAATGTGCTTGAAAGATGAGAAGAGTGTTTCTTATATCTTATATAAGACCTCTTCTCATAAGAAGAGGTCTTCTTCATTTTTTGAAGGAAAAGTTTAGTAATAGAGAGGTGTTAGTATGAAACAGACAAAAGGAAGTGCGTTGGCATTATTGCCGCTCGGTATATTTTTAGTACTATTTATAGGCTCTGGAGTTATTACAGGAGATTTTTATCAGCTTCCCATCATAGTTGCTATTTTGATTGCAGTTACAGTTGCATTAGCGATGAATAGAAATGAAACCTTTACGACAAAGGTAGAACGGTTTGCTAAAGGGGCCGGCAATCCTAATATCATAATTATGCTATTAATCTTTGTATTGGCAGGAGCGTTTTCCCAAGCAGCAAAAGGCATGGGCAGCGTTGAAGCTACAGTGAACTTAGCTCTTTCCGTTTTACCTCAAGGTTTCGTAGTTGTAGGCTTATTTATAATCGCTGCATTTATCTCGTTAGCGATGGGGACATCTATGGGGACTATTGCTGCATTAGCGCCAATTGCAATAGGGATTAGCGAACAAACAGATATCTCGATCGCCCTCACAATTGCAACAGTTGTTGGAGGAGCGATGTTCGGTGATAATTTATCATTTATATCTGATACGACAATTGCCGCCGTACGCACGCAAGGAACGGAAATGAAAGATAAATTCAAAACAAACTTTTTAATTGTATTACCAGCTGCTATTATAACGATCATACTTTTAGTCGTTCTTACATTAGGAAATCATACAAATATGGTAACAGGTACGTTCAATTGGGTGAAAATTTTACCGTATGCAGGAGTGCTGATTGCAGCCTTACTTGGATGGAATGTCCTAGTCGTTCTGGCAGGAGGAACTGTATTATCAGGTATTATCGGTATGGTAGATGGAAGCTACACACTTGCAACTTTCTTCAAAAATGTCACAGTAGGAATTAGCGGAATGATGGAGCTCGTGTTATTAACAATGTTAATTGGTGGAATGATTGAGATTATTCAACATAATGGCGGGATTCATTATCTAATGAATGTATTGACGCGCAACATTCGTTCGAAGAAGGGAGCAGAATTTGGAATTGCTGGGCTTGTGAGCATGACAAATATGTGTACAGCTAATAATACAATTGCTATTATTTTTGCAGGGCCGCTTGCTAAAAATATTTCAGATCAATATGAGATTGATCCGAGAAAATCGGCGAGCTTACTAGATTTATTTTCTTGTAGCGTACAAGGGATCATTCCGTACGGGGCTCAAATGTTAACCGCAGCGGGATTTGCTTCACTGTCACCAATCGATCTATTGCCGTATGCTTTTTATCCAATGCTAGTTGCTGTTTGTGGCATTATTTCAATTATGATTAACTTTCCACGTTTTTCATCGGAAACAAAGAAAGATAGTATCATAAAACAGCATAATGAGAAAGAGGATGTCCTGTACGAGACAACTTAATTGTACTCTCATACCATAAAAACGAACCAAAAGAAAAAATGCTACTTATTTCGGCAGAATCAATAAAATGAAAGAACAATAGCTAAATAGTGGTAGTTTAAGAGGCAGTAGGAATAATCCTACTGCTTTTCTATTGATGATATTTTTGTCATTGACGTGTCGAACGTAAGCTTCATCTTTCAACTCTCGAACGAATATAATTTTATCTCCTGTGGCACTTCATTTGTCCAAACAGATGTTGCTGATAGCAGATAAAGACTACTCCATCTACTCATATTGGCGTAACACTCCTTCTCTGCTATGGACACCGGGGACACAAAACGTAGCCATAAAAAAATGGCGATGGGGTTATATCAGTTCTGCTGAACTTGCCGCAATTTTTGGTTACCACAGCATCTTTTCACCTAACTCAAGATAAACATCAGTTTCCTCAAAAGCAGGTCGATTCTGCTGAGCTTTATTTGAGAAAAAACGTATCATCGTAGACAGACCTAAAGAATCACTTCGAAAAGGCTTATTACGTGTCCCGCCGATAAGGTTTGTATTTTTTATATGTTCCCATCCGCCTTGATTATAGAAGTAAACCAAAGGCGGCTTACAAGTAAATATGCCGATATCTGGATCATTTTTTTCTATAAATGAAACAGCTTCTTTTACAAGCTTTAAACCGAATCCTTGATTGCGATAAGAAGGGTTTGTCATGACCTCACTTAGTCCAAACACTTTATAAGTTTGTCCTTGATGTTTTATATATTTCCAAGAAACAGCAATGTGACTGATTACTATGTGGTTCTCAATAAGAACTAAAGAGGTTGGATGAATTTCTGGATTACTTGGCCAAAGTATATTCTCCCCCATACATTCGAACGCTTGAGGCCACTCACGTCGCATTAATGTGATTATTTGTTCTTTAATCGGTATAGGGCAATCTTCCTGAGGAAATTGTAGCAATGTATTCATATTTCGCCATCCTTTGCTGGGCCAATATTAGCCATTGTTTCACATAGTACCAACTAACGATCACAAATGACCGCTACTTGGTACTATGGTGACATGAAAGTGCTATAAATTGGCTATTCATGTTCACTAACGTAGTAAGTATATCAGAAAATTTATGTCCGCTAAGGTCTTAACGTACTATTTTCGCATTCGGTTGGCGGTACCCGGGTACGACCAACCGTTGCGTTGATAATCTACATTTTGTTTGACCATGTTGTTATGAAGTTGTTGAAAAAGGACACAGTAGGAAACTAGCAAAACATGTCATATAAACATAACTTACTACAAGAAAGCTTTTGGTACCATGAGCTAATAACCGATTCACCTACATTCACTATATCTGGGGAAAACAAATAAATTCTTAAGTATCGATTCAATCGCCTTTTCTTTGCCAAGTGGAAAGGTTCCGAGGGACCATCTGAAAAGTATCCCTTTATTCTGGTAAAGCTGTTACCATTTCGGCAATACCTCGATAAAAAGCAGTAATATCAGAGAAGCCAAATGTATCAGATATGCTTAATCCAATAAGATCTAGATGATCCCAGTCTACTTTTTTACCTAAATAATTCCACTTTCCGATTTGTGCAATCTGATTATACGAAACAATTTCATCTGTTGATGGACCCATCATGGAAATTGTATTAATTACTCCATCATTTTCCCACCAGGATGCATCAATAATCGGTCGGTTTTGTTCATTTCGTATATATGATCCCATGAATAAAGCATTTCCCATTAATGCTTTATTCATTGTCAAGGTTGGAATATGCACTCCTGTCAAGATTCCAGCTTTTGTGGCACTAGCACTATAAGAAAAATAAAATACATCTGGTTGAGCCTTTACCCAGCTATTTAATTCTCTGGCCCCATCTGTACTAAGATCCCATTGACTAGTATCTTTTGTTTCTTTCCAAATTGAACTATTCCATACACGCTTTGAATAATTGAGAAACGATTCACCTTTATTTTTCTTAATTCCCCATTGATCCAATTTAAAATCATAAAATATTAAATCAGAACTATGCACAAAAAAAGCGGTAGCAACAAGAAGCTCCTTAGCAAACGGAATAAACGTACTTATACCGTCAGCTAAAGTTGTCCCATTATGAGGAGTTGCAATTGTAGTGACACTCCGGACAAATGATTTTCCTCCTTCAAACAATGGAGAAATCTCCACTTCAGAACGCTGATTTGCATATTCTTTTTCCTCACGATTCCCTTCTTTTAGTAATTGGACAAGAGTACGCGCTGTTTGTCCTCCCATACTATGGCCAACTAGATGAACTTTGTTGTTTTCATTCCAGTTCAACACAAACCCTTCATAAGTACGCCCAAAGCGGGCATGTCCATGTTCATCAGCATGGGCCGCTCCATAATCTACTGTTCCTCCATTTATTTGAGCATATAACTCACAAGCACGGTCCCAATTACTTGAAACGGGACCAATTTCTGAAGTAAATACCTGGTAGCCATCTTTTTTTAACTTTTCTTGTATATCATGTAAGCCACCCCAATACTTGAATCCTAGTATTTCTTCTCTTCCCCAACCAAGAAAGCCATTAACAAGAATGATTGGTCTATTGTTGTTATTTTCTGATAACTCTTCCGCGTTTACTACAGGTAAAGGCTTCATACAAGCACATATCATCAATGAAATAACCAAGAATAACAACGTTTTCTTCATATTACCTCTCCTTCCTATCAGACAAGATTTGGATGATGATATACCCGCGCAAAAAAGTGATAGTGAAACAATAACAACTAGAGATAAAGTAGCTAACATGTAGAACACTCCTCTCACCCACAAGTTATTGTTAAAAATAAAGCATATAAATAAAGTATATTATTTTATTAATATTTTACAATATTTTGAAATAAATTATTTATACGGATTTCAATTCAAATTTATAAAACCTCTAAGATTGATTAGTTAAATTAGTTGCTTTCATCCTTATGAACTAGTAAGCTTATAAAGATAATCAATATAGAAGGAACGAGTAGATGACTAACATGATTGAAATAAAAAATTCCACACTTAGTAATGGTGAGTTCAATAGAGGAGTTTTCGCGACACGTGATATAAGAAAAGGTGAGCTTATACATGCGGCACCGGTGATTCCTTATCCGAATGAGGAGCATGTTTTCATAGAGAAAACACTCCTTGCTGACTACGCGTTTGAGTATGGTGAGAATCATACTGCACTCCTCTTAGGTTATGGTATGCTGTTTAACCACTCATATAATCCCAATGCCACTTATGAAAATAACTTTGAGAACATCACGATTGATTTCTATGCTTACACAGATATAAAATCAGGAGAAGAGGTACTAATCAACTATAATGGTGATATCGACAACGAAGATCCACTATGGTTTGATAAGTAAAAAGGCAATAATCGCAAAGAAAAAAACCAATTGATGATATTTCTTATCATTAATTGGTTTTTTTCTTTGTTTCTATCATCCTCCTTTTCACATTCCTGTTGAAATGAAAATAACACGTAAGCCCATGCTTCGAATTTTCCTCTTTACACGATGCTGTTCTTTAACTCAATAAAAAAAGAGCTGTTTTTCAGCCCCTCCAAAAATTAATGGATGAAAGCAATCATAATCAATACGAGATAGGGATGTGTTCATCACAGAGGTTGAAAAAACGTCACTCTTTTTAAAATTGGTGACTAGGTTTTTTAGCAATATGGAGAACCATCGCAATGGTATGTTAATGGATGGCCAAAAGAGACAAGGAAATTACACCATTGTCTCTTTTGATAGTTACTTACCATATTCGATTGGTTATTCCAGATGATAACTAGCCTGAGTGAATGTCTTATTACGATTGTAAAAACGGCTTTACATTATCTACAATTTGTTTTAAATGTTTCGCGCTCTGTTCATATTCCTGTTTGGCTAATTTATTTTTTGTTTCAAGTGTAAAAGTTTCTAGATCCGCTTGACACTTTTTTAGAATGGATAATGTTAATGGTTTCTCTTGTGGAATTGGCACAGTAATTTGATCATCATATAAATCCACATGTAATTGCCCATAACTATCAACTTGACCCATATATACGTTATCTACTGGAATTCCCAATTTATTTAAAGTCATAAAAAGCCACCTTTTGGACAAGCCTGTGTTTGCCAATGGCTCTAACAGAATATTTCCATCCAGAATAACCGTTTGTGGTTCTTTGATGGGTGCAGGTTTTATATTCAAATCTTTTTGTGTGAGTGGTTGATTTTCTTTTTTTAATAATACGCTAACATGACCATTTTGTTCTAATGCAGCAAACTCCACTTCAGCCACAGAAAATATATTTTTAAGGCGAAGCTGCTCTAGTAATTCTTCTCCTGAATAATTTTCTTTCTTTAGGTTTTCCTCCATAATTTTCCCGTTTTTAATGAGGACACGAGCATTTCCTTCAATAAGATCGTTTACTATTTTACTTTTGACTGAGAGATAACTAAGAAGAAAAGGCACAAGAGCCCAAATTAACATACTGACAAACCCATTAATGAAATTATCCTCAACATCAGTGGAAATGACACCCGCAATGGAACCAATTGTTACTCCTACTATATATTCAAAAAAAGTAGCTTGAGCTATTTGGCGCTTCCCCATTAGTCGTGTTAAGAACAATAGAGAAAAAAGCGTAAAGAATGATCTCAGAAAAACTTCCCAAATACCAGCCAATGATACCCTCTCCTTATGTCCTTCTATTACTACCTGTACTCATAGATTGTGTAATTTTGATTTTTTTATATATAAAACAGAGGTATAAAAAGTGGTTATTTATTCCAAGTTAATGATAATTACCATTTTAAAGTAGAAGGAGACAGAGATGGCTACAAAAAATAAAAAGCTAACAGCAACACAAATAGAATACCAAGCGTTTGCAAAAAGGCTGGAACCATCTAGACCCGTTCTTAAAAATTGCATTAGAGCATTTTGGGTTGGTGGCTCCATTTGCTTACTCGGTCAATTTATTCAAACCTTCTTTATACACTTTTTTCACTTTGACGAAAAGACTGCTGGAAATCCGACATCTGCAGTGCTTATTGCCATCTCTGTTCTTCTCACTGGTTTTGGCGTCTATGATAAACTGGGGCAATTTGCAGGTGCTGGAACGGCTGTGCCAGTTACCGGATTCGCTAATTCTATCGCATCAGCTGCTATTGAGCACAAAAGTGAAGGCTACGTACTCGGAGTTGGTGGCAATATGTTTAAATTAGCGGGTTCCGTTATTGTTTTCGGAGTAGTCGCTGCCTTTTTTATTGCCCTACTTAAATGGGTAATTACTTCTATAGGGGGTTCTTAGGATGCTAAAAGGACATCAATCTTGGATTTTTCCAAGCAAACCAACTATTTTATCAACAGCTACGATTGGTGGCCCCTTTGAAGCAGAAGGGAAAATTGCGAATGACTTTGACATTCTCCATGGTGATATTTGGCTCGGACAAGACAGTTTTGAAAAAGCAGAAAAAATCATGTTAGAAGAGGCATGCAACCTTGCTGTGGAAAAAGCTCAGTTACAGAAAGGCGATATCAATTATCTCATTTCAGGCGATTTAATGAATCAAATTATCTCCTCAAGCTTTTCTGCACGCACAGTTGGAGTCCCTTTTCTAGGGGTATTTGGCGCTTGCTCAACATCCATGGAAGGATTAGCATTAGCCGCTCAATTAATAGATAGCCAATCAGCTAATTATGTCCTCACTGGTACTTGTAGCCATAATGCAACTGCCGAGAAACAGTACCGGTACCCCACAGAGTATGGTTCTCAGAAGCCTCCCTCTGCACAATGGACGGTAACCGGAGCAGCCGCTGCAGTTGTTGCACCCAATGGTACGGGTCCAAAAATTGTTTCTGCTACAATTGGTAAGGTTGTGGATATGGGACTGACTGATCCCTTCAATATGGGGGCAGCTATGGCACCTGCCGCCGTAGATACGATACAGGCTCATTTTCGAGATATGCAAATAGAACCCGATTATTATGATTTAATAGCGACCGGTGATCTTGGAAAAGTTGGTCATCACATTGCGGGGAAATTATTGAAGAAACACGGTTTTTCAATACGTGAAGAAGCCTTTACGGATTGTGGGCTTCACATTTATAACGACCATCAAGAGGTTTTTTCAGGAGGTAGTGGTTGTGCCTGCTGTGCAACTGTTACATATGGTCATTTACTTAATCGATTGCTCAAAGGCGACTGGAATCGAATTTTAGTCGTAGCGACAGGTGCCTTGCTTTCACCTCTCAGTTTTCAACAAAATGAGAGCATTCCTTGCATAGCACATGCTGTGGCTATCGAGAGAGGGGAAAATGAATGAGTATTTTTATTTGGGCGTTTATTGTTGGCGGCATCATTTGCGTCATTGGACAGTTATTAATGGATGTGGCTAAATTAACACCAGCTCATACAATGTCCACACTCGTGGTAATAGGAGCCATTATGGATGGACTTGGATTGTACGAGCCATTAATTAAATGGGCTGGAGCTGGCGTAACCGTTCCTATCACAAGTTTTGGGAATGCACTTGTTCATGGAGCAATGTCAGAGATGGAAAGAGATGGAATTATCGGGATTGTTACAGGCATCTTTGAAGTGACAAGCGCTGGTATTTCTGCCGCAATTATTTTTGGATTTTTGGGCGCACTTGTATTTAAACCAAAAGGATAGTGACATACTAAACGCGGAGGTGATATGAATGACAGTAGCTTCATCCGTAAAACAAACATTAGCTAGTTTAAAAGGTGCTCAAGCTAATTTAGAAACTTTTGCGCTAAGTACAGAAAATAAGCAAGCCAAAAAAGTTTTTACTCAATCTGCTGAACAAACGCAAACAATTATTGATCAATTAGAAACTCGTGTACAACAATTAGAACAAGAAGAACCGCAGTATAAAGGATTCTAACGTGAAAGAGGTTAGAAAAGTGGATTTCCTCTTTTCTAACCTCTTTTTCAATTACTATTACTTGTTGTAATCCTTTAAAAGTGAATAACCTAAAAAGATTTAATTGTAATTGTATCAACATTTTTGTTATCTGGATTTTCTACTCTTTATCTATAGGAGATTTTATCTGATCTGCGTAGAAGTCAAAAACAATTTTCCCATTCGTTGTTTTTACAGCATAAAATATCTCATTTAGATTCTTTCCAATACAACTCATTTCCTTATATAACCATTCATCTGATAAATTATTTTCAAGTAAATTTTTCTCCATAATTTCCCCATCCATAATTAACTCAACTGGAAAGCTTCCTTTTTTTCCTGTAGATACCTTCAAATCTTTTTTTGTTACACTTTGGAATTCCTCTTTCTTTTGAACAGATAATTTTCCATTACTCTCTATAATGGCATACTGAACTTCTTGGATATCAAAAATATCTTTTTGACGAAGAGATTGGTTAAGTGAGTCCAATGTATATTTATTTGTCCTCATATTCTCCTCTAAAATCTTTCCATTTTCAATAAGTACTGTTGGTTCTCCTGATATCCATTTTCTGATTTTTTGTATCTTAATAGCTAAAATTGATAGCAAATATGAGGTACCTGTAAATACTACTAAAGACAAAATTAATTCCAACGATCCAATTTTTTCATTAAATGCAAGATTGGCTGCAATAGCTCCAAGAGTAATCCCGGTCACAAAATCGTGAAATGTCATATTAGAAACTGTCTGCTTCCCTAGAACTCTCGCTATAAGTAAAAGTAGAAAAATTGAAATGATTGTTCGCCCTATAATTTCAATATATTCATGCATGGTTAGTTCACCTCAAATACAGTTTTGACCAATTCCATAAATACGTATACCTATTACATGCAGGCTTTTGACTATTCCATTATTTTTCTTGATACTTCCTTCTCGACATAAAAATACCCCATTCAACCTTAACTCCAATTTTTACGTAGGAGCTAATCTGGTTCATGAGGTTAGTTTCAATCTACAAGCCATTATAAAATTTAGTTTTTTTCAGGAAGAACTCTTTTTGCAAAAAGGAAGTAGTTGTACCAGTAGTTACCTTCTAATTTATCGTTTCGAAGATCACTAATGATTACTCCAATTCCCTCCTCGTAAGTATGGAGAATTTTTCCATTTCCCATATAAATTCCAACATGACGAACTTTATTCAAACCAGTTTCATTCGGGAAATCTTCATCTGCAAAAAATAGAAGATCTCCCTTATGAATTTGGTCGAATGGAACCCAGGTTCCCTGTTTTGCTTGCTCTCTAGAGTTCCATCCTAAAGGAATACCAAATTTTCCATACAGATACTGAACATAGGAAGAACAATCAAATGTTTTATCTTGAAAACGTTCAGCACCGTATACATAAGGGGTCCCCATATACGTTTTTCCTAAAGAAATAATATGATCTGCAGTCTCTTCCCATTTGGGCTTTGTATTTGCAATTCCATCATTTACCGCATTCGCAAAAGCAGAGCTACAGGTAAAAAGAAGACTAATCGAACATATAAATAAAAAAGACTTTATTAGGATTGAGTTGTTTTTTATTTTTGAAATCATACCTAAATCCTCCCTTCTTTTCTCACACAATCCTATCAAAGTACTAGTTATTTTCCATTAGTAAAAGCCTTCCAAAATAAAAAACCGTGTTATCACAGCGATAACTTTATCTACTAATATAAATTACATTCTTTGAAAAGCGTAGAAGAAAGTATATGGATAAACACCCAAAATAAAGTACTCCATGTATGAATAAATTACTAAACGGGAGACGTTCTAGAATGTTTGCAAGTGCATAAAACAAGCCAAGAAATATTACAGATTCAATGTATATTGCCAATGATAAAAAGGACTTAATATATTTTATATTCCAAATTAAGGAGATTATTTCAAATGACAAAATTCCAATAACAATTCCACTATATTGATAGGAGGGAATCCCGACTAGACAATAGTTTATGATTATTGAAACGAAAGAACCTAATACAACCCCTACTAACGGGGCTTTTTCCCTACCTTTTACCCACAATATGTTGGTCGATATATCTCGAATTCCTGATAACAGAGGGATTAGAGATAAACAAATGAGTGGATAAGTTAGAGATCCATTTCCCGTGATAGCTTCTGAAATGTTCTGCCCATATAAAAAGAAATATAAAGATGTACTAATTCCCCATAGCCACCCTGCATTCATAGCTTTATTGACACGGTTCTTGAACTGCTTGAGGTTGTTTTTTTCCCAATTTCCAGCAATTTTAGGAATGATCACATGTAGAAAAGCTGAGGTTACCATCGTAGGCAAATAGACAATGGTTAAAGCCATACCTGTTATTTCACCGTAAATGATGGTAGATTGATGTGCAGTTAAACCCGAATGCATTAAACGGTTGGGAATTAATAGCGAGTCGATAAAGTCCGTTAGAGGAAGAAGAAGTCTTGTTGCAAGAACACTAAAAGAAATTTTCAGAAAACTAGATATTTCAGTATTGTGATAAGGGGAGCGTAAACTGTTGTAACGTAGCTTTTTATAATAATAAATAAATACCCCTATAAAAAAAAGAAGGGCACACAACCCACCAAGTACAGCTCCTAGTATTGCACCGCCAACGGCAATGGATACTCCATACGAAAACCAAAGATTCACTAAGATAAGCATTGTTATAATTCGCACTACTTGCTCAATTAGCTCTGAAAAGGAGATAACTCCATATAATTCAATACCCTGGAAAAAACCGCGTAGCAAGTGAAGATGAGGTACAAATAGAAAAACTGGAGACAATAGTCGAATGGCCCACGTTAATTCCGAGTCCCCATACCAACTGGCAATTGTCTCCGCGTACGTATATGATATTATTGTCGCTACTCCTCCTAATAGACATGAAAATATAACGGATATCTTAAGTAATTGAATTCCATTATGAACATTTTTAGCTGTTGATAAGGAAAGGGAAGTAGGGAGTCCTGCGGTAACTAATGTTAAGACTAATCCATAGAAGGCATATACCATTTGATACAACCCCATACCTTCTGCACCAAAAAAACGGAATAACAAAATTCGTCCGATTGCACCAATTGTTTTGACTAGAAATAAAAGGCCACTTCGTAAAAGGAATTGACGTATAATTAGAGTAAGCCCCATCATATTACTCCTTATTAGAGTTTTCATTAAGGAATATTTATGTGGGGCTGTCCTATGCTATACCATAAAAATTCTTACTTCAATCATTAATGTGGATCAAGTAGAATTTTGTTTTATTATCCCACCCTAAATCCCACGGTACATGGTAACGATCAGCTGAATGGGAGTTTACCAATATATAACCTTGTTCATCTCTCGAGGTTACAATGGAAAAGTGGTCGATATTACCTTCAAGCTCATAAGCAATTAAATCGCCTGGTTTTAATTGTGAAAGTGCAGCT
This sequence comes from Brevibacillus laterosporus, assembly GCA_007833815.1. Classification (NCBI taxonomy): domain Bacteria; kingdom Bacillati; phylum Bacillota; class Bacilli; order Caryophanales; family Paenibacillaceae; genus Brevibacillus; species Brevibacillus laterosporus. The sequence goes on along the minus strand of CP033464.1, from coordinate 2,849,698 downwards.
TGAGGAAATTTCTTGTTCGGTTTAGCTACTTCTTCGTAGGTCCCCCGCGTAATTAATCTTCCATACCCGCTATAAATAAGGAACTGATATAAGGCATCCGTTCTTATCCAAGCAACGCTACCTTCTTTTTGATAAAACCACTTTCCACGCATAGGCAATCCCCCACCTTCTGTTGGATCTCCTAATACTTGAGAAGTGAAATTCGTACAATCTCCTCCTTCGTATGTATAATCAGCGTATTTTGGATTGTATCGATTTTGGTTTCCTGCCATGGAAGCTGATCCAGCATACTTTTCCGCATAGGAAACTGCCCTTTTCCGGTTATATTTTCTTCTTTTCTTGTCATGATTATATGCAGGTAGATCTTGCTTCGTAACTGACTCTTTTGAAACAGGAATCAAATTAATATTTTCCTCCAACGGGTCAAGGTACCATTCTTTTACAAGATACCACTTGTTATCTTTTTGCTCCAAAGTCAAGAAATGACGTGTTCCAATACCAAATTTTTGCGGATTAAATGAGCTGCCTTGATGTTGGTACGATATGGTTTGTGATTGTATTAAAAAAATCTTTGCTTTATTACCTACTCGTTTGATATGGCCAATCTTAATTTTACACTCAGCATCGATAAATGATAGATTCCTCTTTGATCCCCATGCATGAATATAAGCACTTCTTTGCTTTTCATGTTCAAGTGCAAATTGGCTTCTCTTTTGAGTAGAAAGATAATAGGGTGTGATTTGTCCGTAATCCATGGTGATCATGGCCTTCGAACGCTCTTTATACATGATTTGTAACAGACGTTCAATATCCTTATGCTCAGCTTTAACTTCTTTTGTATTGCCTATGGAAACAATTACAAAAGTAACAAGAATCCAAAATATTTTTTTCATTTTTGAGTTCCCCTACATTTCACAATATCATCCAGTTCCTGTAATGTGGACAAATACCTTCCTTATCGAAGCCATTCATTGAATAATTTATCCATAGACTGTCTCTAATATTTAGGATTCATTTTCCATTTCCAATTTCAATTAGATAGCTTTAGCCGAATGATGATTACCTAGGAATATTTTACTGTCATACATAGTTCTCGAGTGGGGACCATATGGAATGCAATACAAAATTAAAAATCGAAAGGAAGAATAAAATGAAAAAATTTTTAGCTACTTCACTTGCAATCTGTTTTATGCTTTCCAGCGCTTCAGCATTTGCTATGGAAGATGGGCATCATAAGAAACATCACGTTAAGAAACATCACAAAGTGAAAACAATGTCTCAAAAGCATCATAAATTCCATATTAAAGGTATGCCTAAAACAGGCATGGGTGGTGCAAGTAATTAATAAGTAAGAAATAAGCTTTTTGTATTATCCACCAAGGAGATCTAAGTTGCAGATACTCCTTGGTGCAATTTCAAAAAACTGAAAAAGAAAGCAGTGTATGAATATGAGGTATTTTGGATGAGAAGAGTTTTCCTCGCTATAATGATAGGTTTACTGACCGGATGCTCAAACTCTGCTGATATAGCGAAAAATCCCAAAGTTTCTACTCCTCTTACTATTGAACAATCATCACCTCAGGTAAAAGAAAAGCAATCATATGCGGAAAAAACGAATCTTGTCACCCATCCAAGAAACTCAGAGACAAAAATGGAAATGAAGGCCAAGGGCTTCATACCAAATCGTCTGCGAATCCCTTCTATTGATTTAGATACGGTAATAGAAACGGTGGGTATAACAACGGAAGGAAGTATGGACGTTCCGAAGGCTTTTAACAAAGTAGGTATTTTATCTCCTTGGACAAAACCAGGTGAAAACGGTAGTGCTGTTATTGCTGGTCATTTTGATCATTATACGGGCCCAGCGATCTTTTATCATTTAAAAAAATTGAAACCTGGTGATCAAGTTTTCGTGTCAAATACAAACAATGATCAGCTTATTTATGTGGTAAAAGAAATAACTTCCTTTAATACGAAAGAGGCTCCATTGGAAAAGATATTTGGCGAATCAGTTACATCTCATCTGAATCTTATAACTTGTTCAGGAAAATTTAATAAGAAGACACAAGAACATGCAAAAAGATTGGTAGTTTTTACTGAATTGATTAAATGAATGCACCATTTGAAATCAACGAATACCAGAACAACAAAAACTTCCCATTACATTGAGCGGACAATAGCTCGGTTAACCCTCATCTAAAAACACACCATATGGATCTTGGGCTTTAACCCGAATAATGGACACTAAAAAAGACCCTTATTCGGGTCTATGTAATACAATTATATCCAATTGTTGTTTACGTGATACAACCGTTTCGAGTACAATAAAATTTTTTTCAACTAATTTGTTAAGAACATTGTCCATTTTTGACATAAAGAGATATTTAATATTTCTTTTTATAATTACCTAAAGCAAGCAAAGGCCAAATGTACCGGTAGCTGTGGTAGTGAAAGTAAATACCGCCGGGTAATCCGGTTCCTGTCGGATAGGAGAGCGTCCAGTCCTGATTTTTTTCGGAATCAATTAAAAATTGAATTCCACGTTCAATCGCCGGAATTGGTTTATGGAACACTGAAATGAGGGCATCCACTCCCCACGCGGTTTGAGAAGGTGTACTGACACCTAAAGAAACATATGTTTTAACAATATCGCTCTTACATGACTCTCCCCACCCCCCGTCTTCATTCTGGATTTTTAATAACCACTGTACAGCTTTCTGAATTGCAGGATGTTCGGAAGAGACTCCGACAGCAATTAGGCCGGTAGCAGCGGCCCATGTGCCGTAAATGTAAGAAATGCCCCAACGTCCGTACCAAAAGCCGTTGGCTTCTTGGTTGCTTAAAAGCCACTCCACCCCTCTTTGAATCTGGGGATGGCCGATGGTAAATCCTGCACTGTTGCCGAGAAACTCCAAAGTCCTACCTGTTAAATCTGCCGTAGAAGGGTCTGTACTAACTGCGTCTGCCGCATCGAAGGGAAGCCAGTTTACTATTCTTTTATCCGTATTTTTCTCAAATGCCGGCCAGCCTCCATCGGCGTTTTGCATCGATAACAGCCAATTGAGACCTCGATCCCATGAATGGTGGAAGGTCGGGTCTGTTTCTCTTAATTTGCTTATTACTCTTAATGAAGCCGTTGTGTCATCGACGTCGGGATTGATGGTATTGATATCGGAAAAACCCCATCCCCCTGGTAAAACAAAAGGATTTTTCATCATCCAATCACCATATTTATGATGCTGGCGAGAGAGTAAATAGCGGCCAGCGTTTTGAACTGTAGGCTCAGATACAGAGACCCCGGTTGCTTGCATAGCATGAGCCAATAAAGCGGTATTCCAGACCGTTGATGTCGCAATCTGAATATGGAAATGTCCATTGGTCAGGCAAGTCATTGCTTTCAGCCCTGAAATCGCACGGGTGATCACTGGATGATTGGCCGAATATCCAAGGGAAAGTAGAGCGAATATCATAAGAAACGTGGAAGTGAAATAGCTGTACAAGGTTCCATCCGGTTCAATTCTTTCCAGTATAAAGCGTTCAGCCTGACGTAGCGCCATATTATGGATTTGCGACGGAAGGTAAGGAAGGTTCTTGAAACCATCCAAGATCGTGTTAAGAAGCGCACGGTATTCATGAGATCGTTGATTCGTCAGATATGGATAGTTGCCCAATGCTTTTGGAAGGTCGTTTTTTCGAAGATCGGACATGTCTGGTGTTCTTTTTGTTTTCATTACGAACTTGCGGTCTGCAACGACCAATATGGGTGCGATGTGTACTCTTGCATATCCGACAAAATCGAAGAAATTGATGGGGAACCAGTGCGGCAGCAGGATGATTTCAACAGGGATTTGAAAGTGTCCCGGCCAAGGATACTGCCCTGTCAAGGCAAGAAGGATTTTTGTTAGCATACTTGCCTCCGAAATTCCGCCTTTGGTTAATATAAACTTCTTTGCTAATTGCATGTGCTCATCCGTTTTCCGGCTGTGCCCTGAAAAAAGCAGGGCATAGTATGCTTCAATGGTTGCAGACAAATTTCCTTCCTCTTCATCATGAAACAGCTTCCAGGCTCCGTTTTTCTCCTGCCTTATGGTAATGCGATCAGCCAAACTTCTAATTAACTCCTCGTCATCAATCATCAAGGTCCGTAATAGGATTATCATATATGCATCGGTTAGTGGTCCGCTTTCCGAACAATAACGCCAGGCGCCGTCAGCTGATTGAGCTTTTTGCAATAGATGGATTATACGTTTAATTTCTAATTCAATTTTTTCTTTCATATTTCAAACATACCTTTCTAAAACCCAAGTGTAATGCCTATATCCACTCTATTCATTTTCAGATGAAGGGTTCTTAAAAGGGAGAGGAGAAAGCATGGGAATCCGGATCCTGAAGAAGAAATTTGACTGGTTTAAACAGAGTCAATTTCCGCCTTTTCTTAAAATAAACAAAGAATTGCAGAAGAGATTGAAAGATGTCAACAAGCCTCTCAAGAAAGAAGCGGAATTACCCGAACAAGATCAAATATTGATTCGTCAAATTAAAGAATGCACACGCCGGTTAAACTTGAACAATGTAACGCGGACTACGGCGTATTTTGACTACTATCGAAAACATCCAGAGATACACTGGGCCTTGTTAGGTCACATGGTGTCGCGAAATGGCGGCTGGAATATGACGGATTTGAAGGGAGAGCTTCTGTCCAAATTACTTTCCAACGCGGAACAGAAGGATTATTTTCTGTTTTTGGAGCGCGGCAATTGGTTGATTTTCCAAGATATCTATCCTCAATTTTTGCTGTATGAGGAAAGTTTGAAAAGAGAAGCGAGCTTGTTCTATCTGCTTTCTTTTTTTCATGTATCCGTCTTTATGGAGGGTATGTGGAATCATTTCTGGAAAAATGGAGACCGCTATCTTCTGACGATTGCCCTAGTCATCAACGAGCAGAGCTATCTGGAAAAAAGGGTGATACAGAATCCCCATTATCAAAAAACGGTTCTGGAAACGAAAGAGTTCAAAGTTCAGGATTTATTGAGTTTAAATCAAATTCTTTTCCCATGTTGTAATAATATGAACAAGGTTCCCGGGCAGGTACCTGACCTTATTGGTCAAACGCTTCATCATTTTGCTTCCCTTCAAGAACGCATATTATTGGGTAAACGATTATATTCAGTGCTTTTTGGCTCTTCTGAAATTCTACAGGGCGTAATAAACTGGGCGGCGGATCATCCGCATACGGGTTCCCGTAAAGATTACTGGCCCCATCTGTTTAACGACGTAAACGAATCTGCGCCATCTATGCCTGGAACTCCCTATAAGAGGCGAACGGATGATTGTCAATTGAAAGCTGGGGCCAATCGATTATTCAGCCCAAAATTACAGTACGCTTGGAAAAATATAGAGCATGGTGAAGCGGAAATCGGGGATTGGTTTGAGGATTGGAAAATCTTAACCTACTTTATCAACCAAGAAAAAAATGTAAATGGGGAGATCTATCATAAATACTGTAAAACACTGGAGAAAATCGAACTTGCGGTCATCGCCAAAACAGCCATCTTTTAGAGAGAAACTTAAATCTTATGTTCCAACAATGATATTTGTTTCTTGGTTGGGAACTTATCTGGATCTCATCTTAGTGGAGAAGCAATTGTATTCTTTTCCTGTGAGGCCGTTTTCCGATATTTTCAAAATCAATATTATGTTTACTCTGTGTGTATTGCCGATTGTTACAGCTATCTTTCTGAACTGCTTGCAGTCGATGAACTCATGGCAAAGAAAGGGAATCGTCCTGTTTTCCGGCATAATAGCGGCTGGAATTGAACAGATATCTGAAAAACTGGGATGGTTTGCCCACAGCAGCGAATGGCGGCATTTTTATTCCTTTTTCGGCTATATCCTATTTATGTGGCTTGTTTGGAAATTTCATCTATGGATCATTCATTTATCAGAAGAAGCCCCTCAACAATAATAGGGTTCAAACCAAATATTTTTTCAAAACAAAAAAGGAACCAACTAATGTTCTCCACTATTCTACATAGTTCAACATTTGATCTACATGCCGATAAACATATTTCTGCTGAAGGGACCCCAACCTGTCCTTCCCTCTATAGGACACTAGATATAGCATTAACCCTAAATGTCATGGCGAATCTCATTTTCGAATTGTCAACAGGTGTAATCATTCCCATATCAGGGCGTATTGCGTTTCAAGATAATTGCAAGAAAATAATATCAAACTGCAGGAAAGGGATGCCAAGGTTCTGGCATCCCTAACACTTCAGAAGACACTTACGCTAACGAGTGTTGATGTAAATATACTTATTCTCTTTAACGAAATACGATGATCTGTTATTAGTGTCAAGTTTTTGGTTTTACTCCCATGAATCAAATCCACAGTTTTTAACATTTGGAAATAATTACTCGACCTATTAGCGTCTGCAAGACGTATTAAATAACTTTTTAAATTCTCATCAAGCAGAGGTATAGGTCTTATCAAGAAGGGGTAACCACCTGGATTCAATCATGCATAAATATGCACTCTTGGTGTTTATCCAGGTGGTTTCCATTAATTACGAGCAGTTTTTTTCATGTAAATTGAGCATTTTTCCATCTATTTTGACCAACGACAAACAAGCTTCCTATTCCCGCATCGCTACATAAGCTACGAACACTTTGAAAATCCGCAAGTCGTGCATGTCTTGCACCCTTCTGCATGCAACAATGTAGCAGAACCACATGAAGGGCAGAAATCTTTATGCTCTGCATCGCCATATACATCATGATGTGCTTCTTCCTTCTCTGGTGCCTGACTAATCGCATAGCTGCTCGTTGCTGCTACCGCTTTTTTCTCATCTTCTCCGTCCAGATGCATTTCCAACGCTTTCGCTACGGCGTCGGGGATCGATTCCACACGGTTTGCCCCAAATCCAACTGCTCCAGAGCCACCAATTCCTTTTAAGTGTTTAATCAACAAGCGAGCTTTGTTGCCATCAGGTAGTTCGCCAAAGCGTAGGAATAATGTAGATACACGCCCTAATGCCTCTGACATAGCAAAGACATCACTACCTGCTTTTCCTACGTTCACAATCACTTCAAATGGAGCATGATCCACATCATTAATCGTAATATAAGCTTTTCCGAGTGGCGTGTTCATTTTATATGTAGCACCACTTAGGCGTTTCGGACGCTTATTATAGGCTCGTTCTGGTGTACCGCCTGTTACGGCCTTCACACCCTGATCATGAGCAGACTTTGCTTCCACAGTTGCACTCGTCCCCGTATGCTCTATTTCTTTCGCTTGTGCTTTCTTTTCTGCACTCACTTCTACTTTCTCTTCCTTTTTCTCCGTGGATAATACCTGGACATCACGACTACCATCTCGGTAGATCGTTACTCCTTTGCAACCTAGGTCAAAAGCTAGCTCATACAAATTTTTGGTCTCTTCTACTGTGAAATCGTGTGGAGCATTGGCTGTTTTAGAAATGGAGGAATCCACCCATTTTTGAATCGCAGCTTGTACGCGCACATGATCTTCCGCTGCTAAATTCATTGCACAAACAAAATGATCTGGCAAGCCTTGCCCTGGATGGGCATCTATCCATTCTTGAGCGATGGGTACATATTGTTTATCAAAACCAAGACGGCTCTGACGGAAGTATTCAAATGCATAATAAGGTTCAATACCAGTAGATGTACCTACCATCGTTCCAGTAGATCCGGTTGGAGCTTGTGTTAACAAGGTAACGTTACGTACACCTTTCTTGCGGATCGTCTGACGCACTTCCTCATCAAATTGTTTCATAAAACCGCTCATAAGATATTTTTCTGCATCAAATTTTGGAAAGCTACCTTTCTCTTCCGCAATATCCGCAGACGCCAAATAAGATTCGCGAGCAATAAAGTTATATAGCTTGTCCAAGAACTCCAAAGACTCAGGACTACCATAACGAATACCTAATTTAATCATCATTTCAGCAAGCCCCATCGTTCCTAATCCTACACGACGCTCGGACTGTTGATTCTCCCTGTTCTCTTCAAAATGATAAGGAGTTGCATCAATTACGTTATCCAAGAAGCGAATGGAATAACGTACAGCTTCTCCTAAGCTCTCCCAATCCACTTCATCATTGCTAACGAATTTAGACAGATTTAAAGAGGACAAATTACATACACCCCAAGCTGGCAATCCTTGTTCCCCACACGGATTCGTACAGATAATGGGGTTAAAGTACCAGCTGTTGGACATGTCATTGTAATACTCCGTAAAAACTACACCAGGCTCAGCTGATTTCCAAGCAGATTCAATGATCGTATGCCATACATCGCGAGCTCGTACGGTTTTTACCAATTTAACAGGTTTACCTAGCTCCTCACGCCATTTTTTCATGTTTCCGTCCCACATGGAATCATAATCAGGGTCATTCACATCAGGAAAAACAAGCTCCCAATCTAAATCTTCTTTTACAGCTTTCATGAAGCTGTTAGACACACAAACGGACAGATTGGCATTTGTAACAAGACCCATTGTTTGTTTGACAGTAATGAACTCCATCAGATCTGGATGCCAGTCATTCATCATCAGCATGAGGGCACCGCGACGAGAGCCACCTTGTTCAATTAAACCCGTTGTATAGCTAAACAGGCCGCCCCAGGATACGGAGCCACTAGAGGAACCGTTTACTCCACGTACCAACGCACGGCGAGGGCGTAAGCTGGACAAATTAATACCAACACCGCCCCCACGTGACATAATCTCTGTCATTTGTGTCAAAGTATCCATGATGCCACCCCGAGAGTCATGTGGGGACGGAATCACATAGCAGTTAAACAAGGTTAATTCATCACTTGCTCCTGCACCTGCTGCAATGCGTCCGCCTGGTACCAATTTCCAATCGTCTAGCAAGTCACGAAATTTGCTTGTCCATTCCGCTTTTTTCTCTTCTGTTTTCTCCACAGCAGCGAGTGCGGTAGCTAGGCGATCCCACATTGCTTCTGGCGTAATTTCAATTGGACGGGTTGTTTTTTCTACCGTTGTAGTGATGGTATTGCCGCTTCTTAGTAGAATGGAGACTTGATTTCCCTCAAGGGCAACAATTTCACCCACTTCTTTTTGAGGAAACTTCGGGTCATCTTTGGTTAATACGAGAACCGTATCTCCCACCTTTGTATTTTTGTAATCCAGATCTTTCATCGCATATCGATCCAAAAAGATCTTTTCACTTAGGCCTTCTAATGGCTTATTTTCTACTAAACCCACGGTCTTTTCCCCTCCAAAATATATTTTCAAATTGACCCTCTCAGATCAATTTGTTATCTTTATGTAAGACGGTTCTAACGATACCATACGCCCGTCTACAAATCAATATATTGAATATATAAGAATTTTTTTCGACATTTATCACTATATATTGTGTTACTATCATCCTATATCCTTGGGAGGAACTATCATGTATTATGTAGATGGAGCTTGGTATAAGCCAGATGAACCTGCTATTTTTCCAGAGGATCGGGGCTACCAGTTCGGTGACGGAATTTATGAGGTTGTGCGTATCTATCATGGCTACTTATATCAATGGGATGATCACATGATCCGCTTGGAACGTAGTGCTAAAGAGCTTTCCTTGACCATTCCCTCTCGCAAAGAATTGACAGAGATTGCCCAAGAAGTCCTTAGACAATGTTTTTTAGAATCTTCTGAGGACGCTATACTCTATATGCAGATTACTCGCGGAGTGTCGGATCGGCAATTTCCATTTCCGTCTAACATTCGCCCTGTCTTAACTATGTATGCTAAATCCAAGTCACGCCCGATTCAACAGATGCAGTCCGGTGTACGAGCTGTGCTCATTGATGACATCCGTTGGTTGCGTTGTGATATTAAGAGTCTTAATCTTCTCGGTGCTTCTTGGGCTAAACAACAAGCTGTAGAACAAAGTGTAGATGAAGCCATTCTTCACCGCAATGGAACGGTAACGGAGGCTACCTCGGCTAATCTATTTGCTGTCAAGAATGACAAGTTATATACCCACCCAGCTACCAATCTCATTTTACACGGTATCACTCGTCAAACGGTCATTCAGTTGGCTAAAAATCTTGGCATACCGGTGTTAGAAGAAGCATTCTCCGTCAATTTTGTGCAATCAGCCGATGAACTATTCATTACAGGAACCACTAGCGAAATTACTCCCATCGTGGAGCTTCAAGGTGCCCGTGTAGGAGATGGTCAAGTGGGTTCAATCGTTCGCCGCTTACAAGAAGCTTTTGAAAACCACATTATTTCTTAGACATTTATCACTCTACAATATCTAAAAAGGGCAAACGTTACCTCAAAAGCCACTATGCATAACTTTTGATATATCTCTACAAAGAAAAAAGCAGTTCCCTTAATGATTAATTCATCATTGTTTTGCGGGAACCGCTTTTTTCTTACTACATATAACTTATCGACGGAAATTCCATTCATCCCTACTATAGCGATTTTCAGCTAATTCATTTGCTAATTGTTGCTCTTCGTCTGTCAAATCCATAGCAACAAGCTCAATTCCCAATCCCTCGGCAAAGCCATGGTAGAAGGCTTCGATGGCTTCTTCTAATGAGATTGGCTTTGAACTTACCTCGTTTATCGTAACCGCTTTTTGTTTAAAGCTATTCATCATGCGTTCTTTGACACGTTCGCTTGGGAACGTTAAAAGGGAGAATAACAGATCGACATCCATATCCAACAGGATAGACCCATGTTGTAAAATAACACCCTTCTGACGTGTTTGGGCGCTACCTGCTACCTTTTTTCCTTCTACCACTAATTCATACCAAGAGGGAGAATCAAAGCAAGCAGACGAGCCCGGAGAGTTGTATTTCGCCTTCTCCTCTTCTGAAGCAAGCGACACCATCTCTGCCTGTAATCCTAGCTTCTGAAATCCATGTAATAACCCCATAGAGATCACTTTATAGGCTTCCGTTACACTTTTCGGCATCTGCGGATGATCCTCTGACACAATCACACTATACGTAAGCTCAGCATCATGCAGGACAGCCCGTCCTCCTGTTGGACGTCGTACTAGCCCAAGCCCGCGACGCTTCACTTCTTCAATATTGATCTCTTTTTCCATTTTTTGGAAATAACCGATAGAGAGAGTCGCCGGGTTCCATGTATAAAAACGAACGGTGGGCGGTACTTTTCCTTGGCTGTGCAAAGACAAAATTGCTTCGTCAATTGCCATATTCATTTCAGGTGACATAGGTGGGGTCACCAAATAACGCCATTTTTCCATTTCCATGCTATATACCTCCCATATATCTACATCCAGTCATGCGTCTGGGAGCAATCTGTGTTTGTGAGGACTGCTCGCACTCCATACCCATAGCAAACAAGCTGCTTGGGCATAGCACTTCTCTTTATTGTAAAGCTTCTGTAGAGCAAGAGACAAGCGCCAACTGCCAAGCAGCTTCTGCTTACTATGTGATTATAAAAAAATTACACTTTAAATTTCTTCATGACAACTTGCATTTCGTTGGTCATCTCAGACATGACCTCTGCTGTCGTTGCCACTTCCTGAGAAGAAGCTGTTGTTTGCTCCGACGTACTAGCAATATCTTCTGTCTTCGCGAATATTTCTTCCGCAACCGCTGTACTAGACTCCACTTTAGCAGAAATAGTCTCTTTTTCATCAAGAATCTGACCTGCACTTAGGCTTAAATGATGGATTTTTGGCCCGATATCTTCTACTGCTTTTGTAATATCTGTAAAGGATTGCATGGCATTGGCAATATCGTTCTTCTGAGTATGCATCTCCATTTGCATTTCATCTGCTGTTTGTAACATATGTACGGCATCTTTAGAAATCGAACTACTTTGGTCACTAATGCGTTGGGAGAAAATGCGTGACTGTTCTGCTAGCTTTCTCACTTCATTTGCCACCACCGCAAAGCCTTTTCCATGTTCACCAGCACGCGCAGATTCGATTGCTGCATTTAGGGCTAACAGATTAGTCTGATCAGCTATTGTATTAATTAAAATAGTAATCTCATCAATCTTGTTCACATTCTCATTTACTTTTGTAATATTTTTGATTAGTCCCATAAACACTTCATTGGTATGCTCCACGGATTGAGCTACCTTATTCATATGCATGTCACTATCCCGCGCAATTTCTTGAATGTCACGTGTCAATCCATCAACTACTTGAATAGATTGCACAATTTCTGTTAGCTGTTCGCCGAATTCTGCCAAAGTCTCAGAAATAACTACCAAATCATTGGTCTGTTCTCCCACGCCTGTAGATGTTTCATGGACAGATTGTGCGACTGTTTCAAATGCTGCACTTAACTCCTCAGATATGGCACTTAGATTATGAGAAGCCTTTGTTAAATCGTCTGATTTTCGCTGTACAATAGTAATCATTGATGAGGTATTCATTACGGCCTGAGACAACGCTCCTCTCATCCGACCAAATTCCGTATTGTCAGCTTCCTCAATCTTAATTGTTAGATTCCCTTTCCCAAACTCTTCACAGTACTGAATCATTTCTTTAGCGGAATTATTAATTGAAGTAGAAAGTATAAATGATACCAAAAGGACACAAAAAACAACACAACCCATTAAAACAGCATAATAGCTCCATGCATGATCATATTTTTCTGTTGCTTCTGTATCTAGCTTATCTGCATTTGCTGTTAAGTAAAGAATGATATCATTTACATTCGTATCTAAAGTATTCGAGTACTCAGCAAAAGTCTGCTCTGCATCATACGGGACTGGTTTGTCTGCTTTTAAATACGTATCGCGAATAATGATCCAATTGTCACGGTAGTCACTTAACAATTGATCCATCTTCATTTTCTTTTCACGGTCAAACTCATGTTCATCATGATTGGCAAAATAATTTGCCTCATTAGCTAAAACAATGTTATATAGCTTGTCAACCTCTGCACTTTTTTGCGCATCATAATCTCTGAGTGTTTGCAGAATAGCAATCCTTAGCTTATAAAAGTCTGAACGTAAATTATTCGCTTTCACTAATGGATCTACGACATCTCGATTAATTAACGTAGAAGAATTATTAATATCATTCATAAAATACATCCCTAGCCCACTCATGATCAAGTTGAATAGTAATCCAATCGCAACAAGAATACGAATATTGATCACTAGGCTAATTTTCTTACACATGCTAATCATTTTCATTCGGTATGATTCCCTCCAGTCATTCATATACACTTTTATATCGGACGAAAGTATCAAAAATAATGATAAAAATGTTACAAATTTGAAAACTATTATCAGAGTAACGTCACATCGCCATCAAGCTAAGCGTTCTTTCTTGATTTCTTTACATAAACGTAGATTTCGTACGCTAAGCAAATCTCAACAAAGAAAATCCGATTTCCTTAGCGTACAGGAAATCGGATTTTTCTTTGTCTGCATGTAATCATTGTGGAATTTATATTGCGCTACCTTTTATGAATGTGAAACAATTACTTCCACTATGCCTCTAACTTCAATTTTCTCCAACCCACTTGGTAGAATAAAATGATCTCCTTTTTCAATTTTGAAACGCCCTTCTTCAGTTACAATTTCACCAGTCCCTTTTAGTACACTACCAATCAGGAATGGTTTATCTTGTCTAAGCGTTGCAGAACCCGTGATATCCCATTTATAAACAGAAAAATATTTATCTTTTACAAAGGTAGTGATTTTTACACCTGGGATTTTATCGGTAACCGGTTTTACCGGAAAATCTCCATGTGGCACGGTTGTCACGTCGATTGATTTTTCAATATGCAAGTCACGCTTTTGACCATTTTGATCAACGCGGTCATAATCGTATAAACGGTATGTTGTATCAGAGCTTTGCTGCGTTTCAAGAATGAGGACACCAGAACATAGTGCATGAATTGTTCCACTAGGTACATAGAAGAAATCACCCGGTTTTACTTTTACCCGACGTAATAGCTCGTTCCATTCCCCCCGCTCAACCATTTCACTGAATTGTTCTTTTGTTTGTGCAGTGTGACCGAAAATAATTTCAGCGTCGTCTTTACAATCGATTACATACCAGCATTCTGTTTTGCCAAGCTCACCATTTTCATAGTTGTTCGCATATTCATCATTTGGATGAACCTGTACAGATAAATCGTTATTTGCATCAAGAATTTTCGTTAGTAGTGGGAACACATCACCTTCTAGATTGCCAAATAGCGCACGATGTTGATTCCAAAGTTCAGCGATAGTTTTCCCTTTATATGGTCCATTCCTTACAACACTTTGTCCATTCGGATGTGCAGATACAGCCCAGCACTCTCCTATTAGATCTGATTCGATTTGGTATCCAAATTCTGTTCGCAGTTTCGTTCCTCCCCAGATTCTTTCTTGAAAAAGAGGGGTTAAAAAGATTGGTTGTTTCAATCAGATCACTTCCTTTTGTTGATAGTATTCATTAGTTTACGATGAAAAACTTGTATATACTTTTTCTATCAATTCTTTACGGCCGCAAGTAACCGGAATAATTGTTTGGTTGTCATTCTTAGGTTATCAAATGCATTAGTCGAATCCATGGCTTTCTCAAGTGACATCGGTTCATTTGTGATAGAAAAGAAAGAGGTTATACCCAATTCATTTAATGTACAAGCCTGCTTTGACACACCACCAGCTAATGCAATAACCGGAATATCGTGTTTTAATGCTACTTGTGCAACTCCTAACGGTGCTTTGCCCATAGAAGTTTGACTATCTAGTTTTCCTTCTCCTGTAATCACTAAGTCAACGTCACTTATCTTGTCTTCCAATCCTATGGTTTCTAATACTAATTGGACACCTGAAAGTAACTCCGCGTCAAGGAATCCAGCGAAGGCAGCACCTAATCCACCTGCAGCTCCTGCACCCGCAATATTTTGGATATCTTTATTTAATTCACGAAACGTGACATGTGCAAAGTGTTCTAATCCAGCATCTAGTTCTTTGATCATTTCGGTTGTTGCACCTTTTTGACGTCCAAATATATAGGCTGCTCCATTTTTACCATGAAGTGGATTGTTAACATCACACGCTACCTTAAATGTACAATTTTTTATAGCATGGTGAACGTGGGTCGAATCCATTGCACAAATTTTTTGCAACTCATACCCTCCATACCCAACTTCCTTGTTATTCTCATCAAGGTAGGAAAAACCCAAAGCTTGAAGCATTCCAATACCTGCGTCATTTGTTGCACTTCCACCAAGACCAATCACAAACTCTTTGCACCCTTTTTCAACTGCGTCACAAATAAGCTGACCAACACCATAGGTTGTAGTAAAATAAGGATTCCGTTCATTTTCAGGAACTAATGGCAATCCACATGCTGCAGCCACTTCAATAACAGCTGTATGGTTATTTCCTAATATTCCATATACCGCAGTAACTAGAGTTCCTAGGGGACCAATCACTTCTTTTTCAACAAATTTACCTTTAGTCGCCTGAACTAACGCTTCCACTGTACCTTCCCCACCATCAGCTAACGGAAATGTTATAATCTCCGCGTTTTCGTACACATCTTTAATTCCTTCGGTAATCGCTTTGCTGCAATCCAAAGAAGACAGACTACCTTTAAAAGAATCAATTGCAATTAGTACTTTCACGTTACCTCTTCCCTCCATAGAGTATAAGAGAAAAAAGACACTTCTTAGAGTGCCTTTTTCATAATGATTAAAACAAAATCGACTTCACTTGATTTGTTTTTACAATCACTTGAACTTGATTGTGGTTCACTGAAAGATTTTCTAAAGCCTTTTCATTAAGATTTGCCGTATTTGCATGATCGATCTCACGGTTGAATTCGAATGCTACTGTTTCTTCTACATCTGTTGGATTATAGAAACGTAATACAAATTTGTTTTCTTTCTCTGCCTTTTTCAACGTACTTAGGACAATGTTTGGCTGAACCTCTTTAAAAAAGCTAAACTCTAATGGTGTCTTTACATCTGTTCTGTTAAGTTTCATCGCATCGTGTGGTATTTTATTATACGTTTCCACCGGTGTGAGATACTCTTTCGCGATACGTGCAACGTTCGATTGTTGAGTATGTGTTGTAATCGCAAAATCTAATGTTAGTTTTCCGATCATTTGAGAATCTGGCGTTGGTAATTTGATACCGGATGGACGACCTGGCCTGCGCAACATTTCCTCTTTTCCAAGGAAGCCTATACTTCTGAATAAGGTGATCGCAATTGTATCAAATTCCTCACCGATGATTTCATACTCTCTTGTGCTATTTGTTAAGATACTTACGCCATGGTTGTCGTTTGACAAGCCTACAAAGCTTAACATTGGATAGATTGAATCAGGACGCTCATCCCACCCCTCTTTCTCCCACACATGTATAGCAGAATCAACGACATTACGTTTAATGGAACCGAATTGATTATCAGAAATCGAGAACGAGGATGCAATGTTTGTTGGAATCAATGCTCTGAGACGGTGATCCTTCGCATAGTTGTTCACTTCGAATTTTACTTCAATAACCGGCTTATGATTTGGAACAGTAACGACGATATGAACTTCAACTGCTCCATCGACTAATTGCGCTTTACGTTTTTCTAGATTAGATGGTACTGCTAACGTATACTCAATATTGATTGTTGCACCATATTGGTTTTGGCTAATTTCTGTTTTTACATTGGCGGCGTTATCACTGTATATTAGTTCTTCGTTCGGTAGTGGAGAGTAGTCGTATTCATCCCCGTCATCTCCGCCATTTTCTAGGAGCAGAACATTTTCAAAGCTTTGGTTTAATTTTTTATCAAAAATATTTAACGTTCCATTTGGATTTACGGTAATTTCGTAAAACTCCGTTACAACCTTATTCGTTGACACGAATGAATTTTTAACATTCTCGTCACATTCTACGACAAAATATGTTTTATAACCCATTGCTGGAAGTGTATCTTTAAGTTGAATTGTGTATTTTATGAATGGATCATAGTTTCCGTAATGAACGATTTGACGATCGATTAAGCCTGGATCAGTAATTTCACTTCCAATGATCTCAAAATCAAGTTCATTCGAATCTTTATCAACGAGCTTAAATGATTTTAATTTTGTCATAACACTTGAGGTAACAACTTCTGTACGCTCATATGGAAGTAAATTAAATGCGGTTAGGCGATCATACTGTTTTTCTGAATCCATCGAATCGACTATTTTACGTTTATAAAAATTGATTAGCTGATCGATTTTCTCCTCCGCAAGGAAGAATCGATTGCATATTTCACGATGTACCTTATCGGAACAACAACAACCAATACTGTCATGAGCGTGATTCTTCATAATTTCTTTCCAAATGAGTTCAATTAAACCATGATGGTACTCAAATCCTAAGCTATACGCAAGGGAAGCAAGCGGTTCTAAAATATTTGTGATTTTGTTCTCGATCCTCGCGTTCGCCGCTTTTATATCCATGCGAGTGGAAAAAATACTGCGATGAACGCGCATGTATTTACCATCTAAAAACTCACCCTGCAATGTAGGTAGATCCTTCTGTTTTTCAAGCTCAGTAAAGACATTTTCATATTTGCTTAAGAAAAATTCACGTTCTGGGTAGAGCTTGCGCAGTTTTTCCATAACGGTAAAAATATTTTTTTGAATCGGCATTTGGTCATGCCCGTTCGGTAAAATGATGTTGTCTGTTGTTGCCCCATGATCAAGCACAGTGAAGTACTTATCAATTCGTTTTTGAAGTTCTTTCTCGTCCTCTGGTAAATACTTTCCAATTGCATACCCTAGTGGGAATAATTGTACAAGCACCTTTGAACCATCGTCCGTTTTCCAATAAAACTCAGTTTTATCCGTGCCATGACGTTCAGAAGTACCACGCCAAAATATTGAATACGAAATATCAAATCCGTTCAAAATCATCGGCATCTGAGCTGATTGTCCGAATGAATCGGGAAGATATCCAATTTTCATGTACTCCCCATATTCTTCACTATCTTTTATTCCGTATAAAAGGTTACGTACAATTGATTCTCCACCTACAACCATCTCATCAGTCTGTGTATACCAAGGACCGATAATTAATCGCCCTGCTTGAACAAGCTTTTTCAAGCGTTCTTTATTTTCTGGTTTTACTGTGAAATAGTCTTCTAAAATCGAAGTTTGTCCATCTAATACATAGTAAGGATAATCTGGGTTGTTTTCTAACATCTCCATGATTTCTTCCATATTATTAACTAATAAAATTCTAGATTCTTCCGTAGAGAAATACCACTCTCTGTCCCAATGCATATGTGGAACGATATGAACGTTTTTCATTCTAATCTCTCCATTCTTTATGTTGCATCTTGTTGCACATTTTTATTTCATTCTCTCATTATTTAATTTATTTTTACGGGTCACGATCAATAAAATCATTGATATTAGTGCACCGATTAATGCTGCTCCAAACCAAATACTTGCTGCTAGCAATAATGGTTGTCCTTGTAATAATGCCAGTGAGAAAATACCAGCGCCAGGAACATTTAAACCGATATCAAAGTAAGCTACAATTGCACCTGTTACCGCAGATCCTGCAATTAATGATGGGATAACACGCAGTGGATCGTTAATCATGAACGGGATTGCACCTTCAGTTATTCCCGCTAATCCAAGTAACCATGTTTGTTTCCCTACTTCTTGTTCTTGTTTTGTAAAATACTTTTTACCAATGATTGTTGCACCTGTTACTGAGAATGCCGATACCATTTTTACAGATGCAAATGTTGCGTAAGGGACAAAATTTCCACTTGCCATCGCACCGATACAGAACGTATATGCTGCTTTGTTCACTGGACCGCCAAGATCAAATGAAACCATCGCACCTAGGATTGCACCTAGAATAATGGCGTTTACTCCGTTCATTCCGTTAAGCCACTGAATTAACCCTTCGTTTAAGAATGCCAACGGCTTACCGATTACAAATAACATGATTGAACCAACAACAAGTGTTCCGATTACAGGATAAAACCAAAAGCTAACAAATCCAGCGAATGTACCCTTTGGTTTTACTATCTTTTTTAAGTATTTTAAGAAATAACCTGCTAATAGACCACCAAGCATCCCGCCTAAAAATCCACTACCAATTAAGTTTGCTGCTATCCCTGCCGCGAAACCAGGTGCTAATGCCGGTTTATCAGCAATTGAGTAAGCCATGTATGCTGCTAGAATAGGAATCATTAACTGACCTAAAAGTGATCCACCAAGTTGTCGTAATAGCCACAACCATGAACCTTCTTCTGCGTACAATTCTTGGAGACCAAATGCTTGTGAAATAAAGACAGCCGCCGCTAACGTCATACCACCTGCAACAATAACTGGAATGATATATGAAATACCTGTTAATAGGGAGTCTTTGATTTCTGTTTTTACAGATTTACCTTCTGTTTCATCAGTAGAATCGTTCGAATCGACATATTCTGATTTTGATGAATTCTCAGCTATTTGTAACGCTTGTTTTAAAATGTTTTGAGCATTTCTTAGTGGTGCTGCCACTGTTGTTTTCACCTTTGGAAGGTGGTCAAAACGTTCTGCGTCTTTTACAGCTACATCTACCGCGTACACAATCGCGTCTGCTTTTTTAAGAAGAGCTTTGGTGTGCCGGTCTTCGATACCGTTCGCACCTTGTTTTTCAACAAACACATCGATACCTAGTTCTTTTCCTGCTTTGACAAGTGCTTCTGCCGCCATATACGTATGTGCAATACCTGCTGGACAGGCAGTGATTGCTAGTACTGTTTTATCAAGCTTTTTAACATTGCTTGTATTTGGTGCTTCTTGTTGTGATGCATCGAGATATTCGTAAAGCTCTTTATTTGTCTTTGCTTGCAGTAAGTTGTTTTTATATTCCTCGTTCGATAATCTTGTCACTAGCTCTGATAATAAGGAAAGATGTGTTGAACCCTCTTCCACTTTTGGAATCGCTAACAAAATAACCAATTCAACTTGATTATTTGGATCGACGCTTTCCCATGAACCAATAGGCTTTTCGAGTGTTGCAACAGCAAATGCTGCTTCTTTTACCGCCAGTGATTTACCATGAGGAATTGCAAGACCACCCTCGAATCCAGTAGGGGATAGTGCTTCTCTATCCATTACAGCTTGATAAAACTCTTCTTCAGAGTGGATTTTTCCTTCAGACGCTAATTTTTTAATTAGATACTTTATTACTTCCTGTTTAGAGGAAAAAGATTGCTTCGTACTAATTAAGGATGGTGACGTTAAATTCCTTAGTAACATAATTGTAACCCCTTTCATAAATATGTGGTTCAATATGGTTACATCTTAGCAAAAAAAAAAAAAGAAGCTGGATTCTTCTTTAATTTACACAGATATCTATTTCTAATTCTCTTTCATGTGTATTTCTACACATCATTTTGCTGTAGTCCAATAAATTTCAGCTAATGCCCGTAGTACAAGCATCACTGGGGTTTTATCGGTGATATTATACTCATTAAACTTCCTAACAGGGGAATAGCAATACAAATTTGCATCTGCCATTTGCTGCAAGGAATTTTTGTGAAAATGCGTAAGGGTTATTAAGCGAACTCCTCTTTTCTTAGCTAACTTAGCCATGTCTAATATTTGGGGTGTTTCACCCGACAAGCTTATGAGGAAGAGAATATCGGTTGCTTCAAGGTGGTTGAGCTCATGAATCATATCGTGGCGATGATAATAATATTCCGCCTGTTTTCCAGCAACCTTAAGGTATTTCACCAAAATCTCACAAAAAGGAGTCGTATCCCCAACTGCGAAACATAGGACCCGATGCGCTTCCTGAATCATTTTTGTAACGATCACTAGCTTATCCCGATCGATAATACTAAATGTTTTATGTATGTTAAAAGAAAGGCTATCCTTCGTAGGTTCTTCCTTCTGATTAATTTCTTCCTTCAAACTAATTTTCATTTGGGAATACCCTTCGTAGCCTAATTTTTTTGATAACCTTGTAATCGTATTCGGTACCGTAAAATGCTTAGCCGCTAAATTCTGTATCGATAGCTTAACAGCCTCTTCTTTGTTTTTAAGGATATATTCAACGATTTGATCATCTGTATCATTTAGTTTATATTCATATTTTTGAACTTGTTCTTCGAATAGCATCATGGGATAACACTTCCTAATCTGTGATTATGTATAGGGTATGCGGTTGGATATCCACCTGTATTTTGAAAAAAAGCTACACTCATCTTAATTGAAATGGGAACTTGAAACAAGGATGGGCTGGATTATTTGAGAGTAGGGATCTGGCTATTATGAGTGATAGATATACATCCAAAATAAGATAACAAAAAACCTTATTTCAGGGGCACATACACAAACATCCCGTGTACCTATTCGAAGGACACGGGATTATTTACACATATGAATCTAGGCTTCTGGCTGGTAGCGCAAGATTGGTTTTCTCGCTGCTGTAGCTTCGTCCAGTCGTCTTACTACCGTTGTATGTGGTGCTTCTTGCACCATTTCTGGTGTCTCTTCGCATTCTCTAGCAATCTGCAACAGAACGTCAATAAATTCATCTAGCGTTTCCTTGCTTTCTGTTTCGGTTGGCTCAATCATCAAGCACTCATCTACAATCAATGGGAAGTAGATTGTTGGTGGATGATAACCGAAATCTAACAGACGCTTAGCCATATCAAGAGTACGTACACCTAATTTCTTTTGACGAATACCAGAGAGAACGAATTCGTGTTTACATACTCGATCAAATGGAAGCTCAAACGCAGTAGCTAACCTACGCATCATATAGTTAGCGTTTAACACAGCATGTTGAGATACCTGTAACAAGCCGTCTGGCCCCATCGTGCGAATATAGCTATATGCGCGAACGAGGATGCCAAAGTTACCATAGAAGCCTTTTACTCGCCCGATTGAAGCTGGGATATTGTAATCTAGGGCAAAGCTACCTTCTTCGGTCTTCTTCACCATTGGTTTAGGCAAGAATGGGATCAAGTCTTCTTTTACACCTACAGGACCTGCTCCCGGACCACCACCACCGTGTGGGCCTGTAAAGGTTTTATGCAAATTCAAATGCACAACATCAAAGCCCATGTCGCCAGGGCGAGCAATACCTAAAATGGCGTTGGCGTTCGCACCGTCATAGTACAATTTTCCGCCTGCTTCATGTACGATCTTAGCCATTTCCACAATATTTTCTTCAAATAAACCTAGCGTATTTGGATTGGTGAGCATCAATGCTGCCGTATCTGAACCTACCGCTTGACGCAATGCTTCAATATCAACAAGCCCACGATCATCAGACGGAATCGTGATGGTTTCCAGACCCGCGATCGTTGCAGATGCAGGGTTTGTACCGTGCGCGGAGTTTGGTACGATTACCTTCGTACGTTTTTCTCCACGACTTTCATGATAAGCACGGATCAACAGCAGTCCTGTCCACTCTCCTGCTGCACCTGCCGCTGGTTGTAAGGTGACGGCGTCCATACCTGTGATTTCAGCCAACTCATTTTGTAAGTTATAAAGCATTTCCAGAGCACCTTGTACGGATTCTTCCGGCTGGTACGGATGTACTTGGGCAAAACCAGCATAACGAGCAATGTCTTCATTAATTTTCGGATTATATTTCATCGTGCAAGAACCTAGTGGATAGAAGCCATTGTCGATGCCATGATTGCGACGAGATAGTTCTGTGTAATGACGCACCAATTGTAATTCGGAGACTTCTGGCAATTCTGCTGGCGTTGATCGAATCAAATGCTCTGGCAAATAGGAGGATACTTCTGCTTCCGGCACATCGTTTTTCGGCAAGCTGTAGGCTACACGTCCTGGTTTGCTCATTTCAAAGATGATTTCTTTTTGTTTGTCGTTACGCATGTAGAATCGCCTCCATTTCTTTTGCCAACTGATCAATTTCCGCTTTGGTTCTTAACTCTGTCACGGCGATCAGCATATGGTTGGCAAGCTCTGGATAAGCGAGACCCAGATCATAACCGCCAATGATGCCTTTTTCTAATAAGGTACGATTCACATCAGCTACCGCTACTGGTAACTTGACAACGAATTCATTAAAAAATGGAGCTGTGAATACATCTTGCACACCATTTAACTGACATAGCACCTGTTTCGCATAATGTGCTTTATGCAGGTTCATTCGGGACATTTCTTGCACACCTTGCTTCCCCAGTCCAGTTAAGGCAATGGAAGACGCCAACGCTAGCAACGCTTGATTGGAGCAAATATTGGAAGTCGCTTTTTCGCGGCGAATATGTTGTTCTCGTGCTTGAAGGGTAAGGACAAAACCGCGTTTACCATCTTCATCCTTGGTCTGACCCACGATGCGTCCTGGCATTTTACGCATTAATTTTGAAGTCGTAGCGAAATATCCGCAGTGAGGTCCTCCAAAAGAAACAGGAATTCCAAACGGTTGCATATCTCCGACCACGATGTCTGCGCCCAATTTTCCTGGCGCTTCCAATAAGCCAAGTGCTACCGGGTTGGAAGATACGATTAGAAGGGCACCTTTTTCATGAGTGAGCTGTTCAATCGCACGTAAATCTTCTACGCTACCAAAAAAGTTTGGATATTGAACCAGTACAGCCGCTGTTTCAACCTCTAAAGCAGCCTGAAGTTGCGTTAAATCGGTGATCCCCTCTTGAGTGAAGTCTACTTCTACTACCTCTACTTGCTGACCATACGCATAGGTATCTAGTACAGCGCGTGTCTCAGGATGTACTGTCTTGGAGATAATCACGCGGGGCTTGCCTTTGTGACCAGCCGCCATCATTGCCGCTTCCGCCATGGACGTGTACCCGTCATACATAGAGGAGTTGGCTACTTCCATGCCTGTGAGTTCACAAACCATCGTTTGAAACTCAAATATTGCTTGTAGTTCACCTTGGCTGATCTCGGGTTGGTACGGGGTATAAGCGGTAAAAAACTCACCGCGTAATAACATATGGTTAACGGTGCTCGGTGCATAATGCTGATACACGCCAGCTCCTAAAAAGTTTACGTGAGTTGTGAAGTTAGCATTTTTAGAAGCCAATCCTCCCATGAATTTCACAAGGTCTGGTTCAGATAGTGCTTCGTCTATTGCTAGTTCTCTTGGAAAACGTACTTCTTCAGGTATATCGGAAAACAATTCATCCACGCTGGAAACACCCAGAAATTCCAGCATCTCTTTCTTATCTTGTTCCGTTGTTGGTAGATAACGATATGTCACGGATGGCTCCCCCTCTGATTTAACTTCTCGATTTCCTTACTTTTTAGGCCGTTTATAAAATGGAGTAGCAATAATTTTCGCACGCAGACGTTTGCCACGAATCTCTACTTCTACCTCTTTGTCAAGAATGGCGTGAGCTGTTTGGATCAATGCTAGCCCTACATTCTTTTTTAAGGTAGGCGATTGTGTTCCAGTAGTAACCTCCCCGATCTGTTCATCCCCAATAAATACTGGATAATGAGTACGAGGAATACCGCGATCAACCATTTCTATTCCAACCAGCTTGCGAGGTGCTCCGTTTGTTTTCTGTTCCAATAATACATCATGTCCAATGCTAGGCACGTCTTTATCTACCTTTACAGCAAAACCAATGCCTGCCTCGATTGGAGTAATTTCTTTTGATAGCTCTTGACCATATAACGGTAGCTTGGCTTCAAAGCGCAGGGTATCACGCGCACCTAACCCGCATGGCACCAGACCATCGTCTTTGCCACTCACCAATAATTTTTCCCATAGGACAATGGCATCTGCTTGATCTACATACAATTCAAAACCATCTTCTCCGGTATAACCACTACGAGATACCAACGCGTTAACACCGTCAATGGAAACGTTTTCTTTAAACTGGAAAAAGCCGATCTCTTGCAGGTCCGTATCCGTTAGTTTCTGCAAGATATTTTCAGCAAGCGGACCTTGAATCGCAAGTTGAGCCATCTGTGGAGAGATATTTTCAATGGTGACATTCTCCGTTAGATTTTCCTGCATCCACGCAAAATCTTTATCAATATTGCCAGCATTAATGACCAGCAAGTAATCATTATCTTGTCTTTTATAAATGATCAGATCATCAACAGTACCTCCATCTGGATAACACATTGCCGCATATTGAGCCTGACCATCTTCTAATTTAGATACATCATTCGTAGTCAAGCGTTGCAAGTAATACAGGGCACCTTCCCCTTTTACTTCCACTTCACCCATGTGGGATACATCAAATAGCCCTGCTTTAGTACGAACCGCTTCGTGTTCTAGCGTAATGCTACTAAACTGAACAGGTAAGTCCCAGCCGCCAAAATCAATGGTTTTGGCTCCGTATGTAGCATAGATAGGATACAATGGCGTTTGCTTCAACTCTGACATGTAACCACTCGCTTTCTTCGTCTCTTTGTTTTTCACGTAAAGTAAACTTGGCGCCGGCAGAGTTTTAAGCTGCACTATACTATCGTCCATAAAATATTTATTGTTTCTGATAGTACAAAAAAAGACAGCGAACCTGTGACAGCCAACGCAAATAAGCGCCCGCTCTCCAAGTTCTCTGTCCCGGTACCTGAGAGTTACCCTGCCAATAAGCAGGTTTCCCCTTTGGTGGCTTCTATGAAAAAAGCTCTCTCCAGAGGTGCGTCCAGTAGAGGTTCTTTTGCCTGAGAGATTCACCATTTCTGGTTTGCTCCTTCGGCGCTGCACAGATGATACTTGCAGTCTCTCCCTACTACCTTCATTCGCAAAAGAAGGGTTATTATACATAAAATCTATGAAAGAAACGCATACTATAACGTATCTTCCTGCTTTCCTTCTTTATCCTAACATGACTTTGGAAAGAAGAAAACAGAAATTTGCAAACCAGCAATTATTTATTAACATTAAAATGCGTTTTATACATAAATGTTCGTTTTTAAATAGAATAAACTCTATTATCTACTACATAAAGAAGGGAATTACCCATTTATGACGAATTTCTCACTTTCTTTTGATACGAGCTGGGCCGCTCCATTGGAAGAATTAATTCAACAGGATGGGCCATGGAATAAATGGGAGTTGTTTCAGCTCGCATTACAGGCTGAGGAAGCAATGGTGGTAACCGATTTTGACCAGCTTCAATGTTTAAAATATCTACCTTACGTTGAACCATTTCCCCATCAAATCCAAACCGCCAATCGCGTCTTAAATCAGATGAGAGGTCGAGCTATCCTGGCAGATGAAGTGGGGCTGGGCAAGACAATTGAAGCAGGACTTATTATGAAAGAGTACATGGTGCGCGGTTTAGCCAAAAAAATTCTGATCCTTGTGCCCGCCTCTCTCGTAATTCAATGGACCAAAGAGCTTAATCAGAAATTTGGCATTCCTGCTATGCCGCAGAAGAAGGAGTACATGTGGCGCCAATACGATGTAATTGTCGCCTCGATTGATACAGCTAAACGAGACCCGCATCGCCGCCATGTCCTAGATATTGATTACGATATGTTAATCATTGATGAAGCACACAAGCTAAAAAACAAACGAACCAAAAACTATCAGTTCGTTAAAGAGATCAAGAAAAAATATTGTCTCTTGTTGACAGCAACCCCTATTCAAAATGAGATGGATGAGCTTTACAATTTGATTAACTTACTGCGTCCTGGTCATTTAGGTCATACGCAGTCTTTCTCATCCACTTATGTAAATGGCAAGCGTCAGGCTAAGAACAGCGGTCAATTGCAAAAGGAAATCAAAAAAATCATGATCCGTAATCGTCGCAGTGACGGGGGCGTCCATTTTACTTCACGGCGTGTTCAGTCCATCCCCATTGATTTGTCTCCTGAGGAACGTGCGCTCTATGATGGTGTGACTCAATTCGTCAAGGAGAGATACCAGCAGGAGACAGGTAAGGTCAATGCCCTTGCCCTATTAACGTTACAGCGAGAGGTATGCTCCAGTCGTGAAGCTGCCTTTATGACGTTATATCATATGCATCAAAAAGCTCCTGAGGACTCTCCTAAACGTGCGGAAATCATGCGCCTAGTGGATATGATTAAACAAATTGAGACACATTCTAAAGCGGCAAAAACCGTAGAGTTGCTAAAACAAATCAACGACAAAGTGATCATATTTACAGAATATCGTGCCACGCAAAACTATCTACAAAAATATTTAAGCGAGAACGGTATTACATCCGTACCATTTCGGGGTGGTTTTAAGCGTAGTAAAAAAGACTGGATGACCGATCTATTTCAAAATCGTGCACAGGTACTCATCGCGACTGAGGCTGGTGGAGAAGGAATTAACTTACAATTTTGCAATCACGTCATCAACTATGATATGCCATGGAATCCGATGCGCATTGAACAACGAATCGGACGTGTACACCGTCTCGGTCAAAAAAAAGATGTGTTCATTTATAACTTATCTACCACAGATACGATAGAAGAACATATTCTGCGCTTGCTCTATGAAAAAATTGATTTATTTGAAATGGTTATTGGTGAGCTAGATGATATCGTAGAACGACTTGCTTTAACAAAGTCTTTAGAGCAAAGCCTCGTAGAAATCATCATGGATTCTCGCTCTAACAAAGAAATAGCACTAAAGATGGATAACATGGGGAGTGTTCTTCGCTCTCTACGTCAGGGTACGAGAGAGTTGCAAAACCAACCACAATCACTTCCTCAATCATAAGCACCTTTGCAATCAGTGGTACAGGAAATTCTCACACCTTAATCCTTACCTGAGAAAGGAAGTTCCTCTCATGCAACAAACGGAAGTAAGAGAATTCGTAGAAAAGTATTTTGCTGCCTTTCAGTCGCACGTGGTTGAAAATCATCCCGACTATGTTACTGTAAAACTTCCCGAAGACGTAGATAAGGATATCGGCAATCGCCCTTTTTACTGGTCTTGGGTGGAGAAAATGAATATTGTCCCTCAGCCGCTTCACCTAACCCTTTTCTTTCCTCAGACCGATATTCCAAAAGAACTACGGGCTGAGCATATTCATTTTGGTTCGAAGCGTTTGCAACAAATCTTTGAATCTACCTATAAACATGGTCGCTTTGTCTGTATGTACGAAACTCCCAAGGGTATTTTACAAAAAACAAGTATGTCGACACGTCGCTCGACACCGTTAACTCCTTGGCTCCACCTAAATATTAAAGTTTCTTTTATCTGTGACAAAAAACGGGATTTCCTCCTCTCTCTCGGGATAAATCTACATCAAGCGCGGGTTGTACAAGATTTTTATCCGTTTCTCATGCGTCTGCAACTTACACCCGCTATACCTGATTATTTTTATACCTTGGATCGCCGTTTGGACATTCCCCAAGCGATTGAAATGGCAAAAAGTGAAGTGTACCATTTCTTGGAGGGAGAAGATCATGATTGGGCAGACCAAGCTCGCTTACGCCTTCAAGAAGAGTTAGATATATTAGAGGAGTATTACAAGCATGTGGCACTAGAAGAAGAAAAGGCTAACGTTTCTACAAAGGCTACTGAGAAAGAAGACGAGCTAGAGTATCCTACAGACAATTCCAATGAAATTGTGAACTCTTCTTCCCATGTAGACAGCCAATTTATTGGTATTGAACAAATGAAACCAACCGCAAATTCTGACCCTACTTTGTCTGGTTCCACTTCTGCACTAGGGCATTTGCTCTCTGTAAACCGCCCGGCACCATTGGCTGATGCATCCATTCCTGTAGCACTTCCGCCATCACCACCGACAACAGTTGAGGAACATGTGGAAAGTGGCGGGAGAATTCTTGATTTTTTACGATTAAATGGCATTGCAGAAACACCAAAAGAGCAAATAGACCAAGGAGAATGGAAAGCAAGTAGTGTAGAGGAAGAGAAAGAACGACGAATGAGTGAATTGCGTTGGCAGCATGAACCACGTGTTGAAGTTAAGCTAATTAACGGTGGCTTGTTTTATTTGTTCAATTTACCGCCAATCTAACCTTTCATTCACTCCATTAGACCTGATTCTACATAGCGCAGAAATTTGTAAAACAACAGCGAAGAAAAATGGGGACGCGCTGACAGCAACCAACAAATCTTTTGGTGACATTTGGTTACAATAGGTAACGTACCTTACGAAGGGATGGTGTCTCTGTGTATGAAACTACGTTCACTAGCGAGCCGATTCTTGTTGTTGCTCCTCCTATTCTCGCTTCCCTCTTCTCAAGCTCATGCTGCCCAAGAAGGTCCATGGACTACATCTTTTACTCAACACATACAGACATGGATGAAAAAATTGGAAGAAAAAGATAGTCAGTTCAAAACCTGGAAACATGCTACCATCGAGATACAAACATTAGGTCCTGGTTTACATGAATGGTTGGTAACAATGAAAGACAAAGGAAAACCACTTGGTTATATGGTCGTCGCAGAGTCACAGGAGTCAGCAAGCAAAGTCACTCCTGAATTTGTACTGATGGAATATGGGCTTGGCGAATATACGTTGTTTGATAAAAAATTGGCCCCAAAAGATGCGAGCGCGGAGTTATATTATGATGGTTTTACATCGTTTTGGCGCATTCCCCTAAAAGATTCACATGAATACATCGACGCTAAATCTGGCGAAAAGTTCCCTGCTCGTCTGAAGCCTGATCCTTCTGTTATGCAACGTTTAGCTGGTCAGAAGCTGGTGAACAAAGAAGCTCAATTAACCTTGAGTCGAACAATCCTGTCTACGGAAGCTGACCCTTTTTCCCGCATTGATTGGTTAACAGCAAGAGTAAATCGTCCCACTACCCGGACACAGGAACTTACCTACTTACTCAAGCAAAAAACGAACGAGCCTATTGTTATTACAGCCGATCTGTTCGAGAAAGAAGTGATGGCCCCCTTTACCATTGGAACCGTTCATGTCTGGGATAATGAGCCTTACATAGGTGTCTGGGACTCTGGATTGCGTTTCTTACCTTACTCATACATTGAACAAGTGGGCAGTATCGTACACACCTCACAGCCCAGTACTTTTTAGGAAAAAAACAACAAAACGGTGGCTATCTCCTTTGACATTTTGGAGAATACCACCGTTTTTCCTTTTATTCAACGAAAACCATTGTCAGCAGGCGAGCATCGCTCATTTACCTGATGAAAAATTTGATCTAGCGTCATGCCCTCCGCATTGATTACTGGTGCTCCAGCAATGCTTTTGGACTGATCTCCAATCAAGTTTTCATCCATGCCTGTAATGACCACAGCATCTACCATCTGTTGCCAATTCCCTAATTCGACCACATCAAATCCGTTACGACGCAACATCGTGCTCACATGGGATAACGATTTTTCTACAGCTACTTTTGGCATAGGAACCCCCAGATGTTATTTTTTAAACAATAGCTTGATGGACATCGGGATTGCGCCAAACCATTTCGAGGACCAGGGTTCACGTGGCATTTCACGTTGACGTCGACGTTCTTCCTTTGGTGTCTCCAAATACTGCACAAAGCGCTTGGTCATGTACTTTACGTATTCTTGTGATGACATCGCGCATCCCTCCTTGGCTTTAGTTTTACCGAAGAAGGGCAATTTCAATCGTTACGCGTTCTTTATTTCATCGACAATTTCTTCTATCGTTTTCCCTGTTGTATCTACTTGAACGGGCGCAAAATCGTATGCTCCTGCCCGTGCCTGTAACAGTCCCCGCACCTTTTCTCTAACATTCCCTTGAAGAAGTGGTCTATCCTGATCTCGCTCAACCCGGCGTATAATCTCTTGTTCATCAGCAGTAAGTGCTACAACCTTGCCATGTTGGAGCATTACCTGAACGTTCCCAGGCCGTAACACAGCCCCTCCACCTGTGATAATCACTCGACGATTCCCGTCCACCAATCGGAGTAATACATCGGTTTCCCACTGTCTAAACATCTCTTCGCCATCTTCAGCAAAGATTTGCGAAATGCTTTTCCCAGCTGTTTTGACGATCTCTTCGTCGAGGTCACATCGCTCATAGTTTAGACGTTGTGCTAACTGTTCACCTACTGTTGACTTACCTGTGCCCATAAAGCCAATGAGAATGATGTTGGTCTGTTGCATGGTGTATTTCCTCCGCCATTATTATTGAATAGTGACTTTTCTTTTTTCCTCTTGATATGTAACATGATATCCCAATCCCTCGTCCAGCAAAGCCAGAGGGAATAGGCTACGTGCGTGCCACTCTAACAATGGAACCGGCATTTTTTGCTCCATGCCATTTAATACATAACGATCTGATTTTTCATGGAAAACAATTACATTACGCTTCGATTCTGCTCGAATGGTGCGGTTGGTTTGATTCGATGTTACCTTAAACCCTAGTTGTTCCAAGGTTTCTCGTAGAGGCAGATAAACAACTTGATTACGGATACGTGCCCTTGTAGCTGGATAAAAATGAGTTTGGCCTACAACCATATCCACATAATACTCAGCAGCTAATGGGATAAAGCTTTGTTGATTTTGTTTATGGACATTGGGTACAAAATACTGTGCTTCTGCTCGTAAGGTTTGGCCTAATGCTTGATCCAAATGTTCAGGACCAATGACTTGATGGTGGTAATTACTTTGTACTCTTTTTAAAAAGTCAAAGAACAACTGATCTCCCAACTGCTTTCGTAAATGATCGTACAATAGTGCAGCATTGGAGTACCACGTCCAATTAAATTCATAGTAATTCTTAAATTGAGTCAGATGATTGGAGAGTTTCCCATATGGATAAGCTTTTGCCAACTTGTTAGCATCTGCCTGGTATTCAGCTACTATTTTTGCTGCCGCTTTCTCTCCAAAGCGTTCCCGATAATAAAAGGATACACTTGCCTCCACTAGCCCTTCGTCCATCCAGCCTGTATACGGTTCAATATTTTCTACAGAATTGTACCACCACAAATGCGCTAGCTCATGCGGTAACCAATGCTCAACCTGATTAGCGGTAAACATTTGCTTAGCAATAATAGCCATATTGGCGTATTCCATGGCATATACTGTTCGATTCCCTGTCTCTGCTATACCGATTCGGGGATAAGGAAGCTCTCCAAATAGTTTGGTATAGATAGGTAGTACATGTATCGCAATATCCTTTAATGTAGCTAAATGGGCTACATCCGTCGAAGCAATATCTAACGTCAGCTTGGGAGAAATTTTAACCGTTTCTACTTTATATAACGGACTACCTACCATCGTGAAATTAAGTAGCTTTTTACCCGTAAAATGGTAGGTAGAGTGTCCTTCTCCCTTACTGGATTTCTTACCTCTCCCCCATGAAGTTACCCATTCAAATGTAGAAGGAGCCACCATGGTAACATCATAATCTGCATAATGATAAATATAGGGATCCCCATAGCCAATGACCTGTGGTGGTTCGTACCAGCGTTTTTGCTGATCCATGGCTCCAAGCATAGGATACCAGTGTGTAAGAGTCCAGATTCCTTCATGCACACCAAATCGGGTCGGCTCTCGCGGGATCGGTGTTTCAAAAATTACTTCTAGCTGGGTACGTTCTTCTTCTTTAGCTGGGTTGTTCAGCACAATGACAGGGTCACGACGGCTAAATGGTATACTTTTTCCTTGCCAGCGAATCGTTGAAATTTTGTTGTTGTTCCAGCTATAACCGTAATAATACAGATAGAGTTTGTCCGTCTGTGGATTATCAAAAGTCATGGTAACGGTTCCTGCTACTACCGCCTTATCTGCCGACAATGTTGCGTTAATCATATAGGAAGGATTAAGCTCTTTGACGACAGGCGGTAACAATTCTTCTTTACGAAATGGATCTGCCGATGTCCCATTGTTATGGAATATAGACTCCGATTGTAAAGAAGACAAAAAATCCATAATCTCAGGCGATTTTATATAGGCTCCTATCGCCACAAAACAGATCATTAAACTTACACATACAGCTAAGCTTTTCTTATGTATTGCTTTCATGTAGTACTCTCCCCACTACTTCCCAGGCCAAAGCTGAATAATAATTCCTCTACTGGTACAATCGGCTAATGCAAGAAACTTCTTTATAAATTGTATCATAGTCGTTTTCTACTGTGACACATCGATTTCAAATGAAATAAGAAGAAACGCAGAATAAGCCTGCATACCAACAGGAAAATCTCTGCGTTTCTTAGCGAAATAGAGTTATGTGCATTTTAAAACCTACCTTAACGGTTTCCGTTCTTTTCCAGTCACTAGATCAATTACATTCGTTGGGTCAGTCGGAGGTGGAATCGTTTTACTAGCAGGCGGTTTTTTTCCCTTTTCTACCCATTCGACAAGTAAATCAAAACACTGGTGTGCATATGGTAGCATAGGTTGAAGTTCGTGCTCAGAATCAACCTTACTCCAAACCAAACCGTCAATATGATTAGCCTGCTCAATCATGTACATTCGATGTTTATTTGCTTGGCCTGCTTGTAGGACTAATTCCTCATAGGCTTTTGCATGCAGGTCAGGAAAGGTTAGGGCATCCCACGTACCAGCAAGTGAAATAAGCGGGGCTTGTATACAACCTGTATTTGCAATCTGTTGAATTTGTTGTTTGACGGATGAGGGCCTACTATTATAGTCATAAGAAGCAAAAGCATGGTCATGACACCGGTCACGTATGCCAGCTTGATCAAAGCAAAGGTAATCCTGCCAAGCCAATCTGTCAGTCGCTGTGGGATCAAACTTATCTCGATAAATATTTAGGCTAACAAACCAATAGAGCTGATCATAATACGACCATAACTTTTCAGATCCTTTAGGCATTCCAGCAGCATAGATACATTCACGCGCCCGCTGCTGTACTTCCCCTGTCTCGTATAAAGCAGCATGTGCTTTTTGAACCACAGTGGTGAGTGAACTGATCAAATTAGGGGCCTCTGCTTGCCATAGCACACCTTCCCAATCTACTCCACCATCAAATAGAGCTGGTTCTCCAGTCAATTTTGGATCGTCATGTTCAAGCGCATAGCGTACCACATAACCACCATTAGAAATTCCAATAGCATAGGTAGGAATAGGATGATGTTCATTGAGCAAGATATGAGCCGGATTGGTGACATCTTCCACTGAAATCAATTGATTATCATGATGCTTGACTAAATATGATTGGGCTGCTTTCGTTACCTGTCGAAAGCACAAATGCCATTTGGCTAGGCTGTCTTCTTCTGCTACCAGTGCATTTTTTACTTTTGCTAGTGGATCATCTGGATCGTTTTCCCCTTGTGTTCCTTTATCGATAGCTGCAAAAGCATATCCTTTCGTAAGAACATCATCACTAAATAACAGATCGGTTGATGTTTCATTTCGTGTTGCTGGTATCCCAGCTACCACCAGTTTTCCATTCCAATCGTCTGGGATGCGAATAACAAATTTGGCGTCCCCAAACATGCCATTAATCTGCTTTCCTGTAATCTCTCCAGGCTTGTACATATGATACCAGCCCGTTCCCTGCCTAGGGTCACCCCACGCTATAGGTGCTAGGCTGTCATTCCCATACATAGTAGCCGCCCGATATTGTACGGGGTTTTTGGTAGATAGCCAATTACCTGCTTTTCCATCAAAAAATTGGACTGTAACACTGTGGGCACCTGGAATGACAGGAGAGGTAGCACCTCCTACAAATGGAAACATGGTTTGCAATAATGTGTTTTGTAAAAAATAAATTAACTTATTTTTCAGAAATATTCCTCCCTCTCGATCATTAAATAAGAAAAAGAGGCAATTGAAATGCTTTTTCAATTGCCCCTCTGTCATAGGCTAAAATCTGATGATAGGGAGGCGACCTAAGTCACCTTCCCCTTTAATAAACTGCGATTGCCTCTAAACAAACCTCATTTTGTTTAGCCCATCGATGCAATTCCTTTAGCACATGCAAAGAATCAGAGCTTTCCGCATGAATACAAAGCGTATCTGCGGCCAATTCGATCGTACTGCCATCTACCGTTCTTACTCGTTGTTCTTTTACTAACTGGCTTGCCTGATGCAATTGCTCCTCTTTACTGATTAAGATGCTTCCTTCCAATTCACGTGGAGCTAGACGCCCATTAGGTAAGTACGCGCGGTCAGCAAATACTTCCTCGGCCACATACAGACCATTCTCCAAACCAACTTGAACTAGTGAACTACCCGATAAAGCGTACAAAATTAAATCATCTCGAATATCTGTAATGGCTCTTACAACAGCCTCCGCCAATTCCGGTCGCTCGGCTGCCTCGTTGTATAGAGCCCCATGCAGCTTGACATGATGCAATGTTCCACCCAGTGCCCTCGTAATTCCTTCCAAAGCAGACACCTGATATAAAACCAACTCATATACTTCACGCATGGACAAATTCATAGAACGACGCCCAAAACCGTGAACGTCAGGGTAACCTGGATGAGCACCAATTTTTACGCCTTGTTTTAGTGCTGCTTCTACCGTTCGGCATATCACATGTGGGTCCCCGGAGTGAAAACCACAGGCAATATTGACCGATGTAATCCAGCGTAAAATTCCCAAATCCTCATCGAGTCGATGCTGTCCAAACATCTCTCCCATATCGCAGTTAATATCTAGTTTCATCCTGTTTTTGTCCCCTCGCTCTCTCTTTGTCCATTTTTGTAAGCGCATTCAAAATACGCTGTAATATTTTACCTTACCTCATCCTTATTTCCTTATCATACCACGTGGCACAATCACAAAAAAGTGAAACAAATTTCACTTTTGCACTTTTACCACATATCAGATGCTTAATGTAAATGAAATAATAAAAGGCTTTTCCCATTACATCTTACTGATAGATGGGAAAAGCCTCTGTGTTTTATTCAGATAAACACGATTTGCTAGCTCTGAACCGGCACAGATCTTGACGCCTGTTGTTCTGTCCTTCCAACCGATGAAGGATCACTGATTAACGATTCTGCCAATGCCATCAACTGATTTTTCTCTAATTGATAATCAAATTCTTTCGCTTTATCAGGCTTCGAATTGTTATACTCTGTTGGAATTTCATGGCGATGTGAACGCTCTACCTTTAGCACAAAGTGAAGACGTTCCAATTGTGGTATCACTTGCTCAATTTCGTCTGCATCCACGTACATGGAAACGTAATTAAGTCTCTTGGATACGTAATGAATGGTGCCGAATTTTCGTAAATTCTTCGCAACGCGTGGATTTTTAATCCAGACAGCTACTCCCAATCTTTTTAGTCTCATCGTACCCTGACAAACTCCTTCCTCTACTGGCCATCCTATGTATACAGGCTCTGCTACGCCTCTCAACAAAACGAGAGACGTAGTTTGATGAGCTCTGTTGTGTTATTAGCAGTATCGTATATTACGCGTGTTTTTTAGCTTTATTACCGCAGCCGCAACTGCCACCTGTACCGCACCCACTGGCCATTGCCTCCATAATTGGGTTATTGCTAGGTACTTTAACACTCTCTGATACAGAATCTGCTATGACACGGCCAACTTGATACAATAACTGATCTAAGCGAGTTTCCGCTTTCTTAAATTCCCGGACAGTTTGCAACGCTTCATATGATTGCTTTAATTCCCTAATCTCTGCCATTACCTTGTGAAAATCAGGGTGATATTTGCCAAATCGTTGCACTTCTTCATAGTCTTGCTTCTTACGTTCAAAGCGCTTGACGTATAACGATACTGCCTCATCATTTTCCATAGCTTGCTTCGTTTGTAAATAATCATTCACTTCTTGTGATTCATTTATCATAATGGCCAAGTCGTCAGCTTCCAGCAGCAAGCTGGCCATATCCAATTCAATTGGTATATCTATCATGTTTTACCTCCTTTACAGGCAAACCTACTATCATTTTAGCACGAAAACCCATCTGGACGCACAGGAAAGATTTAAACAACACACACTTTCTGTTTTATTTTCCTATAAATACGCTGGAATGAGGATACGTAAACGATTTATTTCATCCACTTTGCCTCTCCATGATCTGTCTTTTGACATCAAACGTACTTCCCAATAGCCATGTTCCAAAGTAACCTCCTGCACCTTGCCTGTCCATTCATCACTTCGAAATGTTTGGCATTGCACTTCCAGCCGAAGCTCTTGAGCTCGTTTTAGGATGATACGTATTGTATTGGGATGGTAGCTCTGATAATGCTCCGTCCACATTTTTGGTAGAGTTGACAATCCAGGAATAGCTTCGCCCACATCAGGAAAAATATTTTCCACCTTAAAGTCAAAAAAGGGAGCCACCAAGGGGAATACGCCTTCCCTATCCGTGCTATTCCCTAGTGAAATTTGAGGGGTATCACAATCATCCTCAACGGATTTGGAGCCTACAGCTCCCAAAGACTGAAACCGACGAATTTCGCCTGATTGCGGCTCATACCCACATTCCTTAAGCAATCGAACGAATTCATCCAACCTTGATGTAGGAATTAGAAAAGCAACAGGAGAAATAACCTCCTGCATATACGGAGTAAGCATTCCTATATCACGTAATTCAGCTAACAACGTGGGACTTGTTGTTTTGAAACGAACCACCTGCTCAAAGGAAAGTTGTTTGGCTTCCCCTGCCCATTTTGCTAGTAATTGAACTACAGATTCTGGTACCGGATGTGCTGTATGTTCTTGGAGAAATTGTTGAATTTGATCCACACTACCGCCTTCAGATAAGTAAGCTTGCACGCGTTGGAAGGTAAGATTGCATGTAATAAAATCTCCCGCAACATTCATCTCACCCAAACGGCTCAGCTCCCATAAATGAGCTAAAACAATGTCTGGTGGTATCATTACTTCTCCAGTCGAATCCATATACCACTTTGGCTGATGATCCCCTTTTTCCTGATAGTAGGGATTATGACGCATCCATAGATTCTGTTGGTTATCTTCCCCAAGCTGAATCATTCCCAAACCAAGCAAGGGATGTAACCAGATCTCTTTCAATTGCTCTTGAGCATGATCTGGTAATTTATAACCTATTTGAGTTAGTTTGGCAAGAATTCCATCTACCCTGTGCCACCCCTCGTCCAGCAACTGCCACTCGAACAAAAATGCTTCCTCCCATGCCTCTTTTGGTGCATAGAATCGTAGCAGATGCTCTCTCATCTCCTCCATTTGTTCCACATTTTTCTTGCACAACCAATCATTTAATATTGCGTGGTGTAAGCAAATTCTTTTATCTTGGAGATAGACAAACCGCATTCGTAAGGAGAGATCAAAGAGAAAAGAAACGGGCGATTGATCATCCAGCTTTACTTCGGGCGGCATAAGATTTGAAAACCACCCCCGCATATGTTCGTCTCTTAAGGATATGCGTTCCATCCATTTGAGAATCATTCGTCGGGGTATTCCATTTTTTTGTGTCAAAGATACCGATTGTTCCCTTAAGAACAGGAGAAAGGCAAGCATGTCCAAATGAATACCGCGTCCTGCTGGAAGTGGATAGGAAAATACAAATTGGATGGCATCCTCTTTTACCGATGGTTCTATCCTTTTTTTGCGTGTTTGACTACTAACAGGGTAGATATTCTTGCGCAATTCAAATGGCATCATATAGCCCACTTCGCTCCACATTTTGCGGACTGTATAAACAATACCTAGCCTACGTAGCTTTGTTAGACCCGCTGTGAGCAGAATATCTTGTTGAGTGATTGTCTCAAAGTCACGTTTACGTATAAAACCTTGTTGAGCATTTGTATAAAAAAGAGCCGCTGCTTTACGCTCGTGCTCTGTTAATGCTTTCCATATTGATTGACAGAAAGCTGGATCTTGCAATCGATCAATCAACGATTTGTCAGACAAAATGTTCAATCGGCGATTTTGTTCCTGGATCATTTCTTCAATTGTACGCTCTGACAACATATCCAGGCATGTATATAAATTCATGAAGCTCACCTCTATTCGTAACGGTAGATGGAGGAAATCATAGGAGGGATAGAGAATGAAACAAGTATTAGCAGGTTTATTGCTAATTGGAGGAATCCTAGTCTACGCCAACATGACCCCAACTGCTACAGCTCAGGATACCTCTGTGCCTCACAATAACCAACAACCTCACCAAAAAGGAGTTGTATCCATGAGTGATTTTAGCATTGCTCCTACTCCCTACCCAGTTTCTGTAGATATGGCGCTTGCCAATATACAAGAGCAGGGTGGCTATCAACTGATTCATGAAAATGATCTCACCTATGTAGCCATTGCGCTCGGTGAACGCTCTACCAGTGGCTATTCTATCAAGATTGACAATGTCCAGCAAGAGACTGACGGTGCTTATGTCATCCATGTCGTAGAGGATCGTCCTGAAAAAGCGATGTTACTTCAAGTAATCACCTACCCAACTACGGTGATTACCCTACCTCAAGATGCACAACACGTAACCATAAACTACCTATAATAACGAATGACGGAGCAAAAAGCAAAAAGCTGTGGATTGTCTCTTATAGACTCCACAGCTTTTTCCTATGGAAGCGGAGTCGCACTTGTGACTTCGCCCTCTTTTTTCCATTCGCTTAGTTCACTACAATTTCAAAGGATTGTTTGACACCATACGATTCATGATTGTTATGGGCTAGTTCTACTTCTACTTTGTGCTTTCCGGGAGCCACATCAGCTAAGGTAAATTGCGGACCAAAAATCTTGGCTATTTTTTTCCCGTCCATATATAAATGAACGTGACCTTCACCTGCTTTATTATCTTTTCCCATGTTTTCCAAAGAGAACTGGAATCCCTGAACTACCAATTTTAATTCAAGATCATTTCCTTTTACTTGATGCTCCACGACAAGCGATGGCTTCTTCACTTCCTCAGCTAGTACATGTGTCTGATTACTGTGAGTTGCTTTTTTGCCTTCCAAGGAATGTAGGCCCATCATGGTAAGCTCTAAAATGGCTACAAACAAAATAAACAGGTAAAAACGACGTCCACCCAGTTTTTTGATCATACAGGACACTCCTTACTTTTTGATGAATATAGCCCTAGAGTGCCCCGTTTTTCCCTGTTTATGCCACGAACAGTACCATTTTTTGTTCTTGTAGCTATGAACTATTTCATTATCATTTAGGTTACTTTCTTAGCAATCTCATACTGTTGAGAATGACAATCATCGCTGCTCCCGTATCACTGATAACTGCCATCCAAAGCGTGAGCCAGTTTGGTATGATCAAAAGAAGTGCTATCGCTTTGATCAACAAGGAGAAATATATATTCTGCTTGATAATCGCTAGTGCTTGTTGGCTAAGCCCAATAACATACGGTAATTTTTCTAGATCATCAGCCATCAATACAATTCCTGCTGTTTCCATAGCGGTATCCGTACCCGCTCCGCCCATCGCAATACCAACATCGGCAGTGGCTAGCGCTGGAGCATCATTAATACCATCACCTACCATAGCAATCGTGCCGCTTTCCCGTTTTTTAGCGACCTTTATTGCCTCTAGCTTATCTTCTGGCAACAAATCTGCTTGCACGTGTCCAATGCCTACCTTTTGTGCCATATGTTGGGCCGCCCCTACATTATCACCAGTAAGCAACAAGGTTTTTACACCAATACCATGCAATTGTTGCATCACCCTTTGACTCGTTGGGCGAATGGTATCAGAAATGATAAGTGCACCCCAAATTTCATTCGTCGTACCAACCAACACGATCGTTTTACCAGCCTGTTGCTCTTCTTTAATTTGATCCTGTAAAAGAGCTAGTTCAACTCCATGTTCGGTAAACAGCTTTTCATTTCCCGCCAAATACGTAATGCCAGCCAACGTAGCACTAGCACCCTTACCGACAAGGGTTTGATGATTATCAGAATCCTGTGCTAGAATGCCTTCTGCCCTTGCATGCAATAAGATAGCAGAAGCAATTGGGTGATGAGAGGATTGCTCTATCATTGCCGCCTTGGCAAGAATCTCTGTTTCGGTATGTTGCTGGAGAGTAAGGATTTTCTCAACATGTAGCTTTCCTGTCGTAATCGTTCCCGTTTTATCAAAAGCTACCTGTTTCAAATGACCAATGATTTCCAGCGCAGCACCACCTTTAATTAATACACCATGACGAGCCGCACTACCAATAGCAGAGACCACGGCAACAGGGGTAGAAATAACCAAGGCACAGGGGCAAGCAATAACTAATAATTCCAGACCACGGTAAAACCAATGTTGCCACTCTCCCGTAAATAAAGGGGGTAAAATGATAACGGCAAGTGCCACTATAATTACAATTGGAGTATAGATTCGAGCGAATTTCTCTACAAACTGTTCAGTTGGTGCTTTCTTTTCCTGTGCTTCCTCGACCAAATGAATAATACGAGCCAACGTAGAGTCAGAACCTATCTTCGTCACTTCCATCTCAACAACGGACGTTTCATTGATGCTACCAGCAAAGAGAGTGTCACCCACTTCTTTGTCAACTGGCATTGATTCTCCAGTGATTGGTGCCTGATTAAAAGTAGATATGCCTTTAACGATAAATCCATCAAGCGGAATTCCTTCACCGGCCTTAATTAATAAACGCTCTCCAACCTCCACATCTTTCACAGGTATACTAACCCATTCTTGATTCCTGAAGACTATGGCTTCTTTTGGTGCCAAACGCAACAAAGAGCGAATAGATTGACGTGTTTTATTAATTGATAAGGTTTGCAAAGCATTACCAAGGCCAAATAAGAAGACAACCGTTGCCCCTTCTAGCCATTCACCGATAAAGGCAGCTCCTAAGGCCGCCAGGGTCATCAGCAAGTTCATATCAGCTGACTTACTTTTTAGCGCATACCACGCGGCTTTTAGTGGCTTTAAACCAGCAACTAACATCGCTACGGCATAAGCAGCATTCCCGAGAAGCTCCACCTGATACGCTTGTAACACGATCCCCACCAGAATAAATAATCCTGCTGTTCCTGTACGCTGAACCGCGTCATTTTGCCACCACTTCTCTTGTTCAGCGGGAGACAAACGATCACTACCGTCCTCGTATGTACCTTTGTAACCAGCCTCTGTAATAGCTTGTAAGACTTTTTCAACGTTAGCCTTTTTGCCTAATCGCATTTTAGCTGTACTAAAATTCACTTCTACTTCTGGTATGTTTAGCGTTTTTTGCACATGTTTCTGCAGTGTCATCGCGCATGAACCACAATCCATGCCCTTAATATGATAAACCTGAGCAGTAGCATTGTTAGCTAATACACTAGCTGCCAATTCGTGTTCAGTTGAACAGCACTCTGTACCGTGAGAATGCCCTTCATGATTATGTTCATCATGAATATGCTTATGTTCGTGGTGATGATGAACATGGTGTGAGTGGCCTGTATCCTCACAATGTTCATTATGCTGGTGATCGTCATTTGAGTGTTTCCCGTGGTCACCACAACATGTTTTCGCTACAACCTCGTTATCTTGATGTTCTACGTGAGAATCATTCGAGTTTTTCACATGACCATTATGCTTATCATTAGGGTCTTTCCTCATCCCGCAGCACCTCGTTTTCCAATCTCTCTATTCGTAGTGTATCAGATAACATTATTATATTCAAACAATCATCGAAATGTTATTCCTTTGATTTTCTAAATCCCGCTTTTATAGCATCTTCTTCCTTATCAAACCATTCTTCTGGCTTTGTTTGGTCATAATAACGTCCACCCGGAACATGATAAATTTTTTCACCCTTGGAATTAATATTACCCTTAATTTGCTGTTTGTTTTTTTCTGTTTGCTCACTACTTTGCTTTTTTTCGGTAGGGTCCTTATGCTTTTGGGCTCCTGAAGCTTTAGAGGAAGAAGGCGTTCCCTTTTTCTTATCTTGATCTACTTTCTGATAAATATCTAAGGCCCAAAGACCACGGTTGTTTTCTCTAGCATCCTGCTCTGCTTTCAGGAACACTTCGGCTTGAGCTACATTAGGTGGTACCGTCATGATCCGAGCATATCCTTCATGCACGAGATGTTCATTATAGAATGTGCCATCTTCTAGATACACATAAGCTAGTAAACGCTGGTATCTATCAAAAGGCTGTACATCAAACTGGAGAGTCACTTCCTTTCCTTCTAGCATCTTTTTCGTGTAGTTACTCGCTTCTTTTCCATATGGTTCCACCGGATTATTTGGTTTTACAGTCTCGGGAGTATCTACACCGATCAGTCTTACT
This sequence comes from Brevibacillus laterosporus, assembly GCA_007833815.1. Lineage (NCBI taxonomy): Bacteria > Bacillati > Bacillota > Bacilli > Caryophanales > Paenibacillaceae > Brevibacillus > Brevibacillus laterosporus. The sequence continues at coordinate 2,806,712 of CP033464.1, read as the reverse complement.
TTCTCACCCTTCGCTGTTTTAAAGGTATCCCCATCAACTACTCGGTCTATTTTTACTTTCATTTTGCCATTGGGAGTGGGCTCATTTATCTCTTGCACCGGCGTTTCTTTTGCAGTAGCGCATCCACTTACTACCAAGACTACTCCGAGCGAAAGGATGGCAACTAATCGCTTTGTATTTGTTATCATTGTGTTCATGTACATATCCTCCATGTTGTTTGTATCTGCCTCCCATCATACCAAACATACGTGCTTGTCTACAGTTTTTCTACTCTTCCAACACAAAAAACGACCCACAACAGCTTGGCAGGCCGCTTTTATATCTGGTCATTTACTCCCAGTCCCAATCTACGAGTAGAAAAAATAAAACAACGACAATTACGATGATCCATATCAGTTCCTCGTTATCTCCACCAAAGAAGTCAAAATCGAAAAAACCCATGTGGACCCTCCTTTCCTCTTCGTTACAGCCTATGCGAATGGAATGGATTCGGTCCAAAATGTGCAAGCCCAAATGTGAACACACAATAGACACTCGTTTTAGTCGAATTTTGATAAAAAATATGAAGAGAAACGAAAAAAAGACACTCGTTTTACCGAGTGCCCACATGTTCCTCTTATTAGGAACTTAATGACGAGAAGCCGTTTCTGAAATCTCAGCTAATGCTTCGCCGGCCTCATCTTGTAAAGTGTTACGAATTGCCATGTCTCCAATCGCTACAATACCTACTAGTTTTCCGTTGTCCACAACAGGTAAACGACGAATTTGATGCTGTGCCATCAATTTAGCTGCTGCATCCACAGTCATTTCTGGTGTACCCAGAACGACGTCTTTACTCATTACATCCTCTACCTTGCTGGAGCCCTGATGCTTTTCTGCAAGACCTCGAATGACGATATCACGGTCTGTAATGACTCCGATAACATCTGTTTGTTCATTAATGACAGGGATAACGCCCACGTTCCAGTCTCTCATTTTTACTGCTACTTCATATACATTATCCAGTAGCGTAACGGTAGCCAAGTTATCTGTCATGATTTCACGTAGTGTTCTAGTTGCCATTTTTATTCCTCCTTCCGTTCTCAAACAAAGGTTAGTTTCTCCTCTGCTGAATTCTTTCATGCAGTCGAGCTATTTTTTACGGTTCATAATCATTGCACAAACAGGAAAAACCTACTATCATAAGGGAGTGAATATCACGAAGGAGGAAGGCAGAATGCTTCTCAAAGAAACGGGAATCGGTGGCCAAGAAGGAACTTTAGCCGACTTAGACATTGCTATGGATAGCTCAGGTTTCACGCGTTTTGCTTGGGATTACGCCCACGCAACCTATGATTACAAGCTAACGGATAGAGATACCACGTACTATCTGCGCATTCAAGCACATTGTGTTGAGGGCAAAATGGAAGATCCAGACACTGTATTAAAATTGGACGAGCCATTTATCGGCAAGCACCTGTTCCCGCACGGAATCGATTATGACTGTCCTATGCCAGATAGCATGATCACCAAAGCGAAACAAATTTTACAAGCTTTAAAAGACAAATTAGCACAACACTAAGAAGGTTCAGTTTGTTCAAATACTTTACACAAACAGAGAGGAGCATAACTACCTCTCTGTTTCATTTCTAGGGGTGATTTCTTCTTCAATGAAAACTCGGGGCGTACCAGATTTTCTCCTACTTTTTTTAACATTGCTACTCATAGGCTTTGGCATTACCATGGTAATGAGCTCTAGCTCCATCTATGCTCAAACCGGAATATTGACATCAAAAGGTTGTGAACAATGCTTAGGTGACGGTTTGTACTTCGCTAAAAAACAGATCATTTATGCTATAATGGGACTGTTTCTCATGCTTTTTGTCATGAACATCCCCTTCTCCTTTTATAAGAAAAACTTCCTGCTGATTGCCGTGGGTAGCTTTATTTCACTGCTACTTGTTTATATCCCTGGATTTTCTCCTAATATTAATGGAGCGCGTAGGTGGGTTGATTTAGGCTTTATGAGTTTACAAACCTCAGAGGTTGCGAAACTAGGACTAATTTTGTATCTGTCCGCCCTTATTGCCAAAAAAGGGGATAGCTTCCGTAGTTTTAAAACAGGTTTGATACCACCTTTGACCATTACAGGTATTTTCTTTTTGATGATCTTGGGACAGCCTGATTTAGGGACTGCTGCTGTTGTGTTGGGAACTGCAGGGGTAATATTAATAGTAGGTGGAGCAAACCTCAAGCATTTATTTTTATTGACTGTTCCTCCAACCACTCTGTTTATTACCACCTACATCTTAGTAAAGAATCATGCTTGGGCACGATTGGCCGTTTATACTGACCCCTGGAGCGATCCGTTAGATAAAGGGTTTCATATGGTCCAATCCTTATATGCCATAGCACGAGGTGGGATTTTCGGTACAGGATTCGGGAAGAGTTTGCAAAAGTATCTGTATCTACCTGAGTCTTATACCGATTTTATCTTTTCCGTTATTGCTGAGGAGATGGGCTTAATCGGGACCTCTATCTTTTTGCTCTTGTATGTGTTGTTACTCATGCGAGGACTACAGATTAGTTTACGATCCACAGATACCTTCGCCATCCTTGCTGGAACAGGAATTGTTACCATGCTTAGTCTTCAAGCAATGATCAACATTGGTGGTGTTACAGGTGCTATTCCATTGTCAGGTATACCTTTGCCGTTTATTAGTTATGGTGGTTCATCTCTGTTAATTTGTATGACAAGTATGGGAGTCTTATTAAGCGTTTCTCGAGACGTTAACAGGCAAAAGCATGCCCAGAGTACCTCGATGTAAGAATCGTTTCATACCATTCCTAACCAATAAAAAAATCCAATGACAGCATTAACCTGTCCTTGGATTTTTTTGATGTTTTTTTTCATTTATCTCTACTCTGGCTATTCAATGGAAAGACCTTCTACCCTTACATTTACCTCATAAACCGTTAATCCAGTTAAAAACTCCACTGTCTCTTTCACTTTCTCTTGTAGATGCTGGCAGGTCTTGCTGATGATAGTACCGTAGCGAACAGAGACCCATAACGTGATAGAAGCACCCATATCCCCTATTTCCACAATTATTCCTTTTGCATTGTTTTTCGCACCCAATCGTTTCGTCCATTCATCATAAAATGTACTAGAACCGCCAACAGCCACGTCCTCCACCTCTTGCGCTGCTACTCCTGCAATGACTGCTACTACTTGGTCTGCCACTCTGATTTGATCTTTCACGGAATCCATCCCTACCGCCTCCTTATGTGAACCGCATTGTAAGCGCTACTTGCTGGTTTTACATAGTTTACCCAACTTACATCATACTGCTTGAAAATGTTTATTCTTTTATTATAACGGGTTTAGGCAAAGGCTTGAAGCATTATTCACGAAAATTTTACCAGCTTTTAAACCAACGGAAAATCGGACAAACTACCATTACAAACTGACTACCATTTACTAACGTAGCGTTTTTACAAAAGGGAGGCATACATACAGTGCGAAAAGTTATGTATTGGTGTTTCGGAGTAATATTGTGTGCTACATTTTTGGCTAGTAGTATCTCAAGCATCACGCAGGCATTTACCATGGGTCCTACTTATAAAGAAGGAAGCACAGGAACAAATGTAAGAGAGCTACAAGAACGACTTAAACATATTGGTTTTTACACAGGTGATATCGATTCTATTTTCGGTCCACGTACAAAAGCAGCTCTACGCCTTTTCCAATATGAATTTGGTATGACCATCACTGGGGAACTCAATGATAAAACAAAAGTGAGACTGTATAATGCAACAAAAAATTATGTCATGGGTACTTTTAAACCAAAAGAGAAAGGAAATCAAGTAAACACTTCGTCTAATGGCTTTTCTTCGAATGACCTAAAGATTATGGCCCAGGCTGTTTACGGAGAAGCACGCGGTGAGCCTTACATCGGGCAAGTTGCAGTCGCTGCCGTTATTTTAAATCGAACGCAAAGCCCCTCATTTCCTAATTCACCGGCTGCTGTTGTGTTTGAACCACGTGCTTTTACAGCAGTAGCAGACGGTCAGATTTATCTCACACCAAATGACTCAGCACGAAAGGCTGTCCAAGATGCTCTAAAAGGCTGGGACCCTAGTGAAGGGGCTACCTATTATTTCAATCCAGATACAGCGACCTCTGCATGGATCTGGAGCCGTCCACAAATTAAAAAAATTGGCAAACACATCTTTTGTAGATAATGATCGAATCGAATTCACCCATTCAAAGATAAAACCTGGTATGAAAAACTACCAGGTTTCTCCCTTTTTTATTCGAAAATATTATGGTTGTTTCAACCTAATCATTTTGGTCCAAATGTATGTTGCGCCATCTTTACGAAGCGTTCTTCACTTTCAATTGTGCCACAAATGCCGCATTGGATGAGGTAATCATCCCCTTTATAGGGCTGATGAAAAGCATCCAGTTCGGTTTGGGTCAACTCTTCTATCGTTTCACCAGTTTGCGGATGTAATCTGACATACTGTGGCTGTTGTCGTATGATGGTAAATCTCATTCGATTGGTACGACATACCGGACAGCAATAAGGAGAAGACATAAAAAAACCTCCTAACGTTTTTCCTTAGTTTTCCTTTAACGCCGGTGGAATATGCACTTATAAACCTCCATATCCTTTACATCATACAGGGAAAAGTAAAATTGAAATACACTGTAATGAAATGAGAGGGCTATATGATATGAAAAGTATGCGACTTTTTTATTCGTTGGTAGGAGGAAGCTTTGCTCTGGCAGCTGGTTTTCACTATTTGACGGAGAATGAAGTATTACGATTTATAACGGCCTCCGTAGCTATTATTTTTCTAGCATCCTGGTTGGGAAAAGCTACAGAGAATGTCGCTCATTATGCTGGGGATCGTATTGGTGGGTTCTTAAATGCAACCTTTGGCAATGCAGCGGAATTAATAATAGCATTCTTTTTAGTCCGAGAAGGGTTATTTGAAATGGTGAAGGCGTCTATCACAGGCTCCGTTATCGGAAATTTATTGTTAGTTCTTGGATTAAGCGTATTACTTGGAGGATTAAGATTTAAGGAACAAATCTTTAATAGTCAACTGGCAGGGCACAATGCTTCTATGATGTCCTTAGCACTGGTTGCCTTGTTTATTCCAGCTATCTTTATGTCTGAACTATCAATCGAAAAGATTAACACCCTTTCGATCGTGATTGCTATATTATTGATTATTGCCTATGTATTATGGTTGATCTTCTCTATGGTAACACACAGCTCATTTCTCTCCGATGTGGAACAGCATGAGAGCGAGGCTTTATGGTCTAAGCCCGTATCCATTATCATGCTGGTGGTATCCACTTTTTTTGTTGCAATCGTATCGGAATGGTTAGTACATAGTGTGGAAGCAGTCTCGCACACCTTCGGATGGTCAGAGCTGTTCGTTGGTGCTTTTGTCATCGCCATTATAGGAAATGCAGCAGAACATAGCGCCGCTATCTTGCTCGCCATGAAGGGGCGTATCGGAGCAGCTGTCGAAATTGCTGTGGGCTCTAGTTTACAGGTAGCTTTATTCGTGGCTCCAACGCTGGTCTTAATCAGTCTATTATTCGGGTCCCCTATGAACATCGTCTTTACTGTCCCAGAGCTCACAGCGATTGCCGTATCAACTATCATTACCATTTCGATCTGTCGGGACGGTAAAACTAACTGGTTCGAAGGAGTTCTGCTGTTAATTGTTTATATTATTCTTGGTACAGCCTTCTTCTTTGATTAGAACATCCACATGAACAAAAACTCGCTAAGGAAAGAAAGCTTTCCTAGCGAGTTTTTATTTTTTTTCGTTAAAGAGCTCGTGTAAATCGGCTAATTTGTGTTCAAGATCATCCATAATAGATCTGCCGTCTTCTTCCGCTACTACTCCTAGACGAACAGCGAACTCGATTTCACGCGACAGACCGAACATCTGTGTATCAAGTACCTCTTCATACAAAGGGCACTGTGGCATGTTTAAGTTCTCCATCTGAACATCAATCAATTTATATATTTTATTAGCATCTGCTCTTAATAACGTTAAAGCTTTGTTGGCCATATCGTTATGATCTTTTACGTCTGTCAAAACCTATCCCTCCGTTTGGACACGTCCTTACCTTACATACATAGTACGTCATAACGCGCCATTTGAAAAGGGGATAACCTTTTATTCATAGTACATAATCTGTTAATTGCCCTTGAAAGCGTTGTCAAATAACTCTTTTAACCAACACATTCATTGCAGCACCTTACATCCTGCGATACAATGGTCAAGTAGTATGAGCGCAAACAGAGAGGAAGACCGCAAATGGCAGACGTGATTGTAGTAAAGGGAGCTGTACAATTCCCTATCACCATTGATCCAAGCGTTTGGGTATTTGATGACCGAAAATTCGAACTGTCTACTTACGTGGAACAGTGTAACCTAGAACAACTCGAGACGGAGAAATATATTCGTAGTGCAGCTCTTCATTGGGAAAAAGAAATGAAGGAAGGTTCCGCTCCTCCCAGTGAACGCAAGAGTTTGGCAGAAGAACGAAAAGTACTAGAGGGCGATTATGCAATCAAATTGGCACCTTTCTTGGAAAATGCCAAGCCCCATGCGAATGCTACCACTCTACGCATTCATCGGGAACAACAAGATTACGTAGATGTCTCTTTAGAAGAATCCAAACAAATTATTCTTCAATTCTCGAAAGACGGCAAGCCGATTCGAGAGAAAGGTCCTGTGTTGTTATATTTTCCACAAGATCTACGCGACAATAAGCAACCTCTGAATAACATTACGATGTTTGAAATCATGTTCTAGTAAAAAATAAGTGCCACCCTTACACAAGGGTGGCTTATCTCTATTTGCCCGTTTTCTATAATATGTCTGTGTTTAATGCCTGAATAACTTATGCACTTTGAAAAGAGATTTTTCTACGCGCCATTTCAGCTTCTACCAAGAAAATAAAATCGGCATCGAGATGAAGGGCGACTGCACGTTGATATACTTCTATCAACATCGTATCACTCAAGTATCTCACGCTTGTCACCTCCCTTGTGTTCTATTCGTATTGTACCAGCTTACAAAAAAACGAACAACCGTTCCGATATCCACAAGCACTGTGGAAATCCTGTTGATAGCCTGTGGGGCAATTGTGCAAAACATCCCAAAACAGTTATGTACCCTTGTGGATTTCTTTTTTAAATTATCCACAAACAATTAAATATTGTCGAAAAATATAGATTTATTCAAAGAAAAAGACGGCCTTTATGGCCGCCCTCTTTTCTATCCAATTCACTTTCAATTCCTAGATTCGCTTTTTGATTGTGAGGCTATTGCATGGAGACTCGAATAATCTCTGTAACAACAACCATAGCGAAGACAGCAAACCCGAATGAACCCGTATAGAATAGCATGTGGCGAATTTTCTTTTTATCTTCCACCTAATGTCCCTCGCTTTCAACCAGAACCTGACTCCGGTAGTATTTATATATATGCATACGTATGAGAAGCCCATTTCGTTTCAACTTTTGAACACTCTTCTCGATATATTTACCCCGAATTTCTGATTTGAATCGACAGTCAGTGACATATAAGTGAGAATTAAATAGCCACTCCCTTAGTTTGTACCGCTATTCTTTGTTCCATCCGATACATATTCCAGCACACAATAAATCCGATTGCTAAGCAGATACCCCACGGCAACCATGGCATGTGTAATTGTTTCCCAAGCTCATATGCCCATCCTCCTAATAAGGTACCAATAGAGCCACCTATAGCAAGTGCATAGCCGTTAAACCCGTAGTAAGCTCCCAGTTGGTTCTTAGGGGCAAAATAAGGGACCATATCGATCAAATAAGGAACAGAAATCATTGTACCGATCGCAAAAATACTAGCATCAAGTAAAATCATCCATAATTGATTCGAAAAGCTAAATAAAAATAGTCCAGATGCCATTATCAATGTACCTAATCCAATTAACGTAAACCGTTGACTATAGTTGCTCAGCCATTGTAGCACCCTCATTTGAAACAAAATCGTAACGATAGCTACCGTTGATAACACAGTTCCCACTGCCATTTTACTTTGCAAAGTATCCTCAACAAATTGGGGGATAGCCAAAAACAATTGCATATAAATATAATAATGCCCTATCAATATAAGCGTATAAAGCATAAAGTTTCGATCCAAAAATACGGTCTGAAAGCTCTCCCACACATTAGATGTAGTGGCTTTTACTGCAATCGGTGGTAATACTAGCAAGACCACCCCTGCACATAAGAAGTATAAGCTTCCTGCAAAAATGGAAAGCCAATAGAAATCGACCATAATCAATGCTGTACCGACCAGCTGTGAACCAACAACGCTTACGTTGTTTAAGACATTCTTTACGCCAAATACATCTTTACGGATCTCTTCAGGCGTCAATACAGCGTATGAAGCACTAACAGCTGGTTCAAACAGTGAACCTCCCAAACCAGAAAAAACTGCTGCAAGGAAAAAATGCCATGTTTCGGTACAAAAGGCAAAAGCGAGAAAGCCCATTCCTCGAACGACCATTCCTAGCATCATCGTCAGCTTATACCCGCATCGATCAGCAATAATGCCTCCCAGAAAGGCTACACCCTGCTGAGAAAATTGACGCACACTCAGGACCAACCCCGCCATCGATAATGCCCATCCAAAGCTACCCGTCAAATAAAGGGTCAAGTATGGAATTAACGCATAAAAGCCTAGGTTCATACAGAAGGACATGGCAAGCAACCATCTAATGGAGCCTGGTGTTTTCCTCAAAATGTGGAATCCCTGTATCACAACTGTCACTCACTTTCGATTTTTCAAATTATAACTATCTACAGATTACAAAGTATTGTATGATTTGAGAAACGAATCTTTTTGTTCACTGTAATCAAATATATGCATAAGAGGTTTTTCCATGGACTTTGAGCAGTTAAAGGCTTTTTATACACTGGCGCAAACACGTAATTTTACTCGAACAGCTGAAATCCTCCATTTGGTTCAATCCACGGTTACCATGCGTATTAAGCAATTAGAAGAACGCATTGGTAAGCCCTTATTTATTCGGGATAAACGAAGCGTTGAAATCACACAAGCGGGGCTCGCATTATTGCCATACGCGGAACGTATTATCAAGCTAGCTCAGGAAGGTATGCAGGAAGTCGCTTCCTTACAGCCCTATGAGGATCGTCTTACGATCGGTAGTGTCTCTTCGCTCTGGTCCTATGTACTAGAGCCAATACTGAAGGAGTACTATTTACGTTATCCAACTATTGCCGTTAGAACCAAAACCGGGCATTCTTCAGACATCAATACCTATTTACATGATCAAATTATTCAGATTGGTATGGTATATACCCCTCCCTCTCTGCCTAACTATGAAATTATTCCGTTTTACGAGGATGAGATTCTGTTGGTAGGCGCACCTCATCACCCTCTGAGTTCAGCAGAAAGTATTGCTGTAGATGACTTAAGCAAAATACCGCTGATTCTAGTCAATTGGGGTACCCCATTTACAGAATGGATTGTTAAGACCCTCCCACCTAGCTATGTTCCACGGTTACAAGTAGATGGAGCTCATCTCGCCCTTGATTTGGTACAAGAAGGACTTGGTTTGTCACTAGTAACCCGCTCCATGGTACGCAAGGCCCTAGAAGATGGAAGCATCTGTTTGATCAAGCTAACAGGAAACATTCCTCCCAAACGCCCTGCCTACATCGTTCTACCAAAGGAGAAGAAAAATCGTCCAAGTGTAGAAAAGTGGCTTCAGTTGATGCAGGAATTTGGTTACAACTTTTAGTAGGTACACAATACCTAGCAGACAATAAAATAAGTATATCTTTAGTAAATAACATAAAAATACTCATGTCAGTTCCACTGGGAACAACATGAGTATTTTTTATATGCAATGGAGCGGGTTATGGGAATCAAACCCACGCGATCAAAAATAAAAAAGAGATTTCTTTTTTATTTTGAAAAGAAATCTCTCAATAATTCATTGGATTCTATTTATAGGCAATGTTGTACTAAAATCTATCCCCAAATAGGAATAATCAATCGTCACTGTAGTGATTGGTTCATCTTGTTTCAGCATTAAAGCATACCTCGCACCTTTATACTCATCATCATATGTGATAGATGTGTGTTTACTTATAATAGCGTTTTGAATATTGATTGAATCGAATTTATTGCTATCAAAATTTTCCGTCTCCAGATAAAATTCTTTTTTATCCGTTTTTAGTTGAATTTTTGCTTTTAAAGGTTGCTTCTGATTGACCTCAACATTTTTGATTTTTATGTCTGCAACCCCATCATTTCCGAGTGCCAGCAACAAAAATGTTTTATCTTTGCGCTGCTCTTTTATCGTGATTTCAAATTGCTCTATGCTCCGTTGATTCACTTCGCTAGACTCATAGGCCGGAAAGGGTGTAGGGGATATTTCAGCAAGGTTTATATCTGTCAACGTTCGCTCATAGACATCTTCGTCCTTTAGATATGTCCAAGCATCTTTTCGGACATGAAAACCAAATGAACCCCCGTCAACATCCCCACGTTGGATAGATTCGTAACATCCTTGCCCCAGGTGTTGTTAGGTAGATCAAGTTCAAATCGTAGACCAATATCATCTTCACTCAACCGTAACGTTTGGTTTTGAGTTGAACCCAGAACGTAGTCCGTTCGATGATTCCACAGAGCTTTTACCGTGTTTTCTTCTAGACTTCGAGTAAAGGCTCCTTGAGCCCTTTTTCGTAAAATTCCCCATAAATCAGTTTGCTTCCCACTATTTAATTTCAACCACTCGGTTCTGGCCCGATCCTTCGCTTCCGGCTGCAAGATATCAGGAACCTTTAAAATCCCTCTGCTTGTCGTTCCGTTTGCGTAAAACGCACCAATGAATTTATCAGATGCTTGCTTAATGCCAATTTTTTCACGAATTACTGAAATAGAGGAGATGCCTTTCAATCCCGTTTTGCTGATCGCTTTTAAGTGAAGTAGATCAAACTACGGAATTTTGCGTTGTTCTCCACTATGCAATGTCGTTACATACCACACTTCACCTGTTTTTAGATCGGTAGTTACCCCTGTAACGGTCATAATACTTGCGGCCTGCCATCCCATCCCCAATCAATAAGAGCGTAGGCGTTTCCCCATAACATACATGCACCTGTAGCAACTCTTTAAACGTGTAGGCGCCATCAAGTTAAGAATTTGGTTGTTCCCCAAAACGAAAAAATGAGCTGAATTCTCATAAATAACTGTAGAAAGAGAAAATTTTCGTTTTGGGGATACTTCAAAATTATTTGTTGTATGTTCTCAGTCATCAGTAAAAGATAATCTTTCTTCTTCTGAAACCACTTTTAATATAAAAATAAACCTGGTTATAATAGCACATAGGGAACCAGGTTTATTTTTATGAATTAGCCGAGAACGCTCGTGATTTTAATCATGAGATGAATCTCGGACAAAGCGTGTCTTCTGACACGTTAATTGTCCGACTACTTCTTTGAATAACTAACAAGAACAGGTATACTAATCTTGTACAGATTGCTCATTGAAAACGGAATGTATGGGGTTGCCATAAGGAATGCTTTGTGGCGTAAAACATTCAAGCACCTTCGTCCTCTCTGACCGAAAAGCGAAAACCAAGCAGTAGGTCAGAGAGAAGAGTCCAACGTACACTTTTTTTCAATAACCGTAGGGACTACGGGGATAGCCTGCTAATTCTCACTTCGTTGGATGTGATAGCGCAGGAATCTCGTGGCTTTAGCCATGAGAGGTTCAAATAAGTATTTAAGTAAACGAAAAACTATGATTGTTACAGCGTGCTTTACTTCTTAAATAAAGGTGCTATTTTATCAATACGATTTGTCCAAATACCACCTGTATAATCGTTAGGAAGGCGTTTTATATCTTCAGGCGAGTCAAACCCACTTGAAAACCCCATCCCATTTCCTCCTACAACAATAACTCGCGTATCCGCTTTATCCATTCGATTAAGAAAACGATTTGGCCATCCCCATAGCCACGGAGCCACTTTGTCAGGTATATGTAACTCTCCATGATGAAGGCTAGAAGGAACGTAGCCAGTCCATCCTATCGCGATATAAGTAAGAAGGTCTTTTTTCATTGTAGCTTTTGACATTGTTCGTAAACTAGGGATGCGTTCCTTTATCGCAGCAATTGGTTTATCGCCGCCATACACAGTTAATTGATCGAGGCGTTTAGTTGGTAGTTTTTGAAGGTACTCAGCCATTTGGACTCCTTCTTTTTCATCATCACTTTTAATATGAATAAGAAAAGAACGATCAGGAAAACGGTTAAGTACTTCATCCAGTGTTGGCATAAGATTAATCCCCTTGCCACGAAACGGGAATGTTTTCCCACCATCAGCCGTATAACCGTAACCAATATCAAGTGCCTGCAATTCTTTTGTAGTATAGTCTCTTGTAATACCTTTATCATTGGTACGGCACTCAAGAGTCCAATCATGAAAAATGACAAAATTATTATCTTTAGTTGGTTGAACGTCAAATTCCACTATATCTGCACCAGCTTTAAAAGCAACATCCATAGACTCAAGGGTATTTTCCAAATAAGGATGTTCGGGTTCATGTATACGCTCCGCTGTACATGTATCACCCTCTATGCCTTCCATAGTGAATGTTTGCGAAAGCCCTCGATGAGCAAGAAGAAAAGGGGAACCCTCATTACGCTTAGCAAAAAAAGAGCTGTTATTAACATAAACAAATACGAATAGGACAAGAAGTATCCAAGTAGTTTTACGTTTCAGTAATTTTTTTATTTTGTTCATTGTATTCCCCTTTTCAAAATCGCTTGAAATGATTAAACCATGTTTGTTGTTTAAATACTTTCAAATACTACAATCTAGCTTATTTTTTAACAATGGTTATGATTGGTAACAAAGGGGTACCGTTGTTCACGAAAAATAATGTTTTAGACTCGTACTTCAGAACTGATGCGAGTATTCAAACTTTAATAGCTTTTGCCTCGGATAAATATGTTTTAGACTGAGCCAACTAATATAAATAAATGCAGTCTAAAACTTAAGTCTTAGACTGCACCTTATCTTATTGAACTATCGAATCCGTTAGCTGAGCTGTAAAACCTCGAAAGTTGGCTTGATTGTAGAAGTTAAAGAGACTGGGCAAGGCGGAATCCAAGGTCGTCTATGCAAAATGACGGATGGCTACGACGACGACACGAAGCCCCACATCCCCTAGCCTCTTCAGCCAAGCTACCTCCTCGAAAAATTCGGTAGGAGCCGTACGCTTCTTCATCGTATAAATCCCAACACCACTCCCAAACATTCCCTAACATATCATACAAGCCCCATGCATTCGGTTCCTTTCTTCCTACTTCATGGATATTGCCACCTGAATTTTCATTATACCAGGCAATCTTATCAAGCTCTCCGTATCTATAACCAGTAGTCCCTGCTTTACATGCATATTGCCACTCTGCTTCTGAAGGAAGTCGATAGCCGTTTGATTCCCAATCACAAATAATGTTTTCACCATCATTACTTATCGAATAACACTCTTTCAGTCCAGCTTTTTGTGACAGTAGATTACAAAAAGAAATGGCATCATTCCAAGAAATATTCACAACCGGTTTTAGATCTCCGTCAGAAGAATTAGGTGATTTATTTGTAATAGCATAGTATAGACCCGTAGTTACAGGATACTGGGCAAGAAGAAACGGTCTTATTTCAGCTTTCCATTTTCTTTTTATTCTATCGTCTCTTAATTCTATTTCCCCCCCTGGAATTTTTACCATTGGATAGTCAATGTAACTCATTATTTCATTTAACACCTACCTTCCTCCTAATGATCTTTATTTTACAAATTTTACCTCGTTAAGAACCATTGAATCAATACAATAATACCGTGGTTTTTTGCAGATAACTGCCCGTTAATTGGGTTGCATTGTACGGATCGTAACAGATTTCTTTGATCTTCCATTTCTTTTATTGCTCCACACGCTGGATATACGCCTTAATAAACGTGTAATCCACCACAGCACCAGGAGTGGCCGTCATCCATCCTTGCTCCACAAATAGATCATAGGGGAATCTATCTGTTTTTCGTTTAACTGCCAACGTATCTTCCGGCATAAACGAATGGTTGAGAATGACAATGAGGCCATCTTTTAGATCAAATTCAAACGACACACTTGTTAAGTCAATTTTTTTAGACAAGTCAATGCCAACCGTACATTCAAGCTCGACAAGATCGGGCAGCGTATCAACACCACATTTTGCCCAGGCTTCCAGTGACATGTACCCGTTTTCCTTCTGATCCACCCAACGGTTCATATTCTTGGTTAAGTAGTTTCGCATCTTCTCCGGCACGTCTAAAGCTGATTTCAGCTCGCCACGCAAATAAGCCATACCCTCGTCATATGAACATAAGATCGGGTTGGCTTTTATCCAGACAGATTCATCTCATAACTAGCTACAGCCCCCAAGGATTGCGACTTAGCATTTTTCCTACCTACCTGCCAATATGCTTTCCGAAAACGCCGTAATCACGTGTCCTTATACACCCAACCATACATGTTCCCGAAGACAAACACCTGGATTTCATGGGGAGTTATTCGTTTACCAGCAAGTTTACCTTTTGTGTGTCGAAACAAAGACATCCAATATAAAAACCGATGTGCTTTTTCCTCGTCAAATACATAAGGGAAATGTTCGGTACCCTTTGGTAAGGCCCAGGTCACTTGCTGCTGATCTACATTGCTTAAATAATTTGTCCTGGTTGATCAATAAATCTAAATAAGCTACGTCTGCTTCCTCCCATTCATTCATGTCCATTACTGCCCCGTCTTCATCATGAATTGCTTGTTTGCGCTGCACTGTCAATTCCGTTTTCAACAAGGCGTCTGTGACCTTTATATACATCTTTCGGGCATATAAAAAGCGAGCCAGTGCATCTACATCAAGATTAGTCATGATGCCGATATGCAGCAGCTCGCTTGCAATCTTTTTACATTCTTTTTTCAAGTCTTTCGGTAGGTAGACTAACGGGCAGTTTGCTTCAATAACTATAAAAACATGCGAGAAAAAATTGGATATCAATCGTTTGAAATTTTGTATTGTCATCGTTTTATTAGGACAGGCTCCTGCCCATTATTGCCCATTTTTCATTCCTATAAATAGGCAATTGCATAGGATAAAAGGAAAATAATGAAATCATGGGAGGAGAATGAATATGTACCCTAAATCATGCTATCACTATCAATGGCATAATCCAATGCATATCAACTGGAATAACAACAATTGGGATTATAATTGGAATCCTCATTATTATAATTGGAATAACAACTGGAATTCTTATTATGGAAACATCATTTTAAAAGATTATGGACCAAAACCATTTGTAGTGAATATTGACAAAGCTACTAAGCAAAACAATACTTACCGCACAGCTTTATGGACAGGGAAAAACTTACAAGTGACTCTGATGAGTATTAATGTTGGAGATGACATCGGTTTAGAAATCCATCCGACAACTGATCAATTCATACGTATTGAAGAAGGTCAGGGACTTGTTCAAATGGGGGATAGCAAAGATAAATTAGATTTTCAAGAAATGGCCTATGATGGCTATGCAATTATGATACCTGCTGGAAAATGGCACAATGTAACCAATACGGGTAATAAACCACTTAAAGTTTACTCTATCTATGCACCACCTAATCATCCGTATGGTACAGTTCATGAAACAAAAGCAAATGCCATGTCTGCTGAAGAAAACCACCATTACTAATTAATCGAGTGAAAATTATTGATGGGGATGAAATTATATCTCAAAAGTATTATGAATTGCCATTTTTAAAAAGCTTCGTTTTTTGGTGGATTTGTCCAATCACGAAAAGGAAAGGCTAGGTATGTATATCTGAATCCAAAACCTATTCAACCGAAATATTAAACCCAAAAAGTATTGTTTTAGAATAAAAAAGTATGGAGTTATTTACGTTAGGGGTTCAACTAACGGGTTCAATAGCTCAATAAATAAATGCCAGTCTAACACTTTATTTTCGTGTTTTGACTGGCTTTTATTTATAAAAATCCTTCCAAACAATTGTGTTACCAATGCGCTCAATTTTAGCTGAAATAAACCCACACTCTAAATCCCCACAATGAGAGCAGACTAATACAGGGACTCGATACCATAACAGAGGATGTGGCTTCTGCATCAGAAAATAACTAACCATCTCATCTTGATATTCTTTAATTCCCCATCCCAAACTAGGTACTACATCATACTTCCTAAACTGGTCAAAAAGTGATTTACCATCAATTATGAAATCTGCAAATTGTAGATCACAATCGTTACTAGTTTCTGTTCGAAACTGTATTGTAAGACTATTTTTCTTATCCATAAGCAACACCTTTAATTCAATCTGAAACCCATTTTAACATGGATAAATTGATAGATCATCTCCAAGCGCCTCTATCCTCTCTAGCAGTCTTCCGGTTATGACACTGCTCACATAATGGCTGCCAGTTGTTCCGATCCCATTACAACGTCTTATCTCCCTTGTGTGGAACGATATTGTCAACTACTGTAGCACCCGTTAGGAATCCTTTATCAAAGCGATGTTTGCAAAGTGGATGCTTTCTCAAAAATCCTTATCCAATTGATCTAAGGTTAGCCACCGTTTAATACCGGGAAAGTAAATACCTCTCACATCCTCCAATACGTACGTACGTGCTTGCTTTATTTGGCTGAATTTTACTCCTAAATTCAAAATACATCCCCCCTACTGCATAATTCGACAGTAAGGACTATTTTCCTAGTAATCCCTTTCGAAAAGACTCGAAAATCAGGGGTAAAATTCATTTTTGCTTTCTTGCTTTCTTATCTCATGCTACACATAAAAAATAGCTATCCGATTAATCAGGTAGCCTGTCCTTGCTTTTATTTACCTATTACCATCATATCACCTTGTTATCCAAACGGAGCGCCATTCTACCGCCAATATTCCGCCATGTAGCCGCCACTCATGAAGCCTCTTCCAATATGACCTCTGCTTTTAACATAAGTGCAAGTAAATAAAATGCTCTTGCTTTCTGTCTTTCATATGTCCGCTTGCTCATATTCAAGTCATGGCATAAGAGACAATCTAGGGCGTTCTCCTGCTCTAAATATCTTTTCTGGATAATATCTCTGTCTTGGAGAAAGACGGCTTACAGCCCATTCTACGCGCTCAGAGCGCCTTTTAACTTCTTGTTCTTGGTCTACATTCCAAACACCGCAATTTGCTACCGGGTCACTCGTTTTATTTGTTTCTCCGTGAAGTCTTGGTTCGTAGCTTGGAGTATTCGCCATCTCTCTACGCACAAAACCAATTTGCTATCTCCTATTTTAATGGCTCTGTTAAATAGCTGTGTTGATATTTGAATAAATCAAACGATTGTTCAATAATATAGAAAATGGATGAGAGCGAGTGGTAAAATGTTTCCTGTATTAGAAACAGAAAGACTTGTATTAAGAGAAATAACAGAAGAGGATGCTGAAGGTATATTTGCTTATTTTTCTAATACTGACGTAACACGTTATTATGGTCAAGAAAATTTAGAAAGCATAGAGCAAGCAAAAAAATTCGTTGATTTCTTTGCAAACAACTACAAGGAAAAAAGAGGTATTAGGTGGGGTATTGAGAGAAAAGGTACAAAAGGAATAATTGGAACAATTGGGTTTAATGCTTGGGCACCTAAACATAAACGGGCAGAAATAGGCTATGAAATCAATCCAGAGCATTGGCGAAAAGGGTATGCATTGGAAGCAATGTCGGAAATTGTATCATACGGTTTTGAAGTTCTTGATTTAACTCGTATAGGTGCTGTCGTTTTTACAGAGAACGAAGCATCTAATGAATTATTAACAAAAATGGGATTTCAAAAAGAAGGGGTCTTAAGAGATTATATGTATCAAAATAGTGTGCCACATGATACAAATGTTTATTCAATTCTAAAATAAAATTAGAAAAAACTTATGCACTAACGGTGTTAGTTGAATGTATAAGTAGGGGCTTCCGTATGGGGAAGTCCCTTTTTTATATAAATACCAACAATAATCTTTAACAAAACCATTTTGATAAGCAAAGACAGCTAAGTTACCTGTATTCGATGTATTAATTTGAACAGCTATTATAATGAAGAAACTCGACAAAATTTCGTTATTTTTAACAAGAAAAAACGTCCGATCTTTTATTTCGGACGCTAGTACCAACGTTTGATTTGCTATTTGAACAATGTTGTTGAATTATACACGGATTGCAAAATATTTATCGTAAATACTTACTATTTCTGGTTGTTTTCCATATTCAAACGCCATTTTGGTAAATAGGCGAGACGATTTTAAAAAGAATCTATTATTTGGTCTATTAGAGAAATAAGACAAAGCTTGATCGATGGATTGCAGTGCCTGATCTTTTTCTCCTAAGTGACAAAGCGATTCTGCAAGGGTTAATAGCGCTTCAGCTAGAGTATGTTCACTTGTATTGTTTTCAATAACGGCTTGACAAAGCGTTTTTGCTTCTTTATATTTTTCCGTTTGATTATATACTTTTGATAATTCAACCATTGAGTTGTTCATCCAATGTACTGATCCCTTCTCTTTATGAAGCTGGATAGCTTTTTCAAGATGAGAGACAGACAAATCGTATTTTTGTCTGCATCTATAAACAATTCCAAGATTGTTATATACACCTGCAATGCGGGCTTTTTTCTTGGAATCGTTATACAATTGTAGAGCTTCAAGAGCCTTAAAATTGAATTGTTCTGCCATCTCGTATTGTTCCAAATGTCGATAACAGACAGCAATTCCTGTGTAAATTTCTCCACTTTTGTATAATAAATCATATGCTTGATTTATCTTTTCAGCTTGTTGGAATTTTTCAATACCTGAGTAATATTCATCTAATCTTACATGCATATATCCTATTGTGTAATGTAGCGCAATTCTAGGTATTCCTGTGATTTCATGTTCAAGGGTTAATTGATAAGCCTCATCCAAATATGAAATAGCTTTATGAGGCAGTTCTTGCGTAACATAAAGTTCTCCCAAAGAGATAAGAGGACGGATGAGTAACAAAGGATTTGATGTTCGCCTAGCAAAATTGATACTTTCCAGAAAGTAGGAAGCCGCTTGGTAAAAACTCTGATCTGATTGAGCAATTACCCCCTTTCCCCATTCATAAACACTTTTCTCTGTTTCTTTCAGCACCATTCCTGAAATCCTACATAGTAATTTGTGTGTGTTTTCAAAATTGCCTTCTTCAATACTACTAACGATTCCTTTGTCTTTATCTGCGTTATCCTATTTGGACTCGGTTCTATGAATACTGCCGTTGGTTTTATTAAGCAAATGTCTGATCAGATAGGAATTTAAAAACAATAATTGCGTAAAACAGAATGCCGATATCACCTCTTCTTAATCGAAAAGGGTATCGGCGTTCTGTTTTTTATTTATTTGTTTAATGATTCAAACATTTAACGAAAAATTGGTATTATGTTTATTTTTTAACATATATTTACATTCAATAGTTTTGTTGTTAATATGATAACGAATTATATCTTTATTTATAAAAGGAGTGACACTTTATGAAATAATAGAACAACTAAAAAAGAATTAGAATTTTTAAAAAAGGAGGAGTAATGT
This sequence comes from Brevibacillus laterosporus, assembly GCA_007833815.1. NCBI lineage: Bacteria > Bacillati > Bacillota > Bacilli > Caryophanales > Paenibacillaceae > Brevibacillus > Brevibacillus laterosporus. Next base: position 2,786,991 of record CP033464.1, on the reverse strand, counting down.
CTCTTGGTGCGATCCATCACCAGATACGGAGATAAATATAGAAGTAAGAAAGTAAAAAGGGATGTTCCTATACGCCATACCAAGCTTAGGAACACCCTATAACAAGCATCTAGAAAATGCTCCTTTTAAGTTTAACATGTCCTCACGTTTAAAGTAGAAAATTTTTTATTATGAAAGTAGTTGTCGATCAGAATAAGCTGTACGGAATACCCTTTAGAAAAGAATACAGCCGTGTTTCAGCTATTCCTTGAAGACGCTAGGAGGTCTTTATTATGTTGGTATGGGGTGACTCTTATCAAGAAATTGAAATTGAAAGAGCCAGCTAGATTATTACGAAAACAAGAATTAAGACACCAATGGTCTCAACGCAGACTTGAGTTAAAAAAGGAAGCGAAAAGTATTCTAAAAAAACAGATAATAATTGGTATTAAGTGGGAGGGGTGACTATTTTTGTTTGGTATGTATTTGGATGAGGATAAAAATTAACGTCCAGAATATTCCCCCTAATATGATGCTACTACCTCCTCCGAATAATATCCCTGTGAAAAAACCTAATACAACAATGAGCAGGAGTTCCAAGAATATAGCCATAAAAAATAACACCCTTTTCCTCTTATAGTTTTTTGGTTTTATTGATAAATAAAAACAAAGGTGGAGTTAATTATGAAGAAACTTGCAATGCTTTTTTCTGTGGGCGCTATGACTATTTTATCATTAAACCCAATTCAAAGTTCAAGTGTATTAGCAAAAAATAATGAAAAGGAATTAAAGTTTACTGAGATATCATTGAAAGAGAAATCTCCAAAACCATTAAAATCTTTTAGCGGAGATAAAAGCAACTATTTTTTTATCCATAATGAGGGTAAAGAAATAGACACCGAAAAGATCGAAGAATATACCAAGGCAGAGCTAAAAATTGATCGCTCCACGACGGATGAAGGAGTAGCACCAACTTTAATAGGTGTAGGGGTATACGAATCAGACAGTTCTATTCGTGTAGATTACATTTTTGATCAGGTAGAAGAAGTACCTTTAGATGAAATCCGTACACATATTAAAGACAAAGTTGAAGAAACTGAAAATCAAAATTCTATCTCTTCTGATGAGGATACTCGCTCCGAATCTTACACGTATCGAATTAGAGATGAAAGACGAGATGAATTAGCTGGAGTATATACAAGCAACGTTGACTATACAAGAAAAGGAACCTCCACATTAGATAAGAAAAAAGTTTCCGTGTGGGATGTTAAGTATTTTAATCAGTCGGAGCCAAGAAATGATTATCAAACACGTCAATTGTCAATGCGTTATAAACATACTGGATTAGCCGATGATACACAGACCATTCGTTCTTATGGACCATACACTACTGATACCGATTCGTCTGCATCTGTTGGACTATCCGGTTTGGTTCCCTCAATAAGTTGGACGTTTAATACGAAATCAGCAAATATTACTGACCAATCCAGTCTATCGGATAACTATGCTAAATGGAATGTGGATATAGCTTTGGGAACCAAGACAGCAAAAAATAATTTTGTATGGGAACCCGGAGTTCGTGTAACAAATAGAAAAGGAAGAATCCAGTTTCAACATAACCATTATGTATACTATTACAGAAATCTTGATTCCAATGTTACTTTCAATACTGGAACAATCGAAGAAACCTTCAAAGATTTATAAAATAGATTTCGAAAAATTCAAGTAATCAAAGAAAATAAACGTCCGAACTTCAAATTCGGACGTTTATACTGTTATTTGTAGTCATTCCTTTTTTCGTTTTATCTACAAGCTAAATTACTTATTCTGAGGCTCCTGACCACTAGCAACGCGTACCCTATCAGCAAGTTCACCAAGGTATTTCGCTTGCTCCTTCATTCCCATTGCGTCACTAACTTTCCATTGTGTTTTCAAAACCAAGATAAGTTCATCTGCTAACATTTTATCCACAGTTGTTTCCCCTTCATATTTGCATTCCAAAAGTCTTTTTCCATCCAGTTCATGTCTACGTTGCCTTTGATACCAGCCACTTTCCCACAATCGGAATGCTGGAATACCGCCCAACGGCTCCATATTGGGTTTCCCATAGGCTGATTTGTTCCATAATCAGCAACCCACAATGGGAAGCCAGCAAGCTCTTTATTTAAGTAAGTCTTAGCAAAAGATGCCCCTGTTAAAGGATAGGGGTTTTATCTGTGCGAGCCTTGATGTGAGTAAGAAACGCTAAACAAAACGTTGTAATCTGTGGCGCTTTTAATCCTTTCGTTGTTTCTATATCTAGCACCACCGGAAAATCAAGGGGTAGTTTCTTCAAGCCCGAATGGATACCAATTGCGGCAGTAGCCTCAATGAATCTAATTTTCCTGCTTCAAGAAAGTCTCCACCAAACAGATAAGCGTTGCGATAGCCAGTGGAATAAGTGTATTTGGGTACCACTCTTAATTCTTTAGCTATGCACCGACTGCAATTACTAAACCAATCTGGCTTCACGTTCTCTCTTCCCTCTTTCTTAGTAGAAAATAGTAACCATACAAACAGAGCCGCAAATGGGCCTTGTTGGAGTACAATGTTAATGACCGCCTCTTCCATATTTCCTCTTCCTTCTTAATACGGGCAAATAAAAACGCCTCTCTCTAAATGAGAAAGACGCTAGGTGGGATTATGAGAAAAGTATACAGAGAGATAAAAATAAAAAAAGCCTTGATATACAAGGCAATTAGAGAAAAAATCTATGGAGCGGGTGATGGGAATCGAACCCACGCGACCAGCTTGGAAGGCTGGTAGTACGCTCCTGATCATGTATGTTATTTTCTGATAAAACCTGATTTATCAAAGGTTTTACTAATATCTATTTATGTTAATCTAAGATAATTTTGGGGCATTACTGATAGAATTCGTCCCCAATTCGTCCTCATCGTCCCCCCTTAAAACATAACTTCCCTTCTCAGTCGAGGAGGGATTTTTGTTATTCTAGCTTGTTCACGTTCTAGCATTCAACACTGCAATTTGTTATCTTCCATTTTGATAAGCAAAGACAGCTAAGTTACCTGTATTCGATGTATTAATTTGAACAGCTATTATAATGAAGAAACTCGACAAAATTTCGTTATTTTTAACGTCACGACTTGTACCTTTTTACACAGGGGTCTGTGGTTAGACAATTATTTTCTCATTCATTTTGTATAAGTCAACTACCCTCAACTATGCTTTTTGTCAGTAATGAATTCATTTGCTCTATAGACAATTTATATTTCGTAAGTTCATCCTGTTCTTTTGGAATGTCCATATTTAATTCTCTCTCTGCCTTATAAATATCCTTATAATATTTTGACTGCCCTTTTATATTATGTAGACTGTCCTTGTTCAACAACAATTCCTTTATCTGTTTCATAAACGATATTTGGTTATGCAACATGTCTACTATATCTTCTCGAATAAATGGATCAACTACTTTACTTTCCCCATTTTTATCACTCGAAACAATCATTGACACCATAAATAGAGAATTATTGGTTAAATAAATATCAACCATTCCATTAATATATATAATATCATCCTTAGTCTTAACTTCAGAAAGCTTGTTTACAATCTCGCCAAAGTTAAATAAGGAAACAGAGTACCCACGATTAAAAATATGCACTAATGTTGTATTTGTTGCATAGTTTGTTTCTACTGTTTGATTACCACAAGAAGTTAGTATGAATATGCTAATTATCAATATAAACTTTCGCATCATTCTTTACCCTCCTGTTACTTTGAATAAATTACCCGCAAAGGAGACATCATTAGATGCCTCCTTTTACATTATCACTTTTATTTAAAATTTAACCGCTCCATCATCCCATTTTTCCCAAGAACTTTCACTACTAGATGGGTTTACTGTGTAGGACAATGATGTCCCAATACTTCCTCTCCCAAACTCGAAAGATGCTTGTCCACTTGAACCAGACCCTTTAGTTACATAAGTATGAGTATATTTCGAACCGTATTCTAACCATTTACCTTTAACTTTAGGCTCAACATATACTGCCGCATAGGTATCAAAATCTTCTCTGTAATCGTATACATTAAACATGTAGATACCTTGTTTTCTTTTACTTCCATCTCTTAAAGAGGCTCTCTTTTCATCTCCTACTACTGCTTCGTAATAGGAAGCAACATCTGGGTCCCATTCAATTGATACTAGATCATATGATCCGTGATCGAAAACAGCATATTTTGCACCAAAAGTTGAGATTAACCGATAAAATGAGTCTTTTCCACGCTTAGACTGGGTGATTGAAAATTCTAAATCTGCCGCTTCCAAATCCGATGATGCTACAGAAGGATGTTCTGCCTTTTTAGATGATGCTATAGAAGAATGTTCTACTTCTTTAGTAGAGTATTCAATGTCCAATAAGCTTAGTTCTTGTTTTGCCTCATCAGGAGTTCCTTTAAACTCTTTCGTGAATGTGACAATAAACTTATCAAACTCTTCATCTGTCATACGATCAACCTGATTTGTTAATGAAGTGGCATCTTCTTTTAGTTCCTGTTCATCAAGTTGAAGAATATTTTCAGCAAACGATTTACCGTCTATACCTGCATCTGCCGCCTTGACTGTACCAACGAAATTTATTGGTGAGGACAAAATAAAGGTTGCTGTCAAAACAAATACACTTTTTATTACCTTTGATTTTTTCATTGAATTTTTACTCTCCCATTTTACATATTATACCATACGCAATTTTGATACCATAGTTTTCAAACAAATTTCCCCCACATCTAACTTAATAAAATCGCCATAATACCCCTCCTTTCTACTGCTTAGTTCAAATTGTATCAGGCGTTCTAGAATATCTGTAAGATTTTTACAAATAGAACGTATTTCAAACTATGACAAAATATTACATTTTTTGCGTAAACTAATAGCTAGGATTCGAAGCCTATTTAACCTTCGCTTATTCTTCTCTCTTTTTAAACAAAACGTTTCTAGCCTCATTTATTAGCTGTTGTCTACAAACAACCCTTTTTTTGATTTTCCTCGTTTTTCTAATTTTTTTTATCTTTAAAACCCATATCTCGATGTCGGTTAGCCCATATTAGAGACATGAATAAACCTCCTAGCTTACATTGATAATGTAAAAGATTTATCGGACATGGAATATCTGAAAACTAATTTTTCAATAAAGTTTTCCGTACAAATATTTCCTTATCCGATTAGATACAAAGATTTATTGCTTTATATTGAGTATTTTTTATCTTTTCCCATTTTTTGAATTTTGACGATATACTTATCTAATTCTTGGCTCTTTTTCACAACCTTTTCACTTGAGAAAGAGCCTTCTTTACAATACAACTGAATTAATTGTTGCCGTAGTGCTTCTGTAGCGTCCAATAATTCATTTTCATATTGGGTATTTTGTACTTCATCTGCCCACGAAGGAATGATAGAATTAATTTGAGGCACAGATAATGTTATTCAAGGTGGTAGGGACATTCTCGTAGCGTGGAAGCAATGGAGAATGTCCTTTTTTAGTTTTCCAGAATGAACACTAATATTAATCCCTCCTTTCTATCGCTTATTTGTAATTGTACCAGCCGTTCTGGAATATCTATCCACTTTTTGCAACTAGAACGATTTTCAAATTGTGACAAACTATCTCATTAATAATGTGCAATAAAAAAAGAACGCCATTTAAGCGTTCTTAATGAAAAAAATAATTGTTTCAATGTCCTGCATCATCTAAATATGCTTGTGCATAAGCTTGATATTCTAATTTGTTTTTTTCTGGTTCAGATAAAAAAGAAGGAAGTAGTACCGATAAGAAAAGCAAAGATAATAATAACTTTTTCATGATTTCAACTCCCTTATACATTTACTTTATTAATCTTATTATAAATATATACCAAATTACCCAAAATATCCGTATTAATATGTTTCTGATTAAATGATTGACAATTCAAAATAATACCTACACATTGATTGATTTCTTCATAGGCACTGATTTTTTCGTAATTAAGAATACTAGCCAATAGGGTGGTAATACCTTCATCAAATTTTCTAGTCTTAATTTCGTACTCTCCTTTTAATTTATGATACCTGCCTAATTCACGATATTTATATGGAGTGTTCACATCAATGAATATTTTCTTTTCTTCTATACATGTGAGAATGTGATAAATGGAATCTGTATCATTTAATAAAGATAGTACTTCTAATAGATCGTTCAATCTGTGAAGATAGGTATCCACCGTCGCTTCGTCCAAACATTCTCGCAGAAGAGGGAGTGCTGAATTATAATCCTCTCTTTTTAAATATATATTTGCTCTGATTGGTTTAGAATGATCTATAACAAATTGATAACCCATCTTTACAAAATTATTAACACATTCTTCAGCAGATTCATGGTCGTTCAGATGTATGTATGAGTGACACATTACCAAAGCTACCCTTTCTTTAAGTTCATTTGATGATGTATCTTCTATAAATCCTTTTTGACCGAACTTAATACATTTTTCATATCGCTTAATATTATAAGCGTGAAGCGCCATACGATAATAATAAGTTATTGTATCTTCACGAGATAGAAAGTCTGTATAATGCAGTATTTCTTCTCCGTCTCTTAATGACTCTTCCAATCTTTTTAAATCTTCTCTTTCGATCATATATTGTTGAAATAATCCATTAGCTACAAACTGTGGTACTCCATGCTGTCTGGCATATTTAGTAATAACTTTTGACAGTAGCAATTTTATTTCATCGCTTGTTAAGATTACGATGTGATCGTATAGGCGTTGCAATGATGTATAGGTATCCTCACTAGGGGATTCGAGAATTTTTCGAGCTACTTTAGATATAAAGGGAATGTTAGATATTTCATTGGCTTCTGCGAGTAGCTTATACAATGCCTCTACTCGTTGTTCCACTTCTATGTAATGTTCAACAATTTCTTTATAGGGTAGTGATAATACATCCGCAATTGGTTTAAGAGTTTTTAATTCCGGTCGTTTCGTTTCACCAGTTTCAATATAGTGTAAAACACCTTTGCTAATTCGTGTTAATCTTGATAACTCGGATAAACTCATCCCGATTTTTTCGCGTTTCTTTTTAATCAGATCGCCCAGTGATGTATAAATTAAAGTTTCATTCCTTCCCATTTATACCCCGCCTTCAACTATTTAGATTACCCTTATAAAATAATGATATTGTTCAAATGTCATATCAAAAATCAAATACTATGGTATTAAACTCATATAATAATACCTAATATGTATAATATTGTAAATAACAATAAAAATTATTAGATTGGTTCATTATTTATTTTCAGAAAATCTTAGATTTTAAATTCTATAAAATAAACATTCGCTATCTTGGAAAAAGGCAAAGCCACCTTGTATTTTTGCTGGTGGCTTCACAATCAAATCTTAGTGATATTTGACTTCCTTTATACGTTTTGAGGCTCCTGCCCACTAGCAATCCTTACCCGATCGGCAAGTTCACCAAGGTATTTCGCTTGCTCCTTCATTCCCATTGCGTCACTAACTTTCCATTGTGTTTTCAAAACCAAGATAAGTTCATCTGCTAACATTTTATCCACAGTTGTTTCCCCTTCATATTTGCATTCCAAAAGTCTTTTTCCATCCAGTTCATGTCTACGTTGCCTTTGATACCAGCCACTTTCCCACAATCGGAATGCTGGAATACCGCCCAACGGCTCCATATTGGGTTTCCCATAGGCTGATTTGTTCCATAATCAGCAACCCACAATGGGAAGCCAGCAAGCTCTTTATTTAAGTAAGTCTTAGCAAAAGATGCCCCTGTTAAAGGATAGGGGTTTTATCTGTGCGAGCCTTGATGTGAGTAAGAAACGCTAGACAAAACGCGGTTATCTGTGGCGCTTGTAATCCTTTCGTTGTTTCTATATCCAGCACTACCGGAAAATCAAGGGGTAGTTTCTTCAAACCCGAATGGATACCAATTGCGGCAGTTGCCTCAATGAATGCTAATTTTCCTGCTTCAAGAAAGTCTCCACCAAACAGATTAGCGTTGCGATAGCCAGTGGAATAAGTGTATTTGGGTACCACTCTTAATTCTTTAGCCATGCACCGACTGCAATTACTAAACCAATCTGGCTTCACGTTCTCTCTTCCCTCTTTCTTAGTAGAAAATAGTAACCATACAAACAGAGCCGCAAATGGGCCTTGTTGGAGTACAATGTTAATGACCGCCTCTTCCATATTTCCTATTCCTTCTTAATACGGGCAAATAAAAACGCCTCTCTCTAAATGAGAAAGACGCTAGGTGGGATTATGAGAAAAGTATACAGAGAGATAAAAATAAAAAAAGCCTTGATATACAAGGCAATTAGAGAAAAAATCTATGGAGCGGGTGATGGGAATCGAACCCACGCGACCAGCTTGGAAGGCTGGAGTTCTACCATTGAACTACACCCGCATAATTGAATTGGTGCGGACAAGAGGACTTGAACCTCCATGGTGTTGCCACCACTAGAACCTGAATCTAGCGCGTCTGCCAATTCCGCCATGACCGCAAAAATATGATCAATGTAAAAATATTTTACCACGATTCTCTTCAGAAAGCAATGACTCTTTCAACCACGAAATGGGGTCTTCTTCCAGTTTATATGCATAATTACAGGAAAAAAATGCAAAGGTAAGGAGGAGCTTGTTACGGAGAAAGGTTGATGGGATATGGATCAAATTTTGATCGCCAGAAGCACCTTTGGTATGACCATGGGCTTTCATATTATTTTTGCTTCGCTTGGAGTTGGCTTGCCACTGATGATTCTAATCGCAGAGCTGTTGTATCAACGCACGAAAGACACCGACTATTCGCTAATGGCAAAGCGTTGGACCAAAGGACAAGCCATTTTACTTGGAATAGCTATTCCCTCAGGAACAATCTCGGGTGTGCAATTATCCTTATTGTGGCCCGGTTTTATGGAGGTCGTGGGCAGAGTTATATCCCTGCCATTTCAAATTGAAATCTTTGCTTTTTTCTTAGAAGCCTTATTTTTGTCTATCTATGTCTATGCTGCACATCGCCTATCCCCAAAAATGCGTATCCTAAGTGTACTACTGGTTTTGATCGGTGCAACCGCATCAGCTGTGCTCATTACCAATGTACATGCCTTCGAAGGTACCCCGACTGGTTTTCATTTGGTCAATGGAGAAGTCGTTGACGTAGACCCTTGGAAGGCCTTTTTTAACCCCAGCTTTTTTGTCACAGCGGGGCATGTAGTCGTTTCCGCCTATATGACAGGAGCATTTGTAATCGCATCCATTGCTGCCTACAAAATGCTACGGGTCAAAAAGTCCTCGCGTGAGTATGCGTTCCATCAAAAAGCCTTATTGATGGGTCTTGTGATGGGCGGTACATTTTCTTTATTAACAGGCATCAATGGACATGACTCGGCTCAATATCTGCACCAATATCAACCAGAAAAGCTAGCCGCTGCAGAGGGCTTATTTGAAACACAGTCACATGCTCCCCTTGTAATTGGTGGTGTTACAGATGAGGAGACAAAGCAGGTTAAGTATGGACTCGAAATTCCCTGGTTGCTAAGCGTGCTAGCTGGAAATACGCCAAATGAAGTGGTCATTGGCCTGAATGATTTTCCTCGGGAAGAATGGCCACCGCTATTTATCCATACGCTGTTTAATTTTATGGTCATCGTGGGCGGTGCTCTCATTTTTGTTGGATTTATCGGTTTTGCTTGGAAAAAATGGCTCAAACATTCTCATTATCCTAGATGGGTAATGTGGATTTTTGTCCTTAGTGGTCCGCTTTCCATGCTAGGCATTGAAGCTGGCTGGATTTTCGCATGCACAGGACGTCAGCCTTGGATTTTATACCGTGTCATGAAGACGGCTGAGGCCACTACACAATCACAGGGCTTAGGAACGCTATTCCTGCTGTTCTTAGGCATCTATCTATTCCTCGCCGTCGCAACAATTCTGGTGTTCCGTTATTATTTCCGTCGACATCCCATTAGTTTGGAGGGAGAAGCATGAGTGATACCATTATTGCGGTCACAATGCTGTGGGGATTTGTATTTATTTATTCGGTAGCTGCTTCTATTGACTTTGGTGCAGGCTTCTGGTCAATGATTTATCGAGATCGTGAACAAACCAAAGCAACACAGATCGCTAATCGTTACCTCTCTCCATCTTGGGAAGTGACGAACGTTTTTATCGTACTTATTGTTATAGCACTTGTCACCTTTTTCCCAGGAGCCACCTATACGTTAGGAACCGTATTGATCATCCCTGGTAGCTTGATTTTGCTTTTGTTATTGTTACGAAGTGCCTTCTTAGTCTTCTCTCATGTCGTGGAGGATTATCGCAAAATGATGTCGATTGTCTCAGGTATTACTGGTATCTTAATCCCTGCACTGTTAATCAGTGTGTTACCAATTACGCAGGGCGGTTTTATTACACTTGAAAATGGTTACGAACAGCTCCAATTACTCAGGTTATTTTCTAGTCCCCATGAATATATGTTTATTGGTATTGCCATTACTAGCACCCTATTTCTTTCTTCGCTGTTACTCGCCGATTTTTCCAATGTCCTTGGCGAACGTGAAGCATTTCTGATTTACCGCAGAGATGCTCGAATTGTAGGCCCCATCACAATCTTACTAGCCATAGCTGTTGTGATTACGATGTCTAACGAAGCAACCTGGATCTATACCAATCTGCGTTCCCATACGGGCTGGCTTGTCGCTTCTGCTGGCTTTTTCCTGCTCTCCTATGCATCGCTATTTGGGACGTCCAAGCGAAAAGGATGGCTTAGCCTGCCACGTCTCGCCACCATAGCTGCCATTATCCAGTATTTATTAGCTAGCTATGCATACGGTGTGTCCCATCTTCCTTATCTGGTTTATCCAAATGTAACGATTGAATCAGGCTTTACGCACCCGAACAACTTCCGAGCTATGTTTATTGTGTATATCGTAGGGTTTGCTATTCTTACTCCGGGATTTATATACTTCTGGCGATTATTCATGAATGATACGACTGAGGCGAAAAAATCGTAATAGAACAGGTATAGGAACATTCTATATTTATACATGCAAAAAGCCACGAAGAGTGTATTCTACTCCACGTGGCTTTCTGTTGTTATGAGTTATAGCTAACGAGGGCAATCATGCCCTCTTCGTCATCAATGTCTAGCTGGATACGCGCCGAGAATGGATCTAGTTGCATCTGATCCCGTAAATACTTGCGCAGGGCCTCTAACATGTTGGACTCAATCAGCACCTGATCACGTCCATTTGCATTCACTTCTGCCGAATAACCATATTCTTCATCCCACATTAACTCAACATTTACTTGAGCAGGCTCGATCTCTCTTTTCTCAGCAATATATAGACAGATTGCATTAATAAGGTCTTGTTCCAATAATCTTATTGTTTCCATCGGTTTTCTTGTTCCTTATGTTTATTATTGTTTTTGTTATTTCTAATCATCTGGAAGAGACGAACAACCAACAATACAATTCCAACCATAATCAGGATATTCAACAGTACGGCTGCAAACGCTCCGAAATCACCTAGGTGACCCAAAAGCCCACCGAATAACATCCCTGCCAAACCACCGAATAACAATCCTTTCATGAAACCGCCACTTTTACTAGCAGTAGCAGCTCCTGGGTTAGTTGCATTATTATTCGTTTTACTATTTACGTTTTGATCTTGCTTTGCGTTTGATTTAGGAGTGGTTGTACTTTGTGTAGGCTGGAATGATTTAGAACCAGATTTGTATCCACCACCGCGCTTTGCATCTACCTCATGCGCGTTTATTCCAACGGTCGTAAACATTAGAGCTAATGCTAGAAAGACCATCATTAGTTTGTTTCTTTTCATAACGGTATGAATTCCCCTCTCTTTTCAAATGACAAGTACGGTATACGATCGAGCTGGTAAAAGGTTTCACTATTTGAAAACATTTTTTAAGATCTGACCACGCTACGTCTATTATGCCATTTCCTTGTCGAATATAAGTGTTTATGCATATTATTGTAGCACAGATTTATAATTTTTCCAGAAAAAGCAACGCTGAAACTGTTAAAGAAATTTCCTTGATAAAAAAAGACGCTCCCCCGCTAGGGCGCGCCTCATCAATATAAAACAGAGAAAAGATGTGCTCCCGACAGGAATCGAACCTGCGACCTCTTCCTTACCATGGAAACGCTCTACCGACTGAGCTACAGGAGCATGGCTCCTCAGGACGGACTCGAACCGCCAGCCTACCGGTTAACAGCCGGTTGCTCCACCATTGAGCTACTGAGGAATAGTCAGATAAATACAACAACTCATCTCCACATTACCATGTTCTCCTTCTACAAGTCAATAGAGTCCGCTCCACTACTTATTTTTATGGGTGGATAGTACACCTCTTGTAGCCAACCTTTTTTCATATAAATAGGCAGACACCAAAATACATCCACTGGAATATAACCAAGCTGCCACGACATCACTAAAAAAATGAACCCCTAAGTAAATTCGGCTACATCCAACCAATAGTGGGATTGCAATACCTATCGTAGGCCAGATCCATGCGTTTTGACGTCCACGCTGGTTCTTCCAAAACAGATAAGCTCCCATTCCAAAAAACAAGGTACTAAAAGTCGTATGTCCACTGGGGAAAGACCAAGAAGAGGGCAGATCGATCAGATTTACATCAATAGGTCGCTCACGCATGATCGTTCTTTTCAAAATTTCTTTTCCTAAAAAGCCATAAACAAGTGTGCCTAAAAAAAATAAGGACTCTAACCTGTGTTTATTCCACCAACCAGCAAATAACAGGACAACGACAATTACTAAGATATACACATCTCCCAACTGGGTAATGGCATTCATAATCGTTGATAGGAGCGGATCGCGTACTTCTTTACTCAACCTAATGCCCCACTCATCCATCCCATTCGAACGAAGCCCGATTACGATATACGTGATCCAAAAGAATGCGATAAATAAAGCGCCTGCAAGGATAAGTGAAAATTTACTATAAAAGAGCGAGGGGCCTTTTATTTCACCTTTTCCCATCATTTTTCCCCTTCCTCTTGCATCAGGTACGCAAGTGCATCCTGAAAATGTTGGTCGTCTACTGAAGTTCTAGCATGTGGACCCTTTGTCCGTCCGCCACCACGCCGGAAACGAGCCTTTTCATTACGTACTTCCAAATCAAACGTAATGCTATCGGAAGTGAAAATTTTTCCATGTGGCGTCAGAGATTTGGCTCCCTTTCCCATTACCATAGCACCCAAACCGATATCCTGCGTCACCACAATATCGCCTGGTTTCGTTTCATTGGTCAATCTGATGTCCACTGCCTGCGAGCCTGCATCAACAACCACATGATTGTCATGCTGAAACTGATGGTTATAGCTAGCGAAGGTGATCAGCTCATAGCCATTTTCTTTACATAGCTCTACTGCTATTTGGAGAGCCTTTTTTGGACAAGCATCTGCATCAATTAAGACTCTAGGTTTTTGGTTCATATCATAATCCTCTCATACGTACTGTTTCCTGCATGCATTAACTTTTCTATTTTTTGCAGTTTTATGTAGGATAACCCTATATTCTTTGCTCTTTTTCGTATACCATAATTATAACATGCTTTGCTGAAGGGAGTCAGATTCGTGGTACGTTATGAATTTAAACGTGAGGAGCGACTAGGCATTCTCCTCCCGATTCTCTATTTGGAGTGGGAAGAATATGATCCTGCTGAGCGGACTGATATCTTGTTCAAATGGGAAGAAATTCGCTCCAGAATACCAGATCACGTCATCGCTCTTGAAGCTGTTATTAATCAAAAACAGGCTCAACTGTATCAGGAAGATAATTTTGAACGCTCGTGTGAACTTAATTCTGAGATTGCTGAATTAGCTAGTACAATCAATGATTTAAACATTTGGTTTCGTGTTCAACAAGATTTTGAGCCGACAGAAATACATGGGTGACACTATCATGACTATAGTTGCAAGTAGGGTTACAGAAATCACATTTCATGTAGTTTATAAAAAACAGCAGGATTTTGTGGGAATCGATATCTTTTAAATTTGTACGTTATCTTCACGAATGTTAAACCGATGGCTAACGTAGCATGGCAATGTCAATTGGGGCGTTTGATTACTGCTACGAGATTAATTTCCCAATCCCCCATAATGCAATTGCGAGCGTGATTGTTTCAAATGATATGTATAAAAAGCTTTTATTTCACGCCTGAAACGACTCAGTTTCCTCACACGACTAAAGTCGCGTGTCTCCACTGAGAAATGATGAAAAAGGTTGTTGCCTCTTACTCGAACTACGCTGCTTCCACCCATGTAACCATTGCTCTCCTTGACGAACTACACCAACACCAAGCAAGATGAAGAATGCTCCACAGGCTTGCCAGATATTCATCCCTTCATCAATCCAAAGCATCGCAATCACAATAGCCGTGACTGGAACTAAATACATGTAGGGCATCACGCGGGAAGACCCTACTTTCTCTATCCCATAATTCCAAACCACAAGCGAATATGCCGTGACTGGATAAGCAGCAAATAAGAGCGATCCCCATGTGGCTACTGGTAAAGTCGTAAAATCTGTTCGAAGCCAATCTGCTCCACTGTAAATCGCTAAAAATATACTACCAAATAAAGCAGTATACAAGGTAATGGTAAGAGCGGTATACGTTTTTTGCAGGCGAGTAAGGGTAAAAGGATAAATTCCAAACAACATGCTAGCTAATAAAGCAATGATATCACCACGCAAGGAATCCCAGCTAAACTGAAATGGAACATCTCCCAGCCCTTTAATCATAAAAACGCCCATTACGGCAACAAAAGAGCCAATGACCCGAGTTGGTGTTGCTTTCTCTTTCTTGGTGAGCAACAGCCCAATAACAGTAAACAATGGAGACATTGCGATTAACAGGGATGAATTAGACGCAGTCGTATAACGTAATGACGCAACAAATAACGTTTGGTAGAGTGAAATTCCCACTAAGGCGGCAAGTAAAAAGGCAGGGATATCTTTCAAACGAATTTTCACGTTGCGTTCTGTCATATACACTAGCCCAAATAATATAGGAAGAACCATCAAAAAACGGGTTAACGTGAAGACCTCAGCCGATAACGTTACAGAATAGTACGGGAGATATACATCCCAATCCCAACACAGTTGATATGTAAGCCAGCTATAAACAACAGAATAGCCCAGCAAGAAACATGGCATAACGCAAAACAAATCTGACGCCATGTGTTGGTCTTATCATGATCCAAGCCACTCAGCAATTACTTCATAGAAGATTTTCTCTTCCTTAAAATAAGCCATTGCGTTTGGTTTTTCCAAATACTTCCCAATCTCTGCTAAACGCTCATCAGATAATATAACTTGGCGTTGCTTTCCATTTTCATCCCGATATTCCACGGTGATAGCCACCTCACGCTCACGTCCGTATTCGGCAAGCTCAGTTGGGTTTTGAAAAGTTATGCGTTTCATTGACTATGTTCACTCCTGTCTGATATTGACACTGTATGGCGACATTATGGCATTAAATGAAGCGTTGGTAAAGAGGGAAGTGGTTTTAAAAAAAGAACGCCCAGATGAGCGTTCTAAAGAGTATCTATCAAATCAATGCATATATTCGTCCAACCTGTTTACCTTGATATGTAAAATAAATTGGTCAGGTATGTTTTCGAGTAAATGCAAGGTATAAATTTTATTAATTGAATCAATTTCATAAATCAGAGCCCTACGGGCCCAAGAGTTTTTGAGCATAGAAAAAGGAGTACCTCCCCAAATCTCTAATAAGTTAAGTGCGACCCAAACTTAAGAGGTGGTGGTGACTCCCAATGTCTATTATAAAACAAGGAAGCCTATTTGATATACAGGAATTATTCGACTTAGAACCTCCCAAACGTTTTGAGGCTATTTTCTCCACTCTTGACATTGAACCGCTTCTTTTCTCTATTTCCAAAAAGTCGATCTATGGTGCTCCTACCGAGTTGAATTATGCTGCCATGCTATATTCTCTGGTCGCTCGAATCGTAGAACGAATTCCCACTGTGAAAGATTTACGAAAACGACTAAAACATGACTTTATCTTTCGAATGGAATGCGGTTTTCTGTTTTCTGACAATCTTCCTTCCGAGGCATCGTACTCTCGTCTCGTTCAGAAGCTTTCTGAAACAGCACACCTCAATAAAGTCCAAGACAAGTTACTGTTGCAAGCGATACAGGAAGGGTTCATAGGCGATGAAGCAATTGCCATCGATGCAACCCATTTTGAATCCCGTGATCGAGGTGTGGCAAAAGAAAAAAAGACGAAACCAGAATTGAAAAAACGTGGACGTAAATCAAAAGCAGAAAAAGATATCTACGACAAGCAAAAGCAAGAAAAGGAAGCCCAGAAGTCCTTATATGAAAAAACCATTGCAGCTCAACTGGATGTGACGTTGGAGGACCTACGGTACCAAGTTCCTATCAAACCTGCTTGGGGAATAAAGAAAAATAGTGATGGAAAGAACATGTTTTGGTTTGGATACAAAGCTCATCTTGCAGTCAGTACGAAAAGTCAATATATTCTTTGCTCCCTCATGTCCTCTGGAAGTATGAACGATGGGAAAGCAGCGATTCCTTTGTTGAAAGGAATTCAAACTGTCCTTCCCAATCACATGCGATATGCAATCATGGATGCGGGATATGACTATGTCCCGATCTATCAACAAATCGGACGAATGAACGCACAAGCGATTATTGCTTACAACAAGCGGAATGAAGGAGAAATGGTTGGATTCGATTCACATTTTGCGCCAACTTGTGTCCGAGAATGCTCTTATCGTTACGACAGTTATGATAAGAAGTACAAAACGTTGAAATTTGTACGGCCAAAAGAATGTAAAGACTGTCCATTGAATCAGGATTCTCTCTGTCAAAAAGTCTATAAAATTAAGGCTGAAACCGATCTTCGAAAGTACACCGCGCCAGCCAGAGGAACAAAAACGTGGGAAGAACTATATGACCAGAGAACAGCCGTAGAGCGAGTACATGCTTATTTGAAGGAGTTCTTTCAGCTAAACAATGTCCGATATCGCACAGGAAAGAGGGCAAAAGTCCATTTTGACTTGGTTACTCTTGTTTATAATGCATCCAAGTTAGCAGTGGATCGAATTCGTAGGAACTGGCAAGTAGGATGAAAGTAGCAGCTTAATTTTTTCAAAAAAACAGCATTAATCCCGTAGGGATAGTCTAATTATTTTTGGAAAAAGCCTTTATGAAATTGATTCAATTTACATTAATTGTAAAATAAACATCTTTTTTTATTACCTTTATGACGAAACTCTATCCAATCGTTGAGAAACACAACATGATTAATCTCTACCTGCTCTTACCAGATTATTGGCAATCATAGTTGGCATGGTATAAAAAGATGTCATATGATCCCCTTTCGATTTTATCAATCGAAACAGCCCAAGACGACTGGACATGTGTGGATGCCATCCGTACTGCTCACCTTGCGGAACAGCCGTATCCTCCATGAGGTAGTAGTAGCTTTTTGGGATATCAAGACTGTAGAATGCCGAAAGATCCAGCTTCTGAAATAATGGCCCTGCTGGTTCTGGAGTGACAGTCTGATATATCTCCGTAGCCAGCTCGAGATCAGCTGTATTCATAAATGTTTCCCGCCAGATTTGAAAAGGTAACATAATTGCATTATCTGGTGATTTTTTGGCAAGTTCCGCCCAAAGAGCCTTTCCTTCTGGTGGTATTTCATCCGCAGCACTATAGCCATTACGCACAACGAACGCGTCCATAAATACAAGCTGTCTGATTCTTCCGGGAATCTGTTCAGCCACTTTAGAGATCACCGTTCCACCAAAGCTATGCCCAACAAGAACAAAGTTATATAAATTTCTTTCTTCTATGAAGTCAATGACGGATTTTACATAATCCTCATGAGATACTGCTTTATTCGTATCTCTCCCATGTCCCGGCAAATTTGGTGTAAAAACTGTGTTACCCATCTTACACAGTTCTTCCGCTGTATTATACCAATAACCGCAATCCCCCCAAGCTCCGTGAACTAAAACAAAGGTAATAGGAGGTGATAAGGGATGGCTGCTTGGATAAGGATAATAAAAATGGTGGTAAGGAAATTGGCATTGTACATGTTCAGGATAACCTACAGGAAAAAAAGGGCTCTGACTTACATCCTCGTGCATTTTTGGTCACCTGCTTTTTTATTTGTAGTTCTTTTGACTTTACAGTATGCCTAGCGTGCATAATTGGGAACTTTGAAAATGTGTTTAACCGTTTGCTGTACCATGTCCTTTACAAGAAAAAAAGCCATCCAGGTAGGATAGCTTTTTTACAAACAAGTTCTTACATTTTTACATCTCTATTCTAATCTTACCCATGTTATGATTCTGGTTAATTTTAATGTAGAGTTTGTAATTATTTCTCTAGATGAATTGGAACTTCCCACTGCACATTACTGTTTTCTTTACCTGCTTTATCAAAAGTAAGCGTAAGTTCTTTAGGTTGTTTTCCTTCATTTTTATACAACAGTTCACCCTTCAATTGTACATTTCCATTTTGATTAATGCTTGGTTTTCCATTAAAGAACACACCATGATTTACTTTCCCAGTTTCATCCTTTATCTTCCATCCGGCAGCCTTTATTAATTTAGAATGAGCAAGTTGTTTCATAACCATCTCCTCTCTTCCAAAATTGAAAAACCCCTGCATCACTTTTATTTGTGACACAAGGGTTTGGCCTAGCCTTATTGGTTACAACAACCGCGTTCTCTTCACTTCATAAACACTAAGGTCTTGTGCGATTTGCGTATTTGGAAAAATCTCCTGCGCTTCCTGTAGCATATCATCAAGGGTAATCGGTCCGTCTTCAGTATCATAACGCGGACTCAAATGTGTAAGCAACAAGCCTTTCACTTCTGCTGCAACAGCGATTTCTGCTGCTTGTTTAGCTGTCGAATGACCACTGCGTTCAGCTAAATCTAGATGCTGATGAACATAGGTAGATTCATGGACGAGCATGTCTGCTCCTTGGGCTAAACGCACCATATTAGGACACGGTATAGTATCTCCACTAAACGCTACCTTGAGACCAGGTTGAGGTGGATTTACAAAGTCTTTGCCATGAAAAAACCTTCCATCTTCTAATTGAATACTCTCTCCTGCTTTAAGTTGAGCATACATAGGACCTTTGGGAATTCCCGCCTCTTTTGCTAACTCAATCTTAAACGAACCTGGACGCGGCTTCTCCATCATCGAATAGGCAAAGGCTGGAACACGATGCCTCACCTTTGTCGCTTCCACAATAATGGTATCATCCTCGTAAATAACCCCTTCTTCCACCACTTTAATGATAAGGGGATACTGTAAATGAACCGGGCTAATACGCATGATGGCCTGTACATACTCGTCGATGCCTTTTGGACCATATAGAGTAATTCCCCCCGTATCAGCTCCGCGTAGAGAGCGACTGGCAAGCATACCAATTAATCCATATAAATGATCGCCATGCAAATGCGTAATAAATATATTTTCCAACTGCGAAATATTCAGCACGGAACGCATGATTTGGTGTTGCGTGCCTTCTCCACAATCAATGAGCCACCACGTGCCTCTCTCCATGAAACGAAGTCCAATACCTGATACATTCCGCTTAGTGGTAGGGGCTCCCGAGCTAGTTCCAAGAAAAACAATCTGCATACCCTATCCACCTCCATCCTTTATGTAAAATCCACGTGCATATTTTACCAATCTTATCATATTTGATGCAAAATATCATCTGTGTGCTTGGCACTGTTTTTTTACCCATTACCCATTCACCATTCTCCTCACCTGGGCATAGGCTACAGTAAAACGAAACGCCTAGGAGGTTTTTTCATGAAACGTTTCCTTATCCTAGGCATTGTTCTTTGCCTAGGTCTTACCTGTTTTTTGAGCGGTTGCTCCAGTAGTAGTACGAATAAAATCCGAGTCGGAGAGGTAACTCGCTCCCTATTCTACGCTCCTCAATACGTCGCTCTGGAAAAAGGATTTTTTAAAGAAGAAGGATTGGAGGTTGAATTGACAACAACATGGGGAGGCGACAAAACCATGACTGCTTTGCTATCAGACGGGATTGATGTAGCACTAGTCGGTTCGGAAACCAGTATCTACGTTGATCTTCAAGGCGCTCAAGATGCTGTCATTAATTTTGCTCAGCTTACCCAAACCGATGGGACATTTCTTCTTGCTAGGACCAAACCAGATCAATTCTCTTGGGATCAAGTAAGAGGCAAGGTATTCCTCGGTCAACGAAAAGGTGGCATGCCCCAGATGGTAGGCGAATTTGTACTGAGAAAAAACAGCATCGATCCCCACATAGATACATCCCTTCTCCAAAACATTGATTTTAAAAACATTCCTTCCGCATTCGCCTCAGGTACTGGAGATTATGTGCAGCTCTTTGAACCAACAGCATCTCAATTTGAACAAGAGAGCATAGGTCACGTGGTCGCCTCATTTGGTAAAGAAAGCGGTAATGTTCCTTACACCAGCTATATGGCCAAACAAAGCTATATTCAGACAAATCAAAAAAAAGTCCAGAGTTTTACTAACGCCATTTACAAAGGGCAACAATGGGTAAATTCTCATTCCGCAGAAGAAGTCGCAAAAGTGATTACGCCCTATTTTTCTGACGTAAAACCAGAAATCCTCATACGTTCCATCAAACGTTACCAAGAGCAAGATTCCTATCCAACAAATCCCTTACTCAAAAAAGCCGACTGGGAATTATTACAGAAAATCATGAAAACTGCCGGAGAGCTCAAACAATCAGCACCCTATGAAAAGCTAGTGAATGAAACGTTTGCCAAACAGGCGTTGGGGGGGAAATAACGAATGAACCCTTCCCCTTCTTCTCCGGCAAAAATTGAGCTGAGCCATGTAACCCACCTCTACGTAACACCGCGCAACGCGTTCATGGCCATAAACAGCATATCCTTGCGTGTGGAGGAGGGTGAATTCGTCTGTTTAGTAGGTCCTAGCGGTTGTGGAAAAACCACTTTACTTTCGCTAATCGCAGGACTTGAAAAACCAACAGCAGGTCAAATTTATCTAGACGGTAATAAAATAACAGGAACCACTCGTAAGGTAGGCTACATGCTACAACAAGATTATTTATTTAACTGGCGTAGCATAGAAGAGAATATATTTCTCGGCCTAGAGGTGCAAGGAATACGTACCAAAGAAAATGAAGAATATGCGCTACATTTATTAGAAGAGATGGAGCTGATTCACTTTCGGAAAGCCTTGCCACAACAATTATCTGGCGGGATGAAACAACGTGTTGCCTTAGTGCGCACCCTTGCCTGTCAACCAGAAATTCTGCTCTTGGATGAACCCTTCTCCGCTCTGGATCACCAGACGAAGCTTATGCTTGAGGATCTCATTATTGAAACCTTGCGTCGCCACAAGAAAACAGCCATTCTGGTCACTCATGATTTACAGGAAGCTGTAGCTATGGGAGACCGAATCTACATATTAGATCGTAATCCGGGACGCATTCGTTCGGAAATGAAGATACCAGAGACAATTCGTCAGGCGTTGCCATTCCAAGCTCGACAATTGACCGGCTTCTCTGATCTATACAACCACGTGTGGAAAGAGATGGAGGGATGTTCTGATGGAGCAGATTAACATAGATCGCATTCATCAGCAGTATAAACAAAGCGTAGCACGTACTAAATGGCTAGTTCTCCTCACTCAGTTTCTTATCCTGGTCGTGTTTTTAGGTATGTGGGAAATTGCCGCCCGCTTACAATGGATTGATGTTTTACTGTTTAGCTCACCTAGTCGCATCTGGAGTTTATTTATTGAAAAAATCACTGATATGAGCATATTTATGCATACCGGTGTAACCGTGCTAGAAACCGTAATTGGATTTTTACTCGGAACCCTTTTTGGTACCTTGATTGCCATCGTGATTTGGTGGTCCCCTTTTCTATCTCGGGTGTTGGAGCCTTACTTAATCATCGCAAATAGCATGCCAAAAGTGGCATTGGGTCCTCTGTTTATTGTCGGTTTAGGCCCCGGTATCGTCTCCATCATTGCCACAACACTTTCCATTTCCATCATTATTACCGCCATAACGATTTATACGAGCTTCCGTGAGGTTAATCCTAACTACATGAAAGTAATGCAGACCTTTGGTGCGAAAAAAAGTCAGATGTTTACCAAGGTGATTCTCCCCGCCACGATGCCGACGATTATTTCATCCTTAAAGGTAAATGTCGGTCTATCTTGGGTAGGTGTTATTGTCGGAGAGTTCCTCGTTGCTCAAAAAGGCTTGGGGTATCTGATTATTTACGGATTTCAGGTTTTTAACTTTTCCCTGGTCATGGTATCTCTCTTCGTCATCGCTCTCGTCGCCGCTTTGATGTACCAAGGTGTCAGCTATCTAGAGAAGAGGCTTACCAGCCAGTTTAAATAGATAGCAATACCAAAAAGTCGCTCCATGTTCGGGGCGGCTTTTTACTATAAGGATATATACTGCTATCTCTTATTTCAATGAATGGGGTTACATACTCTCCGTTCGTATCTCCTCTTTTTTCATCGTCTGCAAGCAACCTAATTGCACCATCGCTATAAGTCCCGCAACTAGGATAATAACAGCGGATCCAATAAAAATAAGTCTGGTAGAAATCAAAGACTGTAAATACCCCGATAAGCCAACGGAGACTAACATGGCAAGGAGTGGAGCCGTTTCTAACACAGCACCAATTCTCCCAAGCAACTCTTCTGGAACTTCATATTGAAATAAGGTGGTAAGTGAAACAGTCAACACGGTCGAACCAATCCCTGTAATGAATCGACTAGCAAGCATGATCCACGCATTAGGAGAGACAGCGAGTAACACAATGCCTAGAAAAATAATCCCTACTCCACCAATGCTCAACCAATTAAAGGCTTTGACTCGTTTACTAATGACACCCAACAGAATGGCTGAAGCTAACATTCCGATAGCTTGACACGTATTACCCCAAGCAACATGATCTTCAGGTAGCTCAAGGATATCTACCACAAGAAAGATATTTAAAAGGTTAACGGCACCCGCACCTAAACTAATAATACAAAATCAATAAAAAGATGCCACGTACGGCTGAATTTCCCCAAGCAAACTGCATGCCTGCAAAAAAATCTTTCCAAAATGATGTAAATAAACCAGAAATCCGCCTGTTTTCCCCATCTACGTTTCTATCCATACGAATGATAAAGATACATGCCGCTGCTAAAAGAAAACTAAGCCCGTCTAGAACAAGAGATAGTTCTGCTCCAAATAGCTGGTACAGGGCTGTAGCGCAAATAGGTCCTAGCAGATTAAGGGAGGTTTTTGTACTTCGCGTGAGGCTATTAGCTGCCAGCAATGATGCTTTGGGAACAAGAACAACCATTAATTTTGACATGGAAGGCTGAAAAAACTGGGCGATTACAGCTGAAATGGCAATTAGAATCAAGATTGCTCCCATATTGACCGTGATGATAAAAGGAATGATTGCTAAAGAGAGCAACGACCGAACGATCAAAGAAAAGTACAATACACGTTTATGATTAAATCGATCTACCCATACGCCTGCTAAAGGCCCGAATATAATAGCAGGAACATACTGAGCAATCAAAACCATCATCTGCATGGTCGGGGAATGATCGCTCATCTTAAATATCCAGAAAATAATAGCCCACGTTCGAACTTGATCTCCTAATCCGATGTAGAACAGGCATGATATCATAGGTAACCGCAAGCGTTTTAGCAGGTTTCACCATTTCTTCTGTACATTGTTGCGTTGGATCAACACCTTTGTATCGTACCCATCCATTAGCTCCATCTGTAAAGTCTGCCACAGAAGTATAGACGGTCTCATAGTTCAGCACATCTTGTATAAACATTCCTACATCACCTGGTAAATCTGCTACAACTGCTTCTAAAGCTTGCAGCAATTGTTCTGGCAGCCACTCACGAAAATCCCCAGACAATTTTTTTACCAATCGTGCCACTATTTGTACATTTTGCAACCCAACTAACCGTTTTATTGCATATAAAGTCTTAGGTCGATAATGAACAAGATAGAAATAGCTTCCTCTCGCCTGATACACGAGTTCAAGTGGATAATGCTTGGTAGGCACGGAGTAAAAATTACTAAAGATTTTTTTATGTTCTTGAATCCACTTTAATTCTACCTCAGTAATATCAATGACAGATGTGATATCCAGAAACGTAAGCAAATTAGTATCAAAAATGATATCATCTAGACATTGTTCCAATACCTCTGTACCTGGTAATGTAGTTAACGAATGCAGTTGGATATCTCTATTTCCCGCCATTTTTAGTTCCAATGCCATAGAGAGCGTATCTTCAAAATCAGCCAATGTTTCATCCGGAAAACCTACAATAAATGAAGCAGTCGCATTAATTTTTACCTCTTGCAAGTGAGTAAAGGTTTCCAAAGCATTTTGAAGTTTTAAGCGTTTCCCAATATTTTTTTGCATCTCTTGACTGCCTGACTCTACACCAAAAAAGATACCTTTACACCCTGATTCCTTCATTTTCTCCATCATTTCTCTGTTGATCGTGTCCGTTCTTGAAGAACAATACCAGGTAAAATTCTCACCCGACTCAAGAAAAATTTGACATAGTTCGAATATCTTTGTTTTGTTTACTGTCAAGTTATCATGAATAAGCCCAAATCCAGTTATATTCCAATGCTCTTTTAGCCACTTCATCTCATTCACTAAACGCTCTGGGGATTTCACTCGATATCTACGGGAGAAAAACAGCGATGTGCTACAAAATTTACATTGAAAAGGACATCCTCTTCCAGCTTCAATCTCAATGAACCGATCTGCCCCAGCTCCATAATACTCCTCAATATTATCGATTAAATGATAGGCAGGAATGGGTAATTCATCCAAATCATCCAGCACATCCCGTTTGTGGTTCTTCACAATCTGATTATTGTCTCGATAGGTAAGACCAGCAATGTTTGTAAATGGCAATTGATTCAAATAGGCATCGAGAAATTCCAGAATTGTCTTTTCTCCTTCCCCCACCACAATGGCATCTACGAAAGGAAATGCCAGTAGTGTATCCTGATCGACAAAACCAGCGTGGGGTCCACCAAATAAAATAAAGCGAGTAGGGTCCTGCCTCTTGCATTCTTCGGCAATCCTCAATGCAGCCGCATACGAACTACACATCGCTGTAAAACCCAAAACAGGAGATGGGTCTTCCAGTAAATGCTGTGCCATGCTTTGGACACTCTCACTATCTAATGAAATTTCATTCCGTATATAAGGAGGAACCAAGTCTGTTACGGTTACTTTATAATAAGGTTCTACATATCCAGCTAGTGTAAGTAGATTAATGGGTGGACAAATGGAATCCGTCCTGTATGGTGGTCGAATGAGGTGGAGCATCCTTTGATCCCTCCCTACGAGTGTTGTAACATATTCATCCATTCTCGAACGTCTTCTCTTGATGGATCAAGCATAATAGCTTGCGTCAAAGCTACCGTTGCATCTCTAGTCTCTCCTATGTCCCAATACAACCGCGCCATATCAATCCATGCATGTACATGATGTGGATTGATACAGATTGCTTGCTGATAATAATCGATTGCTTCCGATTTTTTATCTAATTCCTCCATCACTGTAGCTTTGAGAAGAATGATCTCTATATCTTGCTTTCCATATGCTTCCGCTCGCTCTACATCCTGAAGCATTCGTTTATACTCTTTCAAATGATACAAACATAACGCCCTGTTAATATATAGCTCAGGCTGTGCCACGTTTTCTTCTAGCGCCTTTGTTGCCCAGTCCTTAGCCTCTTCCCATTTTTCTAATTTAGCGTACACTTTACTTGCTCGTATCTTCCCAAAATCATGATACTGTGCAGCTCTAGAGAGACGAGTTGCCCATTTTTCAGAAGATTTCGTTTCATAAAGCAAAAGGGTGATTCGAACTGCATTATCACTCACAATACTTACCTGTCCTGCATATTTTTCTACAAGCTCGTTATTATCAATGGTGGCAAATGCCCGTTCCAATTTTTGTAGTGCACTACGATATTTCTTCCTGCGATATAGCAATAATGCTGTCGTGTTTAAGCGCATCGATTCAAGTAAGATACGTTCAGTGCCAACAACCTCTCTCTCCAGTTGCTTCACCTCGGCAAGACAGCGTCTAGCCTGTTCAAATGATTCTTTCTGTTGATCCTGAGTGATTAATTGAGCAGCAAGACTGATTCTAGCATGACAGCCTTCTATAGGGGTCCGTGCATGCTCCACAAGCCAAAAAAGGTGTTTAATAGCTCGTTGGTGTTGTTGTAGGGCTAAATAAACGAATGCTTGTCGCTCCTTTAGGGAATACGGAATGGGACCCATTCTACGAAACAGGCGAGTTGCCATTACTATTTTTCTATTTGCTTCATGATAGAAGGCAGCTTGTAATGCTCGGTCAATACCTCCAATGATCAGAGATAATAAGCGCTGCTCTCTAGTAATTCTTCTTGTATAGAAAGAAACAGTTTGTTTGGCTTGTTTCAGCTTGGGGGTATACATTTTATCTGGAAAATCCGACCGCTGTTCTCTTACATCTTGTTCGTACCATTTAAAAGTTACATGCTTATCTACAGCTTTTAAAAAGAGTCGATCTGTTTTACTTATAGATAATCCTGCTGGGAGAACCAAAACTAGAGTTTGTTGCATTGTCTTTTGAATCGTCCTGATTACATTGGCCACACACTGAATCAATTGATAGCTGGTTTTCTCTTCGGGATGATCATTATTGTCGGGGGTAAGACTCGGCATATAAAATAATCCTAGTCGTTTGCGTAGTAAAGGGTTTATGAATGGAACAAGGGAGACAGGTATCTCTAGCGTAGGTTCTATTCTCTGTGAGTATGCTTGTATTTCTGTGTAAATTTGTAAGACATCATTCACAATCTGACTCATAATCGGACAAGGCTTCCATTTAGAGAACTTAGAATTGACAACTAGGTACATCTTTTCGTTGTCTGCATGCATATCAGTAGTTCCTTTCCCCACTTTCTTATACTTGGGACAAAATTTTAGGAGCGACCGAATCTAAATAATCATGTAATTCTTTTTTTGAGGTTCCACAATAAGAAGCCATAGGAGAACCATACTTCCTGTTAGCCATGACCGGACAACCACCTGAGCAAAGGAAGGCAACACTGCACTCCATACATTGAGGCATATTACTAACATCTCGACCATGCCATAGGTCTGCTGCTTCTTGGTTAATATAAAACTCGGAATCATAGGTACCAATCGCCCAACTAGGGTCTGCAATGATCTGATTACAGGGATAAATGTTGCCATCTGGTGCAAATACATAAAAACTTCCGCCTGAGGCCTCACAATAAAATAGCGATGGCATAAACTCATCTTTTATAAAGCTTTCGCCTATCGCCTTACTTACAGGCAAATTCAACCGCGAAAAATCACCATTTAACCCAACCTTAACCTCTTTTAGTAAATTCATAGGCACTTGCTCCCGCACACGTGCCTCCACCTCATGTGGAGCCATAATTCCTTCCCCACCAAGTCCGGTATAATTTGTTACAGGGGATAGCGAAAGACAAAAATTATCGTATTCAGGGAATTTTTTTTCTTTTAGATACTGTAATAACTCTGGTACGATATGAATATTTTCTTCATTTAAATTCATTCTGACATCAATTTTAAAGCCTTTGCTAAGGTATAATTCAATGTTAGAAATAATTTGTTCAAAGGTTCCCTTACCACCAGCCGTTATCCGCCTTTTATCATGTATCTCTTGGCTTCCATCAATGGTGATTTGAAATAGTAAAAGTGTTCGATAGGGATATAGGATATCCACAAATTGATGGAGATGGGTGCCATTTGTGGTGATAGAACCATATAAATGACGTTGGGCAGCCTTTTGGACAACGGATTCTACTATTTTTTTAGTAGTAGGCAACAGGGGTTCCCCACCAAACAAATTGTAGCCTGCCCTCGATAAATCTTTACGCTGTTCACGAATCGCATCAAGCGCTTCAAATGCTGCCTCCACCTGACTCTCTGTCATCACCTGACTCGTTTCATGCAATTTATGCGGCTCAAAACAGTATGGACATCGCAAATTACAGGCCATGGTCGGACAGATACAAATGTAATAGGGGTATGTTCGTCACGATGCTTACGACTCCAAGCAATTAATTGATCTACTACCTTTTTCTCGTCGGTTCTGTCTTCATACAAGTAGCCACGCTCTAGTAAAAAGAAGTGTTCCTTAGGAGAAAACGGGAAGGTTCCATGCTGTCTAATCTGTTTTAATCCCGTAATTACGTGCTGTTCAACCACATCAACTGCCCCTGTTAATGAGTTGAGTAATAAATAGTTCCCTTCATCCAACTTATGTTGAAAGAGATAATGGGTAACGATCATATTAGTATCCCCCTATTTGGGTATCAAGTAAGCGATTGAGAAGGAGAGAAACCATAAACGGTTTCTCTCTCCCAAAAGTTACTAATTTTTTGAATTTGGTGTACTTCCTTCATCGATATTAACTTTGGCAATCAGACAGCAACTTGCTTGGTAGTTTGAATTTTCAATCTCTTTTACAGACAATTTTGTCCAGATTTTATTGTTCAAAGATTTCATATGTATCACCTCCCTTCAAGGCTAACTACGTAAAGTAAGACAGCAATTTTACTAATTGCCAATGACAGTTTCCTTTTCTATTCAAGACTTACTGATTCACCGCCAACAAGTCCAAGATTCTCTGTCTATTCTGATCCAGATAGGTTTTCATTGTCTGCTGAGCAAAATTACAGTGTGGCTCATAGGCATCTTCCTTACTACTATGGAAACCATGCCACGGACAGGCTCCTCCACATACCGGAGCAATATTACACTCAGAGCATTTACTTGTATTTGAAATATTTAAATCCCATTTGTTCCACTTATTGCGATCAATAAAATGCTCAGGGCTATAGTGACCAATCGCTGCCTCTTTATTCCCCACCGATTCAGGACAGGCATAAATGAAACCCTCTGCGCCATAGACCACATAATGGTGCTTGGATGCACTACACCCAGTTAAATCAATACTTTCCCCTCTCCACATGATTGAATCCTTGCCATAGATCGCCTGTCTTAATAAGCTGGTTCTTCTTTCCATATCATAGCCTAATGCTAGTCGATAGCGATCTCGAGCTACTTCCCAATCACCGAACGTCTCGTGTAATTGTGTTAAAAGCTTAAATTCTGGCTGATAATTAGGTACACACCCCGTACAGGCATGATCATTTATCGGAGCAATCTGACACATAAAATGTGGGGAAGCAGTCCAACCCATTTGTTCAAATTCGGCAAACATTCTAGGCAGATGGCTCACATTATCGGTACCTGTATTCACACGTAGCAGAACAGGAATGTTAAGCTCTAATAGTGACATTCCGGCAAATTTGTAAGTAGGTTCCACCACCGTCAGCACGAATACGTAGCTGGTTGTGTATTTCCTCTGGCCCGTCCATGGTAATTTGAATCTGATCGACCTTGCCTGGTATTCTGGAAAACAGATCAAAATACTGATCGATTTGCGTACCATTCGTTATACCAGAAATCGTCCATCCTCGCTCAACAGCTTGTAGCGTGATGTCCTCCACAATCGCTTTGTTCGATCGTAAAAATGGTTCTCCTCCGAAATATTGTAGGTGTACGGAGGTTGCTCCCCGTTCTTGAATGAGTTGATCCATAGAAGAAAACATCTGATGAATTTGTTCCTTCGTCATAGCGGTTTTAGACGATCTAATATCGAGGCCTTCATAGCAGTTGGGACAACGCAGATTACAGGTAAACGTATCAATTTTACTTTCACTGACTTTCGCCATCAAGAATAACGAATAAAACAAAAAAGAAGGGATGCTCACCAGTAGAGTGAAAGGATTGATTTATAGCACGTAGGAATACGCCGATCCCTTGTAACACACGAAAGAACAAAAACCAAGAAATACTTCCCGAAAAGCGTGTAAATATTTTGGGATTGCGATCCTACTAACGCACTTGATTGCTAACGTATACAAGATCCATTTTGTTTTAAAACTCAAGATTTCCTTCTCACAAATTGAAAATGCCCTATTCTCTCTGCTTGTTCGTATGTTCTGCGATGGCATCGGTCAGCAGACGATCGATGAAATCTAGCTCAGAACAGGAGTATTTTTGTAGAAACCCCTCCACTCGTTTCTCAGCCTGTTCATGTAACTCTTCATGCACACGAAATATCTCTTCGCCCGTGGATGTTAACTGAAAATGAACCTCTTTTTGGTTGTCCGCTCGTTGTTTTTTAAGTAGAAATCCTCTCTGCAATAATTTGGTACTAATTTTAGAAATAGCTCCACGAGTCATATCCATCTCTTGGGAAATGGCCGTTACATTTACCTGCCCTTGCTTTCCAATGCAAGCGATAACATGCAGCTCAGATAAAGTCAGTTCTCCTGTCTGTCCATCCAGCTCTCGAATGGAGTTCATTAAGCTAGTCTGATTCTTTTTGATGTTTTCCTCATGTTTGTGCAGTAGCTTTTGCCACTTTCCTACGATTTGTTGTGTAATCATTTATCTTCTCTCCTTTACCATTCGGATACCTCTTTTTGTTTCTCAGGAAACAAATTAAGTATATCTTTCCTTGCTTAAATCACAAGATTATGCAAGATCATTTATACTCCTTACCTGCTACTTCACGAAAAACAACAAAAAACATTCCAGCATCACGCACCAGTGATAAATGGAATGTTGAGCTTACCCTTGTTGATCTAGTTGTTATTCGGCGCCCACATGAACGCGAGACACCCATTGATCCAGCGAACGGCGTTCCTTTGCTTTAGGTACTTGTTGTGGATAACCTAAATGAAGAGAACCTACAATTTTTTGTTTGGAAGTAAATCCCATTTCCTTTATAAATTCTGGATCAAAAATATAAGGATTGGTTCGCCACACAGCCCCAATATTCTTCTCCCAGCACAATAGTTGAACGTTTTGGATAAATGCGCAAGTAGCTCCAACTGATTCAAAATCCTTTTTTTCATGGTCAAACACATCGGTTGCTACCAGGATAGAAACGGGCGTACCTTCAAAATACTCCCTGTACGATTCTTTTACTTTCTCTTTTTTCTCATCCGTATATGATTCAAAAATACCAATACGCTCGTAACTGTTAAAGACACATTGGAAAAAATATTTCTTTTCCTGCTCAGTCGAAGCTATTTTGACTGCCCAAGGCTCTACTTCGCTATGAAAAGGAGCATACGCTGCCTGTTCCAAAATTTCATGAATCGACTCCATAGGAAGTGGAGTGTTTTGAGTTTGTCGTACTGATCTTCTCGATGTAATAAGCGTTGCCAGCGTTTGCGTTGCTTCTGCCATATATATTCCTCCCCAGTGGTTTTCAGTCTGAAGATTATGATGCTGTTCTTTATGTGTGTAGGCAATAACATGTAGTTGGTCATTTTTTATTTGCAAATAAAAATGATAATCATTATCAAATATACAATTGTATTTTATCACCTTTTTATCTACGGCGCCAGATGATCTTGTCAATAAACTGTTGACTCTGCGAACATCCGGTAAAACACAAAACAAGACCCGATCTTCCCGCAAAGGAAAACCGAGCCTTGTTTACATTCCTGTATTTCCTATTACCAAACCTTCCACCAAGGTTTCTTTTCATCTCCGTTGGCAGATACAGCATTTTTATCGTCTGCTTGATGTGCCTCAAGAAGCTCTTGTGGAAATTTGTCCACATACTCTTGTACCGCTGGCTTAAACTCTTCGCGTGTATGTTCGACTAATTCTTTTAGTACCTCAATGGCCTTTTTTGTCTCATCTGTTTGCAAGAGGGCATTGATGTAGTTAAAGCCGGCATAAGGGCGTTCAAAGCTTGGTTTCCAATATTGCTCACTTATCTGGATCAACTGATAGACGTACCCTGCTTGTCCCAGTTCACCTGTCACGTTCATCACGATTTCTTCATGACCATTCACTTTATCTAGTGTTTCCTTAAACATCTTCATAGCAGTCAAGAGATCGCCTTCCTTTAAAGCGACAAGTGCCAAGACATAATGGGGACGCCATGCTCCTTCTCGATTGCCAAGTTCTGTTAAATATTGATACAGCTCCTCCTTTTTGCCTGCTTCCATAAAAGAGTTAGTCAACCATTCCAAACCACTATCTTGGTTTGGATCGATGAGCAATGACTTTTGCAACAACAAACCCGCTGTATGATCATCACTCGCATGTGCATACAAGCGGGCTAGATTAAGATGAGCGGTAGCTGATTCAGGATATTGGTCAATTGTTTCATGCAATAATTTCTGTGCCTCAGGAAATTCCCCCACTTGCATATGTACAATGGAGCGGAAAATCATCGCAGGTTCAATCGGACCATACAATTCTAATAAACGATCCGCTGCTTTAGAAGCTTGTTCAGGAAATTCCTGACGTACCAACTCCATAGCAAATTCTCGTAATTTTTCATTTTCATTCCAGTACAGGTCCATATACTTCGGAATGATTTTATCTTGAAAATCCTCGCGGGATAACTGCATACTCTGTCCATCTTCGTTTTGAAATTCAATAAAATCTGACATGGCTAAAGGGCCTCTCTTTCCTTGGCGAAACAAGCTTCGTCACCTAGTTTTTAATGATCTATCTCTTCTCTAACTGATTTCTTGTTATACCCTTGCAATTCCTGCTACCAGAAGGAATCGAAATACAAAATGATCTCCCCAAGCCTCCCTTCCTTTTGGCCCGATTGGGAAATCATTCTGGTAGGCAACTTATATCCATGCTTTCATATTTACTTTACGAATAAATTCCTCAGTTGTTTCCTTTGTCGCACCTTGTTCGGGCTCTTCGTCAGCAAGACCTACCACTTTACGAAACAAAGCTTCATTTTTGGTGGCCAAAGCAAAATCAAGCAAAGCTTCATGCTGCGCTCGCTCAGCTGCTTCTTCCCAAATCGTCTCTTCTAAAGAGATATCTTTATCCGTCACAGGAAAATGTCGATCGTATTTTGGGACACGAATCAACCAGTCAAAAGCCGAATCCGGGTTGCGATCGCGGCCGATAAGATAGGCATGTTCTCCGATTGGCAACGATTGTTCAAAGGAATCTGCTGTGATAATTACCCGTTGTCCAAGTGTAAACATAGGCACGAGCCCCCTTTTTCCAACAGCTATTGTACTATCTATCTTACTCATTTCATGTAGAATTGGAAAGAGAAAATCCTTAAATAGGCGAATCACTGTAGAGAGATGGTTTGCATTTCGCTAGTTTCTTTGTACTCCTCCTCTTAAAAAAACGGAATATTTGTTGTACAATGAAAACGTTAGGATAATAGTTGAATTACGGATAGTAAGAAGCATAACGATAACGAGGTGTAGCTTGTGAACGGAATGTTTTCCTGGTTTATTATCGGTTGGACCATTGTGTTGGTTGGACTGTTTGCCATTGGTGGCTATTTTATGTTCCGAAAATTTCTAAAATCAATGCCAAAACAAGATGGTAAATCTGATTTGGATTGGCAAGATCACTTTATTGATCAGACACGGCACATGTGGGACGATGAAGGCCTGAAGTTGTTAAACGAACTAGTACACCCTGTTCCTGAATTATTCCGCCCGGTAGCGAGGCGCACCATTGCTGCAAAAATTGGTCAGTTGGCACTGGATGAAAAAGTGGACCACATGACTACAGAGCTGATCATTCGTGGCTACATTATTGCCACTCCAAAACGTGATCACAAATTTTTAATTGCTCATTTGAAAGAAAAAGAGATTGACTTTACCCCTTATCAAAAATATTTACAAGCCTGAAACTTCTGTGCTCCTGTTTCGTATATATTACTAGCCGACTTAAAGGGGAGACAGAGATGAAATTCTTACTCATTTTGGCGATGTTAGCCTTGATACCGATTGTATTGATTGCCGTGGTGGCACTTGTTATAGCAGGGAAAGCTGGTCGATTTATTAAAGGACTGAAAAATGACGGTAATCCTCGTGTCTTTACCAGTACCATGTCGCATCAGAACAGTTCTGTCCAGAACAAACCACGCGAGCATTCTATCTCAGATGATGAAGATGTCGTGTTCCTTGGCAAACGTCAATAGCACCAGTTGCTGGAGCCATTCTCTTTTGAAAAAACCCTTCTGACAGACAACCCACCTAATGAAAATGGCTGGACCGTCAGAAGGGTTTTCGCATGGAATTTACATAGGAATAATGGTGTAAATAATAATACGATTTATAACTTGAATAGTAATATAACCTAGCCTCAGGTTGTCGAGAAACCTCGGTAGCTTTTTATGTTATTTAACTTAAAGCTCCCCAACAAAACGTTAGGGAGCCAAATCGAAAATGAACTGAAATTATCGTACATAAAATCATATTTTCCTATTATAGAGCCGTGCATGAATCCACGCTCTTGCTCAACTTAGCCTTATTTAAATCCTTCTAACACCTGCTCCAAACGTCGCTCTGCAAGTGACTCCAAGCGAACATCATACTCTGTAAAAGCATGCTGACGAGATAGCTCATGTGGTGTAATGATGCAGTACATACCAGCCGCTTTGGCTGCAATCGCGCCTGTGACCGAATCCTCTACAGCAATCGCTTCATGCGGTCTTACTCCAAGGCAAGAGAGCGTTTTTGTGTAAAGCTCTGGGTCAGGTTTTACTTGTAGCACATCATCTTTAGTAAAAATGCAAGAGAAATAATCTCGTATTCCATATTTTTTTAGATGGGGCTCTACCCAGGAACGTGGGGAGCTGGATGCAAGTCCAATTTTTAATCCGTGTGATCGCGCTACTTCCAAATAATCTCGAACGCCTGGTCGTAAATCTGTTGTCTGCAACATTTCCCGGTGACGATTCAGCCATCTATCTTCTGTAGCAACCCGGTCTACTGGGGCTTGGGTCAGCTCTTCTAAATGAGCGAAGGGATCAAATACGAGTTCACTTCCCACACCCTGCGACCATAAATCGATAGGAAGTATTACTCCATAAGATTCATAGATTTCCTTAAATGACTGATATAATGTCCATTCTGTATCCAAGATAGTTCCGTCAAAATCAAACACTAACGCCTTTATCATGGTATCCTCCTGCCTGTTTATCTGGTTTATATATGAACCTGACAATCTACCAGAAACAAAAAAAGCTTCCTTATGTCTTTCCCTACTTATGTGCCTATGGAAGTTGGGCTGTATCCCTCCCTATACCCCAATGTACCATCCTTTCCAAAGGCGAAACAACTTCTAATCTGTTATAGTATTAAAAAGGCAAAATTTCGATCTATTATGGAAAAGAGGGATTGGATGTTACAGGATAAGCTGCAAGACCCCGTAGTGCAAGCTGGTTGGCTTCATGAGCATCTGAAAGATCCATCTGTAGTGATATTGGACTGCCGGTTTATTCTCGGACAACCAGATGTAGGTCGGGTGGAATACGATGCGGGACACATTCCGGGTGCCATCTATCTTAGTCTGGATTCAGACCTATCTGGTCCGAAAACAGAGCAAGGTCACGGTGGACGTCATCCTTTACCGAGCGTTTCTGCCATTGAAGATTTATTTTCCCGCATCGGTATTGACGAACATACCACCGTTGTCGCTTATGATGGTGTAGATATGGCGATGGCAGCTCGCTTGTGGTGGATGTTGCGCTATGTGGGACATGAGAGTGTGTACGTACTGGACGGCGGTTATGCCGCGTGGAACAAAGATAATTATCCCATTAGCACCGAAATCCTACATAGAGAGCCTCGTTCCTTCACAGCGAATGTCCAACCAGATATGCTTCTTACCAAGCACGCAGTGGAGCAACGGGAGGCTACCACCCCTCTACTCGACTCCCGAGCACCGGAGCGTTATCGTGGTGATGTGGAACCCTTGGACTCTAAGGCAGGACACATTCCTGGAGCTGAGTGCTTCTTTTACAAAAACACCTTACAAGCAGATGGTACATTAAAAACGAAAGAGCAGTTGCAAAACCATTTCGGTGAGTTATTAAAGCAAAAGCACATTATAGTTTACTGTGGATCAGGTGTAACAGCATGCGTCAATCTCCTGGCACTAATGAGAGCCGATCGACCCGATGCAATGTTATACGGAGGTAGCTGGAGCGATTGGTCATCTTATGAGGATAGTCCCGTGGCAACAGGAGATGAGTAAATACAATAAAGACCACTTGGCAAGTTTAGGTGGTCTGATCTTACCGCTGTCAAGTAGACAACTTTAAACAAGCCCCATCTAGGCTGCCTGAGTTCGGTATTCTACCGGACTCAGGTTTTTTAATCGAGATTGAAACCGTTGCTGATTATAGAAATTAATGTAGCCGTGAAGAGCTTCTACTGAAAAAAATGCTGTATCTGACACCGCTCACTTTTAAGAATCTATGCCATGAAGTGCATGCAACGCTTCGTCTTCTGTTCTTTTGAAAAATACTTGCTTTCCTTTGTTGCATTCGTAAATGAAGTCATTCAAACTTTTACTGTTATATGATTCAAATTCACCAACGATTGCAATTTTCATGTTGTAGTTTGTTATTTTTGTAAAACCTCACCCGCAAGGCCTGTTTTTAAATCAAAGAAATCATCAATTATATTCTCTTTTCTCACCAGCATTTTCTCGCAACCGTTATATCGGACGTTTGCCATTAAATCCAAGGCGTCGTTTACGTTATTTATAATTACGCTGTCGCCTGATATAATGGCAACTTTTGAATCTCCCTTATGATTTACTTTAATTTCCATCCGTATATTCCTCTCCATTTATCTAATAGTTACACGTGTTATCAATATAACACACTCCACATGTGTGGAATTTAGAAGGATCGAACACCTGACCCCAACTCTGCCAACGATGAGGTCAGCGGTGGTTGGTTCTACTGCCCCAATATGAATTTGTATAGAAACGTATTCAAAACCTTCCTCTACATTATAAAGCAAGCGCTCTTGTTTATCTTTTATATACCGGGGTATAATTTTCAAACTT
Organism: Brevibacillus laterosporus; assembly: GCA_007833815.1. Lineage (NCBI taxonomy): Bacteria > Bacillati > Bacillota > Bacilli > Caryophanales > Paenibacillaceae > Brevibacillus > Brevibacillus laterosporus. Next base: position 2,749,895 of record CP033464.1, on the reverse strand, counting down.
TTACTTTTGCTTAGCTACTAAAACATTAACAATAGCATCAAGCTGAAGCTCCAGCGAGTAAGGAACCTCATCGCCTTTATCGCCTGCACCGTATACAAATATGCCGCATTTTCACAAAGGAAAAATACGGCGTTCTTCAAGTAACGAATCCGTTAGTTAAACGTAAGTCATAATATACATCTAGTGTCAAACTGAACAACTATTCTGAAGCTTCACCACTTAGCAGCCCAAGCTTCTATTTCCTCAACCTTGAATGCAAATATTTTACAATAAATCATAAAAGAATATACTTTAGGGAACATTACAATATTTCAATATATCTGTCAACTGAGTTTGATAATTTTACCTACTGTTCTTCCACTATCTGCCACGTCATTCTATCAACCCGGTTTTTCTAGACTCATAGGGACTTACATGCTAAATTTTTTGAGGGCCTGATGCTTCGATTGTCAATTTCAAGTTCTTTCGCAAGCGCTTTGTATCCTTTTGTTCCGTGTTAATACATCTTCACGATTTCCAATTTGTAATTCTCAACGAATGTTCTCCGCATTTTGCCCATAAAGAAGCACCTCCTTCGAATCATATTAGAAATACGATTCAGGAGGTGCTTTTTCCTTGTCTCAATTTACTGGGTCACTTCAAGAACAGAATTAGGTGCTTCTTCATTCTTGTCTACAAGAAGGGGATCATATCAATTCTTCGTTTTTTTAGCGTTGATAGCCTGGGTAAGCCCAGATTCCAGATGTACGTAACAGATCGCGGTAAATACCTAGTTTTTCATCTTTTGTTACTTGTTTTGCTTTATCTACAGAAGGGTAATCCATATATACCATGTTCGTAAAAGTACGTTTATTTTCTTTTCCCATTAGACGAGCATAGTGGTCACTAGATGCTTGGAATCCAGAGAGGGCGCGGCGCATATGAGTTGCGTTTGTAACCAATGTAGCATCTGTTATTCCCATGGTTTCTAAAATAGCTGTTGTACATAATGCGTTTTCTACTGTATCAGATGCGCTTTTTTCTAGTACGATACGATTCTTGTCCACGCCTTTTTCCAACAACCATTTATTCATGGCTTCTGCTTCTGTTACGCCATTTTTAGCTGATCCGCCTGTAACGATAATTTTTGAATTTGGATATTTTTTTGCAATAGCTAATCCAGCTTGTAAACGTTCAATTAGTGGTTGTTTCATGGAACCATCGTTTTCAAGTGCAAAACCTAAGATGATAATCGCATGGTCTTTTTGAGGTAGGTTTTGAGGCACTGTCGTACTAAGCTCGGTTGTTAAATAAGCATCCGCTGCCTGTAGCTTCGCTTGAAAAGCATTCGCTTGTTGTGGATCAAGCTTTTGTAACGTAGCCATGGCTTTATTGTATGTAGCCTCATCACCATTTACTTTTGAATAAACGCCATACAAAAGATTTGCTTCAAAATGATTTGGTTGGAAATTAACAATCTGCTTGTAAATGCTAACAGCTTCATCTACTTTCTTTTGAAAAATCAAAGTTGAGGCCAAATAAAACTTTAACTCCATGTTAAATGGATCTAATGAGCTAGCTTCTTGCAGATTTTTTTCCATGAGCGCAAATTTATCATTTTGAGAGCTATTGCGGAATAGATCGATCGTTGAATCAACAAGATGCTGAATCCGCTGTGCGGTCGTCTCATTTTTTACAACGGGGCTTTTTTCTGCTTGAGCAAATGCGCTAGTCAAAGGAGAGACAGAGAGTGCCAACGCTAATGAAAGGATTAGTTTACTTTTGTGTTTTGTCATGATAGTTCCTCCTAAAAAATCTTGGCAATGTAGGGTACCTGCACGTTATAACAGATATGTCTAGTTGATGTAAGCGTATAAAAAAATGAAAGGATAAAATAAAAATAGCATAACCCAAAAAACGGTAGAAATAACTCCGTTGTTTGGCTTATGCCTAGTCTAACTAGTAACACGCCGTATTATTGATATCGCTTACAAAAACATGATACCATAGTCTATTTATACAAACAATTGTAAATAACGATTGTTTTACATCCAAAAAGTAAAAAACTGACTAACCTACTTAAAAGTAAGGAATGAAGAGACAAAAAGTACCTTAATACAGTGAGCGGAACGTATGTTCACAAATAGCACTCCATTGACAGATAAGAAACGAATGATTCAAACGTGCCAAAGAAGGAATGTACTTAGGGGTCAGGATTGTTTAAGATCAGTAAAACTGTGTTGATTAATATTAGATTTAAAACAAGGATTTATTTGGAGTAACAAGTTTCTAAAAATCATGGAGGGATATTATGAAAACTTTCATTTTCATGGTGAGACATGGCGAATCACCGAAAACAGAAGGGAACGAGAGAACACGTGAGCTGACTAAGAAGGGTAGGTCAGATGCCCATATAATAACTGAATTATTAAAAGATGAGGGAATAGACACGTTCATTTCAAGTCCATATAGAAGGTCAATTTTAACAATCGAGGAATTAGCCCAGTCTTTAGGTACAGAAATATTAGTTGATGAAGATTTTAGAGAAATGGTTTTTATAAGTGACGATAAGATATTGTCTGATAAGGAATTGTATCCATTAGTAAAGAAGATGTTTTCTGATCCAGACTTTTCGTTACCTGGAGGGGAATCTATTACAAATTGTCAGAATCGTTCTGTAACAGCTTTGAAAAAAATTCTAAAGAAATATACAGGACAGAAAGTTGTAATAGGAACTCATGGGGCTGTTATGACATTAATGATGGGGTATTTTGATCGTCAATACGACTTGGAATTTTTATTAAAAACTTCAAAACCCGATATCTACAGAATGGAATTCAATGGTCAGGAATTGGTAGAGGTTAAAAGATTGTGGAAATGTTAACAGAGGTGTTTATTTTTCTCGCTATCTAAAATCGTGGTTTGGATAGTCAACTATAAAACTCCAAACTAAATTACATTCCCTTCTTTTGCTAACGGGTGCCTTATTTGAAGAAGCTACATAAAAAAATCGATTCCTTAACATACAGGGTCTACTCATTAGAGGACTGGAACAGTGGAAACAGCTCCAAACGAGGGATCGAATACGTATTTATTCAAGCAAGAGCAGGCATATCACTGAAAGAAATAAAAAAACAGCTTCAAGTAGCTTAGGGGTGATCCATTTCATATCAAATGTAAAATTTTTCAATCACTTTTAGGCGAGTACAGTAAATAATTTATTTCTAAAGATAAAACCTCAAGGCCTTGATTAAAGGAAAGTGTGGAAATAACCCATAAATCGCATAAACAAACGTATTTCCATGAATTTCGTCCAAGCATTTTCAGCTATTTTCGATTACATATACAGTATGAAACAATGAGGAGGTGGAGTTATGTCTTGTTGCTGTCGTCGCCGCCGTCGCTGTTGCGGTTTCTTCCGTAGACGCCGTCGTTTCTTCTTCTTCTGATAGGATTAACCCGATACCGTCCGAATTTAGCATTTTGGACGGTATCATTTTTTCCTCTCTTTCGCATCCCAAGCGCTCCGCATCCACCGCTTTGTGTGCTACAAGCTTCTCCTGATGGAATCAATATTTATAAAAAATCTGGCTTTCAATCTGTCGGTCAGATCAAAGTTTTTGAGAATAGACATTTAGTTGAATAGCCGTATATAAGGACGCTTCATGAAAACAAATGACTTTCATCTGTTGCTCGTGTAGGTTCTATATATGAAAAACCCACGATTTCTCATGTATCAAGGAAATCGTGGGCTTTTAGCTTTACTTTATATCTGATAAAAGATTGGAGCCTGTTTAACTAGCCCCTTAATGACCATCTCCCGATCAGCTCTTCCGCTGTCAATACGGTCTCTTCTTCCCATTGTTTGCCGAGCTGAGTCACATATGGCGTGTCCAATCCCGCGCGTTGCAAAAGCTCCTGTTGGGAAAAGACGTCGCGTGTATCTTTGTCTCCCAGCACCTGTCCCTGGTTCAGGACGATTGTTCGCTCAAAATGAGCAGCAACAAAATCCATATCATGCAGAATAGCCATCACTAGTTTTCCTTCATGTTTCAACTGCTTGATAATCTCTGCAATCCGGCGTTTGCCAGCGTCATCCTGCGCAATGGTTGGTTCATCTAAAATGATGATATCTGTATTCATGGCAACCACAGATGCAATTGTAATTAATTTTTTCTCAGATAGTCCTAAGTCATGGGGATTCTCAGCATGACGCTCCCACAAGCCTACTAGTTCTAATGCTTCTTGGGCACGTTGTTTCGCTGTTTGTTCATTCACCTTAAGTTGTAAGGGGCCAAACATCACTTCATCTACTACCGTTCTTTTAAAAATCTGGTCATGCGGATTTTGAAAGACAAGCCCAATCGTACTGGCTAGCTGTGCTACAGTGGCCGTTTTTGTATTAACCTCTCCAATAAAAACGTCTCCTGCTGTCGGCTGCAATAAACCTTTTAACAGCTTTACCAACGTCGTCTTCCCTGCTCCATTCTGACCAATAATAGCCGTCGTGCGCTGATCAAATGTGAGTGAAAGTCCTTTTAGTACTTCCTGCCCCGGTTGATAACCAAATCGAACATCCATTAGTTTAATCATGCTGTTCACCCTCGCTAGACTGTGACCTTTTTTGCCCATGAAGTTGACCAGCCTGCTTTGTAGATGTCGAAGAATCTTGTATCCGTTCAAGTGACTCTACCCCATTTTGTTGGCGTTGAGCCTCATAAGAACGTTGCGCTTCCTCCAACGTAACGGGATATGTATTGGAGCCTGGTACCTTTAACGCTAGTTCCCGACAAACCCGCGTGTATACTGGTGGTTGCACGCCATATTGCGCCAAGTCATCTCGTGAGAACAGTCGGGACGGTGTATCCACATCAACCAGTTTACCCTGATGAAACAAGGCAATCCGGTCAGCATATACTGCTAGCTTCTCCATTTTGTGTTCAGCCAGTATGACAGTCATGCCTTCCTTACTCAAGCTTTGAATGGCCTGAAACACCTCTTCTGAACCTTGAGGATCAAGTTGAGATGTAGGCTCATCTAACACAATCACTTGGGGGCGCATAGCAATGACACTAGCGATGGCCATTCGTTGCATCTGACCACCAGACAGATCGAATGGGGCACGGTCTTTACACTCTTCTATATCCAACAGATGCAGGACGTGATCAATTCTCTCCATCATTTGTTGACGTGGTACACCCAAATGCTCCAGTCCAAATGCAATTTCTTCATATACAGTTAGCTTGGCACCCGTCACCTGCGTAAATGGATTCTGGAAGACAATGCCTACTTTTCGTATGGTTTCATCTACACCTACTTTGCCTACATCTGTACCATCAATCAATACACTACCGCCATAGGCTCCTTTGTAAAAGTGAGGAACTAAACCAGTTAACGCTTGGCAAAATGTCGATTTACCAGCTAGATTTTGTCCAATTACTCCGAGGAACTCACTACGTTCTACTGTCAAGCTAACATCATCTAAGGCCAATTGTTCGTTCATGGGATACCGATATTTTAGCTGATTAATCTCAATGTGACTCATCCGATTACCCTCCAAACAATTGCAACCACTACGCATACTGCCATGAGTACCCGTAATATTTTTCTATGCGGATATTGTGTTTCTTCCTGAAGAAACGTCTTAGGCCCCGATACATTAAATCCGCGAACCTGTAAGGCAAGACTCCGTTCCTTCGTATCAATGAGCGAGCTTAGTACAACCGGACCAATCAGCGGGACAAATGCTTTCATTCTGGCAAACAGGTTCCCCTCGGTCTCCATTCCACGCGACCGCTGCGCATCTGTAATCGTATCCATTGTTGTCATCATTTGTGGAATGATTTGGAACACAGAGCTTAACACATATCCAAATCTGGCTGACAGTCCTTTTCGGACGAGCGATTCAATTAAATCCGACGGTTTTGTAGTTAACACAAGAATGAGAAAAGCTCCTACGATATTAAGTGCGCGAAAGCAAATCCCTAAGGCATATAGCAAACCTTCCTGATAAAACGCCCACGAACCTATGTAAAACAGCACCGTCTCATTTTTCACATAAAAAAAGCCTTGGATAAACACGACTGTCACAAGCACGAAGCCTACAAAGCTAATGACCGCCAATGCACGTCTGAACACCTTGGCAACAAGTAGAATCAGAAAGCTAACTAGCATACCAATCAAAGCAGTATGCAGGGACGGTAAAATGATTGGCACCAATACGGCAAATGCAATGTAGCAGAGCTTGGTAATCGGGTCAATCTGGTGTATCATCGTATCCTTTGGGACATATAGGCTAAGTGTCTTCATGGTTTCTACACCTCTTATCTACCAACTTAGTCCAGTGACTCAATATCTGACTTGTTTTTGTACATATGGATAAGGCTCTTAGGCAACACGCGATATATTCCATAGGCAACCAAAACGGTTAATAATTTATCAGGTACATCCACCACTAATTCGTCTAAAAAAGATGCAAGCCAGATTGACTGGGTATTGTTCATCACATAGGCAAATACCATATCGCCCCATAAATTACCCGTCTGTCCTCCCCAAAACCATACATTTAGCGGTGTAGAAATAACCACGGCGGTTACACCAACGGTTAATCCAACAACAGCTGCTTTCCCCCAACTGTTAATCCATCCTTTAAAAGCCATTGCCCCTGCAACTAACCCCATACATAAACTAGTCAGTGCATATACAAACGAAATCGGGTCCACCGTTAAACCATAAATAATGTTATTAATGAGACCGGACAATCCGCCGATAATAGGACCCGCGAGCAAGCTAGCTAGTACTGTTCCGATAGCATCCAGCCACAGTGGTAGTTTTAATAGTCCAGCAAACAATTTACCGATGTAATTAACACCGACAGCTACTGGAATAAGTACGAGCGCTGTAGTTGATAACGACCACATGCTGCGTTTTGTAGACATGATCATTCCTCCTTTACAAAATTAGTTATAGTATGGGGGCTAAAAGCCATACTAGCAATAGTTTCGTGACAATTTGAGCAAGAAGTTTTTTATTTTCCCTAGTTCTCTAATAGATTTACCATGTAATTACAATTTACTCCTCATAAAATTGAATTTCCCCCGGTAAGACGCCATATTAGCGCCGTACCGGAGAGACTGCCTGCCACTTTTTATCCTGAAATAAGATGCAACATATACTAGCGGTCATCAGCACGAGAAACCCAGAAAAAAATGACCGACTGACATTATCATACATTCCTGCCATTACCGGACTTAATATGGCTCCAGCAGACATGATCGCAGAGTAAAAACTAAAAGCAGTACCGTACAGATGACGCGGTGAATAAGAAGTTAAAATGGTAGTCATAGCAGGAAATAACAGTCCAAAGGCACCGCCCACAAAAAACATCATCCAGTAAATCGAAACATTCCAATTCATCGCTGTCGCATAAAACATAGTGCTCAAAATTGTAAGCCCAAATAAGCACCGCACCACAGGTGATTTACGTTGAATCTGTGTCAGACTTAATGTAAGCAATGAACCTAGTCCCATCATGCTGAAGACCATGCCAGTCACAGTAGGATCTAAATTCTGACGGGCAATTAATAACGGCACTTCATACATCATTATCCCTTGTGCATACATGATCGCAAACGCAGAAAAGAAGGCGGGATACATCCCGATGCTTCCGAATAGCAGGTTCAAGGTTGTTTTCAGATTGTCTTTCTTGTTATTCTTGTTGTTTTGTTTAGTCTGTCTTTGTTCATTCTCCTCAGCATTGAATATAAATCCACCAGGTGTCACCTGTTTTCCTTCCCCACTTTTCTTGGGTAAAAAGAGCAATGCTATCAGTCCAGTAATCAACATTACCCACCCTAAAATGACAAAGGAATTAGCAAATCCAAACCTTCCTGCGAGAAATCCCCCTACCGCTGGTGATAAAATGGAAGCGAAAGTTAAAATAATCCCTTTTTGTACAAATATTTTATTTTGCTCATCAATCGTATCGGCGGATGAGGCGAGCACCGCAAAACAAGCTGGTGAGACAAAAGCCATGACGTACCCATAGGTCAACCGAATGCCGAGCAATTGCGTAGAGCTATCAATGATCCCATGCAGCATTAATAAAATTCCTGAGATCATCAAGCCTGCGCTGATAAATCCTTTTTTGCTGTAGCGATCAATGATAGGTCCTGCTGTCAGATTGCCAATCAGGTTTGTGAAGGAATACGCACTCAACAATAGACCAATTAACAAAGCTGGCGCACCCAATTCTTTAATAAAGGGTGATAAGAGAGGCATCTGTGCATGCATGTCGAACGAAGCCAAAAACAAAATGACAAACAGCAACCAAAGGGCATATTTTCTCCGCAAAACATTTCCACTCCTTCCTTTGCTACTGCTCTTTCACTATATGAGAGTGGCTGTCCGCTTCATGAATAGAAAAAACCTTTTCATACAAGAAAAGACGCAAGAGATGTCGAAACATCCCTTTGCGTCTCTTGTTCTTGTTTCTAATAAATTAGTCCGTCACACGATGTAATCCCAATGAACTCTCATGGAAAGTAAGCTTCGGATACTTCTCTTGTGCCATCCGTAATTGGTATTCACTATCAAATAGCATGACCAGTCGCCCGTAACGATCTGTAACGGATTGGCTACGGGATTTTACAGCATCCATCGCTTCCTTATCCCCTTCAATCCAGCGAGCAACTTGGTACGACATACGTTGCAAATGAATATCGACACCGTACTCTGCTTTCAAACGGTATTCCAGTACCTCAAATTGCAAGACACCAACCACACCAATAATGAGTTCTTCCCACGGGTGTGTCTTAAACAACTGCACCGTACCTTCTTCGGTCAGTTGCATAATACCTTTTTGGAACTGTTTATGCTTCATCGCATCTTTAACTGTTACCTTAGCAAAGAACTCCGGTGAGAAATGTGGCATTTCTTCATATTCAAACGCAGACCCGACACATAGCGTATCTCCAATTTGGAAAATTCCTGGGTCAAATAAGCCAATTACATCACCTGCATATGACTCTTCTACAATTTCACGGTCTTGCGCCATGAATTGCATCGGCTGGGCCAATTTAATGTCTTTACCTAAACGTACATGACGAACATTCATTCCCCTTTGGAATTTACCTGAGCAAATGCGCATAAACGCTACACGGTCACGGTGAGCTGGATTCATGTTGGCTTGGATTTTAAAGATAAAACCAGAGAATTTACCATTTAATGGATCGATTTCTCCAATCGTACTTTTCTTTGGTGAAGGTGGCGGTGCCATTTGTAAGAAATTCTCCAGGAAAGTTTGCACACCGAAGTTATTGATCGCCGAACCAAAAAATACTGGAGTCAGCTCTCCCCTAGCGATCAATGACTCATCGTATTCATCTCCTGCGATGTCTAATAGAGAAATTTCTTCCTGTAGTTGATCATATAATACTTCGCCAACGCTATTCTTAATTGTTAGATCATCAGCTCCGCTTACTTCAACGGAAGAAATCTGCTGGTGATCACTACCATCCTGATATAGCTCCACGCGGTTTTTTACACGGTCATATACACCACATAGATCGCTACCCATACCAATTGGCCAATTCATTGGATAAGAGCGAATACCCAATACGCTCTCTAATTCCTCTAAAAGAGAGAACGGATCTTTTCCGTGACGATCCAATTTGTTAATAAAGGTAAAAATAGGAATTCCACGCATCCGACAAACCTTAAACAGCTTGATGGTTTGCGCTTCCACCCCTTTTGCCACGTCAATGATCATGACAGCAGCATCGGCAGCAGTCAACGTACGATACGTATCTTCACTAAAGTCTTCATGACCAGGTGTATCCAAAATATTAATATGGTGTCCTTTATATTCAAAGTCCATCGCGGAGGAAGTTACAGAGATACCACGTTTTTTCTCGATCTCCATCCAGTCGGAAGTAGCGTGCTTGGAATTTTTACGTCCCTTGACCACACCTGCTTCTCGAATGGCGCCTCCATAATACAATAATTTTTCCGTCATTGTCGTTTTACCGGCATCCGGGTGGGAAATGATGGCGAATGTACGCCGTCTCGTAATTTCATTTTCCCAATTCACTTGTGATTGAGTCATTTATTCATTCTCCTATGGCAATCAAATTCTTCCTTACGCTTCTCTACCAGTACGATTATACAAACAAACACGCTCCGTTAAAAGAGAAAAGTCTACAATACGGTCGAATCTCTTCTACAAAGTCCTGTTTTCATGAAACTTTATTAAAAATGACTCGTAATTCATATATAAGATTTTACTATATTCATTCAACAAAGGAAGTGGATATCATCGATCGTATAAAAATGATCGTACTTGTGTTAGTAGCTGCTTTAATTGGCATTGGACTTGTATCTAAATATATGGATTCTAAACAAACAGCCGAGTTAGAAGAGCACTTGCTATCATTACCTATTCAGAAAAGTTTTGACCTTTCTAAAGACGGACTGCAAATTGTAAAAGGAACTATGGAAGCAGGCTCACTGATAAGTGATCAGGAGTATCTGAAGCAATCCTATGTCATTCTTCAAAAAAACAAGCACACTAAAAAGAAACTAAAATGGCGCAATGATGATACTGAACTATTAGTTGCTACTAACATGACCTTTAATGGGCAGCCTATTTCTCTACATGAGATTTATGTAATTAAAACGGATTTGATATTAAATGAAACGACGGTAAAACCTGAGTTTATTGGTGAAATTACTGATGAAAACCAAAAACTTTCAATCAGTTCTCTTCCCCCTAAAGCTCTTAGCTACAAAGCCATTCCGAACCATTCGGAGATCTATCTAGCAGCGGAAGTACATAATGGTCAGGTCATTGCAGGGCTGAACGGATTGTTGCCAAATAGCACATACGTCGTGGCTGGTTCCCTGGAGGAGATCGTACAATCTATAGATTCCCATAATAGTGATATAAACTGGACTATTATTTTAGCACCTATCCTTGCTATTTTCTTTATTGGCTATATTGTCATTGGTTATTCAAAACGGAAGGCAGGCAAATAATTTGCCTGCTTTTTCTGTTAGAAGATAGATGTACATACACGAAAAATCAGATATAATAATGAGATAGTCGGCGTGTGTAAAGCGAAGAAAATCGTTTGACACGCTATATATACATAATTTTCAAACAAAATTTTTTTATCAGAAAATTATCTTTAGGAGGCGTTTCTGTATGGGTACGATTAATCAATTAGCTACTGATTTTACTACCTTCTCTAAAAAAATTCATGCCTACAACAATGCAACAGCAGTTTTATACTGGGATCTTCGTACGAAAGCACCGAAAAAAGGGATGGATGCACGCTCAGAAGTGATTTCTACATTATCTACTGAGGCGTTCAAGCTCTCTACATCTAAACAAATGGAGGATTACCTACAACGTCTGACTGAAGAACAAACCTACCAGCAACTAGACGCAGTCACACAAAAATTAGTGGAAGAATCCAAAAAGGAATTTGACTTAAACAAGAAGATTCCAACCGAGCGCTATCAAGAATATGTACTCATTACGAATCAAGCCGAAAATCTCTGGGAAGAAGCTCGCGAAAAAAATGATTTTGCTCTGTTCCGTCCCTACCTTGAAAAGATCGTAAATATGAAATTGGAGTTCATTGATTATTGGGGAGCCAAAGAGGATAAATACGATACCTTACTGGATCAATATGAGCCAGGTATGACAGTAAAGCAATTGGATCAAATTTTTACCTTATTGCGTGACAAAACAGTTCCATTGGTTCATGCAATCAATGAATCAAATCGACGACCAAATATTAGCTTTATGGAAAAACATTTTGCCAAAGCAGATCAAGCAGCATTTAACCAGCTTGTGTTAAAGAAAATTGGCTTCGACTTCCAATCTGGTCGCCTTGATACCAGTACCCATCCGTTCTGCATTCATTTTGGTTCGAGCGATGTACGTCTAACCACACGATACGATGAACAAGATTTCCGCTACGCGCTATGGAGTAGTATTCATGAAGCAGGTCATGGTATGTATGAGCAAAATGTAAATGCAGCGTACAATGGTCTATTGCTTAGTAACGGTACTTCCATGGGCGTTCATGAATCCCAATCTCGTTTTTGGGAAAACATGGTGGCACGTAGTCTACCATTCTGGGAGCATTTCTATCCAGATGCGCAACAAGCGTTCCCTGAGCAATTTGCTGGCGTAGCATTGGAAGATTTCTACCGGGCAGCAAATTTAGTAGAACCATCTTTTATTCGTACCGAATCTGATGAACTTACCTACAATTTGCATATAATGGTTCGCTATGAGATTGAAAAAGGCTTGATTAACCAGACAATTGAGGTAGGCGAACTACCACAAATTTGGAACAAAAAGATGAAAGAATACCTAGGCGTCGATGTACCTAGCGATGATCTGGGTGTCTTGCAAGATGTCCATTGGTCTAGTGGTTTAATGGGTTACTTCCCAACATATTCCCTAGGAAATGTTTATGCGGCTCAATTTACACATGCTATGAAAAAACAGCTTCCTAACTTTGATGATCTCTTACGCGCTGGTGATTTTGCGCCGCTCAATCAATGGTCACGTGAGCACATTCACCAATTCGGTAAAATGAAGTCTCCACAAGAGCTATTGCAAGATGTAACCGGAGAGCAAGTGAATGCAAGCTACCTAGTTGATTATTTGGAAAAGAAATATAAGGATTTGTATCAGCTGTAGGAATAGGACTAGCCTATTCTTTATAGGAGCATAAAAAAATAGCCTCCTTGTACGCTCATCTATTTTCTAGATAGTGCTATGGGGAGGCTATTCATTATGATAAAAGTATATTATCGAGTCAAAAATACCATTATAGGTTAACAATTAAACTTGATCTGTCTACATGGTATTCATTTCTATTGGTTTTTCATTTGTCCTTGTAAGAACAACAATCCCCATCAGTACAAACACCATTCCCAATATGTGATACCAATAAATGTCTTCCTTTAGCACTAGACTTGATAATAAAATCGTAGTAATTGGTGTTAACGCAGTGAAAACGGAAGCTACACTAGCAGGTATTACTTTTAATCCTTGATTCATTAAAATGACTGCTACGATTGTAACAATAATAGCCGTATATAAAATCAGTAGCCAAACAGATATGGATACTTTAGAGAAATCTAGGCTCAAAGAATCATGGATAGCTAGTGGTAAAAATAAGATGGCTCCTATCATACTCAGCGCTGTTGAAATCGCTAAAGGAGACCACGCTTTAGATAGTAATTTTCCAAACGAAAAAAAGATAGCATCACCTATTACAGCACAAAGAATAAGGAAATTTCCGAATAATGAACTAAAGCTTATACTATTAGTAGAAATAATTCCGAAAACATTAATTGAAATGGTTCCTAAGATAGTTAATAAAATACCTGATATCTTCGTAACCCCTAATTTCTCTTTCAAAAAAACATAAGCAATGATCCCCATTGCAGCAGGAGTACAACTTAAAACAATTCCACTCTCAACAGCGGATGTATATTGTAATCCATATAATAAACATACACTAAATAAAAAAATCCCGACAAATCCTTGTACAAGTAAAACAAAAGCATCTTTTTTATGTATTCGAGGAAATTTTCTTTCTTTACGATAAAACATAGGTAGTAAAATGATAGTGGCAATAAGCAACCGCAACTCCGATGCTAAAAAAATAGGGATTTGTTCCAAGATAAATTTGTTTACGACGACAAAACTTCCTACAATAGACATGGCAATGGATACTTTTACATACGCAACCGTGCTATTAGACAAAGTAAATCTCTCCCACTATTTATTAAGAATAACTGCTTTTTTCATTTAAAATATACCTACATTCCCAACCCCAATTGTTTACCTTTATTTTAAGTCAATGTAATAGTACCACAATTAGGTAATTTATTGGTTTTTTTACAAACGATAAGTGCACCCACATCACTGTCAGGTTACGTTAACGATTGACTACCAAAATGCAGATCAAGCGCCGGATAGCAACATGTGTTTCATTTTCATGTAAACATGCCATAACTCTTACCTAGACAAAGATGTGGGAGCACCTCTTTTTTATGTTATTTTTTTCCTTTTTTCACTGACTTTTGTGGCATGATATATCCGACAATAGCACCAATAGCAGCTGGCACCATCCATCCAATTTTCAATTGGTAAAAGGGAATCATTTGTGCATAACGGATGATGCTCTCTGACATCCACCCCTGTTCTTCAAGTACTTGAAGGAGACTAAAAATGGTTGCTACTGTCATTGCAACAATATAAACAGATGGTTTTCCAGTTATATACTTATCAAGAAACGATAACACAATTAAAACAATGATAATTGGGTATAGCACCATTAATACAGGCCCTGTAACTTGAAGAAGCGCATTTAGTCCTAAGTTGGAGATACCGAAACTAAATAAACAAACAGCTAAGACAATCTTTTTATAAGAAATACCCGGTAACATTTTTGAGAAATAGTTACCAAATGCAGATGTTACGCCAACAGCAGTTGTTAAGCACGCTAAAATGATTACTGCTCCCAGTAACAAATTCCCACTTGCTCCAAATAAATGATTCATCACATTTGTAAGAAGTTCTCCTCCATTGCTTGCTACTCCAAGTGAAACACTAGAAGCTCCAATATACCCTAAAGCAAAATAAACAAGCATTAGTCCAATAGAAGCAATGATTCCAGCATAAATCATGTTTTTGGCAATCGCTTTTCTTTCCGTTACCCCATATTGCTTAATCGTATTTACAACAATAACAGAAATTACTAAAGCACCAATAGCATCTAGCGTTAAAAATCCTTCTAAAAATCCTTTAAAAAAAGGAATTTCAGCATAATCCCCTGTTGGCTCAGCAAATGCTCCCATTGGGGAGATAAGAGCCTTCGCTAAAATAACTCCGATCATAACTAAAAAGACAGGCGTTAAGATTTTACCGATACGGTCTACTAATTTAGTGGGGTTTAGCGATAAGAGGTATGTGATAACGAAGAAAATGAATAGGAAACACCATCTTCCCGCATTGCCCTCAGATAATACAGGGGCCACACTCATTTCAAAAGATACTGTTCCAGTACGTGGAATAACAAAAAGTGGACCAATAGCCAGATAGATAACAATACTTAGTACGGTTGCAAATGTTGGATGAACCTTTGCCCCTAATTGATCAAAACTACCACCCGCAAGAGCAACTGCTATTATTGCTAGTAAAGAAAGACCTACATCTGTCACAATAAAACCGGTAATGGTAATCCACATATTCGTTCCTGCTGCTTGTCCCAATGCAGGAGGAAAAATCACATTTCCAGCACCAAAAAAGATAGCAAACAGCAATAAACCAATCGTAAAGATTTGTGAAAATCTCAAAGAAGAATTATTCATAACAAACTCCTGATTCATGTTGTTTTTTATTTTTGTTTATCAATATAGCAATTCTATAGGATGAGTTATTAAGAAGCAAGAGATAAAAAATAACAAACAATTAAAATTTTTATTTTATATAAAATTGTCAAAAAATTCTTCCTTGAAACAAATAATAACCATCCCCACATGTCAGGATATTGGGGCTGGTTATCAAATTTTTGCATGTAAATTTGAAATTTTTCATATGTTAGTCATCTTAGACGACCTCTGGTTCTCACGTCCACAACCGTTCTCTATGCCCTTGAAGTAGCTATTTTTCCAAAATAGGTTTCAAGCGCGCTGTAAAATGGCGCAACACAGGTGGTTCGTATGTAAACATGAGTCCGCCCAAATCATTTGCCTGCTCTTTAATCCGAATCAAACCCTCTGCAATAACATCCATATGTGCATATGTGTACACTCTCCGTGGAATCGTCAGGCGTAATAATTCCAAGGGACTGGCAAGCTGTTGCTTTGTTGCTGTATCTCTTCCCAGTAAAAAAGAGCCAACCTCTACAGCCCGAACCCCACTTTCTACATAAAGCTCATTCGCCAGCACTTGACCCGGAAATTGATGAAATGGAATGTGTGGTAATAGCTTCTTAGCATCTACAAATACAGCATGACCTCCAGTTGGCGTCTGGATTGGGATTCCTCCTGCTGTCAGTCGATCTCCTAAATAAGCAATCTGCGCAATCCGATAATGCAAGTAATCCTCCTCTACAACCTCCTGTAATCCAATAGCTAACGCTTCCATATCACGTCCAGCCAAGCCTCCGTATGTCGGAAATCCTTCAAGAGGAACGACAGCAGAACGGATTTGTTGATACAACTCTTGCTCTTCACGAATTCCAATAAGTCCTCCTATGTTGACCAATCCATCCTTTTTAGCACTCATGGTATAGCCGTCTGCGTAACTGAACATTTCACGGACGATTTGACGAATTGATTTCTGCTGATAGCCAGCTTCACGCTGTTTTATAAAGTAAGCGTTCTCAGAAAAACGAGCCGCATCCAGCAAAAATCGAAGTCCATATTCTTTAGCTAATTCTGATGCTTGCTTAATATTTTCCATGGAAACAGGTTGACCACCTGCACTGTTATTCGTAATTGTCATGATTAGAAAAGCAATATTTTCCTTACCTTTTTCCTCGATGACCTTCCTTGCTTTTTCAATATCTATATTCCCCTTGAAATCATGGTACGTACTTGTTTCCAAAGCTTTATCCGTAACCAAATCAATCGCCTTTCCACCAGCCAATTCCACATGGGCACGGGTCGTATCAAAATGCCAGTTACTAATGACAGACTGTCCTGGCTTGATCAGTAAAGGAAAGAGAACCTGTTCCGCTCCCCTGCCCTGATGGGTGGGGACGACATAAGCAAACCCAAACACATCACGTGCACTCTCTTGTAAATGATAAAAGCTACGACTACCTGCATAGGATTCATCGCCTTGCATAAGCCCTGCCCATTGTCGATCGCTCATTGCCCCCGTTCCACTGTCCGTTAGTAAATCAATGTACACATCTTCAGCACGAAGCGAAAACGGATTATACCCCGCTTCTTTCAACGCAGTAATCCGTTCTTCTCGTGAAATGAGCCGCAACGGTTCTACCATTTTGATTTTAAATGGTTCCGCTGGATATTTCATATTTACTCACCTCTTTACATATTTAATCCACCAATTTCTTTATGAAGAATACATGTTATGCTACTTTGACGGATCACCGATTCTCTATCATATGATACAACGACCCATAACATATCAATAATGGAGGAAAAAATGAAAAAAGCCTGTTCCCACGTGCCTAAGAACAGACTTTCTTTATCATATGAAACCGTTTCATTTCGCTTGCAGACTAGCTCTTTCTGTTGTAGCTATCTGCTGGTTTTCTTTGAATTCTTCCTGTTGTTTTCCTTTTGTTAACTTGGTTTTGAGCGGTGACACCAGCCAGTACATGGTACCGACAAATAATGCTCCACCAACAATGTTTCCTAATGTAACAACGCTCAGGTTATGAGCCCAGCCCGCAATGGTAATAGTCTCTGGGTGTGGAAGCATGAGCGCCAGTGTTAACACTGTCATGTTGGCTACGCTATGCTCGTATCCAGAGGTAATAAAGGCAAACAACATCCAGAAAATCAGAATTAGTTTCGCTGTATCTTCCTTTGCCCGGGTGGCTGTCCAAATAGATAAGCAAACTAACCAGTTACAAAGAATTCCTCTGAAAAATAATTGCACAGTTGGTAGGTTCATTTTTTTAGCTGCTAGGTAAAAAAGCATATGGTCGTTTGAAGCGTGGCTAAACACTCCCGAACCTAAAATGATCAGACAGAATACAGTTGCTCCGAGTAGGTTTCCAATCCAGCACCACACCCAATTTTTCCCTGCATCCTTCCATTTAGTCGCACCGCTTAATGCTCCAATCGTGAAATACATATTATTCCCGGTAAACAAATCGGAACCTGCGAAAATGACCAAGGTTAAGGCAATCCCAAACGACACGCCCATCAATGTCATAGTTAGGGGGGAGCCAGCTTGTAATAGCGGCTCACCCACCGTTAAAATTAGTACGATTCCAATACCTACATAGCATCCCGCAAGCGCTGCATGCAACAAATATCGGGCTATACTTCTATCTAGCATATCTTTTTTCTTTACTGCGTTCTTAGCCATCACTTCCAGAGTATCTGTATACAAGGTCTCCAACTCCTTAGGTCGTTAGGCACGTGTCGTTAAGATAAAAAGTTATCGCAAGCAGGTAAGCCTAGTTTCACAGTTTTTCCTTCTACAATAACCGGGTAAACTTCTACTTGGCCACTATCAGGAGCTTGCACCGTTCCATCTACCAGCGAAATCTTCCAGTCATACAAGGGATCATACAAAAATAGATCAGAAATGATACCATCTACTAATGTGCCACCTTTAGGATGTGGATTACGATTTGCTACTGCATAGAACTGATCATCTTCCAAACGAAATAGGGCAACCTCAGTCTCCTCTACGCAGACAACTCTACCTACTTTCGTTGAAAAATCATCAATGCTCCCTATTTCAAAGAAACAAACTAGCTGTTCAGCAACAGGATATAGCATGCTTCTAACAACTCCCTTCCCTTTTGGAATTAATAGAAATTGTCTCTATTTCATTCTACAATCGTAGTATAACGGGTTCGACACAATTGCAAAAGCTATATATGTCACTTAATGAGAAATTTTTCACTTTCTTTTCTTGTTTGTCACATTTGAGAAAAAAATTTGGTGTTTTTCTCCACGTTTGTAGAATGCTAATAAAAATATTAAACATTTCGGAGGGACAGAAATGGATTTTTCTCAACTACGCCAATATTTTAACGATATTACGCACAGTATTGGCGATATTGGAAGTAAAACAGGAAATGCTTTGTTTGGAATTCAATCCGAAATAAATAAGTTAAATCAAACGTTACATACAACAAACATTTTGCTTAGCATCCTCATCATTCTAGTTGTGGTTCATTTTATTTATTCCGTTGTACAAGTACAAAACAGAAAAAAAAATAAATAACAAAGAAGACCTCTCACGCTTTGTAAGGGTCTTCCTTTATATAGACTGTATCATTCAATCCTAACTGCCTATGAACTCGACACTTGTTTATATCCTGCTTTTACCTGCTCTTGTTGTCTAATGTACTGTGTCAATTCTACCGTCATCTGATAATAATTAAACGGGGTAATTAAGTAGATTCCATTAAAGTATTGAAGCGTTACATCGATCAGCTCCTTTGCCATGCGATTGCCTTCCTGACGGGCAGCTTCACCGGTAAATAGCTTCATTTGCTCAAGAGCATATGTGGACAGCTTGATTCCCGGCACTTCGTTATGCAAAAACTCGGCATTACGCAAACTCGTTAGTGGCATGATACCGATGAAGATAGGTACATGAATATGCTTTGTAGCTTCATAAATATGTACAATGGTCTCCGCATCATAAACGGGTTGCGTCATAATGTAATCGGCTCCAGCTTCTACCTTCTTTTCCAGTCGTGCCACTGCTGCATCCAAATGGCGCACATGCGGATTAAACGCCGCTCCAACAATAAACTGAGCATTTTGCTTCAGTTGTTTGCCTGAAAAAGCAAAGCCTTGATTTAACTGCTTTACCATGCGGATTAAATCAAACGAGCTCACATCATAGACAGAACTTGCACCTGGTAAATCTCCAAAACGAGAAGGATCGCCAGTAATGACCAGTACCTGATCGATACCAAGCGCATGAAGTCCCATCAAATGTGATTGTTGCCCAATTAAATTACGGTCTCGGCAGGCAATATGAAGCAGAGGCTCTACCCCCAAACGCTTCATCATAGCTCCTAATGCCATATTACTCATACGAACCGTTGCCAATGAATTATCGGCTAGCGTTACCGCATTAGCACCTGCCTCATGTAAGGCACAACAACCATGCAAGAAATCTTCGGTATGAAGATCTTTTGGCGGATCAAACTCAACGATAATCGTCGGATGATGCTTCACTTGATCAATGATACTTGGTTGGAGACGTTGTTGAACCGCTGGCACTGTAATCGTCTCTGAATGGATAGGCGCTTGAGGATTCACCCGTGGTAATGGAGTAACACCCGCCAGCTTTTCCGCAATCGCTCTGGTATGTTCCGGTGTCGTACCACAACAACCGCCAATTAGGCGTACACCCTGTTCACGTAAACGTACGGCACTTTCTGCAAAATATTCTGGAGAAGATTTGTAGGAAAGTGTACCATCAGCCATGCCTAAACGACCTGCATTCGGAAACGCCGACAAATAAACATCGTTGGGACACACTGTAGCTTCAAAGGAACGTAAGATTTCCGCGGGACCCAATCGACAATTAAGCCCGATTACATCTGCCCCTGCGTCCTTGATCAGTTGGAATGCACTGGTCAACATATGACCATCACGGGTCGTTCCTACTTCCAATGTAGCAAGCTGAGCTATGATAGGTAGCTGTGTTATGGGACGAATCACGTCAAGCGCTAGCAGTAATTCATCCACATCTAAGAACGTTTCCAGCAAGATCCCATCTACACCTGCATGCAACAGGGAAGTAGCCTGCTCTTCGAATTGGTCTCGATATTGTTCAATTTGCTTGTTACGGACACGTCCGGCAATAATAGAGCCCATCGCTCCGACTACGAACGCATCATCTCCAACCGCTTCTCTCGCAATGGTAACCGCAGCACGATTCATCCGCGTAACCTTGCTCTCCAGACCATATCGAGATAAGCTATCTCGATTGGCCCCAAATGTATTAGTCTCGATCAATCGTGCACCCGCCTCATAGTAGGCAGCATGTACGTTTCGTATTACTTGTGGATTACTTAAACATAACTCTTCGTAACTAACGCCAATAGGAACTCCTTGCTCGTATAGCTGGGTAGCCATCGCTCCATCACCAACTAGTAAGTGTTGTGTGAGATAGGCTCGCAAATCCCGTTTTCCCACCGAGACTCCTCCTCTTCGTCTTTTTATGATTTACACTTCCACTCCAACTGGCGGAGTTGCATTAAAATACCGGGCTTCGGGGTGAGCAAATACCATAGCAGACACGGATGCTTCAGGGTCCATCATAAAGCCTTCCGTTAATTGAATGCCGATGTCTTGTGGAGACAACAGCTTAAAGAGCTTTTCTTGATCCTCTAAATCAGGACAAGCGGGATATCCGAATGAAACACGAATTCCTTGGTAACGAGCCCCAAAACGCTCCAGCATGGTCATATCTGCTGGGTCTGGAAAACCCCATGAGTCGCGAATAACATGATGTATGCGTTCGGCAAACGCTTCTGCTAGCTCTAACGCTACTGCTTGCAAAACATGAGAACAAAGATAATCCCCTTTTTCTTTCCATTGCTGTGCTAAGTCTCTTACCCCTCTACCAGCTGAAACGGTCAAGAAAGCTACATAATCCATCTCATCCGTTTCCACTGGTCGTAAAAAGTCAGCCAGACACAGATGAGGGTCTTGCGGTTGACGTGGGAAGGTGAAACGTTCTAGCACCTTCGTGTGATCTTTCGGATCATAGATAAGGATGTCATTTCCAGAAGATTGCGCTGGGAAGAAACGATACATTCCACTCGCTTGCAAAATCTGATTACGTATTGCTTCATTCAGCAAATCGTCCACTATTTCATACAATTCGGTCGTTTTTTTATCACCCGATTTTAATAATTTGTCTACGTTGCCCTTGATACCTAGATGCTTTCCGAGCAACATACGTAAATTTATATAAGGACGCAAATAGTTAATTGGGTAATCACGCAAGACATGGCGCTCCAAATCAGGAGCGACATAAATCGGTGTTGTAGTGCTTGTCGTGGAACGAATGATCTCAGTCTGTGTAACAACTACAGATTCGCTAGCCTTTTCTTCTGCTTGGACTAAATTAGCCGTCACTTGTGCTTGTAATTCATCCACTAGCTTGGTGCGCGCTTGTGGATCCTGTAATTTATTAGCAAGATCCAGTCCATCCATTGCATCCTTTGCGTATAAAACAAGACCTTCGTATTCAGGTGCAATTCGGTTTGTGGTGAATTTACGAGTAAGGGCTGCCCCCCAACCATCAGCGGAACGTCGATGCCAGAACTTCGCAAATCCTGCGCAGTAATGACCATCTGTTGCGCTGATTTAACTAAGAGACCAGATAGACCAATCGCATCTGGCTTTTCTTGACGACATGCAGCAATCAATTGCTCCGGCGCCACTTTAATTCCTAAATTAACGACCTCATAGCCATTGTTGGACAAGATGATTTCCACTAGGTTTTTACCAATATCGTGGACATCCCCTTTCACAGTAGCTAACAAGATTTTCCCTTTCATCGCTGACTCGGACTTTTCCATGTGCGGTTCCAGAAAGGCAACCGACGCCTTCATTACCTCTGCACTCTGCAACACTTCTGCTACAATTAATTGGTTTGCGTTAAACAGACGACCTACTTCTTCCATTCCTCTCATAAGTGGACCGTTAATGATATCAAGAGGCACATATTTTTCCAAAGCGAGGGCTAAATCAGTAGTCAATCCATCCTTGGAGCCTTCTACTACGTAATTGGCTAAACGTTCTTCTAGCGACAGGTTAGAAACTTCTTTTACAACCTCTTTCTTTTTCTGGCGATAAAAATCAGTAAACGTCGCTAATGTTTGGTCATTTGTATGAAATAACAAATCCTCTGCTAACTTGCGTTCTTCTTCAGAAATTGAAGCATAGCGCTCTAGTTTTTCTGTGTTAACAATCGCATAATCAAGGCCGGCTAACGTTGTATGGTATAAAAAGACTGCATTCAGCACTTCACGACCTGCAGGTGGTAAGCCAAATGAGACGTTGCTGACACCAAGAATCTGTTTACATAGAGGAAACTTCTGTTTAATTAAGCGAATCCCTTCTACCGTTTCTTTTGCTGAACCAATGTATTGCTCGTCTCCTGTTCCAACTGGGAACACTAGGGCATCAAAAATAATATCTTGCGGATTGACACCATACTGATTCACCAATATATCGTAGGAACGTGTAGCTACTTCCAGCTTGCGCTCCCGAGTAATAGCCATACCCGGCTCATCAATGGTACCAACCACGACAGCCGCTCCATATTTATGAATAAGTGGTACAACCTCTTCAAAACGATCTAAACCATCTTCAAGATTAATCGAATTTATGATTGCCTTCCCCTGGGAGTACTTTAAACCTAACTCCAGTACTTTTTTATCTGTGGAATCAATCATCAGCGGTGCTTTTACTTTGCGGCTCACGAACGGAAGGAATTTTTCCATATCCTCGTACTCTTCACGATCAGGGTCAGCTAAGCAGATATCTATAACAGCCGCTCCCCGCTTTACTTGCGCCCGAGCAATGTCTGAGCCTTCCTCAAATTGGCCAGCCGCAATCAAGTCACGGAACTTTTTGGAGCCGATAACATTGGTGCGTTCTCCCACAAAAATAGGACGGTTGTCATCCTCTACATATAACACCTCAATACCGGATACAGCAGTGACATGGTACTGTTTATTTTCACGAGGTGTAATATCGCGCAACGCTGTATGTAGCGCACGAATATGTTCAGGTGTGGTACCACAACACCCACCCGCTATGTTAAGCCAGCCCTTTTCAGCAAATCCTTTCATTTTCATTGCTAAGCCTTGAGGTGATTCATGGTAGTGACCATTCTCATCAGGAAGTCCTGCATTGGGATAACAACTAACTCCGCATAAGGCCAGGTCAGATAAGGTACGTAAATGGTCTCGCATAAATTCAGGGCCTGTCGCACAATTCAGACCAATGGTGATAGGGCGAAGATGCTCAATCGACACATAAAAAGCCTCAATGTTTTGTCCTGCCAGCGTCGTTCCCATTGGCTCGATTGTACCGGAGATCATGATTGGAAGTTCATAGCCAAGCTCTTCAAAGGCTTGACGTATGCCAATACCACCAGCTTTTACGTTCAAAGTATCCTGAGAGGTTTCCAATAGTAGTAAATCGACGCCACCTTCCATCAAAGCTTTTGTCTGGCGATAGTATGCATGTATTAATTGCTCAAATGTAACGCCACCTGTTAAAGAAAGGGTTTTAGTAGTAGGCCCCATGGAGCCTGCAACATAACGCGGCCACTCCTCTGTGCTACATTCATCTGCTACTTCTTTAGCAATACGTGCCGCAGCCAAATTGAGTTCATAATCTCGATCCGCTATGTCGTAATCAGCGAGAACAATATCGGTTGATCCAAATGTGTTGGTTTCTACAATGTCAGCTCCTGCCTCAAAATACGTGGCATGAATATGCCGAATGACATCTGGTCTTGTTACGTTTAACAGCTCATTACAGCCTTCATATTCCTCACCGCCAAAATCGTCCGCTGTGAGATTAGCCTGCTGTAGCATCGTTCCCATTGCCCCGTCGAGTATCAATATTTTTCGTGCCAGCTGCTCTTGCAATGTCGGTTTGTTCATCCTCCATAACCCTCCATAATCTCCATTAGACTTTGACAAATAAGAAAATCCTCTTCCTGCCTGAAAGCAAGAAGAGGATTTGTATGGTTCATTAAAAAGGAACTCATCCTCCCTTATCTTTCAAGACATAAAGCCTTGCTGGAATTGGCACCTGATTTATCGGTTGCCGAGGCATCTTCGGGCCAGTCCCTCCGCCTCTCTAGATAAGAGAAATCATATTTAGTTAATCGCCTATATGTCGTTCTATTCGTGTTTTGAATACAGGTATCTTAACATTCAGATATTATTCCGTCAATGGATATCTATCTACCTTTCTTCTTTTGTGGTTATTTGCCCAATTTTACTTCTCCCTAGGCGTAAGCCCACACCAGATAGACAGATATGTATAGACTGTAGAATAACAAAGCGAAGGAGGAATTGCCAGATGAGTACATCGTTTTGCGGTAACTTTGGAGGCGGAGGTTTTTGCTTCATTCTTGTATTGTTCATTCTGCTGGTAATCATAAGCTGCGGCTGCGAGAACTAGCAGTTGAGCAGCGACACCTTCAACCATACAACCATTAAGGAGGAATTCTTTCATGAGCACATCCTACGGCGGAAACTTCTTCGGAGATAACTTCAGCTTCATTTTAGTGCTGTTCATCCTACTTGTCATCATCTCTTGCGGCTGCTGCTAATATAGCAAGTTACTCCACCGACAAACCTGAATACAGCTACGCTCTGATTCATCTACACTCAATCCTACAGGATTCTATACTGTTTCATCCAATTAGCAAAGTGACCAGAAAACCCCTAATCAGGTTTGCACACCCCACTAATAATCTAGCTAGAGGGAAAGGGGCAGGCACATGCCCCTTTGCTCTCTTTTCCATACATCCCTTGCTTGTAGAGACAATTGACCTCTGCTAGGATAAAAGGAGGATAGACGGAGGGATTTTCATGGAAAATAATCAAGCATGTTTACATACATCAGTGTTTCAAGCATCATTAATACAAGTAAAGATACTAGAGGAAACCGACTGGGAAACTTACACCGTGATCAAACACCACGAAAATGAACAGCATTATTTGCATTACCAAACACGGCACATTGATCTCATGGCAGGCGGTAGTATGGAAACCTACGAATTCTATCTTCCTTTGTCCGCTGATCAGGTCATGGGTCTTTTATTTGGCGAGGAGCCTTATCACTATCCTGAACACTGGCGTACCACTTATTGGCGTACAGGACAAGATGAACGTCTGTTACCATTTGACCCCACTGAAAACTTTTTGAATGTGGAAGAAGCCGAAGCCGAGCGTACTCTCCTTGATTCATTGCGGCAATATAAACAGCAATTTGATTCTGCCACTGATAAAGAAGCCCTGACCAAATATTTTTTTGAACAATGGGATCAACAAAAAAAGAAACAGTGATAAACCTTGCTAGAATGCCTTTTATTGGGTATACTAGACGCTATATAACCAAGTACTCGATGATGAGGAGAGTAATGATGGTTCCGTACTACTAGCGAGTCAGGATTGGTGGAAGCCTGATAGAACGGCCATGATGAAGCGCACCTCGGAGACGCGGCTTGAAAACTTGTCTATAGACAACGTATAGAGTTCGCCGGGTTTGCCCGTTATAGCTATCAAGCAGGTTTTTTACCGATTGAGATCGACTTATATATCTCGTCGGAAAAGAACAAAAAGAGTGGCACCGCGGGAGTATGATAACCATAACCTCTCGTCTCTTTACGGATTGATTTGTGATCATTTCTATCCAAAAGAGACGGGAGGTTTTTTGCTGTTGTTTCTTAGTATTATCGTATGCCCCTACTTACCAAATCGCTCTGTGCTTGTATACCTTATGGTTATATTTATGCTTGTATCCCACTTTTCACGGAATTGTAAGCTGATCCCTGAATGTTTGTGTCGATAAAAGAAAGGATGAAATAAACATGAATTACAAACAACTTGTAGCCGAACAAATCTCTACTATCCTAACTGACATGGGCGTAGAGGATTTTTCCTGCGAACGTGTCCTAGGCATGCTCGAAACTCCTCCTAACCCACAAATGGGTGATTTAGCTTTCCCTTGCTTCCAATTAGCTAAAGCATTGCGCAAAGCCCCCCAATGATCGCAACGGAATTAGCTTCTAAGATTTCCTTGCCTTTCTTACAAGAGGTACAAGTAGCAAATGCGTATATAAACCTGTATTATAACCAAACCAGCGTCATTACTACTTGCATCGAAACGATCCTAGAGCAAGGTCCTTCTTATGGTAATACAGTAGTAGGTGCTGGCAAAAAAGTACCGATCGACTTATCTTCCCCAAACATTGCTAAACCGTTCTCCATGGGACATTTGCGCTCCACCGTTATCGGAAATGCACTTGCAAACATCATGGAAAAGCATGGTTATCAGCCAGTTCGCATCAATCACTTGGGAGACTGGGGTACCCAATTTGGTAAACTAATCGTTGCCTATAAAAAATGGGGCGACGAAGAAAAAGTGAAAGCAGAGCCTATCAAGGAATTGTTGAAGCTGTATGTTCACTTCCATGAAGAAGTAGAAAATGATCCAACACTTGAGGATCAAGGCCGCGAATGGTTCAAAAAATTAGAAGATGGCGATAAGGAAGCCGAACAACTATGGCAATGGTTTCGCGATGAATCCTTGAAAGAGTTTAAGAAAATCTACGAATTGATGGGCGTTTCCTTTGACTCCTTTAACGGAGAAGCCTTCTACAACAATCAAATGGATCGCGTCGTGAAATTATTGGAAGAAAAAGGATTGTTAACGGAATCAGATGGCGCAATGGTTGTATCCTTAGACGAGTATGACATGCCTCCTTGCTTAATTAAAAAACGGGATGGAGCAACCTTATACGCGACGCGTGACCTAGCTGCTGCTTTTTATCGTCACGAGCAATATGATTTTGGGAAAGCTTTATATGTAGTTGGCGGAGAACAACGCCTGCATTTCCAACAATTATTTAAAGTCTTGTTAAAAATGGGTTATGACTGGGCTAACAACATGCACCATATTCCATTTGGCATGATGTTAAAAGATGGTAAAAAGATGTCCACTCGCAAGGGTAAAGTGGTTCTGTTAGAAGAAGTATTCTCCCAAGCAATCACTGACGTACTCAAAGTTATCGAAGAGAAAAATCCATCTCTTGCTAATAAAGAGCAAGTTGCTCGCCAAGTTGGTGTAGGTGCGGTTATATTCCACGATTTGAAAAATTACCGTTTGAATGATGTAAACTTTTCATGGGAAGAAATGCTTACCTTTGAAGGGGAAACGGGGCCTTACGTTCAATATACACATGCCCGTGCTTGCTCTCTATTGAAAAAGGGTGGCTACCAACTAGGAGCAGTAACAGTAGTAGACCAAGCACTAGAAGGTCCAGAAACATGGGCTGTCATTACTACATTAATGCAGTTCCCTGTTATTCTAGAAAAAGCACGTGATCAATTTGACCCTTCTCAGATTGGGAAATATGTGATTGACCTAGCTCAAACCTTCAATAAATTCTACGCTCATGTTCGTATTGTTGCAGAAGATGAACAAGTGAAACAAGCTCGCTTGCAATTGGTTGCAGCAGTAATTGTTGTACTACAAGAAGGACTTCGCCTATTGGGATTGGAAGCTCCTGAAGAAATGTAAGAGAACAAAAGGGCACCTAAAACTGATATGCTCCCCTAAAGGTAGACAGGTGAAATAATAAAACCTGTTACTGTGAGGGGAGCTTTTTCATGCCTAAAGTACAATATGGTGCGCCAGAGAAATTCGCCATCCTACAAGAAGTTGAAAGTGGCCAGTTGGGTCTTATGGCTACAGTTAAAAAATACGGGATTAACAAATCAACCTTAGCGAAATGGCGAGGTCGTTATGAAGTGTATGGATACGAAGGGTTAGAGGTTCGAACCCACAATAGAAGTTATTCTGCGGAACTAAAGCTTCAAGCGGTGAGGGATTATCTCTATGGGGGATTGTCACAATATCAGACCATCGATAAGTACAAGATAGCCAGCCGAACACAACTCTCCAACTGGGTAAAGAAGTATAATGGTCATAGCAGCTTAAAAACCTATACAGGGGGAGTGAAAGCTATGACGAAAGGTCGATCTACAACTTGGCAGGAGAGGATTGATATTGTTCTTTATTGTCTTACCCATCATCATGACTATCAAAAGACAGCGGAGCAGTACCAGGTCTCCTACCAACAAGTGTACCAATGGGTAAAGAAGTATGAAAATGACGGTCAGGATGCTTTACAGGATGGGCGGGGAAGAAAAAAAGCGCTTGAGGAGTTAACCGAAGCGGATCGCCAAAAGTTCGCAATGAAAAAGCTGGAGTATGAAAATGAGCGGCTTCGAGCAGAGAATGCTTTCTTAAAAAAGTTACAGGAAATCGAAAGGTGGCGACGTTAAGCCAATATCGGCAGGAGAATGTCTACCTTGCCATTCAAGCTGTTTGGCAAGAAGAACAATGTAGCGTGCAGGTATTGTGTGAAATCGCAAAGATTTCACGGTCAAGCTATTACAAATGGCTCAATCGCAAAACCAGTTCTCGTGAACTGGAAAATCAACAACTCACTGATGCCATGCTCTCGTTATACGAGAAGGTTGATGGCATCTACGGGTACCGTCGGTTAACCCTCCATTTGCGCCGCCAGACCCAGCGACGGATCAATCATAAGCGAATACAACGCCTTATGAAGAAAAGAGGAATCCAATCGGTGATCCGCAGAAAGAGAAAAAAATATGCGCGTTCAGCTCCACAGCAAGTTGCTGAGAATCTGTTAAATCGTAAGTTTTATGCGAAAACACCGAATGAGAAGTGGGTAACCGATATAACGGAATTCAAGTACGGAAGTGGCCAGAAGGCCTATTTAAGTGCTATCTTAGACCTTCATGATAACTCGATTGTCTCCTATGTTTTAGGCCATTCCAATAACAATAGCCTTGTGTTTAAAACAGTGAATTTGGCCTTGCAAGCGGTACCAGGAAGTAAGCCTATGCTTCATAGTGATCGAGGTTTTCAATATACCTCTTTCAGGTTCAAAAAGTTATTTGCCGACAAACTAACCCACAGCATGTCCCGAGTTGGCAGGTGTATTGATAACGGTCCAATAGAAGCGTTCTGGGGAACCCTTAAATGTGAGAAGTATTATTTGCATTCATATAGTACCTTCGAGGAACTTAAGAAAGACATTGATGACTACATGTACTTTTACAATAACGACCGATTACAGGTAAAACTAAACAGCCTTAGTCCAATGGAATACAGAACTAAGGCTGCTTAACTGTTTTTTATTTTTTGTACTGTCTACTTGACAGGGTGCAGTTCAAACACTAGGTGTCCTTTTTTCTATTGATGTAAGCAAAAATCCATCTTTCATATACGAAAAAAAGGAAGGTTTCCCCTCCTCTTTTCGTTTTGCTTTGACAATAAAGCAAATCTATAGTGATTTTCTCTTATGCTTCTTCGTTTATTTTCTGTTCAACTGGTTTAGAGAACCATGCTTTCGCTAATTGTTCTACCAATTTTTTCGGGACAGATACTGGCTCTACTTTCACAGTACCAATAGGATCAACACCGCGATACAACAATGCCTTATCATCATTGGGGTCTGACATCGTTTCCAAAATCAACTCGCCTGTTTTTCCCGCAACTTTCCACTCCATAATCATCAGCTCATATTCATCAGGAGCTAATTCAATATATTCTTCGTCGGTGAGATCCACAATAGCATAGCCATCTGCTTCAATTTCAGCTTCTAGGACTTTGCCGTTTGCATCTTCATAAAGCTTCAATTCATTGCTTTCCGCTAAGTTTTCCTTGATTTTATCAAAGTTGTGGATGGTTACTTTAATTGTACGTGTCATAAGATCTCCTCTGTCTAATAAAATTGCCCGCTCTCAAGTACGGTCTCCCTAATCATATCCTACTGTGGCCTTCCAAACAATTGTTTGACAAAAGCGATTTCCGACGCATGACCACCAGGACGTTCTCCGGGCGTTTCTAAGAATAGGGGAACTTCACGAATCACGGTGCTTCTAATCAGCTCGCCTAACCTTTCTGCCCCAATCTCTCCCCAACCAATATCTGCATGACGATCACGATATGAGCCTGTTGGATAGCGAGAATCATTGAGATGAACTGCCTTCAAATGAGTAAAATAACCTAATTTCTCTCCTTTTTTCTGCACATCCCCCCAATTCTCTCCTGTCCATAAACCACTCGCAAAAGCATGGCATGTATCCAAACAAAACCCGACAAGTTCTGGTTTGTTAAGTAGTGAACGCACTTGCACAAGCTCCTCTAGTGTCAAACCCATTTTATTTCCTTGCCCAGCATTATTTTCAAGTAAAATGAGCGCTTTGCCCGTCCAATCTTCTAAAATTTCGTTTAGTGAACGGATCATCAATTGATAGCCATATAACGGATCTTGGTGATTTCCTTTGTATTGACCAAAATGAACGACGACTCCAATGGAGCCACAAGCATCTGCAATCTCCAAATCATTACGTACAGAAGCCACCATAGCTGCATGCTCCTCCTTCCCTTCTGTACACAGATTAGTCGGATATGGCGTATGGGCAATGGATATGATTCCATTCTCTTCACAAAAATGACGACATTCCAACGCATCCTGTCTGGAAAAGGATTTGACTGTTAAACTGCGTGGATTTTTAGGGAAATACTGGTAACAAGTACCACCCAAGCGTTTAGTAATGCGTGAGGCTGCTGCATACCCTTGGCGTACACTCACATGACAACCGATGTGCAAGTTGTTTGCCTCCTTTGACTATTCTCGTTGCTACGCTACTTTCTTTATCTATTATTGTTTCAGAATGGAGAGTGGTACATTCACATGCACAGTTGTTCCTTGATTTATCACACTATCAATGAGTAAGAAACCTTGATGATCTCGAATAATTTTTTTGCTGACCATAAGGCCGAGTCCAGTACCTTTATCTTTTGTGGTGTAAAAAGGCTCCCCTAGTTTGCTAACACGATCTTTCGGTATGCCGCATCCTTCATCACGAAAACAAATGTCAACCATCTGTCCCTCTTGTTTCACGGTTATTTGTATTATTCCACCATTTGGCATCGCTTCCATTGCATTTTTCATGATATTAATAAAAACTTGTTTGATCTGATTCTCCTCACAGGTAATCAATATCTGCTGATCTTCAAAATCGAACTGAAAAACCACATTATGCATCAATGCTTGGCTCTCTAATAGCGTCATAACATTGCGAATGAGGTCCACTACATTTTTTTGCTTTACATGTTGAACTTGCGGCTTCGATAGCACCAATAGCTCACTGACAATAAAATTGATTCGATCCAATTCAGATAACATAACCTCAAAATAAAAGTGATGTTCATCTGTCTGTGCCTGTAATAATTGGATAAAACCTCGCAATGCTGTTAACGGATTACGAATTTCGTGAGCAACACCTGCGGCCATCTCACCAATAAGAGAGAGCTTGTCCGAGTTACGTAATAGGGCCTCCGCTTGTTTGCGATCTGTAATATTGCGAGCTACAAATACAAAATGCTCTAAATTTTGTTTACCATTAAAAACCGGCGTTCCGTTTGCCTCCAAATACATCCACTCACCAGAAGCACATCGATAGCGAAGCTCCACTTGCATAACTGTACCCTCTGCAACCAATTGCTTGCGTCCCTGCCTCAAAAACTCTTTATCCTCCGTATGTATCCACTGACGATAATCCATTCCCAATAAACTCTCAGGTGTATAGCCCAGAATAGTTTGGAACGATGGAGACACATAGATATAGCGCCCACTCCGATCCAAAATTGCGATAAGATCCGTCATATTTTCAGAAATCAGTCTGTATTTCGCCTCGCTATCTCCTAATGCCTGCGCAATCCTTCTTTGTTCTGTCACATCCTTCGTAATCAAAGCTACTGCCAAAATCCTTCCTTCATGATTTCGAATCGGAATATAAGAAGAAAGCGTGTAAACAAGATTACCATTTCTGTGAGTGAATTGATTCTCCTCGTCTAAAACCATCTTTCCGTCCATGGCCTTTTGTGTGTTACCTATAATTCCTTTCAGAATTACTGGCTTTAGCAGATTTTCTTGATGCATAATTAATTCTTCATAACTGTAGCCATACATTTTTTCGCAAGCGGGGTTTACCATTAGAATATTCCAATCTAAATCAATAAGCACAATACAATCAGAGGCACTTTTCACGAAAGATTCCAATAGTTCTTTAGCATCTCGTAGTTCAGTTTCAACCTGAACACGCTCCGTGATATTGCGCATCACTGCTACTACACCAACTATGCGATCAGCTTTATTACAAACTGGTTTATAAGTCATGCAAATCTCCAGAAGATCACCATTCTTATGGCGTCGTTTGGTGCGAAATAGAACGGGCTTTCCTGTTTTCATGACATGATCGAAATGTTGTTGTTGCTCTAGTAACGTAGCTTCATCGGGAAGTAGAATTCTGGGGTTGTCATAAAGTTCCTGAGGAGAATATCCAGTTATGATCGGAAATGAATTGCTTATGCGCAGCACCTCAAACTCAGGAGAAAGTAGGAAAATTGCGTCGTACGAATACTGAATGAAGGATTTAAAGCTCTGTTCGTTTTCTTCAAGTTTCTTCTGTCTTTGCTTCTGTTCCGTCACATCTCGAACAAGTACTCCTACTGCCGCCTCACCTTTGTACCACTTGATCGGGAAAAACGTAAAAGATACGTCCATCCTCCAACCTTTCTTATGAGGAATTTGAATGATATAAGGCTCATGACTGGTAATCAATGTTTGCAAGACACCTGGTTCTATTTGCAATAACCCTTGCTGTAATCGGAGCAGCTGGACATCAACGTCTGCTCTGTATTCTTCATCTAACGTATTACCTGCTAGTTCGTACCAGGACTCATTGGCATACAAAACGTTCCCTTCTAAGGAAAGGACTAGGACTCCATCTGGACAATTTTGAACAAAAGAGACAAATCCGTCTGTTTCTAACCACGAGATGACCTCTCGCACAAATCACACCCCCAAAATAAGGATAAAATGTATGTATATTTCATATTGGCATCAAAGATCAGACATTGTAAAGGAAAAAGAACTTTTTAACGTTTGTTTTGAAAAAGGGACAGGGTACCATGTTGGCCTGTTTTGCATACGATGAGCCTAGATGACCGGCTTATGTTTACTAACGTTTGAACGTAAAAAAGTACAGAATAGACAGGGTGAGTAATGATGTGTGGAATTACAGGCTGGGCCAGTTTTGTGCGGAATGTAAAGGAAGAGAAAGAGATCGTAGAAGCGATGACCAAGACACTTCAATACAGGGGTCCAGATAGCTCCGGGTATTTCTTCCATGATCGGGTTGCGCTTGGGCATCGCCGCCTCGTAGTTGTAGATCCTGAGGGCGGGACTCAACCTATGACCAAAAGCTATGGAGACGTGAGCTACACGATGGTGTATAACGGTGAATTGTACAATACGGAAGATTTACGCAAAGAATTACTAGAGCGTGGTCATCGGTTCGCCTCCCACTCGGATACTGAAGTATTACTCACGGCTTACGTAGAATGGGGAGAAAAATGTCTTGAACGGCTAAACGGCATTTTTGCATTCGCCATTTGGAACGAAAAAGAGCAACTATTATTTGTAGCTCGTGATCGAATGGGTGTAAAACCGTTCTTTTACCAGGAAAAAGACGGGCAGTTCCTGTTTGGTTCAGAAATGAAAGCGATCCTCGCCCATCCTGAGGTTGAGCCTATTGTTGATCGGGAAGGTCTAGCTGAAGTACTGCTGATTGCGCCTGCTCGC
This sequence comes from Brevibacillus laterosporus, assembly GCA_007833815.1. Taxonomy (NCBI): domain Bacteria; kingdom Bacillati; phylum Bacillota; class Bacilli; order Caryophanales; family Paenibacillaceae; genus Brevibacillus; species Brevibacillus laterosporus. Next base: position 2,715,694 of record CP033464.1, on the reverse strand, counting down.
ACACCCGGACATGGTGTATTCCAGTGGATGCATGAATTACGTCCCGGTTATTATGGCACATACTCTCAGCGTGGTTTTACTACAGAAGCATACTGGCATTTGACAAGTCGTGAACATCACGACAATTTTGAGACAACCGTTGAAACGATACGTGAACTAGTTGTGAATGCAATCGAACGACAACTCGTTGCTGACGTTCCCGTCTCTATGTTGTTGTCAGGGGGTCTTGATTCCAGTGCCATCACCGCTATTGCGGCGCGATACTATCAACAACAAGGAAGAGGAGTTGTCCATACCTACTCCATTGATTACAAAGATAATGCACACTTTTTCACCGCTCATGCCTATCAGCCCGATTCAGACGCTCAATGGATCAAACGAGTGAGTGATTATATCGGAACGGAGCACCACTATATAGAATTTGACACCCCCGAGTTGGTGCAAGCGCTCAAAACTGCTGTTTATGCCCGCGATTTGCCCGGTATGGCTGATATTGATGCATCATTGTACCTCTTTTGTGCTGAAATGAAAAAAGAGACAACTGTCGTACTTTCTGGTGAATGTGCGGACGAAATATTTGGAGGCTATCCGTGGTTTCATCAGGAAGAGGCCCTATTTGCAGATACTTTTCCTTGGGCAAGACAGAATGATCAACGCTTCAAATGGCTATCGGCTGAAATGCAGGCTTGGTTACAACCAGATTCATATGTAAAAGGGCGTTATCGTGAATCGCTAGCTGAGGTTCCTCGCTTGGTAGGGGAAGACAGACTAGAAGAGAAGCGACGAGAGATGTTTTATTTAAACCATACATGGTTTATGAACACTTTGTTAGATCGAAAAGATCGGATGAGTATGATGGCTAGTCTAGAAGCACGAGTTCCATTTTGCGATCACCGACTTGTTGAATACGTGTGGAATGTGCCTTGGGAGATGAAAATGCACGATCGTAGGGAAAAAGGGATTTTACGTAATGCACTAGAAGGTATCTTGCCCGATGATGTGTTATATCGTAAAAAAAGCCCTTATCCTAAAACACATAATCCCGCATATGCCCAAGCAACTAGGCAATGGCTTATGGATGTACTAGATGATAGCGGTTCTCCCCTTCATGCCCTATTAGATGTCGCCTATCTGCGTAGCATGCTTCAAAAAGATGTTTCAGCGATCGATATTCCTTTTTTTGGTCAGCTAATGAGCACCCCTCAAATGTACGCCTTTTTGGCACAGCTAGACTTTTGGATGAAAGAATATAAAGTACGAGTGATGTAAAGAAGGAAAAAAACCGACGCTTCCCTGCGCCGGTTTTTTCTACTTTCTAATATCTGTTTGTTGCCTTAAAGTTTGCATTCAATTTACACTAAAAAGATAATAAATAAGCAAGGAATGCTATAAGCCAGGTTCTGTATCTCTCGTGCTGCAAACGGACCTTCCCCTCGCACGAAGAGTTGTAGTCATCTATCTATGGCAAAATTGCTTTTGCCATCCGTCCTTTTCGTTCAATTCCGTCCAGACGGGTCCCCTACCTAATTTGGGTTTCTCGCTCGCAGGGTTTACCGCGTTCCATCTTCTCTGTCGCCAGAGAAGCTACGTTTCTGTGGCACTTTCAGCTTACTTGGGTCTCAGGGAGAACCCTTTCTGCGCCGTCAATGAGGCAAACCTCACTGCCCTAGTTTGCACTAGGTACGAACACTCCGGGCATCTCAGCCCGGGCGAGCCTGGACTTTCCTCTATCGTCTCCCAGACAAGCTGGTGACAACAGCGACTACCCACAATCCTTGCCTTTACTAAAGATTAATCTATCATATATAATGGTACAATTCAACCTTGACATTTTGGGAAAATCACCAAAAAATGTAAAGTATCGCTTTTTTCTAGCCCATTTTGCTTATTAGGAGGTTTGGATATGAATGTATTTAACCTGCGGATAAAAGGCTTACGTATCTATTTGCAATTACTAACACCAGCTCATACAGAACCTTTTCTTGCTTATTTGATTACTAATAAAGAATTTCATGCCCCTTATGTTCCCTTGCGTGACGAAAGTTTTTTTACAAGGGAAAATGCTAGAAATCAGACCACTCAATGGGAGCAGGTTGAACAGGATCAGAAATATTCTTTTGGCATCTTTGAGCAGGAGAGTGAACGTCTCGTTGGCAAAATAACGCTATCGCAAGTATCTCGTGGTCCCTTTCAAAATGCTTTTATTGGTTATGATATGGATCAATCTTGTCAAAGGCAAGGTTATATGACCGAAGCCCTCCATCTCGTTATTTCGTTTTCCTTCCAAAGACTACTTCTACATCGTGTACAAGCGAATATCATGCCACATAATAGAGCGTCTCAGCGCGTTCTTGAGAAGGTTGGATTCGTAAAAGAAGGCCTTGGTGCCCATTATCTCAAGATCAATGGTAACTGGGAAGACCATCTGTTTTATGCTCTGACAAAAGAAAAGTTTGACGAGCTGTATAAAGATGCCCCTTATCCTGTTAGCTACGAAGAAAGAGAAGAGAAGACCTCTCAAAAAGAATAAGAACAAAGCTTTTCTACCAGAGAGTCGTCTGAGTAAAGCTGTTTGTATGTTTGTATGTTAGAATTGTACAAAGAGTGTTTCTACTCTACATACTACTTTCTTTCACATGAGACACTCATCATTGAACAGGAGGCTTATTTTCCATGCTACTACTTCCTTTTGAAGGCAAAGAGCCACAGATTCATCCCAGCGTTTTTATCGCCAAAGGTGCTGTCGTCACAGGTGATGTTACCATCGGCGAAGAGACATCGATCTGGTACAATTCGGTCATTCGGGGCGATGTCTCCCCTACTGTCATTGGTAAGCGGGTCAGTGTTCAAGATAATAGTACCCTTCACCAAAGTCCACTTTGTGCACTGATTATTGAAGACGATGTCACAATTGGCCATAATGCCGTGTTACATAGTTGTACCGTACGTCAAGGAGCCCTGATTGGTATGGGTTCCATCGTGCTAGATGGAGCAGAAATCGGCGAAGACGCCATGGTTGCCGCTGGTGCCTTGGTTCCACCTGGTATGAAGGTACCACCTCGTACACTAGTCGTAGGCTCTCCAGCTAAGGTAAAACGCGAATTAAACGAAGATGATTTTAAAGATTTACGCCGCGTTCGTAAATCGTATGTGGATAAAGGTAAAATGTATCGCAAGCTGGAAGAAAACCCTCTTTCCCGTTAAAGCCAAAATAAAAACGATCGCACCCTCACTTCCAGGAGGTCACGATCGTTTTCTTATTTTTGAGTATGGGTAATTTTGGTAATCATCCAGCCATAAGGGTTACTATTCTCTTCACTTTTAACCATCTCATATTCGACTTCATACTTACCTGTTATGTTTGAAAGATAAGCTCCTATTGCCTTCATTGTTTTATCTTTACTGTCTATCATTTGATAGCTACCAATGAAATCATGCAAGGGTAAAGGTCGTAGCTTGGCTAACGTATGTAATGCATCTTTACTGAAGTAAGTAGCCATCAATTGCTCATTTTTACTTTGATACGCATAGGTGGCAGCTGTTATCAACAGATTGCTAATGCGTGTCTGCTCTTGAATAGAGCCACTCCATTGACCTTGTTTTTGTTCCTCATTAGTGATCAGTAGGCGCTGTAAAATGACAGCAAATTGTCCCCGCGTCATGGTATCTGTTGGTTGAAAAGAGCCTGAATGATCCTCCAGTAATCGGTAGCCTTTAATTCCCGTAGCATACAAAGACTTCGTATCCTGATAAGCATTGGGTAACGTCGCCTGATAGTAGCCATTTAAACCTTCCTGAAGTCTCGCGGGCTCAATATGTAAATCATGTCGAATCGTTGGAAGAATCGTGTGAAATAACAGCATACTAGCTTCTTCACGATTTAATGGGGCTTGCAAATGTTCTGTGGAAAGCCACCAATCACTTTCCAAAACATTGCCAATTCGCATTGGTTTTTTAACAGCACTGAGGTGAAGTAGATACAAAGTATTTTCTCCTGGATTAAAACGAGTATATGCCTTCTGATCAGCATATAGCATAGCGTTCATAGTGCCTACAGCTTGCTTGATTTCTTGAACAAGCGGATATCGTTTGTCCACTTTGGCTGCTTCAACAGGGGAAGCTACTACTCCATAGGAATATTGGGTGACCCGATGTAACAAAGCAATTGCTTCTCCACGGGTGATCGGATCGTTGGGACGAAATGGTATATATTTCCCCTTAACGATACCACGCTCAGCAAGAAATTGAATGTAAGATTTTGCCCAATGTTCATCTATATCTGTGAAGGTACTCATAGGTAAGGTAGTAGTAGCAAGCGAACTAGCCGCTAAAACCTGAACACGCATACAGAGAACCGCGATCAATAAAAGTAATGTTGTTATACCAGCTACGATGTTCTTTTTCGACTTCATACAATTTTCCCACTTTCTTACTTTTATCTCTGTCTCTCATATTTCTTTTACAAATAATGTGTATGAAAGAAATAGTACCAGACAAGAAAATGGGAATCTATCGAACTTTATTCATAAGGAAGATACCAACCAAAGACCTAGATTCCTAATCCCGCTCCTCTTCCTTACTCCGAATATAGATAAACAATGCATAAGACCGAATAGCCGTATCCACATGCATACGCTCCGGTTCCTTTGTTGTAACATAAAATTGCAAAAGTCCAGATACACGATACAACGGCTCAATTAGCTTTGGTGTATATTTGGACAGCAGATTACATATTCCTATTCCGACTAATCCTACCACAACAGCTATCCACAGTGGAAAAAAACAGATCGTTGGCAGAAAGAAGGCAAAGAAAAAAGTCACCATATTCGTAGAACAACCCCGATTTACAATGGAAGCCTGTTGTACGTTTTCCCAATTTTCCGGCTTGACCTCCCCATAGTAGCTGAATACTTTGTGCTCAGCTCCGTGAAACTGCTTTAACCTTTTTGGAAAAACAAAATGAAAGCCTGCTCCATAAACAACAATCCATAAAGGATCGAATTCTCCAAAAATCGGAAAAAGAACATATAAAATCAAGAGCAAATGTAAAGTATGATAGTACCAAGGTAGCGAGCTGACAATACGCCACCACATTTTGAATAGCGTGCCAAACCCCATCTTCTCCGCCCACGTATGGATGACACCGTTCTTTACCTCGGCACATGCCATGACATTTTTGTTGTGATAAAAGACTCCGTTGCCAAATGAAATGCCCGCAATCATGGTGTTGGTATTCTCACCCTCTCCATTTATGGTTATAATGGTGTTTGTTCATATAGCCTCGTCTACAACTAGTGAGGCAATGTCATGTTTTCTACTAAGGAGGTTTCACCATTGAAACGCTTTGTTCCAACTACACCCATTACACCCCAAAAGGACCCATGGGAGCCTTTATATAATGCTACACCACCTGCCTACAAATTGACGAGTATCGAGTTTACTGTTACAAATCTTTGCAACCTGCGCTGTGAGCATTGTGCTGTTGGTGATACATTGCGGATGAAAGATGATCCGCACTTGCCTATAGAATTAATCCTACAGCGTCTGGATGAAGCCAAGCATTTGTTAACCCTTAGCATTACCGGTGGAGAACCGATGTACAGTCAACGAACAGTAAATAACGTAATTGGACCTATTTTGCAATATGCGACAGATCGCGGCTTGCGTACACAGATTAACTCCAATTTATCCCTGCCATTTTCCCGTTATGAAGCTGTCTTACCTTACATTGACGTAATGCATATGTCGTGGAACTATAGTCAGCCTGAAGACTTTCATGAAGTGGTATACGTCAATAGCCCGCAAAAGGTTTCACTCACCCAAGCGGAAAAGCTCTACCAATTGACAATGGATAATGCAAAAAAATTAGCAGATGCAGGCGTAATCGTCTCTGCCGAAAGCATGCTGAATACTCGAACGTGGCAAAAACTCCCGAAAATTCACCAATTAATTAAAGAAATGGGTTGCGTTCGCCATGAGGTACATCCGATGTATCAAAGCGATTTCGCAAAAAATTTGCCTGTGCTAAGCTTGCCGCAGTTACGTGAATCAATTCACACCCTTTTAGATGCACGAGATGAAGAAATGTGGATGCTGTTCGGTACTCTGCCGTTCTTTGCATGTAGCCAAGACCCAGACGATCAAGAGCTTATTTTACGTCTTCGCCAATCTAAGAATGTTACTGTCCGCAATGACCCTGATGGACGTTGCCGTCTAAATATCAATATATTTACAGGGGATGTAACCGTAACTGACTTTGGGGATGTTGGTATCCTAGGTAATATTCAGACCGACACCCTTGAGAGTATGTTCGCCCGTTGGCAAAATCATTCGCTAAACCAATCCATTAATTGTTTCTGTCCAAATGCCGAATGCGCAGGCCCAAATCTGCTTGTGTATCACAGCTATTACCTAAACACCGATTTCAAAAAACGCATGGCTCTTGTGTAATTCATTTTTTAACTAGCATATGCCAAATCTTAAAAACCATATCTTTTCAAGATCAAACAGGTAAAAAAACCGCCTTGCTACAAACTCCGTCAAGGAACAGAAAGCCAGGCGGTTTTTGGTTACCTATCTCCAATGATGTCACCATTTTTCACTGTACTTCCACTAAGTCTCCCATACCTTTTTAAGCTTTAATCATCATTTTCATGAAACCAGAATGAATTCTGTCACTATAATCAAAAAAATCCGCAACCGATTATCAAAGATATACGTACACCATTAAAGAACGTGAAAGAAGGAGGCAGGCTATGTTTTTGGCAGTATTTTTTACAATCTTTATGGTCTGTATGATCATTGGTCGTTTGTTGTCCGCAATTGGTGGACCTTTTGCTAAAACGACCTGGAAACAGGAGTTAGCTTTTACTGGAGTATTTATGGTGGTCTTATTAATTGTTATCCCATTTGTTCAGTTATACACCCAAAACCTGAATTCCTCATCTCACTCTCAATTAACGGCACAACTTCTACATGGCAAAAATGGAGATTGGGAAGTACGCAGCTTGATGATTGCGACTACGGATACAGAAGAGCAGATTGGACCTGGTGAGCTTTACTATTGGGGAAAATCAACTCCGTCTGATGAGATTACAGATATGAAAATCGAAGTGCTTAGTCCTGATAACCAAGATTTGAGCGTATGGACAGAATCCTTTGTTCACTCTCCTCGCCAATTAGAAACTGGCTACCAAAGCCAGATCGGATCAATGAAAGGATCCATCTCAAGCAATTTGAAAGGGGATGATTTCAAACATGTCAAAGTGAAAGTATCCGTCTTGCGTAAAGGAGAAACCACTCCTGATACCGTAACAATTCCCCTTTCTCCTATATAAAGTACATAGCTACATCCTATTGTGAACAAATAAAGAAAGCGTTGCCCATTGACTCTGGTGAATTATTGGGGAGACACCACTGATTTGACCAAGGATACTTAAATTGGGAAAAGGTTGCCCTTCTGGAGGCAACCTTTTTCAACATTTATTTCCCCACATTAATCCATATCGTGTGGAATGTTCTCTTTTCCTTTTTTTTGCTTGAAAGGGTTGACTGATTTTCCGAGTTCACTCATCCGATCAAATGAGGTAAACACGGTATCGACCGTCTCCACTAACTCTCGGATTTCAACAACTTTTGTGCGAATTCCTGAAAAATGGTGCATCATTCCTTTGCTATTAAAAAGTCCAGCCAATTGTTTTCCACCTCCTTACATTCCTTACTATTAGGCTATGTAAAAAAGGGATAAACGCTGTAGGCAGAAAGAATAAATGCGGCCCATTTTCTCAAGTAAGAAGAGAAGCGCTGCTTACCAGCTATAAATATCAGGACGTCGATCAGTAAATACAGGGATCTTGGAACGAACTTGATCAACAATATCCAAATCGATCTCAGCGGTGAGAATTGTCTCTTCTTCACCAGCTTCGGCAATTACTTCTCCCCATGGATCAATTACCATCGAGTGACCGAAGAAACTGCTCGCAGCATCTGTTCCTACCCGATTGCAGGCAACTACATACATTTGGTTCTCAATGGCTCGGGCAATTAAGAGAGCGCGCCAATGAGCCAGTCGAGGATTTGGCCACTGGGCACATACGAACAAGACCTTTGCACCTTTTAATGCATGCTGACGAATCCATTCTGGAAAACGAATATCATAACAAATAACCCCACCAACCTGCTGATCGTCCATCTCGTACAACCCGGGTTGGTCTCCTGACTGAAGAAACTGATGTTCATTCATTAGTTTAAATAGATGAGCTTTGGAGTAAGTGCCCACCAATTTACCCTGCCTATCAAATAAATAGGAGGTGTTATATACTCCATCTTCCTTACGTTCCGCAATAGAACCACCCCATACATTACTATGTAGTGACTGAGCTATGTCTTTTAAGAAAGCTTGAGCGTTCTCACCTTGTTCATCTGCAATATCATCTAAGCGCTCCAGATCATAGGCAGTATCCCACAATTCGGGCAACAATACCACATCGATTTTTTTGCCTGATTCGCGTAAATTTTCGGTCATTTCCCTAGCCTTTTGCCTGTTTTCTTTCGGATTTCCTAAAGCCACATCCATTTGGATCAGTGCAACTCTCCACTTGTTACTCATTCCTACAATCCTCCCTTAGCCCCGAATATCGTCACCATTATAGTAGTGGAATTTTGGCAAAAAGGAAAGAGGAGCGGATACAGCTCCTCTTTTACATGCATAGCATACTAGTAGATTACGTACGGCGACGTTGTTCCAGATTTCTAACGCGACGGTTTAAATCACTGTATCTTTCGTTTAGTCTAGCCACATCTCTTTCCAATCGATCGATTCTGCCTTCCTCTTCTACTTCGTTAGGTGAAGGGGTAGAAGGAATGTACAGTGGTTGACCTACGTACAGTACATAAGGTGGACGCAAACGATTGGCGCGAATAATCACATCGATGGGAACTCCAAAGCGTTGAGAAATAGTATATAGCGTATCGCCACGTTGAACAATATAATTCACACATATCAGCTCCTCATAGGTTGTTGTCTCTATGCTATTAACCTATGCCCGTTTTGGTTGAGAGGAAATACACAAACACCCATTTTATAAAAGTTAGGCATCGTCCTATGACCTGACAAGTAGCGGCAGGCAAAAGCCTCTTTTACTTCTAATTTGTATCAACAACCCTCATTCTCTCTGCACCTCTCTCAGAACGGGCATCCTCTCTTTTTCTTCTATTCTAGGCCAGCTATGGCCGACCTGCCGTATCATCTCCATAGGTCGATGCACAAAAAGACCTTGCATCCGCTACTGATGAACTGCCCCCCGTCAAGTAGACAATGGAAAAATAAAAGATCAGACACCAACTATTCACTTAGGTTGGTGTCTTTCTTATGATGCTGAACTTTGAAGGTATTGCCTGTATTCCAAAGGTGTCATACAGTTTAGTCTTTTCTGGTATCGATGGTTATTGTAGTAATTTATGTATTCCATAATTGCTACTTCCAGCTCTTTGTATGTATTGAATTTATTGAGATCATACATTTCGGATTTTATCATTCCCCAAAACGATTCCATCGGGCCATTGTCTATGCACCTAGATACCCTCGACATGCTTTGTATCATTCCTGCATCGTCCAGTTTTTTCTTGAATTTTTTGCTCGTATATTGGAACCCTCGGTCACTATGAAAGATAGGTTTAGCATTAGGATATGACTGATGTGCAATATCAAAAGTTCTAAAAACAAGTTCATTGTTGTTGGAATGCCCGATCACAAAAGAAACAATACTTTTATCTGACAAATCCAGGATTGCACTCAAATAAGCCTTGCTTTGAAGGCCATACTTCATTTCCGTCACGTCAGTGAGCCATTTTGTACCGAATCCATCGGATTCGAAATCTCTGTTCAAGACATTTTCCGTCGTAATTTCAGGCGTTGAAGGAATGTAATTCTTTTTCTTTCTGCGGCATACCGATTTTATTTGTAAGATACACATGAGTCTGTATATCCGTTTATGGTTAACAGTAAGATTGTGTTGTCGGTTTAGTTTGATTGTCATCTGACGATATCCAAGGATTCCATCTCTTTCTTCATAGGCATCCTTAATCATGAGAAGCAACTCTTTGTTGAATTTCTCGTTATTACTTTCTTTCCTGTTTAGCCATTTATAATACGAAGAACGTTGAATCCCCATGTTTTCACAGAGTTGACTAATGGGATATAATTTACTGTCATGAAGATCGCGTATGGCAAAATATACAGGTTCATATCGGACTTGGCTTAGAATCGCCCCCTTTGGATTTCGTCCAGCTTTTTTAGTAAGTCAATCTCCATTTGCTTTCTTCTGTTCTCAGCTTGAAGCAGCTTATTATGTGCCCTCAGTTTCTCCACTTCGGACATCTCATCTTCAGATTTTCGCTTTCCACGTTTATCCTGAAGTGCATCTACACCAGATTTAATGTATTTATTTGTCCAAGAATAAACTTGCTGATAGGATACCTGAAATTTCTGTGCGGTTTGGGCATAATTGTGTTGATGTTCTATACAGAATCTTACGATTTCAATTCTTTCCTTGTAAGTAGTTGCTCGTCCTTTTGTCATGATTGGCGTTCCTCCTGAGCCGGAAGCTTTCGGCTTCTCATGACCATTATACTTCAGGATCCAGTTACGCAGTTGGCGGGTTGATTTGATGCCATATCTTTTACATATATCCATGTGAGAACCACGACTAGCCAGATAATCCTCGACAGCTGTTTTCTTTAATTCTGTGGAATAGGAGGAGTTCTTGGATGTATTGAGCAATCCGTTTGGACCTAATGATTGATAAGTTTGAAGCCATTGTTTAATAGATGGAAAGGAAACATCTAGAAGATTTGCTAAATGATTAAGCGAATCTTCCCCACGAAGATATTTTTCAATAGCTGCAATCTTTTCTGACCCAGATATTTTTGCTTTATGGGACATAAAAATGCTCCTCCTTGTAAGGAAACAGTTATATTATTTCAACTGTCTACCACAAGGGGAGCATATCATGATAGCGCTGCAAGGCCTTTTTTCATTTTTTATATTTTACGTAGGCTTGTTCTTCGGTGCTTTCCTACGTTTCTACTTATTTAAAAACGGGCTCTGCAAACATGGCAAGCTTCTCAGCTGAATCCTTATCTACCTCAGCATGTAGGCTGTTTCCATGTGAATCCATAGTGACAATTGCTGCAAAGCCTTTAACACGTAAATGCCACATTGCTTCTGGGATACCAAATTCCATGAAGTCTACACCCTCTACCTGCTCGATACAATCTGCGTAGTATTGCGCAGCTCCACCGATAGCATTTAGATACACGCCTCCATGCTCTTGCAAGGCTTTCAGTGTTTTTGGTCCCATGCCACCTTTCCCCATAACGGCACGAATTCCAAATTTTTTCATGATATCACCTTGATATGGCTCCTCACGAATACTAGTAGTAGGGCCCGCGGCTTTTACATGATAGTTACCTTCATCATCTTTTAACATAACAGGACCACAGTGATAGATAATACCACCATTTAAATCAATCGGGCAATCATGATCGATCAAGTATTTATGCAAAGCATCACGACCGGTGTGCATCATACCGTTAATAATGACGACATCACCCACTTTAAGGCTACGAATCTGTTCTTCGGTTATAGGTGCCTCCAGTACGACTTCACGACGCTCCGTTTTTGCTGCGCTTGAGGACATGTCCATTTCGACATGATTTTCTTCTGTGTATAAATAGCGAATGATTTCTCCTGTTTCTGGGTTAATATGCACACCTTGGCGTCGGAATGCCCAGCAATTATAAGCTACGGAGACGAAAAAGCTGGCTGGCAAGCGGTTTTCCACACCAATTTTACAACCAAGCAAGGTGGTATTGCCCCCAAAACCCATGGTCCCAATGCCCAGTTCATTTGCTGTTTGCATAATGTAATCTTCCAATTCAGCTAGTTCAGGAATTGCATTGGCATCATCTGCGCTACGGAATAATTGATGCTTGGCAAGTGAGTAGCCACTTGTACGGTCTCCGCCAATACCTACGCCAATAAAACCTGCGCTACAGCCTTGACCTTGTGCCTGATAGACAGCATGCAAGACACACTTACGAATACCATCTAGATCGCGTCCTGCTTTTCCTAGATGGGGCAGCTCACAGGGTAACGAGTATTGCACGTTTTTATTTTCACATCCGCCACCTTTGAGAATTAACTTCACTTCAGCATAATCTTCTTCCCATTGTTCAAAATGAAGAACAGGCGTACCAGGTCCAATATTATCGCCGGAGTTGGAACCTGTTAGCGAGTCTACAGAATTGGTCCGTAATTTACCAGTACGCGTTGCTTCTGCAATCGCTTCCAGAATCGCTTTCTTCATGATGAGCTGGTTAACTCCTACCGGTGTTTTAATTTCAAAAGTAGGCATTCCTGTATCCTGACAAATCGGTGAAACATTCTCTTCTGCCATCTTAATGTTTTGAGCAATGGTAGTGAGCGATAAAGCAGCACGTGTGCCAGCGTCCTCTCTTTTTTTCGCAGCGTTAATGGCATGACGAACGTCTGGTGGCAGGTTGGTGGAGGTCTCCACGATCAATTGCAACATGCTATCTTTGAACTTTTCCATGATGGAAGTCGCCTCTCTTTTCAAAAAAGAATAAATAATCTACACAACGATCATAATTATAGCATAGCAAAAAAATAGGTGCGACCCTTCCGATTGTGCGTTTTTTCTCAGCCGACTAGCATACAACCTCGCCCTATACCAGTCATCCTTGCTGTGATATCATGAAGATACTTTTTTGACGGATAAAAAACTGAAGGGGAGTAGGGTTCGCATGCATTATTTTCAAATGACGTTGCCTGCTACACTGACCGGATTGGCAGTAGTTTTGTTCATTGGCTTACTCCGATTGCAGTGGCCTTTTCGCTACCATTACAGGACGCTGTTTTGCAAGCGAAATCCTGGGCGTATGCAAACAATCTTAGAATCTTCCTACCTAAAAAACAAAAAGCGCTCAGTAGCGCTACTCGACAAATCAAGCCAACAATTATTGGAAGGGAAGTACGATGCGGCTGAATCATATATTACGCAAGCAATAATGCTCTGCAAAGAATCACCTACGCTGTTTCATCGTGCTCTCTTACACCATCTCTTTTACAATTTGGCCGTGGCTTGTTATTTTCGCGGACGATACCGAGATGCCCTGCAAATTGCTATACATCTATATAAACGAGATCCACGCATGCAAAACGCCCTAGGCATCATTGTTTGCTGCCAAGCTCGTTTGGGGGACCTTCAAGCTGCTACGCATGCGTTATCTTTATTACAAAGAAGACGAATTCGCCCCACCCTGCTTCATTTTTGTTTAGCAGAAATGAAAGCCGCGGAAGGACATTATACACTTGCAGTGGAACATATTGGAAGAATTACACATTACGCCTATTCTCATACACTTTTTCTTCGTAAAGAAGAACTTGACCTGCGTATAAATGAATGGACAAAAGCCGCTTCTCATGCTGGGTAAAAAGGTGATTTATTCTGTAATCCTTTGTACCTTCTGATGTCTCCCCATATCCCCCATGTTTTTTACAGGTAAATTGCTTGTGGGCTGTATTAAATTTCCATCAGCCCCAGGTTGTTTCCATTACTCCCCTTTCGAAAAGGCTTGTCCCTTTTTAGCCATAAGAAATCCCCTCTGGTCAATTGTGTCTTACCCAATTCTAACAGTCGGGTTTTAAACACAGTCAACCACAAGGGGATAATATTTCATGTACAAGGGTTTTTATCTTCATGTTATAAATAATAATGACCTATTTGTTTGTTTATTGGGCTTCCCTATTGGATGAAGCTTTTTCCTGTCTACGTATTCATTAGTCATTTTCTATGCCAATCGTTGTTCCGTGTATTGAGATAAAATGCCCACGATTTCCTGGAGAAAATCCGGAATATTACCTTGCAGAATCGGACCATGTCCTGTAGCCAATATCTCAATAGGCCATTGCAATAATGATTTGGTTGCTTCTAGAAATCCAACAACTTGATCCACATCTGGACAACGTTGTAACCATGCTCCGAGATAAAAAATAAGTTCTTTCCGACACATATCCTGATAACCGATCACCTGTTCAATTTCCATGCCAAAAAAATGAAGATGATCCCCAATAAAACAAATATTTGTTTCAGAATCAAAAAAAGCTACAGAGCCCTCTGTATAAGTTGGCAGATTCACAAAGGAAAACAGCCCAATCTGTCCCTTCTCTCCCGTAAAGGAATGACCGAATAACGTTTGTGAAAAATCATCCAGTTCAAAAAAATCATGCAGGTGAATCCAATTCTGGCTGGTGGCAAACAACTCCACATTGCCAATATGATCCGGCAAACGATGGGTACATAGCACATCTTCCACTTTATCTGAAGTGGCACCAATATCCACAAGTGCTTGCTGAAAATACGAACGATGCTTTTTAAGATTAGTATCAATTAAATAAAACCGTCCATTTCGTTCCACTACATAATTATTGATGTAACTTTTCCATGAATCTTCATAAGTGATAATCGTCCAAACACCGGGAGCAATTTGGCAGGTGACATTGGTCAAATTCCCATCTCTCCTCTCCGTGAACCTTTTATGTAATATCTATCGTAAATACGATATCCTCCGTTATTTCCATCTTGTATTCCTATTATACAACATTTTTCACTGAAAGATTGCGAAAAAGCATGATTACTCACGTTTTTCTTCCAAATTCCGGTCAACTGTAAAAATGTTGTCAGAAATAAATAAGGGCAAGTTTAATTTATATGAAAAATAGTTTATTAAAAAAATATTGCAAATATTCAGAATAAATCATATACTGAACATGTCTTACAAATACAAGGTCAGAGGAGGTAATTATCTATGAAAATCCAAGCTAAAAAAATGGAAAGGGTTGCTCCAACTGTTTCAACAACTTGCGTTTAATTTGGATCCTAAGTGAAGGTTACATAGTAACTAAGCTACCAGTAAAAAAGATGGTTGAGCCCTTTTGTGGCTATACCATCTTTTTTTACCTTATAGAACGATTTATCATTCCGTTTGTTTATTACGAACTACTTATTGAATTTGAGATTTTTCTTCCAAAACCTCAGTAACCAAAATAACACCATGCGAAAAGGTCGTCCCGCCTCCATAAGCACCTGCGACACCCACCGTCTCTGCAATTTCTTGTTGGCTTGCTCCTTCTGCTAAAGCCGCCTCCATATGATAGACGATACAGTGCTCATTACCGGTATACAGAGAAATTCCCAGCGCCATTAAGTGTTTCTGTTTGCTATCCATTACACCAGGCGCAAAACAAGCACTGGTAAATTGATTGTAGGCCTGTAACACATTTGGCATCATTTGCCCAAAAGATTGTAAGCCTTCACGATACTGTTCCGCTAATAAGTGTTCTGCCAAGTTAACTCCTCCTCTATCATCCAGATCACCCTTATGTTTCCTCCTTCTTCTTGCATTCATGTATCCTTTTTTCGTGAGATCGGGAAATACTATGTACATCGATCCATTTGGAGAAAGGAGTGAACCTGTTTGATCCGTCTTGGATATGCTTGCATCAGTATGGCAACCACGAACAATCCTAATAAAAAAACAACTTTAGGACAACTAGCAAAACTTTCTCCTCCTGATCAGCTGAAAAAATTACGGAAAGTCATGCAAACCAATTTTTTTAACCTATTAGATCTGTTGCAGTACAATGTGGAACATGGAATTTTTTTGTATCGATTGCCTTCCGAATTTGTTCCGTTTGCTACCCATTCAGTAGCTGAGCACTGGAATTGGGCGAAAGAATTTACTTGGGATTTCAATAAAGTGGGGGAATATATTCGAAAAAACGGTATACGAATGACAGCCCATCCAGGTCATTACAGCATTTTAAACACTCCGTCTGGCAAGGTTCTAGAAAGTACAATCAAGGATTTTTATTATCATGCCACTGTCTTTGATTTAATGGGCTTGGATGAAAATTCAGTGTTAGTTACACATGTAGGAGGCGTTTATGAAGATAAAGAAACTTCTCTCGGTCGGTTTGAAGAGAATTTCTTAAAGCTACCAGAGATAATAAAAAAACGCTTGGTAGTAGAAAACGATGACACTTCCTTTACTATGCAAGAAGTGTTGAACTTATGTGAGCGTATCCAGACACCCATGGTCCTCGATTTACATCATCATCGGTGTCTCAATAATGGGGAAGATTTGGTTGAATACTTACCCCGTATCATCAAAACATGGGGAAATCGAATAGTCAAAATGCATTTTTCTACACCTAAATCAGAAAAAGAGTATCGTAGTCATGCTGATGATATCTTGTATGAAGATTTTATGTCCTATCTACCTCTTTTAGAGGATTACAATATTGATATCATGTTGGAATGTAAGAACAAGGATGAAGCTCTTTTAAAATTACGCAGGGAGATGTTAGGAAACGGACAAACACATGAATCCCTATATCTATAAAACTAAAACCAAATGATAAATCTCGGTAATTGTTGGCAACAAGGCCCTCAGTATACTAATACCTATTTATACATTCGAAACGCACAAAAATAAGCCCACAATCACAGGGATAGTGGGTTTTACTTTTATGGAATTTGTTTCGCTTCTCAGACAACTATTTTCTCCAACGTCCACATTTTCCGCTACATTTTCCATCACATTTTCCATCACAATTACCGCCGCACTTACATCCATCCTCTCTGTAAGGCTTCATATAATGGGAAGAACTAAGGGATGAAGAGCAGCTAGATGAAGAGTATGAATGGGAATGGGAATGCGAGCTACATGAATCACTTGTCTGACGGTAATTGTAAGCATAGCATTTTTGATAGTAGTGGTTCATTTTTTCTTTGTGATGCCTATACATCTGATAATATTTATGATAACGCTTCGGAGATTTTTTATATCTCAAGCATTTATCCTCATAACCCATCATTTTTTCATAGTGGAAATGGTACTTGAAAATATATATCTCTATTTTGGGTTGCTCTGTAGGCGGAGTTGGTTTTCGTTCTGGCATTGGTGGCATTGGCGGCATTGGTGGTGGCATTGGTATTCTGTGATATTCCTTTTTATGATATTCTTTTTTGTGATATTCTTTTTTAGGTACTGGTTTCACTGGCCTCCTGCCTCTAGGTGGCCTCTGTTCTCTTGCAGGTATATATCTGCTACTTTCCATTTGATTGACCCCGTCCTTTCATGGATATATGACTTACATGACATATAGCATGCTATGATAAATAACCAGTATGTGCACCCCTGACCATTGCCCATTTTGGGTGAAAACCCGCACCCAAAACTTATTTTTATAAATAAACTCATTGACACTCTAACTATCCTTTTGCCATAATAGCGGTAATAAGAAAAGCGAGGTATAGCGAATGAGGGTAACATGCCTAAGTGACATGTCAACTATATATCAGGGTAACAAGGGGTTAGGAATTCGTTCCTAGCCCCTTTTATTTTCGCTCTCTGCTCTGCTAAAGGAGGAAATTGTAATGTCCATTCAACACGCACTAGCATTAGATGGTACTTCCCTTTCTATTGAACAGGTTGTCATGGTAGCACGTAACCATCATGTCATTTCTCTCTCATCTGAAGCTGTTTCCAAAGTACAGCACTCCCGTGAAATGGTCGAGGAAATGGTACGCGAAGAAAAAGTGGTGTATGGAATAACCACAGGTTTTGGTAAATTTTCAGATGTGATGATCTCTCAGGAGGATGTCAGCCATCTACAAGAAAATTTAATTATGAGCCATGCTTGCGGAATGGGTGAACCCTATCCTACAGAAGTGGTTCGTGGCATGATGACTCTGAGAATTAATGCTCTGTCTCAAGGTTTTTCAGGTATTCGTCTGGAAACGCTACAATTGTTAATCGAGATGTGTAATCGTGGAGTTCACCCGATTATTCCCCAGCAGGGTTCCCTAGGGGCAAGCGGTGATTTGGCTCCACTGGCTCACATGGTATTGGTTATGTTGGGTAAAGGGGAAGCAGAATATCAAGGACAGCGAATGCCAGGAAAAGAAGCTTTGCAAAAAGCTAACCTGACCCCTGTTCGCTTGGGAGCAAAGGAAGGTTTGGCCTTAATTAACGGCACACAAGCAATGACATCCCTCTTGTGCCTTGCTCTTTACGATGCTCGTTCCCTTATGGAAAACGCTGAGGTAATAGCCTCCTTAACAGTTGAAGCCCTTCATGGTATTCCCAAAGCCTACGATGCAAGGTTGCATGCTGTTCGACCTCATCCGGGTCAGCAGGAGTCTGCTCGTCGGATGTTGCAGCATTTAGCAAATAGCGAACGTACTACCGAACAGGGCGAGATTCGTGTTCAGGATGCATACAGCCTGCGTTGTATCCCACAAGTGCATGGAGCAACTCGTGATACGTTGGAATATGTTTGGCAAACTGTATCTCGTGAATGCAACAGCGTAACTGACAATCCGATTCTGTTTTCTGAAAATGGAGATGTCATTTCAGGCGGTAATTTCCATGGTCAACCGATGGCGTTGGTTGCAGATTTTTTAGCTATCGCTATGTCAGAGTTAGCCAATATTTCCGAACGACGTACAGAGCGACTCGTTAACCCACAATTAAGTGATCTACCCGCTTTCTTGACACCGAATGGCGGATTGCATTCTGGATTTATGATCGCCCAATACGTAGCTGCTTCTATCGTGTCGGAAAATAAGATACTGTGCCATCCTGCTTCTGTTGACTCCATCCCGTCCTCTGCGAATCAGGAGGATCATGTAAGTATGGGAACGACCTCAGCTCGTAAGCTGCGTACCGTTTTAGCCAATGTCCGGAAAGTACTAGCTATCGAGTATATATGTGCTGGTCAAGCAATTGAATTCTCCACAGGAAAACTCGGAGAAGGAACCTCAAAAGCCTACCAGCATCTGCGTTCCGCGATACCAAAACTCGTGGAGGATAGAGAGTTGCATGTAGATTTGGCTTTGGCAGAGCAACTCCTGATGGAAGACATTTTGTCAATAAACTAGAATCAAATAACACTAGGCACGGAAGGCATTGAAAAGCCCGACGTGCCTATTTCGCTTTCGTTATTGGAAAATTACGAAATTTACTCAGTCGTTCAAACACAATCAAATCACTGTATTTTGTGTCTAGACATCATCTAAAAGCTAATGGAAGATACAATAAGGTACTACAATAATCTCCTCACCATATCGTACTTTTATTAGTGTATCAACTAGAAAAAGAGTAGAAAAATACTTCTACTCTTTTCCCTACTATCTTTCACGTATACGATAAGCGTTCATTTTGTATTTTATTTCATCATAAAGCGAATGCGCTCTTTATACTGATTCCAGTGAGTAAGGATTTGATTTGCTTTGTCTCTGCGTTTTTTTATGATTTGTTTCATAGATTCGTTCGGTATCTTTTTGGGATAGCATCTCAGTACATATACATTTTGCTTAGAACCAGCATTCATCCGTCCTCCTCCTTTTTTATCAGTATATGGAGAAAAAACAAAATGTAAACTTCACAAGGGTAAAATAAAAAAGCCCTATTTATAAGGACTTTTTATCTACATGCTTTGACCCGCTTAGTGTCGAAGCAATTTTTATATTATTTTCTTCTACAACACGGGAAGCCATAAGATTAAAGCCCTGAATAATATCTCGTGCAGCCTTCTGCCTTTTTTTGTTTATTTCATTTTGTGTTAAGGATACGATTCTTTTCAGTTCTGTATCATCTTGATAAGAGGTTGTCATCCGAGCTCTCCTCCTTCTTAGGAAATCCAGTACTCTGCAGTAAAAGACATAGAACATGAATCAATCTAAACAGTATTTTATTATCAATTATATCACGAATTGTCAAGTCTACCGCTTTTTTGTTGCGGTCTCGATGAAAATGAAGATTATAAACCCACATCTCCTGATTACCCATTTTCATTAGATAAGAAGCAATATAATAGTTTTTCCGAGGTTCATTAAAAAGCGGATCAATAGATTTTGTTTTCACAACCTGAACAGCAGCCCAAGTAGAGTGTTCCTTAGAATCCATACTGATTAGGCCTGCACTATGACCACTTGTTCCTTCATCAGCAATTTTCTTTAAATATGCTCCTTCTACCTTATAAATCGTAAAATCTGCAATTAATTTTAAGTCAGATACTGAAAAACGGCCATTCCGATATCGGTATAGAATAGTGATAAGCCGGTCAAGCAAATCTGCCATGTATTCAGAGGATAAGTTTGACTTACTTAGTTCCTCATACAACTGATTTAGAGACTGGTCCGCTTTGCTAATGATTGAGTTTATTACCTCTTGTTGCCGTAATAACTCTGCTTCTAATTCTTTCGTTTGTTGTAAAAGATAGGATTCTTTTTCCTCATATCGGGCTTGGTGAGTACTAGTAAAGCTATCATATTCTTTTTTTAGTCTTTCAAACGTTTTATTTAACTCCTCTTCTCCATTTAAGGAGCTGTTTACAACGTAGGTTAAACCTTCAAAGGAGAAATCAGTAAACAAAAAACTACCTGTAAACAGATCATACTCTTTTCTTTTTAAGAAACGATACGCCCCCACATGAAAATGAATGCTATCTAATTGAGCCATCATCCATAAATTTCTTACGATTGCAATGACTAGAATCGATCCTGATATTCCAAAGCCTATTATAGAAGATACGCCTAAATAGGGAATCACAATAGGAACTCCAATAATACCAACACTTGGTAACAGAGATGTGAGTGATTTGACTATCTCTTGTGTATCCAAACTTTTCACTGAACCAATAATCCTTTTAAAATCTGGAAAAAGCTTTAGTAAAAGTGGCATAACCCATCCTTGATTCTGAGTATCTTCATAACTTTTACGGAACTTTTTCATAACCGGATCAAAATTCTCTGACAGTCTTAAAAGTGAATTATGGTAATTGGTCCCTACCGTTTGTTTGATACCCATCTTTCCCAGCCTACATTGGCTGGATTCACCTCCTATGGGTGGAATATTTTTTAGACAATGTCCCATAGGTGTTGTTTTCTATACGCTAGCTATTTACTTATTCTGCTTTTATTTGCTTTTCCCTAGTGCCATCCTTTATTTTATTTTTTCTTTTTTCTACCCCCATCAAAAAAGCCCAATCCTGAGCAATAAACGCTCCAAGGATTAGGCTCCCTCTTCTTGCTATATATCTTTCGTAATATCTAATGAATCATAAAACTGTTGGGTCGCATTACGACGTTCCCTACGCATTTTGATGCGCTGTGGTGCTGTTTGGTACAGATATACTTCTTCTTCCGTCTCCGGAATAATTGGTGGTACAGGCGTCGGTTTGCCATGTTCATCTAAAGCAACAAATGTGACAAACGAAGTAGCTGTCAATTGACGCTCTCCTGTTTGCAAATTCTCACTGATGATTTTGACAAAAACTTCAACGGATGTACGACCCGTAGAGGTAACGAACGCATCAACGCACACGGAGAAGCCCAGCTTTGCAGGTACGATAAAGTCTACCGAATCAATCGAAGCTGTCACAACCGGCCTGCGAGAATGGCGCATGGCTGCAATGGCGCTCACTTCGTCTACATAAGACATGATAGTCCCGCCAAAAATTGTTCCATGATGATTGGTATCTGAAGGTAAAATAAGCGATGCTTTCACCGTGCGTGATTCTTTGACCGTCTTTCCTTTTAACTCCATGTCCATAGCAGTTTCTCCCTCTCTAGCTGTACTGATGTATGGCTTCTATAACCGCCTGATACGTTTCCTCACCAAAAGAGCGTTCGATAAGCTCTTGGCCCCAGATATAAGCAGGCTGATATCCATCTAAAGAAAACAGCTGTTCGTCAATATGTGTTGCTTGTTTGCGTTTTGCCTGGTTAGCACAGTAGAATGTCTCCAAATATTCATGCCCCCAGCGTGAAAAAGAAGCTGTCTCCTCTGTCAAAGCGGTTATTAGGATGTGCTCTTCATCCATCATCACTAAATCAATGGGATATAATTGGCAACTAAACGGTTTTATGGAATATACATCCTTTTGCTCACGCACACCATGGGCATGAAGCAAGCAACAACGCTTCCCATCTACTTCACCATAGAATAGACAGGAGCCTTTTTCCATACGCACAACTCCAGGTTCAGCTGGTTCAAAGCAGCCATGCTCCATGACTCGTTGTTGTGATCGACCGTTCAGATAGGCGACAGCAACAGAACGACTCTCGGCTTCAATAAGTGGGAGCTGCCAGTCTTGCACTGCATACGGTTGTCCGTTCTCACAACATGTTTCACGATGAACGATATGACAATTGAAGCAATCTAAATGACAAGGCCTTTGCAGGGCATCTACATCAATGTAGATATGCCCTCTCTGCACAAGGCGGTGCTTCTTCTGTTTTACATATTTATGAAAATGGTACGATTCTTTTTGCGTCATCTGCTCATTCGTACCGTAATATCCGTAGGTTACATCGTTTCTCATTTTGCTAGAACAAGCTCCGCCTCTGTACCAAAAATCCGTACTAGATGCTCTTCTATAACTCCGAGGTCTTGCTCATTTGCAGGGATTTCCATCAAAATTTCTACTTCACCCTCATCCTCCTGGAAACGAAGCGTTAGATCTTTTTCCTCAAACTCATTATCTTCCAGCTTCACCTCAAGCAAAGTTCCACGAAAAGTTGTTACTTCTTCGTCTTCCTGCTCATCGCCTTCCCAATCGGTGTAGGTTATTTCTACTGGCTGGTTTACATATGTTTTTTCTAGAATTTCCAATAGTGCAGCATGGTTTTGAATCTCCATAGTTACCTCCTTTTAATTTGAAAGAGCAGCACGTTACCTGTTAGCTTACCCGCTCCTGTACTCTTTTGAAAAGCTTTTTTTATTTGAAAACGTTTCCTATTTTCGACTTCACTTTTTTGTAGCGTGAAAAATCATGCGTGGTGAGCTAGCTTTATCGTAAGGCTGGAAAGCGTAATCTCCAAACACTTGAATATGGATAAATCCAGCACTCTCCAGCATCTCCATCATCTGCTCCAGTTCAAATAATCGAACCTGCTCCTGATAGATACGTGGTTCACTCGCTTCTACATCGTGGATGATAATCTCTTTTTTCACAAAACCAGCTTCAAGACGACGGCGTTCTTCAATTAATAACCCGTTCGCTTCTCGCTCAGATTTCGGAACTAGATGTTCTTTTACATAACTCGGGTTTAAGTAATCAATGACGACTTCTCCACCCGAACGTAATGCCTTTGCCATATTGTTAACAACCTGGGCACTCTCTTGATCATCACCAAAATACCCAAAGCTCGTGAATAGATTAACAACAATGTCAAACTCCGCCTTAAACGGAATATCTCTCATATCATACTGATAGTATGTTACCTGCTGTGGGTCATTAAGTAGTTCCGCCTGCTCTAACAGCACAGAAGATAGATCGATTCCTACTACCTCATAGCCACGCTTGGCAAGAGCGCGTGAATGACGACCGCTTCCACAGCATAAGTCTAGAACTCTTCCCTCACGTTTAATAGGTAAACGTTCCAATAGATTATGTATTTCTTGATCCGCAGAAGCCTCATCTCGATGCTGATAAACCAGCAAATAGTCTTCTCGGAAACTTTTTTCAAACCAAGCGTCTCCCATGGTCTCTACTCCTTTGATTCTCAATTCGTCTGTTTCACCTGCAACCACTCCGGTTATTATATCATACCCCGTTATGCTCATTTTACATTTGCTCTGTTTCAGAACACTTGGCTTTGCTTAACCCCTGATGCAGACAAGCTTCTTCATTCCCATCCGTGTAGCAAAACGACGGCTTTGCTTGTTCTTTCAGCAAAGCCGTCGGTCACAACTAGCGTCGATAGTGACGAGCCGTATTAATTTTATCAGACAAACGTGCCAGCACAACCTCTACAGAACTGATATCATCCATGACATCGTATTCATTGATATTAACACGCAAGACCGGACAAGATGTAAAATTGTTAATCCAATCATCATAACGAGCATACAAATCCTCCCAATAGCTGAGTGGTGTTTGTTGTTCCATTGGACGACCGCGTTCTTGAATACGATGAATGATATCTTCGTAGCTACCCTCCAGCGAAATCAGCACATCTGGATGTGGAAAGTAAGGTGTCATCACCATTGCTTCGAACAGCTGTGTATAGGTCTGGTAATCCTCATCTGCCATATTCCCCTGATCATGTAACATCTTGGCAAAGATACCTGTATCTTCGTAAATAGAACGGTCTTGTACAAATCCACCGCCATAGTCAAAAATACGTTTTTGTTCCTTAAAGCGTTCTGCCAAGAAAAAGATTTGTAAATGAAAACTCCAATGCGACAAATCATCATAGAAACGATCTAAATAAGGATTATTGTCTACTTTCTCATAGGAAACACGGAATCCAAGCAGGTCAGCCAGTGCTTTGGTAAACGTTGATTTACCCACACCCACCATTCCTGCAATCGTAATGACTGCATCACTTGGTATTTGATATTTTTCACGCATTTGATTTATTTGGAAAACCGACATGATTAACTCCTTATCGCTGTTTAGTAAGATTGATGGGAACAAACTGTGCGATGCGCTTTATTACATAGTCAAGATCCTCTGGTTGATGCACATAATCAAGCTGATCACATTCAATCGTCAACACAGGGATTTCTGGGTGTCTTAACTGAAATTGGTGCATAAATTCCTCATAATCAGAGATCAAATGCTCCATATAAGATCGTTCAATCATATGTTCCATCTCGCGACCGCGTATTGCAATTCGTTGCATCGCCGTTTCCACAGAAGCTTTTAAATAAATGACCAAATTCGCTTGAGGAATATCATTGGTCAAGATGTTATAGATTTGCTGGTATTTCGGTAAGTTGTCTTCACTTAATGTCCGTTTAGCAAATATAGTATTTTTAAAAATATTGTAATCAGCCACAACGGAATGTCCAAGTTGTAGCCGTCTTGTTATATCTTGTAATTGTTTATATCGATTGCAGAGAAAGAACATCTCTGTCTGGAAGCTCCATTCTGAAATATTTTCATAAAACTTGTCCAAGAATGGATTCTCATACACAATCTCTTCCAAAAGCTCCAAGCCCCAATGCTGGCTGATTGCCTTTGACAAAGAGGTTTTGCCTACCCCAATAGGACCTTCCACCGTAATAAAAATGGATTTCATGCGTATCTGTACCCCTCCCAATAAAACCAAAACGAATTTCATTTTACCATGCAGAACAATCATTGTCGAAAGGAAAAAACATATCATCTAGACAGAAATATTTATACACATAATTCCGATATGTTATTATGTATTTAAAATAATTGTGAGGTAACTAATCATCAAGAAAAGATTACAAGGAGGAACATTACATGCGCGTTGCTCAAACCATGGCCGAATTAATCGGTCAGACTCCGGTTGTCCAGCTACAACGACTGATAAAGAGAGACATGGCTCATGTTTTTGTAAAATTAGAAAAATACAACCCGAGTGGTAGCGTCAAAGATCGAGCTGCTTACCATATGATTGTACAAGCAGAAAAGGTAGGTAACCTCCTTGCTGGTTCTACCGTCATTGAACCAACCAGCGGCAATACTGGCATTGGTTTAGCAATGGCTTGTGCTGCTAAAGGATACCCTTGCGTAATTGTTATGCCAGATACCATGACTCGTGAACGCATTCAACTGTTACAAGCTTACGGAGCACAAGTCATCCTCACCCCTGGCGACGAAAAAATGCCCGGAGCAATCCGTAAAGCCCAAGAGTTAGCAAATCTCATTCCTAATAGCTTTATCCCGATGCAGTTTGAGAATACGGCTAATCCCGATATTCATCGTCATACCACCGCTCTAGAGATCATTCAACAGATGGGAGACTCGCTCGATGGATTTGTAGCAACGGCGGGCACAGGTGGTACGATTACTGGATGTGGCGAAGTTTTGCGCAATCATTACCCATCTCTGCACATTTCTGTGGTAGAACCTGCTGGCTCCCCTGTATTGGCAGGTGGTAATCCAGGACCCCATCAGATTGTAGGAACAAGTCCAGGTTTTATTCCAACAATTCTCAATCAACAAATTTACGATGAAATTATTCATATCACAGATGAACAAGCGATTGAAACCACGCGTAATCTCGCTCGACAAGAGGCCATTTTAGTCGGACCTTCATCAGGTGCAGCAGTCTATGCAGCCTTGCAGGTAGCCAAACAGTTAGGGCCTGACAAAAAAGTGCTTGCCATTTGTGCAGACAGTGGGGAACGTTACCTATCTAGCAATTTATTTTCATTTCTCTCATAAATGTAGCAAAGTGATTGTACATGCAAAAAGATCATGCAAGGGTATAATGCCTGCACGATCTTTTTTCTATCAACTCATAACGGCTTACGTAAAATATTCGATCTTAGCATCAGGAAATAGGCGTGCAATCTCTTTTTGCATGTGTGTCTTTAATGCATTAGCTTGAATATCAGGATAGATATACTTGCCCCTCCCATACTTTCCCCATTTGTATTTACGCTCTTCCCCATTCATGATTAGCTTTGTTTTCGGGTATCGCTTTAGAATTAGTCCCTTGGCGATTTTGGTAAAACGATGCTGTATCAATTCGAAGGTGATATCCTTCTTAGCTTCATCATCTAGTCGTGAGCTAAGACGCTCTAACAGATCTGTATAACCTGCTTCCCAGCCTTCAAACCAGTACAGTGGCGCAATAATAAAGCCAAGCGGATATCCTGACTTAGCTACCTTTCCCGCTGCCTCAATTCGCTGTTCAAATGAGGATGTTCCCGGTTCAAAATTACGAATTACATAATCTGCATTCATGCTAAAGCGAAAACGGGTGTGCTTATTATGCTTAGCATCCAGTAAAGAGTCAACTTGATGGAACTTGGTTACAAAACGTAATCGTCCTAAAGGCTGCTGGCCCATGAACTCAATAGCCTTTTTCAGATTCCCTGTTATATGTTCAATATTAATTGGGTCTGACGTGCAAGCGGCTTCAAATCGAGTTATTTCAGGTATGCGCTCCTGAATGTATTTGTCTGCCTTTGCTAAAATTTCGTCTGTATTTACATAGACACGAACATATGGTTTTGTGCCTACATTTGTATTTAGATAGCAATAATGACAGTGAGCAGCACACCCAGTCGCGAGGGGAAGCGCATATTCAGCAGACGGCTTCGACTGTTCGAATTTAAGCGTTTTTTTGACGCCAACTACTAAGGTACGCTTGGCATTACGGTACTGTTGCAGGTCCGTTTCACCCGGAATCCCACGTACCTGATTATGGCTTGTCGTCATTTTAATGGGAATATCTGATTTCTGGTATTTCTCGTATAGCTGCTTACCTAGTGGGTAAGTAAGAGCATCTGGTTCAAAATAAACCAGATCAGGTTCAAAATATCGAGTCGGACCAGTTGTCCCATTCGCTCCTGTCGGATTTCCAAAAACCTGTTTTGCAGTTGATGGTCTTTCCAACACCTGAGTAGCCATGTTATCAATCCCCCCGCTACTTATCATTTCCGGTTTAGACACAAGGGTAGCGAGGGGAATACTGGTTGCTTACAATTGCATTTCCTTCTTCATGGTATGAAGCACTTGCAGAGCCCTGTCTTTTTCTGCAATGGGAACCTGAAGATTGTAAACGTAGGTTGCTCCGCTCTTTTTTGACGTAATTCTACTTCGAATATGAGCTAACCTTAACCTTTGTCGATAATCCTCCGCTGCTCTCGGCAACCCATATGACTGGTGAATACTTACCCATTTAACCCACATGAAGCATCATCCTCCCTATTTACGAAAACGCTTACAAATATAGTTAATGTGAAAAGGAAAAGTGTGAAAAAACAGAATGGCTATTCTAATATCATATGCGTTCAATCTAACTAAGCACACCTCTCTCACATAGATTGATTGATTGATTTATTTTGTAAAATCGTCATGAATATGCAAGAAAGGTGTTCCATATTGAGGTGACTTAGAAAGGGAGTTGGACCCAATGATTAGTTGGACCATGGCCAGAGCCGAGATTTGGTGCAGTCTTAATAGCTGTTACGATAAACTGCTGTGCGGTGTGAAAAGCAGTAACAACATCAATACCTTTAGCTAATTCAGCTGTAAGACAAGCCGAGAATGTACAGCCTGTTCCATGCGTATGTCGAGTGATAATTCGCTCATGTTCAATTTCATAAAAATGCTGACCGTCAAATAATACATCGGTCAGTCGTTCATCAATCATATGTCCACCTTTCATTACTACATGGGCTACTCCATATTCATAGAGGTATTTTGCTGCTTCTTTCATATCGATTAAGGTTTGGATCCTTTTTCCTAATAATACCTCAGCTTCCGGCAAATTCGGAGTTATAACGTAGGCTTTGGGAAGAAGATGAGTCAAAAGCGCTTGCACCGCTTCATCGTGGAGTAATTTTGCTCCGCCTTTGGCTACCATTACAGGATCAATTACGAGCTTGATTGTGCGATGCGCGCGGATTTGTTCACCTACTGCTTGTATAATTGAAGCATTAGCTAGCATGCCTGTCTTAATAGCATCAGCAGGCAAGTCATCCAACACTATCCTGATTTGATCTGCGACGAACTCTGGTGTCATCACTTGAACACCGTGAACTCCCCGTGTATTTTGCGCGGTGATCGCGGTAAGGGCACTGGTGCCATACACTCCTCTTTGATGAAAGGTTTTAAGGTCAGCCTGTATCCCTGCCCCTCCCCCACTATCTGAACCTGCAATTGTCATGGCTATATATGGTTTCTTCACCTAGACTCCCCCGCTCTGTGTACCAATCTTCTGTCTATTCTTTCTTCAGTATAACAGAGGAAAGTCATATTCCCCAAAAGTTAGGTTCTAGCCACTCAATGATTTCTGTTGCTGTTTTCTCTGCATCTGATAAATAATCCAAGTTGGGTGTTTACGAGCAATCCTATATGTAGACAACTGTCGTACAAACAGTAAAAACAATAACGCTGTGACAAACAAAAGCAAAACCATGCTAAGTTGTCTTGTGATTCCGTATGGTATGATAAATAATAAAGCTATTGGAACTAAAATAATGAGTGCCGTATTTGTGAGATGTTTTTCATGTCTTTTCATCTGTTCTACTGTTCGTGTCTTTTTATTAGGATAATCAAGTTTTTGAGTAGATAAGATAAAACGCCACTTTCCAGCCGTACTAATCTCAAGGCCAGCCCCTGTATAAATCACTCCAATCAGGGCGTACACCCACCAATCCATTACACTAAAAAAGCTATGTATAAGTTTTCCTGAAATAAATAGCAAATCAACAGATGTAAGAAATCCATAATATGCATGGAACAGTAAACTAAGAACTTGTCTTCGATGTTCATAGGGATGGATAGAAATCCAAATTCCCATGATCACAGTAATGAAATGTGGAG
The DNA here is from genome assembly GCA_007833815.1 of Brevibacillus laterosporus. NCBI lineage: Bacteria > Bacillati > Bacillota > Bacilli > Caryophanales > Paenibacillaceae > Brevibacillus > Brevibacillus laterosporus. The sequence goes on along the minus strand of CP033464.1, from coordinate 2,686,281 downwards.
CAAGCAAAGCATAGGTAACCGCCTCAGGATGAGCAGGATCAATTTGAAGCGCAAACCATACAACTAAGGTATGAATCAATAGAATGACTGTGTACATCCTTCTGGAATGGACAAACGGGATATGAATCATGGGATGATTCTCAGGTTGGTCTTGGTTTTCTTCTGTTTCAGGGGGCAGGTTCTGCTTGAGGTTTGCTTTCACACGGACGTACCTACTCTCTCTATATGATGAGTATTTATAATAAAAGTAGGCGAAATTAGCTACATTTCGCAAGCTCTTTTTCTTAAAACGACAAGAAATTTTTCATTTATCTCTGAAAATATAACAAGCAGCCGAATTGACTTCGACTGCTTATTTCGATTGCTGTCTTTTCTGCCTTTAGTCCTCCATCGTTGACAGATCTCCTGTCGGTAAACCCAACTCCCACGCTTTTAACACACGGCGCATGATTTTACCAGAACGGGTTTTTGGCAACTTATCACGAAACTCAATCTCACGCGGAGCTGCATGTGCCGCCAATCCTTCTTTGACAAATCGCTTGATGTCATCCATTAATTTATCACTTGGTTCATATCCGTCACGAAGGGCAATAAAAGCTTTGATTACTTCTCCACGTACTGGGTCTGGTTTTCCAATAACCCCTGCTTCAGCAACAGCTGGATGTTCAAGCAATTTACTCTCTACTTCAAACGGTCCAACGCGTTCACCAGAAGTATTAATTACATCATCAATGCGCCCCTGGAACCAGAAGTAGCCTTCTTCATCTCTATAAGCAGAATCACCTGAAATATACCACCCAGGAATATGGAAATACTCTTCATACTTGGCTGGATTCTTCCAAATTGCTCTCATCATGGATGGCCATCCCGCTTTAATAGCCAAATTACCCATGCGATTTGGCGGCAGCTCATTTCCTTGATTATCCAAAATGGTAGCAAAGACACCCGGAATTGGTTTCCCCATGGAACCAGGCTTAATTGCCATACTCTGATAATTAGAAATTAGCTGCGCGCCCGTTTCTGTCATCCACCAGTTATCGTGAATGCGTTTTTCAAAAACTTTCATGCCCCAATAAACAACTTCTGGATTAAGAGGCTCGCCCACACTCAATATATGACGTACGGAAGAAAGATCATATTTTTTGACTAATTCATCGCCTGCTCCCATCAGCATGCGAAAAGCTGTTGGCGCACTATACCAGACGCTAATTTTAAATTTTTGAAGCGTATTGTACCAATCATCTGGTGTAAAGCGGCCTCCACGCACAACATTAGTAACACCATTCAGCCACGGGGAGAAGATACCATAAGAGGTTCCTGTTACCCAACCTGGATCGGCTGTACACCAGTAGACATCTTCTTCTTTTAAATCCAACACCCATTTTCCTGTCTGATACTGTTGAATCATAGCATTGTGTACATGCAATACGCCCTTTGGTTTTCCCGTAGAACCTGACGTATAGTGTAAGATCATGCCATCCTCTCGATCCACCCAAACCATGTCAAATTCGTCGGAAGCTTGCTCCATCTGTTTCTCATAGCTTACTTGCCCTTCTGTTAACTCATTTCCTTCTCCCACTAAAATAACATGTTTGAGATGAGGAAGGTCCTTAACTGGGACACGTGGCAATAAAGCCGGAGTCGTTACGATAGCAACTGCTTCACTATTTTCTAGGCGGTCACGGACAGCTGCTTCCATAAAGGCTTCAAACAAAGGCCCAACAATAGCCCCATTTTTCAAAACTCCCAACACACTCACATATAGCTCTGGCGTACGTGGCATGAAAACAAACACGCGATCCCCTTTATTTATTCCCAAATCATGAAGTACGTTGGCAAAACGGTTGGAAAGCCTACTTAATTCACCATATGTATAGCTTTCTTCCCGTGTGGAATCACTATAAACAAGCGCTACTTTATCTTTCTTTGCTGAGCTAGCATGACGATCAATGGCTTCATAGGCTATATTAACTTTGCCTGTCTCATACCAACTGAATTGTTTCTCTACATCTGCCCATTGGAAGGTTTCATAGGTTTGATCGTAGTCTTTTAAGTTACTATTTTCTTGTGTTGCTGGAATGTTTTCCACTTTCATATCCATTCACTCTCCGATTCTCTATGTTCATGTACTGAGAAGTTCGCCCGTCATACATATTTCTCCATTAAAAAACAAATTCCTCTTAACCTTTTGATTATTCTAACATTTTAGATAAATGATCGCTACCCATGTTTGTTTCCCATTGGCTATAATGGAAAAAGAGTACTTTTTGAATTGTAAAGGAGTTTGCCATATGCTATCAATTTGGTCTAGGGAACGGCAGAAACCTTTTCCCAAAACTGATTCTCATTTATCTATTAAAGAAAAAAGAGCGATACCGGAGTCAATATCCACTTTTACCCCGCTGGCATACACCCGAGTATCAGGAAACACTTGCTACTTTCTTTCAACATAATATGCAGGTGAGTGAAACGGCGCGTTCTTTGTTTTTACATCGAAACACGTTATTATATCGGTTAGAAAAAGTAAGGGAGCAGACCAGTCTAGACCCTCGTGCATTTCCTGAGGCTGTTCTCCTCTGGATCATGCTTAGATAAAAATGCTTTCAAGGAGGTATGATTCATGGCTCAAGTACGTTTGCAACATATCTATAAACGTTATGCAGGTAATGTAACTGCTGTTTCTGATTTTGATTTGGACATCCATGACAAGGAATTTCTGGTGCTTGTTGGCCCCTCTGGTAGTGGAAAATCAACTACATTACGCATGATCGCGGGATTAGAAGATATTAGCGAAGGCGACCTTTATATCGGCGCCCGTAAAGTTAATGATGTAGCACCCAAAGATCGCGATATCGCTATGGTTTTCCAAAGTTACGCGCTTTACCCACATATGAATGTTTATGAAAATATGGCGTTCGGATTAAAATTGCGCAAATTCTCTAAAGAGGAGATTGACAAACGAATTCAAGATGCAGCCCGCATTCTCGATATTACCCATCTATTGAATCGTAAACCAAAAGCCTTATCAGGCGGTCAACGTCAACGTGTTGCTCTGGGCAGAGCCATCGTGCGTGAGCCACAAGTTTTTTTAATGGACGAACCCCTTTCCAATCTAGATGCCAAATTACGCGTGCTGATGAGAACCGAAATTGCTAAATTACATAAACGTCTAGAAACCACTATTATCTACGTAACTCATGATCAGACGGAAGCCATGACCATGGGTAATCGGATCGTCGTCATGAAAGATGGTTTCATTCAGCAAGTAGCCACTCCTACAGAAATCTATCATTATCCAGCAAATCAGTTTGTTGCTGGTTTTATCGGTTCTCCCAGTATGAATTTTATATCAGGAAAATTAGAAGAAATAGATGATCATATTCACTTTGTAAGTAATGGAGTAAATGTCACGCTTCCGCAAGATAAGGCCAACATTGTTCGAAAAAGAAGCTACGTAGGAAAAAAAGTCATTTTTGGCATCCGTCCTGAAGATTTTTATAGTGATTATCAATTTTTAGAAAACAATCCGTTTGATAGTAGAGTTAGCGCTGTGATTGATGTAGTGGAAAATATGGGCTCTGAGCAGTACATTTATTTTAGCAACATGAACAATAATCAAGTGGTAGCTAGACTCGATGCTCGTGAACATATTAAGGTAGGTAATAGCATTCATTTAGGAATGGATCTAAATAAAATTCATTTGTTTGATAACGAAACAGAATTGGCTATTTTCACAAAATAATGAGTTTATTCTAACAAGGAAGGCACCTCCTGATTAAACATATATCAGGAGATGCCTTCTTACTTTTATTCTGTACGGATGATATCCTCGTTATCCTCTTCGCGTATGTTTGCCCCATCAACCGTCCCCATGGCATAGGAATCACTTACTTGCTCATGGGTAACTGCTAACCCTTTACTTTGAGTGTCATTACTTTGGTAATCATTGATATCATATGATTTCGTGACGAACTGATTGCTTGTTGTCTTTTCATTCATCGTTTCCTTCTTTTGTCTGGTCAAACTTCCTTACCTCCTTTGGTCTTTTACAATTGGTTCACCCTTTATGTTGCTTACTAAACTCAATTTTTAACCATTTGCCCTCACTAAGATTTTCCGTCATAAACATCGGAGAAACGTACAGGCTAAGGATAAATCAAATGTGGGGAGGAGTTTGAGTGAAAACCATCTTTACACTGTTATTTGTTGGCCTTTTAGCAGGTGTTTTGTTTACGGGAAGTCACTGGCTCACTCCAGGAAAACAAATGCCGCAAGCAATGAAAGCCCCTACCTCACGGACTTTAGAAAGCAATAAAGAACCACCTACTGTGACCCAAGATGAAGTACAGGTTCCCAAAATTAACTATGTGGAACAAGTTCGTGACATGCGCCGGGATATGGAGCGTCGTCAGCACATCAAGACGATTCATCACAATAAAAAGGATAAGAGCCATTATGTAGAGAGAGAGGTAGTGGTTCACTTTACTCCGCGACCCTCTAAACCAGAATTACAGAAAATGCTACGTAGGGTAGACGGTTTTATAAAACGAGATTTCAATAAGGCAATGATTATTAAATCCCGCACACTATCTACGGAGCAACTTATGAAGTATTTTGCGGAGCATCCAGACTCTGTGTATGCCGAACCTAATTACTTACTGTTGCCGAACAAACAACCTAATGACACCTACTACAAGCGATATCAGTGGAACTTAAATCAACTGGGCATGGAACAAAGCTGGGAGATTACTCAAGGTTCAAGTCAGGTCATTGTGGCTGTTGTAGATACAGGTGTTGATTTAACCCATCCTGAGTTTAAAGGGAAATTGGTCAACGGATACAATGTATTGAATAGTGGAAAGCGACCGCAAGACGACAACGGTCATGGGACACATGTAGCAGGAATTATTGCCGCCCGTACTAATAATAAGGACGGAATTGCTGGGATTTCTTGGAACAGCAAGATTATGCCAATAAAAGCTATCGGAGAAGACGGGAGTGGCAGTGCGATCGACATCGCGCAAGGAATTGAGTGGGCTGTGGATCATGGAGCCTCTATTATTAATTTAAGTGTGGGTAACTATGCTTCCTCTGCGGTCTTAAAGGCAGCATGTATTTATGCTTATCAGAACGATGTTGTACTTGTAGCTGCGACAGGAAACGATGCAAGCGATCAACCAAGCTTTCCTGCTGCTTTTCCAGAAGTAATCGGCGTATCGGCTGTCGATCAGGATGAAAATTTAGCTGAGTTCTCTAATTATGGGAAAACTGTGAGTTTAGTTGCACCAGGTGTAGATATACCCAGTACTTATATTCACAAGGATTATGCGGCTCTGTCAGGCACTTCGATGGCTTGTCCACATGTTGCAGCCGTGGCAAGCTTAATCCGTTCCGTCAATCCCACTCTAAGTAACAAACAGGTCAGACAAATTTTAGAAAAGACAGCGACAGACTTGGGCACACCAGGTAGGGATTCATCATTTGGTTACGGCTATATCAATGTAAAAAAAGCGCTACAGCAAAGCCAAACGGGTTATGCAACTGAACCTATATCACCAGTTCCAGTTCCAGCTCCAGCACCAACTCCAGCTCCACCTTCCACTGGTACCAAAGCGCCAACTACTGGTTTCCAGCGGTTTCTAGAGGAATTGTTTGGTCGCTATTTACAATCGTTTCGCATTCATCAGCAATAAGAATAATCCCATGTGAAAGGAGGCGGTTTCCATGAAAGCCGTCGTTCTGTTTGCCCATCCTGGAACTGAGAGCTTTAATCATGCCATCTTAGGGCAAGTAACAGAGAGTTTGCACAAACATGGTGTAACTCCAACTATACGAAATTTATATGAGCAACATTTTTCACCTATCTTTTCACCTGCAGATATGCAAGCAATGGAATCTCACCGTACACCAAAATCCATTGAAGAGGAGCAAACTATTCTCACAGATTCTGACCTCTTGATCATGATTTATCCAGTTTGGTGGTGGTCCCAACCAGCTATTCTGAAAGGCTACATTGATCGTATTTTCTCAGATGGGTTTGCCTTTAGGTACGAGAAAACAGGTCCTGTTGGTCTGTTAACAGGCAAACAAGCCTTCGTTTTTACCACCACACGAGAATCACAGCAAGAAATGCAGACTAGCGGATTAGGTGAAGTTGTAGAGAAACAAATTGTGGATGGAATTTTGCGATTCTCAGGATTTGACCCTGTTGTGTATCACAATTTTGCTGAGGTGCCATATGTAGAAGAAGCTATCCGGAAATCATATCTACAACAGGTAGATCAAGCAATTGCTTCGTTAAAACTTCCTGTACTACAGTAAACCCATCTGCTAAATAGGCTTTCCTCAAACCGAAACCGGTGAATCTCCATACTGATCCCGGTTGACATTAGGAAAGCCTATTCCTTGTAAAATTTTACTTTATCCCAATAACCATTTGAAGTTCATTTATGTAAAATTTTGTATCCAGACACAAAAGAGTCAAAAAAATTGACACTTTTTGTACATACCATCCCTTTTAATTTTCTGATTTATTCGTATAATAGTAAAAGAAGGCATACAACATACCATAAGAGAAAAAAAGAGACCCCTCATAAATGAAAGGTCTCCCATCTAAATATATGCCGTTATAAAAATAGTGTTCTTCGTAAACCAATTCTCCTGTTAATTACTCAGTTGCATCCGCTTTTTCGTAATGTAATCTGTTTCATAGTACTGCAATTCATCACGTAAAGGCTCAAAGATTCTCGACAATCCTAGAGTTAGACCTTCGAGATCGGGAGTAACCTCTTTGCGGAAAATAATGCAGTCTTGCCCTGTGTACGAGTACCTGCCATCCTCATCGTAAACCTCGCCTTTAGGATAGTAAAAATTAATCACACAGGTGTGGTACACCTGGTAGAGGGCTTCTTCGGCAAACTCTTCGTTAAAGCGAGCGCGTCGAAGACAGATCCCCAATTTCTCATAGGCATTCTCTGCATAAACCAACAAGCGACGTAAATCAGAAAGATAGCTACCATAGTAAGCTTCATACTCTTCAGCATCTCCAGATTTTTCAACCAAATCTGCTAAAGTAGTTTGATTTAGGAATCTCTCCACTTCTATGCTAACCTTCTTCAACCGCATAAAGGTATCTTCGCATAACTGTTTTACATGAGCGTCTGACATAGAGAATCCTCCTTAGGGCAACAGATATAAAGGTTTATGTTTATTGTAAAAAAACTGCCCCAGAGTTACAAGAGGTTTTTATTTTATAACGACACTTTCTGATTTGGTTTGATAGTTTGTTCTGGCATTTTTCTTCTGAAAAGCATAAGTGACAAATGCCACAAATAGCGCAACAACAATCATTAAGACAAGTATTAGGTTGTCGGTACCAACAAATTCCCAGCCATGTCCCTTACTTAAAATTTCTCGCACAGAATGTAGGAAATAAGTGAGCGGCAGGGATTTTGCTATGATTGCAATCACAGTTGGCATCGAAGTGATCGGCCAAGTCCAGCCAGATAGCATGAACGATGGGACTGCAATTAACATGGCTGTTTGTGTAGCTTGTAGCATATTGGAAGAGAAGAATGAAATGGCAAATCCAATCGCTACCACTGCTAGATTAAAAATAAATCCACTGATGAACAACAAGCTCATGCTACCATAGTACGGAACCTCGAAAAATTTAAAGATCAACACAAACGTAAGTAAGAAGTTAAACACAGCAAGAATCATATGGGTTGTAATTTTACTGAGTGCAATTTTTACAAACCCGTTTTCCTTCAAGGTATCCATCCAAGTCCCTTCTTCTTTTTGGCGAGTTACGCTTAAAGAAACGCTCAAGAATGCTACCTGTTGCAATACTGTTCCTGCCAAGCCAAAGATCATGAATGCCAAATAGTTAAAGGTTGGGTTATGCAGAATGCGATAACGATAGTCGATCCCAGTTGCAAAGTTTGTTGCCGCACTGCCCCATTCTCCTTTTGCCTCTAACTTTTTCAACGTCACTCCCCCAGAGATGGTTTTCACTAGAGAGCTCGCTGCTCGAACAGATGTATTCGAAATCATCATGTTACTTCCATCAATGAGGTTTAATATCTCTGTTGGCTTACCCAATTTAGCATTTACGGTCAAGCCCTTTGGAATGATAAATCCAACCTGCGCCTCTTCATAATTCATCAGATGTTGTAACTCTTCTTCTGTTGTAACCACATTTGTCACTGAAAAGGTCTGATCATTGTCAATTGCTCGGATCAATTCACGTGTTAATTCAGTTTGGTCCAAATCTGCTACCACTGTAGGTATCTCCATAACACGTTTTTCCTGATACAAATAACCAAACATCAACATGTATACACACGGCACAAGAAATACAATGTTACGAATCGTTTTGTTGGTATAAATGGATCGCCATTCATCTCCTACTAGTTGCCAAAAGCTATTCACGAGCGACAGCCCCTTTTAGGTGCCATTCGACAGTAAAGCCAGGGCGTACATCTTTATCCTCCACTTGCAATTTCACTTGGAACGCTCGCAAATCACGGGAGTTCAGTTCTTGAGTTGCTTTTTTCGTTGCAAAGTCAGCTGCTGGTGCTACCATTTGTACAGTTGCATCAACTTCTTTATTTAAACTTGGGACAAACAACGTAGTTTTCTCTCCTGCTTTTACGTTACCCAGTTGGTTTTCATCTACATACATTTTTACAAATTTATCGTTTTCTACTTGAATCGTCATAATGGAAGAGCCCTGTGCTACCAATTCCCCTTTTTGTGAGGAAATAGATTTTACCACACCGCTAACAGGAGCGATCATTTGCGTATTGCGCAAATACGCCTCTGCTTCATCCAAAGCACCTTTTGCTTGCTTCACGCCTGCTTCCGCTGATTTTACATCAGATTCGCGTAATCCTACCTGACCAAGTCCCGCTACTGCGTTTTGGTATGCTGCATTCGCTTGGTTTACTTGTGCTGTAAGTGCTTCAATCTGCTCGGGACGTGCACCCTTTTGTGCCATGTTTAATTGTTCTACTGTCGAAGTATATTCAGCAGAGTATTTCTCAAACTCAGCTTGAGATTCTTCCAATTTAATTTTTGGGATAGCTCCCTCTTTTAATAAATCCTGCATGCGTTTCATATTTGTCTGAGCCAGGTCACGGGCTGTTTTAGTTGCTTGAAGTTTCCCTTTTAGCTGAGCAACCTCTTCTGGACGCGCTCCATTTTTGTTAGCTTGCAAATTAGCTTGAGCCGCTTGCAAAGCTGCTTGGGCCTGCTTCACAGTTGCATCGCTCGTTCCACTCGTAATGGAAACTCCTTTTTTTGCCTGTTCCAATTTAGCTTGAGCTAATTGGTACGCTGCTGCTGCTTGATCTCGTTTCGCCGTAATCTCGTCGCTTCCTAGCATCGCTAGAAGCTGACCTTCTGCTACCGTATCGCCTTCTTTAATTTCGATCTTGTCAATTGTTCCTGGTACCTTGAAGGCAAGGTCTACTTCTGTTCCTTCTACTACAGCTGTTATTTGTTTTGCGGAGCCTCCCGCAAAGCTATTTTTTTCGGAAAATAGTAAGTATCCACCCAAAAGTACGATAGCTGCTACAAAACCTACCAAACCAACCATCATCTTTTTATTCTCTCTCATAACCTTCCACTCCAATTCGCAATTTAAGCGAGCCCCAGAGCCCCTTTAAATAGGATAAGTAATGTATCCCTGGTCTCTAGCGTATAAACTGGCTCATTACGGAACATTTTGCGAAGGACGACAAATCCTATGCTCCCAAACATAGCTGAAACAACTGTCTGAGTTTCCATGTCGCCTTTTACAAATCCTTGTTCCTGCATGTTAGCCAGATATTGCTCCATTAAAGAAAAATAATTGCCTAATAACGTTCGAACCATGTTATCTCGTGTCAAATCTCCTGAGGAGAAGCTTAGAAGTAACAGACAAAACTCTCTGTTATTCGAAAAGAAGCGCAAATGCTCATCTAGTACGTGCAAAAGACGTTCCTGCGGCGTCTTGCTTGTATCTTCCGTCGCCGCTTCGACGGACTCCATTAGCATTTCCACTCCCTTTTGATTTACATAGTAGAATAACTCCTCCTTCGTCTTAAAGTGATAATACAACGTCCCCTTTGCTACCTGAGCAAATTCCGCTATCGTATCCATCGTTGTATCCGTATACCCATATTGGGCAAAAGCTTGCAGGGCACTCTCATAAATTAAATCCTTCTTTTTACTCATCAACATGTACCCCCATATAAACTGACCAGTCAGTACAGAGATTAGTGTACTCTGCTTTTTGCTGACCGTCAAGGTATTTTTCGGAAAAAAGGTGCTTGCCTATCCACACATCTATTGATCGAAACCTTAGGCTTGAAATCTATTACGCTTATTTTTACCCGATACTCAATTCTTCAAACGATTGCATACTAAGATGGATTATCAATAGCCTCATCACTTTGTTCAAATACATGTCCTTTTCTTTCTGAAAGTAAAAAAGCCGATGAACAATGTCATCGGCTTCCCATTAACAATATGGCGGAGGGAGAGGGATTCGAACCCCCGTGACGTTGCCGCCTAACGGTTTTCAAGACCGCCCCGTTATGACCACTTCGGTATCCCTCCATATTAAATGCTGATATCGATTATATTAAAAATAATTTCGCCTTACGAAACTCATCAGCATGTACTATTATACTAGATCATATTTAAAATGACAAGTATATCTTTATTATTTTTTTAGAAATGGTGCCACTGTTTGTATCCGATCACTGGATTGTGTATGATAGACTAAATACGTAATCGGTAAGTTCTTACTATCTACTTATGGTTCTTACCCTGTCATGAAGGAGTGACGTTGTAACGATGGATCAACTTATTACATTTGCCAAAGACTATTGGGTACTTCTTATTCTTGTCTTATTGGCAGTGTTTGTGCTTAATTTTTTTCTGAAAGCTTTGTATCGAATTGTTTTATTTAGTCTGGTCGCCGGAGCTATTCTGGTCTTTGGTTTCAATTATACACCAACGGAAGTAATGAACATGGGTCGCCAAGTAGTAAACGGTGTCGATGAAGTGTTCACATCTACTGTACGTCCTTTAATCGATTCTGAAATTAAAGATGCCACCTATAATTTCCGTGAAGATGGAAGTTATGAAATCAAAACTACCAACATCCGTATTGAAGGCAAAAAGGGCGATCCAAAAGCCACTGTCTACTATAAAAATGTAAATTTCTCCATCAATATTAACGATCTAGGTGAATTAGCCCAACAACAGATTAAGAAAGCAAGTGATGGCAAACCAACACCGTAATAGCCTTTAATGATGTTTATCTCAATGCTACGTAAAAATCCCGGTTCATGCCTTTTAATATGGCTATGAGCTGGGATTTTTGGTACATACTTTTTATTTACAATCCGTGGTACATACCTTACGAAAGCCCTTTTCATTTCACCAGTTGTTTCTTTCAATGAGATTCTACATTCCTACGTTTCTAGCTCTGACCACAAATAATGCTCGTCTGTTCCTAATATGTTATATCACCCAGAAAGGGTACCTACAAGCAAAACATAAGACTGACTAAGAGAAAAGAAAGGTTACTGTACCTTTTTACTACCAAATTGACAGTTGAAAAACACAAAAAAACCGATGAACCTCTCAGTTCATCGGTGTGCTGTTCTTATGTATGGCGGAGGGAGAGGGATTCGAACCCCCGTGACGTTGCCGCCTAACGGTTTTCAAGACCGCCCCGTTATGACCACTTCGGTATCCCTCCGCGTTTCTACATATAGAAATATAGCACATAAAAAAATAAATAGCAATACCTTTTTAAAAAAAGATATTTTACGATGTTGTTAGTTTTTCTTCATTCCTCCATCTAGCTCACACCATTCTAGGAGAGTTAGTGCAAATAATTCGGCACACGTAAAAATATCATCGAGCACGATATACTCGTCTGGATAGTGAGCAACCTGGGTAACTCCTGGCCCTACAATAATAGAAGGCGTATCAGCCAGCTTGGTTAATAGACCACCATCTGTCCCCCATGGTGATGCTTCTAAGACAGCCTGCTCTCCTAAAACGCTCGGATATAGCTCTTGCAACAGTATAAGTAATGGATGATCCATTTCTACCTCACCTGGAACCCATCTTGCACCATACCATTCCAACTCGACGGGATGATCAACAAACCATTCGTCTTCTTCAGTAAGTCTTTGTAAAGCAGTTTGCATCTCCTGTTTGGCCGCCTCCATCTCCTCCCCAGGCGCTACACCCATGCGTCCTTCTATTGTTACTAAGTCAGCAACGGACGATGGCCATTTCCCTCCATGTATTACACCCAGATTAATTGGAATGGGTATAGGCAATTTGGCGTATAGAGGGTCTGACATTCGTTGGTTTCTAATTTGTTCTAAATGCTGAATCCGACTGATCACTGTCATGCTTTTTTCGATGGCGCTAACCCCTTCATAACGCGTACCGCCATGTGCCGATCTCCCTCGTACAAACAAACGGAACCACATAGAGCCCTGTTGCTTGGGAAAAATCTTTAAATTTGTTGGTTCCGGTATCAAAGCAGCGTCCGCTTTGTACCCACGTAAAATGGTAGATAAAGTCCCAGCCCCACCACTTTCCTCTTCTACAACGCTTTGGAAGATAACATCTCCTTTTAAACGTACCCCCAGCTTTTGCAAGGTTTGTATAGCTAATAGAGACGATAAGTTACCACCTTTCATGTCAGTTACCCCTCGTCCATACAATTTCCCATCAACAATTTCTCCGCTAAAGGGCCCTTGTGTCCATTGATTCAGCTCCCCTTCCGGTACAACGTCCACATGGCCATTTAGGATAAGAGAACGGCCTCCTCCAGTCCCCCTCCATACCCCTACTACATTAGGGCTTCCTACAAATTCTGTACGTGGTGAAACAAAATAAGCGTGTTTCTCTAGCTTCTGAAGCTCCTTACCCGCCATCTCCCAAATGTCCACTTCAAGCCCCAGCGTTTCCAAGTAATTCGCTATTTTCTGTTGAATACCCGCTTCCTGGCCTTGAACGCTGGCCTCACGCACCCATTCTTGCAACAAACTTATAGCATTCTCCCGATCCTTACCTAATTGCTCACGAATTCGTTCTTGCCAAGACAATGCCTGACTTACGCTCATGGTTGCTTATCCCCCTTAGATAAAAGTTGTTACTTCTCCGCTAAACAACAGCTCTGCTTCGGTAGCACCAATGACATCTGCTATCGTGTAGGGATGCATAACCTCCAATAAATGTAAGCCATCTGGTTTCACTTCCATAACCGCCATATCAGTGATAATCATATCCGCACTCGCTTGAGCGGTCAGAGGCAATTTACACTCTCGGACAATTTTAGAACGACCATTTTTGTCCAAATGAGTGGTAAGAACTAAAACTTTCTTTGCCTTTTGCGCTAGTTCCATCGCTCCGCCCATGCCTGGAACCCGCTTACCTGGAACGATCCAATTAGCAATATCCCCGCCCTGACTTACCTCCAATACCCCAAGAATCGTCATGTCTAATAGGCCTCTGCGAATGATAGCAAAAGCCGTGGCGCTATCAAAAAAGGAAGCTCCGGGCATCAAAGTAACGGGAAAGCCCCCTGCGTTACACAGATTAGGGTTTTCTTCTCCAAACAGAGGACTAGGACCTGTACCTACGATGCCATTCTCAGCGTGAAATAAAACATTTTTTTCTTTCGGGATAAAATCAGCCACAAGCGTAGGAATACCGATCCCTAAGTTAATTAGCATACCGCTTTTTACTTCCATAGCAGCACGTCTAGCGATTCTTTCCCGATAACTCTCTGTCGTGCTCTCTTTTACTACTTCTCCCATGCCCATCGCCAATTCACCCCTTCACTTTGCACGATATAGGTTACGAACACTCCAGGTGTCACGATTTCTTCAGGGTCAAGCTGTCCAATCTCAACAATTTCCTCTACTTCCACGATTGTTATATTTCCAGACATTGCCACCAAAGGATTAAAGTTACGTGCACTCGTATCAAAAACGAGATTGCCAAATCGATCTGCCTTTTTTGCATAGACGATAGCTACTTCAGCAGTTAATGGTGTCTCTATCAAATACGTCTTCCCATCAACAGTCACTTTCTCTTTGTCTTTTTCGGCGATAGTACCAATTCCGATATCAGATAAAATACCACCCAGACCTACTCCACCTGCTCGAACTCTCTCTGCTAAGATACCTTGTGGGCAAAATTCCACTTCCAGCTCTCCTGCCGTCATTTGAGCACCTGCGTTCGGATTGGAACCAATATGAGAAGCAATTACCTTGTTCACCCGTCGCTCTGTAATCAATCTTCCGACTCCAATGTCAGGAAAAGCTGTATCGTTACTAATCAACGTTAACCCTTTAATATGTTTGTCCAGCAATCCCTGTATCAGGCTAGGAGGGTTACCCACCCCACCAAACCCTCCAACCATCAGTGTCATCCCATCATGAAAATGCTCTAGCGCTTCCTCTAATGAAACTTGTTTATTCCATGTTGATTGCATAATCATATGTGTTCCTCCTCTCTACCAAATGCCCTCTTTCGTGAATTCTGCTTCCACTTCTTGCAAGGTTTGACGCAATAAATAGATCACTTCGTCAATTTCATGTTGTTCGATAATGAGTGGTGGAGAAATAAGTACAGCATCACCCGCTATGCCATCCAGCCCTCCAATAGCTGGATAAATCATTAACCCTTTAGCAAACGCTCGTTGAATGATTCGATTTGTCACTTGATGCGAGAGCGCAAATGGTTCTTTAGTCTGCTTGTTCTTCACAAACTCTAGTCCGCACATTAAGCCTTTACCACGAGCCTCACCAATAATGTCAAACTCTTGTTCCAGCTGGTTTAAGTGTTGTAATAGATAATTTCCGTTCTCCTCAGCTTTTTTCACTAGCTGATGCTGTTCCATATAACGCATTACAGACACGCATATAGCTGCTGACTGTGGGTTAGCACTGTACGTATGACCTGCCATTATGGAACCGGAGCCTTCTGCAATAGTCTGCATAATTGAATCACTCACCATCGTCGCAGCCATCGGTGTATAGCCTGAGCTCATTCCTTTGCCCAGCGTCATCACATCAGGAGTTACCTGCCAATGATCAATTCCAAAGTTTTTACCAGTACGACCTACACCTGTCATTACTTCGTCTGCTATAAATAAAATTTGATGCTTGGTACAAATTTCACGAATGCGGGCGAAATAGCCATCTGGTGGTACTACAGCTCCTCCAGACGCTCCAATAATCGGCTCTGCTATAAATGCCGCAACATTCTCCGCACCCGTTCTTACAATTGCCTCCTCTAACTCATTCGCTGCTTTACATGCGTATGCATCACTGTCGAGATTCTGCTGACTTCGATACGGATATGGAGCTGATATGCTCGGATAATCTGCCAACAATGGTACAAAGCGCTTGCGTCTCAACACATGTCCAGACATCGACAAGGCCCCCATCGTAATACCGTGATAGCTCATCCAACGTGACATGATTCGATTTTTAGTCATACGTCCCTGTTCTTGCCAATATTGAATTGCGATTTTTTGGGCTGTCTCCGTCGCTTCTGATCCACTGCTGACAAAAAAGCTCCAGTTCACATTACCAGGCGCCCATGTAGCAAGAATATCAGCCAATTCCTCCACCGCTTCACTGCTGAAATGGGATCTATAGGCAAAAGACACCTTCTCTGCCTGCTGTCTCATCGCATCCACAATCTCGTCCATCGCGTGCCCAATGCTTACAGTTACAGCCCCTGAACAGGCGTCAATGTATCGCTTACCGCTCTCTTCATATAAATAAATTCCTTTACCATGGGAGATCCGTGGATATTGTTTACCCCATTCAGGTTTGATTACATAACTTTTACGTTCTGTTTTGCTATCCATGCGCTTAAACTCCCTTCCATTTGCAAACACCACTTTATACTCATCGTATCGAATACCGAGCTTTCTGACATTCTACCTACTGGCAAAAAAATACTAGATAAAAAACAGAATTTTTTGTACATTTTGTATAATGCTAGTTTATTTGGAGAGGGGAACATTTTAAAACAACAGAGAGGATGGGGAACAACATGTCGATAACGATCCGTGAAGCCATGCAACTACCTGATATGGTACACACCAAACTGGTGGCCGGGGAATCTGGACTGAGTCGTCCTATTCAATGGGTAACGATCGTAGAAATTCTAGAGGATTTGGAACGTTTGCAAGCAGGGGAATTTTTAATCACCACGGGTTTTGGTCTAGAGATGAATACGGATAAACATGACCAGTTTATTCCCTCACTAGCAGCTCGAGGATTAAGTGGTGTTGCTATTCACACAGGTTTTTATTTACGTGAAATTCCAGCTCTGTTTATTGTACAAGCCAATCAGTTTGGACTTCCTTTAATCGAGATTCCCACAGAGCTTAATTTCTCTACCATCACAAAAGCCATTCTTCAGCCCATCGTGAACCGTCAATTTGAACTGATTCGCTATTCGGAGCAAATTCACCAGCGACTATTAAATGTGGCCTTGTTAGGTGAGGGTCTTTCTGCTATTGCCGATGAATTAGCCGCTGTCACCCAAGGAGAGGTTGTCATTACAGATTCATTAGGCTATGAGTTAATTCGTACACGTTCACACACATTTAGCCTCACGAATGGGATACCATCAGAGGAACATCCTAATCAATTTCTTTCTGATCAACTGTCCTCTGAATCCACTCCCACTGTCGAATTAACTCACTCTATGGAAGCTGCTCACTTTACCTTTGGCACCATCACCTTGCGCAAAAATAAAACGAGCCAGCAAGAATGGGACAAGATTGCTTTACAGCATGCCTCGACACTGGCAGCCTTAGCTTGTAGTAAGGATCGAGAGGTAGCCCAAGCGGAATGGCGACTAAAGGGTGATTTTTTAGACGAATTACTAAGTGGCACCTTTGAGCTCAATGCAGAGTCTGAGGCGCGTAGCCGTTTGCTAGGCTATCCTCTCCTTACCAATGCCTGTCATCTCATCATTGCACTATCCATACCCGCTACAGCTTCTACAACAGAGTATGATTTTAACATGGTCCAAAAGCTACCCACCTTACTGAAACGAGTAGCCGAAACAGATCAACCTACCTATCTCAGTAAAGAACGTACAACCGAAATCTTGTTATTGATGCCAGAGGGTAAGGCTAGCGAGATTTTTGTACAAAAAGTCGCTGGGAAGTGGCATGATTTGCACCCCCAGCATCCATTAGCGATCGGGATTAGTACCCCACGCTCATCTTTCCAGACCTTGTCAATAGCTGTACAAGAAGCCATTTATGCCATGAAATGCCAAGGCGCACTCCTTGCATCGACCAAAATTCAGTCTATCTCGCACTTCGATCAACTAGCTGGGTATCAGTTCCTTTTTCCCTACCACACGCAATCTGAAGCCCTCCAGAGGCTCTGGAAGCCATTTTTAGCAACATTACTCCAGTATGATCAGAAACATGGGCAACAATTGTTAGAAACCATTCACACCTATTTTGAAGAGTGTCTGAATGGGCAAAAAACGGCACAACGCCTTTTTATTCACCGACATACGCTTAAATACCGTTTGCAGCAAATTGAGCAAAAAACAGCAGGATCACTTCATGATGCCTCTCACCGCTGGCAACTGCAGCTAGCAATCATGGCTTATCATCTACAACAAATCTTGTATCCAGATGCGTCCGTTATTCAGTAGGTGTATTTGGAAATTAATCCCTTAGTCCCGAACAACACGTAACGGCTTCACCCATATATTCATATCTTCAAATCCAGTTGAAATGATACAGTTATTAATCAACCTTCCCGTGTACCGATAGCCCATTTTAGCGGCAGTCACGTTCATAGCAGCAGAGTGAGCACGTGTCAGCGTATAGAGATAGTAAATACCTCTCTCCTGCATATGCTGTTCCAATGTCACAAACAGGTGCTGAAGCAATCCCTTACCTAACCAATCGGGACGGGTGGCACAATCCGTCATTTCAGCTGATCTCCAATCAGGGGTAACCTCAGCAGAAGCGGCGCAAGCAATCTGCCCCTCTGCTTCCACAACGGCATAATGTGTATCTGCTTGCATCGTTTTCCGTACATAATCAGGATCATGCATTGGGGTAGGGTAGGTCTCAAAAACAACTTGATACAGTTTAGCCAGTTCTTCTGCATCCTGCAAGTTAGCCCAACGAACGACGCAGTTAACTGGTAATTCTTTTAAGACGCTGTCTGCTTGTTTTGCCAAGCTGATTTGCATAATCTCATCCGCTAGGAGCTTATTTTTAGGAGTTCCTCGTTCTGTTGTTACGAAATAACTTAGCATATGTGCGTTCTGACCTTGTATGCACCCTTTCAAAATACCTTCACGTTTAAATCCGTGTGTACTCCAGGTTGACAGATCATCATGTCTGGCGTAAACGATTAGCTTTGTCATGCCTAGTTCATCAGCTTGTTGTTTACACGTCTTTACAATCTCGTCAATTTGATTAGAGTCATACTCCATTACTTTGATACGTCGGTTATGTATATCCACAATTATTTGTGAATTATGATTTGCTGTAGGTCCCATAGTCATCGTTTTACACCTCATCATTTATTTCTTTTATTATAAGAGTCCTTGCATTGCTAGTCATTCGACAAGTTGTCCAAAGTACCTGTTTGACACAATTCACTTCTTTCATATCTAAACCTGATTCTTTACGCATAGGTATCAAGAAGAGACAGGAAAAAGGAGGATTCCACCCATGCATACCCTTATTTATGCTCACAGGGGTGCCTCTGGCATGTATCCCGAAAATACATTTCCAGCTTTTCATGCTGCTTATATACAAGGCTCGGATGGCATGGAAATCGACGTTCAAGTGACCGCAGACCAACAGCTTATCGTCATGCACGATACCAATGTAGAACACACAACAGATGGAGTAGGCGAAGTGCGCCATCTCACCTATCAACAGATTCACCGCCTAAACGCTGCTGCCAAAAGTAGAAAGCATTTTCCTCCAACAAAAGTTCCAGAGCTATCGGATGTCTTACTATTTGTCAAAACAACTGGACTACGACTTATCATTGAACTAAAGAACTTTATCGTCCCTCAGCCTCACTTAGAAGAACATGTAATTCGCCTCATCCATGATCTTCATTTACATAATCAGGTAGTGCTTTCCTCTTTTAATTATCACAGCCTGTTGCGTGTAAAAGAATTGGACCGACATATTCGCACAGGAATGCTTTATTTCGGTCAGCTACACAACCCTTGGGAGATTGCCAAACAATTTCGCGCAGACGAACTACACGCCCCTGAAGAGCAGGTCAATAAGGCACTTCTGCAAGCTACACGTCAACACCATCTCTCTTTGCTTGCTTGGACAGTAAATACTCCTGAACGCATGCGATATCTCTTTTCGTTACAAATTGATGGCATTATTACAAATTATCCTGAATTAGCACGAAAATATTTGAGTAAGAAGTAAAAGGATTGTTTACAAGCTCTACAGGATATTCCTATACTAAAGAAGAGATTAGGATTAAAGGGGGTTTTTGCATGTTCATTACCGACTGTCTATCACCACTACATTCCCTCACAGTGGTAAAACCAACCGACACCATTGCTCATGCTCTTGAGGAAATGAAAAAAGGAAAATTGCTTAGTATGCCTGTCATTAATGAAGATGGTACTTATTTTGGGACGCTAAGCAAGCGTAGTCTGTTTGAAAAGTTTGAACAGGATCATGCTGACAAAACTTTCACCGCGTTCACTCAGCTTCCTCTTGCAGATGGTGTTGATCAAAATTTAAAGCCACTTACAGCCGAACATCTTTACGAAGACGCCCTCCCTATCATTGTGCGCTATCCATTTGTGCCGATTGTAGATGAGAAGAATCATTTTCTTGGTATTATCAAACGCAAAGATATGGAGCTAGTTCTGGAGTCCGTTTTCGGAATGGGTGTAAAAGGAACCCGTATGACCTTGACCCGCTTTGAAGGAAAAGGCGTTTTACGAGAAATCTCCAGTATTTTGACCGAACACAAATCAAATGTGATCTCCTGTGTAGCCTTTGATTCTAAACACTCTGGTGTCCGACGTATTCTAGTCAAGTTTAAAACGGAAGATAACATCATAGATATCATTCAAGAACTGGAGAGTCATGGATTTGCCGTTACCTCCGTTCATGAAAGCTAACATTCCCCCCGTTAAAGGCAACTGAACATGAACTTATTCGTAAAAAAGGAACGCGGCGTACTCAGCGTTCCTTTTTTACAATCTATTTCAGTTATTTCCCAAGATTTGGGTGTGGTATCCAATTTGGATCAAAGAACTTACCTTGCCATGTATCGCGGCGCTTCATCTCCGCCTCAATCCCATTAAGCACTTCCCATTTTTTACGACTCCACATCGGTCCAATCAAAATGTCAGGAGGACCATCGCCAGTAATACGATGCACAATCATTTCAGGAGGTAGGATTTCTAAGGTGTCGACCACTAATTTCGTATACTCCTCTTGCGTCAAAAATTCCAGCAGCCCGGCATTATATTGCTTCACCATCGGCGTTTTCTTTAACAGATGTAACAAATGAATTTTGATTCCTTGTACATCTAAGTGGGCAACGGCTTGCGCAGTCTCCATCATATCCTCAGCATTCTCTCCTGGTAATCCGTAAATAATGTGAGAACAGACACGAATATTATGTTTGCGTAGCTTTTCCAAACCATCGAGATAGCATTGATAATCATGCGCCCGATTAATCAATAGTTGGGTACGTTCATGTACCGTTTGCAAACCCAGCTCTACCCACAGATAGGTGCGTTCGTTTAGTTCCGCCAAATATTCAACCACATCATCTTCTAAACAGTCAGGTCTTGTTGCTATAGAGAGCCCCACAACATCGTCTTGTCGTAAAATCGTTTCGTACATATCACGTAGCTCATCCACAGGTGCATATGTGTTACTAAATGCTTGAAAAAAACCTAGGTATTTTGCGGTCGGCCATTTTTCATGCATACGCCCTTTGACATCATGAAATTGCTTCTCTAGCGTCATGCGACGATCCCCTGCAAAATCACCAGATCCACGTGCACTACAAAACGTACAACCACCTACTGCGACATTACCATCTCGATTTGGACATGAGAATCCCCCATCTAGTGGCACCTTAAATACCTTGTGCTGAAACATACTACGCAAATGATAGTTCCATGTATGATAACGCTTGTCACCCCATAGCAGAGGATGACAGCTATTTTGTATATCGTCCGTTGACATGTATATACTCCCTTCTGTCCCGTGCATTTCTACAGTATACCAGTTTCTTCTGTGCTTTTTAATAGTGAAAAATATTACACCGCACTTTTAGGTTTAACTCAAGCTTTGGACTTAGTTGCATTTATACTAACATCAATAACATTTTGTAAATTTTAATAGTAAAAAAAGAACCGCAGTTTTTTCCTGCGGTTCCTCATAGCATAGACGCTATTATATTTCCCACTTTATTACGTTTACGTTACTGTTGCATCTCTTCAATCTGAATAGCACGTGTATGTGCGGTATGGCTCCACTCTTGATTGTTCTTTGTAAAGAACGCGTAAATAAAGATAGGCAACCACGTCAAGAAGAAAATTGGCAGCAGGATGAGTCCCAAATAAGCTTTAAGCGGGACTTTCTCCAGATAAAGAGCTAGCACAGGCAACAAATAGAAAATACCTGTTGTCGCATAAATTATCCAATCAGGCAAAAAGCCCGTTGTAGGCAGGAACGTGCTAAAACTCAGCAATCTGGCCAAAAACAATATCGACATAAATGTAACGATCAATACATACATGGGTTGAAAGAGGTAGAAAGCTGCGTCTAGCATACCTAGTCTTCTTGCTTTTAAACCATTTTTCATTACCGAACCAATATAACGTCCAGCTACATCATAATGTCCTTGCATCCAACGAAGCCGCTGTTTCATGGAAGATTTTAGATCGATTGGTTTCTCGTCAAAAACCTTCGTATCATGGGCCCAGCAAGGATAGATGCCACGTTCGATACATCTCGTTGCAAATTCCAAGTCTTCAGTTAAGCTGGTTGCTCCCCATCCCATCTCTTTTAACAACTTGCTTTCAATACAAAGTCCTGTTCCACCTAATGTGTTTGGCAAACCAAGGTTATGTCGAGCCAATTGCCACATACGGTTAGTGAACCAATACGTACAAGCGTACGAAAGAGTAATCCAAGAGTCAAACGGGTTTTTGGAGTCAAGGTAACCTTGGATAACTTGTTGTCCTTTGCATAGACGATCGTTCATGACAGTCAGGAAGTTTTTCTCTACCAAGTTATCTGCATCAAACATTACGACAGCATCGTACTGCTTTTCTCTTGACCATAAATTTTCTAGCATCCACTCAATACCGTAGCCTTTGCCACGCTTTGAAGTGTCAAATCGTTCGCAAGCATAGGCGCCATGCTTCCGAGCAATCTCCGCTGTGTTATCTGTACAATTATCACAGATAACAAAAATATCATACATCTCGCGCGGATAGTCCATTTTTTTCAAATTCTCGATCAATGGTGCAACAACTGCTGATTCATTGTGTGCAGCTATCAAGACAGCAAATGTTTTCTCTGGGTTGTGGGTCACAGGCTTTTTCTTATGTAGTAAAATGCCTCCGCCTACTGAAATTGCTGTTTGATAGATGCTGACTAACCCCATTGTAGTGGTAAATCCGATGAAAAGCCCCTCAATTATATCTTTTAAGTCAACCATCTTTTCTTCTCCTCGACCTGTTATGCTTATATGCATACAGGTAGTGTTATATCTCCTTCAAACCCTATTTGCGAGTTTACACGATTCACAACTAGCCTGCAATCGTTCAAAAGTGGGAAAAATCAATGTTTAGTTCTCTCTATATCTATTTGTTGCTTAATATGACGCAAAAGCTCAGTGATTCGCTTCATCTTGCAAGTAGGTTTTGTGAAACACTTGTCCCTAACACGATTCCCTCTTCATCCTACTCTTATTCTGCTACCTCAAAATTTACTACAGAAAAAAAAGCCTGCTATAAAAAGGTGTACCCTTTTCAAATAGGCTTGAATCCAGAAGATGCAAAAATCTGGCCTCTATAACTAAAGGTCAGCCATTATTTCTAGTAAAAATTTAATAACGATGTTTTTTATTAGGGACAAAAGAACTACATGACATCAATCTTACTAATTTTATCAATTCTCTATCTCCTGTAAAAAATCCTATTTCATCTGCAAAAAAACTTTTTACAAAAACTGACGAAATCTGCTTTTCCAGAATATTATTTGATAAAATTCTCATTTTTTACTTTTCTTTACATATATAAAAACAAATAAAAACTCAGCGATACGAACCCTTTTGGCCGAGCAGAGTCTTATGAGATTTCCTATTTTGATGGTTATCATTTAATTTCCTAAAAATACATAAAATGGCGTCCCAGGAGAGACTCGAACTCCCGACCGACCGCTTAGAAGGCGGTTGCTCTATCCTGCTGAGCTACTGGGACGCATTTTGGAGGGAGTACCCGGATTTGAACCGGGGATAAAGGTTTTGCAGACCTGTGCCTTACCACTTGGCTATACTCCCTTATGAAATTAAAAAGGGGCGATCGATGGGAATCGAACCCACGAGTGTCGGAGCCACAATCCGATGCGTTAACCACTTCGCCACGACCGCCATTATGTAAGTATAAATTGGCAGGGGCAGCAGGAATTGAACCCACACCAAAAGTTTTGGAGACTTTTGTTCTACCTTTAAACTATGCCCCTATGGTAGCGGCGGAGGGGGTCGAACCCCCGACCTTTCGGGTATGAACCGAACGCTCTAGCCATCTGAGCTACACCGCCACGAATCATTAAAATAAATGGCGGAGAGTGAGGGATTCGAACCCTCGCTACGCTTACGCATACTAACGGTTTAGCAAACCGTCCCCTTCGGCCTCTTGGGTAACTCTCCGTATAATAACTCCTCAGAATAAATCCGTACCATTAATCTATACATTAACAGTCAATTACTACTTTATTTACATACTAAGGAATAATTATATCAATAACATATGCTTATTCCCTGAAAACTGGATAATGAAAGTCAGCATACAGGCAATGTGGATAAGTCCTCGACCGATTAGTATTCGTCAGCTCCATGCATTACTGCACTTCCACACCGAACCTATCAACCTCATCGTCTATGAGGGGTCTTACTAGCTTGCGCTATGGGAAGTCTCATCTTGAAGGGGGCTTCACGCTTAGATGCTTTCAGCGCTTATCCCGTCCGCACATAGCTACCCAGCTGTGCCACTGGCGTGACAACTGGTGCACCAGGGGTGCGTCCATCCCGGTCCTCTCGTACTAAGGACAGCTCTCCTCAAACTTCCTACGCCCGCGACAGATAGGGACCGAACTGTCTCACGACGTTCTGAACCCAGCTCGCGTACCGCTTTAATGGGCGAACAGCCCAACCCTTGGGACCTACTTCAGCCCCAGGATGCGATGAGCCGACATCGAGGTGCCAAACCTCCCCGTCGATGTGGACTCTTGGGGGAGATAAGCCTGTTATCCCCAGGGTAGCTTTTATCCGTTGAGCGATGGCCCTTCCATGCGGAACCACCGGATCACTAAGCCCGACTTTCGTCCCTGCTCGACTTGTAGGTCTCGCAGTCAAGCTCCCTTGTGCCTTTACACTCTACGAATGATTTCCGACCATTCTGAGGGAACCTTTGGGCGCCTCCGTTACTCTTTAGGAGGCGACCGCCCCAGTCAAACTGCCCACCTGGCATGGTCCTTCCACCCGATAAGGGCGGCAAGTTAGAAACTCCGTACATCAAGGGTGGTATCCCAACGACAGCTCCACGAAGGCTGGCGCCCTCGCTTCACAGCTTCCCACCTATTCTGTACATGATGCACAAAGTTTCAATACCAGGCTACAGTAAAGCTCCATGGGGTCTTTCCGTCTTGTCGCGGGTAACCTGCATCTTCACAGGTATTATGATTTCACCGGGTCTCTTGCCGAGACAGCGCCCAAGTCGTTACGCCTTTCGTGCGGGTCGGAACTTACCCGACAAGGAATTTCGCTACCTTAGGACCGTTATAGTTACGGCCGCCGTTTACTGGGGCTTCGGTTCAAAGCTTCGCTTGCGCTAACCCATCCCCTTAACCTTCCAGCACCGGGCAGGCGTCAGCCCCTATACTTCGCCTTGCGGCTTCGCAGAGACCTGTGTTTTTGCTAAACAGTCGCTTGGGCCTTTTCACTGCGGCCTCCTCGGGCTATAAACCCTACCGAGGCGCCCCTTCTCCCGAAGTTACGGGGCCATTTTGCCGAGTTCCTTAGCAAGAGTTATCCCGCGCACCTTAGGATTCTCTCCTCGCCTACCTGTGTCGGTTTGCGGTACGGGCACCTTGTTCCTCGCTAGACGCTTTTCTTGGCAGTGTGAAATCAGGGACTTCGGTACTATAATTTCCCTCGCCATCACAGCTTGTGCTTACTGGTGTGCGGATTTGCCTACACACCACACTTACTGCTTAGACGGCCATCCAATAGGCCGCTCACCCTATCCTCCTGCGTCACGCCATTGCTCAAACGGAACAGAGGTGGTACTGGAATATCAACCAGTTGTCCATCGCCTACGCCTTTCGGCCTCAGCTTAGGTCCCGACTAACCCTGGGAGGACGAGCCTTCCCCAGGAAACCTTAGGCTTTCGGTGGACAAGATTCTCACTTGTCTTTTCGCTACTTACACCGGCATTCTCACTTCCAAGCGCTCCACCGCTCCTTACGATACGGCTTCACTGCTGCTTGGAACGCTCCCCTACCCAGTCCATAAGGACTGCCATAGCTTCGGCGGTATGTTTAGCCCCGTTACATTTTCCGCGCAGAGTCACTCGACCAGTGAGCTATTACGCACTCTTTAAATGGTGGCTGCTTCTAAGCCAACATCCTGGTTGTCTGGGCAACTCCACATCGTTTCCCACTTAACATACACTTGGGGGCCTTAGCTGATGGTCTGGGCTGTTTCCCTTTTGACGATGGATCTTAGCACTCACCGTCTGACTCCCGGATATAAGTACTTGGCATTCGGAGTTTGACTGAATTCGGTAACCCGATGAGGGCCCCTAGTCCAATCAGTGCTCTACCTCCAAGACTCTAAATCCGAGGCTAGCCCTAAAGCTATTTCGGGGAGAACCAGCTATCTCCGAGTTCGATTGGAATTTCACCGCTAGCCACACCTCATCCCCGCACTTTTCAACGTGCGTGGGTTCGGGC